>NZ_CP178353.1:0-2990647 GCF_051246315.1 Butyricicoccus porcorum
GTGGCATCAGCTCAACGCCAATGCCGCCGTTCTTGGTTATAAAATTCCTGCTTTTTTGAGATACCCAACGCTGTCATAGCACCCTCTGAAATAGATTGCTTCCTGCTGTATATCGCTGAGCCTGTTCCTAAGCTCCAAAACTTCTATCAGAGCCTTACACTCCTGCTCGGACAAATCGCTCGGCTTTTCCGTATCCAGAGCCTCCATCACTTTTGGATACTCCTTGTAAAGTTCCTCAATTCTTTCCTCTACAGAGCGGTATTCTGGATTTTCTTTGGGCAGCTTTGCGATAACGGAGCTTAGATATTCAGCAAAGATGTTGCTATGCACATCAACAAAGGTTTCAAATCTGAAATTATCAAGCACACCTTTCACCTCCGAAATTTACTAATCTACACCTATTATACTTCCCAGAAATCAGCAATACAAATATGCAAACCGCATTATCTCTCCCGACTTGCACATTTTCTTTCGGGCTGTTCTTCTGTCTGCTCTGGCTCGGTATCCATAACGGAAGTGTCTTTTTCATTCAGATTCAGCTCAATGTTAAGAGCGTTCAGCCGTTCCGTTTTTTCTTTCAGCTCATCTTCAAAAGCAAAAGGCTTCTTGATTTCCTCCTTTGCGGTTTCAAGCTGTGCGATAGTTTCCACCTTTTTAGTCTTAGCAGCTTCCAGTCTGGCAGGGAGCTTTGACAGTTCGTTTTCAATTCGGGTCAGATTGCCGAGGGCATCAGCACCTAAATCCACCTTATGCTTTGTCTTTCCACAAAGGTTCATACAGTAATGGGCGTTGACGGTGTCATAATAAATCTCCATTCGGAAACCTCGGTAGCTGCCGATTTCGGTAGGTGCGGACATCGGATAATCCTTGCAGATTGCAAGGAGCATTTCGCCTGAGTCTGCCTTTTCGGTGTAGGTCACACCTTTTAATGTCATCGGGCAGAACTTATCCTCTCCCTTCGGCTTGTGCTGCTCGGCAAGAGCTGTATCATTTTCATAGCCTGCAATGCGTTCCTCATACTCCTTAATGGTCTGGGGATAATACTTCAGCACTCTGTCCTCAAGGTCGTAATGCTCGGAAAGATAACTCTGCTTTAACACTCGGAGCTTGGATACCTGTATATCCAAATCCATCTTTTCCTTAAAACGGGCATCGCCTGTGGCGAGCATTTTAACCTCCGCAAAGGACAGGGCAACCTCGTCCACATCTTCGGCAGAACGGACAGGGCTTTTGCTCGTCATTATCTGGCTGATAAATTTCTGCTTGCTCTCCACCAACTGATAGAGGTAGGCATCAAAAGTCTGCTCGGTCACATAGCGGTAAACCTCCACCTCTGGAAACATATTACCCTGCCTTTCGATACGCCCCTGCCTTTGTTCAAGGTCGGAAGGACGCCACGGACAATCAAGGTTATGGATTGCTATGAGCCTGTCCTGCACATTCGTACCTGCTCCCATCTTCGGAGTAGAGCCGAACAGCACACGGACTTCTCCACTTCTGACCTTGCCGAACAACTCCTTTTTCTGTGCATCGGTGGTCGCTTCGTGAATAAAGCGTACCTGCTCCGCAGGGATACCACGGGCTATCAGCTTCTCCCTCATATCGTCATAAACATTGAAAGTACCGTCATTTTTCGGGGTGGACAGGTCGCAGAACACAAGCTGTGTCGCTTTGGTATCGGCGTGTTCCTCCCAGATACGGTACACATTATCCACGCAGGCATTGACTTTACTGTCTGGGTCATCTGGCAGCATCGGGTCAATCATTCTCTGGTCAAGAGCCAGTTTCCGCCCGTCATTGGTTATCTTGAGCATATTGTCGATGTTCGGTTCGACAAGCCTTGCCCTGACTTTCTCAGCTCGCTTCGCAAGGGAAGCTACCATCTCGGTCTGTATCTCGCTCGGCTTGGTCTTAATATTGTGATAATTGACCTTTGGCACGGGGAGCTTTAGCATATCGGCGGTCTGAATATCCGCCACCTCACGGAACATCTGCATCAGCTCTGGCAGGTTATAGAACTTGGCAAACCTCGTCTTGGCTCGGTAATTCGTGCCTTCGGGTGCTAATTCCAGAGCTGTAACCGTTTCTCCAAAGGTAGAAGCCCAACTATCAAAATGCTGCAAACCGTTCTGTGCAAGGGTGTCATACTGCAAGTACCTCTGAACGGAGTACAGCTCAACCATTGAATTGCTGACAGGCGTACCCGTTGCGAAAACCGTGCCACGGTTGCCCGTGATTTCGTCCAGATAGCGGCATTTCATAAAGAGGTCGCTTGATTTCTGGGCTTCGGTCTGGGCGATACCGCCTACATTTCGCATCTTGGTGTAGAGGTACAAATTCTTATAAAAATGGCTCTCATCAATGAAAAGCCTGTCAACGCCGAGCTGTTCAAAGTCGATAACCGTATCCTTACGCTTGGTGTCGTTGAGTTTTTCGAGCTTCGTCTTGATTGCCTTTCGGGTTTTCATTAGCTGTTTGACCGTGAACTGCTCACCTTTGGAAGCCTGCACATCGTCAATGCCACGCTCAATATCATCAAGCTGCTTTTCCAACTGCTCCCTCTGGCGTTCTATGCTCATCGGGATTTTTTCAAACTGCGAATGCCCAATAATGACTGCATCATAGTCGCCCGTGGCAATCCTGCCGCAGAACTTCTTGCGGTTTCCTGTTTCAAAATCCTGCTTTGTTGTAACAAGGATATTTGCACTCGGATAGAGCCGCAGATACTCAGAAGCCCACTGACCGACAAGATGATTCGGCACAACAAACATAGATTTCTGACATAAACCGAGCCGTTTGCTTTCCTGTGCGGCGGCTACCATTTCAAAGGTTTTGCCTGCTCCCACCTTATGGGCAAGGAGCGTATTGCCGCCATAAAGGATATGGGCGATGGCGTTGACTTGATGGGGTCTTAGTGTGATTTCTGGACTGATACCTCCGAAAGTGATATGGCTTCCGTCATACTCACGGGGTCGCACAGAGTTAAAAGTGTCGTTGTAATAACGGACAAGGCGGTTTCGCCGTTCTGGGTCTTTCCATATCCAATCCTGAAATGCCTGCTTGATGACTTCCTGCTTCGCCTGTGCCGCCGTAGTTTCCTTTGCATTGAACACCGCTTTTTTATTGCCGTGTTCATCATACACATAATCAAAGATACGGGTGTCACGCAGGTTTAAGGTGTCCTCAATAATACGATAGGCGGAAGCCCTTTTCGTACCATAGGTGCTGTCCGCCTTTACATTCCCCATATCGGAGCTTTTATTCTCTATGAACCAGTCTCCGTTTATCGGGGTGTATCGTACCTTTAATCTGCCTGCGGCATAGCTTGACGGAGTTAAAAGCTCCATCACAAACCGCTGTATATCTTCCTGCGGTATCCAAGTCGCACCCAGACGGACAGAGATTTCCGCCGCCGAGAGGTCTTTGGGAATGACCTTTTTCAAAGCTTCCACATTAACTGCAAGCTCTGGGTCATTCTTCGCAGCAAGCTCCGCAACCGTCAGCTTATTCGGACATTTCCCGACAGATACTCATCTGCGGCTACATAGGAAACAGGCTCGGAGTTCGGTACTTTGTAGATAACACCTTGTAAATCCTGCACAAGCTCAACCTGCGTTTTGCCTGTGAGCTGCTCCATATAAGGCAAATCAACACGGGCTTTCTCCCCGATAGAGAGGGCAAGGGCTTCACTTGCTGTTTCAACCGAAGTTACTTCTCGGTGGGGCTTGATAGTCCGCTTCGTGAACATATCTGCCTTCCGTTTGAAGTTGCCCTCATCATCAAGCACTTCCAGAGAACATAAAAGGAAGTAGCTCTCGTCTGAAGCAAAAGCAAGATAGTTTCCTCGGCTGTTGATTAGACCGTATTTTGCGGTATAGGCATCATACAGACGGTTGAGGTTTTCCTGCTCGGTGCGTATCATTTCCTCTGGGTAATCTTCGGTCTGATACTCTATGAGCTTACGCACACAGTCACGGATTTGGATAAGTCCCTTAATACGGTTTTCTGCGGTCATCGACACAGAAGCAGGGTGCATACGGTCATTCTCTCGGAAATAAACCCTGCCGTCCACCAGAGTAAAAGAGAAGTTACGCACATTCGGGTCAGCAGGAACGGAAAGCTCCTGCTCATCGGAGATTTCATCAACCCCATTATTAAGCTCTGGGATTTCGCCGTTTATCCTCTGCACTGCGTTGGACAGAAGCTCGGAAAGTGGTATATCCTTACGGGCTTTACAAACAGGCTCAAAAGTACCAAAGCGTGTGCTTTCCATCTTTATTTCGCCCAACACCATTTCGGGGTGTTCGACAAAATAGCTGTTCATTGTAACACCGTTTTCGTCCGTATCAAGGTGTACCCAGTCTGGCTCTATATCCATCACTCGGTCACGCTTTTGCAGGATAAGAATATCGCTCGTGACCTCCGTGCCTGCGTTTGCTTTAAAGGTGTTGTCTGGCAGACGGATAGCACCTAAAAGCTCGGCTCTCTGGGCAATATACTTGCGTACCTCTGGGCTTGCTTTATCCATCGTACCCTTTGAGGTAATGAACATCACAACGCCGCCGGCACGGACTTTATCCAGAGCCTTTGCGAAAAAGTAGTCGTGTATGAGAAATTTCTGAGCGTTGTAGCGGCTGTCATTGACCCTTATCTCCCCAAAAGGCACATTGCCGAGGACTACATCAAAATGGTCGTCTGGGAGATTCGTTTTTTCAAAGCCCTCAATAGCAATGTTCGCTTTTTGGTAGAGCTGCTTTGCAATCCTGCCTGTGAGAGAGTCGATTTCCACGCCGTGGAGCTTGCTGTTTTGCATACTTTCGGGAAGCAGACCAAAGAAATTGCCTGTACCGCAGGACGGCTCCAAGATATTGCCCTGTGAAAAGCCCAGGCGGTCAAGTGCGTCATACATCGCCTTGATAACAACAGGCGGCGTATAAAAAGCGGTCAGCGTTGACTCCATAGCGGCACGGTATTCCTCTGGGGATAGGCTGGCATATAGTTCCTTAAATTCCTCCGCCCACGCCGCATTGTGTTCATCAAATGCCATAGAAAGACCGCCCCAACCGACATACCGAGATAGGACTTCCTGTTCTTCGGGTGTGGCAAGGCGGTTTTCAATTTCAAGCTCGTGCAGCAGATTGATTGCCGCCATATTGTTACGGAACTTTTCTTTTGCCCCGCCGACACCGATGGCGTCATCGGTAATACGGAAATTATGACGGTCAGTAACAGGAACGGCAGGAGCTTCCGTTTTTTCTTCGGGCGGTAATTCGGTTTTTTCCTGTTCCAATAGCTTTTGGATATAGCCGATTTTCTCCACTCGGTTTATCGGAAAACCCACATTGTTCTGGAATGTGATGTCACGCAGGGATACATCGCCGCTGATTTTCCCGATGCTCTCAATGAGATATTCACGGTTATCTATGATGATTTCCCTGCCTATGAGGTCGTCTGTGGCTTGCTCCATATCAACGGCAGGAGTTTCTGAGCCATTCACTTTATCGGCATACGCCTGTGGTTTTTCTTCGGCTTCCTCGGCTGTCCTGTACCAATCATTTTCGGTAGCCATAATCTCATCAAGCAGCCTCTCGTCCTCTGGGGTCAGCTCGGTGTGCTGTTCCAAGAATGGGATAAACTCATCTCTGCCACGGAGCAGGCTTTCTCGGTCATCTCCATATAGCTGTTCGCCCTTTGGCGATAAGGCATAATCGTAAAAATTCTTAATGTGGGCAATTAAATCGCCCTCACCATCGCCAATATCAAACCGCCCTTCATAGTTAAATTCCTCGCCGCCGATAACAGCCTTGATAACAAAATCTGTCTTGTGATACCACCCGATATTTTTATCGCCCTCACGCTCACGGTGCTGTTTCTCGTCCAAAATACCAAGCAGCTTATTACCCAGAGCAAAGCTCAAATCCGTATAGCGGTCATTAAGCTGTCTGTCATAAAACGCAGGGTGTTCAGAAAAACCGATAGAAAACTGTATTCCGTCCTGCTTTTTCTCGGACGGCGTTTCTGTTCTCTGTTTCTCGGTTACGACCACCTTCAGATGGTCGTTTGCAGGATTTTCCGTTAGCTTTTCTTCAAAGTCGGCTCGGCTGTATTCCTGCCCCAAGATAGGGAACTCGGCATTTTGCAGATAGACCTTTTCCTCGGTAAGTGTTGCAATCTCATATTTATCCGCACCGATATACACCACATCGCCCTCATCGTAGAGGTAGCGGAGTGGGTGCAGCTCCCTTAATTCCTCGGTAAACTTCCACCCATTACTGCGGCTGAAAACTGAGGTCGTTTTCCATTGTACCTGTGCAAGAAAGTCTATGAGCTGTTGAACGGTTGAGGGGTCGGACAGGTGCTGTTCCATTTGCTCGGCGGTAACATCTGCAAGGTCGCTTCGTTCCACAACAGATAACAGGTCTTTTTCGTACCTGTCCAAGTCACGGATAAAGTCAGATAGCCGCAAAGCAAGGGTATCCCGTTTGTTGGCAGGCGGCAGGTCACGGTGGGCGTCGATAAAACGCTGCCTTGCTATTTTCCTCTGGGTGTCAACCTCATATTGGGGAGCTGACACGCTCTCAAGATAATCGGCATAATGGGCTTTTTCTTTCGGATTGAGATAGCGGTTATCCTTAATCAGCTCACGCAGACGCTTTTCAACCTCCGACCATTTCAACACAAGGTCGTGATTGGTATAAGTGCCGTTTCGGTCAATGGCAAGACCTTTGCTGTCATACCAAGAGTGACCGCTGAAACCATCGGGGAAGATGTGCGTACCGCCGCCCGTTTCATACTCTTTTTTAAGGAACTCAATATTTTTCTGTCTGTCCTCGCCCTTTTGGAATTGGCGGTAGATGCGGTATTTTCCGTCCGCAACGCCACTTCCTTTCTGAAGCACGGAGTCAATATCTTCTTTGGAAATAGCAAAAGCAGAGGCTTTTTCGTCCTCTGCTTCGGCTATCATTTCGATTTGTTCATCTACGGTTGGAAGATTGACCCTGACCTCATCATCCTTGGCAACGCTTACTTGTAAATCAGTTCGGTCAGTATTACTTCCTCCGCTTGGCTGCGGATGTTGTTCATCAGTCCGACCCACTGCATCGGTGCTTTCTCTTTCAGTTCCTCTGTCACGCCCTGCTCGGCTGATAGCTGCTTCGTCAGAAGCTCCAACCTCTGGAGTGCTGTCTGCTCTACCTCGTGCAGATGCCCGTTCAGCCTGCCCGATGTCAGCAGGTTGAGATAGGTCACTCGCTTGTGCTTCTCCAGATAATCCCTGTGCATCAAAGCGTACCTGCCAAGCGGAAGCTCTGGCTCTGTCGGTAATGTTAGGTCGGGAATAAGATAATCCCCCTGTCTGCTGTAAGTGATTTCGCTCATTGTATTCGCTCCTTTCGGGTTGTTGTCTGCCTTTATCATACTGAGCCTGCGTTCTTTGTGCAAAGGTGCGATTCTGGTCTTTTTCTGCCATTTGCACATTTCGGATAGACTGTGAGATTTCCCGTAACGCCATTTCCGCAATATCGCTCGTGGCAATGCCGATGGCGTTTATCGTTGCAGGGGTATTGAAATTTACAATATACGCAAAATCATCTCGGTCAAAAAACTCATTCGTATCCAGACCGCAGCGGCTGATCAGCATAAAAGCAACGCTGTTTGCTGCCAGCCGCCTGTAAATGACTTCTATATTAAAGTCGTCCAGTTCTTCCAAAAAGCTGTCTTTCGTGCAGTCCTTTAACTGAGAAAAATAGTCTTGCAGATTGTCCTCCACGGCGTTCTTTGCCGTTTCCATTAAGGCAGAAGCAAGGTCAGTGCTTTCCACATCTCCAAACCTGTCCGAGAGCCTTTCCATAACAGCCTGCTCGTATCGCTCATCCATCTGCCATATCGGAACAGGGCGGCTGCCATAATAGCCCTCGTGTGTGTCGGACACATCAAAATAGTATTTCAGCGTATTCCTGCGACCTTTCGGGTCAAATACGGCAATACCCTTGCTGTCCTTATTGACCCAACGCTTGAACTGCCTGTTCCAAGTTTCGAGCTTCGCAACGGCGACAGCATCGGGGCGTTGGGCGTATATTAAAAGCTGTTCGTCAAAACGGCATTTATAGTTGCGGCAGGCAGAGGACAGAAAGCCCTGCCACGCCTGCGGATTTTTTGCAACCGCAACGCCTGTACGCCGATACAGCTCTGTGATTAGCTGATACTTCGCAGCCATTCAACCTACACCTCCTTATCGTTTCTGTTTCAAATATTTCTGTTTACTCACTCCGCACCACCGCCAAGAAAAGAAATGACCTTGTTCGATTTAATGCTCTTTTGCAGGTCATTGATGAGGGTAATATCCGCAACCGTGATGCCCTGCATAGAAAGAATATCGTCCATAGTCATAGCGGCAATCGCTTTTTCATCGGTAAAGCCTGCTTCCAAGACCTTATTCAAGACCTTGACGGCTTTCTGATTAACAGCCATATTCTAAATCCTCCTTATCGTTCTAAATCCTTGTGCTTCGGTGTTTTCTGCGGCGTTTGTTCCGAAGGTTTCGGCTCATAGGTCGCCCCGTTTTTCTGCATACGCTCGGCAAACTCGCAGATGTGGTACAGATTGCTGCCGACTTCGGTATGGTATTCATCAATGAAGCGGCAGGGATACTCCCGTTTCTCTCCCCAAGAAGTCGTGACAATGACCTTTCCTCCGTCTGGGATACGGAACAGTTCTTTATATTGAGGGTCAATAAAGCGGATACCTTGTTCCGCTTTCTGGATATGCTTATCAAGCCATTCCTTCACATAGCAATAGCAGTAAAAATTATAGTCGCCTTTGGTGGGATTGCACCGAAGAAGAAAAGCGTGTTTCTCCGTATCTACACGAAAACCGTACTCCGTACAATAGTTGCCCTTAATAGCACTTTCGGGAAAATGCCTTGCAAACGCACTCATATCATAGCGGTTATGCAAAAGCTCTTTATCCTCCCGTAAAGCATTGATGACCGTATCAAGGTCTGCCTTAAATTCGTCAGATTTCCATTGGGGGCTGGTATCAAACCAAGTGGTGTAAAAGCCATAGCCCGTCGTGGCAAAGTCACCACGCAGATGCCCGATAGTGACTGTCTGCCCCTCAAGCTGCATACTCTGGGCATAGGTGTATTTCTGTTCTGTCGGGGTTAAAGGTCGTATATCCATATCAGCGTTCCTCCCGATTTCGTTGCTTTTTTTCTTTTTCCTGCTGCTTTATTTTCGCAAGGGCTTCCTTTGCCCAATCGGGCATACATTCGGGCTTGATTTCGCCAAGCACATCATACCTTTCCCATCTGGCTCTTTCGCCTGTGGCAAGACAAGTTCCGAACACCGCCTGACCTCTGCCGCCTGTTGCTCCGTGTCCGCCGTCTGCCAATATAAGCTGATAAGCGGGGTGCTGATATTCATATCGCTTCGGCTCGGAATTGATAACTACCACTTTACCCACGATGTTACGCATACCGTCATCGGGGATACAATGCTCTTTTGTAAACACGGTCTTATCAAATGGGAACTTGGATAATTCCTCTTTGGTGCGGTCAATCTGTGACTGCACTCGGTCAACAAAAATCTGCATTGCTTCCAGATAATCGTCCGAAGCAACACCCTCTGTCGGCCACGCTGCTGACAGAGGGTTGTGGTAGTCGCAATAGCAGACCTTAAAGGGATGCGGGTCTTTTGTATCAACACCGAACACGACCTCTTTATCTCCGATATAGATACTCTGGGTAATCTCGTAATTACCGAGCATTCTTTTTTCTTTACTCATTCGGCTGCTCCTTTCTTTCCTTTTTCTCTTTCTGCTCGTCTAAAATCTTGCGGATACAGACATCGCAGAAAATAACTGACCCATCCTTATATCGGGGATAAGGACAGGTCGTGCAGTCATATTTTATTTTATCGCTCACGGTCATCACCGTTTTTCTGCTTCTGGGCAGGTTGATTATAGGGCATACGGCACTCTGACTGGTATCGTTCATTCAGCTTTTGCCGTGCATCATCAAGCTCATTCGTGTAATAACCCCAGAAATAATTTGAGCCGCCCTTGCAGTACCAACACACATAAGGGTTGGGAGCGTTGGGATTGTGACCGATGACAAGCTCTGTACTCCCGATAGTACAGCTCTCAATGATTTCATAGTTTTGATTGGAGCGTTTTTCTTCGTCCATAAGCACCTCTCTATTCTTTGGCATAACGCCGATAGGCTTTCTCGCCCGTGGCTCTAATTTTTTGCACAGGGCGGCTCCCTGCAAGCTCTGGATACCCTGCCTGCAGCTTGCGGCGTGTCCTGCTGACGCTCTCAAAGCTCGGCAGACCGAGATATTTGTGCTGCGTCATTATCTCTGCAAGCGGCATTGCCCCTGCATCCTTCAGACAGACATTACAAAGTGCAAGATACAGCACCATATCGTCATTTCTGGCATCTTCATTCTTTTCCAAAACAGCCCTGACTTTCTTTTCAATGGTTTTAAGGTTTTTCATTGTTACCTCCATAAAGGAAAGGGCGGCATTTTTCAGCCGCCCAAACCACTTACTTATTCTTTCTGTTACGGATATTCAGCCATACCGCCGCACCCACAATGAACACGACAAGCACGATTGCGATAATGGTTTTTGCGTCCATCAATTAGTCCTCCTTTTTCTTCTTTCTGTTCTTATAGCCGACAAATCCGAGAACGCCCGCACCGACAACAGACAGAGCCGCAAGGCTTACCCATAAGCCCAGATTGAAGTCATCGCCTGTTTTCGGGGTATCCCTGAACTCATTGTGCATCTGCACGATAGTCGTAGCGTCCACCTTGACCGTTGCCTGTTTATCGGCAGGCAGGATATATCCTGCGGAAGCCTTGTCACTTACTTCGGATACGGTATAGTCGCCAATCCGCAAGCCCTCAATCACGATTTCTCCGTTCTTATCTGTCTTAAAGGTCTGGTCATAGTCCACGCCTGTCACACGGAAAGAGAAGCCCTCCACCTTACCATCAGAGGAAGTCTTTACGATTTTAAGAGAGCCTTTCTGTGCTGCATTGATAAAGCCCATACCCGCCTTATTTTCCACGGTGTAGGTCTTGCCGTTCTCTTCGATGGATATGGTATACACATTTTCATCAAGCACAAAGCCTGTCGGAGCTTTGGTTTCCTTTACCAGATATTTGCCGTAGCGGAGTTCGCTCATCTGGTATACGCCGCCGTCAAGTTCTTTCATTTCGCCAAGCAGCGTATCGTCCTTATCCAGTTTCCCATCGCCGTTTATATCGGAGTAAACCTCAAATACCGCACCAGACAGCTTGTTGTCGGGATAATCCTCATCAACCTTTGTCAAAGCGATATTGCCCTTAATGAAGTTGTTGACAAGTTCGATTTCCATAACTTCGTCCACCTTGCCGATAGTCACAGCGATTTCTTCCTCGGAGAGTACATATCCCTTCGGGCTTTCGATTTCACGGATTATCCAAGTTCCATACGGCACTTTGGCAAAAGAAAAACTACCATCATCTTTTGATGTGGTAGCTGCAATCGCATTTTCCTTTGTAAACTCGGTAGTTCCTGTCTTGAAGATACCGATAACTGCACCGCCCAGAGCCTTTCCGTCCTCATCAGATTTCTTACCGCTTACAGAGCCGTAAATAATGTCATTTGTGATAGCTTCGCCCTCGTTGGCTGTGATGTGGACGGTTGTGGTATCCTGTCCTGCATATTCAAAAATAACAGGGTATTTTGCATCGCTGACAATATATGCTGAATTGGTCGAGATTTCCTGCACATAATAGCTGCCCATCGGCAGGTCGCTGATTGCTTTCCCGTGACCGCTTTCATCAAGGGAAATGACCTCAATCAGACCGTCCGCAGGAATGGTCTTTCCGTCTGCGGCTGTGAGTTCCTTTGCGGCATACAAGCCAAAAGTCACATCAAAGATTTCCCCGTTCTTGCCAATGCCGTAGGCTTCATCAATGGCAAGGCTCTTGATAGGGTCGATTTCAACACGCTGTCTTTCATTATAGAAAGAAGTACCCGTTTCCGTTACATCAACATTCTGTCCTGCATACACAAGCTCAACAGAATGGACTTCCTCATTCAGCACCATTCCATACGGAGCTGTGATTTCCTTAACCTCATATCTTCCGAGATACAGTTCTTTGGATTTTGCTGTACCGTCCTTTCCTGTAGTAACGGTATCCACAACCTCGCCCTTGTTTGCTCTGACCGTTCCGTCCAAAGTGACAATATCCTCGGCTGCGGTAATCTCATAGACTGCACCCTCAAGACCGCTGACAGAGAAAATCGGCTGATACAATCCCTTATCGCCTGCCACGGAGCTGAATACCTCACCAGACTTTTCTACGGTAATTGTACCTTTCTGTGCCATATTGGAGCGTACTACCTCAATAACGGTAATGCCGCTTTCTTCCTCGGAGTTTTCCTGTACCACATCAAAATAAACAGGCTCGGAATTTAAGACATATCCATACGGGGCTTGCACTTCCACAAGGGAATAGCCTTTGCCGTATTCCAGCGTCTGCGGTGTGATAAGGTCGCCGTCTGCCGTAGTATAGAAGGTGTCAATGGTCGTCACTTCGGGATAAGTGAAAGTCATAGTCACAAGGTTTCCATTCGGGTCGTAAATCTGGAAGCCTGCACCTGCATACGGGATTGTATTGCCTGTTTCCGCATCTTTCTTTACAATTTTGATATAGCTCTCAAAGTTAGCGTTGTTGATAAGGTAGCGGTAAGTCTGACCGTCCTTGCTGATAAACACATCAAAGTCTTTCATCAGCTCACGCCCCTCCCAACCAGAGGTCTGACGGACGGTATAAATGCCATACGGCATATCCTTTGTCTGGGCAAAGCCATTCTCGTCACAGGTCAGCACATCACGCTCGGTTTCCTTTGCATTTTCATAGCTGCCTGCGGATTTGAGGAACACTTCAAATACCGCACCTTCTTCGGGTGTTTCAATCTGGGTTTCCCCGTTATCCGTATGCTTGATGATTGCGATATTGCCTTTGATGACCTGTTCATTCACAGCGTTTGAGGTACTGTTCAGCTCTACCGTGTAAAGCTCTGGTTCTGCACCTACCTTGTGGATTGCGGTATCCAGAAGATACCCCTCGGACGGACTGATTTCTCGGACAGTCCAATCATTGTCACAGATATAATACTTGGTCGTAAACTGACCGTTTTCATCAGTCGTGTAGGTGTCAATCAGTTCCTCACCCTTATAGATGCCGTAAACCGCACCTGCAAGGGAAGCATCGCCCTGCGGAGAACCTGTTTCTGCATCGGTCTTTGTCACAGTCACTTGGAATTTCTTCAATACATTATCAAAGCTGCGTTTTGTGACCTTGTTCCATTCAATCGGAGCTGTCTGAGAAGCGGGAACGACATAGCGGACTGCGGTATCCACTTCCTCAACTACATACGGGGTATCGCCGCTGATAAGGACATTTTCAAACTTAGCCAGACCGTTTTTATCAGTCACGGCATACTCGTCAACAGGCAAGCCGCTTAAAGATGTGCCGTAAAGGTGGAATTTCATTCCCTCCACCAGATTGTCCTCGGAAGTCTTGACGATTTCCAGACTGCCACGCTTCAAAGTGTTGCTGAAGGTCACAGTAGAGGTTTTTCCTCCAATAAGGGTGACGGTCTGGGTTTTCTGCGGCTCATAACGGTCAATGGACTGTTCTGTGACCGTATAAGTGCCAGGGAATAATCCCTCCACGGAGACAGACCCGTCCTTTCCTGTCTTAACTGTTTTGTTGAAGTTATCGCCTTTGATTGTAAAAGAGATGCCCTCCACAACTCCGTCCTCCGAAGTCTTTTTGAGGGCAATCGTGCCTGTCGGCGTTTCGATATTGATATATGCAAACACGGTATCAGCATTCTCCACACCTGTTACCAAGTCCTGCAAGTTCGGGTCGCCATAGGCAATGAGCTTTGCACTGCTGCTGACCGTCGGCACATTGTTCCTCTTTGCCGTAATGCGGACAGAACCGCTGATAGCTACGGTAGAGCTGATTGTCAGCTTATTTCCAGACTTCGATACACTCACATTGCTGTCAGAGCTTGAAAAGCTGTAATCAGAAAGGACGCCGTTGCTGTCTGTCAATGTGATGCTATACTTTCCGTCCTTGTAGGCAAGCTCCTTTGTGATGTCATTCTTACCACCCGACATAAAGCTCGGAATGGTGTTATGCTCACGCAGCATCGCAACAATCTGGTCATACACTGCCCTTGCTCCGCTGTTGGCATAATTTGAACCGAAGTGCAGGCTGTAAACGGTGGTGCTTGTCTGGTTATATGAGCCTGTGGCTTCACGGTAGCCTGTGACAAACTCCCATACGAGGGTCTGCGTGGCAAGCCATTTTTCATCATCACTTCCCGACAGATTATTTCGGTTGCCCTGATACCCATAGAGCAGGGCAAGCCCAACCACCTTTTTCTGATTGGCTGAAAGGGCGTTCCAAGTATCAGAGGAAGCCTTTTTCAAGGTGTTTCCTGTTTTCAGCGGTACTCCCGGCTGAATACAAAACGCATTCTCACCGTCCACAAACATACGGTACTTGTAATTTCCCGTTCCGCCTGCGGTATAACCGCCGATATTCGCACTGGAATTGTACCTCATCGCATTACCGTTGCTGTCATAGGTGTGGGAAAAGGAAATCGTCCCGATGTCACCCGCAGCAAACGCCGTCGCAGGCATTATGGATAATGCCGTGACCGCAGCCATTACAAAAGCCGCAGCCTTTTTGAATAATTTAGGGATTTTCATAGTTACCTCCTGTAATTTGGATTGAATATTTTACCTTACTGACCGAAAAAAGCTGCCCGTTATGGACAGCTTAAAGTATTTCTTTTCTCGGATAGTTACTGGCAGTAGTTAGGGGGTGAGGTGTGGAGAGGGGGAAACCAAAATAATGGCTATCCACTCAAATGGGCAGACCTCGCCCTCGGTGTGTGGCTATCTCTCGTGAGCCTTGTTCCGTTGCAAGTGTCGGTTATAAAACTCCAACGCTTTGACAACAAAATCCGTTTCCTGTCCTCTGGGAACAGTCTTGGGAATGAGCTTGGTTATCCTCTCGTCACGGAAAGCGGGTTTTTCCTTCTGGTTGGGCTTTTCTTCCTCCATAATGGACTGGATAACCTCGGAAGCGAGCTTGCCGTCTTGGTTAAACTTCTTCATTTTGATAGCCTGTGCCAATGACGGGGTAGCATCGTTGTACTCCATTGCTTCAAGCAAGGTGTATTGCTGTTCCTCGGTCAGATAGGAAATTTCAACCGCAGGACGGAAAGCAATCTGCCGTTCATCTACCATTTGCAGGATTTCGGGAACAAGCTCTGTTAAACGGATATACCTCTGGATTTGATTGCGGCTTTCTCCAACCTTTTCTGCAAGTTCAGCATCACTCCTCAACTTTGTCCCCATTGGGGACGAAGTTAAATCACTTCTTTCACCTTGTCGTTTCATAGCTTCCAACCGCATTTTATAAGCAAAGGCTTTTTCGCTTGGTAAAATAACAGAGCGTTGGAGATTACTTTCCACCATAACAATAATGGCTTCGTCACGGGTAAGCTCTTTAACCTCGCATTTCAGCGTTTCAAGCCCCGCAAGTTCACAAGCCTTTTTCCGCCTGTGACCACTGATAAGCTCATACCGTCCGTCCTCTTTTAAGCGAACTGTCGCAGGGGTCATTACACCGTTTCGCTTGATACTCTCAACAAGCTGTTCCATATCCTCGTCCATTAAAACCTTGAACGGGTGGTCTGGAAACTCGTCAATCTCCGATATGGGAATATCCCTTATCTTAGAGAGCTTTGCTTCCTCACGGCTTTCGTCCGTCTGAAAAAGGTCATCGTATGCGGTCAGCTCGATTTTGGTTTCTCTGCTTCTCGCCAATCTCTGCCACCTCCTTTCCTAACTGCTCATAGGCTGCGGCAACCTTGCCGCTTTTGTCGTAGGCAAAAATACTTTTGCCTTCTGCGGTAGCTTCCACCGCACGGATAGAATGTGGTATTTCGGTATCAAATACCTTGATTTTCTGACCGTATGCACTTTTAACTGTTGCCGTAATCTCCTTAGAAATGTTGGTACGGGGCATTACCATAGTCATTAAGATACCGTCTATCCGCAGCTTTGGGTTGATTTGCCGCTTGACCATTGATACGGAGCGAAGCAAAAGCTCCAGACCTTTAGCCGAGAGATAGTGGGGCTGTGTCGGGATAATTACACTGTCAGCCGCCGCCAGAGCATTGATGGTTATCATACCTAAACTCGGCATACAATCAATAAGCACATAGTCGTAATTCTTTTTAACCTCATTGACATAGGTTTTCAGCACACGCTCACGGCTCATTGCATTGATTAGCCTTACCTCAAAGCCCGACATCTCAATGTTTGACGGAAGCAGGTCAACGCCCTCGCCATGGTGAATAATACCCTGTGAAACATCAAGCGTTTTATCGTCTATGATGTTCTGCATCACAGTAGAAAGCGTTATGGGAATATCGTCTGGTCTGTTGTAGCCCAAAGCCATCGTGAGATTTGCCTGTGCATCGGCATCAATCAGCAGGACTTTTTTACCCTGTTGCACCAGACTTACACCCAGATTGACTGCTGTGGTTGTTTTTCCGACACCGCCTTTCTGGTTAGTCAGAGCAATCACTTTGCAATTTGACATAGATGCGTCCTCCTTTCGCATAGATTTAGCCACTTTGTCAAGGTGGCTATGTAAACAGTACCAGAGAACGCAAAAAAGCCGCCTATTCTTAAAATCAATAAGAATAAGCGGCTTTGTAATTTGCCTTAGACATATTCAATTTTCATTCTCTTGGTCGGTGCATTTATGACCTTAAAAATAAGCTCGTCAATGCAGTCTGTATATCTGCCTTGCTGAATGAGCTGGTTTTTCAACTCTACAAGACTATGTATTAAAAGTTTTCTTTCGTGGCTATCTAAATACAGATGATTGGTTTTATCTTTCATTGTCACAACCTCCTTGTACCTATATTATATAGTGGAGTAGAGATAAGCTCCAATGTGTAATAGGCTTGTCCTATGCTACATCGGGAATAGCGGCGTAGATGTTGATTGAGCGTACATCTCCACACTGTATGCTCATAAAAGTCAACTTGGTTGTTTTCTCCATACCTCAACACCTTGTCCGTGGTTTTTAAGGTATGTAACAAAAATCCGTCAAAATGGGGATTTTCAGCCGATTTATCTATGTGGTACAATTCCGATACTTCTCTGGGCGATGGCTTCGGAATTGTTCCACTCCACCGCTACTTTTCATTTTGTGCTTTGTGGTTGAATGCAACCCAACTAATTGCAGTTTTTTGCAATTCTTCTAACAGTTCAAGATGTTTGCTGTAATTAATATTGTTAAGACATCTACGTTTTTCTGTAAGCTTTATTACATTGCTCGCTTTTCCTTCCATCCCAGTTTCTCGTTCAGTTCCAACAATGACCTGCCCCTCGTCAGACAAAAATAATTCTAATGATTTGAATATGCTCCCTAAGTTTTCGGCATCTTGACCTTGCTGATTAGGAGTGTCAACCACATAAAAATTGAAAGGGCTATTTGTTCTATATAAATTATATAGATACAGCGCCGACTGATACATATAAACTAATCGTGGAGTTTCGCTTCCAGTACGGTCTATTATTTGCACAAAATCCCTTAGTTTGATGAATGTTTTAGGAAGATTTATCGCATCTGCTAAGGTGCGGCAATATCCTTCTATATCTTCTCTTATATCTTTAGAACGCTCTTTGGATTTCTTTTCGTTTATTTTCTCATCAATTATTGCTATTTTAGAAACATATGAATCTATTTCTCCTTGTAGAACTTCCAATTGCCTCTTGCAGGATTCATATATCTCATACTGTCCCTTGTTTTTATAAAAAGAAGAATAGGATAAAAGTTCTTGAGAATTTCGAACTTTTTGTTCAATAGACTGGATTTCTAAAGAGACACCGTTATATTTCTCCTTAAGTTCTTTTAATTCTTCTGTAGCAATAGATATGCTATTTCTCAGTTCTGTAATAAGCTTTTCACAATGAGCATAATCTGAAGTTATATTTAATTGTTCCCCTAATCCGTTTGAATAAATAGTACCACAAATTGGGCAGACCAACTCATCTTCTTGAGTCATTGCAAATTCAATGTCCTTTTTTGTTTCTATGAGGTTGTGTTCCACAACGTGCAATTTGTGTTGATTGACATATATATCATTTTCCAAAACTGTCATCTCTGCATTATAAGAAAATTGCATTTTCCTTAATTCTTCCGCCTTAGCAAGCAAAGATTCAATATCTGTTGTGACCTCTTCAACGGATTCAATATTCTCAATTTGCGTTAGTGTAGATGTGATACGGGAGACAAAGCTTTGATTATAATTCAATTCTTTTTTCTTATCATCTTTTTCAAGTATATGTTCTGCTTTTTGTGCTTGAAGTTCATAATACGTATCATCAAGGTAACCGCATACATATTTATTTGTATTTGGTTTCCAATCTTTAATATACGCAACATTACTGAAAGAATCAGCTATTCTGCTCCATCCTTCATCTTGGTCAATATATTGAAATCTAAAGAGTAATGGCGGTGTTACATTGAATTGCTTACCATCTTTTGAAATGCAGGGCATTTTGATTTCTAAAATATCCATTAAACAGTTACTATATTCGTGAAAAGCTTCCGTTTCAATAATGCAAGAATAGGAATCCTCATTATTCTCAAAAATCTGAAATTTTTTGCCTTGGCGAACAACACAAAACTGCTTTTCCCCATATTTAAAGAACAACAAATAAGCGGAAATTAGTTTTTTCCAATCAGTTTCAATTCTTTTGCATTCACATCCCAAAGTAGTAAATATACTTTTGATAATTGAAGATTTACCTGTTTTATTTCCTCCCAAAATAATATTAAGCCCATTTTCAAAAGGAACCTCTAACGACCGAGACTCACTTTGACTGATTACTATCAGTTTTTTTATCGTTAGCCTTTTCATTATCTTTTTCCTCCTGCTGTTTTCGTAAATTTCTAATTAAAATTTTGTACTTTTGCTCTTGTTTAACTTTTTCAACTGAATTTTTGCTCATAATACAACACCTCAACTAACGATTTATCAAGAGAATCCGATAGGAGATTATGCTTTTGTAATTCTTGAATGCATAATCTTTTCAGGTCATTATTAAACCCATTTGTCTCACATGATTCACAATATGTAGAAATTGTTTTTCGCAACACAACAACAATTTCTTGATATTTAACATCATTAACATCAAGCCACCTTGTATCGTGGAGCGTTTTTGCTGATTCTATACGATTAATATCCTTGTCCGACAATGATTGGGTAATCAAGTAATCGTGAAATGCATCATAATTTCCGCTGTTCTTTATGTTGCCATCAATTTTCTTGCCTATTTGAGCAATATCCACACCTTTTTTCTCAACTAAACTTTTCATACTAATAGGTACTTTGATTTTTTCTTTACTCTTTTTTCTTACATCATTTAGCAATTGCTGAAAAATAAGATTGGCAGTATTGGACGGAATATTTTTATCTGCCAAGTGGTTGAAAAATTTACCCATAGTTTGAGATTCATAAGTTGTTAGTTGTAGTTCCGATTTATGGACAAAAGTATTCTGAATAAACTCCTCAAAGACAGAATCAAAATTGCTCGGCATATCATCTAAAAATTCATTTTTAATCCTGTCTTTGATTTTTTCATATAACGCAATATTTTCTGTCTGAAGCCTTTTCCCGTCTTCAATATATGACTGCCATAACAAAACCTCTTTATCGAAATCATTATTTGATACAAAATGGCAATGCGAACATTCAGCACCAAATGTCAAATAGTTGTAGAAAATAAAACCTAAAAAAGATTTTTTATAGCTACCACTTTTTTTCTTTTCCCTTTTAGACATTTCCGCAATAGTCCAGTCAGAAGAATCTTCTTTTGTCTTTATTTGAAAAAACTGATACTGCTGATTATTGGGAGAAAATTCTGCCATATCATCGTGAAATTCACAAAAAACAATACACTCTGCATCTTCTTGAAGTTTACCTATTATATGGCATACAATCCAATGCACTTGATATTCAAATCTATCATAGGAGTCAGAACCTGCTTGCTCACGCTGCTCAACAGTAAGTACACTACTCATAATTTGGGACTCCTTTCATTTTTTTCCATTTCATAATAAAGTTCCACTGTTCTTGCCATTCTTTCTCATTCACAATCGCATCAAACACAGGCTCAAGGAAAGTCTGGATTTCTTCGATGACGAATGGAAACTCAAGTGTGTTATCTTTTATGGTTTTCAAAAAGAATTTCCAACGCTTCTGCATATCTTCATCATCGGCAAGTGCAACAACACGCTTAAAACTATCTCTGTCATAGGGAGTACCACGCCGCTGTAAGGTTTCGAATATAGCTGCCTGCAATTTTGCACCCTCAAAATCGAATGTCCTTGAAAGATAATAGATGTCATAAAAATCTTTCATTCTGCCTGTCAGCTCAAAGCGTTGCAGTATGGCATCAAACTTCTCGGCAATGGTGCTTTCAAGGGAATAAGTTTTGATTACAGGCGCTTCAAAGTCTGGAAGCTGAGTGTTGATTGTGCGTTCTTCGGCACGGGGGACTATAATATCGCCCACGCCTATATCAACATTGAACGGCACACGCACATTTTTTATTTGAGCAATAATCTGTGTACTGATACCGTGATATTTTCTTTGCGGAGAAATCTCTTCAAAGCCTTTTGCTCGCATTTCTATATAATCGTTACCAGTCGGTGTGGCGATGATTTTACAAATCAACTCTTTTACATCATCTATTGTATTAGAGTATCCTCGAAGCAGGAAATCGACATCAATTGTTGCTCTACTTTCAAAATTAGTTAAAGTATAAATGAACAATCCACCTTTGAGTATTAGCGTATCCTCACACCCAGATTTTGATAGCTTTCTCAAAAATTCTTCCTGCACAAAAAGCTGCAAGCATTGCTGGTAGCTGATACCAGAAGCTTTTGCTTTATTTCTCAGCTTTGCCAGAACGGAAGCTGCAATATCTGCCATTACAACCACACTCCAATCAATTCTTTAACCTTTTTCTGCACACGCAGTTTTTTTGCATACATCATAAGGTTTGGTATATTCTTTTTCGGGTCATTAACATACCCTTGTATTGCTTTATTGAAAATTTCTTTATCCATTTTACTCATATTTTTCAGAACATCACAAATTGTTCGGTCACGGTCATAAATTCGCACTTTTGTAAAATCAATCTCACCTGTTGTTTCACCAAGCGTAACCAAATCGGACTCAAGGCGATATGCTTTAATGAATGGGTACTCTATATTTGTTCGTAATTTTGAAACATTCCTGTCTATGGCAAAATTCCACTCAGCGGGGTTTCTATCGCTGTATTCATAATAGAATAGAGCAGTTTCCATACAAAGAACAGCATCGGGAAACAAACTATTAATGATAACTATTTCTTTGACTTCGCAGTTTTCAATCCAGTGATAATAACCTCGTCTTATTCTTTCAATAAAACCCTCATCTAAAAGTTGTTTAATGTCTGCATAGTATAGCTTAGCTTCAAGAAGCTCGGCAGTAGTCATTACATAGTGATGCCGATTGAATAGCTTTCTCACATTTTTAATATCGTTTTCACGAAGCATTTGTCCACCTCTATTTAATTGCCTCAAATTTGTTTATTGGTTGGGTACTTTACTATATTATATGCGATTTGTATATAGAAAGTCAATAGTAAACTGCCCACTTAAAAACAAGCAGTGGTCAGTTTACTATAAGGGAAATAGGCAATATTTTCGATGCTTCTCTGGGGACAAAAAAATAAGCGTACCACTATTTCTAATGATACGCTTATCATATTTAACTGTTAATCAAGGTCTATGAATACCCTTACAGTGGTATCTCTCCACTGATTTTTCCTTACATACTGTCCGTTAGCCTTTCGATAGGCTGCTGCCTGCTCGAAACTAAGCGGCAATTCAAAGGAAAGAGAACTCCTACCTATTTGCAATAGCTGCCTGTGCTGCCGCGAGTCGTGCAATCGGCACGCGGAACGGCGAACAGGAGACATAATTCAGGCCAACCTTGTGGCAGAACGCAACCGAGGACGGGTCGCCGCCGTGCTCACCACAGATACCCATCTTGATATCCGGGCGGGTTGCACGGCCATTCTTTGCCGCCAGCTCGATCAGCTGACCAACGCCGCTCTGGTCGAGACGTGCAAACGGGTCGGATTCGTAAATCTTGGCGCCATAATAAGAGGTAAGGAACTTACCTGCATCGTCGCGCGAGAAGCCGAATGTCATCTGGGTCAGGTCGTTCGTACCGAAGGAGAAGAACTCTGCCTCCTCGGCAATTTCACCTGCCAGCAGTGCCGCGCGCGGGATTTCAATCATCGTGCCGATATGGTACTGCATATCAGAGCCCTTCTCGGCCTTGACCTGCTCCGCGACCTCGACGACGATGTCCTTGACAAATTTCAGCTCCTTGCGGTCGCCAACCAGCGGGATCATGATTTCCGGAACGATATCGTAGCCCTTTTCAGCCTTGACCTCAATCGCAGCTTCCATGACAGCGCGGGTCTGCATGCGTGCGATCTCCGGATACGTGACAGCCAGACGGCAGCCGCGGTGTCCCATCATCGGGTTGAACTCGTGCAGCTCGTCACACTTCTGCTGCACCTCCTCCGGCGTCATGCCCATGTCCTTCGCCAGCGCTTCGATGTCCGCCGGATCGGTCGGAACAAACTCATGTAGCGGGGGATCGAGATAGCGCACGGTCATCGGGCGGCCTTCGAGCGCCTCATACATCGCCTTGAAGTCGCCCTTCTGGAACGGCAGCAGTTCTGCGAGTGCTGCTTCGCGCTGCTCTGCCGTGTCAGACAGGATCATCTTGCGGATCTTCGGGATGCGCTCCGGCTCGAAGAACATGTGCTCGGTGCGGCACAGGCCGATGCCTTCCGCGCCCAGACGAACTGCGTTCGCGGTGTCCGCCGGAGTGTCCGCGTTGGTGCGCACGCGCAGCTTGCGGAAGCTGTCCGCCCACGCCATGATACGACCGAAGTCGCCGCTGACCGATGCGTCAACCGTCGGGATCATACCCTTATAAATCTTGCCGGTCGTGCCGTCGAGCGAAATTTCATCGCCTTCGTGGAACGTATAGCCGCCAAGCGTAAATACCTTTGCCTCTTCGTCGATCTGGATTTCACCGCAGCCGGAAACACAGCAGGTACCCATACCGCGTGCAACAACCGCCGCATGCGAGGTCATGCCGCCGCGGACGGTCAGAATGCCCTCAGATGCGTGCATGCCTTCGATATCCTCCGGCGAGGTCTCCAGACGGACAAGAATGACCTTTTCGCCGCGCTCTTCATGCGCTGCCTTGGCTTCCTCTGCGGTAAAATAAATTTTACCTGCCGCCGCACCGGGGGATGCCGGAAGCGCCTGTCCGATTTCCTCACCGTTCTTCAGGCCGTACGCATCAAAGGTCGGATGCAGCAGCTGGTCGAGCGACTTGGCTTCGATGCGCAGAACCGCTTCCTCCGGCGTAATGCGGCCCTCATCGACGAGGTCACATGCGATCTTCATTGCCGCAGCCGCCGTGCGCTTGCCGTTTCTGGTCTGGAGGAAGAACAGATTGCCCTCCTGAATCGTGAATTCCATGTCCTGCATGTCGCGATAATGATCTTCCAGGCGGTTTGCAATATCCATAAACTGTGCATAGCACTCCGGCAGGTCTTCCGCGAGGCGGGTAATCGGCTGCGGAGTGCGGATGCCCGCGACGACGTCCTCGCCCTGTGCGTTAATCAGGTACTCGCCAAAAATACCCTTTTCACCGGTGGACGGGTTGCGGGTGAACGCAACACCTGTGCCGGAGGTATCGCCCATATTGCCGAATACCATCGACTGTACGTTGACTGCGGTGCCCCAGTCGCCCGGAATGTCGTTCATGCGGCGGTAGACGATAGCGCGCGGGTTATCCCACGAACGGAATACCGCCTTGACCGCCTCCATCAGCTGCACCTTCGGATCCTGCGGAAATTCCGCGCCCATCTTTTCCTTATAAATCGCCTTATAGCGGCCAATCAGCTCCTTGAGGTCGTCTGCCGTCAGTTCCGTGTCATATTTGACACCGCGCGATTCCTTCAGCTCAGTCAGGATGCCTTCAAAGAACGATTTACTCATTTCCATGACGACATCGGAGAACATCTGGATAAAACGGCGGTAGGAGTCATAGGCAAAGCGCGGATTGCCGGTCTTCCGTGCAAAGCCCTCAACCGATACGTCATTCAAGCCGAGGTTCAGGATGGTATCCATCATGCCCGGCATGGACGCGCGTGCGCCGGAGCGAACAGAAACCAGCAGCGGATCGGACTCATCGCCAAACTTCTTGCCGCGCTGCTGCTCGAGCACGCCGAGTGCCGCGAAAATCTGATCCTGAATCTCCTGCGAAATCTGCTTGCCCTGCTTATAATAATCGGTGCATGCTTCCGTCGTCACCGTAAATCCATTCGGAATTGGAAGGCCGAGATTGGTCATCTCCGCCAGGTTTGCGCCCTTGCCTCCCAGAAGCGGGCGCATGTCCGCATTGCCTTCATGGAACTCATAAACCCATTTTTTCATATACTTTCCTCCTGTTTTATTTTGCATCTCTTACATTGTCACATCGATTTCTCTTGTATCACATGAGGATATTATAGCACATCTTACAAATTTTTGTACCATTTCCCACAAAATTTTTCGTGATTTTTTCCATCTTTTTCTTCTGTATACCCCATATGTCCACCAATTTTCTGTTAACCCGACAATTGCATCCCTTTATCACGTTAAACTGCACGGTTACTTTTTATTTGACTTTCGGGTATGTTTTGCTCATATATCCCGTCATTCCTCTGCGTGCCCGCACACATGTCTGGACTGTCCCGGTTACATTTCCTTCTCCTTTTTGTTGCCCTTCTGTTTCTTGCTTTTTCGCCATGGCGCGTGTATACTGAATACCATGAAGGAGGCATGTTATGAAAATCAAGTCGATTATCCTATATATTTGTATTATTTTAGTCGTTCTCGCAGGTATTCTGTTCGGTGCATACCGATATTTCTTCGGCGGACTGACACAGGACAAGGCCTTTGCAGAGATCGCCGCCAATCAGGCTGACCGCCTTGCCGTCAACGACGAGACAGATCTGGAAAACGCCAACATTGTCAACATCGCAATTTTCGGCATTGACAGTCAGGATAGTGACAAAGGCCGTTCAGACGCAACCATGATCCTGTCCGTCGACTACGAACACAATAAAATCAAGCTGTCCTCTATCGCGCGCGACACGCTGGTTTACATCCCGGACAAAGATGTCACCGAAAAATTTACACACGCCTATGCTTATGGGGGCGCACAGCTCGCAGTCAAGACGCTGAACACCAACTTCAACACCAATATCACCGATTATGTTGCCGTTAATTTCAGCGAAATGGCGGAAATTATCGATTTGGTCGGCGGCGTCGAGGTCGATCTGACCGAGGCGGAACGCGAACAGCTGCCGGATAACGACAGTCTCTCTGTCGGAGAAAACATCACGCTGAACGGAAAACAGGCTGTTTTCTATTCGCGTATCCGCAAAATCGACAACGACAACGCGCGCACCAGCCGCCAGCGCGAAATCATGGCATGCCTGTTCCGCAAGGCGCGCGATATGTCTGCCACGCAATACCCGACACTCATCCGCGAATGCCTGAGTCTGTGCACCACCTCTCTGGATTACACCGAAATCCTGTCGTTCTCCCAGATTTTGCTGCAAAAAGATCTCAAACTGGAGCAGTTCGCACTGCCCGGTGATTCAGTCGACGCATGGGGCGGCATTATGTCCTCCAGCGGTGCATGGTGTTACGTCTATGACCTTCGTGAGGCGTCCGATGCTCTGCTTACCTTTATATATGAAAGCATCTACACCAATTCCGACATAGAACTCCCGCCCGCAACCGTGGACCGGAGCGCAGTAAACTGAATTCTGAATCACAGCTGCCCTGCCTTCCCAGGGCAGCTGTTTTTGTCAGCATATACCATAAAGCTCTCGAATTATTTTCCGTATTGTTTTGTTTGTTCTTTACAACAGCAGAGGATTTTGATACACTTATGGGTAAGAGAAGGGAGAATGCTGGTTTTTATTGTGCCGATTCCCCTCAGGAAATAGGAAAGGAGTCATATTATTATGTCTTACGGTATCAAATCCCCTGCAAAATATGTACAGGGCAATGGAGAGCTTGCCAATCTGGGCCGCAACGCCAAGAAGATGGGTGAAAAATTCCTCGTCCTCTGTTCTGCAAACAACAAGAAGCGTGTCGGCGACGCAATTGAGGAAAGCCTGAAATCGGTTGAGAAGGAAGTTGTTTTCTGCGAGTTTAACGGCGAATGCTCCAAGGCGGAAATTTCCCGCGTGATGGAGGTTGTCACAGAAACCGGCTGTGATGTCGTCATTGGCGTCGGCGGCGGCAAGGTCATCGACACGGCAAAGGCTGTTGTCACCAACCTCGGCGGCTATCCGCTTATCATTATCCCGACCGTTGCATCCAACGACTCCCCGTGCAGCGGCGTCGCTGTTATTTATAACGAGGAAGGTGTTGTCATCAAGGCACTGCTGATGAAGCGCAACCCGGATCTCGTCCTGGTCGATACCGCAGTCATTGCAAAATCCCCGAAGCGCCTGTTGGTAGCGGGTATGGGCGATGCGCTGGCAACCTGGTTTGAGGCGCGCGCATGCAAAAATTCCGGTGCCAAGACCATGGCACGCGGCCTGTGCTCCAACACCGCACTGATGATGAGCAAGCTGTGCTATGACATCCTGATCCGCGACGGCGCAAAGGCACTCGAAGCACTCGAGGCCAAGGAGCCGAACGATGCACTGGACAATGTTGTTGAGGCATGCATTTATCTGAGCGGCGTCGGCTTTGAGAGCGGCGGCCTGGCAGCGGCACATGCAATCAATGACGGCTTTGCCTATGTCCCGCAGGCACACGGCATGTACCACGGCGAAAAGGTTGCCTTCGGCACACTGGCACAGCTGGTGCTGGAGAAGGCATCTGAAGACGAAATGAATCAGGTTCTCGCATTCATGAAGGATGTCGGTCTGCCGATGACGCTGGCTGACCTCGGTATCACCGATGTCAAGGAAGATGAAATCCGCAAGGTTGCTGAAGCTGCCTGCGTTCCGACCCAGTCCACCAAGAACCTGCGCAAGGATATCACGGCGGATGAGGTTTATGCCGCAATCATGGAAGCGGACAAAATCGGTACCGCATACAAGGCATAAGTTTGTACCATACCCTCTGCCACGGAAGACCGGATAGAACATAAATCATGCAGCGAGGTCGGGAGAACTGCCCGATCTCGCTTTTTTACGGGCATTCGGTCCGCTGTCTGACTGATTATTACATTTTCCTGCCTGTTTCTGTCAGTTCTCTCCACACTTTCATCAGAATGCGGTATAATGTTGTATCATAATTTTTATACAGGCAAATGAGGGAATTATCATGTCAAATATCTATGACGACAGAGGAATCTATCTGGGATCTGTCGATGAAAACGGATATATGTACGACAGTAGCGGAACCTATCTCGGAAGCATCCGGTCAGACGGAAGCATTTATGACGACACCGGAAGCTATCAGGGTGTCATCCGCAGCAACGGTTACATCTATCTCCACGGAAGCTATATAGGACTGATTACAGAGGAAGGTTATATCTATCAGAACAGTACGTATGTAGGCCATATAGATGGTTACCGCGGGCCAAACGCCGGAGCCAAAACAACCGCATCACCGTCTGCCGCTCCGAAGCCACACGCGAGCCGGCGCAGCGGGCAGCTTTCCGCTGCCTCTGTGGTATCATCTGCCGCTGAGAGCAACGGCTTTTGCGGCGCAATCGTAGGAGGTACCGTACTTGTCATCATATTTGCAATCGTTGCAATTGTGACAACAATTGTCCATGCCGTAACTGCCGTGTTGCAGACTGCGGGAAATATTCTCTTTTCCCCGACGGCAGTCGTTCTGTTGCTGCTTGCTTTCGCCTCCAGCGGTACACTCTGTCTGCTGCGCGACAAACAAAAAGGCGGACAGACAGCCACTGGAAAACAGCTGCCCTTGCTCTTTGCACTCAATCTGGCATTCTTTCTCGTGTGGATTGTGCTGCTGCTGGCGTGCACAGGGAGCCAGTTTACCGGTCTGTTGCTGACACGGCATGTCGCAGCCGGTCTCCTGCTGTCCGTGCCGATGACTATCCTCTCATGGCTGATTCTTTTGTGCATCAAAAACTGTCCGCCCAGTTCTACCCTGTACGGTGCTCTGATCCTCTTCGGCTGTGGTGCGGCGGCTACCGCCTCTGCCGTTCTCTATACAACCGAAGCTCTGTATACCTATGCCTATGCAGATGTACCGGTATCCAGTGAGTCCGGGTATACGCCGACCGGAGGCGGCACCTCCGATGTCGGAACCTCCGGCACAGAATGTGATCCGGATTATCTCCTTGGTTATGCCTACGGCAAATGGTATGATCTGGACTCTGACGCATGGATTCAATATGATTCCGATGACGATTCCATTGAATTTGGATTGGATGCGAGTGATTATCAGTATTATAACAATGTCAGATTGTTTGAGCTGTCTTCTGACAAAGCGGTATTGGATTACAATTATTGCGATTATGAAACGGAAAACTGGGACTGTGACCATTATGTTTATTACCTGCTGTCCATGTATAACCCGGATGGAACTGCCTGCGACCTGCATCTGTTCCAGTCCCGTTATATTGAGCAGGGTTCCTTTGATGTTTATGACCCGGAAACAGGAGCAATCTACAGCTTCGGCGTAGATGCTTCGGAGGAAGAACCGGCTGACCGTGCAGACCTGGAGGAAACCTCCGGCAGCACAGAGGAAGAAACACGCTCCGAAGAAAGTGAGAATCCATACGAAAGTGTAACGGATCTGTCAACCTATGAAACCTATGACAGCTCTGTCTCCTCCGCTTCCGAGCTGGATGACCGGTTTTCCTTCAGCTATCCGGCAGAGCTGTTCGATGATGTCGAGGAATTTGATTTGCTGGATCCATTTGATGTAGAGCTCAGCTCGACGCAGACCAATGCAACAGCAACATTTCATTGCAGACAGGCCACCGACAGCCTGTCTTACTGTAAATCATTTTACGAGGATACCTCCGACAGCCTGTACGATCCACAGAAAATTCTGTATAACGAAAGCTGCTCCGATGGCGCGGCCCGCTATATTGTCACCGGATATGGGAACGAGGAGCATACGTCGGAAATCTATGAGCTCGGAGCTTTTTTCCCGGACGACACCCTGATGACCATTCACATCTTCTATGATGTATCCGACGGCAACACGGATGAACTCCAGTATATGGTAGAATGCATGTACCGCATGTGCGGATTTTCCAACTCGTCGCAAAGCGCACGTTCCTATGACGACTATCTGTCCGACAGGTAATTCTGATATTTCAGTTGCAATGCAAACCATCGGTCAAAATGACCGATGGTTTGCATCGATCCGCACGCAGAAGCTGAACCTGGCGGCAGACTTTTCCACAAATTGTCCTTGCAATTGGATGTACGGTGTGCTATTATAGATAAGCAAGTTATTTCCGGGTGTAGCGCAGCTGGTAGCGCGCTTGACTGGGGGTCAAGAAGCCGCAGGTTCAAGTCCTGTCACTCGGACCAGATAAACAGCCCTGTTTCGCAAGAAACAGGGCTGTTTTCATACTCTTTTCATCTTACTTAAATTAATAATCAATCTTTTACAACAATTTTGCTCCAGTATCCCGCAACTGCCCGGTGGCAGAAGTTTCTTTTCTATTGTTGTACGCTCGGGAACGCCGCAGTGCAGAAAAAGGGCAGAAAACATCGAGCGTCTTCTTTCCAAACAGCGTATACTGAAACCTGTCAAGAGGTGAAACTCTGTCTATGTACAGAGTGTGGGATGATACATCTCCCCGCATCCAACTGGAACCGCGCGGAGAGCGCGGCTATATTGAACTGCGTGCAGTAAAACAGAAGTAATTCCCCCTTCCGCATAGACGAAAACCGGTACTGACAAGCAGTACCGGTTTTGGGTTTTTTCGGTTTTTATTTTCCCGGGCGCAGCAGCGGGATGAGCACGCCGCCGATACCGTTACCGAGAATAATAACTGCGACACAGATCACCGTGCGCAGCGACCACGCCGACCCGGCGAAGAAATAGAACATATCCGCAATGGAGTGTTCCATGCCGGACAGGATAAACACCGGCACACACAGGAATACACCGAGAATCTTTGTCAGCGGATCGGTGAATCTGCGATAGCCATCGACCGCTATGTACATCAGGATGCCGCAGCCGATGCCGAGCACAAGCAGACTGAGCAGCGAATCCCCCGTCTTGACCGCACACATCTCCGCCGCCTTTTCACACAGGGCGGTCTGCCGTGTCAAATGCAGACCGAGACCGATGATGCCGGTACCGACCAGATTGCCTGCAATCACGACCAGCAGCCGTCCGATATAATCCAGATTGCAGTTGTCCGGCAAATAGCCGACCATGCCGGTATACAGCGCCATGCCGCGCGTCACAACCGCAAACAGGCCGACTGAGAATAAAACTGCACCAACATATTTGTTGTCACACCCCAGAAACACTACGCCGCCGATGGCAATGCATATGCCTGCCGAAACGGCGCGGCGGAACAAATCCAATAACTTTTCTGACTGCATATTTCTTTCCTTTCCAGTCTGTTTTTCCGGCTTTTCACAGGAAATGCGTGCGAAAAATTCCGCCTGCCGGTTCGCATTGTCCTCACACGATTGTACACCGCCGACCTGCTGTTGTCAATCGGGCAGCTGTTTACGTGCTCTTTATAGCGAATTTTCTATATTTTGGATCCAAGATAAAGTTCTTGCATTATTCGGAAACCTATGGTATAACTTATTTAGTATCGTTACAATTCGGTAACATCAAAAGGAACGTATGAAAACGCAAAAGGAAGGGAAGAAATGAAAAAAAGACTGCTGGCAGCATTCCTTGCTTTCACCTTCTGCGGCTCGGCGCTCACCGCGCTGGCTATCGAAAGCACGGAACCCATAAACCCAGACACGGTTGCCGCATACTCTGAGGCAGAGGATCCGCTCACAAGCCAGAAAAAAGGAGACTTGGTTGAATACACGCCCCCGGAATTTAACAGCGATAAGGCAGCCGGTAAGACTGCGCAGTACAGCTTCCTGACCGGGGAAACCTATCAGGTTCCCTCAGGCTACAATGTATTCCACGGCATTGATGTATCCAAATGGGAAGACGATATCAACTGGAGCAAAGTAAAAAATGCCGGGATTGACTACGCCATTATCCGCGTCGGTTACCGCGGCACAGGCAACGGTGCGCTGTCCGAAGACCCGATGTTTGATACATATATGGAAGGCGCCATCCATGCCGGTATTCCGGTCGGCGTTTACATCTATTCGCAGGCTCTGACCGTTGAAGAGGCGACCGCTGAGGCAAATTTTGTCCTCGAGCGCGTCCAGGAATATCAGATCTCCCTTCCGATTGTCATGGATTATGAATTCTGTGGCAACAGCGGACGCCTGTATCAGGCACATCTGTCCAAGTCCGAAATGACCAAAAATGCGCTTGCATTTTGTGAAACTATCTCCAACGCCGGCTATCAGCCGATGCTGTATGCAAACAAGAGCTTCCTGACTGACAATATCAATGCCAATGAGGTCGAGGACATTGCATCGATCTGGCTGGCACACTATACCACCAGCACCTCGTATTCCGGTGCCTATACTCAGTGGCAGTATTCCGATACCGGCAGGGTCAGCGGCATCAACACCGATGTCGACTGTAATTTCTATCTGACCAAGGGAGATCTGGTTCCAGATCCCGGCGATTCCGTCAAGGGCTTCACCGACGTGCTCTCGAGCAACTGGTATGCAGAGGCCGTATCGTTTGTCGTTGACCATAATCTGATGTCCGGCACTTCTGCTTCGACCTTCTCGCCCAACGTCGCACTGACCCGTGTGATGGCTGCACAGATTCTGTACAGCCTGTCCGGCAAACCGCCAGTTTCTTATTCCGCAGTTTACAAGGATGTCTCGGCGGACGCATGGTACAGCGACGCTGTCATCTGGGCATACCAGAACGGCATTATGAGTGGCTATACCAATGGCACATTCGGTGTAAACGATGTCATCACCCGTGAGCAGATTGCAACCATCCTGTACAGCTACTCCAACAGGTACGGTGTAGACACATCCTCCCTGCAAAATCTGAACAAATACACGGACGCTTCCAAGATTTCCTCTTATGCTGTCACACCGATGCAGTGGGCAGTTGCCAACGGCATCATCAGCGGACGTACCTCAACTACCCTGGTGCCGCAGGGCTCCGCAACCCGTGCGGAATGCGCGGCAATGCTGAGAAGCTATCTGATTGGGATCGGCTCCTCCCTTCTTGCGTAATCATCTGAAATTCAAAAAGGCATTTCCGTTCTCAGCGGAAATGCCTTTTTTGGCTATGTCTGTGCGCACACGCCGCAGACAGTCAGTGTATCACCGTCTACACGAAATTTGATTTCCAGTCCGGCAAATGCCATGCCATAGATGCGCGTCGGGTCATTTTGATAAGACGGACGCGGATCATGCGCCAGCACGCCGCGCAGTGCCTCCTGCCGCTCCATCGGAATTTTATCCAGCCACTCTGCCGGAATGTTGACATGCAGTGCTGCGTCGCGCACCGGATGTGCAAACCCCTCTGATGCCTCCGGATGGCTGTCCGCATACGGAAGATACGGCTTGATATCATAAATTGGCGTGCCGTCCATCAGATCCGCGCCGGAGACATACAGCACCGGCCCATCCGGTGTATGCAGGTCAATGCCCGCCAGCCGAACGCTGGACAACCCGATGGGATTGGGGCGGAACGGCGAACGGGTCGCAAACACACCCATGCGCGTATTGCCGCCCAGCCGGGGCGGGCGCACTGTTGGCGACCATGTCTCACGGATGCCCTCGGAAAACTGCCAGATCAGCCAGATATGGGAAAAGCCGTCCAACCCACGCAGCGCATCCGGGTTGCGGAATTCCGGTTCAAAAACGATGGACGCCCGGAGTGCGTCAACAATACCGCTCTGACGTGGAATGCCAAACTTGGTCGGAAAATCCGTGTGGATCCGCGCAATTATTTTCATTTGATGTTCCATATTCTATCACCCCACAATCAGTTTTGCCGTGCTGCCGGTTGAACCGCGCCCAACCACAATCTGCCGGTTGACACGATCCTTCAGCTCGGTTACGTGTGAAATAATTCCAATCAGGCGGTCGCCGTCCGACAGGCGCGCCAGCACAGAAATTGCCTGTTCCAGCGCCAAACTGTCGAGTGAGCCGAAGCCCTCGTCGATGAATACGGTCTCGACGCGCACACCGCCTGCATAGCTCTGAATGACATCCGACATGCCGAGCGCCAGCGCCAGTGCGCCAAGGAACGATTCACCGCCCGACAGTGTCTTGACCGAACGGGTTTTCCCCGTGTAATAATCCATGACATCGATATCGAGGCCGGACTGGCTGCGGTTATTTTCCGCTCTGCGGCGCCGCTGCATCTCATAGCGCCCTTGTGTCATATCGCGCAGGCGCAGGTTTGCGCGCTGCAACACGCGCTCAAAATAGGCCGCCTGCACATACTGCTCGAGCATCAGCTTCTGTTTGCCCGCGAGCTCGCCGTTTGCCGTCTGTGACAGCTCGCGCAGCGCCGCAGTCTGACGCTCAAGCTCTGCCTGCTCCGCCTGTACCTGCCCCATGCGCTGTAAAATCTCTGTATTTGCCCGCAGGCGCTCAGCACGGCTGTGAACTTCTCCCTCGCAGGCGCGGCATTCCTGCTCTGCCTGGGTGCGTATCTGTATCAACTGCTCCAAATCGGCAGGTACGATCTGTTTCGCAGCTGCTTCATATTCACATTCCAGCGAAACCGCAGCGGCGAGTTGCTGCTCAAACCGCTGCACGCGCTGTTCCAGCGCTGTCCGTTCCTCCGACGGCAGCAGCGCGTCCTGATATGCCTGCCCGGTGGCAAAGCCCGCCTGCGTGAGCGCAGCCTTCCACGCCTGTGCAGCGGCCTGCGCCGCCTGCTCGCATTGCATGTATTGCTCTGTTTCTGTTTTCTGTGCCTCTTGTGCGGCAGCGAGTGCACGCTGATGACTTTCCCACGCCTTCCTGCTGTCTTCCATCTGACGGGACAAACGGTCTCGTTCCGTCTGGCGGGCGTGGAGCTGTGCGGGCAGCGCATCTATATCGTCGAACGGGATGGCGGCACGCAGCTCCTGCGCGGACGCCGTAGCACCGGCCGCCTGCTGGCGTGCCTGCTGGCACGCCTGTTCCGCCTGCCGCGCCGCTGTTTCCAGTTCAGGCTGGCTGTCCAGCGCTGCCTGAAGTGTTTTACGCAGGGCTTCCCCCTGCTTTTCACGCGCGGCAAGCTGTTTGCCCTGCTCCAGCAGCTCTGCCGTCGTCCGGCGCTGCTGCTTCAAAGCACATTCCACCTCTGCGCGCGTCTTCTCTTCGGTCTCAAACAGCTGTTCCAGCGCACGCTGTACCGCTTCCGCTGCCGCTTCCTCCTTTGAACGTGCCACACCGCAGCGCGTACTTTGCGCCTGACAACGTTCCCGGCACTGCTCCATCTCCTGCCGCAGCTGCTTGAGCTGCTGTTCGGTAGGCACGGAACACTCCAGCTGTGCCGGATACGGGTGCTCTGTCGAGCCGCAGACCGGACAAGGCATGCCCACTTGGAGCGATTGTGCCAGAATCCCCGCCTGCCCGCGGTTCCAGGCGAGCTCGCTGTCACGGTACTGCTGCTCTGCCCGTACAAATGCGCGTTCCAGCTTCAAATATGTTTTCTGCTCCTGTGCCAGCTGCTCCGCACACTGCGCTTGTGTATCAAACAGCGTCAGTGCAGCGCTGAGCTGTTTTTCCGCCGCCTGTGACTGCTGAAATGCGGCACGCGTGTGCACCAGTGCGGCAGGTACTTCCCGGAAGGCTTCGATCTGCGCGCGCAGCTGGTCGATGCGTTTGCTGCCTGCATCGCGCCGTTCCGCCTGGTCCTGCGCCTGCTTTTGCAGCTGCCGAACCTGCTCTTCGGCCTGCTGTGCCTGTGCGCACGCCTGTTTCCAGCGTGCTGTCTGTGCCTGTGCGTCGGTCAGGCGGGTGATCTCGCGTTCCAGCTCCTCCATGCGCGGCTCAGACTGTTTTGCCTGTGCAAACGCCTGCTGTACCTGCGGCGTCCTGTCTTGCAGCTGCTGCACCGCCTGTCCGCGCCGCTCCACGCTGTCGCACAGCTGCTGTGCGCGTGTCTGTTCCGCCTGCCATGTGTTCCATTTCGGCAACACGATGTCGTGCGCCCGCCGGGCGCAGGCAAGGCGCTGCGCCTGCTGTTCCACCTCCGGCTTCTGTGCTTCCAGCTTTTCGCGCTGTTCCTGTGCCGCACGCCATTTTTCGCGCATTTCATTGTCGCGCTGCGCCTTCACGACCACTTCGATGGCGCGCGTCTGTGCCGTGCGCAACTGCTCCAACCGTGTCCTGTCGGCGGCAAGCTGTGCTTCGTCCGCCATATTCTGCCGCCGTACCGCGTCCAGCAGTGACGAAAGCTCCATCTCCTCCGGCAGTCCTTCGTCCAGCCGGAAGCCCTCGGCATATTGTGCCGCCGCACGCTGCGCATCGGCGCACTTTTTGTTATATTCCAAAAATTCTGCCTTGATCTGCTTTTGCAGCTGCACCAACGGCTCAGTATGGAATACGCGCCGGATAATTTCCGCGCGCGTCCGGCTGTCCGCTGTCAGCAGCTTCATAAATTCGCCCTGCGCAATCATCGAAATCTGCTTGAATGACTGGCAGCCGACGCCGAGAACGCGTTCGACCTCCTCGGTGACTGCCGTTGCACCTGCGACCGTCGCGCCATCCGGGCGCGTCAGCACAGCATTGGCATTCTGCGTAACTGTACCGCTGCCGCGTTTTTTTGGGCGCTCATATTTCGGTGTGCGGTGAATGATATATTCCTCTCCTGCATGCGTGAAGCGCAGGTGTACAAAGGTCTCCGCCTGCGGCTTTGCAAAATCCGAGCGCAGCTGGTCGGCGGCGCGCTGTGAACCGCTGACTTCACCGAACAGTGCAAAACAGATTGCGTCAAAGATGCTGGTCTTGCCCGCGCCGGTGTCGCCCGTGATGAGAAACAGGCCGTGACTGCCGAGCTGCTCTAACGAAAGTGACACTTCGCCGGCATATGGCCCAAAGGCGCTGACTGTCAGTTCAATTGGCTTCATCTGCGTCCTCCATTCTGCGGCAGATGCGGTCAATCACCTGCTGCTGCCATTCGCTCATTTCTTTGCCATTCTGCTCCGCAAAAAACTGCGCGAACAGCTGTGCGGGTGTCCGCTTCTGCGCGATGTCCTCCTCGCACAGTCCATCGATATCCGCCGCGCGCGTGCGCGCATTGTCAAAATCCAACCGCATGAGATTGGGATAAACTTCCTTGAGCGCGCTCTGTGGGTCATACAGCTCGTCCTCATCGGTCAGAATGACGCGCAGATAATCCTCCGGATCGCCTGCATGCACAACTAGTTCACTCGTAACATCCGCGAGCTTGCCGCGAATCTCACGCATCTCATGTCTGGGTCTCAGCGGGAGCAGTTCAACCGTGGCTTCCCCGCGTGCGCCCAGCGTCACCAGCGGGACGGATTTGGGATATTTTGCCTCAGAGAACGAATATTTGAGCGGCGAGCCTGCATAGCGCACGCTGTCACGCCCCAACCGCTGTGCCCGGTGCAGATGTCCCAGCGCTACATAATCAAAGCGGTCAAACAGCGCCGCATCGACTGCATCCAGCCCGCCAACCGGGATGATTTCCGATTCCGACTGCTCCGGCAGCGCACCGCCTGCCGTGACAAACGCATGCGCAAGCAGTACATGCCGTGCACTGTCATCCCAATCTGCTGTCTCCAGCGCCGCCTGTACCGCGTATTGCTGTGTGCTCTCCGCCAGCCACAGCCGCTCGCGCAGCTCCATCGGACGCAGCCACGGCAGCAGATGAAACTGCACCCGGCAGCCGTCCGCGTCGCACAGCTCCACCGATTCCATGGTTTCCCCAAAGGTACCGGCGAGGTATACGCCCTGCCGCGCGAGCAAGGTCTGGCCGAAATTCAGCCGCTCGCCGGAGTCGTGGTTGCCGCTGATGGCGAGCACTGAAATGCCCGCGGCGCACAGCGACGTAAAAAAGCTGTCGAACAGGCCGACAGCTTCCCCGGGCGGTATGGATTTATCATAAATATCACCGGCGATGACAACAGCATCCACACACTGTGCCCGCGCCATCTGCGCGATCTGCTCCAGGATCACGCGCTGATCCTCCAGCATGGAAAATGCATGCACGCGCTTGCCCAGATGCAGATCGCTGAGATGTAAAAATTTCATTCTGTCTCCTCACATATCGTCGTCCAAAACCTGTACGGCTGCACCCAGCAGGTGCGGGCCGACATAGGACGCGAGTGTACAGTCAATTTCGCCGGAAAACTCGCCTTCAAAATCCGGCGCTGCCGCACGCAGCATTTCGGCAATCTTATGCCCTTCCTCCGGCGTGCCGCCATGCGCCCACATGATGTTGTAGCGCTTGCCCGGCTCGAGGTGCGAAACTGCGGTCTGCACCAGCTTTTTCATCGCCGCCGCGCGTCCGCGCACCTTATGGATGCTGGTCAGCTCACCCGTGACCGGGTCGAAGGCGAGAATCGGCTTGATCCCGAGTGCCGTACCTGCCAACGCGGTAATTTTGCCGATGCGTCCGCCGCGCTGCAAATATTCCAGTGTATCCACGGTGAAAAAAGGATAGGTATTTTTCATAATGCGCGGCGTCAGCGCAAGCAGCTGCTCCCAGCTGCGCCCCTCTTCGATCAGGCGCGCCAGCGTCAGGATCATCGCGCCCTCTCCCAGGCTGCCGCTCATGGAATCAAACACGGCGACCTCCAGCCCTTCGCAATCCTGTGCCATCAGGCGGGTCATCTGATAGCAACCGCTCAAGCCGCTGGACAGCATAATGGCAATGGCATGGGTATAGCCATCATCCTGGATTTTCCGGAAGGTGTCCGCGAGCACGGCGCCGGACGGCAGCGAGGTTTTTGGCATCTCCGTGACCTGTCTGCGATAAACCTCATCGGCAAAAATATCCACGCCGTCCTGAAACGATCCGTCCGAAAACGTAATGGTATAGGGAACCGTATAAATTGGATATCTCTGCGCCCATTCTGCCGAAAGGTCTGCACAGGAATCCGTAATCAGTGCGATTTTATCCGATTGCATGCATTCGTTCTTCCTTTCCCGACAGCCGCAGAGTATGCTCCGGCGCTGTTCCTCGGTTAAATTTCTGTTAAATGTAATTATAGCACAGCCATCCGCAAATGCAACCGACAAATGTACGGTTTATGGTCGCAGTGTCCGGCAAATCATCTCGACCATCCTGCTCCACGAAAGCTGGTGTCCGCATTCCTGACAAGCAAACATATGTGCTGCCGCCTGCCCGAACAGAGCGGATACAATGACATATTCACAAAAGCCGTCATCCAGTCCGGGGTCAATTTCCCCTCTGCGGCGCCCGGCGGAAAAAATGCGCGCCTCTGCCTGCTTCATACGCGAGAACAGCAGCTTCATATTGTCCTGCCCGCGCACCCGGATCTCCTCCCGCTGGTCGGGCGCCATGGAAGCAACCAGCATGGACAGCGCGGCAAACGGCACATCACTGTCCAACTCACTGAAAAAGTGCTCTAATGTCTGCCGGAACGTCAGGGTTTCATCCGCCGACTGTTCAAACCGGTTCATGACTCCATCCAGCGCGTAAAAAATCGCACCGGATAAAATATCCTCTTTGGAGGAAAAATATTCGTAGAGGGTACCCTTTCCCATGCCTGCGGCAGTGGCGATATCCTGCACCTTGATGCTGGAAAGCTGCCTGCCGTCTTTCGCCAAGGCAAACAAACCCTGAAATGCAGCGATTTCTTTCGGGGAATAGTTTTTCTCTGTCTCAGCCATCCAGTTCATCCTCTCCGACATCGATCTTCCGCATGGTTTCCCGGCGGTTAAACAGGTCATAGATAATCGGTACGACAATCAGCGTGAGCACGGTCGCATAGGCCAGGCCGCCAATGACGACAATCGCCATCGCCTGTCCCATTTCGCCGCCTGTGCCGATGCCCATTGCCATGGTGGACATAGCGAGAATCGTTGTCAGCGCGGTCATCAGAATCGGACGGATACGCATTTTTCCTGCCGTTACCAGCGCTTCGCGCTTGGGCATGCCCTCCAGCCGCAGGTCATTGACACAGCTGACAAATACAATGCCGTTGTTGACAACAACACCTGCCAGAATGATAAAGCCGAGCATAGCAAGCACGGAGATCTCCTGCCCCGTAATCAGCAGCGCGAGCAGGCCGCCGGTAAATGCAAGCGGCATAGTAAACATGACGATAAACGGGCTGACCAGGCTCTGGAACTGCGCAACCATAATCAGGTAAATAAACACAATTGCGAGCAGCAGCATGAGCACAAGATCCTTCATTGTGTCGTTGATGGTCTGATTCTCGCCTGTGATTTCCGCCCGGATGCCGTCCGGCATGTCATAGTTGTCCAGCATGTCCTGTACCTCACGGCTGACCAGCGTGATGTTGTGGTCTTCGTCGACCGCCGCCGTGACCGACATCGTGCGTTCATTGTTGATGCGGTTGATCGACGTCGGCGCACGGCTTTCACTCTGCGACGCAACGGTATCCAACGGAACTTCGGTCTTTTCCCCAGTCGTGGCATCGGTCGAGGTGACCGTCTGCTTCATGATATTTTCTGCCGTTATCGTCGACGGCTTGACGACAACCACCGGAAGCTCTTCCTGTCCAACCTTGAGTGTGGTGGATGTGACCTCGCTGGTCAAATCGGAGGCGAGGGAGCTGTACACCTGCGCCACGGTCAGGCCCTTGCGCATCGCCTCATCCTTGTTGACTGTGATAACCTTCTGCATATCCGGGTCTTCGTTGCCGTCGGAGATTTCCTCCAGTCCCTCAATGCTTTCCAGTTCCTTGGCCAACGCCTCGCAGGTGTCCTGCAACTCGTCCAGATCGTCGCCGTATACGTCAATCTGTACGCCGGAGCCGGTGAGCGAACTCATGTCCATGGTGGATTCCGAGACAGACAGCTCACAGTTGATGCCCTTCGTCTGTTCCATAATCTGGTCTGCAATCGCCGCGTTGTCCGCCTTTTCATCCAGCAGGATGTAAAACGATGCGGTATCACTGTTGTCCGCACCGAGCGACATCATGCCGCCGCTGCTGCGCATGGCACCGACTGTCTGCACGCCTTCAATGCCCTGCATCACTTCCATTGCCTTGTCAATCGTTGCGTCCGCAGTGACATCGTCGGTGTCCTCCGGCAGCGTCAGTGTGGCACTCATCTGATTGGACGACATTTCCGGAATGAATGTCATGCCCATGCGCGTGGTCATGCCGCACGCGAACAGAAACAGTGCGAGCGCGGCCCCCAGCGTCAATGCGCGGTGCGACAGGCACCAGCGCAGGAAACCTTCATATTTTCCGGTCAGCCAGTCAAAACGGCTGTGTGATTTTGCCGTTTCCTTCTTCAACATGGTCGAGCTCATTGCAGGGACAACCGTCAGCGCGACAATCAGCGACGCAGACAATGCATAAGCGATGGTCAGACCCATATCGGTGAACAGCTGGCGCGAAATGCCTTCCGTGAATACAATCGGCAGGAAGACACAGATCGTTGTCAGCGTCGAGGCAAAGATGGCACCGCCAACCTGCCGTGCGCCCTGTACAGCAGCCTTTGCCGGCGGCACGCCCAGACTGCGCAGGCGATAAATATTCTCAATGACGACAATCGAGTTATCGACCAGCATGCCGACGCCGAGCGCAAGACCCGACAGTGAGATCAGATTGAGCGTCATATCGCTGAAGTACATCAGCACGACAGCAAACAGCACGCTGAGCGGGATGCTGAACGCGATGATAACCGTCGGACGGATATCGCGCAGGAAAATCAACAGAACCAAAATGGCGAGAATGCCGCCATAAATCAGGTTGGACAACACATTTTCAACAATCAGGTGGATATAATCGCCCTGATCCATCAGCGGCGTGACATGAACCCGGTCGTCCTCCGCCGCAATCTCTTCTATTTCTTCTTTGATTGCATCAGTAACGGCAGAGGTGGACGCCGTGGACTGCTTGGAAAAGCTGAGCACAACCGCATCGTTGCCGTTTACCTTTGCATAGGTCGAGCTGTCCGCCTCATCCGTATAGGCAACCGAAGCGACATCGCTCAGACGAATATCTCCGATGCCATCCATATCCATATGGAACAGGATCATATCGGACAGCTGATCGACGGAATCATATGTCTCGCCGACCTTCAGGATATAGGACTGGTCGCTGCTGTCCTTGACATAGCCGGCAGGCATTTCAAAGTTCTCTGCAATCAGGATATTGCTAATCATGTCGGCCGTGATAATGCCGCTGATGTCCGCCTGTTTGTATGCCTCATCGCGCGCATCCTCAAATTCTTTGGTTGCCTCATCCAGCTGCTGCTGCGCACTCTCCAGCGATGCACTGCCGACCGCAAGCTGGGTCGAGCCCTGTGCGATGTTGAGCGTCGCCTGAATCTTGCTCGATTCCAGCTTTGCATAGGCGTCCTGTGCCTGTTTCAGCGCCTCTTCCAGCTGCGGCTTCATTGCGCCGATGGTTGCCAGCCGCGTGCTGATGTTGCGCAGTTCGGTCTGAATCTCGTCGACACGGGTCGATGCATAGGACGTTGCCGTAGCCAGCGAAACAAAGTCTGTGCGAGAAACCCCCGAAAGCTGTGACAGGTCGACTCCATCCGGCATTGCACTCGCAATCGCAGTGACTGCCTCGGCAAATGCTTCATCAGACATGTTCCCGATATAGGTCGCCGGATCTTTGAGTGCCTCCAGCAGCTGTGCCGAAGTTCCTGCGATGCTGTTGATATCCTCCGCCGTCAGCGGGAAACTGACCTCCGGAATGGATCCGGTGATGTTATAGGCGACAATAAGAACGGACAGCGCATGGATCTGGTCATTTTGATCCGCATACTTCTGGAGCTGTTCCAGCTCAGTCTGAAACGCTGTCTGATTTGCCTGAAGCGTTGTCTCCTCACTCAGGATGGCATTCAACTGCGCGTTTGCCGCATCGACCTGCGCGCTCGCATCCGCCATCTGTCCTGCCAGCTGATCCGTCGAACCGCTCAGGCTGGACTTCCCGCTGCTGATTTTCGCCTTTGCTGCATCCAGCTGTGCCTGTCCGTCATCCAGCTGTTTTTTTGCCTCCGCCAGATTGCTGTCGACCGCAGCCAGCACCTTGTCATTGAGTGCATCAATCTTGTCCTGATCCAGCGTGACCTTGACCTTGGATGCAATCAATCCGGTGGTGTCTACCGATGCGACACCGTCCAGACGCTCAAAACGGCTGAGCAGCGTATCATTGACATAATCGGACACCTCTTCCGATTCCATGCCGTCGACATCGACGCTGGCAACCATAACCGGCATCATATCCGGCGTGATCTGCATCATGACCGGCGTGCCGCAGGTATCCGGCAGCGAGCCCTTGACCTGATCGATGGTATTGCTCATCTCAATGCTGACTGCATTCATGTCGGTGCCCTGCTCAAATTCCAGAATGACAACGCTGACATTTTCATTGGAAACCGAGCTGACCGACTTGATGCCCGTCGTCGTACCGAGTGCCGATTCCATCGGCTTGGTAACCTCTGATTCCACTGATTCCGGTGCCGCACCCGGATCTGTCGTATATACAACCATATATGGCAGATCCATATTCGGCAACAGGTCTGTCGTCATTTTGGTAAACGATACCACGCCCAGAACGAGCACAAGTATGATACCGACCAAAACCGTAAACGGTTTTTTGACGCTTAATTTTGACATAACTGTTCTCCTATACAGAATTGCAAGTCTCTTTTCCGACCGACCGGTCGGTTCTGGCTCAGTATACCATGCCGTCGTTTTCCTGTCAATGTGCGTAAATGCCGAACAGGATGTCCAAAATTTCCACTTTCTTTTTGTAACATTTTATGGTAGACAAACAGATGATTTTACCGTATTATAATAATAATGATTCTTATTTTAGGGAGGGCTCCACATGTTAGACAGAAAAGCTTTTGACAGCATTTCGTATTCCATCGCCATCATCGGCAGCTGCCTCGACGGCGCATTCCGTGGCTGCGCAGTCAACTCGCTCCAGCAGCTCACATCCTCCATGCCGGCGAAATTCGCCGTGACTCTCAACAAATACAATGTGACCGAAGCCGCTGTCGAGCAGACCGGCGCGTTCTGTGCCACCGTCGCTGCAGCAGACTGCCCGGAAGCGATCATCAAGCTGTTCGGCTACAAATCCGGCCGCGTCACCGACAAATTTGCAGAATATGACACCAAGACCGACGAAGCCGGCTGCCCGTACATCACCGAAGGCATGGCAGTACGCATGAGCTTCCGCGTCACCCAACAGGTCGATCTCGGCTCCCACGTCATGTTTATCGCGGAAGTCACTGAGGCTGAGGTACTTCTGCCCGGCGCCGTGCTCACCGTTGAAATGTTCAAGAACGCCGGCAAGGTCATTCCTGCCAATGCGCCGGTTTACCGCACGCTGGACGAGCATTACGGCTACCGCTGCACCATCTGCGGTTATGTCCACAAATCTGACACCCTGCCCGATGATTTCCGCTGCCCGGTCTGCAAGCAGCCCGCCAGCAAATTTGAAAAGCTCTGATATTTGACGCACCTCCCCGTTCCATGCTATGATACCCTCAGGCATGTACCGGGGAGGTTGTTTTTATGTCCGCACCAAATCCCGCCCAGAGGGCGATTACTACAACATTCAGCCGAAAAATCTATAAGCCCATCCGGAAAGCAATCCGGGAATATGAGCTGATCCAGCCGGGCGACCACATTGCTGTCTGCATCTCAGGCGGCAAGGACTCCATGCTGCTCGCCTGTGCACTGACCATGCTGCAAAAAATATCCGACATCCCGTTCACGCTGACCGGACTGTCTATGGACCCCGGATATACACCGGAGAGCCGTGCGCAGATCGAGCAGAATATACAGGCTCTCGGGCTGGAGACGCAGTGGTACAGCACCCGCCTGTTCGAGACGGTCAATCAGGAGACCGACAATCCCTGTTTTCTGTGCGCGCGCCTGCGGCGTGGCAGCCTATATGAAAAGGCGCTGGAGTTGGGCTGCAACAAAATCGCACTCGGCCACCACTTCGACGATGTGGTCGAGACCACGCTGCTCTCCATGCTGTACGGCGGCCAGGTGCAGACCATGCTGCCCAAGCTGCACGCCAAAAATTACCCCGGCATGCAGGTCATCCGCCCGCTGTATCTCGTGCGTGAACGCGATATCCTCGCCTGGCGCGATGCCTGCGGGCTGACATTCCTCGCCTGCTCATGCGAATTTGCCGCCAAGGCCCGCCGGGAAAACAGCCCCGAATCGTCCAAGCGCTATGAGGTCAAGCAGATCATTGCCCGACTGGAACAGGACAACGATCAGGTTGCCAAAAATATTTTCAACAGCGTGAAAAATGTCAACGTGGATGATATCCTCGGCTGGCATAAGGGAACGGAACGCCATACCTTTCTGGATGAGTACAACACAGCAGAATAAGACAGCAAAAGGACGCAGCCCACAGGCCGCGTCCTTTTTGGGGAAAATAATACTATGTCACAGGTATCGCAGGAGAACATTTTATGCCGGGGTGCTCAGGCGCTGAACCGAGCCGTCGAGATTGGTCAGAGAGTAAATGAAAATCGGATCGACATGCTCGAACCAGTCCAGATGATCCAGTGCAACACAGCGGCACTTCTTCCAGGTATGTGTTTTGGAGGCATTGCTCATGGCATCGACCAGTTCCTGCATCAGACGCGGATATGCCTTTGCCTTTTCGCTTGACACATTGATATGCATTTCAATGCGGTCAGCGCCCTCAATGCCGAACTCGCGGGAAATCAGTTCCATCAGAAACCATGCCTTAATATAGTCATCGGTCTCCGTCATCAGGGACGGGCCATCACTCATGCGGAATACCTCACCGTCCAGCTCACCCATTTCCGGATAAGTCGGATCGATTTCAAAGATACGTGCGCCGCGGACATATGCCGCTACCATACGCATTGCCATCGAGCTGGATTTGGCGGCCTTCTTCAGCTCACCATTTGCAATGTACTCGTTCAGGACATCTCTCAGCATAGTCTGAAACGGTACAGCCATTTTTTTGTTGATCGTCATAACAACAAGCTCCTTTTCCGTAAAACGACAAAAAAGCGCAATCATACCCCTCGCCCGAAGGATCTGATTACGCCATTGTAATGTCTGTGATTCAATTCATCTGTTGTATGTATTGTATGCGATTTTTCTCCGGGATGCAATCAGCTTTTTTCACAAAATACCGTGTGATTTCGCAACATTTTTTGCAGTTCATACTTCTTTTTTCCACCTTTTGTACCGTATTCCCTCCCGCACATTTTCCGCTCCATTTACTGAAATCCACGTGTACACGCACATTTTTTCTCTGTTCATACTTCTTTCGTGTGTTTCTATTCTACTTTTCAATATGCTTCTATCGAAGCAGAAAAAATACCGGTAAAATGACCAATCCCAATCCTGCCAGTTAAAAATTTTTATGCGGGCGTTTGTCAACCATTTTATTTTTTCAGTTTACATTCCTAGTGATTTGCTGTACAATAGAGCAGGTGTCAATATGACAGAACACAATACAGGAGGAACAGATCCATGACCATACAGGAATATACAGAATATGTCAGGCAGGGCGGTACCATCAGCCGTGCGCAGGCACTGGAACTTGCCGAACTGCCGCTCGCAGAGCTGTGCACGGCAGCAGATGCACTGCGCAGTCATTTTTGCGGGAACGGGTTTGATATCTGCACAATTATCAATGCAAAAAGTGGAAAATGCTCGGAAAACTGCAAATTCTGTGCACAGTCCGCGCACTATCACACCGGCGCAGAGGAATACCCAATGCTGGATACCGATACGATTGTTACGCAGGCAAAGCACGATGATGAACGGGGTGTACTGCGCTTTTCTCTCGTCACCTCCGGCAAACGTCTGACCCCGGCGGAGGTTGAGCAGGAATGCGCCAGCATCCGCGCTGTGCGTGCGCAGACCGGCATTGCGGTCTGTATTTCCAACGGCCTGCTGGACGAAGCATCCTACCGCAAACTGAAAGAAGCCGGTGCGACGCGCGTACACAACAATCTGGAAAGCTCCCGCCGGTTTTTCCCCAGCGTGTGCACAACACATACCTTTGATGAAAAATGTGCGGCAATCCGTGCGGCACAGGCAGCCGGTCTGAGCGTCTGCTCCGGCGGCATTGTCGGCATGGGGGAAACCATGGAAGACCGCATCGACATGGTGCTCCAGCTGCGTGAGCTGGGCGTACATTCCATTCCGGTCAACATGCTCAACCCGATCCCCGGCACACCGTATGAAACACTGCCAAGGCTGACAAATGATGACATGTGCCGGATTGTCGCCGTGTTCCGTTTTCTGATCCCGGACGCATCCATCCGTTTGGCAGGCGGACGCGGTCTTCTGCCTGACAAAGGCCGCGCCTGCTTCTGTTCCGGTGCAAACGCGGCAATTTCCGGCGACATGCTGACCACCTCCGGCATTACAATCGAAACCGATATGGCAATGCTGCGCGAACTGGGCTATGAGCCCCGGCTGTGCCACTGATGGGCACAATCCGCCGCGCAAAGGCATGTGATCTCGACCGGCTGAAAGCGATTTACAACGATGCTGTCATCAACACGACTGCAACCTTTGACCTCGAACCGAAGGATGATGCCGACCGCCGTGCGTGGTTTGATGCACATCAGGGACGCTATCTATTGTTGGTATATGAGACAGACGGCAAAGAAATTGCGGGCTATGTCTCGCTCTCCCGTTACCGTGAGCGCGCTGCGTTTAATCAAACAGTGGAGCTTTCGATTTATCTGCACCCGGATTTCCGCGGTCAGCACATCGGTGAGCAGCTGATGCAGGCCGTGCTCCGCTATGCACGGCAGCGCGACGACATCGAAACCGTCGTTTCGCTTATCACCAGCGACAACGCTGCCAGCATCCATCTGCATGAAACGCTCGGCTTTTCCTATTGCGGACAGATCCGCAATGCGGGCACGAAATTCGGGAAACGCCTGCACTTGAATATCTATGAGCTTACCTTTGTCTGAACGATGCCGTTTACACACAAATAACCGCAAAAACAGCGCCGCAGAGATTTTCCTCCCTGCGGCGCTGCCTTGTTTTATCACATCTTAAAAGAAATATCAGAAGCTGCCAGCCCAGTTGTCGCCTTCGAGGATGCGCATAAACTCCTCTCCGGTGATGGTTTCGTTTTCATACAGGAACTTAGACAGCTCATGCAGCTTGCCCATATTGTCCCGCAGAATCTGCTTCGCCTTGTCATGCTGCTCGCGGACAATCTCGACGACCTTTTTGTCAATCATCGTCTGTGTCTCTGCCGAGCATGCCAGCGAGGTATCTCCGCCGAGATACTGGTTGTTGACGGTTTCCATCGCAACCATGCCGAACTCATCGCTCATGCCAAAGCGTGTTATCATTGCGCGCGCCAGCTTGGTCGCCTGCTCGATGTCGTTGGAGGCGCCCGTTGTGACGCTGTCAAACACCAATTCCTCCGCCGCGCGGCCACCGGTAAACGTCGCAATCTTATTCTCGATCTCCGGCTTGCTCATCAGGAAATGCTCATCCTGCTCGACCTGCATCGTATAGCCCAATGCGCCGGAAGTGCGCGGAATGATTGTGATCTTATGTACCGGGGCAGAGTCGGTCTGCTTGGCCGCAACCAGCGCATGTCCGATCTCATGATACGATACAATCAGCTTTTCCTTGTTGGAAAGCACGCGGTTTTTCTTCTGATAACCCGCGATAACGACCTCGACGCTCTCTTCCAGATCTGCCTGCGACGCCATTTTTCTGCCGTCGCGCACGGCGCGCAGCGCCGCCTCGTTGACGATATTTGCCAGCTCCGCGCCGGAGGCACCGGATGCCGCACGCGCCACCGCATTGAAATCAATGTTGGGAGACGTGCGGATTTTTCTCGCGTGTACCTTGAGAATTTCCTCACGTCCTTTGAGATCCGGCAGTTCAACCGGTACACGACGGTCAAAGCGTCCCGGTCGCAGCAACGCCGGGTCGAGCGACTCCGGACGGTTGGTTGCCGCGAGAATGACAACGCCCTTCGAGCCGTCGAAGCCGTCCATTTCGGTCAGCAGCTGATTGAGCGTCTGTTCACGCTCATCGTTTCCGCCGATCTGTCCGTCACGCTTTTTGCCAATTGCGTCAATTTCGTCAATGAAGACAATGCACGGTGCCTTTTCGGCTGCCTGCTTGAACAGGTCGCGCACCTTTGCCGCACCCATGCCGACGAACATTTCAACAAATTCCGAACCGGAAATGGAGAAAAACGGCACATCTGCCTCACCGGCGACCGCCTTGGCAAGCAGTGTCTTGCCGGTGCCCGGAGGGCCGACGAGCAGGGCGCCCTTCGGCATGGACGCACCGATTTCCGTATATTTCTGCGGATTGTGCAGGAAATCGACAATCTCCTGCAACAGTTCCTTTGCCTCATCTTCGCCTGCGACATCGTCAAAATGGATACCGGTCGTCGACTTGACATAGATTTTTGCGTTGCTCTTGCCCATGCCGAACATCATGGAATTGCCGCCGCTGTTTTTCTGCTGTATCTTCTTCATCATGTAATTGCCGAGCGCAATAAATATCACGATCGGGATGACATAGCCGATCAACAGGCTCATCATCGGCGACATTTCCTTGACGATATCCGTCGTAAACTGTGCGCCGGATTCATCGAGGCGGTTGACCAGATCCGGGTCATTCATAACACCGGTCTTGTAACACTGTGTATCGTCCTTATTGGTAAACGTAATCTGTGAGGAGGAAACATTGACTTTCCCCACCTCTTTGTCCTCCACCATCTGGAGGAAGGTGCTGTAATCTACCTCCTGCACCCTGCTTTCCGCAAGATACGGCATAATGAGCCCGTTGAGCACGCCTAAAATGGCAATGACGATCAACGAATAGTATATGAGCGGTTTTTTTGGATCTTTTACTTCTTGCACGACAATTGCTCCTTTCTTTTTTCACGCGAGCGAACGCTGTTTTTTACCAGCGTATAAATCACCGTTGTGGTCGGGACACCAAACAGCATGCCGATCACGCCGCCGAGCTTTCCGCCGACTGTAATCGCCAACAGCACCCAGATGCCCGGCAGACCGAGACGTCCACCGACCACACGCGGATAAATTACATTATTTTCCACCTGCTGTAGAATGACAAAGAAAATCAGGAACAGCAGCGCCCTAAACGGCGATACCATGAACAACAGGATGACAGCGACTGCACCGCCGATATATGCGCCGAGAATCGGGATGAGGGCCGTCACACCCACAACCATACTGACCATGCCCGCATAATCCAACCGCAAAATCAGCATTCCGACACAGCACAGGCTGCCCAGAATGACCGCTTCGGTGCTCTGTCCAATGATATAATTTTGAAACGAAGTAATGATGACATCCATCAGATAGCGCAGATGATCGTAATGCTGCTCCGGCAGGTAAGCACGCAGGATGCGGTCAAACTGCGACAGGATTTTTTTCTTTCCGGCGAGCATATAAACCGAAAATGCCAGCGCAATAAACAGATTCGCAATCGAGCTGACCATGCTTCCCGTTGCAGAGACAACCTTCGGCACAATTTCGCCCGCGACTTCATCCATCTGGCCGATGCTGTCACTGACCAGCTGCGCAATGCTGCTCAGGTCAATCGTTTCCATATGCAGGTATCCCGCCAGCACATTCAGCTCCTGCTGGAGATTTCCCAGATAGCTGTCCAGATTCATTGCGAACATACGCACGCTGCTGACCAGCTGCGGAATCACAACGCCGATCACTGCCGCCAGGATGGCGATAACCAGAAGATAGGCGGACGCGACTGCGGTATAATGTGCCGTCTTATCCTTCATATGCAGCTTTTCCGTATACATACGCCTGAACCAGCCATACGGTTGATTGAGTACAAATGCAATCGCAATGCCGATCAGAAACGGCTTGAACAGCGAAATAATCGCCGCCACACCATGCAGGATATCTTTACAGTATACCAGAAGCAGCACCAGCAGTGCCGCATAGGTGATAACCATGACACCCTGTTTGATTCTGTTTCGTTCCATCGCTTCACTCCCTATATGGTTTTGCTTTATTGTTTGCGTTTTTGCATGGAAATAGACACAAAAAATCACTGCATCAAGATACAGTACAAATTCATATTACACGCAGATTTTTTCAAAAACAATGCCGCCGCGCTAATTTTTACAATTTATTCATGTGCCGCAGTTTTTTTACAAATCGTTCAGAATCTGTCTTTCGACATATGTGCGTATTTGTCCAAAAAAAACGCACAGAGGGAATGTTTCCTCCATGCGTTCTGCCGTCTGCATTTGTCATGTCCGTGAGACACACTCATTATACCTTTGCGCCGCTGCGCAGGCGTTCATTTTCCCTGTCCTTTTCCGACAGCTGATCCATGAGATTCATGATGCGCCCGCGGTAATAATCCGACATACGGCGCACCATTCGACAGGTTTCATCGCGGTCATAGCCCCCGAACAGCGTGGTTGGCAGGTTGAGCTTCATCTCACCGTCATCATCATAGCAGATATATCGATCAAGGGTGTTTTCCATGATAAATTCTCCTTTTTTGTATCGTAACACTCTTTTGCTCTGCCTGTATCATATCAGTGAGATGTAAATTCCCTGCACACTTCTGTGTAAAATTTTCATCTCTCTTTGTAAAATGATTGTACAGCTGCTCACGGATACAGGATCTTCCGCGCGATGTCCGCCATAATTGCGTGGCCGCGCGCGTTGGGATGTACCCCGTCAGAAAAATACCGGCAATAGCCGTCGTGTGTATATTCCGGAAATTTCTGGGCAAAATCCAGACAGATGCATCCGTTATCGCGCGCATAGGCGCGAATCCACTGCGCCAGCGCATCCAGTTTTTCCGGCAGGCCATGCAGTCCCGGAAGGAACGCCGCCCAGTCATTGTTCAGCAATTCATTGAAATCCGGCTGCACGCATACCGCCGGCACAAGTACAATGCCACTGCGCTGTGCCTGCTCATACATGTAAAATAAGTTCTCCTCCACGCCCGCCAGCGTGCCGCCCTCGCTCAAATCATTGATGCCGCCCATGATGACCACACGGTCGGGCGCATCCCGCAGGACATGTGCGGAAAACCGCCTGCGCATCCCCGCTGTCGTGTCGCCGCTGATGCCGCGGTTTCTGTTCTTTCCGGGCATTGCGTCCACCCAGCATTCCCCATCGGAAACGCCGTAGCCCTCAGTAATGCTGTCACCGAGAAATATCGTTTTCTGCTCACTCCAGTTCACGTTTTTTCTCTCCTTTTCCTCCGACCTGTGAAGCCGCGCCGGAACGCTGTCTCCCCTCTCATTGCCCACAGGTTAAATTGATGATATTGCCGTCTATTTTGAGACATGTTTTGAACATTTTGAACAAATGTGCAAAAAAAAGTTTGTTCAGGATGAAAACTGTTAAATTATTGCTTTTCTTTTCGAGTAATGTTACAATCTAGGTAAGAAAAAATGCGCTGTAAATCCCGAAGAAAAGGCTCTCCTCTCCCCCTCCTTTTCTTTGCATGGTTGGTGAACCACTGTCTCACTTTTTCCTGAATCGAGGTGTTTTTTATGTTGCAATTGAAAGCTCCGCTTTCCCCGGCAGAATCTGAAATGCTCCTGCAATGCCTGTCGGAAATGGAAGCCAGCATTATAAAAAAAGCTTCCAATTCCAATCAAGATTATATGAAGCGCACGGCGCTTGCATCAGCCAAGCAAAAGGTTCAGTCGCAGGTATTTGACTGCTTTTACCGGGAAGAAATTACAAACATGATTTTCGCACTGGATTCACTCTCCAGAAAATGCAGTGCCCAACTCACGGAAAACATGTCTCCAGACGAGGCGGAAAACGTAGGAAACCTCCTGCGCACTGCCGCTACCACTCGAGCCAAGCTTCGGAGAGCCGTTTCTTCCAGATAACATCGTTTACTCCGGAACAATATGTTCCTTGCCCCCCTTTCTCAGCGCGGTAACCCTCCCGCGCGAAAAAAGCGCATCTGTCCGGCCGGACAGATGCGCTTTCCCTTTTTATATACTCTGTGCAATCGCCACAATGGATTTCCAGACGAGCGCTTCAAAGCGCGGGGCAGCCAGATCTGCATTCTGCTGCACCTCTTCGTGCAGCAGCGGGCCGCCGGTCATGCCCGCCGCCATGTTGGAGACACAGGAAATGCCGCACACGCGCATGCCCATATGCCGCGCCGCAATGACCTCGCAGGCCGTGCTCATGCCGACGGCATCTGCACCGAGCGCGCGTGCCATACGGATCTCCGCAGGCGTTTCAAACTGGGGGCCTGGCAGCTGGAGATACACTCCCTCCTGAAGCGGAATGCCTTCCTTTACCGCCACCGTGCGGATGATCGCGCGCAGGGCAGGATCATAGGCGTCCGTCATGTCCGGGAAACGCGTCCCCAACTCGTCAATATTCGCACCGCGCAGTGGTGACGGAATAAACGAGGAGATCTGGTCGGAAATCAGCATCAGATCGCCCGCATGGAAGTGCTCACAGATTCCGCCGGAGGCATTGGTCACCATCAGGATTTCCGCTCCCATCAGCTTCATCAGGCGGATCGGCAGCACGACATCCGGGATGTCATAGCCCTCATAGTAATGCACTCGTCCCTGCATGACAACGACAGGGACTGCATCGACATAGCCAAATACATAGCGCCCCTTATGCCCTTCAACCGTCGAGGTCGGGAAGCCCTCTATGGCACTGTAATCCACCGTCTGCACCACACGGATGCGGTCGGCAAAATTGCCCAGCCCTGTGCCGAGCATCAGTGCCAGCCGGGGCTGAAAGTCCGTCACTGTCCGCAGGCTGTCATAGCATTTCATCAGTTTTTCATAGGTTGGATTCATGGCTGTCCACATCCTTTCACTGATAACAGTATACCACGTTTCGGGCAATTGTTACAGTGTTTTCCCATTCCCGGCGCTGCTTTTCCGCGCTGCCCGGACAATCATCCACGCACCGATCAGCGACACAAACGGAACGGTCAGCACAACACCCATACTCGCAGATATCCCCTGCATGATCTCAATGGCGATGTCATACATGTTCATCAGCTGCATACGTGAATATCCATAGGCGTAAAACAGCACAATTGTGTTGATGGAACCGCCGGTAAATGCCAGAATCAGTGTGTTGGACATCGTACCCATCATGTCGTGTCCGACCGTCATGCCGGAGCGGAACAGCTGCCTGGTGTCCAGCTGCGGGTTTTTGTCGTGCAGTTCCTGTAAGGTCGACGCAATCGACATACTCACATCCATGACGGCTCCCAGTGCGGCGATCAGGATGCCTGCAAACATCAGCTGTCCGACCTGAATATCCAGCTGCTCCTGAATATAGATCAAGCTTTCGATATCGGAGACATTGTACCCACTGACCCGTGCAAGCTTGCCGAAGAGATACGCCAGCAGACCGGCTACCAGCACGCCCATCACCGTGCCGAGCACAGATGCCGTCGCCTTGACTGTAAAGCCGCCGACCAGATACATCGTGACCAGCGTGGTGGCAATGACAACAGCAATCGCCGCGATAACCGGCGAATAGCCGCGATAGACCATCGGCAGGAAAAACCAGAAAATACACAGGAACGTAAACGCCAGTCCGAGTACGGAATACAGGCCGCGTCGTCCGCCGATCAGAATAATCGTCAGCAGAAACAGTGCAATCATGCCGAGCAGCGCGGGCTCACGGTAATAGCCGTATACCGATCCGACGAGCTCACCGTCCGATTCACTGACAATGGCGACAACCTTCAGATTGGGCGTACAATGCGTGCCGTACAGATAAGCGGACGAGCTTTGCGCCTGTATGTGCTCTCCCTGATGCGCACCCGACAGAAGTTCCAGTTCAACCGTCTGATCGCCGATATACACGCCTCCTGACTGCTGGTTGTCCTCGATGACTTCGATCACGCGTGCCTTTACAAATTCACGCCCTTCGTTCTCCATCAGCGGATGCCTGTCCACCAGTGAAACGGTATACAGCCCGATACAAACGACGGCCATGACGGCAAGCGCCGCCAGGCGCTTCCAAAATCCTTTTTGTATTTTTCTACTGTTCATATTTGCTCCATAAAAAGTTGCCGGAGAACCGCAGTTCTCCGGCTTTTTCTGATCTATCGGTAAGAGAGGAGTTATTTTACTTTACTGCTTCGCAAAAGCGCATCATAATCTGTGCGACCTGTGCGCGCGTCGCATTGCTCCGCGGCGACAGCGTAGTCGTGCCGGTGCCAGTCATAATGCCGCTGGCTGCCGCCCAGCTGACAGCATCCTTCGCCCAGTCAGATACACGGTTTGCGTCGGTGTACTTGCTGAGGTCTGCGCGTGCAGACGTATCCTTGCCCATCTTCTCCGCAACCTTCTTCATCAGTGCAGCTGCCTGCTCACGGGTTACGCTGGCATTCGGGGAGAATTTACCGTCGCCTGTGCCGGCTGCAATGCCGTTCTGCTCTGCCCACTTGACGGCATCACAATACCAGTCATCCGTCTTCACATCGGTGAATGCCATCTCGCCGCTGACCTCCGGCTTGCCGGCCATGCTGTACAGTACCTGTACAAACATTCCACGGGACATCGTGATATCCGGACCGAAGGTGGTCTCACTCATACCGCTGAACAGCTTGTTCTGGTATGCATTTACAACGGCATCATAGTACCATGCATCCTTGCTGACATCGGTGAACGGGATCGCATCCTCATCGGTCTTGACGATCGTAAACGTGTCGTCAATTGCCTCGTCGTTATCGGTGCGGTACGTATTGATGGTAAAGCTGTCATCATCGATGTCAATGACCGAATAGGTCGGAACATCCTCCTGCCAGCGGTTTGCAATATAGGTCTGCATACGCGGAACAAGGTCATAATACTTACTGCCGGACGAGGAGTTTGCCGTCATATACAGAATGCCTTCCGGATTGACAGCCGTATTGCCTTCGGTTTCCTGTACAGCATCCTTGTCCATGACTGCATCGAGGTAGGCAAGATATGCCTGCTCTGCCGGATCCGTGGTTGTCGGGATGATATTGCCCGGTGCAACCGTGCGCGTTTCCGGATTTTCGCCCGCATCCATATCCTTATCCAGCATATCGCCGAACTCATCGTTGGTATACTCGGTTGTCTTCACGCCGCCCTTGAGGATTTCAGAACGGGAATAGGCGTGGTCATGACCGGTCAGGACAACGTCAATGTCATTTTCCTCGAAGTACGGGACGAGCTGATAGCGCAGATTGGTGATTTCCGGCTCATTGGAATGCTCTGCGGAACCGTAAATATCCTGATGGAGCGTAACAATGCGCCACTTTGCATCCGGACATGCCGCAACAGCCTGCTCAATAAACTGCTTGTGCTCCGCAACATTGGTGTTCTGTGTATTCAGCATGAGGAACAGCGCATTGCCATAGGTGTAGTAATAGTCGCCGCCGGCAATGCCGTTCGAGCCGAGCTCACTGTTGTTTGCGGTGTTGAAATGATAGGTATAATTCGGGTTATCCGCATCATGGTTGCCAACCGTTGTGGCAACCGGCGTGGAATCCAGCACTTCCGGGCACAGATAACCGGTATACTCGATTTCGCTGTTGGTTGCGTCCTTGTTCGGTGCCTTTTTCTTGGTCGTCTGGATCTGGTCACCTGCGGACAGGACAAAGCTTGCATCCGTGTCGCGTGCCAGTGCCTTTTCCAGCGTATTGTTCCAGTTGAACGAGTCGTTGCAGACAGATGCAGACTGTGCCTCATAGAACTCCGCCGTATCCGTGCCCTTCAGCTCATTGGACGAGCCGATCTGCGGATCGCCGACATAGATAAAGGAAAATCCGTCGCTGCTGTCCTGTACCTCGAATGCCACCGGCTCAGCATCGCCAATCTGGTAATAATAGGTGCCCGGTGTCAGGTCAGAGGCCGTCGCCTTGCACACATAATACTGCGTGCCCGCCTTATCCGTCGGACCCTCAGTTCCCTCGATGGTCACTTCTTGTACGGACTGCGTCATCGCTTCATCAGCCGCAACACGGAATGCCACGTTCTGTGTCTTGGAGTACCAGGCAAAATTCATTTTTGTCTGATCTGCACCAGGAGAAAGGGATACCTGAGTCCAGTCGTTCTTTATGGTCTCCCACTGCTCCTGCCACTGTGCATATACGCCATTTGCACCCGCATCCGTATCCGCTGCATTGGTATGTCCGTCCGGTGCTGCCGCCGCGAGGGACGGAACCGCACAGCCTGCCGCCATGACACCAGTCATCGCGAGTGCGGCAATCTGTTTCTTTACGCTCAAAACTGTCACTCCTGTTCCAAAAACAATTCGATTTTCTTCTCACATTTTTCAATTCTGAACCGATTCAAGCGCAGTATATCACTGCATTTTTGCAAATTCAGCGCATTTTACAAACATTTTAACCATCTATTACAAACATCTTAGTTTCCCCCGAAGATATGATATTTTATTTACATTGATGCGGATTTGGGTTCCCTTTCCCGCAAAATTTGAGTATACTAAAAGCAGCAGCCGGACGATAGGCAAATTCCACACGCAAGGAAACAAAAAAAAGAGTAACCATTGCGGAAATCAACTACTTTACCAAAGAAAACCTACCATTTCCATTAGAAAAACAAAATTTATTCTGCGAAAGGCGGAGGATTGTTCTGATTCCCCGCCGGAAGAGGACACCCTATGAATATTCCCGAACGAATTGCACAGGAACTGAATTTAAATGTCAATCATGTACAAAATGTCATTGCCCTGCTCGATGAGGGCAATACCGTGCCGTTTATTGCGCGCTACCGCAAGGAAATGCACGGCACAATGGATGACCAGGTCATCCGCCAGCTCGCCGACCGTCTCGCATATCTGCGCGGGCTGGAAACACGCAAGGAGGATGTCCTGCGTGCCATCGAGGAGCAGGGCAAACTGACCGGTGCATTGCGCACCGCCATTGAAAAAGCGGCGACATTGACCGAAGTGGAAGATTTATACCTCCCCTTTCGTCCCAAACGCCGCACCCGCGCATCCATTGCGCGCGAAAAAGGACTCGAACCACTTGCAGAAGCGCTCAAAAAAGGCACAGACCTGTCCGCCGAACAGCTGACCGCACCTTATGTCAATGCAGAATCCGGTGTGGATACCGCACGCGATGCACTGGACGGGGCGCTGGACATCCTCGCAGAAGACTGCTCGGTGGATGCCGCTCTGCGTGCCCATCTGCGCGCACTGCTGCGCGCCACCGGCGAACTGACCGCCGAAGGCAAGGATGCACAGGATACGGTCTATGCGCAATACAGCAGCTTCTGCAGCTCGGTGCGCCGTCTGCAAAGCCACCAGATTCTGGCGCTCAACCGCGGTGAACGGGAAAAAGTTTTGAAAATCGACATCACCTGCGACGAAGACGCCGCCGAACAGCTGATTGCACGCGCGGTCTACCGCAAGCCGCATCCATACGAAGCCGAGCTGTCCGCCATGTGCGCGGATGCCTGGAAGCGCCTGCTGTTCCCCTCGCTCAGCCGCGAGCTGCGCAAGGAGTTGACAGACGATGCAAATGAGAAGGCCATTGCGACCTTCGCGCTCAACCTCCGCCCGCTGCTCATGCAGCCGCCAATCAAGAACAAAGTCGTGCTCGGCTTTGATCCCGCCTATCGCACCGGCTGCAAGCTGGCCGTTGTCGATCCCACCGGTGCCGTACTCGACACCGCAGTCATCTATCCCACCCCGCCGCACAACAAGACGGAAGAATCCATGAAGAAACTGACGGCGCTCTGCAAAAAGCACGGTGTCACCTGTGTCGCACTTGGAAACGGCACGGCAAGCCGCGAATCTGAGCAGTTTTTGACCGATTTTATCCGTGAAAGCGGTTTGCCGATTTCCTACATGGTCGTCAGCGAAGCGGGGGCATCGGTCTATTCCGCCTCTAAGCTGGGTGCACAGGAATTTCCGGATTTCGACGTTTCCCTGCGCTCAGCGGTGTCCATTGCACGCCGCCTACAGGATCCGCTCGCAGAGCTGGTCAAAATTGATCCGAAGGCCATCGGCATCGGACAATATCAGCATGATATGCCGCAGGCGCGGTTGTCCCAGACGCTCGACGGCGTAGTAGAGGACTGTGTCAATGCAGTCGGCGTTGATCTCAATACGGCTTCCCCGTCCCTTCTGGAGCATATTTCCGGCATCTCTCCCGCAATTGCCAAAAATATCGCCGCATACCGCGAGGAAAACGGCGCATTTTCCTCCCGCAAACAGCTGCTCAAGGTTGCCAAGCTCGGCCCGAAGGCATTTGAACAGTGTGCAGGTTTCCTGCGTGTTGCCGAGAGCGCAGAGATGCTCGACAGCACGGCAGTCCATCCGGAGTCTTATCCGGCGGCAAAGCTGCTGCTGACGCTGTGTGGCTATACAGAAGACGATGTGCGTGCACGCAGGCTGGCTGATCTCGGCAAACGCATCAAATCAGTAGGAAAAGCGACGCTCGCGGAGCGCTGTGGTGTCGGCGTGCCGACGCTGACCGACATCGCCGCCGAGCTGCAAAAACCGGGGCGCGATCCGCGCGATGAGCTGCCCGCACCGCTGCTGCGCAGCGCAGATGTCATGACGCTTGAACAGCTCAAGCCCGGCATGGAAGTGGTCGGTACGGTGCGCAATGTCTGTGATTTTGGCGCATTTGTCGATATCGGTGTACATGAGGACGGACTGGTACACATCTCCCAGCTTTCCAATCAATTTGTCAAGCACCCGTCGCATGTGGTCCGTGTGGGCGATGTCGTCAAGGCAGTCGTCCTCTCGGTCGATCCCGCAAAAAAACGCATCGGACTGTCGATGAAACAAGTAAAGCAATAACGCAGGCATATAAAACGGGCGGAACCCGCAGGTTCCGCCCGTTTGCTTTCGGCTCTCTATATATTATTTGTTCATCGCACGGCGCGACTGCTCGTTCAGATCTCCACTGCGCAGGCGGTCGAAATAGGAGCGCGTCTCGCGCACAATAACACCACTCAGCGACAACAGTGCAATCAGGTTCGGCAGTGCCATCAGGCCGTTGAAGATGTCTGCAATGTTCCAGACCGCCTCAATCGTCATGTAAGGGCCAATAAATACCGCAAGAATATACAGCCAGCGATAAACCAGAATCGAACGCCTGCTGCCGCCAGACAGGTATTCGAGGCAGCGTTCGCCGTAATAATCCCAGCCCAGAATCGTCGTAAAGGCGAAGAATACCAGGCACAGCATGAGCACACCGGAGGTCACCCAGCCCGGCAGGAACGGCAGGCCGTTGTCAAACGCATAGCTCGTGACCAATGCGCCGTCCAGACCCGGTACATTCCATGCACCGGTGATAACGATGGTCAGTCCGGTCATGGTGCAGATGATGATAGTATCAATAAACGTGCCAGTCATGGAAACGAGTCCCTGACGGACAGGCTCCTTTGTCTGTGCAGCAGCTGCCGCGATCGGCGCGGAGCCGAGGCCCGCCTCGTTGGAGAAAATGCCGCGCGCAATGCCCTTCTGCATCGCAACAGTCAGCGAACCGACTGCGCCGCCGGTAACGGCTGCCGGGTTGAACGCACCCTTGACAATCTGTACCAGTGCGCCCGGGATGCTCTTATAATTATAGACAAGCAGAATCAGGCAGAACACGATGTACAGCACCGCCATAAACGGCACAATAACCTGCGATACGCTCGCAATGCGGCGGATGCCGCCCAGCAGAACCAGCGCCACGCAGATGGTCAGCAGCACACCTGCGACAATCGTCGCATAGCTGTAGTCGTTGCCGAACAGCGAAACTGTGTGCACCGCATTCGGGTCAAACAGATTGGTTACGGCAGTTGCAATGGAGTTGACCTGTGTAAACGTACCGATGCCAAACAGACCGACACACATGCCGAAAAAGGCAAACAGGCACGCAAGCCACTTCCATTTTTTGCCCATGCCGCGTTCGATGTAATAGAATGGGCCGCCGAGTGCATGGCCGTCTTTGTCGACCGTGCGATAGTAGACCGCGAGTAAACCCTCGGCGTACTTGGTTGCCATGCCAAAGAACGCCGCCAGCCACATCCAGAACAGCGCGCCGGGGCCGCCGGTTACCAGCGCCGTTGCAACGCCGGCAATGTTGCCGGTGCCGATGGTCGCAGAAAGTGCGGTACACAGCGCGCCGAAGCTCGTGACCTCACCCTCGCCGCCTTCCTCGTTTTTCACCATATACCGCAGCGCCCGCGGCAGATGCCGCATCTGAAGCAGGCCCAGACGGCAGGTCAGATAAATACCGGTCACCAGGATGAGGACGATCAGCGGAAGTCCCCACACCCAGCCGTCAATGATCTTGATTCCCTCATTGATCTGTGCAAACATTTGATTTCATTCCTCCATTTTTGTAAAAAATAAAAGTCGAAACGATTTGTTTCGACTCTTGGAGAAAAGACAAAGATATTGTGCTCTGTCCTTTTGCCTGAGAGATCGGCGGCATCTGCCGCCTTACACCTTCGGCGTTCAGAGAGAAATACGTTTCCCCTTGAAGCTCTCCAGAGCAGCAGGCACGTTCCTGGCCTGCTGTCGAATTACAATGATACCACATACTTCTTTCTTTGACAATATCTAATTAAAAAATGGCAGAATATTCCCATATTTTTCCTACATGTGTGCGGCTTCTTTCCTGCTTCAGGAAAGCAAATGCGTTTACCTTCCTGCGAAAATGTGATACACTGAGGAAAAATTCCCCACACAAAGGAGCCCTTGTCCCCATGAAATCCCATTGGAAACTCTATGTCCTGTATGCGCTGATTGTCGCAGTACTCGGTCAGATCTATATCTGTCCGTCACCCGACTCCGTGTTTGTTGTATCGGCAGGCGTGATCTGTCTGGAGCTGGTTCTGCTCCACGGGACAGACATCCACCCGTTTGCCTTTACCGTTACCTCCGGTGTGATGACCGCTGTCCTGCGCGCACTGCTTGTGCTCGTCTCCGGCGGCAACGTCCTCCAGAGCCTGTATTCCACCTTTACTTTTTATTTTGTCTTTGCCGTGCTCGTGCAGGTATCCCGCCTCATGCAGCTGCCGCAATCCAGAACACTGTTCAAAATCGCAGTGATGTGCTGCTTCGACGCAGTCAGCAATACCGTCGAACTTCTCCTGCTCCGGCAGCTGTCAGTCCGGGGCGTACAGCTGATCCTGCTGACCGCACTGACGCGCGCGCTGCTCATCTGGGTCATGCATGTGTTCTACTCCCGCCAGACACTCTATATCGTACAGGAAGAGCATCAGAAGCGCTATGCGCGCCTGAACCAGCTCGCTGCCAGCATCCATTCAGAGGTGTTTTTTCTTTCACAGACCTCAGACGACCTGGAGGCTCTGGTGCGCGATGGCTATGCCATGTATGAAACTGCAGAAGACCCGCAGGTTTCACAAAACGCACTCGCGCTGTCCAACCGCGCGCACAAAATCCGAAAGGACTGTGACCGTGTCATCAGCGGGCTGCAAACACTGACGGATGACATCGAGCATGAGCACACGCTGCATCTGCACGATATCTTCCGTATCTTACAGGACAACACGGTGCGCGGGCAGGAAATGGCCGACAAAAATATCAGCATCTCCTTTTCCTGCACGGGCGATGCTGAAATTGAGCAATATTTTAGTATTTTTACCATTTTGAACAACCTGATTTCCAATTCTGTCGATGCCTGCGGCACAAACGGGCACATTGACGTTCATGCGGAGGCATCGGAAGACACATTGACACTGACGGTATCCGACAACGGCAGCGGCATTGAAGAAGACCTCATCCCGTTGCTGTTCCACCCGGGCTTCTCCACCAAATTTGATCCCCAAACCGGCGAAGCCGCCAGCGGGATCGGCCTGTGCCATGTCAAAAATGCGGTTGACCGGATGGGCGGCACAATTGATGTCACCTCCGGTGAAACTACGATATTCACCATCCGGCTTCCGCTCGCGCACAGCTGGGAAAAGGGGGCGGTAACACATGGATAAAACCTTCCTGATTATCGATGACGACCCCGCTGTGTGCAAAATGCTCGAGCTGCTCATCCGCAGCAACGGACTCGGACGCGTTGTGTGTGTCCTGCACAGCGGCGAAAGTGCGGTGGGAGAAGTTCTGTTCTATCAACCGGACATCGTCCTGCTCGACATGGTACTGCCGGTCACCGGCGGCGTCACCATTGTGCGCCAGCTGGTTTCCTCCGGCTTTGCCGGAAAATGTGTCATGCTGTCGCAGATCAGTGACCGACAAATGATTTCCCGCGCCTATGAGGCGGGCATCCTGTTCTTCCTCAACAAGCCAATCAATGCCATCGAAGTGGTCAGCGTGCTGCGCTCCGCGATGGAGCTTGTCCACCTCAAACAGACGATGAACACCATCCGCAGTACGGTTCTCTCCGTGCCGGATGAATCACAGAACCCCCAGCCGCTGTCCATTGAAGCACAGCTGAGCGATATTTTCCGCGATCTCGGCCTGATCGGCACGGCGGGCATTGAGGATATTCAAGCGGTACTGCTCAAAATCATCGCACACAGGCGCGAATCGCGCGAACCATACCAGTTAAAAGAAATCTACAGCGCCGTGTGCCAGTCGCGCGGCAAGGACAGCGACGCGGCACAGCGCGCGCTGGAGCAGCGAATCCGCCGCACCATCCAGAAATCGCTGTCCACCATCGCGCAAATCGGCTGCGCGGATTATTATGACAGCGTGTTTACGGAATATGCCGCACTGCTGTTCGATTTCCGCCAGGTACAGCAGGAAATGAAGCACATCCGCAGCCCGCGCGAGGAGCAGGGCAAAATCAACACAAAAAAGTTTATGGAAGGCATTCTCTCCCGCATCACCGTGTAATCCTTTCTACCTCTTTCGTATGATAATTGACATATTTTCCGCATAATGTAAATTTTAAAGCGCGATTTTTGTGCAACTTTCCCGCTATTTTTCTGTATAGGTTGCTGTCGTTTTCTGTAGGTCGGATCTATACTGATAACAGAAGGAATTGAGATCAATCAGAGAAAGAGGATGAGATAGATGAGTATGATGGAATTATGGATGAACAAGAGCAATCAGACCCTGCCTGCACTGTCTGCGGAACAGACTGCTGTCATGGAACAGCTGGCCTCCCGCCTGACCGGTGCCAGCTATGACAGAAACCTGTTCTCCCTTTCCGTGCGTTTTTCCGCAGAGGCCGCCGCACACATCAACGCCGCACAGCATCCGGTCATCGTCGCGGGCTATTCGTCTGTCCGTGCACAGGCAGGTGACGCGCTGTCTCGTCTGGCAGAGGATGTGCATATTCCTGTCATCTATACCGACAAGGCAAAGGGCATCATCCCGTGTGACCACCGCTATGCCGTCTGCACGCTGGGTGCTTCGGAGGAGTGCCAGAAGCTGATCGACAGCGCCGACTTCATCCTCGCGCTGGACACCGCCGCAGAGCTGTGGGAACTGCATGCTTCCTGCCCGGTGATGTATCTGGAAAACACGCAGGAGGAAACCTCCTGCACGCTGGTCGAAGCACTCGGACGCATCCGCAGCCTGTGCCATCAGAAATCCTTTCCGAACACAGCCGTACACACCGGCGAAGAGCTGTTCCGCCGCGATATGGCGTTTGGCCGCAATCTGGCGTTCCCGATGTGCCCGGAAAAGGTACTGTTTGATGTGCGCTACTGCCTTGCACTCGATGACATCCTGATTACCGACGCGAGCGCCGCAGAGGATCATGTCATGAGCTATTATGACTGCTATCAGCCGGAAACCTGCCTGTTTACCCGTTCACACGGCACTGCTGTCATCGGCGCAGCTGCCGCAAAGCTGGCAAAGCCGGACAAACACGTGCTCGCTGTCACCGATCCCGCCGGCCTGAGCCGCAGCGATTTCGACATGATGCAGCAGCTGAACGCACCGGCTGCCGTACTGGTACTCTATCGTCCGGAGCAGACTCCCGAGCTCAGCGGCTTCGGTGTTCCGGTTCTCTCCGTTTCCAGCGCGGTTCAGCTGATCCCGTCGCTCCAGCGTGCACTGCGCTCCGACCGTCCGTGCATCATCAGCTGTCCGGCCAATATCTGATCATTGAAGTCTTCGCTCTTTATCCGGGCGCATACGGTGCTTTTCCGCTCTGTATGCGCCCTGTGTATTTCTCCGGTATATCCGCCTTTCCTGTTCAGGCGGATGTTACCATTTGTATTTTCCCCGTCGTTTTTTGTCGGTTGGTGTCGTTTTGGTTTATACTAAACTACAGAAAAGCAAGGCGCCTTGGTTCCATGCACGTCAATTGACGGAAGCCGGGCGCTTTTTTGCACTCAATTTGCGAAAAATCCCTCTCAGAGAAAGGAGCAACTCCCATGTCAAAAAACTGGATTTGGATCACAGGTGCTGACGGACACGTCGGCTCTGCGCTCAAGAAGCTGCTGCCCGGCAACGGCTACCATCTTCTGTGTACCAACCAGACCGACGTCGATGTCACGCATGCGGCAGATGTCCAGCTGTACGCCGACATGAATCGTCCTGTGGCAATCATCAACTGCGCCGCACTGTCCAACCCGGCGCTGTGTGAGCAAAACCCGGAGCAGGCATACAATGTCAATGCGCTCGGTGCGCGCAACCTCGCCGTTGCCGCCAACCGCGTCGGTGCCTGCCTCATTCAGATGTCTACCGACGATGTATTCGGCAATCAAGGCACCACACCGTACAACGAATTTGACCCGATGCCTGTGCCAAATTCTATCTACGGCAAATCCAAGCTCGCCGGCGAACGATACGTCAGTTATTTGTGCGCACGCCATATCATCATCCGCTCCTCGTGGGTGTACGGCACCGGTTCCGACTTCGTGGATACCTTCCTGCGCGCAGGCGATGAGCTCAAGGTCGCCAACAATGAAATTGCCGTCCCGACCAGTGCAAAGGAACTGGCAAAGGTCATTCGGGCCTGCGGACAAAAAGTTGGACTCCAAAAGGAGGGAACTGAATGTATACAAAAGAGCAGGAAGAAATCGCACTAAGAGAATACGAGCGGCTGGGATCAATAGCTGCTGTAATCCGTCGGTTAGGATACCCGAGCGAGTCTACGCTTTACCGCTGGTATGAGCGCAAAAAAGCCGGGTTAGAGAACAGACATGGCCACACAGAAGAGTCTCCCACAGAGATGGATCATCACTGCAACACATCGGGGCATCCAAGGCATCCCTCAGCAGAATTCAAATATGAGGTAATTCACCGTTGCTTTGAATTAGGCGAAGATGTAGAATATGTATCAAGGGAAATCGGATACAGCCGTATGAGCATATACGTCTGGCGCAGGAAATATCTGAAGTATGGGATGGTGGGTCTGATGGCGAAGAGAAAAAGCATACCAAGGAGCCGTTGCCTCAGGATCATGCATTGCCTGAATCTGAGGAACTGGAGAATCTTCGAACGCAACTCCAGGAACTGCAGTTTGAAGTAGATGTGCTGAAGGAGACCATCTCAGTTTTAAAAAAAGACCCCGGCATCGATCTAACGGTACTCAGAAACCGTGAAAAGGCAGTGATCATCGATGCCTTGAAGGGGAAATATGCACTGCCAGCGCTGCTGTCCCGTTTTAAGATGGCCAAAAGCAGTTACTATTACCAGCAAGCTGTTATGAACAAACCCGACAAATATCTATCCCAACGGGCACAAATCACCTCGATTTTTCACGAAAACAGGGGCATATATGGTTACCGTCGCATTTATCTGGCGCTGAAGCGCAAAGGGATTATGCTCTCCGAGAAGATCATCCGCCGGATCATGAAAGAAGAAAAACTGGTGGTTTTGCGCTCGAAGAAACGAAAATATAGTTCGTATTTGGGGGAAATCACACCCGAAGTAGAGAACATCATTTTACGCGATTTCCATGCAAATCAGCCGTATGAGAAGTTGCTGACGGATATCACAGAATTTGCCCTTTCGAACGGCAAGCTATATCTCTCCGCCATGATCGATTGTTTTGATGGAATGGTTGTGGGCTGGACGATCGGAACCCGCCCCAATGCCGATCTGGTCAACACCATGTTGGATCAAGTGATTGCCGATCTGCCAGAGGGCTGTCATCCGATTGTCCATTCTGACAGGGGCTGCCATTACCGATGGCCCGGATGGATTGAACGGATGAATGGGGCCGGTCTCATTCGCTCTATGTCTAAGAAGGGCTGCTCCCCCGATAACGCAGCCTGCGAAGGTTTCTTTGGAAGGCTCAAAAACGAAATGTTCTATGGCCGCTCTTGGACAGGAGTCTCGCTTGACGATTTTAGCCGGGAGATTGACCGCTATATCAATTGGTATAACCATAAACGCATCAAGTTATCTCTAGGTGGGATGAGCCCGATTGAGTATAGACATCATCTTGGTTTTGCTGCATAATCAGTCCAAGATTTTGTCCGCACCCCCTTCTTTCGCTGCTCGGTTCATCCAATTACGGTACATATCATGCCGTCTGCACCGGCGGCCCGGTTACCCGCTATGAATACGCGGAAATGCTCAAAAAGCTGACCGGAAAGGATATTCATCTGGTGCCGGTTCTCGGTGACGGCTCGGAACGCCCGTCGTATTCCGTCCTCGACAACATGATGCTGCGCATCAGCGGCATGGAAGAGCCGAAGGACTGGAAGGAAGCTCTCTCGGAGTTCCTGACGGAATGCGGCTTTCACCCTACCCTGTGAGTTAGGAGGTACTAATGAAAAAAGAAAAGAAAAAGCTCGGTCTTACGACTAAAATCTTTATCGCACTGATTCTCGGCTGCCTGTGCGGCATCATTATGCACTATTTTGTGCCGGAGGGCTATGTGCGCGATACCATCATTGTAAACGGCGTCTTCTATGTTGTGGGCAACGGCTTCCTGCGTCTGATGAAGATGCTCGTTGTCCCGCTGGTTTTCTGCTCGCTGATCTGCGGCAGTATGGCGATGGGCGACACCAAGAGTCTCGGCAAGGTCGGCATTAAAACCCTGCTGTTCTATCTGCTGACCACTGCACTGGCAATCTCTGTCGCACTCGGCGTCGCAAATATCATCAATCCGGGCATCGGTCTGGATACCTCAGCCATCCAGGCGCAGGAAACCTCTGTTTCAGAGTCCACCAGCGTCGCGGACACGCTGCTCAACATCATTCCGGAAAACCCGGTCGCATCGCTCGCCAACGGCACGATGCTTCAGATCATCTTCTTTGCCCTGTTTGTCGGCATTCTGCTGGCAAAGCTGGGTGACCGCGCAAACCTCGTGAGCAATTTTGTCTCGCAGTGCAATGATATCATGATGGAAATGACCTCTGCGGTCATGTATGTCGCACCGATCGGTGTCTTCTGTCTGATTGCAAAGACCTTCTCCGGCATCGGCTTCAGTGCGTTTGTTCCGCTGCTCAAATATATGATCGGCGTCCTGCTTGCTCTGGCAATCCAGTGCCTTGTCGTATACCAGGGTCTGCTCAAGATCACGACCGGACTCAATCCGTTGGTATTCCTCAAGAAATTCTTCCCTGTCATGGCGTTCGCCTTCTCGACAGCGACCTCCAACGCGACTATTCCGCTGTCCACCGAGACGCTGGATGTCAAGCTGGGCGTATCGCGCAAGATCAGCTCATTCACCATCCCGCTCGGTGCGACCATCAACATGGACGGCACTGCCATCATGCAGGGCGTTGCGGTTGTCTTTGCCGCACAGGCGTTCGGCATTGACCTGTCCGGCGCGGACTATCTGACCGTCATTCTGACCGCAACACTCGCGTCCGTCGGCACCGCAGGCGTCCCGGGTGTCGGCCTTGTCACACTGTCCATGGTATTCGCTTCCGTCGGCCTGCCGGTCGAAGCAATCGGCCTGATTATGGGCATCGACCGCATCCTCGATATGACACGTACCGCTGTTAACATCACGGGCGACGCCGTCTGCACGACCATCATCGCACACCAGAGCGGTCTGGTCGACCGCGAGCGTTTTTATGCCACGGTTCAGTCGGATGACGACGCAGCATAACACAAAAATTTCAAGACACAAAGGACGATTATGACACTCATTCCATTTCTCATCGTTTGCCCGCTCACCTTCCTCGCCGGCCTGGTCGATTCCATCGCCGGCGGGGGCGGACTGATTTCACTCCCGGCCTTTCTGTTCGCCGGGCTTCCCATGCACACTGCCATCGCAACAAACAAGCTGTCTTCTTCCGTCGGCACGACGGTTTCCACGGCGCGTTACTGCAAAAATGGCTTTTTTGACCGCAGGATTGCCCTGCCGAGCATTGTTCTCGCGCTCGCGGGCTCGACGCTCGGCGCCCGGCTCGTGCTGCTTGTCGATGACACCTATCTGCGCTGGCTGTTGATCGCTGTCCTGCCGATCGTGGCCATCCTTGTCTTTCTGGACAAGGGGGATGGCCATGCGAACCCGGATTTCCCGGCTTCGCGGCGCATGGCAATCTCCTGCATCGCCGCGCTCGTCATCGGCATGTACGACGGCTTTTATGGGCCGGGCACCGGCACCTTCCTGCTGCTCGCGCTGACCAAATGTGCACATATGGACGTGCGCACGGCCTCCGGCAACGTCAAGCTCATCAATCTGTCGTCCAATATTGCAGCTCTGGCGACCTTCCTGTTCAGCGGGGCGGTCAATATTGCGCTCGGTCTGGCAGGCGCGGCCTTTTGTCTGGTCGGGCACTACATGGGCTCCGGCCTCGTTATGAAAAACGGAAATAAGATTGTCAAACCGATCATTATCGTCGTTCTGGTTCTTCTGTTCCTGAAAATCATCCTCGGATAATTCCCACTCTCCTCAGGAGGTGTTCCTTTTGAAAAAACATTTTGCCCTGCTGGGCGCGCTGCTCCTGTCGGTCTCCGCACTGGCCGGCTGCGGCACTTCTGCCCCACAAAACGGAAGCGGTACGGCTTCCTCTTCCTCTGAGCCGACGGCAACGCTGGATGACCTGAAAGAGCGCGGCTGCATCAATGTCGCGGTCAAAACCGATGTCCCGAACTTCGGCTATCAGAATGAAGATGGCAGCTTTGAGGGCCTGGAGGTTGACATTGCCTATGAGCTCGCCGCATCGCTGTTTGACGTCGAGCCGGAACAGGCAAAAGAGGACGGTCTGGTCAACTTCATCGGTGTCACCTATGACGAGCGCGGCAAGGTGCTCGACGATGGCACAGCGGATTTCACCATTGCGACATTCTCCATCACAGAGGAACGCAAAACGCAGTGGAACTTCACCACACCGTATTATACCGATTCCCTCGGCCTGATGGTAGAAAAAGCCGTGACCGATTCCAATTCCCTCGGCACCCAAGCCATTACCTCCATCAGCAAGCTGGACGGCAAGATCATCGGTGTCGCGCGCAACACCACGACACGCGCTGACCTGCTCGCCTACCTTGACCGCAATGGCCTCGACATCACACCGCAGTTTATGGAGTTCGGCAGCTATGACGCACTGAAACAGGCACTGGATGCCGGTACCATCGACGTATTTTCCGTCGACCGCAGCATCCTGTATGGCTACGTGGACAATAAAACCACCATCCTGCCGGACAAATTCGCCTATCAAAATTACGGCATCGCGACGGCAAAGGCAAACACCGAGCTTGCGGAATTTGCACAGCAGACGCTGGACGAAATTTCGCAGGACAGTACGCTTTCCGAATTGATCCGCAGCCGGAATATCGACAGCTGACAACCAAACAGAGCAGAAAAGCGCATCCGCAACTCCGCCGGATGCGCTTTTTTCTGCGCTGTACACGGACAGTTGTACGCACCGCGCAGAGTATTTTCGGCCAGATTGTCTATATTGTCCATGTTGCGCCTTTATTTTGATTATTTTTTAGTTATATCGCTGCTTTTGACAATGTGACCAAACAGACATCTGTAAAGGATACCCAATTCACTATCAAAAGCATTTGTTTTTTCATACAATTCGTAACATGACATTTCCCGAAAAAAGTCGTATGATAGGCACATACCAAGCAGGTACAAACTGTAACAAGGAGGTGTGTTCCATGGGAATGTTAAGTGAAATCCATCAGGTCTCGAAGTCCGGTTCGGTCGAACAGCTCAAATCTCTTCTGGAGGACAGGCAGATGTATTCGTCCGACTTTCTGACCTCTCACAGCGCCGGTTCGGCTGCCCGCCACGAGGAAGAACTTGCTCTGGCGATGATTTCCCTTGCAGCACGCCACTAACCAGTAAAAGCTTCCTACTCTCTGCTCACACACATATAAAAAGAGGCATGTTCGGATCGAACATGTCTCTTGCTATTTTCAAAGGATTCTGTATCCTGTTTTACAGTGTGCCCTTGGTCGAAAGGACGTCTGTGATGCGCTCGTCATACATCGTTGCCGTATCCAGCGCCTTTGCAAATGCCTTGAACATGGCTTCCATGATATGGTGATTGTTGGAGCCGTAGAGAACCTTGATATGCAGGTTCATCGCGCCCGCATACGACACCGCATAGAAAAACTCCCGCGCCATCTCGGTATCCATATCGCCACAGCGGTCTGCGGTAAATTCCGCATCAAAGACAAGGTACGGCCGGCCGGACAGGTCGACGGCACACAATACCAGTGCCTCATCCATCGGCAGGATGCACGAGCCATACCTGCGGATGCCCTTTTTATCGCCCGCCGCCTCGCGGATTGCGTTGCCCAGCACGATGCCGGTATCTTCAATTGTATGGTGGCAGTCCACCTCCAGGTCTCCGTCGACGTGCAGGTTTACATCAAAAAGCCCGTGCCGCGCAAAGCCGTTCATCATGTGGTCAAAGAAGCCCACACCGCTGTGAATATCTGCTTTTCCGGTGCCGTCCAGATTCAAATCCAGCCGGATTTTGGTTTCATTTGTATTTCTTTCGATGCTGCTGGTTCGTGCCATAGCTTTTTTCCTCCTGAATGGTATCAACTGATACCATTATAGCAAGCTGCGGCACACCGCGCAATGGCGAATGTCAGACCGGGAAACCAGTCAGCGCGAAAACCTCCGATCCTACGGTCACATCGAGGTCCAACACGCCGTCGGAAATCTCTCCGTTCGCATGGAACGGCATCTCCTGCTGCCGGAACCAGATCGTTCCGCCGAAATCCCGCATATCACCGTCCATCGACCCGTCCGTGATGTTTGAACCGCGCCCCATGATCGTGATATGTCCGGAAACGCCGTCATCCGTCTGGCACAGGTCAAGCGAACCCGGCAGCAGACCGCTCGGACTGTCAAAGAAAATATGATATCGTTCCTGTTTCAATCTTGCTCACTCCTTCAATGCAACAGGGAGATGATCGTGTCTCCCTGCCTTGCCCCGGCAGTTCTTTTTTGAAACACATAGAGCTCTAGTTGTCTTGCAAAAACCGCCAAAATATTCCCATCATTTCCCCATTTCTGCCAGTCTGTCGAATGATATTACCCCTCTGTATCCGATTATGAATCTATCATACTTTTTTCTAACCGGTTCGTCAACGAACTATTTGTAAACAATTTATCAAAATCCTTCCACAAAATTATGAACAGAAAAAATCCTCTTGTCTATGGCATGCAATACGTTTTATAATACTCTTATCCTATCACACAAAAGAGGTGGATTCCAGTATGGCAAAAAAAGACGCCAGAAATACCAAAGGACGCATTGTTGACGCTGCCTGGGCGCTGTTTTATGAGCAGGGCTATGATGAAACAACCATAGACGATATTGTAGAACGCTCTGAAACTTCCAAGGGTTCCTTTTACCATTATTTTGACAGCAAGGATGCACTGCTCTCCTCGCTCTCCTATTTGTTCGATGCAAAATATGAACAGCTGATGGAGGAAATTGACCCGGAAATGGACAGCTTTGACAAGCTGATGTACCTCAACCACGAGCTTTTCCTCATGATTGAGAACAGTATCCCGATGGATCTGCTCGCGCGCATGTATTCTTCCCAGCTGGTGACGTTCGGAGAGCGTCACCTGCTCAATCAGGGACGCACCTATTACCGTGTTCTGCGCAAAATCGTCATCGAAGGGCAGAAACGCGGGCAGCTGCGCAGCGATGTATCCGTCAATGAAATCGTGAAAGCTTATGCCATGTGTGAACGCGCGATGATCTACGACTGGTGTATCTGCAATGGAGATTATTCTCTTTATCAATACTCCGGTACAACACTTCCTATGTTTTTACAATCGTATCGCTGCGGATAATAGCCAATATTCTGTCTAAATTCCCGATATAATATGTATATTTCTTTTTAGATTACAATATTCAGTACAAACTATATTCTAGTATTCAGTTCATATTTTCGATTATTTTCCCCTGTGCTACAATAACCAATATCACATGATAAAAAGGAGCTATCAATGTTTATGTCATCCACCATCTGTATCATCATTGCCATTGTGCTCTATCTGGGAATGATGCTTTACGTCGGATACGCCTGTTCCAAGCGCAACAGCAACGTTGACGACTTTTATCTGGGCGGACGCAAGCTCGGCCCGATTGTCACCGCAATGAGCGCCGAGGCGTCCGATATGAGCAGCTGGCTGCTGATGGGTCTGCCGGGCGTCGCCTATGCCACCGGCATTGCGGACGCCGCATGGACGGCAATCGGCCTTGCCATCGGCACCTATCTCAACTGGCTGATCGTTGCCCGCCGCATCCGCGTGTATTCGCACACCACGGGTTCCATCACTCTCCCGGACTTTTTCTCCAACCGCTATAGTGACAAAAAGCACCTGCTGTCTTCCGTCGCTGCGGTTATTATCATTATTTTCTTTATCCCGTACACGGCATCCGGCTTTGCCGCCTGCGGCAAGCTGTTCAACTCGCTGTTCGGCATCGATTACATGCTGGCTATGCTGGTCAGTGCGGCAATCATCGTCGGCTATTGTGCGCTCGGCGGCTTTCTTGCGGCCAGCACCACCGACCTGATTCAATCCATCGTCATGACAATTGCGCTGTTTATTGTCATCTGTTTCGGCATTTCCTCGGCTGGCAGCTGGGATGCCGTTGTCGACAACGCCAAAGCACTGCCGGGCTATCTGAGCCTGACTGAAATCTATGATCCGTCGGCCGGCACCTCGTCTTCCTACAGTGCGCTGACCATCGTTTCCACGCTGGCATGGGGTCTCGGCTACTTCGGCATGCCGCATGTCCTGCTCCGCTTTATGGCGACAGAAGATGAAGACAAACTCAAGACCTCCCGCCGCATCGCAACCATCTGGGTTGTCATTTCCATGAGTGTAGCCGTCTTGATCGGCATTGTCGGCCTCTCCATGAGCAAGGCAGGCGTTCTGCCGATGCTGGAGGATTCCGAGACCATTATCATCAAGATCGCACATATTATCAGCCAGCATGGCATCATTCCGGCTCTCATCGCAGGTATCATCCTGTCCGGTATTCTGGCTTCCACCATGTCTACCTCGGACTCGCAGCTGCTGGCTGCCGCATCCAGCGTATCACAGAACATCATTCGTGACCTGTTCGGCGTCAAGATGTCCGAAAAGAAGAGCATGAACACCGCACGCGTGACGGTTATTCTCATCGCAATTGTTGCGGTCTTCCTCGCACGCAACCCGAACAGCTCGGTCTTTAAGATCGTTTCGTTCGCCTGGGCGGGCTTCGGTGCCACCTTCGGCCCAGTCGTCCTGCTCGCCCTGTTCTGGAAGCGTTCCAACCAGTGGGGTGCACTGGCAGGCATGATTGCCGGCGGCGTCATGGTGTTTGTCTGGAAGTTCGGCATCGCAACGCTCGGTGGTGTCTTTGCGATCTACGAGCTGCTGCCCGCATTTGTCATTGCCTGCATTGTCAATGTTGTGGTCAGCCTGTTGACACCGGCTCCGTCCAGCGAAGTTACCGATACCTTTGATGCTGTCGCTGCAAAAATGTAATTTCATTTCACATCAACATATGAGCAGATCTCCCCGCAGCACTGTATGGAGGTCTGCTTTTTTTTCTTTCTTTCCGCACTTATTGTCGAATATTGGCGAATTATTTTATTGGAGTGTTACACAAATGTGTCGTCCCTGAGATTTTCGTGTCAAATTTGTTTCTGTTTTGGTTGTTTTTCTGTTTTTTTTCGTTTCAAATAGAACAGCAATTTTCGACATTCTGTGTTGAATGCTGTCGAACCGGCTTGTTGGCGCCTGTTTTTTTCTATGTTTTTGTGAATTTTCCGCATTGTGAAGCATGGCGCGCTATTGTATACTATCTATAGCTTTTCGATATAAGGAGAGATTCATATGATACATATTACTCAGGTCATGATCGCAGACGGTGACACAGAATTTACGCACCTGCTCTGCCGGGCGCTGCGCGCTGCGGAAGGCTTTGCGGTCTCCGGGATCTATCAGACTGCCACCGGCCTGGAGAATATTGTGCGCGAAACGAATCCGGATGTCCTGCTGCTTGATCTGATGCTGCCCGATGCACTCACTGCCCTGCGCGAACTGGATGGGCTTTCTGAGCGTCAACGTCCCTGCATTTTTGTCCTGTCCTCCTTCGTTTCCGCAGAGATTTCTGCGGAATGCGACCGGCTCGGCATCAATTTCTTTCTGCGAAAGCCGGTTTCCATAGCCTCTCTCATTGATATTCTCTCCCGCTATGGCGCGGCAGCACGGCTATCTGCACCCCATGCCAGTGAAGCGCCGACACAATACGATATCGTCCTTCAGATCCGGCATCTGCTCGGTGACCTCCAGTTTCCGGCGCATGTCATGGGCTATCGCTATCTCCGCGACAGTATTCTGATGACAATCGAAGATCCCTCTGTTGCGGACTCCGTGACCAAGCTGCTGTATCCTGCCATCGCCAAAAAATACAACACCACCTGGACGAGTGTGGAACGCGATATGCGCAACGCCGTATCCATTGCATGGAATCGCTGCGGCAGCTCGTTCCCCGGTTACAGCTTTTCCCGCCGTCCGGCAAACCGTGAGCTGATCCTGACACTTGCTGACCGGATTCGCTATGAACTGCACCTCGATCTGTGCGCAGATGTCCCTTCCCCGCATGACGGTATTTTCAGCTAATGCCGTAGATTTTGCATATTTTGACGCTGATTTGCACGAATCAGCGTCTTTTTTTGTAGATTATCACCCATTTACGCCATTGACGTTCTCCCTCTTTACCTTTATAATAAATAACATGTGGACTTTCTCGTATGATGATTGGAGAATAAAATTACAATGAAGAATCGAAAAAACGCTGTTTCAAAGTTCAGATTTGCACTGCTCACCGCCATCTGTGCCATCTCAGTAACCTCGGCGGCAGTGCTCAGTCAGGCCGTCTTCCGCGCTGACGATGACCAGGCGACAGACGCTGTTTTCAGCGAACAAAATGTAGGAGAGACTGTAGATTTGACCGACGCAATTGCCGAAGTGGAAAAGCAGGAGGAAGCTGAGCAAAAGAAAGCGGCCGAAGCAGCTGCTGCCGAAAAGGCAAAGCAGACGCAGGTACAGGAAATTGATGGCGCGAAATTCACCGTGCATCAGGAACTGCCGATTGTAGAACCGTCGCTGACGCCTGAACAGGCACAGGACGTTTCCATTGTTGTGCATAAAGCAGATCACCTGCTGACCGTGTACAACGGTGAGAGTGTGATTGCTCAGTATTCCGTCGGTCTCGGCAGCGCATCCGCAGAGGGTGCAAAAGAAAAAGAAGGCGACAAACGCACGCCAGAGGGTGAATATTACATCTGCGTGCTCAACAACCAGAGCAGGTTCTACCTCTCGCTCGGCCTGTCCTATCCGAATGCAAACGACGCCGCACGCGGCCTCAAATCCGGCCTGATTACGCAGCAGCAGTATGACAGCATCATGGCTTCCCTCGCCGCCGGCGAGCAGCCGGACTGGTACACCCCTCTGGGCGGACAGATCATGATCCATGGCCAGAAGGGCAACCTCGGCGGACAGACCGACTGGACAACCGGATGTGTCGCCGTCAACAACAAGGTCATGGACATCCTCTGGAAGTACTGCAAGGTGGGTACAAAGGTCACCATCTTACCATAACAGAACCACAATCACCGGTTGTATTTTTTTGACAGGCGTGGTATAATGACAGAAATCAGGTGCGCGGGAAGAACATGGTTCCCACCGCAAACCGCCTATACTGCAAATGTACCGACCCACAAGGAACAACGCCTGACGGAGAAGACATGCAACGATTTCATGCCAGCTTATTTCTGCCGCTCTGCGGCAACAATCCGTTTATGCAGCATTCCTGTGCCGCGGCACAGGAATGCTTTTTTATTCTCTCAGAAAGGAAACGCTTCGCATGGAACAGACCAGAGTGGCGATTCTGGCTATTGTCGTGGAAAATCCCGCGCATGCCGAACAGCTCAACCAGATTTTGCATCAGTACAGACAGTATATCATCGGCCGAATGGGCATCCCGTATGACAAACGCGGCATCTCACTCATCAGCGTGGCTGTCGACGCCCCGACCGGTATCATCAGCGCCATGTCCGGCAAAATCGGCATGCTGGACGGCATCACCGCAAAGGCAGTTTACTCTAAGCTCTGACTGCACCCGCTATTCAGGAGGTATATGACTATGTACAACATGATGTCACCCAAGGCAGAAGAATTTATCAGCGATGAGGAAATCCGCGATTGTCTCGATTATGCAGAAAAAAATAAGCATAACCGTGAGCTGATCGACCAGATTCTCGAAAAAGCGCGCAAAATGAAGGGTGTATCCCACCGCGAGGCGCTCGTCCTGCTCGACTGCGATCTGGAGGACAAGAATCAGGAAATCTATGCACTTGCCCGCAAGATCAAGGAAGAGTTCTATGGCAACCGCATCGTCATGTTCGCACCGCTGTATTTGTCCAATTACTGCATCAACGGCTGTGAATACTGTCCGTATCACCTCAAAAACAAGCACATCCCGCGCAAAAAGCTGACACAGGAGGAAATTGTCGCCGAGGTCACTGCTCTTCAGGACATGGGCCACAAGCGCCTCGCCATCGAGTCCGGCGAAGACCCGGTCAACAACCCGATTGAATACATCCTCGAATCCATCCAGACAATCTACAGCATCAAGCACAAAAACGGCGCCATCCGCCGCGTCAATGTCAACATTGCCGCGACAACGGTAGAAAACTACCGCAAGCTCAAGGAGGCCGGTATCGGCACTTATATCCTGTTCCAGGAGACCTATAACAAGGAATCGTATGAAAAACTGCACCCGACGGGACCGAAGCACGACTACGCCTACCACACCGAGGCGATGGATCGCGCCATGGACGGCGGCATCGATGACGTCGGGCTGGGCGTCCTGTTTGGCCTGAACAACTACCGCTATGACTTCACCGGCATCATCATGCATGCCGAACATCTGGAAGCATACAAGGGTGTCGGCCCGCACACCATCAGCGTGCCGCGCGTGCGCCGCGCAGATGACATCGACCCGGATGTCTTTGACAACGGCATTTCCGACGATATGTTCGCCAAAATTGTCGCATGCATCCGCATCGCCGTGCCGTATACCGGCATGATTGTCTCCACCCGCGAGAGCCAGAAGAGCCGCGAGCGCGTGCTCGACCTCGGCATCTCCCAGATCAGCGGCGGCTCACGCACCAGTGTCGGCGGCTATACCGAGGCCATCCGGCCGGAGGACACCACGCAGTTTGACGTCGATGACCGCCGCACGCTCGATGAAGTCGTGCACTGGCTGATGGATCTCGGCTATGTCCCGAGCTTCTGCACTGCCTGCTACCGCGAGGGCCGCACCGGTGACCGCTTCATGTCGCTGCTCAAGAGCAAACAGATTGTCAACTGCTGCCATCCGAACGCACTGATGACGCTGAAGGAATATCTGGAAGACTATGCGTCCCCGGAGACCAAGGCGGTCGGCGAAGCTCTGATTGCAAAGGAACTGAAGACCATCCCGAATGAGATCGTCCGGAGAAAGGCAACCGAATACATCGAAAACATCCACGAAGGACAGCGCGATTTCCGCTTCTGAGTGACCGCGTTCACGTGTCCAAAGGCAGAAATCTGTCTTTGGACACTTTTTTTGGCTGAATTCCTTCAAATCCAGCTCCTTTTGCAAAAAATCAAAATAATTGTGCCAAATCGATTGATTTTTTTCCCAAAAAGCGTACAATGTAAGATAAGTAGTTTTGCTTGTTTTGTGATTACTTTATGAGCATCTTTGTGTGTTTTTTGACAAAATGCACGCGACGAAAAGAAAATCTTTTGGAGTGAAACAGCATTGAGCAGATTAAGTTTGGAAACCCCGAATCAGGCACAGACCGTTGTCGAGAGCCTGTACAAGGATCTGGAGCGGCGTATCGCCGCCAGCCCCCCGGGACTGTGTCCCGTTGACATTTCCCTCGGCTTCCTGAAGCTGTGCCATGCACAGACCTGCGGCAAATGTTCCCCCTGCCGCATCGGTCTCGGACAGCTCGCACGCCTGATGGACGATGTCCTCAGCGAGCGTGCAACACTGGAAACCATCGACCGCATTGAAAAGACGGCGAAAACCATCGCGGACACCGCAGACTGTGCCATCGGCTACGAAGCCGCCAACATGGTTCTGCGCGGCGTCCAGGGCTTCCGCGACGACTATGTCGAGCACGTCACCAACAACCGCTGCACCAGCGGTCTGACCCAGCCGGTTCCGTGCGTCGCACTGTGTCCCGCACATGTCGACGTACCGGGCTATATCGCTCTCGTCCGCGCCGGACGGTATGAAGACGCGGTCAAGCTCATCCGCAAAGACAACCCGTTCCCGACTGCCTGCGCGTTTGTCTGTGAGCATCCATGTGAGGCGCGCTGCCGCCGCAACATGGTCGACGATGCAGTCAACATCTGCGGCATCAAGCACTTTGCCGTCACGCATGCGCTGCATGTCGCGCCGGTTGCAAACCAGCCGTCCACCGGCAAGCGCATTGCCATTATCGGCGGCGGCCCCGGCGGTCTGTCCTGCGCGTTCTATTTGCAGCTGATGGGACACCATGCAGTTGTCTATGAACAGCGCCCGCAGCTCGGCGGCATGCTGCGCTACGGCATCCCGCGCTATCGCCTGCCGGAAGACATGCTGAACAATGACATCGATGTCATTCTCAGCACCGGTGTCGAGGTACATACCGATATCTCCGTCGGCCGTGATATCTCGTTCCATGAAATTGAAGACCAGTATGATGCGGTATTTCTATGCATTGGCGCGCACATCGACCGCAAGATCGGTATTCCGGGTGAGAGCAGCATCGGTGTCGTCTCCGCTGTCGAAATGCTGCGTGACATCGGCGAGGGCAATCCGCCCGACTTCACGGGCAAGCGTGTCTGTGTCATCGGCGGCGGCAATGTTTCGATGGATGCCACCCGCACCGCGCTCCGTCTGGGCGCATCCAGTGTCACGACAGTCTACCGCCGCCGTGTCGACGATATGACCGCGCTGTCCGAAGAAATCGAAGAGGCAGCTGCCGAGGGCGCAACCATTCTGCCGCTTCAGGCTCCGGTGCGCATCGAGCGCGACGAAGACGGACATGTCACCGCGCTCATCACCCAGCCGCAGCAGATCGGCCCAGTCGGACGTGATGGACGCCCGAAGCCGGTTGCCGCAAACAAGCCGGAGCAGGCCATCCCCTGTGATATTGTCATTGTCGCCATCGGCCAGGGCATCGACTCCAAGGCATTCACTGCCGCAGGTGTCGCAACCAACCGCGACCGCATTTCCGCGCTGCCGGACAGCTTTGTTGAGGGCAGCCCGAAGGTCTTTGCGGGCGGCGACGCCGTCACCGGTCCCTCTACCGTCATCCGCGCAATTGCTGCGGGCAAGGTCGCCGCAGCCAACATCGACAATTTCCTCGGCTACAACCATGTCATTCATGCAGCCGTTGAGGACATCCCGGAGGCACCGCTGTCTCCTGCTCCGGCCTGCGGCCGCGTCAACCTGCGCACCCGTCCGGCCTGCGACTGCGTCGCCAACTTTGACGACATCAAGGAGCCGATGACCGAGGACGAGGTTTTGCAGGAAGCATCGCGCTGCCTGCGCTGCGACCATTACGGCTACGGCAACTTCAGAGGAGGACGAATGAGACAATGGTAAACGTAACAATCAACGGCATTGCCGTGCGCGTGCCGGAAGGCACAACCATCATGGAAGCCGCTGCAAAAGCCGGTATCACGATTCCTTCTCTGTGTTATCTGAAGGAAATCAATGAAATCGGTGCCTGCCGCGTCTGCTGCGTCGAGGTTGAGGGCGAAAGCCGCCTCGTTTCCTCATGCAATAACCTTGTCTATGAGGGCATGGTGGTATACACCAATTCACCGCGTGCCCGTCAGGCGCGCCGCATCAACGTCGAACTGCTGCTGTCCCAGCATGACAGCACCTGTGCCACCTGTGTGCGCTCAGGCAACTGCAAATTACAGCATGTAGCCAACGACCTCGGCATTCTGCGCAATCCATACCCGCAGGATCTGCCGAAGGGCCTGTGGACGACCACCTTCCCACTGTTCCGCGACCCGAAAAAGTGCATCAAGTGCATGCGCTGCGTGCAGTACTGTGAAAAAATTCAGTCGCTCGGCATCTGGGAGATGACCGGTTCGGGCAGCCGTGCCACCATTGACGTCACCTACAACCGCCGCATCAAAGAAGCGGATTGTGCCCTGTGCGGCCAGTGCATCACGCACTGCCCGGTCGGCGCACTGCGCGAGCGCGATGACACAAGCGAAGTGCTCGACGCACTGGCAGATCCGGACAAAATCACGGTTGTACAGATCGCACCGGCAGTCCGTGCCGCCTGGGGAGAATCGCTCGGTCTGCCGCGTGAGCTGGCGACGGTACGCCGTCTTGCCGCTGCCCTGCGGTCGATGGGCTTCGATTACATCTTCGACACCACCTTCTCCGCTGACCTGACCATCATGGAAGAAGCGGCGGAGTTCCTCAAGCGCTTCACCGCCGGAGAACTGAAGGAATATCCGATGTTCACCTCCTGCTGCCCGGGTTGGGTTCGCTTCCTCAAATCGCAGTATCCGCAGCTCGTGCCGTACCTCTCCACGGCAAAAAGCCCGCAGCAGATGTTTGGCGCAGTCACAAAGAGCTATTTTGCCGAACGGATCGGTGTCCCGCCGGAAAAAATCTGCTGTGTTTCCATCATGCCGTGCCTCGCCAAAAAGGCGGAAAAGAACGGCCACATGTATGTCAAGCAGACAGACAGCATTCAGGATGTCGACATTGCGCTCACAACGCGTGAAATGGATCGCCTGATTCGTTCGGAAAACATCAATGTTTCCAGCCTGCCCGAAGCAGAGTTTGACTCCCCGCTCGGCGTCGGCTCAGGTGCAGGCGTCATCTTCGGCGCAACAGGCGGCGTCATGGAAGCTGCTCTGCGCACCGCCTACTATTCGGTTGTCGGCACCAATCCGTCGCCCGATGCATTCCGCGCAGTTCGCGGACAGGAGGGCTGGCGCGAAGCGGAATTTGACATGAACGGCACAGTTGTCCGCTGTGCGGTTGCCAGCGGTCTTGCCAATGCGCGCCATCTGATTGAAGCTATTCTGGCCGGACAGGCACACTATGATTTCGTGGAAGTCATGGCATGTCCGGGCGGCTGTGTCGGCGGCGGCGGACAGCCGATTCCGTTTGAACAGTCCGAACAGGCGGAAATCCGCGGTGAGCTGCTCTACAAGCTCGACCGTCTGAGCCCGCTGCGCTATTCGCACGAAAACCCGGAGATCAAAGCGCTGTATGACCAGTATCTCGGCGAACCGCTCTCGGAACGCGCAGAAGACCTGCTGCACACCGACCACAACAGCTGGACGATGCCGCTCAGCCTGCGTCTGCAAATGCAGGACACCGAGGATACAACCATCCATTTCGGTGAGAACTAACCGCACATACCCAAAAGCACCCGCGATTCACGAAGAATCGCGGGTGCTTCCGTTTTCTCAATGCAATTCGTTATGCGTGATGCTTTACTGCATGCTTTCTGACTGCGCGGCCGCAGACCATCACCGCATTGTACACAGCCATGACAATCAGTGCAACGGCAGCAATCAACAGGACAGCAAGGCCGGTGCGCATGCCTGCGACATTTGCCACCATGCCGACGGCAGACGGCGCGACAACGGCACCCATGCTGGTCAGCAGGACAAAGAAACCCATGCAGACCGGATAACGCGCGAACAGATCTCCCGCATTGGATACAGAAGTACCATACATGCCGGACATGCTCAGGCCCAGACCGACGGTTGCGACCATCATCATCGCAAAGCTGTGGCTATGGATCAGCAGATACAGAAAGCCGAGCTGTCCCGCCGCCATAACCACAATCATCTGATATGGACGAAAACGCAGCGCAAGGCCGGAGCAGCTGAACCGGCCGACCAGCAGTGCAATCCACAATGCAGAGGTGACAACCTGTGCAAAATCATTGGTCATAACGCCCGAATCGACGAAAAATGATGTCAGCCAACCCATCATAGACGCCTCAATGCACTGATAGAAAAAGACAATCAACACTGTGACCCAGAAAATCTTTTCCCGGAAAAAGCCGAACGAAACTGCGGATTTTTCCGCCTTTCCACCGGAGGCACGCGTGTTGTCCAGCTTCATGCGCGACATGGCGAGCAGGCCGAGCACTGCCGCTGCCGTCGCAATCGCCGCCGCCAGACGCCAGCCGGATGCATCCACCTTCGAGCAGAACAGCACAGCAAACGGTGCAATACACGCACCGATGGCAAAAAATGCATGCAGCATGTTCAGCGGGCCGGCATTGCCGCGCGCCAGATCGCTCATAATCTGGTTGTTGTAGTTGGTGACAGCACCCTTGCTGATGCCGATGAGCGCCATCGCAATCAGCAGCCAGACCGGATTTCCGCTGACCAGAAGCATGCCCATGCCGATGGCAACGCCGGATGTCAGCAGGATAAATGAATTTTTCAAGCCGAAATACAGCGGCAGAAAACCCGCGCCCAGACCTGCAACGGCATAGCCGACCGACTGCACCGACAGCAGCATGCCGCCGACCTGATAGTCGAGCGCATAATCCGCCTTGAGCACCGGCAAAATTGCACCCAGCATAATCAGCGCGAAGCCCTGCGCAAAATACGCATAAAACAGGTTTCCGACAATGTACCGGTTATCCCGCCCGATTGAACGGAAAAACGACTCCTTTTGTTGCATTTTGTACCTCCGCAATTTCCTTTTTCCAAACGTAAATAAAACGAACCAACTGAAAGAGTAGTCCAGTTCGATACAAAAGTCAATTGCATTTCCCCATTCTTTTGTTATGCAAAAAAACTTCTCAATTCCTGTCAAAGATCCCCGCATTTTCCTCCCGTGTTTTGTGCTTTTTTCTTTCATCATCTTTTGGAAGCCCGTAATGCCATTTCTTTTCTTTGCACGCTGCATCGGGCAGTGCTATAATAGCAATACAATCTCGACAGAAAGACTGTGTTTTATCATGAATCTACAATCGGAAACCGATTTTTCAAAAGGAAGTGTCTCGTCCAACATCATCCGCCTTGCAGTGCCGATGACGCTGGCACAGCTTGTCAACGTGCTGTATAACATCGTCGACCGCATTTACATCGGCCGCATGGGTACAGACGCGACCAATGCACTGACGGGTCTCGGCGTATGCTTTCCCATCATTACAATGGTAGTTGCCTTTGCCAACCTGATCGGCATGGGCGGCGCGCCGCTGTTCTCCATGCAGCGTGGTGCAGGGCAGGACGAAGAAGCCGAGGGCATTATGGGAAACTGCCTGACCCTACTGCTGTGCTTTGGCTTCGGATTGACTGCCATTGGCCTGCTGGTGCGCCGTCCGCTGCTGCTCGCACTCGGTGCGAGCAGTGTTACGCTCCCCTATGCGATGTCCTATATCACAATCTATCTGATCGGCAATGTCTTCGTTATGCTGTCACTCGGCATGAACAACTTCATCAATGCGCAGGGCTTCGGGCGCACCGGCATGTTGACGGTTATCATCGGTGCGGTGCTCAACCTGATTCTCGACCCGATCTTCATTTTCGCCCTGCACATGGGCGTGCGCGGTGCAGCGTGCGCAACCGTGCTCTCTCAATTTGTCGCGGCACTGTGGACCATGCGCTTTCTGACCGGCTCGCACACGCTGCTGCGCCTGCGGCGCAGGCATCTGCGCTTACAGGCAGCTCGCGTGAAAAAAATCCTGACACTCGGACTGGCAGGCTTCACGATGAGCGTAACCAACAGTCTGGTGCAGGTCGCCTGCAACAGTTCGCTGCAATTCTTTGGCGGCGACGTATATGTCGGCGTTATGACCGTGCTCAACTCGGTGCGTGAGATCATCATGCTGCCGATCAACGGCATTTCGGGCAGCGCCCAACCGGTTATCAGCTTCAATTACGGCGCGGCACTGCACGCGCGCGTGCGGCAGGCTATCCGGTTCATGTCTCTCACACTGATCGTCTATTCCCTCGCGGTCTGGGGTGTGATTTCACTGTTCCCGCACTTTTTCATCCATATTTTCAACACAGATCCGGCGCTGACCGCCGCAGGCGTGCCCGCGATGCATATATACTTCTTCGGCTTTTTCCTGATGGCACTGCAATTTTCCGGTCAGTCAGTGTTCACTGCGCTGGGGAAATCGCGGTATGCAATTTTCTTTTCCATTTTCCGCAAAGGCATTGTCGTCATCCCGCTGACGCTGATCCTGCCGCATGTCGCCGGGCTCGGCGTATACGGCGTGTTCCTCGCCGAACCGATTTCCAACCTGCTCGGTGGCGTGGCATGCTTTACAACGATGTATCGGACGGTATATCGAAAACTGAACACCTGATTACATGCAATGAGCCAGCCGGATTAAACTGCACCCCATTCATTGCACGCCGCAGAAAAAATTTTTACGCAAAATAAGCCTGTTCCGATTTCACGCCGGAACAGGCTTATTTTATCCCTCGGTTTGTTCCCGGATTTCCGCCAAAAGCTCCTCCGGTTCCATTCCGTACAGCTTTGCCAATGCCAGAAGGTTTGCCGTATTCGGGTCGGATGCCCCGCGTTCCCATTTCGACACCGCCTGACGGCTCACGCCGATACGCTCTGCCACAAATTCCTGTGTCATCTTGCACCGGACACGGTGTGCCTTCAGGCGTTCGCTTTCCTTCTATTCTGATGCAAAAAGTATGGCAGAAAACCCCGGTTGCGGCCAGCAACCAGCGCGCAGCCGGGCAGTTTATCGGGATTTTTATCTGTTTTTATTTCAGAGAGTCATCGGCAATCGTTCTGTTTTGAAAATCATATTCTCTGTCGAGACCGTTTACTTCTCAACAGGTTCAGCAGGACTGCGATTTGGCGTTCTCACTCTTTGTCCGGTTTACCAGCACAATACCGATACAGACGAGCACGAGTGAGATCATATTGCGAACAGTGAACACAGTCTCATGCAGAATCATGCCGGACATCAGCGTACCAAACACAGGCACAAGGAAATTGTATACCGTAACCTTGCCGACCGGGTATTTCTTGAGCAGCCAGGTCCAGATGCTGAATGCCGCCGCCGACAGGAAAATCAAATAGCCCAGCAGCGCAACTGCCTTTGGCGTTACGGTAACAAAATGCCCGCCGCCGAATACACCCGCAAGCAGCAGCACCGCGCCGCCAAAAAACAACTGCCAGCCGGTAATCAGCATAGGAGACTCCCCCTTTGCAACAAATTTGCTGATGACCGCGCCCGCACCGGATGCCGCTGTGGACAGCAGCATAAAGCCCTCGCCGGTCAGCGAAAAACCGCCGCCGAGTGCATCCATCGAGCTGAGACTGATGATGATAACGCCGACAAAGCCGACCGCACAGCCAATTGTCTTCGCTGTCGTCAGGCGGTCATCCGGGAACAGGAAATGGGATGCACCGACTGCCAGAAAAGTCGACATCGCCGTGATGACAGAGCCCTTGACGCCGGTCGTGTGCGACAGGCCAATGTAAAAGAACACATATTGCAGGGTCGTCTGCACAAAGCCAAGCAGCAGGATGCCCTTCCAGAGCGAACGCTTCGGAAAAATCAGCTTTTTATTCAGCACGGCGGAAACCGCGAGCACTGCGACGCCTGCCAGCATAAACCGCCAACCCGCAAAAAACAGCTTGCTGTACGCATCATCCCCAATGCCAAACAGCGCATAGCCTGTCTTAACCGATGGAAATGCGCTGCCCCAGAGCAGCGTGCACAGCAGTGCCGGCAAAAAGATTCCGCCTTGTTTGATTGCATTCATATCATTTTTCTCCTATTTGTTGTTTCTTTTTTATCCTGTTTATGGTACATCATGCTGCTGCCAAATACAAGGGTGCAATTCTGTGCAATTTTCGTCAGCCTGCTTGACGAAAGCCGCTCTCACTGGTACAATAAATTGTGTAAAACCCTGTTATTTTTGTATGTTTTGCACTGTTTTTTATCTCTTTTTGAGTATGTTATACGAATGGAGGATTTCTAGGTATGGATTATCAGGCGCTCTATCAGAGCAAACTGACTACCGCGGAAGAAGCGGTCAAGGTAGTAAAAAGCGGTGACTGGCTGGACTTTGGCTGGTGCACCGGTATCCCGGTCGAGCTGGACAAGGCACTCGCAGCACGCGCGGACGAGCTGTATGACGTCAACATCCGCGGCGGCATTCTGCTGTGGCCGCTCGCAATCGCACAGGTTCCGGAAGCAAATAAGCATTTCTCCTGGAACTCCTGGCACATGAGCGGCATCGAACGCCACATGATTGACGACGGCATTGCTTACTATGCACCGCTGCGTTATTCCGAACTGCCGCGCTGGTACCGTGAGAGCATTGACAAGCCGGATGTTGTCATGATTCAGGTCGCGCCGATGGACAAGCACGGCTATTTCAACTTCGGTCCGAACGCATCCCATCTTGCCGCTGTCTGCGAGACCGCAAAAATCGTCATTGTTGAAGTCAACCAGAACATGCCGCGCTGCCTCGGCGGTTTTGAAGAAGGCGTACACATCAGCAAGGTTGACATGATCGTCGAGGGCAACAATCCCCCGATTGGCCAGATGGGTGGCGGCGGCGCCGCTTCCGAAATCGATGAGACGGTTGCCAAGCTGATCGTTGAGGAAATCCCGAACGGCGCATGCCTCCAGCTGGGTATCGGCGGCATGCCGAACGCAGTCGGCTCGCTGATCGCACAGTCCGATCTGAAGGATCTGGGTGTACATACCGAGATGTACGTCGATGGCTTTGTCGACATCGCGGCTGCCGGCAAGATCACCTGTAGCAAAAAGAACATCGACAAGGGCCGTCAGGTTTACGCTTTCGGTGCCGGCACCCAAAAGATGTATGACTATATGGACAACAACCCTGCCCTGATGAGCGCACCGGTCAGCTACACCAACGATGCGCGCACCATTGCGCAGATCGATAACTTTATCTCCATCAACAATGCAGTTGACCTCGACCTCACCGGCCAGATCAATGCGGAATCCGCAGGCGTGAAGCACATCAGCGGCGCAGGCGGACAGCTGGACTTTGTCCTCGGCGCATATCTGTCCAAGGGCGGCAAGAGCTTTATCTGCTGCTCCTCTACCTTCACCACTCGCAGCGGTGAGCTGAAGAGCCGCATCGTGCCGACCCTGAATCCGGGCTCCACCGTTACCGACACCCGTACCAACACACATTACCTCGTCACTGAGTACGGCAAGGTATGCCTGAAGGGTCTGTCCACCTGGGAGCGCGCAGAGGCAATTATCTCTGTCGCCCATCCGCAGTTCCGCGATGAGCTGATTCAGGAAGCGGAAAAGCTCAAGATCTGGAGAACCTCCAACCGCAGATAAAACTTCCCAATATCGCGCAAAACGCCGACGGCACATGCCGTCGGCGCAGCCTGTCGAAAAAGTCGCCGAAAGGCGGCTTTTTCTGTTATAATAAAGATAAGAGAGACAGGTGATAAAATGATAGTAAAAGGGAAGGAAAACAGAGAGGCAGTAGAGATTGTAAGTCTGGATATGTTAGTGCCCGAGGATCATCTACTGAGGAAAATAGATGCAGCAGTAGATTTCAAACAAATTTATGAATTTGTAGATGATTTGTACTGCAAGGACAACGGCAGGCCAAGTATCGATCCGGTAGTATTGTTTAAGATTGTAATGATACAGCACATATATGGGATACCATCGCTCCGGCGGACGCTGGAAGAAGTGAATATGAATGTTGCATACAGGTGGTTTATCGGTTATCCATTGAATGAGCAGGTGCCGCATTTTTCAACAGTAAGCTATAATTTTAAGCATCGTTTTACAACAGCAACTGTAGAATATATATTTCGGTGGATATTGAACACAGCAGCAAAGGAAGGATTTCTGGATACGAGTGCAATTTTTATCGATGGGACACATATCAAAGCAAGTGCAAACATGAAGAAAAAAGCACGAAAAGCTGTTCCAGTTGAAGCAAAACGATATGCAAAGGAGCTGCGGGAAGAAATTAACAGAGATCGCGAAGAACACGACAAAAAGCCATTCAACGATGATGACGATTCAACACCGCCAAAGGAGAAAGAAATAACAGTTTCGACAACGGATCCGGATGCCGGCGTATTCCATAAAGGTGAACACAAGAAGTGTTTTGCCTACGAAGCGCATACAGCCTGTGACAAGCATAATTTTATTCTCGACGTAGAAGTAACAGCAGGAAATGTACATGACAGTGTAGCATTTGACCCGTTATATGACCAGCTTTGCGAACATTACCCAGAACATAAAACGATAGTAGCAGACAGCGCCTACAAAACTCCTTCGATTTGTAAACGTATTTTTGAGAGTGGAAGAGTATTATCTACAGCATATAAACGTCCAATGACAAAGAAAGGCGGTCATGAATGGTGGAAATATGTTTATGATGAGTATTATGATTGTGTAATCTGTCCGGAGTATAAAACACTTCATTATGCAACAACGAACAAAGATGGATATCGTGAATATAAGAGCAGGTCATACGTCTGCGAACATTGTCCGACCAGAGAGCTGTGTACATCGAGTGCAAAGTTTGAAAAGACTGTCACCAGACACGTATGGGCTGATTATGTAGAGTTGGCAGAAGACGCACGTCATATGACTGAATATCGTGACTTATATAAACTCCGACAACAAAAGATTGAACGTGTATTTGCAGATGCCAAAGAAAAGCATGGTATGCGCTATACACAATATCGAGGCTTGGCTCAAGTTACCAACTGGGTGAAGCTTAAATTTGCTGCCATGAATCTGAAAAAGCTGGCTATGTGGAAGTGGAAGATCCATTTCCCTATTCCAGTTTTCCGGCTTTTTCCCTATATGTGCCAAAATCTGGCTCTCGCTTAATGCGCAGCCGGGTTCTTCGACAGGCTCCGCCGACGGCACATGCCGTCGGCGTTTTTTTTCTGTTTTCGGAAAGAAGATCAATGGCGGAATGTCAGCTCGCCGGTCTTTGCATCCATCGCATCGACAATAGCAAGTGATTCCAGACGAACACCACGTTCACGCAGCAGCTTTCCGCCCTCCTGGAAACCCTTTTCGACTGCGATGCCGACACCTTCCAACGTAGCACCGGATGCTTCAATGATATCGAGCAATCCGTTGACCGCGCAGCCATTCGCAAGGAAGTCATCGATCACAAGGATATGATCGTCCGGGGAAAGGAATTTTTTGGATACAATGACGTCATATACGCGCTTATGGGTAAATGACTGTACCTTGGAGGCATATACCTCTCCGTCAATGTTGATCGACTGTGCTTTTTTTGCAAAAACCACCGGAACCTCAAACAGCTGTGCTGCAATACATGCAATGCCAATGCCAGAGGCCTCGATGGTAAGTATTTTATTGATCGGTGCATCCGCAAACAGGCGCTTCCATTCGCGTCCCATTTCGGAAAAAAGATGTACATCCATTTGATGGTTGAGGAAGCTGTCCACCTTGAGGACATTTCCTTTCTTGACTACGCCCTTTTCACGAATATACTGCTCCAGAAGCTCCATACCATACGCATCCTTTCCGATTTGTGATGTAATTGCGTGTTTGTATCGTATCACATTCCAAATGCGCTTGCAAGTATCTTTTGACAGAACCTGTCAGGTTTTATCGATTTTCAGGATATGAAACCGGTCGGGGTCGGCGGAAAGCATGACAGGATCACCCGCCTGCGGCGGAGAATCTGCATCATGTGGCACGGTCCAGAGCAGCATGCCGTGTGATGTCTGCACAATGGCCTGATCCGTATGGATACCGGGCAGCATGCGCTGCACCGTGCCGGAAACTGTCACCGTATCGCCGCCGCATGCAGGCCGCAAATCCTCCGGACGGATGCCAAGGCAGCAGGGGGCGGAATCGTTTGGCTGCATGCCATCTGGCAGCGGGAAAAAGTTGCGCATGCCGGTCAGCTCCGCGCAGGCACGTGTTTTGGGATTGTGCCACAGATCAATACAACTTCCCTGCTCGACAATGCGTCCGCCGGACACGACAGCCGCACGTGAGCAAAGCTGCATTGCCTCAGAAAAATCATGTGTGACGAGCAGGGATACCCCCACATGCCGCGCGAGCACCTCTGCCATCTGCTGGCGTACCTCACCGCGCAGATGCGTATCCAACGCGGAAAATGGCTCGTCGAGCAGCAGCACCTCCGGCTGTGCGCCCAACATGCGTGCGAGTGCGGTGCGCTGCTTCTGCCCACCGGACAGCTGTGCCGGGCGATGCTCTGCCAGCGCGGTCAGCTGAAAGCGCTCCATCAATGCGCGGCACGCCTGCTGTTTTTCCTGCTTCGTGCCGCGCATGCCCATCATGATGTTCCCCGCCACCGTCCTGTTCTCAAACAGTGCATACTGTTGGAACAGATATCCGGCATGGCGGCGCTGTGGCGGCAGACAGGTGCGCGCTGTGCTGTCATACCATGTCTTTTCTCCCAAAGCAATGTGCCCTCTGTCGGGTACGACGATGCCTGCGATGCAGCGCAGCAGCATGCTCTTGCCGCTGCCGGATGCCCCGATAACCGCCGTCGGTGCGTCGGGAAATTCCGCCTGCATATCGAGCGAAAATCCGCCCAGCTTTTTGTGAATGTCCACACACAGACTCACCGCGGCTTCCCCTCCTTTCGCCGTACATAACGGCTGTTCCAGATATTGACTGCAATCATGCCCGCGAACGACAGCACGCAGATCGTGCCTGCCCAGAAGGCCGCTTCGCCGTAATGCGCTTTTCCTGCCTGCACAGCGGAATAAATCGCCACAGACATTGTCTGTGTCTTGCCCGGAATGTTTCCCGCAATCATAACCGTCGCGCCGAATTCACCGAGTGCGCGCGCAAAGGCAAGCACGGTTCCCGCGGCAATGCCCGGTGTACAGCCGGGCAGCGTGATGTGCAGAAAAATACTCCATTCACTCATACCCAGTGTACGCCCTGCCGCCGCGAAGTCGGGATCAAGCTGTTCCATTGCGCCGCGCACCGTGCGATACATCAGCGGAAACGCGACGACGGTGGACGCAATGACGCCCGCCGTCGGTGTAAAAATAATGGAAATGCCGAGTGCATTCAATACTGCGCCGAGCGGGCCGTATTTGCCGAGCAACAGCAGCAGACCAAAGCCTACTACCGTCGGCGGCAGCACCATTGGCAGCGTCAGAATGCCGTCAACCAGCCCCTGCCCGCGGCGCAGGCGCAGCACAAGCCACGCCGCGCCGATGCCGAGCACGACCGAAAATACTGTCGCCAGCAATGCGATTTTCAGTGTCAAAAAGAGGGGCGATACATCCATGTTCCGTTCTCCTGTATGTGTCAGATATCCTTACTCTGCAATGCCAAAGCCGTATTTCTCGAATACCGCTGCGGCATCATCCGCCTCAAGGAATTCCAAAAAGCTCTGTGCCGCTTCATTTTCTGCGCCATCCTTGGTCAGTGCAATCGGATAGATGACCGGAGCACAGCTGTCCTCCGGTGCCGCGCAGACAACCGTTACGCTGTCGGTAACTGCCGCATCGGTCGCATATACAATACCTGCATCAACCTCACCGGTCTCACACCAAGCCAGTACCTGACGGACGTCCGAGCCGAGAACTGCCTTCGCGTTGACTGCATCCCAGATGCCCAGTGTGGTCAGAATCTCCTGCGCGTACTGGCCAACCGGTACACTGTCCGGGTTGCCGATGGCAACCTTTGCGACGGAATCCGAAGCCAGATCTTCAAACGAGGTAACCGCGTCTGAATCCTTCGGCACAACCAGAACTGCCTCGTTGGTCAGCAGGTCGCTGCGTGTTTCGTCCGCCATCAACCCCTCATCGCACAGCGCATCCATCTGCTTCTGTGCCGCAGACAGGAACAGATCGCACGGCGCGCCGTTTTCAATCTGGCTCTGCAAATCGCCCGAGCCCGCATAGTTTGCCGTAATTGCAACGTCCGGATTCTCCTCATTATAATCCTCAATCAGCTCATCCAGGCAATCAGTCATGCTCTTTGCTGCAAACACAGTGACTTCCCCGCTCAGTGAGCTGGTTGCAGCCGTATCCGCCGCGCTGCCGGCATCCGCATCGGTATTGCTGTTGTTGCTGCTGCTTCCGCAGCCCGCCAGCATGCTGACAGACAGTGCCGCTGCCAGAATTGCCGCTGTCCACTTTTTCATTTTCATGTCGAGTTCCTCCCGATTCGTTATTCTCACTTAAGTATAACGCATGTACAAAATTTGTCAATGGTGCTAAAAAATTATTTTATATCTGTTTTCGTGTTTTAGGCAATGGAAAAGGGCTGTTCCGCTCTCCTACAGAACAACCCTTTCGCTGGTTACAAAGTACCGTCTCACATAATTTTCTGAACCGAAACCAGCGCACGCGGATTCCGGATCTGTATACCCGGAGGGTATGCGCCTGATCCCGGCACGGATGAACAAAAGGAGCACCGCCCGCAGTCTTTCCCCTTACTACACGCGGCATGTGCGCTCCGGCATCCGACGAAAATGTGTACTTTATGATTTAATTATAGCAATTCAAATGTAATTGTCAATAACATTTTTCCTTTTGCACACAAACAACACAGAAGTGAGGGAATTCCCGTGTTACAGATGGGCGCAGGTTGTGGTTACAACACGGCCCTGCTCCAACGACGTCGGTACATCGATGAGGCGCTGGTTGCGGCTGCCGCGGAAGCGCAGCGACAGGTCGCGCTGTTCCTGTACGAACGGGCCGTCCACCAGCACATCACACTGCCGCAGCAGTGCGAGCACATCCGGATCATCCATCTCAAGCAGCTGCTCCCATGTATAGCCGGTATAGGTCATGATATGCTTGCCGCCCAGGCGCAGCACGCGCGCCAGCTCTGCCAGCGGCTTTGGCTGACAGAACGGCTCACCACCGGACAGCGTCACGCCGCCGATAAGCGGATCGGCCTGCACATCTGCCAGCAGACGGGAGATTTTGACCTCCTGCCCGCCCGCAAAGTCATGCGTCTGCGGATTGTGGCAGCCCGGACAGTGATGCGGGCAGCCCTGCGTAAAAATGACAAAGCGTATGCCGGGGCCATCGACAATGGATTCGTCGATGACTCCGGCAATGCGAAGATTTTGATCTATCATGGACTTATGCGTTATGCGCTGTGGCGGATGTCACGGCATGCGCAATCCTGCGGATTTTCCATTTTGCGATAGACATCGTGCTTGACGCGGTCATTTTCCTCTGCGCGCTTGGCGTTGTTGAAGCGGTCCAGCGTGCCGACCAGATAACCGGTAATGCGGCGGATGCGCTCAAAGCCGACGCCCTCTCCTACCATTTCCTCGCCGTTTGCATTGTATGTGATGTGATTGAGCTCCTTCATGATAAATACCTCCTCAGGTGAATCTGTATCTGAATTAAGAAAGCGGATTGGGACGGCGGTCACGCTCTTCATTCGGGTCGCCGTGATATCCGATGGTGTCACTGTTGTGGTTTTTATAGACGCCCAGCTGGCGCAGCTTTTCTACGCTGACTGCTTCGCCCTCGCGGCGGCCGCAGCGCGGGCATACATCGTCGATGATACCGGTATAGCCGCACACCGGGTCGCGGTCAACCGGATGGTTGATAGAACCGTAGCCGATGCCGCATTCCTTCATATAGCGGATGACAGCCTCAAATGCATCGAGGTTCTGCGTCGGATCACCGTCCAGCTCGACATAGCTGATGTGTCCGCCGTTGGTAAGCGCGTGATACGGCGCCTCAAGCTGAATTTTTCGGAATGCCGAAATCGGATAATAAACCGGCACATGGAACGAGTTGGTGTAATAATCGCGGTCGGTAACACCCGGAATCACGCCATATCGCTCGCGGTCCAGACGGGTAAACCGTCCGGACAGACCCTCTGCCGGTGTCGCAATGACGGTAAAGTTCAGGCCGGTTTCGCGGCTCTCACGATCCATGCGCTCGCGCATACGGGTGACAATGGCCAGCCCCATACGCTGTGCCTGCTCGGATTCGCCGTGATGCTTGCCCATCAGCGCCTTGAGACACTCGGCAAGGCCGATGAATCCGACGGTCAGGGAGCCATGCTTGAGCACCTCGCCGACCTTGTCGTCCGGGCCGAGCTTGTCGGAATCAATCCAGACACCCTGACCCATCAGGAACGGATAATTGCGCACGCGCTTCTCACTCTGAATCTGAAAGCGTGCCTTGAGCTGATCGATGACCAGATCGAGCTTTTCGTCAAGCTCCTGGAAGAATGCCTCCGCATTGCCGTTCGACTTAATGGCGATGCGCGGCAGATTGATCGACGTAAAGCTGAGGTTTCCGCGTCCATAGACAATCTGTCTGGACGGATCGTAATTGTTGCCGACGACACGGGTCCGGCAGCCCATATAAGCCGCCTCGGTTTCCGGATATCCCGGCTTGTAGTACTGTGCGTTGAACGGGGCGTCGAGGAACGAGAAGTTCGGGAACAGGCGCTTCGCAGAAACGCGGATCGCCAGCTTGAACAAATCGTAGTTCGGGTCGCCCGGATTGTAGTTGATGCCTTCCTTGACCTTGAAGATATGAATCGGGAAGATCGAGGTCTCACCATTGCCCAGTCCGGCCTCAGTTGCCAGCAGAAGACTCTTCATGACAAGGCGACCCTCCGGAGAGGTATCCGTGCCATAGTTGAGCGACGAGAACGGAATCTGTGCGCCTGCACGGGAGTGCATGGTGTTGAGGTTATGCACCAGCGCCTCCATCGCCTGATACGTGGTGCGCTCGGTTTCCCGGCGCGCATACTTGACGGTAAACGCCAGAATCTTGTCCGCGGTCTCCGCATCCGTGCGCTCCAACAGACGGCCGCGGATGCATTCTGTTGCACCGTTGTCATCTGCGAGCACCGGCTTCTGCTCACACGCCTCAACCAGCGTCTTCGCGGTCTCCAGTGCGTCATCCTCCACGCCGTACGCCTCCAGCGCCTTGGCGAGGTTGTCGCGGTACTTATGCCAGTAGGTTTTGCGCACGCCCGGTGCCATGCTGTAGTCGAAATTCGGCACGCTCTGGCCGCCGTGCTGGTCGTTCTGGTTGGACTGAATGGCGATGCACGCCAGTGCCGAATAGCTCATGATGTCATTCGGCTCACGCAGGAAGCCGTGCCCGGTGGAAAATCCGCCGTCAAACAGCTTGAGCAGGTCAATCTGCGTGCAGGTCGTAGTCAGGGTGTAGAAATCGAAGTCGTGAATGTGGATATCGCCCTCGCGGTGTGCCTTGGCAATGTGCGGTTCCAGAAGGAACATCTCATTGAACTGTTTCGCACCCTCCGAGCCATATTTCAGCATCGTGCCCATCGCGGTGTCACCGTCGATGTTGGCATTTTCGCGCTTGATGTCGTTCTCAATTGCGGACTGGAACGTCAGATCCTCATAAATCTTCATCAGTCCGGTATTCATCTCGCGCTGACGGGAACGCTCATTGCGGTACAGGATATAGGCCTTTGCGGTCTTTGCGTGGCCGCTTTCGACGAGGATCTTCTCGACCGCGTCCTGTACATACTCCACTGACGGCGTCGGTGTGGGGCTGTGCGCCTCCACATAGTCTGCCACATCCAAAGCCAGCCGCATCGACATCTGGTAATCGTGGCCGCCGGACGCTTCCGCGGCCTTGTAGATGGCATTTGCGATTTTCGTCACATCAAAAAACACACATCTGCCGTCTCTCTTCTCAATCTGCTGAATCATCTATTGCTGCTCCTCTGGTTACTCTGATAAAATAAGTTCCGACTGTTGCGCGCATAATACAAAATATGCACGTTTTTTACACTCATGAACACAACATATTGTGTTCAGTGTGACCCAGAACTGTTTTATATTTTAGTACGCCGAGGCGCATCTGTCAAGGGCGCAATGCCCCCTTGTGGTGTGTCTCAGCTGGTAGGAATCATTCCTATTTCTTGATTTTTGGCCAGAGTGCCCGTCTTTGCCAATCCGCCAAACCGGTGCGAACCGCCCGCCGGGTCGGGAACGATTTTGCTCAAAAACCGGGGCTGGTGGGCAGAGAAGCAACGTTTTGCAAACAAATCCTCTGTCCCCGCCGGAGATTTTCCGGCAGGCAGTTCTGCCCGCCGCAAAACGCAAAAGCGAACTTTTAAAAATTTTTTATTTTTGTTGTCCACACCTCTTCAGACCACAACATATTGTGGTCTATGCCGGCTGTCACAGATTCCAGCAGTGGTTGAGCGGCCCGTTGCCCGCGCCGAGGTTCAGACCGTCGCGCAGGGCACCGGTCAAATATGCCTTTGCCTGGCGCACAGCGTCCGGCATGCAGGCACCTGCCGCCAGTGCGCAGGCGATCGCGGAGGACAGTGTACAGCCCGTGCCGTGTGTGTTCGGGTTGTCGATACGCGTACCCTCAAACCAGAACGCCTGTCCGTTCCAGACGAGCAGGTCGTCCGCAGCTCCGGCAAGATGCCCGCCTTTGACGAGTACCGCACCGCCGGTCTGCGCCGCAATGGCAAAGCCCGCCTGCTCCATCTGTTCCCTCGTTTCAATCCGGCTGCCGCACAGCGCTTCCGTCTCCGGAATGTTCGGCGTAATCAGCTGTGCCAGCGGCAGAAGCTGCGTGCGCAGCGCATCCATCGCCTCGGGCTTCAGCAGTGCACGTCCGGAGGTGGAAAACATGACGGTGTCCAGCACGATATTTTGCGCACCGTAGTGCCGCAGCCTGTCCGAGATGACTGAAATGTTCTCCGCAGACGAAACCATACCGATTTTCACGGCGTCCGGCACAATGTCGGTAAAAATACAGTCCAGCTGCTGTGCCAGGAAATCCGCCGGTGTCTCCTGCACGCCGTACACACTGGTTGTGTTCTGTGCAGTCAGCGCTGTAATCGCGCTCATGGCATACATGCGGTGTGCCGTGATGGTCTTGATATCCGCCTGGATGCCCGCGCCGCCGCTGCAATCCGAACCGGCAATGGTGAGTACCTTATTCACAGCAGAATTCCTCCCAGCCCATGATGTACTGACGGCACAACGGGCGGATCACCTCTGCCTCACTGCGCGCGGAATGGTCATACACGCCCACAACCGGATAGCCTGCCCGGACCGCGGTTTCAATACAATGCAGGCTGTCCTCAAAGACAACCGTCTGCTGCTTCGGCGTGCCCAGCCTGCGCGCACATTCGTCAAAAATATACGGCAGGTTTTTGCTTGTATTCAAATCCCCACAGGTGAGCAGAAACGAAAAGTACTCTCCAATCCCCAACCGACGGAGTGCCATCTCGACCAGCTCGCGCCCTGTGGCGGTCGCAATGCACATAGGGATACCCTTTCCCTTCAGGCTGTCCAACATCGCGCGTACGCCCGCCTTGAGCGGCGCACGGCTGCGGTAATCCTCCGCTATCATATCGCTGATCTGGCGGCAGATGGTGTCCACCGATTCGGTAATACCGAAATCCTGGCGGTAATATTCCGCTGCCTCCGGCAGCGTCATCGTCTTCAGCCGCAGCGGCAGGTCATCCGGCACCGGAATATTCCGCTCCTCCAGATAGCGGGAGCCGACTGTCTCCCAGAACGGCATAGAATCGAGCAACGTGCCGTCCAGATCAAAAATTGCACCTTTCAGCTTCATGCCTGTACCAGCTCCTCTGCACGCGCGCGCAGCGCCGCCGTCGCCGCCTGAATGTCAGGTGCGGCAAAAATACCGGAAACAATCGCCACGCCTGCGACACCAGTTCCCGTGAGCTCCAGCATGTTGTCCAGCTTGATTCCGCCGATGGCAACGCAGGGAATGGCAACGCCCGCGCAGATATCACAGATATCGTGATGGGTCAGCGGGGCGGCGTCCGTCTTGGTCCACGTGCTGTGCACCGCGCCGACACCGAGATAATCTGCCCCGCGGCTCTGTGCCAGCTGTGCCTCTTCGACCGAATGCGCCGATACGCCGATGATTTTTTCCTCGCCCAGCAGCGTGCGCACATCGCCTGCCTCCATGTCATCCTGTCCGACATGTACGCCGTCCGCACCGCTCTCCAGGCATGCCTGTACATCGTCATTGATGATGCAGCATACACCGTAGCTGTGGCACAGCTGTACAATATCCTTTGCCTCTGCGACGAATTCCTCATGAGAAAGACCCTTTTCCCGGATCTGTACCAGTGTCGCACCGCCTTTCAGGCACTGCTCGACCTGCTGATACAGTGTGCTGTCACCCGTCCATGCGCGGTCGGTGACGGCATATAACAGCATGGAATTTTTTACCTGCTGTGCTTTATCGAATTTCAATGTTCATTCCTCCCTGTAATGTCTGTGCGTCCATCAGACTGACCGCATCCATCAGGCAGACACGGAACGTACCGGTTCCGCCGCCCATTTCTTCGGTCTTTTTGCGGGCAATATCGCCCGCCACACCCATAACGGCAGTTGCCGCCGCGGCTGCCTCCAGAATCTGATCGTGATTGGCACCGCAGAATGCCGCCGTGAGTGCGGAGAGCATGCAGCCGGTACCGGTCACCCGCGACATCATCGGATGCCCATTGCGGCAGATATACGCGCGCTCCGGCGATGCAATGATATCAATGGCACCGCTGACCGAAACCACCGCACCGAGCGATGCGCTCAACTGCTTGAAGAACGCCACGCGCTCCTCCAGATTTTCCTCCGTCACAGCATCCGCCGCGCCCGCGTCGACGCCCTTCGTATTAGACGCCGCACCGCCGACTGCCAGCAGCTCGGATACATTGCCGCGCACGACAGCAAACTGATAAGCTGAAAAAAATTCGCGCAGTGTGTCCATGCGGTATGCCGATGCGCCCGCGCCAACCGGGTCGAGCACAACCGGTACACCCGCCTGATTGGCTGCGGCGATTGCCCGGTGCATCGCCCGTACAGTCATCGTATTGAGGTTGCCGATGTTGATATCCACTGCGCCCGCCACGGACGCAATATCAGCAGCCTCCTGTTCAGCCTCCGCCATCGTCGGCGACGCACCGCACGCAAGCACGATATTGGCACAATCATTCGTTGTAATATAATTGGTAATGCAGTGAATCAGCGGCGCGCGCTGACGCACATTGTCCAGAATCTGTTCAAACACAGGTTTTCATCCCTTCCAAAAAAACTGCGAAAAAAAGCCCGCCCTAACAGTATACCGTTGTCCGGCGCGGACTGTCAATGACCGTTATTCTTTTATACTTTGACATCCGGCAATGCGGATGCTATCATAGTAATGATTTGAATTTTTTTGAAAGGAAGGTACAACTGCACCTTGGATATTTCTGCCTTATACACACAGATTATTGTCATGTTCCTGCTGATGGGTGTCGGCGCGATCTGCTATAAACGCGGCATCATCACCGACGAGGGATCGGGACAGATGTCCACCCTCATCATGACCTTTGTCGCACCCTGCGTCATCATCCATTCGTTCTGCCGCGCCTTCGATCCCGCCATGCTCGGCAAACTGATTACTTCATTTGCCATGTCTGTGCTGCTGCTCGCAGTCAGCATCGGGCTCACCACACTGGTGTTCCGCAAGGGGACGCCGGATTATGCGGACAAGCGCATGTGCGTGATTTTTTCCAACAACGGCTTTATGGCGCTGCCGCTGTTACAGGCACTGTATGGCGACGATGGCGTATTCATCGGCTCGATCAATATTGTCGCCACCAATATCCTCATCTGGACATATGGCGTCTGGCTGCTCTCGCGCGCAAGCGGACGCGCCTCCGGCGGCGTAAACTGGCGAAAAATCCTGTTCAATCCGGGCACCATCGGCTTTTTTGTCGGCCTTGCGATTTTCCTGACCTCATTTCAGCTGCCGGAAATCGCCGACAGCACAGTGTCCTTCCTCGCCGACCTGAACACGCCGCTCGCCATGATTGTGCTCGGCGTGTATCTGGCGCAGTCCAATCTGAAGGAAATCATCAAAGACCGCTCGATGTACATCGTTTCCCTGTTCCGTCTGGCAGTTGTGCCGCTTATTACCATTGTCCTGCTGATGCTCCTGCCGTTTGACCGCAGTGTTTCCGCGGTGCTCATCATCAGCATTTCCATGCCGTGTGCGGTCGCCGCTTCGATGTTTGCACAGATGTACGGCACAAATTACCGCTATTCCAGCCGGATTATCGCGTTTTCCACGCTGCTCTCCGCCATCACGATGCCGGTCATGCTCAGCCTGTATCAGCTGCTCGCGGCGTAAGACATCCCGATATTGTCCCAATATACACAAAAGCCGGACGATTTCACCGTCCGGCTCTTTTTATATGCTGTTACAGACTCGCTTTGCCCCGAAAGTCCTTTGTGCGGATGGGTTGAAATGCCGCCTTCCCCTGTCCGCAAACGGGGCAGTGAAAACTTTCATCCACATAAGACCACGGGATACCCACACCGATATCTTCCTTCGGCTCACCGTGAATCGGGTCATAGACATAGCCACACACGGAACAGCTGTACCGCCGCATATCGCTCTGCATCTGACATCGCTCCTTTCGCTCTGTCAGTTTTCCCGCAATACCGGATGGATATGCGCGTGTCACAGGTCAATTTCCAACGCCACCGGGCAGTGGTCACTGCCCATGATATCGGTCAGAATTTCTGCCTTCTGTATTTTATCCGCGATTCGGTTAGACACAAGGAAATAGTCAATGCGCCAGCCCGCGTTGTTCTGCCGCGCCTTGAACCGATACGACCACCAGCTGTACACGCCGGTCACATCGGGATACAGATAGCGGAAGCTGTCGGTGAAACCCGAATCGAGCAGCTCAGTCATCTTCGCGCGCTCCTCATCCGAAAAGCCCGCATTGCCGCGGTTGGTCTTCGGGTTTTTGAGGTCGATTTCCTCATGTGCGACATTGAGGTCGCCGCAGATAATCACCGGCTTCCTGGCATCCAGCTTGTTCACATAATCGCGGAAATCGTCCTCCCACTGCATGCGGTAATCCAGCCGCTTGAGTTCATTCTGTGAATTCGGTGTATAGCATGTGACAAGATAAAAATTCTCATATTCCGCTGTTATCAGCCGTCCCTCGTGGTCATGTGCATCCATGCCCATGCCGCAGATGACATGCAGCGGTTTTTTCTTTGTAAACACCGCCGTACCGCTGTAGCCCTTTTTCTCCGCGCTGTACCAGTATTCCTCATAGCCCTCGCAGTCGACCTGTGCCTGTCCCGGCTGCATTTTGGTCTCCTGTAAGCAAAAGATATCCGCATCCTGTGCGTGAAAAACGTCCTGAAAGCCTTTGCCGAGGCAGGCGCGCAGGCCGTTGACATTCCATGAAATCAGTCTCATTGCAGTTTTCCTCCGCAGTTTCTTGTTTGCTGACGCTATTGTACCATACCAGAGGGAATATCTCAATACAGCTGCCGTCAGCCAAAATTATGCCGCACGTCGCCATTGCTGCCTGCCTTCTCCAAAATACAGATCCTCCGTTCTATTTTTGCAAAACACTGTGGATTGCCCGCAGTTCTTTGTAAAGTTCCATTTCCAATACCATCATCCTTTTTCTCTATGAAATCAGACAACAAAAACCTCCCGCCGCTTGCTCTGCGGCAGGAGGTTTTGTTCATTTTGCATCAATCAGGTGTTGTGGTCGCTGACATGGAACTGCTTCAGGTTGCCGATCTTGCCGGCGCGCTTGTCCATCTCTTCCTCGACCTCAGCCAGCGTGACGCCCGCTTCGTTCATCATAACCATCAGATGATACAGCAGATCGTTGATCTCGCCGACCAGATTCTCATGGTCGCCGTTCTTCGCTGCGATGATGGTTTCAGCAGTTTCCTCGCCAACCTTCTTCAGAATCTTGTCCATGCCCTTCTCAAACAGATAACAGGTGTAGGACTTCTCCATCGGCTGCTCACGGCGCTGCTGGATGACATATTCCATGCTTTCAAATGCTTTCGACATTGTTTTCTACTCCTCTATATACACAAATAATGATTATTTTTCGATTTTCTGCCAGATCGGCGGCTGATAAAAACACGTGCGGTTGCCGGTATGGCAGGTCGGGCCCTTCGGAATACCGCGGTAAATCAAGGTATCATCATCGCAATCCGTCAGGATTTCACTGACAAAGATGAAATTACCGGAGGTCTCGCCCTTGTTCCACAGCTTCTGACGGCTGCGGGAGAAAAACCACGCTGTGCCCGTATCCATAGTGTTCTGAAGCGCCTGCTTGTTGGCATAACCCAGCATCAGCACCTCATTGGTGCGCTCATCCTGACAGATAACCGGGATCAGCTCACCCTTCTGAAAAAATTTATCGAGATTCATCTGTACTTTCCTCACAGTCTGACCGGGATATTTTTCCCGTGCAGATATTCCTTGACCTGCGGCACGGTCAACTCGCCATAATGGAACAGCGATGCGGCAAGCGCCGCATCTGCGCCGGTCTGCTCGAATACATCGGAGAAATGCTCCAGCGTGCCGCAACCGCCGGAGGCGATGACCGGGATGCCGACCGAATCCGCAACCATTTTGGTCAGATTCAGCTCAAAACCGGACTTTGTGCCGTCCTTGTCCATCGAGGTGAGCAGGATTTCACCCGCGCCCAGCTCATACACTTCCTTTGCCCATGCGACTGCGTCCAGGCCGACCGGCTTGCGGCCGCCTGCGACATACACTTCATAACCGCTCGGGCACTTTTCCAGATCGTCACAGCTGCGCGCATCAATTGCAACAACAACGCACTGGCTGCCAAACTTTTTTGCGGCATCCGCAATCAGCTGCTTGTTTTTGACCGCAGCGGAATTGACGGAAATTTTGTCCGCACCCGCGCGCAGCAGCTCCTTGAAATCATCGCTCGTGCGGATGCCGCCGCCGACTGTCAGCGGGACAAACACCTGCTGTGCCGTGCGGCGCACAACATCGACAATCGTATGGCGCTTTTCATATGTCGCGGTGATATCCAAAAAAACCACCTCGTCCGCGCCCTGCTGGGAATAGAACTTCGCCAGCTCAACCGGGTCGCCCGCATCGCGCAGGTTGACGAAGTTGACGCCCTTGACAACACGCCCATCGTTGACGTCAAGGCAGGGAATGATTCGTTTTGCCAGCATATTCTTACGCCTCCCCTGCCACTTCGATGGCCTTCTTTACATCGAGCTGGCCGGTATAAACCGCCTTGCCCGCAATGGCTTCTTCAATGCCCATATCGCGCAACTTTGCGATGTCCTCCAGCGTCGAAACGCCGCCGGAAGCGACAATGCCGCAGGAAACCGCATCGCGCAGTGCCTGAAGCTGTGCAAAATTCGGACCGGACAGCATGCCGTCCTTGTCGATATCGGTGAAAATAATCGTCTTTACGCCGTAAGATTCCATCAGCTTCGCGAACGCAATATAATCCGTGCCGCTGTCCTTGATCCAGCCCTCGGTGCGGACGGTGCCGCCAAGTGCATCGATGCCGACCGCGATTTTATCGCCGTATTTCTCACATGCTTCCTTGACAAACTGCGGATTTTTGACCGCTGCCGATCCGATAATGACGCGCTTGACACCGAGATCAAGCACACGTGCGACATCGTCCATGCAGCGGATGCCGCCGCCCAGCTCGACCGATGCACCTGTTTCCTCAATGACGCGGCGCACAACCGGATAATTCGGATGCGTGCCGTCCTTCGCGCCGTCCAGATCAACCATATGAATCAGCTCCGCACCGGCCGCCAGAAACGACTGCGCGGTTTCTACTGCGTCCTCCGCAACCTTGTGCGCAGTCGCATAATCTCCCTTGACCAGGCGCACGCACATCTGGTCGTGCAGGTCGATTGCAGGTAAAATTCTCATTCTGCCCCTCCTACCATGTTTCCGAAGTTGCGCAGGATGGTCATACCGACCTCGCCGCTCTTTTCCGGGTGGAACTGGCTGCCGTACAGCTGTCCGCGCCCGACCAGTGCCGTGACGCTGTCATTGTAATCACAGGTTGCAATCAGGTCGCTGCGCTCCGCCGGGCACATTTTGAATGTGTGCACGAAATAGACATACGAGCCCTCCGGCACACCCGCCAGCAGCGGGTCATTTTTGTGGTATTCCAGACTGTTCCAGCCGATCTGCGGCAGCTTGAGATCGGTATCAATACGCTGGACACGTCCCGGCAGCAGGCCGAGGCCTTTTGTCAGGTGCATCTCATCGCTCTCCTCAAACAGCATCTGCGCGCCGAGGCAGATGCCCAGGAACGGGCGTGTCTTTGCCGCATGAATCAGCGACTGTGTCAGTCCGGATTCCGCCAGCGCCTGCATGGCGTCCGGAAACGCACCGACGCCGGGCAGGATGATGCCGGACGCCTGTTCCATCAGATCGGGGTTGGTGACAATCTTATTTTCCAGCCCGAGGAAATCCAGCGCCTTGGATACGCTCATCAGATTTCCTGCGCCGTAATCTACAATTCCTATGTAGCCCATTCGTCGATACTCCTTTGACTGCGGGATGCGGTTCAGCCCTGCATACCCGCACAGATATCCTTCAGCTCCTCCAGCAGCTGTGCGTTTTCCACAGCGCTGCCGGTTGTGATGCGCAGCATCTCATATTTCGGGAAGCAACGCACACAAATGCTGCGATTTTTCAACTCTTCAAAAATTTCACTGCACTTCGGGGTACGCAGCACGACAAAATTGGTATGTGTCGGCAGGACAGTGAACACGCCGCAATCCTCTGCGAGCCTGGTGCACGCCTGCTCCAGCTCCTCCTTGCGCGCAATAATCTCTGCGCACTGTTTTTTCTGCCATGCCGTATCCTCCAACACGATACATGCCGCCATCTGCACCAGCGAGCCGATGTTATACGGCGAGCGCGTCTTGTTCAACTGATCGACCAGCTCGGAATAGCCGATGACAAAGCCGCAGCGCAGCGCGGCACAACCATATGCCTTGGACAGTGTTTTCATGACGAGGACATTTTCCAGCGCGGTGGACACATCCAGAATGCTCTGATCCCAGAAGTCCATATACGCTTCATCCACAACGACCAGCATATCCTCCAGCGCATTGCAAATGCGAACCGTTTCCGCATGTGTAAAGCCCTGTCCGCCCGGATTGCACGGGTTGGAGAAAATCAGAATATCCGGCTTCTCCTTCTGCGCGCGTTCAATGACGTCCTGTTCTGTCAACATGAACTCGTCATCCTTGAGCATATTGACGACTTCCAGCTCTGCAACCTCTGCATAGAACTGGTACATCGAGAAATCGGGCGACAGCACCATGACCTTTCCGCCGCGCGGTGCAAACGTGTTCATAATCAGCGAAATCAGTTCATCCGAACCATTTCCGACGACAATATTGCCGGGCGCCACGCGGAATTCGCGTCCCGCCAGACGGCGCAGGCCGTCCACTGTCGGATCGGGATACCGATTGAAATCAATCGTATCGATGCCCGCCGCAATCGCGTCGCGCAGGTCTTCCGGCAGGGAGAAAAAGCTCTCATTTGCGTCCAGCTTAATCTGATAAATGTCCTCGCACGGGTCATACGGCGTCATGCTGGACAGCTTTTCGGGTAATGTAATCATGCGCGGGCTTCCTTTCTCCGGCGGACAGAATTGGCATGTGCGGTCAGTTTTTCGCTCTCTGCCATGGCAATGATGCCGTCGGCGACCTTCAGCAGCTCCTCCTCTGAATACTCAATGACGCTGGTCTTCTTGAGGAAGGTGTCTGTGGACAGCGGCGAGAAAAAGCGCGCGGTGCCGGAGGTCGGCAGAACATGGCACGGGCCTGCCATATAATCGCCGAGCGGTTCGGGCGAATATGCACCGAGGAAAATCGCGCCCGCATTGTGCAGTCTGGACAGCAGGGCACGCGGTTCACGGGTGACGACCTCCAGATGCTCCGGCGCAACCTCATCCGCCATCACACAGGCGTCCTCGAGATTGTCAAACACCAGTCCGATGCCATAATTTTTGACCGATTCCTCGATGATATCGCGGCGCGGCATGTCTGCCGACTGACGATCCATCTCCTCGGAAACTGCGTTTGCCAGCGCCTCGCTGTCGGTCAGCAGGACGGCGGACGCCATGCGGTCGTGCTCCGCCTGCGACAGCAGGTCGGCCGCAACATAGACCGGATCAGCGGTCTCATCGGCAATGACCAGAACCTCAGATGGGCCTGCAATCATGTCGATATCCACCTTGCCGAATGCCTGCTTCTTTGCCGCCGCGACAAAGGCATTGCCCGGGCCGACAATCTTGTCAACCGCCGGGATAAAGCCTGCGCCGTAGGTCAGCGCGGCAATCGCCTGTACGCCGCCGCAGGCAATGACCTGATCGACGCCCGCAATTTTTGCCGCCGCAAGCACGACATCACTGAGGTTCTCCGTCGGCGGGGTTACCATGATGATCTGGCCGACACCCGCGACCTTCGCGGTGACGGCGTTCATCAGGACGGTGGACGGATACGCCGCCGTGCCGCCCGGCACATAGATGCCGACACGGGCGAGACCGCGCACAACCTGTCCGAGCTTTGCGCCCGGCGCGCGGTCATATTCCCACGTCTTCACCATCATCTTTTCATGATAGTCGGCGATGTTCTTCGCACTCAGCTCGAGTGCATCGCGCAGGTCGCGCGGGCAGGCGTCATATGCCTGCTGAATGCGCTCCTCCGAAACGATATACGGCTTGTTTTTATCAAACTGTACCGAATAGCGCTCGACGGCTTCCATGCCGTTTTTGCGCACATCCTCCATAATGGCCGCAACCTTGCGGTCAATATCGGCGGCAGTCTCCGCCGCACGCGCCTTCATTTCTGCGATCTGACGCTGTTCCGTCTGACCATCGGCGCGGATTACTTTCAAAAAGCTCATTTGTCTGCCTCCAGACCATCCTGCAACTGCTGTGTGAGCTGCTGGATCTGCTGTTTTTTCATCTTCATGCTCGCCAGATTGACGATGACACGCGCACTGATCGGTGCGACAGTCTCATACGGCTCCAGTCCGTTTTCCTTCAGCGTGGTGCCGGTTTCGACGATATCGACAATGGCATCCGCCAGGCCAAGCAACGGCGCGAGCTCGACGCTGCCCTCAATCTTGATGATATTGACGTCCATATGCTTCTTCGAGAAGAACGCACGGGTTACTTCGGGATATTTGCTCGCAATGGTGCGGGTATGGTAGCCCGCATAAAAATCCTCGCCCTTTTTGCCGCACAGACAGAACCGGCACTTGCCGAAGCCGAGGTCGAGCGTTTCATAAAAGGCACCGCCCTTTTCCATGATCGTGTCCTTGCCCACGACACCCATATCGCACACGCCGTGCTCGACGTAGGTGATGACGTCCGCCGCCTTCGCGAGGACAAGCTCAATATTGGAATCCGGCAGCTTAAAAATCAGCTTGCGCGAACCGGAGCGCAGCTCGCTGACATCATAACCGGAGTGCTCCAGCAGCTCCAGTGTTTTCTTTTCCAGTCTGCCCTTGGTCAGGGCGATACGGATTGTATTCTCCGGTGTCATGCCTGCACCTCCGTCTTCTGAATGCCGTTTTTGTCAAAGGTCACCAGCGTGCGGTAGCCCTTTCTCTTTGCGATTTCCATCGCCTGCTCCAGCGTATCGCACGGCGCAAGCTCTGCCAGCTTCCCGCTGACATGGATGTAATCGAGCGCCAGCTTGAGATAGCCCGCACCGCAGAACACCAGCTCCTCAGCAGTCTGCTCCTGTTTGAGTACAACGGAATCGGACAACGCGTCGATATCGATGGCAAAGCCGGTCGCCGGGATATCCCTGCCGAACTTCCCGCACAGGCTGTCATACCGTCCGCCGACCAGAACCGGAGCACCTGCGCCGCCCATATAGCCGCGGAACATCATGCCGGTATAATAGTCGATTTCCTGTACCAGACCGAGGTCAATCATGACATTCTCGCCAAAGCCTGCGGTAGTGATCGCATCGATCAAGTCGCGCAGGTATTCGACCGCGCGCAGCACCTCACTGTTGTCGGTCAGACGGGCAACCTCTTCGAGCACCTCGCCGCCGCCGAACAGCGTCGGCATCGCCTTGAGCGCCTGATACGCCTCACGATCCTTGAACGGCTCGAGTACATCGCCCAGCGCCGCATACGACTTGTTTTCAATATGCGAACGGATGGTTTCTTCTGTCTCCGCATCGACATCCAGCGACGAAATCAGCGCCTTATAAATCGCCGCGTGACCCAGCTCAATACGGAAGGTCTCACCCTTGACCGCCGCAAGTGCCTCAAATGCCGCCGTCAGGATATCCAGATCCGCCATCATACCCTTTGCGCCGAGCAGCTCCGCGCCCGCCTGCATCACTTCAGTCGAATGGCCGCGGTGGAACGAGCTGGCGCGATGTACCTTCTGTACATAGTACAGGCGAAGCGGCAGCGCTTCGTCATCCAGCTTTGTGGTCACGACGCGTGCAATCGGGGTCGTATTGTCCGGGCGCAGCACCAGCAGGCGACCATTGCGGTCGGTCAGCTTGTACATTTTTTCCTGCCCGATAGACGAGCCCGCCTGCACAAAGACGTCATAATATTCCAGCGACGGGGTAATGATTTCCTCATATCCGCGCGCTTCTAACAGATTACGGATTCTTCTCTCATTCTGCCGGAACAAGCGTGTCGCGCCAAACAAACGGTCGCGGCTGCCCTCCGGTGTGGAGATCGCATATTGATTCATAATGTTTTGTACCTCTATACCATTTATTATTTTATCACTTTAACGCGTTAACATAATACCATTTATGCAATTTGCTGTCAAGCATTCTTTGCCATTTCGCGCAAAACAAATCCAAAAAAGCAAAATTCAGTTCAAATCCCGCGCATTCTACGCGTGTAACATTGTGCAAAACAGACAAAATTCAAAACAGCGAGACCTGCGTGCTCTCCGGCATGTCCGCCAGCGCGCCGATTTGCCCGAGCAGCTCGACAACACCCTTCGATACCTTCGGACAGCGGATAACAACCTCCTCCTGCGAGAGGAACGGACCATTTTTGCGCTCCTCCACGATGGAGAGCGCCGCCTGCTCACCGATACCCGGCATGGAGGTAAACGGCGGAATCAGCCCGTTTTCCGTGACCAGAAATGTGGTTGCATCCGATTTGTAAATATCCATCGGCTCAAACACAAAGCCGCGCCGGTAAAACTCATGCACGACCTCCAGTGTCGTCATCATGTCGTTCTCCGCAGCGGAAATTGTTTTTTCGCGCGTCTTCTGCTGCAATTCGTGGATTTTGTCCACACAGACTGTGTCGCCGCAGATCATACACGACGCATCGAAGCCCTTCGCACGGATGGAAAAATAGGCCGAATAAAATGCGAGCGGCTTGTGTACCTTGAACCACGCAATGCGGAACGCCATCATGACATAGGCGACCGCATGTGCCTTCGGGAACATATACTTGATCTTTTTGCACGAATCGATATACCACTCCGGCACATCCTGTGCGCGCATGGCTTCCTCCATTTCGGGTTTGAGGCCCTTGCCCTTTCGCACGGATTCCATCGTCTGGAAGCTGAGCTTCGGTTCGACACCCTTACCCAGCAGGTAGTTCATGATATCGTCTCGACAGCAGATACATTCTTTCAGCGGAACGCCCTGCTCGACCAGTGTCTGCGCATTGCCCAGCCAAACATCCGTGCCGTGCGACAGGCCGGAAATACACAACAGCTCGTCAAACGACGTCGGTTTGGTGTCGCGCACCATGCCGCGAACGAATTTTGTGCCAAACTCCGGCACGGCGATGCAGCCCAGATCACCCAGAATCGGGTCGGGCTCGTCGGAAACATAATGCAGCGCCTTGTTGGAAGTGAACAGGCTCATGACGTCCGGGTCATTGAGCGGGATTTCACGCGCATTGACACCGGTCAATTCCTCCAGATGCTTGATGATCGTCGGATCATCGTGACCAAGCTCGTCCAGCTTGAGCAGATTTTCGTCGATGGAATGGTACTCGAAATGGGTGGTGATGATGTCGGAATTGGGATCGTCCGCCGGATGCTGTACCGGACAGAAGTCATAAATGTCGACCTCCTTCGGGACAACGACGATGCCGCCCGGATGCTGTCCGGTTGTGCGCTTGATGCCTGTGCAGCCGGCAGTCAGGCGGTTTTCCTCTGCACGTCCTGCCTGAATGCCGCGCTCATCCATATACTTTTTGACATAGCCGTAAGCGGTTTTTTCTGCGACTGTACCAATCGTACCCGCACGGAATACATGGTCATGCCCGAACAGCTCACCGGTATACCAGTGAATTTTCGGCTGATATTCGCCCGAAAAATTCAGGTCGATATCCGGCACTTTGTCGCCGTTGAAACCGAGGAAGGTCTCAAACGGGATGGAAAAGCCCTCACGCCGCAGCTCCGCACCGCAGTTCGGGCATTTTTTCTCCGGCAAATCGACACCGCAACCATAGCCTTCATTTTCATGCCATTCAATATAATGGCAATCGGGGCACAGGTAATGCGGCGCAAGGGAATTTACCTCCGTGATGTCCGACATGAACGCGACAAGCGATGAGCCAACCGAACCACGTGAGCCGACCAGATAGCCGTCCTCCAGCGATTTGGCAACCAGCTTCTGCGCAATCATATACATGACGTCGTAGCCGTTTCCGATGATCGAGCCGAGCTCGCGCTCCAGGCGCGCCTGTACCTTCTCCGGCAGCGGGTCACCGTACATGCGCTTCGCCTTCTCGTAGCACATGGTTTCCAGTTCCTCCGCCGAATTCTCCATCTTCGGCGGATAGTTCTCACGCGGGACAGGGCGCAATGTGTCGCACCAGTCCGCAACCAAATTCGTGTTAGTGACGACGACCTCCATCGCACGGTCTTCTCCGAGATAAGAGAATTCTTCCAGCATTTCATCCGTCGTCTTGAGATACAGCGGCGCTTGATTGTCTGCGTCCTTAAAGCCCATGCCTGCCATCAGAATGCGGCGGAACGCTTCGTCCTCCGGTTCGAGGAAATGCACATCACCCGTAGCGACACACGGCTTGCCCAGCTCGTCCGCAATCGCCAGAATCTCGCGGTTGTAATTGCGCAGATCCTCTTCATCGCGTGCCGTGCCGTTTGCAATGAGGAATTTGTTGTTTCCAATCGGCTGAATTTCCAGATAATCGTAAAAGTCCGCGATGCGCAGCAGCTCCTCATGCGATGCGCCGCCGATGAGCGCGGAAAACAGCTCGCCCGCCTCACATGCCGAGCCGAAAATCAGGCCTTCTCGGTGACGGATTAGCTCGCTGCGCGGCATAATCGGCTTCTTATTATAGTACTTCAGATGAGAATAGGAAATCAGCTTGTAGAGATTTTTCAGACCCACCTGATTTTTTGCCAGAATAATAAAATGATAGCGGCGCAGGTTTTTCAGACTGCCCGTCTTCGCCTTCAGGCCCGCCAGCAACGGATTGATGTCAGAGATTTTCTCCGCATGCAGCTCGGTGCGCATTTTTTCAATCAGCTTGATAAAGATACGCCCCAGCACCGCCGCATCCTCGCTGGCGCGGTGATGGTCGAACGGGCCGACCTTGAGTGCCTTTGCCATGCTGTCCAGGCGGTGGCGCGCCATGTCCGGAAACAGGATTTTGGACATTTCCACGGTGTCAATCGAGGTAAAGTCCCGCTGGATGCCCAGCCGCTCACAGCCCTTGTTGACAAACGCCATATCAAAGCCCGCGTTGTGCGCGACAAGCGGCAGATCGCCCGCGAACTCCAAAAAAGCAGGCAGTGCGTCCGACAGGTCGGGCGCATTGGCAACGGTTTCATCTGAAATGCCGGTCAGCTCGGTGATATTCGCCGGAATCGGCTTGTGTGGATTGACATAGGTCTGAAATTCCTCCAGCACCTCGCCGCCGCGCACTTTAACCGCCGCGATTTCCGTAATCTCCTCAAATTCCGGCTTGAGACCCGTAGTCTCCGTATCGAAGCAGACAAAGGTCTCATCCAGCGGCGCGTCATACTTGCCTTTGACAACCGAAACGCCGCCGGAATCGTTGACATAATATGCCTCGACGCCGTACAGCACCTTGAGGTCGATGCCGTTGCGCTCGATGGCGTGCATTGCGTCCGGGAATGCCTGTGCAACGCCGTGGTCCGTCACGGCAATCGCCGTATGTCCCCACGATTTGGCACGCTTCATCAGATTTTTCATCGGGGAAATGCCGTCCATGGTGGACATATTCGTGTGCAGATGCAGCTCGACGCGCTTTTTCTCCGCCGTATCCTGGCGTTCCGGCTTCTTGCTGAGTACAATGCCGGTCGGTTCAAGGATGGTCTCCTTTTCATAGGTATCATAGCTGATTTTGCCCTGCACGGTCAGATACATGCCGGTTTTGATGACGTCCATCAGTTCCCCGGCCTTTTCCTTCGCCATAAACTTGCTGACGCGCATGGAACTCGTCCAGTCGGTGATATCAAAGCCGACCTTGATCCATTCCCTTCCGGTATTTTTACTCTTGATCTCGCGGTGCTCGACAAAGAACACCTCGCCGCGGATGGTCGCGCTGTCCACCGCACCCATTGCCTCGCGAATGGACACAATCGGCTGGTCAAACAGCTTGCCGAACAGGACATTTTCGTTCTTTTTAACCGCAAACGACTTGCGCGGGCGATAGCTCTTTTCCTTCTTCGCCGGGCGCGGCTCCTCCTTTTTGGGCTTATCCGGCGCAGGAGCGGACACTTCCGCCTCAGCCGCCTTTTGCAGGCGCTCCGCGCGCTTTTCCGCGGTTTTTTCGTCGAATTTCCGCTCGGCTTCCTCATCCGCGTGCACCATATTCACCGGGCACTCCAGTCCGGTTTCCGTGCGAATGATCTCCGGCAGCTGACGCAGGTCGGTGGAAAGGTATTCCGCGCCGGTGGACAGCATAGAAACCGAAAGCCCGTCGTCCGTCACCTGCCAGCGGCTATCCGCCAGATAGCCCTGTGCAGACGGCCTGCGCAGCACAAGATAATCGCGCAGGCTCTGGAGATACGGCTCCGTCAAGCTGCCGAGGTCATAGCGCGGCGCGATGCGCACACGCGAAAAGCCATAGGCCGAGCGGATGCCCTTTTCCATATCAAACAGTGCCTTTCGCGGCACAATTTCGTCAAAATGCACCTTGCAAATCACTGCTTTTTTGTCATGACTGACCGCAACGGAGCATACCTCTCCGCCGGAAAGGTATGCTCCATGATCCTGGTCGTCATATCGTTCAAACAGGTCTCCCAATGTTGTCAAGGGTTATCTGCTCTCCTTTATCATCGCATGAATTTCCTTCATCAGTTCATCGACAAGCTGCTCCTGCGGCACTTTGCGCAGGATTTCGCCCCTGCGGAAAATCAGACCTTCACCGTCGCCGCCCGCGATGCCGATATCGGCTTCACGCGCCTCGCCCGGCCCATTGACCGCACAGCCCATGACAGCGACCTTCAGCTTGGCATCCAAACCTGCCACGCGCTGTTCGACCTCATTGGCAATCTCAATCAGATTGATTTTTGTCCGGCCACAGGTCGGGCAGGAAACAATGTTCACACCCGTGTCATTCAGGCCGACTGCCTTGAGGATCGCATACGCCGCGGTGATTTCATGCACCGGGTCTGCCGTCAGCGAAACGCGGATGGTGTCGCCGATACCCAGCGCAAGCAGTCCGCCGATACCCGCCGCCGACTTGATCGTACCCATGTATTCCGTGCCCGCCTCCGTCACGCCGAGATGCAGCGGATAATGGGTCTTCTCATGCATCAGCTGATACGCGCGCATGGTCGTCGGCACACTGGACGACTTGAGCGAAATACAGATGTCATCGAAATCATATTTATTGAGCAGCGAGACATGATACAGCGCACTTTCCACCATTGCCTCCGGCGTCGGCGAACCGTATTTTTTCAGGATTTCCTTTTCAATCGAGCCGGAATTGACGCCGATGCGGATCGGGATATGCCGCTCTCTGCACGCCTCTGCAACCGCCTTCACGCGTTCCTCCGCGCCGATGTTGCCCGGATTGATACGGATTGCACCCACACCCGCTTCGGCAGACGCCAGCGCCAGCCGGTAATCAAAATGAATGTCCGCAACCACCGGAATCGGCGACTGCGCGCAGATGGTCTGCATGGCCTCTGCGGCTTCCATGTCCGGCACGGTGCAGCGGACAATGTGGCAGCCCGCCGCCGCCAGACGTTCAATCTGTGCCAGCGTGGCCGCCGTGTCGCGCGTATCCGTGTTGGTCATCGACTGCACAGCAATCGGCGCGCCGCCGCCGACCGGAACACTTCCCACCATAATCTGTTTGGTATTCATATGCTGTCTCCTTGTTTTTGCCCGTTTTCACACCGCTCAGCCGACCATACGCAGGATATCCTGACAGGTGACATACAGCATAAACAGCATGAGGACGGCAAATCCACCCAGATGAATATAGCCTTCATATTTGCGCGGAACCGGACGCCGCGCAACCAGTTCGATGAGAACAAACAGCAGCCGCCCGCCGTCCAGCGCCGGAATCGGCAGCAGGTTCATCACGCCAAGGTTAATCGAAATAAATGCGACCAGCAGGAAGAAGCTCTGCATGCTGCTCTGTGCGGTCTGTGCGAGCACATCCGTGACGCCGACCGGGCCAGACATCTGATCCATGCCGACCTTGCCGGTCACCAGATCGCCCAGACTGATCCACACCAGCCGCGCAAAATCAATCGATTTATACGCCGCCTGTTGCAGCCTGCCTGCAATCCCCAGCTCCGTCACCTCAAAATTCAGACCGTACCGCAGGGTGCCGTCATATTCCGCCGGCTCCAACGGCACATCGGTCAGCGTCAGCTTTTTGCCGTCACGCTCGACGACAATTTCATACGTTGTATCATCGCCGCGGCTCAGCCCGGTCGAAATGTCCGAGGAGAGCAGGATGCGGAAGCCATCGATGCGCACAATACGGTCGCCTTCCATCAGCATGCTCTCCCCCTGCGACGGGAAGCCGTCTGCAAACGACTCAATCACCGGAATCGCAGCCTCTTTCTGTGGCAGAACGAGCAGCAGGACGATGAGAAAGCCGATGAGGAAATTCATCAGCGCACCGGCGGCGAGAATGAGCGCACGCCAGCCGATGGGCGCACCGGACAGCGTGCCCGGCGCTTCGTCCTCCGAATCCTCGCCATCCATCACACAGGCGCCGCCAAACGGCAGCAGACACAGCTTAAAATCAGTCTCACCGAATTTATGGTGCAGGATCGCAGGACCCATGCCCACCCAGAATTCCAGGACGCGCACACCTGCCGCCTTCGCCGCCATGAAATGGCCAAATTCATGCACAATGATGAGGAAGCCAAACGCAAGAATGGCCAGAATTACAGTTGCTATGGTCAAAAAAACACCTCTTACTCTGCGAGGGAATAGACGACCTCGCGCGCCGCGCGGTCGCTCTCAAGCACATCATCCACCGTGATCTCCGGCAGATAATCCACCGCATCCATCGCCCCACGCACCAGCTCGGGAATGCGGTAAAACGGAATGCGGTCATGCAGAAACAGATCGACAGCCGCTTCATTCGCACCGTTCATGACCGCACCGAGATTGCCGCGGGCAGCTGCCGCACGGCGAGCCAGTCCGAGTGCCGGAAATGCCTCTTCATCCGGCGCAAAAAACGTCAGATTGTGGCGGCGCGGCAGGTCGAGCGGCGGCACCTTGCACGGTACACGCTGCGGATACGTCAGTGCGTACTGGATCGGCAGGCGCATATCCGGGTTGCCCAGCTGCGCGATAACCGAACCATCTTCAAATTCCACTGCCGAATGCACGATACTCTCGCGGTGCACGACAATATCAATGTCATCCGGCTCCACATCGTACAGCCACATTGCCTCGATCAGTTCGAGACCCTTGTTCATCATGCTCGCGGAATCAATGGTAATTTTTGCGCCCATGCTCCAGTTCGGATGACGCAACGCCTGCTCCTTGGTGACATGGCGCAGCTGCTGTGCGCTCATGCCGAAGAACGGGCCGCCGGAAGCCGTCAGCAAAATGCGGCTGAGGCGGTTGCCCGCCGCGCCCTGGAGGCACTGGAAAATTGCCGAGTGTTCGGAATCAACCGGCAGAATGGCGACATCCTTGTCCCGCGCACGCTGCATGACAATCTGTCCCGCGCACACGAGCGTTTCCTTGTTGGCGAGCGCGATGTCCTTGCCCGCGTCAATCGCGGCAATCGTCGGCAGCAGTCCGACCATGCCGACAACGGCAGTCACAACAACGTCTGCCTCCGGCAGCGTCGCCGCTTCAATCAGTCCGTCCATGCCGGACACGACGCGGATATCGGTATCCGCCAGCTTTTTTGCCAGTTCTGCGGCGCTTGCCGCATCGTATACCGCAACCAGCGACGGATGCAGCAGACGCGCCTGCTCCTCCGCACGCACAATGTTGGTGTTCACCGAAATCGCACACACGCGCGCATCGATCGAATCGAGAATATCGACTGTCTGCGTGCCGATGGAACCGGTAGAGCCGAGAATAACAATGTTCTTCATGATTATATCCCCAAAGTCGTAAACAAATGCAACAGCAGTTCCACTGCCGGTGCAACAAAGATCACGCTGTCAAAGCGGTCGAGCACGCCGCCGTGTCCCGGGAAGATTTTGCCATAGTCCTTGATGCCGACCTTGCGCTTGACAATGGAAAACGACAGGTCGCCCACCTGACCGAGCACCGCGCCGAACAGACCGATGGCAACACACAGTGCGATGGACATACCCGCATCCGCCAATGCATTGACTGCCAGGCCGTAGAGCACCATCAGCACCACAGCGCCGGCCACACCGCCGACCGAGCCCTCGATGGTCTTCTTTGGCGAGATAACCGGTGCGAGCTTGTGCTTGCCGAACGCCATGCCTGCAAACAGTGCAAACGTATCCGAGCCCCACGCCGCCAGCAGCGGGATGAGGATATAGACCTTGCCGTTTGCCTCGGTCATGGTGAACATGCGGATCAGGCTCATCAGCATATACGGAATGATAATACCGCCGAAGTATGCACCCGCAATTTCGGTAAACCCGATTTTTTTGTGGCAGCGCAGCAGAATGGCAAACAGTACCACCACGCCCGCCAGCAGCATCGCGCGCAGCCAGTATTCATTGTAGCTGTTGCGCGCGCTCGCCATCGAGGTGCCGAGCGCCAGCAGCATCGCAGCGACCTGCAAATGCCTGCCGTCCTTTCCTGCGACCGCCGCCGTAAATTCCTGCGCCGCGATGACCGACAGCGCCATCATGCACAGCTGTGCGACAATCGGCGGGCAGAAAAACAGCACGACTACGACAACGATCGCACCGACCACGCCAAATGTGACTCGAGTCTTCATATCTTTTAAACGCCTCCGAACCTTCTCTGTCTTCCATTATAGCTTTCAATTGCCTGTTCCAGATGCTCCGGCTTGAAGTCCGGCCACAGAACATCGGTGAAATAAAACTCCGCATACGCAGCCTGCCACAGCAGGAAATTAGAAATGCGAATCTCACCGCTCGGACGGATAATCAGATCCGGGTCGGGCATATGCGCCGTGTACAGGCTTTCGGAAACCGTGTCCTCCGTGATGTCCTCCGGTGCAAGCTCGCCTGCCTGTACGCGCCTTGCAATCGCGCGCACGGCATTTTTGATTTCATCTCGCCCGCCGTAATTGATGCACAGGCTGGCAATTGCCGGATGTTCCAGCTTTGCCGCCGCCTCGTTGCATTCGTCGATGAGGGCGCGGATATCCTCCGGCAGCACGGACAGATCGCCCAGCACCTGCACGGCGACATTGTTTTCCGCCATTGTATCAATCGCTTCCCTGAGATACCGGCGGAACAGGTTCATCAGGGTTTCTACTTCCTCCGCCGGGCGCTTCCAGTTTTCCGTGGAAAACGCATACACGGTAAAGTATTTGACGCCAATATCCTTGCAGTATGTGGCAATCGTGCGGAAGGTTTCCGCACCGACCTTGTGTCCCGCTGTGCGCGGCAGGCCGCGCTTTTTCGCCCATCGCCCATTGCCGTCCATAATCACAGCGATATGCTGCGGAACCGGACGTTCCTGCGGCTGCTCTGCGTCTTTTTTCAGTATATTGAACAACGCCACGCTACTATAACACCGACCTTTCCTTTTCAGGCATGAATCCGCTGAATACGCGATATGGGCGGCTGCTCTCCAGCCGCCCACATGTCCCGAACGTGTAGCAAATGCGTGTCAGACAGACTTCAGCTCTTCCGACTTCTTCACCGTCGTAGCATCGATCTGCTTGATATATTTATCCGTCAGCTTCTGCATCTCCTTCTCGGCGTCCTTCAGCTCATCCTCCGTCATCTCGGACTTCTTCTTTGCAGCCTTCCACTTATCCATTGCATCGCGGCGGATATTCCGGATGGCAACCTTGGAAGCCTCGCCTTCCTTGGAAACCTGCTTGATGAGCTCCTTACGGCGCTCCTCCGTCAGCGGCGGGAAGGTCAGGCGAATGACCTTGCCATCGTTCTGCGGGTTGATGCCGATATCAGAGGTCTGAATGGCCTTGGTAATCTCCTTGAGCAGGGATGCGTCCCACGGCTGAATGGTCAGCGTGCGCGGGTCAGGGGAAGAAATCGCAGCGACCTGGGAAATCGGGCTTGCGGCACCATAATAGTCCACATTGATCTTGTTGAGCACGCCTGCATTGGCTCTGCCTGCGCGGATGCCTGCCAGATTGGAATCCAGAACGTCCAGCGTCTTCTGCATCTTGCTTTCAAACGGTTTCATCTCGGGTTTCATATCGTCAAACTCCTCTCTCTGTTTGGAATCAATTTATACCTTTACCAGTGTACCGATATCCTCGCCCAGAACGGCGCGGTAGATGTTCTCCGGGTCCTTCAGTGCGAACACGAGAACCGGAATGCTGTTGTCCATCGACAGGCTGGTCGCCGTGGTGTCCATGACGCCGAGACGCTCCTTGAGCACATCCATATAGGACAACTGGTCATACTTCTTCGCATCCGGATTGACCGCCGGGTCGGAATCATATACGCCGTCGATGTTCTTCGCCAGCAGAATGATGTCTGCATTGATTTCTGCCGCACGCAGCGCTGCTGCCGTGTCGGTAGAGAAATACGGGTTGCCGGTGCCGCAGCCGAAGATGACAACGCGGCCCTTTTCCAGATGACGGGTTGCCTTGCTGCGGATATATGGCTCTGCAATCTGGCGCATCTCAATGGCGGTCTGTACGCGCACATCGACGCCGCGCTGCTCCAGCGCATCCGCCAGTGCCAAAGAGTTGATGGTGGTGGCCAACATGCCCATGTGGTCCGCGCGGGAGCGCTCCATCTTTCCGCCGCCGTCCTTGACGCCGCGCCAGAAGTTGCCGCCGCCGACAACAATGCCGACCTGTGTACCGATTTCAACGCATCTCTGAATGACATCGCATACCGGCCCGATGACGTCGAAATTCAGGCCGAATTTCTTATCGCCCGCCAGTGCCTCGCCGCTGATCTTAATCAAAACACGTTTATACTTCGGTGTATCCATAAACTATTTCCTCCATGTGCGATTTGTTTGAATCAGGCTGCAAAGTAAAACCCTGTATTGTTTTTCATTCTATATCATACATGATTGCCGTACAGATTGCAAACGGTTTCCGGCAAAAACCTCCCTTGCACGGGCAGAATTCTTCTTCCCGGACGCGACGCTGGTTTTCGGCAAAACAAAAACCCCGAAAAGCAAGCTTTTCGGGGTTTCAATGGCGGAGAGTCAGGGATTTGAACCCTGGGTACGCTCATCACGCACACACGATTTCCAGTCGTGCGCCTTCGACCACTCAGCCAACTCTCCATCTTCGGTTTTTGTCGTTTTCTCTCAGCGACAGGTAATATTATATCCAATCTTCCCGTTTTCGTCAAGAGTTTTTTTGAATTTTTTTAAAAATTTTATTTTTATCTTTTTTCGCATCTAAAATACCCGATTCTTGAGTGAAATGCCAGTTTTACAGAATATTCTCCATCATCTTCCACCTGACAGAAAAAGCTTCCACCTGACAGAAAAAGCCGGCTGCACATACAGCCGGCTTTTGTTCGGATTACTTGATGCAGATGGTCTCTACCTCGAGCTTTGCGCCCTTCGGCAGGCCTGCCACTGCGAAGCAGGAGCGTGCCGGAGCCGCTTCCGGGAAATACTTCGCATAAACTGCGTTGAATGCGGCGAAATCCGCAAGATCAGCCAGAAAACAGGTGGTCTTCACGACATTTGCAAACGTCAGACCAGCTTCTTCCAGAATCGCGCCGATGTTCTGCATGACCTGTTCTGCCTGTTCCTCGATGGTTGTTCCCTCGACCTCGCCGGTTGCCGGATTGATCGGAATCTGGCCGGAGGTGAACAGATAGCCCTCGGTCTCAATCGCCTGCGAATACGGGCCAATTGCTGCCGGTGCCTTCGGGGTGGAAATTACCTTTTTCATTTCGCGCATCTCCTCTCGTTACTTGCCGCCCTTTGCCTTCTTCATACGCTCGGTATTGGACAGAATTGCCTTGCGCATGCGAACGCTCTTCGGCGTGATTTCAATCAGCTCATCCTCACCGATGAACTCCATTGCTTCCTCAATCGACATGATGCGCGGCGGAACGAGGCGCAGGGCATCGTCCGAACCGGATGCACGCATGTTGGTGAGCTGCTTCTTCTTGCAGACATTGACCGCCATATCCTCATTCTTCGGGGATACGCCGACAATCATGCCTTCATATACTTCCGTGCCTGCGCCAATAAACAGCTGGCCGCGCTCCTGCGCATTGAACAGACCGTAAGCGACTGCCGTACCGGTCTCAAATGCGATCAGCGAACCGGTGGAACGCTTGGAAATCTCGCCCTTGTACGGCTGGTAATCATAAAATACCGAGCTCAGAATGCCCTCGCCCTTGGTATCGGTCAAAAATTCGTTCTTATAGCCGAACAGGCCGCGCGCCGGAACCAGGAACTCGACACGCATGCGGTCGCCCTGCGGTGCCATATGCTGGAGTTCGCCCTTGCGCGCACCCATCTTCTCCATAACAGAGCCGAGTGCATCTGCCGGTACGTCCGCAACCATGCGCTCAATCGGCTCATAGCGCTTGCCATCAATAATCTTATACAGCGCACGCGGTGCACCAACCTGGAATTCATAGCCCTCACGGCGCAGGGTTTCGATCAGGATGGACAAATGCATCTCGCCGCGGCCCGCAACGCGGAAGGTATCCGTGTTTTCGGTCTCATGTACGCGGAGCGAGACATCCTTGAGCAGTTCACGGTGCAGGCGCTCGCGCAGCTGGCGGGAGGTGACATATTTGCCCTCACGGCCCGCAAACGGGGAGTCGTTGACGGAAAAATACATCTCAACCGTCGGCTCGGAAATCTTGACGAACGGCAGCGGCTTCGGATTTTCCGGTGCGCACAGCGTATCGCCGATGGTAACATTTTCGATGCCGGAAACACAGACGATATCACCTGCGGAAATGTCCTCAACCGGTGTATGTCCGAGGCTGTCGATGGTGTACATCGACGCAATCTTCGCCTTGTACGGATCGGTATGCTTGTTGTAATTGCAGACCGTCACGTCCTGACCGACATGCATCGTGCCGCGCTCGACACGGCCGATGGCAATTCTACCGACATAATCGTTGTAATCGATGGAAGAAACCAGCATCTGAAGGTCGCCCTCGGTGTCGACATGCGGCGCCGGGATGTGGTTCAGAATGGTCTCAAACAGCGGGGTCAGGTCTTCACCCGGGATATTCGGAGACAGGCTTGCCGTGCCGTCACGGCCGGAGCAGTACAGAATCGGGCTGTCCAGCTGCTCATCATTGGCATCCAGTGTCAGCAGCAGCTCGAGGACTTCGTCGCCGACATCGGACAGACGCGCATCCGGACGGTCAATCTTATTGATAACGATGATAATTTTGTGGCCGAATTCCAGTGCCTTTTCCAACACGAAGCGGGTCTGCGGCATCGGTCCCTCAAAGGCATCGACCAGCAGAATAACGCCGTCTACCATCTTCAGGATACGCTCGACCTCGCCGGAGAAGTCCGCATGTCCCGGGGTGTCAACAATATTGATCTTGGTATCCTTGTAGTGTACCGATGTATTCTTTGCAAGAATGGTAATGCCGCGCTCTCTTTCGAGATCGTTGCTGTCCATGACGCGCTCTTCCACAACCTGGTTCTTGCGGAATGCGCCGCCCTGCTTGAGCATCTGGTCAACCAGCGTCGTCTTGCCGTGGTCGACGTGTGCGATAATTGCAATGTTTCTCAAATCATTTCTGACCATGAAGATCCTCCAAACGCAAAACAAATGCGAATATTAAAATAATTTCGTTGATTTTTATACGTATCTTATTATACCCCGTATACTATGCTTTTTCTATCTCCGATATCGTCAAAATTTCGCCTGTTTTTGTGCATTTTTTTCAGAAATATTTTTAAACTTTTTCTTGACAAGCAGTCGGATTGTGCGTATAATAATATTCGCTGGTTCACGAGAGCACAGCAACCAATATTGCCGAATTGTGTAAGGGTAGCACGACAGACTCTGACTCTGTTTGTGAGGGTTCGAATCCTTCTTCGGCAACCATATTGCCGAATTGTGTAAGGGTAGCACGACAGACTCTGACTCTGTTTGTGAGGGTTCGAATCCTTCTTCGGCAACCAGAATCTGACCGCTCAGAATCCTCTGAGCGGTTTTTCTTTATCCCTGTGAAAAGGAGGCCTCCCTATGCCGCGCATGATGATTGCAGACGAACACACCGGCCTGCGCCCGCTGAACGGCGAGCCGGTTCTGAGCGGTATTTTCGACGGAGATACCTGCGGGCTGCGGCTGGAAAACGGCTGCGTGATTTTCGACGATGGCCAGCCCAACTACCACACGCGCGACGGGCGCGAATTTGCCGAAGTCCTCGAGCTGGAGGACGAAGCCGACGGCATCAGCGGGATGATTGTCGGCTATGTAGAACTGAACTGACACGAAAAAACCGCCCCGGAAGCTCCGGAGCGGTTTTGCTTTTGTATGCAACGCAATCAGATGTTTGGCAGAAGATCCATTTCCTTTGCGACTTCTATATTTGCCGCACCCATCGCGATCTGTGCCAGCGCATCGACAAAGCGCTGGATGCCGGACAGCATCAGTGAGAAATAATCACAGATATCGGTCACCATGCGCTCGAGGTCATCCTGCATGTTGAGCACGATGTTATGGCGCATATAAATCACGCCGTCCTCTTCGTACAGGCCGAACTGGCCGATGGTGCAGAAATTATTACTGTAGAAAATCGCACGCTTCAGCTCCGGCAGGTTGCGCTCCATGCCCTTCGGATCAATCTGAAGGAGGGTCGCATGCATCTGGAACAGTGCGGTTTCCTCGCGCGCCATCTTTGCGGGCGGGAACCACATGTCGATGATGACATCCTGCTGTACCTTGCCCTGCTTGACCAGTTCTACCCGCGTCATCGCCGGATTGCCGTCCTTGCCGTCAAAAAATTCCGTGCGGAATCCGTTCTGCTTGATGACGTCTGCCATGCAGGCAAGCACGCGCTGCTTGGTTTCTTCCATTGCTTTCACCTTCACTCTAAGTTAATTTTGGGTCTCTCAGCCCTTTTTAATGCCGATATCGTGGCGGATATGTGCCTTTTCAAAGTGGATCTTTTCCACATCGGCATATGCCTTTCTGATGGCCTCATCGAGCGTCGCCGCTGTCGCCGTCACGCCGAGCACGCGGCCGCCGCTGGTGACGATTTTGCCGTCATCGGTACGCGCCGTGCCCGCATGGAACACAATCGACTCGGTGACGTTGTCCATGCCGGTAATTTCCTTGCCCTTTTCATAGGCAAGCGGATAGCCGCCGGACGCCATGACAACACAGCACGCCGCATTGTCTGCCCACTTGATATCCATTTCATCCAGCTTGCCGTCGATGACCGCATTCATAATGTCAAACAGGTCACTTTCCAGACGGCACAGAACTGCCTGCGTCTCCGGGTCGCCGAAGCGCGCATTGTACTCGATGACCTTCGGCCCCTTCGGAGTCAGCATCAGACCGAAATACAGCACGCCGCTGAACGGACGGCCTTCCGCCTTCATTGCAGCAACCGTCGGCTTGAAGATGGTATCCATGCAGGTCTGCGCAATGTCATCCGTATAGAAGCGGGACGGAGAAAATGCGCCCATACCACCGGTGTTCGGGCCTTCGTCGTTGTCGTAAGCGCGCTTGTGATCCTGTGCCGACGGCATGGTGGACAGGTGCTCGCCGTCGACAAATGCCAGCACGGAGACCTCCGGGCCGGTGAGGAATTCCTCGATGACAACACGCGCACCCGCGCCGCCGAAGCGGCCGCCGTCAATCGCGTCATGTACGGCTGCAATTGCCTCGTCCTCAGTCATGGCAACCGTGACGCCCTTGCCGAGCGCAAGGCCGTCCGCCTTGATGACGATCGGCGCGCCGTTCTCCTTAATATATGCAATCGCCTCGTCGCTGTTTTCAAATACTGCATAGCCCGCCGTCGGGATGTTATATTTGTGCATCAAATCCTTTGCAAACGACTTGGAGCCCTCGATGATCGCCGCATTTTTGCGCGGGCCAAAGGCACGGATGCCCTCCGCCTCCAGCGCGTCGACCATGCCCAGTGCGAGCGGATCATCCGGCGTAACGACAACCAGATCCGGCTTGTTCTCCTTCGAGAATGCAACGACACCGTCGATGTCGGTCGCCTTGATGTTGACACACTCCGCAATGTCGGCAATGCCGCCGTTGCCCGGTGCGCACCAGATTTTATCTACCTTCGGGCTTTTTGCCAGCGTCATGCAGACTGCATGCTCGCGTCCGCCGCCGCCGATAACCAGAACCTTCATATGGAAATCCTCCTCTATATACCGCCAAAAGCCAGGCACGCCGACCCCGGCGCACCTGACTTTGTTGTCACGGTTTTGTTTCAATCAGTGATGGAACAGGCGGATGCCGGTGAACGACATCACGATGCCATACTTATTGCAGGTCTCAATGACATTGTCATCGCGGATCGAGCCGCCCGGCTGTGCGATGTATGCGACACCGGACTTCTTTGCGCGCTCGACATTGTCGCCAAACGGGAAGAATGCATCCGAACCGACGGTGACGCCGGACTGGGTTGCAACCCATGCCTTCTTCTCCTCTGCGGTCAGCGGCTCCGGCTTGACCTTGAACTTGGTCTGCCATACGCCCTCTGCCAGAACGTCCTCATACTCGTCGGAAATATAGATGTCAATCGCGTTGTCGCGGTCCGGACGGCGGATGCCGTCGACAAACTGCAAGCCGAGTACCTTCGGATGATGACGCAGGAACCAGTTGTCCGCCTTGTTTCCTGCCAGACGGGTACAATGGATGCGGCTCTGCTGGCCCGCACCAACACCGATGGTCTGGCCGTTCTTGACGTAGCAGACGGAGTTGGACTGGGTGTACTTCAGCGTAATCAGCGATACAATCATATCGAGCTTTGCCTGTTCCGGCAGCTCCTTGTTCTCGGTTACGATGTTGGTCAGCATGTCCGCATCGATCTTGAGATTGTTATGTCCCTGCTCGAACGTAATGCCGAAGATTTCACGGCGCTCGATTGCTGCCGGCTCATATGCCGGGTCAATCTGGATGACCGTGTAACGGCCGCCGCGCTTGCTTTTAAGAATCTCCAGCGCCTCATCCGAATAAGACGGTGCAATGATGCCGTCAGAAACCTCGCCCTTCAGATATGCTGCGGTCTGCGCGTCACACTCGTCGGACAGAGCAACCCAGTCACCGTAGGAGCACAGGCGGTCTGCGCCGCGGGCGCGGATGTACGCACAGGCAATCGGGGAAAGCTCCTCGTCAGTATCGACAAAATAAATCTGCTTCTCGACGTCGGACAGCGGCGTGCCGATGGCAGCACCTGCCGGACTGACGTGCTTGAACGAAGCGGCGGACGGCATGCCGGTTGCGGCCTTCAGCTCACGCACCAGCTGCCAGCTGTTGAAGGCATCCATAAAGTTGATGTAGCCCGGCTTGCCGTTGAGCACAGTGATCGGCAGCTCGCCTTCCTTCATATAAATGCGGGACGGCTTCTGATTCGGGTTACAGCCGTATTTCAATTCGAGTTCTGTCATAATTCCATTTCCTCCCGTTTTCAGCAATGCTTGTTGCGGATTACGCTGGATGCCTTGCCGGTCTCCAGGTCGATGAAGCTGACGTACAGCGAAACCTTGTTGTCCTCGTTGAGGTTCTCCCATACCAGATCGGTAAACGACTCCAGATCGCCCTCGATGCGGACGGTCTCCGGTTCGCCCTCGAAAGACGGCAGCGGCGAGCCGTCACCCATATAGGTGTGGATGAAATGACCCAGACCGGCGCGCGGTGCGTCATACTCAAAGAAGAAACGCTTGTTGCAGGCCGGATCGCCGTCGAAGCTCTTGAGGATGGACAGCTCATAGGCGCCGTCCGGCTCCACGATGCCGGAGATGCGCGGGGTATAGTTCGGGCCATCCGGCTCAAACTGGCGGGTACGCAGTGCCTCGATGTAGCTCTTGCCAGCTGCAAGGCCGTCGCGGACGGTGTCGGTCTGGTCGCCGTTGGTGACGATGGTCGCACCGTTGAACGCACGAACCGGTTGATAGATAATCAGCGACGGATCGACCATCTTGGACGGATCAAATGCCTCCGTGCGGATGCCGTCCTCGGTCTCCGTAAAGATGCGGTTGCGGCTGTTTTCGCTGCGGCCCATGATAAAATATGCAATCACCGCAGACTTGTTGTCCGCGCTGCGGCCGAGCACGATGCCGCGGCCAGGATAGCTGTTCGCGCGAAGCTGCGCTGCAAGATCAAAAATTTCCATGAAATATGTCTTCCTTTACTCGAAATTGCGGATTTATTCCGAAATCGTGACGATACCGTCGTCCGATACCGACAGTCTTCCCTCACAGAACAGGGAGACCACATGCGGCAGGAGCACATGCTCCGCCTGTGCCATAACACGCTTCTGGAGCACCTCCGGCGTGTCGCCCGGCAGTACCTCAACTGCCTTCTGTGCGATAATCGGGCCGCCGTCGGTAATGGCGTTGACGAAGTGCACGGTTGCACCCGTGACCTTCACGCCCTTGCGCAGTGCCGCCTCATGCACATGCAGACCGTAATAGCCATCGCCGCAGAACGACGGGATGAGCGACGGATGCACATTGATGATGCGGTTTTCAAACTCACGGCAGAAGCCCTCGTCCAGCACGGTCATGAAGCCCGCCAGCACGACCAGCTCCACATCCTTTTCGTGCAGGAACCGCGCCAGCGCGGCACAGTACTCTGCGCCGGACGCATAATCCCGCTTTTTCATGACATAACCCGGAACGCCCGCATTTCTGGCGCGCTCCAGTGCATACGCGCTTTCGTTGGACGAAATGACTGCGCGCACGCGGCCGTTTTTGATCTCGCCGCGCGCCTGCGCATCCAGAATTGCCTGTAAATTCGTACCGCCGCCGGAAACCAGGACTGCGATATTTACCATAACTGAACTTCCTTCTCGCCGTTTCTGCACTCGCCGATGATGTAGCCGGTCTCGCCCGCCTCAGCGATTGCCTGAAGTGCCTTTTCCGCCTGGTCAGCCGGAACGGCAACGACGAGGCCTGCACCCATGTTGAACGTATTGTACATGTCGCGCTCCGGGATGTTGCCGGTCTTGGCGATCAGGTCGAAGATCGGCGGGGTCGGCAGCGCGCCCTTCTCAATAAAGACGGAGATGTTGTCCGGCAGCATGCGCGGAATGTTTTCATAGAATCCGCCGCCCGTGATATGGCTCATCGCCTTGACATCGACTGCCTTGATGAGCGACTGGATGGTTTTGACATAGATCTTGGTCGGGGTCAGCAGCTCTTCGCCCAGCGTCTTGCCGAACTCGGCAATATAGCGGCGGACGGACTTTTCATTGATTCCCAGCGTCTTGCGTACGAGCGAATAACCGTTGGAATGTACGCCGGAGGACGCTACACCGATGAGGACGTCGCCGGCTGCCAGCTTCGAGCCGTCAATCATCTTGTCGTGGTCGATGATGCCGACAGAGAAGCCCGCCATATCGTACTCGTCCACCGGATAGAAGCCCGGCATTTCCGCGGTCTCTCCGCCGACCAGTGCGCAGCCTGCCTGACGGCAGCCCTCTGCGATGCCGCTGACCAGCTCTGCGATGCGCTCCGGATAGTTCTTGCCGACTGCGATGTAGTCGAGGAAGAACAGCGGCTGTGCGCCGCAGCATGCGATATCGTTGACACACATCGCAACGCAGTCGATGCCCACGGTGTCATGCTTGTCCATCAGGAAGGCCAGCTTGAGCTTGGTTCCGACGCCGTCGGTGCCGGAAACCAGAATCGGGCGCTTCATGCCCTGTACCGGCGGCTCAAACATGCCGCCGAAGCCGCCGATGGAACCGAGGACGCCCGGAATGTAGGTGCTCTCGACAAACGGCTTCATTTTTTTGACAGCTTCATAGCCGGCGGTAACGTCGACACCGGCTGCCTTGTAACTTTCAGAACGGCTGTTAAGCATTTTCTCCAATCCCACTTTCAAATATATTCTTTTCGATGGTGTCCGGAACCTCAATCGGATATTCTCCGCTGAAGCATCCGTTGCAGAAGCCGCATCTTGCGCCAACTGCTATTTTATTTGTCGCTTCCAGCGACAGATAACCGAGTGAATCAACGCCGATCAGATCGCGGATCTCCTCGACCGTGCGGCCGTAGGCAATCAGATACTTGCGATCCGGTACATCGGTGCCGAAGAAGCACGGATGCAGGAACGGCGGCGCGGAAACGCGCATGTGCACTTCCTTTGCACCTGCGTCGCGCAGAATTTTGACCAGACGGGCACAGGTCGTGCCGCGAACAATCGAGTCATCGACCATGACGACGCGCTTGCCTTCGAGGTTGTTGCGCAGGGCATTCAGCTTGATGCGTACCGAACGCTCGCGGTTGTCCTGTCCCGGCTGAATGAACGTGCGGGCAATGTAACGGTTCTTAATCAGACCGACGTCATACGGGATGCCCGACGCCTTGGAATAACCGATGGCAGCGGTCAGACCGCTGTCCGGCACGCCGATGACGACATCCGCCTCAATCGGGTCTTCCTCATACAGATAGCGTCCCGCCTCCTGCCGCGCATACGCGACCGAAGCGCCGTCGATGACGGAATCCGGACGGGCAAAGTAAATATACTCAAACACACAAGTGGTGTGGTTGCAGTGGATATCGCACTTCATAGTGCGCATCTGGCCATCCTCAATGATGATGACCTCGCCCGGCTCGACGTCGCGGATGAACTCCGCGCCCAGTGCATCCAGCGCACAGGTCTCCGAGGCAAAGATATACGAATCATACAGCTTGCCGAGTACCAGCGGGCGGAAGCCATGCGGGTCGCGCGCCGCGATCAGCTTGCGCGGCGACATGACGAGCAGCGAATATGCGCCCTGCACGCGGTACATTGCGTTGAGCACCGCGTCCTCAATGCTGCCGCATTTGAGGCGCTCGCGCACGATGGTGTACGCCAGAACCTCTGTATCCGAAGAGGAACGGAAAATGCCGCCGTCCAGCTCGATTGCCTTGCGCAGCTCGCCTGCGTTGACAAGGTTGCCGTTGTGTGCAATTGCAAGATTGCCCTTGCAGTGCGTGATGCAGACCGGCTGCGCGTTTTCACGCGACTGAAGTCCGGTCGTGGAATAGCGGACATGGCCGATTGCCATCGTGCCCGGCATGCCGTCCAGAATCTCCTGGTTGAACACATCGTTGACCAGGCCGAGGTCTTTATGGCACTTGATGACACCGTTTTTGTTGACCGCGATGCCACACGCCTCCTGTCCTCTGTGCTGGAGTGCGAACAGCGCGGTATGCGTGTCATGCGCCGGACTGATCTTGTCGACGTCCTTCTCGTTTACATAGATACCGAATACGCCGCATTCTTCATGCAGCTTGTCCTGCATGCCGAACGGCGTGCAGTCTGCTTTTCTCATTTTATATTTCATATAAGCCCTTTGTCCGAAAATTGAGATTTGCCGTGGATTTAGGCGAGGGTCTGCCCGCCCGAGATTACATAAAATTTCCTCCGGTCATCCTGTGCAGGATTGCCTCACTGACATCCTTTGCACCGCCGGGGTCACGTCGGAAGCGATCCCTGTCCAGCTTTTCGCCGGTTTCCGCATCCCACAGTCGGCAGGTGTCCGGTGTGATTTCGTCCGCCAGAACAATCGTTCCGTCGGACAGCCGTCCGAACTCCAGCTTGAAGTCGATCAGATCAACACCGAGCCCGCGCAGAAACGGCTTCAGGATATCATTGATACGGAATGCATATCTGTCGATCACCGCCAGCTCCTCCGGGGTGCACAGCTCCAGCTCAAACGCATGGTACCGGTTTATCATCGGGTCGCCCAGCGACGCGCTGCGGTAATAGTACTCCAGAATCGCAGCGTGCAGCCGCGTGCCCTCCGGCAGGCCGATGCGCGGACACAGCGAACCTGCGGCCACGTTGCGGACGACGATCTTGAGCGGAACCATGTGCGCCCGCCGAATGACGGTTTCCCTGTCGGAGAGCTGTTCGACGAAGTGGGTCGGAACACCCTCCCGTTCCAGCATCTGCATCAGACAGACGGATACGCGGTTGTTGACCGCGCCCCGCCCCGGAACGGCAGCCGTTCCCCGGCTGTCCTTATACGCGGCGATGAGCAGCTCCGGGTCGTTGGTCGCATAGACCTGCTTGGCCCTGCCCTCATACAGCAGCTGTTTCTTCTCCATGAACAACACTTCCTACCGTACCGGCGCGTGCCTTACTTGCTGTATTCGGCGGAAACCTTCGCGTCCTTTGCTTCCACCTTCGCCTGCATGTCCGCCTTGAACTGTGCAAGCTTTTTGGTCAGCGACGGATCGCCGAGTGCCAGCATCTGTACCGCCAAAATGGCAGCGTTGTCCGCGCCGTTGACTGCTACCGTCGCGACCGGGATGCCAGACGGCATCTGTACCATGGAGAGCAGGCTGTCCAGTCCGTCCATGAACGACGACCTGATCGGCACACCGATGACCGGCAGCGTCGTGTATGCCGCAAGCACGCCGCCCAGATGTGCTGCCTTGCCTGCTGCCGCAATGATGACGCCATAGCCATCCGCTGCCGCATTTTTTGCCAGCTTCTCCGCTGCCGCCGGGGTGCGGTGCGCAGAGATAACGCGCACATCAAACGGAACACCGAACGATTCCAGCTTGTTGATGCAGCCCTCCATAACCTTGAGATCGCTGTCCGATCCCATGACAATACATACTTTCTTCATACAGGCTCCTTCTTTCTTGTACACAGACCGTTTTTTGAACAACCATTCAAAACCATCTGCAACAAAAACGCAGGACATCGCGCACAAAAGGCGACGTCCTGCTGTTGTTTTGCATCATTGACCGTTTTCCGCTGAAAAATGGCTGCAAAAATCCCCCTGGCAGAAACGCTGTACAGCGCAGCCCAGGGACGGAGCTATGTTGTCGGAATATCCAGCAAACATGTGTTTCAGGGCTCCTTTCAGCCAAACCGCGAAAGAATCGATCGTATATCATTATTGTATTACAGTTATGTAATCTGTGCAATACAAAGTTTTACTTTTGTAAAAATCTCGGAAAATTTACCAACGAACGCGGTGCTTTTCCGACAGTTTTTGACCTTTTTGTGCTGACGTTTCGGGCAGATGCCGCCCGCCTGTGCCGATTATGCACCCAGCAGTTTCAACCACTGCTGTAAAACATGATCCTTATAGAAAACCGCTGCACGTTCGGTCGCGCGGCCGCTCATCGCGGCGCGCAGTTCCGCGTCATCAATCAGCTGAATCAGCTTCTGTGCGAACAGGTCTTCGTCGCGATTCGGCACGAGGAATCCGCTGACATTGTCTTCGATAATGGTCGCCGGGCCGACACGGATGTCAAAGGCAACCGGCGGCGTGCCGCACGACATGGACTCGACCAGCACCAGTCCAAAGCTCTCTGAAACCGAGGTCAGCGCAAAGCAGGCGGATTTCGCCATTTCCGTCAGCAGCACGCGGTGCTCCAGCGCGCCTGTAAAACAGACATTGTTTTGTATCTTCAGCTGGGCCGCGTATTGTTTGAGCATCTGTTCCAGCTCGCCCTCGCCCGCAATTTTCAGCATCCAGTCGGGATGGGTCGGAACGACCTTTGCCCAGATGCGCAGCAGCGACGGAAAATCCTTGTCCGCATGCAGGCGTCCGGCTGCGATGACCTGTTTTTCCCTGTGCGAAACCGGCGGGATATCCGGCGGCTCGATGAAATTCGGGATGGTCAAGCACTGAATTCTGCTGTTGTGCCCCTGCATAAATTCACGGATTTCCCGTGTAGTCTGGTCGGTCAGCAGCACGAAATAATCGATATTCTGGTATTTTGTCTGGAAATCGTGAATCAGCTTTTTGTCGAACTGATGGTCGGCATGCAGTTGTACAATTTTTTTCACCTGCGACGCACCATATTTGGACAGCAGAATGGCATGTTCATTGCGCGTGGCAATGACCGTGCCGTCTGAAATCGCCTGAATCGCGCGCTTCATCGTGCTGTGCTTGCGGTACAGTATTTTGACCGCGCGCACACCCTCCTGCAAAATCCGAATCGGATTTTTCTGATGCAGTGCATCGGAAAACTGCCGACGGTTCGGCGCATCCTTCGTGAGATAGGTCACAACGACGTTGTCGTTCAACGGATACACAGGCTCACCCAATCGATAGGTACACAATATTTCCACTTCAAACCCCTGCTCCACCAGTGCGTTGGCAAGCGTCGAAATTACCATCTCCACGCCGCCATGCTTCAGATGCAGGCTGGTCAGATATATTTTGTTCGTTTTCACACTAGATGATCCTCTTTTGCTAAGATATCCGCCCTGTTTGTCCGGAGCAGCATCCGGGCTTTGCTGTGCGATGGATGCGAGCAGCGCCCGCATCTGTTCCAGATTTCCGCTCTCCTCCGCAGTCAGCTGTCCGGCTGCCTGTTTCCAGCGGCTGCGTTCCTGTTCGCCCTGCAAGCGGTCGATCTGCTCCATCAGCTGCTCACCCGTGACATCCTGCACATGCAGTGTCACATCCTGCCGCCCGATGGACTTCAAAAAGCCATCGACCTTCATGTCGTAGGAAATGCCGATGCTCGGCACGCCGTTTTCCACGGCAAAAATCAGTGAGTGCAGCCGCATGCCGACAACGAGCGACATGCGCGAGAGCACGGAAATGGTCTCATTGATGGCAATCTGTTCCGAAATAAGAAAATATGGGCAATGCAACTGGCGGATGACTTTTTCCGCCGCGTCACAGTCGTGCGGGTATTCAATCGGGACAAAAACCGGAACCAGTCCATAGGTCTCCCACGCATATTGGGCTGCGCGCGCAATTTCCGGCGCCGCGCGGTCAAACCCCTTCCATTCGCGCAGACCAAAGCCGATATAGCGCCCGTCTGCCGGGATGCCCAGCCGCGCGAACAGCTGCTCCGTCTGCCCGGATTCCAGCTGCTGGATGCAGATGGTCGGGTCTGCCGTGCGCACAATATGCGGATGGGAAACCCCCATGTTCGCCAGCTCCTGCACGGAATCGTCATCGCGCAGCGTGATAATATCGACGCATTTGTCAATGACGCGTGCCGCTGCCCAGCGGTGCAGGCCGCCGTAGACCGGCCCGATGCCGCAGCCATACATCATCACGCGGCAGCCGCGCAGCTTTGCCATGCACAGCAGCAGCAGATAATAATACAGTGATCGGCGGGATGTCGCGTTTTGAATCAGGCTGCCGCCTCCGCTGATAAACAGTACAGCCTGTCCCAGTGCCTTCCACAGTGCCGGAAAGTCAAACGTATGACACGCCTGCACACCGTTTCTGCACCGTGTCTCCTCCGGGCGGCGGGAGGTGACATAGACCGGCATTTCTGCATCCGCCTGATGCAGCTCATGGATGATCGCATTTAAAATCGCGTCATCCCCCGCATTGCCGCGCCCATAAGCGCCGCAGATCACCGCACCGTCGCGCCGTCTGTCCGCACTCCGCTGTGTCATATGTACGGTATGCCGGTACAGCTCCGCGAGCTGCTCCGGCGTTTCACTTACCGCGCGCACACGCGCCGGGTCAACACCCAACCCGTTCAGCATACACGCATCCAGCTGCGCACCGTCTGCCGCACAGCAGTCCGCCGCATGCAGCAGCGCGCACTCCCGTCTGCCATATGCCATGACGTCCTCGCCCGCGCATTCAAACACGAACGGGATGCCGCGCTGTTTTGCAATTCTGCTGCCGCAGCGTGCTGCCACAGCGCCGTGGCAATACAGCAGCTGCGCGCCGTGCAGCACGGCCTCTGGCACGCCGCCCGCCTTCATCCGGACAGGGACAATCTCATAGCCCTCTCCGAGCTGCTCTGCCAGCGCCGCTGTACCCGTCATACCCTGTCCGGCAGTGCCGCCGTCCATAATATGGATAATCTTCATTCAATATCCTCTTACCAATAATCTGGAAATATCTTCAGACAACCGCATTTCTCTGCATGTTTTACAGCTGTCCGGAAAAACTGCGCACAGAAACCGTTCCCATGCGTTTTCACGAAAATGATAGCACACCGTTCCTGCAATGTCAACGCAGCCTCCCCTTCCTATTCGGCGCATTTTCTGCTATACTGACACTCGGAGGGACGACCAATGGATTATTTTGACGCTTTGACAGACAAACGCATTGACAGCGAAACCGCCGACCTCGTCGACCGCCTGCTGGAGCGGCATGCCGCCGCGCTCGTACCGTGCGAAATGCCGCTGTCCGATGTTCTGACACAGATACAGGCGGAATATCCGCTCATCCAGCTTCCGCCGGATGACATCCAGTGCGCACGCACGGCACTCGCCGTCATTGAAACCGCTTTTCCGGAAGATGCGGACTGGCTGCCGCATGACCCCGACGCCCGGCTGGATGCCGCACTCCCGCTCGCGAAAACCCTGCGGCTGGACATTCGCTGCATGGAGGTCTCAAATACCGACACCGGATGTGCGCTGTACACCGAACAACAGGCAGCATTTGAGCGCCGCACTGCCGGGTGCGGCCTCTCATGGTCACCGATGCCGGTGCGCATCTGCGCCGAAACCTCCACCGGCTACTGCCTTGTCACCGGCTCAGATACGCTCGCCGACCGCATCACCTGCCTGCGCGGCATCTCCCGCGAAGATATCGACACGCGGACGCCTGTCCTGATTGCTTGGCTGCGCGCGAAATACGGCGCGGATTGTGTGTAATTCTCACAGAATTTCTAACTTTTTTATGCGGCATGCTTGATTCATCGCCGGTCATTTATTATAATAGTAAAGTATGACATTCGTTTTTACTACTGATTCCGCGCTTTCCCGCCAGGGGAAGCCCGGAAACAAGAATAGAGAGGACTAACTATGGAATCTATTTCCCTTCCCAAACCGTATGTGGATGCAGTTGAGCTCTGCGCCGCACATATCGGTGAATCGGTTACGTTCCGCGGCACGGTGCACCGTGTACGCGACATGTCCGACTTCGCCTTCGTCATCGTCCGCGTCGACCGCGGTCTGATTCAGTGCCTGCTCAAGAATGAGCTGGACGGCATCACCAAGTCTGACATCCGTGACGGCATGGTCGTCGAGGTCTCCGGCACGGTTCATGAGGAGCCGCGCGCAGAAAACGGCTTCGAGGTCGAGCTTTCCGCTGTCTCCGTGCTTGCAAAGCCGTACGACAAAATGCCGGTACCGCTGGGCAAAAAATATATGGGCATCAATCTGGACACCAATCTGGAATACCGTCCGGTTACGCTGCGCCATCCGCGCATGAAGGCCATCTTCCGCATTCAGGGTGCACTGTGCGACGGCTTTGCAGAATATATGATGTCGCAGGGCTTTGTCCATATGAACTCGCCGAAGATTGTCGCTGCCGGCGCTGAGGGCGGCGCAAATATCTTCAAGCTGGATTACTTCGGTCAGAAGGCATATCTGGCACAGTCCCCGCAGTTCTACAAGCAGTACCTCGCGGGCGTATTCGGCCGCGTCTTTGAGATCGGCGGCGTTTACCGCGCAGAACGCCACTCCACCTCCCGCCACCTGAATGAATATATCGGCCTTGACTTCGAGATGGCTTATATCGATTCGATGAAGGACGTCATGGAGATGGAAACCGGCATGCTCAAGTATGTCATGGACTATATCCGTGCACACTGCAAGCCGGAGCTGGAGTTGCTGAAGGCAGATATCCCGACCATCGATACCATCCCGTCCATCACGTTCAAGGACGCAAAGCAGATCATGCTGGACAAGTTCGGTCACAAGTCGAAGAACCGCTTTGACCTCAACCCGGATGAGGAGCAGATGCTGTGCGATTACGCCAAGAGTGAACTGGGCAGCGAATTTATCTTCGTCACCCACTTCCCGTCCGCAAAGCGTCCGTTCTATGCAAAGGACGATCCGTCTGACCCGTCGCTCGCACTGAGCTTCGACCTGCTGTTCCGCGGCCTGGAAATCACGACCGGCGGCCAGCGCATCAACGACTATCAGGAGCAGGTGGACAAGCTGAACGCGCGCGATATGGATGTCAGCCTGTTTGAATCGTTCCTGCTGCTGCACAAGTACGGCATGCCGCCGCACGGCGGTCTGGGCATCGGCCTGGAGCGTCTGACCATGCAGCTGCTTGGTCTCAAGAACATCCGCGAAGCCGCATACTTCCCGCGCGACATGTCCCGCCTCATCCCGTAAGCGGACAACACACAGATACAAGCAAAGGCATGGCCTCCGGGCCATGTCTTTTTTCGCAGGTTGACGCACCGCGCACAGCGCGATACAATAAAAAATAGAAAAAAACACACAGAGGTGCCTGTATCATGACTGTTTTTACCATCACCTTCAGCCCGACCGACGGCACGCAGAAATGCGCTGACCTGCTGGCAAACGCTCTCTCCCCGGCTCATACCGTGATCGACCTGACCGACCGCACGTTGGATTTTGCATCCATCCCGTTTTCTGCCGATGATGTTTGCATTGTCGCGGTACCCGTCTACGGCGGACGCGTGCCGGATATTGCGGTTTTACGCCTGCGGCAGCTGCACGGCAGCGGTGCACGCGCCGTTCTTGTCGCTGTCTATGGCAACCGCGCATTTGAGGACACACTGCTTGAGCTGCGCGACACACTGCAAGCCACAGGCTTCCGCCCGGTTGCAGCGGTCGCAGCTCTCGCCGAGCATTCGATTGTACGGCAGATTGCCGCCGGCCAGCCGGATGCCGCCGATGCAGCGCAGCTCTCAGGCTTTGCTGCCAAAATTCGGGAACGGCTGGAGAGCGGCAAAATCCCCGAACCGCTTACCGTACCGGGCAATGTGCCCTACCGCGCGTTCGGCGGCGTGCCGCTCAAACCGCAGGCCGATCCGACTGCCTGTAACAGCTGCGGCAAATGTGCTTCCCTATGTCCGGTCGGCGCAATTCCGGCGGACACGCCCGCGGAAACCAATGCCGACGCATGTATCTCATGCATGCGGTGTATTGCAGTCTGTCCGAACGGCGCACGCGCCCTCAACCCGGACATGCTCGCCGGCCTCGCGCAGAAACTGGGCGCAGTATGCGGTGAACGAAAGCAAAACGAGCTGTTCCTGTAACAAAAATCGTACGGGCGGTATCTGTTTTCCACGGATACCGCCCATTTTTGCGCACAAAAAACGGCGGAGCTTCAGCTCCGCCGTTTGCAGCAGACAATTAGTCGTCGTCCTCGATATCCAGGTAATCTTCCAGAGCCTTGAACAGCTTCTTGGTATCGATGTCGTCCTCAACAACCAGCTTGAGCGGCTCGTTCAGGCTGAGCAGGAACATGCCGAGCAGGGACTTTGCGTCAACCATACCGGACTTGCCGTGAATCCAGATATCATACGGGAACTGGGTAACGATCTTGTTGATCTTCTGAATGTCCTCAGTGTTCTTTACGCGAATGGATCTTGTCATTTCAATAGACCTCCTTAAGTATCATGCGACTCCGGCTGTATGGGTGAAGAAAAGCCGGATTGTACTTCATTGGCTTCATTATATCATAGTGTTTTATTTTGTCAAAGGGATTGCCTTATTTTTTTGAATGCTGTGGAATTTTCCACAAAAGCACCAAAAATTACCCCATCCAAGCTCATTTTAGCGGACAAAATTTGTCATCGTACGCTGGCCGGTCACCGGGGGATCCACAACACCCTTGCCGTTCTCGATGAGCTTGAGCAGCCAGGCGATGTTGCGGCCGAGCTTCTGCATGACCTCGACGCCTTCGGTGTCCTGCATGACGTCACCCTTGTTCAGGCCATGTGCTGCCTGCCAGTAATCCGAGGTGGCCATGACCATTTCCATGGTATTCATGTACGCATTGAGCTGCTGGTAGGTTTCCAGACCGCCCGAACGGCGCAGGGTGACGACAGCTGCGCCGACCTTGTGGTGCAGCTTGCTGCCTGCGGCAAAAAATGCGCGGTCGAGGAAGCACTTCATGCCGCCGGCGATGCCGCCGTAATAGACCGGGGATGCGAGAATGATGCCATCTGCCTCCACCATCTTGTCAATCCATGCGTTAACCTCATCGTCCTTCTGCGCACAGTATCCGCTGCCGGTGTTCAGGCAATAATTACATGCCATGCACGGCTTTGCCTTATTGCCGACCTGTACAATTTCCAGCTCAATGCCCTGTTTGTTCAGCTCCTCGCCGATCAGGTTGAGACAGATCTCCGTATTGCCGCCCTTGCGCGGGCTGCCGTTAAATGCAACTACTTTCATATGATAACCTTCCTTTCATCGGTTGCTTCTTTGCTTTTTCCGCTTCTGCCGGTGGCTGCGGACAGCGTGGGACATCAGACGGATATACCAGGGTTTTCCCTTGCAGATAAAATTCCTGTGCCTGCGCTTCATCAAAATAAAATTCAGTTCAAAGCCCAGAAACAGAATAATTCCTGTCATATACATCCACAACATGAGCACCATGATTGCGCTGAGCGAACCATACAGCGCATCATACCGGCTGATGTTGTTGATATAGAACGTAAAAATCATCGTGCAGACAATCCACACGAGCAGTGTGAACACTGCGCCCGGCAGCGCATCTCGTATTTTCATGATGCAGTTCGGCGCGAGATAACACAGCAGCAGCAGAAACAGAAACATCAGCCCGATTGGGATGATATACCGCCCATAATGCCACAGATCCATCAGCCACATCAGCTGCTGCGGAATATCGATATATTTGGTAATCAGCGCATTGATGCTGCGCCCGAGAATCAGCAGGATAAAGCTGCACACAATGGCAAAAATAAAGCCCGCCGCTGTCAAAATCTCGAACAACAGCTGACCGATGCCGCCGCGGCGGTTCGGGATATTATAAATGCGGTTGACATTGTACATGATTGAGCTCATCGTCCGACTCAGGAAATAGATGCCGAGAAGAATGAAGCCGATCATGCGCCAGATCAGTTCAGCGGAAGAAATATTCCCGATATATCGCGTGATAATCGGCGAAACAATGCGCTGAATATCTCCCGGCAGCACGCTGAGCAGATGCAGCAGCGTTGTCTGCGAAACCTTTGTTACAGACAACAGGGAGCTGACGATCAGCAGCAGTGGAAAAATAGAAAACAGCAGGTAATAGGACAGCTCCGCAGACGCCTTCGGAATATTATCCGAAAAATAGCTGCGCACGAGCTGTATTATGACTTCCTTTGTACCTGGCTCGTTTGGATGATTGATATGATTCGACCGGTTTGACAGGATCCCCGCCTCCCCTCTGCTTTTATTCAGTATACCATATTTCTCTTTTCAGGGAAAGCACTTTGTTCCATTTGCTGACGAAACGTCAGCAACAAAAAGGACAGCGTCACGTCCAGCTCGCGCAGGGCGTGCAGGCGTTCCAATCCGCGGCGCGGTGTGCGGTGTGCATATGGCGTCATTGCAAACAGCGTCTGAATGTCCGCCGCATCGTCAATATGCACCTGATAGGTTATTTTGTGCCGCTCTGCCAGCTGAAATCCGTCCAGCCCGTGCTTTTCTTCGCGGTTTTTATATGGGGTATCGTATACCGCGCATTTGAGCTCCCACAAATGGTCTGCCCCCGGCACGACACACAGCACGGCGCCATCCGGCTTGAGCACCCGATGAAATTCCTCCGCAGGTGTCGGCGCGAAAATCGAGCAGATGATATCCGCACAGCTGTCGGCGACAGGCATATGATACACACTTCCTGTGACATACTGGGTAAAGGCATCGCGCTTTGCCGCGTACTGTGTCGCAGACTTGGAGATATCTATGCCGACGCTGCCCGCAAGTTGCCCGCCTTCGTGCAGCACCTGTGCCAGCTGCCGCGTATAATAGCCCTCGCCGCAGCCCGCATCCACCAGCCGCACGGCAGAGTTTCCCGCCGCCAGACGGCGCACCTGTGCGCACAGACCTTCCGCCAGCCCGGCATAATAGCCGCGGTCGAGAAAGTGGCGGCGCGCCATCACCATCTCCCGGCTGTCGCCGGTGTGCTCTCCTGGGCGCGACGATTGCAATAAATTGCAGTAGCCTGCGCGCGCAATATCATAACTGTGGCCATTCCGGCAGCGCAGGGCATGCTCCTCGCGGACAAGCGGCGCGCCGCAGTGCGGACAGATCAACATGATTTCCTCGTTCCTTTCGTTATTCACATAGCTGATATTATAGCACAGGTGTCCTGTCGGTTTCAAATCCGAAACAAATGACACAATCCGACTCCGGTTGCCTTTTCTTTCCTGCGGTGCTACAATAATGGTTGCCAAATCCTACTTTAGGGAGGGATTTCTCTGAATTCATCCGTATGCTGTTTTTCCGGCTACCGCCCGGAAAAAATGCCCGCCGATATGCCGGAAGGTTCCCCTGCGTTCTGTGACATGCAGCAGCGCCTGCGGCGCGCTGTCCGGCGAAAGGCTGACAGCGGCTGCCGGCATTTCCTGTCCGGCATGAGCCGCGGCTTTGACCTCTGGGCAGCAGAGGCCGTACTCGAGCTGGCGCGGGAGGGCTGCCCGATTGACCTTTGGGCTGCCATCGCGTTTCCCGGCATGCAAAAATACTGGGAGCCGGAATGGAGCCGACGCTATGACGCCGTGCTCGACCAGGCTGCCCGTGTGTTCGCCCTGTATGACCGGTATCAGCCGGACTGCTACACGACGCGCGACCGGTTTCTCGTCGAGCAAAGCAGCGCATGCATCTGCTTTTTTGACGGCACACCGGGCGGAACAGCATATACTGTCGGGCTCGCGCGCCGCCGCGGTTTGGAGATTGTCAATCTGGCAGACCCACAGCTGTCCCTTTTTGAAAACGAAACCATTATGAGAGGAAATGTCCCATGAAAGAACTGCTTTCCATGTTCCTGACCTTTGCGCGCATCGGCGCGTTTACCTTTGGCGGCGGTTATGCCATGCTGCCGATTTTACAGCGCGAGGTCGTCGAAAAAAAAGGCTGGTGTACCGACGATGAGCTGACCGATATGTATGCCATCGGCCAGTGCACGCCGGGCGTCATCGCCGTCAATGTCGCCACGTATATCGGCAATAAAAAACGCGGACCGGTCGGTGCCATTTTCACCACACTGGGCGTGATTTTCCCGTCTATTGTAATCATCACGGTCATCGCCTCGTGTCTGACGCATTTCGCGGAATATGCGGTCGTCCAGCATGCCTTTGCCGGTATCCGCATCGCGGTCTGTGCTCTGGTCACCAAGACCATCTACACACTCGTAAAGAAAAATGTAATCGACGCAGCGACGCTTGTCATCTTTATCCTGACATTCTGCTCGGTTGCGCTGCTCGGTGTCTCGCCGGTTGCCGCTGTCCTTGTCTGCGGCCTTGCGGGCGCACTGCTGCACGGCGGAACAAAGAAGGGGGTGTAAGCAATGGTTTATCTCCAGCTGTTTGTTGAGTTCTTTAAAACCGGTCTGCTCGCCATCGGCGGCGGTCTCGCCACTCTCCCCTTCCTCAAGGAAATCGCACAGACGCATTCCTGGTTTTCGGTCAGCCAGCTGACCGACATGATCGCCATTTCCGAATCGACGCCCGGCCCGATCGGCATCAATATGTCGACCTATGCGGGCTTCCATGCCGCCGGGATCCCGGGTGCAATTGTATCCACGCTGTCGCTGGTACTGCCGTCTTATTTTATCATCCTGATTGTATCCCGCTTCATGGAGAAATTCCGCAACTCCCCGCTGGTCAACAACATCTTTTACGGCATTCGTCCGGCAACTGCCGGATTGATTGCAGGCGCCATGTTTGAGGTATTTGTACTGTCGCTGTTCGACACACAGGCCTATGCTGCCAGCGGCTCACTGCTCGACCTGTTCCGTTTTATTCCGATTGTCGTCTATCTTGCGGCATTGGTCGGCGTCTTCCGCCTGCCCAAGCTGCACCCTATCGTGTTTATTATCTGCGGTGCAGTTCTCGGCATCGTTCTCCGGCTATAACGCGTACTTCTTTCGCTTGTTTTGCACATATCCCTTGAAATTGTGCAATAAATAGAATACAATCAAATTTAGGCGCTGTCTGAAAACCAAGAAATGACGAATATTTCGCAAAGGCGAGACTGGTTCAAGACAAAAGCACGCTGAAAGCCTTTCGGATTTCAAGTGTTTTTAACGAAGAAGCAGTCCATATTTCTATAAATAGTCAAAATTTTCGACTTTTCAGATACGCCCTAGTACTATTTTGGAGGTTTGGGGAATTTCTCCCCTGTCATATGCTATGCCGGACAATCATCTCGTTTCTGTCGCAGACCAGCCGCTTGTCAGCATAATCGTGCCCGTATACAATGCGGAGCAGTCGCTGCCGCGCTGTTTGGACAGCATCTGCGCACAGACCTATCAGAACCTTGAAATTATTCTCGTCGATGACGGCTCAACGGATGACAGCCTGACAGTGTGCCGCAAGTTCGCCTACCGTGACGCGCGCATTCATGTGCTGTCTCAGCCGAACAGCGGCGTTTCCGCCGCGCGCAACAACGCCATCGAGACCGCCACGGGGAAATACATCCAGTTCGTCGACAGCGATGACTGGATTGATGAAAACATGACCTTCCTGCTGGTGCAGCGCGCGGAACGCGAGCAGGCAGATTTCATCATCTCACATTACTGCCGTGTGGATGGGGAAAAAACCACCGTGCACGGCTTTCTGGAGACCTCAGCCTGCATGAACCGTCTGGAATTCGCACAGGAGCTCATCCGCAATCCCGCCAGCTTTTATTACGGCGTCATGTGGAACAAGCTGTACCGCCGCGATATCATCCGCCGCCATCGCATCTACTGCTATGAGCAGCTCAGCTGGTGCGAGGATTTCCTGTTTAATCTGACCTATATCCTGTGTACTAACCGGATCTGTGCCGTGCGCACGCCGTTGTACTACTACGTGAAAAACGACAAAAGCCTGACGGCAACCACGCTGACACCACATTCCTCCATCGCCATCCGGCGGCAGCTGTTTGAATACTACAAGGTATTCTGCACCGAGCTGGGCATGTTTGAGGAAAATAAAAAACAAATTTACAAATTTCTGGTCGCTACAGCCAAAGATGGCTGATAAAAAAGGATGTGTACGGAATACGCCGCACACATCCTTTTTCTATGCGCCCACAAGCCCCAGCAGCACCGGCACGGCCAACAGCCGCCACAGTGCTGAGCCGCATAGCAGCGCTGTACTGATACCGAGCACGCCGCCAAACCGTCCGAGCGCGGTAAAATAGCCGCGGTTGCCGCGCCCCTGTGCCGCATCCAACACCGCCGCGCACACAAGCAGCAGCGCCGGAATCCAGAATACCGCTGAAATGCCGATGGACACGACGGAAATATAAATCCCCCGCCAGCCCGATTCGACCAGCGCTGCTGCCGCCGAAAATGCCAGCAGAAAACCGCGCAGCGCGGTCAGCAGTCCGACCCACATCATACGTCCGGGCAGTGCGCCGAGCAAAACTGCGCCGACTGCCCAGCCGAATGTACCGCCGATACACGCCACGACCGTGCGCAGCGAGGGCAGTTCCCCGGTGGCATTCTCCGCCACCAGCGCCGCGAGATCGCCGGCATAGCTGCCCGCGGACTGCGGGATGTGCATGCCGGTAAAGCTGCCTGCCAGCACGCCGCACAGCAGCGCCGCCACCAGAAATGCGAACACCGGCGACTGCCGCAGCCGCCGGACATCAGAAAAGCTGAGCATACCTCGTTTCATCGCCGTTCCCCTTTCCGGTTCCCTGCTAACAAGATATTCTCAGCCTGTTTCTGTTATTCGCTTTTGTCCGCCTGTTACAGCTGGACGGTCTCAATTTCGCCGATCGATCGGAAAATGTCCTCCACCGCAGATTTCATGTGGTTCGGGAAGCGCTTGGAATAGGTCAGGCGGCTCAACTGTGTGCCGTCCTCCCGCTGTTCGCTCTCCACGCAGACGACATTGGTCGCCTTCGCAACGCGATCCTGAATGTATTCGCAGCTCCGTCCCGGAATGGTGGAAACAAGCACGCGGCCGCGTGTCGTTCCGCAGATAGACGAGAGCAGGGTAGAAAACTCCTGCCGTGCGCTGGAGACAATCATAATCTCAGAGCGCAGCATGGATGCGGAGACATCCGGTGCGCAGTCAATGCCGAGGCCGAGATAATGCTCGCGGCGGATGGCATCCTTTTCCGCAATATGAATATGCTTCGGAGTTACTACATTATTTTTTAAAATACCGTCCAGGATACGTTCGGAAAACTCCGTCATTCCGATCATACCAAGTCCTATGCTATGTGGCATGAAAATCACCTCTGTCATATTACTCTGTCCCGGCGCGGGGAAAGGATTCACCGGAATTCTGTCTGCCTGTGCAGGCAAAGATCGAGTATTATTATTTTCATTATAGAGCGATTTTGCGAAATTTCAACTAAATTATTGTCTTGTTTTGATATTTTGGCGTGTTGCCAGATTATTCCCCAATCATCTCGGCCGCTTTGAGATAAATTGCACATTCCAGGCGTTTTTTCTGTAACTCACAGCCCATCTCATACGGTGTTTCAATGTCGCCGTTCATGTTGAAATTCGCCGCCGCACAACCGCCGGAGCAGTAAAATTTTGCCCAACAGTCCTTGCACTTCGGACGGGTGCAGACGTTCAGACCGGAGAAATGGTTGGAAATATCCATGTCCAATTTTCCGTCATCCAGCGTGCCCATCAGGAACTCCGGATGGCCGACAAACTGATGGCATGGATAGATTTCGCCGTCCGGCGTCACGGCGACATATTCATAGCCTGCACCACAGCCGCGCAGGCGCTTGATGACGCACGGACCCTGCTGCAAATCGACCATAAAGTGGAAGAAATTGAAGCTGCGTCCTTCCTTTTTGCGCTGCTGCATGATGTCAACCAGCTTTTCATACTCCTCGCCGATGCGCGGAAGATCCTTTTCGCTCAGGTCATAACCGGTTCCCGGCTCGCTGGTGACCGGCTCAACCGACAGCTGGTCAAAGCCCTCATCCGCAATCGAAAGCACGTCGTTGGTAAAGTCGAGGTTTTTGCTGGTGAATGTGCCGCGCACATAGTAGTCGCGATCCTTGCCGCGCTGTGCCACCAGCTTTTTGAACTTCGGCACGATGACATCATAGCTGCCGCAGCCGCCCGCTGTCGGGCGCATCTCATCGTTGACGCACTTTCTGCCGTCAAGCGACAGGACACAGTTGTCCATATTTGCGTTGATGTAGTCAATCTTTTCATCATCCAGCAGCAAACCGTTGGTGGTGATGGTGAAGCGGAATTTTTTGTTCTTTTCCTCTTCGATGGAACGGGCGTAGTCAATCGTCTTCGTGACAGTATCCCACGCCATCAGCGGCTCACCGCCGAAGAAATCGATTTCAATGTTACGGCGTGCGCCGGATTTCTCGACAACGAAGTCAATCGCCTTTTTCGCCACATCAAAATCCATCGTCATGCGCTTGCCCATACCGAAATCACCGGTATCGGCAAAGCAGTACTTACAGCGCAGATTGCAGTCATGTGAGACATGCAGGCACAGCGCCTTGATCGGCGCGCCGGTCGGAATGGCTGCCGCAATGTTGATGTAATCGTCGTCTGCGAACAGATAGCCGGCCTGTTCCAGCTCATACAGTTCGCGGTATGCCTCGCGCAGCTGTTCCGGAGTGAACTGGTCAGACAAGCTGCGGAGGATATCCTCCGGACATTCCTCCGTCATACCGGGCGCGACAACGGCAGACAGTGCATAGGCCGCATCGTCGACAACATGCACCGATCCACTGTTGATGTCCATCAGGATATTGACACCCTTCATGGAAAAACGATGTATCATAAAAAATGTACTCCTGTCAAACAAAAATTTCGGGACTGACAAAACGCCAGTCCCGATCCTGTATTGGATAAGCTGTGTCTTACTTGTCGTGCTCGCACTTCTGGTTTGCTACCGTGCAGGAAGTCTTGCAGGCAGACTGGCAGGAAGTCTGGCACTCGCCGCAGCCGCCCTTGGCAGCAGTTTCCTTAAACGTGCAGGAATTCAGAGTCTTGATGTGAGTCATGGTAATTTCTCCTTCCTAAGTTAAACTATGAAACGCAGATATTACTATTTGCGCCTTTTTTTCTTTTTTGCCGCCGCGCCGGCAAATGCACCCGGCAGCGAAGCGACCAATGTGATGCCGGAGGTCAGTCCGGCGGCCGGAGCGGCAAACGCCGCATCGCGCAGCGTCAGCCCCAGCAGGAACAGACAGCCCAGCAGCAGCACGCCGATGAGCAGCCCCATCGGCAGCTTATGCGCCGGCGCCCGCCGCGCGCCCCAGAAGGACGCTGCAAAGCTGCCGGCTGCCAGCGGCACATACGCCGCCAGCGGTGCAAGCTGCTGGCCGAGCGTACCGGTCGAAAGCAGAGCCGCGCCGCCCAGCGTGCCGCCGAACACCAGCAGCAGGCCGAGCAGCATGGGAGCTGCCCAGTATACCGCCGCCCTGCCGTCTGTCGATTCCGCACGATTCATCCAAAAATCCCTCCCGCATTCGTTCTCACGAATACGTTACGCGGGACGCCGGAAAATCATACGGATTATTTTTCCTCGGACGCATCAGAGTCCTTTTCAATCTTGGAGCGAATCGCCCACTTATAGAACTTCATGCGGTTGCCGCTGGTCTCGATGACAATTTCGTCGTCACGTACCGATACGACCTTGCCGATGATGCCACCGATTGTGCAGATGCGGTCACCGACAATGATCGAATCGCGCATTTCCTTGTCCTGCTTGTCGCGCTTCTTCTGCGGACGGATCAGCATGAAGTAGAACAGTACAAAAATCAGAATCAGCGGGACGAACGAAAGATAGGTCTCCGCACCCGGCATCTGTGTATCCAGTGCAAATGGAATCATTTCGACTTTACACCTCCTGTCGAATTCACAATAAGTCAATTATATACAATCAACCTGCAAATTACAAGCATTTTTCCCGTTTGTCCATGAAATGTTTGACGCTTTGTCTTTGCGCCGCATGCATTTCGGTGTATAATGGGGACAGATCAGCTCTGACAGGAGGTTTGAAACCATGAAAGTGACAAGTACAGGCATCGAAAACGGCTTCTGGGCCGACCGGTTCGGAAAATTCGGCAGTGATCTCTCCGCGAAGGGAAAAAATGTCCGCTCCGTTCCGTTTTCCATCTCGGACGCGCCGGCAGGCACAGTTAGTTTTGCCGTCGTTCTCGACGACAAGGACGCCATCCCGGTCTGTGGATTCAACTGGATTCACTGGACGCTGTGCAACCTGACACAGGCGGAGGTCGCGGAGGATGCCAGCCGGAACAGTCCTGACTTTATTCAGGGCTCGACAAGTTTCCACAGCGCAGCGGGCGACGAGACGCGCGCCGAAGCCTCCTGCTACGGCGGCATGGCACCCCCGGACGCCGACCACGAATACACCCTGACGGTATACGCGCTCGACTGCACGCTGGATCTCACAGAGGGCTTTTACCTCAACGAAATGCTGCGCGCCATGCGCGGGCATGTGCTGGCACACGCACGCGTTTCCGCGATGTACCGGGCTTAATGGCAGCGCTGCCGGAGGACGGCCCCCGCCCTCCGGCTTTTTTTCGCCCAATCGCGTTATTCCGTAATGGTTGTGGAGAAGGTCAGCGTCTCGCTCTCGCCCGGCTTCAGGCAGCGCACGCCAATTTTGTTTTCCAGCGCGTGGTCAAGATAGGCCGTATCCGGCAGCGTGCTCCACGGCTCAATGCAGACATAATTGGTTGGCTTGCCCGTGTACTTGCTCCAGATGCCGAGATACGGGAAATCCTCGAAATCCATGCGGATGCAGTGTGCGGATTTGTCGCTTTTTACACAGACCGACCGCGTCTGCACGTCGTCCAGAATGAGCGCATCCAGCGCAAACAGCTCATCGGTCAGGTACAACTTTCCGTCGGTGAGCGGCACGTCACGTTTTTCCTTCGTAATCATCAGCGCTTCGTTGTTGATGAGCGGGTGCACGGCGTCCCCGTCACCAAAATCGACATAATAATCCGCCATCGTCTCGCCGTCCTCCAGTGCGACATTGTACGCATCATGTCCGCCGACCTCGTAATACATGTCGGTATCGCCGTTGTTCTTCGTGATATGTTCCTTTTTGAGCGTCGCGCCGTCCAGCGTATAGCGCACGGTCAGCGCAAAATCAAACGGATACATCGCACGGGTGTAATCAATCGGCAGAAGGGTGAAGTCGATGCTGGTTTCCGTCTGCGCCGTGCAGGCAAATTCCAGATCGCGGCCAAAGCCGTGCTGTGTGATGGTATATTCTTTCCCTCCGACAGTATACGTCTTGTCCTTCAGGCGGCCGACAATCGGAAACAGGATCGGCGCATGGCGTGCCCAGATCGACGGGTCTGCCTGCCAGACATATTCCGTGCCGGAGGCTCTGGATTTCATGGAGCTGAGCTCCGCGCCCTTGCTGTCAATGACAACCGTGAAAACTTCATTCTGAATCGTATATTGCATCGTTCTCTCTCCTCTGTGCCCGCCGGGTGGTTCAGCGGTTTTTTCATAATTTCAGTGTAACATGCAGCCCGCCGTTCGTCAATGTCACACAGAGCCACATAAAAAATCATTGACATTTCGCCGGATTCGCCGTATAATACACCCGAAAGACAACTGAACACTTGTTCTTGAACTGGGGATCCGCGGCAAGCGGCTGAGAGTGGAGTAACTGCCTCCTTACTCATTGAACCTGTCTGGTTAGTACCGACGTAGGGAGTTTCGAGGTATTCACAGTTTTGAACGATATGAGACCACGGCTTCCGGGTGCCGGTGGTCTTTTTCTTTTGTATTTTATTTTCAGCACACAAGGAGGAATGCTGCATGAAGGTGAACGGCAAATCTGTCCCGGCAGAAGAGGGCATGACCATCTGCGCGCTGCTCGAACAGCAGGGCTATCCGCTCACGCGCATTGCCGTCGAAGTCAACGGCGAAATCGTGCCCAAGGCGCAATACGATACGTTCGCACTGCACGATGCGGATACAGTAGAAATTGTCTGCTTCGTGGGCGGTGGCTGACATGACCATCACCTGTAACGGAAAGCCGCTGGTGCTGGAAGACGGCGCACGCTTGCAACAGACCGCACATGCGCTGATGCCGTCCGCATCCGTGGTCATCCGCAACGGCTTTCAGACAAACGAAGATGTCCTCCTCGAGGACGGCGACAGCATCACACTGATTGAAAAGGGCGTCCTGCCGCCGCAGGAGGTGCTCGAGCACATGATGGCAGCGCGGCACTCCCCACACGTGCATGAAACGGTCAAGCGCGCCTGTGTCGGCATCGCCGGCCTCGGCGGGCTCGGCTCCAACATCGCTGCCATGCTCGCGCGCACCGGCGTCGGGCATCTGATCCTCGCGGATTTCGACGTTGTCGAACCGAGCAATCTCAACCGCCAGAACTATTATGTCTCGCACCTCGGGATGCACAAAACCGACGCGACAGCGGACATCATCCGCCAGATCAACCCGTTTATCGAAGTAGAAACGCACACGGTTCGCATCACAGAGGACAATGCGGCGGACATCTTTGGCGGCTGTGATGTGGTCTGTGAGGCATTCGACAACCCCGTCTGTAAGGCGGAACTGGTCTCCGCGCTGCTCAGCAGCTCGGACACGATCCGCATTGTCGCGGGTTCCGGTATGGCAGGCTATGGCTCTTCCAACGAAATTCTGACCAGAAAACGAATGTCACGCCTGTATGTCTGCGGCGATGGCGAAACTGCCGCGGCAAACGGCGTCGGCCTGATGGCGCCGCGCGTCTCGGTCTGTGCCGGTCATCAGGCAAATATGGCTCTTCGCCTGCTGCTCGGGATCGGGCAGCCGTGACGCCCCTACCTATCTTTATCAAAAACATCTTTCAAAGGAGACTGACACCAATGGCTGATACATTTACCCTCGGCGGACATGAATTTACCTCCCGCTTTATCCTCGGTTCCGGCAAATACTCGCTCGACCTCATCAAGGCAGCTGTCGAATATGCAGGCGCACAGATCGTCACGCTTGCCCTGCGCCGTGCCACCCTCGGCAGCATCGACAACATCCTCGACTACATCCCGGAGGGCGTCACATTGCTGCCGAACACCTCCGGTGCGCGCAACGCCGAAGAAGCTGTCCGCATCGCACGCCTCGCCCGTGAGGTCGGCTGCGGTGATTTCATCAAGATTGAATGCATCCATGAGTCCAAGTACCTGCTCCCGGACAACTATGAGACCATCAAGGCGACAGAAATCCTCGCCAAGGAAGGCTTTGTCGTCCTGCCGTACATGTATCCAGATCTGAACGCAGCGCGCGACCTCGTCAATGCCGGTGCCGCCGCTGTCATGCCGCTCGGTGCGCCGATTGGCACGAACAAGGGGCTTGTTACCAAGGAATTTATCCAGATTCTCGTCGATGAAATTGACCTGCCGGTCATCGTTGACGCGGGCATCGGCAAGCCGAGCCAGGCATGTGAGGCAATGGAAATGGGCTGTGCCGCTGTCATGTCCAACACGGCGATTGCAACCGCAGGCGATATTCCGGCGATGGCTGGCGCCTTCAAGCAGGCCATCGAGGCTGGCCGTACCGCTTACCTGTCCGGTATGGGCCGTATTCTGGAAAAAGCATCCGCTTCTTCCCCGCTGACCGGCTTCCTCGCGGACTAAGGAGGACAGCATCATGAGTGAAATCATCAACGCAAAATATATCACACGCGAAACCAACCATATGGAATACCAGCCGGGCATGGAAATTGTCCCCGGCAATATCATCGATCAGGTTCTGGATGCGCGCGAAAGCTATGACGAAACAAAATACACTGCCGCGGACGTCATCCGTGCCCTGTCAAAGGATGTGCTGGCGCCGGAGGACTTCGCTGCACTGCTTTCTCCTGCGGCACAGCCATATGTCGAGCAGATGGCAAAACGCGCCCAACAGGAAACCCGCAAGCATTTTGGCAATTCTGTCATGATGTTTACCCCGTGCTACATTGCCAACTACTGTGAAAACTACTGCATCTACTGCGGCTTTAACTGCCACAACAAGATCCGCCGCGGCAAGCTGAACATGGAGGAGGTGGACAAGGAAATGTCTGCCATCGCCAAGTCCGGTCTGAAGGAAATCCTCATTCTGACCGGCGAGAGCCGCTCCATGTCCCCGGTGGACTACATCGGCGAAGCATGTAAAATTGCCCGCAAGTATTTCACTGTCATCGGTGTCGAAATCTATCCGCTCAACTCGGATGAATACCGCTATCTGCATGAATGCGGCGTCGACTATGTCACTGTCTTTCAGGAAACCTACAACCCGGACAAATATGAAACGCTGCATCTGGGCGGTCACAAGCGCATTTTCCCGTACCGTCTGAACGCACAGGAGCGCGCACTGATGGGCGGCATGCGCGGTGTCGGTTTTGCCGCGCTGCTCGGTCTGGATGACTTCCGCAAGGATGCCTTTGCGACCGGCATGCATGCCTATCTGATCCAGAAAAAATATCCGCATGCGGAAATCGCATTCTCCTGCCCGCGCCTGCGTCCGATTATTAACAACGACAAGATCAACCCGAAGGATGTACACGAGACCCAGCTGACACAGATTGTCTGTGCCTATCGCCTGTTTATGCCGTTTGCCAGCATCACGATTTCCACGCGTGAGCGCGCGGGCTTCCGCAACGGCATCATCAACATTGCCGCAACCAAAATTTCCGCAGGTGTCTCCACCGGCATCGGCGAGCACATCGACGAAGGCGAATCCAAGGGCGATCCGCAGTTCATCATCGATGACGGCCGCAATGTCGATGAAGTTCGTCAGGCAATTCTCGACCAGGGTCTTCAGCCGGTATTCTCCGACTACATGTATGTTGGCTGATGCTGATTTGTGTGACGCATCGGCTGCTGTGCCCCGATGATTTTTCGGCACGGCTGGAGCGCATTGCAGCGCAGCACCCATATGCCATTGTCCTGCGCGAAAAAGACCTGTCTGAGAGCGAATATGAAGCGCTGGCGCGCGACTGTCTCGCCATCTGCAAACGCTATCATGTCCCGCTGAATGTCAACACACACATCGAAGTGGCGCGGCGCATCGGCTGCGGCGGCGTCCATCTGCCGTTCCACCTGCTGATGCAGTACAAAGACGAGCTGGAGGATTTCACGCGCGTCGGCGTGTCGCTGCATTCGCCGGAAGAAGCCGCACAGCTGGCAGGCACACCCGCAACCTATGTGCAGGCGGGTCATGTATTCCCGACCGACTGCAAGGCAGGGGTGCCACCGCGCGGCCTGTCCTTCCTGCGCAATGTCTGTCAAGCGACCAGTCTGCCGGTCTTCGGCATCGGCGGCATTACAGCGGCCCGCTATCCCGCCGTGCGGAAAACCGGCGCGGCAGGCGCCTGCGTCATGTCCGGTCTGATGACCTGTCAGAACATGGAAGAAACCATGCGGCCCTTTTTATAAGTGCAATCCCCTCTCTGTCCGGTCTGCACCGGATACAGGAGGGGATTTTGTTTCTATTCTGCAAACTTCCCCCGCCTTCGCTTGCTTTTTCCTCCAGTTGCTTTATACTAAAATGGTAAAGGATCACAGGAGGAATGGATTTCATGAAATTACTGATTGTGACAGCTCCACTCGGCAACGGGCACAATGCGGTTGCCGGCGCTGTGTCTGACTGCTTTCTCCGGATGTTTCCGGAATCCGAATGCAAAATTCTGGATATGTACGAATATATCAGCCCGAACCTGAAAAAAGCCACAGCGAGCGGTTATTTTCTCTCGATGAAAACGCTATCCAAATTTCATGGCATGGCGTCCGGCATCATCGACATACAGAGCGAACGTGAATTCAATGAATACACGCCCGCCCGGCTCACCAACGAATTTATGGCATCTGAACTGCGCCATGCCATCCATGACTATGCGCCCGACTGTATTGTCTGCACCATGGTATTTGCCGCACAGGTTGTCGACCTGCTCAAAGAGCGCGGCGCGGTCACCTGCCCGTGCTTTGGCATCATCACGGATTTCACCGTACAGAATTACTGGTGTGACGTTGAGAACTTTGAATATATTGTTGCGCCGAGTGAATATCTCGAGCCGCAGTTCACACGCCGCGGCATTGATTTTGACCGTGTCCTGCCGTTTGGTATCCCGATTCATGAACAGTTTGCTCAGAAGCAGGATCAGCAGGCCATGCGGCGCAAGCTCGGTCTGGACGAAACCCGCCCGGCTGTGCTCGTCATGAGCGGCGGCATGGGGTTCGGCAACATTGAAGAAGACGTCAAAGCCATCGATGAAACCCCGCTCGATTTGCAAATCGTCGTCATCTGCGGAAAAAATGAAAAGCTGCATCAGAAAATTTCCAAGATGGAGACACAGAAGCCGATGACTGTCTATGGCTTTGTCACCAATGTGGATGAAATTATGGACGCCTGCGACTGCCTGCTGAGCAAGCCGGGCGGCATTACAACCTGTGAATCGCTGGCAAAGACGCTGCCTATGCTGATGATTGACCCACTGCCGGGTGTGGAAGACCGTAATGTCGAATTTCTACAGGCAAACGGCGCAGCGATTTATATCACCAAGACCTTCCAAATTGAGGATGCACTGTTCCTGCTGTTCCGCAATCCCGGCCGACTGGAACGCATCAAAGAGAGCATCCGCAGCATTGCAAAACCAAACGCGGCGCGCGATCTGTGCCGTATCATCGCAAAAACCATCATAGAGAAAAAGGAGGAACTGCAATGAGCATTACCTACGGATTTATCGGAAGCGGCAACATGGCAAAGGCCATGATCGGCGGCATCGTCACCTCCGGTCTGGCAAAGCCGGACTGTGTGGTCGCCAGCAATCCGTCCGCCCAAAAGCTCGACCTGCTGAAAGAAGAATTCGGCATTGAAACCATCCTGAAAGACAACAAGACCGCCGCAAAGCTGTCTGATGTAGTCATCCTGTCGGTCAAGCCATATTTGTATGAGCGTGTGATCGCCGAAATCAAGGACATGGTCAGACCGGATGCCATTGTGGTTATGATTGCCGCAGGCCAGACCATTGCCGCAAATGAAGCTCGCTTTGGAAGACCGGTCAAACTCGTCCGCGTCATGCCGAACACACCGGCACTGGTGGGCGAAGCAATGTCTGCTGTCTGCTTCAATACAAACATTACCGCAGACGACAAAAAAATTGTCATGGATATGCTGAACAGCTTTGGCCGTGCGGAAGAAGTTCCGGAAACGCTGATGGATGCTGTCACCGGTGTCAGCGGCTCATCTCCGGCCTATGTGTACCTGTTCATTGAAGCAATGGCAGATGCCGCCGTCCTGCACGGCATGCCGCGTGCACAGGCCTATACTTTCGCAGCACAGTCGGTGCTCGGCGCGGCGAAAATGGTACTGGAAACCGGCATGCATCCGGGAGCGCTCAAGGATAACGTCTGCTCGCCCGGCGGCACGACGATTGAAGCGGTCGCCGCGCTGGAAAGCAACGGCCTGCGCGCTGCTGTCATCGACGCAGTGGACACCTGTGTTAGAAAATCAAAGGAAATGAGCAAATAATCGCTGAAATATGCAAAAATCCCGCACGGTAAACACAATTCCGTGCGGGATTCGTTATTTTTTCAGATTTTGTACAAAAGCTGTCAACTCCGGCGTACAATTCTCTTTTATCAAAATCATACCCTGATTTTTATCCACCATCAGATAAAAATTGGTCTTTGTCTCCACAATCTCCGTGAGCTCGTCATATGGAATGCTGGTATGACCAAGGGCATTGTCCTGCTCAAAATGGTCGCGGTAAAACCGGAAGGTGGAAACCTGTCCCTGGAGCGCATGATTGGATTGATACAGCCGCTTGATGACCCAACTGTTGACCAGATAAAAAATCACCGGAATGAGTACTGCCACAATGATTCCAGCGATAGCCTCTACGGTACTGCCTTTCTTCCAGCCAAGCCATGCCAGCACCAAAAACGCCGCAACCATCGCCAGCTGGAGCAGCCATAGGCGCTGAACTTTGTTCTGTACAGTGCGACTGAACTTGAGGTATTCGTCATAGGTGTATTCAGATTTCGTTTCAAATAATAGTTTCATACGGTCTTCTCTCCTCATAACTGTTTTCTTTTATTTCTGTGCCTTCCATTGACGGAACCGTTTGTCCATCAGTCTTGCCATATTCTGATAATACATCTCTTCCCACGGAAGAAACAGATAGGCTTCATCCTGGAATACCTCGCTGTGATATCGTTCTTCTCCAAAATAGGCGCAGGCATACAGGTCGATATCCGCCGGGAAATATGGTTCTGTCTGCCCTTCGCCGTAATACCACGCAGCAAAAGCCTGTCCTTCCGGATTGAACATCGCAGGATGCAGAATCCCGTCAAATTCCTCCCGGAGGAAATGACGCAAATCACATTCCAACAGCAAGCGGTTGTCAGGCCGACTGCCCTGTTCTCTCACATAGTCGGCAATGTCTCCATATTCCTGCATAAATGTCGCGCTCATCAGCTGATGCTCCATACACCAGCGCAGATAAATCGCCAGATGCTGGTATCCGGTGGCCTCATTGAGCGGAAGACCTTTTTCCTCAATTTTGCTGTAATGCCATTGCGCATCATCCATACACTGCTCTATGCTGGCAAAAACCTGCTTTTGAATATCTGAACATTCCTGTTGCACGGTAATACAGGTATTTTCACGTTCCGGATCAGCGATAAACCCAATATAGCTCAGGCACTGTTCCGCAAAATCCACGAGATCCGTCGATGAATAAGTGCGAATTTCTTCATAAAACAACGGGATGACCTGATAAAAACAGACGGTATCGCCATCTGGCAGAACGCAGCTGTCCGCCTCACGTTCCTGTACATAGGTGCTGGTGAGGATAACGCCGGTAAACGCTGCCGTTTCATCAACCGGCCCATCCATTTCAATGGAATGTCCGGCCTCCAGCCAGGCATTTTCCTCTACAGGAAAATGTGCGGTTTCCATCAGCAGCTGGACAGCCCAGCCGCCTGTTTCCATATCCCAATCTGACGGAACACAGAGCACCAGCTCTGCTCTGGATTTATTGCGGAATTCCGGTTCAACAGGGACATTCATCTCATGTGCACCCATACCAACTGTCACCAGCGTATAGAAATCCCGTTCCGCATTCGGCTCAATGACATATACATCGACACGAATGCCTTGTTCCACCGTTTCGTGAAAGACAAAGTCAAATTCACCGAAATATGTCTCAATATGGTCTTCTACAGCAATCCGTTGCTCGTCGTCATATAACTCCGATTCACTGAAATACACCGGGATACCTCCTTTACATGCATTGTTTTCTCTATTGTAGAGGATACGGCAATCCGTATCAACAAACAAGAAAAAACCGGAACTGAAATCAGTTCCGGTCAAATATGTAGGCATCGACCTATCTTCCCGGGCCGTCGCCAGCCAAGTATTGTCGGCGTAAATGAGCTTAACTACCGTGTTCGGAATGGGAACGGGTGTACCCTCATCACAAAAAACACCTACTATTGAGTTTTGCATTATCTGCGCCCTCAAAACTGAACAGCAATACTCGTGACAGAAGCTTTTTCCGAGTTTACCCAAATCATAATTCAGGTCAAGCCCTCGACCTATTAGTATCAGTCCGCTGCATACATTACTGTACTTCCACTCCTGACCTATCAACCACATCGTCTACGTGGGGTCTTACTTCCGAAGAATGGGAAATCTTATCTTACGGGGAGTTTCACGCTTAGATGCCTTCAGCGTTTATCTCGTCCATACTTAGCTACCCAGCTATGCCCTTGGCAGAACAACTGGTGCACCAGAGGTATGTCCATCCCGGTCCTCTCGTACTAAGGACAGCTCCGTTCAAATTTCCTACGCCCGCAACAGATAGGGACCGAACTGTCTCACGACGTTCTGAACCCAGCTCGCGTACCGCTTTAATTGGCGAACAGCCAAACCCTTGGGACCGAATTCAGCCCCAGGATGCGATGAGCCGACATCGAGGTGCCAAACCTCCCCGTCGATGTGGACTCTTGGGGGAGATCAGCCTGTTATCCCCAGGGTAGCTTTTATCCGTTGAGCGACGGCATTTCCATTCACATACCGCCGGATCACTAACTCCAACTTTCGTTCCTGCTCGACCCGTCAGTCTCGCAGTCAGGCTCGTTTTTGCGTTTACACTCACTGCACGATTTCCATCCGTGCTGAACGAACCTTTGAGCGCCTCCGTTACTCTTTAGGAGGCGACCGCCCCAGTCAAACTGCCCACCTGACAGTGTCCCCCGACCAGATTCATGGCCGCAGGTTAGAATTCCAATATTCCAAGAGTGGTATCCCAAGGTTGGCTCCACAAATGCTGGCGCACTTGCTTCCAAGCCTCCCACCTATCCTGTACATGAAATATCGAAATCCAATATCAAGCTACAGTGAAGCTCCATGGGGTCTTTCCGTCTAGTTGCGGGAAACCGGCATCTTCACCGGTACTACAATTTCGCCGGGCTGGCTGTTGAGACAGTGCCCAAATCGTTACGCCATTCGTGCGGGTCAGAACTTACCTGACAAGGAATTTCGCTACCTTAGGACCGTTATAGTTACGGCCGCCGTTTACTGGGGCTTAAATTCAATGCTTCGATTGCTCTAACATCTCCTCTTAACCTTCCAGCACCGGGCAGGCGTCACCCCCTATACGTCATCTTTCGATTTAGCAGAGAGCTGTGTTTTTGCTAAACAGTCGCTTGGGCCTTTTCACTGCGGCCTCTTCTCAGAGGCGCCCCTTATTCCGAAGTTACGGGGCCAATTTGCCGAGTTCCTTAACAACCATTCTCCCGTTGGCCTTAGAATACTCATCCCATCTACCTGTGTCGGTTTGCGGTACGGGCACCTGGACAATACACTGAGCTTTTCTCGCCTCTCACGCCATCTGCTTCCCTACTATATTTCGGTCCCTTACGCCCGGGGCAACCATCGCCCGGGTCAGACTTAATGAAAGTGTCCCTCAGCTTAACATCTTCGGTGGTTACGGAATATCAACCGTATGTGCATCGACTACGCCGTTAGGCCTCGCCTTAGCTCCCGACTAACCTTGGGCGGACGAACCTTCCCCAAGAAACCTTAGATTTTCGGCCATTATGATTCTCACATAATTCTCGCTACTTATTCCGGCATTCTCACTCGTATGAAGTCCACGTGTCCTTCCGATCACGCTTCACCCCGCATACGACGCTCCCCTACCCAATGTTTCAAACATTGCCCGAGCTTCGGTTGAATACTTAGCCCCGTTAAATTTTCTGCGCAAAATCACTCGACCAGTGAGCTATTACGCACTCTTTGAATGAGTGGCTGCTTCTAAGCCAACATCCTGGTTGTCTTAGCAATTTCACATCATTTTCCACTTAGTATTCATTTGGGACCTTAGCTGCGGATCTGGGCTGTTTCCCTTTTGACCATGCGACTTATCTCACATGGTCTGACTGCCATGAACCAATTATCCGGCATTCGAAGTTTGATAGGGTTCAGTAACCTCGCGGCCCCTAGCCCATTCAGTGCTCTACCTCCGGTAATCTATCATAACGCTAGCCCTAAAGCTATTTGGGGAGAACCAGCTATATCCGAGTTCGATTGGAATTTCTCCGCTATCCACAAGTCATCCCCGGCCTTTTCAACGGACGTGGGTGCGGCCCTCCATTGCGTCTTACCGCAACTTCAGCCTGCTCATGGATAGGTCACCCGGTTTCGGGTCTAATACATGTAACTAATTCGCCCTGTTCAGACTCGCTCTCGCTGCGGCTCCGTGACTCCAGTCACTTAACCTTGCTACATACATTAACTCGCCGGACCGTTCTACAAAAAGTACCCGATCACACATGAACGTGCTCTCGGTGCTTGTAGGCACAAGGTTTCAGGTTCTCTTTCACTCCCCTCCCGGGTCCTTTTCACCTTTCCCTCACGGTACTGCTTCGCTATCGGTCACCAGGTAGTATTTAGGCTTGGATGATGGTCCACCCGTCTTCCACAGGGTTCCTCGTGTCCTGTGGTACTCTGGATACTGCTAGCGTGCTTCCGATGTCGCTTACGGGGCTGTCACCCTGTTTCGCCGCTCTTCCCAAAGCGTTCAGCTATCTTTCACACTACATATTGCAGTCCGAACCCCTGAGATATTGCTACCTCAGGTTTGGCCTCTTCCGCGTTCGCTCGCCACTACTAGCGGAATCTCTGTTGATGTCTCTTCCTCGCCCTACTTAGATGTTTCAGTTCAGGCGGTTCCCCACTCATACCTATTTGATTCAGTATGAGCTGCATGAGCTTCTCTCATGCGGGTTTCCCCATTCGGAAATCTTGGGATCAATGCTTATTTGCAGCTCCCCCAAGCTTATCGCAGCTTGTCACGTCCTTCATCGGCTCCTGGTGCCAAGGCATTCCCCTTGCGCCCTTTACAGCTTGACCAGCTGTAAGACCTGATCCGGTCAGATCAGGAATTATTTTAGTAACTTAAGATTGTGAGTAATCTCGGTTATCTTTTGTTATAGCTAATTTGTAGTAGTACTTTCGTACTTTCGCCACAATTGGATCGTTAAAACCTTTTATTTCAGTTTGCTTTTCGCAATTTCCAGAATAACAATTTTAATTTCCTATTGTTGCTTTGTCGTTTTCTCGCTGTTCAGTTTTCAAGGTGCAGAGTAGAAGGCATTATGCCCTCTAAATTAAACAACGTTCGTTTGAATGACTCATTCCTGAATTGACCTAGGAATTTACAAAGCTCTGTTTCAAGCTTCATGGTCTCCTTAGAAAGGAGGTGATCCAGCCGCACCTTCCGATACGGCTACCTTGTTACGACTTCACCCTAATTACCAGTCCTGCCTTCGGCCGCGTCCTCCTTGCGGTTAGACTACGGACTTCGGGCATTACCGGCTCTCATGGTGTGACGGGCGGTGTGTACAAGGCCCGGGAACGTATTCACCGCGGCATGCTGATCCGCGATTACTAGCAATTCCGACTTCATGCAGGCGGGTTGCAGCCTGCAATCTGAACTGGGACAGCTTTTAGGGATTTGCTCTGCCTCACAGCTTTGCTTCCCTCTGTATGTCTGCCATTGTAGTACGTGTGTAGCCCTGGTCATAAGGGGCATGATGATTTGACGTCGTCCCCACCTTCCTCCGTTTTGTCAACGGCAGTCTCGCTAGAGTGATCAACTAAATGTATCAACTAACAATAAGGGTTGCGCTCGTTGCGGGACTTAACCCAACATCTCACGACACGAGCTGACGACAACCATGCACCACCTGTCACCGCTGTCCCCGAAGGGAAAGGCATATCTCTATGCCGGTCACCGGGATGTCAAGACCAGGTAAGGTTCTTCGCGTTGCTTCGAATTAAACCACATACTCCACTGCTTGTGCGGGCCCCGTCAATTCCTTTGAGTTTCAACCTTGCGGTCGTACTCCCCAGGTGGGATACTTATTGTGTTAACTGCGGCACGGAAGGGGTCAATACCTCCCACACCTAGTATCCATCGTTTACGGCGTGGACTACCAGGGTATCTAATCCTGTTTGCTCCCCACGCTTTCGCTCCTCAGCGTCAGTTAATGTCCAGCAGGCCGCCTTCGCCACTGGTGTTCCTCCTAATATCTACGCATTTCACCGCTACACTAGGAATTCCGCCTGCCTCTCCATCACTCAAGACCAGCAGTTTTGAAAGCAGTTCCGGGGTTAAGCCCCGACATTTCACTTCCAACTTACCAGCCCGCCTACTCGCCCTTTACACCCAGTAAATCCGGATAACGCTCGCTCCCTACGTATTACCGCGGCTGCTGGCACGTAGTTAGCCGGAGCTTATTCATCAGGTACCGTCACTTTCTTCGTCCCTGATAAAAGATCTTTACAATCCGAAGACCTTCTTCGATCACGCGGCGTTGCTGCGTCAGGGTTTCCCCCATTGCGCAATATTCCCCACTGCTGCCTCCCGTAGGAGTCTGGGCCGTGTCTCAGTCCCAATGTGGCCGTTCAACCTCTCAGTCCGGCTACTGATCGTCGACTTGGTGGGCCGTTACCTCACCAACTATCTAATCAGACGCGAGCTCATCTTTCAGCGGATTGCTCCTTTGGTATCTCGCAGATGCCTGCAAAATACGTTATGCGGTATTAGCGACCGTTTCCAGTCGTTATCCCCCTCTGAAAGGCAGATTGCTCACGCGTTACTCACCCGTCCGCCACTAAGCACAAAAACCGAAGTCTCAGTGCTCCGTTCGACTTGCATGTGTTAGGCACGCCGCCAGCGTTCATCCTGAGCCAGGATCAAACTCTCTAAAAATTGTATTATCACGAGCAAAGCCCGTTATAATCAAATTTCAGCTTTAAGCTGGCTTGCTGTTGTTTTTTATACCGAAGTTACAGCTTCCGGTGGTCTTCTGAGTATAAACTTCAAAAGAATTTCAGGTTTGTAATTCGTTCAAACTTGCGTTGTTTAATTTACAAGGTACAATGCTTTTCGCTGTTCACCTTTCAGCGTAGCAGCTTAGTTATTATATCATCTCACCAGAGGTTTGTCAAGAACTTTTTTCATTTCTTTTTTCAAACTTGATTCGATTGTTTCGCCGATCTCTCAGCGGCAACTTATTTATTTTAACACATTCAAACCACTTTGTCAAGCACTTTTTTGCCTCCCGGCCAGTAATCTCAACAAATTCTTCGGTTTTTCGTGTCGCTCTCGTTGAGTGCCTGTATATAATACCACCCTGAGCACGCGATGTCAACAAAAACTTTCAGAAAATTTGATGTTTTTCTTAAAAACCTTTTTACCGTAACATTCTGGCGATGCAAAACAGCCGTCAGGCACAGAAACTTCTTGCTCTGTCCGACGGCTGTCCATGTGTTTATTCTTATGCTTCGTTCATTCTCTGATCGATTTTTTCCATTTTAATCACACTGTCCTTCTCATTCAACAGCATTTCCGCGATATCCGAGCAGTATTCGCCAATGCACTCCAAATCATGCAGAACATCAGTAAACGCAACGGTATTTTCCGGAGAGCACGAGCCGAGGTTCAGGCGTTCCATATGCTTGCGGCTCAGGCGACGCTCCAGATCTTCAACGCTCTCCTGCTGGTGGACAACCTGCCGGGCAGTTTCGAGATCACTGTCATGCAGTGTGCGGATCGTCAGGCGCAGCATTTCCTGTACATGATTAAAACCTTCCTCCAGCTCGCCCATTGCCTCCTCCGTAAAGGTATACTCCTTCTCGCGCTTGAGCTTTGCGAAATTGGTGATGCTGGTGTACTGGTCGCCGATGCGTTCAATATCGCTGGCAGCGCGGATCATTCCCGCGACACGCTGCGACTGTCCCTGCGTCAGCTTACCTGTCTTACACAGGCTGGACAGATAATTCGTGATGCTGTCCTGCAAAATATCTACCACATCCTCAAGGCTGTCCACGGCACCGATTGCATCGGTATCTCCGCGCAGGAATGCCTTCTTTGCATGACCCGCCATTTCGGTGACATACTCGGTGATGCGGGTCAGCTCAAGCATGGCAAGGCGTATGGCAGCCTCCGGCTGCTTCAGGACATTGGTATCCAGAAACCGTGTCTGATACAACGGCTGCTCTGCGGCCTGCTGCTTGCCATCCGGGATCAGCTTCATAACGATCTTAACCATAAGCGGAATAAGCGGCAGCCAGATAATCGTATTGGTTATATTAAAGAAAGTATGTGCGTTTGCAATCTGGCGTGAAATGACCTCAATTTCCGGACCCTTCGGCGAGATAAACTGGATAAACTTTGCATACAACGGGACAAACCACATGAATACAAACGTACCTGTAACATTAAAGACACAATGTGCCGCAGCTGTACGCTTCGCATTTTTAGGTTGGCCGACAGATGCCAGCAGTGCAGTGATGGTTGTACCGATATTATCACCCAACAGAATCGGGATCGCTCCGGTCAGGCCAAGGATACTGGTTACACCATCCGCCATGGGCTGGGACGCAAAGTTTTGCAGCACAGCAATTGTCGCGGAACTGGACTGCACAACCAGCGTCATCAGCGCACCGACACAGACACCAAGAATCGGGATATGTGCAACCTGTTCAATCATACTCAGGAATACCGGGCTGTCCGCAAGCGGCTTCATGACATTGCTCATCGTCGTGATGCCAACGAACAACAGGCCAAACGCAAAAACAGACTGACCGATATTCTTAATGGATTCCTTTTTCGGGAAGAAGTAGAGTACAAAGCCGATGAAGACAATCGGCCAGATAAAGTCATCAATTTTAAATGCAATGATCTGAGCGGTCATCGTTGTACCGATGTTGGCACCAAAAATAACAGAAATTGCTTGTGGCAGAGTCATCAGTCCCGCACTGACAAAGCCGATTGCCATAACAGTCGTCGCCGAGCTGCTCTGTAAAACTGCTGTAACCAGTGCGCCCGCCAGCATGCCGACAATCGGATTCTTGGTTAGAATGCCAAGCACTTTCTTCATTTTCTCACCGGCTGCCTTTTGCAGACCCTCGCTCATCAGGTTCATGCCGTAGATGAATACGGCCAGACCGCCGAGCAAGCCGGTAATGGTTGTTACCATTTCACTGTTCATAAATTTTCTCCTTTTGTCATTCCTGGTATCATCCTAACAGGCGCATGTAAAGTTTTCGCCCTGTTCTATGTAAAGTTTTTGTATGGTTTTTTACAAAGAAGCCAGTGAAATACCCGGAAATCATTCTGTTTCTTAAAGAAAATTTTACTTTGAACAGCTATTTTGTGACTTTTTGTGTCGAAATCCTAATTTTTACCTTGTTTGCAATTTTCTCGCGTTTTACAATAATTCCCGCGTAATAATAGACGTATTGACATAGACAACCGGCAGCTTCACGCTGTGCCCGTAAACCAGCAGCTCATGCAGAATCATAATTGCACGATAAACCTGCGCAGAAAAATCCTGTTCCACAACAAAATCAATCCGGCCGCTGCGCAGGGAACGCCGTGCCTCCGGCGTCAGGTCGTTGACCACGACGGCAACCCGCCGCCGCACGCGCGCCAGCGCATCCACACAGGCGCGCACGTTTTCCGTCGCCATATAAATCCCATGAAGGTGCGGATTTTCCTCCAGGGCACAGCGCACCGTATCATAGGTCAGTTCATACTGCTCATAGCATTCTGCCAGCCGATAGCTGTCCGATGCAAAACCGAGCTCCTTCCACCGCTCCAGAAAACCATCTACCCGCAGGCGGTGGGAACGAAATTCCATATTACCCGTGACAACAAGCAGCTGGTCGCGCGGCGAAATGCAGCGCGCCATCAATCCGGCGGCAATGCGGCCGGATTTGATTAAATCCTGTCCCACATGGCAGACGCGTGCGCTGTCCGGCAGGTCGGAATTATACGTCACGACAACCACGCCCGCCTGATGCAGCCGTTCGATTTCTGCCGCTATATAAATGTTATCCGGTACATTGAGCACCAAACCACGCACGCCTAACTCCAGCATCTGCTCACACAGGCGGATATATTCCTCATCTGAACGGCTGTTCATGCGCCGCACCTCCAGTGTGACCTTTCCCGCATTGATCTCGCGCGCCGCCATATGCACGCCGCGCAGCGTGCCGTTGGTAAAATATTCATCCTGCCAGTGCGCGACAATGACGCCAATACAAATCCGGTCGCCGCCTGTAAACCGATCGTCCTTGCGATAGCCGGTTTCCTCGATAATACGCAGGACGCGGGCACGCACCTCCGGACTGACATCCGGCTGGTTGTTCAATACCCGGCTGACTGTCCCACGCGAGACACCTGCCAATGCGGCTATACTTCGCACCGTATGCTTCATATGCTCTCCTCCCATCTGTCTCAGTATACCACAGTCTGCCGCATTTTTGTCACGCGTCACGGAAATTCCGAGCAAAATTCCAGCCTTTCATTGTTGACAATGCATGAATAAAAAAATAACTTTTAAGCATGTATACAAAGCATTTTAAAGCATATTGACTTCTTTTTGAAAACATTATACAATACAGTCACAACAAAGAGAGCAAAAACAAACCCGCAGAGGATTCCCAAAAACAGCACCATAAATTTGGAGGTATTGTCATGAAAAAGATCAAGGTTGGCATCGCAGGCCTCGGCCGTCTGGGCAAGGTACATGCAAACAACATCGCATTCAAAATCCCGAACGCGGAACTGACCGCAGCCTGCTCGATTGTTCCGGCTGAGCTGGAATACGCACAGAAGGAGCTGGGCGTCACCGACGTCTACACCGATTTCCGCGAAATGCTCGCAAAGGCTGACATCGATGCCGTTGCTATTGTCACCACCTCTTCCGAACACTGCTGGCAGATTGAAGCAGCACTGGACGCAGGCAAGCATGTCTTCTCCGACAAGCCGCTGGGCGTCAATCTGGAGGAGTGCAAGCAGGCGGAAGCTGCTGTCGAGCGCCATCCGGACAAAATCTTTTTCCTCGGCTTTATGCGCCGCTATGATTCTTCCTACGCCTATGCAAAGCAGAAGATTCAGGAAGGTGCCATCGGCACGCCGTACATGGTAAAGGCAACCGGCATTGACCCGGAAGCACTGGTCGAAGGCTCGATCAAGTTCGCGGCAACCTCCGGCGGCATCTTCATCGACATGGCCGTTCATGACATCGACCTGATGCGCTGGTTCCTCGACGACGAGCCGACTGAGGTCTATGCCATCGGCTCTACCTTCAAACATCCGGAATTCAAGGCCGTCGGCGACGACGAAACCGCAGTTGCAACCTATAAGTTCAAGAATGGCGGCATCGGTGTCATCCATGTCGGCCGCACTGCACCGCATGGTTACCATGTTGAAACGGAAATCGTCGGCACGGAAGGCAGCATCCGCATCAGCCCGGTACCGGAAAAGAATCTGGCTATGCTGTACAATTCCAACGGCGTTGTCACCGAATGCGTCGAAGGCTTCCCGCAGCGCTTTGCAGAAGCCTATCTGCTCGAGATGCAGGAATTCATCAACTGTGTCTGCGAAGGCAGAAAGCCGGGCGTAACCGTTTATGACGGCACCAAGTCCACCGCCATTGCCTTCGGCACCACCGAAGCATGGAAATCCGGCAAGGTTGTCGCGCTGTAATTTTCATCAAAGCCCCCATCTTTATATAAAAAGAGGATCACAGATCATCTGTGATCCTCTCAGCCTGTCGAAAAAGTCGCCGAAAGGCGGCTTTTTCTGTTATAATAAAGATAAGAGAGACAGGTGATAAAATGATAGTAAAAGGGAAGGAAAACAGAGAGGCAGTAGAGATTGTAAGTCTGGATATGTTAGTGCCCGAGGATCATCTACTGAGGAAAATAGATGCAGCAGTAGATTTCAAACAAATTTATGAATTTGTAGATGATTTGTACTGCAAGGACAACGGCAGGCCAAGTATCGATCCGGTAGTATTGTTTAAGATTGTAATGATACAGCACATATATGGGATACCATCGCTCCGGCGGACGCTGGAAGAAGTGAATATGAATGTTGCATACAGGTGGTTTATCGGTTATCCATTGAATGAGCAGGTGCCGCATTTTTCAACAGTAAGCTATAATTTTAAGCATCGTTTTACAACAGCAACTGTAGAATATATATTTCGGTGGATATTGAACACAGCAGCAAAGGAAGGATTTCTGGATACGAGTGCAATTTTTATCGATGGGACACATATCAAAGCAAGTGCAAACATGAAGAAAAAAGCACGAAAAGCTGTTCCAGTTGAAGCAAAACGATATGCAAAGGAGCTGCGGAAGAAATTAACAGAGATCGCGAAGAACACGACAAAAAGCCATTCAACGATGATGACGATTCAACACCGCCAAAGGAGAAAGAAATAACAGTTTCGACAACGGATCCGGATGCCGGCGTATTCCATAAAGGTGAACACAAGAAGTGTTTTGCCTACGAAGCGCATACAGCCTGTGACAAGCATAATTTTATTCTCGACGTAGAAGTAACAGCAGGAAATGTACATGACAGTGTAGCATTTGACCCGTTATATGACCAGCTTTGCGAACATTACCCAGAACATAAAACGATAGTAGCAGACAGCGCCTACAAAACTCCTTCGATTTGTAAACGTATTTTTGAGAGTGGAAGAGTATTATCTACAGCATATAAACGTCCAATGACAAAGAAAGGCGGTCATGAATGGTGGAAATATGTTTATGATGAGTATTATGATTGTGTAATCTGTCCGGAGTATAAAACACTTCATTATGCAACAACGAACAAAGATGGATATCGTGAATATAAGAGCAGGTCATACGTCTGCGAACATTGTCCGACCAGAGAGCTGTGTACATCGAGTGCAAAGTTTGAAAAGACTGTCACCAGACACGTATGGGCTGATTATGTAGAGTTGGCAGAAGACGCACGTCATATGACTGAATATCGTGACTTATATAAACTCCGACAACAAAAGATTGAACGTGTATTTGCAGATGCCAAAGAAAAGCATGGTATGCGCTATACACAATATCGAGGCTTGGCTCAAGTTACCAACTGGGTGAAGCTTAAATTTGCTGCCATGAATCTGAAAAAGCTGGCTATGTGGAAGTGGAAGATCCATTTCCCTATTCCAGTTTTCCGGCTTTTTCCCTATATGTGCCAAAATCTGGCTCTCGCTTAATGCGCAGCCGGGTTCTTCGACAGGCTCAGAGGATCACAGATCATCTGTGATCCTCTTTTTATGTTCGCAGGTGTTCCGCCGTGCTGTCCAACAGTTCCTCATAGGATACGCCCAGCACTCTGGCAATACAGACCAGTTCAATATCTGTCACAAACCGGCTGCCGCTCTCAATGCGCTGTACTGCATTTTTATCCAGATCCAGTCCGACAATCTGGAGCATATCTGCAAACCGACGCTGGGACGGATGCTCCGGCATCGCCTTGCGAAGCTCTTTTATTTTTAATCCGCAGACATTGTTCCATCCGTTCACCAATTTATTTTTATACATCTGTATCCCCGTATGACACACACAATTTGTCAATTACGGATTTATCTTATGTTAAACTGAGGATAAATTGGACATTCACTAAATGTCAATTCTGTGAACGGAGGGATTTTATGAATTATGTACCGGAATGCTCCTCTTGGCTGGCGAAGGAATATATTGTGCTCAGCGAGACTGACCTCGCCTGTGCCGAAATTCTTCTCAAAATGTGGGCAGCCCAACATCAGCACAGTCTGGCAGCAGAGCGCGCCTTTTTTCAGCGCAAAATAGACCAGATCAACCGGATTGCCCGCGAAAGCAACCGGATCGCATGGGGTGATGTCCGGCTTGCAGGTTCTTCGCCTACGCCGGAAGAATATGTCGCCTACAAGCTCACACTGCTCGGCCACTGGTTCGATGAAATGAATGCATCTTCTTATTGTCCCGTTCCCCTTTTTCCGAAGCCGGAGTAACCGGACAGCATCCGCCTGCATATGCTGAACCATCCTGATTGTGAAAGGGCGTATGATCGTGCTGTTCTCCATCACAACTGCACTGCTCTGCGGCGCAGCCTTTTGTATCCTTCGTGTCTCCTCGCCGTCCGGCTCCTTCCCGCGCCCGCTCAGCGCCGAACAGGAAGCCGCCTGCATTCAGGCCATGCAGCACGGCGACAAACAGGCGCGGGAAAAGCTCATCGAACACAACCTCCGGCTGGTCGCACACATCGTCAAAAAATATTATTCCTCCAGCGCGGATTCCGATGACCTCATTTCCATCGGTACCATCGGTCTGATTAAAGGTGTCTCAACCTTTGATCCGGGGAAAAATGTCCGGCTGGCAACCTATATTTCCCGCTGTATTGAAAATGAAATCCTGATGTACTTCCGTTCCTCCAAAAAGCTGTCCTGTGAAGTCTCGCTTGAAGAGCCGATTGAGCCGGACAGCGACGGCAGCGCGCTGGCACTGAAGGATGTTCTCAGCTGCAATGATGATGCCCTCGAACGCATTGAACTGAATGACCGCATTCGTCTGATTTCCGGTGCCATGCAGGTGCTGGAGCCGCGCGAAAAGGAGATTATTTCCCTGCGCTACGGTCTCGGCGGGCATACGCCACTCACACAGCGCGAAGTCGCCCGCCTGCACGGCATCTCTCGTTCTTATGTATCACGCATTGAAAAAAAAGCCCTGCAAAAGCTCCGCGCAGAATTCGGCACTATCCTGTAAGATGGACGCGGGCAGTCCTCTCATGCCGGGTTTCCGTTGGAAGGCCGTTAGGAAGTTGTTACAATTATAAAATCATATGAAATATGTATACATTACCCATCGCAAACCTACGGACCGGTATGATATAGTATTGATATCCCCAAAACAGAAAGGATTGCAGTTGACACATTGAAACATTCCCTCGCAAATCTCAACGAAAAGCTGTCAGAAGCACTGCGCGCGGTGCTGCCGGTTATCGCAATTGTGATGGTTCTGTGCTTCACCATCGCACCGATTTCCGCCAGCATCCTGCTGTGCTTCCTGATGGGCGCCGCCATGATCGTTGTCGGCATCATGTTCTTTACGCTGGGTGCGGAGATGAGCATGACACCGATGGGCGAGCGCGTCGGTACCGCGATCACCAAAAGCAAAAATCTGCTGCTCATCATCGCAATCGGCTTCATTCTCGGCTTCATCATCACGATATCCGAACCGGATTTGCAGGTGCTGGCAGAGCAGGTGCCGTCTATCCCCAACATGACACTGATCCTGTCGGTTGCAGTCGGCGTCGGTATTTTCCTCGTCGTTGCGCTGCTGCGCATGCTGTTCGGTATTCCGCTGCCTCAGCTGCTTGTTGTCTTTTATCTGGCTGTTTTTATTGTGGCAGGCTTTGTCTCACCGGATTTCCTTGCGGTCGCATTCGATTCCGGCGGCGTCACAACCGGCCCAATGACCGTACCGTTTATCATGGCACTCGGCATCGGCATTGCCGCCATCCGAAACGACCGGCATGCATCAGATGACAGCTTTGGCCTTGTCGCGCTGTGCTCCATCGGGCCTGTGCTCGCTGTGCTCATCCTCGGCATGGTGTTCCAGCCAAACGAGAGCACCTATACGCCGGCAGCTGTGCCGGAAATCAGCAATTCTGTGGAGCTGTGGAATTTATTCCGCGTTGCCCTTCCGACCTATTTGAAGGAAATTGCAGTCTCCCTGCTGCCTATCGTCGTCTTTTTCGGAATTTTCCAGATCGCCGTACTCCGGCTGTCCAAACGCCGCCTGCGCAAGATCATCGTCGGCCTGGTCTATACGTATATCGGCCTTGTACTGTTCCTGACCGGTGCAAATGTCGGTTTTATGCCGGCAGGCAACTACCTCGGACAGGTCATGGCCTCCCTCCATTACAACTGGATCATCATCCCGATCGGCATGCTCATCGGTTTCTTTATCGTCAAGGCAGAGCCGGCGGTCTATGTCCTCAACAAACAGGTCGAGGAGATCACGGACGGCGGCATTTCCGCAAAAGCGATGGGAACCGCATTGTCTGTCGGCGTGGCGGTCTCTATCGGCATCGCCATGCTGCGTGTGCTGACCGGAATCCCAATCCTCTGGTTTCTGATCCCCGGCTATGCCATTGCACTCGGGATTTCCTTCTTTGTCCCCAAAATCTTTACCGCAATCGCATTCGACTCCGGTGGCGTCGCCTCCGGTCCGATGACAGCAACCTTCCTGCTGCCGTTTGCACAGGGCGCCTGCATTGCAGTCGGCGGCAATATTGTAACCGATGCGTTCGGCGTCGTATCCATGGTCGCCATGACACCGCTCATCACTATCCAGTTGCTCGGCATGCTGTACCAGCTGCAAAAGCGGCGCGATGCCAAGACGGAACCGCCTGCGCTCACACCCGCATTGGAATTTGAGCTGCTCGACGATGATGCCATCATTGAGCTCTGAGGCTGCATAAAAGAAAAAGGAGAGCCATATGAGTGAATTATATTTTATGACAACCATCACCGACCGCAGCAAGGCAAAAAAATTCATCGAGCTGTACCGAAGACACGGTGTCGATGTGACCTTCAGCACACTCGGTGATGGCACTGCGGTGAGTGAAACACTGGATTCTCTCGGACTGGAGCAGGCGGAAAAGGGAATTGTTTTTTCCGTCGTAACCCGCACCACCTGGAAGAAAATCAAAGCCAGTCTGGAAAAGGAAATCAAAATCGATGTTCCCGGCACGGGCATCGCATTTCTCATCCCGCTGAGCAGCATTGGCGGGAAAAAGCCGCTGTTCTTCCTCACAGAACATCAGAACTTTGAAAAAGGAGAGGAAAGCACGTTGAAAGACACCAAATATGAACTGCTGATTGTCATTGCCAATCAGGGCTATACTGACCTCATCATGGACGCTGCCCGCGCGGAGGACGCCGCCGGCGGCACCGTCATCCATGCAAAAGGAACCGGCATGGCGCGCGCCGAAAAATTCCTCGGCGTGTCACTGGTCAACGAAAAAGAAATTGTCCTGATTGTGGTCAAAACCGAGATGAAAAACCGCATTATGAAGGCGATTATGGACAAAGCCGGACTGGACAGCAAGGCTCATTCCATCGTCTTTTCGCTCCCCGTCACCAGCACGGCTGGCATGCGGCTGATGGAAGAAACCACAGACGAGTCAGATACCTGAATTCCCCCGGACGCAAAAAATCCATACCGCTGATGAAAGCGGTATGGATTCAGCCTGTCGAAAAAGTCGCCGAAAGGCGGCTTTTTCTGTTATAATAAAGATAAGAGAGACAGGTGATAAAATGATAGTAAAAGGGAAGGAAAACAGAGAGGCAGTAGAGATTGTAAGTCTGGATATGTTAGTGCCCGAGGATCATCTACTGAGGAAAATAGATGCAGCAGTAGATTTCAAACAAATTTATGAATTTGTAGATGATTTGTACTGCAAGGACAACGGCAGGCCAAGTATCGATCCGGTAGTATTGTTTAAGATTGTAATGATACAGCACATATATGGGATACCATCGCTCCGGCGGACGCTGGAAGAAGTGAATATGAATGTTGCATACAGGTGGTTTATCGGTTATCCATTGAATGAGCAGGTGCCGCATTTTTCAACAGTAAGCTATAATTTTAAGCATCGTTTTACAACAGCAACTGTAGAATATATATTTCGGTGGATATTGAACACAGCAGCAAAGGAAGGATTTCTGGATACGAGTGCAATTTTTATCGATGGGACACATATCAAAGCAAGTGCAAACATGAAGAAAAAAGCACGAAAAGCTGTTCCAGTTGAAGCAAAACGATATGCAAAGGAGCTGCGGAAGAAATTAACAGAGATCGCGAAGAACACGACAAAAAGCCATTCAACGATGATGACGATTCAACACCGCCAAAGGAGAAAGAAATAACAGTTTCGACAACGGATCCGGATGCCGGCGTATTCCATAAAGGTGAACACAAGAAGTGTTTTGCCTACGAAGCGCATACAGCCTGTGACAAGCATAATTTTATTCTCGACGTAGAAGTAACAGCAGGAAATGTACATGACAGTGTAGCATTTGACCCGTTATATGACCAGCTTTGCGAACATTACCCAGAACATAAAACGATAGTAGCAGACAGCGCCTACAAAACTCCTTCGATTTGTAAACGTATTTTTGAGAGTGGAAGAGTATTATCTACAGCATATAAACGTCCAATGACAAAGAAAGGCGGTCATGAATGGTGGAAATATGTTTATGATGAGTATTATGATTGTGTAATCTGTCCGGAGTATAAAACACTTCATTATGCAACAACGAACAAAGATGGATATCGTGAATATAAGAGCAGGTCATACGTCTGCGAACATTGTCCGACCAGAGAGCTGTGTACATCGAGTGCAAAGTTTGAAAAGACTGTCACCAGACACGTATGGGCTGATTATGTAGAGTTGGCAGAAGACGCACGTCATATGACTGAATATCGTGACTTATATAAACTCCGACAACAAAAGATTGAACGTGTATTTGCAGATGCCAAAGAAAAGCATGGTATGCGCTATACACAATATCGAGGCTTGGCTCAAGTTACCAACTGGGTGAAGCTTAAATTTGCTGCCATGAATCTGAAAAAGCTGGCTATGTGGAAGTGGAAGATCCATTTCCCTATTCCAGTTTTCCGGCTTTTTCCCTATATGTGCCAAAATCTGGCTCTCGCTTAATGCGCAGCCGGGTTCTTCGACAGGCTCAATCCATACCGCTGATGAAAGCGGTATGGATTTTTTATTGCTCTCTGCGGTCAGCGTTATGATTCCGGCTTGGCCTGTTCGCTCACTGCCCGCTCCTTTTCGCCATAGGTGCCGTACTTACCATAGCGGCCATATCTGCCATACCGACCATAGCGGCCATAATAGCCATAGCCATAGCCGCTCAGGCCGGATGCAATGGCATTGAATACGCAACCGATGACACGAATGCGGCTGACAGACAGTCGGTCCAGGCTGCTGAGAATGCGATTCCCCGTTGCATAGTCCTGCTTGACGACATACAATGCACAGTCGGCATGCTCCGCCAAGGAAATGGCATCCGACAGCATGCCACACGGCGCGCTGTCGAGCACGACATAATCCGCCATTTTGCGCAGCTGTGCAACGACCTTTGCCATTTCCTTTGAGCCGAGCTGCTCAGACGGATGCTCAGAAACATGGTCGCCTGCCAACAGGCGCACGCGCGTGTCCTCATACTGCATCAGTGCCTGTTCGATTGTCACATCCTGTTCCAGCACCTCAGTCAGACCGGCGCTCTCCTCTGAAAGATTCAACGCCTGCTTGACGGTCTGGTTGCGCAGGTCGGCATCTACCAGAATGACTGAGGCGCCATTTTGCGCCAAACTGAGTGCCAGATTGAGCGCAACCGTGGTTTTGCCCTCATTTGGCAGCGTACTGGTCACCAGAATGACACGGTCTCTGGGATGGGAATCCAGCTCCTTGAGAATATGGACACGCAATGCGCGCACCGACTCGCGGAAGCTGGAATTGACGCGCGGATTGAGCACGGAAACCACCGGGCTTGCATCGCCGCGTATTTTTTTGAACTTCATCAGTGGCAGCAGACCCAGACATTTCTGATTGAGCACATCACGGAAATCATCCTCCGTCCGGATGGTGCTGCGCGTGACTGCATAGAAAAACAGCACAGCGAGTGCCAACAGAATACCCATCGCAGCTCCCTTTACCGCCTTGCGCGGATAAGAAGGGATATTGATCGGCTTCTCTGTTACGGTCGGCTTTTTCAGGACAGACAGCTTGGTACTGCCCAGCACATACCGTGCAACTTGCGGATAATTTTCCATCACCGAATTGAGCACGGCCAACGCACTCTCTGCGCTGGAATCCTGCACCTTTACAGTGACCATATTGGTATCGGGCACGACCTCTGCGGAAATGCTCGCAGTGATGGCACCGATGCCGAGATCCTGCTTAATGACATCATACATGACATCGTTGTGAATAATATACGGGAAGGTGCTCGCCATCTGCTCCGCAGACTGTGAGCTGTAATAATAATTGGCGCGGTCATCGCTGTCCGACATGCCGGTGCTCGCCTTTACCGTAAAGGTCGAGATCGCCTGATAGCGCGGTGAAAACGATGCCGCCGTATATGCAGTGCTGATGACTGCGCCCGCGACGGCAAACACCAACATGACAATCCAGCCGAATCGCAAAAAGCCCTTCCACATATCCCCCAGCACCAGCTCAAGGGATATTTTGTTCTCATCCTCCAGCCATGCCTCTTCGGCATGGCGGCTATTGTGTTGCTGTTCGCTCATCGTCATCCCTCACGCTTTCTGCTGCTCTTGCCGTATTTTCCATAATTTCCATAATACCCGCGGTAGCCATAATAGTCGGCATATTTGCCATAAATCGGCAGGCGGCTGAGCGGAGAGGTATGCTTATCGTTGTATACACACCCCAGCAGTCTGGACTTGCTCTCATTCAGGATCATAATGGATTCATTCAGATCGGGCACAGCCGAAGTATCTTCACGCACGACAAGAACAGTCGCGTCGACAAGCTCCGCAAGAACCTCGGTATCCGACAATGCAGACATCGGTGGGGAGTCAATGATAATGAAATCCATCTTCTGCCGGGAAACCTCCAGAAGCTTTTTCATGCGTGCACTTCCCAGCAGCTCAACAGAGTCAGAATAATAATTTTTTCCAAACATTTCATACAGCTTAACCTCTGCGTTGGTCTGTATGATTTTGTCCACGCTGCACGTTCCGCGCAGGTATTCGCCGAGGCAGTTGGCCTCATCGACATCGCGGTTCAGAACCTTGTACTGTGCGGGCTTGCGGAAGTCCGCATCAATCAGCAGGACATGATACCCCTTCTCCGCCAGCGAAAGTGCACTGTTCGCTGAAATGGTCGATTTGCCCTCATTCTCTCCGAAGCTGGAGATCAGAAATACCTTGGCTCCGTCCTGCTTCGCCGCATATTCCAGCCGCGTGCGGATCTGGCGGATGCTCTCTTCAAATGCGAAGCTGATGACCGTATGGGTAATCAGGAAGCTGTGCTTTTCCTTCTTGTTTTTGCCATCCGGCCGCTTTTCGTGCGGTACAGATGCAATCAGGTGGGTATCCAGCTTTTCCTTGACCTCTTCCTCCCGCTTGACGGTATCGCGCAGACAGGACATCAGGATAACAACCGCCAGCATTGCCAGTGCGCCGAGTGCGCCCGCCAGAATCAGGCGGCTGCGCAGCGACATGGCATTGGATGGTGCGCGCGCAATTTGTGGCTCCCGGACAACCGTAAAGACTGCGCCGGACAATACCTGATCGGAAACCGTATTATAATTTTCCATCACTGCCTTGACGGTCAGGAATGCGGTGCGCGCATTGTCCGCCGTCGCGGAAATGGTCAGCAGGTTGGTGCCCTCAATGATCGAGCTTTCCAGCTGTGCGGGCAGCGAAGTCTCCCCCATTGCCGCCGCAACGGTCTCATGCAGCAGGTCACTTTCGAGCACGCCCTGAAAGGCCGATGCCATCTGCCGGGTCGTATTGAGGTCAGCAACCGCATTGCTGCCTGATTTGGATGTGACTGACATGGTGACCGAACTGGTATATTCCGGTTTGTAAATGGTCTCGGATGCAACGCGGGTCAACATGACCGCGGAAGCAGCAACCAGTACAATCATCCAGAGATTTTTCCACACATCCCGCAGCATGGTATGCAGATTGATTGAAGCCAAGCTCCATCGTTTTTCTTCCATCTCTTATTCCTCCACTACAACGGTCAGGTATGCGTGTCCGATGTTCCCTTCCGTATTCTGTGCCGAATAGGTCACAACATAGGTTCCGGGCTGCGCCGGATTGACGGTGGATTCCACGTTAATGTACGATGTCTTGACAGAGCTCTTTTTCTCATCGATATAGCTCTCCGGGTCAAAAGCTGCACCTTTTTTGAGATAGACCAGCGATTCAGTCAGAGTAATCGTCGGCGCACCGATCGACGGATCGGTTACGGCGACCGGCAGCTTCAGCTCTGAAACATCGCCATGGCTGTTGGAAACCTGAACCGTGACATCATACAGCCCCGCAACAGCCGAATTGACCGTACTGGAAAGAATCAGGATGCGGTTTGAAATATCCCCGTCAAACACATCCTCTGCACTGAGCTTGTCCAGAATCTGAACCTCGCCGCCCATGCGAACCTCCAGCGGATCGCTGACGGAAAACTTCGGCGGTTTGTAATCGGTATAGGTAACCTTTCTGGTATAGGTGCCGAGCTGCTCCTGCGAGTCAAACACGGCATAAGAAATATTGCATGTGCTGTCATCGACAAAATTGGAGATGTTGGTCACCAGAATGCCGTCGGTCAGATCCCCATCCTCAGCATCCGTCGCACGCAGTCCCGCGCAAAGCTGTTCATCCGTCGCATCGATTGGCACAGAAATAGTATCCTGCTCTGCCTCGATGACAGGCAGCTGATCCTTGGTCTCCAGAAAATCACGGATCGTAAACACAGAAAAAACAGCAACACTGCATACGAACAGCGCCAAAACTGCAATTTTAATTTGTTTCACAGGCTCCCCCTCACTTTATTCTATCATTTCACATGTAATTATAAGTAGTTTTCCCCTGTTCGTCAAGCATTCGCGCTGTTTTGGAACAGCTGGGGCACAAATGCCGCATATATATTGCACAATCTGTCAAAATCTGTTACACTTTTTTGCAGAAATGATCCGGGCAGCATCGAAACGTTCTCGGTTTCCTGCTGCCCGAAACCGGCAGGAGTTTACTATGAAGCATATTATCTTTTTCGACCTTGACGGCACGCTGACCGATTCCGGCGAGGGAATTACAAACTGCGTCATCCATGCATTGCAAAAGCAGGACTGGCCCATTCCAGACAGTGACAGTCTGCGCCGTTTCATCGGCCCCCCGCTGATCGACAGCTTTCAGGGCATTGCTGGCATGAATGCGGCACAGGCTGCACAGGCGGTAACGGATTACCGCGCGCGTTATTCCACTGTCGGCCTGTTTGAAAACCGCGCCTATGACGGCATTGTCGACACGCTCGCCGCGCTCAAAGCCGCTGGAAAACGGCTGTTCCTGGTGACAAGCAAGCCGGAGGACTATTCCATTCGCATCGCGGAGCGCTTTGGACTTGCGCCATATCTGGAGGAAATTTGCGGCGCAACACTCGACGGACGCATCAATACCAAAGATGCCGTTGTGCGGCTGGCGCTCGAGCGAGCCGGACAGCCTGACCCGGCAGATATCGAGATGGTCGGCGACCGTCTGCACGACGTCGAGGGCGCACGCAAATACGGCATTGACTGCACCTATGTGCTGTATGGCTTCGGTACACGCGAGGAGGCCGAAGCCCATCACGCCGCACACATCGTCGCCACAGTGGATGAGCTGCGGGAGCATCTGCTCGCGCTGTAAAAGTCGGTTCGCCAGGGCGTATCTGCGTTTCGGTTGAAACAGGTTTTCTTTACCGTGGGGTTCCTTTGTGATATAATAAATTGTGATATAATAAAACAGTAAAATCACTTCACAGATTTTAAAACCTGGACAATGATGGAAACCATCGTCGGTACCACCGGTTTTGTTGTCGCACTGATTGTTTCATTCTTCGCATAAGCAACTGCAAACAGATAAACAAAGACGCCCGTTCGATTCCGGCCATCCGCGCCGGAAATCGAACGGGCAATTTTTATGCCGCAATGAGCCACAATTGTGAAGCGTTTATCCTTCGATAAACTTCATCTGTTCCACATCAAACAGGCCGCGCGGTGTAATGCGCAGCGATGGGATAACCGGCAGCGCAAGGAAAGACAGCAGAATGAGCGGAGAAACATCCGCCGGAACGCCCATCTCATGTGCCTTTGCAATCATAGCGGACAGCTCCGCCTGCACCGTATCAAAGCCCGCGTCGCTCATCAGACCCATGATGGGCAATGCGACTGTGTGCAGAATTTTTCCATGAGATACCAGTGTATAGCCGCCGCCGATGTCGCGCAGGTGCTGTGCGGCGAGCAGCATATCCGCATCGTTGTCGCCGATGACGGACAGGTTATGACTGTCATGGGCTACCGTGGATGCCATTGCGCCGCCATGCAGACCGAAGCCTGCGACCGCACCAACGCCGACCTTTCCCGTATTGTGATGGCGTTCGACCACTGCAATTTTGCTGAATTCACCCTGCGGAACGAACAAACCGTTTTGCTGCGGCAGGGCGCAGCATTCGTTTTCCGTCACGAGCTGGCCGGCGGCAATACGGATGACATGGCTGGTCTCTCCAACCGGGAGTTCCAGTTGCTCCGGACGTACCGGCTGACAATGCACTGTGCGGCGCAGTGGGCTGTCCTGCGGCAGCTTCGGCTGTGCACGGAAGTCGGAAACATCTTGTCCCCTGTGATAAACCGCATGAATGTGAACCGTTTCCAAATCATCCAACACGACAAAATCCGCCTGCATGCCGGGCGCAATGGCGCCGAGCTGATGATGCAGCCCATAGTGCCGCGCTGTATTGATGGTCGCCATGCGGATGGCATCGACCGGCGCAAGCCCACAGGCAATCGCCTTGCGCACACAGTGGTCAATATGCCCTTCCTGCCGAATGTCCTCGATGTGCTTGTCATCCGTGCAGAATGAAAAGCCGTCTGTCAACTGGTGCTCCTGCACGATGCCGCGCACAATCGCCTCCAGATTGCGCGCCGCACTGCCCTCACGCACATGGATGTGCATGCCGAGACGGCGCTTTTCCAGAACTTCCTCCGGCGTCGAACACTCATGGTCGTTGGTAATGCCGGCGAGCACATACGCATTGAGCTCATTCCCGGTCAGCATCGGCGCATGCCCGTCCTTCGGTTTTCCGTCGAACAGTGCGAGTTTTTCCGCCATCGCGGGTGCAGCGTTGACCGTGGACACATAGTCCATCACTTCGCCCAGACCGAGCACACGCGGGTTATCCAGATAGTTTCGCATCTCGTTTGCGTCAAACGTACAGCCGTTGTCCTCAAACGGCAATGCGGGCACACAAGACGGCATCATGACATATACATTCGCCGGGACATCCGCAGTCTCGTTCAAGATATAATCAATGCCGTCTGCGCCGCTCACATTCGCCGCCTCATGCGGGTCGACAATGTAGGTCGTCGTGCCGCATCTGACTGCCTGTTCGACCAGCTCCGCCGGTGTTACCATCGTGGATTCGAGATGAATATGCCCATCGATCAGACCCGGACACAGGTATTTCCCCGCCAGGTCAATCTCAGTCTCTCCCACATACTGGTCTCCAACCCCCACAATTGTGCCGTCTGTGACCGCGACAGAGGTCTCAAGCACCTCCCCGGTGAATACATTCACCACGTTTCCCCCACGGAATACGAGTTCCGCCGGAATTTCGCCGCGTGCCGCCTTTGCCAGATCATTAAACTGCTGAAAATTCATGACAGCTCCTCCACTTCAACTGTTGATTCGCCAGCGCTTTACTCCCGCATAAGAATACGCCGCTGGCCGCACAGTGCCTTTGCTATTGTTACCTAGTATACCGCATTTCTGTTCCATTTCCCAGTCTTTTGTGCTATGATATGCTGACAGAGCAAACAAATCCGGGCATATCCGAAGGAGGGGTTCCATGATGCTCGAACACTGTACCCTGTGCCCGCGCCGGTGCGGGGCAAACCGCGCGGCCGGACAAACCGGCTTCTGCGGCGCGGATGACACTATCCGCATCGGGCTGGCCAGCCTGCATCGCTGGGAGGAGCCGTGCCTGTCGGGCACGCGCGGCGCGGGCACCGTCTTTTTCTGCCACTGCCCGCTCGGCTGTGTCTACTGTCAGAACCATGACATTTCCGGTCAAGAGGCAGCAGCAAACGGCATATTAACCGATTGTTCCGGTCTGGCAGACACATTTTTATCATTACAGGCGCGCGGCGCGCATAACATTGATCTCGTGACGCCGACGCACTACGCCGTCCATCTCGCAGAAGCCATCCCGCTCGCCCGCGCGCGCGGACTGACCATCCCGGTTATTTACAACTGCGGCGGTTATGAACGTGTGGAAACATTGCGCATGCTGGACGGACTGATTGACATTTACCTGCCCGACCTCAAATATTACAGCTCTTATTATGCTGCGCGCTATTCGCATGCACCGGATTATTTCGATATCGCCTGTGCCGCAATCGGGGAAATGATACGCCAGACCGGTGCGCCGCAGTTTGATGCTGACGGCATGATGACGCACGGCACCATCATCCGCCATCTCATGCTGCCCGGTCTGGGCGGCGACACGGCGCAGATCCTTCGCTCGATTTCATCCAACTGGGGCGGACAGGTGCTGGTCAGCCTGATGCGGCAGTTTACGCCGTGCACCAACCTGTCCGGCTATCCGGAGCTCACGCGCCGCATCACTGACGAAGAATATGCCGATGCCTGCGAACAGATGGCGCTGCTCGCTCTGGAAGGCTGGACTCAGGACGCGGAATCGGTCAGCGAGAGCTTTATTCCGCATTTTGACGGCAGCGGCGTCTGCCGCGCCTGATTGCTTCCTCTCGAGCTGACACAAATCGTACAAGCAAAAAACAGCGGGATGGACAAACCATGCGGTTTCCCATCTCGCTGTTCTCTTGTTCTGTTATATCAGAGAGGCTTCACCATACGGAAAGCCGTCACGAAGCTTTAGAGCTGCGGACCTGCTGCAACCAGAGCCTTGCCAGCCTCGTTGCCTTCGTACTTGGAGAAGTTCTTGATGAATCTGCCAGCCAGATCCTTTGCCTTTGCATCCCACTCGGAAGCGTCTGCATAGGTATCACGCGGATCCAGGATTGCCGGATCTACGCCCGGAAGCTCGGTCGGAACTTCAAAGTTGAAGTACGGAATGGTCTTGGTCGGAGCGTTCTTGATGTCGCCGTTCAGGATTGCGTCGATGATGCCGCGGGTATCCTTGATGGAGATGCGCTTGCCGGTGCCGTTCCAGCCGGTGTTAACCAGGTAAGCCTTTGCGCCGCTCTTTTCCATCTTCTTAACCAGCTCTTCTGCGTACTTGGTCGGATGCAGTTCCAGGAATGCCTGACCAAAGCAAGCGGAGAAGGTCGGGGTCGGCTCCGTGATGCCGCGCTCGGTACCAGCCAGCTTTGCAGTAAAGCCAGACAGGAAGTAGTACTGCGTCTGCTCCGGTGTCAGGATAGAAACCGGCGGCAGTACGCCGAATGCGTCAGCAGACAGGAAGATCACGTTCTTTGCTGCCGGTGCAGAGGATACCGGACGTACAATCTTTTCGATATGGTCGATCGGATAGGATACACGGGTGTTCTCGGTTACACTCTTATCAGCGAAATCAATCTTGCCTTCTGCATCAACGGTTACGTTCTCCAGCAGAGCGTTGCGCTTGATTGCGTTGTAGATATCCGGCTCGGAGTCCTTATCCAGGTTGATAACCTTTGCATAGCAGCCGCCCTCGAAGTTGAATACGCCGTTGTCGTCCCAGCCGTGCTCGTCATCGCCGATCAGCAGACGCTTCGGATCGGTGGACAGGGTGGTCTTACCGGTGCCGGACAGGCCGAAGAAGATTGCGGTGTTCTCGCCGTTCATATCGGTGTTTGCAGAGCAGTGCATGGAAGCGATGCCCTTCAGCGGCAGGTAGTAGTTCATCATAGAGAACATACCCTTCTTCATCTCGCCGCCGTACCAGGTGTTGATGATAACCTGCTCACGGCTGGTGATGTTGAAGGCTACGCAGGTCTCGGAATTCAGACCCAGCTCCTTATAGTTCTCAACCTTTGCCTTGGAAGCGTTGTAAACAACAAAGTCCGGGGTGAAGTCCTTCAGTTCTTCCTCCGTCGGGCGGATGAACATGTTCTTTACGAAGTGTGCCTGCCAAGCTACCTCAACGATGAAACGGATTGCCATGCGGGTATCCTTGTTTGCGCCGCAGAATGCATCCACAACAAACAGTCTCTTGTTGCACAGCTCCTTGACAGCGATGTCCTTAACCGTCTGCCAAACTTCCTCGCTCATCGGATGGTTGTCGTTCTTATACTCGTCAGAGGTCCACCAAACGGTGTCCTTGGAGTTTTCATCCATGACGATGTACTTGTCCTTCGGGGAACGACCAGTGTAGATACCAGTCATTACGTTTACAGCGTCCAGCTCCGTGTTCTGGCCAACTTCAAAGCCTTCCAGACCTTCCTTGGTTTCCTCTTCAAAGAGCATCTCATAGGAAGGGTTGTAAACGATTTCGGTTGTACCGGTGATGCCATATTTGTTTAAATCAATTGCTGTCATCTTACGTCTAACCTCATTTCTAATTGGTACGATTGGATTAAAAAACCTTAGCTTTTATGTTATCCAACCGACAAACAAAAGTCAATATTAAAAACATCTCAAATTCTACTGAAAACGACGAAAGAATCGGCAATTATTACAATTCACACATTTTTTCTTTTCATATAACTATAAATATGGTATACTAATGAGGTATATCCTTCTATATTCTGACACAAAAATTCGGCTGTCCTGCACGGACAGCCGTCTGCTTTTTACAGATAACAGGGCCTTTTGGTTGCCTGAACAATTTGTATTTGAACCGGGCGCTATCTGAAAACCAAGAAAATGACAAATCTTTCGCAAAGGTGAGACTGGTTCAAGGCAAAAGCACGCTGGAATCCTTTCGCATTTCCAGTGTTTTTAACAAAGAAGCTGTCCGCACTTATAGAAATAGTCAAAATTTTCGACTGTTCAGATACGCCCTATTTGTCGAACCTTTTGGGATCATTGCACAACGGATTGTTCCCTCCCGTTTGCATTCTTTCGCGCACTTTGTTACAATAAGGGTAATCGATTCCGACATGGAGGGATGCAACATGCAATATATTTTTACCGGTTCTTATACCGACCCGGATGGAAAAGACGGGGTACGCTGCTTTGCAGCTTCTCCGGACGGCAAACTCACCCAGCTCTGCACGGCAGATGCTTACAGTCCAACCTATGTGCTGTATCACAACGGCCTGCTGTATACGAGCGGACGCGCCGAGACCGGCTGCTGTGTCCGTACCTTTGCCTTTGACGGGCACAGCCTGACGCCGCTGCACCGCATCGACTCGCCCGGCGGCTCGACCTGCCATGTGTCGGTCGTAGGCCGCACGCTGTATGCCTGCAATTATTTTGCGGGCGAGCTGCTGCGCTGTCCGCTGCATGCAGACGGCATTCCGACCGGAGAGGTGGAACGCATTCTGTACACCGGCGGCGGCCCGCATCCGCGGCAGGACAGGCCGCACATCCATTCGGCATTCCCGTCACCGGACAACCGATTCCTGCTCGTCTGTGACCTGGGCAGTGACCGCATTTACAGCTACTGCATTGAAAATGACGGCAAACTGCTGCCGAATCCGGCGCAGACAGAACTGATTGCCCCGGCAGGCTCCGGCCCGCGCCATCTGACCTATAACAAGGCAGGCACGCGTGTCTATGTCATCACTGAGCTGTCCGCACAGATTCTGGTCTATGCCCGCGACCCGGAGACTGGCGTGCTGACCGAACTGCAAATTACCGACTGTGTACCCGCAGTGCGCCCGGATGACACACTGTCCGCAGACATCCATCTGTCGGCTGACGAACACTACCTGTATGCGTCCAGCCGCGGCATCGATTATATGGCACTGTACCATGTGCGGGATGACGGTCTCCTGTCGGAGCCGTTTTATCTGCCGGTGTTTACCTCCGGCCCACGGCATTTTTCGTTCCAGCCGGGCGGCACACACATTGTCATCACAGGGCAATATACCAATACCATCGCCGTGTGTCCGGTCGACCGACGTTCCGGCCTCTATGTCGCGCCGGTCTGCGAGGTGACGGTCCCGCAGGCGACCTGCGCGCAATGGGTAGAGGTCTGACCATGCGGCTTTCTGGTGCACTGTACCTGACAGATGTGCAATCCGTTGCAATCTGCGGCGCAGGCGGCAAGACAACGCTGCTGTATGCGCTGGCGGAGGAAGCGCGGCGGGGCAATCAGCGCGTGCTCGTCACGACGAGCACACACATCCTCCAGCCGGAGGACACCGATGTTCTTCACTTTTTTCACACGGAGCAGGTAGAGAATCCTGCATCCATCTGCCTGCCCGGGCAGATTGCTGTCATTGGCACGCCCTGCGGGCAAAAAAAAATCACCGGTATTGCGCCGATGAACGTGGATGCCGCCATGCAGGCCGCCGATGTGTTTTTGTATGAAGCGGACGGTGCCAAACGCCTGCCGGTCAAGTGCCACAACGCAACCGAACCGGTGGTGTGGTTCGGCACAGATTCGGTCATCGGCGTGCTCGGTCTGTCTGCACTCGGCAAACCGGCACAGGACATCTGCCACCGCTGGCAGCTCGACCCGCTGTTTGCTGCCCTGCCGGACAAGCCGCTCGACACAGATGATTTCGTGCGTCTTGCGCTTGAATGCCGCCAGGCGGCAGGCTATCCGCACCACTTTACCGTCTGTTTGAACCAGTGTGATACGGATGCGCTGCGGGATGCAGCAAGAGAAATTTCAGCCGGTCTCGCCATTCACGGGATCCGCTGTGCGGCAACCTGTTTCCTCGGCACTCAGCCGGAGATCACCGCGCTGTAATCGGTCTGTGTATCGATATCGCGCCATGCATGCCCATCCGGGAAGTCCACCCATACAACATCATCCAAATGCTGCTGATATATGCCCTTTCCGCCCTTGTCGGCGGAGAGGGCTTTGCACTGTCCAAAATACCGTGCCGGGAAAATGCACGGGGATTTTGGCGCGCCGTCCACCCGTGGGACGGCGATTTTATTTTGCCCACATGCCGTTTCTACCAGATTACGCAGAAGATCCGCAGTCAGAAATGGCTGATCCGCGGTGAGGAAAGCACAGAAATCTGTATTCTCCGGCAAGGCGCGCGTGCCCGCCGCGACGGAGGTACCCATGCCATGCGCCGCGCGTAGATTTTCCACAGCCTGTGCACCGTTTTGTGCAGCAAATGCCGCGATATCCGGCTGATTGGTCACAACAATGACGGTGGAAAACAGCCCGCAGGTACACGCGAGAGAAATCACATGCTGATACATCGGCACGCCCGCAATATTCAGTTTGAGCTTATCCGCATGCTGCATGCGGCGGCTGAAGCCCGCCGCCAGAATGACCGCTGCTGTGTTCATGAAATGCCTCCCGCCTGTGAAAAATACTCTTTGTTTACTTTGTCTAAATCTTTCGATAATGCATCTGGATATAACAAGCATCATACCGGTATCATTATATCGTAGGTATGGGGCGGTTTCAACGGTGTTCGGCTAAAACACCTCACACAGAAAGAAAAAATCACCGCCACAATCTGCCATATCAGGCAGGCTGCGACGGTAATTGAGCTGTATATCATCCTTTTTCGGACGATTTTGAATTTTCTGTTAACTGTATTGTAGCACCTTGGCTTCTTTCAAGTATTCCAGAAAATTCTCTTTTGTTTCTTCTGGCGTGAGCTTATCCAATCTATCTATATGCAAAAGCCCGAATAAATCAATTTCTATAGATTGATTCCGCTGTAGCACGTATAAGCAGGATTGGAATAGACATAAACCGTTTTTCCGGTGCTGTTCTGATAAGTTAGGAATGCGCGGAATACATAGATCGTGGAACTGCTCTTAGGTGTCATACTGTAGCTGTATGTTCCTGCGCTGCCGATACTCCTGATGCTGACTTTCGTCCGTCCAGCTGTATTGACATTTAGGGATTTTGTTCCCAACGCGGTTTTTGTCATGTAGACAAATCCCTGACCAGTAATCGTGTAATAGTCATCCCGATTCTCATAATCTGCTGCAGTTCCAGTCAGGCGGATTTTCCCATTGTTTTGGGAAACGCCGAGTGTCACCAACGGTGCTGACAGGATCTTGACGGCGATTGTCTCTGTTTTTGTAGCTCCGCAGACTGTACAGGTATAGGTTCTGATCCCCTCTTCGTCCGCAGTAGCTTCCTTCGTCACAACACCGCCGTCCCAACTGTGACCAATGGCAGGAACAATTTCCTGTGCTTTGAGTGTCTCGCCACAGACTGCGCAATGTGTTCCCTCCGTCAGACCGGTTTTCTCACAGGTTGCAGTCACAGCAGCATCCGTCACAACAGCGTGTCCCAGAGCCTCCGTTTCATCACTGATATAGCTATCTCCGCACAGGGAACAGGTGTACGTAGTATATCCGCTCTCTGTGCAGGTCGGTTCCGTGACGGCTGCAACATATTCATGTGAACATTCCGCTCCGCCTGCATCGATATATCTTGTCTCCTCTATACCGTATGCATTTGTAAAATCCTCATCCATAATTAGATAATGGATACCTGTAGTAGAATACGGAGCTTCCAGACTGTCAAAGTCTAACGTTCCCTTCAGAAAATATTGATAGGAATACGTACCTGCGGCCACTTCGTCGCTGAACTCAGCGTCCCAGGTAGAATCCGCGTAATACCACTTGCTGTCGATTTGCGCGATATTCCACGCATGGTTTTCGTAATAATTTGCCGTGTCCTCCGATGCTGCACCGCCATAACCGGTCGCGATACGGACACTCATATCAAGCTCTCTCAATAGCCTGTAAAACAAGGAAGCATATCCCTGACAGACAGCTGTTCCGTTAAGCAGAGCCGCATAGGTCGAATATTTCAGCGTGTAGGTGCTGTCATCCAGATGTTCGTTATCATAGGTGACATGACTGCAAATATAGTCATACACCAAATACGTCTTCTCATAATCAGAGGCGCTCTCCTCAAAGGTGAGAGTTTCTTCCAAAAGCGCATCCACCGTTTTCGTCACCGCAGTCTCCTGCTCTGCGGTCGTAAAATAGGTCGGCGTAAAGACAATCGTATAGTAACGATATTTTCCCTCACCGTCCGCTGCAATAGATGCTTTGTAGCCGGTTCCGCCATAGTTGTAACGGAGATAATCTCCTTCATTGGCGTTTCCTGTCTCCGCAAGCGCTGCCGGGATAATACGATTGATACACAAATCCTTAAAATAATCGGAGCTGTATATATCACCATAATAATAAACCGTGATTGTCTCCTCACGCGCGACCATACCCGCACGCAGAACGGCTCCCGCATCTTCCACAGTATCGACATATACGACACTTTCTTCATCCTCTGCAAATGTACTGATTCCGGATCTTCCGAAACTTTCCGGGTTTTCAACGTCATCCGGAACCGGAATATCGTCCTTGTCAATGACATCGATATAAGCGGGATTGATATAGACGGCAGCATCCGTTTCAAAAGCGGCTGTTCCATCATTTTGATTCCCAGTTTCAGTCACTGTACCTAACGGTACAAAATAATGCCCATTTCCCGATGCGGCCAGTGCTTCAATTGGTACAATAGCAGACAACATCAGAATTGCTGTCAGAAGTGATAGTATCCTTTTCTTTATTTGGCGCACTTTTTCCCTCTTCCTCTCAACTATTCGGACATATCTTTACAGTTGCCTGCTTCCCTGTCAGGAAAATAAATCAAATTCCGACAGGGAAGCGGCAATATTTTTCCGCCGACGCTCTTTATTTTGCTAAGCCCGTATAACTTGTATAAATCGGAGCAGAGTAAACATAGACAGTCTTTCCACTGCTGTTCGTATAAGTCAAGTACGCACGGAACACATACGTCGTAGAGCTACTCTTAGGTGTCATGCTGTAGCTGTACGTTCCTGCACTTCCCATGCTCTTGATACTGACTTTCGTTCGTCCAGCTGTATTGACATTCAGGGATTTTGTGCCCAATGCCGTTTTAGTCATATAAACAAAGCCCTGACCGGTAATCGTGTAATAATCATCCCGATTCTCATAATCTGCTACGGCTCCGGTCAGCCGGATCTTTCCGTTATTCTGCGAAGCGGAGAGGGTCACACCGGGAACCTTAAGAACCTTGACTTCTTCCAGTTTAGGGATCGCCCCAGTCTTAGTTTCACCGCAACTGGTGCAGGTGTAGGTCTTGATGCCCTCTTCTGTTTCAGTCGCTTCCTTGGTTACCACGCCTTCATCCCAGCTATGACCCTTTGCGGCAATCGTACTGCCGGCCTTAACTGTCTCGCCGCATACCGTGCAGACTGTATCGCCTGTGTAGCCTTCCTCCGTGCAGGTTGCTTCTTTCGCATTCCGCACTTCAGTTTTGTGGCCAGTGGCAGGGATTGTCTCGCCGCTGCTGATCTTTTTGTCACAGTCTGTGCAATACGTATCGCCCGTATAACCGTCCTCCGTGCAGGTTGCATCCTTCGCATTCTGCACCTCAGTATTTGCATGGTCGCAGACTTCCTTGTCGGTCAACGTCACTTCATATGTTTTGACATCGTTTCCGTCCTCGGAAACCGTCAGGATGCGGACAATATGATCCTGCGCAGGCAGAATGGTAATACCTGCATTGACATCGCTGGATGCCGTAACCTGAGAGCCTGCTGCTTCATACGACAGCGTATCCGCGATGAAATCAACCGCCGTTCCATCTACAGAAATGCCGGACAGCGCCGCCGAGCTGTTATATTCCAGCTTGCCCGCATAGGTCATGACCTCTGCTTCCGTCAGGCCGACGCAATGCCCGGACTTTTCTGTAAATGTCACACGCAGTGCAACCGGATTGATGACCCGATTAAACACATATTCCGTCTTCGTAAAGCCTGCGGTCGGTGTAACATCCTCATAACCGATTTCCGTGAAATCGGTTCCGTTCAGAGAATAGGCAAACGTCACTTCACTCGGAAGCAAAGCAGAATAGTTATCGGTGAAATAATACAGATTGACGCTGCTGATTAACTGGGCAGTTGCCCACGTAAAGGTGATGGACGCTGTATCAGAGGTATTCCGGTTATTGTAATTGGTCCAACGCGCGTTCGTATCAGACGAATTGTTTGTCACACCGTCTATAATCGAGCTGAGATTGTCCGATGTATAGCAATCCAAATAAATAGTGCACTCTCTTGACAAAGGTATTATGATTAAATCAAGAGGTGATTATTATGTTGCACAACGAAGCCAGAAAATTGTTGATTGAAGCATGGAATAGAACGCATAATGCAAAAGAAGTAGCAGAATGTTTTGGTGTAAATACAAGCACAGTCTACCGTTTGGTAAAGCGGATGAGAGAGACCGGTTCTGTTGAAACGAGGACTTCCCTGCGTGGACGCAAACCTTCTCTGAGCCGGAAAGATATTCAGAATATTGACTGTTTGATCCAGCAACAGCCGGATATTACAATTAATGAGATTATTGATACACTCCAACTCCATGTAAGTGATGAAACGGTACGTAAAACAATTTTGAAGCTTGGATATGTCTATAAAAAGAAGTCTCTGCATGCTTCGGAACAGGAGCGTCCCCGATGTACAGCAAAAACGGAAAAATTGGGAGCAGCTTATACCGGAGAACGCCGCAAACAGCCTGGTATTTCTTGATGAAAGCGGAGTCAACACAAATATGACAAGGCATTATGCCCGTGCCCGGAAAGAAAGACGAGCAATTGACAGCACTCCTGTCAATACGCCGGCCAATACTACTATTTTGTCTTCTGTCCGCATTACCGGAGAGACTGCATATACAATCTATCAAGGTGGAACGACAGCAGAACGTTTTGCGGAATATCTGAGCTCTACTCTTCTGCCAACGCTGTCTGAAACAGATATCATTGTAATGGATAATATGCGTTCTCATCATGCAAAGATTGTAAAAGAGCTATTGGATAGGGCCGGCGTCCGGTATCTGTATCTGCCGCCATACAGTCCCGATCTGAATCCAATTGAGAAGATGTGGTCAAAACTCAAGGCCAATCTCAGAAAGCAGAAGATACGTATTGCAGCACAACTTCCTGAGGCAATTAAGCGGGCATTTTCTACTATTCGCCAATCCGATTGCTTTGGTTGGTTTCGTTCATGTGGCTATGTGCAGTAATTCGTTGGATTGCTATAGAAGCACAATCCTCTGACAAAGACGCCGAAGATGCAACATTGGTGCTCTCTGTGTTTACCGCTTCCGCAACACGTACCGACGCTGTAACCGGGAGCGTTGTGTCGCCAATCACGGTTGCAGTACCGTTAACTGTAATGATATCGCCGACATTTGCAAACTCGTCAGCTGTCATAGTATCCCAGGTCACAGCAAACTCACCGCTGAGCGTGCCGTCTGCCAGTACGCCGCTGACCTTATCCGGCAGCGTCGGGATTGCATTGACCATTGTGGCCGTGGAAATATTGCGCATCGCAATGACATCGGCAATCACATGAAGCTTTGCCGTGACATGGATGGGGTCCATGCCTTCAAATACAAGTGTGCCCTGAATTGTATAGTCTCCGGCTGTGGTATATGTTGTTTCCGGAATGTCTTCCCAAGCAATCGTACCGGTTACCGTAGTTCCATTCGCCATGGTTCCGGTCGCTGCCGTCCGAAGCTCCGGCTTTGTGCCTTCAGATACCGTGTAATTGCGCACCATGGTATAACTGACAAGTCCGTCCTGTGCGGTTCCCTCGCTGACCGGATTGGTCGTCACAGTCACGCTGTCGCCAGTCAATCCATCGGATGTCACGTTCACAGTGAAGCTGCCCGCATCCGTTGTCGAACGCACGATGACCAGAGCTTTACCGGCGTAGGCGGCAATCTGAGCAGAAGTGGCGGAGGTCAGAACAGAAGACTGCTGATACTTGTCTGTGGTCGCCTGATCGCCATTGTCCACGCCAACAATTTCACCGTTGCCAGTCAAGGAGAAATTGATGGTATTGGTTGCCGTCGTATCCAGATTGTCATTGGCATCCGTGACATCGACAGAAATATATGCGAGGCTGCTACCGTCCGCCTGAATCTCAGTCTTGTTGGTCTGTACCTTCAGCTTGCTGACCGTATCCGGCGTGGAAACCGAAGCATTGCCGCTGGTCGCGGTGATCTCGTTCCCGTTTTCGTCATATGCCTTCGCGGAAATTGTACCTACTTCATATGCAACATTGAATGTCGCATACAAACTGGTAGAATTCGAGCCGCTTACAGCTGTACAAACACTGGAGTTGTTGCTGGTGGTTGTATAGGTATAATACTTGTGCCCCGCAGAGGTCGTGTTGACCGTGCGCGTGGCCGTACCAATCAGCGTACCGTTGCGGTACAGCTCAACCTTCGGTGCATTGGAATAAATAACAACCGGGGTCTTGTTGCTGCTGGTCAACATATTGTCACTATCCCATGCCGTCACCAGATGCAGGGTTGTGTCATCCTGCTTCCATTGGCTACGGTACAGGTAATAGGTGTCCTTTTCAAAACCGGCGGTATCGACAATACCAAAATAGCTGCTGTTTGGAATGGCACCTGAACCTGAAACCGAGCCGCTGCCGGTTCCATTCCATGGGGTCGGCTCACCAATATAATCCCAGCCTGTCCAGACGAACTCACCCGCGACACAGTCATTCTGATAGGTATTATAGATGGAATCATGAGCCGTGATACCCCAGCTAACTGCGGAGGTATCATAAGAGGTCAGATGATATTTGCCGTCCGCGTTACTGGCATTCGACTGCGAAGTATAAATGCCGCGGCTATTGACCGCAGACGAAGTCTCCGAAGCAATAATACAGCCGGTGTTTCCACCGTAGTTCTTTGCCAAGTTGGAAAGAGTGCTGGCGGAATTGGCGTAGTTAAAGCCAGCAATGCCGTCCTCATTTATAATGGTTTGAATAACACTAACTAGAGTGCTGTTGCCGCCGCGGGTATTGTCACCGATGGTGGTCGGGCGTGTTGTATCCTCTTCCTGAATCCAGTCAATCAGGTTCTGTGCAACTGTCGGATAAGAGGAATCCGCAGAAGCGCCTTCCTGAATCTCGTTGCCAATCGACCACAGGATAATCGACGGGTCATTGCGGTCACGGCTGACCATCGACTTGACCGCGTACTCTGCCCAGGTCATCGAACTGTCACCGCCAAGAATGGCGTTTGAACTGCTCAGGTTGGTGTTGAAATACTTGCCGAAGTCATTGCTGTTTCCATTTTTAGAAATACTCCAGCCGTCGAACGCTTCCTCCATGACCAGCAGGCCGAGCTCATTGCAAATATCAATGAAATCCTCATCTGCCGGATTGTGGCTGGTGCGGATGGCATTGACACCCATGTCCTTCATCTTGGCAAGCTGACGGTACATGGCGTCATATGCTGCCGCAGAGCCTAATGCACCCTGGTCATGATGCATGCACACGCCGTTGAGCTTCACATTCTTTCCATTCAAGTGAAATCCGGTACTGTCAAAGCTGAAATATCGGAAGCCGAAGTCCGTATCATACGTATCGACCACAGAACCATCGACCAAGAGTTCTGTGCGTACATAATACAGATTCGGTGCGTCGGTCGTCCACAGCTTCGGATCGTTGACGATAGGCTCACTCGTCGCTGTTGCGGTTTCTCCTGCGTTCACGGTCACGCTCGTTTCATCAGAATTCGAGGCTGTTGTGCCATCAGAGGCATAGACAGTATTGCGTATCGTGACTGTTTTACCTTCATCGCTGTCGTTTTTCACGGTAACTTCCGTGCTGACTGTACCGGTTCCGTTTTCGATATCCGGAGTTGTGACCTTGGTGCCATATCGCTCCACGTGCACCGGATCGGTGGCGATCAGTGTCACATCACGGTAAATACCGCTGCCGGAATACCAGCGGCTGGACCGAATATTGCTGACCGCCTTGACAGCGATGACATTTTCCGTCTGTCCGTCACAGGTGACAAAGTCGCTGATATCAAAGGCAAATGAGGTATAACCATAATGGTTTTCTCCCATCAGAGTGCCATTGACATAGATATAAGCATCCGAATAGACACCGTCAAAATTAAGCATCAGGGTCTGACCGGCGCAGCTTTCCGGCAGAGTAAAGCTCTTCCGATACCAGCCTGTACCACCGGGCAGAAAACCACTTTCCGCTTCACCGCTGGTGGTATAGCTCTGGCTGATGCTGAAATCATGCGGAAGGGTGACAGACTTCCAACTTGAGTCGTCAAAGTTGACATTCTGTGCGGTAGAAGATGTACCCAAATAGAACTTCCAGCCATCATTAAAGCTGCTTTCCCGGCTGGTCGTACCGAAGGAGACAATCACTGTCTGTTCCGCACCAGCCACTGTACCTGTGTCGTCCACAGCAAAAGCCGTCAAGCAATTGCTCGAGAGAAGCATTGTGGCAGACAGGGTCGCCGCAAGCAGTCTCTTTAAAGGGGTTTTTTTCATGTCCTGCCTCTTTTCTATTGTTTTATTCAAGCACACAGCCTATCGGCTGTGCAGTTGTCGGTTCTGTGGACATTGCCAGTCCCCCATCTGGCAGCATATCCATAAATTGTTTGTAATATTCTGCGGCATATCTGGCCTTCTCGCACAGATAAACCGGCCTTTCTGAAAATCCACCAGTCTCATTATAGACCATTGCCGCACAGACATAACACAGATGTTGATTGACACAGTTTCCACAATAGGAACTGTATCTGGCGTTATTAGTCCAGTCGACGATCTGCTGCCAAGCATCCGCAAAGGATGTATCTTTTAAGCTGATCTTCGGATAATCCATCATGCCGCAGCCGCTCAGGTTTCCCTGCCAGTCAACCCAATAGCTGCACCGTCCGGATAGGCAGTGCATCTTCTGCTCGGGCTTTTTCGCAGCTTCAGCGAGCAGTTCCGGTGTCAACTCCTGATAGTTTGCGGCATTGGCTGCCAGCCTGCGAAACTGCTCCGGCGGAAGCTGATACCAATCAGAAAGCACTTGGTAATAGGCGCATTCTTTTGGAGTCAACCGCGACGCAAACTCCGCTCCATGCCCGATCCTGCGGGCAGGTGGGAACATATAAGTTGCTACTCGAAGCCCCAGCCCATAACTACTGGCAAAATCCAGTATTTTCTTCAAATCCCCCGCATTCTCTGGCATCAAGGAGCAATTGAACTTGAACCGGATGCCATTCTGCACCAGCAGATCTACACCCCGGCGAACCTTGTCCAGCCCATTGGGATCCCCACAGAGACGTTCATAGGTCTCATTGCTGCCTCCGTAGAGCGTAATATTGATTCGAGAAGGCGGCATCTCCCGAAGCCATGCCACAGTTTCCTCAGTAATGCAACTGCCGTTGGAATTGATGCTGATCTCCATGCCCATCTGGTACATCGCCTGATATAATTCCCGGATCCGGGGATACAAAAATGTCTCGCCGCCTGTCAGCAAAGGGGAGAGCATTCCAGCATCCCGTGCCTGTTCAGCTACCTTCAGCCAAAATTCCAACGGCTGAAGCCCGCCCAGTTCACAAACCTCTCTGGCAGATTTGCGCACATAACACATTTTACATTGAAAATTACAGATCGGGGTCAGCTCAAAGGCACCGGTAATTGGTACTCTTTTCTTTGCGGACAGCCCGAATAGCTTGTCACGAATCGCTGACAACCGCTATCACCTCATCTTTCTCCAATTGCTTTCTGAGACAAGTTACCGCGTCCTGATCCGGCGTGCAGATAAGCTGATAGACCGGATAAACCGCCAGCAGATCGAGCCAGAGCTGCTGAATGGTCATTCGTTCCTCCGTATCCCGGAAATCCATCGCGGTCTGTTCCGTCAGGCATTTTAATGCCTGACGAACCGGAAGACGCCGGATATGATTTTCCGCTCCCTGGCAGAGAACAACGATTGCCCCAAGTGGAAGCCATTTCCTGCTATAAATTGGGCTGCTTCCATCCACCGGATAACCATAGGAGCTGAAATCATTTCCCTGCTTGCGCAGGATGGTACGGTCGTTGCTCACAATCTCCGCCTTCTCAAAGCGGTTCCAGAGCTTGGCCTGAGTTGTTTTTCCTGTCCCGCTGGGAGCGGTAAACAGAATCGCTTTGTCGCAAACGGCAATCCTGCTCGAATGAAGCAGCATCGCCTGAAAATGAGCCAGCATCTGCCGCATGGGAAGAAGCTGTAGCACCTTATCCGCTGTTTGGACAACATCAGGAAATGCGCCTTCATTCAAATACAGCTCTATCCGGGAAAAATCCGGAGCATAAACAGTCAAAGATACCGCACCATCCTGTCCTGCTTTTGCTTTTTTATAACAGAGACTGCCGTCCTGGTAATATTGGAAGATCCCGTCATCCCCGCAAGGGTTGTTCGGCGTCGCAGGAAGTACCTCTGCGGCGATGACATCAATCCAAACATCGGGCAGACAGGCTTCGCATCGGAAAGCTGCGGTTCCGTCCAGAAATCCAAGCGGAACATCCGAGCGCAGTCCAATCCGAACATCTCCCACAGAAAGGTACAGAATTTCCTTCATTTGCATCGTTTTTCTTTCCTCGGAAAAGAGGGGCTGGCTGCTTTTGGTGCATCCAGCCCCCCTCTCTCAAATCATCAGGATGTAAATACCGTGCTGCCGCCCGCGCTCAGATAGCAGGAGCAGCTCTCAAAAAAGAAGTTCATATTTGCGGGAGATTCCGCATCAAACGTTTCTTCACCAAAATAACTGCACGCTGTGTAATACTTGCCGTTGTACTCATGATCTTCCGGCCCAAGATCTACAATCGTTCCACAGCCGGTGGCGATTGCTGTATCCAGCGCATACTCTTCGAACTCAATCGTCGGCTTTTCATAATTCGCCTTCATATTAATCACTTCCATTCTTACTGCGCCGTAGCGGTGTAATGCTCGCTGGCAACACCGTCTGCATTGTAGGCTACGATATCCCACGTCGTACCAGCTTCCACCTTTTTATAAGACAGTGTGAAGCGGAGCTTACCGGAAACATTCTTGCCGGTGACCTTGACGCCATCGATGGTCACATAGTTGACATCTTTGGAGGTCACGACGTTAACCGTCGCTCTCTTGGATTTGCTTGCGTAGGAGCAACTAACCGTAATGCTGGCAGGCGTAAAGATCGGAGTCTCCTCTTCCGCTGTCATGCTCTCCGCATAGGTTCTGCTGACCAGGTAGAGCGTCTGCGCCTCTTCTTCGTTGCCAGTCTCAATATCTTCATTCTCTTTATTAAGATTCTCACTGTAGGCCAGGTTAAACTCATCCATACCAGTGACCTTGATATTGGTGAGTGCGGTCAAACCGCTGACTCCTTCAATCTTCACATAGCCCACCACAGTGCCATCGTCCAGCGTCTCCGACTCCACACAGTCGCTGATGTCATAGTAGCAGTCGGCACTGTTGTTGATCTCAAAGTCTTTGCCTCCGATGGTAACCTGAGCAGACTTTCCATTGGGTGCCTTCATGCCCAGGTAGAGTTTGTAGTTCTTGGAATCCCAGTTCACCAGAGCGAAGCTGCCGCTGTAGCTTTCTTTCAGATACAGCTCCTGATTGGGGCCGATATCGGTGTAATCAGCCACATCCACGATGACACCATTCACATCGGTCAGAGTGAAAATGTCATTCGCATACTCCCCCTCCGTATCGGCAGCAATCTTATCCCGGATATTGACCACGGCAACGTTCTGCTCACCGTCAGCGGCATAAGCGCTGTTGGCTGTCTCGTAGCCGTAGCCATCGGCAGGATCATCGCCCATGGGCTGGAAAACCCGGATACCGTCCAGATAGAACTCGTTGTTGACATCATGCAGGGTGCCGGACTTGTAAACATAGATGGTCACCTTGTAGGTGTCATAGCCACTTTCCAGCCCAGTGTTCTGGTAAATGGGGATATTATACAGGGTGGTATCGAGAATCTGTTCGGTCCCACCGTCAGGAACAGTCACATAGTTAATCGTGTCGATATACTGCTTGTCAACTTCTTCGCCTGCGCTGTTCGTCACCGTCACCCGGATATATCCGGTCACATTAGACACACGGCCATAGATGGTGGTACCGGTGCCGGTGAAGGTGTAGGAATACTGGGCCGCGCCGTTGGTGGTATCTGCCTTCAGGCTGGTGCCGTAGCTGTCACCCAGGTTGTCCATGTACACGGCATCCGCGCCGTAGGTGCTATCGTTCGGATCGCCCACATAACCGGTTTCCTGATAGCCGGTCAGGCTGATGCCTTCCGTGGTGAATGTTGCGTTTTTGGTCTTGGTTGTCACCAGCTCGTTGCCCTCAGAGCCGAAGTGCTCCTCGTAGTAGACGGAGGTGGCGGGGATGATCTTGATTTTGCCTGTCGCAGGCTCAGAGTCCTCAACTTCTTCGTTAGTGCTGTGTGCCACGGCAGTATAGATCAGTTCTTCGATTCCATCCAGCCTCTTTTCCAAGGTGTATGTAATCGTTCCGTCTTTATTCAACACAGCCGTGCCATAGCTGCCACCCTCTACTTTGGTGATCTCGAAAGAATCACCGCGGCGGGTATCGTTGGAGAGCAGCTTCTCCGTGCTGATAGAGATCGGCAGACCATAGTCCACAACAATCATATCATCCGCAGGCTGAATGCTGGGATTGGGCAGAGTTGCGTTCAGATAGTTGGTGCAGGTAATGGCAATGGTGTCCGCCGCGGTATCGGAGCCAACTGCAGTCAGCTTCATGCTGGTGAATTCACTCGCGTCCTCAGCAGTTACACCGCCGGAAATATTGGTGGTATAGCTGTATTCCGGCGTGGTATAGGCGTTCGTGTCCAGAGTATCTTCTACAACATACAGCTGTGTGCCTTTTGTTTCAGAAGAAATTTCGCCAAGGAATTTCGCGGTCTGGCCGTTTTTCAGCGTGAAATGGCCGTTTGCGTCGGTGGAAGCAGTGGTCTGCTTCTCCACCCCGTCTTCCGTGTAGGTGAGATAGTAGGTCTTGTTGGGAACAGGATTGTCGTCCCGATACAGAGTGAAGCCAAAGTCAACGCCGTTGATATTGGCCTGCTCCGCTTCGGTCAGAGGAGAAGTAGCGCCGCTCGGCGTCTTGGACTGGGTAATATTCTTTGTAACGGAAAGGCTGTCCCGCTGGGGCAGGTTGAACTTGATCAGGCAGTTGGTACGGCCCTGGCCACGATCCATATAGTAGATGGTCAGGTTGTGGTTGCCCTGGGCTGCAAAACCAGTGAGAGTAGTGCCGAGGGCTTCATACAGGTTGGTCTGACTCAGGGTTTCATTCAAATTTGCATATTCGGACATATCTTTATCGGCCGCCTTGTCGCCAACTTTACCGTAGGAAGAGGACAGGGTAACATCGCCGGTGGCGAAGTTGATTTTGCCGTTGATGGCGTCATGCGTGCCGCCAATGTCCAGCGCCAGCACTCCATCAATATAAACCCAAACATCATCGTCGCCGGAGAACTCAAAGACGATGTCATTGCCTTTGGCATCCTTGCCGGTGTCGGTCATCTGGAAGGTGACATCCGTGACCAAGCCGAAGCCATAGGTCGGGTCGCAAGTATAGGCGCTGGTATTTGCATTGTCCGCATTCACCTTCCTAGCGCTTTTGACCGCTCGTTCGGTTTTTGTGTTACTGGAAAGGCTGCTAAAGGGCTGGAAGCCAGTCACATCATAGGATCCAATAGTGCTGTTACGGTAGGCGGCGGGCTTATCCGCAATCAGCATGGTGCTGTCGGAAGCACCCGTGCCGTTTGCAAAATACACGGCATTGTCATCACTGCTCAGGGTATAATAGCCGGTCTCCGGGTCATAGACGAAGGGAACCTGAACGTTGGTGTAAACGCTGGTATAGTCAGTGTTGCTCCCATCCGTGGCAAACAGGTTCGCAGCGTTCACCTCATCGCTGAACGGAACGTTGCTGCTCTCGCTGAGCTTGCTGGCGGCCAGGCCGGAGTAGATGTAGTAGTTTTGCGTGTGAATATTATTATCCCTTTTTGAATCCCACTTGCTGAATGACGGGACATAGGTACGGTCGGGCTTACCATCAGCGGTATCCGTAAAATAGAAGCCCTTGCCCTCGTAGCTAGTGGTATTGGACAGGCTCAGATATTTTTTATTGCTGTATTTCGTATTATCTCCTCGTAAGCTGACGATGTAGTACTGGTTTCCACTGACGAGATCATCCACTGTCACATCGGAGAGTTCTCCGCCCTCATCCGCCTGTGCGAGTTTGAATGCGCTGCCATCATCTCCGGTGCCATCTTGTGTCCAGCCGCCAAGGCCATTGGCATCGTAGTAGTTCAGGTATTTGTTTGTGGCCGTGCTGTTGTACAGTCCAATCGTCACAATCTCTTCGTTATTGTATGTACCATCGGTCAGCGTCAAAATTGTTTCCGTATTGGTGAGTTTTGCGTCCGCCGAACGATTGCCGCTCCAGGACAGATACTTCCCATTGTACATGATCGTGTAGGATATGCTTCAATCGGGGTAAACAACATCGTCACGTTCCCGCCGCACACCATGCCGAGGTGCGATGCCTCGCCGCCGCCCAGCTCATATTCCTGCAACTCCGGCACGCCGCCGAACAGGTCGCGCGCGCGTTGCTGCGCGGCGTGCTCGACAGAGCCGCCGCCAATGGTACCGTAACAGTTTCCATCCTCCGCGACCAACATGCGTGCACCTGCGCCGCGCGGCGCAGAGCCTTCGCGCCGGACAATCGTCACCATCACCATGCGCCCCGGATGGTACAGCAGCTGCTGCATGATGTCAGCGGAAAGCAAACTCACTTCACGCATGGAGTTCACTTCAATCAACTCCGCTGCAATGCTGACCGCGATTTCCTCCGGTGTATGTGCGCCGATTTTCAGCCCAATCGGACTGTGTACGGTATCCAATTGCTGTTGGGTATAGCCCAACGCGCGCATGCGCTGCATAGCAGAAGCAACCTTTGTCTTACTGCCGATCATGCCGCAATAAGCAAACGGCACCTGCAAAATACGTGCCAGACAGGCTGCATCATCCTTGTGTCCACGCGTGACGATGACATAGCTCGCATCCGCAGGGAGATGGGCAAGCGCCTGTGCAAACGGCTGACACAGCACACGCTCCGCCTCCGGAAACCGCTCCTGCGCCGCAAATTCGGGGCGGTCATCAATAACCGTCACAGCATAGCCGAGCATATGTCCAAGCGCACAGACCGGTTTGGAAATATGCCCGCCTCCACAGATGACCAGCTCTCTGCGGCTGGAAATGCGCTCACAAAATACCCCGGAGGCAATCGACGGAAACCGCTCCGGCTGCGGCCCACGTGCCCAGTCCGGGAACTCCCCTTCTGTTTCTGCGACCGCCATTTCTCCCATATGCGCGCCTGTGAGCGCCGTGCGCACATACAGACTGCCGCCATCCATGAGTTTCTGTGCAAGCTCCCGCATGTCCATGCCTTATATCCTCCTTATACTATGTGAATATCCTGCGGAACAACCCCGCCGTCCTGCATCACAGCGATCAGAATCTCTTTCTCCTCCGGTGCGGCAAGCCAGGACAGCCCGCACCCCGCCGTAATTTCACGCGGCACGGGAATCAGCCGTCCCGGTGCTCCTGCTGCATGACAGATCTTTTCCATTTTGAGTGCCATGGTTGTCGTTTCAAACGTGAGAATAAGCCGTGGTGGTTTCTGTCGCATCAGCTGTCCTCCTGTGTAAGTTCCGTCACCGCATCGACTGCGGCGCGCACCTCGTCTTCCGTGTTAAAATAGCTGAAGCTGAACCTCACCAGCCCACCGTGTTCCGTGCCGAACGCCCGGTGCACCAGCGGCGCACAGTGTGCGCCCGCACGCGTGCAGATACCGTAGTCCTGCATCAGCACATCGCTCACCTCGCCTGCATCCCAACCGGAAAGCCCCAGTGTGACAATCGCCGCACGGTTGTCCGTCGTCCAGTCGCCGTATACCATTACGCCATCCAATCTGCGTATTGCGTCATAAAACGCACGCGCCAGCGCAATTTCCCGCATATGAATGGCAGATGGGCCGGTTTTCATGACAAAATCCAGCGCCGCCGACAGTCCGGCAATGCCGGGCGTGTTCAGTGTGCCCGCCTCGAGTGCAGTCGGATAATCCGACGGATGCTCATGGGAAAAGCTGTGCACCCCGCTCCCGCCGACGCGCAGCGGAGCAATGCGCACACCGTCTGCCACGCACAGCACACCCGTACCCTGTGGGCCGAGAAGTCCCTTGTGTCCCGGCATGCACAGTGCCGAAATACCCATGCGCTGCATGTCGATGTCGAAGGCACCCGCACTCTGTGCGGCGTCCACAACAAATAAAATGCCGTGCGCGCGGCAATACAAACCGATTGTTTCAATGTCCATGACATTGCCCGTCACATTGGACGCATGTGCGCACACAACGGCGCGCGTATCCGGTCGGATGGCGGCGATGATATCCCGTTCCTCCACCCGTCCGGTCGTTCGATCCATCGGAACAATGGTCAGCTGCGCGCCGCACTGCTCTGCACGATACAGCGGTCGCAGAACAGAATTGTGCTCCGCCTCTGTCGTCACCACATGGTCGCCCGGACGGATCAGTCCGCCGATGGCGGTATTCAGCGCATCCGTTGTATTGAACATCATACAGACCCGCGTTGGGTCATTCACACCAAACAGCTCAGCCAGCTTTTCGCGCGCTTCATAGATCACGCGTCCGGCGGACAGCGTCGCCTCATGGGCACCGCGCCCGGCGTTGCCGAGATGCAAAATCGCATCCGCCACCGCCTGTGCCACCTGCGGCGGCTTGTGCAGACTGGTTGCCGCGCTGTCGAGATAAATCACCGCGCACACTCTCCTTCCGCCGACTTGAGCAGCGCGATTCCATGACCGAGTGTATCGATGACAAAACCGAGATTTTCCGCCGCGCCCTTCGGGCTGCCCGGCAGATTGACAATCAGCGCGCGGGCACGGATCCCGGCAGTTGCCCGGCTGAGCATGGCGCGCGGCGTGATGGCCAGCGAGCCGGCCCGCATCGCCTCTGCGATGCCGGGTGTCCAGCGTGTAAGCACAGATTCAGTCGCCTCCGGCGTGACATCGCGCGGCGCAAAACCTGTGCCGCCCGTGGTCAGAATCAGATCTGCCCTGTCCTCATCGCACAGCATGCGAAGCGTCTGTGCAATGGTGTCAAAATCGTCAGGAATGATCTGTGTATGCACAATATGATATCCATGGTTCTCTGCCAGCGCGCATACAGCCGGCCCGCTTTTGTCCTCGCGCAGACCTGCTGCGCCCTTGTCGCTGATCGTCAGCACTGCCGCACGCCAGATGACCTGAACGGTGTCCCCGACCGCGACACTGCCGCCGCGCAGCACGCGCGCAAATACGCCCTCCTTCGGCATGATGCACTCACCCATGCGCTGTGCAATCTCACAGGAGGAATGGCAGGTCTTGCCGATCTGTGTGAGTTCCAGCAGGGCACTGCCGCCGATGCGCAGCTGACAGCCGACTGGCAGCGTCTTCAAATCCAGCCCGGACACCGCCAAATTTTCGCCAAATGCGCCCGGAATCACACCCGCACCGCGCGCATTGAACGCGTCGATGCTGTCCTGGCTGAGCAGGCTGACCTGTCTGTGCCAATTTCCGCCGTGTGCGTCACCCTCCAGACCGAAGTTTTCCACCAGCACACCGCTTTCGATATTCTGTTTTACCGTACCGCGCCGCTCACTGCGGCAGACCGAAGTAATCACTGCCAACGCATTGTCCTCCAACGATTCTTTGTTCATCCGCCGAAACCGCACGCCGGATATGTGCAGGTTTCGCAGCCTTCACACAGGCCGCCAACTGCCTGTGCAACGATATCTTCGCGTGTGATGCGCTCGCCCGCCAGCAGGCGCGGCACAATCAGGTCAAAAATCGTGCGGCGCGCAAACATGACACAGCCGGGCAGGCCGACAACCGGCACCTCACCCGCATAGGCGAGCATAAACATCGCGCCCGGCAGCACCGGTGCACCATAGCTGACCGGCTCCGCCACCCGGCGGATTGCCGCAGGCGTGCGGTCATCCGGGTCGACCGACATGCCGCCTGTCACTTCGACCAGTGTCGCGCCCTGTGCGATAAAATCGATAATTGCCTGTGCAATCGCCTCTTCCTCATCGCCGGGGAACACCTGCCCGATGACCTCGGCGCCGCATTCTGCCGCCTTTGCGCGCAGCACATCGCCAAAGCTGTCCTTGATGCGCCCCGACTGGATTTCCGAGCCGGTAGTAACGATGCCGATTTTCGCCGGCTTCAACGGCACGATTTCCATCACAGGTGCGTGTGCGGCACAGATTTCCTCAAACCGCTGTACGGTTTCCTCTTTGACCGCGAGCGGGATGACGCGCGTACCTGCGACCTGCTTGCCCTTGCGGATCAGTCGGTCGGGGCGGATGGTGGCAAGACAGATCTCCGGGTCACGGCACAGATCATAAACCGCCGCGCGGTCGATTTTCAAAATGCCATCGCAGTCCGCCTTTAAATTGATTTTCCCCTCACTGGGTGCGCCGCCGCTGATGTTGGCACCGCATACCGCGCGCGCCATGCGCGCCGCCGCGTCATTTTCATGCACATAACCGTCGCCCAAATCCCAGACATACAGGTGGCGCTTGCCCATGTCGAGCAGATGCGGGATGTCCTCCTCCGTGACAATATGCCCCTTTTTGAACGCCGCACCCTTGCGCACGCCCGGGATAATTTCCGTCAGATCATGGCAGAGCACCATGCCGACCGCTTTTTCCGTTTCAATCAGCTTCAAAAAAACTGCACTCCCTTCTGTCTGCCGAGTACGAGCAGCGCTTCCATTACACCGCCCGCGATACACCGCGCTTTATCTGAAATCGTGACGCAGTTGTTTTTCTGCTCGCCGCGCGGGTCAATATCCGCGAGCTTCATGCCCTTCGGCACATCAAAGCCATCGCGCAGGATGCCGCGCAGCACACCGGTCAGGCTTGCATATACCGGTGTTTCTCCCACATAGCCGAGCACCTCGCCCTGTTCCACCTCGTCACCGATGCGGTGTACACCGCGCATGATTCCCGCCGCGGGCGAATGCATGACGCGTTGTGCGCCAAAGCCCTTGATAAGGCCGGGAACACCGGTATTCGGCAGCGCCTGCCCATCATAAATCGGGCGGCCGAGATTGTGCCCGCGCATGGTCTCAATCACGGCATGACAGTCATCCGGCGCGGTGAATCCAGGGCCGAGTGCCACGACAACAGGCGCCATATCTGCTCGCGTGCCGCAATTGCGCTTTGCAATAATCGCGTCGACCAGCGCCGCAGGCTCCAGCTCCGCAAGGCAGTCCGCCTGCTCATCGATGAGCAGCGGAATCTCACCGCGTGCAATCACTTCCCATGCCTGTGCAGGCGTGTCGATGCGGCGGCAGGTGATACCCTCCACCGTCTGCGAGCCGTCATAGACCGCCTCGCAGAACGCGGCCAATCGCCGGATTGCCGCAGGCTGGCGGCATTCCAGTGCAAGCACGGCAATGCCGCAGCGGTACAGATGTGCCAGCACGCCGCTGGCAAGATCACCTGCGCCGCGCACAACGACCAATCGGCTCACGGGCGGATCACCTTGCCCGCCTGGCTCATGGTTTCACAGATCACGTACATATTGGTGACGCTGCCGACTGCCAGTTTTTCAGTCAGTCCGTAAAAATTCAGGCAAGTGCCGCAGGTCAGCACCTCACAGCCCGCCTCTTCCAGCTTTTTGAGGTCAGCAATGGTCTCCGGCACCTCGCTGGACAGCTTCGCGCCGCCGTTATATAACAGCACGGTGTCCGGGACGGTATCCATCTGTGTCAGCGCAAATACAAAGCCCTTCATGAGCGCATGACCCAGCTCGTCATTTCCGCTGCCTATCGTATCAGAGGACAACACGACAACGGTTTTGCCGGATGGTGCGGGCTGGCAGGACGTCGGTTCGTCCGCACGAATTTCCGTCTGTGCGCCCATCGTGATCTCGACAAAATAAGCTCCGTCCTCTGTCGCGCCGTCTGTCACAGCACAGTGCTTCTGCTGTGCCATCTTAGTCAGATTCTGTACGGCAATTTCGTTGTCAACCAGCACGCGGATGATCTCGCCCTCCGCCGCCTGCGCCATCGCCTTTTTTGCCTCCACAACCGGAAGCGGGCACGCCATGCCCTTTGCATCTACTGTCGTCATCCTGTATGTCTCCTTTTTCAAAATCAGTCCTGTGCCTGTGCGGCGGCAGCCTGAAGCGTGTCGCCTGCCAGACGATAGGTTGTCCAGCCGTTCATCGGAACAGCACCAAAAGACCGGTAAAAATCAATGCTCGGCTGGTTCCAATCCAGACAGCACCATTCCATGCGCCCACAGCCCTGCTCTGCGGCAATCTTTGCCACCTGCGTGAACAGTGCCTTGCCATAGCCCTTTTTGCGGTGCTCCGGCAGCACGAAAATATCTTCGAGATAAATGCCTGCGCGCCCGACAAAGGTCGAGAAATTATGGAAAAACAGCGCAAAGCCGACTTCTGTTCCATCCTCCATCGCAAAGATGACCTCTGCGCTCTTCTTTTCAAACACCCATTCGCGCAACAGCGCTTCGGTTGTCACGACTTCATCCGACATTTTTTCGTATTCGGCAATGCCCTTGATAAAAAACAGAATTTTATCGACGTCGTCCTCCGTCGCATATCGAAACTCAACTGGATTCATAAAAAAACTCTCCTTATTTTGTCACAATGATATCACAATCCATACGCGGTACAATGCTGCCGATGATGCCGCAGCGCAGACCGAGCGCACGGATCTCCGCCAGCAGGGCTTCCGCCTGCCGCTCCGGCACGCTCATGAGCAAACCGCCGGAGGTCTGCGGGTCAAACAGAACTTCCTCCAGCGCAAAGTCATCGACCGCAAACCGTACCTTTCCTTGCAGGAAATTGCGTGTGCGCTGTGCCGCCGCGGTCAGCAAAAATTCCTCCGCACATTGGCGCGCGCCGTCCAGCATCGGGACACTGTCCGCACGCACCACCGCCGAATACGCCGGTTGGATCATCTCGCGCAAATGTCCGAGCACGCCGAAGCCGGTCACATCCGTGCAGGCGTGCACTTCATACGGCATCGACGCTTCACACGCCCAGCGATTGAGCGTCGTCATCGACTGCACTGCCGCATCAAACCATTCCTGTTTTGCCTGTCCGACGCGGTTTGCCGTCATAATCAGCCCCACACCCAACGGCTTGGTTAAAATCAGGCAGTCGCCGATGCGGCACGTATTATTCGTGCGGATTTTGTCCGGGTGCACTGTGCCCATGACCGACAGGCCGTATTTGACATCGCTGTCCGCAATGGAATGTCCGCCGACCAGACTTGCGCCCGCCTCGCGCACCTTCTCACTGCCGCCCGTCATAATGGCGCCCAGAATATTCAAATCCATGTTTTCCGGGAAGCAGACGATGTTGAGTGCGGTTTTCGCTGTTCCTCCCATCGCCCAGATGTCACTGAGGGCATTGGCCGCCGCAATCTGTCCGAACAGATATGGGTCTTCCAGCATCGGCGGGAAAAAGTCCAGCGTCTGCACGACTGCAATGTCATCTGTCAGCCGATACACAGCCGCATCGTCCGATGATTCACAGCCGACCAACAGCTGTTCATCGGTCGGTTTGGGCAGCCGGGACAGCACGCGCTCGAGCACGGCTGGACCGAGCTTTGCCGTACAGCCGCCGCCTTTGCAAAACAGCTTGTTTGTTTGTTCCATTTCGTTCTCCTTTGAATAGAATCACGATATTGCAGTATTTCTCTATTATCATACCGCATCTGCGCACATCCCGCAATCATTTCGACAGCAAAACAGCCGCCTGTAGCCAGACGGCTGTTCATCCAATCGGCACGCGATCATGCAGTGCCGGAAATCTTCTGCGAAAGCGCTGCGCTTCGTTGAGATCGAGCTCTGCCACCAGTATCTGTTCCGCTTCGTCCGCTTCTGCGAGCACCGTTCCATCCGGCGCGACTGCCATGCTGTGCCCGGCACCGACTGTGCCGCCGCAGTCACCGGTGTGGTTGCACGCCAGCAGAAAACTCTGATTTTCCAGTGCCCGCGCGCGGCAGAACAGCCGCCAGTCGTCCAGCCGCTGCTGCGGCCAGGCGGCTGTCACCGCGAACAGTGTTGCGCCGTTGTCCACCATGCGCCGAAACTGTTCCGGAAACCGCAGGTCATAGCAGGTGGACAAGCCCACAATGCCATAGGCGGTAAACACCTCGCCCGTATGCCGGCCGGGTGTGAGCAGCATGTGCTCCTGTGAATCATAACCGAACAGATGGATTTTGCGATAGCTGCCGAGCAGATACCCGTTTGCATCGAGCACAGCGGTGGTATTGTACCGTTTCCCATCCGGCGTGCGCTCGACAAAGCTGCCTGTCACAATATGGCTGTGCAGCCGCCGCGCCCACGGCGTCAGGCGGGCAATCGTCAGCCCGTGCAGCGGTTCCTCTTCCTGTGCATAGCGGTCATAATTGCAGAACCCAACGCCCCACAGCTCAGGCAGCATAATAAAATCAATATCCTGACCCTCCAGACCGGCGAGCAGGCGTTCCACACGCAGCCAGCGTTCGGCAGGTGTCTCGCTGTCACAGACACAAAGCTGTATGAGTGCCGCTTTCATTTCAAGTCCTCCGGTGTCCGGTCAACCGTATCCCACGGGCGCGTCTTTTCGAGCCAGCCCTGTACGCCCCAATATTCGTGGTCAATCGGTGAAAGGCTGTGAATCTTATATGCCATGCGCAGCAGCTCGAATCTGCGCCGGATGTCGCCCGACGGCACAACCGCGCTGCCTCCCGCGCCGATTTTTTCTGACAGGCGCGCAACATCGCGGTCAATGCTCCGTTTGATGCCGGCAGGAACGCCGTTCCAGTCAATCGCACGCACTGCCTTGCCATAGGTCCAGATTTTTCCTACACCCCAGTACGACAGGGAATCCGTCATGTCCTTGAGCGTCGGCTTTATGCCGCCGCCCGCCGCTGTTGTGATTGCAATGGCCTGTTTGGTAAACATCGTCGGGGACGGACGATGCACCATCCAGCGATATGCCATATGGTCAAGCATATTTTTCATCGATCCTGTGACATGGAACACATTGGTCGCACTCGCCAGGATAATCAGATCCGCCTGATCGAGTGCGCGCACAATCGGCTCAACATACTGCCGGTGCGGGCAGTACCGCGCGCTCTGCATAAAGCAGACGCCGCAGCCTGTGCACAGTTCCGGCAGTGCGGACGGCAGGTAAAATTCCCGCACCTCCCCGCCGCATGACAACCGCGAGACAAATTTCTGCGCGATATGCCAGGTGCTTCCATGGCGCTGTGATCCATAAATGAGCGTGATGTTCATACCAAAACTCCGTCGACCGGCAAGGGCTGCCCGGCAATTCCTGCCGGACAGCCCCCCCTTGCTTGCTACATCAAAAGGAATCAGTCTTCCTTCTTGTCCTTATCCTTTTTATCCTTCTTATCCTTATCTTTTTTGTCCTTCTTGTCCTTTTTATCCTTCTTGATCTTCTCATCACCGAAGCTGATGCCGATATCGCGCGCTGCCTGTACCAGGTCGTTGTCAACCGGTACGGTCTTCAGCTTGCCTGCGACCTCACTCAGCGGGACTGCAACAATCTGGTCGTTGCGGATCGCTACCATGTTGCCGTACTGCTTGTGCTTAATCAGGCGGGCGGCGCCGGTGCCGAGGCGGGTGGTCAGGATGCGGTCATAGGCATCCGGTCCTCCACCTCTCTGGAAGTGACCCGGATTGACGACACGGATCTCCTGTCCGCATGCCTCGCCCAGCTCACGCGCCAGTCGGAAGCTGATGGACGGGTCGGTCATCTGCGCACGCGCCGCCTTGAATTCCTTCTTGGACATCTGCGCCTCTTCCTGCGAGATCGCGCCCTCTGCAACCGCCACGATGGTGAACGAATGACCATTCTTGCGGCGTTCCTCCAGTTTGGCGACAACCGACTCCAGATTATACGGGATCTCCGGAATCAGGATAATATCCGCGCCGCCTGCAATACCTGCGGTCAGCGTCAGCCAGCCCGCACCGTGACCCATGATTTCAACCAGGAACACGCGGCTGTGCGACGTCGCGGTGGAATGAATCTTATCAATGACATCGGTTGCAATGTCCATGGCGGTCTGATAACCGAAGGTGACCTCCGTGCCCCACAGATCGTTGTCGATGGTCTTCGGCAGGGAGATGACATTCAGTCCCTCCTCACGCAGGAGGTTTGCGGTCTTGGTGGTGCCGTTACCGCCGAGAATAACCAGGCAGTCCAGCTCCATCTTTTGATAGGTAGCGATCATCTTGGTGACCTTATCCACGCCGTTCTCGTCCTTGTCGCGCATATTCTTAAACGGCTGGCGGGAGGTTCCGAGAATCGTGCCGCCGATGGTCAGGATACCGGAAAAATCACGCGGAGACATCAGGCGCACATCGCCTTCAATCAGGCCCCGATAACCGTCGCGGAAACCATAAATTTCAACTTCCTTGCCATATTCCTCGTAAAGCGCCTTCGCAACGCCGCGCAGGGTAGAGTTCAGACCCTGGCAATCGCCGCCGCTGGTCAGCATGCCGATGCGTTTCATGATTTTGCCTCCTCGATTTTCTGTGTTCATCTCCACAGGCTGCGCATCCTTGCTCCCATACGCGCTGTGTCTGCTTTACCGGAGATGATTATTGTTTTTATTATATCAAACTTCCCCTGTTATCGCAATGTATTTTTCGCAATTTGCACAAGCGGATTCCGCTTTTTACCTGTTACCTGGAAAGCTTATCAATAAGAGCCATAATCTCCTTCATTTTTTCTTCTCCGGTACCATTTTCCATGGCATCGAGGACACAGCCCTCGAGGTGGGCGCTGATGATTTCGCGGTTTGCGCGTCCGAGCACTGACCGCGCCGCCATCACCTGATTGGAGATATCAATGCAGTATGCGTCCTCGTCGATCATGCGCAGAATGCCGTCAATCTGTCCGCGCGCGGTGCGCAGCAGGCGGCTGACGTTTTCTTTGTCCGCGCGCATCTCAGCCGCGCTCCGTTCCGGTGACGGTATATCCTGCGTCCGCCACTGCCTTCTGTGCGGCCGCAAGTGCCGCATCACAGTCGCCGGAAAGCTCGAGATAGGCCGCGTTATCCTCCAGCACGACCTTTGCCGAAACACCGTCCAGCGCGTTGAGTGCATCGCTGACGCGTCCGACACAGTGCATGCACATCATGCCGTCAATTTTCATCGTTGCCTTCTGCGGCGCATCCTCCGGTTCCACACCGGTGACGGTATAGCCCGCATCGGCTACTGCCTGTTTCACCGCCGCAAGTGCCGCATCACAATCGCCGGAAAGCTCAAGATACGCCGCGTTATCCTCCAGCACGACCTTTGCCGAAACGCCGTCCAGTGCGTTGAGCGCGTCGCTGACATGTCCCACACAGTGCATGCACATCATGCCGTCAATTTTCATCGTTGCCTTCATTGTCTGACTTCCTTTCTCTGTTGTCATTGCTTCTGTTTGTGTCTCTATTGTTTGGGGTTCTGATTTCGCATCTTCCTGTCCGGCGCGCGCCAGCGGGCGGAAGCCGCGCAGGCGGAGCGCATTGGTGACAACACACACACTCGACAGGCTCATCGCCGCCGCCGCAAACATCGGCGTCAGCCGCCAGCCGAGCGCGGCATAGAATACACCGGCCGCCAGTGGAATGCCGACGGAATTATAGAAAAATGCCCAGAACAAATTCTGTTTGATATTGCGCAGAACCGCACGCGACAGGCGGACAGCATCTGCGACATCACGCAGGTCGCTGCGCATCAGGATGACGCCCGCGCTGTCAATCGCGACATCTGTGCCCGCGCCAATGGCAATACCGACATCGGCGCGTGCGAGTGCGGGCGCATCGTTGACACCGTCGCCGACCATGGCCACTTTTTTGCCTGCACTTTGCAGCGCGGCAATGTGCGCCTGCTTGTCCTGCGGCAGAACCTCCGCTTCCACTGTGTCAATGCCGAGCTGATGCTGAATGGCAGTTGCCGTCACGCGATTGTCACCCGTCAGCATACGCACTTCCAGCCCAAGGCCGCGCAGCATACGGATGGCCTCTGCACTCGACGGCTTGACCGTATCCATGGCCGCCAGCACACCGAGCAGACCATCTTCCCGCGCAAAATACAGCGGCGTCTTGCCGCCTCGTGTCAGCGCGTCCACTTCCGACGCCACATCGGAAAGATTAATGCCGTTTTCCTCCATCAGCGCCGCATTGCCCGCCAGATACCGGTGTGTCCCCAGTGTAGCCGCGACACCGCGCCCGAAAATCGGCTCAAACGAGACAACTTTTTCCGGCTGAATGTGTTTCTCTTCCGCATACCGCACAACCGCCTCTGCGAGCGGATGCTCACTGTATGCCTCGACCGATGCCGCAATGCGCACCAGCATGTCCTCCGTCACCAGTCCGGTGAGCAGCACATCGGTCACGCAGGGGCGTCCTTCCGTGATCGTACCGGTTTTATCCAGCACAACGGTGTCGATGCTGTGCAGCTCCTCCAGCGCTTGCGCCGATCGGAACAGAATGCCGTTTTCCGCTCCCTTGCCTGTGCCGACCATGATGGCGACCGGCGTCGCAAGACCCAGCGAGCATGGACAGCTGACAACCAGCACGGAAATGCCGATAGACAGCGCAAATTCCGCCGTCGCACCGCACAGCAGCCAGATACCTGCCGCTGCGAGTGCAATTGCCATGACTGTCGGGACAAACACGCCCGCAATGCGGTCTGCCAGCCGCGCAATCGGCGCCTTAGATGCCGCCGCTTCTTCAACCAGACGGATGATCTGCGACAGTGTGGTGTCCGCGCCGACGCGCTGGGCACGAATTTTCAAAAAGCCCTTGCCGTTCACCGTCGCTGTCACAACCTGGCTGCCAATGGTCTTTTCCACTGGGATGGATTCCCCTGTGATCGCCGATTCATCCACGCTCGAGCTTCCCTCTTTGACAATGCCATCCACCGGGACGCGGTCACCCGGACGCAAAACAACAACATCGCCCGGATGCAGTTCGTCCACACCGACCTCTATCTGTCTGCCATCGCGCTCGACCAGCGCCGTCTGCGGCGCGAGCTTCATGAGCGACTCAATCGCCGAGCCGGTCTTACTGCGCGCGCGCACTTCGAGATACTTGCCGACGGTAATCAATGTCAGGATCGTTCCGGCGGATTCAAAATACAAATCCATGTGGTATTGTTCAACCAGCGCCATATCCCCGGCACCCAGTCCGACACCCATGCGGTAAATGGCAAACACGCCGTAAACCAGTGCGGCGGATGCGCCGACTGCAATCAGTGCATCCATATTGGGCGCGCGGTGCCACAGCGTTTTAAAGCCATTGATAAAAAAAGCGCGGTTGAGATAGACAATCGGCAGGCACAGCAAAAACTGTGTCAGCGAATATGTGATGGCGTTTTCAAGCCCGAGGAAAATCCCCGGCAGCGGCAGCCCCATCATATGCCCCATCGAAAGGTACATCAATGGAATGAGAAACGCAATCGACCAGACCAGCCGTGTTTTCATTTCCTTCTGCTGCTGTTCCAGCGGGTTGGCCTGCTGTTCCGCAGCACCCGTTGTACCCTCTTCTTCCGCGCCATAGCCCGCGCGCGCCACCGCCGCGCAGATTTCTCCGACACTTGTCGCTGTATCATCAAAAGAAACAATCATGCGGTTCATCATCAGGCTGACATCCGCCTGCCGGACGCCCTCGACTGCGCGCACTGCCTTTTCGACATGTGCCGAACAGGCGGTGCATGTCATGCCGGTCACGCGGAATTTTTTTTGCTGAACCATTGGCTCACCTCCGTTACGCAATGCCCTTACACCCCCAGGGGGTGTCCCTCTGTGCGTTAGCATACCACAACTTCTCCCATCTGTCAATACTCCCAGTTTTCCTCCCCGATACGGTTTTATGCCACAGGACGAAAAAAGCGGCGGAAGCCTTCGCTTCCGCCGCCTGTATGTCACGAATCAATAATTTTCTGCCTTGACCTCAAAATACGCCTGCGGGTGTGCGCAAACCGGGCAAACCTCCGGTGCCTGCTTGCCGACAACGATGTGTCCGCAGTTGCGGCACTTCCAGATCGCGTCGCCCTCGCGGGAGAATACCACGCCGTTTTCAACATTCGCCAGCAGCTTCAGGTAGCGCTCCTCGTGCTCCTTCTCGATTGCGCCGACCTGCTCAAACAGGAATGCAATGTGGTCGAAGCCCTCTTCGCGCGCTTCCTTTGCAAACGTCGCGTACATGTCCGTCCACTCGTAATTTTCGCCCGCAGCAGCGTCCTTCAGGTTGGCAATCGTGTCCGGAATTGCGCCGTCATGCAGCAGCTTGAACCAGATCTTTGCATGCTCCTTCTCGTTTTCCGCGGTTTCAAGGAACAGCGCAGCAATCTGCTCATAGCCTTCCTTCTTCGCCTTGGATGCATAGTAGGTGTACTTGTTTCTCGCCTGCGATTCGCCTGCAAATGCGGCGGCGAGGTTTGCTTCTGTTCTCGAGCCCTTTAACTCCATCGTGATTCATCCTTTCTCTGCTTGTGTTTTCTGTCGGTTTTCCTGATCCGCACACGTCGGGCACAGGCCATACAGAACCAGCTCATAGCCGGTGCAGCAAACACCGGGCAGTGCCCGGAACTGCTCGGCCAGCGGGCGCTCCGGCCAGACATCCACGACCTTGCCGCACCCGGTGCAGATCATATGCTCATGATACTCCATCGTGCAGTCGAAATGGTCCGAATCTCCGGGCACGACAACGCGCCGGATCATATTATTTTCCGCCAGTTGGCTGAGGTTGCGGTATACGGTTGCAAGACTGATCGTCGGTTCTTTCTGGCGCACCTGCTGGTACACGGCATCTGCCGTCGGGTGCCCGTTTGACTGGTTCACAGCTTCCCGGATCAGCTCTCTCTGCCTGGAATATTTCACCCGTTCACCTCACTTTTCAGTCAATATCAATAACAATTCTTATATTTGAATTATACCAGTTTTGGTATCATATTGCAAGCACAACCACATGCTTCCCCGTTCATTTATCATTATGCACAAACATTGCCCGTCAAATTGTATAGATTGCAGATGAATTCCGTGCCATTTTCTGTTATACTGGATACAACAGATTTGTTATATTTCATCACAACGACGGGAGGGTATTGTATGCTGAACAGTATTGATTTTAACCGCCGCATGACGGACGTTGAGTACCGCCTGGAAACCAAAGCGGTGCGCGGAGAGCTGGCAAATTTACAGCACCGGATGAAAGAGAGCAAGCTGCCCGTCATTGTTCTGTTTGAGGGATGGGATTCCTCCGGCAAGGGCAGCATGATTGCGAACATGATCCAGACGCTCGATCCCCGTTTCTTTAAAGTCCACAATACCAAGGACCCGACACCGGAGGAACAGCGCCATCCATTCCTGTGGCGGCATTGGCTGCGCACGCCGGAAAAAGGCAAGATGGCAATTTTTGACGAGAGCTGGTATCCCGAGGTGTCCCGTGCCCGCATTGAGAGCAACCTGAGCACAGAAGAAGCCTACAGCCGCATGGAAAGCATCAACACCTTTGAGCGCCAGCTGTCACAGGACGGCTGCCTGATTATCAAGTTCTTCCTGCACATCTCCTGTAAAGAACAGGCCAAGCGCCATGCCAAGCTGATGGAGGACAAAAACACGCGCTGGCGAGTCACAGAGCGCGACAAATTCCGCAATAAGCATTATAAAGAATATTACCGCGTCTACGACGAAATGCTCGAAAAGACCAACACGGTCTTTGCGCCTTGGCATGTCATCAGTGCACACGAACGCCGCAGCGCCATGAACGAAATTTACAGCATCATCGTCGATTCCATCCGCACAGCGCTCGACAAGCCGAAGATCATCGTCCCATCGGAATACCAGTCACAGGTACACACCTTCCATCTGGTCAAAAAGCCGAAACTGGATGAGGTTCCGCTGTACCGCCGCATTGAAGAGGACAAATACCGCACGATGCTGCGCCATGAACAGAAAAAACTGTCCAAGCTACACAACATCGTCTATCGGGAACGCATCCCGATTATCATCGCCTATGAGGGCTGGGATGCCGCGGGCAAGGGCGGCAACATCAAGCGCCTGACCTCGGCGCTCGACCCGCGCGGCTATGAGGTAATCCCGATTGCATCCCCCACACCAGTGGAAAAAATGCACCACCATCTGTGGCGCTTCTGGCAGAACCTCCCGAAGGACGGCCACGTTGCCGTGTTCGACCGCACCTGGTATGGACGCGTCATGGTAGAGCGTCTGGAAGGCTTCTGCACAGAAGAAGAATGGAAGCGCGCCTATCAGGAACTGAACGAATTTGAATATGAGCTGGAGAAATGGGGCGCCATCCTCATCAAATTCTGGCTGCATATTGATTCGGATGAGCAGCTCCGCCGCTTCACGGAACGGCAGAATACACCGGAAAAGCAGTGGAAGATCACCGACGAAGACTGGCGCAACCGCGAAAAATGGGATCTGTACGAAACCGCCGTCAACGACATGATCCGGCTGACCTCCACGGAGTATGCACCGTGGACCATTGTGGAATCTCAGGACAAAAAATTCGGACGCATCAAGGCAATCCAGACGCTCAACGACGCCATTGAAGCGCGCCTGTGATGCCAAAACCAGCAGAAAAGCCCATGCCAGCCGGCATGGGCTTTGTTTGTACCTGCAGCACAGATTATCGTCCGCCGAACATCTTCCCGTACTGCGAGCAGACCTCGATAAACTGTTTCATGCTCTTGCCGAGGTATTTGTTCTTGTGCCAGACAATGCTGAACTGGCGGTTGAGCTCGGCATCCGCGACATGGATTTCCGTCAGCGCACCCGAACGCAGGCGGTCAGATGCCAGGCGGCGCGAAATGACCGTCATGCCGAAGCCCATCTCCACGCCGCGCAGGATGGCTTCGCTGTTGTTGCACACCCATTGCGTGTTGATGTGCGGCATAACGCTCTCAAACACCTCGCGTGTACCGCTGCCCTCTTCGCGCAGAATAAACGGGATCTCCTGCAAATCCGCCAGACGGACAGATTTTTTTGCACCAAATGGATTTTTGTCGCGCGCGCAGACCAGTGCCAGCGGATCGTTCATCATGAACTGCGTCACGAGGTCAGGGCTGGTGATTTTGCCCTCGACCACTGCGACATCCAGCTCACTCTTGAGCAGCTGCTGTTCAATGACACGCGTATTGTCTACAACAACCTTTGGCGGCTGATTCTGCGTTTCTGAAATATACCGCTGTAATACACCTCCCAAAATGCATGTACCGACGGTGACCGTCGCGCCGACGCGCAGCATGTCGGTTTCATCCGCATTCCGGAGCCGCAGCTCCATGGCATCATACATCGACAGTATGTGCCGGGCATATTCGCACAACTGCGTTCCGGTCGGCGTAATATACAGCCGCCGTCCCAGGCGCTCAAACAGGCGCACACCATATTGTTCCTCAATTTCTCCAATTGTACCGCTGACAGACGGCTGTGCAATGTGCATCTTTTTCGCGGCTTCACTCATACTTCCACAATCCGCTACTGCCAGAAAGATCCGCAGATTTCGCAAGGTCATTCCCATGTCCTCCTCTGTTTATTGCATGACAGAAAGCCCGTGTCCGGCATCCCCTATATGGGTATATTATACCGCATATGGAAGTTTTGTACAATATATTTTTGTTATATATTTTGCTTTTTGTGCAGATGCACGATGCACAAAAAAAATCCGCCGGGTTGTTTTCCCCCCAGCGGATTTGATTTGCAGTTATTCCTGATCGAGATCGAGGTAGAAGCGCTCGAAATCGTAGCGATGCTCCTTGGAGAACGCGATCGCAGAGCGCGGATGCATGTTCAGGCGTCCGGTCAGCAGGTATGCTGTATTATAGCCCCAGACAATGCCCTCTTCACGCAGCTTCAGCATGTGCTGCTCGATGAAGTGCAGCACCGGGCAGAGCTGGTACTTCGGGTTCTTCAGGAAGCCCATCAGCTGCTCCATCATGCAGTTGCCTGCACCGCGGCCCATGCCGTTCATCGTCGCATCCAGCATGCTCACACCACTCGCACATGCCTCGATGGTGTTGGCAAATGCGAGCATCTGATTATTGTGCGCATGGATGCCGACCTGCTTGCCGTACTGATCCATCTTCTCCAGATACATCTCGGACAGCGCGCGAATTTCCTCCGGATACAGCGAACCATAGCTGTCGACCAGATAGACAGCGTTTGCGGAGCTCTTGCCGATCATATCCAGTGCTTCCTTCAAATCCTCACGGTGTGCCTTGGAAACCGCCATGATGTTGCAGGTAGTCTCATAGCCCATCTTCGCACAATGCTCAATCATTTCGATGGCCGCCGGCATGGTGTTGATATAGGTTGCAACGCGGACAAGATCAATCGGGCTGTTGCTGCGCTCGACAATGTCGCGCTTGTAGTTGGTGCGTCCGACATCCGCCATGACCGCAATTTTCAGATCGGTATCGTTGTCGCCGACGATATCATAGATATCCTCATCGCGGCAGAACTTCCACTTGCCGAACTCCTCCGGGTCAAACAGATCAGCCGATGCCTTATAGCCGAATTCCATGTAATCGACGCCAGCTTCCTGATTTGCCTTGTACAGGTCACGGACAAACTCGTCGGTGAAGTAAAAATTGTTGCACAGGCCGCCGTCGCGGATGGTCGCGTCCACGACACGGACATCCTCACGGAATGTCATCAAATTTCCTCGTTTTGCCATTGCCTTGTTCCTTTCTGTGCCGCTTACAAAAACAGCCTCCTGCAAACGCAGGAGGCTGAATCGCATATCAGCAATATACTCTGATTACTTTGCCATAGATGCAACTTCTGCTGCGAAATCGTCCTGCTTCTTCTCGATGCCTTCGCCCTTCTCGAAGCGGGTATACTTCGCCAGCTTGATGGAGCCGCCCAGCTCCTTGGCTACAGCTGCAATGTGCTTCTCAACGGAAACCTTATTCTCCTTGACAAATGCCTGCTGGAGGAGGCAGTTTTCCTCGTAGTACTTGCCAATGCGGCCCATAACCATCTTCTCGATGATCTGCTGCGGCTTCGGCTTAGCAGCGGTCTTGTTCTCCTCGAGCGCCTGTGCCAGCAGGATTTCCTTCTCCTTATCCAGCGTAGCCTGGTCAACATCGGACTTGTCCATGAACAGCGGGCGCATTGCAGCAGCCTGCATGCCGATGTCCTTGCCCAGCTCAGCGACAACCGGGTTGCCCTTCAGGTTGTCGGAGACTTCCAGGCCAACCAGAACGCCGATGACGCCGCCCATATGGGTGTAGCCAACATTTACGGTGCTGTCGTCGTAGCGAACGAAGCGGCGGATCTGAAGGTTCTCGCCGATGGTCAGAACCTTCTCCTGGAGCGCGCCCTCAACGGTAACGTCGCCCATCTTGCAGTTCTTCAGAGCCTCGACGTCTGCCGGATTTTCCTTGATAACAACCTTTGCAACGTCGGATGCAAACTGCTGGAAATCAGCGTTCTTTGCAACGAAGTCGGTCTCGGAGTTTACCTCAACGATTGCAGCAGCGCCGCATGCGTCGCAAACCTCGATGCAGACAATGCCCTCAGCAGCGATACGGCTTGCCTTCTTGGCAGCCTTTGCGAGGCCCTTCTCGCGCAGGATTTCAATTGCCTTGTCGAAATCGCCGTCAGCTTCCTGGAGTGCCTTCTTGCAGTCCATCATACCAACGTTGGTCTGCTCGCGCAGTGCCTTAACATCCTTTGCAGTAAATGCCATGATGTAATTTCCTCCCTGTTATTCGTCTGGTGTGTGAAAAAAGCCCGCCCGTTCAGCGCGGCGGGCTTTTCTATATTTGGTTCTTATTCAGCAGCCTTTGCTTCTTCCTCTTCGGAAGCGAGCTGTTCGCCCTGCTTGCCTTCCAGGACAGCGTTTGCCATGGTGGAAGAGATCAGCTTGATGGCACGGATTGCGTCGTCGTTACCCGGGATGACATAGTCAACTTCGTCCGGATCACAGTTGGTGTCGACGATTGCGACTACCGGAATCTTCAGCTTGCGAGCCTCAGCGATTGCGTTCTTCTCCTTGCGCGGATCAACAACGAACATAGCGCCCGGCAGCTTCTTCATATCCTTGACGCCGCCCAGGTACTTCTCCAGCTTTGCGATCTCGAGCTGAAGCTTGATAACTTCCTTCTTCGGCAGAAGATCGAAGGTACCGTCTTCCTGCATCTTCTTCAGCTGGTTCAGACGAGCGATACGGGTGCGCATGGTGGTGAAGTTGGTCAGCATGCCGCCCAGCCATCTTGCGTTGACGTAGTACATGCCAGCGCGCTCAGCCTCTTCGCGGATAGCGTCCTGTGCCTGCTTCTTGGTGCCGACGAACAGGATGGACTCACCTGCTGCTGCGGTATCACGAACGAAGAAGTAAGCTTCTTCCAGCTTCTTAACGGTCTTCTGCAAGTCGATGATGTAGATGCCGTTTCTCTCGGTGAAAATGTACTGCGCCATTTTCGGGTTCCATCTTCTGGTCTGATGACCGAAGTGCACGCCTGCTTCCAGCAGCTGCTTCATAGAAATAACTGACATTGAAATGTCCTCCTTAGTTTTTTCCTCCGCATCGTTCCTTTTCGGCGGCGACCCCGTTTCCGGAGCACCACGCCGCGTCTCCCGATGCGTGTGTATTTTTCATACTCGTTGATTTTACCATACCGCCGGTCGGAACGCAAGAAAAACTTTTGCTTTCGCGGCAAATTTTACAGTTTTCTGACAGTCGGCCGCATCAGTCGCACCGGTGCTTTTCGTGCTCCCGCGGTGGGCAGCACTCCTGCGGGCAGAAGCTGGTCAGAATAATATCATCCCCGATGCGGCGGATGGCCTCCCATGGAATAACGCAGTCGTTCCGCTTGCCCAGAAAGCCCAGCTTGCCGCGCCCGGGCACAACAATGGCGACCAGGCGGCCGGTACAGGTGTCAATTTCCACATCGCTGACAAAGCCAAGCCGGCTGCCGTCGCCGATACAGATGACTTCCTTGCACCGCAGATCGACAATGCGGCAGCACGACCTGCACCGGTTGTCATCGCAATGCCGTTTGTCCTCACAACGCATTTCAATCCCCCTTTTCCGCCTGGGCGAGCAGACCGCTCCAGAACTGTTCGCTCGTCATGCACCCGTCGCGGTTGCACCGGCGGATACCGGTCAGGCATGCCGGGTCACGCGTAATATGCGCAACGCCCTCCTCACAGCTCAGTGTGGCGACAAAACCGTACTGCTTTACCAGCGCATCCGTTTCATCATTGCATGCACCGTAAGGATAGGTATAGCAGACCGGCTCCGGAATTTCCAGTGAGACAAACAGCTCCTGTGCCCGCCTGGTGTCGCTGAGAAAAGTTTCCTGATAAGACGCCTTGTCTTCGCCGCTCTTGCGCAGGCAGCCGCGGCGCGGGCTGAGTGAATGGAAATCATACGAATGGTTCTGTATCTCCATCACGCCGGAATCCGACATCTCCTTGAGCTGTGCGCCCGTGCAGTACGACCAGACCTCATGTCCGGTGTCATCGCTCGCGGTAAACTGTTCGGTCAGCGTGCCGACCGGTGACAGCACCGCCCGCATGCCATACTGTTTCAACAGCGGATAGGCATTGCTGTAATTGTTGTAATAGCCGTCGTCAAATGTCAGCATTACCGGCTTTTCCGGCAGCGCCGTGCCTGCTGTCACATAGGCGACGAGATCCGTAACCGTGACGGTATGATACCCGCGCTCCGACAAATACTTCAGGTCGTTCTCCAGCATGGACGGGGAAATGACATACTGTCCCGGTGACTTGCCCTCATCCGTCACGCTGTGGTACATCGCAACCGGTATGGAAATCACTTCCGATACCGCCGAGGCCTGCTGTACGTTTCCGTGCGACACGCAGATGCCCGCCGCAGCCAGCAGGCAAATGAGCAGCACGGCTTCCCACCTATGTCTCTTCACCCTGTCCCCTCCTCGAAGGCATACCGCCGGGTATACTCGCCGTCCTCCGCTCGCACGGTCTCGCAGGTATGCTTTGCCAGCAGCTGCATGAGCGGATACAGGTTCACCCAGATTTCATTGTCGGATTCAAACTGGCTCTCGTCAAAAATCAGCTCCAGACCGATGTGCAGATGCGGCGTGACAATATTGCTGACATTTTCCGTTGCGGAATATCCGGTACGCCCCATATAGCCGATGACGTCACCCGCCGTGACGCGCTGCCCCTCCGCAAGTCCGGCGGCATATGGGCGGTCCTGCCGCAGGTGCGCATAGTACCAGTACCGCCTTCCATCATCACTCCGGATGCCCACGCGCCATCCGCCGTACTGATTCCAGCCGAGCATCGCAACGGTTCCCGACTCCACAGCGACAATCGGCGTACCAGTCAGCCCCATCATATCGTGCCCCAGATGCCGACGTTTATACCCATAGCTGCGCGACGCGCCGAAATCGTCCGATTCACTGTAAGAAAAGCCCTTCGCAATCGGACAAAATGCTTTCAGCCCGTATTTGTACTGCCAGACGGTATTTCCCGCATCATCGGTCTGCTGCTCGGAAAAATCACCGAGCAGGCCATCCAGCACCGCGCCATAAGCTTCACGATAATAGGAAAAATATTTCCCGGCCTCCGCCGCGCTCTGTCCGCACTCCATTTCCGCAGCAATGGCGTCCAGATCCGCCGACCTGTACTGCGACCAGTCCCCGCCATACCGGCAGGCGAGCGCAGACAGCAGATCCACCCAGCCGACCTCGCCCTCCGTGCGCACATCCGCCTCCCATGCGCGTTCCAATGCCGCAGCAGGCACATCAAATTGCACATAATGGATATAGTCGCCCGCCGGTACGGCGGTGTCCACAGACATGCGGTATCCCGCAAACACCAGAAGTCCGGCAGCTGCCACAGCTGCGACCGGCAGGAGCCAGCTCCGCAGCCGCACCACGTTACGGCTGCCGGAACGGAACGGCAAAGAAATCCGCAACCGATGCAGACAGATTGCGTGCAATGTCGCGGATATTGCCGCGAATCCAGTTCGCGTCGTCCGGATTGTCGTGGTATGCAATTTCCACCAGCACACTCGGGGCAGTGGTGCGGCGCAGCTCCGCCAGACGTGTCGTCGGGATGATATCGACCTTCTGCGGCGTCGGGGAAATCAGGCTGAGATTGTTCGCAATGATATCCGCGGCGCGCTGCCCCTGTGTGCTGCCTGTGTAATAATATACATCTGTGCCGCGCAGCTGTCCCGCCAGTTCTTCCGGCGCGGCGTTGGAATGCAGCGCCAGATGCAGCTGTGCGCCCGCTTCATTGGATTTCTGCGCACTGGTCAGCGCTGTGTCCTCCGGCGTATTGCGGGCGACGGTAATTCCGGATGCCTCCAGATAGGGAACCATGGCATCCGCAATCAGATTCATATAATATTCTTCCGACCCATTCCCATCATAGAACAGGTTGTATTCCTGTGTTGACGGGCTCAAAAAAACAATCGGCATTGTCCTGCTCCTCTCTTCCAAATGTCATCTCCCCTATCCTATGCACCAGACAGCTCGCTGAATACAAAAAAACCGCCGGGAGCAGCACTCCCGGCGGTTCTGATGATCTGATTTAGAATTTGGTCTCGTAGCTGCCGACCGACATGTTGATGCCTTCCTTGCGGCTTTCTTTACCGAAGTTGTCGACAGTCAGCTTATCCTTCGGCGTATGGCTGATGGTGCCCGCACCGTTGATGCAGCCGCCCTCACACGCCATGCCCTCGATGAAGTTCTCTGCGAGTTTGCCCATTTTCGCCTTGAGCAGCGCAACCTTGCACTGTTCGATGCCGCTGCACACGGCAACCTTCGGCTCGAAGTCGATGTTCTGCTCCTTAATGCTCTGCGCAACCGCCTCGGTCAGACCGCCGGAACGCGCAAAGATACGGCCGAAATACGATGCATCGTCCGTCGGCAGTTCGCCCTGCTCCTCCGGCGGAAGGCCTGCCGCATCCAGCAGCGCCTGAAGCTCCTCGAATGTGATGACGCAGTCAATCCAAGGCTTGACGGTGTCCAGCTTCTGCTCGTATTTCTTCGCGGTGCAAGGCCCGATAAAGACCGTCTTGACCGGCCACGCACTGTTTTCCTTGATGTATTTGCCCAGCTCTGCCATTGGAGACAGGTTGTGCGAAATATGCTCCGCCATTTCCGGCACATGCTGCTTGATATAGCGCACGAATGCCGGGCAGCAGGACGACGTCAGGAAGCCCTTTTCCGCCAGCTCCTTTGATTCCTTCTTTGCAACCATGTCCGCACCGAGTGCCGCTTCGACAACGTCGTGGAAGCCGAGATGGCGCAGTGCCTGCTTGACCTGTCCGACTGTCGCGCCCTTGAACTGAGAGGCAATGGCCGGAGCAACAATCGCAACGGTGTAATAGCCGCGGTGATCTGCCTGCTGGATGAGCTTGATCGCGTCTACCATATAAGAATTATCGACGACCGCACCGAATGGGCACTGGCTGACGCAGGCGCCGCAGCTGATGCACTTGTCGTAATTGATCTCCGCCTTCTGCTGGTCGTTCATCTTGATCGCACCGACCTTGCAGCTGCGCTCACACGGACGGACATTCTCAGTAATCGCACCGTACGGGCAGACCTTTGCGCAGCGTCCGCAGTGAATGCACTTGTCCGGATCAATCTTTGCGCGTCCGTCATCGCCCTTGCTGATCGCACCGCGCGGGCAGACCTTCATGCAGCGGTGTGCCAGACAGCCGCGGCAGGAGTTGCTGACCGAATAACGGTCGACCGGACATTCGTCACAGGCGATATCGATGACCTCGATGACATGGCTTCCGCGTTCGCCGCCGAGGGCGTTATGTACACGCTCACCGACAATCGCGCGCTCCTTATAGACACAGCAGCGCATGGTTGCCTTTTTGCCCGGAATAACCTCCTGCGGCACGGTATAATAACAGTCGTCCAGCCTCTCCTGCAATGCATGCTCTGCGACGGCGCGCAGAACCTTATATTTTATTAACTGTACGTCGGTTTCAAAGCTTCTCATGAACAGTTCTCCCTTTCCCTGCATTGGAAGTTTGTCTTATTCTTAACAAAATGTATTGTATCGTAACAAAGGTTGGTTGTCAATCTCACCGCTCTCTGTCTGCGGCTTCGAAAATGATAATGTTTTGTGTATGCTTTGAGAACGTGTTTTTATTTTTCCAGCCCGAGTGCAAGCGCCAACGCGGAATAATCATTCACCTCTTTGGCAACCTGCATAGTTTTCGGACGTTCTTTTGTGGGATTATACCAAATCGTGTCGATGCCAAAATTTTCTGCGCCCCGGATATCCGCCTCGAGCGAATCTCCCACCATGACGCATTCGCGCTTATCCGGGCAGCCCAGTTCCGCAAGGGCGAGCTGAAAAATTCCGGCAGCCGGCTTGCCGACACCCGCCCGCTGGCTGGTAACGACCGCATGCGTATATTCCAGCAGACCGGCACACTTCAGCCGGTTGTATTGCGTCAGATCGGAGCCGTTGGTCAGCACGCAGACGCGGTACTGGCGATAGATGCGCTGCCACAGCTCACGCGCGCCGTCATACAGGATATCGCCCTCGGCAATGCGCTGCACATTGTACGCGGCCACCTGTTCCGCCGTGACGCCGTCCGGAAAGGTGCGCCCCAGCTGTGCCATCAGGCGGCGGAAGCGTTCGGGACGCAGCTGCTCATGCGTCAGCCTGCCCTCTTCCAGTTCCTTCCACGCCGCCTTGTTTACCACACGGTAGCGCTGATACATGTCCTCATCCGCCTCAATGGAAAATTCCTGCATGGTGCGGAAAAACGCGCGGCGCTCACAGGCCGGGAAGTCGAAAAATGTCCCATCCATGTCGAGCAGCACGCAGCTCCAGCGCGTCCTGCTCACTCTGCTGTGCGGAACTGCGCAATGCCGGTGGCATATAAGCTGCCGCCCTGCGCATCCATCGATACGATTGCCGGGAAGTTTTCCACGGTCAGGCGCTTGACCGACTCGCAGCCCAGCTCGTCATAGGCGACAACCTCGAGCGACTTGACCGAATCGGCAATGACCGCGCCCGCGCCGCCGATGGCGACCATGTACACACAGCCATATTTCTGCATGGCATCGTGTACCGCCTGATTGCGCACGCCCTTTCCGATCATGCAGACCTGACCCTTTTCAATCAGAGTCGGGGAAAACGGATCCATGCGTCCGGAGGTTGTCGGCCCACAGGAGCCGATGACCTGTCCCGGCTTTGCCGGCGTCGGACCCGCATAGTAAACAACAGAATCCTGAAGGTCGAACGGAACTGCCTCGCCCGCTTCAAGTGCCGCAAGAATCTTCTTGTGTGCCGCATCGCGCGCCGTATATACCGTACCGGTCAGGGAAACCGTATCACCTGCCCGCAGGATGCCGACATATTCGCGCAGCTGTGATGTATTCAGATCATAATGTGCCATTTGATAAACCTCTTTCCTGTTGGTTCTCGTTTCATTATATCAGGGAAACCGGTGAAATACAACTGAAACGCACAGAATCTCGTGCATGCGCTTGCAATCATCCGGACGCAGTGCTACAATATTACAGTCTTATTTACTCGCATATTTTTTCTGGGAGGAACCAAAGTATCCATGATCAGCATCAAAGACATTGACGAGGCGGCGCAGCGCTTACAGCCAGTCGTTCATTATATTCCGCTTGCCTCTTCTACCACGTTTTCCGGCATGACCGGCGCAGAAGTTTACCTCAAGTGTGAAAACCAGCAGAAGACCGGCTCCTTTAAGGTGCGCGGTGCATATAACAAAATTATGAAGCTGTACGAGAGCGGCGAGCTGACCTCTGTCATCGCCTCCTCCGCGGGCAACCATGCGCAGGGCGTTGCCTTCGCAGCAAACAGCATCGGCATCCCGGCAACCATCTGCATGCCGCGCTCCACGCCGATTGCAAAGGTTTCCGCGACACGCGGCTACGGCGCGAATGTCGTGCTCTCCGGCTCGTGCTATGATGATGCCTATGCCAAGGCGATGGAAATCGTCGAGGCGACCGGCGCGACGTTCATCCATCCATTTGACGACGAAGATGTCATGGCTGGTCAGGGCACCATCGGCCTTGAGATTCTGCGCGATCTTCCGGCCGTCGATGTCATCCTTGTTCCGGCGGGCGGCGGCGGACTGCTGTCCGGTGTCGCGGCCTGTGTCAAGCAGATCAACCCGCGCATCCGGGTCATCGGCGTACAGGCAGAGGGCGCTCCGGCCATTGCAAATTCATTCCATCAGGACGGCATCCATCCGTCCGAATCCGTCCACACGATTGCCGACGGCATTGCGGTCAAGTGCCCGGGCACGAAAACGATGGAACACATCAATGCCTTTGTCGATGACATGATTACTGTATCGGATGATGACATTGCATCCACCATCCTGCTGCTGCTCGAGCGCACCAAGCAGGTTGTCGAGCCGGCAGGTGCCTCTTCCCTCGCCGCACTGCTGTCCGGCAAATATGACTTCAGCGGCAAAAAGGTTGTCTGCCTGCTGTCCGGCGGCAACATTGATGTGAGCTTCATCCACCGCATCGTCGAAAAGGGTCTCGTCACCCGCTGCCGCCACATGAAGTTCTCCATCGTCATGCCGGATGTTCCCGGCTCGCTTGAGCGTCTCGCCGGCATCATTGCATCGCAGAACGCGAACATCATCATGTTCCAGCATGACCGCGTCAACGCAAACCTCGACATCGACGAGGCGATTGTCCATGTCGTCTGCGAAGTCGGCGGCAAGGAGCACGGTGAAGCACTGATGCATGCCATCGAAAACAACGGCTACAAGGTCACACTCGGCGAAAACCCGTAATTGTATCTCCACGCAGAAAGGCCCGTGTTCTCACGAACACGGGCTTCTTTATTGCTGTTTACCGGTTGGCGGTTGTGTTGTTTGCCGTATTGGCATTGTTGGTCGCAGCGTTATTGGTCGTGGCGTTATTGCCGGTTACAGCATCGCCGACCGCATTCGCACCGTCCTCAACGGCGCGTCCAACATCATCCACCGCACTTCTCACGTCACCGGATACCGTACCGGTTCCGTTGCCATCGACAACCGTGCCGGTGCCGTCCGTGTAACCGCTGCCAGTGGCGCCGTTCACACCAGTGTTGTCGTAACCGGTGCCGTCATTTCCCACAATGCCGTCGTTGTTGCCATCGACGACGCCAGAGCCGCTGCCAGTTGTCGTGCCGTTCGTTGTTGTATTCGCCGTGCCGCAGCCTGCAAGCATCGTCAACAGCAGCGCAAGCGACAGGCACAGTGCACCCATTCTTTTTTTCATGCATATTACCTCCAAAGGCTGAAATTTGCCTTTAGTTTTCCGATATGCACAGGATTTTATACAGGAAACGGCAAAACAGGATATCCGAACTGTTTTGTCACACCGTAACCGGTTCGACCCGGTCTTTTTCCGTCACGGGACGCAGCACCCGGCACGGCGTTCCCGCCGCGACGACACCCGCCGGAATGTCGCGCGTCACAACGCTGCCTGCGCCGATGACACTTCCCTTTCCAATCGTCACACCGCCGCAGACCGTCACATTCGCGCCGATCCAGACATCATCCTCCAGCGTGATGGGCGCAGAGGTCAGAATACCCTGCGCGCGCTGCTCCGCATCCATCGCATGTCCAACACAGGAGAGGCATACGCCCGGCGCGAGAAAAGCGTTTGCACCGATATACACCGGCGAAGTGTCCAGAATGACGACATTGTGATTGACCACCGTCAGACCGTGCGTATGGATATTGAATCCGTAATCGCACTGGAATGCCGGCTGGATGAATGTCAGCGGATGGCAGGTGCCGAACAGCTGCTTCAACAGCTCTGCGCGTTTGGCCTCGTCGTCCGGGCAGCACATATTGTATTCCCAGCACAGGCGCTTGGCCTTTTTTTGCAGTTGCGTTGGCATATCAAAATTTGATGCACTGTATGGCCTGTCTGATTTCATTATGGTAAGGATGTCCATCTTTCTTCCTTTCATTCCGTCAGCTTCAAATGTCGCATATGTTTTTGCAGTACATCCAGAATCGCACCGGTGACAAAGCCCATTGGGATTGCCGAAATGAGCAGCAAGGGCAGGTATGCGATGACATCTGCCGACTGCATGACCAGCATCGCCGCAAGCACCTGCCCGATGTTGTGCATCGCCGCCGACGCCGCACTGATGCCGTAAAAAGAAAACCATTTGTTCTGCTTATGCAGCAGCAGCCAGGTCATCGTCAATGCGAGCGTGCCGCCGACCAGACTGAACAGCAGCTGTGTGATGCTGCCGGCAAACAGCGCCGCGAGCACGACGCGGCAAAATAAAATTGCATACGCCTCCTTCGGTGTCAGGAACAGCAGGGCAAACATCGTCACAACATTTGCAAGCCCGAGCTTGATGCCCGGAATCGGGATGAGAAATTCCAGCGGGATCATGCGCTCCGCGAGCGACAATGCCAGCGCCAGCGCTGTCAGCATCCCGCACAGCGCGATGCGTTTTGTCTTGTTCATGCGCCCTCCTGTCACTGCGCGACGGCATCCACGCCGTCCGGATTGCTTCCGGTAATTTTTATCATGACCCGATTGGGCAGGCACACGGCGGATTGTCCGACACGCGAAATCCAGCCGGTGCGTTCGCATGTATGATCGGGGCACTGAGATGAAACAAAGCGCATGCGGTCGCCGTCGATTTCAATCGTGACCTCGCCTGTGCGGCCCTCAAATGCGATGGTTTCCTGCTCTGTTCCGCCGAGCTTGATCTGCCGGTACAGCTCGCCATCCACCAGAATCTCGCCATAGGTCTGGTCGGTCTGCATCAATGCCAACCGAATCCAGATACCGCATGCCAGCGCGATAATCGCGGCAAAAATGACAAAATCCCCCGCCTTCAGCGGAATTTTATTCTTCATAGGTATACTCCAAGCTGGTCAGGGAAAATTTGTCCCTGAGACCGTCTGTGACATAGACGGTCTGATCGTTCCGGACAAAAATTGCCTCAATATCATGTTCCTCGCAAAATGCCCGTGCCCGGTCATAGCCCATGACAAACAGCGCGGTCGTGTAGGCGTCCGCCTCTGTCGAGCATGCGGAAACCACGGTCACACTGCGCAGGTCAGTCTCGGCGGGCCAACCGGTTTTCGGATCGAAAATATGACAGTAGCGCTTGCCGTCCTGCTCAAAATAGCGCTCATAGTCGCCGCTGGTTACAATACTGGTATCACTGACGCTGAGCGTCGCAAAATAGTCGCCCGGATTGTCCGGGTCGGTGATGCCGACTGTCCATGGCACGCCGTCCTCCTTCTCCCCGAGGACATAAATATTTCCGCCGAGCGTAATGACCGCCTGCTTGATGCCAGCATCGCGCAGCAGCTGTGCGACATGGTCGGCGGCATAGCCCTTGCCGATACCGCCGAGGTCAATGCGTGCGCCTGCGGGAAGCGATGCAGACGTTCCGTCGAGCTGTACACGCTGATAGCCGACCAGCGCCAGCGCCTCGTCAATCTCTGCCTGCGCGGGAACTTTCGCCTGTTCTGTGCCGATGCCCCACAGATCAGACAGCGGCGCGGTCGTCGGGTCAAAGCATCCCTCCGTTTCCTCCGCAAGCCGGAGTGCCTGTCCCAGCACATCCGCCGTCTGTTCGGACAGCTCCACCGGTTTGCCGTCCGCGTGGTTGAGTGCATAGAGCTCACTGTCCTCCTGCGTGCGGGAAATATCCTGCTCCAGTCCGTTGATATACTGCACGCACTGGTTGATCGCATCCTGTGCATGGGAACCGTATGCCCGGATATTCATTGCGGTATCCATCGCATAAAAATCCTGTGAAACTTCCTTCTGCCCGCAGCCCGCCAGCACCGCCGCCATGAGCACAGCGGCTGCCACGGCGCCAAGCCATCGTTTTTTCATTGCAAATCCTCCAGTTAAAAGTCCTTTTTATTATAATACGCCGCCTGTCCAATTACAACAGCGAAAGACCCGCGCCGCCGAAGCGGTACGGGTCTCTGCCTTGAACATGTATTAGGGATTGATAGAAGGATGATAATCTGATTAGTCTTCGTACTGAAGAGCATCGTAGCCGACCGCGCCGGTACGAACCTTGATGACATTCTGTACATCGTAGATGAAGATCTTGCCGTCGCCGATATGGCCGGTATAAAGAACCTTGCGGCAGGTATCAACAACCTGTTCAACCGGTACACGGCTGACAACCATCTCGAGCTTGATCTTCGGATGCAGGGTTGCGTTGACCGGAACGCCGCGGTAGAACTCGGTCGCGCCCTTTTCTACGCCACAGCCGAGGACGTTGGTCATGGTCAGACCAGCTACGCCGATCTCTTCAAGAGCATTCTTGAGGTCCTCAAAACGGGACTGCTTGCAGATGACAACAACCTTGGACAGCTTGTGTCCGTCTTCGCCGGTGGACGGAACCTCCGTTGCCGGGATAGCCTCAGCAACCGGAACCGGATTGGTTACCGGAGCATACTCACCTTCCGGCTTATACAGGCCATTGACCGTCGGAATCTGCATGAAGTCAGCATAGGAGGAGGTCAGGCCATGTTCCATGATGTCGAGACCGCGGATTTCTTCTTCTTCGCTTACGCGGAGACCTACAGTGTGCTTGATGACCCAGAATACGATGATCATGGTAACTGCAACCCATGCAGCTACTGCAACGACACCGAGAATCTGAACCAGCAGGAAGTGTGCACCGCCGCCATAGAACAGGCCGCCGTCAACAGCGAACAGGCCGGTCAGGATGGTGCCCAGTGCGCCGTTGATGCAGTGTACGCCAACAGCACCGACCGGGTCGTCGATCTTCAGAACCTTTTCAACGAATTCAATGCCGAATACAACAGCGAAGCCTGCGCAGATGCCGATGACCGCAGCGCCGAACGGGGTGACCATGTCACAGCCCGCAGTGATTGCTACCAGACCTGCCAGAGAGCCGTTCAGGGTCATGGAGACATCCGGCTTCTTATAACGGATCCAGGTAATGCACATAACGGTAACGGTTGCAACAGCAGCCGCCAGGTTGGTGGTAACATAAACAGAAGATGCGGTCTCGTATGCGCCGTCGGTCATAGCAACGGTGGAAGCACCGTTGAATCCAAACCAGCAGAACCACAGGATGAAGCAGCCCAGTGCACCGAGGGTGAGGGAGTGACCCGGAATTGCCTTCGGCTTGCCGTCCTTGCCAAACTTGCCGATACGCGGGCCAAGGAATGCAGCACCGATCAGAGCTGCAACGCCGCCGACCATGTGTACCGCCGTGGAGCCTGCGAAATCATGGAAGCCCATCTGTGCAAGCCAGCCGCCGCCCCAGACCCAATGTCCGGAAACCGGATAGACAATGCCGCTGATAATCATGGAATAGATGCAGTAGGAGGAGAACTTGGTTCTCTCAGCCATTGCACCGGAAACGATGGTAGCAGCGGTTGCACAGAACACCGTCTGGAAAATCAGGGTGGTGTAGCCGCCGTCGCCGCCGTTGGTCATAAAGTCGAAGCCACCGATCAGAGCGCCAGTGCCGCCGAACATAATACCAAAGCCAAACAGCCAGTAAATCGGAGTGCCGAGCGAGAAGTCCATCAGGTTCTTCATGATGATGTTGCCGGCGTTCTTTGCACGGGTAAAGCCGGTCTCTACCATTGCAAAGCCTGCCTGCATGAAGAATACGAGGGCAGCGCCAAGCAGGGTCCACGAGGTGTCAATGGCGGCTGCATGATCCGCCAGAACACTCATAATCGAAGTGGTATCCATGTTGAATATTCCCCTTTATCAAGAAATTTATATCGTACAAACCGGCATATCTGTGCTCCCTAATGCACAGATGCGCCTGTATGCAGCCATAGAAAAAAAGGCGTATACACCTCCCCCATGATCGGGGGACTGTGTACACGCCATTGTGTCAGAAACAATATTGAATGATACGTTTATGTGTCGTGAGAAATCAGATGCCGAACAGCAGCTTGTCGTATGCCGGGAACGGCCAGTACTTCTCAGCCGTGTTGACTTCCATCTCGTCGGCAACTGCACGCAGGGCATCCATTGCCGGGATGACGGTCTCATGCTCATAGTTTGCGGCGTTCTGTGCACCCTCGACATCAGCCGCACCTGCGATAACCTCTTCCAGTGCAGCGGTCTTGTCGTAGGCATCGGATGCCAGAGCGGACAGCTTCTCGATCTGCTTGATTTCCAGATCCGCATTCAGACCCAGCGTCTTCTTGTTGCACGCGATGTCGGACAGCTCCTTGACATAGCTGGAAACTGCCGGCAGAATGTCCTTCTTGGACATATCAACCATGGTGCGGGACTCGATTGCAATGGTCTTTGCGTACTCGTCGAGCAGGATCTCCTGACGGGACTTCAGCTCAGCCTCGCTCAGAACGCCGGTCTCCTCAAACAGGTCAACGAACTCATCGTATGCAGCCAGTGCTTCCGGCGTGCTGCGCAGGTTCGGCAGGCCGCGCTTCTCAGCTTCTTCAATCCAGCTGTCATCATAGCCGTTGCCGTTGAAAATAACGCGCTGATGTGCAGTCAGCTCACGCTTAATCAGAGCATTCAGAGCCTTCTGGAAGTCTTCTGCGCCTTCCAGCTCGTCAGCGAAGTCCTTGAATACGTCAGCAACTGCGGTGTTCAGCATCATGTTGATGCAGCCGATGGACTGGGAAGAACCAGGCATACGGAACTCAAAACGGTTGCCGGTGAACGCAAACGGAGAGGTTCTGTTGCGGTCGGTGTTGTCCTTCGGGAATACCGGCAGGGTGGTAACGCCGAGCTCAATCTTAGCCTGACCGCCGACTGCGGACTCGCCGCCGTCGATGATGTCCCGGACGACGCGCTCCAGCTCGTCGCCGAGGAATACGGAAACAATGGCCGGAGGTGCTTCGTTTGCGCCCAGACGATGGTCATTGCCTGCGGAAGCAACCGACAGACGCATCAGCTTCGCATACTTGTCAACCGCAGTGATGACAGCGGTCAGAATCAGCATGAACTGTGCATTGTCCTTCGGATCCTTGCCCGGATTCAGCAGGTTCTCGCCCATATCGGTGGACATCGACCAGTTATTGTGCTTGCCGGAGCCGTTGACACCGTCGAACGGCTTCTCATGCAGCAGGCAAACCATGCCGTGCTTCAGGGCAACCTTCTTTGCGATGTCCATCAGCAGCTGGTTGTTATCGGTTGCAATGTTGGTGGTGGAGAAGATCGGTGCGACCTCATGCTGTGCCGGTGCAACCTCGTTGTGCTTGGTCTTAGCCAGCAAGCCGTACTTCCACAGCTCAACGTCGAGGTCAGCCATGAATGCGGCGATGCGCGGCTTGATGGTGCCGAAGTAATGATCTTCCATCTCCTGACCCTTCGGGCTCATTGCGCCGAACAGGGTGCGGCCGGTGAAGATCAGGTCCTTGCGCTGGTCGTAATACTTCTTGTCAACCAGGAAGTATTCCTGCTCCGGACCTACGGTGGTGGTAACGCGCTTGACGTCCTTGCCGAACAGCTTCATCACGCGGCATGCCTGCTTGCTGATCGCGTCCATGGAGCGCAGCAGCGGGGTCTTCTTATCCAGCGCTTCGCCGGTATAAGAACAGAATGCAGTCGGGATGTACAGGGTGCCGTCCTTGACAAAGGCATAGGAGCTCGGATCCCATGCGGTATAGCCGCGTGCCTCGAAGGTTGCGCGCAGGCCGCCGGACGGGAACGAGGATGCATCCGGCTCGCCCTGAATCAGTTCCTTGCCGCCGAACGACATGATGACCTTGCCGCCCGCAGTCGGGGTGATAAAGGAGTCATGCTTCTCCGCGGTGATACCGGTCATCGGCTGGAACCAGTGGGTGTAATGGGTGGCGCCCTTCTCGACCGCCCAATCCTTCATTGCGTTCGCAACGACGTTTGCAATGCTTACGTCGAGCGGCTCGCCGAGGTCGATGGTCTTCATCAGCTTCTTGAAGACTTCCTTCGGCAGCTTGTCGCGCATTACGTTTTCATTAAATACGTTCTCGGCGAATATCTCCGGAATGTTAACCATTGTACAACGCACCTCCATGCAATGTATCTTTTGAATTAGAATCGTACTGCTTCTTAATTAGATTATACTACTTAAGATCTCTACCCGAGTAATAAAAATGGCGCCGCGGATTTGAACATCCACAGCGCCTTTGCTGTTTACGCTGTCTATTATATCCTCCGGTTCCGAATCTGTCAACTCAATTTTTAAAACTTTACTCCAAATCTGGTCAAGTTTTACTATTTTGCCCCATTCATGCTCCTTTTTGAGTAGAGATTCTATGCAGGTTGTATGAAATCTACAAAATCACTCACTTTTCTTATGCAAAGTGCTTGACGTTTCCCGACCTTTATTATAGAATAAGTGCAATGAACAATGGCGTTCATTCCATAGCACAGAGGCCGCGTGGCCGGTATGTTATGGAATGAACGCCTTTTTGTTTTTGCGGCACTGCCGGGGCATGCTCCCGGCTTTTCGTATCAATACAACGGTGTATTTCTTACGGTATACAATAATATATGTATATCCTATGCGGCAGAGACATCATTCAGTACACAGACTCGTATCCTATTGATAATGTGAAGTAATATTAGGAGGAATCTACCATGCTAAAAGAAGGTCAATACCATATCCCTTCGGGATGTGCGATCTCGGGCATCTTCCACAAGGACGGCCGCCGGACGGACGGCACCGAAATCATCCGCTCCATCTCCACGATGCATGACCGTTCCAACGGCCTGGGCGGCGGCTTCGCGGCCTACGGCATCTATCCGGAATACGCGGACTGCTATGCGTTCCATCTGTTTTACGATGATCCGTCCGTCAAGGATGTCTGCGAGAAGTTCCTCGAGGAGCACTTTGAAATCGCATCCATGTCCCGCATCCCCACCCGCAAGCACCCGTCCATTACGGACGAGCCGCTGATCTGGCGCTACTTTGTTGTACCGCGCCGCTATAAGCTGATTGAAACCCAGCTGTCCGAGGACGAATTCGTTGTCCGCTGTGTCACCAACATCAACCATAAATTCAAGGGCGCTTACGTCTTCTCCAGCGGCAAGAACTGCGGTGTATTCAAGGCCATCGGCTTCCCGGAGGATGTCGGCCTGTACTACCGCCTGGAAGAATATGAAGCATATTCCTGGACGGCACACGGCCGTTACCCGACCAACACCCCCGGCTGGTGGGGCGGCGCACATCCGTTTGCCATGCTCGACTTCACCATCGTCCACAACGGCGAAATTTCCTCTTATGATGCAAACCGCCGTTCCATCGAGATGCACGGCTACAAATGTGACCTGCTGACCGATACCGAGGCGATTACCTATATCTTTGATTACCTGATCCGCAGAAAGGGCCTGACGCTGGAGGAGGCTGCACATGTTGTCGCCGCTCCGTTCTGGTCCACCATCGAAAAGATGCCACCGGAGCAGAAGGCAGAATATACCTACCTGCGCGACGCATTCGCAGGCCTGCTCATCAACGGCCCGTTCTCCATCATGCTCGGCTTCACCGGCGGCGTGATGGCGCTCAACGACCGCCTGAAGCTCCGCTCCATGGTTGTCGGTGAAAAGGGCGAAGACGTCTATATCGCCTCCGAGGAAGCGGCAATCCGCGTCATCCAGCCGGAGCTGGATAAGATCTGGGCGCCGCGCGGCGGCGAGCCGGTTATTGTAACCTTAAACGAAGACGCGCAAGGAAAGGAATAATCCATCATGGCTATTGAGTATTTATATCCCCAGTTCGAAGTTCTGCGCAATCCGGACCGCTGCATCGCCTGTCGGGTATGTGAGCGCCAGTGCGCGAACGAAGTACATCACTTTGATACCGATCTTCAGAAAATGGTCTCCGACGAGAGCAAATGTGTCAACTGCCACCGCTGCGTCTCCCTGTGTCCGACCCGCGCACTGAAGATCACCAAGACCAACCATCAGTTCCGCGAAAATGCAAACTGGACCGGCGAGACCATTCAGGAGGTCTACCGTCAGGCAAATTCCGGCGGCACCCTGCTGTCTTCTATGGGCAACCCGAAGGACTTCCCGATTTACTGGGATAAGATCCTGATCAACGCTTCTCAGGTTACCAACCCGTCCATCGACCCGCTGCGTGAGCCGATGGAAATCCGCACCTTCCTCGGCAAGAAGCCGACCACGATTGAACGCGATGAAAACGGCAAGATCATCCCGAACCTGTCGCCGCGTCTGGAGCTCGACATTCCGGTCATGTTCTCCGCAATGTCCTACGGCTCCATCAGCTACAACGCACATGAGTCTCTGGCACGCGCTTCCAAGGCGATGGGCACCTACTACAACACCGGTGAGGGCGGCCTGCATGAGGACTTCTACAAGTGGGGCGGCAACACCATCGTTCAGGTTGCATCCGGTCGTTTCGGTGTTGAAAAGGATTATCTGGATGCCGGCGCCGCAATCGAAATCAAAATCGGCCAGGGCGCAAAGCCGGGCATCGGCGGACACCTGCCGGGCGCCAAGGTCGCGGCGGATATCTCCCGCACCCGTATGATCCCGGAAGGCACGGATGCCATCTCCCCGGCACCGCATCACGATATTTATTCTATTGAAGATCTGCGCCAGCTGGTGTATTCTTTAAAGGAAGCAACCGCATATAAGAAGCCGGTTATCGTCAAGATTTCCGCGGTTCACAACGTCGCGGCAATCGCCTCCGGCATTGCGCGTTCCGGCGCTGACATCATCGCCATCGACGGCTTCCGCGGCGGCACGGGCGCTGCTCCAACCCGCATCCGCGACAACGTCGGCATCCCGATCGAGCTTGCGCTTGCAGCAGTTGACCAGCGTCTGCGAGACGAGGGCATCCGCGACAATGTTTCCATCGTCATCGGCGGCTCCATCCGCAACTCGGCAGACATCGTCAAGGCGATTGCACTCGGCGCGGACGCAGTTTACATCGCAACCGCTGCCCTGCTGTCGCTCGGCTGCCATCTGTGCCGCACCTGCCAGAACGGCAAGTGCAACTGGGGCATTGCAACCCAGCGCCCCGAACTGGTAAAACGCCTGAATCCGGACATCGGTTCCGAACGCCTGATTAACCTGCTCACCGCCTGGGGTCATGAGATCCGCGAGATGATGGGCGGCATGGGCATCAACTCCATCGAGGCTCTGCGCGGCAACCGCCTGATGCTCCGCGGCATCGGCCTCAACGAAAAGGAACTGGAAATCCTCGGCATCAAGCACGCCGGTGAATAAGGGAGGCAGACTTACCAGATGAAACGAGTATATGTAAATGAGAAATGGTGTCTTGGATGCCATCTTTGTGAATACAACTGTGCGTTTGCCAATTCCGGCATCGACGACATGGCAAAAGCGCTCAAGGGCAAGACCATCGCCCCGCGCATCCGCGTAGAGGAAGGCGACAGCATCAACTTCGCTGTTTCCTGCCGTCACTGTGACAACCCGCTGTGTGTCAAGGGCTGTATTTCCGGCGCACTCTCCATTCAGGACGGTGTGATTTCCATCGACTCCGATAAGTGCGTCGGCTGCTACACCTGTGTTCTCTCCTGTCCGTATGGCTGCATCAGCACCTCCGAGGCAGGCGCAGTACAGAAGTGTGAGCTGTGCACCAAGAATGCAGACGGCACGCCGCAGTGTGTTGCCGGATGTCCGAACCACGCGATTGTATTTGAGGAGAGGTGAGCAAAGTGAAGTATGTTATCATCGGCAATGCAACTGCCGCTATCGGCACGGTTGAAGGCATCCGTTCGGTCGACAAGTACGGTGAAATCGTCCTGATTTCCAGCGAGCCGCATTTCACCTACGGCCGCCCGCTCATCTCCTACCTCCTGCTCGGCAAGACCACCGAGGAAAAGATGAACTATCGTCCGCGTGATTTCTATGAAGCAAACAATGTAACCGCAATGCTCGGCCGCACCGTCACCAGCATTGACAAGAACGCAAAGGCTGTCGTTCTGGAAAACGGTGACAAGGTCTCTTATGACAAGCTGGCAATCTGCACCGGTTCCCGTCCGTTTGTCCCGCCGATGGAGGGTCTGGATACCGTTGAAGCACAGACCCCGTTCATGACGCTCGACGATGCTCACCGTCTGGCTGGCCTGCTGGGCGATCAGAAGGACAAGGATGTACTGATTATCGGCGCGGGCCTGATCGGTCTGAAGTGCGCAGAAGGTATCCTGCACCTGTCCAAATCACTGACCATCGTCGATATGGCGCCGCGCATCCTGCCGAATGTACTGGATGAATACGGTTCCTCCTTCCTCCAGAGCTATCTGGAGGGTCTGGGCATGAAGTTCTATCTGTCTGACTCCGTTGCAAAGTTCTCCACACCGAACCATGCTATTTTCAAGAGCGGCATGGAGCTGGATTTCGACGTTCTGGTTGTCGCCGTCGGCGTCCGCCCGAACACGGGTCTGGCAGAGGAAATTGGCTGTGAGGTCAATCGCGGCATTCTGGTCGACACCCACAGCGCAACCACCGTTCCGGACATCTACGCTGCCGGCGACTGCACGGTTTCGCATGACATCGCAGCGGACACTGACCGCATTCTGGCAATCCTGCCGAACGCATACCTGCAGGGCGAAGCTGCCGGCGTCAACATGGCAGGCGGCGACAAGGTATTCGATCAGGCATTCCCGATGAATGCGTCCGGATTCCTCGGCCTGCATATGATTACCGCAGGCAGCTATGACGGCGAGGAATTTGTCACCAAGACGGAAACCTCCTATAAGAAGCTGGTTGTCCGTGACAATAAGCTGGTCGGCTTTATTCTGATCGGCGATGTAGATCGCGGCGGCATTTACACCTCCCTGATCCGCGATCAGGTTCCGCTGGACACCATTGACTTTGACCTGATTCGTCAGCATCCGCAGTTGATGGCATTTGCCAAGGCGGAGCGCGCGAAGAAGCTCGCACAGCCGCACTAAGGGAAAGGACGAATCACTATGAAGAAACTGAATGTAGATCTCATGCATTTTGAAGACCTCAACAACTGGGTTCGCGCCTGTGAGGATTCTGAGATTTTTCTTGATAATCTGATTGGCCAGCGCTATGTCGGCGCGGCCTCCAGAGGCAAGAACATTATTATCACCGGTACGCCGGGCAATGCGCTGGGCGCTTATCTCGACGGCTCCACCATCCTGGTCAACGGCAACGCACAGGATGCAACCGGTGATACCATGAACAGCGGTGCCATCATCATCGATGGCAACTGTGGTGACACCACCGGCTATGGCATGCGCGGCGGCAAGATCCTGATTAAGGGCGATGCCGGTTATCGCGCAGGCATTCACATGAAGCAGTACAAGGAGCACATTCCGGTTCTGGTCATTGGCGGCAAGGCCGGTTCCTTCCTGGGCGAATACCAGGCAGGCGGCGTTATCATCGTCCTTGGCAAGGGCTGTGAAGGCAAGCAGCCGACCGGCTTCTTCTGCGGCACCGGCATGCACGGCGGACGCATTTTCCTGCGCTGTGATGAGGATCCGGATGTTCCGGTTCAGATCAAGGCCGAGGTTGCAACCAACGAAGACAAGGCTTCTATTCTGGAATATGTCAAGGATTACTGTGAGAACTTCGGCGGCGATCCGGAAGCGCTCCTGCGCGAGAAGTTCTATGTCCTGACACCGAACTCCAACAGCCCGTACAAGCGCATGTATACCTTTAACTGATTTTTATTTTGCAAGTATAAAACCCATACGGACAGCAGATTTCACCCAGAATTCCTTGCTGTCCGTTTTGCGGTTTTTTAACAGAGGAGGATTTATGAACGATTACACCTACCGCGAGGTCATGCAGTACATCTCGGAAAATGATGTAAAATTCATTCGTTTGGCTTTTTGCGACATTTTTGGCAAGCAGAAAAATATTTCCATTATGCCGCGCGAGCTGTCGCGTGCCTTTGAAGAAGGCATTTCCTTTGATGCATCCGCTGTTCGTGGATTCATGAATATTGAAATGTCTGATCTGCTGCTGTTCCCCGATCCGACCACGCTTTCCATTCTGCCGTGGCGTCCGTCACAGGGCCGTGTTGTGCGCTTTTTCTGTGACATCAAGTATCCGGATGGCACGCCATTCGAGGGCGATGGCCGTCAGGTTCTGCGGCAGGCACAGGAGGACATGCGTCGTCTGGGCTATTCGGTCAAAATCGGCACGGAATGTGAATTCTATCTGCTGCGGCAGGATGAAAACGGTCTGCCGACCAAGATCCCGCACGACAACGCGTCCTATCTGGATATCGCGCCGCTGGACAAGGGTGAGAATGTGCGCCGCCAGATCTGCCTGACGCTGGAAGAGATGAATATGCGCCCGGAGGCCTCCCATCATGAGCAGGGTCCCGGACAGAATGAGATTGATTTTGCCTATGATTCCGCGGTAACTGCGGCGGATAATATGATTACGTTCCGCAGTGTAGTCAAGACGCTGGCGGCATCCAACGGTCTGTACGCATCGTTTATGCCGAAGCTGTTCCGCGATCATGCGGGCAACGGCCTGCACATCAACCTGTCGCTGTTCCAGCACGGAGAAAATCTGTTCTGCAATCCGAATGAATCGCATTCCCCGGTTGTGGAGAGCTTTATCATGGGTATTCTGACCCGCTGCTATGAGATTTCGGCATTTCTCAATCCGCTGGTCAATTCCTATGATCGTTTCGGCAACTATGAGGCACCGCGCTATATCACCTGGAGCCATCAGAATCGTTCACAGCTCATTCGCATTCCGGCGGCGCACGGTGTCAATCAGCGTATGGAACTGCGTTCACCTGATCCGTGTGCAAACCCGTATCTTGCATTCTCCCTGCTCATCCGCGCAGGCATGGAAGGCATCGAACGCGGCCTGAAGCTGTGTGATCCGTGCAACCTGAATCTGTACGATGTACCCGCTTCGCTCGTGCGTGAATATGACTGCCTGCCAAGCAATCTGAATGAAGCAATTAAGGCATCGCAGAACAGCGAATTTGTACATCGGTCTCTTCCGGAGAAAATTATTGATGCGTATCTGTCGGCAAAGACAAGCGAATGGAACAGATATGTCGATGCATCGGATAAATCTTCCATGATTGATTCGCTGTATTTTTCTGCCTACTGACGGCTTGTGGTGTGTCTGCTGTTTTCGTACCACGGCAGTATAACGTGTAAATCCCACGCCACAGAGAGGTGTCAATTTGGAGAAAATATTACTGGTAACTGCATCCAAGAAAAGTGCGGATATGCTTCTGGAGCTGCTACAGGCCGGCGGACAGCGGCCCGATCGCATTTTGGTCACCGGCTCCTGCAATGAAGCGCGCCGTGTTTTAATTGAAAATAATGTTGATCTGATTGTTATCAATACACCGCTGACAGACGAATTTGGGCATGAATTTGCTGTACACGCCTGTCATACCACAACGGCAGGCGTGCTGATGCTTGTTAAATCGGATCTTGCGGATTCTGTCGCAGAGCGTGTGGAAAGTGATGGTGTGTTCGTCATCACCAAGCCGATTTCCCGCCCGCTTTTTTATCAGACGCTGCATCTCGTCAATGCCTCGCGTATGCGTGTCTATACGCTGCAAAAGGAAAACCGTCAGCTGCGCCAGCGCATTGAGGATATCCGCGTCATTGATCGTGCCAAGTGCATTCTTGTCGCGGAGCGACATATGAGTGAACCAGAAGCGCATGCTTACATCGAAAAACGCGCCATGAATTACCGACAGACCAAGCGCGATGTCGCAGAGGAAATCATCCGCTCCTTCTGACTTACTTTTCTTTTTACAAAAAAAGAAAAGTAAGCAAAAGAAAAACGTGTGTTTGGAATCCGTCTGCCATACAGGCCAGCCGGATTCTCCCGTTATCCGCATCGCGCTCTCTTGCCGCTTTCTTTTTGCAAAACAGAAAAATAAGCAAAAGAAAAACATTTGTTTGCAATCCGTCTGCCGTACAGGCCAGCCGGATTCTCCCGTTATCCGCGTCGCGCCTTTTTGCCGCTTTCTTTCTGTAAAACAGAAAAGTAAGCAAAAGAAAAACGTGTGTTTGGAATCCGTCTGCCATACAGGCCAGCCGGATTCTCCCGTTATCCGCATCGCGCTCTCTTGCCGCTTTCTTTTTGCAAAACAGAAAAATAAGCAAAAGAAAAACATTTGTTTGCAATCCGTCTGCCGTACAGGCCAGCCGGATTCTCCCGTTATCCGCGTCGCGCCTTTTTGCCGCTTTCTTTCTGTAAAACAGAAAAATAAGCAAAAGAAAAACGTGTGTTTGGAATCCGTCTGCCGTACAGGGCAGCCGGATTCTCCCGTTATCCGCATCGCGCCTTTTTGCCGCTTTCTTTCTGTAAAACAGAAAAATAAGCAAAAGAAAAACGTGTGTTTGGAATCCGTCTGCCGTACAGGCCAGCCGGATTCTCCCGTTATCCGCGTCGCGCCTTTTTGCCGCTTTCTTTCTGTAAAACAGAAAAATAAGCAAAAGAAAAACGTGTGTTTGGAATCCGTCTGCCGTACAGGGCAGCCGGATTCTCCCGTTATCCGCATCGCGCTCTCTTGCCGCTTTCTCTTTGCGAAATAACAAGCAAAAAAAGAGCGTCTGTATAGAACTCTCTCCTTTGTCTGCCCGGCAGTCAAAGGAACGGAGGAAATTCGCCGTAATCTTGTCGCTTTCCTCCCTTGAAATAGACTTTCTTTCCCTGTATAATTAGTCTGAATGTATTTTGTGCGCCCCGGCGCAGCAAACCAATTCTACAGATTTTAGAGGATGACACGCAAATGAAGCTGAATTTCACTAAAATGCACGGCTGCGGCAACGACTATATTTATTTTAACTGCTTCAATCAGCAGGTTGCCGACCCGGAAGCACTTGCAATCCGTCTGTCCGATCGTCATTTTGGCATCGGCGGCGATGGCATCGTCCTGATCTGCCCTTCTGATGTTGCAGATGCAAAAATGCGCATGTTCAACGCGGACGGCAGTGAAGGAAAGATGTGCGGCAACGCAACGCGCTGTATCGGTAAGTATATGTACGACAACGGCCTGATTGACAAGCCTGAGATGACGCTGGAAACGCTCAGCGGCATCAAGCTGCTCAAAATGGTCGCAGAAGACGGCAAAATTGTCCGTGTCACCGTCGACATGGGCAAGGCAATCCTGAAGCCGTCGGAAATTCCGACAAAGTTCACGGGCGATCTCGCCGTTTCCGTTCCGCTCGATGTGGACGGCAAACAGTATGCGGTCACCTGTGTCTCCATGGGCAACCCTCACTGCGTTGTCTTTGTCGATGAGGATGTCGAAACTCTCGACCTCCCCGCAATCGGCCCGTCGTTCGAGAACCATGAGATGTTCCCCGAACGCATCAACACTGAATTTATCCGTGTCATCGACGATCACACCCTGCAAATGCGTGTCTGGGAACGCGGCAGCGGTGAAACCTGGGCATGCGGCACAGGCGCATGCGCGGCAGCTGTCGCAGCTGTCCTGAACGGCTATTGCCCCAAGGGCGAGGATATCACAATCCATCTGCGCGGCGGTGATCTGACGATCTGTTATACCGATGAGGCCGTGTTCCTCAGCGGTTCTGCAACTACTGTATTTGAAGGGAGCGTGGAAGCATGACCAAGTATATCTTTGTAACCGGCGGTGTCGTTTCCGGCCTCGGTAAGGGCATTACGGCTGCTTCACTTGGCCGACTGCTCAAAAGCCGCGGCCTGAAGGTCGCTGCGCAAAAGCTCGATCCGTATATCAATGTCGATCCGGGTACGATGAGCCCGTTTCAGCACGGCGAAGTGTATGTCACTGAAGACGGCGCGGAAACCGACCTCGACCTCGGACATTACGAGCGCTTTATTGACGAGGATCTGAATAAGTATTCCAACCTGACCACAGGCAAGGTGTACTGGAATGTCCTCAACAAGGAACGTGACGGCAAATATCTGGGCGAAACCGTCCAGGTTATCCCGCACATCACCGATGAAATCAAATCGTTTATCTATTCGGTCGGCAAAAAGACCAGCGCCGACGTTGTCATCACCGAAATCGGCGGTACGACCGGCGACATTGAGTCTCAGCCGTTCCTGGAGGCGATCCGTCAGGTATCCACAGAGGTCGGACGCCGCAACTGCCTGTTCATCCATGTCACGCTGGTTCCGTTTATTTCCGGCTCGGATGAACCGAAATCCAAGCCGACACAGCACTCTGTCAAAGAGCTGCGCGGCCTGGGCATCCAGCCGGATATGATTGTCTGCCGTGTTGACCAGCCGCTGACCGATGACATCCGCCACAAGATTTCCATGTTCTGCAATGTTCAGCCGGACTGTGTCATTGAAAACAGAACCGTGCCGGTGCTGTATCAGGCACCGATGATGCTGGAGCAGAGTCATTTCTGTGATATCGTCTGCCGAGAGCTGGTGCTCGACTGCCGCAAGGGAGATATGAGCGAGTGGTATGAAATGCTCGACCGCATCGACAGCCGCAAGGGCAGCGTCAAAATCGGCCTGGTTGGCAAATATGTCCGCCTGCATGACGCCTATCTGTCCGTCGCGGAAGCCCTGCAACATGCGGGGTATGAAAACGGCACGGAGGTCGAAATCGAGTGGATTGATTCCGAGGAGATCAATGACTCCTCTGTGGACAAGCTGCTTTCCGGCTGTGACGGTATCATCCTGCCGGGCGGCTTCGGTTCGCGCGGCATCGAGGGAATGGTCTGCGCGGCAGAATACTGCCGTGTCCGCAAGGTTCCGTATTTCGGCATCTGCCTCGGCATGCAGATTGCCGTAATCTCCTATGCGCGCAACGTGCTCGGCTATGAGGATGCAAATTCCGGTGAATTTGACCCGGAGAGCCAGCACTGTGTCATCGACCTGATGGAAAGCCAGCAGGGTGTTTCCAAGAAGGGCGGCACCATGCGTCTGGGCGCATATCCGTGCCACATCCGTCCGGGTACGAAGATGGCAGAGGCATATCAGCAGGAGGATATTTCCGAACGTCATCGTCACCGCTACGAATTCAACAATCAGTTCCGTCAGGAATTTGAGAGCAATGGCCTGACCATCTCCGGCACCTCCCCATCCGGCGAGCTGGTGGAGACGGTCGAAATCGCGGAGCATCCGTTCTATGTCGGTGTTCAGTTCCATCCGGAATTCAAATCCCGTCCGAACCGCGCCCATCCGCTGTTTAAAGCGTTTATTGCAGCATCTATGAAAAGGAGAGATACAACCTATGAAAGTGAATCATAATTTTGCGAATATTGCACAGAGCTATCTGTTTTCTACCATCGCGCAGAAGGTTGCGGACTATACCGCAGCGCATCCGGATGCACCGGTTATCCGCATGGGCATCGGCGATGTCACCCTGCCGCTGCCGCAGGCTTCCATCGACGCGATGCATGCCGCTGTCGATGAGCTGAGCCATCAGGAGAGCTTCCGCGGCTATGGCCCGGAGCAAGGCTATGACTTCCTGAAGGATGCCATCCAGGCATACTATGCTTCTCACGGCACCCAGCTGGAATCGGATGAAATCTTTGTTTCCGACGGTGCAAAGTCCGATGTCGGCAACATTCTCGACCTGTTCGATCAGGATAACACCGTCCTCGTTCCGGATCCGGTTTATCCGGTTTATGTCGACACCAACACGATGGCAGGCCGCAAGATCCTGTATATGGATGCAAATGAATCCAACGGCTTCCTGCCGCTGCCGGATCCGGCTGTCAAGGCAGACATCATCTACCTCTGCTCCCCGAACAACCCGACCGGTGCTGTTTACGACCGTGCCGGCCTGAAGGCATGGGTTGACTATGCACTGGCAAATCAGGCAGTGATCCTGTTCGACGCAGCTTACGAGTGCTTTGTAGCAGACGAAAACCTGCCGCGCAGCATCTTTGAAATCGAAGGTGCAAAGAAGTGTGCCATTGAATTCTGCTCGTTCTCCAAGACCGCAGGCTTCACCGGTACCCGCTGCGGCTACACGGTCGTCCCGCTGGAGCTGGAGTTTGAGGGCATGAACCTCAACAAGATGTGGCTGCGCCGCCAGACCACCAAGTTCAATGGCGTCGCTTACATTGTCCAGCGCGGTGCGGCTGCTGTCTTCACCGAAGAAGGCGTCAAGCAGGTACAGGAGCATCTGGACTACTACCGCGAAAATGCACGCATTCTCGCAGATGCAATGGATGAACTCGGCATCTGGTACACCGGCGGCAAAAACTCCCCGTACATCTGGCTCAAGTGCCCGAACGGCATGGAGTCCTGGGAATTTTTTGACTACCTGCTGGAGAATGCCAACGTTGTCGGCACGCCGGGCGCCGGATTTGGTGAAAACGGCAAAAACTTTTTCCGTCTGACTGCATTTGGTGACCGTGATAAGACGAAGGAAGCCGTTGAGCGTATCAAAAAGCTGCTTTCCTGAACTTTTTCTGACGTAAAAAGCGTCTTCTAAAACTTTTTACGGAAACTATACATTTTCACAAGGGACGTGTGGGCCATTCCTGCGCGTCCCTTGACTTTTTGTTACTCAAAAGGTATAATAACCGTGTTTTAAGTCCAATGGAGGCGCTTTTAAGAATGAAAAATAAGTTAAATTTGTGTAAACAGTTTCTCGCGTCCAACATAGGAATGATTTTCTTTTATCTCACGCCGCTGGCAACCTTCCTCATGGTGGAGGTGCTGGAATTCGGCGGAAGCGACAGCGAATGCATGCTGCCGAACAGCTTTGCTTTCTGGGTAAACCTGATGTTCTATTATGGTGTCTTCCTCCTGTTCCGCGCGGTGACCGGACGCACCCGTTTTTCTATCATTTTTCTCAACCTGGTCTTTCTCATCTTTGGCGTCATCAACTACTATTCGATCGATATCCGCAATTCACCGGTTGTCCCGTGGGACCTGTACGCGGTAGGAACCGCAGCACAGGCGCTCGATGGCTTTACCTGGACGATTCCCCCGCAGGTCATTGCCTGTGTGGTTGGCTGCATCATCTGGTGGGTCATCACAATGCGCATGAAATTCCCTGTACCGCGGGTGCGCAAACGCGTGGAACTGTTCGCGGCTTCTGCCGTGATGCTGACCGCCTTTACGCTGATTGCAACCGTCGGACGGGATAACTTCTACATCAGTGCATGGCGTCAGGTAACGGCCAACCGCCGCAACGGCATGGCACTCAACTTCACCATCAACATGGATTCGCTGTTCAACGAGGCACCGAGCGATTATTCCAAAGAGAATGCAAACACCATTCTCTCCTCGGTCTCCAGCGATGAAACCGCAGACACAGCCACAGAACAGCCGAACATCATCGCCATCATGGATGAAACCTTTGCAGATCTGTCCATCCTCGGTGATTTGAATCTGGAAAACATCGATGACGTGATGCCGTTTGTTCACTCGCTGAGTGAAGACGACAATGCCATCACCGGACAGCTGGTTGTCCCTGCCTTCGGCGGCGGCACCTGCAACTCGGAATATGAATTCCTGACCAGCAATACTTACGCATTTTTCAAATCCGGCAGCTATCCGATGCTGCAATATGTCCACGGTGAAACCGAATCCCTCGCTTCGGTTCTGTCGGAGCAGGGCTACAGCACAGTGGCCATTCATCCGTATTACGGCTCCGGCTGGGGACGCAACCGTGCGTATCCGCTGATGGGCTTTGATACCTTCCTCGACATTGACGACTTCGATGACGAAACCACCGAATATCTCCGCCGCTATGTCAGCGACAATTCGTCATTTGACAAGATCATCGAGACCTATGAATCGAACAATGCGGAATCGGATGATCCGCTGTTCCTGTTCAACGTCACGATGCAGAACCATTGCGGCTATGATACGGTTTATTCCAACTTCCCGGAAACCGTCGAGTTTGAATATGATTCACTGTATCCGTACACCAAGCAGTACCTCTCCCTGATTCAGGAATCCGACCGCGCGATTGAAAAGCTGGTGGAATACTTCAGTGAACAGGATGAGCCGACGATCATTGTCTTCTTCGGCGACCATATGCCGTACATCGAAAATTCGTATTACAACCATCTGACCATGTATTCCACCAAGACGGATGCAGAAATCGAGATGGATAAACACACCGTTCCGTTCTTCATCTGGGCGAACTATGACATTGAAGGCTACGATGCCGGACGCATCAGCGCCAACTATCTTGGGCCGATGACGCTCGACGTTGCCGGTGCACAGATGAGCGAATATGAGGAATATGTCTACAGCCTGAAGGACGAATATCCGGTTATTTCGGCAACCGGCTGCATCAACAAGGATGGTATTTTCGTCCCGTTGGAAATGGCAGCACAGGATCTGCACGACTATAAAATCGTACAATACGAATACGTCTTCGACAATGAGGGCGGCACGGACACCGGCTCCGACACTCCCGTCGCAGGAAGCGCAGCAAGCTGACACACATACAAACGGAAGCAGAAAATCTGCTTCCGTCAGCCTGTCGAAAAAGTCGCCGAAAGGCGGCTTTTTCTGTTATAATAAAGATAAGAAAGACAGGTGATAAAATGATAGTAAAAGGGAAGGAAAACAGAGAGGCAGTAGAGATTGTAAGTCTGGATATGTTAGTGCCCGAGGATCATCTACTGAGGAAAATAGATGCAGCAGTAGATTTCAAACAAATTTATGAATTTGTAGATGATTTGTACTGCAAGGACAACGGCAGGCCAGGTATCGATCCGGTAGTATTGTTTAAGATTGTAATGATACAGCACATATATGGGATACCATCGCTCCGGCGGACGCTGGAAGAAGTGAATATGAATGTTGCATACAGGTGGTTTATCGGTTATCCATTGAATGAGCAGGTGCCGCATTTTTCAACAGTAAGCTATCATTTTAAGCATCGTTTTACAACAGCAACTGTAGAATATATATTTCGGTGGATATTGAACACAGCAGCAAAGGAAGGATTTCTGGATACGAGTGCAATTTTTATCGATGGGACACATATCAAAGCAAGTGCAAACATGAAGAAAAAAGCACGAAAAGCTGTTCCAGTTGAAGCAAAACGATATGCAAAGGAGCTGCGGGAAGAAATTAACAGAGATCGCGAAGAACACGACAAAAAGCCATTCGACGATGATGACGATTCAACACCGCCAAAGGAGAAAGAAATAACAGTTTCGACAACGGATCCGGATGCCGGCGTATTCCATAAAGGTGAACACAAGAAGTGTTTTGCCTACGAAGCGCATACAGCCTGTGACAAGCATAATTTTATTCTCGACGTAGAAGTAACAGCAGGAAATGTACATGACAGTGTAGCATTTGACCCGTTATATGACCAGCTTTGCGAACATTACCCAGAACATAAAACGATAGTAGCAGACAGCGCCTACAAAACTCCTTCGATTTGCAAACGTATTTTTGAGAGCGGAAGAGTATTATCTACAGCATATAAACGTCCCATGATAAAGAAAGGCGGTCATGAATGGTGGAAATATGTTTATGATGAGTATTATGATTGTGTAATCTGTCCGGAGTATAAAACACTTCATTATGCAACAACGAACAAAGATGGATATCGTGAATATAAGAGCAGGTCATACGTCTGCGAACATTGTCCGACCAGAGAGCTGTGTACATCGAGTGCAAAGTTTGAAAAGACTGTCACCAGACACGTATGGGCCGATTATGTAGAGTTGGCAGAAGACGCACGTCATATGACTGAATATCGTGACTCATATAAACTCCGACAACAAAAGATTGAACGTGTATTTGCAGATGCCAAAGAAAAGCATGGCATGCGCTATACACAATATCGAGGCTTGGCTCAAGTTACCAACTGGGTGAAGCTTAAATTTGCTGCCATGAATCTGAAAAAGCTGGCTATGTGGAAGTGGAAGATCCATTTCCCTATTCCAGTTTTCCGGCTTTTTCCCTATATGTGCCAAAATCTGGCTCTCGCTTAATGCGCAGCCGGGTTCTTCGACAGGCTGACGGAAGCAGAAAAATCTGCTTCCGTTTTTTTCTTGCTCCGGAACCGACGGACTGGTATACTGGTTGTAACAACAGTAAGGAGGTTTCCCCATTATGAAGAAACTGCGCATCGGCGTCGTCGGTCTCGGCGATATCAGTCATGTCTATCTGACCACGCTTCAAAAATACAGCGATCTTGTCACACTCTGTGCCTGTGCTTCACGTACACTGGAAAAAGCCCAGCGCAAAGCGGCCGAATATGGCATTCCGCAGGCGTATGCCTGTGCAGAGGATCTGATCCGCGAAGCGGATGTCGATCTCATCCTCAATCTGACCACACCGGACATGCACTATCCGCTCAACAAGCTCGCACTCGAATGCGGCAAACATGTCTATACGGAAAAGCCGCTCGCAGGCTCCTTTGCCGAAGGGCAGGAACTGATGCAGCTTGCCGCACAGAACAATCTGCGCGTCGGCTGTGCGCCGGACACGTTCCTCGGCGGCCGCCTGCAAACCTGCCGCGATGTGCTCGATGCAGGCACCATCGGCGAAGTCATCGGTGCTTCTGCGTTCGTCATCTATCACGGCGGTGAAACATTCCATCCCAATCCGGCGTTTTTCTATCACAAGGGAGCCGGCCCGCTGATGGATATCGGCCCATATTATGTCACCGCCCTGCTCTCCCTGCTCGGCCCGGTCAGCACCTGCTGTGCCATGTCCAAGCGTACCTTTGACACGCGCCCGATCACCAGCCAGCCGCACTGCGGGGAACAGATTGACGTCGAAGTGGACACCTATACCACCGGCCTGATGCAATTTGCCTCCGGTGCAATTGGTACCGCGATGTTCTCGTTTGATGTGTGGGATTCCAACCTGCCGCGCATGGAACTCTACGGCACAAAGGGCACGCTGTGCATTCCGGATATCGACCCGCTGGACGGCCCGAATATTTTCGGCGGTGACATCCTCCTGCGCACACAGGACAATTACCGCTGGTACCAGATGCCGCGCGCACAGGCTGATCTGGACAAAGACTGGATTCACATCCCCATTACCCGCCCGTTCCGTTCCACCAGCCATGCGGAAAACAGCCGCGGCATCGGCCTGATCGACATGGTGCTTGCCATTGCGAAAAACCGTCCGGAGCGTGCCAGCGGTGCGATGGCTCTGCATTCGCTCGAAGTCATGGAACACATGCTGGACTCGGCACAGAGTCAGCAGTTCCGCACGATGCAGACAACATTTGACCGTCCTGCCCCGCTGCCGGAAGATTTCCCGGTACGATAAAAAACAGCGCAGCCCCAATCAATGCCGGGGCTGCGCTGTTATCTTGTCTGCCGTTGTACGGATCATGATCTGTTATCCTCCCGGATCAGTCTGCGGATGGCTTCGACAGCCGCACGAATGCCGCGCTGTGCGGCACCCTCCGGCACGGCAGGAGCTTCGCTCTCATCGTTCCACAGCACATTGAGCACCGTGCCGCAGCGCACATGCAGGCAGGCACCTGCGACGAACAGTGCCGCAGATTCCATCTCACTGGCCAGTACACCCGCCGCTGTCCATGCGTTCCACTTCTCCTGCAACTGTGCCGCAATCGGCATGCACTGTGGCCGGATCTCGCCATAAAAGCTGTCCTTGGACTGGATAACGCCGACATGCGTGCGGAAGCCCAGCGCCTCGCAGGCATCTGCCAGTGCGCGCACAATCGGATAACTCGCCGCTGCGGGATATTCCAGCGGGAGATATTCACGCGAAGTGCCCTCCTGCCGCACAGCCGCAGTCGCTACTACCACATCACCGCCGCGCACGGACGCATCCACACCGCCGCAGGTGCCGACACGGATAAAGGTATCCGCGCCGCATTCCACCAGTTCCTCCAGTGCAATCGCCGCAGACGGCCCGCCGATTCCGGTGGAACAGACAGACACCTTTTCCCCGTCCAGAAAGCCTGTCCAGACGTTAAATTCCCGATTAGAGGAAACTGCATGGGCGTCATCGAAAAACGCCGCTATAGCTGCACAGCGCCCGGGGTCACCGGGCAGAATGACATATCGTCCGATCTCTTTTGCCGTACACCGCAAATGCATCTGTTTTCCATCGATCAGCATGGTATTATTCCTTCCCTTCCGTGCCGTCCGTATGCACAACCCCGCGGATATTTTTTTCCGCCTTGCTGCGAGGAATCATAATCGTATGCCCACAGCCAGTGCACCGGAGACGGAAGTCCATACCGACACGCAGCACCTCCCATTCCCGGCTCCCACACGGGTGCGCTTTTTTCATTGTCAGAATATCGCCCAATCGAATGTCCATTTTTTCCCTCCTTGCTTTTGTCCTTAGTGTAGCATACCTGTCTGCGAAAGACAAGCGAACGGTTTTCCTTCTCAACCCTCGTGCCTGTCCGGAAAAAACTAACACGCATGTCTGACCGGTTTCCGGCATATAGTCAAAGCAGAGCAAAAAGCCATGGACTTTTGAGAATGGAGGGAACCTATGCATCCAAGCTATGCACCGGAAAATCTGGAAACAACCATCCCAAAACGGGAGGAAGTATATGCCGCCGCACAGGACGGCAGTATTTTGCAGTCGGTTGCCGTGCGGTGTGACGCGGGGCATAATCTGATGATTCAGCTGGATGGCCTGACCGGCGTGATGCCACGTGAGGAATGTGCCCTCGGCATTGATACCGGGCAGACACGGGAAATCGCTATTCTGTCACGTGTCGGCAAACCGGTCTGCTTCCATGTCCAGCGCATTGAGGGCAATACGGCCTATCTGTCTCGCCGCACGGCACAACAGGAAGCACTGCACGCGCTTTTTACGGAACGACGTCCGGGAGATATCCTGCCGGTGCGTGTGACGCATTTGGAACCGTTTGGTGCGTTTGTCGATGTCGGCTGTGGTCTGATCTCTCTCATTGGAATTGAAAACCTGTCCGTCAGCCGCATTTTCCATCCGTCTGACCGTGTAAGTGTCGGACAGCTGCTGCGCGCCGTGATCTCCGGCATGGATGAAGAAACCGGACGCATTTCTCTGACACACCGTGAGCTGCTGGGCACCTGGGAACAGAATGCCGCACAATTTGCCGCCGGAGAAACCGTCTGCGGCATTGTGCGCAGTGTGGAAGACTACGGTGTGTTCATCGAGCTGACACCCAATTTATCCGGTCTGGCAGAACAGCGCTTTCCGGTATCCCCGGGAGAAACCGTATCCTGCTACATCAAATCCATCCTGCCGGAACGCATGAAGATCAAGCTGAATCTCATTGACCGCATCGGGCATATCCCAGCTGTCCCGCCTCCTTTATCGTATTATATTGACAGCGGACATCTCGCCTTCTGGCAGTATTCCCCGGAATGCTGCACGACACGTCTGATCCGCACACAATTTGATATCATCAATGAGTGACTGAGTATACAAGCAAAACCTCTGGATCCATTCGGAAACAGAGGTTTTGTTTTGGTGCAAACAGGCACTCGCGTCTGTCCTCACAGAAAAATCCTGTGCTTTATGCCAGACCATCTTTTTTATTCAGGCTGCTTTTCAAAAATCATCCGTTCACATCGGATTCCATTTCATCCGCCAGCTCGAGCATAAACTGGCGAACCGAATTTTTTTCCTTTCGTTCCGGCGGGACCTTTTTCACACAGCTCTCCAGCGCAATCGCGGCCGAATTGACAATGCCAATTTCATCGCTCAACCGGAAGCCCTCCTGATCCATCTGAACCATCCAGAGATTCCGCTTACACCAGCAGTTGACCGAAGGAAGCCGGATGTTATCTTTTTCAGATACAAAAACAATCTGCATATTGTCGTACTGCATCAGATCCTGCACAAAATCGCGGATTTCCTGCGCATATTGGCGCTTTGTAATGCGTATTTCCTTTCCGTTCAGAATGGTGAGGCTTCTGCTGATAAAGATGTCCTTTTTAATGCGCCGGAGCATTTCCTCGAGCTGAAAAATAAAGACAAACGGTTCCCGCTGTGTCTCTCCCTCCAGGAAATGGCAGGATGTCACCTCACGAAACCGATTGTTTACCATCAGCTGCTGCTGAATCTCTGCTTCACTGATCCCATTGTCTGTTAGAATTTCCCGCATCAGGGATTCTCTGGACGACATAAATGCCGGAGCGGGAAGATAGGTATAAAAAGCGCCCTTTCTTCTGAACTGATAAATATCATTTACGACACCTTCAAACTCTGACGGATGGAAGGTTGTAAACGCACAGCTGCACTGCCTAATCATACGGTCTGCGAGAACCTCGTGGCGGATGACAAGAGAGGTATCGGTAAATACCATCGTGGACGGGTCTTCTCCGCCCACGGACAAGCCCAGTAGAGAGACCGCATGATTTAAAATGAAGAAAGAAAAATTCATAATATGTTCATCGTAGTATTCGTAATAATACCACTCCACATTCCGATGAAAAATCAACGGGCTGCATGCACTGAACAGCTGCATAAAGCGATCGCGATAGGAGGAATAATCCAGGACAAATTTCGCATGAAAGCCTCTGCGCAACAGGGAAAAAATGCGTTCGGTAAACTGGTCGGAAAATGCTTCATCCTCCAGCAGCCAGATGTATTCTTCCGAGTCCAGAAAAATGATTTCACCCGGAACCGTCATATCCTCTGCATAATCAATCAGCTTTGTGATTGCCTGCCGCCGTCCTTCGTTTCCCTCAAAAATCAGTGCGGAAACAGCGTCTGTGCTGTCTGACAAAAGCTGGTGCTGTCTGGAGGCTTCATGCGAAGCGGTATTTGTCAGCGCCTGACGGAGCAGCGATTCCACATCCACGGTTTCCTGAACAGTCTCATGCGGATAGAGCTGAAGTAGGGCATTTTTCAGAAGCTGGTGATTCGATTTCCGGCTTTGAGACAGAATATACTCGACTACCGCATCAAAATAAACAGATTTCCCGGAAAACATCCGTTTTCCTGTTTTCCATTTGCTGACCAGGCTCGCGTCGACATGAATTGCCTGTGACATGGATACCGTTTGGATATCCAGATAATTCATCAGGAATCCCAGTGTTGAAAGTGCTGTATTCTTCATTTTATTCCTTTCCTGTTACGCAAAGAATCCTTATACCATGCACCTTCGGCATGCCATAGAAGCCGCGTCAAAAAACGTCATTGTATTTCAAATGACAATTTCGGCATCCATCTTGCAATCTCCGCATGCGGTATGGTATGTATTGATTATAATACAATTTGCTTTTAAAATAAACAATCTGTTTCAAATGAGAGAAAGGTCCTTATGAAAAACGCATGTTATATCATCCTCGCAGGAAGTCTGTGGGGCATCATTTCAATTTTTGTCAGTATTTTAAACGCTGCGGGCTTTCATTCGCTGCAATGTGTGGAAATCCGTTCCTTTTTTACCGCTTTACTGCTGTTTCTCTATCTGTTTCTGACCGACCGTCACAAGCTGAAAATCCGCATCAGGGATATTCCGTACTTTATTGGAACAGGAATTTTCAGCATTGTATTTTTTAACTATTGCTACTTTGAAGCCATCAATGTGACAGGCAGCGCTGCGGTGCCTGCTCTGCTGCTGTATACCGCTCCGATTTTTGTTATGGTTCTGTCGGCCATCTTTTTTCATGAGTCCGTCACAGTTCCGAAACTCATCGCACTGGCTATGACCTTTATCGGCCTTGGCTTCGTAACCGGCGCATTCAGTGGAGAAGAAACGCTCTCCGTAAAGGTACTGATTCTCGGCCTTGGCGCCGGCTTCGGCTATGCTCTGTACAGCATTTTCGGCAAATGCATTGTCGGCAAATATGATGCCTCCACCATTACATTTTATACCTTTGTCATCGCCGCAATCGGAACGCTTCCGATTTCCGGTATAACAGAAAATATTACCCAACTATTTCAAATCAGCAGCCTGCTGTCCGCACTGGGTCTCGCCCTGTTCAGCACGGTTCTTCCGTTCCTGTTTTATACAAAGGGGCTGAGCGGAATTGATGCCGGGAAGGCATCCATCCTTGCGACGGTAGAGCCGTTTGTAGCCGCAATTGTGGGCGCCCTGTTCTTCCATGAACAGTTTACCACATCCAAGGTCATCGGAATGCTGCTCATCGTCTTCGCAATTGTCTATCTCAACATCGGCGGACAGAAAGTAAAACAATAAGGGGTCACTTCCCACATCTGCATAAGCAAGCAGCGGAATCCTCCGCTACTTTTTGCTGTCCGGCAGGAAAATGCTCTATGGAACGCGCCCCGCTCTCCAACGTGCTTGCTCCGACTGTGAGAACGGTCTCTCATCGCCGGGAAAAAATCCACCTTTTTTCTCCCCCCTTACGACCATGTGAACGGTCTCCACAGGAAATGAGCGGGTACATGCCCTGGCATCCTCTGCTGTTATATGCGTGATCCATTCATTTGGGAAATTTCACAAGCGCCTCCTCTGCGGGAAGAACGCACCCCCCGCAGACATCGAAAATCTGGGCGCGCTACGGAATCTGTATTCTGTAACGCGCCCAGCATGTGCGATATATTTTTTATGCTATGCAATATTCTGCTTTGCAGCTGTCTTCGGCTTATTCACAATAAATGCCGCAATATGCTCCGCCAGCTCATCCATGCTCATATCACCGCTTGTATTGACGCACAGGTTATAATACTGCGGATTGCCCCATTCATATGTCGTATAGTAATTGAAATATGCCTGGCGTTTCTTTTCGGTTTTGAATACATATGCCTTGGCCTTTTCATAATCGACATGGTCACGTTCTGCAATATGCCGGATTCTGTCCTCCAGTTCTGCAACGACAAATACATCGATGGTTGGAATCTTTGCGTTGTCCAACACATAATTGGAGCAGCGTCCGACGATGATGCAGGAGGATTTCTTTGCGAGATCCAGAATAATCTGCGACTGGATCGCAAACATTTTATCGCTTGTTGCGGACTCATATTCCCTCGCCGCATACATGCCGCCGGCGGTCAGCGCATGAACCAGCTCGTTGCGCGGAACTTCATCCATCTTCTTGATATCTTCTTCATCCATATCAAGCTCTCTGGAAGCCAGCTTAATCATATCCTCATCATAAATTGGCAGATCCAGCTTCTTTGCCAGAATACCAGCCAGTTCCTTGCCGCGGCTGCCATACTGTCTGCCAAAGGTAATGATGAGCTTGTGGCCGGTTTCCGCTTCATATTCTTTGCCGCCGGTATACCTGCTGACATCGATATCGGATACAAGAGAGCCTGTTTCGTCTGCGACACCGGCGACACTCTCATAGCCCGGAATAACCCAATCATTTCCAACGGAGATGCCGAGATATTCATCGGAATAGCCCGATTCAACCTCTGCCTGCGGGAACTTTTTGAGATACCATGTCTTCATCAGAACCAGATAGACGACAAATCCGGTCGGCAGTCCAAACAGATAGCCATAGTCCGAGCCGACATTTGCTGCAACTGTGCCGAGAATCCAGGCAACGATACCGCAGACGTTAAATCCGCCATGATACCGGTACTGACCGTCCCGCTTATACAGATCCTGTACATTCAGCCTGCGCTTCCGAATAATATAATAGTCGCAGATCATAATGCCTGCCAGTGCGGACAGGAATGATCCAAAATAGCCGAGATAGGTATACAGCTGATCGAGAATCTTCCACGGCATGACGCATACACCGATCAGTCCCGCAATCAAAACAGCAATTTTATACGGAAGATTCCATTTTGCGAAAGCATTGGTAAAGCACATCGCCGGTGGAACCAGATTGGCGGCAGTATTGGTCGACCACTGTGCCAGAATAACCATAACCAGCAGGACAAGAAGTGTGACACCCTTCGCCTGCGCCTGAATGACCTCTACCGGGTTCCAGTTTCCGGTCGTCAGATACGAAATTGCGCCGATCACTGCGATGAAGGTTTCAATAATCGGCAGCGTTGCAAACTGAGGAATCCAGTTGTTGCGATTCCGCTTAAACCAGTTCTTTTCATTGACAGGCGCTTTCAGGCTGCGGGTCATGTTGGGAATATCCGCCGCGAGCGCTGCCCACATGCCGGTATTTGCACACATGGTAATCAACCAGCAGTTTGCCGTGGGCTGTGACGGGACATATCCCAGAATAGATATATTGTTGATCGCCGCAATGTTATTGACCTTATAGAACATCCAGCAGGTAATCAGGATAATGCACGGCGCAGCAAACGAAGCGAACTTATCGATTGCCTTGATGCCCAGCATGGTATTGACAATCTGCACTGCTGCGAAAATCAGGAACCACATAAACCAGTTGTCAATGCCGAACAGGGCAATGGTGAAGTAGTTGATGGCAGTAGAGCCGATATAGGTATTGATGCCGAACCAGCACGATGCGACAATGCCGCGCGCTACAGCCGGAAAATGCACGCCGACAATGCCAAACGGCGCGCGCAGATAAGTTGCAAAGGACAGGCCGTGCTCCACGCCGATGTCACCGGTCAGGCTGCCGACGATGGCAATGATGATATTGGCAACGAGCGTTGCACTGGCAACACCAAAAATGCTCATGCCTTCGATGCCGCTGGCACCGAAGCTGAATACAGAAATGACAATTGCCATGCCGATCCAGATATTTGCAAATCCAAGACCGCCCAGAGAACGCCGCTTTGAAGTAATCGGCAGTATATCCTCTGAAATCAGCGTATTGCTGTTGCGGGATCTGCCGTCTAAATTATCTTTCACAGAGATCACATCCTTTTTTCATTCATACAGCAAAAGAAAAGAGAACGGCGGGGCATTCATAAAGAATGCCTCGCCGTTGGAGCCTGTCGAAGAACCCGGCTGCGCATTAAGCGAGAGCCAGATTTTGGCACATATAGGGAAAAAGCCGGAAAACTGGAATAGGGAAATGGATCTTCCACTTCCACATAGCCAGCTTTTTCAGATTCATGGCAGCAAATTTAAGCTTCACCCAGTTGGTAACTTGAGCCAAGCCTCGATATTGTGTATAGCGCATACCATGCTTTTCTTTGGCATCTGCAAATACACGTTCAATCTTTTGTTGTCGGAGTTTATATAAGTCACGATATTCAGTCATATGACGTGCGTCTTCTGCCAACTCTACATAATCAGCCCATACGTGTCTGGTGACAGTCTTTTCAAACTTTGCACTCGATGTACACAGCTCTCTGGTCGGACAATGTTCGCAGACGTATGACCTGCTCTTATATTCACGATATCCATCTTTGTTCGTTGTTGCATAATGAAGTGTTTTATACTCCGGACAGATTACACAATCATAATACTCATCATAAACATATTTCCACCATTCATGACCGCCTTTCTTTGTCATTGGACGTTTATATGCTGTAGATAATACTCTTCCACTCTCAAAAATACGTTTACAAATCGAAGGAGTTTTGTAGGCGCTGTCTGCTACTATCGTTTTATGTTCTGGGTAATGTTCGCAAAGCTGGTCATATAACGGGTCAAATGCTACACTGTCATGTACATTTCCTGCTGTTACTTCTACGTCGAGAATAAAATTATGCTTGTCACAGGCTGTATGCGCTTCGTAGGCAAAACACTTCTTGTGTTCACCTTTATGGAATACGCCGGCATCCGGATCCGTTGTCGAAACTGTTATTTCTTTCTCCTTTGGCGGTGTTGAATCGTCATCATCGTTGAATGGCTTTTTGTCGTGTTCTTCGCGATCTCTGTTAATTTCTTCCGCAGCTCCTTTGCATATCGTTTTGCTTCAACTGGAACAGCTTTTCGTGCTTTTTTCTTCATGTTTGCACTTGCTTTGATATGTGTCCCATCGATAAAAATTGCACTCGTATCCAGAAATCCTTCCTTTGCTGCTGTGTTCAATATCCACCGAAATATATATTCTACAGTTGCTGTTGTAAAACGATGCTTAAAATTATAGCTTACTGTTGAAAAATGCGGCACCTGCTCATTCAATGGATAACCGATAAACCACCTGTATGCAACATTCATATTCACTTCTTCCAGCGTCCGCCGGAGCGATGGTATCCCATATATGTGCTGTATCATTACAATCTTAAACAATACTACCGGATCGATACTTGGCCTGCCGTTGTCCTTGCAGTACAAATCATCTACAAATTCATAAATTTGTTTGAAATCTACTGCTGCATCTATTTTCCTCAGTAGATGATCCTCGGGCACTAACATATCCAGACTTACAATCTCTACTGCCTCTCTGTTTTCCTTCCCTTTTACTATCATTTTATCACCTGTCTCTCTTATCTTTATTATAACAGAAAAAGCCGCCTTTCGGCGACTTTTTCGACAGGCTGGAACGGCGGGGCATTCATAAAGAATGCCTCGCCGTTGAGTATATGCAGTCGCCCAGCCTGCGAACCGATATCGTGTCCGCCCGGCCGCTGTACATGAACATTACATTATATCAGAGAGAGGATTCCCCTCTTTCTCCGGTTCGAACTCTTACAGCCTCCTCTAAGTTGTAAACAAAGATACGGCCGTCACCGATCTTGCCGCTGGAAATTCTGGTTACAACCAGATTGATGAGCGGTTCAACCAGTTCGTCTTTCACAACAACCTCAACCTTGGTCTTGGAAAAGAGCTGCTCATAGAACTGCTCCCCGTTGTAAATGTACTGTTCGCTGTGTTCCGAGCCATAGCCCTGAACACTGGAGAACATGGCGCCGGTGGCGCCAATTTCGCTCAGAATAGCCTTCATAATTCCGACCTTTTCCGGTCTCATAATGACTTCAATCTTCTTCATCCCTGTATTCTCCTTCCGGATTATGAAATACAGCGACCAGGCACAGATCAACCGGCACGAAGCTGAGCGGTTGCCTCCTTATCAACTGTCATTGTTTCCGGATCAATGACAACACCATAGGATTCCCGTGCGTCTTCGATGGTCGTGAAGTCATCCAGAACATCGCCGAGAACCTTCTGCGGATCGCGTTCAAACGGATTGCCGTAACCGCCGCCGCAGGGCGTGCGGATCTGCAAAACATCGCCCGCAGAGAACTCCTCATCCGACAACTTGGACTCCAGGCTGATCGGATGCTCGGAATACGGATTTTTGGTCATGCTGGCCGAGCTGCCGTCTGCGCCGCCGAAAATGCCCTTCGGTGCTTCCTTGTGGCGGTCGCCCTCACAGGTGACCGTACCTTCCTGAAGGAATCTGGTTTCGCGGATAATACCCAGTCCGCCTCTCCACTTGCCCGGTGCAACAATTTCCGGATTCAGTTCATATCGCTCTACGCGCAGCGGATAATGCCATTCAATCTCTTCAATCGGGACATTTCGGGTGTTCGCAACCAGTGCGTCACAGGAGTCAATGGCATCCTTGCCACAGCGTCCGCCATAAGAGCCTTCATCGACTTCCAGGTAAACCCAATACTCGCCCTTCTTCGCATTAAAGCCATTGTAGCTGACAAAGTGAATGTGGGCGCTGGTGCCGGCAGAAACACGGTCCGGCATGACATCTGCCAACGACCGCATGACGCAGTCTGCCAGCAGGTTCGCCTGATTGAATCGGGAGAACGAAGCACGCGGGAAATTCGGGTTAAAGATACAGCCCTTCGGCGCAATAATCGTAACGGGGCGCGCCATGCCGTCATTCTGCGGGATGTACTGATGATAAATATCATCATCCAGGAACAGCGCATGCATGATATAGTTGATCGACGTCTTTGTCGTGCCTTCAAAGGAAGCATTGAAAGCAGTATAAACTTCATCTGCGCTGCCGGTCAGATCGATGGTAATGGTATCGTCCTTGATGGTGGTCGTGGTGCAGACCTTGAGCATCTTATCCAGATTCTTGCCGTCGTTATCCAGCCAGCCCTCTGCATAATAGGTGCCGTCCGGAACCTTCCGGATTGCGCTTCGCAGCATGCGTTCGGAATAATCCATCCAGTCTTCAATTGCAGAGAACACAGTCTCCAGGCTGTACTTGTCGATCAGCTCCGTGAAGCGCTTGATGCCGTGGCGTGCCGAAGCGATCATCGCCTTCAGGTCATTTTCATTCATGGACGGCGTGCGGACATTGTCCAGAATCATGCGCCACAGCTGCTCATTGCGCTGACCCTTTTCATACAGCTTCAGTGCATAGTAAATTCTGGTCTCAGCGTATACATCACGCGCATCGACATCCATGCCTGCGGTATGGGAACCGTTATCCAGCAGATGAGCCTGTACACAGGAGAAGCTAATCAGCTTGCCATGATAGAAAATCGGCAGACAAATGTGGATGTCCGGCGAATGCGAGGTGCCGTAGTACGGATGGTTGTGGATGAAAATATCGCCCTCATGGATATCCTCCAGATTCCATCTGGTCAGAATGCCCTTGACATTGCCGCCAATGGAGCCGACATGCATCGGCGTGCTCTCACTTTCGCAGAGCTGACGTCCCATGGTATCGACGATGCCTGCGCCGATGTCCTCGGACTCACGAATGATGCTGGAATAAGACATTCTGTAAAGAACCATGCCCATTTCCTGAGCAATCATCTTAAACGATCCGCCGAGCACCTGAAGGGTGACCGGATCGACTTCCACTCTGGGGATATTTAAGCTCTCTATCATTTTACTCATGAATATCGTCCCTTTCCTTGCTCTTAGTCTTCCGAGCCCGCATCGTTGATATCGATGACAATGATGCCGTAATCATTGACATGACCGACACAATCCGGTTCAATGACAATGGTAGTATCCATCTGGTTGATGATTGCCGGGCCCTGAATGTCATCGCCCGCCTTGAACAGGCTTCTGTCATAGATCTTGGTCATCATATGCGCCGGCTTGCCATTTACCTTGAAGGTAACCTGTCGCTCGCCGATGACAGCATCCTCGACATGACCATTGCCCTTCCCAATCTTGATCGGTTCGAGATCCTCAATTTTACCGGTGCCGATGACACGAATGTTTACAATTTCAACTGCAACATCGCGGTAGGAACGGCCAAACTGTCTCTTATGTACGGTGTGGAAGGATTCCTTCATCTTTTCGATGGTCTCCATCGTAACCTTTCCGCCGATGACCGGGACACGCATCTCATAGCCCTGGCCTTCATAGCGGCAGTCGGCAACGCGCTGGATCACAATATCCTCTTCCGCCATATTGTCCTCAACCAGACGGTCATGCGCTTCCTTTTCCAGCATCGCATAGTCCTTGTCCAGGATATCCAGATTGACATTCGTGGACAGCTGCATTTCGGTCTTGGAGTAGTCATACATCAGGTCGGTGTTGACCAGGCCGACGGCGCACAGTGCGCCCGGATTCAGCGGGACAATGACGTTCTTCATGCCCAGCTCACGTGCGACGCTGCAAGCATGCAGGGAACCGGCGCCGCCGCAGGCAAACAACGCGAATTCACGCGGGTCAAAGCCTCGTCTGACGCTTTCCTTCTCGATTTCCTGAATCATGTTGTTGTTCATGATATCGATGATGCCGAGCGCTGCTTCATACAGATCCTTGCCCAGCGGTTTGCCGATGCGCTCCATAATTGCCTTTTCTGCAAGCTCCGGCTTGATATCCATACGGCCGCCGAGCAGCTTGGTGCCCAGTCTGCCAAGGATGATGTTTGCATCGGAAACTGCCGGTTCGATGCCGCCGCGGTCATAGCATGCCGGACCCGGGACAGCGCCTGCACTCTGCGGGCCGACGCGGAAGAAGCCGCCTTCATCGATATAGGCAATGGAACCGCCGCCTGCGCCGATCGTACCGACATCAATCATCGGAACCATGGCCGCATAGCCGCCAACCTTGGTGTCCAGCAGATGCTTCATGCTCGGGTTCAGATCAGCAAGGACGGAAATATCCGCCGAGGTACCGCCGATATCCAGCGTGATGACATTGTTGATCTTGGTCAGCTTGGTCGTCCAGATTGCACCCAAAACGCCGCCGACCGGGCCGGAAAGCAGCAGGTTAACCGGCTTTTCCTGCGCAGATTCAGCGGAAGCTACGCCGCCGAACGACTGCATCAGATGAACCTTCGCACGATATCCCTGTTCCTTCAGCGTCTGCTGCAACTGCTTGATATACTTTGCAGTGGTCGGTCCGATGTATGCATTCAGACCCGTGGTTGTAAAGCGTTCATATTCACGGAACTGCGGAAGAACCTCCGAGCTGAGGGAGATATATACCTCCGGATATTCCTCCTTGATGATTTCCTTGACGCGCTGCTCATGTGCCGGATTCAGGAAGGAAAACAGGAAGCATACCGCAATGGCCTCCACCTTGTCCGCCTTCATCTTGCGGACTGCCTGACGCACTTCTTCCTCATCCAGCGGGATCAGCTCTGCGCCGTCCGGAGCCACAACGCGTTCCGAAACGCCATAGCGGTCACGTCTCTGGCATACCGGATACTTCTGCCACGGAATATCCTCAACAATAGAGAAGTTGGTCGGGCGCTTGTGGCGCGCAATATGAATGATATCGCGATATCCCTTTGTGGTAATCATGCCGGCTCTGGCACCCTTATGCTCCAGAACCATATTGGTGGCAATGGTCGTGCCATGGAAAATTTCATCAATTTCCTCATGCTTGATGTTCAGCTTGTCACAAATGGCATTGATGCCTTCCATCATACCGATAGAAGGGTCATGCGGCGTAGTGGAGGTCTTATATACGTCAATTTTGCCGTTGTCGTCTACATAGATAAAATCCGTAAATGTACCGCCAACATCGACGCCCATTCGCTTCATGTCAGATCACTCCTTATATGAATATAAAAATGAAAAACGTACGGACACTGGCGCCTCAACTATGCCTGACACCTTTGTCCGTACGTTTATGTTTTTGATATATTGATTGGTTATGTAAACCCGTGCTCCGTCTTACTTATCGAACTTTCTCTCATGCTTGGTGTAAACAGAGGGATCAATGCCTTCGAGGTACTTGACAACCTCGTCGACCGGAACGACATCACAGAACTTTGCTTCCATATCGAACAGGTTCCACTCGACAACGCCCGGTACACGGTCACCGACGGTGCCTTCCGGAACGATAGTCTTGAAGCCGTAGCCGGTAGAATCCATAACTGTATGACGTACACATGCACATGCAGTTGCACCCATGACAATCAGGGTATCGACGCCAAGATAATTCAGCGTCTGTGCCAGATACGTGCCGAAGAAGTTAGATGCATACTTCTTGTGAATAACCGGCTCTTCCGGACGCGGCTTCAGCTTCGGGTCGATTTCCATCCAGTCGCTGTTGATATCCAGCGTGCTCAGCGGAATCTTTTCATCCCAGCGGCCCAGATCCATCTGCTGTTCACCGAGGAAACCGGTGGTTGTGTGGAAGATCGGCACACCGGATTTTCTTGCAGCTTCCAGTACCTTCAGCGCTTCTGCACAAACCTCTTCGGAATGATCGCAGGTGAACGGATGGCCTTCACTCATCCAAGCCTTTGCCATATCAACGGTTGTGATTGCCGGCGCCTTGCCGAAGCCCATCTTTCTCATGAAGCCGCGCTCCTTATAAATCGCTCTTGCTTCTGCAAAAGCCTTCTTCAGGAGTTCTTCATCGAATTCATAATGGTCAACAAACTTGAAGTCTTTATTCTCTGCCATGGAAATCTTCCTTTCTTATTTGACGGAATTAGTTATCAATCTTTCATTTCCCGGGTTGTCCAGCGTCCGAAGCCTTTTTTCTTTCCAAAAGCATCTTCTGTACTTGACGATCTGATAATATCATCACAAGCCGTATTTTTCAACAGTTTTCGCACTTTTGTCCATCGTAATACACTGACAGAAATTTGACACGTCTGGACTGCCATCGATATAAAATGAATTTATATCTCTTATATTATTCATATTTCAGACATGTTCCACAAATTGCCGCAAACGTGATAGGCGGTTTCATGTGATTTTGCTGAATACTGGGCAGCTATGCCATCCATACAATCTGAGAATAAAAAACAAGGGATGCTTCCGTTTTTACCGGAAACATCCCTTGCAATATTTTAAATTTGTCCGAAAGCTTTGCTGCTTCTCTGTCACATGCTTGTCGCCTGTCGCAAATGCAGTTCCAAAGCTCTCAACATTTTAGGACGCCAAAGATCGCATAAAAACTGCATTTTGACGTTCTGAGACGCACAAAATTGTGCTGAAAGAATCGGCAGATTATCTCTTGGAGAACTGCGGTGCGCGACGGGCAGCCTTCAGGCCGTATTTCTTTCTTTCCTTCATTCTCGGGTCACGGGTCAGGAAGCCAGCAGCCTTCAGAACCGGACGATACTCCTCAGCGTTAGCCTGGAGCAGTGCACGGGAAATGCCGTGACGGATTGCACCAGCCTGGCCGGTGAAGCCGCCGCCGGTTACGGTGCAGACGATATCGAACTTATCGCCGGTCTTGGTAGCCTCCAGCGGCTGACGAACGATCAGCTTCAGGGTATCGAGACCGAAGTAGTTGTCGAGGGTACGGTTGTTGATGGTGATCTCACCGGTGCCGCCCGGGAAAAGACGAACTCTTGCAACAGAGGACTTTCTTCTGCCGGTGCCGTAGAAATATGCTTTCTTAGGGGTATACATGACTCAAATTTCCTCCTTGTAAGAATTACTTGTCAGCCCAAACGATCGGCTGCTGTGCTGCGTTGTTGTGCTCGCTGCCTGCATAAACCTTCAGGCGGGTAGCAGCCTTACGGCCAATGGAATTCTTCGGGAGCATACCCTTGACAGCCAGCTCCACAGCCAGCTCCGGACGCTCAGCCATGAGGGTCTTGTACTGGGTCTCCTTCAGGCCGCCAATCCAGCCGGAATGTCTGCGATAGTACTTCTGCTCCAGCTTGTTGCCAGTCAGGACAGCCTTGGAAGCGTTGATGACGATAACGAAATCGCCGGTATCTACGTTAGGGGTGAACTCTACCTTATGCTTGCCGCGAAGGAGAGCTGCTACGGTTGCTGCGGTACGGCCGAGCGGCTTGTCTGCTGCGTCGACGATATACCACTTGCGGTCGATATTTTCAGCCTTAGCCATGAAAGTGGACATGATCTAACCTCCGATTATAATTTTTATCTGAATGTTTCATTCACGAAGTCAATTTCCCGTCTGTGCAACTTTTTTCTGCACTTTGCGGGTGCTTTAATGTTATACCATATCTTTTTTGCAAAGTCAACACGTTTTTTGCTGATTTTAATTTTCCCCGGAATAAACTCTTGTTTTCTCTTGTATTCTCTTGTATTCTCTCGTATTCTCAAAACCTAAATTAAAATTTTTCTCTGTACAATATTCCTACCTCTGCGGTATAATAAGCTGAATCAGAACTGACACAATTGATCTGGAGGCTCATCATGCAGAAAATGCTGTCTTATGTCCGCCGTGCGGTGGATCAGTATCATATGATAAACGAAGGCGATACGATTGCGGTCGGTGTATCCGGCGGCAAGGATTCGCTTGCCCTGCTCGCAGTGCTTGCCAACCTGCGCCGGTTTTATCCAAATCATTTTACGCTCAAGGCCATTACACTGGACATGGGCTATGAAGAGATGGATTTTTCCCCGATTGCGCGCCTGTGCGAACAGCTGGAGGTAGAATACATCATCCGTCCGACGGACATCAAAACCATTGTCTTTGATATCCGCAAGGAAGAAAATCCATGTTCGCTGTGTGCAAAAATGCGGCGCGGCGCGCTCAACGACACCGCCAAACAGAACGGCTGCAACAAGGTCGCGCTGGGACACCATTATGATGATGTCATTGAAACGCTGATGATGTCACTGCTGTATGAGGGACGCATCAACTGTTTCCTGCCGCAGACCTATCTCGACCGCAAGGATATCACCGTCATTCGTCCAATGATCTATGCGCCGGAATCATACATCAAATCTCTGGTACGCCGTCTGGAGCTGCCGGTGGTACACAATCCGTGCCCGGCGGACGGCAACACCAAGCGCGAGGAAATCAAGCAGCTGCTCCGTTCCCTGGAGCGCGAAAACCACGGTGTGCGCCAGCGCATTTTTGGTGCAATCCAGCGCTATCCGCTGCGCGGCTGGGAGCTGGACGGCGAGAAATAATCTTTTCAGACATGCAAAAAGGGCTGCCGTTGGCAGTCCTTTTAATCGTTTTCAGTATCTTCTTCGTCCGGAATATATTCCGCAACATCCTCCAGACGGCAATTAAGAATTTTACACAGCTTATTGAGTGTATGAGTAGATACCGGCATATCTGCCTGCAATCGCTGCACTGTTGCATGGCTCATCCCATATTTGACGCGCAGCGTGTATGTAGTCGCTTTCTGTTCAGCCATCGTTTTCCACAACGGACGGTATCGAATCATGACCGTGCAGCCCTTCCTTCCCATACGGTATTCAAAAGGATGCCATTTATTGCCACATATCAAGTATCTCGACAATATTTGTCCGGCTTCCCTTTACACTGATTATTATGGCTGTTATAATAGTCATATAATATGGCCATTATTTAGCCATATCGTTTGTTGTATAAAAAGGAATGATACTATGACACAGAAAAACGAGTCGCCTATGTGGTCAGAGCAATCTCTTACCAATGACCTCCTGCGAGCCATCCTCGCCGACTGCACGGACTGCGAAGCCGAGTACCAGATTGCCACAGCTGCTTTGTCTGCCGTTCTGACCCGGCAGCAACGGAAGATGCTTGCAGAAGCGGAACAGCTATGCCTGGAAAACCTGCGCTATGCATTGCGCTTTGGCTTTGTCCGCGGCGTCCTCGTCGGAATGACCCAAACGCCGGAAGAACAAGCATCAGACTATTTTTTCGAGAATGCCGCTGTCATTCCGTTCTGTTCCGATCCAAAGACAGACGCGCACAACGCCTATTACCAGCGCATGCAAACAGCACAAACGCATTTTCAGGCTCTGCAAAACCAGTTGGGAACCGTCTTCCAGCTCACCCTTGATGCAATCCCCTGCACATGGGATTTCCGGCTGCAACATGTCCTTGAAAGAATCTTTGCGCTCGGCCTGCACACCGCCCACTCGATCCCCACTCGCCCTAAATTGCCGCAAAAAAAATGACGCTCCCGCCCGGCTCTCGCCGTTTGGGAACGTCATTTGTATTTTTATCTGAATTACTGAAGGTGTACCGTGTTGATATCAACCAGCTCGCACGACTCAATGCGCGTATCGCCTTCCAGGCAGCGCAGCAGCGCGTTTGCGGTATCAATCGCCGTCAGGCACGGGATTGCATGCTCAACCGTGGAGCGACGGATCTTGACCGCACCAAGCTCCGGATGACGACCCTTGACAGAAGTGGTAATGACATAGTCAATATCACCCGATTCAATCAGGTCAATCATATTCGGGGACGGCTCATCGACGTTGCGGACAGAGTTGGTCGCAACCATGTGGCGGTTGAGAACGTTTGCCGTGCCGCTGGTCGCATACAGCTCAAAGCCCAGCTCGGCAAAGCGCTCGGCAACCGTCACGATTTCCTGCTTATCCGCATCGCGGACGGAAATCAGAACCTTGCCCTTCTTCTTCATCTCATAGCCTGCGCCCATCATGCCCTTGAGCAGAGCCTCACGGAACGAGGTGGATACACCCAGAACCTCGCCGGTCGATTTCATTTCCGGTCCGAGCTGGGTATCGAGGTCACGCAGCTTCTGGAACGAGAAGACCGGAACCTTGACCGCATAATGCTCGCACTCCGGATACAGTCCGGTGCCATAGCCCATGTCGCGCAGCTTCTCGCCAAACATGCAGCGGGTTGCCAGATCAACCATCGGCACGCCCGTAATCTTGGAGATATACGGGATGGTACGGGACGAACGCGGGTTGACTTCGATGACATAGACCTCATCGTTGTACAGAACGAACTGGATATTGACCAGACCGAGAACTGCCAGCTCCTTGGACAGCTTCTTGGTGTAATCAATGATGGTTTTCTTGTGCTTATCCTCAATCGTGATGGACGGATATACAGAGATGGAGTCACCCGAATGGATGCCGGCGCGCTCCATGTGCTCCATGATACCCGGAATCAGGATATCCTCGCCGTCACAGATGGCGTCGACTTCGATTTCACGACCCATCAGGTACTTGTCGACCAGAACCGGGTTCTCGATCTTGGTGCGGGTGATAACCTGCATGTATTCGCGGATATCCTCTTCCTTGTAGGCAATTTCCATGCCCTGGCCACCGAGGACATAGGACGGGCGGACGAGTACCGGATAACCCAGACGATCTGCAACCTCGACTGCCTCTTCCTCCGTAAATACCGTGTCACCCTTGGCGCGCGGAATGCCGGTCTTGTTCAGGATAACATCGAACTTCTCGCGGTCCTCCGCGGCGTCAATGCTCCATGCCGGGGTGCCCAGAATCGGCACACCGAGCTTTTCCAGATGCTCTGCCAGATTGATGGCAGTCTGACCGCCAAACTGAACGATTGCCGCATCCGGCTTCTCGGCATTGACAACTCCCGTGACATCCTCCGGCGTCAGCGGCTCGAAATACAGGCGGTCTGCCGTATCGAAGTCGGTGGAAACGGTCTCCGGGTTGTTGTTGATGATGACAGTCTCACAGCCAAGCTGCTGGAGTGCCCAAACCGAATGAACGGAACAATAGTCGAATTCGATGCCCTGACCGATGCGGATCGGGCCGGAACCGAGTACCAGAATCTTCTTTCTGCCGTCGGACGGCTTAACTTCGCTCTCCTCATCGTAGGTGGAATAATAATACGGGGTTTCCGCCTCGAATTCTGCCGCACAGGTGTCAACCGTCTTGTAGACCGGCATGCGGGTGACCTTCTCAACCGACTTACCGGACAGGCGCTCAATGACCTTGTCGGTAAAGCCAAATTTCTTTGCCGAGAGATACAGCTCCGGCGTAATTTCTTCCGCCTGCTCCAGCGCATGTTCCATGTCAATAATGCGCATAAAGCCGTGCAGGAACCAGGTGTCGATCTTGGTGATCTCATGCACCTCATCGATGGTCATGATACCACGGCGGAATGCCTCACAGATGGAGAACAGGCGCTCATAATCGCAGGTCTTGACCTTGGCGATAATATCCTCGTCGCTCATCTTCGCAATCAGCGGCATGGACAGCGAATCGACCTTCATTTCAATCGAACGGACGGCCTTCATCATGGCGCCTTCAAAGCTGTTGGAAATTGCCATGACCTCACCGGTCGCCTTCATCTGCGTACCGAGGGTCTTGTCCGCATAGACAAACTTATCGAACGGCCAGCGCGGGAACTTGACAACGCAATAGTCCAGCGTCGGCTCGAAGCAGGCTGCCGTCTTTCCGGTGACGGCATTGGTCAGCTCATCCAGACCATAGCCGACCGCAATCTTGGCCGCAATCTTGGCAATCGGATAACCGGTCGCCTTGGATGCCAGTGCAGAGGAACGCGATACACGCGGGTTTACCTCGATGACGGCATATTCAAACGAATCCGGGTTGAGTGCAAACTGGACGTTGCAGCCGCCCTCGATGCCCAGCTCCGTGATGATCTTGAGCGCAGAGGTACGGAGCATCTGATACTCATAATCGCACAGCGTCTGGCTCGGCGCGACAACGACCGAGTCGCCGGTGTGGACGCCGACCGGATCGATGTTTTCCATATTACAAACCGTGATGACGTTGCCCTTGCCGTCACGCATAACTTCGTATTCGATTTCCTTCCAGCCCGCGATGCACTTCTCGACGAGGATCTCATCGACACGGGAATACAGGATGCCGGAAGCGGAAATCTCACGCAGCTCGTCCCAGGTATAAGCGATACCGCCGCCGGTGCCGCCGAGCGTATATGCCGGACGGATGATGACCGGCAGACCGATTTCCTTGGTGAAGGCAACCGCATCTTCAACCGTGTGCACGACCTTGGACGCGATGATCGGTTCGTTGATCTTTTCCATCGTGTCCTTGAACAGCTGGCGATCCTCCGCCTTGTCGATGGTGGTCGGGTTTGCACCCAGCAGCTTGACGCCATACTCGTCGAGGAAGCCGTTGGCAACCAGCTCCATCGCAATGTTCAGACCAGTCTGGCCGCCCAGCGTCGGCAGAATGGAGTCCGGACGCTCCTTCTTGATGATTTCCTGTACACACGGGATGGTCATCGGCTCAATATAAACCTTGTCTGCCATCGCCTTGTCCGTCATGATGGTCGCCGGGTTGGAGTTTACCAGAATGACCTCAAGACCTTCTTCGCGCAGCGCGCGGCAGGCCTGCGTGCCTGCATAGTCAAACTCTGCTGCCTGACCGATGACAATCGGGCCGGAGCCGAGTACCATTACCTTATGAATATCGTTGCGCAGCGGCATTACTGAGCGCCTCCTTTCTTCTCATCCATGAGGGAAACAAACTGGTCGAACAGATACGCAGTGTCCTGCGGGCCCGGCTTGACTTCCGGATGATACTGAACGGTGAAAATCGGGGCGTTGATGTGCTCAATGCCTTCACAGGAATTGTCGTTGATGTTGATATGGCTGACGCGGGCAATTTCCGGGTTGACGGTATCGCCCACAACCGCATAGCCGTGGTTCTGGCTGGTAATATAGGTGCGATCCTTGGCCAGATCCTTGACCGGATGGTTGACGCCGCGGTGACCGAACTTCATCTTTCTGGTCTCCGCACCGATGGCGAGTGCCAGCAGCTGATGGCCGAGGCAGATGCCGAAAATCGGCATGCCCGAACCGATCAGAACCTTAAGGTTTTCGATGATCTCGGTATTTTCCGACGGGTCGCCGGGGCCGTTGGACAGCATCACGCCGTCATAACCGCCGTTCAGGATGGTCTGCGGGTCGGTGTACGCCGGCATGACAGTGACCTCACAGCCGCGTGCGCACAGCTCGCGCTGGATGTTGCGCTTCACACCGAAGTCGAGCAGCGCAACGCGATGCTTCTGCTCGGTCGTTGCCGGATAAACCTCCGGCTCACAGATGGTGACCGCCTTCACTGCGCCGGTCACCTTATATGCCTTCATCTGTTCGATCATCGCTTCGTCCGGCTCATGGCCTTCGGAATAGAGGATTCCGTTCATAACACCGCTGTTGCGCAGAATACGGGTCAGGCGGCGGGTATCAATCCCCGCCAGGCCGACAACGCCTTCCTTCTTCAGGTAGGCATCCAGCGAACGGTCACAGCGCCAGTTGGACGGATAATCGCACGCTTCGCGCATGATAAAGCCGGAAACCCAGCACTTGCGCGACTCAAAGTCGTCTGCATTCAGGCCATAGTTGCCGATGAGCGGATAGGTCATGCAGACGCTCTGTCCGTAATAGGACGGGTCGGTCAGCACTTCCTGATAGCCCGCCATGCCGGTATTGAACACGATTTCCGCAATAGATGCGCCCTCTGCACCGACGCTTACGCCTTCAAACAGCGTGCCGTCAGCCAGCAGGAGATAGGCTTTCTTCAAGGTTCCATACACTCCTTATCTTCTATGTGAAAAAAACTTTAACAAACTGAAATTAAGATGCTGTCCGCAAATCAGCGGATTGCGCTTACGATATCATCGCGCATGCGGATTGCTTCCTGACGCGCGGCTTCCTGATAATCGAGGTCGCACTTCTTCCATGCACACATGATGCCGCGGGAAGAGTTGACAATTGCGCCCAGGCCGTCGTCATTAAACGCATTGGCAATATCCTTTGCGGTTGCGCCCTGTGCGCCGTAGCCCGGTACGAGGAAGTAGCTGTGCGGGATAATCTTGCGGATGATCTTCTGCTCCTCCGGATAGGTTGCACCGACAACCGCACCGACCTGCGAGTAACCGCACTCCGTCATGAGGTCTTCGCCCCATTCCGCGACCTTCTCCGCCATGCGGACATACAGCGGCTGGTCACCCATCAGGCGGTTCTGGAACTCGCCGGAAGACTTGTTGGATGTCTTGACGAGGACATAAATGCCCTTGTCGCGGTTTTTGCACTCAGTCAGGAACGGATTGATGCCGTCCGTACCCAGATAAGCATTCACGGTGCAGGAGTCGCTGTCGTAGACCGGCAGACTCTCGCCACAGACCTCGCTGCGACCCAGATATGCCTGTGCATAGGCGGTTGCTGTTGCACCAATGTCGTTGCGCTTGATGTCCGCGATGACATACATGCCCTTTTCGTGTGCATACGCGATGGTATCGCGCAGGACAATCGCACCCTCCGGGCCGAGCAGCTCATAATATGCCGCCTGCGGCTTGATCGCCGGCACGATATCACACAGCGCGTCAATCAGGCCCTTATTGAACTCCATCATACTCGCAGCTGCTGCCTTCAGCGTCTTACCGTACTCTGCAACATATTTTTCGGTGATATGGTCCGGGATATACTCCAGACGGGCATCCAGCCCCGCAACAGTCGGATTGTTTTTCTCGCGAATCTTGCTTACCAGTGCATTGACAGACATAATCTCTTCCTCCTGTGGATTGGTGTGTGTCTTATTCCTGTTCGGCTTCTGCGTCAGTCAGAATGGCGACGCAATCCCTGCCGTCATATTCCTTCATATAAACGCGAACGGTTTCCGCGCGCGAGGTCGGCAGATTCTTGCCGACATAATCCGGACGGATGGGGAGTTCTCTGTGACCGCGGTCGATGAGCGCGGCGAGCTGAATGCACTGCGCGCGCCCCATATGCAGTACGGCTTCCATCGCCGCACGCACTGTTCGGCCGGTAGACAGTACATCATCGACTATAATCACGCTGCTGTGCTCAATATCCTCGATCACCGGCAGCTGTGCGGCATCGGTACCGCCCTGCTTGTCGTCGCGGAATGCGGTGATGTCCAGCGAAACCAGAGGCGGGCGTGTGCCCTCCACCTCACCGATTTTGTCCGCAATGCGTTCGGCAAGGAACACCCCGCGCGTGCGCACACCCGCCAGAACAATCCCCGTGCTGCCGTGGTTATGCTCAATGATCTCATATGAAATCCGATTAATCGCACGCCGCATGGCGTTTTCATCCATGATTTCCGCCTTTTTCACCTGCTTCATCCGTTCCCCTCCCATCGGAAAATAAAAAACGGCTCACCGCACCAAACAGGCGGGAAGCCGAAAAGCCAAAGGTGGGTAATTTGAACCCAATTCCCCTTCTTCACTTACTGTTCCGAACGCCTTGCCGAACTCACGGGAACGGCTTAAAGGTGCAGTTTTTTCTTGTGTTTTATCTTGTGTTTTATTATATACCGCACGGCGGATTTTGTAAACCGAAATGCGGACAAACTTTCCGTCGAAATGCACAGGATGCGCCTGTTTTCGCCAAATATTTTGTCCAGTTATCAAAAAATATACATTTTGAAACCATCCCCTGCATTTTCCTGCATACGTTTCGCGTCCGACGGGCATGCTGATACCAGACTCGGAGAAAGGGGAATGCAGCGATGCGTACAGGTTCTTTTCTAACTGGTGTCATCACCGGATTTGCAGGTGCTGCCGCAACAGTAATGGCAGTCAATTATACGCTCGCCGGAACGAACACCGGACGCACAATCTCACGCACAGCGCACAAAACGGCAGGCATGGTCAGTCAGGCGGTACAGGATGCCGCAAACACGGTCGACAAAATGGTGCAATGATGCAGAAAGGGACGGCTCTTCCGACAGAAGCCGTCCCCGGTTACATACGATCTTCAGATCACAATCGCGCGGTTAATCATATCATCCAGACAGTCAACCAGCGTCTTGCCGGTCATGCCTTCTCCCTCCTGAAGCCACATGTTCAGGCATCCGATGATGCCGCTCGAGCAGAACCGGCAGATATATTTTGCCTGTTTGCCGGTATCATTCAGATTCAGCTGCTCCTGCACCCTGGTAATCATGTCCTCGATCACCACTGTGAATTTGCTTTGCAGGCCATCCCCGACGCTGCTGCTGTGAAATAGCGTCCGAATCAGAAATTTTTGTTCCTGAATATATCCCATAGCCTGCTCCAGCATATGCCTTGCAGAATAATTTTCCGGCGTTGGGCTGTAGCTGGAAATGACCTCCTTAAAATCATGTACCAATTCATCCTCGATTTTTTCACGCAGATCATAGGTGTCCGTGTAATGGAAATAAAATGTACCGCGATTCAGATCCGCGCGGTCTGTAATTTCCTTTACTGTGATATCTTTGAACTCCTTTTCGTTCATCAGCTCCGCCAACGCCTGCCGCAGCAGCCGCTTTGTGCGCCGAATTCTTCTGTCTTCTTTCTGCGCTGCCATATATACTCCTCCAATACAGCCTTCACTGTACAATTTTATTTGATTTGTATTATACTATACAGCGTGCCGATAAGCAACAGTTCCATGCGCAATTCCCGTGCCCTGCCGCATAAAAATTTATATTTTACTTGCAACCGAATTCCAGATATGGTATAGTAAATATGTTACGAAACTGATACGCAGGTATAGTTCACCGGTAGAACGGCAGCTTCCCAAGCTGCATAAGCGGGTTCGACTCCCGTTACCTGCTCCAAAATCAAACCCTGTATTCAGTATGAATGCAGGGTTGTTTTTTTGATGTTATTCTAATCCTGTGATATTCTACAAACAAAAAACGGACACACCGATCGACCGTGTGTCCGCACGTATGATACCAAATCTGAGAGAGCCCTTGAAACCCGACTTGCGTCCGATCTGACAGCAGGCTTCTATCCAACCAAAATGACAAAAGCGGCAGTCGGAAGGCTGCCGCTTCGGTATCCTCATGCAAAAATATCAATGCCCCTACGTTCCAGCAGGAAATTTCGCAGGCGGTTTTCATCTGCATTGATAACCAGCTCCTCCGGCACACCCGCAGACTGCACCAGCTCCAGCGCGGCATCCACCTGCCCGACAGCAAATTCCGAATGCGCATCCGATGTGACCATAATCGGCACGCGGTATTTTGCGCACAGCTTTGCGATTTCTGTACAGTTCTCCCAGCTGCCCTTGCGCACGCGTGTGGAATTGTTGTTAATCTCCACGATTTTGCCATACTGATTGCACTGTGAGATGAGTTTTTCCTTGTCGAACGGGAATTTGCTGTTGCCCAGATGGCCGAAGCACATGACGAGTGGATTTTTCAGAATGGTATCCAGCGCAAGGTCATGTGCGCGCTGGTCTGCCGGGGAATAGCACGGCCCATGGAACGAGGCAATCGTATAATCCAGCGATTCTGCCGCCTCCAAGGAAATGGGATCAATGCCGCCGTTGGGCGGCAGAATATTATATTCAATGCCCCACAGCACATAGACTCCGTCAATCCTGTGCGGAAACGGGCGATTGGCTCCAAAATGCCACCAGTGCGGCGCGTCGTCCATGGCAGGGCCATGATCCGTGATGGCGATGGCAATATGCCCCTGCCGTTTTGCGCCCTGCACCATCTCATGCAGCGAGCTGTATGCATGTGTGCTGGCATTGGTGTGCGTGTGCATATCTGCGACAATTTTCATACAATCCTCCTTGTAAAAAACCGCCTGACAAGCAGCTGTCAGGCGGTGTGTCAAACGTTTTATTGGTTCATACCCATCGACTTCATCATGCGCTCATTGAGCTCCTTTGCCGCATTGTAGCCCATCGACTTGTGTCTATGGTTCATGGCGGCAACCTCAATGATAACGGCGAGGTTACGTCCGGGGCGTACCGGAACGGTCAGCGACGGAATGCTGAGGCCCAGGATGTCATTATACTGGTTGTCCAAGCCAAGGCGGTCATACATTTTGCCCTCTACCCACGGCTCCAGATTGATAATCAGGTCGATGCGTTCGGTGTCCTTGATGGCGCCCATACCGAAAATACGGCGGACATCTACAATACCGATACCACGCAGCTCGATAAAGTGGCGGATAATTTCCGGCGCAGTGCCGACCAAGGTACGGTCAGAAACACGCTTGATTTCAACGGCGTCGTCTGCAATCAGACGATGTCCGCGCTTGACCAGCTCAATGGCAGTCTCGCTCTTGCCAACGCCGCTGTCGCCGAGGATGAGCACGCCTTCGCCGTAGATTTCAACCAGTACGCCATGCATCGTGATGCGCGGTGCAAGCGAAACCTTCAGAGATGCGACAATCGCGTTCATCACGGATGACGTAAATTCGTTGGTTCGGAGCACGGCTACGTCATATTTTTTTGCAGCCTCGACCAGTTCGGGGAATACTTCAATATTACGTGTGATAATGACAGCCGGAATACCGGTAGAACACAGCTGATCGAAGATTTCATAGCGCTTTTCACTTTCAAACTGTTCTACATAGGTATTCTCAACTTTTCCCATAATTTGCAGGCGATTTGGTTCAAAATAATCAAAATAACCGGCAAGCTGAAGTCCCGGACGGTTGACGTCATCTGTGGTAATTTCAATTTTCTCAAACCCTTCCGGGCCGTAAATAATTTCAAATTTGAACTCAGTAATCAGCTGGCCAAGTGTTACGCTGAATTCTTTCAGTTGCATGTCCTTCAGCCTCCTATGCTATCCTATTTCTCTCACCGTTTCTGCCAGCCCGGCAGTACGGATATATGATATCTCAACTGTATATATTATTATAACGGATACCTCTGGTCAATGCAATGCGCCCGCTCTGTTTTTTTATATCTGCCAAATATTTTTGTCCATTGCTCTTGCATTTCTCTGTTTGTTGTGGTATTATAATATCCGTTACTCAAATGATAAAGATAAGGAGGTGCAGGAAAGATGGCAAAGTGTGAAGTTTGCGGCAAGGGTGTAACTTTTGGTATCAAGGTTTCCCATTCGCACAGACGTTCCAACCGTACTTGGAAGCCCAACGTTCGCCGCGTAAAGGCTATCGTTAACGGCACTCCGTGCCATGTCAATGTTTGCTCTCGGTGCCTCCGTTCCGGCAAGGTTACCCGCGCAATCTGATTTGATATCAACGGGAATAAATTGGCTCTCTGCGAACACGCAGGGAGCTTTTTTCATGCCGGAGACTTCGGCACCGGTCTCCTGCCTCCGGTTCATGCGCCGCGCTTGATTTCAGTTCGCCGGGGGCCCGCTCTCGTTTTGCTCGCCTGCCACAGGCAGGACGCGGCCTCCGTTCCGGCAAGGTTACCCGCGCAATCTGATTTGATATCAACGGGAATAAATTGGCTCTCTGCGAACACGCAGGGAGCTTTTTTCATGCCGGAGACTTCGGCACCGGTCTCCTGCCTCCGGTTCATGCGCCGCGCTTGATTTCAGTTCGCCGGGGGCCCGCTCTCGCTTTGCTCGCCTGCCACAGGCAGGACGCGGCCTCCGTTCCGGCAAGGTTACCCGCGCAATCTGATTTGATATCAACGGGAATAAATTGGCTCTCTGCGAACACGCAGGGAGCTTTTTTCATGCCAAATCGCCCCAGATATGCGCTCTCAGCAACCGCCCTCCCAGCAGGGAGATTTTTCATTTTCACACAAAACAGCGGGCGCAGCCGATAAAATTCCGGCATGTGTCCGCTGCTCTGTCTGTATGATTATCTCCAGATGTCTTCAATCTCGCTCTTGCGCGGGCGTTCCATGAGCTTCTGGATGCATTCCTGTACCGGTTTGCCGCGATACAGCAGGTCATACATGGCGCAGGTAATCGGCATGTCAATGCCTTCCTTCTTTGCCAGCATATAGCCCGCCTCGGTTGCATAATAGCCCTCGACAACAGCGCCGACTTCCTTCATCGCCTGCTGTGCATCCATGCCCTGTCCAATTTTAATACCGGCACGGCGGTTGCGCGAATGCATCGAGGTGCAGGTAACAATCAGATCGCCCATACCGGACAATCCGGCAAAGGTCTCACTGCGTCCGCCCAATTTGACACCAAGGCGCGCAATCTCTGTCAGACCACGCGTCATCAGTGCTGCCTTGGAGTTGTCGCCCAGTCCGACACCGTCACAAATACCTGCTGCCAGTGCGATGATATTTTTAAAGCAGCCGCCCAGTTCTGCACCGATGATATCCGGCGAGATGTAGACACGGAATCGGTCATTCATAAATGCCTGCTGTACGAGCGTCGCCGCAGCGCGCGACTCAGACGCTGCCAGAATCGCAGTCAGAATACCGCGCGCAACCTCCTCCGCATGGGTCGGGCCGGTCAGTGCGACAACCGGATTTTTTCCATTTGTCGCATTCGTGATGGTCTCAGAAAAGCGGCAATAGCCGTTGTCACGGTCAAGACCCTTGCCGACGTTGACAATCACAGTCTGCGGCGGAATGATGTGCGACAGCTGCTGTGCGGTCGAGTGCACCGCAAACGACGGCACGGCCATCAGAACAATATCTGCTTCCGCAGCACCTGTCAGGTCATTGGTAATCTCAATATCCTCCGGCAGCGTTACACCGGGCAGCAGGCGCTCATTGCCGTGCTCCTCGCGCAGCATACGGCATTCCTCTTCAAAAAATGACCAGGCGGTGACCTCATGTCCATTTTCATGCAGGAGGATGGACAGCGCCATACCCCAGCCGCCGCAGCCGACTACAAAAATCTTCATGCAGAAACTCCTCCGTATTGATCGTACACCGCGCAGCGCCATTATTTGCGGCTGCTGTGCAGCGTAAGCTTATTTTCTTCCCCGTGCAGAATGCGAACGATATTACTGCGGTGCATATAGATGACCGCAGCTGCCATGGCAACTGTCAGCACGAACATCGGAATATCCCGGTAAAAGAAATAGGTCAGGAACGGAAACAGCGCTGCCGCTGTCACAGAACCGAGTGAAACCCATTTCGTGGTGCCGACCAGTATGAGAAATACCACCAGCAGGATCAGGATAATACGCCAGTCGAACATTGCGATCATAGTCGCGCCAACCAACACGCCCTTTCCGCCTTTAAAGCCAAAATACAGTGGAAAAACATGTCCGAGTATGACAAACGCACCTACAATCAGCTTGCCCATAGCACCCATCAGCATGCCGCCGACATACAGCGCAACAGCAGCCTTTGCCACATCGCCGACCAGTACCAGCAGCGTCCTGCCGCCGCCCATGCAGCGGTATGCATTGGTCAGTCCGGCATTGCCGCTGCCCTTTGTACGGATATCATATCCCATGGTCAGCTTGGACACCAGAATGGCTGAATTGATGCTGCCCAGCAGGTAGCCCACTACAGCGAGGACGAGAATATTGACCACCAAATCCATTTAGCCATTCTCCTTATCCCCGCGTTCGCGGATAATCATGCGGATCGGCGTGCCGTCCAGACCATATACCTCACGAATCTGGTTTTCCAGATAGCGCTGGTAAGAAAAATGGAACAGCCGCGCGTCGTTGCAAAAACATACAAACGTAGGCGGACGAACCCCCGACTGCGTCATATAATAAATCTTCAGGCGGCGACCCTTGTCCGTCGGCGGCTGTACGCGCGCCGTCGCCTCTGCCAGCAGCGAATTGAGCTGGCCGGTCGGGATACGCCTGCCATTCTGTTCATAAACAGCATTGATGGTATCAAACAGCTTGGGAACACGCTGGCCGGTCATCGCAGACAAAAACAGCACCGGTGCGTACGGCATATATGCCAGCCCTTCGCGCACACGGCGCGTATATTGATCCATCGTCTTACCGTCCTTCTCAACAAGATCCCACTTGTTGACGACGATAATGCATGCCTTTCCGGCATCGTGCGCTTCGCCTGCAACCTTGGTATCCTGTTCGGTGACGCCTTCAGTCGCGTCAATCATGATGACGCAGACATCAGACCGCTCAATCGCCATCAGGGAGCGCATGACGCTGAATTTTTCCACCTTTTCATCGACGCGGGAGCGCTTGCGGATGCCCGCTGTATCGATTAACAGATATTTGCCTTTTTCGTTTTCAAAGCGCGAATCGACGCTGTCGCGCGTCGTGCCCGCGATATTGCTGACAATCACGCGCTGCTCGCCCAAAATCTGGTTGATGAGCGAAGACTTTCCGACATTCGGCTTGCCGATGACAGCGACCTTGATATACTCGCTGTCCTCTTCGTTCCCCTCTTCCTCCGGGAAATATTCATAACAGGCGTCCAGCAGATCGCCCGTACCGTAGCCGTGCAGCGCGGAAATCGCATACGGCTCACCCAGACCGAGGTTGTAAAACTCATAAAATTCCGGCGGCTCCTTGCCCGGGCGGTCACATTTATTGACCGCGAGCACCACCGGCTTGCGCGAGCGGCGCAGCATGGTCGCAACATCCTCATCCGTTGCGGTGATGCCGCTGTGCAGATCGGTCATCAGAACAATCACGTCCGCCGCATTGATGGCGATTTCCGCCTGCATACGCATAAATTTCAGTATTTCGTTGTCCGTGCTCGGCTCGATACCGCCGGTATCGACGACCTGAAACGGGCGCCCGCGCCATTCCGAATCGGCATACAGGCGGTCGCGGGTAATACCCGGCGTATCCTCGACGATGGACAGGCGTTTGCCCGCCAGGCGGTTAAACAGCTGGGACTTGCCGACATTCGGCCGTCCGACAATTGCAACAATTGGCTTTGCCATAATGGAATACTCCTTTCTGCCTGCGGATATGCTTCCAAACCACATCCGTTGCAGCGGATTTATACAGGGGCGGCATGGTGCAGCGCCCTGCCGTTGTCCCGGCTTCACCGGAACATCAATCCTTTTCTAATACATGTTTCTTCGCAGACACTTCTACTGAGATTATCGCATTTCTCAGCGTGTCCGTCAAGCACCGCGGCGGGAAAACAGGCGAACGGTGCCGCGGCAAACGCGCGGCCTGCCGCCTGACAGCAAAAAAATAGAGAAGGAAGCCGCGGCCGCCCTCTCTATTTCTTCGTCAATCTGCTGAAGTGCTCCGAAATCACTCGGAAACCTTTACAACCTCACGACCATTGTAATAGCCGCAAGCCTTGCACATTCTGTGCGGGAGCTTCATTTCGCCGCACTTCGGGCACTTGACCATGCCCGGGACAGAAAGCTTCCATACGTTATTACGTCTCGTATCACGTCTTGCTTTCGAAGTCTTTCTCTTCGGTACTGCCATTTCGGTAACACCTCCTCTGTCTATCCTAAAAGTACTTTTTTGATGGAATCATGTCTTCAGTCATCCTTGTCCAGGAGCTTCTGAAGGACAGCCAGCCGACTGTCGATCTGCCGCCCGTCACAGCCGCAGGGACCTTCGTTTCGGTTTTTGCCGCAGGTCGGGCACAGACCCTTGCAGTCCGGCTTACACAGGTAAGTCATATGGACTTCCAGCAGCAGTGCGGGAATCACGATATCGTCCAGCTCGACGCTGTCGCCTTCCAGCTGATAGATATCGTCCCTCTCGTCATCCTGTACCTCGGCGGACAGAATCATGTCGCACGGTACATTGAGATCCACATTGACGGGTGCCAGACAGCGGGCGCACTGTGTCTGATACAGCGCGCGGACGGTTGCGTGCAGATTGAGAACACCCAGATGGTTCCGAACCTCGCCTTCGACATGAACCGGTGTGCGGAACGGGTATTCTCCGTTCATTTCCTCTTTCGTGAGATCGGCGTCGTAGGAAAACGGGATGGTTTCCCCATCGGTCACCGCGATGCGTTTCAAATCGAGTTTCATAGCAATCCTCGCTGACGGTCAATTATTAGTATACCCCATAAAAATGCGGTTTGTCAACAGAAAAAATGCATTCCCGCCCGCATTTTTTGGATTTATGTATTATAGCACATTTTTGGTGCAAAGTATAGCGGTACGCACAAAAAAGATTGCTTTTTGTCTTTCCTGCGTTTAAACTGAAAACAGAACAAAGCCAGAGGAGGCCGACGCCGTGAAACAGTTCACAATCACCAAAAACGACAGCGGACAGCGACTGAATAAATTCCTGGAAAAGGCCGTGCCGCTGCTGCCCGGCGGCCTGATGCACAAATATATCCGTCTCAAGCGCATCAAAATCAATGGTAAGCGTACAGATTTCGCCTACCGTTTGCAGGAAGGCGACCTGTTACAGCTGTATATCAACGACGAATTCTTCGGCAAGCCAAAGAAAAAAGAACAGCCGACATATCTCTCCGCCAAACCCAATATATCCGTCGTCTATGAAGATGACCACATTCTGCTCGTCAACAAGCCCGCCGGGCTTGTCGTGCACGAGGATGACAGCGGTACGGTGGATACGCTGATCGCGCGCATTCATGCGTACCTCTACCAATATGGGCGCTGGGATCCGAACGATGCCGCTTCCTTCACGCCGTCGCTGTGCAACCGCATTGACCGAGGCACCTCCGGCATCGTCATCGCGGCAAAAACCGCTGAGGCGCTGCGTGTCATGAACCAGAAGATCCGCGACCGCGAGATACACAAGAGCTACCTGTGCGTCACCTGCGGGCATGTGCGCCCCAGGGAAGGCCACATCCAGAATTATATCCTGCGCCACGAGAACGAACACCGTGTCAGCGTGCACGACCATCCGGTTCCCGGCGCGCGCACAGCGGTCACACAATACCGCGTCATAAACGAAACGCCTGAGCTGTCGCTCGTCGAATGCGACCTGATTACCGGGCGCACGCACCAGCTGCGCGCGCAGTTCGCACATATGGGGCACCCGCTGCTGGGCGACAGCAAATACGGCACAAACGATATGAACCGCAAATATCACCGCAAATCACAGGCGCTGTGCTCCTACAAGCTGCGCTTCGACTTCACGACTGATGCGGGCTCGCTCGCCTATCTGAACGGGCGGACATTTACTGTCCCGCGCGTCGAATTCATGTCCCTGTTTGACAGCTGATGGAGGTGGACGCATGAACATCGCCGTACTCATTCCCTCGCTCGACCCGGACGATGCGCTGGTCACGCTCGTCGGACAATTACAGCAGGCCGGTGTGGAACAGATCGTCGTCATCGACGACGGCAGTACGGAGCAGGCGCCATTTGACCGCTGTGCGGCGATGGGCTGTGTGGTTGTCCATCACGCTGTCAACCGCGGCAAGGGCGAGGCTCTGCGCACCGGCTTACGCGCGGCGCAAGCCGCATTCCCCGGTCTTTCGGGTGTTGTCACCGCCGACGGCGATGGGCAGCACGCCGTGCGCGATATCCTGCGCGTGATGCAGGAGGTCACCCGGCATTCGGACTGCATTGTGCTCGGCACACGCGATTTTTCCACCGGGAACGTCCCCGCACGCAGCCGCTTCGGCAACTGGTTTTCCTCGCTGTTTTTCCGGCTGTCTGCCGGTATTTCCTGCCCGGATACACAGACCGGCCTGCGCGGCATTCCCGCATCTCTGTTCGAGTTCGCGCTATCCGTCCCGGGAAGCCGATACGAGTACGAAATGAACGTCCTGTTCACCGCCGCCCGGGAGGGCATTCCGCTGCATGATATCCCGATTGCAGCCATCTATGAAAAGGATAACCGCAGCTCACACTTCCGTCCGATTGCGGATTCCGCGCGCATCTATGCGATGCCGCTGCGCTTTGCCGCCGCATCGCTGGGCAGCTTTGTCGTGGACATCGTCCTGTTCGCGCTGTTCTCACACCTGTTCCGCGCTCGCACCGCACGCGCCATCCTGCTCGCCACCATCGGGGCGCGCGTATGTTCCGGCGTGTTGAATTTCACACTCAACCGCAACTGGAGCTTTTCCAGTACACAGGACGCCTGGTGGGCACAGGGCTTGCGCTATCTGGCACTGTTCCTGTGCCAGATGCTCGCCAGCGGCGGGCTGGTATGGCTGCTGTCCTTCCTTCCCCTGCCGCTCACGCTCATCAAAATATTAGTGGACACCGCGTTGTTCTTTGCCAGCTATTTCATCCAGCACAACTGGGTGTTCCACAAGTCATAATCATTTTTTATCTTCCAAGAACAAAGGAGTCTGATTGCTTCATGTCGAAATGCGACGACTGCATGTATTTTACTTATGACGAGGAATTTGGCTATTCCGTCTGTGAACAGGATCTGGATGAGGATGAAATGCGTCACTTCATTCAGGATACATTCGACAACTGTCCCTATTACCGCCCCGGCGATGAATATTCCATCGTCCGGCACCAGAATTAGGCGCGGTCTGAAACCCAAGAAAATGACGAACATTTCGCAAAGGCGAGACTGGCTCGAGGCAAAAGCACGCTGGAATTCGTTCGGATTTCAAGTGTTTTGAACGAAGAAGCAGTCCGTATTTGTAGAATAGTCAAAATTTTCGATTGTTCAGATACGCCCTAAATACACGCAAACGCAAAGCAGCCGAACCGCCATGGGAATCCCCCGGCAGTCCGGCTGTTGTTCTGTCTGATTTATTTTTGATACAGCAGGCGAATCGAGTTGAGCACGCACAGCATGGCAACTCCGGTATCCGCGAACACCGCCAGCCACATCGACGCAATCCCCAACAGGCCGAGCACCATGACCGCCAGCTTGACGGCAAGTGCAAACACGATGTTCTGCTTGGATACACGCGCCGTCTGCTTTGCCAGCGCAACCGCCTGCGGCACAGCGGACAGCTCGCCCGTCAGGAAAACCACATCCGCCGCTTCAATCGCCGCATCCGCGCCGCTTCCCATCGCCGCGCCGACATCTGCACCCGCCAGCACCGGCGCATCATTGATGCCGTCACCGACGAACAGAACCGGGCCGTATTTGTCCCGAATTTCACGCAGGCGCTCCAGCTTATGCTCCGGCAGCAAATGCGCATAGACCGCATCAATGCCGGTCTGTGCGGCAATCGCGTCTGCACTCTCCGCGCTGTCGCCAGTCAGCATCGCCGCTGTGACGCCGAGGCGCTTCATCTCCGCAATTGCCTGCTTTGCATCGTCCTTCACCGTGTCAGCGATCAGCAGCCGTCCGGCAAACTGCCCGCCGCACGCGACATAGACAACCGTTGCACCGCCCGCCGCGGGCAGCTCCGGCAGAGACACGCCGTTCTGCTCCATCAGCTTGCGGTTGCCGCACAGCACCGTGCTGTCATCGACAACGGCACGCACACCGTATCCGGCAATTTCCTCCACCTCATGCGGTATTTTCAGCGCAACCCCGCGTTCCGAAGCAGCCGCTGCAATGCTTGCCGCAATCGGGTGGGTGGAATTCTGTTCACAGCAGGCCGCCAGTGCAAGCAGCTGATCGGCATTCCGATTCGCCGCAGGCTCAATCACTGTAACAGTAAACGTACCCCTGGTAATCGTACCGGTTTTATCCAGCGCCGCCGCTTTGATTTCTGCCAGCGCTTCCAGCGATGCGCCGCCCTTGAACAGGATGCCCCTGCGGGACGCCGTGCCAATTCCAGAGAAAAATGCCAGCGGGACACTGAGCACCAGCGCACACGGGCAGCTGATGACGAGGAAGGTCAGCGCGGTATAAACCCAATGATTCCAGTCCCCGGTGAAGATCGACGGGATAATTGCCGTCAGCGCCGCGACAGCGACAACAATCGGTGTATAGACACGCGAAAAGCGCGTGATAAAGCGGTCAATTTTCGGCTTGCTTGCCGCCGCGTTTTCAACAGCATCCAGAATGCGGGTTACCATCGATTCAGACAGCGGCTTTGCCACGCGCATGCGCAGCAGACCGGAGGTATTGACCCAGCCGCTGACCAGCTCGTCGCCGACGGCGACGCGGACAGGGACAGGCTCACCCGTGACGGCAGACGTATCGAGGAAGCTCTCACCTTCCACAACCACACCGTCCAGCGGGACACGGTCACCCGGACGGACAACCAGAATATCTCCCACCTCAGCTTCCTCCGCCGGGATGGTCTCAACGATGCCGCCGCTCTCCAGCTGCACGGTCTCCGGGCGCAGGTCAACAGCTTCCATAATCTGTGACCGGCTCTTCTCGACCGCACGGTGCTCAAACAGCTCGCCGATGCAGAAGAACAGCATAACGCCGACTGCTTCGGGATATTCACCGATCACAAATGCGCCGAGTGTTGCAATTGTCATCAGGAAATTTTCATCGAAAACATGGCCGCTGAACAGATTGCGCACCGCAGTCCAGACGATTTCACGGCCGAGGATAATATAGCCAACTGCACAGATCACAAAGGTCGCCGGCATCGAAGTGGACTTCAGCACCAGACCAAGCACCATGCAGATTGCGCCGATCACAAGCTCTGTCATTTCTCTGCGCGCTTCCTTTTTGTCGCTGCCATCCGATTTTACTTGTTTCTTCACCTGCTGCGGCGTAAGGATTCTGACATCCGGTTCAATTGCGCGCGCAGTCTGCACCATGCGCTCCGCCAAACCATCGTGATCCGGCGCAGTGACGCGCAGCTGCTTGGTAGCAAAGGTCAGCACAGCATCGGATACACCGTCCATCGCCTGAATGCGGCGTTCAATCTTTGCGCCACAATTGGCACAGTCCAGATTTTCAATCGTATACGTCACTGTCGTCCCGCCGACTGTGCCGGATTTTTTGAGCGGCAGGTCATCGCCATCATCGTGATGATGGTGGTCGTGTCCGCAGCCGCACCCTTCCTCATGTTCATGGTGGTGTTCGTGCGCATGGTCGTGTCCGCAGCCGCACTCCTCCTCATGTTCATGGTGGTGTTCGTGCGCATGGTCGTGTCCGCAGCCGCACTCTTCCCCATGTTCATGATGGTGCTCGTACACATGGTCGTGTCCGCAGCCGCATTCCTCCCCATGTTCATGGTGGTGTTCGTGCGCATGCTTATGATGATGTGCATGCTCCTTTTTCGCGCCGTCGCGGTCGGATACGGTGATATCCGGCTCATACGACTGTGCGATCTCCTGAATTTGCTCCATCAGGCCGTCCGGCGCATCCGTTTTGACGCGCAGCTGCCTGGTCGCAAATACAAGATTTGCTTCCTCCACCTGCGGCAGCCTGCCAACATCCCGTTCTATTTTCGCCGCGCAATTGGCACAGCCAAGATGTTCCAGCAGATATACCTTACTTGCCATGCGGATCCCTCCTATGTAAAACGAAGTTTGAACATATGAATGTTTGTTCATATGTTAGTATACGCACGCCTTCTGTATCTGTCAATAGGGTTTGTGTATTTTCTGCAAAAAAACAGGAAACTTTTTCTCTTTCCTGTTTCTATGCAAAAAATATGATATAATGGAATCCGCAAAAAACATATGTGAGGTGACAGCCATGGCTTTGAAAGCTGTGCTTTTTGATTTAGATAATACATTGTACGATTTTTCCACCGCACACAAGCTCGCGCTGCGCGCAATGGCGGAATATGGCGAATCACGGTTTGATGTTCCTGCCCGCCGCTTTCTGCTCGCCTATCAGCAGGCAGACAAACAGCTCAAGGAAGAACTGCCATATGTAGCAGCCTGTCATAACCGTGTACTGATTTCCCAGCGCATGCTCGAGCTGCTGGGACTTCCGTCCGTCGTCACACCGCTCGAGCTGTATGAAACCTACTGGAGCACGCTGCTGCATTCTATCAAGCCGCGCGAGGGTGTGGTCGAACTGCTCAGCCGCCTGCATCACCAGCGCATCCGCACCGGTATCTGCACCGACATGACCGCACACATCCAGCACCGCAAAATTGCCGCACTCGGCATCGCAGGCTATCTGGATGTGATGGTTTCCAGTGAAGAAGCCGGCGTGGAAAAGCCCAATCCGAAAATATTCCACGACTGTCTCAATAAGCTGCATGTCAGACCGAATGAGGCCCTGTTTATCGGCGATTCGTTTGAGCGCGATGTATGCGGCGCACATGCCGCCGGACTGATCCCATTTTGGCTCAATACCACAAATGAGCCTGCCCCTGAAGCGGACTTCCGCTATAAAGAACTCCACAGCCTGAAGGAGCTTCTGTAAGTCCAATCCCGGAATGCAAATCCGCATTTCGGGATCTTTTGTTTTGCGCGCACAAATTGCCTGCAAATACACGCGATTCCTGTCGAAAGGATGAATTTTTCCGCAGTATGTTTTGCCCACCCGGCGGAGATAATGGTGAATAGATCGATTGACCATTTTCGGGAGGCGAAACGATGCAGAGTAAAGTGGAAATCTGCGGCGTAAACACATCGCGCCTTGAGGTGCTGACAGCGGCGGAAACTGACGCACTGCTGCGCCGCAGCTCGGGGGGCGATCGGGCAGCGAGGGAAAAATTGATTTCCGGCAATCTGCGGCTGGTACTCAGTGTTATTCAGCGTTTTTCCGGCCGCGGCGAAAGCATGGACGATTTGTTTCAGGTCGGCTGTATCGGACTGATTAAATCCATTGATAATTTTAATGTAGACTTAAATGTACGATTTTCCACCTATGCGGTGCCGATGATTATCGGCGAAATCCGACGATATCTGCGCGACAACAGCACCATCCGTGTGTCGCGTTCGATGCGTGACACCGCCTACCGCGCCTTGCAGGCGAAGGAAGCGTTTGTACGTGAACACCAGCGCGAACCGACCATGGAAGAGCTGTCCAAAGAAATGGATGTACCGCGCGAAGAAATTGTATTTGCACTGGATGCCATCATGGATCCGGTATCGCTGTACGAGCCGGTTTTCGAGGGCACCGGTGACGCGGTCTGTGTCATGGATCAGGTCGGTGACACAAAAAATACGGACGAGCACTGGCTGGAACAGATTGCATTGCGCGAAGCCATCGAACGCCTGACGCCGCGTGAGCAGCGCATTCTGAACCTGCGCTTTTTTGAGGGTCGCACACAGATGGAGGTCGCCGAGGAAATCCATATTTCACAGGCGCAGGTGTCCCGGTTGGAGAAAAATGCACTCGACCGCATCCGGCGGCAAATTTGAAGACAATCGTCCATTGACAACCCCTCCCGTTTTCCGCTATGCTGTTTACAGCAGTATCATCGGAAAACGGAGGGTATTTTTTTATGAAACATGCAGTTGTCGTAGTCAGCTTCGGCACTACATTCCCGCAGGCCATGCCTGCCATTGAAGGCATTGAACAGGCGGTTGAACGTCGCTGCGGGCAGAAGGTATTCCGTGCCTTTACTTCAAAAATCGTGCGCAAACGTCTGAAAGAGCGCAACGGCATTGACATCCCCGACCCGCACACGCTGTTTGCACAGCTGACTGCACAGGGCTATGACGCAATCACCTGCCTGTCCACGCATGTCATTCCGGGCGTGGAATATGAAATGCTGCTTGCAGATGCGGCACAGTTCCCATGTGTCCGTGTCGCAAAGCCGCTGCTTTGGTCGGAATCAGATTATGACACCTGCGTACACGCCGTGATGCAGAGCATTCCGCCGCGCCGCGACAGTGAAGCACTGGTGCTCATGGGACACGGCACCGACCACTTTGCCAACGCCGCTTACTGCCAGTTAGAGCGCAAATTCCGCACCGAGGGCTATGCCAATGTCCATGTCGGCACGGTTGAAGGTTACCCGACGCTGGAAAGCATCATTCCACAGCTGCAGGCAAACGGAACGAACAAAATCATGCTCATGCCGTTCATGATTGTCGCAGGTGACCACGCCAGAAACGACCTCTCGGGCGATGACGCCGATTCGTGGAAGAGTCAGCTGGAAGCGCTCGGCATGCAGACGCGAACTGTGCTCAAGGGGCTGGGAGAAATTCCGGCGATTGCCGATAAATTCGCAGGACATCTGGAAACGATATAACCAATAACCGTACTTACGCACACAGCAAACCGCCCGGCTCCTCGCGGAGCCGGGCGGTCCTTTTATACCCATCGCATCATATCCTTCTTCATGCGTTTGATGATCCGTTTTTCCAGCCGGGAAATATACGATTGCGAGATACCGAGCCGGTCGGCGACCTCCTTCTGCGTGTGCTCCTCGCCGTCTGCCAGCCCGAAGCGCAGGGAGATGATTGTCTTCTCCCGTTCGGGCAGGCTTTGCAGAGCGCGGCGCAGCAGCTGCCGATCTACATCGTCCTCCACCGGGCGCATCACACAATCCGGCTCCGTGCCGAGAATATCAGACAGCAACAGCTCATTGCCGTCCCAGTCTGTGCTCAGCGGCTCATCAAACGATACCTCGGTTTTCTGGCTGGATACCTTGCGCAGATGCATCAGGATTTCATTTTCAATGCAGCGCGACGCATAGGTCGCGAGCTTGGTCTTTTTGTCCGTATTGTAGGTGCCGATTGCCTTAATCAGCCCGATGGTTCCGATGGAGATGAGGTCTTCAATATTGATACCCGTATTCTCAAACTTTTTCGCAATATACACGACCAGCCGGAGATTGTGCTCAATCAGCCGGTCACGGCACTGCGGGTCTCCCTCCTGACAGCCCGCAATTGCCTCCGCTTCCTCCTGTGCGCTCAGCGGCGGCGGCAGCACCACCGAACCGCCGATGTAAAAAATCCCTTCCTCATCCGGCAGCAGCCCGATCCGGATCAGCCACCGGCGCAGCGTTTGCCATACTCGCGGCATTATGCACGCTCCTTTCCCTCAGGGCTCAATCAACCCGTCATACTCTCCGGCACAAATTGTGCCGGCGCCGGAAATGGCAGCCAGGCTGTCATAGGCAGACCCGTCCTCGCGGGTTACGGCATCCGGCCGGAAGCACGGCATCAGTCCGCCGCCTCCGATACTCCGGAATGAAACCAGTCTCCAGCCCCCTGCGCCTTTCTGCTGTGCCCGCTGCACCAGCTCGGCAGCGTTGTCCGTTCCCAGCAGCAGCGGCAAAAACTGCACCTCCTCCGGCAGAACTCTCAGTGCTGCCGCGCGTGTCAGCACGAATACCGGCCTTCCGGTGACCGGGTCGCGCAGTGTATTGCCGCTGTCTACCAGCAGATAGACCTCCTGTACTTTTCCGCCGCAGCGTAAGCGGATGGTTTCCCCATGCGGCCGGTTTTCGCGCGCCTGGTTGCGGAAGATCACTCCGCTCAGGCCATATGCCAACGCCGCCGAAACCAGCAACGCCTTGCGCGAGACCGGTGCATATAACGCACCACCCGCCGAGAGTACCGTTCCGCTCACCTGCTCCAGCGCTGTCACACAACCGCCGAATACAAATGCCACGAGCATCACAAGCAGTGTCTGACGCAGCAGCTGGCGGGCACCGCGCGCGGAAAACGCAATGCCTGCCATTGCCGCGCAGCTCAGCAGCCGCACCGGCAGCGCAGCCAGCACCGGAACAAGCACACTCCCGGAGGCATATGCCGCGCCGAAACCGGACGCGAGACACAGCCGCCACACCGGGCACGGGCGCCCGCCGATGGCGGAGGCCGCCCGCAAAATACAGTAATCCATACAGAAATTGAGCACGAGCAGGACATCCAGATAGATTACACGCATGGTGTCCACCTCCTGCGTGTGCTTTATTGTATCACCAGCCGGAGGCTGATTCTGCCGAAACGGCACTCCGCGCAAACATTTTTTCCAATCACACCCGAACAGCAAAAGCAAGCAGCCGACCGGCTGCCTGCTCCTGTTTTATCCGAACCGCTTGAGCGATATCATAATGCGGCCTTTTTTGCTCTCACCCAGAATGCCGTCCACCTCGCCGCGCCCCATGCCGCGCAGCGTAATGCGGTCGTGCACCGTGACCTCGCGATCAGGGCGCAGGCATTCCATCTGATTGAGGAACACCCGTCCGGCGCGCACAGCATCCGCTGCTTTTGCGCGCGGCAAGCGGAACATCGCTGCCGTCACCGCGTCCAGCCGCATCGACGCGACCGTATCGCGGATATAGCTGACCTTCTCTTCAGGAACCATCAGAGCGGCGAGTGAAATCTCGCTGACCTCCAGACGTTTGCGCCCTGCCCTGCCGTAATGCATGAGCAGATACGGCGCAAGCTCACGCGTCACGACAACATCCGCGCCGTGGTCACCGACCAGAATATCACCGATACCGTCGCGCCGCACGCCCAATCCCATCAGGGAGCCGAGATAATCCCGGTGTGTCAGTACATCGCTCTTATGCCGCAGGCAGCGGATGCCCGCCAGCGGGCAGTCCTCGCCTTCCTGTGGAATTTCCTCCATCCAATCGGGCAGAAAAGCGAGCACCGTGCGCTCCGCGCCGTCATAGCCACCCCAGAAGATTCCGCGCTCCCCAACTGCCTCCAGCAGGCGCCGCGCCAGCTCTGCTTCATGCAGGTCAAAAAACCTGGTATATGTCGGATAACACCGCTCGCGGCAGATGTCCGCTTTCTCCAGCACGCGCGCCAGAAGCAGACGTTCCTCCTGTGTCTGTGCCAGTTTCTGGATGATATCGCCCTGTTTCGCCATGGTTTTATGCCCCATTTCGTCTTATTTGTCAGTTTCACCTATTGTACTGCTTTCAAATCTGTATTACAATAGATTCGCACCAAAAATGGGAAAGAAAGGGTGATCCTATGGTTCGTGATGATGTATTGCGCACGTTGGAGCAAAACCGCGGGCAGCTTGTGTCCGGCGGTACACTGTCCCGTGAGCTGGGCGTATCGCGCACAGCAATCTGGAAAGCCATTGCAGCGCTGCGTGAGATGGGCTTCCCCATCGAGTCGGTATCCGGAGAGGGCTACCGCCTCGCGGAAACGAGTGACACGCTCTCAGAAGCCGGCATTGTCATGGAGCTGAAAACTGACGTACTGGCGCGCAATCTGTGCGTGCTGTCCACAGTCGATTCTACAAACACATATCTCAAGCAGCGCGCAGCGGAGCTGCCGGACGGCTATGCCGTCATCGCCGACTGCCAGACCGCAGGGCGCGGACGCCGCGGACGTTCGTTCCTGTCCCCCTCCGGCAGCGGTATCTATATCAGTATCCTGCTGCATCCGACGCTGCCGCTCGAACGCATCAACATGATTACGGTCGCCGCGGCCGTAGCGCTGAGTGAAGCGATTGCGGAAACCGCAAACTTCACGCCGGATATCAAATGGGTCAACGATGTGCTGATGCACGGTAAAAAGCTGTGCGGCATTCTGACGGAAGCATCCGTCGAGGCAGAAACCGGACAGCTCTCCTATGCCATTGTCGGCGTCGGCATCAATGTCCGCACGCCGGAAGGCGGGCTGCCGGAGCAGATCCGCGATATCGCCGGCTGTCTGGAGGATTTTGCCCCGCATGCTGTGCGGCGCAATTCGCTCGCCGCATCGTTTTTCAACCACATGGAAGCGTGCTACCGGCTGATTGCATCCGGCGACACAGCGGCACTCATTGACCGTTACCGTTCGTTTATCCATTTTCTCGGCCAGCCGATCACGGTCATCCGGAACGGCGAAAAAACACCGGCGACTGCTGTCGCCATCGATCCCAGCGGCCATCTTGTCATCGAACAGGATGGACAGCGCTCCACCATGCTGGCAGGCGAGATCAGCATCCGCCTGCCCGGGCAGGCACAGTAAGCCTGCATTCCCCCCGCACATTAAAGGAGAACTTACAGCAATGATGAAAGACTGTATTATCGTCGGCAAAGGCCCTGCCGGGCTTTCCGCTGCCCTGTATGTCCGCCGCGCCGGTTTTACTCCGGTGGTAATCGGACGCGATTCCGGCGCGCTCGGTCAGAGCCACCGCATTGAAAACTATTTCGGACTGGAAGCACCGATCAGCGGCGACGAGCTGTTCCGCCGCGGCCTCGCGCAGGTCGAGCGGCTGGGCATTGAAGTCATCAGTGATGAGGTCGTTTCCATCCGGGAAACGGAAGATTTCCGCGTCAGCACCGCCTCCGGCCGCGTCCTGTCGGGTCACAGCGTACTGCTTGCAACCGGCCGGCAGCGCCACGTGCCGGAAATTCCGGGCGTGGAGCAGTTCCTCGGCGCAGGCGTCAGCCAGTGTGCCCAGTGTGACGGCTTCCTGATGCGCAACCGCGCACTCGCGGTCATCGGCAGCGGCGACCATGCGGTCGCAGAGCTGAGCCACCTGCGTCCGCTGACAAACAACCTGCGCCTGTTCACCAACGGCGCGACCATCACAACCGACCGTTTCCCGAAGGATCTGCCGATTGTCACCGAGCCGATTGTGGAATTTTACGGCGAAAACGGCATGCTCGCCGGCATCCGCACGACGGGCGGCGACCATCCGATTGACGGCGCATTCCTCGCGCAGGGCATCGCGGCGGCGGCTGATTTTGCCGCACGCATGGGTGTCATCATGAACGGCGGCAGCATCCAGGTCGACCGCAATTATCAGTCCAATGTACCCGGCCTGTTTGCCGCAGGCGACTGCATCGGCGGCGTGCTCCAGATCGCTAAGGCAGTCTCCGACGGCGCAATTGCCGGTCTGAGCATCTGCGAATACATCAAAAACCTCCCGCAGCAGCCGGAGGCATAATCCACGTACACAGCAAAAGGCTCCCGCCCGATGTCAGACATCGGCGGGAGCCTTTCTTTTATTTGCCATCCGCGAAATGCTGCGGATCTGCGGTTTCCTGATTCGGATAGGTGTCAGAACTAAATTTGTTGCACGATTGGCGCAGCAATCAGATTTCCATAATGACCGGGAGGATCATCGGGCTGCGCTTTGTCTTGCGGTAGAGGAATTCCGACAGGTCGTTTTTGACGTTTGCTTTGATGGTTGTCCAGTCGCGAATCTGCTCATCGATACAGCGATCGAGTGCGCGCTGAGAAATGCGCCGCAGCTCTTCCATGAGATCCTCTGCTTCCTTGACGTAGATAAAGCCGCGGGAGACGATATCCGGACCCGCGATCACAATGCCGCTTTCGCTGTCCAGCGTGACAACGACAACCAGCAGGCCGTCCTCCGACAGATGCTTTCTGTCGCGCAGCACTGCTGTGCCGACATCGCCGATACCGAAGCCGTCGACCAGTACCTTACCGGATGGAACCGGATTGGCAAGGCGTGCGGTCTTCGCGGTAATTTCAACCGGGCGGCCGATATCCGCAATGATAACATGGCGCGGATTGACGCCGGTCTGTACCGCCAGCTCACCGTGGCGGCGCAGCATGCGGTATTCGCCGTGCACCGGGATAAAGTACTTCGGCTTGACCAGGGACAGCATCAGCTTGAGCTCCTCACAGCAGGCGTGACCGGATACGTGGATGATCGCGGAGCGGTCATAGACGACATCCGCGCCCTTTTTGCTCAGCTCGTTAATCATCTTGGTGACCGACTTCTCGTTGCCCGGAATGGCGGAAGCGGAGATAATGATCTTGTCGCCCGCGCCGATTTCCACCTGCTTGTGGCCGGAAAATGCCATGCGGTACAGTGCGCTCATTGCCTCGCCCTGTGAGCCGGTGCACACGACAACGACCTTGCTCTTGGGGTAACGGTTGATGTCCGCAATGTCAATGAGCACATTCTTCGGTGCAGTCAGGTATCCGAGCTCCATCGCAACGCGCGCGATGTTCTCCATGCTGCGGCCGCAGATGGCGACCTTGCGCCCGTGGTGTGCGGCGGCATCGAGCACCTGCTGTACGCGGTAGATATTGGAGGCGAAGGTGGCAATGATAATGCGCTGGTCGCAGCCCTTGAACTGCGCCTCAAACGTCTTTCCGACTTCCAGCTCACTCGGCGTATAGCCCGAGCGCTCGACGTTGGTGGAGTCGCTCATCAGTGCCAGCACGCCTTCCTTGCCCAGCTCGCCGAAGCGCGTCAGGTCGATCATTTCGCCGGAAACCGGCGTCGCGTCGATCTTGAAGTCGCCGGTGTGGATGATCGTGCCGAGCGGCGTCCGGACTGCCAGCGCGACGGAATCCGCAATCGAGTGGTTGGTGTGAATCAGTTCGATGTTGAAGCAGCCCAGCTTGATGTGGTCGCCCGCCTTGACGCAGTTGATCTTGACCTTGCCGAGCATGCGGTGCTCCTCGAACTTGGAATTCAGGATGCCCGCGACAAGGCGCGTGCAGTAAACCGGCACATTCAGCTCCTTGAGCACATACGGCAGCGCGCCGATATGGTCCTCATGGCCATGGGTGATGACAATGCCGCGCACCTTGTTCCTGTGGCGGCGGAGGTAGGTGATATCCGGGATGACGAGGTCAACGCCGAGCATTTCATTATCCGGAAATGCAAGGCCGCAGTCGATAACAAAAATGTCCTGCCCGTACTCTACAACCGTCATGTTCTTGCCGATCTCATTGAGTCCGCCTAACGGGATAATCTTCAGTTTTTCTTTCATAATATGCGTATCACTTTCCTTTGCATGAAGCACAGGCCGGAAGCACACATTGCCTCTGAAGCAGGCACAGCAAACAGGCTCTCCGGCGGGTTGACCGGAAAAGCACTGCTGCACGCTTCCGCCGTGCAGTATTTGTCAAAAAAAATTGGTTTCAAATCTATCCGAACGCCGCAAAAATCCTCAATTCGGCGGCCAAACATCAAAAACTTTATCATAGTATACCACACTTTTGCACAATTGTACACCCACCTGTGCATCTTCCACAGGAAAACAGGCACGAAAAATTTCTGTTTTGCACGACTTTTTTCGACACTTGCATGGTTTTCGCAGTTTGTTTCAGGTTTTTTTGCACAATTCTGCAATCTGTTTTGCTTTTTTCCGCCGCATGCGGTATACTAAGACATATTCTACTAAAGTATAGGAGTTTGCCTGATGAAAATTTCAGATATATTTCAGACCAAAAAAACCGTTTTTTCACTCGAAGTGTTTCCGCCGAAAAAAACGAGCAAGATCGACACAATTTATGACACCATTGAGCGTCTGAGCGACCTCAACCCGGACTTCATCAGCGTCACCTACGGCGCAGGCGGCACGGGCACAGGCAGCCTGACGGCAAAAATCGCCTCCGACCTCAAAAATATCTATCACATCGAGCCGCTCGCCCATCTGACCGCCATCCACACGACGCGCCAGCAGGCAACCGACATCCTCACCGAGCTGCGCGAAAACGGCATTGAAAACGTGCTCGCCCTGCGCGGCGATCTGCACCCGGATCTGCCGATCCCCGGCGACTTCAAATATGCCAGTGACCTGACAAAATTCATCGCGGACTTCGGCGGCTTTGATATCTGCGGCGCCTGCTACCCGGAGGGGCATCCGGAGTCGGAGGATGTGATTTCCGACGTCACCAACACGCGCCCCAAGGTCGATGCGGGAGCAACGCATCTGATCTCCCAGCTGTTCTTTGACAACAACGATTTTTACGCCTTCCAGGATCGCGCAAAGCTGGCAGGCATCAACGTGCCGATTGAAGCGGGCATTATGCCGGTCATCAACAAGGCGCAGATTGAACGCATGGTCTCCACCTGCGGCGCGAGCCTGCCGCGCAAGTTTGCGCACATGGTCTCCCGCTATGAAAATGACCCGGAAGCACTGTTCGACGCAGGTATCGCCTATGCCGTTGACCAGATTATCGACCTGATCGCCAGCGGTGTCGACGGCATCCATCTGTATACCATGAATAATCCGCGTGTCGCGCATCTCATCTATACCCGCATCCGCAAGGTGCTGGAGGCGTCTAATAAGGCATGAACCTGACACTCGACCGCGCAGAAGTGCTGCGCTACATGGGACATGCCGGCGGCGACGCGGACATCGTGGAAACCGCTCAGCGGGCAATGGATCGCATTGTGGAAATCGCTCAGCCGCGCTGGAAATGGATCGTCTGCACACCGGACGCGCTGCCGCTGTCCGGCAATGACATCCGCCGCCATCTGGATGGCTGTGACCGCATGGCGGTGCTGTGCGCCACGCTGGGCGCAGCGGTTGACCGCGAGATCCGGCGCACCGGGCATCGCAGCATGCTGGACGCGCTCGCGCTGGACGCAGCGGCAGGCGATGCCATCGAGAAGGTGTGCGATGCGGCGGAGGACGAAATCCGCATGCAGTTCGGGCAGGACGGCTATTTTGTCACCGGGCGTTTTTCCCCCGGCTACGGCGACCTGCCGATTGATCTCCAGCGCGATTTGCTCGCGCTGTGCGATGCACCGCGCCGCATCGGGCTTTCCGCGACGCCGTCCAATCTTCTGACGCCGGGCAAGTCGGTCACCGCTCTGCTCGGCATTTCCGCGCACCCGGTTTCCGGGCGCGCGCGCGGCTGCGGCACCTGCCGCCTGTCCGCAGACTGTCCCTATAGAAAGAGAGGAACCCACTGTGGAGCTTAATTCCCATATTTTATCCGATTTTCTCGTACTGGACGGCGGCATGGGTACTATGCTTATGGAAGCCGGCATGCCTGCCGGCTCGCTGCCTGAGTTGATGAACCTGAATCATCCGGAGGTCATCACGTCAATCCAACGCCAGTACGTCGAGGCCGGCTCGGACATGGTCATCACGTGCACCTTTGGTGCAAACGAAAAGAAAACCGCAGGCTGCGGCCACACCGTAGAGGAAATCATCACCGCCGCCGTTGCCAACGCGCGTGCCTCCGGCGCGAAATATGTCGCGCTGGACATCGGCCCCATCGGTGAGCTGCTTGCCCCGACCGGTACGCTGAACTTCGACGACGCCTATGCGATCTTCGCCCGGCAGGTGCGCTGTGGTGCAGCCTGCGGCGTGGATGCGATTTATATTGAAACCATGACCGACCTGCTGGAAACAAAGGCCGCCGTGCTCGCCGCGCGTGAAATCTGCGATCTGCCGGTGTTCACAACGATGACATTTGAGGCCTCCGGGCGCACCTTCCTCGGCGTGCCGCCGGAGGCAGCTGCGCTGACGCTCCAGGGACTCGGTGTAAGCGCGATCGGCATCAACTGTTCTCTCGGCCCGAAGGAAATTCTTCCGATTGCCGAACGGCTCGCCGCGGTCGCGTCCGTCCCGCTGATTATCAAGCCGAATGCAGGACTGCCCGACGCTGCGTCCGGCACTCTGTCGTACGACATCACACCGGAACAGTTTGCACAGTATGTTCCAAAATATCTCGCCCTCGGCTTCACCATTTTCGGCGGCTGCTGCGGCACCACGCCGGACTATATCCGCCGCATTCGCGCCGTACTGAACGAGGCGGCATTCCATGCGCCGGAGGCAAAGCATCTCTCCGCGCTGTGCTCCGGCACGCGCTATGTCCCGGTAGATGGCGTATGTGTCATCGGTGAGCGCATCAATCCGACCGGCAAAAAGCGCTTTAAGCAGGCGCTCCAGGAACACGACATCGACTATATCGTGGAGCAGGGCATTGAACAGGCGGACGCGGGCGCGCATGTGCTCGATGTCAATGTCGGCCTGCCCGGCATCGACGAGCGCGAGATGATGCTCGAGGTCATCGAAGAGCTGCAAAGCTGTATTGACCTTCCGCTCCAGCTCGATTCCAACAATCCGGAGGTTCTGGAGCCTGCCCTGCGCCGTTATAACGGCACGCCCATGATTAACTCGGTCAACGGCGAGGATGCAAGCCTGAATGCCATCCTGCCGCTTGTCGCAAAATACGGTACAATGGTTGTCGGCCTGACGCTGGATGAAAATGGCATTCCGCCCACGGCAGAAGGCCGCGTTGCCATTGCGCGCAAAATTGTCGCGCGCGCGGCGGAATATGGCATCGGGCCGGAGCGCATTGCCATCGACTGCCTGACGCTGACCGTTTCCGCAGAGCCTGCCGGCGCGATGAACACGCTGTCTGCCCTGCGCACCGTCAAGCAGGAGCTGGGGGTCAAAACCTGCCTCGGCGTGTCCAATATTTCGTTCGGCCTGCCGCAGCGCGTCAAGGTCAATTCGCATTTTCTCGCCATCGCGCTGGAAAACGGTCTTGACTTCCCGATCATCAATCCGAACATCCCGGAGATGATGGAGGCGGTCGATGTGCACAATCTGCTGCACCAGCGCGACCCGGGCAGCGTACACTATATTGAAACCTACAGCGCCCCCGCGGAAGTGCCCGCGGCGCCCAAGGCCGCCGCTTCCAATGCGCCCGACGTACAGACCGCCATCCTCAAGGGGCTCGGCGACGACTGCGCCGCCGCAACACGCACGCTGCTGGAAACCAACGACCCTCTCGACGTCGTCGCAAAGTACCTGATTCCTGCGCTCGACACCGTCGGCGACCTGTTTGAACAGAACAAGCTGTTCCTGCCGCAGCTCATCCGCTCCGCCGAATGTGCAAAGGCCGGCTTCGAGGTCGTGCGCCAGCACATGGCACAGCAGGGCGGCGAAACGCCGAAAGCGGACAAGGTTATCCTTGCGACCGTCAAGGGCGATATCCACGACATCGGCAAAAACATCGTCAAGGTCGTCATGGAGAACTACGGTTACCAGATTCTCGACCTCGGCCGCGATGTGCCGCCGGAGACTGTGGTGGACTGTGCGCTGGAGCAGGATGTCCGTCTGGTCGGTCTGAGTGCGCTGATGACCACAACGCTCGGCGCGATGTCGGACACGATTTCGCTGCTGCGCGACCGCGGCTATACCGGTAAAATTATGGTCGGCGGTGCCGTGCTGACCCCCGACTATGCCGCCTCTATCGGCGCGGATTTTTACTGCCGCGATGCAAAAGCATCCGTCGATGCGGCCCGCACCGTGTTCGGCTGACCGCCGTGCCATCCGGCTAAAATTACAAAACAGTTACAGCTCCCCGCACGCTTTGGTTACAATTCCGGGCGCGCAGGGGGCTGTTATTTTTTCGGCAAAATCGCCGGTTTTTTCGCCAAATGTGCCAATTTATTGTGTTTTTTCTTGTGCAAGGTCTCTGAAATTCTCGAAAATCTCCAATTTTGGTTTGACAAATCCGCCTCTGTCCTGTAAGATAGGTTACAGTTCAGTTACATCACCGTAACAAATTGATACCGAGTGTTCACCACATCCCCGATTGAAAAGGAGTTACATATGTTTCAGAAATTAAAGAAATGCATCATGGTTGCCGTCACCGGCATCGTGCTCACGGCCAGCGTCACCGCAGGCGCTCTGGCTGCTAACGTTACCGCAACGACCAGCGTCAATGTGCGCGCAGGTGCGGGCAACGGCTATAAAGTCGTCACCGTCCTCAAGAAGGGACAGGTCGTCGCCAAGACCGGCTCTTCCGGCAACTGGACCAAGGTCACCGCAAACGGCAAGACCGGTTATGTCTACAATAAGTACCTGACCAGCGGCGGCAGCACCACCACCAACGCTTCCAAGAAGCCGAGCGCTTCGACCTCGAGCACCGGCAGCAAAACCTACATGGGCAACTACAAGCTGACGTTCTACGCAGGCGATTCCACCACGGCTTCCGGCAGAACCCCGCGCGTCAACCACACCATTGCGGCTGACACCTCCATCCTCCCGATGTACTCCAAGGTTTACATTGAAGGCTGGGGCACCTACACGGTCGAGGATCGCGGCGGCGCCATCAAGGGCAAGCGCATCGACATCTTCGTTGCCAACAACAAAATCGCCAACCAGTACGGCGTCAAGTATGCAGATGTATATCTTGTAAAATAATCACAGAAACAGCAAACCGGTTCGGACATGTCCGAGCCGGTTTTTTCATGCGCGAAAAAGCGGCGCGGGAATGCTCCCGCGCCGCGCAGTTTACTCTGTGACAATCGCCAGAAAGACTGCGTTTTTGTCCGAACAGTTCTTTGTGTAATGCGAATCACCGCCGCCGCAGATCCAGGCGTCACCCGGATACACGGTGTGCTCGGCACCGCCGTCCGCAATGACCAGCTCGCCCTCCAGCAGCCAGCAGAACTCCGCATCCGGCATATGCGCATGCTCGCCGATGGTGCATCCCGGCTCCAGCGTCAGCACGGCGCACATCTTAAACTTGCCGAAGGAATCCCCCGGCGCAAGCAGCGTCTTGCGGATGACAGTTCCCTCACCGCCGCGCAGATGCTCGATGATGTCTGTCTTCTGTTCCTTTGCCCGATTCAACATGTTTTCTTCATCCTTTCCTGTCTCTCAGCACGACGACTGTAATGCCGTTGTTGTGCCGGTCAATGTCGCGGTCCCTGCGAAAAGCAGGGCAGATTTGCAGCAGCCTGCGTGTATCTTCCTCAAATATCGTCAGCTTCTCTCCGGGAACGAAAAACCGAATCTGTCCCCGGCGCTGTAGGACCGGCAGCTCCCGGCGCACAGCCACGCGGATCTTTCCGCCATTGCCGGTTGAGCCGAAGCCATGGATGATTTTGAGCACCCATACGCCCTGCCTCCGGGCAAGCCGTACCTCCAGTTGCAGCCGCGCGAGCGCCTGCTGGACGGTTGGCATGCCGTCCTCCAGATTGATCTGACGAATTTGCTGTTCCATGTTGTTCTATGTTCCTTTCATCCTGTACCGTCCTGCGGAATGCATGCCAGAAAGTCCGCAAACAGCGGCCCCATTTCCGCATCGGTATCACGGCACAGACCATCGACCATGCGCTCCGGGTGCCACTGTACCGCCCGCACCGGGAGCGTATCGTGCGCGACCGCCTCAATCACGCCGTCCGCATCGCTGACCGCCGAGACATGCAGCCCCGCACCGAGCGTGCGGATCGCCTGATGATGATAGCTGTTGACCGGCACGGTCTCACCGAGCAGCGGGCGCAGCCAGCCATCCTCCGATGTGATGACGGTATGGATTGTATTTTCATGCACATAGGCGGTGGCGAGGTGCTGAAACAGTGTCCCGCCGAAAAAGACATCGATGACCTGAAGCCCGCGGCAGATGCCGAACACCGGCTTTTTGCGCGCACAGAACTGCCGCAGCAGCTCCCATTCGCGCTCATCGCGCCTCTGGTCTACACTCGCGTCCTTGCCCGTCATATGCCTCCCATAATACGACGGATGGATGTCCCCACCGCCGGACAGCAGCAGCGCATCCGCACGGTCTGCCAGCGTTTCCACGCTGCCAAAGCCGCCGTCCAGCAGCATAATGCCGCCAAAGCGCGCGAGTGAACGCGCATACAGCTCACTCTGCGCGACCTGTCGGCTCCGCCTGCCGGAGATTGTACCGGATGATACCAGTATAACAGTATTTGCCGTATTTTTCACCTCCTGCATCATAAATATTTCAAAGATGCGGAAGGCAACACTGTTCCCGATGCAACAGCGCTGCCTTACTCTATCCATAAGCATGCCATGGATTGTCCGCGAGCACGCGCGAATCCGGTTGGCAGTGTAAAATTTTTCCAGGAGGTGGGAAAGATGGAACGGTTTCATCTGCTGGCGCTCGCCGGGGCGGTCGCCGTCTTCCTGTTTGGTATGGAGCTGCTGTGCACAGGGCTGGGCGCGCTGTCGCGCGACCGCCTGCGGCATTGCCTCATGCAGGCAGCGCCCTCGGTTTGGCACGCCACGGCTCTCGGCGCAGCGGTCACCGCACTGGTGCAGAGTTCTTCCGCCGTGACGGTTGTCCTCGTCGGGCTCGCCGCGGGTGGGGCGCTGACGCCGGAGCAGGCCGCCGGCCTGATTGCGGGTGCCAACATCGGCACCTGTACCACCGCATTTTTCATCCACATCGGGCTGCATGCCGGATGGATGGGCGTATTCCACGGCATCGAGCCGCTGCTTGCGCTCGCTGTGCTGCTCCCCGTCCTGCTGCGCAGGCATTGTCCTCCGATTCTGTCCATCGGCGCAGGACTGGCTGCACTCCTGACCGGCATGGCGCACATGCAGGATGCGCTCGCACCGCTCTCCGATTCCCCGCTGTTTGCGCGTCTGCTCGCGCAGTGCGCTTCCCCGCTGTCGGGGCTTCTCGCGGGCACAATCATCACAGCCATCCTGCAAAGCTCGTCCGCCTGTATCGCGCTGCTGCAAACCATCTCCTCCTCCGGCATGCTCTCGCTCGGCAGCGTTGTGCCGGTCATTCTGGGACAGAACATCGGCACCTGCGTCACCGCTCTGCTCGCCAGCCTGCGCGCCGGACGCGCCGCCCGACAGACCGCCCTGCTGCACCTGCTGTTCAATGTCATCGGCGCAGCAGCCGTATTCCCTCTGCTGCTCATCATCCGGCAGATATGCCCTGCATGGCTGAGCATCCCCGCCGACAGCGCGGCAATTGCATGGGTACATCTCGCGTGCAACCTCGCCGCCGCAGGCATCTTCCTGCCGCTGCGTCGCGTCATCCTCGCGCACATGACACAAAACAGCCCCCCGCAAACGCGAGAGGCTGCCTGATCGCCCGATGTTCAATTTGCGTCAACAATCCATGCATTCGGAATGTGTCGCCCCTTGTCCGGCGTAACCGCCGAAGAACGCGTGATGTTGCGCCCGCGGTAATACATGACAGCGGACGAACCGCCGTCCAGATTGCACGCCTGATACGCGCCGTACTGATACAGAATATCGGTCAGATCGCCCAGTGTAATGCCGATGGAATATCCCGGCTGCCGCCCGTCGATCACGGTCAGCAGCATCTGACCGTCCTTCGTCTGCCCGATGACCGAGCGCGGCTGCAAGCCCCAGCCGGAAGAACCGCTGATGAGTTGTTTCCCGTTGACGATCAGTGCCGGACTGAACTGCATGGCATCACGCGTGCCGCGTGGCAACGTACTGGAAATATTCAACCGATTGCCGCTGTCCATGCCGATGACCTTCATCTTTGTATCCAGCGTGTCAATCACCGTGCGCCCGCCGGAAACAACCATGCCAAACACATCGCCGCCGTTGCCTGTACCTTCCGGGTCAGAAAAACCGCTCGCATTGATGCCGAGCACGGCATTGGTGCTGCGACAGATCTGCTTCAGATAGCTGCCCGAGCTGCCCAGCGTATCCGACACAGCAAGCCGTACCTGCCCGGGATTTTTGACAATCGCCATGCGGCCGGAATAGCCGTCGCCCTTCAGTCCGACAATCACAATGCCGTTGCGCGTATCAATGGCACACACCGGGTCGCCATATATTGTCTGAATCCCGGTCTCCTCTTCGTCATAATCCGCCTGGTCGATCATCAGATAGCCGTCTTCATCCAGCACATCGCTCTTCTTATGTGCTGCCATATATGCCCAGAACGACTTCTGGTCAATTTCCGCATATGCCTCAGAGAACTGCTCGCGGATATCATCCCAGGTATCGACCGCTTCTTCGCCCGTGTCATCGAATGAGGTGTCCGTTCCGGTGTCCCAGCTGCTGTTATACTCTTCCTGCCGGAGTTCAATCGTCATGCGTCCGCTCATAACATCGTCAATGACCGACTGCGGCAGGAACATCGTCGCCAGCCACTGGTGGTTCATCGTGCCCATTGCAGTCTCGATATAAATCGTGCGCCACTTCTCGATCAACGGGATATGTGAGAATACAAGCACGCAGTACAGCGCGGCGAGTCCCGCAAGGGTTATTGCCGTCCCGCGCAGGATGTGGCGTTTGTTCCGCGCTTTCCGCCTGCCTCGGCGCAGCTTTTTCTGTTTTTTCGGCGCAGAGATCCGCCGTTTTTTTGTTGCGGGCGTGCCTGCCGTCTTTTCTTCCAGACACACCCAGCCGGAATCATTCCGGTTTTGCTCCCCGTTCACTGGTTCACCCCTCGCATACTGTTGGTGTCTTATTATAGCACAGTTTTCCGCCATATCCTACGGCAAACTACACAAACCCATGTGTTTTTCTTGTGTCCGCGCCCAAATCTATGCTATACTTGGCACAAAACAGGAGGTTCCATCATGCAGATCACCGAACACGAAACCTACATCGAAATCCGCAGTGACAGCCGGTTTTCCGCGCGGCAGACGTTTACCTGCGGGCAGTGCTTCCGCTGGCAGGAGCAGGCAGACGGCAGTTGGCGCGGCGTGGTACGCGGCAGGGCAGCCCGTGTCTGGGATGACGGCGGCGCGCTGTGCATCACCGGCACGCGCGCGCAGTTTGACGCACTGTGGCGCGGCTATTTCGACTGCGATACGGATTATGCATCCATCTGCCAGTCATTTGCGGTAGACGAATTTACGGCAGCAGCGGCGGAATTCGGCGCAGGGATCCGCATCCTGAACCAGGAGCCATGGGAGGCGCTGTGCACATTCCTGATCTCACAGTGCAATAACATTCCGCGCATCGCGGCGATCGTCCAGCGGCTGTGCACGGGCTGGGGCCAGCCGATTTCGTTCGCGGGGCAGACGCTGCATGCGTTTCCGACTCCGGACGCGCTGGCAGACCTGTCACCGGATGACCTTGCGCCGCTGCGCGCAGGCTACCGTGCCCCATATCTGATTGCCGCCGCGCAGGCGATCGGATCCGGTGCACTTTCCTTCGACACGCTGCGCGGTCTGCCGACGGAAGATGCCCGCCGGTACATCATGCAGCTGCGCGGGGTGGGACGAAAGGTTGCAGACTGCTTCCTGCTGTTCGGCCTGCACAGGCTGGACGCATTTCCGGTGGATACCTGGATGAAAAAAGCCGCCGCATCTTACAGCGGCGACATGAAGCAATTCATCGACAGCCCGTTCGCGGGCGTGTACCAGCAGTATTTTTTCTATTATGTCCGGGAGCATCAGCTTGGGAAATAACGCTCTCCTATCCGGTGAGACAACATAAGGCAGCAGCGAGTTCGCTGCTGCCGTTTTCGTCTTAATCTGTTTATCCCTCGATGACCTTTACGTAATAATTTCTGGTGCGCGGTCCGTCGAACTCACAAAAATAGATGCCCTGCCAAATACCGAGCAGCATATTGCCGTCCTCGAACGGGATGGTCTTGGACACGCCCATCGCAGAGCATTTGAGGTGTGCCGCGGAATTGCCCTCCGCATGGCGGAACTCCGGGCGATCCGGATATGCCCTGTCCAGTCCGAGCAGCATGTCGCGCACAACATCCGGGTCGGCATTTTCGTTGATTGTGATGCCTGCCGTTGTGTGCGCGCACCAGACGACGACAACACCGCTTTTTGCGCCGCTCTCGCGGATGGTCTCACGCACGCTCTGCGTGATGTTCAAAAAGCCCTCTCGCGGGGTTTTCAGGGTAAATTTCTTCGCTTTCATGACTCTTCCTCCTCCGGATTGCGGTTCTCGCACAGATAGGTTGCCTCGAGATCGGACAGGTGCAGCTTGACCGCAAGCGGATAGTTCTCATACGCATGCGCGATGGCAAATGAACCGGATTTCGCCGCGTCGTCAAAGCCTCCCATGTGCCAGCGGATCGCAACTGCCTCTTCATTTTTCAGGCGCATAAAACGCTCAATCAGAAACACGGATTTTTCACCGTGTCCATACGGAAATTTGTCGTTGATCGTATAATACGGCACCTTTTCCCATACTCCCGCATCATTTTTTCGGTTGCGGAACGAGACCTCATAAAACCCTGCCTTGCAGATGTCGTGCAGCAGCGTGCAGATCGCAGCGCTCTCCGGGTCGTCCTCCCCTTCGACAAAGTGCTTCTTCATCATGATGCGGTAGACATTCAGGCTGTGCTCCACCAATCCGCCCTCGTAGGCGGCATGGAAACGCGTGGATGCGGGCGCGGTGAAAAAGTCCGTGCTCAGCAGCCATTCAAGCAGGCGGTCTGCGCCGCGCCGCGTGATATTTGCCTTGTACTGGTCAATAAAAATCTGTCTGTAATCCAAGCTCATATTGCCACCTCATATCCGGCCGCTGCCAGAACCTCGCGGATCTGCTCCAGCGGCAAATGCCGGCCGTATACGACAATGCGTCCGCTGTCCAGCGTGATATCCGTCCGTGTAATATCGGGAATGCCTGCCAGCAGCTGCCGAACCTGCCTGACACAGCAGCGCGCACTCATGCCGTTGACGGTCAGCTCGACATAGCTCTCCTGTGCCCGCAGTCCATCATAAACCGCATGCAGCCGTTCACGTGTGTTGCATGACGGGTCATCCAGCACGCGATTGAGCATAGCGGACAGGTAATACCCCACCGCGCGCCCGCGGGCACCCCATGCAATCAGGTCGTTCCCGTTCACCGCAAGATCGCGGCGCGTCAGGCAGCTGTCCTCTGTGAGCACCTGCTCTAACAACCGTTCTGTTTCCAGCAGTTCCGTCAGATTCTGCGGCGTCGTTCCCTGTCCGATGCCATCCGCCTTTTTGATGGCGAGCAGCGCGCGGAAGGTCTCTTCTCCGTGCACTGCCAGCTTGCGCCGCACATGGCGCGTGTTGCTTCCAAGCGGCGTGTCATGATGCCGCACCAGATACAACAGCTGCCGTTCCATCTGTACCGGCAGACGCAGGCGCTGCACCATCTGTTCCGCCAACTCGCGCGAGCGGGCGGGATGTCCGTAAAAATGCCCGACGCCGCGCTCATCGCGGCTGAATGTGTCTGGCTTGCCGACGTCATGCAGCAGCGCTGCCAGACGCAGCAGCGGGTCAGGGCGGATGCCCTCCACCGCGCGCACGGAATGCTCCCACACCGTATATTTATGATATGCATTGTGTTGGTCAAACCCGATCATCGGCTGAATTTCCGGCAAAATCTGCGCGATAATGTCAGAAAATTCCATCAGCACTGCGCCGACATGCGCGCCGCACAGCAATTGCAGCAGCTCGGCGGTGATGCGCTCGGCGGAGACCTGTGCCAGCCGTTCCCGGTTGCGGTGCAGCGCCGCAGCTGTAACCGGCTCGACGACAAACCCCCGCTGAGCCGCAAACCGCAGCGCGCGCAGGATGCGCAGCGCATCCTCTTTCAGGCGCGTGTCCGGATCGCCAACACAGCGGATACACCGACGCTGCAAATCCGCCTGTCCGCCGAACGGGTCACACAGGCCGCGCACCGGACTCCACGCCATCGCATTGATGGTAAAATCCCGCCGCGCAAGATCCCGTTCAATGTCATCCACAAACGACACACTGTCCGGACGCCTGCCGTCGGAATACGCGCCCTCCGTGCGGAAGGTCGTGATCTCGACCGGCATGCCGTCCAAAAGGACGGTCACAGTGCCATGCTTGAGCCCTGTTTCAATCACCGTCTGGTCTGCAAACAGCTGCTCCACCTGCTCCGGCCGCGCCGCCGTGCACACATCATAATCGTGCGGCTGCTTTCCCGCCAGCTGGTCGCGCACGGCGCCGCCGACCACATACGACGGATATCCCGCCGCTTCCAGCCTGTCCAGCGCCATGCGGATCGATGCAGGCAGGTCAAATTCCACCTGTTCCATCGTCAATGCCGCAGCCCGTTGTACGGCTTTTTCTGCTTCAGCTTCCGCTTGTTGCCATTTTCGTCTACAATAACGGTGTTGTCCAGCTGCGCCTTGAGATTGGCACGGTATTCTGCAATATATTCGTCCCGCAGCTGCTTCTGCTCCGCTTTTTCCTCCGGGGTCAGGCCCTCTGCCTTGGATTTTCTGGCGAGCGCATTGATGCGGCTGATTTTCTGCTGATCCATACGTGGATTCCCTCCGATTTTTGTTTCTGTTTCGGTTTTATTATATCGTTTTCCACCATCTATGGCAAGTACGGATGTGCCAACGCTTGACACAGTTTCCGACATATGTTACCGTTATAAAATAAAAACAATGTGCAAACGTTTTCAAATAACAGGAAAGGATGGTTTTTCTCCATGAGACCAGAAACCGCTTGTATCCATGCCGGCTATGAGCCGGGCAACGGCGGCGCACGCGCACTGCCGGTTTACCAGTCCACGACCTTTACGTTCGATTCCACCGAGCATGTCGGCGCGCTGTTTGATCTGACGGCAGGTGACGCCTTCTATACCCGACTGGGCAATCCGACAGTCGACGCCGTGGAAAAGAAAATTGCCGCACTTGAGGGCGGCGTCGGTGCACTGTGCACCTCGTCCGGTCAGGCCGCTTCGATGCTCTCCATTCTGAACATCGCGCAGGCCGGCGACCACATTCTCTGCTCCTCTGCCATTTACGGCGGCACGTTCAACCTGTTCGGCGTCACGCTCAAGAAGCTGGGCATTGAGGTCACCTTTATCGACGAGGACGCATCGCTTGAGGAGCTTCAGGCGCTCGTCCAGCCGAACACAAAGGCTGTTTTCGGTGAGACGATTGCAAACCCGGCACTGACTGTGCTCGACATTGAAAAGATGGCACAGCTTGCCCACAGCAATGGCATTCCGCTGATTGTGGACAATACCTTTGCAACGCCGATCCTGTGCCGTCCGTTTGACTTCGGCGCGGATATCATCGTACACTCCACCACCAAGTACATGGACGGCCATGCCGTACAGATGGGCGGCGTCATCGTTGACAGCGGCAAGTTCGACTGGGGCGCTTCCGGCAAGTTCCCGGGACTGACCGAGCCGGATGCCTCTTATCATGGCCTGCGCTACACCGAAGCGTTCGGCGAAGCCGCTTATATCACCAAGGCGCGCGTCCAGCTGATGCGCGACATGGGCACCTGCCAGACCCCGATGGGCGCATTCCTGCTCGATCTCGGCTTGCAGACGCTGCCGCTGCGCATTCGTCAGCACAGCAAGAACGCCCTGACCGTCGCGGAATATCTGGAGCAGCAGCCGGATGTTGAGTTTATCAACTATCCGGGTCTCGCATCCGACAAGTACCATGCACTCGCAGAAAAGTATCTGCCGGAGGGCACGGCAGGCGTCATCTCGTTCTCCATCAAGGGCGGACGCGACCGCGCGGCGAAGTTCATCGACAGCCTCAAGCTGGTATCGCTCGAGGTACATGTTGCGGATATCCACAGCTGCATTCTGCATCCGGCGACAGCAACGCACCGCCAGCTGACCGACGAGCAGCTGGTTGCCTGCGGCATCACGCCGGGTCTCGTCCGCCTGTCGGTCGGTCTGGAAAATGTCGAAGACATTCTGGACGACATCAAGCAGGCCTTTGCAGCCATCGCTGAATAAGCTTTCCCAATCTATAAAACTGCCATCCGAAATCCGATTCGGATGGCAGTTCTTTTTTGCACAAATATACCGGCGAACGGTTCGTCTGTTCAGTCAATCGCAAAGAACCGTTTGCCATTCTCTGTCGTGATGCGCTCCACCTCTTCAACGGTCAGACCCTGAAATTCCGCGATGCGCTCCGCGACGCGATGGACAAACAGCGAACTGTTGCGCACGCGCTTTGCCTGTAAGCGTTCCGGCTCCGGGGTCAGATACGGACTGTCCGTCTCGATCATGATACGATCCATCGGCAAATGTTCAATGATATGCCGCGCTTTTTTTGCTTTGCCGTAGGTGATGACACCGGTAAATGAAAGATACCAGCCGAGCTTTAAAATCTCCTGCGCCGTCTCCAGACTGCCGGAATAGCAGTGGTACACGCCGCGCAGGTCGTCATATTCCTTCACGATGTTCAGGCAGTCCTCATGTGCGTCGCGGTCATGGATGATGACCGGAAGCCCGACCTCCCGCGCCAGCTCCAGCTGTGCGCGCAGCAGCTGCTTCTGCTTCTCGCGCGGCGGTGTGGTCTCCGGCGAACGCTTTTCCCAATAGTAATCCAACCCGATTTCGCCGATGGCTTTGACCTTCGGATGAGCGGACAGTTCACGAATGCGGTCGATGTCCGCCTGTGTCACGCCCATGCTGTATTCCGGATGGATGCCGACAGCGGCATACATAAAGTCATGTGTCTCCGCCAGACGGATTGCTGTCTCGGATGTTTCCACCGTACAGCCGGGGTTGACAATCAGCCCGACGTTATGCGTCGGCATAGACGCAAGCAGCGCCTCGCGGTCGGTGTCAAACCAGTCGTCGTCGTAATGTGCATGTGTATCAAACAGCATAGCGTCCCTCCCTGTAGGAAAACAGCGGCTCTGGAGCAGAGCCGCTGTCTGAATTGCATGTGTTATCGAATGGTGCAGCCGGACGGGATGCCGTCGACAAAAATCACCTTGACGCCTTCCGGTGCGTCAGCTGCCAGAATCATGCCCTGGCTCTCCACGCCGCGCAGCTTGGCAGGCTTGAGGTTGGCAACCAGCACAACCGTCTTGCCGATCATATCTTCCGGCTTGTAATACTGTGCGATACCGGAGACAACCTGGCGCTTTTCTTCGCCGACCTCCAGTTGCAGGCACAGCAGCTTATCCGACTTCTTGACCGGCCCGCAGGCGACAACCTTTGCCGTCTTGAGCGAAACCTTTGCAAAATCGTCAATGCCGATGGCAACGCCTTCCGGCTTGTCCTCCGCCTTCTTTTCTGCCTTTTCCGCCTTCTTGGCGTTCTTCTGTGCTTCCTTAATCTGCTTTGCCTGACGCTTCTCGAGGAATTCCAGCTCCTTGTTCATGTCGATGCGCGGGAACAGTGCCGGGCCCTTGCAGACAGTGACGTCAGCCGGCAGCTTGCCGAAGATACCGGCAGCCTCCCAGGTATAAACATCCTCGGCAGCACCGATCTGGGCACGGATCTTCTCCGCGGAATCCGGCATAAACGGGGTCAGCAGCACGCCGCAGATTCGGATGGTCTCCAGCAGGTTGTACATGACGCGCGCCAGACGCGGGCGGTTTGCCTCATCCTTTGCGAGTACCCACGGAGCAGTCTCATCGATATACTTGTTCGCACGGGAAATGACCTTGAAAATCTCAATCAGGCCGTCCTGGAAGGCATAGGCTTCCATCTTCTCCTCATAGCGCGCGCGCAGGCCGGATGCCATTGCGACGATCTCATTGTCGAGGTCATCTGCTGCCTGCTCTGCCGGAAGCGTGCCGTCGAAATATTTCTCGACCATGGAAACGGTGCGCGATACCAGATTGCCGAGATCGTTTGCCAGATCGGAATTGATGCGGTTGATGAGCGCTTCGTTGGAGAATACGCCATCGGAACCGAACGGGAATTCACGCATCAGGAAGTAGCGCAGAGTATCCACGCCATAGCGCTCGCACAGGAATACCGGATCAACGACGTTGCCCTTCGACTTGGACATCTTGCCGCCGTCCAGCAGCAGCCAGCCGTGACCGTAAACCTTCTTCGGCAGTGGCAGGTCAAGTGCCATCAGCATTGCCGGCCACAGGATGGAGTGGAAACGGACAATTTCCTTGCCGATGAAATGGACATCTGCCGGCCAGAACTTCTCGAAATCATGATACTTGTCATTTTCATAGCCCAGTGCGGTGATATAGTTGGTCAGCGCATCAATCCAGACGTAAACGACATGCTTCGGGTCGGATGTGACCGGAACGCCCCAGCTGAACGAGGTTCGCGATACGCAGGTATCCTCCAGACCCGGCTTGATGAAGTTGTTGAGCATCTCGTTTGCGCGGGATGCCGGCTCCAGCCAGTCCGGATTCTCCTCATACAGCTTGATGATGCGGTCTGCGTACTTGCTCAGACGGAAGAAATATGCTTCTTCCTCCGCATCGACGACCTCACGGCCGCAGTCCGGACATTTGCCGTCCACCAGCTGTGCCTCCGTCCAGAACGACTCGCACGGCTTGCAGTACTTGCCCTTGTAGACCGACTTATAGATATCGCCCTGATTCTTCAGGCGTTCAAAAATCTTCTGTACCGCCTCGACATGGTAGTCATCCGTGGTGCGGATAAAGCGGTCGTTGGAGATGTTCATCAGCTTCCACAGATCCTTGATGCCGCTGACAATGTTGTCAACGAACTGCTGCGGGGTGACACCGGCTTCCTTTGCCTTGTCCTCGATCTTCTGGCCGTGCTCATCCGTGCCGGTCAGGAACATGACATCATAGCCCTGCAAGCGCTTATAGCGCGCCATGGTATCGGTTGCGACGGTGCAGTAGCAGTGACCGATGTGCAGATTATCCGATGGATAATAAATCGGGGTTGTTATATAAAACGGTTTCTTCTCCAATGGAATCTCTCCTTCGCATTCAAAATTCTTTCTTTTTCATGATATACCAAAACAGGGCGCAACATCAAGTTATTTTGAAAAATTTCCCCGTTTTGCCGAAAAAAATAACGGACACAGCAGAATATTTGCCTGCTGTGCCCGAATCGTTCCGGTTTTTTTATTCTTTATCCGCCTCCGGCGGTGCCACCCGGATCTGTACGCCCCGGATGCGGTCAAACAGATGATAGACGGACAGCATGAAATATGGATAAACATAAATCATCGGAATACCACCCAGCATCAGTGTCAGCAGGAACCAGAAACAGAAGCTGAGCAGCAGGCTGAGCACCTCGCGCTTATGCCCGCGGAAGGTTTCCGCCGCCATGCGCACTGCGCGCCAGCACCCCAGGTCTTTCCGCTCTGCCAGCAGTGTATACGCACACTGATACCGCACCACCATGCAGGCATACAGAAACACTGCAACGATGACAATTTCCCAGCTCAGAAACAGTCCGAGAGAATTGGGCAGCACCAGAGATACGGCATAAACCGCACCGTATGCCACAGCTGCCAGCGGCACCGCCCACAGCGCCGAGAACAGCGCGAGCACCAGCGTCAGCCGGATGGATTTTGCATACAGCCTGCCTGAGCCGAGGCACATGGTCACCATGCCTGCCGCCGGATGGGCACCTGCGCGCCGCAGTGCATAAAACTGTGTCAGGCCGAAATACAGCGGCTTGTCAATCAGCAGCGTGGCAAGCAGGTACGCCCCCGCATACGCCAGCAGCCGCATGTCAGACAGCTCGCGCAGCGCGCCATCCGCATCAAAGCACGCCGTTCGTAAGACCAGCGAAAGCAGTACGCCCGGAATCAAATACAGCAGTGTCGCGCCCAGAATCGGCCACAGCGATGCTGCAATGTCCTGTTTGGCGGCGAGCTTGCTGCCAAATACATTGTCCGCATGTTGTTTTCCCATATGCTTCCTCCCGGGCGCGACACCGCGCAGATTATTTCAGCAGATACGAGCTGCTGTTTTCCTTGTTTGTGGTGGATTCGCCGTTGACCGTGACGGTCTTGTACAGCGTTGCGTGCTTGTACTTGCCGCTCGCATAGGTCTTCGCATACAGCGAAACCTCCTTGTCGACCGTCTTGGTGCCGATGATGCGGACGGTCAGCGTGCCGCCGCCCACACTGATATCGAGCTTGATCGGATAATCCGTGTCGTTGACAAATTTAAAGTCCTTGCTGCCCCAGGCAACCGCCGCATCCTGAGATACCGGCGTATAGGTGACCTGGAACTGATGGTTGTAGCGCTCAGTTACCTCGAGGTCCGCGCGCAGAGTCGCCATATAGATCGTCGAGGACGGCTGGCAGACGCCGCCGCCAAGGCCTTCGACCTCCTGGCCATCCTGGAAGATAATCGCAGATCTGTACCCGCGTGCCGCAGTGCGTTCACCGACGATATCGTTGTACGAAAATTCCTCGCCCGGGTTCAGAATCGTGCCGTCGCACGCATTCGCCGCCAGACGGAGGTTGGTGGTACGTGATGCCTGCCCGCCGTTGTAATAGGTCGTTGCAGATGCCAGCGTGTCGCGGAACAGCACCGGCTCAAGATCCGCCTTCTTGATCTTCGCTTCGGTCAGCTCAACCGGAATGGTATAGGTCTGTTCCGTCGCATCGCCGATGGCGGAGGAAATTGCACTTTCTTCCACCTTGACGCCGTCTACCGCCTCGAGAACGGTCTTGCCGTCCGACTTGTCAACAGTCGCATTCTGCGGATCACAGTTGACGTCCTCGGCAATCGCCTTGGCGTCCGGCTTCTCCTGATCGACTGCATAGGTCTCAATGGTGTAGTCCTCCAGATCGACGGCCTGCACCTTGGCGGTCAGGTCGCTGACTGCCTTTTCCTTGTCAAAGCCAAGGCCCTGCTTGCCTGTGTCAACCTGAAGCTCGGCCTTTTCCTTATCGACCTGCCAGCTCGGCTGTACCGGATCATAGGTCAGGTCTGCGGCAATTTCATCCACCTTTGCGGCAATCGTACCGTCTTTTACGGTTGCATTGAGCGAAACATCCCAGCCGCTGAACATGCTGTTGAGCACTGTGCCGACGCGCTGGAAGTAATTGCCCTCACGGCCGATCAGATACGCCTGCTGTGCAGAGGTCGCGCCGTCGACTGCTTCCGCAACGTCAGACACCTTGATGGTGTATTCCTTTTCGGAATCCGTGCCGAGGTCCTTTCCGGTCAGCTTGATTTCCTTATCGAAAATGCCGTTCTGTACCTCTCCGGCTATGTACGACTGTGCCTCTTCCTGCGTCATCCCGCTGAGCTTGTAGGAATCCGCAACGCGGACACCCGGGAAAATGCCGCCGTAGCTGTACACATATGCGCTGAAACCGATCACGACAACCGCGGCCGCACCGGCAACTACCGCCGCGATGCGCTTGCCCTTCGATTTTTTGCGCTGTGTGCCTTCTTTCGATACTTCTTCCTCCGGTTCGTCTTCCGGTTCTTCCTCCGGCTCAGCAGCTTCCGGCGCCGCGCTTTCCGGTTCCTTCACCGGTTCCTCCGGAACGGCCTCGGCCGGTTCAGCCTCCGCGGCAGTTTCCGGCTCCTGTGCCGAAGACTGCTCCTCTGCCGCCGGCTCCGCACCGCCGTCGGTCACATGCACCGGCGTCGCCGCAACCCAGCTGCCATCCGGGTTTCTTTTTTTCATCTCAAATGACGCGGCATTCGCCTCGTCCTGTTCGGTCACAACCGGAAAGCCCTTGGTGGATTCCTCCACGCCATTCTGCTCCGGTGCTGCGCCGGACTGTTTATTCTCTTTCATGCAGTCTTAGCCCTCCTGCTTAGCAAATGAAATGTCGTTTCAGTATACCGGTTCCACGGCATTGCATGCAGCCGTGTAAGAATATCATAGTGCATTGCAAGGAAAAATACAATTACAAAACCGAAACAATTTGGCAATTATTTGATGTATTTTTCTACATTTTGGCAAAACACTCCAGCGGGGCTTTTAAACATTAAAGCGGAAAACAACAATATCGCCGTCTCGCATGACATAATCCTTGCCTTCCAAACGGACGAGACCCTTCTCCTTGGCGGCGACCATCGAGCCGCACGCCATCAGGTCATCATATGAAATCACTTCCGCGCGGATGAAGCCGCGCTCGAAATCGGTGTGGATCTTGCCTGCCGCCTGCGGTGCGCGTGTGCCCTTCTTGATCGTCCAGGCGCGTACCTCCTTCGGACCTGCGGTCAGGAAGCTCATCAGGCCGAGCAAGTCATAGCAGACACGGATCAGGCGGTCAAGGCCGGATTCCTCCAGACCCAGCTCGGACAGGAACAGCTCCTTCTCATCGTCCTCCAGCGTGGCAATGTCCTGCTCCATCTGCGCGCAGATCGGGAGAACCATTGAACCCTCCGCTTCTGCAATACGGCGAACCGCTTCCAGACGTCTGTTTTCCGCCTCATCGCCGGTAAAGCCGTTTTCATCGACATTTGCCGCATAAATGACCGGCTTGGACGACAGCAGGTCAACCGTGGAGATCAGCTCCTGATATTCCTCAAACTCCGGGAACGTGCGGGCAGTCTTGCCCTGCTCCAGGTGCGCGTGCAGGCGCTCGAATACCTCGATTTCCTCGTTATACTTCTTGTCACCCTTCGCCAGCTTCTTCGAGCGCTCAATGCGGCGCTCAAGCAGCTCCATGTCCGACAGAATCAGCTCAAGGTTGATGGTCTCGATATCGCGCTCCGGATCAATGCTGCCCTCGACATGGACGATGTTCTCGTTCTCAAAGCAGCGGACAACGTGCACAATCGCATCGACCTCGCGGATGTGGGACAGGAACTTGTTGCCCAGACCCTCACCCTTGGACGCGCCGCGCACCAGACCTGCGATGTCGACAAATTCGACAACGGCCGGAATGGTCTTCGGCGGATGGTACATCTCGGTCAGCTTATCCAGACGCTCGTCCGGGACGCTGACCATGCCGACGTTCGGGTCAATCGTACAAAACGGATAATTCGCCGATTCCGCACCGGCGTTCGTGATGGCATTGAACAGTGTGCTCTTGCCGACGTTCGGCAGTCCGACAATACCAAGTTTCATTGCATTCGTTCCTTTCTATTCTATGTCAGCCGGGAGACAGCCCGCCGCCTGATGGATTTTTTTACATACTTTTATAGTATACACCGGTTATTCTTCGCTGGCAAGTGTCGAAATGTGGTCAGTGTAACGGAATTGCAACGGTTTTCGACCCGCATTTTTGGAAGCTGCGATTGTGTACATTCTGTGTAAACAATCCTATAATAGAGTCAGAACCCAAACAACCATCCGGGTTTTGGGCTGATCTTATTCGCAAGCTCGATTTGGAGGTATTGTTCATCATGCCTGCACTTGTTTCCCACCACAGTTTTTCCACAGCCGCCCTTTCGCAGGCACAGCCGTATCTGGCAAACGCCGCCGCTGCCGCACCGATGGCTTTCCGCTGGGGTGCACAGGGACCGGATATCCTGTATTATTACCAACCTCTGTATGAAAATCACATCTGTCGCACCGGACATCGCATACACAGTGAGCGCACAGCGCGTGTCTTCTCCGCGCTGACCGCAGAATGCGCCCGCCAGAATACACCGGAGGCCACGGCCTATCTGCTCGGTTTCTGCTGTCATTATATCCTTGACCGTTCTGCGCATCCGTTCGTCACATATATGGCCAATTACCGGCTTGATCCACTGTTTCCATGTATGTCGCACACCGCGCTGCACAACCTGTGCGAGGCGGAGCTGGACCGTGCGCTCATCGAGCACATCCATCCCGGCGGGAGTGCGGATTTCCGCTCCTATGTCCTGCTGTCCTGCGACGCCAAATGTATCAACGCCGTCGCACCGCTGCTGTCGCATGCGGTCTGGAACGTATACGGCACGCGTGTCACGCCCAAGACGGTCAAATCGTGTATGCGCTCGATGCTGCGCATGCAGCGCATGCTGCACGACAAAAGCGGCCGGCGCACGGCCGCTGTCAGCTGGCTGGAAACACGGCTCGGCTCGCCCGGCGCGATCTCCAGTCTCATCCGTCCGACCCATCCGCTGGATGCCGACTGCCTGAACCTCAACCACCGCGCATGGATCGATGCCGCGACACCGCATATGCGCCGTTACACCGATTATTTCCAGATTTTCGATCAGGCACAGCGCTTCGCCGCCCAGCTCATGGATGTGTGCTATGACGCTGTACAGACCGGCGCACCGCTGCCGGACGAGCTGTTCCAGCTCAACTTTCTCGGACTGCCCGAACGATAACAAAAACAAACTGCCTTCCGCCGATGCATCGCACCGCTGGAAGGCAGTTTTTGTTATTTCGTCTGTTCCTGTTCTGCCGGTTCCTGTACCGCTTTGATTTCCGGCACACGGCGCAGCGCATGCACCAGATATACCAGCAGATATCCCGCCGCACAGGCATATACCGCGAGCCGCATCGTGCCGGTCACGCCGACCTGGGTGTAAAAGCCCCCCTCCGACAGCACGCACCATGCCACTGTACCGCCGATCTGTGTGCACGCCAGATACAGCACCACGCCAGCCGACGCGAAAAACCGCGCCGCCGAGCCTTTGGCCGAAAACAGGAAGCTGCCGATGCTGTAAAACGCCGTCATCACCGCGATGACCAGAAGCAGCGCATAGCTGTATTCCGAGGTAATCGGATTGCCGCTGTTTTCATGGTACAGCATAATCAGGTCGAGGCAGCACCAGAACATCGGGATGGTAAAATACAGGCCCATCTGACGGCTCACCGCTGCGCCGCGCAGCTGTGCGACAGCAGCCAGCAGCAGCGAAATGCCCGAGCACAGTGCCAGCACCCACAGCACCGCGACCGCCACGACAATCAGTGTGCTCGGATATACCACGCTGCCATTCAGGTCAACCGTCTGTTCAATCAGGTGTGCAGGCATCTGTGCGATACTGAAGCCACTGAACAGGATCATCCCGATGGCTGCTATGGCACACAGCACGCCTGCAATTTTTCCCATGCCGCTGAACAGCTGTTCAAATGCACAGCCATCCGCGTTTCCGAACCACATGCGACCGAGTACAGCAAACAGGACAATCACGCAGACCGTCAGTACAGCCAGCGCCGTCGCAGGCAGATATCCGGAAACCGGCAGCCCGGTTTCCGGCTCACAGCCGTACAGCAGGCTCCTGCCGCGCAGTATGGCTCCCGCCGCGCCCGCCAGCACAATCAATATCAGATACATCCAATTGCGTTTCATGATGGAATTCCTCCAGAACGGAAAACAGGTTCGTTTTCCCAATTTCTTCTGTCCAGTATAGCACAGATTTCCCCACCTGTGGAATATTTTTTCACAAAAGCGGGCGGCAGCACCTCTGTACTGCCGCCCTGCCTGTATCAGGACATCTGTGTTTTATGCATTGCGCCCACAGCACTTTTTGTATTTCTTCCCGCTGCCGCACGGGCACGGGTCATTGCGTCCCGGCTTTTTAACCGCTTTCTGCGGTGTCTTTTTCACGGTCTGGTCGCCCGATGTCGCGGTTTCCTCCGCAACCCTCTCGCGCTTCGGCTCCTCATGGACGCGGACGCGCGCGGTGTACATCATGCGGACGGTGTCCTCACGGATCATCGCAATCATCTCGTCGTACATCTCCGAGCCCTCGCGCTTGTACTCGACAACCGGATCACGCTGCGCATAGGCGCGCAGGCGGATGCCGTTTCTCAGCTCGGTCATCGCATCGATGTGCTCCATCCACTTCTCGTCGACATTGCGCAGCAGGACGACGCGCTCCAGCTCGCGCATGATGTTCGGCGTCAGCTCCTCTTCCTTCGCCGCATAGACCTGATGCGCGATGTCACAAATCTCATTGGTCAGGGAATCCGGCGTCAGATCGTTGATCTCCGCGTCGGTATAAGTCAGGTCATCCGGTTTCAGGAACTGACCGAAGAAATGGCGCTTGATGTTCTCCACATCCTGCGGCTCGACATAGGACTTTTCACCCAATACGCCATGGACAACTGTCGCAACGACACTGTCGACCATACCGAGGATGGATTCACTCAGGTCGCGGCCATCGAGCACATCCTGACGCTGCTTGTAAATGACCTCGCGCTGTGTGTTGAGCACATCGTCATATTGCAGGACATTTTTGCGGATGCCGAAGTTGCGCGACTCGACCTTCTTCTGTGCGCTCTCGATCGCACCGGACAGTATCTTCTGGTCAATCGGTGTCTCATCATCCATGCCCATTTTATCCAGCATGCCCATGACGCGCTCCGAACCGAACAGGCGCATCAGGTCATCCTCCATGGAAATGTAGAAATTGGACTCGCCCGGGTCACCCTGACGTCCGGCGCGGCCGCGCAGCTGGTTGTCAATGCGGCGCGATTCATGGCGTTCGGTGCCGAGAATACACAGGCCGCCCGCCGCGCGCACGCGTTCCGCGTCCGCATCGGTCTGCTTTTTAAACGTATCATAATGGCGCTGGAATTCCTCGCGCGCGTGCAGAATCTCCGGGTCTTCGGTATCTGCATGGCCGTTCGCCTCGGCGATCACCGCCTCGTCAAAGCCCGCCTTGCGCAGGGCATCGATTGCCATGAATTCCGGGTTGCCGCCCAGCACGATATCCGTGCCGCGGCCTGCCATGTTTGTCGCAATGGTGACCGCACCCAGACGGCCTGCCTGCGCGACAATCTCCGCTTCCTTCTCGTGGAACTTCGCGTTCAGCACGTTATGCGGAATGCCCTCGCGCTTGAGCATCTTGGACAGCAGTTCACTCTTGTCGATGGAAACCGTACCCACCAGAATCGGCTGACCCTTTTCGTGGCATTCCTTGATCTTGCGGATTGCCGCATGGAATTTGCCCTGTTCGGTGCGGTAGACGCAGTCCGGATTGTCAATACGTGCAATCGGGCGGTTGGTCGGGATTTCAATGACGTCCAGCTTGTAAATCTCGCGGAACTCATCCTCCTCGGTCAGCGCCGTACCGGTCATGCCGGACAGCTTGCCGTACAGGCGGAAATAATTCTGGAACGTGATGGTTGCGAGCGTCTTGCTCTCGCGCTGTACCTGCACGTGCTCCTTCGCTTCGATTGCCTGATGCAGGCCCTCATTGTAGCGGCGTCCGAACATCAGGCGGCCGGTAAATTCATCGACAATGATAATCTCATTGTCGCGGACAACATAATCGACATCGCGGTGCATGATGCCATGCGCACGGATCGCCTGATTGATATGATGTGCAAGTGTGGAGTTCTCCGGATCCGCGAGATTTTCGACATGAAAATACTGCTCCGCCTTTTTCTGTCCGACGGCGGACAGGACAGCGGTCTTCGCCTTTTCATCGACGACATAATCCGCATTCAGCTGTGCGAGAATCTCACGGTCCTCGTCGGTCATCGGCTTCGCCTTATCCGGATTTGCCTTGCGCTCCTCCTCTTCGAGACGCAGGCGTTCGCCCTCCGCCTCAAGGTCGAGCTTGTCATCGGTTTCCTTGATGCGATAGCTCTTCAGGCGGCAGACAAAGTTCTCCGCCTGCTGATACAGGTCGGTGGACTTATCGCCGCGTCCGGAAATAATGAGCGGGGTGCGTGCCTCATCGATCAGGATGGAGTCGACCTCATCGACGATGGCAAACGGATGCCCGCGCTGCACCATGTTCTGCTTGTAAATTGCCATGTTGTCGCGCAGGTAATCGAAGCCGAATTCATTGTTCGTGCCGTAGGTAATATCCGCCTGATACATCGCCTTGCGCTGATCCGGCGGGACGTCATGGATGACGAGTCCGACGGTCATGCCGAGGAAACGGTAGACCTTTCCCATCCACTCGCTGTCTCGCTTTGCCAGGTAATCGTTGACGGTGACAATATGCACGCCCTTGCCTGCGATGGCATTCAGATATGCAGGCAGAGTTGCCACCAGCGTCTTGCCTTCACCGGTCTTCATCTCAGCGATACGGCCCTGATGCAGGACAATGCCGCCGATGATCTGCACGCGGTAATGGCGCATACCGAGCACACGTCCGGCCGCTTCGCGCATGGTTGCAAATGCTTCCGGCAACAGGTCATCCAGCGTCTCACCGTTCTGGTAGCGCTGTCTGAATTCGTCCGTCTTTGCGCGCAGCTGTGCATTGGTCAGCCCGCGGTACTGTTCCTCGAGTGCATCCACCTTGTCTGCAATCGGTTTGATTCGTTTGAGCTCATGGTCACTGTGCGTGCCGAAGAGTTTTTCTAAAAAACGAGCCATTCGTAAAAGTTCCTCTCTAAAAATCCGCCGCAAAACGCCGTTTCCGGTATTTCGCTGGTCATTCACCTTGCATTATAACACAAAATCATTTGGAGAAAAATCAATTTTTTGTTAAATGGGGGCTTTTTCCGGCCATGCGCAAAAAAAACTTTACTTCTTTTGCCGGTTTTACTATAATATCTAGTTAAGAACACGAAAAATCCGCATTGTATTGATAGGGGAGTTTGTTTTGGCACTCATTGAATTTGAAGAATATAAGCAGAAGCTGACCGCACTCGAGCCCGCCATCCAGGAGCTGGGACAGGCGTATGACCTCGAGCACACCGCAGAAGAGGTGGAGGAGCTGGAAAACCGCGCGAGTGAGCCGGGCTTCTGGGATGACATGGAAAAGTCGCAGAAGATTTTGCAGCGCACCAAGGCGCTCAAGGACAAGCTCGAGGGCTATCAGAACCTGTGCACCCAGCAGGAAGACCTGCTGACACTGTGTGAGCTGGCAATCGAAGCTGAGGACGAATCCATGCTGGACGAGCTGCGCGAGGGCTATGACGCACTGGCGGACGAGCTCGATCGCCGCAAGCTGGCAACGCTGCTGCTCGGCGAATACGACGCAAACAATGCCATCCTGTCGTTCCATGCGGGCGCAGGCGGCACCGAGGCACAGGACTGGTGCGAGATGCTGTACCGCATGTACACCCGCTGGACCGAACGCCACGGCTTCACGTACAAAATCATGGACTATCTTGAAGGCGATGACGCAGGCCTGAAGTCCGCTTCTATCCTCATTGAGGGGGAAAATGCTTATGGCTTCCTCAAGAGTGAGTCCGGCGTACACCGCCTTGTTCGCATTTCGCCGTTTGACTCGTCCGGCCGCCGCCATACCTCCTTCTCCGCAGTCGAGGTCATGCCGGAAATCGATGACGACATGGAAGTCGACATCCGCCCGGAGGACATCGATATGCAGGTATTCCGTTCGTCCGGCGCAGGCGGCCAGCACATCAACAAGACGTCCTCTGCCGTCCGCCTGATCCACAAGCCGACCGGCATTGTCGTCAGCTGCCAGACCGAGCGAAGCCAGTTCCAGAACCGTGAGAACTGTATGAAAATGCTGCGCGCAAAGCTGGTCGAGATCAAGGAACGCGAGCACCTCGACAAAATTTCCGACATCAAGGGCGACCAGAAGAAGATCGAATGGGGCAGCCAGATCCGCTCCTATGTCTTCATGCCGTACACGCTGGCAAAGGACACACGCACCGGCTTTGAAAACAGCAACATCGACGCTGTCATGGACGGCGATATCGACGGATTCATCAACGCTTACCTGACCGCACAGGCCACAGGTGAGCTGGAGACCAAGTGATGAGCCGGAAAACCGCAGTCACGATTCTGCTCTGCTTTGTGTGCGCCGCCGTCATCGGCGTATGCGCCATGGCAGGCGTGAGCAAATGGAACCAGCATCAGGCAGAACTGGAGCGCCAGCAGCAGCTCGAAGCGTACAGCGCTCAATTGACGGATTCTTTTGACGCACTGTATGAAATGGAGGCCGGCCTGCTCGACCGCATGGCGAAGCAGCAGCAGGCGGGAAGCTCTGACCGCGAGGTGCTGATCGACGCCATCGAAGCCATCCGTTCGCCGATGGAGGCACTCGCCGCCGCAGACGCACCGGAGGGTCTTTCCGAAGTACAGCAACACTTTTCCAATGCTGCCGAATCGTTTGGTTCCATGGCAGACACGGTGACCGAGCTGCTCGCGGACAAAAACCAGAACAGTGAAGCCCTGCGTTCTGCCGCCGTCGGGCTGCTGCCGGATGCCGTCGATGCATTCGACCAGCTGCGTTACGGTGTGGAAGCACTGGAGGAGAGTGGCGCGCCCGTCCCGGACAGTGCGCAAAAACTCACAGAAGAGCTGAACGCCCTGTTGGACAGCGGCGTCAGCAGCATGCTCACCAGGCAGGACTGACACAGCTTTTACACAGCCGGAAGGCGGGAAAATTCCCCCTTCCGGCTTTTGCTTTGCCCGCATGGACTTATGCGGTGTTTTTCTTTAAAACTGTGCACACTGTATAAAACAAGCCGAATTATTTTGTATCTATTCAACAGATTTTCGTCCTGTTTGATAACAAACGTGTGCTTTCGTCAACCCGCACAGCACAATTTTAAAATTCATTTTTTCGTTGTGAAACTTGCCTATTGAAAAGATGGGTCATTTATGCGAAACTCTTTCTTGCGAAAAGCAAAGACGCAGCATACGTCCATAAATATACTAAAATTTCTTCACGAGGAGAAGATTGTTATGACTACCTATGAGTTTGTTTCCCCGGCTACCGGCAAGTGCGTTCCGATTGAAGCGATCTATGACAAGACCCTGAGCAGCAAGGCTTTGGGCGATGGCGTTGCCATTTTCCCGGCCTCCGGTGAGGGCACGGTTTCCGCTCCGTGCGATTGTGTTGTCAGCCGCGTTTCTGAAGCCAAGAATGCTGTCACCATTCTGGATACCGTCCGCGACATTGAAATGCTGCTGTGCGCTGAGGTTGACAGTGAGATGCACAATCCGAAGATTTCTTTCTGCGTTGAGCCGGGTCAGACCGTCAAGACCGGTGAGACCCTGTTCACCTGTGATGTCGATGATATCCGCGCACACGGCTATCAGGTCGAATTCCCGTGCATCATCACCAATGCACCGCTCTCCAGCATTCACGTAACCAGCGGCGACGTCATTCGCGGTGAATCCAATATCCTGTCCTGCGAATCTGTCGGCTGATTGACTTCCATCTGCCATTCATCCGGTAAATTTCACCCATTTACTGAATAATCTCTCTCTTTTCTGTTTACGATAAAAGCACGCCGTTTCTCCCGGCGTGCTTTTTCTAATCTATGCAAAACAAGGGGGATGTAAAATGACTGACCGCACCAAATACCTCGTCACCGGAGCCTGCGCCGGGGCCGCAAACGGTTTCTTTGGTTCCGGCGGCGGGCTGTTTCTTGTGCCGCTGTTCACCGGCTGGCTCGGCATGCAGCAAAAAACCGCCTTTGCTACCTCGGTGGCTGTGATTTTCCCGCTTTCTGCGGTGAGTGCCGCCATTTATTTCTGGAAGGGCGGTATTTCCCTGTCTTATGCCGCACCGTATCTGCTCGGCGGTGTGGTCGGCGGGATACTCTCCGGCCTGCTGTTTTCCAAAGCATCCGTCCCCCTGCTGCGCAAGGCATTTGCGCTGCTGCTTCTGTCGGGCGGTGTGCGCGCGGTGCTGCTGCTGTGAGCGGGTTTCTCGTCGGCGCGGCGACCGGAATTTTATCCGGCTTTGGCATCGGCGGTGGCTCACTGCTCATCCTGTGGCTGACCATCTTTGAGGGCACGGCGCAGTACGCCGCCGCAGGCATCAACCTGCTGTATTTCCTGTGCTGTGCACCTGCCGCACTGGTGTCACACTTCCGCAACCATCTGATTGACATGCGTGCGGCGCTTTGGTGCGCACTCGCGGGCTGTATCACCTCCCCGCTGGCCTCGCTCGCTGCCGGCGCTATTCCAACCGGATGGCTGCGGCGGTTATTCGGCGTGCTGCTGCTGGTGCTGGGATGCAAAGAGCTGTTTTCAAAAAACAGATCGTCAGATCAATCGACGCAATGATCGATAAGGTCTCCGAAATATACTGAAATCCAAATCGAGGAAACTTTGTTCCAGTTTCCGTATGCCTTTACCAAATAATCAAATAATTCTTCCGGAGTGGGGAACTCACTCTCACATGGAATCCGTTTCCATTCGTTTCTCACAACTTCATCTTCGCTGTGTATCCCTTTCAGGATCGCTGTTTGTATCCGTGTCATCACCTCTTCTTCTGTCACATGGTGGCGTCTTGCGATATTTCGAAATTCTCTCCGTGCAATATAATTGATAATCAATTGTATTCACTCTCCTGTCATAGATTTCAGCAGCTCCGTCTTTAGATGGATTATATCTAAGAATAATATTTTAGATTATATTTATCTAAAAGTCAATAGACAGTTTTTATCTACGATACAATTGCCACGGTGATGCGAATGGATAACAGGATCAAAGATCTCCGTGAAGATGCCGACTATACCCAGACACAAATTGCAGAAATGATCGGTATCACGCAGCGAAAATACAGCTATATTGAAACCGGCGTACAGCCGCTGACCGATGAACTTCTGGTCAGGCTGTCCGAGGTTTACGATGTGAGCATCGACTATATTCTCAAACAGACAGATGTGCGGCGCAGATATAAGTAATTTCTGCGCCCTTTCTTCTGTCTGTATACAGACTGTTACCCCTCTGTAGTGGTATTTTCCCCCTCTGCATGTTACAGTAAAGGTATACAAAACATACGGGATCGGAAGAAAGGATGAGGCCACATGAAACGGAAGACACACCTTCTATCCGCACTGCTTACCGGTATCCTGACGCTGGTACTTTGCGGCTGCGGCAAAGCATCAACGCCCACAATCAGGCAAAGTGACCTTTCCCAGGATGCACGGCAAATCAGCACAATATTCGGCGACGATGCAGCCTATTTTGATTTTACAACGGATGATACAATTTCCCACGCCGTGCTCACTGTCTACACCTGTCAAAACGGTTCATGGACGGAACAGGACAATTTGATGGAGCTGGATGAAATACAACCCGGCAGCTACCGCCTCGGTATCCGCCGCATGGATGATACCATTACAGCTGCCCTGCTTGAAGGGGATGCTTCGAGCATTTTCAACGGAACGGTTCCACCGGAAAATATCGCTGCACTGGACGACGGCAGCATTTCGGGTGCGACCCAACTCGAAGCACAGGATATCATCGCCGGAGAGGAAATTCCGCTTCTGGTCCGGGCTGCCGACAGGGATGCGCTGGAAGTCCTCGATCTGGATTTCCGCAGCATACACTGCGATGCAGGCATTGCCTTCACCATTACATTTACCTGAATACGCGCAAAAAAGCGCCTGTTTTTTTCGAAACAGGCGCTTTTCTCATACAGTAATATTTTTTCAGATTGCCGTCAGGTTCTTGAGTGAAATATCCATCGCCGGGGACGCATAGGTCAGCGCGCCGGAGGATACAAAATCCACGCCGATATCAGCAATTTCCAGCAGGCGTTCTGCCGTGACATTGCCGGAGCACTCGGTCTTTGCGCGGCCGTCAATGATCCTGACTGCCTGGCGCATGGTCTCGTTGTCCATGTTGTCCAGCATGATGACATCCGCGCCGCATTCCGCCGCTTCCGCGACCTGCTCGAGGGTCTCGCACTCCACCTCAATCTGGGTGACAAACGACACATAATCGCGTGCCATCTGTACTGCCTTTGTGATGGAACCGGCCGCGCAGATGTGATTGTCCTTCATCATCACACAGTCGGACAGGTTATACCGATGGTTGGTACCGCCGCCGCAGCGAACAGCATATTTTTCAAAAATACGCAGACCTGGGGTCGTTTTGCGCGTGTCCAGCAACTTGGTGTGCTTGCCTTCCAGAATCTTTACCATCTTGTTGGTGTTGGTTGCAATGCCGCTCATGCGCTGCAAATAATTGAGCGCAGTGCGCTCGCCGGTCAGCAGCGTGCGGATATCGGCATAAATTACGCCGATCAGCTGTCCCTTCTTTACCTCGTCGCCGTCCTTACAGGAGGTCTCAAAATGCGAACCGCTTTCCAGCAGCTCGAACACACGGGCAAAGACATCCAGACCGCAGATAACGCCGTCCTGCTTGCAGATCAGCTCCGCTTTGCCCTGCTGCGGTTCGCGCATAATGGCATTGGTGCTGACATCCTCGCTCGTGACGTCCTCGCGCAGTGCGTTGAGGATGGACGGGTCCATATTAAGAATCATAGTGGAGCCACTGCTCATAAAATACTTCGTCCTTTCGCTTGATTTCATCTAATACCGCCTTGCGGTTTCTCTGGTCGATATCGGCATACTCTTCCGCATTAAATGCAATATTTTCCGTCGACACAGGCTGTTCAGTAGAAACATGAGCCGCCGCATGGTTCGCTGCACGCTCCGCAAATACAAGGCTTTCGAGCAGCGAATTGCTCGCCAGTCGATTGCGTCCATGCACGCCGTTGCAGCTGGTCTCGCCGACCGCATACAGGCCGTCCATCGATGTCTTGCTGTCCAGATCGACCTTGATGCCGCCCATGAAATAGTGCTGCCCCGGTGTAACCGGAATCGGCTCCTTTGTCATGTCGTAGCCTTCCTCGAGACACTGCTTGTAAATGTTTGGGAAACGCTTTTTGACAAAATTTGGGTCGAGATGCGTAACCGAAAGCTCGACATACGGGCGATTGTCAATTTTCATCTGCTTGCCGATTTCCTTTGCGAGCAGATCGCGCGGCAGCAGTTCATTGACAAAGCGCTCGCCCTTTGCATTGAGCAGATAAGCGCCCTCGCCGCGCACTGACTCGGAAATCAGGAATCGGCGTCCCGGCTTGGTTGTGTACAGTGTGGTCGGATGAATCTGGATGTAATTGATGTGCTCGATTTCAATGCCGTGGCGCATGGCAATTGCCAGCGCGTCGCCGGAAATGTGCGGGAAATTGGTGGAAAAGCGGAACAGGCCGCCCAGTCCGCCGGTTGCCAGTACAACCGCACGCGACCGAATTTCACGGATGGTGCCGTCTGCATCGCGCACAACGGCGCCGCAGCAGCGGTTTTCCTTTTCATCGCACAGCAGATCAACCAGTGTGGTATGTTCTTCGATGCGGATGTTTTCGCGTTCCTTCGCGCGCTCCAGCAGCTTGCCGGTGATTTCACGGCCGGTCAGGTCTTCATGGAACAGGATGCGGTTTTCCGAATGCGCACCCTCACGGGTGAAGACAAAGCAGCCGTCCTCATCGCGCTGGAAATCCACGCCGTAATCCACCAGCTCCTGCGCAATGTGCTGCGAGGAACGGATCATAATATCGACCGATGCCTTGTTGTTTTCATAATGGCCGGCCTTCATGGTATCTTCAAAATAGCTGTCGTAATCGTCTTCGTCGAGCAGCACACACATGCCGCCCTGTGCAAGGAAGGAATCGCTGTGGTCGGCTTCTTCCTTGGTGATAACAAGAACGTCCATGCTCTGCGGAAGCTGCAAAGCATTGAACAATCCGGCAGCACCGGTGCCGACAACCAAAATGTCAGCAGTCTCCATAGTGGCTCCCCCTTACTGTGCCAGCTCGCGCATGCGAACCAGTGCGCTCTTTGCATCCTCGCGCAGTTGCTCCGGCATTTCGACCTGATTGTCAAATGTCTCCAGCACGTGCAGAACCTTCTCCAGCGTGATCTTCTTCATGTCCTCGCAGACACCCATCTGCTCGAACGGATAGAAGGTCTTGTCCGGATTCTGTGTGCGCAGGCGATGCATGACACCCGGTTCGGTGACAATGATGAATTCCTTTGCGTCCGATTCAGTCGCATACTTGATGATGCCCGAGGTGCTTCCTGCATAATCGCACATGGCGACGGCTTCCGGCACACACTCCGGATGAATCAGTACCTTTGCCTCCGGATGCTCCGCCTTTGCTGCGGCAATGCCCTCCGGCGTCACGCGGCTGTGAATCGGACAGCAGCCGTTATGGAAATGGAAGCGCTTGCCCGGTATGTCCTTTTGCAGGAAACGGCCGAGGTTGCAGTCCGGGATGAAACAGATGTCCTCGTTCGGCAGCGATTCCACGATTTTCTTTGCATTTGCCGAGGTAACAATGACATCGGACACTGCCTTGGTCTCGCTGGTCGAATTGATATAACAGACAACCGCACAGCCCGGATACTGCTCACGCATCTTTGCGACATCTTCCGGCGTAATCATATGTGCCATCGGACAGTCCGCCGTGAGATCCGGCATCAGGACGGTTTTTTCCGGGCTGAGGATTTTCGCGCTTTCGCCCATAAAACGCACACCGCAGAACAGGATGGTACTCTGCGGAGCGTCTGCCGCAATCTTGCTCAGATAATAGGAATCCCCGATGTAATCGGCGATGTCCTGCACGTCATCTTCCACATAAAAGTGCGCAAGCACTACGACATCCTTTTCTTTCTTGAGCTGCTCAATGCGCTCTGTCAACTGTTTCATTTCCTAATAGTCTCCCTATAATCAGTGTACAGCCTGTTGCTGCACGGTCTATCTACAATAGTATATCACACCGTCCTGCATCCCGCAAGACAGTTCCCGGGTACAGCACCCTGTTTTTGCAGTCTTCCAGCTGCCATTATGCATTTTTCCTGCCTTACGCGTCGGTGGTGTGCTTCGGATGCTGCATAAACGCATCCACCTTATCCGCAGTCGGCGCGGAGATATATGCCGCACCCGGATGCGAGATGGCAAGGCCTGCCGCATAGGTCGCATATTTCAGTGCCTCCGCCGGGCTCTTTCCCTGAAGGTGTGCCTTGAGGAAATAGCCCTCAAACACATCGCCCGCCGCCGTTGTATCGACAACCGGAACAGAAAGTGCCGGATGGTAGCACTGGCTTGCCCCCTTCTTATAAAAAGCACCCTGGGAGCCGAGCGTGAGCACGAACTCACTGTCCGGGTACAGTTCCTCCAGATGAATCAGGATATCGCCCGGCTGAACATAGCTGGTCATCGCGCGTCCTTCCACCTCATTGAGGAAGAACATGGAAACCTTTGTCAGATCCTGCCGCAGCAGCTCCTGCGTACATGGCGACGGATTGAGCACGATATACATGCCCTTTTCATACGCACGGTCGATAATATACTCCAGGCAGGAAATCTCATTCTGAGAGACCAGGATATCGCCCTCGCCGTAATTTTCCAGCACCTCGTCGACGTATGCTTCATCGATCTTCCGGTTGGCACCGCCGTAGAGCAGGATTGCATTCTGTCCGACCTCATCCACCTGAATGATGGCATGTCCGGTTTGTTCGCCTTCCAGCGTGCGCACCAGTGAGGTATCCACGCCGGCCTCTTCAATCATGTGCAGCATCTGCACGCCGTCCTCGCCGATCATACCGGCAAGCTGTACATCCATACCTGCACGCGCAAGCGTCAGCGCATGGTTCAGTCCCTTGCCGCCCGGAAACATCTTCAGACCGGTGGAACCCTGTGTCTCCTTCGGCGTTGTAATATGTGCAACAGAATAGTTAAAGTCGATATTGATTGATCCCAGTGTCAGTATTTTCATAAAGATCAGCCTCCATTTTCAGTCCATTGGCCAATGTTTTGGGCAGCCTCTGTCCCGGCTGCATGGGAGGTGGAGTATACTGACATTATAGGATGTTTGCGGCATAAGTACAAGAGTTTCCAAACAAATCTATGTAAATTATCCATATCTCCCGCCCAATCCCCTCTGTTTTTCCGCAGCTGTGTAAAATGTTTCCATACCTGCCGGATTTCGCCGCAAAAGTGCATCTTTTTCGCTTGACTTTCTGTTATAATCCCGTTATGATATAAGATACTGAAATGAAAGGATGGTCGCTGTCATGGCTGTTGACAAGAAGGGCACAAAGCAGATTACCGCCAATAAAAAAGCCAGACACGACTATTTTGTCGAGCAGGCATATGAGTGCGGCATCGAGTTGTCCGGCACGGAGGTCAAGTCCATCCGGCAGGGCACAGTCAGCCTGAAGGATTCCTACTGCATCTTCCGCGATGGGGAAATTTTCGTCAAGGGCATGCATATCAGCCCCTATGAAAAGGGAAACATCTTTAACAAAGACCCGCTGCGCGAGCGCAAGCTGCTGATGCACAAAAAGGAAATCATGCTGCTCTACGGCAAGTCCAAGCAGGACGGCTATTCCCTCATCCCGCTGTCGCTGTATTTTAAAAATGCACGCGTCAAGGTGGAGCTCGGCCTGTGCAAAGGCAAAAAGCTGTACGACAAGCGTGCCGACGCCGCAAAGCGCGACGCAAAACGCGAGATGGATCGCGCACTCAAATCGCGCCGGTAATTTCGTTCAGTACCATGATATTGATATGTCTATCCGGGGACGTACCGGTTTCGACGGAGGTGCGGAATCCGGGATAGCGGGCCGCAGTGAGGACGCTGCGTTAAAAGCCTCAACTGTTTATAAATTAAACAACAACGATTATTCTTTACAGGCTGCCTAATTAGGCGAGCCCGTTCTGCCTGAGAGTATCGCGGCTCGGGACAGAGCGTCATTTAGCGGTGAACGTGCGGCGGGTAAGCTTTGCCCCGCCCATGAATGATGAAGCTACCGACCCCGTAAGCCTGTCATTTGGCGTGCGGCAGAGGGAATTTGAATCAAATGACTGCGCCCGGAGAAGTCCTTGAGGAAGTGCTTTCGGACAGGGGTTCGACTCCCCTCGTCTCCACCATTTAAACCATCTGAAATGTTTTGCATTTTGGATGGTTTTTTATTTTTATAGCATTTTACAGTCATTTTCGTTCCGTCCGTGTTTGTTTGACCACAACTATGACCACATTTGACTTATTCGTCTTTTAATGGCATGCTAGTTGTATCTTCCACTGCTTCCTCATCTGCAACACCCAAATTCTCGATATAATGCTGCATTCTCTGCGCTGAACGTCTGCCGCTGTCTGCATTGAAATGCGCATATCGTTCCAGCGTAAAGGTTGCAGTCTTATGTCCAAGATTTCCTTGTACAGTCCGGGGATCATCGCCCGCCGCAAACGACATATCAGTGAATGTATGTCGCAAATCATGAAATCTTGCATTCGGGCACCCGATTGCTTCCACCAGTTTCTTAAACTGCTTGTATACTGTCGATTGGCTCACGTTTTCACCGTTCGGCTTTGTAAAGACAAGATTCATGGGATTATTCCACGCTTCTTTTGCTCGCTTTTTGTATAAAGCCTGTTTCTCCTTCTGCTGTCTGAGAAGGTTCATTACTATTGGTGCGGGATACATTTTTCTGACGCTGCCATACTTCGGAAGGATACGATCATACACATGATCGTTCCTCTGTAACTGCCTGCGAACGGTGACAGAGCCGTTCCTAAAATCAATGTCTCCCCAGCTTAACCCTAGAATTTCCCCCTGACGCATACCTGTAAACAATGCGATCTTATACAAAAGCTCATACTCGTGACCTGCAACAGCATCTAAAAAAGCCAAAACCTGCTCTTCGGTCAACGATTCAATTTCCGGAGCAAGTTTTTTAGGCAGAGTACACTCATCGGCAACATTTTTTGAAATCAATCCGATTCCAACTGCCTTCTTTAAACTGACATGAATAATTCCATGTACGTTATGAATATATTTTGCCGAATACGAATGGTCAGGCGTTTTGCCCTCCAACCAGTTCATTTGATTTCGTTGCATATCATTGAGAAGCCCTTGAACGTCTTGCGTCGTAAGCTTCTGCAGTTTGATATGTCCCAATGCAGGAATGATAAATCGTTCCGTCTTTTTGACATAGGAGTCATATGTACTGGCTGCTAAGTTTCCAGTATACTCGTGAAGCCATTGCCGAAACCACTCTTCAACCGTTATTGGGGTTGTAGATGTATATACACCGTGATTGATTTCATACAACCAGTCAGTTCGTTTCCGCTTGGCCTCCTCACAGCTGGTGGCATACCGAGAAACTGTCTTTTTCTTCCCAGTTTTTGGGTCCGGGACTTGTACTCGATATTCCCATCGACCATCATCTCGTAGACGTATCCCCGGATGATTGTTATTTTTAGAAGCCATCTGTATCCATGCAACCCATGCTCTTCTTCTCCTGTTCGTCCATCCAGCGCTCCAACGATTCAGCACGAACAATCTTTCGACGTGATGAAACTGCGATCACCGGAAAATCCGGTCTGTTTGACAGTTTGTACATCGTCGGCAAAGAGATGCCCAGAATGTCGGCACATTGCCGCATGGATAAAGTACTGCCTCTGCTTAACGCCATAAAAATACTCCTTTCGCTATTTTTGAAAATATTTTATCACGCCTCCTCGAGATTGTCAATTGTTAATCTTATTTTTGCATTTTATTTTTTTATTAGATTTATAATCTTCAAAAATAAAAATATATTTTGGTTGACTTTTCTGCTAATCCTGCTAAACTTATTTCAAACTCTTATCTAATCATTTAAAAGGTGTTGTCAAATTATGGAGTTAAAAGACAGGCTTCAAGAGTTGCGTGGTTCTATTAGTCAACGTAAATGTGCTGAAAACCTAGGTGTAAAATTTGCAAACTACAATAAATGGGAAAACGGCATCAACATTCCAAATTACAAAACTCTCATTCAAATTGCGGATTATTATGGAGTTTCTCTTGATTATTTGACCGGAAGAGTCGATTATAAAGATGAAGAATATCGCTCTGTTTGTATTGATACAGGCTTATCCGAGCAAGCAATCAAAGGGATTCAGAAAGTCAGAGATAATAGTTCAGAAACTTACGATTGCATCGGCATGTTAAATTGCATACTCGAAAGTGAATATAACAATCAATATACTCCACTGGGAGATTTCCTACAGTACGTTTTATATCCGGATGGTTTTGTTCCCAAAGATGTTTTAGATTCATTAAAAAATACTTCGCTCTCTCCTGAAGAAATTTCAAAAATATGTGATTCATTTAGAAAAGGTGTCAAACACACCTCAAAAGAAGCTGCTAATGCAAGTGTAATATTCTGGCACCAAGAATATTTTTGCGAGTCTGATGAGTCGATATACGATACCGTTGATATATGTGTGGAATTACCAGAACCTAAGAAATTAAAAAAAAAGTAATCTTGGCAGCAACTAATTTTTCCATCATATACGTTCATTTATAGAGACATAGTTTATTAGCTGTGTCTCTTTTTATATCATGCTTTTTAGATAAATATTCACGCAAGAGGTTTATTATACCGGACGCTCAAGTATGTTTATTGTTATTTCTTAAAACTGTCCGAATATTTTTAACGGTCGCAACAGTATATTTATAGAAAACTCTGTTTTCAGAAAAATGTAAAATATACCCCTATACAAAACCGATGATGTTGTCATATTCCTTACTTCGTTCGCGGTGTCTGCGACTGAACGCTCCATCCTTACTCTCTCCAGAATAACAAAAGGACAGCTTCGTACGCTGTCCTTTTTATCTGTACTTTTTGAATGTTAATTTTTATTCTGCTCTTCCTCGGTCAGCTTGACCAATTTGTAAAAGCTGGTTCGCTTTGTTTCTGTTTTCTCCATCGCTTCTTTGGCAGTAATTTCTCCAGCTTTCCATGCTGCATACACTTCATTCCAGTTTTTGGGAGCAGTCAACGCTGGTCTCCCTCTATAACGTCCTGTCTTCGCGCTGTATTTCTTGCCGTTCTCATCTACCGGCATGCACGCTACCCCTTCAGCTTGCCTCTGCTTAGTTGTCTTGCGCTCCTGTTCGGCCACACTTGCCAGCACTTCTATCAGCAGGTTGTTTATCATGTCGAACACCCATTCTTGCCCTTCAACCCTGTCAATCATTGTCGTTGGGATATCGAGCACCTTTACCTGAACACCGATATTTTTGAAATAGCGCAGTTCTTCTATCGTCTCGCTTTTGTTTCTCCCAAGTCTATCGAGTGATTTAATGTAGAGCGTGTCACCTTCCACCAGTTTGCCGATACCTACCTTCAACGACTGGTAGCCCGGACGATTGAAATCTTTGCCGCTGACCTTGTCAGTTACGATCATCTCGTCCGGCACGTATTTCCGCAACGCTTCAATCTGTCGCTCTAAATTCTGTCCCGCGCTCGACACTCTAACATATCCAACTTCCTTGCTCATGGTTTGCACCCTCTTCCTGTTTTTATTATAGCAAATGTGTTCGCAAATATCAATTATTTTCCGAACATGTTTGCAAATTATTTTTCTGTATTTTACGAACACGAAAGCATTCTCTTTTGTTCTGTTCGTTAAAGTAAACTTTTACAAACACAGTTTGTAAAAAGTCGGGCGGCTTGCGCCGCCCATTCCTTATGCCTCTATGAATTGTTCATTGCAGTCTCCGCACACAATGTTTAACATCTTTGTGCTTCTTGCAATCGCGCTGCTGCTTTCCGTGTATCGTGAATCCGCCTTCCGATGTTTCTAGCAGTTGTAATAAGCATTCTGTTACAGCTTCAGTTCATCAGAACACTCGGCTCTGAACTCTGTAATTCCCAGTCCGAAGTATTTTTCAAAGAACGCTTTCAACTTCTCGATGATCCCTTGCTTTTTCTTGGCTCTGCCACCGCCACCGAAGCGTGATACAGGGGGCATGAGTTTATCAATCTCTGTTCCCGTTGTTTTCAATGCTCCGTCACGGAACGCATTGTCAACAAACTTTCTTGTTTCTTCCGGCTTGAGCTTTTCCGTTGTGATGATTTCTTTCAAGTCGTTTTCTTCCTGTTCCAGAACAAAGCGACGCCAATCGGCAGTAACCTGCGTATCGACATTTACCTGACTGATAAAGGCTTCAATCAATTCTTTTTTGCTGCGGAGCTGTATGCTTGCATCTATCGCTTTGCGGATGGAAGCAAGGATTTCTTTATCCTCGCAGTTGCCGTCATGATACTTCTCAACCAGCATCAATATGTAGTCGATATTGATTTCCACCTGCTTGATCAGCTCAATTTCAAATTCAATATCATCTGTAATGTCTTCTTTTTCTCCAGCGCCTTTTCTGCGGTACTTATCGTAGAGGTCAAGGTATATACTCTGATAGTCCTGCAAATCCCTTGCGGCAATACTGTCCATTTCGGCAAACTGGTCAAAGGATGCAAGAATATTCCTCATACTCAGGATTGTGCCGAACAGCCTGATAAACTCTTTCTCTGCCTGTTCTCCGACAATCCGCTCTCCCAAGGGATATTCTGTTTCCAGCTTTTCAAGCAAATCAATATAGCCGGGATGGTATTTGCCATCGTTGTCCTCGTAGCCGTTCCAGTAGTCATTGAAGCTCTTGAGAAGCACAATGCCGCTTGCATTTTTATCACCAAAGAGGGCGATTGCATCGTCCGTAGCTTTTTGCAAGTCACGGAAACAGACAATATTCCCGTAGGTCTTAACAGAGTTCAAAATACGGTTGGTTCTGGAATACGCTTGAATCAGTCCGTGCATCTTGAGGTTCTTGTCCACCCACAAGGTATTGAGCGTTGTAGCATCAAAGCCTGTTAGGAACATATTCACAACAATCAGCAGATCAACTTCCCGGTTCTTCACACGCATGGACAGGTCTTTGTAGTAATTCTGGAACTTATCAGAAGAAGTGTCGAAGTTGGTGTTGAATACCCGATTATAATCCCGGATGGCACTTTCAAGGAAATCACGGGAGGTCTGGTCAAGAGCATCGGTGTCAAAGCCTTCCTCCTGCAGAACATCTTCCGGGTCATCCTCATTTGCGGCATAGCTGAAAATCGTAGCAATCGTAAACTGACGGTGGCTTTCCGCAATCTGTCTCTGGAACTCCTTGTAATACTTCATTGCCATGGGAATGGAGCTGACAGCGAACATGGCGTTAAACCCTGCCATGCGTTTGCCCTGCAGGGAGTAGAAGCTATTGCGTTTGGTTTTCTGGTCGAAATGTTCCAGCGTGTATTTGACGATTTCCCGAATACGCTCCCGCGCACCCATTGCTTTTTCAATGTCGATGGCAGAAACATTTTTATCCTTGATGTTGTCTTTCTCCCTGACCGTGTTCACATAGTCGATACGGAACGGAAGAACATTGCCATCATTGATCGCGTCCACAATGGTATAGGTATGAAGCTGGTCGCCAAAGGTCTGCGGCGTGGTCAGCATCGCCATATGCTTTCCTTTCGCTGCATTGGCTGCGAAAATCGGTGTGCCTGTAAAGCCAAACAGATGATAATTCTTGAACGCCTTCACGATTTTAGCGTGCATATCTCCGAACTGGCTTCTGTGGCACTCATCAAAGATGATAACGCAATGCTTGCTGAATACTTCATGTCCTTTATTCTTGGTTACAAAGTTATCCAGCTTCTGAATGGTAGTAATAATGATTTTGTATTTGTGGAAGCCGCCTTTTTCGTCTCTGTCCTCAAGCTGTCTCTGCAACACCTTCGTGGAAGCGTTGCTGTTGGCAGAGCCTTTTTCAAAACGGTCATATTCTTTCATGGTCTGATAGTCAAGGTCTTTTCGATCGACCACAAACAGAACCTTGTCCACATAAGGGAGGGCAGACGCAAGCTGTGCCGTCTTAAATGAAGTCAGCGTTTTTCCGCTTCCTGTGGTGTGCCAGATATATCCTCCGGCATCTATCGTTCCCATCTTCTTGTAGTTTGTTGAAACCTCAATGCGGTTCAGAATACGTTCTGTTGCCGCAATCTGATAAGGCCGCATAACCATCAGAATATCTTCCGTGGTAAACACACAATACCTGGTCAGCACATTCAAAATTGTGTGTTTGGCAAGGAATGTCCTCGTAAAGTCAATAAGGTCTGCAATGACCTTGTTGTTTCCGTCTGCCCAGAAAGAAGTAAACTCAAAGCTGTTGCTTGTTTTCTTCGATTTCTGCTTTTCAGATTGGCCCATCTCCTTGATGTGGCTGCTTCTGGTGGTATTGGAATAATATTTGGTATGCGTACCGTTGGAGATAATGAAAATCTGAACATACTCATACAGTCCGCTTGCTGCCCAGAAGCTGTCACGCTGATAGCGTTTGATCTGGTTAAAGGCTTCACGGATTGCCACACCGCGGCGTTTCAGCTCCACATGGACAAGGGGCAGGCCATTGACAAGGATGGTCACATCATAGCGTGTGTCGTGATTTCCCTCGGTTTCTTCATACTGGTTGATTACCTGTAGACGATTGTTGTGAATGTTTTTCTTGTCGATGAGCTGAATATTCTTGGAAGTTCCATCATCCCTGCGAAGTACCTTTACATGGTCAGTCTGAATGGTGCGGGTTTTTTCAACAATGCCCTCGTTGGCGTTGGCAAGCGTTTCCGTGAAGAAGCGCTGCCACTCGCTGTCTGTGAAGTTGTAGCTGTTCAACAGTTCCAGCTGCCGTCTGAGGTTGGCAATCAGACCGTTCTCGTCATGGATGGTAAGGTACTCATATCCCTGTTCGGTCAGCAGGCGGACGAATTCCTTTTCAAGAGCCGCCTCGCTCTGAAAACTGTCAGAGCGTGAGCTTTCCGGCGTATATTCAGCGACCACGGTACTTTCATTGCTTGCGGCAATGATGTTGTAAGTGCTCATACAGTATCCCCCTTTGTTTATTTCTCCTTGAACGTGAGCAGCTTATCCCGATAATATTCGTATTGCTTTGTTCTTGCTTCGATTTCCGCAGGGAGACCAATATTGAGGTCAGAACAGATGGCATCGAAGTTGTCCAGAATATCCACAAGCCTGTTCTGAACATCAAGTTCGGGCAGCGGAATTGAGAAATTAGCAATATCTTTCAAGCTGATGTGTGGAATTGCTCCTCCGGTTTTTTTCTTCTCAACATAGCATGTAAAGGAACCACTGGCTATATAATGGTACACATATCTGATATTGGCTTTTTCTGTCCTAATTCGTGTTACTCGTTGAACAAGAAGCAACGGTAAATTATCCTGACGAACCATTCCGTAGCTCTTTCCAACAAGAGAACCATCCATAGAAATTACAATATCACCATCTTCAAGCAAGAAGCGTTCCAGTCCATTGCTATTTTCCCAGTAACGGTCTATATCATCATTAAACTCTAAAATGCCACGCTTTATATTCATTCCACGCATCAAACAAATTCCTTGATTCACAAACTGCGAACTATCAAACGGGAATCCGGTAAGCAAATCACAGAAATCACCTAATTTGACAAAGGGAATTTCTGAATTGAATGAAAGCAAGTGATTACGATAATAGCTATATTGTTTTTGTCTGGCAGTAAGCTCCATCGTAAGCTCCGTTGTAAGCTCCGTGAAATTATCCAGAATGCGGACAATTTCACGCTGGACTTCTAGCGGTACAAGGGGAAACTCAAATTTTGAGAATTTACCCATATCAACTGATGCAAAGCTACTTTGATTAAGACACGATAAGCAGTAATTATCTAGCTTAAAGCAATAGTAATAAAGGAATTTTATATCGAACTTATCTTTATACTGCTCTTTCAGCATAAGATAGGTAAATCTCTGATTTGCAAGAGATTTAACAGTAATTAAGGCGTGTTGGCCTATCGTGGCAGATGTTGCAACAATAATTGAATTTGCTGGAAATAGATTCCCTTTCACAGCTTTTTCTGAAACATGCTGCAATGAATCAGAGAGAATATTCCCATTTTCGCGTATATCCTCCATGCGAAACCACGGTACTGTTCCGTTTTCCCAAAATTCTTTATTTGATTTAGATGGAGTATATCCATTTCTCGTATTAAACAGTTCCGAAAGAGTAAGAAACGTTACGCCATCAGGGCAAAGCTCATCTATCAAATCATGCAGTCTGCTCATCATCCCACCTCGATTTCTGCGATGATCTTCGCAATCTCATCACGGAGAACCTGTTCACGGGCAACGATTTCCTCAATCTCGGCATTGAGCTTCACAATGTCGATTTTCTCTCTGGTGTCCTCGGCTTCCACATAGGTGGAAACAGAAAGATTGTAGTCGTTTTCCTCGATTTTCTCACAGGTTGCCAGATGGGAGAAGTGTGCCACTTCCTCGCGATTGGCAAAAGTGTCCACAATGCGCTGAATATTTTCCGGGGTCAGCTTATTGTTATTCGTAACCTTGATGCACTCGTTGGATGCGTCAATAAACAGCGTCTCGTTGTCGGGTTTCCCCTTCTTCAAAACCATGATGCAGGTCGCTATGGAAGTACCGAAGAACAGGTTGCTCGGTAACTGGATGATACAGTCAATATAGTTATTGTCAATCAGATACTTTCTGATTTTCTTCTCTGCACCGCCACGGTACATAATGCCGGGGAAGCAGACAATCGCCGCCGTTCCGTTGGACGCAAGCCAGGAAAGGGAGTGCATGATAAAAGCAAGGTCAGCCTTGGACTTCGGTGCGAGAACGCCGGCCGGAGAAAAACGAGGGTCGTTAATCAGCAGTGGATTGTCACTTCCAGCCCATTTGATCGAATACGGAGGATTTGCTGATGTTAAGCAAAGACTAAAAAAATATGGGCTGCTCAAGCCCACATAAGTAGGAGCGGCACCCAGTAAACAGGGCCCGCTCCCGCTTTTATTCTGATGTATTCTCCGGCTCGATCAACCGGGCAATCTCATCGGAGAAACGATAGATGATCTCCACCCTCATGCCGCTGTACACATTCACGCGGTCGATAAAGAACAGGAGCATTTCATTGGTCAGCTCGTCCGCAGTCAGCGTCCGGCGGGCCAAATCACAGGTCTCTGTCAATTCACGGTTCCTGCTCTGGGAAAGGGATAAAAGCCCCTTTTCCAGCCGCTCTTTCTCGGCGCTGAGTCTGTCGTTCTCCGCGTTCAGCTTATCGCGTTCCATGAGGTATATATCCCTCTGAAGTCGCCCTTCGGCGTACCGCTCGTAAGCGCTGACCCGGCTGACGGAAATCTGCTTGATGCGTTTCTCAATCTGTTCCAGCCGGAATCTGAGATTTTCCTCTGTGCCTTCGCTGGCAGCTGCTGCCGCATACAGGCGGTCATCTGCATCCACCAGCAGACGGAGCTTCTCAAGCAGGTCATTCTTCACGATGCGCTCCAGGTCGGCCTCAACGAACCGTTCGCCCACCGGACAGGCGGTTTCTCTGTTGGATACAGATTTGAGGCAGGTGTAGTAAATCACACGGGAGTGTTTCTGCCGCTGCATGGTGCGTCCGCAGGCCCCGCAGTGAACCAGACTGCGCAGCAGATACTGATCGGGACTGCGATCATAGCCCTTGCGGATTTTGCGGAACACCTTCTGCGCTTCTTCGTATTCGCTTTCGCTGACGATGGCCTCATGGCAGTCCGGGATGATCTGCCACTCGGACTCATCCGTCCATACCGTCCGGGGATTGTCCAGCCCCTTCCAGCGGCGCTGATTCATGACCATCACGCCGGTATATTCCCGGCGCTTCAGAATCTCCCGCACATTGCTGACCGTCCAGCAGGCTTCCTGAGAGGAAGTGCGGAACTTTTTGCTGTCAGGGTTCATCCGCCTATAGTAAGCCGACGGCGTTTCCAGCTTATAATCGTTCAGGACAACGGCAATTTCAGCCGGCGTTTTTCCTTCCAGCGCAAGGTCAAAGATTTTCCGCACCACAGGCGCGGTATCTGGGTTGGGAATAATCTTCCGCTTTACATCCGGGTCTTTCATGTAACCATAAGGAGGCTGCGCGGCAACAAACTCACCTTTGCTCTTTCTGGTACTCATGACGGTTTTGATCTTCTGGGACAGGTCGCGGCTGTAATAGGAGTAGACGATATACTTCATAACCACTTCCATGCCGGCCGTGGAGCCCTTGTAGTCATCACTGTCATACCCATCGTTGACGGCAATGAAGCGAACGCCCAGGAACGGGAAGATACGCTCCAGATAGTCGCCGATCTCCACATAGTCGCGGAAAAAGCGGCTGAAATCCTTGCAGATAACCACGTTTGCCTCGCCGTTTTTCAGGCTTTCAATCATCCGCTCAAAGGACGGACGGTTGCCGTTGGTGCCGGAGTAGCCGTCATCGATGAACTCATCCACTTCATAGCCGTCAAACTCCCGGCGGGCGCGGATAAACCGATACAGCAGTGTGCGCTGATTGGCGATGCTCTCGCTCTCAGTCTTGAATTTCAGGTCATCGTCTGCATCGGACAAGCGAATATACAAATACAATTTCTTCACTGGGGTTCACCTCCTTCCATTTCGTGATAAACAGCTTCCAGTACATCCCGTTCCTCTTGAAAACGGAATATGATCTCCAGCCGGTGCTGGGCATAACCGATTTTATATACGTTGATGTGATCAATCATCGCCTGGGCAATTTCCGGCGTCAGCTTCCGCGCCTTGCGGATATTCCGGATGTTCACAAGCCACTTGTTCTCATCAGAAAGCATCCGGTTCAGCCTGGCCAGCTCCACCGACAGCTGATTGAGCCGAGAGCTCTGCTCCTGATACGCTGCATCAAAACGGGTTTTCAGCTCGATATAGTCTCCGGCAGAGAGGATACCGTCCACATAGTCATTGTAGAGTTGCTCCCGCTTTTTCTGATAACCAGACAGCTTTTCACTAACTTCCAGCATTTCCTGTTGGAGATCGGTCTGCCTTTGTGTCTGAATGCCGCTGTCTTTCAGCCGCCCGGCAACTTTCTCAAAATCCGCGAACAGGGCAAACTGTGTTTGGATCGCGTTCCAGACAATCGGCGCGAGCTTTTTCTCCGAGATGCCGACGGCAACATCGCAGCGGCCATACTGCTTGTTCCGGCAGTTGTACCGGCCTTCCTTTTTCTCTCCGTGACGGCTGTAACCAAGATTGGAGCCGCAGTGCCCGCACCGGACGATTCCGGTTCTGAAGATCTGCGGATGCTTTTCGCGGTAATTCCGGCTGGCTTCCAGTTTGGCCTCATTCTCGCGGCGGCCTGCCTCCAGAATTTCTCTGACCTGATAGAAGTCGCCCCGGCTGACCAGCGCTTCGTGCATATCCGGCAGAATACGCCACTTACTCTCATCCGGTTCATAGTGGTAATCCGGCTGTCCCAGATACAGCGCCGTCGGCATCCGCCCAAAGACAAGGTCGCCCATATAGGTCGGATTCATCAATATCTGTTTGATAACCTGCTGTGTCCAGAGGCAGTCGGAATAGCACGCCCGATTGGTCTGTCCGCGCAGATAGCGGAGCTTACCGGGAGAAGGAATTCCTTCTTCATTCAGCTGACGCATGATGGGGCGCGCTCCGGTGCCGCAGAGAAACTGTGCGTAGATTCTCTTGACAATCGGTGCGGTCTCCGGATCGGGTTCAAACCGGTACTCCTGTGTGGTCGATTTCCGGTATCCGTAGGGAATCATGCTGGGAATGTGTTCACCGGCCAGCTGTTTGGCATGAACTGCCAGAGACACCTTCTTGGACTGGTCTCTGGAATAGAAGCTGTTGATCAGGTTTTTCAGAGGAATCAGCAGGCTGCTGGCGGAGCCGTCCGTTTCAAAGCTGTCATAGCGGTCAACCACGGAGATAAACCGGACGCCCATGGCGGGAAAGATGTTCTCCAGCAGATTTCCCGCCTCAATATAATCTCGAGAAAACCGGCTGAAATCCTTGATGACCAGCGCCTTGATTTTTCCCTCCCGAATGTCGGAGAGCAACCTCTGAAACTCCGGGCGGTCCGTGTTGGTTCCGGTCCATCCGTTATCCACATAGGTATCTGCCAGATGAAGGTACGGGTGCTCCGATACATAGTCCCGGCAGATTTCAATCTGTCCCTCAATGGAATCGCCGTCGTCGTTCTTTTTGCTGTTTTCAACCGAGAGTCGGGCGTAGATAGCCGTCTCCCAGACGGACGGCAGCATGGCACTGACCGGTTCCTTCGCCTGCTCCGACTGTAAATACTGTCTTTTCTTTCTTGCCATTATGCGTTCCTCCTCTCAGGTATTGTTACACCTTCCTCGGCCGGAAGGACATCCTCAAACCGTTCTATATACTGCAATGCGTTTTCCAGCTCATCTCTGTAACGGAAGCACACCTCGATGCGCTTGCCGTCATAGATCAGGATTTTCTCAATCAGGTGAACGATGCACTCCCTGTCCAGCTCCGTCAGATGCCGGTACTTCTTGAACTGTTCAATCCACTCGATGTTCCCGGAGCTGTTCTCCATGGCCTGACTGCGCTCATCCTTCAGCTTTCCAAGCTGGCGCTGCCTGTCTGCAATCCTGCGGTCATAGCCCGCATGGAACTCCTTGTATTCCTCACGGCTGATTACACCATCCGCCATATCCGAATACAGGTTGATTTTCAAATCCTGATACCGCTTGATTTCATTTTCCAGCGCCGTCATCTGGGCGTCATAGTTGATAATGCGCCGCTCCTGTTCCGGCAGCGATGCAATGTAATCCAGCACCTGTTCCACCTGGGCGGTCAGCTCAATATGGTCGTTTACTACCCGGAGAACGATGGATTTCAGCTTGTCCTCGCTGAATGTATGCGGGGAACAGCCCCTACCCGCTTTGTTGGTGGAACAGACCAGGTAATGATACTTTTTCCCGCCGCTGGGGACGGTCTTCCGCACCATGGTATGTTTGCAGTCGCCGCAGAACACGAAGCCGGAAAACAGATGAACTTTTTCCTGCTTCGGCGCTGTGCGGACGTCCCGCAGCATCAGATTCTGAACGGTATCAAAATCCGAGCGGCAGATAATGGGCTCATGGTTATTCTCGATGACGATCCATTCATCCCGGTCATACTCCACACGCTTTTTGATTTTGTGGTTCGGGGTGCCGGATTTGTGCTGGATCAGCGTTCCGATATAGATTTCATTGGACAGGATTCGTTTCACCAGCATGGGGCTCCACTGTGCCTGTTCGTTGCTGCGGAATCCGCAGGAGTAGTTGAAGCCCTGCGCCTGCTTGTATTCCATGGGACTCAGAACGCCCATGCTGTTGAGCCGGTCGGCAATGGCGGAATTGCACAGCCCCTGTATGCGGAGCCGGAAGATCAGCTCCACCGTCCGGGCGGCTTCCTCATCCACCACCAGCCTGTTCCTGTTTGTCTCATCCTTCCGGTAGCCATAGGGTGCAAAGGCTCCGATGAAGTCGCCCATCTTGCGCTTGATGTCCAGCTGAGAGCGAATCTTGACGGATATGTCGCGGCAGTAAGCGTCGTTGATCAGGTTCTTGAACGGTACGATTAGGGCATCAGACTGCGCCTTTTCGCCGCAGGAATCATAGTTGTCATTGATGGCAATGAACCGCACACCCATGAACGGGAAAATCTTTTCCAGATACCGTCCTGCATCGATGTAGTTTCTGGCAAACCGGCTGAGGTCTTTGCAGATCACACAGTCGATTTTCTTTGCCTTGATGTCCTCCATCATCTGCCTGAATCCCGGACGTTCAAAGTTGACGCCGGAATAGCCGTCATCCGCATACTCCTTGACGATCACGAATTCCGGATGCCTGCGCACATAATCCCGGATGATCTCCTTCTGGCTCGTTATGGAATTGCTCTCCGCCTTGTCTCCATCATCGCGGGAAAGACGGGTATATTCTGCTGCGTTCCAGATTCTGTCTGGCATTTTTATCACCTCCGCTATCATTGTATTGAAATCATCCGGGACAGTCGATGATGTCGATATTTGTTTCAGCCCTTGCTGACCTGACTGCGGGCATAGCCTTCCAGCCGGTCATCAATCGTTTCGCGGGTGTTCATAAACCCGATTTTTACGACAACACCGTCATCAACGTAGCAGTAGGGATTGCCGATCTGCTTCAGGTAGGACGCAATGCGTTTTTCTCTCGGCTGACGGCTGTCGATGCGTACATCCCGTCGGTCATGAAGCGTCGCCGGGTCAACCGTCCGGATATCCACTTTTCTCATTTCATCCAGTGTCATGGTCTGCTCCTTTCCGCACTCACACTGAGTGCCTGCATATTACAAAGAAAGTGCCAGGCTCACCGCAAGGCACTTACAGAATTCCGGGCTGTACAGAATACTGCTGTCCACCCGTCCCATGTATCTGATGATCCGGCGCTTATCCAACGTTTTCAGCTGTTCCAGAATCACCATGGAAGGCCGGCTCAGTCCGCGTACCTGTTCCAGCAGGAAATGGGTCGGCTGATTCGGCTTTTTATCAATGTTGGAGGTGAGCGGCGCAGCAATCAGCGTGGGGCTGAAGAAGTTGCCCGTGTTGTTCTGAAGAACCAGCACCGGGCGGATACCGCCGATTTCTGCACCCACGACCGGATCGAGGTTTGCCAGATAGACGTCTCCGCGCCGGTACTCCCAGTTTTTGCGCAATGGCTTCACCTCCCAAATCTTAATTTCTATATACTGTCTCCCATTCGTCCACGACCCCCGGAGGCGGGGAACTCACCAGGCGGCAGTCTGCGAAGCTGCCTCATAGGAATCTAACCTCCCCGCCTTCATTGTGGCCGGGCCGCGAATTACGGAAGTATCATTATCCCTTGTGCGTTTCGTTGCCGTATCCGTTGCAGCCGGATATTTCTGATTGGTTCGGAATCGCTCACCGCCTTGCTTTCCGTAATCACCCGGATGGGGCAGGCGTGTCATGGCGCACCATCATGCAGCTGGAGAATCTCTCCCGCACAGGAACGTACCTGATGAATGTGTATGAAATTTTCAAGGTTCAGTAAGCAGAGCGCGAATCGTTTTTATCAGACAGACTCATTTGCTCCTCTCACCCTTTAGCCGGTGGGAAGGCTTGTTTTCGGACAGGCACAAAAAGATTTTTTGATTTTTTCTTTCAGGCGAGTCCAACGCCGGTGGGCGGTGTTTTCAGATAACCCCACTTCCAGAGAAATCTCGGAAAATGATTTTCCCTGAGATCTTCTCAGCGCAATCAGAACGGTGATCGGGTCGGTTTCCGAAAGCAGGCTGAACAGCGCGGGGCTGTCGATACCGTCCAGAAAATCCGAAACAGTTTTCGCATCCGGTTTCTCCTCATCTGCCGCAAGCTGTTCGAGATAATCGCCGCTATCCGCATGATGCTCGTAATACCGCCGGTCGGAATTGAAAACTTCCCAATCGTAAGCACGGAGCTGCGCAATCCTGTCCTCGCTGACGCCAAGCTCGCGCATCTGTTTTTCCTCGGCTTCTTTCCAGAGCCGCCATTTTCTTTCTTCACTGGCCTTGTTGTATGCCATTGTCTTATCCTCCGAATTTCTGAATTTTGTCTGGAATTCAGAAACCGGAGGAGGAGAACGGCAGCGCGTTCTGCGCGTTTGGGCATAAAAAATAGAGAGGTCTTTGTCTGCTGGAACAAAAGCCTCTCTATGATAAAATTGTGCCGGAGACATAAGAAAACCCCCGTAAGTTGTCGTTTAGCTTTTGCGCTAAAAGGCTAACTTACAGGGGTTCCTCAGCTGTGCAGCTGGAGTGTCACGGCTGTTCGTTCTATTCTATTTTATCTTTGTTTTGTGTGTCCTCTGTGTTTTGGGAAAAATCGGGTGTTTTCTCTGTGCGCCGGATGTGTTACACGCCGAACAGCTCCTCATAACGTATCAGGCTGTTCTTTTTCAGATGCTCCGTCACCACATCGATTTCCTCCTGTGTCATATCGTCTTTGAGGCGGAAGTATTCCTTCTTTGCCATATCGGCACCGGACAGACTGTATGTCGCCATGATGAGCCAGTAACAGATCAGACCGTTGCCGGGGAACAGCTCATGCGCCCTGGCGGCGTACTGCATGACGCCCGCATAGTCTTTCTGCTTTGCCAGCTCGCGCATCAGGGCATCTGCGGCCTTGATGTAGCGAACCTCATACTGACTGACAATATCATTCAGCCACAGCTGGTCTCTGCCGCACATGAAAACCGGGCCTTTGTAAAGCTCTACCGCCTTGCGAAGCTCCTCAATTCTTTCAGCGCTTCCAGAAGCTGCTTCGGCTGCTTTCAGGTGCAGGTCAAACTGTTCGATGTCGGTCGTAATCTTCAGATTCGGATTTCGCCTGTATCCGCTGCCTTCCCGGACGATCAGTCTTGCGGATTGTCCGGTGCGCTTTGCGTACATATTGGAAAACCGGTATATGCTGCCGCGAATCGCATTCGTATTGCCGTCAAAATCTTCTCCGGGGTTCAGATGCTCAAAGATTTCTTTCGGTGAGTGGGCGCGTTCCGGCTTCAGCAACAGATAGGCAACAAGCTGAATGGTTTTTGGTGCATTGATGATCTGCTCGGTCAGCGTACCGCCGGCTGTGCGGATTTCCAGGTCGCGGAAGAAACTGATATAGACATCATAGCTCGGTTCTATCGGGTTCATGGCCTCGATGATCTTCTCACGTTCCATGACATTCTGCTGGGCAAGCGCGCGATGAAGAACATAGGCGAAGATGTACAGCGCTTCCGGCCGCTCCAGATATCTCGACGGATTGCGGATGACAAGAAAGCCGGTCGGTGTCGGAGAAAAAGGGGATGCCAGGATGGCTCTTGCCTCCAGACGCTCATACAGTGCAAATTCAGCCGGATTGGATTCCTTGATTTCAGTCGTATCAGGCAGAACAACAGGCATGGCGCTGTGCATAGCTTCCAGCCAGCGCGGCACGACCTCGGCATCTTCCAGGCCGCTGATCAGTTCGCGTGTTCTGTCGGTTGCACCTCCCGCTCGGAACCAGCAGACCGGTCTCCACAGGCAGGTATCCATATCGATATCCATGACGCCGGCCCAGTCACCGCCATAGAACTCACATACCATTTTCAATGTGACATCAATGATCTCTTTCGGATCGTCGGTCTCATGCAGCGTGCTCTCAAGAACGGTTTCAACGCGATCCTTTTCCACACAGTACAGCAGGTATTCATCGTCATACTGCGCCAGTTTCTCCGGAATCCGGCGCGTCCTGCCGATTTTCTTAAACAAGCCTGCCATGATATCCCTCTCCTTTCTCCGAACAACAGAAGATACATTTCCAAAACGAAAAAACAGCACAGTCCGCCAGTACATGATACTGGCAGTCTGTGCTGCAATGATTCTATATCAGCTATCCCAAGGATGTGGTCAGGTGTTCTGTTTCAAAAGGTTATCGAATTGTGTCGGTGCGCTCAGCAATGTTGCAGGCTCTATTTCCAACGCATCGGCGATGTTATAGAACACCTCAAGCGAAAATGATTTGGCTATACCCGCAGCCTCGATTGAACTGATAAGAGAACGACTGACTGACGCACGTTCTGCCAGCTGCTCCTGGGACAGGCCGCGATACTTTCTGAACGTAGAAATGGTTATGCCCAGCTGAATGAGTCTGTCCCGATTCTTGAGGCTCATTTCCTTGTCCATGTTCACGCACCTGCCTTTCGTCTTATCTTGTATATATATTTTACCGCGAACAGGCGTATTTTTCTGCACCTGTACATGAGCGTATGCTCACAATTAAGAACATACACACTTAAAAGAATACGAATAATCTTTAATTCACGCATTTTTTCACTCTCCAAGTCAATTTGCATACAATATCCATTGTTTCTGCAATGACCGGAGGCGACCGGCAGGAAGCGCGTTTATGTTGCATGAAGTATGCGATAGGAATCAGGCCGCAGGTATGCAGGCAAAAAAAATCACGCAGCTACCATACGGTAACTGCGTGACAATTAACTTTACGGCTTCAAAAAATCTGATTCTTTGCCGTAGCTTGTGATGTAGACACCCTTTTGTGCACGAGTCATCGCTACATAAAGCAGACATTTTTCTGATGTTATTGACTCAGCTTCGGAAACAGTGTCAGTCTTATTGATAGCAGAAGGTAGTGGAATGATTCTATTGTTCATAGACATCTAAATCTAGGTACTAAAACAATTCATCCAGTAAAATATAATATTTTATTTTCTCCCAATCAGGCTTGATCCCCAGTAAGTCAAAAAATAGCTCGACATACTGTTCTTCCCCGATATCCTCCCTGATCGACCGGACGCAGAAGGCAATGTCATACCACTTGTCCGCCCTGCCGCTTCTCCCAAGATCAATAAAGCCACTTACTTTGCCATCTTTCACAAAGATGTTGCTGTCTCCCAGGTCGCCGTGGGAAAAGACAAGTTCCTCTTCGGGCTTTTCCGTCTTTAAAAAATCATACAGCTCGCGCGGATCTTTAAATGGAGTGTCTTCTTCCCAGTTTTCGCAATCCACATCGGCCAGATCGTTATTCAGTAAGTAATCCAATTCGGCTAAGCGGCTGTCTAAGCTATTCGTATAGGGACAATCCGATATGTCGATGGAGTGAAAGAGCCTGATGCACTCCGCATACAGCTCGATAATCTTTTCAGGGCTTTGTTCATCTTCATACTCTTCCGAGCAAAGGACGCCATCGGCCTCACTCATGAGCAGATTGCTCCAGCCATCATGCCGTTCAAAGTGCAGGACCTTTGGAACAGGCAGCTTTCCTTCCAGCCATAGCATCATGTCCTTTTCCCGTTCCACATCATAGGTGGTCCCTTTATACCGGCTGTCCGTCATTTTTAAATATAGGTTTTCATTTTCTCCCACCAGCTTATATACCTTAGCAGGAGACATTCCTTCCGTATCTTTTACGCAGCGGTATTTTTCGATCAGTTTTTTCAATTCCGGTGATATTCTCATTTTAGCCATTTATTATTTCCTTCCTCTTTTCTACAGTATTTAAAGATACCCCAAGAAGCTAATTATAACAAGACGAACTCCAATTCACTGTTCCTTGCATTCTATAGCAATCCAAATAAATAGTGCACTCTCTTGACAAAGGTATTATGATTAAATCAAGAGGTGATTATTATGTTGCACAACGAAGCCAGAAAATTGTTGATTGAAGCATGGAATAGAACGCATAATGCAAAAGAAGTAGCAGAATGTTTTGGTGTAAATACAAGCACAGTCTACCGTTTGGTAAAGCGGATGAGAGAGACCGGTTCTGTTGAAACGAGGACTTCCCTGCGTGGACGCAAACCTTCTCTGAGCCGGAAAGATATTCAGAATATTGACTGTTTGATCCAGCAACAGCCGGATATTACAATTAATGAGATTATTGATACACTCCAACTCCATGTAAGTGATGAAACGGTACGTAAAACAATTTTGAAGCTTGGATATGTCTATAAAAAGAAGTCTCTGCATGCTTCGGAACAGGAGCGTCCCCGATGTACAGCAAAAACGGAAAAATTGGGAGCAGCTTATACCGGAGAACGCCGCAAACAGCCTGGTATTTCTTGATGAAAGCGGAGTCAACACAAATATGACAAGGCATTATGCCCGTGCCCGGAAAGAAAGACGAGCAATTGACAGCACTCCTGTCAATACGCCGGCCAATACTACTATTTTGTCTTCTGTCCGCATTACCGGAGAGACTGCATATACAATCTATCAAGGTGGAACGACAGCAGAACGTTTTGCGGAATATCTGAGCTCTACTCTTCTGCCAACGCTGTCTGAAACAGATATCATTGTAATGGATAATATGCGTTCTCATCATGCAAAGATTGTAAAAGAGCTATTGGATAGGGCCGGCGTCCGGTATCTGTATCTGCCGCCATACAGTCCCGATCTGAATCCAATTGAGAAGATGTGGTCAAAACTCAAGGCCAATCTCAGAAAGCAGAAGATACGTATTGCAGCACAACTTCCTGAGGCAATTAAGCGGGCATTTTCTACTATTCGCCAATCCGATTGCTTTGGTTGGTTTCGTTCATGTGGCTATGTGCAGTAATTCGTTGGATTGCTATAAAACCTTAAATACCAGAAAACAGCTTTTTCAAAGTTGTTTTCAAAGTTGGCGTATAACATGTCATCAAGAGAGCAATCCAGCGTTTTGCAAATCCGCTCCAAAATATCGATAGTAACATTTTCTCCGCGATACATCTTGCTGACAGTATAGTGACTCACTTTCGCCTGTTGCTCCAGTTCCTTCTTTTTCATGTCTTTGTCAATAAGGAGTTTCCATAATTTTTTGTAGCTTACAGCCATAATTTATCCCTCTCTTATTTCCGGCAAGTGGTTAGTAGAATTCACATTTTATTATAGCACGAAAGTATGAACAATTCAATCTCAAGGTGTGTCATAAAACACATCCATCCGAAAGTTTTATTGAACGAACTCTTCTTTGGCAAGCAATGCCTTCCTGATCAGAAAGGCTCAAAACAAAAAGATTCCGCCCGGAGGCGGAACTTTCTATTTCTGCTTGTTGGGGGCAATCCCCAAACCCCAATGATCGAAGATTTCATCTTCGGCGGCGCACCTGACGGCGCTTATTTTTCTTCCTGCTGGTGCTCGCGCTGAGGCGCGCTTCTGACGTTTTCAATGCCGAACAGCCCAGCCAGATTAGCCTGATAAGTCAGCAGCTCCCGGTACTCATCTTTCGCCCGGTAGTATTCCGGGTATGCCGCCTTTTTCATCGCCAGCAGTTCGGCGTACTCCGCCCGGAGCGCTTTCAGGGAAGGAAGCTGCTTCTTGTGGGAACCGGCAGTTTTGCCGGAAGTGTCAGAGGGAAGCAGTTCATCAAATGCCCGCTTGGACGCTTTGCAGAGCTTGATCGCATCCTCATGTTCCTCATAGTACGCTTTGGAATAACCAGACGCCCGATAGCCTGCATAGATATCTTTGGTTTTGAGATAGTTGGTGATGTGCTTCTGGAGGACTGCAATCTCATTCAGCCGCTTTTCGGCAGAAGTGATCTGCGCGGACAACGCATCTCTGCGCTGCTTTGCGGCTTCCACCGATTCGGCAAATGCATCAAAATCATCTGCGCTGGTAAACCCATGCTGCTGATAATACAGAAGTGCCCTGGCCTGTTGTTTGGTAATCTGATTCTGGATAGACAGATCGTAGTAACGGCCCCGCCCCTGATTCTGTTTTGCCTCCAACGAACTGACAAGCTGGGCTTTCTGCTCTGCCAGCGAATTGCGTCGTCTACGCGGATTATGGATACGCCTGCCTGCCAGCACCTCCCGAATGGCATCCTCCCGGTATTCTTCCGGAAGGGAGCGCATACGGATATTGCGCTTCTGGCGCGGATGGCTGAAAGTGATGTTTTTCCCGCGGGTAACAGTGTAGCCGGCCTGCTCCATGAGCGAATAAAAGCCCTCAAGGTCATGCGGTTTATTCGCCAATGCTGCATCCATATCCAGACAGAGACGGTCGCGGTTTGAGAGCTTTTTAATATCACCCTGCCAGCGGTTGTAGCTTATGCCGTGGGGCTTCGGATTTTCAATGACGGATAACCTGTGCTGCACGCAGATCAGGTCGCTCAGCTTCCGGACTGCCATGGTGCTACCCCAGAAGTTCCGGAATTTCCGGGTGCAGTCAAGACTGGTGGAGTTCCAGTAAATATGGTTATGGATGTGCTGCTTATCTGTATGGGTGCAGACAATAAAGGCATGGTTGCCTTTCAAGAATCGCTCGGCAAATTCGTAGCCGATGCGGTTCGCCTCCTCCGGCGTAATCTCGCCGGGGCGAAAGGACTGGCGCACCTGATAGGCGATCACATCGCTGTCCTGCCTGCGGCCGGTCAGCTGAAAATACTCGCGTTTGGAAAGCGCAAATTCTGCATCTGCGGTCTCCGGGTCGCAGGCATAGGCGCTGATCAGTTGGCCCTCCTGGGTCTTATCCGGATTTTTGCCGTAATCCAATCTGTAGGACAGGCATTGCCGGATGGTTTTTCCCTTGTTCTGATGCATGGGGATAATGCGTGTTGTTGCCATATCGGTTCACCGCCTTTTTCAAAAAAGAAAGGCTCCTGCCGGCAAAAGCAGAAGCCCTCATCAATGTAATTCACTTTGCGCCAACCTGGCGCAAAGTTCAGACTGTCAAAAAACCCCTGGAGAGCTCGAGAGGGCCGCAGCCCTCTCGAATTTCAATCGTACCCGGCGGCGTGTACGCCGGGGGCGGGGTGATTTTTGAGTCGGGAAATCCCATTTCCCAGAGCAAAAATCACTTCATTGCAGTTTTCGCGCCCGGAAATCCGAAGGATTTCAGCGAAAACTGGAGAGGGTGGCAGTGGCGGGGGAGCTTGCTTCCCCGTCCACCAGCTTGTCAAAATACTATTTTGACAAGCTCTGCTCCTGGCATCGCGCCAGGAGCTTTTTTTCGTGGGGGAGATTCCCGGAACCGGTTGCCGCGCCCCGACGCATGGCGGGGGAAGCCCGGCGTCGAAAAACAGCTTCGCCGGATGTGCCGTCTGAATTCCCGGAACCGACGCGCAGATCGCTTGTATTTGGGCGCGCAGTATGATATAATTTTCTCAAAGACCAGTTGATTCACAGAAAGAGAGGGATTCCCCATGCCGGAGATCCGACCGCTGCGGGCGAGAAACGACGTATTCCAACTCTATGAGACGCTGAGCCGCAATCGCGAAAAGCGCACGCGCACCAAACTGTTCTTTCTGGAGGGCGTGCATCCGGTGGAGCAGGCCATCGCCGCCGGAGAGCGCTTCCAGTCCATCGGCTACGACAGCGGAAAGCGGCTGTCGGGCTGGGCGCAGGACATGATCCACCGGGCCGCGCCGGACGTGCTGAACCCGATGCCGGGCGACATGATGGCGGAGCTTTCCGACCGCGAAAACCCCTGCGAGCTGGTGTGCATCCTGCGCCAGCGCACCGACGGAGAGGCGCGGGTGCGTCGCGCCGTCAATCACGCTCCAAACCCGCTGCTGGTGCTCTGCGACCGCCCCGCGTCGCCGGGCAATCTGGGGACGGTGGTGCGCTCCGCCGACGCATTCGGCGCCTGCGGCGTTCTGACCACCGGCCACAGCGCCGATTTCTACGACCCTCAGTGCATCCGCGCCAGCATCGGCACCACTTTTCACGTGCCGTTTGCCGGCTTCGGCTCCGCGGAGGATGCGGTGCGCTTCATCCGCGCGCTGCCGGTGCCGATGCAGATCGTGGGCACCAGCGCCCACGGCACGGCGGCGCTGCACGAGGCCGACCTTTCCAAACCCACGGTGCTGATCGTGGGCAACGAGACCTTCGGCATGAGCAAGGCCTGGAAGGAGGCCTGCGACCTGCTGCTGCGCATACCGATCTACGGCGCGGCCAGCTCGCTGAACGTGGGATCCGCCGCCAGCATCTGCCTGTATGAAATCGCCCGCCAGCGGGATTTCGACGGGCACCGGTGAGGATGTCCACGCGGCTGGAGGAGGGGTTCTCAAACAAAAAAGATCTGCTTTCGCAGATCTCAGCCTGTCAAAAAAGGTCGCACAAAGCGGCCTTTTTTGATATAATGGGAATAGGTGATGAGGATGCTGAAGAGAGAAACTGAACAGCGGCAGGCAATCGAGATGCTGTGTGTGGACATGTTGGTACCCAAAGAGCATCTGCTGCGGAAGATCGACGCAGCGGTGGATTTCACACGCATCTACGATCTGGTAGAAGATTTGTACTGCGAGGACAATGGACGGCCGAGCTGTGACCCGGTAGTACTATTCAAGCTGGTATTGATTCAGCATCTGTTCGGTATCCGGTCTCTGCGACAGACTCTGAGAGACGCGGAAGTAAATGTAGCATACCGTTGGTTTCTGGGATATACCATGTCGCAGCGTCTGCCGCACTTTGCGACGATCAGCTACGCCTTCCGGAATCGCTTCACGGCGGAAGTAATCGAAGGCGTGTTCCGGTGGATACTGGAGGAGGTCTCCCGTGCAGGATACCTGTCACCGGAGGTCGTGTTTGTAGATGGAACACACATTAAAGCAAACGCGAACTTGAAGAAGCATGTGAAAAAATCGATACCTATAGCAGCGAAGCATTATCAGGAGCAATTGGACGAGGAGATCGCAGCGGATCGTTCCGCGCACGGAAAGAAACCGCTGAAGAAGGATGACGACGATGACACACCTTCGGCATCTCCGAAGCAGAAAACGGTGATCGAATCCACAACCGACCCGGAAAGCGGCGTCTTTCACAAGGGCGAGCACAAGAAGTGCTTTGCATACGAGGCGCATACCGTCTGTGACAAGCGCGGCTACGTACTGGAAACGGAGGTCACTCCAGGAAATGTCCACGACAGCGTTGCGTTTGATACGGTATTCCAGAGACTGACTGAGCACTATCCGGAGGTACAGGTGGTCACAGCTGATGCAGGATACAAAACGCCTTGGATCTGCAAGCAAATCTTCGATAGTGGAAGAATCGCGTCGCTGCCCTATAAGCGTCCGATGACCAAGAAAGGCAACCTGCCATGGTATGATTATGTTTTCGATGAGTTCTACGATTGCATTCTCTGTCCGCAGAACAAGGTGCTGAGTTACGCGACCACCAACCGTGAGGGCTACCGGGAATACAAGAGCAAGAGCTACGTTTGCAAAAACTGCCCTGTCCGTGAGCGCTGCACGCAAAGCCGACAGTGCACCAAAATCGTTGAGCGCCACATCTGGCATGAGTACATAGAACGGGCGGAGGATGTCCGACATTCGCCGATCGGCAAAGCTACTTACGCCCTGCGTTCGCAGACTATTGAGCGCGTCTTTGCGGACGCAAAAGAGAAACACGCCATGCGTTATACACCCTATCGAGGGCTGACCGCGGTATCCACCTGGGTCAAGCTCAAGTTTGCTGCGTTGAATCTCAAGAAACTCGCCATCCACAAGTGGATGCTTTTTCGACTTTTCCCTCCCTTTTCCTGCTTGAAGCCCTATTGCAACGAGGCAATAGGGCTTCTTTGACAGGCTGCACTTTGCGCCAACCTGGCGCAAAGTTCTGTTATCCGTACACGCTGTCCTGAATCCAGTAGCGGAATTTCTGCACCTGTCCCAGGAGCATGATGGAGAACATCGGCAGTCCGAACGGGGTAAAGAGAAACGCCGCAATCAGTCCGCAGATGCCCTGGGCAGTCTTTCCGTCAAAAAGGATGCAGAGTGCGCCCAGACCCACGGCAATGGCGATGAAATTCATAACGACAGCGGATATCTGAACCAGCTTCGATGCCAGCCAGACGAAAACGGACAGAACGGCAATCATCGGTGCGCAGAGAATTTTCAGCAGTATTTTCATGGTCAGAGCCTCCTTTTCTTCTTTTCTGATTCTATTGTAATTCTGAAATTCAAAGCGCTCAAGGATACGGAGCCGGATAACAAAAAATGCGGGCAGCAAAGCGCACGGCTCTGCTGCCCATGGGGTGTATTGTCCTTATTTCAAGGCGGACAGTTTGGTGAGAATATCATTCAGACGGGTAGCGGTTTCTTTCTGAAACCCCAGTATCTCCTCCAGATCTGTATCATAGATGCGCCCGGTATCGTGCAGATGTCTGGCAATCTGATTGATATTGGCATTTGCGCGCCTGAGCAGATGCAGCATCTCCTGGATCTCCGGCATATCCAGCTTAATGACCATGCCGTCAATGGCCATCTTCCGCAGGAAGGCGCTGAGATTCGTGCTGCCCGACAGCGCCATGTTCTTTTGAATCAGATCATACTCCTCCTGCGTTGCCCAGAAGTGCATACTGATGTCCCTGGTGTCTGCCATCATCAGAGCTCCTGCGCTTTATCCCTGCCGGGTTTCGGCGCGGCGTCCGGCAGGGGCTTCTGAAGCTTTTCCAGAACAGACGGTTTTTTCGCTCTGGGGGCTTTCTCCAGTTCCTTTCGGAAATGGGTAATGAACAGATCCGTCAGACCGGTATGCGGCCTGTCCACCACAAAATAGCAGTTGCGGTCTCCGCCCCATGAATCGGGATTCGGCACGACCGGCACGGTCTGCGCCCACTCCCGGTTGGCGCGGCTGATGCGTCCGTCCCAATCCTTATACTGCACGGTATTGGCCAGCACATACTGGATTCGCTCCATACTGAATTCCGCGCTGACCGCATCAAAAACTGCCTGAGAATTCAAGCGGTTGTTGCCGTAATTCTCAGAAATAGCTTCCTCAATCGCCTCCTTGCAGGCGATGTTGGCCTGATAGGATTCTCTGTACAGCGGCAGCTCATCATGCTCGCGCGCATAGGCTGCGTCATGCCGGTATAACGGCGTATCCGTTGCAATTTTCTTTTCCATGTTCAGCGAACCTCCTTCTCGGTTTCATTCTGTTTGGGATGACTGTCCCGCTGCGGCAGCGGGGCGTGGAGTTTGGCCAGCACAGACGGCCTTTCGGATTTTGCACTGACAGCAGAGCGCACCTCCGGCTCGCTGTCCGCAACCTCCACCATTGCCTCTATCGGCGTCCTGTCATCGATATTCAGCTCAATGTTCAACTGTGCTAGACGGGCGGATTTTTCTTTCAGCTCCTGCTCCTGCGGAAATGGCTTGCCCAGCTCCGCTTTGGCGGTATCCATCTGCGCATAAAGGGAATCCAGCTTTTCCTGCACACGGGCAAGGCGCGTTTCCATGCCGGCGAGGGCATTGTCGATGCGGATGAGATTGCCCCTTGGGTCTTTGCCCAGCTCCACACGGTGGGACATTTTCCCCTTGAGGGTCAGCACATACTGCTTGCCGAAATCCTCCAGCGTCAGAGACATCTGAAAGCCCCGGTAACTGCCGATGGGCACCGGCTCCAAGCCCTTGACCTCCTTCATGGCATCAACCAGCGCCGCACCGGCGTTTTCCTTATCGGTCAGCACATCGCCCCGCACCGTCATACCGGCAAAGCCGTCCTGCGGATGGGGGTGTTCCGCCAGCGTCTGCATATCTGCCTGAAACCCTGCGATGAATCCCTTGTTCTGTTCGATCTGTTCCGGGAAGTGGCGGAGAATGTTGTCCTCCAGCCGGTACTGCTGGCTCTGATGATTGGCTTTCATCAGCTTCAGCCGTGCCACATCCACATCCAGATCCATCTTCTCCTTGATGCGCTCATCACCGGCACAGAGCGCCTTGATCTCCGCGTAGGACAGCGCGGTTTCATCAATGTCCTCACAGCTTCTTACGGGGCTTTTACTGGTCATAATCTGCGAAATAAACTTCTGCTTGTTCTCCAGCGTCTGCCAGAGATAGGCGTCAAAGGTGGCCTCCGTCACATAGCGGAAGATGTGGACTTGCTTGTTCCTGTTGCCCTGACGGATGATTCGGCCGGAGCGCTGTTCCAGATCGCCCGGCCGCCACGGCGCATCCAGGTCATGAAGCGCCACAAGCCGGTCCTGCACGTTCATACCGGCTCCCATTTTGAAGGTGCTGCCCATCAGCACACGCACCTGACCGGAGCGGACTTTGGCGAACAGCTCTTTCTTCCGTGCCTCGGTATTGGCCTCATGGATGAAAGCGATCTGCTCCCTGGGAATACCTCTTGCCACCAGTTTCTCCCGGATGTCATCATAGACGGTGAACTCCGGTTCCGGTGTGATATCAATCTGGGATTCCACTGCGTGAAGCTCCGGACTGTCCAGATTGCCGCCAACTGCCTTGGCTGCTTTCGCCGCAGGAGCACCGGTTTTGGGTGTGCTCAAGTCGCAAAACACCAACTGGGTCAGCTTGTCCGCCTGACCCTCGTCCCAGATGCGGTAGATGTTATCCACGCACATGTTGACCTTGCTGGACGGGTCATCCGGCAGATCGGGATTGATGATGCGCTGGTCAAGTCCCAGCTTTCTGCCGTCTGTGGTAATGCGGAGCATATTGTCCACGCTGGCATCCACTGCACCTGCATGGACTTTGGCAGCGCGTTCGGACAGTTCCTGCACCATCGCCTGCTGAATCTCTGTCGGCTGTGCCACAACATTGTGATAGACAGCCTCCGGCACAGGAAGGTGAAGCTGGTCGGATGTCTTGATGTCGGCCACTTCTTTGAACAGAGTCATCAGCTCCGGCAGATTGAAGAACTTGGCAAAGCGTGTTCTGGCGCGATAGCCTGTGCCCTCCGGTGCAAGTTCAATGGCAGTCGTGGTCTCACCAAAGGTGGAAGCCCAGCAGTCAAAATGCGCCAGCCCCTTCTTCTGGAGCGTGTCATGCTGGAGATAGCGCATCATGGTGTAAAGCTCAGTCATGGAGTTGCTGACGGGTGTGCCCGTTGCGAACACCACGCCCTTGCCGCCGGTCAGCTCATCGATGTAGCGGCATTTCAGCAGCATATCCGAGGATTTCTGTGCATCCGTTGTCGAGAGTCCGGCCACATTGCGCATTTTCGTATAGAGGAAAAGGTTCTTGAAGGCGTGTGCCTCGTCCACATAGAGCCGGTCAACGCCCAGCTCCTCGAAGGTAACGACATCATCCTTTCTCCCGGATTCCAGCAGTTTTTTCAGCTTGGTCTCCAGTCCTTTCTTCGTGCGCTCCATGGATTTGATGGTAAAGCGCTCCGCACGGCTGTTCTTCAGTTCTTCAATGCCCTCAGTGACTTCCTCGATCTGTTCCCGCAGCAGCCGCTCCTGCCGTTCCATGGAAACAGGAATCCGCTCAAACTGACTGTGCCCAATAATAATGGCGTCATAATCGCCGGTAGCGATGCGGGCGCAGAACTTTTTGCGGTTTTTCGGCTCAAAATCCTTTTTCGTTGCCGCCAGAATGTTGGCAGACGGGTACAGCCTCAGAAACTCCGAAGCCCACTGTTCGGTCAGATGATTCGGAACCACAAACATCGGTTTGTGGCAAAGCCCCAAACGCTTGCTCTCCATGGCAGCGGCGACCATCTCGAAGGTCTTGCCTGCGCCCACCTCGTGTGCCAGCAGCGTATTCCCACCATAGAGAATGTGTGCGACCGCGTTCAGCTGATGCTCCCGCAGATGAATCTCCGGGTTCATGCCGCTGAAAGTGATATGAGAGCCGTCGTATTCGCGCGGCCGGTTGGAATTGAACAGCTCGTTGTAGCGTGTCACAAGTTCCTGACGTCTGTCCGGATCTCTCCATATCCACTCGGAAAAGGCGTCCTTGATTGCCTGCTGTTTCTGCTGGGCAAGGGTTGTTTCTTTGGAATTGAGAACCCGGCGCTCCTTGCCGTCCGGATCGGTGACGGTGTCATAGATGCGCACATCCCGCAGGTTCAGCGTATCCTCCAGAATCCGATAGGCGTTGGCGCGCTCCGTGCCGTAGGTCATATAGGCGTTTACGTCGTTGTAGGACGGCTGGGATTTTCCGCTGATGCTCCACTCCGCAGTAAACGGAGAGAAATGCACCTGAATACTCCGGCGCAGATAATACGGCGGCTCAAAGGTTTCCTCCATGAACTGCTGGATGTATTTCTGGTCAATCCAGGTTGCGCCCAGGCGCACCTCGATTTCAGAAGCGTCCAGATCCTTCGGCTGGGAAGAACGGAGCGCCTCCACATTGGGCAGATAGGCCGGATCGGCAGACGCTGCCTGTTCCGCCTCCCGCAGTTTCTGGCGCACATTGCCGGAGAGATACTCATCGGCAGTCTGCCACTCGCTTTTCACCGGGTCCCGGAAGATAACGCCCTGCAGGCCGTCAATCAGCGCAGACTCGTCCATACCTGTCAGCTGTGTCATATACGGCAGATCGACGCAGGCTTTTTCTGAAATGGACAGCGCCAGCGCTTCGGACGGCGTATCCACGGAGGTTACGACCTCATGGGGCTTGATGGTGCGCTTGGTGAAGATATCCGCTTTGCGCTTCAGCTGTTTTTCCTCGTCCAGCTCCTCCAGCGTACACAGCAGGTAGTAGGAGCTGTCGTCCTGAAATGCCAGCGCATTGGCGCGGCTGTTGATGAGGCCGTATTTCGCGGTAAAGCTGTCGTAGAGCGTATTCAGCTCTGCCTGGGCCTGACGGATTGCGCTGTCCGGAGTCATGGCGTCCATCTGAAGATCAATCAGGTGGTGCAGACAGTCGCGCAGTCCCACCAGCCCCTTGACGCGCTCCGAAGCGGTCGCGTTCAGCGCCGGCCGGCTCATTAGGCTGTTCTGCCGGTAGTAAACTTCTCCATCCACAACGGTATAGCTGTAGTTTTTGACATTCGGGTCTGCGGGGATGCTGTCGGAAAGTGCCTCGTCATCGCCGAGCTCCGGCAGCTCTGCTGCCTGATAGGTGCCGCGGATGTACTTCACCGCATCGTGAAGCTGGTCGGCAAGTTCCAGCCCTTCAATGGGCTCTACGGTGAAATCCTGCCTGCCGTACTGCGTGCTTTCTGAGGACTGCCGCCCCAGAATCATCTCCGGATGCTCCACAAAGTAGCTGTTGATGGCAAAGCCGTCCTCATTCCGTCCCAGATGCACCCAGTCCGGTTCAATCTCGATGGGGCAGCCGCGCTTCTGCAGGAAGATGATATCGGAGACAACATCCGTGCCTGCATTGGCTTTGAAGGCGTTATTGGGAAGACGGATTGCGCCCAGCAGCTCTGCCCGCTGTGCGATGTATCTGCGGACTTCCGGGGACTGCTTGTCCATGGTGTAGCGGCTGGTGACGAAGGCAATCACACCGCCGGGGCGCACCTGATCGAGTGTCTTGGCAAAGAAATAATCATGAATCGAAAAACCGAGCCTGTTGTATGCCCGGTCATTGACCTGATACTGTCCGAACGGCACGTTGCCGATGGCGACGTCATAGAAATCCCGTCTGTCGGTGGTTTCAAATCCCGCCACGGTAATGTCCGCTTTGGGGTAAAGCTGTTTTGCAATCCGCCCGGTGATGCTGTCCAGCTCCACGCCGTAGAGCCTGCTGTTCTGCATGGATTCGGGCAGACAGCCGAAGAAGTTCCCGACGCCCATGCTGGGCTCCAGAATATTGCCCGATTCAAATCCCATGTTTTCCAGCGCCTCATACATGGCGTGAATGACGGTAGGACTGGTGTAGTGGGCGTTCAGCGTGGAGGCTCTTGCCGCCTCGTATTCCTCTGGGGTGAGCAGCTCCTTCAGTTCCGCATATTCCGCACGCCAGTTTTCCTTCTCCGGGTCAAAGGCATCCGCCAGACCGCCCCAGCCCACATACCGGGAGAGCACTTCCTGCTGATCGGGGCTGGCCTGAAGCCCTTCGTCCTCCAGCTGTTTCAGCAGCCGGATGGCGCTGATGTTTGCCTGATACTTGGCCTTGGCACCGCCTGCACCCAGGTCAGAATCAGTGATGCGGAAGTTCTGGGCGTTCCGATGGGTCTGCGCTTTGTATTCCTCATACATAGCCTGTTCTGCCGCACCGGTGTTAGGAAATGTCTGCCACTCGCCGCCGATCTGTACGGAAACCGGATTTGCATTGATAGCATCATCTGTGCTGACCCCCGGTTCAGGCGGCGTATGCTCCGGCTCTGTGCGCAGCCGTTCTGTAACAATGTCATAGGGAAGGCCGGTCTGTTCGCCGGGGTAAACCTTATCCGTTTCCGTTGAATACACGACCTCATCCGCGTTGTCCGGCAGCGCATCCAGCATATCCTGCACTTCCCGGTAATGCTGGGAGGAAAAGCTGATGGTTCGTCTGTTGTAGCCGGCATTGGCAACCAGGTAGTCAATCCCCGCCGCGTCCAGCTGCGGGCGCATCAGGGCAAGCTCCGCCTCGGTCAGTTCCGCTTCCAGATTCACCTGGGGCACCGTCGTCTTTTCCGGGAAGAGAATCCCGCGCACGGTATCAACCGGTTCATTGCGGAAGATGGGAAAACCGGTTCCGTTCTGGAATGTGATGTCCCGCAGAGAGGCGCGGCCATCCCTGACATCATCCACCGCAAAGCGTCTGCCGTCCAGCGTCAGCTCTGCGCCGATCAGGTCGTTATCGTCCTGAAAATGGGGTTCAGACTCCATTTCCGAAGTGTTATTCGTATCAGCCGATACATCGGCAGCAGGAGCAGATTCCTGTTCTGTTTCCTGGCTCTGCGCCTCGTATTTGGAGCGCTCCACATACTCCCATTCAGCAGCTTCCCGCTGGGCAATTTTCTCTTTCAGTTCGATCAGATAATTCTCTGCCACCCACTCGGAATCGAAGTCGGCGGTCACGCCGTCCTCATCCACATAGAGGCCGTCATGCAGATCGTCCCAGATGCCGTAGCCCTCATCCGTTTCAATGACGGTGAAGCGTTCATAGGGCGCGACCTCGCTTTGCGCGGCAATCTGTTCCGCCTGTGCCAGCATCCGGTCGGCCTCGGTAAAGAAACGCCCGTCATTCACCAGAATCCCCAGCTGACGCTGTACTTTCGCCCACGGCAGTTCCAGTGTTCCATGGTCGGTGACAACAGAAAAGGTATCCGCACCCCCGAACTCATCTTTCAGCCATGCGGCAGCTCCGCGCTCCCGCCCATGTGCCAGCATATAGTCGTTGACGCGGGACTTGCTTTCAAAGCTGCCGTTCCATTGGATGATGGCATCGCTGATTTCATCGGCGGTGACAGGCTTCGGCGCAGCAGCCGGTTCAGCCTCCAATACGGGTTCTTTTCCCGCAGGAGACACAGAAAAAACAGATGCGTCCTGCGTTGCCGAGATGGTCATCTCGGAGGAGTCCGCAAACCGCTGAATCTGTTCTTTTATCGCATCCGGCAGACTGTCATCGTAGAATTTCACCGTCCTGTCCGGGTCAATATGGGCGATGGTCTTGTAATCGCCGTTTTCTGTCTCTTTCCGGTTCCAGACCGTCACACCGTTCCCCATAGCGCCGTACCCGATGTCGTAGCGGGACAGGTCAATCTCCTGTGCAAACGCCCGCAGGGTATAAACGCTCCGCTCATTGCTGCCCTCCGGGACAGCCGATACGGTCACATCAAACTGTGCCCGAAGCTGCTCCACATACCTATCGAGGGCATGGGACGGTACGCCGCACATATCCACATGCCCAACACCGGGGATGTTCCGGGTGGTCAGACGAATATCCAGCAGCTCGGCGGCCTGCCTTGCATCCTCGCCGTACAGTTCAAAGAAGTCACCCACCTGGAACAGCACCATATCGTCAGGATGATCGTGCTTAACATCGTTATAGGTGTTGTAGATGGAATTGCGCCGCAGATTCTGTTGATACAGTTCCTGTTCCTCCGGGGACAGATACCGGTCTTTCCGGATCAGGGAATCCACACGCTCGGCGGCCTTCGTCCAGTTCAGCTCCACAGGGGCACATCCGCCTTTGGTCAGCCGGATGCCCTTGGCGCTGTGATCCTCAGAGGAATGGTCAGCCCTGGACAGCGCATGAGAGCGCCCGCCGATACCGTACTCCTGTTTCAGAAAATCCGCTTTTTCCTTCATGGTGTGGTCTGCGGTAAAATAGGCGTAGATTCTGCCCTTGCCGCCCTCCACCGAGCTGCCGCCGGCAAGCGCTTCACTGATTTCATCCTCGGTAATAAAGCTCTGCGGCTCTGCTAATTCGGCAGGCCCGTCCGGATATTCCCGGCGCTCGGCGGAGATGTCTCTGACTCCCTGCCACAGTTCATCCATCCGGTGATAATGAAAGCGAAGAAGTTCTCTGTTTTCCGCGTAGTCATTCAGGAATGCCAGAAATTCGCCGCGAAGCGTATCGGCAAAAGCGCTGTCCGTCATCTTCTCGGCAAGCGCTGCGGTGGCGTCCGGATAACCGGCAGGAAGATCGTCCATGGAGGAGAAGTAGCCTACCTGGTTTGCTTCTTCACTCAGGTCATGCTTCAGATAGAGCAGACTCTGCGCCAGCTCGGAACGGACACGCCCGCCGGCCTCGGCAAGCTCCACATTGGAAGCAAAGCTGCCTTCGTCTAACAGCTGGCCGATTCTTTCCGCAGCAGTTTCCCATGTGATGACCTGAGAATCCACGGCATATCTGGCCTCACGGCCTTTGTGCAGATGAATACCGTCACCGTCATACCACGCGGCATAATCGCCGTGTTCGCCCCGGATGCCGTAGCCGCCATGGAATTCCCTTTGCAGCAGCGCCGCGATTTCTTTAATCGGTTTCTGCTTCTGGAACGCATCCGCAATATGCTCTCTGGCATGGCTCGTGTTGCTGCCGAAACGGAGCATATCGTCGATTTCCGACTGAGCAAAAGAAAAAGCGGACAGCACTTCGGTTGTGCGATCCGCTTCATCAATCTGGGATATCTGCTCCTGTTCCGAGAGGAAAAGGTTCAGGGAAAGCTGTTCAAACTCTGTCCCGGCAGGATATCCGTTATTCAGTTCTTCCGGAGAATCCGGTTCCTCAGCTGTTAATTGTACACCAGCTCGTTCAGAATGATCTCCTCGGCCTGCGCCTTCAGCGTATTCATCATGCCCGCCCATTTCATCGGGTCTCTGCGCTTCAGTTCCTCCGTCACGCCGGCCTGCTTCGCCATCTGCGGCATCAGCTCGTCCAGTCTCCGGTGCGCCGTCCCGTCGATCTCCCGAAGGTGCGGATACAGCTGCTCCGACAGCACCAGACGGTTCCAGAGAATCAGGCGATGCTCCTTCAGATACTGTTTCCGCATCTGCCCGTACTTCCCGATGGGTGTCTCCTCCTGTTCGCTCAGTCTGATGTCCGGGATCAGATAATCCCCGTTCTGCGTGTACGTCATTTCCATATTCTGCGCTCCTTTCCGTCAGTTTCTGACGTTCATAGTTTCGGATGGTCGCCCCGATTTCCCGCAGCACCTGCTGATTGATGCCGCTGACCGCCGTTCCCAGCGCGCCCGCCGTTTCCGGGGTGTTGAAATCGAAAACGCTCATAAAGTCTTCGTGTTCAAAGTAGTTTTCCGGCTCCAGACCGCAGCGCAGCATCAGAGAATAGCTGATACTGACCTCGGCGGCATTCCGGAAGGCCACTCCTACGTTGAATTCATCATACTCTTCCAGAAAAGAATCCTCAAGGATGCCGAGGATATCCCTGCGGTTGTCCTCCCAGTATTCCCGCGCCAGCTGAGAAGCCACTGTCTCCAGCTGATCGGCAAAGTTTTCGCCTGCCGGAACGCCATAGTTTTTCTCCAGCATGGAAGACACGGCAGGAATATGCTCCTCACGCAGTTCCCACAGGTTCAGGCTTCTGGAATTGGGCCGGGTACCGGTGTCCGAAACATCAAACACATAGCGCAGTCGCTCGCGGTCGCCGCTGGTATCGATAAGCGCGATGCCCTTGGAACCGCGCCGCACATACCGGCGCATCGTATTGTTCCAGACGTCGAACTCCGCACAGGCGGTGGCGTCCGGGCGCTGGGCATGGATCATGACCTGCTCGTGATACGGGTATTTGTACAGCCTCGACGCGGTGGCGAGGAAGGACTGCCAGCGCTCCAGGCTTCCAGTCAGCTGCCGCTGCGCTTCTTCCGACATTCTTCGGTACTCCTGCAATTTGCTTGCCATAGATCACGTCTCCTTTCAAAAGAAAAGAGCGCCCGTATCACACGAACGCTTTCTTCCTACACATATTTTGCTTTAGAACCATCCTGTTTCAGATTTTTGCAGTAAACCGCAAAAATCCGAAATAGAAACAAAGCCGTATTCCGAAATTGGGTGCGTCTGCACCTTTTTTCGGAATAGAATCAGATATCGAAATCAGGGTAGAGCTCCAGCTGCCCGAACTCCTCATCGGTCATTGTTCCCAGTTTTCTAAGAGTTGATTCGGTCAGCGACAACAGCTGGACCTCATCGCGTTCCAGGTGCTTCTTCATTTCCGTGAGTTTCTGCATCAGACCGGCACGGCTGCTGCCGGCGCTGTAGATACACATCAGATTCATCTCGTCATTAGTGAAATTCGTCATATCATATCCCTTTCTGCGCTTTTTGTCTGCGCGCTCTTTTCGCTTCTGGGCGGCGCGGGTGCATGGAGCATGGCAAGAACGGAAGGCTTTTTGCCCGGTTCAGGAGCTTGCATATCTTCCTGAACGACCTGTCTGGCCGCTTCAAACAGCGCCGATAAATCGGGAGCCTTGGGCTTGACATCCGGCTGTTCCTTTGAACCGTTGTTGATGATGCCGTCGATCATCCCATAATCATCTTCCACGGATATTTCTGCATTTTTCAGGTAATTGTCCGGCAGGAACGCCGGAAGCTGAACAAAGCCCACGCTGTCCACATAATGAGAGCTTACCGCACCATGCTGCCTCAGCACAACAATGTCACTGACGGACAGGCTGTGCCCGGTAAAATCCTGCGGGTGGGCGGTGTTGAATTTCATGTACAGATCATCCAGGCGGGCTTCTGTACTGCCGTCAGACGGAAGCGAGCCGGAATAGACCGCCTCGTAATGGTCAAATGCGGGCTCAAGCCCATGTTCCCGGAGATAATGAGAATTCATAAAGCGAAGCTCTGCCAGTTCCGGATCTCTGCGGAGCTGATAAATGCAGTAGCTGTCTGCCGGATTCTGCTGGAATGCTTTCTGCCATCTGTTTTCCGTGATAACAGGAAACTGCTCTTTTACAGCCTCCCAGTCTGCGCGGTCAATGCCGAAGATGCCGTCATGATTCAAAATCTCCGTTTTTTCAAAAGCCATTGCCTCGGTATTGTCCCCATAGAGAAGATATACCGGCACATCGCGTTCAAACATTTCCATAGCGCGCTCCTTTGTCAGCGGGAGCATCGCATCATCCGTATAGCCGTATGCGTTTCTCGCCTCCACGGAAATTGCCGGATCAGGCGGAATGCCCGTCTCCGGCTCCGGGTTCTCCTGAACGGGCGGCTCAATGGCAATCGCTGCATCCTGCGCAGCCTGCAATTCATCCAGTATTCCGATATCCGCAACCTGAAGCGGGGCGTTCTGCCCGATTCCATGGGAGTTGCAGATTTCCAGTGCCGCCTCGGCAAGTGTGCTGATCTCCATATCCAGCTGACCGCCGTCGATTTCCTTCATGGATGCCTTATCGTAAATCGTGTAATCCACACCGGTGTCCGTGCGCTGAACGTGAAGATACCGCTCATCCACGGCATAAAGGCGCTCCATCGCCATGGCAGGTTCAGTAGCAATCAGCTCTTCCTCGCGCTCTTTCAGGATTTCCGCATAGTGCCGGTCGATATCGTTGATAAGGCCGTCGGCGGTCTTGCTGATTACCTCCAGACTTTCCCGCAGCTCCGGCAGGGTTTTATCCTTTGACCAGGACGCGATATAGCCGAAACTGTTATCACCGGTGGCGATGCCGTAATAGGCGCACACCGCATAGGAGATACTTTCTGCCTGCACTTCTTCGGTACTGCGGGAGAGTTCCGGTGTTTTCTCCTCAGTATCTTTGGTTCTATTGTGAAGCAGTGCGTGCGCCATCTCATGTATGACCGCAGATACCGTCTGCACTTCGCTCATGCCTTTGCGGATGGCGATATCCTGATGCTCCAGGTCAAAGTAACCATCCATACCGCCACCCATCACTTCAATGGAGATGGGAACCGGAGAAGAGCGCCGCAGCGCCTCCATGAACACATCGTAATTCGCCACATTGCCCGACAGTTCATGGGCCAGCTGGGGCAAAGGCTTGCCCTCGGTCTGTGAAACATCGAACACCGTCACCGGCTTGTACATGGGAATCTGGATGGTCTTTTCCTCCGTGATGATTTTCCCGTCCGCGTCCAGCATGGGAAGCTGCGTATCCGGGTCGAGCTTTTCCTGCTCGATTTTCTTTTTGAAGGGAGTCGGGGCGATGATTTTAATGCCGTGTTCTCCTTTGATGACATTTCTGCCGAACTGATTCTTCCATTTGTTGAAGCCCGCTACCAGCGTCGCATCCGGCTTCTGCATATGAATCAGCACCTGATTGTTTACGCTGTAATGGTGAAACCGGCTCATGGTCTGAAGGTACTGCGCATAGCTCTCCGACTGGAACAGCTCCTTGATGCCGTCCTCAATACTTGCCGTGATATCCTTCAGCCTGTCCCTGCTGCTCTGTTTTTCTGCCATATACCATCCTTTCCGGGAAACAGGGCACAGAGCCGAAGCCCTGCGCCCATCTCCCTGCATTATTCATCCGAAACGCGGCCTTTGCTTCTGTCCGGCGGGACGGTGCCGGCCTCCTTTGCGCGCCTGCTGGCTGCCTCGCGACGCGCTCTGGAAAACGGCTCACGGACGGAAACACAGCTTTTGGGCACGATATAGCTTTTCGCACCGGCGGAGGAGCGCCTTTTCTCCTCATACACTTCTTCCGGACATTTTCTGCAAAGGGCGTCCAGCTTTTTAATCAGCCTCCTGTCGTAGGTGTAGACGCTGGCGGTATCGTCTGCATCGGAAAACAGGATAATTGTTTCGCGTTCTGCGGGGCTCAGCTTCATGCGCCGGGTTTCTCCCTGTCAAACTCCAGTGCATAGCTGGATTTCTGCCCATCGTCCGTCAGTACGAGGTAGGCGGAATAGCTTTTGCCGGTCTTTTCGGAGTACATGCCGCTGACAAAGGTTTTTCCATCCTTCAGAAGCGCCTCCGCCATCTTTTTTGTCAGAATGATGTGCTTTGCGGACAGGTAGCGGTTGTCCTTCCAGAGCCCGAAGCGGCAGTCGCGGCGCTCACAGAAAAAGCCGGTCTTGCTCTCTGTAACCGGACCGCCGCAGCGGGGGCATTTTCCGACCACCGGTCGTCCGGACGGAAACAGCACCTCCGCACCGCTCACAGGCTCGTAATCGCACACCAATTCGGAAACCATGCGGCTGATCTGCGCCATAAACGCCTCCGAAGAGAGCTCGCCGCGCTCGATCTCCTTCAGCATGTTCTCCCATTCCGCAGTCAGAAGCGGAGACTGGAGCTGTTCCGGAAGCACCGTAATCAGGGAGATACCGATGTCCTGAGGAACCAGGCTGACCGCCTTTTTGTTCTTCTTTCTCTCCACAAAGCCGGAGGAAACCAGTTTTTCCAGAATCCCGGCGCGGGTGGCGGGTGTGCCCAGCCCCTTGCGCTCGGCATCATCCGGCATTTCCTTTGCACCGGCATTTTCCATGGCGGAAAGCAGCGTATCCTCGGTGTATCGGGCAGGCGGTTTTGTCTTTCCTTCTTCCAGCGAAACGGCAAAACTGTCAATGGACTGTCCTTCCGTCATCGGAGGGAGCACCTTTTCCTTCTGTTCGCCTGCCGCATAGCTTTTCCAGCCGGCGGTCAGCACGGTTTTACCCTTTGCGGTGAATACCTGTCCGCCGCATTCGACAGTTGCCACTGTTTCCAGATAGGAGTACGGCGCACTGACCGCCATCAGCACCTGACGGGCAACCAGCTTCAGCACCTCGCGCTCTCCGGCTGTCAGAGCAGACAGTTCAGCTTCTCCGGCAGCCATCGTGGGAATGACGGCATGGTGATCGGAAACCTTACGGCTGTCGCAGACCTGTTTTGAAAACACATCTCCGACCGATACGCCGAGAATCCCGGAGGCGCAGGCAGCGGCGGCCGGAACCCCGCTTTCCATATCGTCCGTCAGGTAGCGGCTGTCGGTTCGCGGATAGGTACAGAGCTTTTTCTCATACAGGGACTGAAGGTAGTCCAGCGTCTGCTGGGCGGTGAAGCCCAGGATGCGGTTGGCATCTCGCTGGAGCGTTGTCAGGTCATAGAGTGCTGGGGCTTTTTCAGATTTTTCTTTCTGCTCCACGCTGCGGATCACCGCCGGCGCGCCTGCACAGGCGGATTTCAGGCTTTCCGCATCCGGCTTGCTTTTCAGCTTTTCACTGACCGCCGCAAAATCCCCGTTATCCAGCTTCACCGTATAAAAGGGCTCCGGCTGGAACGCCTTGATTTCCGCTTCCCGCTGTACCAGCAGCGCCAGTGTAGGCGACACCACGCGTCCGACATTCAGCGTGCGGTGATACAGCACCGAGAAAAGCCGGGTGGCGTTGATGCCTACCAGCCAGTCCGCCTTGCTTCTGCAAAGAGCGGCATCATAGAGATGGTCGTACTCACTGCCGTCGCGCAGGTTTTCAAAGCCCTCGCGGATTGCAGCATCCTCCATGGAAGAAATCCAGAGGCGCTTCACGGGTTTCACGCAGCCTGCCAGAAGATAGACGGTGCGGAAAATCAGTTCGCCCTCGCGTCCCGCATCGCAGGCATTGATGATTTCCGTCACATCCGAACGGCGCATCAGCTCCGTCAGCAGATCCAGCTGCTTTTTCTTATCGCGCCCGACGCTGTACTGCCAGCTTTCGGGAATGATGGGGAGCTGTTCACGGCTCCATCTGGCATATGCCTCGTCATACACCTCGGCGGAAGCCAGTTCCGCCAGATGGCCGAAGCACCAGGAAATGAGGAAATTTTCTCCCTCAAAATAACCGTCCCGGCGCTTGTCAGCGCCAAGGACGGCAGAAATGGATTTTGCCACAGAGGGCTTTTCGGTAATCACAAGCTTCATATCGTTATCCTCTCTTTCTCTGATTGGTGCAGATGCGGTCTGCGCCATTACACTTCATCTGTTTCCTCCGGCTGGTCGTCCTCGATAACATATTCTTCCTCATCATCTTCGTCATCATCGCCGAAGTCGTAGTCATCCAGATCATCGGGACCCTTGGTATCGGGCTTCTGCTTTCTGAACTTGAACCAGTACACAGCGCCGCCCGCACCCAGACCGGCAATCAGCAGCAGAAGAAGCAGCGGTGCGGAGCTGCTCTTTTCAGGCTCCGGTTCTTCCGGCTCCTCCGGAACGACGGTGGATTCCGGTTCCTCCTTTACTGTCCCGGTGCATTCCGTCAGGTTGGTCTTGCAGACCGGGCAGTTCAGGTCCACATCGCCGGCTTCACAGCGGTCGGTACATGTGCATTTGACCGTGACCTCGCCGTCCTGCATCAGCGCCATCAGGTCAGCCTCGTCCACCAGATTCAGAAAATAGACGTTTTCACCGTTCTTATCCCGATCGATGACGATGTAAAAGGTGTTATCATTCTTGGACTGCACCGTGATGAACTGCTTTCCGTCCGAAGCCTGGTACACGTCATCCACAAGCTCCAGGTTGCCGTCAGGCGTCAGCGGGGCTCCGGAACTCTCTGTACCGGTCGAACCGGTATCGGCATTATCCCCGGTAACAGCCGTACCCTCGCTGACTTTCAGATAGCCGCCGTATACATAGCCCTCCTTTTCGGGCACGATGACTTTGTACCATCCGTTTTCCTCACCGATCACCGTCACGGTATCGTCGCAGGGAAGCTGACCGATGATGTTGTAGCTGGTGCTTGCTCCGTCGCGCAGATTCAGCCTGCCGCCGTTGGTCGTCACCGTTCCGATTTTTTCCGTCTGAACGGCAGTCTGACTGCCGGAGGACTGCTGTTCAGCAGCCTCCGCAGAATCACCTGCATAGGCAAAGGCGGGAGCCGCCAGCGCCGTCATCATGGCAAGCGCTGCCGCCAATGCGGTCAGCCCCCTGCGAAGCATCCTTTTAGTTCTCATGTTCATATCCCTCCGTTTCTTCGTATTCATCGGTTCCGGGCAAATCCGCAGCCTTGCCGCACAGAAGCGCGGCAAGCTGCTCCGGCGTCATGCCGATCTCGCGCACCATGCCGATGATATCGTTGTTCTCCAGCTTCGTAATCTGCTCGGAGAGCTTGCGGTTGCGGTTCTGAAGGTCGGAAATCTTTTCGGTATTCCTGCTTCTTTCCGCTTTCAGCTTTTCAATTTTCGGGTTCATACTGCTCCTTTCTTACGGGCTGGGCAGCCTTCCGAATTGCAGGAAGTGCTGCTGCCAGTAGTTCGTATCGATGCTCGTGTACTGGATGGGGTCGCCGCAGTGGATCATCATGTTGTTGCCCACATAAATGCCGACGTGCGACGCGCCGGAAGTGTCATAGGTTTTCTCAAAGAAAATCAGGTCGCCCGGTTTGGCGTTGGCCGGGGAAACATAAGAACAGATATTCCGCAGTCCTTCGGCGCCAAGCCGCCCCACACTCCAGCCCACACCGCAGTGATTGATGACCCAGCTGACAAATCCGGAACAGTCAAAACTGGTGCTGGGCGAGCTGCCGCCCCAGACATACGGATAGCCCAGGTACTTTTCCGCTTCCTGAATCATGGCCGCAAACTGTTCATCCTCCAGCGCGTCTGCCGGGATTTCGTACTGGTACTGGTCGCCGTAATAACGGTCAACGTAGGAAGAACCGGCAAACAGATCGGGCCGGTTGCCCAGCGTGGACATATAGGAGGCATATAGGGACAGATGATCCTGATCCATCAGGTAGACCGGCAGATGGGACAGATTGAAGTTTTCCAGCGTCACCGTACAGATGTAATAATCGTAGGGAACCTGCACTTCATATTCGTATTCCTCGATGCTGGTCGCACCGGTATCCGGGTCTGTAACCGTGTAATAGCCGGTGCGGGTTTCCGTCCTGTAGCGGGTCTCAACCTGCACATCCTCCGTCAGCGTATACTGGCGGTCGAAGATGGTCTGGAGCAGGCCGCCTACCTCGTCAATCGTCCATTCTCCCTCCCGGAGCGCCGTCAGCATGGAAATCAGCACATAGGGGTCATGTTCGATCTCATCTAGGTCAAAATGGTATTCGTCGTAATCATGGGTACTTTCGTAATTGTCCAGATACTCCTGAAGCTCTGCCTCAAGCGCCAGATACTGCGCCTCCGCCGCCAGCATATCTGCATCAGCGCTGGGATAGGTGGTCAGCACGCCGGAGGATGTGAGCGAACTCATCATCACGGAACAGCTGGACATCACAGCGGAAACAAACAGGAACATCATTCCGATGACGCCGAGAATCACAAAGCCCTTTTTGTGCCGGGCGACAAACTGAACGACTTTGGAGGTTTCCTCACCGGTTTTCTTCACGGCTTTGGCCGCAGCCTCGGACGCCTTTACCGTGTTGTCCGCAGCCTTTCCGGCCTTGGCCTCGGCATAGGCTTTCTTGATGGCGCGCTTCTGCTGAAACCGGGAGACCGGGCTTGCGCCCCATTCCGGATTCTGGAGTTCTGCTTCCTTGTACAGCGCCCTGAGATTGGCCCGGTCGGCGGCGCGCTCCGCTTTCAGCGCTCTGGCATAGGGTTTATCCTGCAATGCGCGGTGGGCGGTATCTAATGTCCGGATGCCGCCCTCGGCGCTGCTGATGACTTCATGGGAGACTGATGTGGAAACGCTGCCGTCTGCGTCCTCATGCAGTTCCCGGTGGGATACTGCCGAAACCGCATTGAGCGGAGTAGCCGCTACGGCATGAGTGATTTTGGACGGGCGCTTTTTCTCGGTTTCCTCAAAAACAAGGCGCGTCACGACCTGATTTTCTTTCGGGTCATAGACGCGCTGTTTCTGAACGATCTTCTTTTTGGGGATTTTCGACTCGGCTTTTGTGAGCTTTTTCTGCGCTTTCTCCGCCTTTTTAATGGGCTTCTGAAGCTCCGGCGTTTCCAGCTCCTCCTCTGTAAACAGAAGGCGGGGCGAGCGTTTTGCCATGTGCATCACCTCGATTCGTATGGTTATTGTGTTGTTCAGCCGATGATTTCCGCGCATTCGGCCAGAAATACCTGTTTGCCCTTGGGCGTAACCAGCATCTGCGTGCCGCGATGCCCGTTGGGTGCGATAAATTCGCGGACAACGAACAGGCCGTTGCGGTACGGAAGCGCGTGAGGATGCATGATGCCCTTGCCGTCATAGTAGGCATATTTCTTTCTGACGAGATAGGCCGTGAACATGCTTTGGCTCACCCCCAGCTCCTTGGCGGTGAGCCGGACACCGGTGCAGTCGGGGCAGTCTACCAGCGCATCGAAATACGCCGCCTTGGGAAGCGCCACGGTCAGCTGCGCCTCGGCCTGTTTCAGCTGACCGGCTAGCTTTTTGTTGAGGTTCCGTTCCTCCGACAGCGCCCGCACGACCTGCGCTGCCACATCGGCATTGCCTGCCGCCTGTTCCAGCAGCGCATCGGTCATATAGGCTCCGTGCCTACGGATAGAAGGGAGCACTTCACCCGTCACCCAGTGCTTGAAGCGTTTGGCGCTTTCCAGCTTGCTGGAGAGAATCAGGCTGTAAAGCCCGGATTCATTGATAAGAATGGTCTCTTTCCGTTGATTTCCGTCAAAGACCATTCCTTTTGTCCGATCTTCCGGTTCTACATGACGGTTAATATCTCGACTACCGTTTTGGTATCCGAGGTTGTCCGCCACATCTTTTCCAACGAACCAGGGAACTCCGTCCTCCGTGACAAAGGTACGGACACGCCCGAACTCCTCATTCTGAAATATCTGCATCCTGTTTTCCATATCTTTTCGTCCTTTCTTATCCAGCCTGCTCCTGCGGCTTGGTGGTGATGATCCGGTACAGCTCCGTATCCTTCGGGAAGTGATCTACAAACGGAAGAATCGTGCTGCCGTAAAAAAGAAGCCCTTCGCCTTCACCGCTGTGGGTGACATACGAGAGCTGATGGGGAGAAATATTCAGCTGCTTGGCAAGAATCTGCCGGTCGCCGGACGCCTGGTTCAGCATGAACACATAGTCGGAGTTTTCAAAGATGTTCTCCACCTCGCGGGAGGAAAGCAGGTCTTTGACGTTCTGTGTGATGCCGGTAGGAATGCCGCCCCATTTACGGAAGCGCTTCCAGATTTCCACTGTGTACGCCGCCGTCTGTTCCTCACGGAGAAGCAGGTGCATCTCATCAATGTAATAACGGGTGGACTTGTGCGCCTCGCGGTTGATGGTGACGCGGTTCCACACTGCATCCTGCACGATCAGCATACCGATTTTCTTCAGCTGCTTGCCCAGTTCCTTGATATCGAAGGACACGATGCGGTTTTCAATGTTGATGCTGGTGCGGTGGTTGAACACATTCAGAGAGCCGGTGACATAGATTTCAAGCGCTGTGGCGATGTACTGCGCCTCCTTTTCCTCCTGCGTCAGCAGCGCATTGTACAGATCCTCCAGAATCGGCATGTTTTCCGGCACGGGGTCAGCCAGATAATCCCGGTAGACCATGCGGACACAGCGGTCGATGATGGTCTTTTCCACCGGCTGCAAGCCCTCCTTGCCGCCTACGATCAGCTCGCACAGGGAGAGGATGAAGTCGGATTTCAGCGACAACGGATTCTCATCGTCGCTGTAGTTCAGGTTCAGGTCCATGGGGTTGATGTAGTCGCTTGAAGTGGGCGAGATTTTGATGACCTGCCCGCCCAGGCGCTCCACCAGTGTGCCGTACTCCGATTCCGGGTCGCAGATGATGATGTCATCATCGGTGACGAAAAATACATTGGCAATCTCGCGCTTGGCGGCAAAGGATTTGCCGGAGCCGGGCGTGCCGAGAATCAGGCCGTTCGGGTTCTTGAGAAGCTTTCTGTCCACCATGATCAGGTTGTTGGACAGGGCGTTGATGCCGCAGTAGAGCGCCTCCTTACCGCTCTGAAACAGCTCCTGCGTGGTAAACGGCACGAAAATCGCCACACTGGATGTTGTCATTCCGCGTTCGATCTCCACCTGATTGAGCCCCAGCGGCAGGCTGCTCATCAGCCCTTCCTCCTGCTGGAAGTCAAGCCGGGTCAGCTGGCAGTTGTATTTCTGGGCAATGGAGCCCGCCTGGAACACATTGTTCTCCAACTGCTGTTTGGTCTCCGCCACGTTCAGCACCAGGAAGGTCAGCAGGAACATGCGCTCATTTCTGGACTGCAGATCCTGCAGGAGCTTCTTCGCCTCGTTGCCGTAGGTGGCCAGGTCGCTGGGGATGATGTCCATATCATATCCGGCGCGGACGGCCTTTTTCTGCTCCTCAATGGTCATCTTCTGCAGATCGGTGATTTTGCGCTTGATGGTCTTAATGGCTTTGACCTGATCCACCGACTGAACATGCATGGTCACAATCAGACTGCTCTGCATATCCAGAAAGTCGGCCAGCATCCGGTCGTTCAGCTCCGGCGCGAGAATCTGGAGGAAGGAAACCTGCCCGATTTTCCTGCCCATGGTGAAGTTTTTGCCGTTTCGGAAGGAAAAGGAGCTGGGCGCGATAAAGTCCTTCACGGAAAGCCCGGTGGGAGCCAGCCAGTCCCAGTCAAAGAGAAACGGCTGCTCCTCGTCCATGTGGAAGATGCCGTGGAGCAGTTCCAGACGCTGCTTTCCGTTCATCGGGTCAGCCTGAACACCCAGCCGCTTGAAGTTGTTCAGCACATCGGTCTCAATGCGCTCCAGCCGGAGCTTGGCGCTTTTCAGCGAATCGGCCTCGATGCCGAAGGTCAGGTACTTGGTCTTGATGAGGCCATTGTTGCCCTTTGCCAGCTGGTTTTTCAGCATCTGGGTGTATTCGGCGCGGATGCTGTCGTAGCTGTCTCCCTTCAGCGGAATGGCGATGCGCTCCGAGTAGGTATCCCCGTTTGCCGCCGCATTGATAAAGGACAGCTCAAAGCGCACGGAGCTGTCAAAGTAGTTGAGGAAGTCGCACCAGCCGTCAAAGATAGCGGCCTTGTCCTCGTTCTGATTCAGCTGGTAGTTGATGTCCTGGAACTGCACCGTCTTGGTGTAGTAGTGATCGGTCACGCGGCAGATGCCGTCCGGGAACATACGCTGAAAGGGGATGGAATCCTGTGCGGATTTGTGTCTTTTGTCCTGTCGTCTGGCGTTCTGAATGGCAGCGTTAATCTGCTGCTTTTCCGCTCTTGTGAGCTTTTTCGCCTTGGACAATCTTCTGTACCTCCTTATCCAGTTTTTCCTGCCGCACTACGGCAGAATAGAAGTTGTTGGTTTTGTATGGCCGCTCCTTCGGGCGGATAAAGCTGACCTGCACGATATTGCGGATGATCTTTTCCAGCGGCTGCCCGTTCTTCTCATACATGGCGAACATGAAAAAGGGCAGCATGACAAGCACCATGAGAAGGGTTGCCGTACTGCTGCTGACGTGTCCCTTGATGAGGAAAAAGGCCGGAAGCCCCACCAGAAGCCCTGCACCGAAGCAGACGATCTGGCGCTTGGTCAGGTTGAAGGCGACCTTGGTTTTGACTGCGTTCATGTCCTTGGGTACGGGTACATATGCCATTCTGATTCCACCTCCTTAATGTGCGTTGAACACGCTCTTTGCCAGCGAGCTGGTCTTGAACAGCGTGAAGCACAGCAGCACGGTGTAGCCCATAACCGTCCAGATTGCCATGGAGATATCGCTTTCCACGACCATGTTCTGCACAAGAACAGCATAAATTGCCACGCAGACAATGATTAAGAAGCCCTGAAACGCCAGCGCGAACAGGCTTCTGAGATAGTTCTGACCCATCTGGCTCCACTCGTGATTCATCATGGTGGACATGGGGATCGGCGCGACCGATGTGACCAGATAGATCTCGATCATTCTGCCGAAGCAGATGAGCATAATGATGATGGACAGGATATGCATGGTTACGCCCACGATCATGGACTGGAACCACAGGCCGATCAGGCTGGAAAGTTCCATAGCCATCAGCGTTTCCTCAAGCCCCTCTGTGACAAGCTCGATATCCGTATTGCCCACGATAATGCCGGCGGCGTTGTTCACCACCGTCTGAGAAACGTCGAACACCGCCATGACGATATTCCAGGTGTTGGACACGATCAGAATGGCGCAGGCCGTTTTGAACACCCACATGAGAATCGACCAGGTGTCGAAATCATGCATGTTGTTCTTATCCATGATGATGCGGATGAATTCCATGGTCATGACCAGCGCCAGAATGATACCGGCTATGGGCAGGATCACGTTGTTGGAAAGGTTCTGAATCATATGGAAGATTCCGCTGTTCCAGCCCTGCGGGGTCTGACCGACCTGCGCCGCAATATCTCCGACCTTTGTATTCACCGATTCAACCATCCCTGTCAGGTTGGATGCAATCGCTCCGGCAAGAAGTTCCTTGAGCCATTCGGTCAGCGTGTTGAGCAATAAATCCAATCGGCATCGGCCTCCTTTCCGGCTCCCCCTGCGCTATGGCAGGGGGAAGCCCTGGATTTTACTCACTTCTGTCTTGCTGTGCGGCGATTAACCGAAAAGACCGGTAAGCAGGGGGACGAGGGTGATGCCGATCAGGGCCACGCCGCCGCCCGCCATGAGCTGTTTCATGCCCTGGCTCTTAGCACCGGGGTTATCGTTGCCGTAACCCTCCATGAGATTCACGACACCCCAGATTGCGAGACCTGCGCCCAGAGCGATAACGAGAGTCTGAAGAACACCTACTGCGCTGTTGAAAAATGCCATATTCCGATTTGCCGGAATCCTGCGGGAGTATTACTGATAATGCTGTTGTCTCCGGATTGCAAAAGCCGGAACCGACTGTTTCAGCGCCTTTATGGCTGCTGAAACCTCCCGATTCCGGCGTCTCCTTTCATTTTTGAATTGTTTTTGATGACTGCGTCTGTTCCGACTTTGCAGCGGGAGTCGGCATCTTTTTTCGTTCATCTGATATCCTCCTTTATCCGCCGGCAGTTTCGCCGGCGTCCATCACGGATGCGTCGATGTCGTAAACGTCATAGACCTCATCCGGTTTTGGCTTCAATCTGCGAGACAGAAAGCGTTCGATGTCGAACTCATTCCGCTTATCCGCATCTGACAGGTATTTGTAATTCGGGTGTTTGGTAATGTCGTACTTATCCGAAAGGAACGGGCGTACACCGCGCAGCTGCAGGATGCACTTTCCGCCGTCCAGCACGGCCAGTTCGTCCACAGTGGCAAGGTCTTTGCCCAGCTTCTGATAGTTCAGGCTGTGGCTGACCTCGCGCCCGCGGCTCTCACCGGTGTTGAAGGTATCGATGGTCTCCTTGCCCAGCGTCTGGTTCAGCTCCTTCAGCGTGGTCGGCTCCTTGCCGCCCAGGAACAGGGATGTATCGCAGTTTCCGATGATGGTATCGGCGCTGTCCTTATACAGCGCCTTCAGCTGGGACTGCGCCTGAAGCACCAGGCAGGCGGAAATCTCACGGCTTCGGATCGTCGCCATCAGCTTTTCCAGATTGGGAATCTGTCCGATGTTGGCGCACTCGTCAATGAGGCAGCGCACATGAATAGGCAGACGCCCGCCGAACTCGTCATCCGCCTTTTCACAGAGCAGATTGAAGAGCTGGCTGTAAATCATGGAAATGAGGAAGTTGAAGGTGCTGTCCGTGTCGCTCATGATGAGGAACAGCACGGTTTTCCGGGTATCGCCTTTTTTGGTTCCGCCCAACGTATCCAGCTCCAGTTCATCATACATGGTGATCTCCCGAAGCTCCTGAATGTCAAAGGGAGCAAGGCGCGCACCGGCGGAAATATTGATGCTTTTCGCAGTTTTGCCGGCGGCCAGCTTGTATTTTCGCCATTGACGCACGGCGAAGTGGTTGGGGTCACGCTCACCAAGCTCCCGGAATGCGATATCTACGTTGTTTTCAAAAGTTTCATCATCCTCACGCACCTCCATTGCATTGATGAATTCTACCAGTGTTGCGAAGTTCTGCTCCTCCTTCGGTGCTTCATAATAGATGTAGCCGATGAGCGCCGTGTAAAGCAGAGTCTCCGCCTTGAGCCAGAAATCATCGCCTCCTTTGCCTTCGCCCTTGGTGTTGGTAATCAGAGTATTGACCAGCTTCAGAATATCCTTCTCGCTGTGAATGTAGGCGAAAGGGTTATAGTGCATCGACTTTTTGAAATTGATGGTGTTGAACACCTTAATTTTGTACCCTGCGCGCTCCATCAGCCGGCCGCACTCGACCAGGAGACTTCCTTTCGGGTCTGTGACCACGTAGGAACTGTGGAGCTGCATGAGCTGCGGCTTCACAAAGAACCTCGTCTTACCGGAACCGGAGCCGCCGATGACCAGCACGTTTTTATTCCGGGCCGTCTTGGGGTCCTTGGGCCGGCTGTTCATCGTCAGCCGCTCCGTCTGGGTCAGGATGATGTTGTTCCGGAAGTCCGGGTCCATATAGGGCTCGATGTCCTCCGGTGTTCCCCAGCGGGCGGAGCCGTATTCCGTGTTTTTGCGGAACTTCTTGGCGTTCTTGCCCCTGACATACACAACCACCCACACGATGACCGCTCCGGCGATACCGATGAGCAGGTCAATCGGGTGGAAGCTGGGCAGCGTTGAAGCAAAGGCGCTGCCGAAGCCGTCTGCCAGATGCAGGAGCTTCTGGCTGGCGTCCGCGCCGGGGGCAAGGCATATGCCCTGCGCCACTTTGTCAAACAGGTAAACGAACAGAACATAGGGAGCGTTTAGGATCAGCTTCTTTTTCAGCTTCTTATCCAGCCTCATAGCTCCAGCCCCTTGTCCTTGTGCCGAACCCTGTCCTTTTTCACTGCCTGCTCCAGCGGATTGATCGCGCGCAGCTTCTGAATGACAGACGGACGTTCCTTCTTTTTCGCAACGACCGCCGAGTATTCCCGGAACGCCGCGTTCAGTGCGTCGCCGTCCCGTGCCTTGAAAAAGACCAGATACTTGGGAATCTCTTCGGTGGTATCCTTCTTGACGGCATAGTCGATGCCGTATTTCCGGGCCACGCGGTCAAAGTCCTTGATGTTTTTATCGCTGATCTCAATGTTCTGAACGCCCTGATTCTGACCGACCAGCTCTGCCACCGACTGTTTCCCGCGCGGCGTGATTGCTGCGGCCTGGGCTTTCTTTGCCTGCGATTTGCTGTGGTGATTCAGAAACTGACGGATTGCCCACTTGAGTGTGCGTCCGGTCAGCTTTGCGCCGGATATGGTCAGCGTGACGGTTCTGTTTTCAACCTCCTCCTGCAAGGTGCATCATCTCCTTTCTCTGCATACTTTCCGGACGGCGGTTACAGCTCCATGCCCGGCGCTTTCCTGTCCGGCTTCGGATTGGACGCCGTGGGCTCCGTGGGAATCGCCATGATGCTGCGCCCCATCTTCAGAAACGCCTCCGGCTTTTTGAATTTCTCCTCATACTTTTTCTGAAGCTCCTTCGGAATGGAGGAGAAGTGATCGCCCTCCGCACCGCAGATGAAAAAGGTTCCGGCGACAACATCGATGATTTTTCCGTCATCGTCCCGGATGGCGCGGTTCAGCGGCAGGCCGGAAATCTTGCCTTCCTCGTTGCAGACCAGCGTGACCGGATCACGGAAGAAGGGAGCCTCCTGAATGTAGCCGCCCACAACCTTCTGCATATCCTCAAGGGAGGAGCCGATGGTGGTCATTCTGGCATACTGTCCGGGCTCCACGAGCAGCACCTCAATGGGCTTGTCCGCCTCAATTTCCTGCCCGTCATTACAGCTGAACTCTGCGCCGACGAAGTGATCGGCATCCAACACCACATCACCCTTGTCCCACATTTCCTCGACCATTGCCTGCGCTTCCTCTTTGGTTGCTGCCTCAACCGTGATGGACTTCTGAAGTGTTTCGGTAATGGTGACTTCAAATTCTTTCATGGGCAGACCTCACAGCCCGAAGGCGCAGCGGATTTCCGCGCCGTTGGTCAGTTCGGCAGTCCCGTCCTCCAGCACCTGGGTGATCAGCTTTTTGTCCTCCTCATCCAGCGAAACAATATCGCCGTCCTCCAGCGCAAAGATGATGCCGGGGCCGGCAAGATAGCAGTCGCCGCTCTGGTCGATGATGACGTCATCGCTGTTAAAGGCGATGAAAATGCCCGAAACGGGCATCAGCTCCAGACTGTCCGCGCCGCCGCTGTTCAGCGCCAGCGTCAACGCCTCATACAGCGTCATGCTGATGGCCGCTGCGCCGGGAATGGCGTAGATGACCTCCGCCTTGCTTTCATCATCTTCGCCGTCGGCTTCCAGATGGATGCGCAGCGTTTCGGGAAAGCCGTCCATGCCGTCCAGATACAGGCTGTCCGGCTGACCGTCCTCCTCGCTGACATAGATGTTCAGATCTCCCTCAATGTTCAGTGTGATATTTGCCATAAAAACTCCTTTCAGCGCTCCTGTTGATGCGCTCTGTTTTTCTGCCAGGCTTCCAGCAGTTTGATGATGGTCTCCTGCATCTGCAGGGGTGTGTAGGACTTCGGAAAATACTTCCGCAGCACATCGCCGCGGATGGTTATGCGGTCGAGCTCGCTTTTCTTTTCCTCATCCATGATTTCGTACATGGCTTCCAGTGTGCATTGTCCGTTCTGGCTCAGGCGTTTGAGGCGCTGCGCCTGTGAAAGCGACGGCGTCGCCTGCGCGTAGTCCATGGCGTCGAGAAACTGCTCCTGCTCATGGGGTTTCAGATAGGACAGCTCGACTGCCGGATTGAAGGCCAGCTCTTTTCTGTCCACCATATCCAGCAGCTGCGGAATCAGCTCCGTCAGACGGATAAACCGCTGTACCTGCCGGGCGCTGTCGCCGGCCGGCTGACCGACCAGCTCTGCCGTTCTGAACTTTGCGCCAAGTTGGCGCAAAGTGGGGTCAGTGCGCTGTCCCTGATGGGTCAGGGCTTCCATCTTCATGCGGTAGGAAAACGCCCGCTCGCTGGGGAGAATGTTCTCTCTTTGCAGGTTGCTGTCCACCATGGTAATCACGGCGGTATCGTCGTCCATTTCCCGGACGATGGCTTTGATGTCCGCTTTTCCGGCAAGCTCCGATGCCCGGAACCTGCGGTGCCCGGAAACGACTTCAAATTTGCCATCCTCTGCCGGTCGAACCAGAATCGGATTGATCACGCCTCCCGCCATGATGCTGTCGATGGTGTCCTGCATCAGCTCATCCTCATCGTTTACTTTGAACGGGTGGTTTTTGAATGGCCGGAGCCTGTCCAGCGGGAGCAGCACGACCTGTTCCGCAACCTCCCATTCGGGCTTCGGCTCTGTGCGCGCCTGTTCCAGAAGTTCCTGTGCCTTGCTGCCGGTGTCTTTGTCCTGGGGAGCGGCCCGGGCCGCGTGTTCTGCTTCCGGCTTTTTTCGCCGGCCTGTCTTACCGGCAGTCCGCTTTGCCGGTGCTGCCGTGTCCTTTTCTTCTGCCAATTTGCATCACCTCCCGGAAATGACAGAAGCCGCAGCGGGAAAGCTGCGGCTCAGACAAGACCGTTTGCCATATCGTGGCGCACCAGGGCGTCGTAGTAATTCGATATGGTCAGCGGCGCGTTGTATAGGGAAGCCAGAAGGTACTGCTTGATGTTCCGCACCTTGCTGGCGTTCTCCTTGAAGGAACTCAGCACATACTCGATGTGCGTGCAGTTGAGCTTGAGAAACTGGCTCTTGACTACCTCTCGGGGCTTATCGTCCCCGGCGATTCGGATGTACTGACGTTTGGAGCAGATGGTATCGAGAAGGAGCTCCATGACCTCTGCGATGGTATCCCGGTCATACGGGTTGTTCTCCAGGAGAATGTCGTACTCCAGATTATCTTCAAGAATTGCCCGATATTGTTCCCGCTCATCCATATCCCGTCCCATCTTATCCACAGGTGCCTGACCGTGACCGCCACCTTGACCGGAAGGGAAAGGATAGGTTTCAGTCTCACTCAAATCAGTATAATTTGAATCAGTATTACTTCCTCGTGATTTTCGGGATTCCGGAGTCGTGAAATTCACGTCTGCTGAATCGTGATTTTCACGAGTCTTGATTCGTGATTCCGGTGCAGGCGGGATGCTGCCGTCGGAGTTATCCACAAAGTTCTTGACGAAGATGAGATTGGGCTTACCCAGCCCCTGCCGCTTGCGCTCTATGAGCCCGGCTTTGCTGTCCAGCTCGTTCAGCAGCTTGGTGGCCTTCTGATCGGCACAGCCGATAGCCTCCATGACCTCCTCCAGCGTGAAGATGATGAACACGCGCCCCTGTTCGTCCAGCCAGCCGTTTTTACGGCTCAGGCTCATCCGATCCAGCAGAATGCCGTAGAGAATTTTTGCCTCGGCGGAGATGGACTTGAAGCGTTCATCGGTAAACAGCGCCTTGGGGATACGGTAAAAGGCAAACTGATCTGCCTGGGCACCGTAGAAATAATCCAGCGTCACTTGGCGCGCCCCCTCTCAAGCGAGCGAAGAATCTCCTTCGTACACCAGCCGATGCACGGTCCGCACTTGCCATACGGGCAGTCATCGCATTCGCTTACGGGTTTCGTTTCCGGCTTTGGCCGGTCATAATAGCAGACCTTCAGCATACAGCCGTGTCTGCCGTAGTAATAGCAGTACCGGCAGTCCTTCGGCTTGCCGTTTTCGCAGTAATCTGTCATAGCGTTCATCCTCCTGAAAATGGGTACAAAAAAAGCGCGTCTGTCCAGCCGCAAAGGCATTCTCCCCGGAGGGAGAGACAGACGCGCAAGGCGTGTTCATATTCAATTCTGGCAATAAAAAATGGGCTAAGCGTCCATCGCTTACTCCCAGTACAACATCAGCTATTCAGTTTCGGCACTGCCCAAATGCAAGGGCTTATGTCGCAAATTCCTTGATATTACGGGCTTTTTCGGGTGTTAGTCCACAAATAACAGCCTCATTGGAGACAATCAACTCAAACGGCTCATCGTCCCAATGCTGCGGTGCGGTCAAAGTGTCCTCACAGGCGATATTGAATTTATCAAATCCAATATCATGGAGGAACATATTGATACGGCACAGGTTGTAGGTTGTGATATTGATTTCCTGTCCGTAGAAGCCGTTTCGGACTGCATCTTTGCCAAGTATTTTTTCAGTTTTCAGAAGCAGAGAACCCGATCCGCACGCAGGGTCATACACTTTATTGATTTCTGTCTTGCCAACTGTACCGAGTCTGGTCAGCAGTTCAGAAACATCGGCAGGGGTAAAGAATTCACCGCCGGACTTGCCTGCACCCGATGCGTACATCGTCATCAGATATTCGTAAGCATCGCCAAACGCATCAATATCATGGTCTTTCACATCACCAAGGTTCATATTGGCTACACCATGCAGAAGTTTGGCGAGGCGCTCATTCCTTTTTGCCACGGTAGAACCCAGCTTGTTGCTGTTCACATCAAAGTCATCAAACAAACCGGCAAAACTGCTTTCAGAGGAAGAACCCTTTGCGGATGCTTCGATGTTGTTGAACACACGCTCCAAAGTCTCGTTCAGATTTTCGTCATTGTCCGCTCTGCGAGTGACATTGCAGAACAGCTCAGACGGCAGAATGAAAAAGCCTTTTTCTTCCACCAAGCCCTCACGGGCTTCTTCGGCTTCGTCATCTTTCATCCGGGCATAATCAAACGCTGCGTTTCCGGCTTCCTGTTCGCCGTCGTTAATGTAATTGGTCAGGTTTTCAGAAATGTATCGATAGAACATCGTGCCAAGGACATAGTTTTTGAAATCCCATCCGTCCACGGCACCACGGAGCTCATCAGCGATTGCCCAGATCGCACGATGCAGCTCGTCACGCTCCTGTTCTTTCTTTGTATCGATCATGTTGTTTTTCTCCTTTTTTAATCGCTTCGTTGAGGAAAGTGCAGAATTTCAAATAGCACATGCACGAAACTTCCTCCGCTTAATATTCAATCCTGAAATAATTCAGATACGCTTTATATCGATCCTGTGCAGATAGGCAAGTATCCGTCAAATAGCCTTTTTCATCGTCCCACTCTTTCAGACCACGATAGTAGAACATCTTCAGATTATCTTCAATGATGAACGGAACAATATTGTATTTCAGGCACTCCTTAAACATAATCAGTCTGCCCACACGGCCATTGCCGTCCTGAAACGGATGGATTCGCTCAAATCTTACATGGAAGTCCAAAATATCTTCAAAAGTCTTTTCTTCCTTTGCGTTGTACTCCGTCAGCAGAGCTTTCATTCGATCGGCAACTTCTTCCGGCAAGGCCGTATCCATGCCGCCCACTTCATTCGGCACCTTTTTATAATCGCCCACAGCAAACCATTCTTTTCTGGAATCACTGGTTCCATTCTTCAAAATCAGGTGAAGCTCCTTGATAAACTTCTCGCTCAGTGCCGCTTTTGCATTGTCAATTATCATATCAATGCACCGGAAGTGATTTGCCGTTTCAAGCACATCATCTACATTGAGGACTTCATTCTCCACGCCAATGGTATTGGTTTCAAAAATGTACCGGGTCTGATCGTGCGTCAGGCGACTGCCCTCGATATGATTGGAATTATAAGTCAATTCGATCTGTGTCTTATGGTAAATACCGCCGGAATATTTGTTTGTTTTTTCTTCCCGCAGAATATCCAGCAAAGTGACGGGTTGTTCCTTTCTCTTATTGGATCGCTCCGGCTTTTCTGCATTCTCCGGGATATTCCAGGTCTTGCCGGTAAGGAAAGCACCCAGAACACGCCCCTGAGCGCAGTAGTTTCTCACACTGCGTTCCGAGATATTCCATTTCTTTGCTATTTCAGTAACTGAAAGGTATCGCATCTGCTCTCCTCCACTTATCTCAAAATGATTTTCACACTTTTCTACTGTATAGTATAGCACATTATCGGCAATAAATTCAACTGATTTAGTTTCAATGCCATGTGTTTTTGCCGCATCCGGAAGTTTTACACAAAGAAAGCAAACCTTTCAACACGCCAAAGTACATAAAAGCGAGATTATAATCACAAATACCAATAATCATGTGATGGCAGATATGTTCAAACTACCACCTGCGGTTGTTTCCAGAGGGCAGTTTCTTTTATGTTCTACGATGAAGCAACGTTCCAATACACGTGTGATAACTGTATGTAAAAAGAAGTAACCGCCCCAGCGTAGGAAACTAGGCGGTTACTTCTCAACCATCTTGAATGAGGACACACCGTCTGCCAAGTGTGCCTCTTTTTTATTATACCATCACCTGCTTGCAAAGTTGTCAACGAAAAATGCGTTCCTTAATCGGTTCCGATTTTTCGACATTTACCATTTATGGTGACATTCTTTGCACTCATATTGTTTTCCAATTTTAGAGGAAGCAAGGCCAGTAAATGCAACAGACAATCCTCTATTCAGCGTGCCAATCTTAACCGTGTTGTTGCTTCCACATAAAGGACAAGTCGGATGCTTTAATCTATCTTTTGCGTGCTGCGCCTCAATCTGTTTTTGAGAAATCACAAACTCGTCATGCTGCCAACTCCGCAACTCCTTCATTCCTCCAGCGTGTATTTTTGATAAAGCTGCTGATGCTGTGTTGCTGTCACCTACTGCACCCACAAAGGACGCTACACTGAAGAAAACAGCAAAAAAACAAATTAACATAATCCATCCGAGACCTTTGTGGGCTTGCTCTCCACCAATCGCAAATGTATAAATCATAATAAAACATGAAATCACACCTGCGATACCAGATATGATTTTCGTTCTTTCTGCTCGTTTTTCCATTTCTTCAAAGCGAGCTTGCTCTTTTTTTAGTTGAGATTCTTCTTCCTTCAATCTCAAAATTTCCCCTTCTGCTTGCTCCTGCTGTCTTTTTTGATTCAATCGTTCAAGTTCTTCCGGGTTTATCTGAAAATGTTTTCGGATATTGTACCCACAACTCGGGCAACCTACTACAGAATCTGAAATACATTTACGTCCACACGAAGGAGATGTAACAAGTGCCATTGCATCATCTCCCATATTTTATAAATTGTATACATAATAGCACATCTGCTGTTCATATTCCATAGTTTTGCAAAATCAATCCCACTAAATTTTAAGCGTCATATATCATTTTCTTTTATGAACGCGAAGATAGAATACTGCCTTTAGAAGTCATTATTAAATTTGCATCTATCCTGCACACCAGTTTACACAGAATTTCTAAAAATTGAGTTTTAATTTTTAGCTTCTTCGACCGCCCGCCGCCAGTCATTTACATCATAAAAATATTCGTCCAGTAGCCAGCCGCGCGCAATGATGTACCGTAAAGGAACAAGCAGTGCCGTATTATAATTACCATCTACTAAATGTCGAATTCTCTTGCAGCGTGAATCATCCAAATCCAATTCTGTTTTCATTTTCTCCCAGTCGATAATGTAAATACTCTTTTGGTTTACAGGATTCTTTACTTTTGCCGATGAATCAACTACGGCAATCCGTGAGTAATCATAGTGATACCATCCGTCGGACTTTTTTCCGTTGCGGTCAACCCGTAATTCGATATACATGTTATGTGTGTTTGCAATGCTCGAATCCGCTTTGACCTCTAAATAGAATCGTTCCCCTGTCAATCTATCTGTTACATGCAGGTCTCCTTTATGCTCTTCTGACAAAGGAACGCTTTTCGCTTCATAACCGTAATCCGCTAGGCATTGCTTTACGAGAATGACAAACGGTTTACTTTGATTTAGTTTTACTTCAAATGTCTTGTCCAGCGCCATGAAGAGTAAAGCAAGACTTTCCTTGCTCCCTCCCCGGCTGATATTGTTTATACATACAAACATCCTCCTTAACAGCAAAAAAATACCCGTATTCTTTGCAGAACACGGGTTTCTATAGTATCTGTACTAAAATCACTTGCTTTTATCATAGCAGATAATATCTGATACTTCGCAATTCAGAATAAAACAAAGTGTATCTAAGGTCTTCGTCGTGATCGGAAGCCCTTTTTTCATCCGATGCAACGTATTGGCAGATATACCTTCCTTAAAAATCAAATGATATTCCGTAATATTTTTCTTAAACAACGTATCATAGAACGGTCGATACGAGATCATAACCAATCACCGCATCAAGATTACCATACTTAATTTGTTGACTATGCTTAATATATTAAGTATAATGGAGAAAGATTATTCAGGGAGGGATAAAAATGAATCAGCAAAAAGTTAAAACCATAATTTCACGAATCATTGAAATCATGCTTCTGGCTGCTGGAATCTGCACATTGGCGATTTCTGGACTTGCGACATACGAATCACTGCTGTATGAGGATATTGCATCTGACGGTTTCCTCGAAACATGCGTTGCGGGCGATATCCTTGGCATTGCTTTAATCGCACTGGGCATCTATCTCCATCGGCGCATTTCTCGCGCAAAAAAACGCCAGCTGGAAGCCTCTGCTCCTTTAGAACTTCCATCTGATCCCACAACTTCTTCAATAGAAAATCCGGTCACAATCGACATTGCTCCTGCTGACACCAATGATCAGGACACCAGCACACAACCAACACGCAAGCCACTAAATAAAAAGAAAATCGGCATTGTTGCCGGGATCGTTGTTTTGATTTGTATCATATCTTGTACAGCAATTACTTACAGAAATTCTAAAATCCAAGCAGAGCAAGAAGCTGAAATTGCAGCTGTCCAACAGTATAATGACTATATCGATAACTTTTACCGTCTATACCTGCAAGCTCATCAAGGAGCTTCTACAGCTGAAAGTGTCTGTGTGCTGACCTATAATGTATGGCATGACAAAATCTATAATGATTCTTCTGATGAAACCGAAAAATATCTGAAGAACACCTCCGATTTCAATGACGCTGTTCAAAACATATATGCCGATACAGAAATCAAGAAAAATTTATCTGATATTGAAGATACTCAAAGCAGCATTAGACAAATCATGCAGGAATTACAATCTTGCCCGGACGAAATGAATAAATGCTATGACGCCGCTGTCGAGTTAAGCACAGCTTTCAATTCGTTGGCTGAGTTAGCGCTCACACCTACCGGAACTCTGACCTCGTATAACAGTTCAGAGCAAAGCAAGGTGGATGCTTATCTGACAGCAGAGCAAACTCTCTCTATGCTTATTCCATCCAAAAAAGATCGTCCCTATTTCGATGATGAAACCAAAGAAATCGTTGAAGCCTATTCCTTTGCAAATTGCTTAAATCAAACCTCAGAACATATACCATCTAATATAACAGTAAAAGATTACTCACTGTTTGGAAAAACACTTTTATCCGGAACGACTGATATCAACGGAATCACTGGAACCGTATCTTTTAGCGCAATGCATAATTCAGTTGGCGTATTCGACTACATTTCGTGGCAAGCTGATAAACCCGACGATGCTTCCATAGAGAAATTTGTGGAACAAATGACACTATTGTATGGTGAAGAATATCAACCGAAAGAACCGCAGGAAGGGCAACATACTTGGAGCCTGAATAATACGCATTATTACATCAATTTATCTTGTGATGATGAGAAATTAAGCATTACTTGGATGTACACATAATAAAGCAGTCACTATAAAGCCTGTTCCCATACTCGATTCTTTGTCAGTATGGGGACAGGCTTTTCAACTTCAATATAAAAAATAGGGCGGTGAGTTACACCGCTTGGCACTCCGTAAAATCTTGTGTAAGCGATATTCGACAGAATCAGAGAATGACGCTAAATTGGACACATAGTATGGCTGGGTTTCCCTTGGTCACTCAGCTTTTAGACGAGGGCAGCCGGCATGCGCACCAAAGGTGTGAATGCTGACTGAATCGTCCGGAAACAATACAGCTAGGGAAATCAGCTGGCACTGCGGTCAGCGAAAATGATTTCAAGCTGATTGAGAATCAAATCCCAGTTCTGGCAGCGAGCATGCCAGTGCTTTGTGATACGCTGAGCTGCCAGATACAGCATCCGTCGGAGTGAGTCATCGTTGGTAAACGATGGCTTATTCTTTGTGATTTGCCGAAATTGCCGATTGAGTCCTTCGATAATATTCGTCGTGTATATGATTTTCCGAATCTCGATGGGGTATTCAAAGAATGTGCTCAAAACATCCCAGTTTTCTTCCCAGCTTTTTACACAGGAAGGATACTGACTGCGCCATTTTTCTGCGAAGCTGTCTAACTGCAGCATAGCTTCTTCTTCAGTCACAGCGGTATAGATTTTCTTCAGATCGGCCACCAGCTGCTTGATATCTTTATAGCTGACATACTTGGTAGAACTGCGAATTTGATGCACAATACAGCGCTGTAAACGGGATTTCGGATAAACTGCCTGAATCGCCTGCGGCATACCGCAGAGACCGTCTGTACAGAAGAGATAAACATCCAAAATTCCACGACTTTTGAGGTCATTCAACACATTTACCCAGAATTTGCTCGTTTCATGCTCTCCAATCCAGACACCAAGGATGTCTTTTCGACCATCCATGGTAATGCCCAGAACCACATAAGCAGCCTTAGTCACATATCGATGATCTTCCTTGACTTTGTAATGGATGGCATCCATGAAAATGAACGGATAAACAGGTTCGAGCGGACGATTCTGCCATGCTGTCACTTCCGGCATGATTTTCTCCGTAATTTTAGTCACCAACTCGGGAGAAATCTCCACGTCGTACAACTCTTTGACCTGCTCGGCAATGTCTCTCTGGCTCATGCCGCAGGCGTACAAAGACAGGATTTTGTCTTCCATACCATCAACATTGCGGCTGTATTTACTGATGATTTTCGGCGCATATTGGCCATTGCGGTCACGGGGAACCTTAATATCGACTTCTCCCAACTGAGTTTTGACCTTCTTCTTGGAATATCCATTGCGGTAGTTTTCAGGCTGCTCGCTGTCCGGATCTCGCCGCTGGCAGCGCTCTCGCCCAAGTTCCTCATCCAGTTCAACTTCCATAACCTGCTGGATCACATCCCGGAACATTTCTTTCATCGCCTCCATGATATCGGCTGTGCTGGTAAAATGCTGGCTTTGAACATATTCCTTCAATAATTCCTGTGGTACTGGCTGCATAATCGTCTTCTCCTTATACTTCGTTTGGCTTGCTTCATTCTCGACCAATCGTTGAACGATTATACTGTCTTCTTTTGTCTTTTACACAAATTTTTCTGAGGTCTCCACCGCTTCAATATGATGAAAGTATTTGCAACCTCTCAATCACAATCTTGCCATTCTTCTTCATCTTCCCAATCGTAATGCGGAGCTACTTTTGGACGCGGAGGAGCAGTCAATAAGAACCCACACTTATCTTCGTACTTGCGCCACTCTGTGTTGCCTGTTACGATGTCCATTAAATCCTTTGGATACTTACGCAGCAGCGCATCTGGATCGAGCTGAATAAATTTATCTTCCAGTTTGTATCCATACGATTTTTCATCCCACTCTCGTGAACGATCAATGTCAAGAGAGTCCCTACACTCCCAGTATGCTGTATTGGCTAGAGGAATATAAATACTTCCTCCATTCATTTTTCTTCCTGCTACAACTTTGTCATAATGAATCGAAATATAAGCGGTATTATCACATTTCTTTCTGTGTATATATTTTATATTCTCGTCATTCGCCCACAGGTTTACGATCCACACATAAAACTCTTCTTCTGTCATGCCGATCTGCTTTAAAATTTTATCTGAGCGATATGTTGGTTGCGTTCCCATCCCGGATACATATTTACTATTATAATGATTACCTCGGATTACACTATAGATAAGAGAAATAGGGTTGTCATTTAATTCTGCAATTTTCTCTACACTGCGCCGGATCTTTCTAAAGTATTGCAGCTCTTCCCACTCATCTTTTTCTTTTTCCTGCCTTTTCATCATATCCAAATGTTCTCCGGCCTGCTTCCGTTTCGGATCGGTAAAAGCGGCCTTTGAAAACACACCAATCGCCAGTGCAACTGCTAAATCTAACATCACTGTGCCTCCTCGATAACCCATGCATCACAAACGCCTTCATCAGAACAATCCCATGTGTCGTATAAAACTCCATCAACACATGCTACCCAGTGACGCGGCATCTTCAATATGTACTTGCCATGTGGATGCTCTTTACAAAACGTTTTTCCATCCATCATACTGTAGTCACCCCACTTGTCAAAGATAATGCGTCCCCAACCACTTCGTCTTCCAAGCTCTTCTCCTACGCTTTTACAGCTAAAATGCTCTGCACCAATCTCATTTTTGATGCGGTTCAACATGCGCTGCACTGACATGTAATCCATACCGGTTACTTTACACACAGCTCGTTTGACACAATCTTTGGCGGTTTTGCTTCCCTTGGGATGCGGATTATAATACTGATACATAATATCACCTCGTTTTATTATAACACAACCTGCGAACCTGTGATTATAATTCAAAAACAAATTTTAAAAAATGGATAAAACTGTAGTACCTCCGCTTCTGTATCTGAAATCTCATCCAGAGGGATAATTCAACAGTTCCTTCATCCGTGCAACCTCTAATTTCGCGTCTGTGTAAAATTTCCAATATGCGTTAGCCTCCTTATCGGACTCTGCATTTCTGAATTGCTCGTAATAGTAACGCGCGTCCATCTGCTGTTTCTTCAAATACACGCCATTTTCACATTCAGACTGTTTGTCAAAACGTCCTTGCAGAAAATATGCTTCCAGTGCGTAAAACAGTCCTTCTGGTATCTTGATGTCTGCGATGATAAGCACCCCCTTTTTAATGAGTAATATCTTTTCAGCCGCGCACGAGTCGTGCGCGGTTACTTCTATTTCAATCTGTTCATTAAACCCTTCTTTTCCTTTTAACGAAAATCCGTAAAAACGCCACAAAACGTGAAGAAAATTTGCAAGTTTAACACCTCGGTGGTGTTACAGTCAATCATTCAGCCATTCTAAAAGCAAATCTCTCATCCGTCTGGACGGGATATAGATGTAGATATCTTCCCCATTTCTGATAGCGCTTCTCCAAATCCACTGTATCATCTCGCTCAAAGCGTACTTGTTTTCATCTATTTCATGCCCGTGCTGAAAAAAGTAATTCTCGATACCGGGATGGGAATAAATGTTTGCAGCATAAACAAGATACTTTCTATTATCGTAAGCATTCGTTGCGCGAGTGTTACAAGCCAAAAAAGATGAGGTATATCCCTTCCCTTTGAGTTTTGACTTATAATCCTTAAAAGTTGTCCACAGAATCTCATCAGCTTTTGCATGGCATTTGTTGTGCAAAAAATTGTAAATGCTATCCTGCAAGTCTTTAAGCGTCTGCTTTGAGGCATTTTTATACCATGTGACAGAAAGAGCCGAGTTCTTCTGTAGTCTATTCGCTGCTCCGAATATTTCTCCTGATACGTGTATCTTCTCCCGAAACGCCGATTTATCTGGCTTGTAATAATCAATCAGAGTATAGCCTTGCCCTGTACTGGCAACACTCACAGTGCTGTATTCAATTCCGTGCATATCAAAATACGTCTTGAGAATGCTTCCTTCAAACAGATAGGTCAGCACGTACACGCGCTTAAATAGCTGGAAAATATCTGGCGGGAACTGCCAAACATAAAAGGTCGAATTAACCTCAAACAAGCAGTGATTTTTGGCAACTGTGCGGATTTCATTATATGATGTATCCAGTTCGTCGCCTGTCCATTTCAACATTCCATCCGGTTCAACGACGATATCTTGATGTTCTTTTAGGCTGCGAATATCGTCTTTACGACTCAGTTTGTACTCTTCCACCGCCGAGAGCGTCTCATCGAGAAACAGCACATACTCATTTTGTCGTATGGCTGTCCTGCATCTATCATCGTAGCGGCGGAAAAGCGCATGGGTGGATGCGATATCTTTACCTGCCGCTAGCAACTCCGCTACATCATCCAGCTTCATGTGATCCTGTGATTTAACCGTTGGGATATACACCGTATGGTTTACCTCTGCTTTTATGCGTTCGCATTCGTCCAGAAATGGCGTGACGAACAGAACATTCTCTTCCGGATGCTCATTCATATATTGGATAGCCCAGCGAGTTTTCCCCGTTCCCATGATTGAGTCAACAACGCAAACTTCTGACAATTTTCTATATCTCTCCTTTTATTTTGAATGTCGCTCTTTGTAATTTGTAATAGCCTCTTTTATGTCGTTATCCTGTAAATTATCTAACTGGTAGTCTCTGTAACTGCCAACATAGTACTCGTGATAACGAACCTTGCGAATCCGTTTCCAGATTTCCGTCCGGTATTCACGTTCATAAATGACGTAGCTGGTAAATTTCTTATATTTTCGCTCGCGCACAATGTAATATCTCTTCACTCTGGCACCTCCTCTCGTGGGTATTAAAAAAATGAAAACAACAAAGACAAATGGGTCACGGAAATTATGACCCCGTTGGAAAGCGTAACCTCACTATCATCAGCAAATCTGGCCTGTACAGTCTCATCTGCTTTTTCCGAAGCCATTTTTTCAAGCCATTTATTTACGCCATTTTTTGAAGCCATTTTTTCACACCATACATATTATGTATTCATATACACGAGAAGAGCCTCCCTTGAAAAATTACACAAAGCGTGTGATTTTCTGTTTTCGTTTTGCAAAAAAATTAAAAGATATTTTTTAAAAAAGCACTTTCTTTTCCATGATTCAACTTTTTGCGAATAAAATCCGCCGATTTACCCCATATTTTGCTGATTATTAGAACATATTTGCATTCTTTCAGAAACAAAGGCAAAATTTTATGTTCCACTTTCTGTTAATTCTCCATTGTGTGTTGCAAAAAATCTTTGTCCACAACTCATCTGCGCCCTTACGGCCATCAGTAAGTTGTGAAGCGCCCCTTTGTTTGTGAATATTGTACAATACTTTCCGTATATTTTTGCACATTATTGTTTGATATTGCCATGTATTTATAGCATCACTATTCTCATGTTCTATGGTTAATTTGTATAAATAATCGCAAATTAGTTTGTGCAATTTGCACAAATAATATTTTTTTCGCTCACCGCAAATCGTTTCATCCTTCGAATTTGCCAAAAAGATACATTCCTAAAATTTAGTTTTTATCCGCTCCGACAACTGAGAATCTCGTTGAATCATAGCCAATGAAGCGGACAGGTAAAAATCAGGAGAAAAATAGATTTTCTCTCTGAATGGAAGACAATCTGCGATTATGAGAATCGGGTCTGAGAGAATTGTAGAAGCCATTGATGTAAGCAAAAAGACTTTGTTTCAAAAAGGATTTCTGGCAGCAACAGCATCACGGAGGGTAGCAATTGCCAGAAAGCGATCCATTTTTTGCGAAACGCGATAATCAATGACTTTGAATGATAAAAATTTTTAAGATCGTTTGTTTCAATTCTAGGGTATATTTGTTTTGCTTCTTGGCAGACATGCTATCACTCCTTTTGATTTGTCCACTATTATACTTCACTTGTCCACTTTTAACATACATCCAATTCGCAATTAACTGCAGGAAGAGATAATGAATGATCAATTGAGTATGAAGGGGTTTGTAGACCGCGAGGCAAAAGAGCAAGCAAAAAGCTGCAAAAAAACAGCCCCCCGAGTGGGAGGCCGCAGAAATAATAATCTGATTGACTTTGGAGGAGGATCACAAGAACGGGGCCTTGTAGGTCCTGTTTAAATCACCGGTTCAACCGGTGGTTTTGACTGAAAAAGATTTCTTATCTGTATTAGATCGTGACATAATCAATCTGTGTTCCACCCATGCCTAATGCTGTTTTGATACCGATGCCAGAATATTGAGCAAACGCACATAGGAGTTTCCATAGTTCCATCATTGGCGCTGCAAGTCTTGCTCCAAGTATCAGTTCTCCATTGAATCCAGGAATTGCTGTCTGTTTTAAACGATATCGGCTACTTCGAAGCTTATATTCACGGATGTGAATTCCCTGTAAGAGCAGTCGAAACGCATCCATATCTTGCATAGCACATTCCGGAAAAACAGCATTCCATTTGTCCATCAGGCTGTGAAGGATCAGTTCCTCGCTGGGGAAGATAGCATACCGTCCATTTGATTTAAATGATGTAGTATTCGGAAAGATCAGTTTGATCAGGTTTGCATCTGGACTATTCGCCGAGAATTCAAGCAACTCTTTCGCAGAAAAAGACGGATAGATTTCCTTTTTTACGATGGATATAGTCCCACCGTGCAGGTCAAGTGAATCCAAATCCATTAATACCGGCGCTGCCGATTCAATAGCTGTGTCCTGCAGCAGGGAAATCGTCCAGATACTCTGACCTGTTTCACGCTCAAAAGAGATGTACTGGCTGATACCAGTATATCCTTGCTCATGCAGAAGATCGACAAATACAGGTGGAAACTGCTCCAGTATGGCGGAATACATCCGGTATGACCAGAAGGAGGGAACCGGATTTCCGTTTTGTTGTTTGACTGTGAGTTTGAATTTCTGTATCATGACAATTCCACCCTGCATAAACCCAATGCATATTCTTCTCCCATATATTCCGTGAGCTTCTGTGTGTGCGGGGAGATACCGATGTTGTGATCGTTCTCGTGCCCATGCTTTTTAAAGCTTCGAGACAGAATATGGGAGACTTCTTTGACAGCTTTTTGGGGAGTGTCCTTGTAAAAGGGATATATCAGATTTTTGCTAAAAAATCCGCTGCCGCCACCGAGAATCAGAAACGAGTCGGCTGTATCATAGGCGCTTGGTTGCGGGAACTTTGCGTTGTAGGTTTTTCGATAAAAAGAATCGAAGCAATCAATCGCAGTTTGGATGGATTCCAACGTAATCTCATTTTTTAGGACTGACTGATCCAGAGTGATTTGGAAAGAAATCTTTGTTCCCGGAGCAACACACTGTCTGACCACATTGATCACATTCTCCTCGTTGTTGATCAGCAGATCAATCTTTCCACAGAGAATCATATCTTCTTCATCAATTGGCGCGCTATCAGAGATAGCAAGTCCTCGCATGATGCTATTGACGGCGTTGCTCTGCTTTGAGGTACAATGCAGTGTATGCAGATACTGTTCTTCAAGGTGCTCTGCCCATTTGCTGTCGGAAGAGTCCGTGCGGTCGAGCATTGTATCTCGCAGGAGCATGTCCGTCAGCAGAACTGTGCGTAGACATCCTTTGACAGAACTCCCAGGTATATATGCCCTTCCGTCGGGTAATTTGGCAAATGCTTGGATTTCTTTCAAAGAATGCGATTCATCGATTGCATCCGCGGCAGATACGGATTTTCCGGTAAAGCTGCCAATCTGCTCTTCAGATAATCTACATGTATGCTTCAGAAATGCACTGAGATTTTTATTTCCCGGACCTAAAATAAAAGCTTCATACCGATCGGTCAGATCGTTTTCTAACAAAAAACGGAAAAACCGGTTTTTATCGACAAAGGACACCAGCTTCCGGGAGGGATCAAACAGATATTCGGTCTTTTGGTAGCTGTCACCGGAGCCGACAAAAACTGGTGAAAGTGCAGTGAGTGTCAGCGTATATTCCTGCAAATGTGCGAGCGTTTTCATAGCGTCACCCCCAGAAAAATCGGTCTTCCATAACGGTAGATTTTATGTAATTCCGTTTGTCCGACTTCAAAGATGTCGCCGGAAAAGCGATACGTAAAGACGGAACCAGGGGAGAAAAGATATTGCGTTTTCTTTTTACGTAGCGAGCTATTGGAAGAAATCGGATGTGAAAAACCACCTCTGCGCAAAAGCTGAAAATTGCTGTTTTCCAGGGCATGATCCAATTCTCCGGCAGCAGGCAGTGCTGTGGATACAAGAAGACAGTGATTTGCGGCTTCGTTGTGGAGTGCCGTGTACAGCCAAACGGTGTCGTCATCGTATGGATCTTCCGGATCGTTTAACAAAATAGGATCATCCAACGTAAACTTGCCGTAACCTGAACTGCTTTTTCCTCCGATCCCACTGTAACCGAGAGCTTCTGCCAGAGTTTCGATTGTATCTTTTTCCTCGCTTGACTGATACTGCAGGATGAAATAGAGACCGGTGTTTTCCGCAAAGCAATACGCTCCAACAGCATAGGGGTTGGCATCTTCACTTTCAATCACAGCCGCGCGTTCTGTAGTAATATCTTTACCAAAGCTGCTCTTGTTTTTCGCATTCAGCCAGTCATATGCCCGTTCTCCGCGCAGGGCAGCCAGACAGCATTCCATTTCAGAAGCAGGAATCCATTCCGCTTTTTTCAATGCTTTTCTGTCACCGGACTGTAGCTCAAGCTTCTTTTTCGGAAGCCAATACGGACGGGGCAGATAAAAATGCTTCCGGTCAAAGGGCATGCAATCGGAAAGGCGAAGCCGATCCTGTTTGGCTGCATTGATCAGCCATTCTACTTTCTGTGTCCCACCGATAGAATAGGCCGCATGACACAGTGCAGAAAATAAAGTGTCTGCATGACAGGTCATTCCGCTGGTATCCAGACTGTGCGCCAGTTCGCTGTCGCCGAAATGCACCGGAGAGGTAAAGGATAAATTAAACAGGCAGTAATTCATACGTTTCAACTTCCTTAAAGATATCCTCCAATGCAGAGGTGTCCAGGACTGCTTCAAAATTTTTCAGATGGAAATTTTGAAAGCTGACACGGCCGCTGCCGCGTGTGCCATGTCCGCCGAGATAATCCATTTGCAACAACTTCATGCCCTTTGCCAGCAGACGCATATCCTTTTCAGCATCCTCCTGTGAGCCCTGTACATCATAAACGATGCGGACAGCAAATTTTACGCCCGGAACAACACGCTCAATCTGCCGGGGATTTGCGACGCAATTTTTGCGGTTGATTGTATTTTCAAATTTAATCTCCGTCAGCCCAATGGAAGACAACTCCTCTTCGTTACAGACAAAGGCATCTGCAAACTGAAGCCGTGCAGTGCGGACAGGCTTGCTGGAACCGAATAATTTGCAGATTTCTTCTGCATCCTCATCAAAATCCGGCATATGTTCAATATCCTGATGAATGCTGCGCGACAGAAGCGTACGAAGCTTGCCTTTTAACGAGCTGCCTGGAACGATTGGCTTGCCGGAATAGGGATCACTGATAACCGGGCTATCCACTGTACCGATTGCAGAGAATACAGAACTTCCGCCGATGTGCATACCCGTGCGAACCAGCAGCTCGCATTCCAGAATCAATTTACCATACATGCAAAAGTTCCTCCTTTAATCTCGACCGCCGTAATACCGGTGATAGGCAACCAGTGCTTCCATATAATGAGCAAATTGGATGAATTTTTCACGATTCATCTGAATGCCCTTGATATATTCGAGCAGTTTGCTTTTTTCAACAAACGGTTTCACATCGCGCTCATCACGTCCTGCCTCATATAAAATGCGAATACGAAGCATTTGCAGCTTTGCATTGCTCTCTGGAAGCATAGTTTCTGCAGTCCGGCGACTCTCAACGTTATAAATATCACTCACAAGCGTCAAAATATTTCTAATTTTGCTTGTCGTGATGGAAAAACGCAGCCGGGATGGATTTTGGCGATCTGGCTGCCCGAGATGCTTCATAACTTGTTCCGCAGCATCTACATAGTCTTCCGGGACATCCAGCGGTTTGATTTCCGGAACAGCGGACGACTTTTCCTTCCTGTCATACCGCGGCCCGCTGCGATCATTTTTCTGCGGGCGGGAGGAACGGTTTCCGTAACTGTTGTATGTCATTCGTTTTTCTCCCCCGTTCTTGTCAGGTAAACATAAATATAAATTGCAGTAATCAGTTGCTTTCGATCCTCTGGCTGCATATACCAACGGTACATGTTTTCTGAAAAATTTTTATAGAGCCGTTGTGCATTTTTATCTTTTGTCGGTTCCATACGAGCGAGCAGATAGGCGAAACGGGCCAGATTGATCTGCTCGTTGCTGTTTCGCAGCAGGTCAAGCAGGCGGTATAGGAATGCCTTTCCTCTACCATTTTCCTGTTTTTTCTGTGCATCAAAGAAGGCTCGGAGCAGCTCAAACTTTTCTCCCATTACCTTTTCGGAAAAATCCGTCCAGGTATAGCAGAAATCCGGAGAAGCATCAAAAACAGTCACTGCATTTTTGCCCGGCTGCTGTTTGGAAAAAGCCTCCAACTCCTGCGACTTCGCCGCTGCGCGGCGAATGGGATATTTGACATCGTGGATCAAAATACCAGCTGACAGTGTCAACGTGCCGCAGGTAAATTCCGCAAATTTGCTTTGTATTATCTGTGCTGCTTCCAGAATATCATTCCAAGCACCGACCAAAAAGACATCGTCACCGCCGGAATAAACAATCGTAACCGCAAGTCCATGCAGAATCGAATTGATATGATATTTAAAGAACAATGACATCTGTCTGGAAAAAGCTGCCGTGCGCGACAGCGTCACGTATTGATATCGTTTCTCCGGTGACGGATGCTCCTGTTCAAAGCCTGCGACCAGTGCCATACCCAGATTATCCACATCCATACGGCAGACAGCATTCCGGGAAATACCAGTTGCTTTTTCTGCAAGTTCGTCCATGAGATTGCTGTCATGATAATCACCGATGTACAACTTTGTGCTGTAGGTTAAGCCGGTATACAGCTTGTTTTTTGTATAAACCCGGACAATATTCGCAGATTCCGCAAGCAGCTTTCTTGCGCAGACTTCGTCTGTTAATGTAACGGATACCGCCCCGTCAATCGAAGGAAGAATAAGGTCAGCCTGTTCAGAGAAACCGCGGGATATTACATAAATATCCCGGTTTGCATCTTGAATCCGGGTAGACAGAGCCTCGAACCGGGTGCACCATCTGCACTTGCAGGCATCGCCACTGCCGGTTAAATGTGAGGTTATGCCACAGATTTTGCATTCCCTTCCATCTGTGGGAATTTTCCCGTCGTTAAGTTCACGCAGATCATCTGCTGAATAGCGGTGCATTTTATTCATGGAAATCGCATGGGAAACCCGTGCGAAAATCTCTTTATAAGGCGCCTGTTCGGCAGGCTGGTTGGTCAGCTCATTTGCAGTACATGCTGTAAAACCATCTGCCAGATACAATCGGGTTCCAAAATTTTGCCGGAGCCAAGTATTCAGCACCTGTTTTGTGTTGTGCAATGCGTCAATGGTTTTTGACGTGTTGGGCAGGAGCAGATAACAGTGTCCGCCGCCGCTGTACAGCAAATTGGCACGGGACAGACCACAGCCCTCCAGAACCTCATCAATATAATGCTCCATCAGCAGTTCCAGGAAAAAGGAACGGCTTCGCAGAGCCTTTAATGCTTTGGATGAAGCAATGGTATAGATAAAGCTCTGAATGCCGGAGAAATCAGCGGAATAGAGCAAAAATGCTTGTTCCTGCCAAAATACATCCTGATGTGTAAATAATCGCTTTTTGTAATCAGTTTCGTTCTGCTCCAGCAGATATTCGCTGATGCAGGCGCCAACTGCGGCGGTTATTTTTACATGGTCAAACAGAGAAATATCCGCACTTTCCTCTGTATTGGTACTGGAGGGCATGGAGCTTGTATATGCTTCCAAAAGGGAGAGCGCGGAATTCATCCACGGAGCCTCGATCACAATACCTTCCAGACCATGAAGCAGTTCACGCAGAAAAGCCTGATATTCCACGCTCGTGAGGTGGAAGGTACCGAACGGCTTCGGCATGGTGCAGGTTTCATCCAGCCGCGTCAAAGGAAGTTCATAGTTCCGTGAATTTCCATTCATATGGCTGAACACAGCGGTCAGAGGTAAATCCCTGCGGAATTGCTGAGAATCGTTGTTCTCTTCTTTTTTTCTGCGGTCTGTCGCTGCTGCAATATTGTCTGCAAGATAGACAATATATGCCAGTGAATCCAGCGGTACAGAAGCCTGCTTCAAATCTCTGGAATGATGATATCGGACACCGTCCAAAATATCCGAATCGGTTACGATATCTTTCAGCAGGCGATAGCCGCTTTCACTGTGTGACCCGGTTTCTCCGGCGCGATATGCCACTTTACCGATATCATGCAACAGACTGCTGAAGGTAATCTTTACTGTTTGATGATTGAAATGCACAGGCAATCACCTCTCTTTTGCACAAAAATCAACGGGTATATTATAGCAGGATTTATGCAGTTTTTCAACAAAATGTGCGAATATAGTAAAAATTTCCTGAAATTTTTCTGCCATCAGCGCGGTTCGCACTGATTTTTAACGCGTTTTCAGGAGGATTGACAGAAAAACTTGTGTTTGACTTTCAAACTGATTATAATAAAAGGCAAGAAACTGCCGGAGAGTTTCATTCTTTTTTGGCGATTTCTGCTGAACCAACTCACACCCCTGCGGGGGACGAAAACTTCTGGTCTGTTCATTGTTCTCACCTCCTGAACGCGAACCAACTCACACCCCTGCGGGGGACGAAAAAGTATTACGTACTTTTGGCAACACATTGTTCCTGAACCAACTCACACCCCTGCGGGGGACGAAAACGTGCCGAGCAGGACACAAGATGAATTTCTTTTCCAGAACCAACTCACACCCCTGCGGGGGACGAAAACGGCCATCTGGCGGCGCAGCTTGGCAATGATGCGGTGAACCAACTCACACCCCTGCGGGGGACGAAAACGACCCATGTACCGCCGAATAAATCTGACAGGCAGGAACCAACTCACACCCCTGCGGGGGACGAAAACAGCTCGGATCCGGGTGGGAAGCCGGGGCCTGCTGGAACCAACTCACACCCCTGCGGGGGACGAAAACTGGTGTGGCAGGGTAATTAAATGGATTGATGATCCGAACCAACTCACACCCCTGCGGGGGACGAAAACCCTTTTCCGTGTTCGCTTATCATCTCCTCAAAGAACCAACTCACACCCCTGCGGGGGACGAAAAATGAGAAAAATGTTCACTTGTCAAAGTTCACCGTCGAACCAACTCACACCCCTGCGGGGGACGAAAAGCCATACGGCGAAGCTTCTTCATGATCTTATCCGAACCAACTCACACCCCTGCGGGGGACGAAAATAAAAATTTCTCGAAATACTTTTCTTCGGCCTTTTGAACCAACTCACACCCCTGCGGGGGACAACAAAAAAGCAGTGGTCTGCCTTGTTTGACAGATCACTGCTTTGCTCTTTTTATGGACTTGTATTACAGTCTTTGATAAATATACTCGTTGCAGGTGTCATAAATGCGGAACAACTTTGGATCGCACAGGTCTGCATAAATTTCCTGTATCAGAGCCTCCAGCTTTTCCACCAGCTTTTTGCTGCCGAAGCCAATGAGGTCATAAATATCTTGCTCTGTAGTATTGTTGAGGGTATGCGCTGCGGCATTTCGCTGGCTCTGGTTGAGCTTTTCCAATGCAGTAAACAGCCTTCCTTCTTCTGTGTCAGCCTTTCCGAGATAAGCCAGCAGTGCGTTACAGAACACAATGCTGATATCAGTATTATCACGGAAAATATTAAAGTGCTGATCCAGATATGTTTCCAGCGCAGGATCCAATGCGCGTATTTTGTCCCGGCTGATCAGGACATGGCTCCCTTTGCGTATGGTAATTTGTCCACAGTCAAAGGAACAGATTTGCTTTAAATATGCCTGCTGCAGACGTAAAACCAGTGGATTTAATCGCAAAACAAAATTTGTCAGTGCACCAGTTTTCTGCATCAGTTCGAGACAGAGAAGATACTCTGATTCTTCCCGGTATGCCCGCTTTGTTGCCCAGCTTTTGCACGGACGCATTGGAAACAGGCAAAAGGGAACCGGAAGGTTTTCTGCAAGTTGTTCTGCTTGAGCGAAATCATAATCTGACCGGTGTGCCAGATGTCTGACCAGTTTCCGGCAGTCCGCCGGAATCGCATCCCGCATGGCTTCCAATGCTTTGTAATCGTATTGGTCAAGCATGGCTTTGACTCGCTGCCGTTCTTCATTTCTGCGGATCAAAAATAAATCAGGTTCACTGCAGCGGTTGGGCGAAGCATCGTCATCATCTTCATTTAATTCAATTTCAGCATGAATATCATAGTTATCCTCAGAACTTCGTTCAGAGGTTCCCGAACGTTGTTCAAAATTTTTCACCTGTATACCTTTTGTTCGATAACGCAGATCCATAGCCAGCAATGCCATTGTCATTTTCATCTGTGTCGAGCCGGAACTGAGATTTAACAGAATTTCTGCGTCAGGATACTGTGCACTCCAGTCTTTTACGATTTTCTGAAACGGCTCATAAAAGCTGTCAAATTCCGATACATCAACGGCATCTCCATCAATGCGATGAATTTCGGGATGATAGTCCGGATAACGCTGCTGGATACTCTCAAAAGCCAGCGCATATCGGTTATCTTTTGCATCATGAGCCTTCATTTCCGGGGATACATACATGACAACAGCATCCGGACGGTAATGCCGCATAATATGCAGCATCGCTCCGTCATGCATGCCGCGGATGGGGTCGGTGGTACCGACACAGGAAAACAATACTTTCATCCATTCTTCTCCTCTCTTACCCGTTTTCAATAATCTTACACCGCAGAAGGTCGTTCTTCAAGTGGTTCATATAGCTGCATAGTGAATAGTACGTGTAGCAGAAATGTGCTTTGCTACTGATGTATTGCAGCTTCCAAGCATGATTGTTTCAATATATGCTAAATCTATCTTTCTTGAAATACATGAAACAGATGTAAGTTTGAGTCGCATATGGTTGACTGGATTTGGAAAAAATCATTACGCCTCTAAAAATATGTTTAACCACAACGAGAATTTTGCGTTGGCATCTCTATCTCTGTATTGGATTAGCAGAGTTTTATGATAAGTTTGAAAACTCTCCGAATCCTCGACTAAAGCGAACAAGTGATATACGCAATACATTCGAGCACAAATATGTGAAAGTAACCAATGGAGAGATAGATGATCTTGCTCTGTATGTGACCTTTCTGCATTAACACTGGAATTGATGCATATTGTGCGAGAAACTATTATTTGTCTATCTCTGTGTGTTCATGTGGAGGACCAAAAGAAACGAAAAAAATGAAGGTAAATTCATTCCATCAATACCGATGATGGAATACGACTATAAGATGTATTTTTCCATAGTGCTAACCCCATGTGTTATTTCATTTCAGTAGTACCGAATGGCTTTGAGGTGAATTGGCCAGCGGAGGTCTGGCGCTCGACGGGGAACAATTCGTTCCCCGCCTCACCCTTTCAAAAACCCGCTAACAAATCGTTATCTAGTTTCCTGTCGATGGAAGTCCCAGGTCATGATTCCGCTCCATATGGGGTGCGGAGTCTCACCCCTATCTTGATCATCTGCTCCATATGCCCGCCCACGCGATGAGGCGGTCTGTAATGGCATATTTTCGATTGCGAACGGAATTTTACACGTTGAGAGAAAACTTCCCCTGAAGGCGTGTACGCGCCGTAATTCGTCATGGGTTTAGTCCTCCTGTTACTGTTCACTGTCTTGTTGCATTAAATTCCTCCAGCCAGTCTCGCTCCCAGTCTGCTAACGGGTCATCTAGGTGTGACTGTTGGTTTGCTGGAGATAGTGTAGGTGCGCCGCCACGCTGTATGTAGTCCTTCACCAGTGTTGCAGTGTATGCCGATGGGTGGTCTGGCTGTCGTGCAGCAGCATCGTCGATTGCCTGCTGTACCGCGCCATATGTCAGTCCCGCTTTGAGAGCGTCCTTCATAGCCGCCGCTAGCTGCTTAGATGGTGATGCATGAAACACCTGTGAAAAATAATTCACGAGGTCTTTTAATCTTGTATCCGTCTGTCCGTCTGCTTCTTGATTGAGAAAGTACTTGATTGTTTTAGTACTTTTTCTCTTAGTTTTTGATTCTTTCTTTACTTTATTACCGTCCTCATTCACCGTATTCGGATTTTCGGTACACGGTGATTCAGTACCCGGATCAGCAGTATACGAATCAGCAGAACACGATGTATCTGCTTCACCACAGTTGAGGTACGTGTTAAAGTCGGGATGCTCAAATACGACATATTCAATCTTGGCGAAACGTCCTTGCGCACGCGCCTGTTCCCGGCACACATATCCAAATTCTTCCAATTCACGCAATGTGCGTGCGATACTATCTTTTCCCTCCTTACAGATGCTTGCAAGGCCACGAACGGAGTAATCCCATTTATCCGGCAAAGACAAAATCATAGAGAGCAGTCCCTTTGCTTTCAAAGAGAGGCGCTTGTCTTTTAGGTGATAATTGCTCATTGCAGTATAGTTCTTATTCTTCTCAACGCGGATGACTGGCATTGTTCATTTCCTTTCGTCCTTTGCTATCTGACCACAAATTTGACCACATAGCCATGTGTATTACTTTGATTTGCTTTCAACGAGACGCTGTAAAACCGTCATTTGTTTGTTTTCAGATGGAGTAATAAAAAATATTTTTTTAACTTTTTAACAGGAGTAAATTTCGACTCCCCTCGTCTCCACCAAACAGCAGACGCTGACGGAACATGTTTGTTCGGTCAGCGTTTTTTCTTTCCCCGCGCATCCCCGCCTTTTCTAAATCCTGTCCGCTGCATTGCAATCCCTCAAGATTTGTTTTACAATAAAAAAAACAGTTTGGGAGGTATCGCTATGCTTCTAGTCGGCAACGGAACACTCATCACACGCAACGCGGACGCACCGTTTTATGCAGACGGCGCGGTCGCCATCGATGGCCGCACCATCGCCGCAGTCGGCGCGCTGGACGACCTGCGTGCCGCCTACCCGCAGGCAGAGTTCATCGACGCGAAGGGCGGTGTCATCATGCCCGCCTTCATCAACATGCACGAGCACATCTACAGCGCAATGGCGCGCGGCATGAGCGTCAAAGGCTATAACCCGCACGGCTTTCTGGACATTCTGGACGGCATGTGGTGGACCCTCGACCGCAATCTCGACCATGAGAGCACCTGGCTGAGCGCAATGGTCACCTATATCGACTGCATCAAAAATGGCGTGACAACAATTTTCGACCACCATGCGAGCTTCGGTAAGATCCGCGGCAGTCTGTTCCGCATCGAAGACGCTGCGAAGCAGGCGGGCATCCGTTCGTGCCTGTGCTATGAAATCTCGGATCGCGACGGACAGGACAAATGTGATGCCGCCATTCAGGAAAACGTCGATTTCATCAACCACGCCCGCGCAGACGACAGCGACATGATCGCCGGTATGATGGGCATGCATGCCAGCTTTACGCTGAGCGACCGCACGCTGGAGACCTGTGCCTCCGTTCTCCCGCCGGACACCGGCTATCACATCCATGTTGCGGAGGGCATCGAAGACCTGTACGACTGTCTCGAACAGCACGGCAAACGCATCATCGACCGCCTGATGGATTTTGACATGCTCGGCAGACAGACAATATGCGCGCACTGTATCTACATCAATGACCACGAGATGGAGGTGCTGAAGCACACCGATACGATGGTTGTCCACAATCCGGAATCCAATATGGGCAACGCCTGCGGCTGTCCGCCCACGATGGAGCTGTACCACAAGGGTATTCTGACCGGACTCGGCACCGACGGCTATACGCACGACATGACCGAATCCTATAAAGTTGCGAACATCCTGCACAAGCACCATCTGCACAACGCACAGGCAGCATGGAGCGAAGTGCCGGATATGCTGTTCCACAACAACGCAGTCATGGCGAACCGATATTTTAAGCAGGAACTGGGTGTGCTGCGCGCGGGCGCGGCAGCAGATGTCATCGTCCTCGACTACAATCCGATCACGCCGATGGACGAAACCAACTGCAACGGACATATTCTGTTCGGCATGACCGGCCGGAGCGTCACGACCACCATCGCCGCCGGAAAAGTCCTTATGCGTGACCGCGTGCTCACCGGACTGGATGAGGAAAAAATCCTGTCCGATTCCCGCCAGTGTGCGCAAAAGCTGTGGAATCGCATCAACAGCGGGCGGTAATGCCGAAAGGCAAAATTTTTTGTGAATCCTAAAAATTTTTTTGAACAGTTGTACTGCATCGAGCCGCTATTTGTTCTCTTTTTTCGCCCCAATCCTCTTCTTTTTCGTCACTTTTTCCGATATTCCACCGATCCGTTTTTGTATATTTTATCCAATCATACCCGCAGCGGGCTTGAAAAAACTTGTTGACTTCCGTCAGGTGCTATGTTACTCTGTTAACAGAAAGTAAACAAAGAGGACTGTTCGATGGAGAGTAGCACGCAGTGCCATTACTGCGGTTGTCTACTCTCTTGCAGTTTCTCAGCAGCTTCTCCTTTTCCCGGCGGTCAGGGATCTCTTTCCGGTCTGTTTTCTCCGCCTCCGCCGGAGGGGAAATTCATCATAAGGAGCGATTCAAATGAGTAAAAACACCAGGCCTGCGGAAGCCGGAACGCCGTATACCTTTTATGGCAAAATCCCGCTGAAGCAGGCAATCCCGCTGGGTCTTCAGCATGTCATGGCGATGTTTGTCGGCAACCTCACCCCGCTGATTATTGTCATGGGTGCCTGCGGTCTGACCACAGATTCCGGCTTCGGTGACCTGCGCACGGCGCTGCTGCAAAATGCCATGACCCTCGCCGGCATTGTCACGCTGGTTCAGCTGTTTTCCATCGGCCCGTGCGGCGGCAAGGTTCCGATTGTCATGGGCACCTCATCCGGTTTCCTCGGTGTATTCCAGAGCCTTGCGGCCACTCTGGGAACGGGCATACTGACCTATGGCGCAATCATGGGTGCATGCGTGGTCGGCGGCATTTTTGAAGGCATACTCGGTCTGTTCCTCAAACCGCTGCGCCGGTTCTTCCCGGCTGTTGTCACCGGCTGTGTGGTCATGTCCATCGGTCTTTCGCTCGTTCCGGTCGGCATCAATTACCTGTGCGGCGGCAACGGCGTCAACGACTACGGCTCCCTGTATAATATCGGCCTCGGCCTGCTGGTGCTCGTTGTCATTCTGGTGCTCAAGCATTTCACCAACCCGAAGAGCATGCTCAGCACCTCATCCATCCTGATCGGCATTCTGGTCGGTTATGTCGTCGCCATCATCATGACGCTGACCCTGCCGCACACCGGTGTCAATGCCGACGGCGTGGAATATACCTATGCATGGGTCGTCAATTTCGATCAGGTGAAAAATGCGTCCTGGTTTGCGCTTCCGAGCTTCATCGGCTTCGGCAAGCTGGCAGATATCCATCTGTCGTTCAGCATGCAGGCCATTCTCCCGATTGCTATCATGTTCATTGTAACGGCTGTCGAAACAGTCGGCGATATCTCCGGCTGCATCGAAGGCGGCATGGGGCGGGAGGCGACCGATTCCGAGCTATCCGGCGGCGTTGTGTGTGACGGCCTCGGCTCCTCGCTGGCAGCTCTGTTCGGCGTGCTGCCGAACACCTCGTTCTCCCAGAACGTCGGTCTGGTCACCATGACCAAGGTTGTCAACCGTGTCGCACTGACCTGCGGCGCCATCTTCCTGATTCTCTGCGGCCTGTGCCCGAAGATCGGTGCATGTGTTTCCATCATGCCGCAGCCGGTGCTCGGCGGTGCCGCTGTCATCATGTTCGCATCCATTCTCGTTTCCGGCATTCAGCTGGTCACCCGCGATCCGATCGGTACCCGCGAAATTACCATCATTTCGGTTGCCCTCGGCCTCGGCTATGGCCTCGGCTCCACTGCGGGCGCAACCGGTCAGCTGCCCTATTACGTCCAGCTGATCTTCGGCGGCTCCGGTATTGTCCCGGCTGCCTTTGCAGCAATTCTGCTGAACATCATCCTTCCAAAGGACAAGAAAAAAGACGAAGCTGCGTAACCTGCACTTCAGAATCCATATGTGTTTCGACAGGGGCGCACAGCATGTGCGCCCCTGTTTGCATATCTGAGAGCTGTGTACAGAGGAGAGATTGGTTATGAAAACACTGTTACAGGGCGGAAGCATTGTCACCGCGTCCGGCGTCACCCGCGCCGACCTGCTGATCGACGGAGAAAAAATTGCAGCTATCGGCACCGGGCTGTGTGCAGACGGTGCGCAGACCGTCGATGTCTCCGGTCGGCTGCTGTTCCCCGGCTTCATCGACGGGCACACCCATATGAATCTCGCTGTTGCAGGCACGGTGACAGCGGATGATTTCGCCACCGGCACACAGGCCGCCATTGCGGGCGGCACGACAACCATTGTCGATTTCGGCACACAGTACAAAGGCGAAACGCTCCAGCAGGGACTGGACAACTGGCATGCGATGGCAGATGGCAAGTGCAGCTGCGATTACGGCTTTCACATGTCCATCGCGGACTGGAATGCCGGTGTGCGCAGTGAGCTGCCCGCAATGTTCGCGCAGGGCGTGAGCACCTTTAAGCTGTACCTGACCTATGACAACATGATGGTGGGCGACCGCGCGGTATATGAAATCCTCCGGGAGCTCGCCCCGATGGGCGGTATCTGCGGTGTTCATTGCGAGCACAACGAGGTCATCAAAGAATTGCAGGAGGAGGAGTTGCGCAAACCGGCTCCCGGTCCGCACTCCCATGCCGCCAGCCGCCCCGCTGCACTGGAGGCGGAGGCGATTTCCCGCCTGCTGCGCCTTGCACAGGTCGCACATGCCCCGATATGGATTGTACATCTCTCGACAAAGGAAGGGCTGGAGGAAATCCGCCGTGCGCGCAGGCGCGGACAGACCGTCATTGCGGAAACCTGCCCGCAGTATCTGCTGATGGACGAGGGCATGCTCTCCCGCCCAGACGGAGACAAATTCATCTGCGCGCCTCCTCTGCGCACGAAGGAAGACCAGGACGCGCTGTGGGACGCACTCAAAGCCGGCGAAATCCAGATTATCTCCACAGATCACTGTTCCTTCACGACCGAACAGAAAAAACTCGGCGCAGATGATTTCCGCAAAATTCCGGGCGGCCTGCCCGGCGTCGAGACGCGCGGCGTGCTGCTGTACACATTCGGCGTTTCCGAAGGACGGCTGACCCCTGCCGATCTGTGCCGTCTGCTGAGCGAAAATCCGGCAAAGCTGTTCGGCCTGTATCCAAAGAAGGGTGTGCTCGCACCCGGTTCGGACGCGGATATTGTCGTCCTCGACCCGAACCGCCCGTCGGTCATCTCCGCCGCCGCGCACCACAGTGCATCGGACTACGAGCCGCTGGAAGGTACGCCGCTCACCTGCTCGATTGACCGCGTTTATCTGCGCGGTACGCCCACCGCACAGGACGGTGCGCTGACAGCCGGATGCATCGGCCGGTATCTCCCGCGCCGTCTTCCGGCATTCGGGGAAATTCGATAAAAATTTTTTAGATAACCTTAAATTTAATTTGATTTTTCATTGCATAATCCCCCACACCGTGCTACAATAGGAACAACTTACCGCAAAGTCGCACAAGAAACCCACTGTTTTCTGGAATATTTTTGGAGGAATTACCCGCATGATAGATTTGACCCGCGAGGAAGACGCCCTTGCCTGCAACATCCAGACGGCAAGGGAAAACCACATCATCATTCCGACCATTGCACAGATGAAGAACCCGGAGACCGTGCCGGAAGCGATTCAGCAAAAGCTCAAGACGGTCGGCCTGTGGGACGTCAACCCGCTCAATCTGTTCCGCATCACGTGGAAAAATGAACCGAAAGAATCCGGCGGTCTGTTCCGCAGTGTGCCGAATTATATTGAGCTTCCGAGTGAACTGACCGGCGTGCCGTGCCGCATCATTGCGATGGTCGGCAAGTGGTTCCCAACCGGCTGCCACAAAGTCGGCGCATCGTTTGGTTGTCTGGCGCCGCGCCTGGTCACTGGACAGTTTAACGTCAAAAAGCACAAGGCGGTCTGGCCGTCCACCGGCAACTACTGCCGCGGCGGTGCATTCAACTCCAAGCTGCTCGGTGCGCAGGGCGTTGCCATCCTGCCGGCGGAGATGAGTCAGGAGCGCTTTGACTGGCTGCACTCCATCGGTGCCGAAGTGATCGCAACGCCGGGCTGTGAATCCAATGTCAAGGAGATTTTTGACAAGACCAATGAGCTGAAGCAGGATCCGAGCTATATGATCTTCAACCAGTTCGAGGAAATGGGCAACCCGCTGTGGCATTACAACGTCACGGGCAACGCGCTGGCAGATGTCTTTGAAGCCGTCAAACGGCCGGGCGACCGCTTTGCGGGCGCATGCTTCACCTCCGGCTCTGCCGGAACGATGTCCACCGGTGACCGCCTCAAGGAGCTGTATCCACGGCTGAAGCTGGGCGTCGGCGAGGCACTCCAGTGCCCGACCATTCTGAATAACGGCTTCGGCGGCCATCGCATCGAGGGCATCGGCGACAAGCACATTCCATGGATTCACAACGTCAAAAATACCGACATGGCAATTGCCATCGACGATGAGGATTCCCAGCGCCTGCTGCGCCTGTTCAACACGCCGGAGGGACAGCAATACCTGCGCGAGGAACTGAAGCTGGACGACACGCTGATCGAACAGCTGACCTGGCTCGGCATCTCCGGCATCGCCAACGTCCTGTGCTGCATCAAGATGGCAAAATACTATGAGTTCACCGAGCGCGACATCGTCGGCACCGTCCTGACCGACTCCGCCGTCATGTACGGCAGCCGCATTGCCGAGCTGAACAGAGAATACGGCGCATACAGCTGCAACGACGCGCTGCTCGACCACAACCTGCACATGCTCGGTCTCAAGACCGACAACATGCAGGAGCTGACCTACCGCGATCGCAAGCGCGTGCACAACCTCAAGTACTACACCTGGGTCGAACAGCAGGGCAAGACCGCCGAAGAGCTGGATGCACTGTGGTACGACACTGAGGGCACCTGGGACACCGTACACGCACAGGCCGCCGACCTCGATGACCTCATCAATGAATTCAACGAGCGCACCGGTCTGCTCAAAGAACTGTAAGCGGAGGAGCTTTGGATGAAACAGGTGATTTCCGCCGTCTGCATCCACTGCGGGCATGAGGTCGAGGCAACACCTACGATCACAACCTGTCCGAAGTGCGGCGGCATTCTGGATATCAAATACGACTACAAATGGATTTCCGCGCATGTAACGCGGGAAACGCTGGAACGCCGTTCTGACCGCACCATGTGGCGCTTCCGCGAGTTCCTTCCGGTGGAAGGGACGGCTCGCCGCCCGCGGCTGCGCGTCGGCGGTTCCCCGCTGTATGACTGTCAGAACCTCGCCGACCGGCTCGGTATCCGCAAGTTATACGTCAAGGATGACGGCGTCAATCCGACCGCATCACTCAAGGACCGTGCCTCTGCTATGGCGGTCGTCAAGGCGGAAGAAGCAAGAGCGGACACCATCGCGTGCTCGTCCACCGGCAATGCGGCCTCCTCGCTCGCGGGCAATGCCGCCGCCGCAGGCTTCCGCACCTATATATTCGTGCCGTCGCGCGCGCCGAAGGGCAAAGTCAGCCAACTGATGATTTTCGGCGCAAATGTCATTTCGGTCAAAGGCTCCTATGAGGACACCTTCCGCCTGTCAGCGGAGGCCATCGACCGCTGGGGCTGGTATAACCGCAATGCGGCGATCAATCCCTATCTGATGGAGGGGAAAAAAACCGTCGCGCTGGAAATCGCAGAACAGCTGAACTGGAACATGACGGATTATGTCGCCATTTCCGTCGGCGACGGCTGTACCATTTCCGGTGTCTGGAAGGGCTTTACCGATCTGTATGCGGCGGGCTTGATCGACAAACTGCCGCGGCTGATCTCTGTACAGGCGGAGGGCTGCTGCCCGCTCAACCGCGCCATCCAGACAGACACCGCATGGGAGCCGATGGAGGAGAACACAATTGCGGATTCCATCGCCGTCGGCGTGCCGCGCAACCCCGACAAGGCGCTGCGTGCCATTCGTGAATCCAACGGCATCTGCGTCAATGTCTCCGACGAGGAAATTCTCGCCGCGATGCGCCTGCTCGGCAGGACATGCGGCGTGTTCGGTGAACCTGCCGGTGTCACCGGCACAGCGGGTGTAAAAAAAGCCGTGGAGCTCGGCCTGATCCCGTCTGACGCGACAGTGACCAGCGTTGTTACCGGCAATGGGCTGAAGGACACCGCAAATGCCATTGCAGCTGCGGGAGAACCCATCGCCATCGCACCGGATATGGATCTGCTGCTTGAGGCATTCCGCAAAACCGGCGGCCCGCAGTAAATTCCCACAAAAACTTTACAGCAATTCCGACAAGGGTGTTGGCCTGCATGCGGTGCGATGGATTCCATTGGCGCTGCCGTGCGCGGTCCGCACCCTTGTTTTCGCTCCCCGTCTGGAATATCCGACGGGAGCATGGTATACTGTTATTACAATCTGTAACTTCATGGCTTTATTCAGAAAAGGAGGCTGCTGCATGTTTACCGTAACCATAAACGGGCAGACATACCAGTCCACAGCGGACAAATCCCTGCTCCGTTTTCTGCGCGACGACCTGCACCTGACCGCTGCAAAGGACGGGTGCAGTGAGGGCGCCTGCGGCGCCTGCACCGTAATCATAGACGGCGAAACCGCACGTGCCTGCGTCTGGAAGCTGTCACAGCTCACAGGCAAAGCTATCACAACCATTGAGGGACTGACCCCGCGCGAACAGGAGGTCTATGCCTATGCATTCGCAGAGGCGGGCGCTGTCCAGTGCGGATTCTGTATTCCGGGCATGACACTGTGCGGCAAAGCACTCATCGACCGCATCCCCGACCCGACCGATGAACAGATTGCCTACGCCATCCGCGACAATTATTGCCGCTGTACCGGCTATGTGAAAATCAAAGCCGCCATCCGGCTCGCGGCAAAGCTCATTCGCGAAAACCTGCCGGTTCCGGAGCGGACAGCGTGCACCGGTATCGGCACACGCACCCAGCGCATTGACGCGCGTGAAAAAGTGCTCGGTACGGGCAAATATCCCGATGATCTGTATCTCGACGGCATGCTGATGGGCGGCGCTGTGCGCGTCCCCTATGCCCGCTGCCGTATCCTCGATATCGACGTATCCAAGGCACAGGCGTTGCCGGGTGTGCGCGGCATTTACTTTGCCGAGGACATCCCCGGCTCCAATGTCACCGGCCACATCATGCAGGACTGGACGGTACTCGTCCCGCGCGGCGGCATCAGCCACACCATCGGTGACGCGGTCTGCCTGATTGCAGCGGACGACGACGAAACGCTGCAAAAAGCGAAAAAGCTGGTTCGTGTCACGGCCGAAGAGCTTCCCGGTGTATTCAGCCCGGTGGAGGCAATGGCAGACGGCGCGCCCATTGTCCACGAAGGGCATGCGGACAACATCCTGTCGCACCAGCATCTCGTGCGCGGTGATGTCGAACTGGAAATTGCCCGCGCGCCGCACGTCGTCACCCGCCACTACTCCACGCCGTGGACAGAGCATGCCTTCCTCGAGCCGGAATGTGCGGTCGCCATTGCAGATAAAACTACCGGCGAATGCACCATTTACTCGACCGACCAGGGCGTTTACGCGACCCAGCACGAATGCTGCAATATCATGGGCGTGAAACCCGACCAGATGCACGTGGTCAACATGCTGGTCGGCGGCGGCTTCGGCGGCAAGGAGGATCTGACGGTACAGCATTACGCCTGCATTATGGCATGGCACACCGGTAAGCCGGTCAAAATGCGTCTGTCCCGCCAGGAATCGCTGATGATCCATCCGAAGCGCCATTCGATGGAAATCGACATGACGACCGCCTGTGACGACAACGGCTATATCAAGGCAGTCAAGGCAACCGTCATTTCAGACACCGGCGCCTATGCGTCGCTGGGCGCACCGGTTTTGCAGCGCGCCTGCACCCATGCCGCCGGGCCGTACAACTTCCAGAATATCGACATCGACGGCATCGCCGTCTATACCAACAACCCGCCCGCCGGTGCGTTCCGCGGCTTCGGTGTCACGCAGACCTGTTTTGCATCCGAAAGCAACCTCAATCTGCTGGCGGAGATGGTCGGCATTACCCCGTGGGAAATCCGGTTCCGCAACGCCATTCGCCCCGGACAGGTGCTGCCGAACAACCAGGTGGCCTTTCCCGGCACTGCGCTCGCAGAAACGCTGCTCGCGGTCAAGGACGTTTTCGACGCAAACCGCGGGCACGTCGGCATCGCCTGCTGCATGAAAAACGCGGGCACGGGCGTCGGTCTGGCCGACTGGGGCCGCTGCCGCCTGACAGTCGAGGACGGCAAAGTCTACATCCGTTCGGGCGCCAGCTGCATCGGGCAGGGACTCGGCACGATTCTGACCATGGTCGCCATCGAGTGCACACAGCTGGACGAAAGTCAGATTGTTTATGTCCCGGCGGAGACCATCAACGCTCCCGACTCCGGTGTGACCTCCGGCTCGCGCCAGACACTCGTCACCGGCGAAGCGCTGCGCCGCGCCTGTGAACTGCTCAATCGTGATCTCAAAAATTACCGCTCGCTGAAAGCACTGAACGGCAAGGAATACCTCGGCACGTATCTCGCCAAGACCGACAAGATGGGGTCAATCAAGAAAAACCCGGTTTCGCATGTCGGTTACGGCTACGCGACCCAGCTCGCTGTCGTCGACCCGGAAACGCGCCGTATTTCCCAGATTTATGCCGCACACGATGTCGGGCGCGCCATCAACCCGCTCAACGTCGAGGGGCAGATTGAAGGCGGTGTTTTGATGGGCATGGGCTACGCCATACAAGAGCGCTTTCCGCTGGAAAACGGCATTCCGAAGGTCAAATACGGTTCGCTGCGCGTACCGCGTGCGCTTGAAGCGCCGGAAATCATTCCGATCATCGTCGAACAGAACAAAGAAAAACTCGCGCTCGGCGCCGTCGGCTGCGGCGAAATCACATCCATTCCGACTGCCCCGGCCATTGCAGGCGCCTATTATGCGCTCGACAAACAGCTGCGCACCGCACTGCCGCTGGAAAACACGCCGTATGCGCCGAAGGAAAAGCTGCCATATACCGCACTTGTCCTGCAGAATGGTGATATCCTATTCGACCCGGAAACCTGTATCTTCTGCGGCATGTGCATGCGCGGCTGCCCGGCAGAAGCAATTTGCGTCAGCCGGTCGGACAAATCGTGGGCAATGGATCCGGATGCCTGCCTGCACTGCGGCATGTGCATCTCTCACTGCCCGAAGCACTCCCTTTCTTTTTTCCACAAATAGCCACGTCCAAAGGAGGCGTATCCATATGAGCATTGAAATGAAGCCAATCCCGTTTCGAGCGCTGCTCGACCAGGCATGGAAGGAATACCGGTTCAAGGGAACAATGTTCGGCGTGCCTGCCACTTCTATCATCGTATTCCGCAATTATGCACCGCTGTTTGGCAAGACGCTGAACAGCCCGGTCGGCCCGGCGGCAGGCCCGCACACCCAGCTCGCACAAAACCTGATTGCGGCCTATGCCGCAGGCGGACGATTTTTCGAGCTCAAGACGGTACAAAAGCTGTGGGGCGACCAGCTCGGCATCCAGCGCCCGTGCATCTATGTACGCGACGAAGCCTACAACACGGAATGGTCGACGGAGCTCAGTCCGGAGCAGGCCGCAGCGGAATACATCAAGGCATGGATTGCCATCAAGATTCTGCTGAAGGAATTCCGGCTCGGTGAACCGGATGCCTTTGTGTTCAACATGTCGGTCGGCTATGACCTCGAGGGCATCAAAAGCCCATCGGTCGATGCATTCATCGAAACCATGAAGGACGCCTCCTCCTCCCCGGTCTGGAAGGCATGCATTGCGGAGGCGAAGGATATGATCTTCGATGTGGTAGATGACGACTATATCGATTCCATCTCGCCGCACATCAGCAACAATGTCACGATTTCCACAATGCACGGCTGTCCGCCGGAGCAGATTCAGGCAATTGCCGAATACATGCTGCGGGAAAAGGGGCTGCACACCTATGTCAAATGCAATCCGACACTGATCGGCTACGACAAGGCGCGCGAACTGCTGGACAATCTGGGTTATACCGACGTGGAATTTGGCCGCGAGCACTTTGAGCACGACATGCAGCTGCCGGACGCAATCACCATGATTGGCCGCCTGCTGGAGGTCGCGGAATCGCTCGACCTGCGCTTCGGTGTCAAGCTGACCAACACCTTCCCTGTCAAAATTACGCACGGTGAACTGCCGGGCACGGACATGTACATGTCCGGCAAGGCGCTGTTCCCGCTGTCCATGCACACGGCGGCGCTGCTGTCTGAGGCGTTTGAAGGCTGTCTGCCGATTTCATATTCCGGCGGCGCAGACATCGACAACATCGACAAAATCTATTCGACCGGTATTTATCCGATTACCGTCGCCACTGTCCTGCTCAAGCCGCACGGCTATCAGAACCTGCGCAAGCTGGTGGAAAAGTGCGCAAACATCAAACCGGATTTTTACGGCATTGACACGGCGCGTGTCCGCGAGCTGGCAGAGCGCAGCACGGCCGACGACCATCTCCGCCGCAAGCCGCGCAAAATTGCCGCCGGACAGACACCGCCGTTCGCCTGCGGGTGCTGTACGACCTGCGTTGATGTCTGCCCGAACCGCGCAAATTATTTCATCGACGGTTTGCAGAAAAAGGTCATCCATCTGGACGGCCCGTGCAACGACTGCGGCAATTGTGCAAGCCTGTGCCCCTTCGGCTTCACGCCGTATGCCGATAAATTCGTGCTGTATCCCGACGTAGAAACACTGAAACAGAGCGAGCGCGATGGCTTTGCCATCACCGACAGCGGCTATTTTGTCCGCTATTCGGGCACGCTGGGCACCGATACCAGCAGCCTGCCTGCCGAGGTGATCGAACTGATGGACGCCGTCCGCACGATGCACCTCGCCACGTAATCCGCGCAAAAAAGCAGACGCCCAAAAAAGCGTCTGCTTTTTATTCTCAGCAGTGGCCGCCGCAGGTTCCCCGGCTGCCGCACGAGCCACAGGAATGACCTTCGCCGTGGTCGTGGTGGTCACAGGTCACATCCGGGTTTGGTGCAAGCATACCCGCCAGCAATGCGCCGACCTGAAGATCTGCCTCGCCGCTGGCGCCTGCGAATACCGCAATGCCCGCATCCATCAGCGCGGTGCGCGCACCGCCGCCGATGCCGCCGCATACCAGGATGCCGACGCCCTGCTTTTTCAGGAACTCCGCCAGCGCGCCGTGGCCGCTGCCGTCCGTGCTGACGACCTCCATGTTGGTGATGTGGTCGTTCTCCACCGTGTAAATCTTAAACTGCTCAGTGTGACCGAAATGCTGGAAAATCTGTCCGTTTTCATAAGTTGCTGCAATCTTCATGCTGTTCTCTCCTTCGTCAGTGCGGAATACCGCCATGTGGTCAACGCGCCCGCGGCACGCGGCATTGTGACCGCAGCAGCCCGGTTCACTGCGGCGGCAGAGGGCATAATTTCCGCCCGCAACCACAAGCTGCCTGCCATTGACCAGAGCATCCGCCGTCTTGCGGCGCGCGCGCGTCCAGATGCCTGCGACCGTCGCGCGGGCAATGCCCATCTGCGCAGCGCATTCCTCCTGCGTCAGCCCTTCGAGGTCGATCAGGCGAATGGTCTCATATTCGTCCACCGTCATCGTGACCGCCGGTGTATGTGCCTGCCCCGCAGGGCCGAACACCGTATGCTCCGGCAGGCCGCACACGCGGCGGCATTTTGTTGGTCGCGGCATGGTTGCGCCTCCGTTTCTGACATATGTCATTTATTTCTCTTTCAGCATACGCCTTTTTGTGGGGGATGTCAATGCATTTTCGCCGCAAAAAGCGCAAAAAAATCCGCCCCACTGCTGGAAGGGCGGATACAGGCTTGTTACGCCGGCTGTGCAATCGGCGCCGATGCTCCAAAGGGAAGGTCTGCAAAGACATTGCAAGTAATACGGATCATCGACATCACTACAGTGGTGAGAATGCGGCAGATGTGGAAGACATCATCGCTGATGCTGTGTTCCGGCTGTGCGACATAGCTCCGATGCTGTTCAGAGATGGAAGCGATCAGGGCTTCCGGTGTCTGCGGGATGTCCGCCAACAGGGGCTTGACCCAGCCGTCAAACTTGGTCTCATCGATTCGTTTGGAAATCGTCAGGCTCGTGCGTTTTTCGTATACATAATGTGCGAACAGTCCATGTTCGTAAATATCGTCGTTGTGCGGAAAGCTAAAGAAATCTGTAATATAATGGCAGATTACACCGAGCTCCTCGCTGAGCTTGGCGCCGTTGGTTTCACTGATGCAAAATTTGGATGCAAAATCGCGGATGCGCTGCATCACTTCTTCAAACATGAGGGACGGATAGTGCCGTTTGGTCAGATATTCGCCCTTCAGGTCGGGTTTCAGGTTGCCAAAAACGAATGCTTTTCTATCGAACGAAATGCCGTCAGTCTTTTCCACGTAGTCCAGCAGGTAATGCGCTACCGTCGTATGGGACACTGAATCCATCGGCATCACTCCTCTCTTTTGTTGTCTTCAGTGTAACACACTCGGCGCACAATGAAAACGGCAAAACAGTGAATTGTTTGTAAAGTTTTTTGCCACGTTCTTCATTTTTTCACCAAAAAAGTCTCAGATCTCCATTTTTATGGATAAAATCTGAGACTTTTGAAAATATTACTGTTCTGTACACAAACCAGGCGTCACAGTGCGCGGTAATATTCGCTCTTGTAGCCGAGCTCACCGTCCAGCGCGCGGCGCAGCGTATTGCACAGCGCATCGCGGTCACGGTTGAGCGTGCCCTTGAGCGAGAGGTAATTGGACGCATGGTTGGAGCGGAAAATACTGCCCTCGCTGTCGATGTGCTCGAGCATCAGCAGCGTTTCCTGCGCTACCTGCGGCGCGGTCAGCAGCTGGAATTTGCCTGCCTCCCACTCCTTCTGCAATGGCGTGCCGCCCTCGAACATGAGCGTCAGCAGGCCGATATAGTCCGGCTTCATGCGGGAAAAGGCATCTGCCGTGCCCAGCGCATGCTCGCGCCACAGCTCCGTGCCGCCGAGTCCATTGATTGCCGTAACCGACAGCTTCATGCCTGCGTCCTTGACCATCTGTCCGGCGCGGACAATTTCATCCACCGTCACACCCTTGTTGACATGCGTCAGCACATCATCACAGCCGGATTCCAGGCCGAGATAAATCATCTTCAGGCCGAGCGAGCGCAGCAGCGCGAGCTGCTCCGGCGTCTTGGTCAGGATACTCTTAGGCGAGCCATAGCTGGTTACGCGCGTGCACTCCGGGATGGTGTCGCGGATATGCTGCAAAATAATTGCAAGATCCTCCGTGCGGCGCATCAGTGCGTCGCCATCGGCGAGGAAAATGCGTTCAATGTGGCTGTACGCGCGGCGCGCCAGAATGAAATCCTCCAGCACATCCTCCAGCTTGCGCAGATGGAACTGCTTTTCCTTGTACATATCACAGAACGTACAGCCGTTGTGGCTGCACCCGATGGTGACCTGTACGATCAGGCTGTAGGCTTCACTCGGCGGACGAAATACGCGGCCTTCATATCTCATAGGTATTCTTGCTCCTCAGGAAAAATATATTTTTGCACAAAAAGCAGGCGGAGCGCCGCGCACGCGTGCCCCGCCCGGATTGGTTTACGGGAATCAGTCCTCGTCAGAATCGGAAGCCTCAATCTCTTCCTCTGCTTCCTCAGCAGCTTCTTCTGCCGGAGCTTCCTCTGCCGTCTCGTCGGCAGCTTCTTCCGGCTCCTCGACAGCCTCCGGCTCTTCCATGGTCATCTGCTCCTCGGCAGCCTCGCAGGTCTCTTCGCTTGCCGCACACGCATCTGCGCACTCACAGGCTTCGCATGCATTCTCGTTCTCTGCGTTCATATCATCCAGCTCGCTCATTGCCTTGAGTTCCGCCTCATGATAAACCTGCTCGCTCTTGCTGTGACGGTATGCTGCAACGCCTGCTACAACGGCACCGGCGACGGCACCGGCAGCGGCAACGCCGATGCCAATCTTTTTCTTGTTATCAGTCTTCTTGGCTTTCATTGCGAAAAACTCCCTCTCGTCGCCGCGGTACTCCGCGGGTAGTCATATGATACTTTCCCCGCCGTCAAAGCACGGCAAGGTTGCGAACATATCTTTGTTCTATAATAGTTATATGTTACCACAGATTCTTTCAATCTGTCAATCTTTCCATGAAATATTCCCAATTCATCTTGCATTTTCTCCTATTTTCACAGCAAATACACCAAGATTTATCCGAATGGTACATTTGCCGATTGACGAACGCCGCGAATGTGCTATAATGAGCCAAGTTTGGAGTATGCTTCATGAGAATAACAGGTGACAAAAGATGATTGCAACCAAGAAAAAACTGCCCTTCCACATCGGCATGCGGACAGTTAAGACCGCACTTGCCGTCGGCCTTTCGCTGCTGACCGGTTATGCCATCAAAAGCGAATATCCGCCGTTTCTCGCCATCGGCGCACTCGGCGCAATGGAATCCTCCATCACCGCGTCGTTCAAAGGCGCGCGCGACCTGACGGTCGGCAACCTCGTCGGCGCACTGCTGGCCATGGGATTTTCCCTTGTCTTTTCCGGACATATGGCAATCGGCTGTGCACTGGGCGTCATCATTATGATTGTCGTGTGCAATATGCTGCATATGCGGGCTTCCACCACCAGTTTGGCCTGTGTCGTATTCTGCTGCTGCCTGACCGACCTGCTTGCGACAGGCAACCTGTTTTACGGCCTGCTGCGCTTCCGCGACACCGTCGTCGGCACCGCCATCGCGCTCGCCGTCAACATGCTCATCCGCCCGTACAGCGGTGCGGCGCACACAAAGGACAGCATTATCAAGGCGCAGAAGGCGATGCTTCCGCTGCTGAAACAACGCGTGCTGCGCGGACGCATCCCTGACCTGCGCGACCTGCGCGCGAGCATCAGTGAGCTCGACCGCAATGTCAGTGTGCTGCTCGATGAGCGCATGAACAAATCACTCAAAAAATCCGAGGTTGCCCACCTGCGCGGCTGCCAGCAGCTGCTGTGGAAAATGCGCGACGCGCTCATCGGCATCTGCTGTATCGACACCATGCCGAGCCCGTCGCCGGAAAATCTTGCGCGCATCGAAGCACTCGGGCTGACGCGCGAGAACGGCAAAACCGAATGCATTCTGGACGGCGCCTGCGCGCCGGAGGACACCGTGGTTTTGAATTACTACCTCAAGGTGTTCCTCGATTCCAACGAATATCTGACCATGCTGCTCGAGCTGTGAGCAGTGCAGGCAGGCCGAACGGCCTGCCTGCTTTTTTTAGCTCAGTGCAGATTAAACCATGCATTGCGCCCGGCATACAGGCCCTGCCCGTCCAGTTCCTCCTCGATGCGCAGCAGGCGATTGTATTTTGCTACGCGGTCGGTGCGCGACGGTGCGCCCGTCTTGATCTGTCCGGCATTCAGCGCCACCGCGAGGTCTGCGATTGTCGTGTCCTCGGTTTCGCCCGAACGGTGCGAGATGACCGCCGTATACCCCGCGCGGTTTGCCATGGTCACCGCGTCGATGGTCTCCGTCAGCGTGCCGATCTGATTGACCTTAATCAGGATGGAGTTTGCCACACCGGTTTCAATGCCGTGGTGCAGGCGGCTGGTATTGGTCACAAACAGGTCGTCGCCGACCAGCTGCACGCGGCTGCCGACCAGGTCGGTGAGCTGCTTCCAGCCCTCCCAGTCCTCCTCTGCGAGACCGTCCTCCAGCGAGATAATCGGATACTTTTCCACCAGCTGCGCCCAGTATTCCACAAGCTGTGCACGGCTCATGTGCGTACCCGCCTTGGGCAGCTGATAATACCCGCCGTCCTCCGGATGATACCATTCGGACGATGCGGCATCCATTGCAATCAGGAAATCTGCGCCCGGCGTGTAGCCCGCCTGTTCGATGGCGCGCAGAATCACTTCAAGTGCCTGTTCATCACTCTTCAGATTGGGAGCAAAGCCGCCTTCATCGCCCACGCCCGCCGCAGGCGTTCCATTTTGCTTCAAAACGCCGCGCAGGGCATGAAATACCTCCGCACACTGGCGAAGCGCCTCGCGGAAATCTGACGCCCCCACGGGCATAATCATAAACTCCTGGATGTCCACATTGTTGGACGCATGTGCGCCGCCGTTCAGAATGTTCATCATCGGCACGGGCAGCGTCTTCGCGTTTACACCGCCGAGATATGCATACAGCGGCAGGCCGTATGCCTGTGCGGCCGCGCGCGCGGCCGCAAGGCTGACGCCGAGAATGGCATTCGCGCCGAGTCGCGACTTGTTCTCCGTGCCGTCCAGCTCCCGCATGGCACGGTCAAGCTCGGGCTGGTTTCCCGCATCCATGCCGATGACGGCATCGGCAATTTCGCCGTTGACCGCATGCACGGCATGCAGCACGCCTTTGCCGCCATAACGCGTTTCCTCTCCATCGCGCAGCTCACATGCCTCATACTGCCCGGTAGACGCGCCGGACGGCACGGAGGCACGCCCTACAAACATGCCGTTGTCGCCGCATACGCACACCTCGACCTCCACAGTCGGATTGCCGCGCGAATCCAGAATTTCGCGCCCGTTTACATCCACAATTTCAATCGCCTGTTTCATGCTGTTCTCCTTTTCGTGTTTTCAGACAGCCCGGCGCGCAAAAAAAAGCGGCAGACCGCGAATTTGCCCGAAGGCAATCGCAATCTGCCGCAAATCGTCAATTCAAACGGGAATCAATCCATCAGAGACTTGCCGTCCATCTCAGCCGGCTGGGGCAGGCCGAGAACCTGAAGCATCGTCGGTGCGATATCCGCCAGACGACCCTCATGCAGGGTGCACGGATGGCCGACAACACAGAACGGAACCGGATTGCACGAATGCGCGGTGAACGGGGAAACACCGTCCTCCTCCAGCATCTGATCCGCATTGCCGTGGTCAGCGGTAATCATTGCAACGCCGCCCATCTCAAGGATAGCGTCTACCGTTCTGCCGACACAGGTATCAACAGCCTCAACTGCCTTGACTGCCGCGTCAAATACACCGGTGTGACCGACCATGTCGCAGTTCGCATAGTTCAGGATGATGACATCGAACTTACCGCTCTTGATCTCCTCAACCACCTTGTCGCATACTTTATATGCGCTCATCTCCGGCTGGAGATCATAGGTGGCAACCTTCGGGGAAGCGATCAGGTCGCGCTCCTCGTTCTTGTACGGTGTCTCGATGCCGCCGTTGAAGAAGAACGTGACATGTGCGTACTTTTCGGTCTCGGCGATGCGCAGCTGGGTCAGGCCATTGTCGGCGATATATTCGCCGAACGTGTTGGTCAGCGACTGCGGCTTGAACGCAACATGGACATTCGGCATCGTCGCGTCATACTGCGTCATGCAGACGTAGTAAACCGGGAAACAGCCGTTGCGGCGCTCAAAGCCGGAGAACTCCGGATCGACAAAGGTGCGGGTGATTTCACGCGCGCGGTCCGGGCGGAAGTTTGCGAAGATAATGGAGTCATTCTCCCTGATCTGTGCATCCTTTGCGGTGACAACCGGAACAACAAACTCATCGGTCACGCCTGCGTCATACGATGCCTGCATTGCAGCAACCGGATCCGGATTGTACTCGCCCTCGCCGTATACCATTGCAGCATATGCCTTGGAAACGCGCTCAAAGCGGTTGTCACGGTCCATCGCATAGTAACGACCCTCGATGGTAGCGATCTTGCCAACACCAACCTCGTCCAGCTTTGCCTTCATCTGGCGGACAAAATCGATGCCGGAGGTCGGCGGTACATCACGGCCGTCCATGAAGCAATGGACAAATACCTTGGTCAGGCCGCTCTTCTTTGCCAGGTCGACCAGGCCACAGATGTGCTCGATGTGAGAGTGTACGCCGCCATCGCTCATCAGGCCATAGATGTGCAGTGCACTGTCGTGCTTCTTGCAGTTCTCAACGGCACCGAGGAATGCCTCGTTCTCGAAGAACGTGCCCTCCTTGATCGCCTTAGAGATGCGGGTCAGCTCCTGATAGACGACACGGCCCGCGCCGATGTTGGTATGGCCGACCTCACTGTTGCCCATCTGGCCGTCCGGCAGACCGACATCCAGGCCGGAGGCTCCGAGCTGCGTGGTCGGATTTTCCGCAAACAGGCGGGTCAGGTTCGGATGATTTGCAGCATGGATTGCGTTGCCCATGTCGCTCGTGCGCAGGCCAAAGCCGTCCATAATAATGAGTATTAACGGTTTTTTCATAATTAACCTCGTTTCTGAAAATTCCGGTGCGCGGCGTGGGAAGGGGGACACTGTGCCGCGCGCAAAAGCACATCGGCGGACCGCTCAAACAGATGAAACAGCCCGCCGATGGAATGTGCAGTTAAATTACTGGTTTGCTGCTTCGATGATTGCGAAGAAATCGTTCGGCTTCAGGGAAGCGCCGCCAATCAGGCCGCCGTCAACGTCCGGCTTGGAAAGCAGCTCCGCTGCGTTCTTAGCGTTCATGGAGCCGCCGTACTGAATGGTGATTGCACGTGCAGCGCGCGCGCCGTACAGCTCTCTCAGGCAGTCGCGGATTGCGCCGCAAACTTCGTTTGCCTGGTCAGCGGTAGCGGTCTTGCCGGTGCCGATCGCCCAGATCGGCTCGTAAGCGATGACAACCTTCTTGACGTCGTCAACGGATACGCCCTGCATTGCGCACTTAACCTGCTTGCGGACGATTTCAGACCAGATGTCCTGCTCGCGCTCGTCCAGGGACTCGCCGACACAGACGATCGGGCGGAAGCCGTTCTCCAGAGCGACCTTGACCTTCTTGTTGACGGTCTCGTCGGTCTCTGCGAAGTACTGACGGCGCTCGGAATGGCCGATGATAACGTACTTGACACCGCATTCCTTCAGCATGTCAGCGGAAACCTCGCCGGTGTAAGCGCCCTTCGGCTCAAAGTGCATGTTCTCAGCGCCGATGGCAATCTTGGAGCCCTTTGCAGCCTTGACAGCGGTCGGGATGTCTACGTACGGTACGCACAGTACCATCTCACACCACTTGACCTTGCTGACCAGCGGCTTGAGCTCTTCGATCAGAGCCTTTGCCTGGCTCGGGGTCATGTTCATCTTCCAGTTACCAGCGATAATAGTCTTGCGATATCTGCGATTCATATTGGTTTTCCCCTTCCTAGAAAAATCCTTTTTTGATCGGCAACAGGTGCCGAAACGTTTTATATCTCAGCGTCCCTGCGGCGCGCAGCTGCAGGGACGGACTGAACGAAAACTTACTTGTCCTCGAGGCATGCGATGCCCGGGAGAACCTTGCCTTCCATGAACTCCAGCGAAGCGCCGCCGCCGGTGGAGATATGGGTCATCTTGTCCGCGTAGCCCAGCTGCTGAACGGCTGCTGCGGAATCGCCGCCGCCGATGATGGTGATCGCATCGGTCTTGCTCAGAGCCTCTGCAACTGCCTTGGTGCCGACTGCGAACTTCTCGAACTCAAATACGCCCATCGGGCCATTCCAGATGACGGTGCCTGCGTCAGCAACTGCATCGCAGTATGCCTCAACGGTCTTCGGGCCGATGTCCAGGCCCTGCCAGCCGTCCGGGATTTCGCCGGCAGCGACAACCTTGCTGTCTGCGTCTGCTGCGAACTTGTCCGCAATCACGGTGTCAACCGGCAGCAGGAGCTTGACGCCCTTTGCGTTTGCCTTCTCGATCATCTCGAGCGCATAGCCCTTCCAGTCTTCCTCGAGCAGGGAATCGCCGATCTTGCCGCCCTGTGCTGCGGAGAAGGTGTATGCCATGCCGCCGCCGATGATAATGGTATCAGCGATTTCAAGCAGGTTGTTGATGACGCCGATCTTGGACGAAACCTTGGAGCCACCCAGGATTGCGACCAGCGGACGCTTCGGAGCTGCCAGTGCGCCGCCGATGATCTCCAGCTCCTTCTGGATCAGGAAGCCGGAAACTGCCGGCAGGTAAGCGGCAACGCCTGCGGTGGAAGCATGTGCGCGGTGTACGGTGCCGAACGCGTCGGAAACGTAAACGCCGCCCTCACCGGCCAGGTCAGCCAGTGCCTTTGCAAATGCCGGATCGTTCTTGGTCTCGCCGTTGTCATAGCGCAGGTTTTCGAGCAGCAGGATCTGTCCCGGCTGGAGAGCTGCAGCCTTTGCCTTTGCGTCCTCGCCGACGATGTCCTTCGCCAGGATGACTTCCTTGCCCAGCAGCTCGCTCAGGCGTGCTGCGACGGGAGCCATGGACAGCTCAGGCTTCCACTCGCCCTTCGGCTTGCCCATGTGCGAGCATGCGATAACTGCCGCATTGTTATCCAGCAGATACTGGATGGTCGGCAGGGCTGCACGGATGCGCTTGTCATCGGTGATGACGCCGCTTCCGTCCTTTGCCATCGGAACATTAAAGTCACAGCGCAGAAGTACCTTCTTGCCATTTACGTCGATGTCTACGACACTCTTCTTATTGTAGTCCATTGTATAACACTCCTTATTAACTGGAACAACGTACTGTCATACGTGGAAAGCAGCAAATATGCGCGTTTCCACCCAAAAATTATACCGTCTTGCGGCGTAGTTTTCAAGATGCTTTTGTTAAAAAATGCCCAATCCGGCGATTTTTTCAGCTGAGCTGCGGGTCAGTCGCGCGGTTTTCCGCGAAAAATGACTGCAATCGACTGCGGGCCGGCATTTGTCGTAACCGCCATACCAATCGGATAGCGCTCGACAGAGCCGAAGCCTGCCTCCAGCATCAGCTTCTCGGCAAGCGCAATCTGCTCCTCCGGCACAGCCGCATAGACCACATAGGCCGTCTGTCCTGCGGGATCGACCGCCTCCTTCTTCGCCAGCTCGACCAGCTTCGGCACGACATTTTTGTCGCCGCGCACCTTCGTGCACACATCAACCGAGCCTGCGCGCACGAGCGAAATCGGGCGCAGACCGAGCGCTTCGCCGACGAACGCCGTGCCGCCGGAAATGCGTCCGCTCTTCTTGAGGTGGCGCAGGCTGTACACGCCGAGATATGCCTCCATGCACTTGATGCTGTGGCGCATGGTGCGCACAATCTCGTCAAACGATGCGCCCGCCTCGCGCAGCTTTGCGCCCTCGATAACGACATTGCCGTACATATAGGTGTAGCTCTCGGAATCGATCAGCTCGATCACCATATCTTGCCCGCATTCCTCATAAAACATGTCGCGGACAATGTTCGCGGTCTGATAGGAGCCGGAGCCTGCACCGTTGATGATGACGCCGACACAGTGCGTGCAGCCCTCCGCCTTCGCCTTTTTGTACTGCGCCATCAGATCCTCCATTTTGATCTGCGACGTCTGCGGTATCTCGTCGCTCTCCAGCAGGAGCTTCCAATATTCCTCCGGCGTGATGTCATAATACTCGCGGTAGGTCTTCCCGTTCGCCTGAATCTGAATTGGGACGATATCAATATTCCAGCGTTCCGCCTGCTCGTGCGGCAGATCGGACGTCGAATCTGTGAAAATGCAAATTTTTTCCATTTTGTGCTACCTCTCAAATCTCCGGAAACGGTCCTGCGCTGACCAGCCCTTCAAAGTCATTCTGCCGCAACGCCTCATAGACCAACACAGCCGCGCTGTTGGACAGATTGAGGCACCGCGCACCCTCGCGCATCGGAATGCGCACACAGCGCTCCGGGTGCTCCGCCAGCATGGCCTCCGGCAGACCCTTCGTCTCCTTTCCGAACAGCAGATAGGCGTCCGGCGGATATGTGACGTCAGTATAACGCTGGGTTCCCTTGCTGGTGGCATAAAAATACGTGCCGTCGGGGTTTTTCTCCCAGAATTCGTCCAGTGAATCGTAATATCGCACATCGAGCAGATGCCAGTAATCCAGACCGGCGCGTTTGAGCTGTCTGTCCGTAATTTCAAAGCCGAGCGGCCCAACCAGATGCAGTGTGCAGCCGGTGACGGCACAGGTACGCGCAATATTGCCGGTATTCTGTGGGATCTCCGGCTCTACCAAAACAATGCCAAGCATATCCATTCCCCTTCTGTCTGATGCAGCGCACTGGTTGCGCGGCTGCCATATAATAATAATAGGCTATTTTCGCATCTATTTCAAGCAAGTTTTGCGGCAAAACGCGAAAAATCTGCGCATTCGCCCGCCTTTTTTGCGTTTTTTTATCGAAAAACGCAAAATGCCCCGCAGCCATCCGGCCGCAGAGCATACATTGCGATAACATTTGTATCATTTTCTGGCAGTTTCAAACCATGCGCGGGTCTGCGCAACATCGTCCGAAATGGCAGCTTTGAGCTGTTCACTGTCATCAAAGCGGCGCTCCGGGCGCAGGAAATGCAGCAGCTGTACCTGGACAAACGCCCCGTACAGATCACCGTCAAAGTCCAGAATGTGCGGCTCGACGCATGCGGCATCTCCCTCTCCGAAGGTCGGATGCACGCCGATGTTGGTCACGGCGATGTGTGATTGCCCGCCCGCGATGACGCGCGAGACATATACGCCGAACGGCGGCGCCTGCATCTCCTTCGGCAGCGCAAGATTGACTGTGCGGAAGCCAAGCGTGCGCCCGACGCGGCGGCCGTGCTGCACGGCGCCCGCAATGGTATACGGATGGCCGAGGAATTGTGCGGCGCGTTCCAGATTGCCCGCTGCAATCTGCTGGCGGATGTATGTCGAGCTGACAACGATGTTGTCGATCTTCACGCTCTCCACAATGTCGCAGCCGATGCCGAGGCGCACGCACTCCTCACGCAGGCGCTCCGGCGTGCCCTGCCCGCGATAGCCAAACCGATTGTTCTCGCCTGTGATAATCCAGCAGGCGTGGAACTGGCCGACCAGCACATCGTCGACAAAGCGGCGCCAGTCCATGTTGCGCATCTCGTCATTGAAATGCCCGAAGATGACCTCATCTACACCGCCCAGCTCACGGATTTCATCCCTGCGGCGCGCCTCCGACGTGATGAGCGGCACAGGCTGACCGGTAATCACGGTATCGGGATGCACGTCGAACGTGAACACCGAGGAAACCGCGCCGTTTTCCTGTGCGCGCTGCACGGCGAGGCGCATCAATGCCTGATGCCCGCAGTGTACCCCGTCAAAATATCCCAGCGCAATGGCGCGCTTTGCGTCTTTCTCTATCATGATTGGTTGATCCTCTTCCCCCGGCTCTGCTCAGGCATTACCGGAATCTTTTTTCATAAAACAGCGCGAGACCGCCGCGCTCCAGTCTGTCCACCCGGCCGAGCATCCAGAATTCGCCCTGATAATACACGCGGCACAGTGTGCCCGCCTGCATCGGCAGATCGGTGACATGCGGCGGCGCAATAAACGCGCCATTCTGTGCGCGCTCATAGCCGTAATCATCGATCTGCACCGCCGGATAAACGGCAAACAGGCTGTCGGTCGGCAGCAGCAGCGTTTCGATGGCATCCGCATCCGCAGCGCGCTGAATTTCCTCCAGCGTATGGCTCTGCTCCAGCGTATACCGTCCGGAGGTCGTGCGCTGCAAGGCAGTCATGACTGCACAAGTCCCCAGCCCTTCGCCGAGATCGTGGATCAGCGTGCGCACATAGGTGCCCTTGGAGCACACAAAGCGCAGCCGTCCGGCCTGCGCCTGTTCGTCAAATTCCAGCAGCTCCGCCTCGTGCACAGTGATCGGACGCGGCGTGCGCTCGACCTCCACGCCTTTGCGCGCAAGATCATACAGCCGCTTGCCGTCCACCTTGACCGCCGAATACATCGGCGGCAGCTGCATCTGTTCGCCGCGCATGGCGTCTACTGCCGCCTGTACCGCAGGCAGTGATGCGCGCCTGTCCGAACGCGCGGTCTCTGTGCCCGTGCTGTCCTGCGTATCGGTCGCATAGCCCAGCGCGAAGCCCGCAACATATTCCTTTGCCTGCGCCGCCGCCATATCAGCCGCTTTGGTCGCACCGCCGACAAACACCGGCAGTACACCGGTCGCCATCGGGTCGAGCGTGCCGCCGTGCCCGATGCGGCGTTCATGCAGCATGCCGCGCAGCTTGGCGACGACGTCAAACGACGTAAAATCCTGCGGCTTGTTGACAATCAGCACGCCGTTGTAGCGCGATTCACGCCGTTTCACCGGCATACACCCTTTCTGTCACCTCGAGCATGCGCCGGATGGCTTCCTCCGAACCGCAGTGCAGTGTTGCGCCCGCCGCACGGATGTGCCCGCCGCCGCCGACCTGCGTGCAGATGGCAGAGGCATCGACCTCCTTTGTCGTGCGGACAGACACCTTCGTGTCGCCATTGTCCAGCTCGGTCAGCGTCAGTCCGACCTCTACGCCCTCAATCTGGCGCGGGATCCCCGCAATTGCATCCAGGTCATCCCAGTCCGCGCCGGTTTTCTGCTTTGCCTCGCGCGTAATCAGTGCGACGGCAATCTTCCCGTCGTGGTAAAAACGCATGCCGGAAAACAGCATACCTTCGATTTCATAGCGTGCGCGCGATTTGGTCTCAAACAGCGCGCGGTTGATTTCTCCGCCGTCCACACCCGCGTCGAGGCACTTCGCTGCGACCCGATGGGTGTTGGACGTCGTATTAGAAAACTTAAAACAGCCGGTGTCGGTGGATGCACCGACATAAATACCCTCGGCAATGCTGCTGTCGAGCGAGATTCCCATCTCCTCGATGACGGCGCAGACAATCTCTGCGCACGCGGCGCAGTGACCCATGACGAGGTTGTCCGTGCCGAAGCCGTCATTGGAACGGTGGTGATCGATGACCAGATCGACGCGCTGTGCGTACTGTGCCATTTCTGCCGGGATCATGCCCCGGTCAGCGCAGTCGACCGACACGACAAACGCCGGCTCAAAGCCGTCATACGGCGCATACGGCACAATCAGACCGGCATAACGGCGCGTGATCTCACGGTTGGGCGCGACAAATGCCTTTTTGCCCAGCTTACGCAGTGCCAGGCACAGCGCGCCCGCACTGCCCGCTGTATCGCCATCCGGACGGCGGTGGGTCAGGATGATGATGTTATCCGCCGCCTTCAGCACCTCGGCGGCGCGGGATACTGTTCCGATCACAGCTTCCCCTCCTCCTCCAGCTCATGCAGGACGGCGTTGATGTGCGCGCCATGCGTAATCGACTCGTCCAGCGTGAACAGGATTTCCGGCGCATAACGCAGCTGGATCTTTGCCGCCACATTGCGGCGCAGGAAGCCGGATGCCGACTTCAGACCGCGCATAACGTCCTTTTTCTGCTGGTCGGAACCATATACGCTGATATATGCCTTGGCATAGCGCAGATCTCCGGTCACCTCGCAGCGGGTGACAGAAACCATCGCCTCATGGACGCGCGGGTCCTTCAGGGTACGAATGCACTCTGACAGTGCTTTCTGGAACTCTTCGCTGATGCGTTCGCTCCTCTGAGACATAAATTCTTCTCCTTTTTTGAATCGAAAAAACCGCGGGCGGGCGGCGACATGCGGCGCACCCCACCCGCGGTTCGGATTGCTTACTGCTTGATCTGCTCCATGACGAACGACTCGATGATGTCGCCCTCCTTCAGATCGTTGTAATTTTCAATGCCCATGCCGCATTCAAAGCCGTGTGCAACTTCCTTGACATCGTCCTTAAAGCGCTTGAGCGAATTCAAATGGCCCTCGTGGATGACAATACCGTCGCGGACAATGCGCACCTCGCAGGAACGAACAATCTTGCCGTCCAGAACGTATGCGCCCGCGATGGTGCCGACACCGGAGACCTTGAAGGTCTGACGGATCTCGGCATGGCCGACGACGACTTCCTTGAACTTCGGATCGAGCATGCCCTTCATCGCCTGCTCCATCTCCTCGATGCAGTCGTAGATGACGCGGTACAGGCGGATTTCGACATCCTGCTGATGTGCGGAATCGGTCGCAACGCGATCCGGGCGGACATTGAAGCCGACAATAATCGCATTGGATGCCGCTGCCAGCATGACATCCGATTCGTTGATCGCGCCAACTGCGCCATGGATGACATTGACGCGAACCTCTTCGTTGGACAGCTTGAGCAGCGAAGAGCGAACCGCTTCGACAGAACCCTGAACATCCGCCTTGATGATGATGTTGAGCTCCTTCATGTTGCCCTGCTGGATGGTATCGAACAGATTCTCCAGCGTGACCTTCTGCATTGCCTTGTTGCGCTCTTCCTTTTCCTTCTCCTTGCGCTGCTCGACCAGCTCACGCGCCATGCGCTCGTTGTCGACGGCGTAGAAGACATCACCTGCATCCGGTACCTCGCCGAGGCCGATGATCTCAACCGGCACGGACGGACCTGCATTCTCCAGCTTACGTCCGCGCTCGTCGGTCATGACACGGACACGGCCGACTGCCTTGCCCGCGATGACGGTATCACCGGAATGCAGCGTACCGTTCTGTACGAGGACGGTTGCAACCGGGCCGCGGCCGCGATCCAGCTTGGCCTCGATGACGGTGCCCTTTGCCTGACGATTCGGGTTCGCGCGCAGCTCCTGCATATCCGCAGTCAGCAGTACCATTTCCAGCAGGTTGTCGATGCCCTTGCCATACTTTGCAGAAATCTTGCAGACAATGGTATCACCGCCCCAGTCCTCCGGAACCAGTTCGTACTCTGTCAGCTGCTGGAGCACGCGGTCGGGATCTGCGTTTTCCTTATCGATCTTGTTGACAGCGACAATAATCGGAATGCCTGCTGCCTTGGCGTGGTTGATCGCCTCGATGGTCTGCGGCATGATGCCGTCATCGGCCGCGACAACCAGAATCGCAATATCGGTGACCTGTGCGCCGCGGGCACGCATGGACGTAAATGCCGCATGGCCCGGGGTGTCGAGGAAAGTAATCGGACGGCCGTCGACCTTGACGCGGTATGCACCGATGTGCTGCGTAATGCCGCCGGCTTCTCCTGCGGCGACGTCGGTCTTACGGATGGAGTCGAGCAGGGAGGTCTTGCCGTGGTCGACATGACCCATGACAACGACAACCGGGCTTCTCGGCTCGAGGTTCTCTTCCTTGTCCTCACTCTCGTCAAACAGCTTTTCTTCGATGGTGACGAAGACTTCCTTCTCAACCTTCGCGCCCATCTCTTCTGCGACGATGGCAGCGGTGTCGAAGTCGATGGTCTGGGAAATGTTCGCCATAACACCCAGCTTGAGCAGCTCCTTGATGACGTCTGCTGCCGTGCGCTTCAGGCGGGAAGCCAGCTCGCCGACATTGATCTCATCCGGGATCATGACCTTGAGCTGAACCTTCTTGATCTGCTGCTGCTGGCGCTGTAAGCGCTTGAACTTCTCCTGCTCCTCTTGACGGCGTTTGCTGGAGAACTGCTTGCGGGAGTCCGCCTTGCGGGTGATCTTCTGCTTACCCTGCTTCATGCGGTCCGCCTTCTGCGGCACGAGCGCATCGATGCGCTCATCGTAGCGCGCAAGGTTGACATTGCCGCTGCCGCGTGTATCGACGCGGTGAATCTGCTTGCCCTTGCCCTGCTGCTTGTTCTCGTCGGTCGTGACCGTAGAGGTCGCTTCCTCATTGGAGCCCTGCGGGCGCAGGATCTGGCGCTGTTCATGCGGCTTTGCCGGCTGATGGCGCTTCTTGTTGTTGTCGCGCTTCTTCTGCGGCTCGGCAGATGCCTGCTTTGCCTCTTCCTTTGCGGGCTGCGGCGCAGCCTTTTTCTGCGGCTCGGCCTTCTTTGCCTCTGCCTTTTTTCCCTCGCCCTTCGCGGCCTTCTTTGCCGGCTGCTGGCGGACGACCTGCGTCGTCGGTGCCTTGCGCTCAGCTGCCTGCTTGCTCAGGACCTCTTCCATATTGTCCACCGGATGGTGCTTGGTCATATAATCAAATATCAGGTTCAGTTCCTGCGGTTCCAGAACCTGCATATGGTTTTTCGGGGTCTGGGAGTATTCTGTCAGCACATCGGTGATTTCCTTTGTGCTCGCGCCAAAATCCTTGGCTACTTCATGTACACGGTATTTATTGTCAATACTCATGCGCGTTCACCTCCACGTTTCGTATGGGTTGACTGGTTCACACCGCCGGTGGACTGTCCTCCGGCGGACTTTCTGCGCGGCTTTTTCCTGCCGCGCCGCGACTGGATGCGCGTTTTCTTTTCACTCAGCTGCTGTGCGAGTGCGGCATACTGCGCGTCCGCTTCCGCCGCCTTCTGCGCGGCGGAGGCTGCAAAACCGATATCCGTAATGCAGCAGATAGCAGTTGCCCTGCGGCCGATTGCCCAGCCCATCTGCGCCGCGTCCTCCGTGATGCGGAGAACGGGCACGCCTGCCGTTTCGGTATGGCGGGCGGCACGGCGGCTGATGTTCGCGCCCGCATCAGCCGCGAGCACGAGCAACCGGGCATCCCCTGCGGCGACGGTATCCGCCACCGCGTCATCGCCGTACACGAGCTTGCCCGCCCGCAGGCACAATCCCAGCAGGCTCAGCACGTCATTCATCGGCATGCTCCTCCAGCTGCCGGGACAGCTGGTCATACACCTCATCCGGCACAGAGATGCCGAAGGCACGCTCCAGCGCACGGCTTTTCTTTGCGCGCGCAAGGCAGGCCGCGTCCGGGCAGACATACGCGCCGCGCCCGGGGGTCCTGCCGCGGAAATCCAGGGCAATTTCGCCCTCTGGCGAGCGAACCACGCGCAGCAGCTCGCGCTTGGGCTTCATTTCCCGGCAGCCGACGCACTGGCGCATCGGAATTTTCTTTTTCTGCACTGTGCCGGCCTCCTTTTTAGCCCTCGTCTGCGATCAGGTCATCATCTTCCTCGGCTTCCTGCTGCTTTGCAGCGCTCTCAGAGCCGATATCGATCTTACAGCCGGTCAGCTTGGCAGCAAGGCGTGCATTCTGGCCTTCCTTGCCGATGGCGAGCGAAAGCTGGTCATCCGGCACGGTGACACGGCAGCTCTTGCCATCCGGCAGCATAACAGCACTGATGACATCTGCCGGGCTGAGTGCCTCGGAGACAAACGTCGCGGTGTCCTCAGAATACTTGATGATGTCAATCTTCTCGCCGGACAGCTCATTGACAATGCTGCCGACACGCGAGCCGCGCGGGCCGACACAGGCACCAATCGGATCAACCTTTTCGTCATGCGTCATGACAGCAATCTTGGTGCGGTTTCCCGCTTCGCGCGCAATCGATTTGATCTCAACGATGCCGTCGTGGATTTCCGGAACCTCCAGCTCAAACAGGCGCTTGACCAGACCCGGATGGGTGCGGGAAATCAGAACCTGCGGGCCGTGGTTGCCGCGGCGTACCTCTACGACAAAGACCTTGATGCGCTGACCCTCATGCAGCTCCTCGCCCGGAACCTGCTCATTCTGTGCCAGAACAGCCTCCGTCTTCTCGCCGTCGCTGATCATTTCCAGAATGATGTTGCCGTTGCGCGGATCGATGCGGCTGACAACAGCGCTCAGAATCTCGTGCTCACGCGAGCTGTACTCGTTGTATACCATGCCGCGCTCAGATTCGCGGATACCCTGAATGATGACCTGCTTGGCTGCCTGTGCAGCGATACGGCCAAACTTGCGGGTCTGCACATCGACGCGCACGGTGTCGCCCAGCGATACACGCGGGCTGATTTTCTTTGCATCCTCGAGGGAAATCTCAGTCAACGGATCCTCCGCCTCATCGACTACCTCTTTGGCCACATACATATGAATGGTTTTTTCGTCCATATCCGGCTCGACATAGACATTATCGCACTTCAGACCGTCGTTGTCCTTTTTATACGCGGTCAGCAGGGCCTGACATACGCGATCCAGCATGTAATCTACCGGAATCCCCTTTTCCTTTTCCAGCTGCTCCAGAGCTGCAAAAAATTCTGCGTTCATGTTTTTGGTATTCACTCCTTATTGTGTGCGGCATGGCGCGGCGCCATACCCGATTGAGGACAAATTTAAATGGTTACAGACAGGCGCACCGCTGCGATATCCTTTGGCTCATAGACCGTCACGCGGCCATCCGCCTCGAGCGTAACAAAGCCGTCTTCATAGGCGCGCAGCGTGCCGACGGCAATTTTGCTGCCATCGATTGGGCGGTAGAATTTTACCTCCACCTCGCTGCCGAGGAAGGCGGCAAAGTGCTCCGGACGCTTGAGCCTGCGCGTCAGGCCTGCCGAGGATACGCACAGCGTATATGGCGGAAGCGACGCAAATTCCTTTTCGTCGAGCAGCGGATCCACCGCGCGCGACAGCTTTTCGCAGTCATCGATATCGGTATGCCCGTCGCGGTCAATTGTGATGGTCAGCATATACTGTCCGCCCTCTTTTTCAAAGGTGACATCCCACAGCGTCACGCCCATCTCGCGCGCAAACGGCTCGCTGATTTCCCAAACGCGTTTGCAGACTTCTTTTGCCGTCATTTTTACCTCCGTAACAAAAGCAATAAGAAAGAGTGGGTTGCCCCACTCTCCTTGGATCGAAATTCTTACACTATTAAATAGTATAGCACGCCAACGCCGCATATGCAAGCAAAACTTTGCCATTGGCGCATAAATTTGCGAAGTTATCCGCGGCGCAGCAGCTTGTTGACTGACAGCAGAATTTCTCTTGCGTTGATGACAAACAGCAGGACAAACAGTGCCGGAACAATGACAACCCAGAGCGGTGCCTGGAGCGACATATACAGCGCCTGAACGAACAGGATCAGCACACTGGTAACGGTTTTGCCGATATTCCAACGGATTTTCAGATAACGCTGTGTGTTGATGGCGCGGATGAGGAACAGCACAAAATAGCTGATGAACGTCGCAATGCCTGCGCCGAGCGCGCCGTAAAACGGATCGATGCCGCCGAGCAGCGGAATCAGGATGGCATTGAGCGACAGGTTGACGACAGCGCAGATGACAGTTGTAATCATCGAATTCTTGCTCCGCAGCTTGAGCATGTAAACACTGGCGAGGAAGGTGGACAGCAGGCCGAAGGTCGTCGCCAGCGTCAGGATCGGGATGAAGCGCCATGAAATAAAGAAGTCATCGCCGACCATGAAGGTCATGACAAATTTGGATACCATAATCAGGCCGGAGCTGCCGATGAAGGCAATCGATGAATACGCGCCGAGTACCTTGCTGAAGAAATTCACCTGTTCCTTTGGATCGCTCTCCTTGACGGCAGAAATCTGCCAGGCGTCCGCGAACAGGTTCGCAACAATCAGCAAAATATTCGGGATTTTGTTCGCCGCAGCATACAGACCGTTCGCCTCGGTATTGATGAAGAAAATAATCATATACCGGTCAGACATGTTGATGATCCACTGGCATACGGTCTGCGGCACAAGCGGCAGCGCATACTGGCGCATGCGCTTTGCGAGCGGCCGGTCATATGTTTTGCTCAGCGGCGAACGCAGATAGCGGTACTCTTTTGCCATAAAGAAGCACAGCAGACCCATAACCAAATCAGAGATAATATTCGCCAGGACATAGCCCATGACGCGCAGGCGCGGCAGCAGCAGAATGTTGAGCGTAATATTCAGGAACGTGTTCAAAATACCGTTGGCCGCATACATCTTGCTGTAGCCAAGGCTGAGCGCAAACTGAATACACAGCGTGCGCAGACTGGACGCGAGCACGAACGCGAGCACCGCAATGGTATACCCCGACATGAAGTCCATCAGATGTGGCAAAATCGGCGAGATGACCGCCAACACCGCAAAGCCTGCCAGAATAGTATACAATCCATTGCTGAACACGGTTTTCTTATCCGATTCGTTTTCCAGTCCGAAGCGGATGACAGCGTTGTTAATGCCGACCGATGCGATCGGGATCATCAGCTGTCCGACGTTGATGAGCGCGTCCACCGTGCCGTATTCACCCGTACTGAGGATGTTTGTATAATACGGCAGCATAAGGAACACGAGCACCTTGGAGGAAAATGTGCCGATGGCGAATACCAGTGTATTCGACAGCAGCTTTTTATAACGATTTTGTGCCATGAAGCTACTTCCTTACTGTATAAATTGATGATGTATTGATTATAGCACTGACATTTTGCCGTTTCAATACGCGATATCGCACAAATGAGCCGGTATTCCCCCTGATTTTCTGTTTTTTACATAACGTACACAAAAGCCTGCGCAAACCGACACAGAAAAAAGGGATTGTTCCGATAGCATGCGCTCGAAACAATCCCTTTTGGATGTCAGATCAGTTCAATCAGACAAGCTCAATGATAGCCATTTCAGCTGCGTCGCCGCGGCGCGGGCCGATCTTTACGATACGGGTGTAGCCGCCGTTGCGGTCAGCGTACTTCTCGGACAGCTCGCCGAAGGTCTTTGCAACAACTTCCTTCTTGGTGATGAAAGCAGCTGCCTGACGGCGGGATGCGAGGGTGTTCTTCTTACCGAGCGTGATCATCTTCTCAGCGAGAGGACGAACTTCTCTGGCTCTTGCAACAGTGGTCTCAATGCTGCCGTTTTCCAGCAGGTAGGTTACCATTGCTCTGAGCATTGCCATTCTATGGTCAGTGGTTCTGCCGAGTTTACGGTTTCCGGCCATGAGAAAATACCTCCTTTGGGTTCAGGTCTGTCTATTCCCTGCGGGGCGCCCGGCAAAAAACGCCGGGTTCCGCGGATGTGGTTTAAGTGAAAAATCAGTCTTCGCTCTTGGCAAGGGACAGACCCATTGCCTCCAGCTTGAAGATAACTTCCTCCAGCGACTTCTTGCCGAGGTTGCGCACCTTCATCATGTCGTCTTCGGAAGTGTTGATGAGGTCTTCTACCGTGTTGATGCCGGCGCGCTTGAGGCAGTTGAACGAACGGACGGACAGGTCCAGCTCTTCGATGGTCATCTCAAGCACCTTATCATGCTGTGTCTCCGCCTTCTCAACAACGGTGGAATGGGAACCGATTTCCTCAGAGAGGTCGACAAACAGAGACAGGTGGTCAGTCAGTACCTTTGCGCCGAGCGATACTGCATCCTTTGCGGTGATCGTGCGGTCGGTCCAGACCTCCAGCGTCAGCTTGTCGTAATCGGTCATGTTGCCGACACGAGTATTTTCAACTGTGTAGTTTACCTTATAGACCGGCGTATAGATCGAGTCTACCGGGATCACGCCGATAGCGGTCTGATACTGCTTGTTGCGCTCTGCGGAGACATAGCCGCGGCCATTGGTCAGAGTGATCTCCATGGACAGGCGCGCGTCGCTCATGAGCGTCGCAATGTGCAGGTCCGGGTTGAGGATCTCGACCTCACCATCGGAATGGATGTCGCCAGCGGTGACAGTGCCTTCCCCGCTTGCCTCAATATAGACGGTCTTCGGGCCGTCACAGTAGAGCTTTGCAATAATGCCCTTGACATTCAGCACGATTTCCGTAACGTCTTCCTTTACGCCGGGAATGGTGGAGAACTCATGCTGTACGCCGGCGATCTTGATGCTGCTGGCCGCCGTGCCAGGCAGGGACGACAGCAGGATGCGGCGAAGGGAGTTGCCGAGAGTGGTTCCGTAGCCGCGTTCCAGCGGTTCAACGACAAACTTGCCGTAGGACCCATCTTCTGCAAGGTTTTCGCAGTCTATACGGGGCTTTTCAATTTCGATCATTTAATGATACCCTCCTTATCAGTCGGCGAAATAATGAAACAAACAAATGAGGGCAATTCTTACTTGGAATACAGCTCGACGATGAGGTGTTCAGCAACTTCGTAGTCGATGTCGTCGCGCTGCGGCAGTGCAACAACCTTACCTTCGAAGCTGTCCTTCTCGCGCTCCAGCCACTTCGGGGTGGAAGCAGAGCCCAGCTCCTCGATCAGAGCCTTGAACTTAGCGGAAGAGCGGCTCTTCTCGCAGACAGCGACAACGTCGCCCGGCTTGACGAGGTAAGATGGGATGTTTACCTTCTGGCCGTTTACAGTAAAATGGCCATGGGAGGTCAGCTGACGAGCCTCACGGCGGGTCTTAGCGAAGCCCAGACGGAATACGACGTTGTCCAGGCGGCGCTCCAGCTGCTGGAGCAGCATTTCGCCGGTCTTGCCTTCCATCTTCTCAGCCTTTTCGTAATATCTTCTGAACGGGGTCTCCAGGACGCCGTAAATGAACTTAACCTTCTGCTTCTCATTCAGCTGCAGAGCGTATTCAGACTGCTTTCTTCTCGACTGCTTCGGGTTTCTCTTGGTTTCCTTGGAAACGCCCAGAACGGCCGGAGAAATGCCCAGGGTCTTGCATCTCTTGAGAATCGGCTGTGTGTTCTTTGCCATAGGTCTGTGTCCTCCTTATTAAACTCTTCTTCTCTTCGGCGGGCGGCAGCCATTGTGCGGGATGGGGGTAACATCCTTAATCATGGTTACTTCCAGACCGGTTGCCTGAAGTGCGCGGATTGCAGCCTCACGGCCGGAACCCGGGCCCTTTACGTAGACTTCAACAGTCTTCAGGCCGTGCTCCATTGCAGCCTTTGCAGCGGTCTCCGCAGCGGTCTGAGCCGCAAACGGGGTGGACTTTCTGGAACCGCGGAAGCCCATTTCGCCGGCGGATGCCCACGAAATCGCGTTGCCGTTCAGGTCGCTGATGGTGACAATGGTATTGTTAAAGGAGGAACGGATATGAGCCGCACCCTTTTCGATGTTCTTGCTTACGCGGCGCTTACGAGAAACGGCGCCCTTCTTCTGTGCCTTTGCCATTTTTCAGTACGCCTCCTTACTTCTTCTTGTTCGCAATGGTCTTCTTCGGACCCTTGCGCGTACGAGCGTTGGTCTTGGTGCGCTGACCGCGAACCGGCAGGCCACGTCTGTGGCGAACGCCACGGTACGAGCCGATTTCTACCAGGCGCTTGATGTTCAGCGCAACTTCACGGCGCAGGTCGCCCTCTACAGTATAATCATGAATGATCTCACGCAGCTTGATTTCGTCTGCTTCGGTCAGATCCTTAACACGGGTATCCGGATTGATTCCGGCCTTTGCTAAAATTTCGTTGGACAGCTTCCGTCCGATGCCGTAGACATAGGTCAGGCCAATTTCTACGCGCTTTTCTCTCGGAAGGTCTACACCGGCAATTCTTGCCATATTATTAACGCACCTCCTGTGTGGTTGACTGGGAATTAGCCCTGCTTCTGCTTATGCTTCGGGTTCGTGCAGATTACCATGACACGACCCTTGCGGCGAATGATCTTGCACTTTTCGCAAATCGGTTTTACCGACGGTCTTACTTTCATTAGAATAACCTCCATAGTAAGGTTGTGTCGAAGCCCGGACGCAGGAAAACCCCTTGTCCGGGAGTGAATAATCTGGAATTTATTTGGATCTCCAGGTGATTCTGCCCTTTGTCAGGTCATACGGGGAGACCTGAACGGTTACTTTATCGCCGGGCAGGATGCGGATATAGTTCATTCTAAGCTTACCGGAGATGTGAGCCTGAATGACCGGCTTGGCCGGATTGTTCAGTTCTACCTTAAAGGTAGCGTTTGGCAGCGCCTCTATGACGGTACCTTCCAGTTCAATTAAGTCCTCTTTCGGCATCTCAATTCCTCCCTTTGTCAATGAAGTCTACAGCCCTGCATTATTTGCCTGGGCCCCGCGCAAAAAAGACAGGATTCAGCATCTCCTGTCCGCAGCCGCACGCGGGAATTCTCAAATCATGTGGGTTCGGTGCTCTGTGTCACCATTCTTCTCCGTTTTCCAGGAGAGTCAGAATATACGGCTCCCCTTCGGTGATCGCAACCGAATTTTCGTAGTGCGCAGACAGCTTTCCATCCTTCGTCTTGACGGTCCAGCCGTCAGACAGGCATTTGACTGCATACGTTCCTACATTTACCATAGGCTCAATGGCGAGGGTCATTCCCGGCAGAAGCCGCACGCCGTGTCCGGGCTGCCCGAAGTTCGGTACTTCGGGATCTTCATGCAGCTTTGCACCTACACCATGTCCGACATAATCGCGCACCAGCGAAAAGCCATGCGCCTCAACATATGTCTGAATGGCATGGGAAATGTCTGATATTCGATTGCCCTTGCGGGCAAACTTGATGCCCTCATAGAAACTCTGTCGGGTCACTTCGATGAGCTTTCTTGCCTCTTCCGACACCTCTCCGCAGGGGATGGTGGCGGCACAGTCGCCGTGGAAGCCGTTGATATACGCGCCGACGTCCACCTTGACAATATCACCCTCGTGAATGACACGGGAACGCGAGGGGATGCCATGGATTACTTCATCGTTGATCGAAACACAGGCGCTTCCCGGGAACCCCCCATAACCGAGGAAAGACGGGGTTGCCCCTGCCTGCTCAATGGTTCTCCGTACGATTTTATCGATTTCACCTGTGGTGACCCCTGGCCGGACAGCACGAGCCGCAGCGGCGCGTGCCGCTGCGGTGATTCGTCCTGCCTGACGCATAAATTCCAGCTCTTTGCTGGATTTTAATCTGATCATCTCGTTTAAATCCCCAGTGCTTCGCAGGCCAGCTTCTTGGTGCGCTCGAAATCGTTGTCGATTTCAATGCTCTTCAGCTTGCCGAGATCAGCATAGAAGCCCTTGACCGGCTCGGTCTGCTTGTGGTAGGTATCCAGGCGAGCGAGTACGGTTTCCGGCGCGTCGTCCTTGCGGATAACGAGCGCATCGCCGCATACGTCGCAGATCCCCTCCTGCTTCGGAGCCATCGCTTCGCTGTTGACATTGTAGGTTGCGCCGCACTTGAGGCATACGCGTCTGCCGCTCATGCGAGCTACAATGGTCTCATCCGGGATTTCGATGGACAGTGCGCAGTCCATCGGTACAACCTTCTCCAGAGCTTCCGCCTGGGGGATGTTGCGCGGGAAGCCGTCAAGGATACAGCCGTTTGCGCAGTCGTCCTTTGCAAGGCGCTCCTTAATCATGCCGATGACAACCTCATCCGGAACGAGATCGCCGGCATCCATGTACTTCTTCGCGCTCAGACCGAGCTCGGTCTGATTTTTGATTGCTTCTCTGAGCATGTTGCCGGTAGAGATCGACGGAATGCCCATCTTCTCGATGAGGTAAGCCGCCAGTGTGCCCTTACCGGCGCCCGGAGCGCCTAATAAAACGAGTTTCATTTTCTCGATCTCCTCTATTATAGCCGCTTATTCCTGGAATTGCAACATTTTTATTCAAGGAATCCCTTATAATTTCTCATCATGAGCTGGCTCTCCAGCTGACGGACGGTTTCCAGTGCGACGCCGACGACGATCAGTACCGAAGTACCACCCAGCGCGACGCTGCTCAGGCTGGAATTGAGTGCACCGACGATCAGCGGAATACCCGCGACGATGCTCAGGAAAATGGCTCCGAGGAACGTCACCTTGCCAAGTGCCTTGGTGATGAAGTCGGAGGTCGGGCGGCCCGGACGGAAGCCCGGAATAAATCCGCCGTTCTTCTTGAGGTTGTTCGCAATTTCAATCGGATTAAACTGAATCGCTGCATAGAAGTAGCTGAACATAAAGATCAGCAGGATATACAGCACAATGTAAACCGGATGATTGGACGAAAACCAGTTGAAGATGGTATCGCTCAGCGAGCCCGCCTGCGGATTGACCATCATCTTGATGGTTGCCGGCAGCGACATGATCGAAGCGGCAAAGATGATCGGCATAACGCCGGAGGCATTGACCTTGATCGGCAGGTGTGTCGACTGGCCGCCGTACATCTTGCGTCCGACGACGCGCTTTGCATACTGGATCGGAATGCGGCGCTCGGCGTCCGAAATGAAGACGACAAACACAATGATTGCAAGCGAAACCAGAACAACCAGCGCTGCGACAACCCAGCTCAGGCCACCGCGGATCATTTCAACCAGGGAGGAAACCATTGCCGGTCCTCTGGAAACAATGCCCGCGAACAGCAGGATGCTGATGCCGTTGCCGACGCCGTTCTTGGTGATGAGCTCGCCCATCCACATAATCAGCGCGGTGCCGGCGGTGAAAGTCAGAACAATGACCAGTCCATGCCAGAAGTCGGTGTACTCAATGAGGCTGTTGCTTCTGAGCAGAACATAATAGGAATAGCCCTGGAGAAGACCCAGCGCCACGCCGAGGTAACGGGTGATCGCTGAGAGCTTCTTGCGGCCTTCCTCGCCGCCATCGCGGACCATGCGCTCCAGTGCCGGAATGGCAACCGTGAGCAGCTGGATGATGATGGAGGCGTTGATATACGGCGTGACGGACATGGCGAAAATCGTCGCATTCGACAGGCCGCCGCCGGCAAATACGTTCATGAAGCCGAGCATGGTGTTTGATACGGAATCAAAGTACTGTGCCAGTGCCGTAATATCAATATAAGGTACGGGGATAGAGGAGCCTATGCGGAACAGGAGGATAATGAAAGCTGTGTAAATCAGCTTCTTTCTCAGTTCCGGCACATGCCAGGCGGATTTTAAGGTCTCAAACACCTTATACCACCTCGGCCTTTCCTCCTGCTGCCTCGATTTTCTCCTTTGCGGAAGCAGAGAAAGCAGCTGCCTGGACAGTCAGCTTCTTGGTGATTTCACCATTGCCCAGAACCTTGACACCATCGAGCGTCTTCTTGACAAGACCTGCTTCGACCATGTCAGCGACAGTGACAACTGCACCGTCTTCGAACTTATTCAGATCGGAAACATTGACCACTGCATTCTCAGTGCCGAAAATGTTGTGGAAACCGCGCTTCGGCAGGCGGCGTGCGAGCGGCATCTGGCCGCCTTCAAATCCCGGACGGACACCGCCGCCGGAACGAGCCCACTGACCCTTGTGTCCACGGCCGGCAGTCTTGCCGTTGCCGGAACCAGCGCCGCGGCCCTTGCGGTATGCAGGCTGGGTAGAACCTTCCGCCGGCTTGAGATCCTGTAACTTCATGTTCTACACCTCCTTATGCGTTAGCCTCGACCTTGAGCAGGTAGCTGATCTGAGCGATCTTGCCACGGGTCTGCGCATTGTCGGGCTGAATGGTTACATCGTTAATCGTCTTGAGTCCCAGGGAATGAGCCGTGGCAATATGCTTCTGCTTTCTGCCGGACAGGCTCTTAACCAGGGTAATCTTCAGGTTTTCCATGATGAACTACCCCTCCTTATTAAAGTTCGTCAACCGACTTGCCGCGAACAGCAGCAACCTGGGATGCGTCGCGCAGTTCCTTCAGACCCTCGATGGTTGCCGAAACAACGTTCTGCGGGTTGTTGGAACGCAGGCACTTGGTACGGATGTCCTGGATGCCTGCCATTTCTACGACTGCACGGACTGCGCCGCCGGCGATAACGCCGGTACCGGGAGCAGCCGGCTTCAGCAGGACGCGGCCCGCGCCAAACTCGCCGATTACCTCGTGCGGGATGGTGGTGCCCTTCAGGCTGACCTTAACCAGGTTCTTCTTTGCGTCCTCGATGCCCTTGCGGATAGCGTCCGGAACTTCGGAAGCCTTACCAAGGCCGAAACCGACAGTACCCTTCTGGTCGCCGACTACTACGAGAGCCGCGAACTTGAAGATACGGCCGCCCTTGACGGTCTTCGATACTCGATTTAATGCGACGACTCTTTCCTGAAATTCGGATTCGCCGCGATCATACTTACCAGCCATGTAATAACCTCCTTCCGATTAAAACTTCAGGCCGCCCTCGCGGGCGCCTTCTGCGAGTTCCTTGACACGGCCATGGTAAACGTAGCCGCCGCGGTCAAACACGACTTCTTCGATACCCTTAGCCTTTGCACGCTCAGCGATCATCATGCCGACCTTGCGTGCAGCTTCCTTGTTGCCGCCGTACTCGCTGAAGTCCTTCTCGGTGGAGGATGCAGCTGCAAGCGTTACGCCCTGAACATCGTCGATCACCTGAGCGAAAATGTTCTTGGAGCTTCTGAATACATTGAGACGCGGGCGCTGAGCAGTACCGGAAACTGCGCCGCGTACTCTCTTATGGCGTCTAAGACGCTGCTTGTTAGAGTCTTTCTTTGAAACCATTTAGGCACACCTTCCTTTACTTCTTCTTCGCGCCGGTCTTGCCTTCCTTGCGGCGGATAACTTCGTCTGCGTACTTGATGCCCTTGCCCTTGTACGGCTCCGGCGGTCTCTTCTCGCGGACTTCTGCTGCAAACTGGCCGACCTTCTGCTTGTCCGGACCGGAGATGATGATCTTGTTGGTGCCCTCGACATCAATCTTGATACCATCAATCTCTTCGACGATGACCGGATGGGAGTAGCCCAGGTTCATGGTCAGCGTCTTGCCCTGCTTCTGTACACGGTAGCCGACGCCGTTGACTTCCAGAACCTTCTTGAAGCCCTCGGTTACGCCGATCACCATGTTGTTAATCAGGGTGCGGGACAGGCCGTGCAGCGCACGGTTCTGCTTTTCGTCGTTCGGACGGGTTACGGTGATGGTGTTGCCCTCAACAGCAACAGTCATAGCCGGATGGATATCACGGGTCAGGGTGCCGTTCTTGCCCTTGACGGTGATGGTATTGCCGTCGAGCTTTACGTCGACGCCTTCCGGTACTGTGATCGGCATTCTACCAATTCTAGACATAGTCAGTACCTCCTTACCATACGAACGCCAGGACTTCGCCGCCGACGTTCAGCTCGCGAGCCTTCTTGTCGGTCATGACGCCCTTAGACGTGGAAATGATGGCAATACCGAGGCCGCGCAGTACCTTCGGCAGCTCCTGTGCGCCAGCGTAGACGCGGAGGCCCGGCTTGGAAACGCGCTTGAGGCCGGTGATTGCCTTCTCATTGTTTGCGGTGTACTTCAGGGTGATGCGGATGGTGCCCTGGCCGCCTTCGATAACCTTGAAGTCCTTGATGTAGCCTTCGTCCAGAAGAATCTGAGCAATAGACTTCTTCATGCCGGAAGCCGGGACGTCAACAGTCGCGTGGCGCGCAGTGCCCGCATTTCTGATGCGGGTTAACATATCCGCAATCGGGTCTGTGATCTGCATTACTTTGTCCTCCTTACAGAAGTTAGAGAGAGTCTCTCTCCACTTTTCCGAACCGGTTCGGCAAAACCTGCCTGACCGGCTGCGGGATGATACTTACAGAAATGAATGATATAGAGAAACAGTCAACAGACGGCGTCAGACGCCTTCTGTCAGCTGTTTTTCACGGGTTAAATTACCAGGATGCCTTCTTTACGCCCGGGATCTGGCCCTTGTAAGCCAGCTCACGGAAGCAGATACGGCAGATACCGTAGTTGCGCAGGTAAGCGTGCGGGCGGCCGCAGATCTTGCAGCGGTTGTACGCACGGGTAGAGAACTTCGGCTTTGCCTGCTGCTTGAGAACCATTGCCTTCTTAGCCATTTTCTACGCCTCCTTACTTCGCAAACGGTGCGCCCAGAGCTGCGAGCAGCTCACGAGCTTCTTCATCGGTCTTTGCGGTGGTGCACATTACGATGTCCATGCCGCGGATCTTGTCGATCTTATCGTACTCGATTTCCGGGAAGATCAGCTGTTCCTTCAGGCCGATTGCGTAGTTGCCGCGGCCGTCGAAGGAATTCGGGTTGATGCCGCGGAAGTCGCGGACACGCGGAAGTGCGATGTTGAAGAAACGATCGAGGAACTCCCACATACGGTTGCCGCGCAGGGTAACCTTTACGCCAACCGGCATGCCCTCACGCAGCTTGAAGTTTGCGATGGACTTCTTTGCGTAGGTTACGATAGCCTTCTGGCCGGTGATCGCGGTGATGTCGCGAACGATTGCGTCGAGTACCTTGGCGTTGCCGTTTGCCTCGGTGCCGCAGCCGACGTTGATGACGATCTTGTCGAGGGTCGGGATCTGCATCGGGCTCTTGTACTCGAACTTCTTCATCAGAGCAGGAGCAACCTCTGCCTGATATTTATCCTTTAATACTGGCATTTGTTACAACCTCCTCTTAGTATACTTCGCCGCAATGCTTGCAGACGCGAACCTTGGTGCCGTCCTCCAGGAACTTGTGAGCCGGACGGGTCGGCTTGTTGCACTTCGGGCAGACAGCCATTACCTTGCAGGCACGGATGGCACCCTCGCGCTTTACGATGCCGCCGGTCTCGCCCTGGCGGCGCGGCTTGACGTGGGTGGTCAGCATGTTAACGCCCTCGATGACAACCTGTGCCTTCTTCGGGGAAACAGCGATGATCTTGCCACTCTTGCCCTTTTCCTTACCGGAAAGAACGACTGCGGTGTCGCCCTTCTTTACATGCAGAGTATTCATTACCGGACGACCTCCTTACAGTACTTCCGGAGCCAGCGACAGGATCTTCATGTAGTCCTTATCGCGCAGCTCTCTTGCAACAGGCCCGAAAATACGGGTACCCTGCGGGTTTTTGTCTTCTCTGATGATGACAGCCGCGTTCTCGTCGAAACGGATGTAGCTGCCGTCAGCACGGCGTACGCCCTTGCGGGAGCGGACGATAACGGCCTTGACGACCTGTCCCTTCTTTACGCCTCCGCCCGGGGTGCACTTGCGAACCGAGCAGACGACAACATCGCCGATGTTGCCATATTTGCGTGCGGAGCCGCCCAGAACACGGATGCACTTCAGCTCCTTGGCGCCGGAGTTATCGGCTGCGCGGAGAAATGTTTCCTGCTGAATCATGTGCGCTCCTCCTTACTTCGCCTTTTCGATGACTTCTACAAGTCTCCAGCGCTTGTCCTTGGACAGCGGGCGGGTCTCCATAACGCGAACGGTGTCGCCTACGCGGCACTCATTGTTCTCGTCATGAGCCTTGAGCTTGTAGGTTCTCTTGATGATCTTCTTGTACAGCGGATGCTGAACGCTGTCCGCGATCGCAACGACAATCGTCTTGTCCATTTTGTCAGAAACGACCTTGCCGACTCTTGTCTTGCGGAAAGCTCTATCAGACATTAGTAGTTACCTCCCTTACGCCTTTTCCGCAAGCTGACGCTCACGGAGAATAGTGTTGACTCTGGCAATATCGCGCTTGACATCTGCAATTCTCGTCGGATTGTCGAGCTGGTTGGTTGCGTGCTGGAGACGCAGGTTGAAGAGGTCCTTCTTCAGCTCTACGAGCTTGACTTCGAGCTCTTCTGCGCTCAGCTCTCTGATCTCTTTCGCCTTCATTATTCTTCACCAACCTTTTCTTCACGCTTGACGAACTTCGTCTTCAGCGGCAGCTTGTGGGATGCCAGACGGAGTGCCTCGCGGGCCTGCTCTTCCGATACGCCTGCGATCTCAAACATGACGCGGCCCGGCTTAACAACTGCTACCCAGTACTCCGGTGCGCCCTTACCGGAACCCATTCGAGTGCCGGCCGGCTTCTTCGATACCGGCTTATCCGGGAAAATCTTGATCCAAACCTGACCGCCACGCTTGGTGTAACGGGTCATTGCGATACGGGCTGCCTCGATCTGGTTCGAGGTTACCCATGCCGGCTCAGTTGCCTGAAGGCCGTACTCGCCATGGGATACGAAATTGCCGCGCTGAGCCTTGCCCTTCATGCGGCCTCTGTGTACTCTGCGGTACTTAACTCTCTTCGGGAGAAGCATTAGCGGTTGCCTCCTTCCTGTCTCTGGCGACGGAAACCACCGCCGCGGCGGTCGCGGCGATCACGGCGATCACGGCGGTCGCGGCGATCAAATGCCGGCTTCGGTGCCTCGATGTTGCGGTTCAGACGCGGGCCGCCCTGGAGGACTTCGCCCTTGTAGATCCAAACCTTGACGCCGATTCTGCCGTAGGTGGTGTTTGCCTCGGCAAAGCCGTAGTCGATGTCTGCGCGCAGGGTCTGCAGCGGGATGGTGCCCTCATGGTAGGACTCGCTGCGTGCGATTTCGGCGCCGTTCAGACGGCCGCCGCACTTGATCTTGATGCCCTTGGCGCCCATGCGCATTGCACGGCCCATGCACTGCTTCATTGCGCGGCGGAATGCGATGCGCTTTTCCAGCTGGGAAGCAATGTTCTCGGCAACCAGCTGTGCGTTGGTGTCCGGGTTCTTGATTTCGATGATGTTGAGAGATACCGGCTTGCCCAGCATCTTCTCCATTTCCTTGCGGAGCTTTTCGATATCCTCGCCGCCCTTGCCGATAACGATGCCCGGGCGAGCGCAGGAGATGAAGATCTTCACTCTGCCGTTGCTGCGCTCGATCTCGATGGTCGGAACGCCTGCAGCCTGCAGGGTCTTCTTCAGATACTTACGAATGTTGTAGTCTTCCACGAGGAGGTCGCCGAACTCGTTGTCCTTGGCAAACCAACGGGAATCCCAATCTTTAATTACGCCGACACGAAGACCGTGCGGATTAACTTTCTGACCCATAGTCTACCTCCTCTTATTCCTTCTCTTTGAGTACCAGAGTGATGTGAGATGTTCTCTTCAGGATGCGGAATGCGCGGCCGTGAGACATCGGACGGATGCGCTTCATGATCGGTCCAGGAGAAACGGATACTTCAGCAACGTAGAGCTTTTCCGGATCCATGTTGTGGTTGTTCTCTGCGTTAGCTACAGCACTCTTTAAGAGCTTGACTAAGATTTCGGATGCAGCCTTGGGAGTATTCATCATGATCGCATTTGCTTCTGCTGCGCTCTTGCCGCGGATCAGGTCACATACAACCTTTACCTTGCGCGGAGCGATGCGAACATTTCTCAAAATTGCTCTTGCTTCCATTTTTCTAATTATCCTCCTTCAGCCTTACTTGCCGTTATTGGAGGTCTTGCTGCCGGCATGACCCTTGTAGGTGCGGGTCGGGACAAACTCGCCCAGCTTATGACCAACCATGTCCTCGGTGATATATACCGGAACGTGCTTGCGTCCGTCATGCACAGCAATCGTGTGACCAACGAATTCCGGGAAAATTGTCGATGCACGGGACCAGGTCTTCAGAACCTTCTTCTCGCCGGCCTCATTGAGTGCGATAACCCTTTTGATAAGCTCAGGAGCCACAAAAGGGCCCTTCTTAATGCTTCTGCCCATTCTTTATGTTCTCCTTTCTCACTTACCGTTGCGGCGTCTGACAATCTGCTTGTCAGTACGATTCTTGGTCTTTCTGGTCTTGTAGCCCAGAGCCGGCTTGCCCCACGGAGTTACCGGTCCCGGACGACCTACCGGGCTCTTGCCTTCGCCGCCGCCGTGCGGATGGTCACACGGGTTCATGACGGAACCACGGACGGTCGGGCGGATGCCCAGGTGACGGGTCTTGCCGGCCTTGCCCAGCTTTCTGTTGCTGTAGTCGACGTTGCCGACCTGGCCGATGGTTGCCTTGCAGTTCAGGCGGATATAGCGGTACTCGCCGGACGGCAGACGTACCTGAGCAACGCCGTTCTCCTTTGCCATCAGCTGTGCAGCGCCGCCTGCGGAGCGAACCAGCTGCGCACCCTTGCCCGGGTACAGCTCGATGTTGTGGATGATGGTACCAACCGGGATGTTCTCGATCGGCAGGCAGTTGCCCGGCTTGATGTCAGCCTCTGCGGAAGATGTGACGGTGTCGCCTACGGACAGGCCCTGCGGCGCGATGATATATCTCTTCTCGCCGTCTTCATACTGAACCAGCGCAATGTTTGCGGAGCGGTTCGGATCGTACTCGATGGTCAGGACGGTAGCGTTCATGTCCATCTTGTCGCGCTTGAAGTCAATGATTCTGTACTTCTGCTTGTTGCCGCCGCCCTGGTGGCGTACGGTGATTCTGCCATAGCTGTTTCGGCCTGCGTTCTTCTTCTTCGGTGCGAGAAGGCTCTTTTCAGGCTTGACCTTGGAAAGACCGCTGTAATCGACGACGGTCATGTTGCGTCTCGACGGAGTGGACGCAGTATAGGTCTTTATCGGCATGTTATTCAACTCCTTTAAGTGATATCAAACGTGTGCCGGTTTCGGCACGGTTCGGGTTCCCGCTGACCGGGACTTAGAGCATACCCTCGAAGATCTCGATCGGCTTGGAATCGGCCTTCAGGGTTACGATGGCCTTTTTCATTGCCGGAGTCTTACCGGTGTGAACACCCATTCTCTTCCACTTTTCCGGAAGCTTGACGGTGTTGACGGAAGCGACCTGGACGCCGAAGATCTCTTCGATCGCCTTCTTGATCTCAACCTTGTTTGCGCTCACCAGCACTTCAAAAACGTACTTGTTCTCGCCGATGCCGGACATGGAACGCTCGGTGATGACCGGCTTCTTAATGATGTCGTAAGCCGTCTTCATTATGCGTACACCTCCTCAAGCTTTGCAACCGCTGCCTTGTCGATGATGAACTTGTCAGCGTTCAGGATGTCGTATACATTCAGCGTTGCAACCGGGGTCGTGCGTACGCCCGGGATGTTCGCTGCGGACTTGACAACGTTCTTGCGAACCTCCGGGGTGACAACCAGGCTCTTGCCGGTGCTGTCAACAGCCTTCAGGAAAGCTGCGAACGTCTTGGTCTTGATCTCGCTCATGTCCAGACCGTCGACAACGATGATTTCGCCGGCAGCTGCCTTAGCGGACAGTGCGGAGATCAGCGCCAGGCGGCGGGTCTTCTTATTCAGCGAGTAGTTGTAGGATCTCGGCTTCGGGCCGAGTGCGATGCCACCGTGCGTCCACTGCGGAGCGCGGATGGAACCCTGACGGGCACGGCCGGTGCCCTTCTGGCGCCACGGCTTGATGCCGCCGCCGCGAACCTCGGTACGGGTCAGGGTGGACTGGGTGCCCTGTCTCTGGTTTGCAAGATAATTCTTGACAGCAGCATGAAGGACAACTTCGTTCGGCTCAATGCCGAATACGGAAGCGCTCAGCTCCATCTCGCCGGTCTTTGCACCGGTCATATCATATACTGCTACATTAGGCATGATGTATCCTCCTTTCCCTTTCCTCAGGCGTTCTTAACGGTATTCTTGAGGAACACGATTCCGCCCTTCGGGCCCGGAACGGCGCCGCGGACTGCGATCATGTTCATCTCAGCGTCAACCTTAACAACGTCCAGATTCTGTACGGTAACCTGCTCGTTGCCCATCTGGCCAGGCATCATTTTGCCCTTGAAGATACGGGACGGATCGGAGCAGGAACCCATGGAGCCCTGATGTCTGTGCATCGGGCCGGCACCGTGGCTCATCGGGGAACGATGTGCGCCATAGCGCTTGATGACGCCTGCGTAGCCCTTACCCTTGCTGATGCCGGTGATGTCTACGCTGTCGCCCTCGGCGAATACGTCAGCCTTGAGTACATCGCCCAGCTTGTAGGACGACATGTCGTCAAGACGGAATTCCTTGAGGTACTTCTTAACCGCCTCGCCGGCCTTCTTCAGGTGGCCGAGCTGCGGCTTGTTGAGCTTGCGCTCCTGAACGTCGGCGAAACCGAGCTGTACTGCGTTGTAGCCTTCCTTCTCCTCCGTCTTGATCTGGGTGACGGAGCACGGGCCAGCTTCGATTACGGTAACCGGAATTACCTTGCCGTCAGCGTCGAAAATCTGGGTCATGCCAATTTTCTTGCCGATGATTGCCTTTTGCATTTGTTTTTCCTCCTTGTAGGTTATTGGTTGATGCGCGGTTTCCGCCCACCAACTTGACCTTGCCGCTCTGATGCGGCGCAGGCATTAAAGCTTAATCTCGATCTCAACGCCAGCCGGCAGGTCGAGGGTCATGAGGGTCTCAACCGTGTTCTTGCCTGCGTTCATGATGTCGATGAGTCTCTTGTGGGTACGGCGCTCGAACTGCTCGCGGCTGTCCTTATACTTGTGTACCGCACGAAGAATGGTAACAACCTCGCGCTCGGTCGGCAGCGGGATCGGGCCGGATACCTTTGCGCCGGTGCGCTTGGCAGCCTCTACGATCTTCTCAGATGCCTGATCGATCAGCGAATGGTCATAAGCTTTCAGTCTGATTCTGATTTTCTCTGCATTAGCCATTGTGTGTTTTCCTCCTCGAACACTACATTATTAAAATGTGTCCTTGCGTTCGGAGAGATACTGCAACCCGTCCGTGTGTATCACGTCAGGGCATAAGAAAAACCGGGCAAAACGATAGTGTTGTTCAGCGATCCGGCTTGTTTTGCACCGCAGTGGTTCCGGCTGTCGGCTTTCCAGCGCACGCGCTGGCAGTCCCGAGCTTACGTGGGAACATTCCAGTGATAGGTTAGCAGTTGTCTCAACCGCCCGATTGTCGGACTTACTCCGCCGAAGTTACCTGCGCCTGGCAGCAATCTCCGGCATCATCGCTCACCCGCTCTCGCGAGTGCTTCTATATTCTATACTAGTTTCTCTGTGATGTCAAGAAAATATTTGCTGATTTTTACGAAATTTACGCGGTTCTTTTGTGATTTCAGCACAACGGGCGCGAGCACGCAAGAATCCTCCTCAAAGGCGCACAAAACAGGGCGCCAAAGCGCCCTGTTCCACCTGTCACGAATCCCTGTGGATGACGATAACCAGCCCCTGTGTGGCGCCGGACGAAATGACCAGCTGGTTGTTGTTCACTGTCTCCATTTCATACCCGACCGATTCCATGCCATCGGTCAGCTTCTGCACCAGATTCAGGTCGTTGTCCACCATATAATACTCCACGCCGTCGCCCACATCGCCCGAAAGCAGTGTCGCCGAGGCAGACAGCTCCGGCAGATCGGTGTTGCCCTCTGCGGCAATGACAAACGCATAGCTGTTAGACGCCACCAAATCCGGAATCATAATCTCCTCCTGAAGCACAGGGGCAAGCTGGTCGCTCCGGTCTTCTCCATCGGCTCCCTCCTGCGGGACAGTTGCTCCGCGGTAGGAATTGACAAACAGCCCGCCGAGCGCACCGCTGCTGAGCAGCACAAGCATGATCGCTGTAACGGAAAAAACGAGGATCAGCGGCCAGTGTGCTGCGCGCCTGCGGCGCTGCTGCACGTGCTCAGCCTGTCTGCGCGCCGCAGTGATGATCTTTTCCCGCAGCTCCTGCGGCGGTGCCTCCTCTTCCATATGGGTCAGCGAACGGCCGATCCGCGTGAGGTCTGCCAGATACGCCGCGCATGCGGGACACTCCTGAATATGGTCGAGCAGTGCCGCCTTGTCCGAATCGGAAATATATTCATCGACATACTGGCTGCACAGCTCGCGGTAATCCAGACACTCGGCTTTGGGTGCGCTGTTCTCTTCCGGCTGCTCGAGAATTCCCTGCCGCAGCAGCAGCTCGCGCAGATTCTTGCGCGCGCGTGACAGGCGTTGCCGTACGCCGTTTTCATCCAGACCGAGCACCTGCCCGGTCTCCTCATCGTTCAGCCCGCACAGATCGCGCAGCAGCAGTACCTCGCGCTGCTGCCGGGTCAGCCGGAGCAGAATGACCTGAATGCCTTCATTGAGGTCCTGTTCTCCCCGCTCGGAGCTGTCACGCAGGTGGAACATATCTGACAGAACCGAGTTTTTGGAACCACGCCTGCGGTGCGGGTATTCCGCACATACATTCGCCGCGATGCGGAACACCCAGGTTGACAGCTTGGTATCCGTACACGTCTGGATCTTGCGGTAGATCTGGTAAAAAATCTCCTCCGTCGCAATGCAGGCGTCCTCCTGCCGACCGAGAAAGCGCAGGGCATACTGATAAACCCGGTGCTCATACCGGTCAATCAGGCGTTCAAATGCCGAGTCGTCACCACTCAGGATGCGGTCGACAATGCTGTTTTCGTCAAACATGTCACGCCTCCAGTCCGGACGCCTCTGCGAGCAGTGCGTCCAGCTCCGCAAACGACGTCAGCGAGGAAATACGCGCCTTGAGCTTCTTCGTGCCGCGCACACCCTTGAGATACCATGCGAAGTGCTTGCGCGCCTCCAGCAGGGCGATGCGCTCGCCCTTGTGCTCCGCTGCCAGCGTGATCTGGCGGCGCACGGTCTGCATGCGCTCTGCCAGCGGCGGCAGCGGCGGAATCTCGCACTCCTCATCCAGCGCCGCGCACTGTGCAAACAGCCACGGGTTGCCGAGTGCGCCGCGTCCGATCATAACTGCGTCCGCACCCGTCGCCTGTAAAATATCCTGTGCATCCTGCGCGCTGGCCACATCGCCATTTGCAATAACCGGGATAGACACCGCGCGTTTCACTGCCGCAATCGCCTCCCAGTCTGCCTTTCCGGCGTACATCTGCGTGCGGGTGCGCCCATGCAGGGTAACCGCCGCCGCGCCGCATTCCTCCGCCATCTTTGCAAAATCGAGATAGTTCTGATGTTCCTCATCCCAGCCCTTGCGGAACTTGACCGTCACCGGCACGTCAACCGCATCGACCACCGCGCGGATGATCTGCGCCGCCAGCTTCGGATTGTTCATCAGCGCACTGCCGTCGCCGCCTTTGACGATCTTGGGCGCGGGACAGCCCATATTGATATCGACCAGCGCCGCGCCGGAAATGTCCAGCGCCTTCTGTGCGCCCGCCGCCATATACGCCGGATTGCTGCCGAAAATCTGAATCCAGCCCGGCTTTTCATTGGGCGCGAGCGACAGCAGCTCCCGCGTCTTTTTATCCTGGAACAGCAGCGCCTGTGTCGAGATCATCTCGCTGACGGTCATCGCCGCGCCGCACTCACGGCAGATCTGCCGGAATGCACGATCGGTTACGCCTGCCATCGGCGCCATGATAAAGCGCCCCGCTATATTCACATTTCCAATTGTAAAGCCAGACATAAAGTCACTCCTGTGAAAGATAAAATCACTGTTAGTGTAGCATTGTTTGGCGCAAGTTGCAAGATCATGCGGTTTTCTCCGCCCAAACAAAAAGCGGCGGAGCTGTCTGCTCCGCCGCAATTTCCATTTGAACGATATCTTACAGGAACGCATGTCCGAAGTAATACCCCGCACCTACGCACACAATATTATAGCACGCGATGCCGAGTGCGCTGGCCGTCAGGAACGGACAGACCGCCACGCGGAATGCGCCCGCCGGCAGGGGGAAAATCGTGCGCACCACCGGCACAATGCGTCCGACAAATACGGTCAGAAATCCACCCTTTTCCAAAAACTCTTCACAGCGTTCGGAGGCACGCTGCGCGTGCTTGCTGTGTTTTTTCAGCCAGTCCAGCAACGGCTGTCCGCCAATCCGTCCGATGATATACAGAACGACGCTGCCAACCATACCGCCCAGCACGGTCAGGCCGATAATTTCAACTATCGACACGCTGTTGTGCGCAGCGTATATGCCCGCCGCAGGCAAAATAATGCCCGCCGGCATGCCCGGACAGTTCAGCGCCTCCAGAAAGGTGACAACCAGCAGAACCAGCACGCCATATTGAGACAGCAGCCCCAGAACAGTGCCTAATTCCATGCTTCTTTTTCCTCACTTCCTGTCGTATCCGTCTGCGGCGTCGGTCTGTTCGCCCTGCACCGGCTCCGCCGCAGCCTGTTCCGATGCATCGGCGTTCCGTTCTTCGTCCTTCTGATCTTCGTTGTCATCCCAGGTTTCGTTCAGGATCTCATCGAGCATGGAGCCAGGCTTGCGCGGCATATGCCGGATGATACCCCCGCCCAGGCTGAATACAACGAAAAACATGCCAAAGAACAGCACAATCGGCAAAATCTCATCTTTGATCTGTGCGCTCAACTCCAGCGGGAGCAGAGTCGCGGTCAGCAGCTTCATCGGTTTTGTGTCTCCCTGTTATGGTTTCCCTCTTTTGTTTATCATATCGCCTTTCCCTCTGTGTTTCAAGCGAAATCTTAACATTTTACATTCTATTCATGTTGCATTCAAATTTCAGCACAAAAGAAGGCATACCGCAGGCGGACGCTCCGCCCCGGCATGCCTTCCGCTATGTAAACCGCCCGGATTCAGCTGTCCCGGCGGGTCAGATACACCACCGCCGCACTCATGTCGTCCGGTGCCCCGCGCGCGGAACCCTCGAGCACGATGCGCGCCGCAAGCTCACGCGCACTCAGGTGCATGCTGCCAGCAAGCAGCTCCTCCACCCAGCCGGCATTGGAACCGTCTGCATCGACAATGCCGTCGCTGAGCAGCAGCAGCGCGTCGCCGTCTCCCATGCGGAACTGTGTGACATCCATCTCGCCGGATTCCTCCAGCCCGGCAGGTAATGTCGAGGACAGAATTCGCCGCACGCGCACCGTGCCGTCGCCATCCACCGCGCGCACAAAGCTCGGTGCCGCGCCGCACTTGACCGAATCCGCTGCGCCGGTGAACAGATCGATGGTGCTGACATCCAGCGTCACGAACTGCCTGCCCTGTGTGCGCAGCTTGAGCGCAGGCCCGATGGTACGCACGCTGTCCGCTGCGGAAATGCCTGCGCGCAGGAATTGCTCTGCCATGCGAACCGTGCTCTCTGCATCCTCACGCGCCTGTTCCCCCGAACCCATGCCGTCGGACAACAGCACACACGCGATGCCCTCCTCTGTCGTAAAATAGCGGATGCAGTCGCCGGACACCTTCTGCCCCTCGCGCGTGCGCGTCCCGACGCCGACTGTAATGCAATACGGTTCGCGCTCGCGGAACAGCAGGCTCAGTCCGCCCGGCCCGTGTACGCTCTCCGGCCCGACCAACCGGACATTCATCAGCGCACTCAGCCCGGACAGAAACCCCTCCCGGTTGCGTATGATGCGCGTCACACATTCGCCGGACAGCTCAAAATGCAACCGTCCACGCCGGTCTTTCCACGCTGCCGCTGTGCGTACACGGCCAAATGCCTCCGCATAGGTGCGCAGCTCGCGCTCCCGTGACGGCAGCGCCTCCGGCCCCGCGCCCATGCTCTCTCCCACCTGCTTCAGAATCCCGGTCACACCCGCATACTGCTGGGCGATCAGCCTGCGCCCGGCTTCATTCCGGCGCTGCGCCTGCCGCCGCTGATAGAGCGCGTCCATCCCCTCATTGACCGCCACGACAAAATCGGAAAACCGCAGGCACTGTGCGGCAAAATGCCCCGGGAAATCGCTCGCCACGACATGCCCGCTGCGAAGAAGCGGCCCGGAAATGGAATCCAATGTACGCAGTGTCGCCAGCTTGTCCCGTTCCCAGCACGACTGCCGCGCGCTGCACCGGCGGCATACACGGTCTGCTGCACGATCAAATACCGCGCCGAGATCATTTTCCTCCTTGTGGCGGCTCCCGCCTGCCAACGCCTGGTACATCTCGGAAAAGGCATCGGATACCACCGATGCATAATGGTTGGCAATGCGGCATACGCGTGCTGCATAATCGGTCGGTTCCGGATTGGGCGGCAGCAGCCTGTCCTGCACGGTGCGCCAGGTCCGGTCAGGCACAAGCACAAAGCAGACCGATGCGACAAAGCATTCATACAGGCCGGACAGATAGGCCTCCTGCCCGCCAAACAGATTGACTGCCGCATGGGTCAGCACAAACACAATCGCATACACCACACGCCCGGAGCGCTGAAAAAAGCCCGCAATCATGCCGGCAATCGCATAAATTCCCGCGTAATACAGCCCTGCGCCGCCAGCCGCGTCCATCGCAATGCCGATGCCGACGCCGCACGCCGCACCATACGAAAAGCCGCCCATATAGCCGACCGCCATGACGGACAGCAGCGCCGCGATGCGTGCCGGACAGATCAGGTCGACCACCTGAAACGGATAGGCCGCCATGAGCACCGTTGCCGCAAGGACCAGCATACCGCCGAATCGGATAACCTGCGGCCGCCCGCGCACGGTGTCCAGTGCCGCCTCGTAAAAATACGCCGCTCCTGCCGCCAGTGCAATGCGGCAGGCAAACAGAACAACCGCCTGCCAGTCCCATGCCTCACCGATGAGGAAGATACAGCCGGTCACACCCACCGCGCCCGCCGCACACGCCGGGAAAAACCATCGGCTCGCCGCCACGCCGACGCCGGAAAACACCGTCGCCGCTGTCAGCACAATGAGCGCTGCACCCGCATACTGCACGCCCTCCGCGCCAGGATGTGACAGCAGATATCCTGCAAATGTACCGAGCACGGCAGCAAAGCCGTTCCCCGTGCGGCAGGCCGCCGCTGCAAATGCCACACCAAAGGGCGAGCCGACGCCTGCCGCCTCCGCACACGACAGTACACCTGCCGCCGCAAAATATAGAAAGGGCAGTCCGGCTCGGCGCGCACGCGCACCTCCCGCCGTTTTCTGCCGCTGTATGTTCCGCTTTTCCAACATATATCTCTGCGCCTCCTGTTCCATACCTATAGTATAGAGAACCGCAGATAAAAAATTTGCCGAAACCGTAAGGGCAGAAAAGGGGATTTCCTGACGTAAAAAAGAATTCCGCCAAAACGCCTGCTGTGCGTTTTGACGGAATCCCATCCCCCTGTTATTTCCTGCCGTGTTCGTCTTTCCACGCCTTGATCTGCTGCAGCCGTGCCTTGTATTTCGCCTCCACGCCCTGCTCCGTCGGGCGGTAATATTCCCGGCCCAACAGCGAATCCGGCAGGCACTGCATATCGGTCAGCCTGTCCGCGGCATTGTGGGCATACTGATAGCCCTTGCCATATTCCAGTTCTTTCATCAGCTTCGTGGGCGCATTGCGAATGACCAGCGGTACCGGCTCCGCCAGTTGGGTCAGCGCATCCCTTTTGGCCGTTTCATACGCCAGATACAGCGCATTGGACTTGGGCGCCATGGACATGTATACCACGGCCTGTGTCAGATTGACCGAGCACTCCGGCATGCCGATAAAATGGCACGCCTGATATGCCGCCACCGCAATTTCCAGTGCGCGCGGATCCGCCATGCCGATGTCTTCGCTGGCAAACCGAATCACACGCCGCGCGACATACAGCGGATCTTCGCCCGCCTCCAGCATGCGTGCCAGCCAGTACACCGCCGCGTCCGGGTCGGAATTGCGCATGGACTTGTGCAGAGCAGAAATCAAATTGTAATGCTCCTCGCCCTTTTTGTCATACAACAGCGACTTTTTGGACAGGCACTGCGCCAACGTGTCCTCTGTCACCGTGACTGTATCGCCGTCCGTATCGCCGTTGAGCACGACCATCTCCAGCGTGGACAGCGCGCTGCGCGCATCTCCATTCGCAAAATTTGCAATCAGCTCCAGCATATCGGTGGAAATGGCAATCTTCTGCCCGCCGAAACCGCGCGGGTCGCGCAGCGCACGCGACAGCAGTGACATCAGGTCTTCTGCCGTCAATGCCTGCAAGACAAATACCTTGCAGCGGGACAACAGTGCACCGTTGACCTCAAACGATGGATTTTCCGTCGTCGCACCGATGAGCACAATGCTGCCCTTCTCCACAAACGGCAGAAAGGCATCCTGCTGCGCCTTATTGAAGCGGTGAATCTCGTCCACAAAAACAATCGTGCGGTCACCAAAACGGCGGTTGTCCTCCGCACGCTGCATAACCTGCCGAATCTCTTTGATTCCGCTGGTCACGGCGGAAAAGTCAATGAATGCGGCGCGCGTGCGCTGTGCGATAATGCGCGCGAGCGTCGTTTTGCCCACACCCGGCGGTCCCCAGAAAATCATAGAGGAAATGCGGTCGCTTTCAATCAGGCGGCGCAGCACCTTGCCTTCGCCGAGCAAATGTGTCTGCCCAACAAATTCCTCCAGCGTGCGCGGGCGCAGACGCGCCGCCAGCGGCTGCAAATCGTCCCCGCCGAATAACGTCTGCTGCTCCATGGCACTCTCCTCCGTTCTCTGAAATCCCGGCTGTGGAAAAACAGCTGCATGAAAAACAAAAAAGCTGTGGAAAACCCACAGCTTTTTTCTGGTGGAAGTTACAGGGCTCGAACCTGTGACCCTCTGCTTGTAAGGCAGATGCTCTCCCAGCTGAGCTAAACTTCCATTGGTGACCCGTACGAGAATCGAACTCGTGTTACCGCCGTGAAAGGGCGGTGTCTTAACCGCTTGACCAACGGGCCAAAATGGTAGCGGTAATTGGACTTGAACCAATGACCTTCCGGGTATGAACCGGACGCTCTAGCCAACTAAGCTATACCGCCATATCATCGCCGCCCTCTCACGAGGCTTCCGTTTTTCGTCCCTCGTCAGATGACGATGATTATTATATCTTCTAAAGCGCCAAATGTCAACACTTTTTTCAAAAAACTTTTTTGTTTTTTTCCGTATCATCTTTTTGCACGAATTGCGGCTCAAAACCCCATCTTCCGTGCCGGAAACGGCGGAACCACATACGCGTCGATCAGACCTTCAATGCGGCGGCGGCCGTCGACTTCGTCCCAGAGCGCTTCATAGCCGCGACGATACAGCTCCCCGCGCGTCATCGTGATGACATTCCCGTCCTCATCCTCGCTCGTGACCGATTTGGCCAGCGTCGTGCCCAGCTTCTCATTCAGCGCATCCAGCTCCTCCTGTTCCGCAGGGCTGTCGGTATCCGCCGCGCGCAGCGCAGGGTCTGCCAGCATGAGATCCTGCATGCGCTGAATGTATGCAAAATCCTCCGGATAGCGGCTGTCAAGGAATTGCTCATACAGCGCTTCATCCCAGCTGCGTTCCGCACGCATTTCGTCTGCTGTCAACATAAAATACTCCCGGCCGACGCGCTGCCCCTGGTCGGGCACCGGGTCATCATAGGTACAGTCGATAAAATAGGTCTCCCCGTACAGGCGGACAGCGTTCCAGGCATGTGTCATGTCGTCATCTTCGACATAATATACATCGATACCTGCACCGTCGCACATCGCCTGAAACGCGCGCGCATAGCCCGCGCACACGGCACGCCCATCCTCCGCCACACCCGCTGCCATCTGCACGCGGTCGCTGTCATCTTCCGCATAGACGCAGCTGCGAATGAGCGCATCGTGAATCGCTTTGAGCTTGCCTGTAATGCTCTTTTCTCCGGCGGCAGCCTCCGCACCTGCGGCGCGCGCGGCTGCCAGCCCCGCATCCTGTTCGTCCTTTTTCTCGATTTCATAGGTCAGCGACAGGCTGCCGTTTTCATACACCGCTGTGGACAGCGTGGACAGATACGGATTCTGCGCCTGAAGCAAATGGTACACCTGTTTTTCCTGGATGTCCTGGCTATGGAACAGCAGCGTATCGCGCCCGTCGGCATAGGCCGCCGCCAGCTCGTCCGCTGCTTCCACGCTTGTCTTCGCCAGGGAAACATCCTCCTGTTCCGGCGCCTTGAGCTTCCACATACCCAAAAAGGCCGCGACAATCAGGACAACCAGTATAATCTTTTTGTCTATCGCCTTCATTGCCGCCCCTTTCTTCTGTTGACCCGCTTACGCCTGATGCAGCGTCATCGCCACCCAGTCGCCCGACTGGTCGCGACGGTCGAGCACAAAGCCCGCATCCAGCAGCGATTGCTGTACCTCGTCAGCGCGCGGCGCGATAATGCCGGATACAATCAGCGTGCCTTCCGGCTTCAGCTTGTCCTTTAAAATATACCGCATGCCCATGATGACGTCCGCGACGATGTTCGCCACAATGATGTCATAGCTGCCGCCGATTTCCTCGGACAGCGCCGCGTCACCGATGACATCGCCGACATGGGTGCGCAGCGAAAATCCGTTTTTCTCCGCATTTTCCGCCGCGATTTTGACCGCATTGGGGTCGATATCCACTGCCGCGATGTCCGACGCGCCCAGCATATGTGCCGCGACAGACAAAATACCGCTGCCGCAGCCCATGTCGAGCAGGCGGTCGCCCGGACGCACCAGCCGCTCCAGCTCACAGATGCACAGCTGGGTGGTGTTGTGCGTGCCCGTGCCAAAGCTGGACGACGGGTCGATTTCCAGAATGCGGCGGCCCTCCTCCGGTTCACAGGTCTCCCATGACGGCTTGATGAGGAACGTCTGACCGACGCGGAACGGCTTAAAATACTGCTTCCAGTTGTTTTCCCAGTCCTCCTGCCGAATGGATGCCAGCTCGGTCACACAACGGCCAAAGGCATGTGCCTCATCGCGTGCGCGCAGCCCTGCCAAACCCGCATTGACCTGCGCGAGCAGCTCCGCTCCCGCCGGGCTGTCCTCGACATAGATTTTCACGTTGGTCTCCGTGTCCTTCTTCTCCTTCGCCAAACTCTCGTCCACATAATCCCAGTATATCTCCGTGTCCTGTAAAAAATCCGCAAAATCCTGCGCATCCTCAATGACAAAGCCATCAATGCCGAGATCCATCAGCATACCGGTTACGGCATCGATGCCTGTGGTCGATGTCCAGATGGTCACTTCTGTCCAGTTGTTCACAAACGTCCTCCTTTGCAAAAAAGAGCGCAGACAGGAGACAAGCCCTCCCCCGCCTGCGCTTTTCCTTCTATCGCGATTACAACGCCACCATGCCATAATGGCGGCGGAAATAATCAATTGTATCTTCGTCCAGCTCCCATGTCCCGTCATATAGTGCTATGCCGTCAAACACGCACAGTGCCTCCTCCAGCAGGTCGGGATTTTCCGCCGCAAGACAGACCGGGCGGTTAATCATATACTGCCCTTCCGCAAGAAGGTGCACATCCTCCGGCGTGTTGATCTCCAGCTTGAGTGCGCCCGACCACTGGTCTTCCAGCTCGAGCAGTGTCTCGCCAAAATGATCCTCCAGATCAATCGGATCGGAAATATCAATGGTGACATCCACAAAATGCGCATGCATGCCAACCGGTGCAAGGATGTAATCGTCGTCTGCATCCGGCTCATTTTTGCTGCTGCTCGGCGGTGCCAGCTTCAGCAGGCGGCGCGCATCATCCGGTTCCGTCGTGTGGTAAAATTCCACGCTCTCCAGCTCACGCATGCCGCCCAGCTCGCCCGGCTCAACCGAAACACCGAGCGCAATGCTCGCGTGCGGCGCCAGCTCCTCAATCGTGTCGTCGAGGTCCTCCGGCTCACCGGTCAGGATAATGCCCGCAACGCCTATGCGCTGTAAAATACCCATGACCGCCATCGCAGACGAACCGTCCACTGTGCGTCCGTCCTCATCCACCGGCATTTCTACGAAAACACCCAGCCCATCCAGCTCCGTCGCCGCCAGCACGGCGGCGCGCAGGACGTGCAGGTTTTGCCGCATGCGGATGTAGACAAAGTCTGCCTCTTCATGCATCGCGCGGCGTGCAATGTTGCGGAACCGCCCGATCAGGCGTTCCGACGGCCATTTTGCGCCGATGTCCTCCTCTGCATTCCAGCCGTCCGCATTGACCAGCATGCCGACCAGCCGGTCTCCGACACAGCTCTTTGCCGTTTCAATGCTCATCGCGTCCGGCACGACGACCGCAGATGCCCGGCAGCTTTTCCAGTCCACCGACATCATCTGCTGCGGCCGTTCCATTGTCAAAATAACTTCCCCTCTGCATAAAGGAACGGGTTCCATAGCTCTCCTTCCGCCTTCGACAGGCTGTTCAATCTTACATATGTTCGGGTGCTTCCACACCGATAATGGTCAGTACATTATAGATGGTCTGACGCGCCGCGCAGCACAGGACAAGGCGTGCATCGCGCACGGCATCCTCCGCCTCCTTGATGCGGCACGCATTGTAGAAACGGTGGAACTGTGCACACAGTGCAACTGCATACTTGTTCAGGCGAGACGGGTCGCGCTCTGCCGCTGCCATGCTGATTTCCTCCGGCAGCAGGCTGATCTGCTTGACCAGTGCCAGCTCTTCTGCCTCGCCCAGGACGGTCAGATCGGCGCTCTCCGGCACGCGGATGCCTTCCTCCTCCATCTTGCGCAGCAGGCTGCAAATACGCGCATGCGCATACTGGCAGTAATACAGCGGGTTCTCGCTGTCCTGCTTGACCGCAAGGTCGAGATCAAATTCCATCTGCGTTTCTGCCGCGCGCGAATTGAAGAAATAACGCGCTGCATCGACCGGAATCTCGTCCAGCAGATCGGACAGTGTCAGCGACTTGCCGGTGCGCTTGGACATGCGGACAACCTCGCCGCCCTGCATCATGCGGACCAGCTGCATGAGCACGATTTCCAGGCGGTTCGAGCCGTCCAGACCGAGCGCGTCCAGCGCGCTCTTGAGGCGCAGCACGTGGCCATGGTGGTCGGCGCCCCAGATATTGATGACACGGTCAAAGCCGCGCACCTCGAACTTGTTGCGGTGATACGCGATATCTGCCGCAAAGTAGGTGTAGAAGCCGTTTGCGCGGCGCAGGACGTCATCCTTGTCGCAACCGAAGTCGGTCGAGCGCAGCCACAGCGCGCCCTCCTTTTCGTAGGTCGCGCCCTTTGCGGTCAGCATATCAACAGTCTCCTTGACGAAGCCGGAGTCATGCAGGCCGCTCTCACGGAACCACACATCATAGTGAATTTTATAGCGCTCCAGATCGCGCTGCATGCGCGCGATGTTGGTCGGCAGGCCGTATTCGACGATGATTTTGCGGCGCTCCTCGCCGTCCATGTCGAGCAGCTTGTCACCGTGGATCTTGACCAGATCAGCTGCCAGCTCGCGGATGTCCGCACCCTGATACCAGCTCTCGTCAAATACAATCGCGTCCTCGCCCTTCAGCTGCTGGATATAGCGGCCCTCGACCGAGTGTGCGAACTTATCAACCTGGTTGCCCGCATCGTTGATATAAAACTCACGGGTGACATCGTGTCCCGCCCAGTCGAGCACCTCGGACAGGCAGTCGCCCAGCACGCCGCCGCGCGCGTTGCCCATATGCATCGGGCCGGTCGGATTTGCGGAGACAAATTCAACCATGATCTTTTCCGGATGCTCCGCCTTGATGCGTCCGTAATCCGCACCCATGTCCGATACCAGCTGAACCGCATCGGCATACCATTTTTTGCCCAGACGGAAATTCAGGAAGCCGGGGCCGGCGATGGAGATTTCCTCAAAATACGTGCCGTCCAGCGCAATATGCGCCACCAGCGCCTCGGCAATCTTGCGCGGCGCCATGTGAAGCGCACGTGCGCACTGCATCGCAAACGACGAAGCATAGTCGCCGTTTTTCGTGTCCTTCGGGATTTCAACGGCAACCGCCGGTACATCGCCCTCCGGCAGCTCTCCTGCGGCAACCGCAGCGTGGTATGCGCCTAGGACTGCCTCTGCCGCCTGCTTCTTCGCCTGTTCGATTAAATTCATGTTATCTAGCCTTTCTTTTTTCCTCATTCGTATGGCGCTGTATAAGCGCCCGAAACGGGCGGAAAAACTTCCGCCCGCATGGTTCCGTATTTATGACAGATGCGGTGCGTCGTTCGACGGCGTGACCGCCATCTCAAACCGATGCGTGCCCGCAAGCGTGGAATCGATTTCCACGGTATAGTCGATGGCAAGGCTGCCGCCGTTTTCCCCGATCGTATTGACCAGATGGGAGGTATGGGTGGAAATCGCCATCGAACCGACGTCGGTCTGGTACAGCCCGACATGCCGCTTGTTCTTGGCGAACAGCATCTGTGTCGGATGTGTTCCTGTGCGCGTCATCGTCACCTGCTGATCCTCCAGCTTGAGTGTGGTGCGTGTGCCCTCCATACCGGTCAGTTCACTCTCTTCATACGAGACAAAATATTTGCCGCCGCGGCGGTACAGCCGCCCTGCTGTAATCAGGTTGATATGGTCGGGCTCGCAGCCCTCAAAATCCTGACTGCTCGCAATGGTGATGATAACGTCCTTCTTCAGTGGTGTTTCCTGCTCCATTGGCGGTCACCCTCTTTCCTTTCCGTAGGATGCGATGTCCTCCACCAGGTTGGCATGTACGCCGGCCGGTTCCCCGAGGAACATTTCCGCATAGGTATCAAAGCTGTCCGGGTCGTCCGAGACAAAATATTCCGTGCGCCCGTTGCCCGGCTCTGCGGGCTCCAGGAAGGTGCGCACATAATCAGCCGCCTCCGCGCCCGGATCAATGAGTGCAACCTCGTCGCCGAGATACGCGCGGATCGCCGCGCGCAGCAGCGGATAATGCGTACAGCCCATAATAAGCGTGTCCACACCGAAGTCGCGGATCTCTGCCAGATACTCCTCTACCACGAGCTGTACGACCGGATCGTCCGGCGAAAACCGTCCGTTTTCCACCAGCGGGACAAACAGCGGGCAGGCACGCGCGATGGTGTGCACCGACGGGTCAAGCGTGTGCAGCATCGCCTCATACGAGCCACTGTGGATCGTGCCCTTCGTGCCGATGATGCCGACGCGGTTGCTCTTTGTCAGCTTCATCGCCGTATAACAGGAGGGCTTGACAACACCGACCATCGGGATGGTGTTTTCCGTCTTGACCGTTCCCAGCGCAACCGAGCTGACCGTGCCGCAGGCGACAACAATCGCCTTGATGTCGTGGCTGCACAAAAATGCGGTGTCCTGTCTGGTGTAATTGATGATGGTCTGGCGGCTGCGCGTGCCATAGGGTACACGCCCCGTGTCGCCAAAATAGATGATATGCTCGTCCGGCATGATGCGGTGCAGCTGCCGCACGGCGGTCAGGCCGCCGAGTCCGGAATCAAAAACGCCAATCGCCCTGTTATCCATCGTACCGCTCCATTGCCAGCGAAACCAGCGCGTCGATGAGTGCGGAATAGCTCAGACCCATGTGCTCCTGTAGCTTCGGATACATGCTGATGCTCGTGAAGCCCGGCAGCGTGTTGATCTCGTTGAACACGATTTCATCATCGGCATAGGTACAGAAGAAATCGACGCGGGACAGTACCTTGCAGCCGAGCGCCGTATAGACGCGGACAGCCGCTTCGCGGACATTTGCCATGGCGCTGTCGCTGATGTGCGCCGGGATGTACAGGCCGGATGTACCGTCGACATATTTTGCCTCGAAGGTGTAAAACTCCTGGCTCGGCGCGATTTCGCCTGCAACGGATGCGGTCGGCGCGTCGTTGCCCAACACAGCGACCTCAATCTCATGGCCGTCGATGAATTCCTCGACCAGTACCTTCGCGTCATAGCGAAAGGCTTCCTCCAGACCCTTTTTCAAGGATGCGCGGTCGGTCGCCTTAGAGACACCGACGGACGAGCCCTCACTGCACGGCTTGACAAAGACCGGATAAGCGCCCAGCTTCTGCTCTGCCTCGGCGCAGACCGCCTCGGCGTCCGCGCGAAATGCGCTGCGGCGCGCCAGATAAAAGGCCGCCTGGCGCACGCCTTCCTGCTCGACGATGATCTTGGTCAGGCTCTTGTCCATGCTGCACGCGGAAGCCGCAACACCCGGGCCGACATACGGGATATGCGCCAGCTCAAGCAGACCCTGCAACGTACCGTCCTCGCCGCCGATGCCGTGCAGCACCGGGAAGACGCAGTCCGCATGGATGACCTCCGTACCGCTCTCGCGCAGCACAAGCAGGCCGTGCGTCCCGCGGTCGGGCGACAGCATCGCCGGGACAGCCTGTTCGCTTGTCTCCCAGCTTCCGTTTTCCACGCTGTCATAATCCGTCGACTCGAACAGCTTCCAGCTGCCGGATTTTGTGATGCCGACCGGATAAATCTCATATTTATCTGCATCCGCATTGCGCAGAATGGAGGCCGCTGAGATGCAGGAGATGTCGTGCTCGGAGGAAACGCCGCCGAACACGACAACCAGATTCATTTTATCCATAAAATAAGATACCTCGCTATTTTCAGGGATGGTCGTGCCATGTCCCGGGCGGGCAGATAAGGCAACTGCCTGCTGCATCGCCCGATACTTATATATCTTCTATTATACGGCAAACCTGCCTCATATGCGAGACAAAAAGAGAACAAATTTTTGGCGATTCGCTCAGTTGTTTTTCACAATTTGCCGATATCCCCGCGCACATCCCGCCGACTGGCTACAAAAGCCCGCACTGAATGCACGCGATGGCGTCCTCCACCGTCTGCGCGCCGAGACAGCGCACACCGAGCGCCTGCATGCGCCGTCCGACCGCATAAACCGAGCAGTCCGCAGGCCCGCAGGCGCACTGCGTCCCGAGATAGACACGCGTGCCCGAGCGGACGACCTGCGCGACCGCGTCCGCGAGTGCTTCCGGCACGCCGCCCACACCATAGCCGTACAGCAGCAGCACATCGCGCCCGCAGCAGGTGAGCACCGTTTCCGCATCCAGCAGCGGCGTCACGGGCAGCACAGCCGCGCGCACCGGCACAGGCAGGCGCAGCGCAGGTGCCTCCGGCTGCGGCATATCCAGAAGAGTGAGCACCCCGTCGTCGATCACGCCGTCCGGCGGACAGCCCGTATTCCCGCCGGAAAAGGCGTCAAACGCCTGCGTATCCGCCTTGGTCACACACGTGCCGCGCCGCAGTTTTCCGGCAAAGCACACCGCCGCGCCGCGGTAGTCCGATGCAGCGCAGACGAGCGCGTCAGACAGATTTTCCGGCGCATCCGAGCCATCCTCTTCCATTGGCAGCTGTGATCCCGTCAGGATCACAGGCCGGTCAAAGCCCGGCAGCACGCGGCATAAAAAAGCGGCAGTGTACGCCATGGTATCCGTTCCATGTGTCAGTACAAAGCCGTCATACGTTTTGCGGTTTTCCCACAGGGCACGCGCCATCGCAAGGCGCTGCGTATCCGTGACATCGGTGGAGTCCACGCACATCAGGTCGCGCACCTCGACGCGCACGCCCTCCGGCACGCGCACCTCGCCCAGCAGCTGTGTCCCGTCCGCCTGCGGTGCAAGGCCGTCCGCGCCCGCGCGGCACGAAATGGTGCCCCCGGTGGACAGCAGCAGAATGTGTTTCATTGCACGTTTCCCGCCTTTCCCTCGGCTGCGAAATAATACAACTCGAAATATATTTTATCAAATTTACTATTTGTATAATTCTGTATATCCCCTAATATTTTTAGTATAGCACACAATGCCCTAAAAAGCAACAAAAGTTACGAATTTAACAATTTTTTCTTTCTTCCCGCCGTATTTTTCAAAAAAATCGTTACATTTTTCAAAAATGTTATTGACAAAAACACTCCGTTGTGGTAATATATATTCACATTAAAAGAGAGCCAAGACATATCAGACATTCTGATGGCTCCTTTTGAAAGTAGAAGTCTATCGAAAGCGGGTGAGTCCGATGGTAGATGAACAGCATTGGAACGGCAGGACTCGCAGCAGACTGGCCGGATAACCGATCCGAACAGCCTCCGGGTACACTTCCAATTCGTAGCCATTGACAGATTCACGCTCCGGTTTTTCCGGTTGCGTCCTCCAAAATCCGGTGTTCAGCTTTTATCCCGTTGGGTGCCTGACGGCAAGACCGATGGTGGATCATGACAGACATTCCGATGTAGCACGTATCCCCAATCCCCGGCAAAACGCATCGAGGTGGGTCGGATTGATCGTTCCGGTTTCCGAGCAGGAGAACCCCCTTCCGGATACCTGAATTACATTTCGCTTGAACGACAGATAACCGGGCACTGAGCTATCGCTCATCAGCAACATGCTACCGGATGTGCCTCCGTATCGTCAAAACAACCGAACCTGTATGGCACCGAACAGTTCCGAATCTGTAGTGGAGGGATATGATAAACCATCGATCAGCGATCTGGTTTTCCTCTTTTTGTTCCGCATCGGGAGTTGTGTTTCCTCTCCGAATCGTGCGAACGTGCAGATCAGCCAAACGGCAGCTGAATCAAAACGGTATGATATATCTGCTGCGATCCTGTTATTCCAAATCATTCTTAAATTTATTGCATAGAATTCAAATGCAAAGTGTTGGCTACGGCTTCGTGATTACGGAGCCGTTTTTTTGCGCGCAAATCAGTGCCGCTTCCCGTTTTTTCTGCACATACGGTATGCTTTCCGCGGTAAATCTGGTATAATAACAGGAAAGAGAGCTTTTCGAGGAACGGAGGCGTGACGGCAATGACCGCTGAATGCAAAGATACAGTACTGAAGCAATTGATTATAGAAGCCGCTCAGGGCGTCTGCACGCAGGATGATATCATCCGCGCGCTGGACGGGCGCGGCGCACACCCGAAACACAGTGACCTCGTGCGTGTGCTCGCCGAGCTCGTCGACGAAGGCAGCCTGATGCGCGCGCGCAGCAACCGTTACGGCAGGCCGGAAGCGTTCGGCTGCCTTGCAGGCACCTACTGTGCGACCGGGCGCGGCTACGCGTTTGTCCGCCCGGAATCGGGCAAGGGAGAAGACATTTTCATCCCGCCGCACCGCGGCAAAGATGCCTGGCACGGCGACCGCGTGCTCGTCCGCGTCCGGCAGGATGCACACCGCGGTGGACAGAGCGACAAGCCGAACCGCTGCGAGGGAGAAGTGCTGCGCATTCTGTCGCAGACACGCGATGACGTCACCGGCTGCATCGTCATGCGTGGCAAAATGACGATGTTCCGCGACGACAGCGGCAAGCTGCCGGAAATCGTCATCAGCAAAAAACACATTGGAGACGCTCATCCGGGCGACCGCGTCGCCGTCAAGGTGCTGTTCCGCGGCAACGAGAAATTCCTGCCGCAGGGCGTTGTCACGCGCGTATTCGGCTCCGGCCTGACGCGCGATGCCGCTGCCGCCGCCATCCTGTATGAGCACGATATCTCCGCGCCGTTCCCACAGGACGCGATGGAACAGGCGGAACACATCCCCCTGTTCGTGCAGGAAAAGGACTGGGTCGGCAGACTCGATCTGCGCAGTCAGAAGCTGTTCACCATCGATGGCGATACCGCAAAGGATTTTGACGATGCCGTCTCCCTCGAAACACTGCCCAATGGACATTACCGCCTCGGCGTGCACATCGCGGATGTATCATATTATGTCACGCCGGATTCCCCGCTGGATAAGGAAGCATTCAAGCGCGGCACCTCGGTCTATTATGCCGATCAGGTCATCCCGATGCTGCCGCTGCCGCTGTCCAACGGCATTTGTTCGCTCAATCCCGGCGTCAACCGCCTTGCATTTTCCGCATTTATCGAGCTCGGCAAGGACGGCACGCGCTATTCTGCCGATTTCCATCGTTCGGTCATCTGCTCCTATGCACGCCTGACCTATGCACAGGTCAACCGCATGCTCGCGGGCGACTGGAAGGAGCGCAATTTGCGGCAGGATATCGCACCGGTGCTCGACGAGATGAATGCACTTGCCAAAACCCTGCACGATCGCCGCATGCAGCGCGGCGCGCTCGAGCTGAACATCCCGGAGCCGGTCATCCTGTGTGACCGCAACGGCGACCCGACCGGTGTGGAAAAGCGCGGCCGCGGCGATGCCGAGCGCCTGATTGAAGAATTTATGTTGATCGCAAACGAAGCGGTCGCAGAAGCGCTGTTCCGCCATCAGATGCCTGCCGTCTACCGCGTGCACGAAGATCCCGATCTGGATAAGCTGCGCGCCTTTGCGACACAGGCGCGCCTGTTCGGCTACCGTCTGCGCGAAAAGGATCTGACAGATACCCATCAGCTCCAGCGCATCCTTGACCAGACCGCAGGCAATCCGGAGCAGCAGGCGCTGCCGACCATGCTGCTGCGCTCGCTTGCCCGCGCGCGGTATTCGCCCGAATGCCTCGGACATTACGGTCTGGCAGCCAAATATTATCTGCATTTCACCTCACCGATCCGGCGCTATCCCGACCTCGTCGTGCACCGCATGCTGACCCGCATGCTTGCGGGCGATCAGGGCAGCCGCGAACTGACTGCCCTGTGCGAACAGGCGGCACTGCAATCGACCGAGCGCGAGCTTGCCGCCGACGCTGCCGAGCGCGAGATCGAAAAGCTGTATATGGCGGATTATATCTCACAGTATATCGGCCATACGTTTGACGGATATATTTCCAACATCACCAACTTCGGCGTATATGTCCAGCTGGACAACATGATTGAAGGCATGGTGCGGCTGGATACGATGAAAAATGACTGGTTCGAGTTCAATCCCGAGCGCATCACGCTGTTCGGCAAGCACACCGGGCAAAATTACCATCTCGGCATGCCGGTCAACGTCACCCTTGTCAACGCCTCTGCCACCACCGGCTTGATTGATTTCATCTTCACGCCGGATGAAGGCACGGTCGGCTGATCCGCCGAACTGTTCCTACACGAAAAAGATGCACCGCAGAACTGGATTCCGCGATGCATCTTTTTATATTTGTTCAGTCTTCAATGGCCTGTGGAGTGATATCATTGAAGATATAGTCGTGCAGGTGGTGCGCCAGCACATTGTCATTAAACTGGATGACCGACATGCCGTCACTTGTCGTGCCATATTGCCATTCGCCTTCGAGCGGCAGGCGGATATGACCCATCGACGGCATTCCGTGCACAATCGTGCGCAGACCCATATACCAGAAGTCCGCCTTACTCATGGACGAGGTGATATTCGGCATCAGTCCGTGCAGGAATTTGAGCAGTGTAATCGGGTTGCCCGTTGCCTTGGAGAATACCTGATTGAGCACGACGGACTGGCGCTCGGTGCGCTGCCAGTCGCCGCCGGTATTGCCCTTTCGGATGCGGCCATAGGTCATCGCCTGAATGCCGTTGAGCTCCTGCTCGCCGGCGGCTTCAATGCGTTGGGTTGGCATATTATTTTCCCAGCAGTATTCATCGATAAATTTATTTGTCTCCGCCAGCTCATCTTCGGTCAGCGTGACGGTAACACCGCCGACTGCGTCGATAATCGACGCCATCTGTGCAAAATCGACCGTCATATACTCGGTGATGTTCATATCAAACGCATTGTTCAGCGTCTCGAGCATCAGCTGCGGCCCGCCGTCCTCATAGCCGTAGGCATGGCAGAGCTTGGTCTTGCCGTGTTCCGGAACCTCGACATAGCTGTCGCGCATGAGCGACACCAGCTTGACAGAGCTGCGCGCCGGGTCGACGCTCATAATCATAATGGCATCGGCACGTGTGCCGCTGTCGCAGTTTTCGCGCGTGTCCACGCCGAACAGCGCAAGCGTCATAATGCCGTCCTCTGTATTGGCCGACAGGCTGCTCTCATTGGTGTCGTCATAGGTGTATTGGTTCAACAGGTGGTTGATGTCCCACACCACCAGCGCAAGTACGGCGACGAGTGCGATGAGAATGATACGGACAACCGGCAGGCGGCGCTTTTTTTTCTTCTGTGCCCCCGGCTTCTGGGAGTTTGCATTTGGCGACACCCGCCTGCCCGAGGTTCCATCGGTCTGTTTTGCCTGCGGACGGGTTTGCTTCCGCTGTGCGGACGCACCCTTTCGCGGCGGATTTCCATCTTTGTCATATTCGGCATATGGGATGCCATGGCGGTCAACCGGTCTGCCATACTCATCCACCGGCTGGCCATACTGGTCATAATATTTATTTTTTCCGTTTTTTCTGCTGTTATTTGAATCGCGGTTCACAGGTGAACTCCCTTTCTTCCGCTCCGGGAAATCATAATATAGTTTAATCATACACGCCTGTGCGCCCGGATGCAACCGGCACACGGCGATTTTCGAGAAAATTTCACAATTTTGACGCATTTTTGTAAACGACAACCGACAACTATTGTAATAATGCCGAAAATCCCGTATAATAGACGCAGAAAAAATGCCTGCTGCACAGGCATGCAAGGAGGACATTTACCATGGCAAATCCGGTACTCGTCGTTATGGCTGCTGGCATGGGCTCCCGTTACGGCGGTCTCAAGCAGATCGATCCGGTCGGCCCGAACGGTCAGATCATTATGAATTATTCTATTTATGACGCCTGGAAGGCCGGCTTCCGCCGCGTTGTGTTTATCATAAAGGAAGAACTGCTGGATGCCTTCCGCGAGCGCATCGGCAACGCCGCCGAAGCACTCATGCAGGTAGACTATGTATTCCAAAGCCCGGACAAGCTGCCGGAGGGCTGCACCATGCCGGAAGGCCGCATCAAGCCGCTGGGCACCGGCCACGCGGTATACTGCATCCGCGGTGTGGTAAATGAGCCGTTCGCCGTCATCAACGCGGACGATTTCTACGGTGCAGAGGCATTCCAGTGCATGTATGACTACTTAAAGGACGCAAAGGACGACGACAAATACCGGTACTGTATGGTCGGCTACCGCGTTGAAAACACGCTGACCGAAAACGGCACGGTATCGCGCGGCATCTGTGAGGCGGATGAAAACGGATATCTGACCGACATCGTCGAACGCACTGCCATCTCCCGCGGCGCGGACGGCGTCATTTCCGACCCTGAGGCGGGTGAAATCGCAGAGGGCACGCTGGTTTCCATGAACATGTGGGGCTTTACCCCGTCGTTCCTCGACGAACTGGATGCCGGCCTGAAGACCTTTATACAGAATGAGCTGCCGAACAACCCGATGAAGGGAGAATATTATCTCCCGTTTGCGGTTGACAGCCTAATTCAGGCAGGACGCGCGACCGCACAGGTTTTACAGACTGCCGCACAATGGTACGGCGTCACCTATCAGGAGGACAAGCCGGTCGTCGTCGAAGCGCTGCGCCGCATGACCGAGGCCGGATTGTACCCGGCAGAGTGAGGAAGGGTCAATGGATCTCTATACCCGCGCCGCAGCATATCTCGATGCCTTTCAGGCGGATATGAATCGCGATTTTCATCTGATCTCCAACGCGGAATTCGGTGCGCGCCGGTTTCCGCTGTTCGGGTCGTATGTCTGCGAAGACACTTCCACGCTGATTCTAAAAAACGGCAAGTCGGTGCGTTCCTATGAATTCTGCTATTTCGATGTGTGCGAAGCACTGGACGAGACCACTGTGCGCGACTACTGTGCGGTGCTCGACGACATGGCAGCGCGATATGTGCCGTGGTCGGAACCTTCCCATGGATTTTCCATGCTGAGCATGGTGGTGCTGACTGCCGGCGCACCTGACCGCGCGACACAGAAAGCCATCAAAAAATACAAGCACGAGGAAAAACGCAAGCGTCCGGAGGACGGCTATGGCTGGTGCAGCGGTCGGTTGTGCGTGGTCGACCTGTCCGACGGCACTTGCTGGGTCAATGCGCATGGGCGTGCACTCGCCAACCGTGTGAAGCTGACCGTTGGAAAGGTAAAATAATCCGCCTGTTTTCCAAAAAGTATGTCCCGGATGGACAATCCTCCCTTGAAAATCTGTCCGGCGTATGCTATGATAATCTCACTGTTTGATTTTATCGGGAATTTCGGCGTGAAATACGCCGCTGTTTTCATTTTTTCGGAGGTTGATTCTTTCATGGTCGTTACTGTTTTATCTATTATTCAGGTTATTGCCTGCCTGTTCCTGATCGTCACGATTCTGTTGCAGAAGGCGCCGAGTCAGGGTATGTCCGGTGCAATCGGCGGCGGACAGGAGACCTTCTTTGGCTCCAACAAGGCAACCGGTATTGAAGCGGTTCTGGCGAACCTGACCAAGATTTTCGCAATTGTATTTGTAGTTGATTCGCTGTTCCTCGTCCTGCTGGGCTGAGGAACAGCGGCAGAAAGCGGATGGAATGCCTTCCATCCGCTTTGTCTTTTGTGCCAAACCGGAGGTATTGCAATGAAAACTCTCATGATTCTGTTCCTCATCGGATTTCTGGTATTCGGCGCCATCGGCATGTATTTCCGCCTGACGCACGACTGGAACCAGCTCGCCGTCGAATCAGACAAGCTGTCCGATGATTCTATTGCCAAGCGCGACGGACGCGCCATGCAGCTGTTCAACCACGGCGAAAAACACGCTGTCGATGTCGCGGCGGCAAAGCAAAAGGCTGATCGGAAATTCCACCATCAGCTGCTGTTTTCCGTTCTGTCGGTCGTCTGCCTGGTGGGCGCAATCGTCTGCGGCGCAGTCATGCAGTAATCCATACAGACAAAAAAAGTCATGATCTGACCGGTCATGACTTTTTTTATTGCGGTTTATTCTGTGCGCGCCGATGGACAGATTTTCTCCGTCACGGCCACTGACTTTCTTCACAAAAGCCATATTTGCGCAGCAACTCTGCGGCCATCTCAGCGAAATCCGAATTGGCTCCCCAGCTGATATTGAACAGGCCTTCCCCTCCGCCGGAGCCGACAATATCCGCAGTCTGCATGTCTTGGCTCTCTGTCAGCAACACCGTAAGGCTCGCATAGCTTCCGTTGCGAAAAAAATACCGCTCAAATGAAAGCAAAACCACACGCACATCATGCAGGCTTCTCCAGCTTTCCGCAATCAGCTCGGCATTGATTTCCTCCTTCAACGCATTGGCCAATGCCTCAATCCCAGCCGCATGGCTGCCGCGTAGTCTGATGCTGACACTGCTCATCATTTCACCTCTTCCGTCTCCGGATTTTGCAGCGCGTCTCCACTCTGCTCGCGCAGCAGTCTGCGCTCTTCCTTGCGTTTTTTGCGCAGCGCGCGGAAAAAGTCCGTCAGTACACCCGCGCATTCATCCTTCATCAGTCCGCGCACAATATCCGGCTTGTGGTTGTAAGCCACATCAAACAGATTGATGAGACTGCCGCACGAACCCGCCTTCGGGTCATCTGCGCCGTAATAGACCGTTTTGATGCGCGCATTGATGATTGCACCCGCACACATCGGGCATGGTTCCAGCGTCACATACAGGTCACAGCGGTGCAGCCGCCAGCCACCCAGCTTTTTGCATGCCTTGCCAATGGCTTCGATTTCCGCATGGGACAGCGCGGTTTTTTTGGTTTCCCGGCGGTTGCGCCCGCGCCCGACAATCTTTCCGTCACAGACAACGACGCAGCCGACCGGCACCTCGCCCTCTTCTGCGGATTTTTTCGCCAGCCGGAGTGCTGCCTTCATATATTTTTCCTGTTCTGTCATGCTGTCACAGTGCCTCCAGATTTTTTGCCATAAAATAAACCGCTGTCAGCAGCACCAGCAGCGCAGGCAGGCTGGTCAGCACAGCCCGTGCCTGTTCACGCGGTGTCAGCGCCGAACGGTGCCCAAATGTGCCGTCCCAGATCTCCTTCAGGCATCCTTCGCGTACAAACAGCGTCACACCGATTGCGCCAAACAAAATTTCGGCCAGTGAAACCACAAGCGAAATTCCCGTGCCGGCGCGCGTTCCGATCTCCCAGCCGGCATTGACAAGCAGATAAATGCTGTTCACCGCAAAATGCCCGCACATGGACGGCAGCAGCGAGCCATAGCGCCGCCGAATATAACCCCCGATGAGACCGAAGCCGAATGCCAGCGGCAGGATTTCCACGCTGTAATGAGCCAGCCAAAACGCAAATGATGTCAGTACAATGGCACCCCAGGTGCCCATCGAACGCACCGCTGTACTCAGATAAAAGCCGCGATAACACAGCTCCTCCACAATGGGCGGGATGATGGCGACCGAGAGAAACCGCACCGCCATCGCCGCACCGCCTGCGGGCATGACAAAAACATCCTGCGCTTCAGTGAGTCCAAATCCATTCAGCAGCACTTCCATGCCGCCAGCCAGCCAACTCGCCGTATACGACCAGCCAAGCGTCAGCCCGATGGTCATCAGGTAGACTGTCGGGGACGGTCTCCCACGTCCCATGAGATCATCCACATCCATACCGGTCCACCGCGCTGCCACAGTCACCGGAATGGCAAATACAATCAGGTACAGCAGCAGGTCATACACCTCTGCGCCCAGACTGCCCTCTTCCAACACCGGCAGCAGCCGGACAATCGGATACAGCAGCAAATTGATCAATATGCTGGCAATTTCCACGATGCCGATGAGGTCCGCACTGCGGCGCACCTGCCGTATTTCTTCCTTTTTCCAGCTGATATTCGCCGCCTCCGTTTCCTGCATTTCTACCATCATACCACAGGAAGCGTATTCTGTCATGGTTTTTCCCGAATATATCACAAAAGCGGCGTTCCGCCGCCCCTGTCCGGGGTTGGGAACGCCGCTTCGTCCATTTGTGTTTGCGGTCACTTATCTGATTTTTTCCGTGCGTTCCGTTCAAGGCGGATCCGGCTTTCTACCCGGTCCCACTCCAGTCCCAGCATTCTTGCACGGACAAGTTCGCTGAAAAATCCTCTGCCCTTCATACAGGCAGTCCTCCTCTCGGACGATTACAGACCTTTTGCTCCGGGGAATTCCTGAGAACGAATGGTCACAGGAATGTGCCGGTCTGCGAATCGGATTCGGGTCATTGCAGTTCGTTTCATAGCATTCCCTTCTTCCGGGTCTTTATACGTCTTACAGGCGGTTTGTCTGCCGGATGGATGACCGGCAAATGCAATCAGTGCTCGCTGTGTGCGCGGCGCTCGTTCATCATATCGTTGAACTCAGCGCGGGTAACGCTTCCGCCGTACATCATACGCATGCCAAGCATCATCGTTCTGTCAACGTTATCAAAAAACTTCATACGTCATTGCTCCTTCGTTGTCAATCAGTTGGGTGTGAATGGAATCAAATGTGATTCTGTGTGCGATGTGCGCGAACCATATCGCCGAATTCCTGACGCGATACATATTCACCATTCATCATTCTTGTGCCGAGCATCACGCTGAGCATCATTGTTTTGTCAACGTTATCAAAAAACTTCATACGTCATCGTTCCTTTGTTATCAATCACTTGTGTGTGAATAAGATCAGATCTTGTACTGAGCGCGATGTTCGTGAATCATATCATCGAATTCCTGACGCGATACGTATCCATCAGTCAGCATTCTCATACCGAGAATTGCGCTCTTGCTCATTTTGTCAAACCACAGGGCAGTTTCACCTCAGATGTCAGTTGTTGTAATTGTCAGTGCTTGTTTGCGCGGACATGAGCCATGCAGGAAACTCTTTCATTTTCCATTGCCATCATGCGTGCGCGGATCAGTTCAGAGAAGAACTTCATTTTTGTCACTCCTATATGTTATCCATCGGGTTATTTCTGTGTGATCGAAGCTCAATGCTTCTTTGCATGAACCATGCAGGAAACCTTTTCGTTTTCCAGTTCCATCATGCGTGCTCTTGCCAGTTCAGAGAAGAACTTCATGTTTGTCACTCCTATATGTTATCCATTGGGTTGTTTCTGTGTGATCGAAGCTCAGTGCTTCTTTGCATGAACCAGGTAGGAAACCTTTTCGTTTTCCAGTTCCATCATGCGTGCTCTTGCCAGTTCAGAGAAGAACTTCATGTTTGTCACTCCTATATGTTATCCATCGGGTTATTTCTGTGTGATCGAAGCTCAGTGCTTCTTTGCGCGGGTCACGTCGGAAATGTTTTCGCCTTGCAGCTCCACCATGTGTTCCCTGGCCAGTTCCATGACGCGTGCTCTTGTCAACTCATCAAACCATCGAATCATAATTGGTTCAACTCCTTTATCTTTTTTTGCAGGCGACTTACTTGCCGGAATAAGCAGTTATCGTCTCTTCTATTTTCCGGCTGCACAGCGTCTTATGATACCTGCTAACCATCTGATCGAATAAACGATTCATGATAGTCTCACCTCCAAAAATTTCATGAAGCGGATTTTCGATTTCTGTGTGCCCGGAGCCTCTGCTCTGCGCTTCACAGCACGGATTCCGTTTCAATCGAAGTTCCGAAAGCCGGAGCTTTGGCTTTTCCTTCGGAACTGCTTCAGACAACTTTTTGTTGTCTGCCGCCTTGGTTTTCCTTCCCTCAGCTTGGCTATATCATACACACTTCCAACTTTTTCTGCAAGCGCAATCATCCATAATGTTTCACAGTTTATTCAGAAACTTTTTGTGCATGTTGCTTCATTTCACCTTTTCACGCTATTTATTCCCTACAATTCAAACGTAAAGTTTTTGTATAGGTTGACGAATGTGAAAATCGTAACAATCTCGCCTGTCAGAGTCCCAAACATACAAAAAATCCCCGTCCCGCGCACATGCGCCGGACAGGGAGAGATACCGCAGTTTCTTATTTTGTTATCGTGATATGCGGATAGGCAAATTCAATTCCTTCCGCGTCAAAGCGGGCTTTTACTGCGCGATTGAGCGAAAATTTTAATTTCATGGCGCTGCTCAGGTCAGCCGCCCACAGCCATGCGCGCAGCACAACAGCAGAATCTGCAAGTTCCACAACTTCAACTTGCACTTCCGGCTCATCGTCCTGTGTCTCTGGGTCGCGTACATCCAAATGCAGGGGCTGCTTCATTACCTCCGCCCGCAGGATGCCAATTGCCTTCTCCAGATTGCTCTCATAGGTAATGCTGACGTTAAAGAATTCACAAACTCGGCTGTCTGCATAGTTCGCGTTTTCAATGACGCCCTGATTGATTTTCCCGTTTGGAATGATGAGCCTCTTGTTTTCCGGCGTACGGATTGCCGTATGCCGCAGCGAGATGTCTTCCACCGTGCCGGACACGCCAACATCGATATAACGCACAAAATCACCGATGACAAACGGCTTGAACGTCAGGATCATAATGCCGCCGGCGATATTACTCAGCGCATCCTGTGAGGCAAAGCCGAGAATGACTGCGACTATACCGCCGGATGCCAGCAGCGCATTAAGTGAATCGCTCGCGCCCGGAATGCTGGACACGATGACCACGCCGCCCGCAAAGTAAACAATTGCCAGCACGACGTATCGTACGAATGACAGCAGCGTGGCATCCTGATTGTTGTCCTGCATCGCATCCATGGTGCGCCGGAAGCCCTTATTGATCAGCTTAACCAGCCACAGCATGACGACAACAACCAGCACAATAAAGATCGCCCGCCCCACCCAGGTCGGCAGATGAAACAGGCTGGTAATCGACTGTACGCCCTCAATTGCGGTATTTGTCGCCTGTGCCGCGTCCTCCGCGCTCACAGGGACATCTGCCGAGCCTGCGGCGGTTTTGGTCAGGCTCCAGATCATTGTTCCCATTGGCAGCTCCTTTCCAAATAAAATACGGCAGGCTGAGGGAAAGGCTCCCCCGGCCTGCCGTCCATTTTCATTATTCTGTTTATTTAAACTCGTCCAGCATCGTCTGAACCAGCTTTTCGACGTACTCCACTGCATTTTCCGGTGCGACATCCTCGCGCAGCGACTTGTCGCGCTTGGATACCTCGACAGCGCCGCGCTTGACCGTCTTCGGGCTGACGATGACACGAACCGGTACACCCAGCAGATCTGCATCGGAGAACATATTTCCCGCGCTGACCTTGCGGTCATCGTAAATGACCTCAACACCTGCATCCTGGAGCTTCTGATACAGCTCGTCGGCAACCGCACGAACCTCCGGGTCTGTTGCCTTGATCGCGCAGATGTGAACCTGCCACGGTGCGATGGACATCGGCCAGATCGGGCCGTAATCGTCGTGCTTGACCTCGCAGACTGAAGCGGCAAGACGGCCGACACCGATGCCGTAACAGCCCATAATCGGATAGTGCGGCTTGCCATCCTGTCCGATGTAGGTCATCTCCATCGACTTGGTATACTTGGTGCCGAGCTGGAAGATATTGCCAACCTCAATGCCGCGGCTGATGCGGATATGCGGCTTGCCGCAAACCGGGCAGATTGCGCCTTCATAGGTCTTTGCGAAATCCGCAATCTGCGCGTCCGGCGTGTCGCGCTTGACGTTATAGCCGGTGTAATGGTAATTTTCTTCGTTTGCGCCGCAGACCGAACTGTTGAGTGCGGCAACCGACTTGTCGATGACATAGGTCACGCCTTCCGGCAGGCCAACCGGGCCGATAAAGCCCGCAACAATGCCGCTCTCCTGCGTGATCTCTGCCGGATGGATCTCCTCGCCCAGGAAATTGCGAAGCTTGGTCTCGTTGACCTCCAGATCGCCGCGGATAAATGCAATGACATATTCATCGGTCAGATTCTTCTGATAGACAACCGCCTTGCACGAAGCGTTTGCCGGTGCATGCAGGTATTCACAAACTGCCTCAATGGTCTTGGTCTCCGGGGTGAGCACCTTGGTGAGCGGTGCTTCCTCGGTCTCCGGTGCCTCGACGATGCAGTCCGCTGCCTCCATATTGGAGCGGTACCCGCAGTCACACAGGACAATGGTATCTTCGCCGCAGTCGGTCAGCAGCATAAATTCATGCGACACGCTGCCGCCCATCATGCCGGAATCCGACTTGACCGCGACAACCTCCGGAATACCTGCGCGGCGGAAGATATTCTCATACGCCGTGTAGCACTTCTCATAATACTGCTCCAGATCCTCCTGCGAGGTGTGGAAAGAATAGGCATCCTTCATCGTAAACTCGCGGACACGGATCAGACCGCCACGTGCGCGCGGCTCATCGCGGAACTTGGTCTGAATCTGATAGATCATGAACGGATAGTTGGTGTACGACTGTGCCGCGCCGCGCGCCAGATGCACAGCGGCCTCCTCATGCGTCATGCCCAGAACAACCGGCTGGCCGCTTCTGTCCTTGAAGCGCGCCATCTCGCTGCCGATGGAGTCATACCGGCCGGATTCCTGCCACAGCGATGCCGGCATAACAACCGGGAACATGACCTCCTGGCCGTCAATCTTATCCATTTCCTCGCGAATGATATTCTCAATTTTTTTGGTGATGCGCTTGGTCGGCATATACAGCGAGTAAATACCCGTTGTCATCTGCTTGATATAGCCGCCGCGCACCATGAGCTTATGGCTGTCCAGCTGACAGTCCGCCGGAGTCTCTTTAAAGCGGCTGCCGAGCATACTGCTCATTTTCATAGTGTTACGTTCCTTTCTGCCCCGCAGCTACAGAAAAACCTGCGGGATTTTTTCCTGCACCTTTTGCGGCCGCAGTCATACGCTGAAAACAGAGTTGATCCGCTGCCACAGGAGGTGCTGATGATGTATACCAGTTTTTATGTGCGCCCGTCAGCCGGGGAACAGGTAGAAACCACCGTAGCCCTGCGCCCGGACACGCGTCCGGCGCTGCTCGGCACTGCCGTCGACCAGAGCGGCAAGCCTGTCGCCGGGGCGCTCGCAGTCCTGACCATTTCCGGAAAGACCGAACCGGATCGCGTCGTCCATGTGACCTATACCGATGAGCTTGGACGGTTTGCCTTCGGACCGCTCGAGCCGGGCGCATTGTATCAGGTCAGCCTGCATGCCGACGCGATGCTGCGCCGCTCGCTCGAGCAGCCGGAGGAGTAAAATCAGATCAGTTCTTCGCGGCTCTTGGTGCTGACCTCTTCGCGCAGCGTGGAGATGAACTCGTCCAGCGGCATGGCAGTCGTCTTGCCCTTGCGGTCACGGACGGAAACTGTGCCGTTTTCCTGTTCCTTGTCGCCGAGAACCAGCATATACGGAACCTTCTGCGACTGTGCCTCGCGGATCTTGTAGCCCAGCTTCTCGCTGCGGTGATCGACCTCGGCGCGGAAGCCTGCGGCGGTCAGTGCCTTTTCAACCTCATCCGCATACGCTGCGGTGCGGTCGGTAACCGGCAGGGCCTTGACCTGAACCGGAGCCAGCCAGGTCGGGAATGCACCGGCAAAATGCTCGGTGATGACGCCGATGAAGCGTTCAATGGAGCCGAGGACAACGCGGTGAATCATAACCGGGCGGTGCTTCTCGCCGTCTGCACCGGTGTATTCCAGCTCAAAGCGCTCCGGCAGCTGCATATCCAGCTGGATCGTGCCGCACTGCCAGGTACGTCCCAGCGAATCCGCCAGATGGAAGTCCAACTTCGGGCCATAGAACGCGCCGTCGCCCTCATTGATGACATAGCTCTTGCCCATCTCAGAGACAGCAGCCTTCAGTGTCTCCGTGGCGAAATCCCAGTCCTTCTCATCGCCCATGTGGTCTTCCGGCATGGTGGAAACCTCGATCTCATATTCCAGGCCAAAGACAGAATAGACCTCATCAAACAGCTTGACGACATTCTTGATCTCGTCCTTCATCTGATCCCAGGTCATAAAGATATGGGCATCGTCCTGCGTGAAACAGCGGACACGGAACAGGCCGTGCAGCGCGCCGGACAGCTCATGGCGGTGAACCAGACCCAGCTCGCCGACACGCAGCGGCAGGTCACGGTAGGAATGCGGTTCGGACTTGTAGACCAGCATGCCGCCCGGGCAGTTCATCGGCTTGATGGCGAAATCGACATCATCGATGACGGTCGTGTACATGTTTTCCTTATAATGATCCCAATGGCCGGAACGCTCCCACAGGCCGCGGTTCAGCATCATCGGGGTGGAAATTTCCACATAGCCATAGCGCTTATGCACCTCGCGCCAGTAATCGATCAGCGTGTTGCGCAGTACCATGCCCTTCGGCAGGAAGAACGGGAAGCCGGGGCCTTCCTCCATCAGGGTAAACAGGCCAAGCTCCTTGCCCAGCTTGCGGTGGTCGCGGCGCTTTGCCTCTTCGATCTTTGCAAGATACTCGTCCAGCTCCGCCTTCTTCGGGAACGCAATGCCGTAAATGCGCTGGAGGGTCTCGCGGTTGGAATCACCGCGCCAATATGCCGCATTGCAGGCAGTCAGCTTGATGCCATTGCCCTTGACGCGGCCGGTGGAATCCAGATGCGGACCGGCGCACAGGTCGGTAAATTCGCCCTGCTTGTAGAACGAAATGACAGCGTCCTCCGGCAGGTCATTGATGAGCTCGACCTTGTACGGCTCGTCCTTCATAAATTCCAGCGCTTCCGCACGCGGCAGTTCAAAGCGCTCCAGCTTGAGCTTTTCCTTGCAGATCTTGCGCATCTCTGCCTCGATCTTTTCCATGATTTCCGGTGTGAACGCAAACGGGGAATCGAGGTCATAATAGAAACCGTTGTCAATCGACGGGCCGATTGCCAGCTTTACCTCCGGGTACAGGCGCTTGACTGCCTGTGCCAGAATATGCGAGCAGGTATGCCAGTAGGTTTTGCGGTACTGCTCATTTTCAAACGTATACTGATTGTCTGCCATGAAAAATTCCTCCTTATTTTCACGGGGGCAGAAAAAAATCCCACCCCTGACTCAAATCAGGGGTGGGATGACAATTCATCTCACGGTTCCACCCTGCTTGGCGCAGCTACACAACTGCACCCGCTCATTGCCGCTGTAACGTGCGGACATCCGTCGCAGGATACTTTGGGTTTCCCCTGCGAAGCTCCGGGATGGTTGCTGCAAACCACATCGGCCACGGATGCTCTCAGCTGGTGCATCCGCTCTCTGCGGGCGCGATCTGCGCGGTCTGTGCGTTCCCTTCAACGCCTTTTATCTATTGGTGCCTTTTATTGTACAACACACCTTTTTGCTTGTCAACCGACAGTTTGGACAAAAACCGGTAACTTCTGCCAAAGAGTATTTCATGCAAACCCTTGCTTTCTTCGCAGGCACCGCCTATCCTGTTTGCCGACAGGACAGGCATTTTATTTATGCTCGTTTCTCCGGTCGAGAAAGGCAAGCTGCGCGATAACAAACCTGCCGACTGCAACCATCAAAGATGCAATGGCTCAAATCCGTGCTTTTCATTTCATTTTTAACAGAAAATTCCATACAAGCGCAATGCAAAAGCCGTCCCGCAGGACGGCTTTTGCTGTCTTCTCAGAAGAATTTGTCGTGAACGCCGATTGCAAAAATAATGAGTACGATAATCGGCAGGATATAGGTGCAGTAGCCACGGATGGCATTCGGAATTTTTGCACCTGTTCCGGTATTTGCCTCTTCCCGGAAAGACTCCCAGCCCCAGCCATGTCTGCTTGTGCAGAACAGCAGATAAACCAGCGAGCCGAGCGGCAGCAGGACATTGCTGACAATAAAATCTTCCACATCCATAATGGTGGAGCCGGTGCCGAACGGCTGAATGCCCGACCACAGATTAAAGCCCAGTGCACACGGCAGGGACAGCACAAACAGCAGCACCAGATTGACAGCACATGACTTTTTGCGGCTGCATCCGGTCAGATCCATACCGCATGAAATAATATTTTCAAACACCGCAAGTACAGTGGAAAAGGCTGCAAAGGTCAGAAATACAAAGAACAGGCTGCCCCACAGCCGTCCGAGCGGCAGATGATTGAAGATATTCGGCAGTGTCAGGAAAATCAGCTTCGGGCCGCTGCCTGCCTCTACGCCGAATGCAGAGCAGGCCGGGAAAATAATCAGGCCGGCAATCAGTGCAACAAATGTATCCAGCACGGTGACATGGATGGATTCCCCAAACAGGGTGTGCTCCTTGCCAATATAGCTGCCGAAAATCGCCATCGAACCGATGCCCAGACTCAGCGTGAAGAACGCCTGATTCATTGCACCCACAATCGTATTTCCCAGTCCGCTTTCACGCGTCTGCCCAATATCCGGCTTGAGGTAAAAAATCAACCCCTCACGTCCGCCTTCCAACAGGACACTGTGCACTGCCAGCACCAGCATCAGCGCCAGCAGAATGAGCATCATCACCTTGGTAATGCGTTCCAATCCGTTTTGCAGGCCCATGGAATTGATAAACATACCGACAATCACAACGATTGCCATGCAGCCCACCAGAATCCCCGGCTGTCCCAGCATCTGATCGAAAATCGCCTGAACCTCTTCCGTCGAAGCGCCGTCAAATGCGCCGGTTGCGGTCAGATAAAAATAATACAGCATCCAGCCTGCAACAACGGAATAAAACATCATCAGCAGATAATTGCCCGCCATTGCCACTATGCCGTGAAAATGCCATTTCTGCCCCGGCCGTTCCAACACCTGAAACGACCGGATCGGGCTTTTCCGGCTCGCACGTCCGACGGAAAATTCCATCGTCATAATCGGCAGGCCGAGTATAATCAAAAAGAAGATATATAACAATACAAAGATTCCGCCGCCATGCTGTCCGACCATATACGGGAATTTCCATACATTTCCGATACCAATGGCACAGCCTGCTGACAGCAGAATAAATCCCAGTCTGGAACCCAACTGTTCGCGCTCCATCGTGTTCGCCTCCCTCAGTTTTTCCATAATTTGTTCGCTCGTACTCTCTTTTGTTTTCAGTATATAAAGTTACCCTGTGCTGTGTCAAGCGATTTGCAAAAATCAAGGAAACAGCCGCCTGTTTTCCAGAAAAACCTCCGCCGTGAACACGCCGTTTTCGCAGTGTATTCTCAGCTCACCGCCATATTTTTCCGCAATCGACTGCAAAATTTTCAGTCCGAAGCCATGATGTGTCCTGTTCTGCTTCGCCGTGCCCGGCGTCTGACCGGGCCTGAGCGTCTTTGCCGGGTCACAGCTGTTTTGTACTTTGACGGCATAAATCCCCTTTTTCTCACCCGCCCCGAGTGAGATAAACTGATTCGGCTGACCGGGCAGGCAGCCCTCCAACGCGTTGTCCAGCAGGTTGGAAAACAGATTGCTCTGGTCGATTTCCTCAATTTCCCAGTCATCCAGATCGACGGCTGCATCAAACGCAATGCCGCGCTGACGCGCGGCGTCGGCCTTCACTGTAATAACGGCATTGACCACCGGTGCGACACAGTACAACACCGGATGCGTGCTGCTGATCCGTCGGTTCATTTCATCCAGCATATGTATCGTTTGCTCTTTGTTTGTGTCCAGCAGGGAATATACCACCTGCAACTGATTTTTGAAATCGTGCCGGAGTTTCGACATTTCCTGTGCGTTTTCCTGCACCAGCTGATAATACTGGTACTGCGTTTCCTGCTGCTGCCTGAGCTGTTCCAGCTCCATCTCTCGGCGCTGTGCTTCCATGGTCGATGTCAGAATATCAAAAATGAGATAATCCGCAATGACAGTGACCACACCGCCCAAAACAATATAATACTGTATAAAAGCCTCCATGGCTGTCCGATTCAGATGCCATAGGCTATACATGAAAAAGCACTGACAACCGCAGAACAGTACGGAAAGCAGGATAATTTTGCGCCGCATCTGTTTTTCCATGCGATTCCAATACACCGCAAAAATAGTCGTGCCCAACAGAAAAAACACGGAAAACAGTGTCTGTCCAATGTGATATGATGCATTGGATTGCCAGATCTCACCGGACATCAGGCAATATGTAATGATATCTCCCACCACTTCAAAGCCAACGAGCAGAAATACATTGACACCAGCTACCAGAAGTCGGTTGTGGGCGGAATCCGCGCTGACAATCCAGCTGGTCGCCACCTCTATGCCGATCCCCCCAATCAGTTTCACAACATTCCAGAAGTCATGTTCTTCCAAAGCCTTTCCCATACTGTCGTTTTGTATAATTGTCGGCAAACAGAATGCCCACCACAACAGATACAGCATGACAGCAACCATATATGTCTTGCGATTGTCCCATTTGCGCTTGCGCGGCACCATAATCCAATATAAGCACACTGTCAATCCCTGAAATGCGACGATCGCCGCGCTCATATGTGTATCCATAATCCACTTATCTCCCTGCTGTTTCGATCCGTTTGTATCTTATCATATTCATTCTATCCGAACAATACAGGAATTGTCCTCCAAGCAAAAAGAACAGGGGCAATTCCTCGCAGGAATATGCCCCTGTCCCAAATGACAATTTATGACAGCGTTACGCGCCGGACAGCATTGTGCTGTTTTCACGCACCGACAGCAGCACATCGCCGTCTGCCGCCTGGATTTCCACCCAATGCCCCGCCTTGCCGGACAGCAGCAGGCCGGCAAGCGGATCGGTCACCTTGCGTGCCACTTCATCACGCACGGCGCGCGCACCGCGCGCCCGGTCAACAATGCCCAGTGTCTGCTCTGCTGTTTCATCCCAGGTCAGCCGTGTGCCGCACGCAAGGCACCGTTTTGCCAGCAGAGACAGTTCCCGTGCCGCAATCGCCGCACAATCTGCGCGCTCCAGTGCAGAAAAGACAATAATATCATCCAGCCGCGCCGCAAGCTCCGGCTGGAGCACACGCTGTGCTTCCTCCCGGACATGCCCGGTCTGCCGGTCTGCGCTGTCCGCAGCAAAGCCAACCGTTCGTCCCCGGCTGCCGCTGCCCAGATTGGAGGTCAGCACAACCACCGCATGCCGGAAATCTGCACTGCGCCCCTCTGCATCGGTCAGCCGTCCGTCCTCCAACAGGCGGAGCAGCAGACGCAGCACATCGGGATGTGCCTTTTCTACTTCATCAAACAGTACGACAGACCGCGGGCGGCGGCGGATCGGTTCGGTCAGCTGCCCGCCTTCGCCGTAGCCCTTGTAGCCGGGAGGTGCACCGATCAGGCGGGAGACATCGTGCGGCTGCTGATATTCCGACAAATCGATGCGAATGAGCCCGTCACGGCCAAACAGCGTGCGGGCAAGTGCCGTACAGACCGAGGTTTTTCCCACACCGGTCGGCCCGGTCAACAGCAGTGCCGCCACCGGACGCGCTTCATCCCGCAGGCCTGCACCGCCGCGCCGCACCGCCCGACAAATAGCCCGTACCGCGTCGTCCTGCCCGATCACGGTGCGCCGCAGCTCGTCCTCCAGCCGCAGCAGGCGCTTTGCGTCATCGCCCTCTGCCGCGTCGGTAAAGCCGTCAACGCGCTGTGCTGTGCGTGCAATCTCCCGCTGTGTCACCTGCGTTCCGCCCTCAAGGTGAACCGCCGCACAGGTCTCATCCAGCAGGTCAATCGCCTTGTCGGGCAGATGGCGTTCCGGACGCGTGCGGACGGAAATGCGCACAGCAGCACACAGTGCATCCTCCGTGATGTGTACGCCATGGTGCTGCTCATAGCGCGGCGCCAGCCCGCGCAGGATCTTCTCCGCACCGTCCTCATCCGGCTCGGCGACATCAATGCGCTGAAACCGCCGCTCCAGCGCCGCATCTTTCTCAATTGTCTTGTGGTATTCCTCCACCGTCGTCGTGCCGATCAGCCGGATCTCACCGCGTGCGAGTGCCGGTTTGAGCAGGTTGGAGGCATCAATGGCACCCTCCGCTGAGCCTGCCCCCACCAGCGTATGCACCTCGTCGATAAAGGCGATAATATTGCGCGACGCGCTCAGTTCACGAACAATTGTCTTGAGCCGTTCTTCAAATTCACCGCGGTATTTTGTGCCGGAAATCAGACTCGCCATGTCAATCGACACCAGCCGCGCGCCTTTGAGCTCCTCCGGCACATCGCCATTTACGATGGCGAGTGCAAGCGCTTCTGCCACTGCCGTTTTGCCGACACCCGGATCGCCCAGCAGCACCGGATTGTTTTTCGTGCGCCGCTGTAAAATGGTCATCAGGCGGAACAACTCATCCTCCCGTCCGATGACCGGGTCGAGTCTGCCGCTGCGCGCCATCTCGGTCAGATCGGTTGCATAGCGGTCGAGCGCAGAGGTCGATGCCAGCCGTCCGACCGCACGCCAGCCCGCAGGCTCCTGTGCAATAGAAATCCCGGTCTGCCGCTCCAATGCAGGGATATCCGCATCCATTTTCTCCATGACGCGCCGCGCCGTACAGTCACGGCAGCCGAGCAGTGCACAGAGCAGATGCCCGTCCCCGACCTGTCCGCGCCCGGCGGACTGTGCCGCCTGCCGCAGTACACTGTGCAGATTTTTGCTGACCCGCTCCGGATGGCGCACAGGAAATCCACTGCCAGTCAGCCGTGCGGTATAATACAGGCTGCGCCAGCTGCCCACGCCGGCCTGTGCCAGCAGCCTGCCCGCAGGCGTACTGCGGCGTGCAGCCAATCCCAGCAGCAAATGTTCCGTTCCGACCGTATTTTTGCCCAAAAGCCCCGCTCTTCTGGCGGAAATCGTCAGCGCCAGCCTTGCCCCGGCATCAAATGAACCCTGAAATTCCATCGCTTTCCCTCACTTTCCTTTGCTTCCTGATTTATCTTTACCCACTTTTTCCGCTTTTAGACGTATCTTTTCCAATTTCTTTTTTCTGTAAGTTCCAAAAATGGAGTTGTTTTTTTCTGGCTTTGTGGTACAATATAAATGAAATCATTACAGGAGGTGCTACACAATGGCTTATCAGATTGGTGATGCTTGCATCAGCTGTGGTTCTTGCGCAGGCGAGTGCCCGGTTGGCGCTATCTCTCAGGGCGACAGCAGCTACGTAATCGACGCAGGCGCTTGCATCGATTGTGGTTCCTGCGCTGGCAACTGCCCGGTTGGCGCTATTTCTCAGGCGTAATTCTTACTTATGCACGTATGAAAGACCTGGTGTTTATCGCCGGGTCTTTCTCTTTTGCCAATGTTGCGATTGCAAACACCTGTCATCTCAATGTCGGCCTATCTGACTGCATCCAGCTGCGTCAGTTCCATCCGCACGGCGGGGACGTGCCGCAAGGGGCGATCACAGCCCGCAACTTTTTGCGACTTTTTAACATCCGTGACTATAAAAAACATTATTTGTTGTTTGGCGTACACAGCTCCGCTCTAAAGGCTCTGTTCTGCTTTTTTTCACACAAATTTGCAATTTTTTCCGCCCGTTATCTACATATTTTTGTCAAAATCGTTTCCTTGCTTTTGGAACTTAAACCGGATATAATGTTATGACTGTAGGGAAAAACACAAAACCTTTATTCGCTTTACACAAATCCAATCAAAAGAAGGGGCTGTATTTATGACATCCTATACATTTCTTCTCGTACTTGCCATCATCCTTCTGTCCACGAAGGTGCTTGGCCTGGCCTCCGGCAAGGTTAAAATGCCGCAGGTTGTCGGCGCGCTGGTCGCCGGTCTGATCCTTGGCCCGTCCGTTCTGAATCTGGTCGTCGAGGACAGCTTTATTTCCGTCATCAGTGAAATCGGCGTCATCATGCTGATGTTCGCCGCCGGTCTGGAAACCGACCTTCAGGAGCTGAAGAAAACCGGCCTTGCATCGTTCGTAATTGCCTGTGCCGGCGTAGTCGTCCCGCTGCTCGGCGGCACCGCGCTGTATCTCGTCTTCTTTAACGGAGAGGGCGATGCGCAGCACATGCTGAAGGCAATTTTCGTCGGCGTCATCCTGACTGCAACCTCAGTCAGCATCACCGTTGAGACTCTGCGTGAGCTGGGCAAGCTGAAGGGCAGAGTCGGCACCGCCATCCTGGGTGCGGCCGTCATTGACGATATCCTCGGTATCATCGTCCTGACCGTTGTCTCCAGCTTCACCGATCCGGATGTACAAATCGGCATGGTACTGCTCAAGATTGTACTGTTCTTTGTCTTCATTGCAATCGTCGGTTTCCTGGTTTATAAGTATTTCAAGCATCTGAGCACCTCGTTTGCCAAGAAGATGCACCGCCGCGTTGCCATTTATGCACTGGCGTTCTGCTTCGTGCTGTCCTACTGTGCAGAGCAGTTCTTCGGTGTCGCCGACATCACCGGCGCATACTTTGCCGGCCTGCTGCTGTGCAACCTGTCCAACATCCGCGACTATGTTGCGCGCAAAATCGATATCTGCTCGTATATGCTGTTCGCGCCGGTCTTCTTCGCCAGCGTCGGCATCAAGACCAACCTGGCCGGTCTGACTCCGGCACTGCTGCTGTTCGCACTGCTGCTGCTGGTTATCGCGATTCTCTCCAAGATCGTCGGCTGTGGTCTGGGTGCAAAGTTCTGCAAGTTTACGAATCATGAAGCACTGAGCGTCGGCGTGGGCATGGTATCCCGCGGCGAGGTCGCGCTGATCGTCGCACAGAAGGGTGCTGCTGTCGGTCTGGTATCCGACACGCTGTTCGCACCGGTCATTCTGGTCGTCATTGTCACCACGCTGATTACTCCAATCCTGCTAAAAATGGTCATGAGTGACAAACAGCCCAAGCAGCCGGACGCAACTGCCAACACCTGATTCTGTCATCCTGGCATAGCAAATCCCGCAAAAGGAATTTTCCTTCTGCGGGATTTTTTTGCACTCAGAGCAGCGCCTTCCAGCGTTCAAGTGCCAGCTTTGCGTTGTCATATGCACTGGATGCCGTGCGCGTTCCGGCAGGTACACCCAGAATGGATGCGTCCGCCGGAAGCACGATGCCATAGGTCTGCCAGCGCTGCATCGCCTGCTGATAGGCCGTCACACGCACATTGTAATTGTATTCACGGTCTGTGTTGTACTGGTTGATCTGCGCCTGTGCCTGCTGCATGCGGATCTCTGCGGCGCTGTTCTCATAGCTCTGTCTTGCCTGTGCAATTTCCGTGTTGCTTGCATTGCGTGCCTCCTGTTCCTGTTGCAGACGCGCTGCGGACAGGGTATTCAGGTTACTGCGCAGGTTGTTATCTGATGCCACGCGGGCGGTCTCCGTATACCCGGAGGTCGGCGCGGTATAGCTTCCGCCGCTGCTCAGACCGGATGCGGCGAGCTTTTCCTCCTGACCTAACGCAGAGATGCGTGCGGCAGTCTGTGCCTGTGTCACACTGCCGCGGTAAGAGGTTCCAATTTCATCCAGACTGTTTTGCAGGCGCTTCAGGCTGTCCTGCCGCGCAGATTCAAAGGCATTCAGGCGGCTTCGTTCTGCTGCACGGTACAGCTCTTCAATATCCAAAGATTCCATATTCCATCTCCTTTCCTACAGGTCACGCACAGGCGTGCGTACCTGATAACGCAGTGTCATTCCGAGCAGGCCAAACGGCTCTGCGCTGTCATTGCGCACAACTACCTGGAACAGATAGGCGCGCCGCACGCGCCGCCGCACCGGAACGGGCACGGAGGCCGCTGCGGAATAAAATGAAAAGCGGGAAAAATCCATATGTGCAAAGGAAAACTGAGAAAATGCCACCGAATGGACGCACGCACACAGATGCTCTGTGCGGTACCAGATGTCTGCGCCCGAATAGCCATACGGCATAAGCAGTGGGCGGCAGGACAAAATGGTTTTGGTGCGGTTCCATACCCCCAGCGCAGAAAACGGCGTCGTCCAACGCGCACAGGTCGGTGTGCCGTCATCAAAATATGCATTCGCATCGGTTTCCCGGCAGAATGCACAGACACGCCCATCCGCCGTGCCAAACCACAGCCGCCCGTCGACGCTGTCTGCAAGAAAACACACCGCCGGGATGTTGTCCCAGTAATACCATTCCGGTATGCTGTTTTCCACCTGTCTGCTGTCCGCGACATAGCAGTGCCCGCCGACGGCGAGATAATATTTCCCCTCCCAGACACATGCCACGGCATCGCACATCGGTTCGCGTCCCAGGCGCGGATCAACGCGCTGGGATATGCCCGCAACGGCACGGTACTCGGTTACATTTGTGCCGAAGATTCCCATTACGCCCTGCGGTGAGAGATAAATTGGCGTGCCTTCGAGCACATCAATAGCATACCGGCTGACAGCACCCGCCGCCTCTGCGCCCTGCCGGAGCGGATAGCTCGGTCTGTCGTTTTCATCCAGTGCGAATGTCCGCAGATACTGCTTTGCGTCCTGTCCATCGGATTTGAGCACAACCTGTGTGTCATACTGTCTGGCATATCCCATGATTTCGGATGCATCCGAGCCAATGCGTGTATATCCGGTATCCGGGAAATAGGTTGGATCATACAACCCGGACTGCCAGTCACAGTTTGGCTCATCGGGATTGCCGGAAAGGAAGACACGTGTGTCATTTTTGCCGCCATACAACCCGCAAATACGGCATCGGTCGATGCTGGGGTGCTCGGTTGTTTTGGAAAAGGAAATGATGACATTGGCAAGTCCTCCCGCATCCGGCGGTGCTTCTTCAAACGTGACCTTTCCGGTGACCGCATTTACCATTTTGATGGAAAATTCCGTACACTCCGTACTGTCCACATCGATATCGGTACAATCCAGCTGGAATACCTTGCTGGTGCCGTCACCGACGAAGGTATTGATGCGTTTGGGCGTGAGCAGATTGACCGCCTCAAGGCTGGTTCCGCCGCCCGCCGGTGCACTGCCGATGGTTGTCGTGGGCACATAGGCGATATCGCGCACCGGCTGCACGGTTTCGCCGTCATAGACGAGATACGTCTTCCCGTCGAGCAGCCACAGCTTTCCGCCCATCAGGAAAGAGGTGGATTTGCCCTCATTCATGTCATCGTACAGCTGTGTATGCGTGCCGGCAGCATTCAGCCGCCACAGGTTTTTTCCTTCATGACACAGCGTATCGGCTTCAAACCGGTGCAGTCCAAAAATTTCGCCGTCAAATTGGGCGACTTTGCGGTAGCCCGTTCGCTTGACCGGAAAAAAAGTGTCGTTTGCGATCATGTTGCAGGCATCGGGGGAACGTGCCCAGTCCACCTTGGTCTGGTGGGATGCAAAATCCACACCTGCAAACCGTTCGACCACGACCTCCTGTACGGTATCCGCTGCGGAAAACTGGTATGGCGCGCTCATTCGTCCGCCTCCTGCAAATCTGTCAGCGTGCACGGCGCATAATAAGCGGCACGCCGTTCATATTCGCTCATCAGCCAGTTGAACATGGTGCGGTCATCCTCGGCGACGAGCAGTGCCGCGAGCCCATACGGGAAGCATTCGCGCACAAACAGCTCGTCATAGGGAACTTCCTCATCCATATTCTCTATCACTGGCGCAGCATCCGGTGCATTTCTGCCCTGCGCGCGGCACAATGCCCCCTGCTCATACAGCCGGTCTGCCAACATCTGATTGAGACAGCCCGCCGCCATACTCTCCAGCCATGGCACATCGTCGTGCTCCATGCCGAGCAGCACGAGTGCCTGTTCATATACTTGTCTGCCGGTCAATCGGTATCCTCCTTTCTGTCTCCTTCCTGTCCGTCCGCCGGACAGCCGGGCACATCCGTACCCGGCTGCCACGTTCCATCGTATTATGCGGTCTTTTCTGCAACCGAAGAGGTAAATTTGTCGTCCGCGAATGCCGCCGCGCGAACAACGGTCCCGGAGGAAACCGTCACGGCGGACGAGTATACCTTTGCGCTGTCAGAGTAGCGCGGATCGGTGCCGTCGATGGTATAGCGCACTTCCGAAGCACCTGACGGCTTGCTGATGGTTGCACTGCCGCTGGAAACGGAAATCGTCGGCAGGGTCAGCTTATTCGCCGCAAGCACAAGCGCATAGACGCCTGCGGACTTTGCCCCCAGCACAAAGGCGTCATAATAATGACGGCCTTCAATCAGCGCACCGGACACGCCGACTGGATCGTTGTGTACCTTTGCGTCGGAAATTTTATACGGCATCAGCACGGCGTTTTTGTGCGTAATCAGGAAATAGCAGCCGTCCGGCATATAGCTCTTGGGCACGCGCACAATAGTCAGACCGGAGATCTCACCGCAGACGCCCTTGCCGACCGCCTTGACGCCGAGACCCTCCAGGCCGGTGAACTCCGGTGACAGGCGGATCATCTTGTACACCTCGCTGGTGACATAGACATAGCGGTCGCCATCCGGAACCAGATTGTCGTCCAGCGTCTGTGCACCGGTAGAAATCAGTTCGACAATCGTGTCCTTGGTCGGCGCCTCGCTGACGGTATCAATGGTGCCCGCCATCATGGCAAAGCGGCTCAACGCATATTTGTCTGCTGCCGGAGTCGACTGTTCATTGATCTGTAAACGCAGCATATCGGCGGCCTTCTTGGTCATGTTCTGGTCGAGGTTATTGCCCTTATCGATGGTCAGCGTGAATGCCTTGTCCTGCGTCATCTTGAGCTCCTGCACGATATCCTGCATTTCGGTCACAGTGCCGTAGCGGTTGAGGCCGTCGCGAGTATAATCCACCTCCGGCACGGTCACCGGGGTATAGACCTTGAGCGTCTTGACGCCGGTCAGGTCAAACGAGCTGGATGTCTTTCCCTTGATGAATGAGCCTGCGGTAAAAACCTCCGCAATCTGGCTGGAATATTTGGTCGCTAAATTTACTGCCATGGTGTTTCCTCCTTAGCCTTTTCCCATCAGCGCGAGGATGATGGGGTCTGTGATGGTAGCTTCGCCGTCCGAGCGCGCAGAACCGACGTCCATGCGGCGATTGTCCGCATTTTTCCGCAGGTCTTCCAGCTCCTCGCGCAGCTTCCGGATTTCATACACGCGGTACGCGCCCAGCAGGTCGCCGGACTGGTTTGCGCTGTCCCACACCTCCGGCGGAATTTCATTCGGGCGGATGTCGGGATATTCATCCAGAAATGCCTGATAGGCATTGCCGCCCGGCTGTTCCCCGGCGACCTGTTCGCGGCGCGCCGCACGGTTGGCTTTGGAAAGCCCCTGTTCGGCGGCGGCAATCAACTGTTCCAGCGTCAGCTCAACGGTCTGCCCGTCAACGGTCACCGTATACAGCTGCTCATCGCTGTCAGTCAGCGGCAGATCTGCGGCGGTCTGCTCCGGTGTGCCGGCCTGCTCTGGTACACCGGCCGGCACCATATTTTTTCTTTTGTTCTGCATACAATCAGCCTCCTTTTATTGCGGTGCGGTCTGCGCCGCACCTGACTGTGTAGTCTGGTTTGATACAGCCTGCATCTGTCCGTTTTCCCGCTGTTCGCGCAGAGCGCGAAGCAGGCGGGATTTGCCGCGGATCTGGCTGTCCGGGATATTCTCGACATACAGCACCGGGTCGGTGATAATGCCGCGCTCCAGCAGGTTGTCATTTGTCGTCGTCTGCATGGTTTCCGACCAGTAGGCACTCGAACCGACTTCCACGTTGAGCTCGAGCGCTGTCGTTTCGAGTGTGTCAAAATCAAAGCGCAGCGTTGTCTCCTCGCCTCCGTCATCGACAAGATATACATTCCGGCAGCCGTAATGCACACGCATCAGGTCGACAAAAATGCGCACGGTATCCTCGACAAAGCGATAAAACTCCATGCGCACCAGCTCCAACGGCGCAATGGTCGCCTGCTGCACGGTGACGATAGCGGAGGTGTTGTCCGGCTTGACATTGCCGAGGGTCGCATCTGACGCACCCATCAGCTCCATTGTGTCCTTCATCATCTGTGACAGCAGTGCCATGACCTGCGTGGAAATATCCGGCGCGCGGAAGGCACTGAGGATCGCTTCATTCGGGTTGCCCCGCATGCCGATTGCCTTGCCGACATCCGAGGAATACCCATTTGGAAAGCGCGTCATGTCGTAAATGATTTTCGGGAAGGCGACATGCTTGATACACTGGACATACATCGAATACAGCTTGTTGATGGCAATCTGGTTGGGGATGGCCTCAGTGACAGGGGACGCGCCGTGATAGCAATGCTTGACACGCTCCCAGCTCATATAGGCGACCGGATACCGGCGGTATGGCGTGATGATTTCCGGCATGATAACAGCATGCTGGGTGCATTTGAAAAAGGCAATGCCGTCCTCTGTGCGCTGCATGCGCAGCAGCACAGTCACCATATTGTCGGTGTCCTCGGTTTGTGGATCATACTGCGGTTCGAGCACGCTGTCCGGCTGGATGCCTTTCGCATCGCTGCGGCTCATGCCGCGCTGCATCGCCTCACGGCGCACATCTTCCACCGAACGCCGCATGGACAGGATGAGATAAGGCTGCCGCTGCACATCGTCCACAGCGGGATTGCCAAAGAAGACATCGGTATTTTCAATGACATCGACTTCAATATCGCCCTGAACGCCCTGTCCGCTGTCCTTATCCGGATCGAACCGGATGTAAAAGCAGCCGTCGCCGTCAACGCAGGCATTGCGCAGCATGTAGCGGTTTTTGCTCTTGACGCCTGCGCGTTCGATGACGGATGACACCGCGCGGTCGATGACCTTCTGCATCGTATCCGCATCCGGCGCGTTCTGGTACGGCTGTGCAGTCACCGCAATGTCGTCCGAAACCAGCATGGAAATGAACAGGTTGACGACACGGCGCAGCACGTTAAAAATCAGCGGGTCGAGCGTCGTGACGTTCAGCCCCTCCCACTGCCGTCCGACAAAAAAATTTTCATTGGTCTTGACGCGGTCATACAGGTCAATGCGGTTGTTGTAATCCACGCCGCGCTGATATTCCTGCCAGACCGACTCAGGTGTCCTCATCGGCATCCTCCTCCTTTTTCGGGCCGGTATAGGCGAGCAGCGCAGCGATATCGCGGCTCAGCGCATCGTCCGCCTCGCTCCAGTCCTCCTGCGGCTGTTTGCGCCGCGGCAGCTGCGGCAGGCCGCGCGCCGCCCACACGCCGCAGGCAAAGCAAAGCAGGCTGCACAGGCAGCAAATGATATATTCCATAACTTCCTCCTTGCAGATTCACCCTTCGTAGGCGAGAAATGCGCCAACATCGCCGTCATAGCGGTCAGGCCGCCATGCATCCCCGTCCGGCTGCACGGTCGCGGCGAAATAGCGCAGCGCATCCGGCGCATGCGTGTATTCGTGCGGCGTATTCGCCGTGTCGTTCGGGTTGGCGGGATCGGTGGTCAGCAGCGGCAGCGTGCGGATGAGGTTTTTGCACACCGGGCTGATTTTCAGCTTTGCGGTGCAGATCCCCTGCTCATCGTCGAACGGGCGCAGGTATTCCTTGACGGCATACCAGCCCGCCACGCGTTCCCCCATTGCCCGGTCAAAATACAGCCCGGCATCTGCGAAAATATCGATGGCGGAGCGACCGGTTTCCTGCCTGCGGTTAAACAGATCGGGCGGTGCAAGCCGCTGGTCGATGTGTTCGCCCACCTCGGCAGTGCGGATGGCCTCCGCTGCCTCGGAGATAATCAACCCGGAGCGGTATACCTCCCGGTAGACCCATGCCGTGCCGTCCGGTGCGAGCGCAATCCAGAGCGCCGCCAGCATATCCAGTCCGTAGTCGATCGCAAGATACCGTTTCCACCAGCTGGGAAGCGGATCCGGCGGCACACAGACATGCAGTTCCGTGGAAAACTCGCCAAAATACTGCCCCTCGAACAAATCCCATCGCCCGTAGAGCAGTGCCTTGCGGCTGCGCTCGTCGAGCAGCTCCAGGCGGTGCACATAATCCGGGTCGTTTTTCATCAGGAAGGCATTGTCCTGCACGCGGGCAGGCAGGAACAGCCTGCCGTCCTTCTCCTCGCCCGGAACCAGGCAGTCGATATAGCGCGCCTTGACCCAGCCGTGTCCGACGCCGCCCGGATTGGTCGACGATTTGACCTGTTTGGGATACCCGTTGACGCCGCGCACGCGCGAGAGCAGATAAGTAAACTGGAATTTTGTGAAATGCGTCAGCTCGTCGAACCGGATGACGTCATATTCGGCGCTCTGGTACTTGGTGACGTCGTTTTCACTGTCGCACGAGCCAAACTCAATGACTGACCCGTTGACAAATTTCCACCTGTGACTGGTCTCGCCATACGTGGCAATGCTTGTCGGATACAGCGACAGCGAAACCTGAATGAGCGAACGCTTGAGCTCCGGGAATGTGCGCCGCAGCACCAGCTGTTTGGAGCCGGGATATTGGAGAGCAAAAATCAGCGCGTCAATCAGCTGCGCATAGCTCTTGCCGCCGCCCGCTGCGCCGCCGAACAGCGTTTCAAACGCAGTTGAGCGGATGAATTCCAGCTGACGCCGGGTGACGGAAAGCTCCATTATTCCACCACCTTGAGTACCAGCTCAAATTTCTCCTGTGTGTCCTGCCGGGAATCGGGCAGCTGGCCCTTGCCCACCGTGCGTTCCAGAATTTCCTTGGCAACGCCGACACGCGCCGTCCCGGTGAGTGAATCGTCCTCCAGCATGTCGCACAGGCACTGTGCCGCCTCCGGCGAATGATCGCACAGGATGTCGCGTACCTGATCCCCATGCGTTTTTTTCTTCCGGCTGCGGCTGCTTTTTGTTTGCGCCAACGGCATTCCTCCTCTCAAATGGATTATTTTAACAGCTCACGGTCTCCATAATACGTCGCTTTTTCCCATTGTCTACGGCAATTTGTTTCGTTTTTGTGCATAACCTGTGCGCACAGAAAAAAAATTCGGATTTTTTTCAAAAACCTCTTGCAATTTTTGTGCGCCCGTTGTATGATTGTATCAATCAATTAGTACAATAACACTGAAAGGGAGGATGTACATGCAATGGAATCTTTCCGATGACCGCCCGATCTATTTGCAGCTGATGGAGACCATTACTCTGGCCATCGCATCCGGCGCGCTCCCCGCGGGCAGCCGCCTGCCGTCGGTGCGCGATCTCGCAGCGGAAGCGGGCGTCAATCCAAACACCATGCAGCGCGCGCTTGCCGAGCTGGAACGCACCGGCCTGCTGTATTCGCAGCGCACCGCCGGACGGTTTGTCACCGACCGCACGGAACAGATCACGAAAAAGAGAAAGGAACTGGCTATGGAACAGATACACATCTTTCTGTCTTCAATGAAAGACATGGGTTATACCGCGGAAGAGACCGTGGAACTGATTCGCCAGGCAATCAAGGAGGGGTAACAGATGGCAAACGAGCCTATTTTACAGTGCACCGGGCTGTGCAAACGCTACGGCAATAAAACAGCACTGGACAACGTCACACTCGCGCTGGAGCGCGGCCGCATCGTGGGCCTGCTGGGGCCGAATGGCAGCGGCAAATCCACACTCATCAAGCTGGCAAACGGCCTGCTGACACCGACTGCCGGAGAAATCCGCATCGCCGGAAACCTGCCGGGCGCGGAAACGCACGCAAAGGTATCGTATCTGCCGGAACGCACCTATCTGAGTGACTGGATGACGGCAGATGATCTGCTGAAATTTTTTGCGACGTTCTATGAGGACTTCAACCTCGACAAGGCAGCGCAGATGCTGACGCATCTCGGCATCCAGCCGAAGGATTCCCTCAAGACGATGTCCAAGGGTACCAAGGAAAAAATCCAGCTTGTCGTCGTCATGAGCCGCGAAGCCGACCTGTACCTGCTCGACGAGCCGATTGGCGGCGTCGACCCGGCTGCCCGCGACTATATCCTGAACACAATTCTCACCAATTACAATGAAAACAGCACGGTGGTCATTTCGACTCACCTGATTTCCGACATTGAGAAGGTGCTGGACGATGTGATTTTCCTCAATAGAGGTCAGATCACGCTGCACAAATCGGTCGATGACATCCGTTCGGAATACGGAAAATCCGTCGACGCACTGTTCCGGGAGGTGTTCGCATGCTGAGCAAGCTGATTGGCTATGAATTCAAATCCACCCGTCGGATTTTCCTTCCGGCATTCGGCGTCCTCCTGCTGCTCTCGCTGGCAAATTCGATTTTTATTGCCCTGCCGGTCTCCGCCCCGTTCGGCGTACTGATGACCGTCTATGTCCTTGCGATGTTCGCGGTCTGTGTGCTGGCATTCGCGTACATGATTAACCGATTTTACAAAAACCTGCTGGGCGACGAAGGCTATCTGATGTTCACACTGCCCGCGCGTCCGTCGCAGCTGATCTGGGCGAAATGCATCACCTCTACCATCTGGATGGTAGTCACGGTCATCCTGTGCTGCATCTCGCTGTTCCTCCTCGCCACACCTGCGCTCCTTTCTGCCAGCTTTGAGCCTGAGATCGCCTTTTCGGACTTCTGGCATCTGATACAGTACGGGTTCTCCGAGCTGCTGCACGAGTTCGGCGCAAATCTGTTCCTTGTCCCGATCGAATTTACTGTCATCAGCATCGCCGGCGTCATCAATTTCTGCATGCATATCTATGCCTGCCTGTCGCTCGGTTCTCTGGCCAACAAGCACCGCCTCGGCTTCGCGTTTCTCGCATATCTGGGCTTTGGCGTGGCAAAGGAAATCCTGCAGTTTATCTCCTCGTGGATTTTCGATCTGACCGGTCTGAATCTGGATTTCAACCTGACACTGAACACAGCGGCGCAGATGCACATTGTCCTGCTGGGCTGTCTGCTGTTCATCGCGGTATGCATCGCCGTCAACTTTGTCATCACAAACTACATTCTGAGCAAGCACCTGAACCTGCAATAAACCCGCAAACGCAGAGCGCACCGCTGGAAAGCGGTGCGCTTTTGTGTTGAACTTTGTCGGATTGCTGTACATCTCCCCGCCGCATATGGTAAGATAAAGACAGCAAAGCAACAAGGGAGGGAATGGATATGAAATGCCCGTACTGCGGCGTACACTATCTGGACAGCGAACACGAATGCCCGGTCTGCGGCAATCGTCCCGGCATCGGCGCGCCGAAAAAGAAATCCAAATTCACCGCACAGGACAGCTCCGACCAGCCGGCACGGGAGAAAAATTCTTCCGCGAAGAAAATACTCCATCAGCCGGCGTCATCGGATGCGGCCTGGCAGCGGGCTGCCGCGCAGAATAGCGGTGCTTCTCCAAAGCAGCCCGGCGAAGCCCGAACATCCGGCTGTGCGCCCGGCTGCCTGATTGTCGCAATCATTCTGATCCTGCTGACCATCGTTCCTGCGGTGATGTCGTATGTGACCTTCTCCGATTTCTCCGGCGCAGTCACCTTTGTGGACGACGATTCCGAGCTCTACGAACCGTGTGCGCTGGATGAGGTACTGTCCGCCGGCACCTGGACAAACGATGACGGCAGCCTGCGCATTACCGTCTATGATGATGGCTCGATTGCATGGACAGACGGCATCCGCACCGCGCAAGATCCAGCGCCGTCTTTCGAGCGGATGCTCCTCACAGAGGATACCGCATCGGAATCCTGTTCCCGCGAAGAACTGGAGCAATACCCGGTCGAAGATTACACGCACTACACACTCTATTTTTCCGATTCCTCCAGCAATCTGCCGGACTATGACCTGTACATCTATGTGCCAAACGACACCGCCCCGGAGGACGTCACCTCCTTCGGCTGCTTCGACTGGGAGAGCGATGAATTTTTCACGCTGACACGGATTGACCAGAGTGAAGTGCCCGCCATGCCGGTTTCCCAATCCACCTGAATGCACAAAAAAAGCGCCCGTACCACGCGGTTCGAGCGCTTTTGTCTGTCTTTCGTGTTATGCTTCCGGTGTATGTTCTTTTTCGATTCGTTCGACGCTCCGGCACCGTCCGGTGCTCTCGTCAATGTCGAACAGCACGCCCTGCATGACGCAGACGCCTTCCGCCGGCTCGAACCGGCTGGTCAGATCGCCGCGGAACATCGCAATCGACTGCTCCGCGCGGACGCCGAGCACCGACCACTTCGGTCCGGTCATGCCGATGTCCGTGATATAGCCTGTTCCTTTGGGATTGACGCGCGCATCTGCTGTCGGCACATGAGTATGCGTACCATAGACTGCGGACACCCGTCCGTCGAGGTAATAGCCCATCGCGAGCTTTTCCGACGTTGCCGACGCGTGCATTTCGCACAGCGCGACGTCATACCGTCCCTCCTGCTCACGCAGGATGCGGTCAGCGCGCAGAAACGGATTGTCCGGGCCGTACTGCATGTCACACCGGCCGATCAGCTCGAACACCAGTACGCGCCAGCCTGCACTGGTCTCGTAGATGCCGAAGCCTTCGCCGGGCGACTGCGGCGCGAGGTTTGCCGGACGGATGATATAGCGGTTGTCCTCGAGATACGGGACAATGTTCTGTTTGCGGTAAGAATGGTTGCCGAGCGTGATGAGGTCTGCCCCGGCGGCAAAAATGCTGTCCGCCTGTTTGGGCGTGATGCCGACGCCGCTGGCGTTTTCGCCGTTGACGATGGTAAACGCCGCGCCGGTTTCCTTTTTCACGCAGCGCAGCAGATGGGACACGGTTTTCAACCCCGGATTGGACACAACGTCACCGATTGCCAGTATTTTCATACAGACCCCTCCTCAAAAAAGTACAAAAAGCGGCACAGCTGACCGTGCCGCTTATGTATCCTGTCAAACTCAGTCAAACAGCGGGGAAACCGAAGATTCCTCGTAGATGCGTGCAATTGCCTCGGTAAAGACCGGAGCGACCTGCAACAGCTCAATCTTGTCGCTTTGCTTGCTGGTCGGCAGCGGGATGGTGTCGAGCAGCGCAAGGTTCTTGATCGGGCTGTTTTCGAGACGCTCAATCGCCGGGCCGGACAGTACGCCATGTGTTGCGCAGGCATACACTTCCTTTGCGCCGCCGACCTCGATGAGCGCTTCCGCCGCATGGCACAGCGTACCGGCGGTGTCAATCAGGTCGTCGCACAGGATGCAGGTCTTGCCCTTTACGTCGCCGATGATGTTCATGACTTCGGAGACATTGGCGCGTGGGCGGCGCTTGTCAATGATCGCCAGACGGTAATCCAGCTTCTCACAGAACTTTCTTGCACGGGTAACCGAGCCAAGATCCGGAGAAACGATCATCATGTCGTCGCGGCTGCGGCCAAACTTGCCTGCAATGTGCGGGATGAGTACAGACGCACCCATCAGGTTGTCCACCGGGATGTTGAAGAAGCCCTGCAACTGATGTGCATGCAGATCCATGGTGAGCACGCGGTTTGCGCCTGCGGTCGTGAGGATATCCGCAACCAGCTTGGCGGAAATCGGATCGCGCGCCTTGGACTTTCTGTCCTGGCGGGCATAGCCAAAGTACGGGATAACGGCAGTGATGCGGCCTGCGGACGCGCGCTTGCATGCGTCGATCATAATGAGCAGTTCCATCACGTTGTCGTTGACCGGCTCACAGGTAGACTGTACGAGAAATACATCCGAGCCGCGGACAGTCTCGCCGATGGAAACCGAAACTTCGCCGTCAGAAAAGTGGCCGACGGTACATTTGCCGAGCGGCAGGCCAAGAGCGGATGCAATCTGCATCGCCAGCGCGGGATGCGAATTGCCCGCGAGGATTTTAATATTCTTGCCGTGAGATATCATAATTTTTAGGTCCTCCTGCATCTTTTTCAGTCCGTGAAACGCCAGGCGTTTCCCTAATCATGTTCCGAAACGATATATTCTATTCAAATTTCGCGGATTATTTATCCTGTCCGTGCATGCGGCGGCGGCGATCATTCCAGCCTTCCTTGTTCTCCTGCCGTGCGCGGGCAACTGCCAGCGCGCCTTCCGGCACGTTTTTCGTGACGGTGGTACCGGCCGCTGTGAGGACACGATCCCCCAGCTCAACCGGCGCGACGAGGTTGGTATTGCAGCCGATAAAGCAGTCGTCGCCGATCACGGTCTGGCTCTTGACATAGCCGTCATAATTGACGACAACCGTGCCGCAGCCGAAGTTGACGCGCTCGCCGACCGTGGCATCGCCGATGTAGGTCAGATGGGAAACCTTCGTGCCGTTGCCGATGGATGCCTTTTTCAGCTCGACGAAGTCGCCGATTCTGGTCTCATCACCGACCCGGCAGCCCGGACGGATGTACGCAAACGGGCCGACGGTCGCGTCGGCTCCCACACAGCTCTCATAAACCTGCGAGGAATTGACGCTTGTCCGGTCTCCGATTTCCGCGCGGTCAAGGATCGTGTTCGGGCCGATGGTGCAGCCGCAGCCGATCTTGCTGCCCGGGCGGATCATCGTGCCCGGCAGGATGGTAGTACCACTTCCGATTTCACAGTACGGGGAAATATACGTGTATTCGGGGTCGAGGATGCTGACGCCGCGCTCCATCAGTGCGCTGTTGACGCGGTGCTGGAGCGTCTTCTGTGCGTGGTAGGCATCGCAGGCGGAGCGCACATCGATGTGCGAATGCGTGCGGCAGGCACCGGTCTTTGCGCTGATTTCGCCCGCAATCTGAATGGAATGCGTCAGCGACAGCGGGTGGCAGGTCAGAATGTCGCGCAGCACATCGACGTTGTACACGGCAATGTGCCAGGTATCATCCAGCGCGCCGCAGGTCAGCGTTGTGACAGCGGTCTGCGCCTCGACATGCTGATCCATTACCATCTGGTATTCCTCTGAAACAACCTCCGGCATCGGAGTGGAGAGCAGCATAACATCGCCCTCCATGCCTTCGATTGCTGTCGATACCATTTCCGTGAAATCCGCGTCATCCGGACAGACAATGGATTCAATCCCTTCCAGCTCCGGCTCGCTCTGCTGGCGCGCATAGAACAGCCGGCACTGTTCCGGCAGTGCATCCGCAACCAGACGTCCGGTCGGGGTGAACAGAATCTCGCGCTGTACCGGATATTTTCCGTCCGCGCCCTTCTTACCGCCGAGCAAAATCGTATTCAACTTATTACAAGACATTTAAGATATCCTTTCCGCCACTGGAGCAGCTGCAAAAAGGCGCAAACTGCCCTCAGGAAAAATACGTAAATTTATTATACTATTTTTTTCGCAAAAAAACATCAGTAAATATATAAAATTTTACGCGCTCCTTTTCGCTTGCACTATTACTTTTGTCACGATATAATAAAATAACCGTCATCTGGCACAAAGTACCGGATGACTTCCCGTAATTTTGCACAAATGTAACCGATATTTTCCGTTTTGCGACGGAAAACCCGTTTTCCCGGAGGCATATTCATGTCACTCACATCACTCATTCCGACCGGCGGGGAGTTCTGCGTGCTGCGCGCACAGGTTGTGGACAGCCTGCTCGCCTGCTGTGACGGCGACAGTGCACTGCTGTACCTGTATCTTGTGCGAAAGGGCTCGTCGTTCGACGAGCGCGAAGCGCTGCGCGCGCTCGGCATGACGCGCGACCGGTATGACCGCGCCGTGCACACGCTGACCAGCCTGCACCTGGTCTCCACGCCGACCGAAACACAGCAGAAGCATCCACACCCGCCGCGCTACACGGCGGCGGAAATGCGCGCGCGCCGCGAAGGCGATCATCGCTTTGCATCGGTCTGCCAGACGGCAGAGATGGTGCTCGGCCGCACGCTGACCGAAGCCCAGCTGCGCACGCTGATGAACGCCTATGAGCATCTCGGCCTGCCCGCCGATGTGCTCATCGACCTGCTGACCTGGCTGCACCGGGAAAAAGGCGTCGTCAGCCGCCGCGATATCGAGGAACAGGCGTACCTCTGGGCAGATATGGGCATTTTTACCGCAGAAGCCGCATCGGAATTTCTCGCGCGGCGCGAGGCGGAAAAGCCGCTGATGGACAGCATGCTGCGCGCGCTGGACATGGCGGGACGCGACCCTGCACCGGAGGAATACCGTTACCTGTCCGGCTTTATCCGACAGGGCTTCGATGCGGAGGCAGTCGAGCTGGCGAAGGAGCGCATGTACGCCCGTCTGGGCAAATTCAGCTGGAAATATCTCAAGGGGATTCTGGACAGCTGGCATCAGAAGGGTGTCCACACGGCAGCGGAAATCACCGCGGTGGAGCCGGGTCTGCGCCAGCCGCAGCCCGCACCGCAGGCCAAACTCACACCGCCGTCCGATGGTGCCAATCTCTCCGACTGGGAGCGCGACTGGCTGGAGGAATTCAACGCAATGAACCGAAAGGAGGGCAACAGCCATGGCGTATGACAGGGCACTGATCTCCCGGATTCTCCGGCAGATGGAACAGCAGCGACAGCAGCATGAAGCCGAAGCAGAGGAACGCCGTTACCGCCTGACGCATACCATCCCGCGTCTGGGTGAAATTGACCGCGAGCTGCGCGCGACATCGGCGAAAGCCATGCGGATTGCGTTTGAATCAAACAATACCGACAGCGCCATTGCTGCGCTGCGCGACCGAAATCTGGCTTTACAGGACGAAAAACGCCACATCCTGCTGGAAAACGGCTATCCGGCGGATTATCTCGCCGTCGCCTGCGACTGTCCCGCCTGCCGGGACACCGGCTATGTCGAGAGCGGGCTGTGCGACTGTGTGCGCCGCCGCGCCGCCGCCGAGCAGAAAAAGGATCTGTCCTCCCTGCTCCCGGTCGACCGGGAGACCTTTGACACATTCCGGTTGGACTACTACAGCACCCAGCCCGACAGCCGTTCCGGTATTTCCCCGCGCGAAATGGCGAAATTCAACTACCAGAAGTGCAGCAGCTTTGCCGAAACCTTCGGTGCATCCTATGAAAACCTGCTGCTGTACGGCGCAGCAGGCCTCGGCAAAACCTTCCTGTCGTCGTGCATCGCGCGGCGCGTCACCGAGCGGGGCTTTTCCGTGACATATGATACTGCCATTTCTATTTTTGACCAGTACAACAACGCAAAATTCAAAAGCGGCGATTTTTCTGCCGCCTCGCAGGCACTTGCGCGTTTTCGCAATGCCGATTTGCTGATTGTCGACGATCTCGGCACGGAACTGCCCGGCGCCTTCCACACCTCCTGCCTGTATGACCTGCTCAGTCGCCGCCTGATGGCACGGCTGCCGACCATCCTCAGCACCAATCTGCTGCCGGGTGAGCTGGAGGGTCGGTACTCCGCGGCGATTGCCTCGCGCATCCTCGGCGAGTTTACCCAGCTGCGTTTTATCGGCGATGACATTCGCAAAATCCGGAAAAAACAGCGTTTTTGACCTGATAATCGGGTACTTTTTCCGCCGTTTTCGCAAATATCTGCGTCTTTACTGTCTATCTTCAAAAACAACATAGAATTGTAACAGTCGTTTTACGATTTGTTCACAACTTCCTCGGATAAATGCGTTATACTATGAGCATGGAACGAGGGAACGACGAAACCTCTTCCTAAAAGATATGCCGGTATCTTTGAATTTCTCTTACCCCCCTTTTTATTTTGTGAAACGTATGCGAACGAAGCGGCCGCCCGTCAGGGCGGCCGCTTTGTCGTGTTTTTTCTCTTTTTCTGCACCGAACGGCGCGCGCGGCGCTTTGCAAGCCGCGTCAAAACTGCTATAATAGAAAGCATCAGAATATATCCCGCCCGATGTTTCGGAGGAGGTTTTTCTTTATGCCAAATATTATCCATGCCGCCGATTTCCACATCGGTGCAAAATTTGATTTTCTTCCGCCCGACCGCGCCGCAGAAGCCGTCAGCCTACAGCTGTCCGCACTTCAGTCGTTTGTGACATATGCCGGCGCATCCGCGGCGGATGCCGTGCTCATCGCGGGAGACCTGTTCGATACACCGGATGTGCGCCCGCAGATTTCCTCTGCCGTGTTCGCGCTGCTCGCCAAGTGCCCGTGTCCCGTGTTCCTTTCGCCCGGCAACCACGATTATTATCATGCGGGCAGCCCATATGCCACACAGCCGCTGCCGCAGAACCTGCATGTTTTCACCGGGCGCACACTGGAGCCGGTCGCATTGAACGACGGAAAAACCGTCATCTGGGGCGCCGCCTTTCAGGACAACAAGGCGGTCATCTCGCTGGAAGCACCGCTCGACCCGTCCAAATGCAATATCTGCCTGATGCACGGCGAGCTGGGCGGCACAGGCGGCTACAACTCGATTTCTGAGAGCGCCGTCATCGGCAGCCGCTTCGACTATATCGCGCTCGGCCACAACCACCGGTTCAGCGGTGTATTCCGCATCGGCCAGACCGCACTCAGCTGCCCGGGCTGCTTCTCCGCCACAGCATCGGATGAAACCGGTGTCAAGGGCTATCTCACCGGACGCATTGAAAAAGGGGATGTCTCCCTGACTCTGCGCCCGTCCGGTGCGTTGGAATTTGCGACAGTCTCCCTGCCCATGACCGGTCTGCAAAGCGACGCCATGCTCGCGGAAGCACTGCTGCCGCTGCTGCCGCAGCCGCCCGCACGCATCTGCTGCATCGTCCATCTGACCGGCACGCGCATGTATGAGCCGAATCTCACTGCCCTGTCACGATCGCTGCGCCATTCGTTTTTCCATGCACAGGTCATCGACGAATCCTCCGCCATGCAGGATCTGTACCGCTACCAGAAGGACGACGGCCTGCGCGGGACGGTGACGCGTGATTTCCTGTCCCGCATGGAAAAATGCAGTCAAGATGAAAAATCCTGCGCCAAGCTGACGCTTGCACTGGAATATGCCCTTGCCGCGCTCGACGGGCGCGAGCTGGACTGAGGAAAGGATTGCTGCATGCAAAAGGAAAAACCAAAAACCAGCAATGAACTCCGCGTACGCACCATTTTGACGATTCTCATCGTCATCTGTGCGGTGCGCCAGTTCATCAACGACGATTATCAAAACGTATTCATCTGTTTTCTGTCACTGTTTCTGCTCGGTCTGCCCCGCTTTATTGAAAAGAAGCTCGATCTGGATCTCCCGCCGTTTCTGGAGGTCATCATCATGCTGTTCATCTTTTCAGCGGAAATCATGGGCGAAATCAACGCATATTACGAGAAAATCCCGATGTGGGACACGATGCTGCATACCATCAACGGTTTTCTGATGGCTGCCATCGGTTTTTCGCTCGTCGATATTTTCAACCGCAGCGAACGCTTTCTGGTCAAGCTGTCGCCTGTATTTGTCGCCATTGTCGCATTCTGCTTTTCCATGACCATCGGTGTTCTGTGGGAATTTTTTGAATTTTTCATGGACAGAACATTCGCCATGGACATGCAGAAGGACTTTTTTGTGACCAGCATCAACTCTGTGGCACTCAATCCCACCGGTGCAAATGTGCCAATCCATCTCCAGGTGGATTCTCTGCTGGTCAACGGCGAGGACTGGATCGCTAAATATGGCGGTTATCTCGACATCGGCCTGATTGACACGATGAAAGATTTATTTGTCAACTTCATCGGTGCGGTGGTCTTTTCGGTCATCGGCTATTTCTACGTCAAGCACCGCGGGCGCGGGCGCTTTGCCCCCAAATTCATCCCGATCATCAACCACGGTGACGGCTATGGCGTCGATAACTTCGGCAATCCGATTCCGGAAAAGCCGCAGAAAAAGGACCAAAAATCCGGTTCAGAAAAGCGCCGCGAATAGCGCAAAATACAGCAAACCCGGCACGCGCAGGCGTGCCGGGTTTTGTTTACCCATATACAATATTGTATCGGAACTTCATCATAATCTGTGCGAGCTGCGCGCGTGTTGCGTTGCCGCGCGGCTGTAGCAGGTTGCCGTCCGTGCCCGAAATCAGACCGTTGCCGACTGCCCACTGCATCGCATGAATCGCCCAGTTGGATACATCCTGATCGTCGTCATAGCTGCTGATGCTGACATACGATGTCGTTGAATGGCCGTTGAGATCGGCGTATTTGTACAGAATCGTGGCTGTCTGTTCGCGGGTAACATGCTTATTGGGGGAAAATGTCCCATTTCCCGTACCTGCGGCAACACCGTTTTCCGCTGCCCAGATAACCGCACTGGTATACCATTTCCCCTCCTCAACATCGCTGAACGGGGATTTCCCAGTCACTGTGGGTAAGCCGGACATGCTGTACAGTACCTGTACCAGCATAGCACGTGTCATGGTTTTGTTGGGTCCGAATGTTGTCGGCGTAATGCCGGCAAACAGACCGTTGCCGCGGGCATACGACACGGCATTGTAATACCATGCCTTCTGCGCCACATCCGTGAACGGCAGGGTTTCCACTGTCACAGTGCACTGCGCATACTCGCCGTTGACACTGTGGACAGAAATAACCGCCGTGCCCTCGGCGTTCGCCGTTACAATGCCCTCGCTGGAAACCGACGCCACCTCCGGGGTATCGCTGTTCCAGAACAGGATATCCTCCGGGGCATTGTTCGGAATCGCAGACGGGATCAGGCGTAGCTCTGCGCCCACATGGGTTGTCGCAGCCGTACTGCTCAGCCCGATGGTATCGTGCACGGAAACCGTTACCGGAATATCGGTCACAGCCGTATAATTCTGCGTATCAATCGGTGTATAGGTCAGATAGAAGGTTTTTTCGCCCTTCTCCATGCCGACCGACTGCTCTGGCTCCTGCCATGCAAAGCAGCTGCTGTGCAGCACATCGCGCAGGGACTGTCCGCAGAGCGCCGACAGTCCCTGTGGCACTTCGACCTGGGGCACAGCTTTTTCAATGGTAAACTGCACCTCGGTCTTTCCGCCGTATGTGTCCGTACCGGATACCATCACCTGTGCTGTTCCTGCGCCAATGTTGTTACTATAGACCACCGTGCACGGCACCTCAGCTCCGTCTGCCGTTGTCGCCGTCACCGTCGGCGTACAGGCTTCCCCGGTAAATGAATACACCGTCTGGGACAGCTGAATTTCCGCATCCGCAATGCTCTGGATGGTCTCAAAGGTAAGCCCCCGCAGGGACGCGACCGTTTCCGCTGTACTTCCTGTACAGCCGCGGATCACAGTGCCCGACGGAATGCTATTCGTCTGGATGTCTGCCACCGACGGAAGAATATCGATGGACAGCAGCGCTGTACAGCCCGAAAACGCACCGCTTCCAATGCGTTTGATGCCGTCCGGCAGCACAACCGCCGTGTTCAGGGCGGTACAACCGCTGAACGCATAGCTACCCACCGAGGTGATGCCGCAGCCGATATCCAGCGCCGTAATCCGCTCAGCCAGCTCCGCCCACGGCGCCTTGCCTTCCTCATAATCGTTCATCCTGCCGCTGCCGCGCAGCGTCAGCACGCCGTCCTCTGCCAGACTCCACGTGATATCATTTCCACAGGTACCCTGTCCGAGCAAACTGCTCTGCGGATCGTCCGCGGGACCCGGCTCATAGCTGGTCTCGGCAATCGGATACGCGGCAATAAATTCATCGCTTGTATAATCCGACCACGCCTCATGTCCGAGGAAGCTGTCCTTGCCGCGCAAAAAATAGTCGCGCCAGGACGCCCCTGCATCCCACGTACTGTCCAGATAATAATACTGCTCTCCGAGCTTTACGATGTTCCAGGCATGGTTTTCACCGCTCGCGGTTGCAGTTCCGGCAATGATGCGTGTGGAAAAGCCCGCTTCGCGCAGCATGCGGTACAGCAGCAGCGCATAGCCCTGACAGACAGCGGTGCCGCGCGTCAGCGCACTGTAGGCGGTATATTTCTGCGTGGTGGTGTCGTCGCTGTCATAGCTCACATGGTCACAGATATACGAATAAATCCGTTCGATCTTCTGGTAATCGGTCGCCTGCTCAAGATGTAATGACCGCAGTACTTCCGTCAGTTTGTCATTCAGCTCGCGTTCCTGTTCCGCCGTTGTGTAATAGACAACTGAATAAATAAATTTATACGAATAGGTGCTCGTGCCGTCGCCGTTTACGACCGACTCACCCTGAATGTTGCAGACATAGCGTCCATACTGCCAGCGCAGGTAATCGCCTTCATTTTCGTTCCCGGTTTCCCCCAGCGCATTTGCGACAATGCTCTTGACAATGCTGACCTTGGGGTCTTCACTGTTCGAGCGCACCGTTGTGCGGTAGGCAAGCGTAATCACATGCTGACGGTTTGCCATCTGGCTGCGCACGAACCCCGCTGCATCGGCAATGTCTGTATAATACGCCGTCGCAGACGCGCCGTGTTCGCCGCGCTCCGCCTGTTTTTTGCGAAAGTTCGGCGGGTTTTCTATGATGGAATCTGTCGAATCCGACGGTGATTCCTCGTCCGCTGTCCCGCCGTACAGGGGATTGACAACAGTCACAGATCCGGTGAGCGGTATGGTCTTATCCGACCCGGTATATGTAGCAGCCGCCGGAAGCTGTCCTGCCAGAAGTGCCAGCAGAAGCAGCAGCGACACAAGTTTTTGTTTCATCCCATTACCTCCAAAGTTCTATCATCCCCAATGGTTCCCCTTATTTTTATTATACCCTGCTTTGCTCTGCTCGGCAACCAAAACCATCATTATGTCACATATCTCTGACAAAAAAGACCTGCCGGGTCGGGCAGGTCTTTACAGTATGTGATTATTCCGCGTAAGTCAGCAGGTCGGCGACACCCTTGCGTCTCGGCGCATTCGGGGTTTCGTCCGGATAGCCGACTGCAATCAGTGCGACCAACTCCTGATCCTCCGGCACGTTTAAGTGCTTTTCCAGCGCCGGGCGGTCGAAGATGCCCATAATGACGGTGCCGAGACCGTGCTCATGTGCGGACAGACAGAATGTCTGCGCTGCGATGCCGCAGTCATACATCTGCCAGCCATCGCCGCGGTCGGTTGTGAACGAACCGTCGCGTTCATAGCCGCTGCGCTTTTTGACACAGCACTGTGCGATGAGCATCGGCGCAGTGGACAGCGTGTGCCTGTTGAACGCCGCATAGTTGTCTGCAATCTCCGCAATGGCTTCGCGGCCCTCAATGGCAATATAGCGGGAAATCTGCGTGTTTTTCCACGACGGAGCATAGGCAGCCGCCGCAATGATATCCTCCAGAACCCCGTGCGGCACCGGCTGTTCGGTGAACTTGCGGACGCTGCGACGGGTCATGATACATTCTGTTGTATTCATTTTGGTTCCTCCCTGATGAATTTTTGATCTTTTCCCAGTGTACTCCATCATTTGGGAAAATGCAACAGAAAACAGATTTATTTTCCACCCTTGGATGATCGAAATTTTTTGCGGTATTTTCCGGGTGACATGCCGATATATTTGGTAAACATCGCATTAAAATGGCTGGAATTGTCGTAGCCGACCATTCCGGCAATCTGGGTAATGGGATAATCGGTATACATGAGCAGCCCCTGCGCCTTGCCGATGCGCAGCCGAATGACATACTGCATCGGGGAATACCCGGTATGCTCCTTAAAGATATGCGCGAGATAATAGGGATTGATGTGCAGGGCGCGGCTGACGGACGGAAGTGAGATAGTTTCGCTGTAATGCGCCTCGATATACTGACGGATCCGCCCGACAAACTGCTCGCCTTTGCCGGACGGCGCATCACTCTCCGCATTGTGCTGATACAGGCGGACAAGCAGCGAGACCAACCCGGCCATCAGGAACTGGCAGGTTTCGGCATACTGCTCCCCGTTGTCATTCAACAGACTGTGGATTGTATCCAGCACGCTGCGGAACACAGGGAAGGAATCCCCCAGCGACAGCACCGGACAGGTAGCCGCATCGACGAGCGCGCCATCCGGCAGCCCAATCAGCCGCACCTGCCGGAGCCCGACGGCGGCCATGGTCGTATCTGCGGTGAGCCGTGCATCCTCATCATGCAGAACGCCCGCGCCAATTGCGACGATATCGCCTTCCTGAATGATATACTGCGACTCGCCGACGGTATAATTGGCAGAGCCCTCGATGACGAGCAGCAGCTCAGAGATCTCATCATGACTGTGCATGATGCGCGGCGGGGAAAAGGATTCCCCAACTCTCTTTTTCCAGATATAGGAAAGCACGGGTGGATCGCCGCGAAAGCAGCTGGGATACTGCCCGGGGATAAAATTCTGATACATCCAATCAACTCCTGCGCAAAGCAAACATGTTTTCTGACAGCAGTATATCATAGCTGCACGCAAAAAAGCAAACAATGCCGCCGAACTGCACGTCCCGCGGCATTTTGCATGTATCTGTTCCGGTCAGTCCAACCCCCACGCAGTGGAAAGCGCGGAAGAATTCAAGACGACAAACAGAGCGGAAATGATGTGGACAATGGAACCCTCTGCGGCGCTGAGCAGTCCGAACGCCGCCAGCAGAATAAACCAGAAATTGATGGACATGGTGATAAAGACATTGGATTTTATCTTTTTCATGACCTTCTGGGACAGCTGGAACAGATAGGACACCTTGCGCACCTCGTCGTCGACCAGAACGATATCGGCGGAATTGGTTGCGATATCGCTGCCGATGCCGCCCATCGCCATGCTGACATAGGCGGATTTCAGCGCGAGTGAATCGTTCACGCCGTCGCCGACCATGCAGACATGGTCTTTTCCGGTTTCCAGCTGTGCCAGACGGTTCATTTTGTCCTCCGGCAGCAGGTCGGCATAGACCTCCGGGATCGTCAGCTGTCCGGCAATGGTGTTAGCTGTAGATGCACGGTCACCGGTCAGCAGGACAGAATGCACGTGCAGCTCCTTCAGGCGGATAATCATCTGGCGTGCATGCACGCGCAGTGTATCTGCAAACACGAGGAAGCCCGCATAAGTGCCGTCAACCAGCACAAAGATACAGCTGGCACCCTTTTCTGTGCCAAAGGCATCGCTCTCCCGGCGCGCGGCGTCGGGAATGTCCACGCCCTCCATCAGTTCCGGCTTACCGAGGCGAACGGCATGCCCGTCCACCGTCGCAGAAACACCCAAACCCGCAGAAACGACAAAATCGGTACAATCGGACAACGGAATATTTTTCTCCTGCGCGTGGCGCAGCAGCGCTTTCCCGAGTGGATGCTCCGAGCTCTGCTCGGCAGACGCCGCGAGTGCGATCAGCTGCTCACGGGAATATGCCCCTTCACAGCGTACATCAATCAGCTCCGGCTTGCCATAGGTCAGCGTGCCGGTTTTGTCGAACGCGGCTTTTGTGACATGCGACAGGCGCTCCAGTGCGTCCCCGGAGCGGATGATAATGCCATATTTCGACGCATTTGCCATGCCCGCAAGAATCGCGGTCGGCGTCGCCATCGTAAATGCACATGGGCAGAATACAACGAGTACCGTTACGGCGCGTGACGGGTCACCGGTGATCGCATACACAGCCACTGCAACCACAAGCGCTGCAATCGAAAGCCAGGTCGCCCAGCGGTCTGCCTGTCCAATGATCGGCGCCTTTTCCGCGTCGATCTGTTCGGCGAGCTGCACCATGCGCTGCATGGCGCTGTCCTGTCCGACATGCTCGGCGCGCATGGTAAACACAGCGAACTGGTTGAGCGTGCCGCTGATGACCGCATCGCCCTCCTTTTTGTCCACCGGCATGGATTCACCGGTCATAACCGACTGGTCGACCGAAGTCTGACCCTCCAGAATCACGCCGTCCACCGGAATGGTTTCTCCCGCAAGAACAGAAAGCGTATCGCCGACTGTAATCTCCTCAATCGGGATATCGACGGTTTTTCCGCCGCGTAGGACATGCGCGGTCTGCGGTGTCAGCGAAGTCAGACGCGCAACGCCCTCATGCGCATGGCGTTCTGTCATCAGCTCGACGCGGTGTGCCACCAGCATGATAAATGCAACCATGCCTGCGGCAAAATATTCGCCGAGCACAATCGCCAGCACCATCGTCACCGGGACGAGGAAGCCGGAGCGCAGCCGTTTCTGCTCCGCCATACTGCGGATTGTTTCCACTGTAAACGGCACACCGGACAGCAGGATGGCAATCCAGGCCGCATCGATGCCCACCGCGGAAATCCCCATGAGAGAGAGCAGCAGACCTGCGGCAGACAGCACGCAGAGTGCGGTCAGCTCCGCACTGCTGTTGCGTTTGCTTTTCATTTGTTTCACTTCTCCTTCAATTTGATACTCCAACAACTCCAAATACCCGCAAAACCGTACAGTTTTGCGGAAACATGTTCTATTATAGCTCAACCGGACAGAAAGGTCTATACTTCACCCGTGAACATTTGGTGAAAATTGGCGCATTCTGGTGATATGATGGCATTTGTCACGCCGTGCAAAATGTGGTATCCTATTATGCGAGAAAAAACGTCTGTGGAGGAACACTATGATTGCACTGATCGCCGCGTATGCGGAAAACCGGGTCATCGGAAAAGATGGCCGCATTCCGTGGGATATCCCGGCGGAAAAGCACCGGTTCCGCGACCTGACCATGGGGCATGTCATGGTGATGGGACGGAAAACCTATGAGGAAATCGGCCGGCCGCTGCCCGGACGGGAGACCATCGTCGTTTCCCGCACCAAAAAGTTCAATGAGCCGCACTGTACCACCGTGTCCAATCTGCCGCAGGCGTTGGCGCTGGCGGGCGCACAGGATGTCTTTATCTGCGGCGGCGCACAGCTGTACCGCGAGGCACTGCCGCTGGCGGATATCCTGTATCTGACTGAAATCCACGCGCACTTCGACGGGGATACCCAGTTCCCACCGTTCGACCGCGCCGCGTTTGTGGAGACCGAACGCACGGATGTGGCTGGAGACATCCCTTATACCTTCGTGACCTGTCGGCGCCGCGCGATGAATTACGCACAGGCGCGGGATTCTATCGCCCGGCTGACCGCGCAGAAGGGCATTGTCCCCGGTCTCGGGCCGATGCGCACCCTGCTGGCGCGGCTGGGCAATCCACAGGACAGACTTCCATTTGTCCACATTGCGGGCACCAACGGCAAGGGATCGACGCTCGCCATGACTGCCGCCATGCTGCGCGCAGCGGGCTATCGCGTTGGAACCTATGCCTCCCCAGCCGTGTTCCATGAACGCGAATGCTGGCAGGTAAACGGTGAAATGATCTCCGAAGCGGACTATGCCGCGTGGATGACGCGCCTGTGCGCGCTGTGTGACGCGATGCAGGCGGACGGACAGGCAACGCCGACCGCCTTTGAACTGGAAACCGTGCTTGCCTTCTGCTGGCTGGCACAGCAGGGCTGTGACATCGCTGTCATCGAGTGCGGCATGGGTGGGCGCGACGACGCGACCAACGTCATACGAACGACCGCCGTCAGCGTGCTGACCTCCATCGGCATGGATCACATGAAATTCCTCGGCACAACCATCGAAGAAATCGCGCGCGCCAAAGGCGGCATCTGCAAGCCTGGCATCCCCGTCGTCCTCCAGGGACAGGATGCGCAGGTTATGCATGAAATCGAAGTGCTCTGCCGGGAAACCGACTGCCCGTTGACCGTCGTTCACCCGGAGGACTGTATTGTCACACACACAGACGCGCACGGCATTGTGTTCGACTATCTGGCTGACAAACGCATTGCGCTTTCCCTGCCCGGACTGGTTCAGGCGCGCAACGCGGCGACTGCCATCACCGCCGTGCGGCAGCTGGAGCAATTCCCCGTTTCGGAGGACGCCATCCGGCGCGGCCTGCGGGCCGTACAGTGGAACGGGCGCATGCAGCAGCTGTGTGACCACCCGGTGCTCCTGATCGACGGCGCACACAACCCGAACGCAGCGGCGCGCCTGCGCGAAGAGGTGCTGCATCGCTGGCCGGAGGGCAACGTGGTGGAAATCGTTGGTGTGCTCGCCGACAAGGATTTTTCCGAAGTCGGACGGCTGATGGCGCCGCTCGCGCGGCATATCATCACAGTGACGCCGGATAACCCGCGCGCACTCGCGGCGGATGCACTCGCGGACTGCCTGCGTCAGTTCTGTGACAGTGTGACGCCCGCGGACAGCGTGCCGCAGGCACTGAAGGCCGCATTCGATGCGGCGGGGAACGACGGCGCCATTGTCGCATTCGGCTCACTCTCGTGGCTGCATGCGCTGCGGCAGGCGGTGGAGGACTTGACATGATACAGGCAATGGAACGCATCCAGCCGATTTTACACAGCCCGCGCTATCAAGACTGGCTGCGGCAGATGGATGAGCTGGAAGCCGGACGCATTTACTGCCAGCACGGGCTGCCGCACCTGCTGGATGTGGCACGCATTGCCGCACTGCTGGCAGCGGAACGGCATGCGCCCTACCCACGCGATATGATCTATGCGGCAGCACTGCTGCATGATCTGGGTCGACTGGCACAGTATACAACCGGCGCGCCGCACGCACAGGCAGGTGTGCCGATGGCACAGGAGCTGCTGCACGAGACGGCATTTACCGCACAGGAACAGGAGGAAATCCTGCGGGCTGTCAGCCGCCACCGCACAGGTGATGCACCGGACAGCCTGGCACAGATCATTTTTGAGGCAGATCACGCCAGCCGCATGTGCTTTGCATGCAAGGCGGCGGATACCTGCTACTGGCCGGAGGAACGGCGCAACACAACCGTTCTGTTTTGAAAGAAGGTATTTTTATGATTATTGGCGAAAAAAATTTTGATACTGCACATCACACCTATGTGATGGGTATTTTGAACGTGACGCCGGACTCGTTTTCCGACGGCGGAAAATGGAACAGTATGGACGCAGCCCTGCGCCATGCGGAGGAAATGATTGCGGACGGTGCAGATCTTCTGGATATCGGCGGCGAATCCACCCGCCCGGGCTATACGCTGCTGCCGGACGAGGAGGAAATTTCCCGTGTCGTACCGGTTATCGAGGCAGTCAAGCGCGAATTTGACATTCCGGTATCGGTCGATACGTATAAAAGTGCGGTCGCGCGCGCGGCATTGGACGCAGGTGCCGATCTCATCAACGACATCTGGGGTCTGAAATATGACCCGGAGATGGCGGGTGTCATTGCACAGGCCGGTGTGCCGTGCTGCCTGATGCACAACCGCAAGGAAGCCATTTATACGAATTATCTGCCGAACGTGCTGGACGACCTGCGCGGCTGTGTCCAGCTCGCAAAGGACGCAGGCATTGCCGACGATGCCATCATCCTGGATCCGGGCATCGGCTTTGGCAAGACGCTCGAACACAACCTGATTCTGATGAACCATCTGGAGCTTCTGAATGAGCTGGGTTATCCGGTTCTGCTGGGCACTTCGCGCAAGTCGATGATCGGCAAAACGCTCGACCTGCCCGCCGACCAGCGCGAAGAGGGTACACTTGCCACAACCGTCATCGGCATGATGAAGGGCTGTTCGTTTGTGCGCGTACACAACGTAAAGGCGAACCGCCGCGCAGTCGATATGACGGAGGCGATTCTGCGCGCCGGAAAGGAAGCATAAATGGACGAAATCCGCATCAAGCAGCTGGAGGTATTCGCACACCACGGCGTATTTCCGGAGGAAAATCGGCTGGGACAGAAATTTGTTGTCAGTGCCGTGCTGTATACCGACCTGCGCCGCGCCGGGCTGACCGATGATTTGAATCACTCGATGGACTACGGTGCGGTATGCGCGGAAATCCAGCACTATTTGACTGCCCACACCTTCCAGCTGCTGGAAACGGCAGCGGAACGGTTGTGCATGCATCTGCTGCGCACATTGCCGCTGCTGCGGCGCATCCGGCTGGAAATTGAAAAGCCATGGGCACCCATCGGCCTGCCGCTGAACACCGCATCGGTGTGCATCACGCGCGGCTGGCACACAGCATATCTCGCGCTCGGTTCCAATCTGGGCGACAAAAAAGCGTATCTCGACGGCGCTGTGCAGGCGTTGCGTGAAGATGAAGACATGCGCATGGGCGCGGTATCGGATTATCTCGTGACCGCACCGTATGGCGGCGTGGAGCAGGATGATTTTCTGAACGCAGTGCTGCGTGTTGATACACTGCTGCCGCCGCATGAGCTGCTCGATCGGCTGCATGAAATCGAACAGGCAGCAGGACGCGAACGCCTTGTGCACTGGGGTCCGCGCACCCTCGATCTGGACATCCTGTTTTATGATGACGAAATTATCGCGGATGAAACACTTCACGTGCCGCACCCGGAAATCCCAAAACGCGATTTTGTGCTGAAACCACTCGCGCAGATTGCGCCATACCTCGTGCATCCGGTATATCACCGCACAATATCGGAACTTCTGGACACACTGCACGCCTGATCTCTCCAAACCTTTTTGAAGCATGCAAAAGCCAGGACTGGAATCACCAGCCCTGGCTTATTTTTATTCACCTGTTTGCGCGTGCCAAAGCCACGCGAACTGTCCAAAATATCCTTTCCCCCGTTGGGGGCGAACTGGCGGACCGTCCGTCCGACAGATTCGCGCTCGCGGGAGCGAGCCAGACATCTTTCTTTTGCCTACTTTTCTTTCTATGCAGAAAGAAAAGTACGGTCAGGAGGCGAACTGGCTGTTGTACAGTTCGGCGTAGAAGCCGCCGCGGTCAAGCAGCTCGTGATGCGTGCCCTGCTCGACGATGTCGCCGTCGCGCATGACAAGAATCATGTCTGCTTCGCGGATGGTGGACAGGCGGTGCGCGATGACAAAGCTCGTGCGTCCTTCCATCAGGCGGTTCATCGCGGACTGAATCAACGCCTCGGTTCGGGTATCGACAGAAGATGTCGCTTCGTCCAGAATCAACACCGGATTGTCTGCGAGAATGGCGCGTGCAATTGTCAGCAGCTGCTTCTGTCCCTGTGAAACATTGCTGATTTCCTCATTCAGCTCCATCTGATATCCACCCGGCAGCGTCTGAATAAAGTGATCGGCATGTGCCGCCTTTGCCGCTGCAATAACTTCTTCATCCGTCGCGTCCAGACGTCCATAGCGAATATTTTCCATAATGGTGCCCTTAAACAGCCATGTATCCTGTAAGACCATGCCGAAGCCTTCGCGCAGATTGGAGCGATTGAATTCGCGCACATCGTGCCCATCCAGCCGGATCGCGCCGCTGTCCACATCATAAAACCGCATCAGCAGCTTAACCATCGTGGTTTTGCCCGCACCGGTCGGACCGACAATCGCAACCATCTGCCCCGGCTTGACATCACACGTAAAGTCATGAATAACCGGCTTGCGCGGATCATAACCGAATTTAACATGATCGAACTGTACCGCGCCCTGAATGTCTGTAATCGATGCCGGATGTTCGACCGTCTGATCCTCTTCCTTCTCGTCCAGGAATTCAAACACGCGCTCCGCTGCCGCCGCCATCGACTGGAGCATATTGGAAACCTGTGCCAGCTGGGTAATTGGCTGCGTGAAGTTGCGGACATACTGGATAAATGCCTGAATGTCACCGACTGTAATCGCACCGGTTACTGCCAGCATTGAACCTGCAACGGCGACACCGACATAGCCCAGATTGCCGACAAACTGCATCAGCGGATGCATCAGGCCGGACAGGAACTGCGATTTCCATGCGGATTCATACAGCTTATCATTTGTCTTGTTGAAGCTGTTCTCCGTGCGTTCCTCCTGATTGAACACACGCACGACATTGTGACCGGAAAAGGTCTCCTCAATCTGACCATTGATATCGCCCAGATATTTCTGCTGTGCGCGGAAATATTTCTGGCTGATGCGCACGACCAGCATGACAAACAGCAGCGAAACAGGCAGGATGACAAGCGCAATCAGTGTCATCAGCGGGCTGATGGTCAGCATCATAATCAGAACACCGACAATTGTTGTCACCGATGTAATCAACTGCGTCACGCTCTGGTTCAGGCTCTGTCCGAGCGTATCGACATCGTTTGTAATACGGGAGAGTACTTCACCGACCGTGCGGCTCTCAAAATAGCCCAGCGGCAGGCGATTGATTTTCTCACTGATTTCCCGGCGCATCCGGAAGCAGACCTTCTGCGTGATGCCGGTCATAATCCAGCCCTGAATAAAGGCAAAACCTGCGCTCAGCAGATAGATGCCAAGCAACAACAGCAGGATTTTGCCAATCCGAGCAAAGTCAATCGCGCCGGTGCCGGACAGCTTTGCCACCAATCCTTCATACAGGATGGTAATGGATTTACTCAAAATTTTCGGGCCAGAAATGTTGAAAATCGTGCTGCCAACGGCAAAAATCAGAACGGCAAGTACGCCAAAGCGGTAGCTGCCGATATAGGACAGCAGCTTGCGCAGGGTACCCCGGAAATTCTTTGCCTTTTCTACGGCTGCTCCCGGAGGGCCGCCCGGTCCCCGGTGCATCGGTCTTCTCGGTTCACTCACTTGGTAGCGCCTCCTTCCAGTTCCTTTGCACTCAGCTGGCTTTCCGCAATCTCCCGGTAGGTCTGGCACGAGCGCAGCAGCTCTGCATGTGTGCCGATGCCGTCAATTCTACCCTCATTGAGTACAATGATCTGATCGGCATGCAGAATGGTAGAAATTCTCTGTGCAACGATAATGACCGTTGCATCGCCGACATTTTCGCTGAGCGCATGGCGCAGCGCGGCGTCAGTCTTATAGTCCAATGCGGAGAACGAATCATCGAACAGGAACACCTTTGGATGTCTGGCGACGGCACGCGCAATTGACAGACGCTGCTTCTGTCCGCCGGATACGTTGCTGCCGCCCTGTGCAATGGGGCTGTGATAGCGGTCGAGCTTGCCTTCGATAAACTCGGTCGCCTGCGCAATCTCCGCAGCCTGTTTCATGTCGTCATCCGTGACGCCTTCGGCAAATTTCAGGTTGGACGCAATGTCGCCGGAAAACAGAATGCCCTTCTGCGGCACATAGCCCAGCTGGTCGCGCAGCGTCTTCTGCGTAATATCGCGCACATCCACGCCGTCCAGCGTGACCCGACCTTCTGTGACATCGTACAGACGTGGAATCAGATTGAGCAATGTCGTCTTGCCACAGCCGGTCGAGCCGATGATCGCAGTTGTTTTGCCCGGCTCTGCGGTAAAGCTGATGTGCTCCAATGCATCGTTATCTGCACCCGGATACCGGAACGAAACGTCATCAAAGCAAATGCGTCCCTGCCAATCGCGCTGTTCTTCTTCTCCGGTGAGCTTCGGCTGGTCGATAATAGTCGGCTCGGTGTGCAGTACCTCATTGATGCGCTCCGCTGCAACGCCGGCGCGCGGAAGCATAATAGAAATCATGGTCAGCATCATAAACGACATGACAATCATCATCGTATAATTGATAAATGCCATCATATCGCCGACCTGCAAATTGCCCAGATCGACGCCCTTGCTGCCGAACCAGACAATCATGACAGTAATGCCGTTCATAACCAGCATCATCGCCGGCATCATAAAGGTCATAACGCGGTTGGTAAACAGCTGTGTGCGCATCAGATCGGTATTCGCGCCCGCAAAGCGCTCCTCCTCATGCTTTTCCCGGCTGAATGCACGGATCGGCATAACGCCGGTCAGAATCTCACGGCTAATCAGGTTCAGCCGGTCAACCAGTGACTGCATTTTCTTAAACTTCGGCAGAGAAAGTGACATCAGTGTGCCAATCACTGCAAATACTGCGGCCACAGCGACGACAATAATCCATCCCATACCGGTTTTGGTGTGTGCGACCTTGAGAACGCCGCCAACCGCACAGATCGGTGCATACAGCACCATGCGCAGCAGCATAACACAGACCATCTGTACCTGTTGAATATCATTGGTACAGCGCGTGATGAGCGATGCCGTAGAGAACTGATTCATCTCGGCATTGGAAAATTTCAGCACCCTGCCGAACACGTTGTTTCGCAGGTCGCGTCCGATGCCTGCACCGGTGCGGCTGGCAAGCAGTCCGACAATCATTGCCGCACAGACACTGAGTGCGGCGAGGCCGAGCATTTTTCCGCCTATGCTCCACAGATAGTGGTTGCGGTACTCGCCCATGTCAATGCCCATCGCTTCATATTCCTGCTGAATGTACATGACGGCGATCTGCTGTATCGTGCTGTCTGATATTCCGTCCATCTGGTCCAGTGCCTGCTCACGCATTTGCAGCAGCTGGTCTTTGGTCACCAGGCCCATATCCAGCGCTTGCCGCAGTTCGTCCATGCTGTGTACCGCCTGTGTGCTGTCCGCCTGCGTATCACTGTTTTCCATCTGATAAAGCATCGCCATCGGAACGGAAAACGCATCTGCCAGCGCATCCATCTGTTCGTCATCCAGATAGGTCTTGCGCGTCCAGATTCCGTCTTCGCCTTCCCAATAGCCGGTTTTGATCCGTTCAATCTCATCGTCGGTCATAAATAGCTCGAGATCGGACAGCGTCTGTGCCCGGATCTGTTCCGGCACGGCGCTTTCAATGCCGTTCTGCTGGATACCGACGTCGACAATATTGCTCATGTAGGTCGGCAGCGTCAGATCACAATATGCCTGCACGATCAGCAGCGCAAAAGCCACGCAGACGGTCCGCCATGATCCCTTTAAATAGCCAAATATTGCTCGCATCAGGTTTCCTCCTCTGTTTTTTTATTTTCGTTTGCCCATTCAAGCTCACGTGCCATGCACTGTGCCATTTCGCGCATTCCGGCGACAATGTCCAGATACCGTGTTTCCCCGAGCGAGTCCACAACGCGCATCAGAAATGCATCATAGTTTTCCCGCTGGCGCTCACCCATGGCAAAGCCCTCTTCTGTCAGACAGACAAACGTATTGCGGCGGTTATCCGGATCAACGCGCCGCTCAATCAGCCCGCGCTCCTCCAAATGCCGCAGCATTTTGGAAACTGCGGATTTGGTAACCCCCAGCTTCTCTGCAAGATCGTTGACATACACCCCCGGGACCTCCGGATGTGTCCAGTGAAACCGCTCGATTGTCTTGAGAAACTGGACTTCCCTTCCGGAAACACCTTTCAGCAAGCTGTCCCAGTTCAGACGCCGGTAGGTATCCATTGTCTGGAAATATTCCACAATCAGCTGGTTTTCCCGTTCTTTATCCCGTTGGTTCATGTGTAACCTCCTTTCGCCCATATTGATGAACAGACATAAGTCTAACACAAATGGTTGACCAAATCAACAGTTGAATATGTGAACTTTTTGTGTTCTTGATCCATCGATAAAAAAACAGGAATCCCGTTTCCCTCAGGGGGATGAGATTCCTGTTCTGCAAAACAATGAAATTATATGAATCAATAGCCGATCTGGCCGTCAAGCAGCTCGTCATGATCGACCCATTCCTGCACGTCCACGACGTCATAATGGTCGTGGTCGCGGCGGATGACAACGCGGCTGATACCGGCATTGATGATCTGCCGCTTGCACATAGGGCAGGAATTGGCATCCGGCATGATTTCTCCGGTCTGTGCATCGCGTCCGACGAGATACAGCGTCGAGCCGAGCATTTCCTCGCGCGAGGCGGCAATGATGGCATTGGCCTCCGCGTGTACCGAACGACAGAACTCATAATGCGTGCCGCGCGGGATGTTGCGCTGTTCACGGATGCAGACATTCAGGTCGATACAGTTGGCGCGCCCGCGGGGTGCACCGTTGTAGCCGGTAGAAATAATGACGTCATTTTTGACAATGACCGCGCCGAAATTGCGGCGCAGGCAGGTGCCGCGCTCCAGCGCGACCTCCGCCATATCCAGATAATAGTTGTCTTTATCGCGCCGAACCATGTTGGGTTCTCCTCTCTGGGAATAAATTACTGTGCCTCAGTTCAAAAAGTCCTTCAGCTTTTTGGAGCGGCTCGGATGGCGCAGCTTGCGCAGTGCCTTTGCCTCGATCTGGCGGATGCGCTCACGGGTTACGTTGAACTCCTTGCCGACCTCTTCGAGGGTGCGGGTGCGGCCGTCCTCAATGCCGAAGCGCAGGCGCAGAACCTTTTCTTCACGCGGCGTCAGCGTCTTGAGCACCTCAACCAGCTGCTCCTTGAGCAGGGTAAACGAAGCGGCCTCTGCCGGCTCCAGTGCGTCATCATCCGGGATGAAATCGCCCAGATGGCTGTCTTCCTCCTCGCCGATCGGGGTTTCGAGCGAAACCGGCTCCTGTGCAATCTTGAGGATCTCACGCACGCGCTCGACCGGCATATTCATTTCCTCTGCGATTTCCTCCGGCTGCGGGTCATGACCCAGCTCCTGCAACAGCTGGCGGGAAACGCGGATGACCTTGTTGATGGTCTCGACCATATGCACCGGGATACGGATGGTGCGTGCCTGGTCGGCAATCGCACGTGTAATCGCCTGGCGAATCCACCAGGTCGCATAGGTGGAGAACTTGAAGCCCTTGGTGCAGTCGAACTTTTCAACCGCCTTGAGCAGGCCGAGATTGCCCTCCTGAATCAGGTCGAGGAACAGCATGCCGCGGCCGACATATCGCTTTGCAATGGAGACAACCAGTCGCAGGTTGGCTTCCGACAGGCGTTTCTTGGCGTTTTCACCGCCGCGGATCGCCTTGCGGATGGCCTGCATCTCGGTCTCATCCACCTTTTCATGATTTTTCTCGATTTCTTCCAGACGGGCCTTTGCCTCATTGCCCGCCTGCATCTTTTCCGCCAGCTGAACCTCTTCCTCCGGCGTCAACAGGTCAACCTTACCGATCTCCTTGAGGTACATGCGCACCGGGTCATCAATCGCAAAGCCCTCTGCGAGCGACTCGGTGTCCTCGAGCTCCTCCTTCGGAACCTCTTCAACTGCGTCTTCGGAGAATTCCTCTTCATTATCCAACGGAACGACCAGCGCCTCGGCGCCCTTGATTTCTACGCCGGCCTTATCCAAATCCTCATACAGCTTATCCAGCTCATCCGACTCCATGCTGATCGAGTCCAGCGCATCGGACATTTCCTTCAGCGTGAGCTTGCCCTTTTTCTTACCCAGCGCCAACAGATCCTTAATAACGGCCTGCTTCTTTACATCCATGTCCATGTCCTGTGTCATTCTTTAAGCCTCCAAAAATGTAACTGAAAATGCAATACCAGCAATATGTTATGCCGATACGCCTTACCCCTCTGTCCCGTCGAACCGCTTGGTTTTCCGCTGGAGCTGTGCCTTGCGCAGCAGCGGATCCTCGCCATCCTGTCCGGGTATATCACGCGCAGCTTTCTGCTCCGCGATAATATCAATATAATCCTCCATTGCTTTCTGCCGCCGATCCGCAGAAATTTCCGTGCCCAATGCGGCGACCAGCAGTTCGGTTTCCTCCGGCTGGAGCACAGGCTCCAGCGCCGAAACGGTAATACCGCGCCCGCTGTCGAACAGCGCAATGGCGTGTCCATAAATTTTGCCCAGCACAGGAGAAGAAAAATCCTCCGGGCGAACTTTTTCCCGCATATCCGGCAAAAGAGATGCGTCGGAGAACAGCAGTGCGAGCAGCCCTTCTTCCGCGCGCGCAGAACGCATGTTGTCGTAATGAATGGTGCGCTCCTTTGGCTGTGCTGCCTGTGCGGGTGCGCGCACCTGCCGATGATACTGCTGCTTCTGTTGATATTGAAGCCGTGTCTGCGCGTTTTTGACCTCCTGCTGGAACGCAGCCTGCGTCACACCCGCGAGCTTCGCGGTCGAAGCGGTATAGACATCGCGTTCGACCGGGTTTTCCAGTGCCGCGATGATCCCCGCCGCCTCGCGCAGGAACAAAATGCGCTGGTCATCCTCCGTGAAGTCATATTTGTCGCGTGCGGACTCAATGCGGTAGCGGATGTCGTTGTCCGAGCGCTCAATGAGCTTGCGGAATGCCTCCGCGCCCTTCGCCTTGATGAACTCATCCGGGTCCTTCGCACCCGGAATGCGCAGGATTTTTCACACGCAGCCCGGCTTTTTTCAAAATATCAATCGCGCGCTGGGAAGCGGTCTGTCCCCGCCGTGTCTGCGTCATAGCAGACAATGACGGTCTTGGTATACCGTGTGAGCAGGCGCGCCTGCTCGTCGGTCAGTGCCGTGCCGAGCGAGGCAACCGCACTGTCAAAGCCCGCCTGATGCAGTGCAATGACATCCATGTAGCCCTCGGCGAGCAGGAAATACTCGCTCCTGGTCTTTTTGGCAAGGTTCATTGCAAACAGGTTGCGCCGCTTGTTAAAGACCATGGTCTCGGGCGAATTGAGGTATTTCGGTTTGCTGTCATCCATGACGCGCCCGCCGAAGCCGATGACATCGCCGCGCACATCGATGATCGGGAACATGACACGGTTGCGGAACTTGTCGTAATATGTACCGTTCTGACTGCGCGCAATCAGACCGGCCGCCGCCAGTTCTTCCTTTGTATAGCCCTGTGCGGTCATCGCGTCGAGCAGCGCGTGGAACGAATCGGGCGCATAGCCCAGCCCGAAATTGCCCATCGTGCGTCGGCTCAGCCTGCGCTGCTGGAAATACCGCAGTGCCTGCGTGCCCGCCGGACCGTGCAGCTGTGCATAGAAAAACCGCGCCGCATCTTTGAGCGCCGCGAGCACACGCTTGCGCTCCTGCCGGTGCCGGGGATTTTCCCCGGTTTCGGGCACCTCCATATTGTACTGTCTGGCCAGAAACCGGACAGCATCCGGAAAATCCAGCCCTTCGATGTTCATGATAAACCGGATCGGCCCGCCGCCCGCGCCGCAGCCAAAGCAATGAAAAATCTGCTTGTCAGGCGCAACGGAAAACGATGCGGTTTTTTCGTTGTGGAACGGACACAGCCCAAAATAGTTGTTACCGCTCTTTTTGAGCGCCACATAGCGGGAAACAATGTCGACAATGTCGCACCGTGCGGACAGCTCGTCAATAAAACGATCATCAATTGCCATGTGCGTTTCCCTTCTCCCGTGCGGGAATCACTTAATGTTCCAGCTCCTTGGAATAAATAATTCGGTGTATTTTGCAACGGCAAAGCGGTCGGTCATCCCCGCGATATAGTCGCAGGCAACGCGCTCTGCGCCGTCACGTTCGATGTGTTTTTTATAAAATTCGGGCAGCTCATCGGTGTGCCCCGTAAAATACGCATGCATCGTGCGCAGCAATCCGTCGACCTTGTGTGCTTCTTCCTGTGCCTGCCCGGCATAAACCTCGCGGAACAGGTAAGCGCGCAGCTCCATCATGGCGTCGTGCACCTCGGCAGACATGCCGATGTCATGCTCAGTCTCGCCATAGCGCACCATATCTGCCACCATCGTGTCAATGCGGTCGCCGTGCGTCGCGCCGAGCACGCGCACCGCCTCCCGCGGCAAGTCTGCCGGGACAATCAGTCCGGCGCGCACGGCGTCATCGATGTCGTGGTTGACATAGGCAATGCGGTCGGCGAAGTGGACAATGCGCCCCTCCGGTGTCTCCGCATGCGCCGTGCCGGTGTGACAGACGATGCCATTGCGCACTTCATATGTCAGATTCAGCCCATCGCCGTCGCGCTCCAGACAGTCCACCACGCGCAGACTCTGCCTGTTGTGGTGAAAGCCGCCGATTTCGCTGCACAGGCTGTCCAGCGTGCGCTCGCCGACATGTCCAAACGGCGTGTGCCCCAGGTCATGCCCCAGCGCCACTGCCTCGGTCAGATCCTCATTGAGCCGCAGGCTGCGCGCAATCGTCCGCGCAATCTGCGCGACCTCCAGCGTATGCGTCAGCCGATCGCGGTAATGGTCTCCTTCGGGGGAAATAAAGACCTGGGTTTTGTGTCCCAGCCGCCGAAACGCCTTGCAGTGCACAATGCGGTCGCGGTCGCGCTGAAAGCAGGTGCGGCGCGGGCACGGCGGGGTATCGCTTTCCCGTCCGCGGCTTTCGTCCGCAAACGTCGCCCAATCTGCCAGCGTCAGCCGTTCCAGCCGTTCCTGATCCTCGCGCATCGGCGTGCCCCCCTTTCGCTGCTTCGTCTGCGAAAAATCCCGTACATAAATAAATACCGTACTGCTCCCGCAAACTCCTCTTTTTTTCGCAAATTTTTCTGAAAAATTTTTATGTAGACAGTTGGATCAGCGCAGACGCCGCCCCATGAAGCGGCTTTCCATCACTTCGACATCGACCGCAGCGCTGGTCGCGTCGCGCAGCGCCGCCGCGAGTGCTTCTTCCCCGCCCTCCGGCAGCGTGACGGTCAACGTGACATCGGCGGCATATTCGATGTCATCTGTCATGCAATCGTGCTCCGGCAGGATGTTCTGCACCACGCCGAGCAGTGAATACGGGCAGGTGATGAGCAGGACGGAATAGCTGCTCATTTGATTGATGCCTGCCGCCTCCAGCCCGAGCTGTGCGCTTTTGGTATACGCGCGGACCAACCCGCCTGTGCCGAGCAGCACGCCGCCGAAATAGCGCGTGACCACACAGCAGACGTTGGTGATGTTCTCGCGCCGCAGCACATCCAGAATCGGCATGCCCGCCGTGCCCTGCGGCTCGCCGTCATCCGAATAGCGCATATAATTGCCCTCGCGGATGATATATGCATAGCAGTGGTGGCGCGCATCGCGGTATTTGGCTTTTACTTCCCCGATTCTGGCAATGGCCTCCTCCGGCGTTTCCACCGGAAAAATCTCGCCGATGAATTTGGAACGCCGGTCTTCATACAGCCCCTCGCCGTACCCTGCGGGAACCAGATAGCTGTCATTCATCCGCCGCAACCTCATATCCGCGCAGCTGACCATACAGCTTGTCATCGCATTCGATCTCCAGCTTTGTGCCCTCGCCGGTATACTCGGTGGCAAACACCGCTGCTTCCTTATGGATGACGTCGAGCAGATAGCCGTCGGCATACGGGATGCAGACGGTCACGCGATGCTTGCCGCGTCCGAGCGCCTTTTCGATCGCCGCCAGCAATGTGTCCATGCCGCGTCCCTGCCTGGCGGAAATCGCCACAATGTCCTCTCCGGACGGAATGAGATCGGGATTTTCACACAGGTCGGCCTTGTTGCACACGAGAATCTGCGGGATCTGCTGTGCGCCGAGCTGTGTGATGACCTTATCGACTGTCTCCGCCTGTTCGCGCCAGTCCTCGCGCGAAACATCCACGACATGCAGCAGCAGGTCGGCATATGCGACCTCCTCCAGCGTCGCCTTGAAAGCGGACACCAGATGATGCGGCAGCTTGCGGATAAATCCAACGGTATCGGACAGCAGGATCTCCTGTGTGTCGGAAATGCGCAGCTTGCGCGTTGTGGGGTCGAGCGTGTCAAACAGGCGGTCATTCGCCTCAATGCCCGCATCGGTCAGCGTGTTGAGCAGCGTCGATTTGCCCGCATTGGTGTAGCCGACAATGGCAACCAACGGCAGCTCCGCCTTTTTTCGCTGGCGGCGCTGGACAGCGCGCACACGGCGCACATCCTCCAGGTCACGGCGCAGGCGGTCAATGCGGCGGCGGATATGGCGCCGGTCGCTTTCGAGCTTGCTCTCGCCCGGGCCGCGCGTGCCGATGCCACCGCCCAGACGGGACATCGTCTTGCCCATGCCGGACAGGCGCGGCAGGATGTACTGATACTGTGCCAGCTCGACCTGTAGCTTGCCCTCGCCCGTGCGGGCGCGCTGGGCGAAAATGTCCAGAATCAGCGCACTGCGGTCGAGCACCGGCCGCCCGGTCGCCTCCTCCAACACGCGCATCTGCGACGGCGACAGCTCGTTGTCAAAGATAATCAGTGTCGCATCGTTGTCGCGCGCCAGCTCGGTCAGCTCCTGCAGCTTGCCCTCGCCGATAAAGGTGCGCGCCTCCGGTGCATTCCTGCTCTGGAGCATCTTTGCGACGCATTCGCCGCCCGCGGTCTCCAGCAGCGCCTCCAGCTCGTCCAGTGTCTCCCAGGACGCGTCCTCCTCCGCCGTGAACACCGACGCATGCAGGCCAACGAGCACTGCCCGGTCCGGCTCCATCTCTTCCATCCATTCTTCCACAGCCTGTCCCTCCTTCCGGTCAGGTAAAGATATCTTCTTCCAAAAACATGGCGGCAAAGGCTGCACCCAGCAGTACACATGCCGTCAGAATGGCCTTTTCCGCTGTAAACCGCGTGACCAGTGCGCCGAGCATTGCCCCGGCGACAAACACGAGGTCTACAATAATATAATGCATTCCGCGCCGCTTCTGGTCGGGATCGCCCGACCTGCGGTAATTCCACAGCAGCTCGGTGCCGGAGCGCAGGTTGCCCGTACACATCGTCGTGGCGCAGGTCACGCCGCGAATCTTGCGAAAGCACTCGACCTGCATCGCACAGGTAAACGACACCAGCACATTTGCCAGCATATTCATCTGCTGCGGCAAAAATGCCACTACAAACAGCAGGACAATTTCCAGCACAAGCACCAGCTGCCGCCAGTGCAGCGTGCGGTTTTCCTGCATACGTGCCCGAATCGCCAGCACGAGCAGCACGCCCACGGAAAAGGACACAATCGGGATAAAATAATGCAGAGCCTGCCGCCATTCCCCGTTCATCAGGTGAACACCGAACAGGACAATGTTGCCGGTCTGTGCGTTGGCAAATACCTGGTCGCGGATCAGATAGGTATAGGCATCCATGAATCCGCCGGCGAGCGCCAGCAGCGTTCCGACCAGCAGCGATTCGGACATCTGCCCGTGTTTCCCGGCCACAGGACACACCCTCTTTCGTCAAAAAATAGTATATCAGATCAATTTTATATCATACTATGATTTTCCCGCTTTTTCAATCAAAATGGGCAAAAAAAGAAGCCGCTGACAAAAAGCGACTCCTTTCCGTGCGAATTTCAGACTGTTCTCACTCCATGACGCTCTCAAGCGCCTCGCAGCCGAGCAGGACGGTCTCCAGGCAGCCGGAGCCTGAATAATATTTCGCCTTCAGATTCTTACATTCGGTGTCGCCGAGAATGCGGTTGAATGCCGCGACCAGCCTGGTGCAGTCCGCACGCAGCTCCGGTGTTTCATGCGCCTTGGTATCGATCAGCTTTGCGCTGATGGCACTGATGCCGCCGCACAGCGCGCCGCACGCCTTGCCGCAGCCCATGCCGCCGCCGAAGCCGCCGCACAGCTTCATGGCCTCCTCAGTCAGGCCGAGCCGGTATTCGTCATTTGCCGCACGGATGATGGTCTCCGCACAGTTGTAGCCGTTGTTGTAATATTCCGTTGCGCGTTCCTTTAACATCTGTCATTCCTCCATAATCCTCGTATTTTGTAACAAATCCGGCAAGCAAAAACCCGCCCCAGAGAGGGACGGGTTCATAAAATCACTTGTCAAGATTGAATCTTCTCTTGAAGCGGTCAACACGTCCGCCGGTATCAACGAGCTTCTGCTTACCGGTAAAGAACGGGTGGCACTTGGAGCAGATTTCTACCGAGATATTCTCCTTGGTGGAAGCGGTCTCATATACAGCGCCACAAGCACAACGAATGGTAGTCGGCTTGTAGTCCGGATGGATTCCTTCCTTCATTTTTGATTCACCTCTTTCCGCATAAGCCTTACAGTCGTAAAATTATGATATCACAACGGCCTTTGAAATGCAAGAACTTTTTTTGTTTCGAGCATATTTTGTTGAACGGAGGCGGTTTTCCTCGGAAATCGGCGGGCTATACCGAAAACCCGGTCTTTTTCGCGGTCTTTTTCGCGGTTTTTTTCTGATTTTCCGCCGTATGGCTTATTCTGTCCCGCGCAGCCAGACCGTCTGCCCACTGTGCAGGAAAAACAGCGCACACGCCTGCACCGGCCTGCCGAACACCTCCTCCGCCGCGCGTCGGTAGGCGGACAGCTGGGCACGGTATTGCTCCGCACGTTCACGCACCCGGCTCTTCGGCACGCGGTCGGTCTTGAAATCGAGCACCAGAAGACCGTCTTTGGTTTCAATCAAGCAGTCGATAACGCCCTGCATGAGCACGCGCTCCTCCGGGAAATCCACAGCCTGTGGATAGTAGTCTCCCGCCGGGACGAGCACGGAAAATTTAAACTCGCGGTGCACCGCCTGCGCGCCCTTCAGCTCCCGGTAGAGGTCAGATTCAAAAAAAGCGGCGATGTTGTCCATCCGAATGGCATCTGCCTGCGCGTCGCTCAGAATATGCCGTTCCCGCAGGCGTTCGCGCTCGGCGGCACGCCCTTCCGCACTCTCGCAGCGGGCAAAATCACAGAACTGCAAAAACAGATGGTGCGCCGTCCCGATTTCCGACGGCGTCAACCCGCGCGCGTCGCGGTCAAAGAACGGACGCCGCAATTCGGTACTGTACTTTGGCGGCTGGGTATCCTCCTGCGCCTCCTGCGCGCGAAAGGAGTCGGTGATGGCGGTCGCCGTCAGCTTGGACGGCAGATCGCTGAGTACATCGGCGGCATATGGGCGCAGCACAGGCGCCTCCAACCGTTCGCTCTCCGCAAATGTCCCGTGTACCTCTGCCAGCTCGACGCCTTCCTGCCGTCGATACGGCACCAGGCGCACGGCAAAGCAGTCAGGTGCGTACACATCCAGCTCCGGCGGCTGGGAACACAGTGCGCGCAGCTGCGTGGCATTTGGATGGCGCATCAGCGGCACGCACAGCCACAGCGCATACTGATTTGCGCCCGCCAGCGCATACGGCGGAATCGGGTCGAGCGACGCAATCGCCGCCCATTTTTCCGCCTGCTTCGCCGTATCACGCACTGCGCACGTACAGATGAGCTTTTCCTTTGCGCGCGTCAGTGCGACATACAGCACGCGCAGCTCCTCGCTCACCATTTCGCGGCGCAGCGCACACGCCATCGCCCGCCGGTCGAGCCCGTCGTACTGGATGCCGCGCGCCATGTCGCGGCAGCGCATGCTGATCCCCATGCGCTCGTGCAGCAGCACAGGCTTGTGCAGGTCGAGCTCGTTAAACTTTTTTGCACAGTTTGCCAGAATGACAATCGGGAATTCCAGTCCCTTGGATTTGTGAATCGTCATGATGCGCACCATGCCTGCGGCTTCCTCGCTGTCCGGCACAGTCAGCGTGCCGCCGGTCTCGCGCAGCTCCCGCAAAAAACGCACAAAGGCAAACAGGCCGCGGCTGCCGCCGCGCTCAAACGAGCCCGCCAGCTCAGTCAGCGCCGTGATGTGGTGCTGTCGTGCGCGTCCGCCCGGCATCGCGCCAAAAATACCCATTGCACCTGTGCTGTCCACAATATGCCACAGCAGCTGGCGCACCGGCACATCCGCCGCAAACAGGCGCAGCTCTTCCAGCTGTTCCAGAAACGCGCGCGCCTTTTCGTTTGTCTCCGCCGACGCGCGCATCGCAGTATAAAAATCACTGTCGCGGTCAGCCAGCCGAATCTCTGCCAGTTCCTGCTCGGTAAAGCCCGCCAGCGGCGAAGTCAGCGCCGCCAGCAGCGGCACATCCTGCCGCGGGTTGTCCACAATTTCCAACCACGACACCAGCGTATGCACCTCCGGTGTGTCCAGCATGTCGTCCGGCGCATCCGCGCCCGCCGGAATGCCGCATTCACTCAGCGCCTTCTGGAAAACAGGCGCCTTGTTTTTTGCAGAGCGCAGCAGGATGACAAAGTCCTCCGGGCGGCAGGGGCGCAGTTCTCCCGTCTGTTTGTCGGTCACGCGGAAGCCGCCCTCCAGCATCTCCCGGATGCGCCCGGCACAGTAGTCCGCCTCCTGTCGGATGGCCTCCGGCGCGTCCTCATCGTCCGTCTGTGTCTCGAGCAGGCAGACCTCCGTGCGGTAATCATCCGTGCCTTCCGGGAACGACGCGCCGACATGCAGCGCTTCGCGGTCAGTGTAATCCAGATCGCCCAGCTGTTCGCTCATCAGGGCAGAAAACAGGAAATTGACGCTGTCAAGCACCTGTGGGCGCGAACGGAAGTTTTTGGAGAGCACGACACGGCGCGGCGCGGCATCGGTGACATCCTCCGCATCGCGGTACGCCAGATATTTTTGCAGAAAAATCGCTGGATTGGCGAGACGGAAGCGGTAAATGCTCTGTTTGACATCGCCGACCATAAAGATGTTTTTTTCCTCATCGCTGACTGCGCGAAAAATCGCGTCCTGCACCGCATTGGTATCCTGGTATTCGTCGACCATGATTTCGGAAAAATGCATGTCGTTGGCCAGTTGGGTCGGCGCACCGTCCGCATCGGTCAGCAGTTCGACCGCGAAGTGCTCGAGGTCGTTGAAATCCACGACACCGCGCCGCAGCTTCTCCTGCTGGTAGGCATCCATGAACGCCTGTACCGTATCGCACAGCGCGCACACGGCGGGTGCCATCATGTCCATATCCAGCCGGACTTCTTCCTCCGTCATGCACAGCACACTGTCCATCAGCTCAAATGAAATTTCCTTCCAGGTTTCGCGTGCCTGCTTGAGCCGATCGAGAAATGCCTTGTCCTCATAGCCGCGCACGGCGCCCAGCCGGGCACGGCTGCGCCGCACCTCACGGCACTGCTGCACCGCTGCATTCCATGCACCGTCCTCAACCAGCGTGAGCAGCGTGCGCGCGGCGTTTACATCGTCCTGAAAGGCCGGTTCATATTTGACACGCACATCTTCCGCACCCTGCATTTCATCCAGCGCATTTTCCAACGCGGCAATCGCATATTGAATGCGCCCTTTTGCGGTATCCAGCAGCTCGCGTCCCCAGTCGGTATCTGCCAACCGGTCAAACGGGCGCACAAACTGTTCCCGATAGCCCGCCAGTACGCGCGCCGGATGCGGCGATGCCTGCAAATTGCGGAAGGTCTCCAGCACAATATCGCTCAGCCGCTTATCATCGCGCCCCGCGCTGAGAATGTCGACCAGTGCGGCAAAGCCGTCCTCTTCGCGCGCATACTGCGCTTCGAGTACATCCTCCAGCACATCTGCCTGCATCGCCGCCTGTTCACTCTCATCCGCCGTGCGGAAATCCGGCGGCAGGCCCAGTTCGTGGAAATGCTCGCGCAGCAGGCTCATGCAGAACGCATGCACTGTCGTGATTTTCGCACGGTGCACCAGCATCAGCTGGCGCCGCAGGCGCACATCGCGCGGATGCTGTGCCGCGAGCGCAGTCAATGCATCGGCAATTTTGCCGCGCATCTCGCTCGCCGCGGCTTTGGTAAATGTGACAATGAGAAATGAATCGATGTCACACGGGTTGTCCGGGTCGGTCACACGCTGCAAAACGCGTTCAACCAGCACGGCGGTCTTGCCCGAACCGGCTGCCGCCGAAACCAGCAGTGTACCGCCGCGGTTGGAAATCGCCGCCTGCTGTTCCGCTGTCCAGTTAACGCCCATGTCCATCCTCTCCTTCCAATTCGCGGTCAATCTCCTGCCAGAAGTCCTCCGGCTTGATCTTGGCGATGTTGTGTGGCTTATCGCCCAGCTTTGCGTCAAAGCGGCACACAGCGCGGTACGGACACCAGGTACAGGCGTCCTCCGTCGGGCCGCGCCGCACCGGGCGTGCATCCATTTTGCCTTCCATCAGCTCATGCCCCATGCTGCGCAGGATGTGCCGAATATGCTTGCTCAGCTTGCCCAGCTGCTCCATGCTCGCAAGACTGTTCTGGCTCGCCGCCGACATGCCTCCCTTTTTCAGGTAGCCAATCGGCAGAAATTCGCCGTCCTTTGTGATGCCGTGTTCCATCGCCTCGATCACTTCGGGGTCATCCAACAACAGGCCGGAACGCCGCAGCTGTTTGCGCCGCAGCTGCTCGATGGTTTCCTCATCCGTGCCGCGCGGTGCATTGACCAGTGCACTGCGCGTCGGGATATACAATGCGCCCGCCGGAACGATTTCATCGATTTGCTGTGCCAGCTTTGCGCGGTAGCGCTCCGTCCCATGCTTCTGGATGGCAAACAGATACAGCAGCAGCTGAACATTCAGCCCATACCACAGATCGGACAGCTCAAATTTTTTCTGTCCGCTCTTATAGTCCATGACGCGCACATACAGCGTGCCGTCCTTGATATAGCCGTCAACGCGGTCAACCTTGCCGTTCAGCTCCAGCCTGCCATCCGGGCTGTCAATGGCAATCGGCGGCAGATCTCCGCCGCGTGAAAAGTCCAGCTCGAAGTCAATCGGCTCGAAATCCGAACGCTCCATTTCATCCAGCAGATTGTCGAGAATTTCATCCAGCATGCGCACCAACCGCCGGAACAGGTGGCGGAACCGTGCGGAATGCTGTTCCAGACCACCCAGCGCGGTCTCGACATATACCTGTGTCCATTTCTTTGCCATGGCATGCACATCATCACGCGCAGGCGCACCTGTGCCGCCCTGCTCATGCAGGTCATGCAGTGTATGCTCCAGAACATAGTGCAAGAAGGTACCGGTTTCCGGCGCGTCGAATGCCGCGCGGCGGCGCTCCTTCGCCCGCAGACCATACCGCAGGAAATAGGCGTATTCACAGCGATAAAACGCATCGACACGCGATGCGGTAACGCGCAGCCGGTTTCCATACAGCGCATGGATGGTATCGGATTGTGTCAGCGGGCCGCGCACGGATTTTTCCTGTGGGATAATCGGAACCGGAGAGGCCGCAAGCGCAGCCTGTGCCGCCGGGGAGACATCGCGCGCCGCACCGCGGCACGCCAGATCAAAGCGCGGGCGCTCCGCTTCCAGCCGGTAACGCTGTTCCAGCCCGCTCTCATTGGTCTCCGGCACGCCGTGCAGCAAATGCCGCACGGTGCCGATCAGATACGACGGGCGCATATCGCCATCCCCGCCGACTGTGCACCACGACAGCAGCAATGTTTTGGACGCCGATGCAAACACACGATACACCGCCGCCTGTTCGCGCACCATGCGATCTTCTCCGGTTTCCAGCTCGACCGACAGGCCGAGCAGCATCTCGCGGTCGCTGTCGGACAGAATACCGCCGCTCTCGCCCGCATCCGGCAGCACACCGTCGTTCACGCCGAGCACAATCAGATGCGGAATACCGGTGTGACACACGCGGTCAATCGAGCCACAGGTCACACGGTCGAGTGCGACCGGAATTGTCCCGACGTCATACTCTGCGAGCACCAATGTGAACAGCGAAACAAACGTATCGGTTTCCATCTGTCCCTCTCCCTGCACCCAGGCAAACTGCTCCATTGCCTGGATCAGAATTTCCCACAGCTGGCGATATTCCTCCGCCGTCTGCAAGCGTCCGGCATCCTCATGCAGTTGTGCGCGCGCCGCAATGCTGTCCGCCGCGCCCAGCTGTTCCAGAAACGTATACAGTGCCTGTACATACTGCGTCGCAGTCTCCGCCTGATTCAGTCCATCTTTTAATGTGATTAACGGCTGAACTGCGCGTTCGCGCAGCTCATTGAGATGCACAAGCACCTGCTGTGCTTTGTCATCCATCACGCCGCCAAAGCCGTCCGGATTACCGGTAAACGGCTGCTGCCATGCCGTGCCGCGAATGCGCCAGAACAGCACATAATTTTCCAGCTCATCGCATTCATCTGCTGTCAGCCCGGCAAAACCGGTCTTCAAATAGGCAAACATATCCTCATATCGCCAGCCGCCTGTAACGGTACGCAGTGCCGCGCCGACCAGCGCGAGCACCGGTTTTTGCAAAATATCATGCTTTTCGCTCAAAAACACCGGAATATCATAGCGGTCAAATACCAGCTCCAGAATGGGCGCATATTGCTCAAAATTGCGCGCCGTCACAACAATATCACGCCGTCTGGCGTCTGTTTCGCGCAGCAGCTGCCGGATATACGCCGCGGCAAATTCACACTCGGAAAATAAATCTCCCGCTGCATGCAGTTGTACGCTTTCACCATCACTCTCAAACTGTCGGGCAGGCGCTTCCAACGCATACCGCTCCAGTACCGCCAGATCAGACGGGCGCGGCATGCCGCTGTCCTCCTGTATGGTCAGCTCAAATGAATCGCCACATCGTCCGGCAAATGCGCGCAGCCGTGCCGTCGCTGCATGTGCCTCCGGAAACAGCTCCGGCTGCTTTGGATCACCGGTCAGCGCAACCGTCACAGGTATCTTTTGACGGAGCAAATACGCCAGAATTTCCAGCTCCTGCTTGTTAAAGCTGTCAAAGCGGTCGAGGTAGACCTCTGTATGTTCAAACAGCGTGCTGTCCGGCAGGCGTTCCGCCACACGCGTCAACTGATCGCGCGGATCAGGCAACTGCTCTTCTGTCATTGTATCATATACCATGGCAATCTCGCCCAGATCACGCAGCTTGTCGGACAAATGTCCCTCCGCTTCCTCTGCTGCCCGCAGCATATCCTCTGCTGAAACACAGCTGCATTTCATCTCATCCAGCACGCGCAGCAGATCGCGCAGAATATCTGGCTTGCGCGTGGCCCCGCCATACACTGTCAGTGCGTCAGAAGCGCGCCGTGCCGCTTCATATAGCACCAGCAGCCGACCCGCCGGTGTGAGTACCGTATCCGCCAGTCCGCCCGCTTCAGAAAACACGCGGTTGGCAATCCGCCGAAAGGTCAACACTTCAGCAAACCGCGAGCCGGTATTTCCGGTTTGCTCCGCCAGCATGCGCTCATATTCATGCGACGCCAGCTCCGGCACAATCAAAATCTGCCGTTTTCCGCTGGATTCCCTCGACGCAATGCGCCGCAGGATTGCAGTCGTTTTTCCGCTTCCCGCGCGTCCCATCAACAGTTCCATCATCAATTCACCGCCATTTCTTTGCTGTACACAGTATACCAGAACCACACACAAAAAAGAAGGTGAAGAAAATTCCCAAACTATGCAAACACAAAAAAAGCAACCGAATCTCTCGGTTGCTTTGCTGGAGCGGATGACGAGGCTCGAACTCGCTACCTCCACCTTGGCAAGGTGGCGCTCTACCAGATGAGCTACATCCGCAAATATTGGTGCCTCCGGGCGGAATCGAACCACCGACACGGGGATTTTCAGTCCCCTGCTCTACCAACTGAGCTACAGAGGCAAAGGGTCTTTCTGCTGCTCATCGCAACAAAAAGAGTATCGAAAACGCCATTTTTGATGTGTGGCGTGAAGAACACCGCACTTTTGCAGTGCTTGTATAGTATAAAACATGGTCGCGGAAAAGTCAAGAACTTTTTTCGACTTTTTTCAATTTTTTGTATTTCTGGAAATATGTCTGATATCCAGCCCCTTGTCATCCTACCCGAAACATGGTATCATAGCAACATATCACAATAAATAACAAGCAGGAGGCATCCATGAAAGCATTCTCTGTTTCCGAGCATTTGTACAAAGCAGCATCCATCCTCGAATTGTTCATTGGCATTTGTGTCCTTATGCTGTGTATTGTTTGCGGACTGGGTATGATCGTGCCGTTCGAGCCTTTGCACAGTCTGGGCAATGCTACAACCTTCCAGGCCGGGCTGGGCAATGCCAGTTACATCATCATCGGCGTCGAATTCATCAAGATGATCGCCAGCCACAAGGTTGAATCCGTTCTGGATATCATCGCCTTTGCCCTGTCGCGTGAAATGATTGTCCACGAAACCACACCGCTGGAAAATCTGCTGACCGTAGTTGGCGTGGCATTGCTGTTTTTCATCCGCAGGTTCCTGAACACAGCTCCTCAAGAGCAATCTGAAAAAGAAGAACTATCTCAGTGCAAATAAACCACCAAAGTCCGCTTTTCAGCGGACTTTTTGTTATATAAAGTCCGAAAAGTCGCATCAATGCTGCTGGTTTTAAAAACGTCTTAAATCAACATTTTCTTCCGATTTAAGCGCCCAAACGTATGAAAAGAGCCTGATTTCACACGAAATCAGGCTCTTAATGGAGCTGCTAAGCAGATTTGAACTGCTGACCTCATCCTTACCAAGGATGCGCTCTACCGACTGAGCTATAGCAGCATTGGCGACCCAGAACGGGCTCGAACCGTCGACCTCTAGCGTGACAGGCTAGCGTTCTAACCAACTGAACTACTGGGCCAAAATGGCAGGGGCAGAAGGGATCGAACCCTCGGCACGCGGTTTTGGAGACCGCTGCTCTACCAGCTGAGCTATACCCCTGTATAAGCAAGCCGAGTTTTGCAGCCAACCGCTTCCTTTTGCTCTCTTTCCCTTTTGCAATAAAAGAAAAATAAGTGGTGGGCCTTCGGGGACTCGAACCCGGGACCGACCGGTTATGAGCCGGTTGCTCTAACCAACTGAGCTAAAGGCCCATAATCAAAATGGTCTGTATATGATTTTCGCCGTCACATAACTCTATTATATGACGGCGAACAATCTTAATGGCTCCTCAAGTTGGACTCGAACCAACGACCCTGCGGTTAACAGCCGCATGCTCTACCAACTGAGCTATTGAGGAATATCGAAGCGATCTGATTTCTCAGATCGCTTTTGTGTAGGCATCGACCTATCTTCCCAGGCCGTCGCCAGCCAAGTATTGTCGGCGTAAATGAGCTTAACTACCGTGTTCGGAATGGGAACGGGTGTACCCTCATCACAAAAAACACCTACTATCTTTTCCTTTAAAGAAAAGACCTTTGTTACTATAACACATTATCTGCGTTATGTCAAGAAAAAATTGGTGACCCGTGGGAGAATCGAACTCCCGTTTACGGCGTGAGAGGCCGTCGTCTTAGCCGCTTGACCAACGGGCCATTTCCACACACCGTATTTATCGGTGTCCAGAAAGAAGTGGTACACCATCGGGGACTCGAACCCAGGACCCACTGATTAAGAGTCAGTTGCTCTACCATCTGAGCTAATGGTGCATTTCGTCAACTTTTTCTCGTGAGTTTTGCATTATCTGCGCCCTCAAAACTGAACAGCAATACTCGTGACAGAAGCTTTTTCCGAGTTTACCCAAATCATAATTCAGGTCAAGCCCTCGACCTATTAGTATCAGTCCGCTGCATACATTACTGTACTTCCACTCCTGACCTATCAACCACATCGTCTACGTGGGGTCTTACTTCCGAAGAATGGGAAATCTTATCTTACGGGGAGTTTCACGCTTAGATGCCTTCAGCGTTTATCTCGTCCATACTTAGCTACCCAGCTATGCCCTTGGCAGAACAACTGGTGCACCAGAGGTATGTCCATCCCGGTCCTCTCGTACTAAGGACAGCTCCGTTCAAATTTCCTACGCCCGCAACAGATAGGGACCGAACTGTCTCACGACGTTCTGAACCCAGCTCGCGTACCGCTTTAATTGGCGAACAGCCAAACCCTTGGGACCGAATTCAGCCCCAGGATGCGATGAGCCGACATCGAGGTGCCAAACCTCCCCGTCGATGTGGACTCTTGGGGGAGATCAGCCTGTTATCCCCAGGGTAGCTTTTATCCGTTGAGCGACGGCATTTCCATTCACATACCGCCGGATCACTAACTCCAACTTTCGTTCCTGCTCGACCCGTCAGTCTCGCAGTCAGGCTCGTTTTTGCGTTTACACTCACTGCACGATTTCCATCCGTGCTGAACGAACCTTTGAGCGCCTCCGTTACTCTTTAGGAGGCGACCGCCCCAGTCAAACTGCCCACCTGACAGTGTCCCCCGACCAGATTCATGGCCGCAGGTTAGAATTCCAATATTCCAAGAGTGGTATCCCAAGGTTGGCTCCACAAATGCTGGCGCACTTGCTTCCAAGCCTCCCACCTATCCTGTACATGAAATATCGAAATCCAATATCAAGCTACAGTGAAGCTCCATGGGGTCTTTCCGTCTAGTTGCGGGAAACCGGCATCTTCACCGGTACTACAATTTCGCCGGGCTGGCTGTTGAGACAGTGCCCAAATCGTTACGCCATTCGTGCGGGTCAGAACTTACCTGACAAGGAATTTCGCTACCTTAGGACCGTTATAGTTACGGCCGCCGTTTACTGGGGCTTAAATTCAATGCTTCGATTGCTCTAACATCTCCTCTTAACCTTCCAGCACCGGGCAGGCGTCACCCCCTATACGTCATCTTTCGATTTAGCAGAGAGCTGTGTTTTTGCTAAACAGTCGCTTGGGCCTTTTCACTGCGGCCTCTTCTCAGAGGCGCCCCTTATTCCGAAGTTACGGGGCCAATTTGCCGAGTTCCTTAACAACCATTCTCCCGTTGGCCTTAGAATACTCATCCCATCTACCTGTGTCGGTTTGCGGTACGGGCACCTGGACAATACACTGAGCTTTTCTCGCCTCTCACGCCGTCTGCTTCCCTACTATATTTCGGTCCCTTACGCCCGGGCAACCATCGCCCGGGTCAGACTTAATGAAAGTGTCCCTCAGCTTAACATCTTCGGTGGTTACGGAATATCAACCGTATGTGCATCGACTACGCCGTTAGGCCTCGCCTTAGCTCCCGACTAACCTTGGGCGGACGAACCTTCCCCAAGAAACCTTAGATTTTCGGCCATTATGATTCTCACATAATTCTCGCTACTTATTCCGGCATTCTCACTCGTATGAAGTCCACGTGTCCTTCCGATCACGCTTCACCCCGCATACGACGCTCCCCTACCCAATGTTTCAAACATTGCCCGAGCTTCGGTTGAATACTTAGCCCCGTTAAATTTTCTGCGCAAAATCACTCGACCAGTGAGCTATTACGCACTCTTTGAATGAGTGGCTGCTTCTAAGCCAACATCCTGGTTGTCTTAGCAATTTCACATCATTTTCCACTTAGTATTCATTTGGGACCTTAGCTGCGGATCTGGGCTGTTTCCCTTTTGACCATGCGACTTATCTCACATGGTCTGACTGCCATGAACCAATTATCCGGCATTCGAAGTTTGATAGGGTTCAGTAACCTCGCGGCCCCTAGCCCATTCAGTGCTCTACCTCCGGTAATCTATCATAACGCTAGCCCTAAAGCTATTTCGGGGAGAACCAGCTATATCCGAGTTCGATTGGAATTTCTCCGCTATCCACAAGTCATCCCCGGCCTTTTCAACGGACGTGGGTGCGGCCCTCCATTGCGTCTTACCGCAACTTCAGCCTGCTCATGGATAGGTCACCCGGTTTCGGGTCTAATACATGTAACTAATTCGCCCTGTTCAGACTCGCTCTCGCTGCGGCTCCGTGACTCCAGTCACTTAACCTTGCTACATACATTAACTCGCCGGACCGTTCTACAAAAAGTACCCGATCACACATGAACGTGCTCTCGGTGCTTGTAGGCACAAGGTTTCAGGTTCTCTTTCACTCCCCTCCCGGGGTCCTTTTCACCTTTCCCTCACGGTACTGCTTCGCTATCGGTCACCAGGTAGTATTTAGGCTTGGATGATGGTCCACCCGTCTTCCCACAGGGTTCCTCGTGTCCTGTGGTACTCTGGATACTGCTAGCGTGCTTCCGATGTCGCTTACGGGGCTGTCACCCTGTTTCGCCGCTCTTCCCAAAGCGTTCAGCTATCTTTCACACTACATATTGCAGTCCGAACCCCTGAGATATTGCTACCTCAGGTTTGGCCTCTTCCGCGTTCGCTCGCCACTACTAGCGGAATCTCTGTTGATGTCTCTTCCTCGCCCTACTTAGATGTTTCAGTTCAGGCGGTTCCCCACTCATACCTATTTGATTCAGTATGAGCTGCATGAGCTTCTCTCATGCGGGTTTCCCCATTCGGAAATCTTGGGATCAATGCTTATTTGCAGCTCCCCCAAGCTTATCGCAGCTTGTCACGTCCTTCATCGGCTCCTGGTGCCAAGGCATTCCCCTTGCGCCCTTTACAGCTTGACCAGCTGTAAGACCTGATCCGGTCAGATCAGGAATTATTTTAGTAACTTAAGATTGTGAGTAATCTCGGTTATCTTTTGTTATAGCTAATTTGTAGTAGTACTTTCGTACTTTCGCCACAATTGGATCGTTAAAACCTTTTATTTCAGTTTGCTTTTCGCAATTTCCCAGAATAACAATTTTAATTTCCTATTGTTGCTTTGTCGTTTTCTCGCTGTTCAGTTTTCAAGGTGCAGAGTTTAACATCCTTTGGGATGTTAGTGGTGGGCTTAAATGGACTCGAACCATCGACCTCACGCTTATCAGGCGTGCGCTCTAACCACCTGAGCTATAAGCCCATATGAAAGGAAATCAATATCAGCAAAAGAATTGTTCTTCTTTTGCTTACCTTTCTTCTTCTATAAAAAGAAAAGTAAGTGGTGGAGATGAGGAGAATCGAACTCCTGACCCCCTGCTTGCAAGGCAGGTGCTCTCCCAGCTGAGCTACACCCCCATATGAAATTGATTTCCTTTTGTAAGGGCATTATGCCCTCTAAATTAAACAACGTTCGTTTGAATAACTCATTCCTGAATTGACCTAGGAATTTACAAAGCTCTGTTTCAAGCTTCATGGTCTCCTTAGAAAGGAGGTGATCCAGCCGCACCTTCCGATACGGCTACCTTGTTACGACTTCACCCTAATTACCAGTCCTGCCTTCGGCCGCGTCCTCCTTGCGGTTAGACTACGGACTTCGGGCATTACCGGCTCTCATGGTGTGACGGGCGGTGTGTACAAGGCCCGGGAACGTATTCACCGCGGCATGCTGATCCGCGATTACTAGCAATTCCGACTTCATGCAGGCGGGTTGCAGCCTGCAATCTGAACTGGGACAGCTTTTAGGGATTTGCTCTGCCTCACAGCTTTGCTTCCCTCTGTATGTCTGCCATTGTAGTACGTGTGTAGCCCTGGTCATAAGGGGCATGATGATTTGACGTCGTCCCCACCTTCCTCCGTTTTGTCAACGGCAGTCTCGCTAGAGTGATCAACTAAATGTATCAACTAACAATAAGGGTTGCGCTCGTTGCGGGACTTAACCCAACATCTCACGACACGAGCTGACGACAACCATGCACCACCTGTCACCGCTGTCCCCGAAGGGAAAGGCATATCTCTATGCCGGTCACCGGGATGTCAAGACCAGGTAAGGTTCTTCGCGTTGCTTCGAATTAAACCACATACTCCACTGCTTGTGCGGGCCCCCGTCAATTCCTTTGAGTTTCAACCTTGCGGTCGTACTCCCCAGGTGGGATACTTATTGTGTTAACTGCGGCACGGAAGGGGTCAATACCTCCCACACCTAGTATCCATCGTTTACGGCGTGGACTACCAGGGTATCTAATCCTGTTTGCTCCCCACGCTTTCGCTCCTCAGCGTCAGTTAATGTCCAGCAGGCCGCCTTCGCCACTGGTGTTCCTCCTAATATCTACGCATTTCACCGCTACACTAGGAATTCCGCCTGCCTCTCCATCACTCAAGACCAGCAGTTTTGAAAGCAGTTCCGGGGTTAAGCCCCGACATTTCACTTCCAACTTACCAGCCCGCCTACTCGCCCTTTACACCCAGTAAATCCGGATAACGCTCGCTCCCTACGTATTACCGCGGCTGCTGGCACGTAGTTAGCCGGAGCTTATTCATCAGGTACCGTCACTTTCTTCGTCCCTGATAAAAGATCTTTACAATCCGAAGACCTTCTTCGATCACGCGGCGTTGCTGCGTCAGGGTTTCCCCCATTGCGCAATATTCCCCACTGCTGCCTCCCGTAGGAGTCTGGGCCGTGTCTCAGTCCCAATGTGGCCGTTCAACCTCTCAGTCCGGCTACTGATCGTCGACTTGGTGGGCCGTTACCTCACCAACTATCTAATCAGACGCGAGCTCATCTTTCAGCGGATTGCTCCTTTGGTATCTCGCAGATGCCTGCAAAATACGTTATGCGGTATTAGCGACCGTTTCCAGTCGTTATCCCCCTCTGAAAGGCAGATTGCTCACGCGTTACTCACCCGTCCGCCACTAAGCACAAAAACCGAAGTCTCAGTGCTCCGTTCGACTTGCATGTGTTAGGCACGCCGCCAGCGTTCATCCTGAGCCAGGATCAAACTCTCTAAAAATTGTATTATCACGAGCAAAGCCCGTTATAATCAAATTTCAGCTTTAAGCTGGCTTGCTGTTGTTTTTTATACCGGAGTTACAGCTTCCGGTGGTCTTCTGAGTATAAACTTCAAAAGAATTTCAGGTTTGTAATTCGTTCAAACTTGCGTTGTTTAATTTACAAGGTACAATGCTTTCCGCTGTTCGCCTTTCAGCGTAGCAGCTTATTTATTATATCATCTCACCAGAGGTTTGTCAAGAACTTTTTTCATTTCTTTTTTCAAACTTGATTCGATTGTTTCGCCGATCTCTCAGCGGCAACTCATTTAGTTTAACACATTCAAACCACTTTGTCAAGCACTTTTTTGCCTCCCGGCCAGTAATCTCAACAAATTCTTCGGTTTTTCGTGTCGCTCTCGTTGAGTGCCTGAATAGGATACCATTTTTTTCGACCGTTGTCAACAACTATTTTCAAATTTTCTTGAAATACTTCGACGGGTAACCCATCACCCGTTTGAATACCTGTGGATAAAGGAAGTCACGTTCGAATGGCGCACGGAAACCGCACGTTGATGCGCAAAGGCTCCTTTGTTGGAGGGAGCCCTTTTTTATTCCGGATACACCAGCTTTTCCGGTGTCCAGTCGGCGAGCACACTGCGCATTTTCTCAGCCATGCGCTTTGCGCCCTCGAGATCGTGCGACAGATAATTGCCGCATTCTTCCTTTGCGGAACCTGGAATGGTGCCTTCAAACTCGCAGACGAACTGCATCGTCTCGCGCACCAGTGCAATCGCTGTTTCCTGCGTCATCGTGTCGCGCACGAGGAAATAAAAACCGGTTCGACAGCCCATCGGACCGCAGTATACAATGGCATCGCTGTATTTCGTGTTGCGCACATAGGTCGCAAACAGGTGTTCAAATGTGTGCAGCGCAGGCGGATCAAGGTATTCACCGTGGTTCGGCTTTACCATGCGGATATCATAGGTGATGACATCGCCGTCCACGCGGGATGTATACATTCCCTCAGTGAGGGTATCATGGTTGATGCAAAAGCTCGCAATTCGTTTCATATTTCTGCTCCTGACGTTTGGTTTTTTCTTCATTATACGGATTCGCATTGACGAATGCAACCCCGCTTTTTATAATAGGTACAGCAGCAAAATTTACCGCAAAGAAAGGAACACTACCTATGAAATGGGGAATTCTCGGCGCACTGGACGCCGAAATCGAACTGATCCGCAAGCACATGGATATCAAAAACGAAACGCCGCTGTTCGGCACAGTCTTCTATGAGGGAACGGTGTCCGGGCACGAAGTTGTGCTCGTCTGCTGCGGCGTCGGCAAGGTCAATGCCGCCGTCTGCGCTGCGACCGTCTGTGACAAATTCGGCGCGGACTGCATCGTCAATGTCGGCATTGCGGGCGCCATGGCACACGGCCTGCACATCCTCGATGTCGTCATCAGCAGTGAGACAGGCTTCCACGATCAGGATGAAGTCATGCTGAAATACTATCCGCAGCGCGCGTTTTTCCCGGCGGATGAGGCGCTTGCCGCACTGTGCGTGCGCGCCTGTGAGGCGCTTCCGGAAATGGAAGGCCGTTACCGCCGTGGCCGCATTGTCTCCGGCGACAAATTCATCAGCGATGCACAGACCAAGCAGGCGATCAACGAACGCTTTGCGCCCGCCTGTGTCGAGATGGAGGGCGCCGCAATCGGACATGCGGCCTTCATGTTCGATAAGCCGTATCTGGTCATCCGCACCATGTCGGATGCCGCCGATGACAATGCCGATGAGAGCTATGACAACTTTATCGGGGATGCCGCACGCACCTCTGCCACACTGATTCTGAAGATGCTGGAGCTGTCCGACGCGGAAACAGCACCATTCCGCGGTTGAACCGCTCCGCAAAGTGTGTTACACTGATACCATTCCAGAAACAGTGAAGGAGACTCTGCAATCATGAAAATCTGCCAGTACTGCGGAAATCGCATCGAAGACGGCGAGACGGAATGTCCAGTCTGCCATCGTCCGATTCAGGAGGATTTTACCATCCCACAGCACCCGGAAAACCGCCCGCTGTGGAAATGGCTGTGTATTTTCTGTGCCATTGCTGCGGCTGCATTCCTGATTGTCTGCATCCGTGAGCTGATTGTCGCCGGTTTTACACAAGCCTGTCTCGGTGATTTCGCATTTTTTGCGCTCTGCGCAGGTGTCAGTGCGATTTTCGGCTTTTTCTATCACCGTTCTGTCTGACAGGAGGCATTCATCATGACTGCTATTGTATTTTCCCTCGTCCTCATCGCGGTCATCGCGTTCGGACTGTGGTATTTTGAACGCTATTTCGCACGCAAGCCGAGCCGCACGGCCGGACTTGTCATGCCGGTTGCATTCTTTATCATCTCGGTTGTGGCAATCATTCAATCCGCACCGTCTGTCTTTTCTCAGATGGCGAAAACCGGCGGAATCGGCGGTGCCATCCTGACGCTGGTGCTGTCGTTTGTCATCATCAACCTGCCCACACTGCTGGTCTATGTGGTATATTACCGCACGCGCCGCAAGATGGGGGAGGATCGCCCGTGGCCGCTGCGCCCGCGCACAGATGATACCGTCAAGTCCAAAAACCGCAAATCGTGACCCGCAATCCGTCCCGCACAGCGCCGTGGGGCGGATATTTTTTCCTTCCAAGGAGGAATGTTCCGTTGTTCTTTACCTATGCCGCCGACCTCCCGCCGGGTGTGGGCTTTGCGCTGTTTTCCGCGCCGCATCTCGGCGCGCTCATGGCCATTGCCCTGCTCTGTCTTGTGTGCGCCTGCCGGTTCCGCGCGGCACAGGCATCGGCGCGCCGACACCTGACGCAGGCCCTCGGCCTTTCCATTGTCCTGCTGGATATTGTGCGTACCATCGTATACCACTGTATGGGCTGTATGAATCTTTATGAGCTTCCGCTGCACCTGTGTGGCATGGCGGTGTATCTCTGTGCCATTCACAGCCTGTGGAAACCCGACTGGCTCGGGCAGGTGCTGTATGCACTGTGCCTGCCGGGTGCCTGTGCAGCGTTGCTGTTTCCCGACTGGACGATATACCCGTTTTTCAGCTTTGTATCGCTGCACAGCTTCGCCGCTCACGGGCTGATTGTACTGTATATCGTTGTGCAAACTGCAAGCGGTGCTATCCGTCCGTGCCTGTCCGCCGTGTGGAAGCCGGTCCTGTTTCTGTGCGCCGTTGTTCCGCCAATTGCATGGTTTGATTCCTGTTTCCACGCGAATTATATGTTTTTACAGCTGCCGTCCCCCGGCTCTCCACTCGTATGGCTCGCACAGCTCGCGGGCGGAAGCCGCGCAGGATATCTGTTGCTGTTCGCCGTTGTGATTTTCTGCGTGATGGTTCTCATGGACGCACCGTTTGCGCTTGCGCACAGATATAGGAACAGCCGGTCGATTTGACCGGCTGTTTCGCATTATTTCGCAAGATATGTCCCGACGGTAAGTCCGATCAGCATGCCGAAGCAAACGCCGTATGCGGTGGAAATCAGCCCTGTCACGCTGAGCAGCGCGCCAATGCAGACACCGAGACACATTCCGGTTGTCCCGCGGCGTGAGACGCGTTCCTGCTTTTCCTCATTCGGCTGCTCCTTTCCCTGCTGGCGCAGCTTGTACAGCAACAGTGCCACGCATATGACGCCGACTACACAGACCACTGCGGTAAAAATCGATGAAATCTGTTCCACTGTAACGCCTCCTTATTCGTGTATCTCCCGTTCCTGTTTGAGCCGACGGAACGGTGTCGTGTCCACAAAGTTCCAGCCCTGCGCCGCCATTCCGTTGAGCCAGTCCTCTTCCTTTTCGTGCTCCCATGCAAAAAATGTTCTGTGGATTACTTTCCTCATGTCGTCCACTCCTTCGTAACCGCTTCCCCGTTGGCCAGCAGCTCGCGCAGGCGCGCGATTTCTGTCCGCACCGCCGTGCGCAAAAAACTCCCGCCCATACGGACGGGAGTTGAATCCGATTTTGTATCAGTTGAAATCGTCCACGTTTTCAGCGGTGACCAGCTCAAACGGAACCCAAATCAGCGAACCGTTGTCCTTGTCCTGTTCATAGCTGACGCCCTCCATGAGGTCTGCGCCGCCCGCCAGATTGATGGCAACCTGTACTGCTCCGGAAGCCTGACCGACTGCGTCCTGATGTACGGTTGCCAGCATCTCGCCGTCACGAATCGCCTGAAGGCCTGCATTCGTGCCGTCAACGCCGACAATGGCAATGCCACTCGGATCGACCCCATTCTGCTTGAGTGCTTCAATGACACCCAGCGCCATTGCATCGTTATTTGCAATGATGCAGTCAATTCCGGACACTTCCAGTCCATTTGCCAGCATGAGTGTCATCTGTTCCATCGCCTTTGCGCGGTCATAGCCGCAATCGACCGGTTCTTCTGCCGCATTGGTGGAAATGCCGGCGTCCTCAAGCGCCTGAATTGCACCTTCCGAGCGCTTGGTGGTGTGAATCAGGCCCTCATTGCCCTTGAACAGCAGGTAATTGACGCTGTCCTTGCCCTGTTTCTCAAAGTATGAAACCAACGCCTCGCCCTGATAGGTACCGGACTTATCCTCGTCCGAGCCGACATAGACATGCGTTTCATCCAGCACCGACTCATCCTGCGGAATGCGGTTGACAAAGACAACCGGCTTGCCGCCTGCCGCTTCTATGACCTCATCTGCACGTGTGTCATCCGCCAGTACGACGAGAATCGCACCCGCATCGCCCTGTGCCGCAGCCTTGACATATTCCAGCTGCCGATCCATATCCCCGCCGCAGTCGAGCGAGGCCAGCGTGCAGCCATGCGCTTCCGCAGATGCCTTTGCCGCCTGATCCAGATAGCTCAGGTATTCATCCTTCTGCGAAAGAATCAGCTCCAGCTCGCCCGCAAAGGCAGTGCTTTCCTCTGCCGTTTCCTCTTCCGCATTGAGCGGTGTAAATCCGCAGCCTGCCATCATACCCATGCACAGGGTACCGGTCAGCAAAGCTGCCATCCACTTTTTGAATTTCATGATGAGTTTCCTCACTTTCTTCCCTTTGTGAATCGTTTCCATAGAATTCAGTAATCCAAACATAAACATTATGGCACAGCGTTTTTGGGATGCAATCACATTTCCTGCCCTAAAATATACATTTCCTGCTATTCATGTATCATCTGTGTTAAAATTCTCCGTTTTGTCCGATTGCTGTCGAATCCGCCGCGCTGCGCCAAAAAGCCCTCTGATTTGCACGCAGACCCACGCAGGCTCCGGCGCGCAATGCGTCGGAATGTGGTGGTTTCCGAACCGTCCGCGCCGGTTTTCCCCAAAGCCTGCCATTCACGGCATAAAAAAGGGGGCGCGCACCCGAAGGTACGCGCCCTGTGTTTCGTATTGATAGCATTACAACTCAGAAGTATTCTGCAACGTTGTCAGCTGTGATCTTCTCAAACGGAACCCAGATGATGTTTTCATTGTCCTGATCCGTTTCATAGGAGATGTCGGTCGACAGATCTGCGCCGCTGGCGAGATTGATTGCCGCCTGTACGCCCGCGGTTGCCTGTCCGACCGCATTCTGGTAGACCGTTGCCAGCATGATGCCGTCGGAAATGGCCTGCAAGCCTGCGTTGGTGCCATCGACACCAACAACCTTGAGGTTGGAGGTATCAACCTTGTTCTGGCGGAGCGATTCGAGTACGCCCAGTGCCATTGCGTCGTTGTTTGCAATGATGCAGTCGACCTTGGACATATCCAGACCCTCTGCCAGCATGATGCTCATCTGATCCATTGCCTTTGTACGGTCATAGCCGCAGTCAACCGTCTCTGCTGCCGCCGTCGCGGTGATGCCCGCCGCGTCGAGTGCCTTGAGCACGCCCTCGGTACGCTTGGTGGTGTGAACCAGCCCCTCCGTGCCCTCGAACATCAGATAAGCAACGCTTTCCTTCCCTTCCTTCTTGAGTGCATCCGCGAGCATTTCACCCTGATAGGTACCGGAGTCGTCCTCATTTGAACCGACATACACATGGTTTTCGTCGAGTACCGATTCATCCTGCGGGATGCGGTTGAGGAATACGACCTTTGTGTCGCCGGCCGCCTCAACGACCTCATCTGCGCGCGTATCGTCCGCGAGAACGATGATGATTGCATCCGTCTTGTTCTCGGCAGCCGCACGCACATAGTCAATCTGCTTGTCCATGTCATCCGCGCAGTCGGTGGATGTCAGCGTGCAGCCCTTGGACTCAGCAGACGCCTTTGCCGCCTGATCCAGCGTTCCCAGATACTCATCCTTGTGAGAGATGATGAAGGAAATGCTGCCGTCAAATGTCTTGTCACTTGCCTGTGCCGCGGATTGATCCGTCGAATCCGACGAAGACCCGCAGCCTGCCATCATGCCTGCGCACAGTGCGCCTGCAACAAGCATCGCCATCCATTTTTTCATTTTCATTTTCTGCTTCCTCTCTTTCCCGTCATGCGCAAATCGCATTCCGTGGTACTATTATGACACATGCAAGATTTGTTGCAATCACTTTTCCTGCCCTAAAATATGCATTTCCTGCTTTTTAACAAAATTCTGCTGTGTATTTTCCCAAATAGTTCTATTCTCTTGTCTTTATAAGCTACACAAATTTCGCATGTAACACCTTAATGTTTTCGATTATTTCAACAAATAAATTCTGCTTTTTATCCAAAAATAATCGTATGCTGCATTTTTCCTGTGCATTGTGCATTTTCTGATGTCATTCTACTACATATTTTCTGCTCTCCTGCCATCCTCCCTGGTGTTACCGATGTGAATGATCCTCATGCCATTCTGCACCAAATTGCAGGTAGTTCCGCCTGTTGTCGCAATTTATAAAAATTGCGTCCATACGCAGCCGCCGCAGCCTGACACACCGCCGCGAGATAAAAAAACCGCCCGGCGCGCCGTGCGCCGGGCGGTGTATATCGGGTTGATTCTGCCGCAAACTCAGTGCGTCAGCAGGAACATGGCGACAAACAGTACGCCGATGATCCAGGTACCTACATTGACCTCGCGGAGCTTGCCAGTAAACGCATGAATGACGATATACGACAGCACGCCGAATGCAATGCCATAACTGATGTTATAGGTAAACGGCATCATGGCGATTGCAAGGAATGCCGGAACGGCAACCGCAGGGTCAGTCCATTCGATTTCCTTTACACCGTTCATCATCAGAATGCCGACATAAATCAGTGCCGCTGCCGTCGCCGCAGACGGGATCAGGGAAGCGATCGGGGTCAGGAACAGAGAGACAAAGAACAGACCCGCTGTGACGAGTGCTGACAGCCCGGTGCGCCCGCCTTCTGCAACGCCTGCCGACGATTCGACGAACGTAGTTACCGTAGAGGTGCCGCAGATCGAGCCGCAGGTGGTTGCAATGGCGTCGGACAGCATTGCCTTTTCCATATTCGGCACGTCGCCGGTTTCATCCAACAGGTTGCCGCGCGCGCACGCGCCATACAGCGTGCCCAGCGTGTCGAACATATCGACCATGCAGAATGCGAGCGAGGTGGAAATAAAGGTAATGACCAGATCCGCCGTGGAATGGCTCGCCAAATAGATGCTGAAATCAAAGCCCTCTGTGAACACCTTGCCGAACGACAGTTTTGTGAAATCGCTGAATGCCGCAAACGGCGCAAAGCTGAAATTCGCGCCGAAGCCGTCATAGAAGCCCGGGACGAGGATGCCGCATACATAATACAGCACCGTGCAGCCCAGAATGCCCCAGAAAATCGCACCCTTGACGCCGCGCTTGGTCAGAATTGCGATGAGGAAGATACCGATTACCGTGATAACCATCGGCATGATATCGCCCCATGTCTGTCCTCCGAGCAGGTTGAACGATGCCAGAGATACACCCGTGCTTTCATTCGGCTGAACAATACCCGCGTCCTGGAAGCCGAGGAACGCGATAAACAGACCGATGCCTGCCGGAATTGCAATTCGGATTGTCTTCGGAATCGCCTCAAAAATCATTCTTCGCAGACCGGTGACCGTCAGAAGCAGAAAAATAACGCCGTCAATCAGGACAAACACCAGCGCATTGGCATAGGTGAAGCCCATGCCGAAGCAGACAGTATAGACAAAGAACGCATTGAGTCCCATGCCCGGCGCCTGCGCGAGCGGCAGATTGGCCAGCAGGCCGATGAGTACCGTACCGATGACGGCAGAGAGCGCTGTCGCAATATAAACGGCATTGTAATAGCCGTCGCCGAGATCGCTGAAAATGCCCGGATTGACCATGAGGATATACGCCATTGTCATGAAGGTCGTAATACCTGCCAGGACCTCCGTTTTCACATTCGAGCCGCGTTCCCTGATATGGAAAAAGTTTTCCATTCCTTTCACTCCTTTTCCTGTTTTTCCTTTTTTCGAGCAGATTGCGGCACACAGCACGAAAATCGCCGTGCCAGACGCTATCTGAGAACCAGAAAAATGACGAAACTTTCGCAAAGGGGCGGCTGTTTCAACAAAAAGACTCGCAGGAATCCTTTCGGATTTCAAGTGTTTTTCACGATAAAGCTGCCCGCATTTGCAAAAAGAGTCAAAATTTCGACTGTTCAGATACGCCCTAATATCCCGTCAATCCGTTCACCTATACCGTACCACAGCCGTACCCCTGCCGTCAATGGCACCTTTTGGATACATTGCGCAGGCATTCTGGCCTGTATTTCCGCGTGTCGGTATGCTATACTGAAAAAAACAGAAACGGAGCACCTATGTATTACACTTATATGCTGCGCTGTGCGGACGGTTCGCTGTATACCGGCATCACAACCGACCCGGCGCGCCGGTTTGCTCAACATACCGGGAAACTGCGGGGCGGGGCAAAATATACCGCCTCCCGCCGTCCGGTATGTATGGAGGCGATCTGGCGCGCCCCCGGCCATACCGCCGCGGCTCAGCTCGAAGCCCGCATCAAAACACTGACAAAGACGGAAAAGGAACAGCTCATCCGCGGCCATGTGCCGGACAGGCTGTCCCTTACATCATTTTCCAGAATATAAACCGAACCGGACGGAAGGAGAATCCCCATGCTGTTTGTCTGTTATCCCAAATGCAGCACGTGCAAAAAGGCGCGTGCCTTCCTCGATGCGCGCGACATTCCTGTAGAAGTGCGCGACATCAAAGAGCAAAACCCCACCGAGCAGGAGCTGCGTGACTGGCATGCCAAAAGCGGTCTGCCGCTCAAGCGCCTGTTCAACACAAGCGGACAGCTGTACCGTTCACTGGAGCTGTCCAAAAAGCTGCCGGATATGAGCGAAGACGAGCAGTTCGCGCTGCTCGCGAGCGACGGTATGCTCGTGCGCCGTCCCGTCCTCGTCGCAGACGGGTTTGCCCTCTTTGGCTTCAAACAGAAGGAATGGGAAGAACTGCTGTAATCCGCAACAAGCGCCGTCCGGCTAGCCGGGCGGCGCTTTCGCATGTGGTTTCCAAATGTCCATCAGTTCGCGGAACTGCGCCTCCGTCAGGTGCTGCGTGCGGTGCAGGGCCTGGATCAGCCCGAGCAGCATGCAGCGGTGCAGCTCCTGTTCCTGCTGCGGGGTCAGCGTCATGTTTGTCCCTCCGTTTCTGAAGGAATCTTATGCGCTGCTCTCGCATAAAAGAACCTCTGTCAGCCAGAATACAGCGTATCCCAAGTCAGTTCATCCGTCGTGAGGAACATGGCACTTGTATTCGTCTGCCGAATGGCATCTTCTTTGCTGTTAACCGTCCACACGCCGAAATCCAGTCCGGCACGCAGGCAGTCCGCCCGCTGTGCAGCCGTCAGCTTGTTGTAGCGCACGCTGAGCAGAACACAGTTTTTTCCGTTTTGGAGGCTCTTTGCCGCCTCAATGTTGTCTGTATCCATTGTCGTTGCCAGCAGCATAAGCTCTGCCGCCGGACATACAGCGCACAGCTTCGTCAGGTTGTCCGAATAGAAGCTGATCCATGTGACGTTGTCATACATGTCATATTCTCTGACAATGTCCACCAGCTGCCCGACTTGCTGCTGTGTCATCTTTTGTTTAAGCTCGATGTACGGGTGCAGACCGTTCTGTGCACACAGAGAGATAAACTCCCGAAACGTCGGAATTTTTGTCCCGGCATATTTTTCCGCCTTCCACGAGCCAAAATCATAGGTTTGCAGCTGTGTCAGCGTACAGTGAGACAGATATACCTTCTGATCGCTGCCGGTGACCTCTTCGACATTGCTGGTGCGGTTGATTGTCGCATCGTGCAGCAGCACCGGCTCTCCGTCCTCCGTGAACTGGATATCCGCTTCCACATATGTATACCCCATCTGAGCGGACACCTGATAGGCAGGCAGGGTATTTTCCGGTGCGGTACAGCTGTAGCCGCGATGATTGACCATGCTGATCTTCTCCGTGTCCGTACAGCTGCGGGCACAGATATCTAAATAGCCGCACAAAATTACCGCGCACTGCGCACGGGTCATCCCATTCTTCGGTCCGAAGTTCCCATTCGGCATGCCGTCAACCAGCCCGGCGCGGTACAGCGTATACACAGCGTCCAGCGCATAATCGGCGCACTGTGCGTTGTCGGGAAAGCCCGAGCATGATCGCGTGCGCGGCAGCAGCACACCGGCCGCATTGGAATAGGCAACCAAAATGACGGCCGCCTGCTGGCGGCTGACCGGTGCATTCGGGGAAAAGGTATTGTCCGAGGTTCCGCTGACAACACCGTTCTGCACCGCCCACGCAACTGCCGATGCATACCAGGCATCCGCCGGCACATCCTTAAACTTTTTTGTATGATAGTCAGACGGCGTGTAGCCGCTGTATTTTGCCATCACGGTGACAAACATCGCGCGCGTCATGGTGCCGTCCGGCTGGAATTCTGTCGCGGAAACGCCGGAAAACAGTCCTTTTTCCACGACACGGTTAATGCTCTTCTCTGCCCAGTGTCCCTGGATATCCGTAAACCCCGCAGCAAGCGACTGCGTCGGCAGCCCACAAAGCAGCAGCGACGCAGCGAGCACAAAAGACAGTATTTTTTTCAATATAATCGCCCCCGGATTCCTTGGTTCAAATCATGTCATCAACGGTATATGTCTGCCGGCGTCAGCCTGTCCACCGTAATCCCCTGGATGCTGGTATTGAGCTGCTGCACGGCGGTCCGCCGTTCGTCTATTGTCCACGCCTCAAGGTAAATCCCTGCACGCAGACACTGTGCGCGCACCGAACTGGTCAGTGTGGTGTACTTCGCACAGAGATATACATTGTTTTTTCCTGTTTTGAGCTGTTCGGTCTGTTCCACTGTCCGAACGTCCGCATAAGAACGCACATATCCCACTTCTGCCTGCGGATACCTGCGGCAGATACTCCTGAGATTGGAATAATCAAAGCTGATCCATGTGACATGCTGTGCCATGCCATATTCGGCGACAATATCAGACATCTGTTCGAGCTGCTTGCCGGACACCGTGGATTTGAGTTCGATATATGGGTGCAGATAGCGCTCGGCACACAGCTGGATGAACTGGCGGAAGGTTGGCAGTGCTGTACCTGCATAGCCGTCTTTTCCCGCATCAAAACAGAAGCTCTGTAGCTGCTGATATGTCATCTGCGCTACCTTTCCGGTGCCATTGCTTGTGCGGTCAATGGTCTCGTCGTGCAGCAGCACCGGCACATTGTCCCGGGTGAACCGCACATCGGTTTCCACATAAATATAGTTTCTGCTATCCGACAGCTCATATGCCTCCAGTGTGTTTTCCGGAGCCTCCACCGAATAGCCCATGTGGCTGATGACCATGGCCCGCTGATCGTCCGGGCAGGTTCCCTCACAGACCCCCTGATACCGGCGCAGCAGCACGGCACAATCTGCGCGTGTCATGACGTCTGCCGGGCGAATCTCCCCGTCCACCGCATCAAAAATCCCTGCTCGGTACAGGGTATACAGCGCATCCAGCCCGCTGTCTGAGCAGGCATCCAGATCGGAAAACTGCACGGTTCTGCTCCGCCTGCGCGGCAGGACAACACCGCTGTAATTGGCATGCCGAATGAGCATGACAGCAGCCTGTTCACGCGTCACCGGCTGGTCAGGGGAAAATTTGCCCGATTCCGTACCGGAGGCAATGCCGTTGACCACAGCCCACTGCACAGCGCGCGCGCAGGATCGTCCCGCCGGAACATCGGAAAAGATATGTCCGGCAGGCGGAAGGTCAGCGCCGTCTAATTTTGCAAGTGCCGTGACAAATACCCCGCGCGTCAACGCGGCATCGGGTGAGAACCGGTCGCCTGCCCCGCAGGACAGCCAGCCCTGCCGCACGGCACGGTCAATATCCGCCTCCGCCGGATGTCCCTCTGTATCCGTGAAGGCGAACGCAGGCGCACAGCACAGCAACAATCCTGCCAGCACAAAGCAGATTGCCGCTTTTCGTTTTGACTGCCGCATGGTCTTCACCCCCTGTTTTGTTATCATACCGCATATCCATTTCTTTGTCAAAATACGCATATCATACAGCTGTTCCATATATCCACAGCTTTATGCGGGATTTTGCCCTTCTGCGGTATAAATTTCTGCAATATATAAATACTATCCATATTGGAAGCAACCAGATAGCCGGCTAATTTTTAATAAAAAAATAACATGGAGGCATGTATATGAAAGCAACGGGCATTGTCCGCCGCATCGATGATCTCGGGCGGGTGGTCATTCCAAAGGAAATCCGAAGAACCATGCGCATCCGCGAAGGCGATCCGCTGGAGATTTACACCGACCGCAATGGTGAGGTCATTTTCAAAAAATATTCTCCCATGGGAGACCTGAACACGTTCGTCAGTCAGCTGTGCGATTCCGTGAGCAAGACCATCGGAACAAGCTGTGTCATCTGTGACCGCGATTCCGTCATTGCCGTATCCGGCACTGCAAAAAAAGATGTATATGAACGCAGCATCAGCGCGGAGCTGGAACGTGCCATGGAGCAGCGGCAGATCATCCGCCCCACAGACACACCGATTTGCCTGACCGATGATGACCGCTACCGTGTTTCCATCGCAGCTCCGGTCATTGCAGGCGGTGATGTATCCGGCTGCGTAGCACTGCTGCGCGATGAACAGCATCCCACTGTCGGTGAGGTAGAAAGCAAGCTGCTGCAAACAGCTGCTACCTTTCTCAGCCAGCAAATGACCATGTAATCCTTCCTGCCGCGGGAAATGGCCGGATGTTCCCGCATTTCCGGCATGATTCGTATGATTCCGGCTGCTGCTCCGGGCGATCCGCTCTCCAGTCGCCCTCTACATGAAAAAAATTTTCAAAAAAGTCTTGACATGCCGTATTCTGTGTGGTATTCTAATTAAGCACTCAACGAGAGAGGCAAATAAAACACAATATCGCGGAGTGGAGCAGTTCGGTAGCTCGTCGGGCTCATAACCCGAAGGTCGTAGGTTCAAATCCTGCCTCCGCAACCATTATGCAAGCCTGAATCATTTTGATTCAGGCTTTTTTCTATACTGTTTTCACTGTTTTCCGGACAGCATGTGCCAGTTCGGCTGTCACAGCTTCAGCGACATGCCACGCAGCCCGCAGGACAGCCGGCATCCAAGGTCATCGACAGTCTCCCTCCGGTTCACAGCTCTTCAACCGAAATCACGCCCCTGACTGCGGCGACACTGTCCACCAGCTGTCCGACTTTGCAGTTTTTATGCAGCCGCAGCGTAAAGATCGCACAGGCATTGTGCTTTTTACTTCCTGTAGCTCTGGTGATTTCCATGTTCAGAATCTTGAGATTGCGGTCGTGATACAGCTTCAAAACCTGTTCCAGACAGCGCTTATCGGTATATTCCATGTACAAATTGATCTCCGGCGCATTGTCCAGTACACGGCGTTCCAGCCTGGAGAACAGCAGTTCCGTGAGCAGGATCATGATCGTTGTAAGAATACCGCCTTCATAGAACCCACCGCCAAGAGCGAGGCCAATGATGGCGGATGCCCACAGACCTGCGGCTGTCGTCAGGCCTTTGACGCGCTGGCGGCGTGTGACGATGATCGTGCCCGCGCCGAGGAAACCGATTCCCGCGACCACCTGTGCGCCCAACCGCGCCATATCAGTATAATAATGCATATTCAGATACAGATACTGGCTGGTCAGTGTTGTCATTGCCGCGCCCAGACAAATCAGAATGTGCGTGCGAAAACCAGCCGGGCGACGCTTGAATGCGCGCTCAATGCCGATTGCACCGCCGCACAGCACGGCAAGCAGCAACCGCAGTGTCACTGACAGCAATGTAACGTCCCGCAGGCCGTCAAATATGGGCAGCATGGCTGCACCTCCCTTCAGATTTCCCGGATGACACGGATGCAGTCCAGATCCGCAATGGAGGACAGCACCTGCTCATGCGCTTTTCGCTGGTTCAGACGGATGGAAAATACAATGCTGGGATACTGCCCGCGCTTTTCCCGGCCCCGTTCAATATCGATATCGAGAACCTGCATATTCTGTGATTTGATGCGGCTGATAATCGCGCCCACATTGTCCAGCGATTCAAATTCAACATAAATATGCATCATTCTGGAATTTTCCTGAATCAGCCCGTCGACAATCGGAAAGACCCGGATGCACAGAAAAATCAGCACAAATGCCGGAAGGATGCATTCGTAAAAGCCTGCACCGATGGCAAGCCCCATACAGGCAGATGCCCACAGTCCGGCTGCGGTTGTCAGGCCTGTGACCTGCTGATGTCCTGTGACAAGGATGGTGCCTGCGCCGAGGAAACCAATGCCGTTGATGACCTGTGCGCCAAAACGCGAGACATCTGTCCGCAAACCGATTTGTTCCGCCAGCGCCGACCAGCGCGTAGAGAGCATGGTCAACTCATACTGACTGAGCAGCATGGTCAGCGCGGCACCAAGGCAGACAAGTATGTAGGTGCGGAAGCCGGCAGCGCGGCGTTTGCGCCCGCGTTCCATGCCGATCATGCCGCCGCTGACCATCGCCAGCACAAGGCGCAGTGTGACGGAGACAATGTTGAATTCGTGCAGATAAGCCAATGCTTCGCCCATGCTACATCCTCCTTTCCCCTGGAATTTTTACAAAAATGCCCTCATTTTATTGGTTTCACTATAGCACACAACCGCACGGATGACAAGCCGGAACCAGGAGCACCTGCGCCGTCCTGTCCCACCGGTTCAGGCAGGGAAAAATGCCCCGGTTCCGCGTGGAATCAGGGCATTTTGCGTCTCACAGGAAAATCGGCTGGAGCTGCTTCCCCTCTGCCGCAGCCTGTGCGGTTTCCGGGATGCTCTCCATCACGGCGACAAGCGAACGCGGCTTGGCATGTGGGGCATCCTGCCGCATCGGAACGAAATAATAATGCTTGCGGTTGAGCAGCGCTGCGATATTGGGTGCGGACGCGGCGAGTGCATCGTTGCTGGACACGGCGAGCACTACCGGGCGTTCCACGCGCAGCTGGGATTTCGCCGCCAGTGATACCGGCGTATCACTCAGCCCATGCGCCAACCGCGCGAGTGTGCTGCCCGTGCACGGCGCGATAATCAACACATCCATCATGGCCTTCGGCCCGATGGGTTCGACATCCTGTAACGTGCGCATCGGCTCCCTGCCGCAGATATGTGTGATTTCATCCAGCGTATCGTGTGCCGAACCAAAGCGTGTATCCAGCGTCCCGACTGTCTCGGAGACAATGGGGATCATATTCCAGCCATCCTTCGCCATGCGTTCCATCACGCCCAGCACACGATCTATCGTGCAGAAGGAGCCGCACAACGCAAAGCCTGCCGTCAGACTCACAGCAATCCCTCCTCTTCCAGCATATGGCATACCGTATCATAAATCGCAGCAGCTGCACTGCGCGGCGCAACGCGCCCCGGCAATGACAGCGCATGAATGACACGGCACAGATCACCTGCATCGTCAGCGACGCCGCCCTTTCCCGATGCGAGATCAATCACAAGTGTATCCGGCGCACAATCCGCCAGCACGCGCCGCGTCAGCACAGGCGATGGCACGGTGTTGATGACCAATGGGAACGCATGCAGCTGTCCGGCAAGTCTGCGTGTATCCAGATAATGGTATCCCCCACTGCGAATACGTGCAAAGTCATCATATCGGCGTGCGGAAACTGTGACATGTGCCCCTAGTCCACGCAGACGCGGTGCCAGTGCCGTGCCGATACGCCCGGCGCCGATCACCAGAACCGGAAGACCGTGCAGCGTAACCGGAAGCTCTTCCATGGCGATCTGAATGGCACCCTCTGCCGTCGGAATCGCGTTGAGCAGCGCCAGTTCCTCCCGTTCCAGATAATCCTGTACCTCAATGCCGCGGCGCGCCGCCATATCGCGTACCATGCGCGGCACAGAGCCGCCATATACCGGCTTGCCTGCCGGAATGGCATCGAGCACATCGGTCAGCTTATACGGCGCATTGGCGAGCGGTGCATTCAGCCTCCCGCGCGTGCCCATCACCGGCATGGGCAGCAAAATGACATCCGCCTCAGCAAACAGCGTGCGGGGAGCGCCGCCGGCTTCCAGCTCCGTGCCGCTGCGCTCCAGTCCAATGGTGCGCACCTGTGCGCCGTCTGCCGCCAGCAGCCCGCCCAGATAGGCCTGCCGCACGTCGCCGCCTGCCAGCGCAAAGGTCAGCGTGTGTTTCATGAACCCCTCCCCCTTCCATGCCTCCATCCTATGCGTCCGGCGCGCCGCTGACACAGCTTTTCTCGTGCCGTGCAATCCACTCTTGCCAACACCGCCGCCGTTCCGTATAATCAAAGACAGAACCGAAGGAGGCTCCGCCATGAACCAGCACAATCGTATTCTCACCGCCATGTCCGGTGGTGTTGACAGTTCCGTGACCGCCGTCCTGCTGCTCGAGCAGGGCTATTCCATCGCGGGCGCAACCATGAAGCTATATGCGCCGGAATCCGGCACAAGCGACCGCCCGTGCGGCACAGAGGACAATATCGCAGACGCGCGCCGTGTGTGCGACGCGCTCGGCATCAAATTTTATCAGTTCGATTTCACAGATCTTTTTCACACCGAGGTCATCCAGCGCTTTGCGGACGGATATGCCTGCGGGCTGACACCCAATCCGTGTGTGGACTGCAACCGCCATCTGAAATTCGGCCGACTGCTTGAGCAGGCGCGTGCCGAGGGCTTTGACGCGATTGCAACCGGACATTATGCCCGCATTGAATACAGCGATACCTTCGGCCGCTGGGTGCTCAAAAAAGGCGCCGCACCGTCCAAAGACCAGTCCTATGTGCTGTATTCCATGACACAGGACGAACTGGCACACACGCTGCTGCCGCTCGGCGGCTATGAAAAGGACGACATCCGTGCAATCGCCGAGGCGCGCGGTCTGGTCAATGCCCGCAAAAAAGACAGCCAGGATATCTGCTTTATCCCGGACGGTGACCACGGCAAATTCCTGTGCGAGCACTGCGGACTGTCCGCCGTGCCGGGTGATTTTATCGATCAGACCGGAAAGGTCATCGGACAGCACCGCGGCGTGATTTACTACACCGTCGGACAGCGCCGCGGGCTGGGCATCAGCGCCGACCGCAGGCTGTATGTCATCGACAAAAACGCCGCACGCAACACCGTCACGGTCGGCTATGAAGAAGACCTGCTGTGCACGGAATTCTGTGTGCGCGACGTCAACTGGATCGCCTGGGAACACGTGACTGAACCGGTGCGCTGCTGTGTGCGCACACGCTATCACGGCGCGGAAACGCCCGCGACGCTCACACCGGACAACGACATCGTCCGCGTTCGGCTAGACGCACCACAGCGCGCAGTATCCCCCGGACAGGCGGCAGTGTTCTATGACGGCGATATCGTTCTCGGCGGCGGCACCATCTGTGAATAAAAACCAGACATTTGTCAAAAATCCCCCGGACGCAATAAAATGCGTCCGGGGGATTTCTCACTCTATCAACCTGTATTCAATCCAGACAGTCGTTTCCCTTCTGCCTGCGACGGGCAACGATAAGCGCCTGCTCCAAATCGTACTGAAAGGCATCCAGTACGTCGGGATGAATGCGGCTGCCGCCCAGCGTAACCGGGTGGTCATGCAGACGAAAAATCAACTCACCGATGACATCCTCCAGCACAACTGTTTCGATGTTCTTGGTCATTTCCTCCGGTTCAATGATGCCGATCGAAAATTTATCCATACTGATATGCAGCGTATGACACAGCTGAAAGCAGCCGATCTCATCCACACCGTCAGCTCCCAGCTGTAAAATATCCAAAAGCTCCGCCGATGTCAAACCGCTTTCATCATAGAAATCCTGCATATTATCGTATTTCTGATGAATCAGCGTTAATAATTCGTCCATATCCAACCCTCTTCCCTCTGATTCTTATTATAATACCAAAGGGATACGCCGCACAACCGCTTTTTACAGCAGACTCAGCTGGCCCTTGTCCTCATCTTTGAGCAGTGCACCGATGGATGGAATGGAATGCGAGACATAGCGGCGCGGCTGGACAAACGATACCTCTGCCGCATCGCTGGCGCGCGTGACGGTATGGCTGCCGCGCAGCACCATCACCTGTACGCCGACCGTGGTGCGCGTCGTCTTTTCCGGGATAATCGAGGTATTGACCGTCAGAGCGCGCCCATTGCTTGCAAAAATTGTGATGTCGCGTTCTTCGGTGATGTGGAAGAATGCCTTTGCGGGTGAACGGTCAGAATATGCACCCGTCAGACGGCGACGATTGGTCTTTGTCGCAAAGCCGGACAGCTCAAAGCGCGCCGCCTTACCGTTTTCAAAGACCACAACCAGGCTGCCGGTATATTCACCCGGCAGCAGCATGAACACAACCTTTTCATCCTCATCCATCGACAGCTTAGACGGCAGGTATTCGCCCAGGACACTTGCCTTGGTGTCGTCAAAATCGTACAGATGTGCCTTGTAAACCTGCTGTTTGTCGGTGAAGAACATAATTTCCTGCTTGTTGGTCGCATCGAGTGTCTGATGCAGGTCATCGCCGTCCTTAAATTTCTGATCGGACGCACCGCGCAGCGACTGCGCCGTAATTTTCTTAAAATAGCCCTCGTTTGACAGGAACAGATGCACCGGATAATCCTCAATATGATCCTCCGCGTCGAACTGCCCGACGGCATCGGCGTCGAGAATGACCGAGCGGCGCGGCGACGGATACTTTTTGATGATATTCTCCAGCTCTTTGACAATCAGACGGCGTACCTTTGTGTCACTGCCCAGAATGCCCTCGAGCCGGGCAATTTCCTTTTCCAGTCCGTCGGTCTCCTCAATGCGCTTGAGGATATATTCCTGATTGATATGGCGCAGACGGATCTCTGCAATATATTCCGCCTGCACCTGATCGATGCCGAAGCCTTCCATCAGGTTCGGGACAACCATCGCATCGGTTTCGGTCTCGCGGATGATGCGGATTGCCTTGTCGATGTCCAGCAGGATGACCTTCAGTCCGTGCAGCAGGTGCAGCTTTTCCTTCTTTTTATTCAGGTCAAAGCGGATCGTGCGGCGCTTGCATTCGGTTCGCCACTTGACCCACTCTTCGAGAATGCCGCGCACGCCGAGCACCTTCGGCATGCCGCCGATGAGCACATTGAAGTTGCACGAACAACTGTCCATCAACGGCGTCAGCTGCATCAAACGATCCATGAGCTTATCCGGATCGACGCCGCGCTTGAGATCAATTGCAATTTTCAAACCGGACAGATCGCTCTCATCTCGAATATCAGAGATTTCACGCAGCTTGCCGCTCTTGACCAGATCGGCAATCTTGTCAATAATCGCCTCAATGGTGGTGGTATACGGAATTTCCTTGATCTCAATCAGATTTTCCTTTTTGACATACTCCCACTTTGCGCGGACTTTAAAGGAACCGCGGCCGGTGTCATAAATTTTGCGCATCGCCGCACGGTCGAGAATGATCTCGCCGCCGGTCGGGAAATCCGGTGCCGGGAGTGTCTCCATCAGGTCACAGCCGCTGTCCTGAATGTACGCGATGGTGGTGCGGCAGACCTCCTCCAAATTGAATCCACAGAAAGCGCTTGCCATGCCGACAGCAATGCCGGTATTGGCAGAAACCAGAATATTGGGGAACGTCGTCGGCAGCAGGGTCGGCTCCTTGAGCTCGCCGTCATAGTTGTCGACAAAATCCACTGCATCCGCGTCAATGTCGCGGAACAGCTCCGCACAGATCTTATCCAGCTTGGCCTCGGTATAACGCGAAGCAGCATATGCCATGTCGCGCGAATAAACCTTGCCAAAGTTGCCCTTGGAATCGACAAACGGAGTCAAAAGGGCTTCATTGCCGCGCGTCAGGCGCACCATAGTCTCATAAATGGCGGCGTCGCCGTGCGGGTTGAGCTTCATAGTCTGACCGACAATATTTGCCGATTTGGTGCGTGTCGCACCCATCAGACCCATTTTATACATTGTATACAGCAGCTTGCGGTGTGACGGCTTAAAGCCATCCAATTCGGGGATCGCACGCGAGACAATGACGCTCATTGCGTACGGCATATAATTTTCCCGCAGCGTTTCTGTAATGCGCTGCGTGGCCGGCTCGAGCGGATGATATTCGCGCACGGGCTGCTGTTTGCTTTTTTTCTTTGCCATTTAGGAAAAAACTACCTTTCCTTCTCTATTTGATAAACCAGTTTGTTATATACGCGCTTTTCAGCTAACATCTCGCTCCGTCTTCGATACCTCTCTCAAAAAGAAGGCTTTTGGAACTGTTCTGCCCCCTCAACTTCAGCCAACCGCCAGTCGTCGTTTGACCGGCGGGACGGGGCCACGCGCGGGAGCGCAAAGCACGTTCCCCTCAACTTCTGCCAACCGCCGGTCGTCGTTTGACCGGCGGGACGGGGCCACGCGCGGGAGCGCAAAGCACGTTCCCCTCAACTTCTGCCAACCGCCGGTCGTCGTTTGACCGGCGGGACGGGGCCACGCGCGGGAGCGCAAAGCACGTTCCCCTCAACTTCTGCCAACCGCCGGTCGTCGTTTGACCGGCGGGACGGGGCCACGCGCGGGAGCGCAAAGCACGTTCCCCTCAACTTCTGCCAACCGCCGGTCGTCGTTTGACCGGCGGGACGGGGTCGCGCGCGGGAGCGCGGAGAGAGGTTTTCTCTTGCTTACTTCTCTTTTCCTCAAAAAGAGAAGTAAGAGAGGGGGGTTAGGAGATATCTGCAAACTCCAGATACTGCCAGCCGTTTTCCGCGATATATTCCTTTCGACCGGACAGATTCTCTCCGAGCAGCAGATCAAACATCTCGCTGGTCGCAGCGGCATCCTCCGGCAGAACACGGATCAGACGACGACTCTCCGGATTCATCGTGGTCTCCCACATCATATCCGCTTCATTTTCACCGAGACCCTTGGATCGCTGGATGGTGTATTTTTTGCCCGCCAGTTCCTTGAGAATATCCGCCTTTTCACTCTCGTCGAACGCAAAATAACTCTTGTTTTTGCAAGTGATTTCGTACAGCGGCGACTCTGCAATATACACATATCCCTCTTCAATCAGCGTCGGGACAAGGCGGTACAGCATCGTGAGCACCAGCGTGCGAATCTGAAAGCCATCGACATCAGCATCGGTGCAGATGATGACCTTGTTCCAGCGCAGATTGTTCAAGTCAAACGTAGACAGGTCTTTGGACGCCTTGGATTTGACCTCAACACCACAGCCGAGTACCTTCAACAAATCTGTGATAATATCATTCTTAAAAATCTTATCATAATCCGCCTTGAGACAATTGAGGATTTTGCCGCGGATGGGCATGATCGCCTGAAATTCCGAATCGCGTCCCTGCTTACAGGAACCGAGTGCGGAATCGCCCTCCACGATGTACAGCTCGCGGCGCGAGACATCGCGCGTGCGGCAATCGACAAATTTCTGTACGCGGTTGGCAACATCAATCGAGCCGGACAGCTTTTTGCGAATATTCAAGCGGGCTTTTTCCGCCTGCTCACGCGAACGCTTGTTAATCAAAATCTGCTCCGCAATTTTGTCCGCTTCTGCCTTGTTCTCAATAAAATAAATCTCCAGGCCGGAGCGCAGGAATTCCGTCATGGCTTCCTGTATAAACTTATTGGTAATCGCCTTTTTCGTCTGGTTTTCATACGAGGTATACGTTGAAAAACAGCTCGTAACCAGAATCAGACTGTCCGAGACATCCTGAAACGAAATGCGGCTCTCATTCTTGTTATATTTGCCGTTCTGCTTGAGATAAGCGTCAATCGCATAGACAAACGCGGAACGCACTGCCTTATCCGGCGCGCCGCCGTATTCCAGCCATGACGAGTTGTGATAATATTCCAAACGAGACACACTGGAAGAAAAGCAGAACGCACAGTTCAGCCGTACTTTATATTCCGGCTTATCCGCACGGTCGCGTCCACGGCGTTCTCCGCTGAGCGACTGGATGGAGGTCAGTGCTCTGTCCTCCGCAATCTCTGCAACATAGTCAGTGATGCCGTTTTCATAACAAAATTCCGTCGTTGTAAAACCGGTTTCCGTCTGATTGCGGAAAATAAATTTCAGATGCGGATTGACCACAGCCTGCCGCTTGAGCACATCCAGATAATACGACTCCGGAATGGAAATATCGGTAAACACCTCAAGATCGGGACGCCAACGGATCATGGTACCCGTATCCTTCCCATCATATTTCTTCTTTTTGAAACCGGTTTTGGTTCCGGTCTGATTTTCGCCCTTTTCAAAGTGCAGGGTATATTCCGTACCGTCACGGCGAACCATGACATCCATATATTCCGATGAATACTGTGTCGCACAGGTACCGAGACCATTCAGGCCAAGCGAAAACTCATAGTTCTCACCGTCATTGGTCTTATATTTGCCGCCGGCATACAGCTCACAGAATACCAGCTCCCAGTTATACCGCTTTTCATTCGGATTGAAATCAACCGGAATACCGCGGCCATGATCCTCTACCTCAATAGAATAATCGGCAAAGCGCGTGACTGTGATTTCACTGCCATACCCTTCGCGCGCCTCATCAATTGAGTTGGATAAAATTTCAAATACTGCATGCTGACAGCCATCCAAACCGTCCGAGCCAAAAATAACGCCCGGGCGCTTGCGCACACGGTCTGCGCCCTTGAGCGCGGAAATGCTCTCATTGCCGTATTGATTTGCTTTTTTCATGCTATTATTAACTCCAAATCATACTTCTGAATCATAAATTCCCGAATACTCGGTATTATATCGCAATTCTCCGCGCGCGTCAAATCATTGCGTTTTGAAATCCTGCGGCCGGTTTCTCCATGCATAAAAAAATTCTGACCCCATTCGAGGCCAGAATTCCATTTCATTTCTTTTTCTTCAGCTTTTTCTTTTCCGACTCGGCGCGGAAGAGCTTCATCTTTTCCTGCCAGAAGTAATTGGCGACGCCATACAGCACAAGTAACACAAGTGTAAGAACAATCGTCGCAATCTCATAGGTATTCCCCCATGATTCATAGCCTGCAATGGATTTTGAAAAAATGGTCGGCGTCACCAGCGTGATAACCAGTGCAACAGATGCAATGATGAGCGCAATGCGCTGAAGCCGATACAGCGCCGGATACACCTTGCGGCATTCCTCTGTAATACGCCGTTCGTCGCTGATCCACATACCGTCTGCCTTTTTCTTTTTCGTATTCTGTTTGCTGCCCATAGTCATTCAGTCTCTCTTCCTGTCAGTCTGCGCAGGGTCAGTCTCCCCGCGACGAACTAAGTATACCACATCTGTACAAAAAAGAACACCCGGCGGCGGGTGTTCTTTCCACATTGTTCACAAAGCTCAGTCTTCCAGATCGTCGAATGCATCCTCATCGTCATCGTCAAAGAATGGAAAGCCATCCGTGCCGACATTGTTGCTGCAAATGCTGATGTCCACACCCTTCTTAATCGGCGCCAGCAGGAAACCGACCATTGCGCCCAGACCAAACCACGCCAGCGCGCGGAAGAACTTTTCTGTTTTACTCATAAGCCTGTCCTCCTGAAATGCATGGGAATATACACCGGGCCATGTGCCCCACAGAATATTATATTCAGTATATCACATTCCGCGCTGCTATGCAAAAGAATGCGGTCTCCCATCACAAACGGGGAAACCGCATTCCGCATCCGTCCGGCGGATACCTGCGTTACAGAGTCCGGATCGGGTTGGTTTATCTCTCCAGCGCCGGCCGGGTGCACCAGCACATGACCTATGACACGCGCCGGGGATTTCTGCTCCGCAGGTAGTATGTGCAGCCGAACGGCGCATTATGCGCCCGGACAGCAAAAAACACCGGAAACGGTTTCCCGTTCCGGTGTTGATTGAGCAAGTAGTAAATCAATACTTTCTTCTCTTTGCGCGAGCCGCTTCGGACTTCTTGCGGCGCTTAACGCTCGGGCTCTCATAATGCTCACGCTTGCGAAGCTCGGAAAGCACACCCGCCTTTGCGCACGATCTCTTAAATCTTCTCAGTGCGCTGTCGAGAGACTCGTTTTCCTTTACGCGGATTTCCGACATTGTTTTCCCTCCCTCCGCGCGTTGCCAATAAACGCTTTTGCACAATCCGGCAAAAATGCCGTGAATATATTATATCGTTTTCCCAGTGTACTGTCAAGCACTACTTTTCTGTTTGTCCAAAAAAGCATGCGGGACGGTTTACTTGACAACGAGATTGATAATTTTATTGGGCACAACGATGGATTTAACCACATTTTTGCCCGCGATGGCATTCTGTACCTTGGCATCTGCCATAGCAATGGCAAGTGCCTCGTCCTTCGGGCAGTCCATCGGCAGGGTAATCTTGCCCTTGACCTTGCCATTGACCTGTACAGCGATCTCGATGGAGGACTCAACCGTCTTCTTCTCATCGAACTCCGGCCAGGTGTGCAGGCTCAGCAGGTCGGTCTCGCCCAGCATGTGCCACAACTCCTCGGTCACATGCGGTGCGAACGGGTTGAGCAGTGTCAGCAGGGTCTTGTATTCAGCGCGGTTGACGCCGTTGTCGTACAGCTGGTTGAGCAGCGTCATCATCTGCGCGATAGCGGTGTTCATCTTCAGGTTTTCAATGTCCTCGCTGACCTTCTGGATCGTGCGGTGCATCGCAACCTCATTTTCCTTGCTGTATTCATCGCCCGGCTGTACCTTGTCAAACAGAGCCCAGACACGCTCGACAAAGCGGCGGCAGCCCTTGATTGCCTTCTGCGACCAGGCAGCGGACTTCTCAAAGTCGCCGATGAACATCTCATACAGGCGCATGGTATCCGCGCCGTACTCGTCGATGGTCTCATCCGGGTTGACGACATTGCCCAGCGACTTGGACATTTTGACAACCGGATGCTCTGCCATCTCGCCATACTTCTCAACAAGATGCTTTCTCGCGCCCTTTTCATCGCCAAACTCTTCCAGCAGCTTTTTCTTTTCGTCTTCCGGCAGGTTGACGAAGCTGTGCGGATTCTGACCCAGGATCATGCCGTGGCTTGTGCGCTTCTTATACGGCTCCTTGTACGGAACAACGCCGATATCATACAGGAACTTATGCCAGAAACGGGAGTACAGCAGATGCAGCGTGGTGTGCTCCATGCCGCCGTTATACCAGTCAACCGGGCCCCAGTATTCCAGTGCTTCCTTGGAAGCCAGCTCCTTGTCGTTGTGCGGGTCCATATAGCGCAGGAAGTACCACGAAGAACCGGCCCACTGCGGCATGGTATCGGTCTCGCGCTTGGCCGGGCCGCCGCAGCACGGACAGGTGGTATTGACCCAATCGGTCATCGATGCAAGCGGGGATTCGCCGTCATCGGTCGGCTCATAGGAATCGACATCCGGCAGGCGCAGCGGCAGCTCAGACTCCGGAATCGGAACCCAACCGCACTTTTCACACTTGACCAGCGGAATCGGCTCGCCCCAGTAGCGCTGGCGGGAGAAGACCCAGTCGCGCAGCTTGTAGTTGACCTTCGCATGACCGACGCCCTTTTCGGTCAGGAATTCAGTGATTGCCTTCTTAGCTTCCTCTACGGTCATGCCGTCCAGGAAACCGGAGTTGACCATAATGCCGGTTGCGCAGTCGGTGAAGGCAGCCTCCTGTACGTTGCCGCCCTTGACGACCTCGATGATCGGCAGATCAAACTTCTTTGCAAATGCCCAGTCGCGGTCATCGTGCGCCGGTACTGCCATGATGGCACCGGTGCCGTAGCTCATCAGGACATAGTCAGAGACAAAGATCGGAATTTCCGTACCGTTGACCGGGTTGATGGCGCGCACGCCGTCCAGCTTGACACCGGTCTTGTCCTTGACTAGCTCGGTGCGCTCAAAATCGGACTTGTGTGCAGCCTCCTCACGATAGGCGCGGATTGCATCGATATTTGTCAGCTTGTCCGCCCACTTCTCAACCATCGGGTGCTCCGGCGAAATAACCATATAGGTTGCGCCGAACAGGGTGTCCGGGCGGGTGGTGTAGACGGTCAGCACATCGCCTTCCGTGGTCTTGAAATCGACCTCGGCACCAGTCGAGCGACCGATCCAATGGCGCTGCTGGCTCTTGACGCGGTCGATGTAATCGACATCGTCCAGATCATCGATCAGGCGCTGTGCATACTCGGTAATCTTGAGCATCCACTGGCTCTTGTTCTTGCGGATGACCTCGCTGCCGCAGCGCTCACAGACGCCGTTGACAACCTCCTCGTTCGCAAGCACGCACTTACAGCTGGTGCACCAGTTGACTGCCATTTCCTTTTTGTATGCCAGACCCTTCTTGAACAGCTGGAGGAAAATCCACTGTGTCCACTTGTAGTATTCCGGATCGGTGGTGTTGATCTCGCGGTTCCAGTCAAACGACAGGCCGAGCGCCTTCAGCTGGCTCTTGAAACGTGCGACATTCTGCTTGGTGACCTCCGCCGGATGCACATGGTTCTTGATGGCGAAGTTTTCAGTCGGCAGGCCGAATGCATCCCAGCCCATCGGATACAGGACGTTATAGCCCTGCATGCGGCGCTTTCTGGCAACGATGTCCAGTGCGGTGTAGGAACGCGGATGGCCTACGTGCAGGCCGGCGCCCGACGGATACGGGAACTCGACCAGTGCATAATATTTGGGCTTGGAATAGTCGTTGGTTGCAGCAAATGCCTGCTGGTCATCCCAAGCCTTCTGCCATTTGGCTTCAATGGCTTTGAAATCGTATTTTTCCAATGTTTGTGACTCCCATCTATTTTGAAGTATATGCGAACAATGCGTTACAGCTCGTCGACCGGAATCTGTACGGCATCCTTCCACAGCTTTTCCAGGCTGTAGAAGCTGCGTGCGGATTCCAGGAATACATGTACGAGGGCAAAGCCGTAATCGAGCAGAATCCAGCTCGCAGAATCATGTCCCTCAACATGGTGCGGCAGGATGCCGTAATCCGTCTTCAGGCGGAATTCCACCTCGTCAGCGAGTGTCTTAACCTGCGTCGTGCTGGACGCGGTGCAGATGACAAAATATTCGGCAATCGTGGTCAGGTCAGCTACCTTGAGCACCTGAATATCCTGTCCGCGCTTGCTGTCCAGGGCCTGTACTGCGGCCTTGATATACGTTTCCGTGGTATTGTTTGCCATAATATATTCTCCTTATTCCCTGCCTGAGGGAAATGACAGCTGTTTATTCATCATCGTCGTCATCCGAAAGCTCTCCGCTGCCGGTGTCGCTCTGCTGCGCCTTTTTATAGCCGGCATAGCGCACGGCACGCTCTTCCTCCCAGCTTCTGCTGTAGATGCCGAGGTCATCCGGCGTGATGATGTTAAAATCGTCCTCCGTCAGCTCGCGCGTGTACGGATTGAACGACTCGTTGATCTGGTCAAGAATCATGTCCTCGTCGAGGATGAAGAACCACAGGTCGCCGACCATGGCGTTGTCGCCCACCAGCGTCTGCATCTCCACGCCCTCCTCCATGTCCAGCTTCATGGCCTGCATGCCGAGCCAGAGAACCTGAGAGGTCGTCAGATCGGTTTCCACATTTTCGGAAACCGCCGCTGCAATCGACGGGATATTGATGAGGTTGGTCGGAGAGAGAACCTCCTTGCCGAGTGCGGTCAGAAAGGTCTGGAGCTTTTCCACGCGGCCGATGTCGCCGTCGTCATAGCCCGTGCCGTCGTCGTTATGGCGCCAGCGCAGAAACTCGACAACCGCCTTGCCGTCCAGATGCTGCCAGCCCTTTTTAAATTCGATGGAAAGATCCTGCGATGCATCATGGTAGTTCATGTCAAACGGCACATCGTAATCGATGCCGCCGATGGCGTCCACAATGTCCGCAACACCGTCAAAATTGGCGACGATGTACTTGTCCGGGCGGAAGCCGATGACGCCGGAAATCTCATCCAGCTGCTGCTCAATGCCGCTGGCATACGAGGCGTTGAGCTTTTTGCCCGCGCCATGGCGCTCGGTATCCACGAGCGAATCGCGCGGGATATTGAGCAGCTTTGCCGTATGGTTTTTGGTGTCAAACACCAAAACCATCATGGAATCGGTTCGTGTTTCATCCTCATCTGTCACGGCGATAAACAATGTAAACACGCCATCGCGCCGCCCTTCGCCGTCTACGACGATCGCCGAGCCCTGATCCATATCGTCCGGATTGAGCTCGTTTCCGCCCAGCAGGGAGCCGGACGCATTGACCCAGTAGCAGAACGCAAAATATCCTACCACGCATACCACCGCAGCCGCCGCCAGGACAATCAGCACCCGGCGCAGCCATCTGTTCTCTTTCTTATCCATGCACTCTTCGTCCCATCCGCTGTCTGTTACATATGCTCCAGCAGCCAGTTTCTCGCCAAAACTGTATCCACATGAATCTGTTTTCCACGGTGAATGAGGTCGCGCAAGGAGGAATTCAGGCCATAGAGCAGGGCCTTGTCCAGATTTCGTGCAGCCAGCTTTCGTGCGGTTTTCACGCCGTCAAAACTGCGATTTTCTTCTATGTAATCGGCCATATAGACGATTTTATCCAGCAGGGTCATATCTGCGCAGCCGGTGGTGTGGTACGAGATTGCATGCACCACATCAGGGGGCGCGCCGTACACGTCTGCGGCAATGGCAGCTGCCGTTTTCCCGTGCAGCATTTTCCATTCTGTTTTTTCGACATCATTGGGTATTATACCGTATTTTTCGCACAAGTTCAACTGCTCTTCCTGAGAAAATGTCTTCGTGATGTCGTGCAGCAGCATGGCGAAGGCACACTTGTCTTCATCCTCGCCATATTGCTGTGCGAGCATGCGCGCGGCCTTCTCACAGCCCAGCGTGTGCTTGAGACGGAACCCCGACAGGCGGGAAAGGATATCTCTTCTGGTTTCATCATCATAACGCATGGTGATCCTCCGTTCATTTCCGGCCGTGCGCCGCAGCGCCGGTCTGTCCCCTGAAAAAAAATTAGAAATACAGCCCCTGCTGTTCGATATACTGATAAATTGCCGGCGGCACCATCGCACGGCACAGTGCGCGGTCCGCGCGCACATCGGTCGACGAAACCGGCAGTGCCGGACAGTCGACAAGCCAGACACGCGCGTTCCATTTCTCTTTCAGCCATGCGGCCTTCTGTTCGAGCGCGGCATGGTCGTCGTCATCGCGTGCGACCGTGACCAGCCCGGCCAGCGCGCACAATGTCTCCGGCTCGCGCCATTTGTCCAGCGTCAGCAGCATGTCTGTTCCGATGATGAGGAACAGCTCTGCCTCCGGGAGCGCGCGCTGGAGCGCGCGCAGCGTATCAGCGGTATAGCTCCGCCCACCGCGCCGCAGCTCCATGTCGCATGCCTCCGCCCCGGGAATTTCCCGCGCCATCAGCCGCGTCATTTCGAGGCGCTGTTCCCCGTCCGCCGAGCCGTGCGGCATCGTTTTGTGCGGCGGCATGTTGTCGGGGATGAGCAGCAGGCGGTCAAACTGCATCGCTGCCATCGCCTGCCGCGCGGCGTGCACATGCCCGTTGTGCGGCGGGTTGAACGTACCGCCCATAATCCCGACGCGGCTCATGCGTTCAGGTCGATATGGCGGTTTTCCGGCTGGCGCGCAACGCGGAAGATGACAACCTTGGTGCCGATGCACTGTACCGGCTCGGCGTCCAGCTCCTCACACAGCACCTGCTGTGCCTCGCGCGGCGTCAACATCGCGGTCTCCAAAATCTTAATCTTCATCAGCTCGTGCTTTTCCAGCACCTCTTCGACCTGTGCAATCACTGCATCGGTCAGCCCTTCCTTGCCGATGAGGACGGTGTCACTGAGCGTATTTGCCATGGCGCGCAGACGGGCGCGCTGTTTGCTTGTCAGCATTTAGTTTTCTCCTTTTTCTTCCATGTATACCCGCAGCGCGCTGCCGAGTGCGGTAAACGCGCGGGCGCGGTGTGAAATTGAATTTTTAACCTCCGGGTCGAGCTCACCGAACGTGCAGCCGTATTTCGGCACGCAGAAAATCGGGTCATAGCCAAAGCCGCCGTTGCCGTGTTCCTCGTTGAGAATCGTGCCGCGGCACTGCCCGCGCACGGTCAGCTCCTTGCCGTCCGGGAATACACACGCCGCCACACAGACAAATTCCGCGCCGCGCTGATCCTCCGGCACTGCCATCAGCTTTTCCAGCAGCAACAGATTTCTGTCATGTGCCGTCGCGTCCGGCCCTGCCCAGCGGGCGGAATAAATGCCGGGGAACCCATCCAGCGCATCGACAACCAGGCCGGAATCGTCCGCAACCGCCGGCAGCCCCAGCGCCTTGCTGACGGCACGCGCTTTCATCATCGCGTTTTCCTCAAAGCTCTCGCCGTTTTCCTCGATTTCCGGAAAATCCTTCGGCATCGGCACGACCTCGAAGCCCATCGGCTCCCAAATCTGCTTTACTTCCTGTATCTTACCCTTATTGTGTGATGCAAGTACGAATTTCATCCGACTTCACCCGTGATCTTTCTCTGTTCCCGACACAGCTTTGCTGTGCCGCGGCGTGCCAGTGACATCAGACGGGTGTATTCTTCCTTGGTAAACGGGCGGCCCTCACCGGTGCCCTGAATCTCTACGAATTCGCCCTTCTCGGTCATGACAAAGTTCGCATCGACAATGGCGTGCGAATCCTCCTCATACGCGAGATCGAGAATCGGCTCGTCGTTCCAGATACCTGCGGATACCGCTGCAACCTGTCCGGTCAGCGGAATTTTTTTGAGCACGCCGTCATCCACGAGCTTTTTGCACGCCAGCCACAGCGCGACATAGCCGCCCGTAATGGATGCACAGCGCGTGCCGCCGTCCGCCTGAATGACATCACAGTCGATGATAATCTGGCGCTCGCCCAACGCCTCCATATCAGTGACTGCGCGCAGCGCGCGGCCGATCAGACGCTGAATCTCCGCGCTGCGGCCGTTAAGCTTGAGCTTGGAAATATCACGGCGGTTTCTGGTATTGGTCGCGCGCGGCAGCATGCTGTATTCCGCCGTGACCCAGCCGCGCCCGGTGCCCTTGACATGCGGCGGGACATTTTCCTCTACCGTTGCATTGCAGATCACCTTGGTGTTGCCCACGGAAATGAGCACGGAGCCCTCCGCATGCATCGTAAAATTGGGTACAATCTTCATTTTGCGCATCTCATCGTTGCGCCGTAAATCAGGTCTTGCCATTGTTTACTCGTCTCCTTCCACCGGCAGCAACGCCTCGACAAACGCCCTGCGCTCAAACGGCATTAAATCATCAATGCCTTCGCCGACGCCGACATATTTGACCGGAACCCCGAGCCCCGCAGAAATTGCGACCACAATGCCGCCCTTTGCAGTGCCGTCCAGCTTGGTCAGAACAATGCCGGTGAGTTTCGCCGCCTTGTTAAACTGCTCTGCCTGTGAAACGGCATTCTGTCCGGTTGTCGCATCGAGCACCAGCAGGGTCTCCCGGCTGGAATCGGGCAATTCGCGCGCAATGACGCGGTCGATCTTATTCAGCTCGTTCATGAGGTTTGCCTTGTTGTGCAAACGGCCCGCCGTATCGACAATGATGATATCACAGCCGCGTGCCTTTGCCGCAGCAATCGAATCGAATACGACTGCCGCCGGGTCTGCGCCTTCGCCATGGCGGACGATATCCGCATCGGCACGCTTCGCCCAGATGGTCAGCTGGTCTGCTGCCGCCGCGCGGAAGGTGTCCGCTGCCGCCAGCATAACACGCTTGCCCTGTGCCGCATACGATGCGGCGAGCTTGCCGATGGTCGTGGTCTTGCCCACGCCATTGACACCGATGACCAGAATGACTGCCGGTTCACTGGATACATCCAGCCCGGAATCCTCCTGCATCATGCCCGCGAGAATATCGCACAGCGCAGTGCGCAATTCTTCCCTGGTCTCAATGCGTTCGTGCTTGGCGCGGTCGCGCAGCTGGTCAACCGCTTTGGATGCCGTCGCCGCACCGAGATCCGCAAGAATCATTGCCTCTTCCAATTCCTCCAGCAGGTCTTCGTCCACTTTGACAAAGGCCGCCATAACATCGCCGAGCGATTCACTGACCGCCGCTGTCGTCTTTTTCAGACCTTGTTTGATCTTATCGAAAAATCCCATTGTGGAATCCTCCTTTTCTCTATTGTCAACATTCAGATTGGAATGAATTTACCCTGTTTTATATCATTGGGTGGGGCAGACTGACGGACGCGTTTGTCCGGCATGTCTGCGCGCGCGGGAGCGCGCCACAAAGGTTTTCTTTTGGTGACTTTTCTTTTTCTCAAAAAGAGAACTCTATAAGCTCCCTGCTTGTTTTGTGCCGTTGGGAGCAGACTGGCAGACGCGTTTGTCCGGCATGTCTGCGCGCGCGGGAGCGCGCCACAAAGGTTTTCTTTTGGTGACTTTTCTTTTTCTCAAAAAGAGAACTCTATAAGCTCCCTGCTTGTTTTGTGCCGTTGGGGGCAGACTGACGGACGCGTTTGTCCGGCATGTCTGCGCGCGCGGGAGCGCGCCACAAAGGTTTTCTTTTGGTGACTTTTCTTTTTCTCAAAAAGAAAAGTCACGTCAGCTCCATCTTCATTTCGCGCTCGACGTCCGCGATGTTGAGCATCAGCAGCTTGGACACGCCGCGCTCCTGCATAGTCACGCCATACAGCATATCGGCTTCCTCCATCGTGCCGCGGCGGTGTGTGATGACAATGAACTGCGTCTTATCCGACAGCCGCTGCAAATACTGCGCAAAGCGCGTCACATTGACGTCATCCAGTGCGGCTTCGATTTCGTCAAGCACGCAGAACGGCGTCGGGCGCACCTTGAGAATGGCAAAATACAGTGCGATGGCGACAAATGCCTTCTCGCCGCCGGACAGCAGCGACAGGCTCTTAACCGTCTTACCGGGCGGCGTGACGCGAATTTCAATGCCGCAGCCGAGAATATCGGTCTCATCCTCCAGAATCAGCTCGGCACTGCCGCCGCCGAAAATTTCCCGGAAGGTCTCCCCAAAATACTGGTTGAGCTGGGCAAATGACTGGGCAAACGTGTCCTTCATTTGTTCCGTGAGCTTGCCGATAATGCCGCGCAGCTCGCCTTCTGCCTGCTCGAGATCATTTTTCTGCCCGGTCAGGAATATCAGACGTTCGCTCAGTTCGGCATACTCGTCGACTGCCGACAGATTGACCGCACCTAGTGAACGGATCGCACGGCGCAGGTCAGACGCCTGTTTTTCTTCCGCCTGCCGGTCTTGGACCACATGCGCCAGCGGGCGTGCCGCCGTCGGCGTCAGCTCATAGCTCTCCCACATTTTGTCGAGAATCTGCTGTTCCTCACGGCGCAGCTGCTGTGCCGCGGCTTCCGCCTCCGCATGGCGGCGCTCCAGCGTTACCATGTCGTTGCCGGTCTCACGCGCAGTTTTCTCCGCTTCGGTTTTGTTCTGTTCCAGCCGCATGCGGCTCTGCCCGCATTCGCGCAGCTGCGTGCGCAGGTCTTCGGTGCGCTGACGGTTTTCCTCGCCGCGCGTTTCCAGCTGAGTGCGCTCCGCATCTGCCTGCCGGATGACCTGTTCATATTCACCCATGCGGCGGCGATGGTCTTCGGCGGTACGCTGTGCGCTCTCTGCCATCTGTTTCAGATCGTCCAGACCCTGCTGTGCGCTGTCGCGCTCGGTCTGCGCCTGTACAAGTGCTGTGCGCAGCTCCGCCGCCCTGTCGTTCTGTATGGTCAGCTCTCCGGCGGCCTTCTGTGCACTGCCCGCTGCCGCGTTCAGCGCGGTGAGCGCCCGCTGGCGCTCACGCCCCAGCTCCGCCGCCTGCTGTTCCAGTCTGGCAATGTCCGTGCGCAGCTGTTTGCGGTGCTGCTCGGCATCGCTCTGCTCGGCACGAAACTGCTGTTCTGCCTCACGCACGCTGTCCAGCAAAATCTGATGCTGCTTTGCCTGTGCGGACAGCGCCGCCAGCTTCTGCCGCTGCTCTGCAAGGGCAGTGCCCATGCGCGCCGCGTCCTGCTCATGCTGCTTCGCATCCTCTGCAAGCTGTTTGCCGCGCGCCGTCAGCCGGTCGAGTTTTTCCTGCTGAACGCGCGCGCGCTCCTGCATCTGTTCGAGCTGGTTGGCGCGCGAAAGAATGCCGGATGACCGTCCGGCAGAGCCGCCGGTCATCGAACCGCCCGCATTGATGATCTGACCATCCAGCGTCACAATGCGGAAGCGGTTGCGGTAGCTGCGCGCAATTGCAAGCGCACAGTCCATATCCTGCGCCACGACCGTGCGGCCGAGTGCATTGTCCACAATATCACGATAATCCGCATCACAGTCCACAAGATCGGCTGCAACACCGCAAAAGCCCTTGTTCTGTTCCAGCCCGCTCTCGCGCAGCGACTGCGGGCGGATGGTATCCATCGGCAGGAAGGTTGCACGCCCGCCGTCGCGCTTTTTGAGCATCTGAATGGCCAGCTTGCCGTGCTGTGCGGTTTCGACCACAAGGTTGGATGCCGCCGCGCCGAGCGCGGTTTCAATCGCCGTGACATACTGCCCGGACACATGAATGAGGGATGAGAGCGGCCCGCGCACGCCCTTCAGCGCGCCGGACGATGCCTGCCCCATGACCAGCTTGACCGCACGGGAAAAGCCCTCATATTCGCGCTGCAATTCGGTCAGCATGCGCACGCGGTTGCGGCTGTCCGTCAGTGCCGCCGTCAGCTCCGCATGTTCCCGGCGGGCGTCATTTACCATGCGCGCCGCTTCCTGCGCATCCTCCTGTGCACGCTGCAATGCGCGTTCTTCCTGCGCGATTTTACCGCGCATTTCATCCAGCGCATGCTGCATCTCCTGCTGGGCTTCCTGTTCGCGTTCGGTGCGCGTCTTTGCAGAACGCACATCGTCGCCTACACTTTTGCTGCGCCCCTCCAGCGCTTCCAGCCGTGCCTCCGCCGCGCGGCGGTCGGCCTGCACGGCAAACATGCGCTCGCCCAGTTCTTCCGCCTGTTCGCGCAGACGGTCGGCCTGCTTCTGGCTGTCCTCCACCTGCGCCGACAACGCCGCAACCGCCTTCTGCTTTTGCTCCAGTGCAGCAGACTGCTCCGCAATCTGCTGTTCCAGTTCCTCCAGCCGCGTCTGTCTCGCCTGCATCTGCCCGCGCAGGGCATCGGTCTGCTCGCGTTGCGCTTCCAGCTGACCTTTTGCCAGCCCGATGTTTTCCGCTGCGTTGCGGCGGCTTTCATCGAGCACCGCCATGCGGCGTGTCACACCTGCCGCAGCTTCTTCCGCTGCGGAAAGCTGTGCCTGCAACTGCTCGGCACGGATATCCGACTGGCGCATTTCCTCCGCCAGCTGCTCCGCGCGCATGTACTGCTTCCGCTGCGCTTCGCGCACCGCTTCCAGCTTCTGCTCGGCCTCACGGCGTTCGCGCTCACTGGTGTCGCGCGCATCCTTCATGCCGTCCAGTGTGTCCATCCACAGAGACACCTCATGCACGCGCAGCTCATCGCGCAGACCGATATATTTCTTCGCGTCCTCCGCCTGCTTTGCCAGCGGGCCGGAGCGCGCGTTCAGTTCGTTCCAGATGTCGCGGATGCGCACAAGATTGTCCGCCGTCTGCTCCAGCTTGCGTTCGGCTTCTTCCTTGCGCGTGCGGAAGCGCGTGACGCCTGCTGCTTCCTCGAACACCTCGCGCCGGTCGGCACTCTTGACCGCAAGGATTTCATCAATGCGGCCCTGTCCGATGATGGAATAACCGTCATGTCCCAGACCGGTGTCCATGAACACTTCCCGGACATCACGCAGGCGCACGCGCTTGCGGTTGAGGTAATATTCACTCTCTCCGCTGCGGTAATATTTGCGCGTCACCATGACCTCTGTCGCCTCGACCGGGAATTGTCCGGCGGAATTGTCCAGAATCAGCGTGACCTGTGCTGCCCCCATCGGACTGCGCCGCGCTGTTCCGGCAAAGACGACATCCTCCATCTTTGCGCCGCGCAGGCTTTTGGTCGACTGCTCACCCAGCACCCAGCGGATGGCGTCCGAAATATTCGATTTTCCGCTTCCGTTCGGGCCGACAATTGCAGTCATACCGTCAGAAAACCGGATGGTCGTCCGGTCGGGGAACGATTTAAACCCCTGTAATTCGAGTGATTTCAGATACACGCGGATCCCTCAGCTTCTGTTATTGGCGGCAGCGGCGCAATTGCCGATACCGATTCTATGATACAGGATATCATGTTTTTTGCTTCGTTGCAATCAATCCATGCAGAAAGTCGCCACATTCATACCTTTTTTCCGGTGCGCGCCGCACAAATTCGACGCCTTTGTCGGTTTTCCGGCATGAGGAAAGACCCTCTCCATCCTGCTCCGGCGAGAGGGTCCTGCCTTACGTGTCCTGCGCTTTGATCCGGATATCCCGTCCGGGAAAGTCCCGTTTCAGCCGCTGCACATTGCGGCGGTTCTGCCCAATGGCGCGCGAAAGCGCGCGGGCTGGGACATACAGCGTGCCGCCCGCCTGTGCTTCCAGCTGTGCGCGCAGTCTGCGGTACCACAGCTCGTTCCATGACAGCTCGCCGAGTGCGGGATGATATGCACCCGCTTCGACCGTGCGGTTTAATTCCTCCGTCGGGTTAAGCCCGATGCGGATGACCGGGATGTCCGCACGCTGGAACACTTCCAGCATGTCAGCACACCACACCGCTGCGGTTTCGTTATCCAGCGGCGTATAGTTGCCCGCCTGCCACAGGTCGTGCAGCTCGGTATCCGGCAGCACCGCCACCGGATAGATGCGCACGCCGTCCGGCTCCAGTGCGGCGACGCGCTCCGCAGTCTGCCGCACGGTTTCACGCGTATCGCCCGGCAGTCCCGCCATGGTCTGTAAAATCAGCGAGACCCCCTCCTGCCGAATGAGCCGGGATGCCCGCACGGTGTCCGCTGCTGTGTGCCCGCGCCGGGACAGCCGCAGCACCTCGTCGTCCATCGACTGCGCGCCCAGCTCAATCGTCGCCACACCGTGGCGGCGCAGACGGCTGAGTGTGTCTTCGTCAATCGCATCCGGACGCGTGGACAGCCGCACAGCGGACAGCTTGCCCTGCGCCAGAAATTCATCTGTCACGGCGAGCAGTGCCTCCTGCTCTTCGACCGGAATCGCCGTAAAGCTGCCGCCATAAAACGCCGCCTGCGGCGTGCTCCCGTCCGGCAGGACGGACAGCGCCTGCGTGAGAATCTCCCGCGTCCGTTCGGGTGTCATGCGCGCGGACTGTCCGGCAATCGCGCGCTGATTGCAGAACACACAGCGGCACGGGCAGCCGGCGTGCGGCACAAACACCGGCACAATCGATGCCATGTTATTCCTTGCCCATCAGCTCGAGCGCGGCCTTTGCCGCCATCTGCTCGGCTTCTTTCTTGCTGCGTCCGGTACCTTCCGCAAAGATATTGCGGTTGAGCAGCACCTGCACGGTGAAGCGCTTGTCGTGATCCGGACCGCTCTCGCCGCTCAGACGGTAACACAGCGTCTCCTGCCGGTTTTTCTGCACAATCTCCTGCAATGCGGTCTTGTAGTCGCGGAATGCGCCGCCCTGCTCCGCCAGGTCAACCTTTGCGGGCAGAAATGACAGGATAAACGTGCGCGCGGATTCCAGACCTCCGTCCAGATAAATCGCACCGATCAGCGCTTCCACTGAATCCGCCAGAATAGACGGGCGCTTGCGCCCGCCGCCGTTCTCCTCGCCCCTGCCGAGCAGGAGCAGGTGATCCAGCCCAAGTTCCTTGGCGACCTCATACAGTGTCTGCTCACAGACAACCGCCGCACGCATCTTGGTCAGCTGTCCCTCCGGTACGTTGGGATAGCGGTGGAAGACATAATCGGCGGATACAAGTCCCAGTATGGAATCGCCAAGAAACTCCAGCCGTTCATTGTTCTGAATATGCTGGTCACGGTGCTCATTCGCATACGACGAATGCGTCATCGCAGTGGTCAGCAGGCCGGTGTCATGAAACTGGTAAATCAGCTCGTCCTTTTCCATAAAAAATTCTCTCCTTTCTGTTTTTACTTATTTTTACTCAAAAGATGCGCCGGGAAGCGAGGGAAAAATGTGCCCCTGTTCCCCGGCGCACCGCTGTGTCTCAACTCAATCGTCATCGCCGATGCGGCGAACCAGATCGCCGATGGTCTTCATGCTTGCTGCTTCTTCCTCGGAAATTTCTCCGACATCGAATTCTTCCTCAATGCTCATCATCAGCTCGACCACATCGAGTGAATCCGCGCCGAGATCCTCTATGAACGCCGTGTCCATATTCAGAGAGCCGGCATCTACGCCGAACTGCTCGGAGAGGATATTACATACCTTCTCGAATACCACACGCTCACCTCCCTTTTCCCATCTTATATTCAAATAATATGCGCCGTTAACGGCCATGTCAATAGGAAATGTGCGTCAAAGCGTCATGTGGTCAATATTGCGTTCGATTTCCCCGACGACATCCGCATTTACGAAGTCCATCGCCTGCTTCACAGCGGAACGAATGGCTCTGGCGTCAGACGAACCGTGTGCCTTGAAGACCGGTTTGGAAATGCCGAGGAACGGCGCACCGCCGACCTCACTGGTGGACAGCAGCTTTTTCAGACCGCCCATCGCAGGCTTAACCAGCAGATATGCCAGCTTGGTGCGCGTGTTTGTGAGGAACAGGTTTTTGATCTCCCCCATCAGGAAGCTCGCAACACCCTCGACCGTCTTGAGCATGACATTGCCCGTAAAGCCATCGGTGACAGCGACATCACACACACCCTTGGGCACATCGCTGCCCTCGACGTTGCCGACGAAGTGGATGCGTCCGGCATCGCCTGCTTCCTTCAGCAGCTGATAGGCCTCCTTGCGCAGCGGATCGCCCTTGGTGTCCTCCGCACCGTTGTTGACCAGTCCGACACGCGGGGACTTGATGCCCATGACCTTCTCCATGTAAAAGCTGCCCATATAGGCAAACTGCAATAAGTATTCCGGCGTACATTCGGTGTTCGCGCCCGCGTCCACCAGCAGCACATGGCCGTTTTTGCACGGCAGCATCGGCGGCAGTGCCGCACGGCGGATTCCCTTCACGCGCTTGACGACCAGCGTCGCGCCGGAGAGCATCGCGCCCGTGTTGCCCGCGGATACCATGGCGTCACCTTCGCCATCGCGCAGCAGGCGCAGCGCAACCGACATGGACGCATTTTTCTTGCGGCGGACAGCCGTTGCCGGGTCGTCATGCATATCGATGACGTCATCTGCATGATATACGGAAATCGGCAGATCTGCGGCCTTCTCCTGTTCGAGCAGGCCGCGGATGGTGTCCTCCTTGCCGACCAGAATATATTCCTGTCCAAATTCGCGTGCGGCCATCACACAGCCGGATACAATCGCCTCCGGCGCGTTGTCGCCGCTCATCGCGTCGATAATCAGTTTCACAAGACATCCTCCTTTACGGTATCCAGCAGTTCGTCCAGCTGTTCCAGCGCGCGCAGGGCGATCTGCGTATTCTTCTCCCGCTTGCCCTTCACGCGGTAGCCGAGCGGCTGGATAATGCCGAAATTGATGTTCATCGGCTGGAATTTCACATTGGCTTCATTTGAGACATACAGTCCGAGCGCACCGATGGCAGTCGTGTCGGGGAACTCAATGAGCGGCAGTCCCTTCAGCTCACGCGCAAGGTTCAGTCCCGCCTCAAAGCCGGACGCCGCCGATTCAATATAGCCCTCTACGCCGGTCATCTGTCCGGCGAAGCGGATGCGCGGCTGCTCCCGCAGGCGGAAATGCCGGTCGAGCAGACGCGGCGAATCCATGAATGTGTTGCGGTGCATGACACCATAGCGCACAAACTCCGCGTTGCGCAGCGCGGGGATCATCGAGAACACGCGCTTCTGCTCGGGGAATTTCAAATGGGTCTGGAAGCCGACGAGATTGTACAGCGAGCCCGCTGCATTGTCGCGGCGCAGCTGTACGACAGCATACGGGTCTTTGCCGGTGCGTGGGTCGCGCAGACCAACCGGCTTGAGCGGGCCATACAGCAGCGTATCGTGCCCACGGCGGCCCATCACCTCGACCGGCATGCAGCCTTCAAACACTTTCTTGTCCTCAAAGCCGTGCACGGGTGCCTGCTCGGCATCGCACAGCGCCTGCCAGAACGCGTCGTACTGTTCGCGGTCCATCGGGCAGTTGATATAATCCGCCGTGCCCTTGTCATAGCGGGAAGCGAAATAAGCGCTCTCCATGTCAACCGAGTCAAAGCTGACAATCGGCGCGGCTGCATCATAGAAATGCAGATATTCATGCTGTCCGATTTTGTTTTTGATATCGTCAAACAGCGCGTCGGAGGTCAGCGGGCCGGTCGCAACAATCACATGCCCCTCGTCGGGGATGTGCGTGATCTCGCCCGCATGCACCGTGATATTCGGATGCGACTTGATTTTCTCCGTGACCATCGCGGCAAAGGCGACGCGGTCAACGGCGAGCGCACCGCCCGCCTCCACGCGCGTTGCGTCCGCGCAGGCAATCAACAGGCTGCCTGCACGGCGCAGTTCCTCCTTGAGCAGGCCGGGCGCGGTGCAGATTTCCGCGCCGCGCAGCGAATTGGAGCAGCACAGCTCGGCGAAATCATTGGAGTGATGCGCCGGTGTCATGCGCACCGGCTTCATCTCGTACAGATCGACGGCAATGCCGCGCTGCGCGAGCTGCCACGCCGCCTCGCTGCCCGCGAGTCCGGCTCCGATGACGGTTGCTTTATTCAGCATTGGCAGGTTCCTCCTCTGTCACGGCAGTCTTTTTGCGGGTGGTGCGCTTTTTCGGCGCCTCCTCCCCGTCGGCAGCAGCTGCCTTTTTGCGCGTCGTGCGCTTCTTCGGCGCTTCCTCGCCCTCAGCCGCCTCTGCCTTTTTTGCCGTCTTGCGGGTGGTGGTCTTTTTCGCCGTTGTTTTCTTCGCGGTCGTTTTCTTTGCAGTCGTCTTGCGGGTCGTCTTTTTCTTCGGCGCTTCCTCTGCGGTCTCCGTCGTCTCTGCACCGGTCTCACCCGCCGCTGCTGCCGCTGCGGCAGCCTCCGCTTCCTTCTGCGCCTTGGTCTTGCGCGGGGTGCGCTTGCTGATAAACTTCTTGTACTCGCAGCCGTCCTTATAGCAGACCAGATGGGTCTCACCGGTCTCGCGGTCATAATGGCGGAACAGCGCAGAGCCGCACTCCGGGCATTCCTCCTTGGTCGTCTTATCCCAGGTCATAAACGTGCAGTCCGGGTAGTTGCTGCACCCCAGATACGGGAAGCCGCGCTTGGACTTGCGCCCGACAATCTGCCCGCCGCACTTCGGGCAGGCGATGCCGGTTTCCTCGACAATCGGCTTGGTGAACTTGCATTCCGGATAGCCCGGGCAGGCGAGGAACTTGCCGAACCGACCGGACTTGATGACCATCTTGCGGCCGCACTGCTCACAGATGACATCGGTTTCCTCGTCTTTGATTTTAATGCGCTGACCCTCGAGATCCTTCTCCGCCTGCTGCAAAGCGGCTTCAAAGTCGCCGTAGAAGCGGCGCAGAACCTCGACATAGCTCATCTTGCCTTTTTCGACCTCGTCCAGCTCATCCTCCATGTGTGCGGTGAACGTGAGGTCCGCGACCGACGTAAATTTGTCTACGAGCAGCTCGGTTACGCCCTCACCGAGCGGTGTCGGGCGCAGGCTGCGTCCCTCCTTGACGACATAATCGCGCGCCAGAATAGTGGAAATGGTCGGCGCATAGGTGGACGGGCGTCCGATGCCCTTTTCTTCCATCGCCTTGATGAGCGATGCCTCGGTATAGCGTGCCGGCGGCTGGGTGAAATGCTGGGCAGGCGTGAGCTTTTTGCAGTCCAGCGTGTCGCCCTCGCCGAAATCAGGCAGCGGCTTGCCGGAGGTGGTGTCACTCTGCTTCGCGTCATCGGTGGATTCCTCATAGACGGCAGTAAAGCCCGGGAATGCGACCTTATAGCCGCTCGCGCGGAACACATAGCCCTGGGAAACGATATCGGCGGAAACGGTATCCAGAATTGCCTCCGACATCTGGCAGGCGACAAAGCGGCTCCACACCAGCTTATACAGCTTATACTGCTCCTCTGTCAGATACGGATGCAGGTCGTCCGGCGTCAGCGTGACGTTGGTCGGACGGATGGCCTCATGCGCATCCTGCGCGCCGTTCTTGGTGCGGAACACGCGCTTTTTGTCCGGATAATACTGTTCGCCATAGCGCTCCAGAATAAACTGCTTTGCGGCATCCGTCGCCTCGTCGGACAGGCGCAGCGAGTCGGTACGCATGTAGGTAATCAAACCGGTCAGCCCCTGCTCACCGATTTCAATGCCTTCATACAGCTGCTGTGCCACTGCCATCGTGCGGCGCGGCGTCATGCCGAGCTTGCGGCTGGCTTCCTGCTGCAAGGTCGAGGTGATAAACGGGGGGGCCGGATTTTTGCGTTTCTTGCCGCGGCGCACCTTGCTGACCGTAAACGGCTTTCCGGTGACTGCCTCGACAATGGCATTGGTCTGTGCTTCGGTCTTCAGCTCAACCTTGCCGGAAGCATCGCCATAAAACGACGCGGTGAATGCACCGCCCGTCTGTGTGGCGAGCTCCGCCTCCAGAGACCAGTATTCCTCCGGTACAAACGCACGGATTTCCTTCTCGCGGTCGACGACCATGCGCGTTGCGACCGACTGGACACGACCGGCGGACAGGCCGCGCTTGACCTTGCGCCACAGGAACGGCGACAACTCATAGCCGACAATGCGGTCGAGGATGCGGCGCGCCTGCTGCGCGTCGACCAGGTCGAGGTCGATATCACGCGGATGCGCAATGCCGTCCTGTACTGCACGTTTGGTAATCTCGTTGAACGTCACGCGCTTGGAGCGCTGGTCGCCCAGATACAGCATCTCCTTCAGATGCCAGGAAATGGCTTCTCCTTCGCGGTCGGGGTCGGTTGCGAGATAGACAAAGTCGCTCTCCTCCGCCGCTTCTCGCAGCTCGTTGATGATTTTATCCTTGCCTTCAATCGGGATATATTCCGGGCGGAAATCGTGTTCGATATCCACGCCCATCGTCTTTGCCGGCAGGTCGCGCAGATGTCCCATCGATGCCTTGACCACATAATCCGACCCGAGATATTTCCCGATGGTCTTCGCCTTGGCCGGGGACTCCACAATGACAAGTTTTGACATGTCTTCCTCCTGTTGGGTGCTTCCCGCGCAGGTCTGTCCTGCACTGCGGTGCACACCATGTTTCAAAAAAAATCTATTCGATCAAATGGAATTGCTTTCGATTGTTACAGCTGCACATCATCCGCCACGCGGTAGCCGTCGGCGGTGCGGATGACATAGGTGCCGACCTCGAGCATCGTCAGCGCGGTCAGCACCTCGGAAGCGGACAGGCCGGTCTGTTCAACCACGCCGTCCACCGTGTGCCTGCCGTCCCGCACGGCGCACCAGACGGTGCGTTCCTGCTCCGAGGCCTCCAGCGCACGCATTTCGCGCGGCGCGGAAACCGCTGGCGGAACAGCTGCTGCCAGTTTGCGTTCCGGCGGTTCCTCCGCCTGCACAAAGCCGGGCGGAACCGACTGTACGCGGCGGCTGTCCCCGTGCTCATAATACGACAGAATGTCCGACGGGGACTGTACCAACTCGGCACCGCCCTGTCGGATGAGTACATTGCAGCCCGCGCTGTTCGGCCGGTTGATATCACCCGGAACGGCGAACACCTCGCGTCCCTGTTCGAGTGCGAGATCGGCGGAGATGAGCGCGCCGGATTTCTTCGGTGCCTCCACCACCAGTGTGCCCCGGCTCAGGCCGGTTATGATACGGTTGCGCACCGGGAAATGGCTGCCGTCCGGGTCTGCCCCGGGCGGATATTCGCTGATGACTGCACCGTGCGCGATAATATCAGCCATCAGCCTCTCGCTGCCTCTCGGATAACAGACATCGACGCCGCAGCCGAGCACGGCAATCGTCTCTCTGCCCGCGTCGAGTGCGGCTCGGTTTGCTTCGCTGTCAATGCCCGCCGCCATGCCGGAGACAATCAGACAGCCGTTCTGTGCCAGCGTCCCGGCAAAATACCGCGCGGCATGTCTGCCATACCGTGTCGCCCTGCGCGTGCCGACGACCGAAACCGCCAGCCGGTCACGCATGTCGGGCAGGGTGCCGCGCACATACAACACGGTGGGCGGATCTGCGATTTCACGCAGCAGCGGCGGATATGCGGTATCGGTCAGTGGAATGACCGCGATGTGTTTGCGCACACAGCTGTCCCAGATGTGCTGCGCATACGACAGGTCTTTGTCTGCCAGATAGTCCAGCCGGCGCCTCGTCATGGAAACCGCAGCGAGCTGTTCGCGCGGTGCGCGCCAGATTTCCTCCGGTGAACCAAACGCTTCCAGCAGCCTGCGGCAGAGCCGGGAACCTGCGCCCAGACGCTCCGCGAGCCAGATCCAGCAGACCTCCCGTGTCATATCGCTTCGCCTCCGCCTCTGCTCATTTCATACATCAGGATGGACGCCGCCACCGAAGCGTTGAGCGACTCCGCGCGGCCCTCCATCGGGATAATAATCTGTCTGTCGCTGAGTGCGGCGGCTTTTTTGGACACGCCGCGTCCCTCGTTGCCGATGAGCACCGCCGCGCGGTGCAGATCGACCTGTGTGACCGGCACGCTGTCCGCACCCAGCGCCGCCGCATACAGCGGCAGACCCTGCCTGTGCAGGAATGCGGCGGTCTCCTCAATGCCTGCGGCGGCAATCGGCAGGCGGAACGCCGCCCCCATTGTCGCGCGCACAACCTTGGGCGACGTCGGATCGACGCAGCCCTCGCATAAAATTATGCCATCCAGTGCAAATGCATCCGCTGTGCGCATGATCGTGCCCAGATTGCCGGGATCCTGCAGCCCTTCGAGCACCATCAGGCGGCGCGCACCGGCGAACGATTCCAGCTCCGCCATCGGGCGCGTACAGGAAAACACCACGCCCTGCGGCGTCTTGACGTTGGATACCTTTGCCAGCAGCGCAGGCGGACAGCTGTACAGCTTTGCCCCTGCCTGTTCCGCGCTGTGCAGCACGGCAGTGGACACCAGTGCGTCATCCGCTACCAGCACCGCATGCACGGTGACGCCGCTGGCCAGTGCTTCCCCCAGCATTTTGCCGCCCTCGCAGACCATTTCCCCGGTTTCCCGGCGGAATTTCCGGTCAGCAGACAGCTTTGCCAGCCGCTTGACCAGCGCATTCTCGCGGCTCTCAATCCGTGTACTCATGACTGACGCTCCAGCTTCTGAATTTTTTTATTTTCACCCGCAACAATGAGAATTTCGTTCTGACGGAATACATAGTCCGCCTGTGGGGAAACTACAACCTCTGTGCTGCTGCGGCGCACCGCGAGCACGTTGACGCCGAACTGCTGGCGCACGCCGACGCCTGCCAGCGTTTTGCCGACCCACGACTGCGGCAGCGTCAGCTCCACAATCGCAAAATCCGGTGCCAGCTCGATGAAGTCGAGCGCCCGGCGGGAGGACAGCGTGTGCGCCAGACGGCAGCCCATGTCGTGCTCCGGGAAGATGATGCGATCCGCTCCGATCAGCTTGAGCATCTTGCTGTGCTGGCTGGAGCGCGCCTTTGCAATGATATACTTCGCGCCCAGCTCCTTGAGCATCAGCGTAATCATCATGCTGTCCTCAATGTTGGTCATGCAGACGATGATGCTGTCAAAATTGCGCACGCCGATGGACTCCAGCACGGCCTCATCTTTGGCATCTGCAATGATGGTGTGCGTCACGGTCTCCGCGACCGCCTGTGCTGCACTCTCGCTGCTGTCAATCGCAAGCACCTCATGCCCGAGCGAATACAGCTCCTCCGCAACCGCCGTGCCAAAGCGGCCCAGCCCGATCACAATAAATGATTTCATGTTATCTCCTATCCTATCATCACGCGGCCTTCCGGATACCGGATTTTCGGCTCCATCACGCGCCGTGAGAACACGGCGACGCCGAGCGTCAGGATGCCGATGCGGCCGAGATACATTTCCAGAACCAGCCACAGCTTGGAAGCTGTACCCAGTGTCGGCGTGAGATTCTGTGAAAGTCCGGTCGTGCTGAATGCAGACACGGTTTCATACAGCGCACGTTCCACCGCGATGCCGTCGCATGCGCACAGCAGCAGCGTGCCGATGAAAACCAGCATGACAGCAACCATACACACGGTCAGAGCATGCAGCACCGTGCGGCTGTCAATCCTGCGGCGGAATACCGCAATATCCCGCCTGCCGCGCAGGACGTTTACCGCCGCCAGCACAAGCATCGCCGCTGAGGTCGTCTTGATGCCGCCCGCCGTTGAACCGGGCGAGCCGCCGATGAACATCAGCAGCATGCTGACCATAACAGACGAATCGGTCATCGCCTGCTGGTCAATGGTGTTAAAGCCCGCCGTGCGGCATGTGGTTGCCTGAAACAGCGATGCCACCGCGCGCTGTCCCACCGTCATGCCACCCATGGTCTCCGGGTTCGTCCCTTCCAGACAGAAAAGCAGCACACTGCCGCCCGCCAGCAGAATCGCCGTCGTGACCAGCACGAGGCGGGTGTGCACGGACAGCTGATGCCACCGGCGGTGATGCGCCAGATCATTCCAGACCAGAAATCCCAGACCGCCCATAACAACCAGCGCAACAACGACCACGTTGACCAGCAGATCGGTCGCATAGCCGGACAGATTGGCAAATTCCTGCTGCTCACCCATCAGGTCAAAACCTGCGTTGCAGAACGCGGATACCGAATGGAACGCGCTCTTTCCAATGCCCTTCCACAGTCCGAACTGCGGGATAAACCGGAGCGACAGCAGTGCCGCACCCACTCCCTCAACCGCAAAGGTGAACAGGATGACGCCTTTTGTCAGGCGCACGATGCCTGCAATATCATCCACACTGAGCGAGGCGGACATTTCCAGCCGTTCGCGCACGGTAATGGTACGGCGCGTAAAAAAGGATACCATCGCCGCGACCGACATAATACCCAGACCGCCGATCTGGATCAGACACAAAATGACTGTTTGACCAAATATCGTCCAGTGCTGATAGGTATCCACGACAACCAATCCGGTGACACAGGTCGCCGAGGTCGCCGTAAACAGACAGTCCACCAGCGGCGTCATCTGCCCGCTGCGCGCCGAAACCGGCAGGTGCAGCAGCAATGTGCCGAGCACGATGACTGCCAGGAATCCCAGCATAATCACGCGGCCGGGACGCACGGCACGGCGGTGCGCGCTGCGCGCATGCGCGATGTGCCGGTATGGCGAATCATACTCTTTTGCCATTGTTCCCTCCTTCGCCTTCCTGCAAGGGGAAAAGCCTGAACAGCAGGAAGATGCCGCTCAGGCTTTGCTTGATTTCAGTTAGTCAAGCGGCTTCATGGTCGGGAACAGCAGTACGTCTCGAATGGACGCGCTGTCGGTCAGGAACATAACCAAACGGTCGATGCCCATGCCCATACCGCCTGTGGGCGGCATGCCGTATTCCAGCGCGCACAGGAAATCCTCGTCCATCATGTTCGCCTCGTCGTCGCCTGCGTTGCGCAGCTCGACCTGGCGCTCGAAGCGTCCGCGCTGGTCGACCGGGTCGTTCAGCTCGGAGAACGCATTGCACAGCTCGCGGCCATAGACAAAGCACTCGAAGCGCTCCGTCAGGCGCGGATCAGACGGCTTGCGCTTGGCAAGCGGGGAAATCTCAACCGGATAATCGGTGATAAAGGTCGGCTGAATGAGGTTTTCCTCGACGGTCTCGTCATAGACCATCGCCATCAGGTCACCCCAGCTCTCCTTGCCCTTCTCCGGCTCAAAGCCTGCCGCCTTGACAGCAGCAAGTGCCTGCTCGCCGTCCATCGCCATGAAGTCCAGACCGGAATACTGCTTGACAGCCTCCGCCATGGTCAGGCGCTTCCAGCCCTTGGAGAAGTCCAGCTCCGTGCCCTGATACATGACCTTCGTCGTGCCGAGCACCTTTTCACAGCAGTGGATGACCATATCCTCGGTCAGATCCATCATGCCCTTGTAATCGGTATACGCCTGATATACCTCGATGGTGGTGAATTCCGGGTTGTGCTTGGTGTCCATACCCTCGTTGCGGAAAATACGGCCGATCTCATAGACATTTTCCATGCCGCCGACAATCAGGCGCTTGAGGTGCAGCTCGGTCGCAATGCGCATGTACATGTCGATATCCAGTGCATTGTGGTGCGTGATGAACGGACGCGCCGCAGCGCCGCCCGGAATCGTGTTCAGGCACGGTGTCTCAACTTCCATAAAACCGCGGTTGTCGAAGAAATTGCGGATCTCGCGCACGATCTTCGAGCGGTTTTCAAATGTGCGGCGCACCTCCGGATTGACGATCAGATCGACATAGCGGCGGCGATACCGGATGTCGGTATCCTTCAGGCCGTGCCACTTCTCCGGCAGCGGGCGCAGCGACTTGGACAGCAGCTCAAGACTGCTGACGCGGACAGAAATTTCGCCCTTCTGCGTGCGGAACACCTCGCCCTCGATGCCGATGATGTCGCCGATGTCATATTTTTTAAACTGCTTGTATTCCTCCGTACCCAGCAGATCGCGCTTGACGCAGAGCTGGATGCGGCCATACCGGTCTGTGATATCCGAGAAGGTCAGCTTGCCCATGATGCGCTTGCTCATCATGCGGCCTGCCAGACGGACAATTTTGCCCTCCATCTCATCGAAATTTTCGATGATGTCGGTGGTATAGTTGGTGCGGTCAAAACGGACGCGCTGGAACGGGTCTTCTCCCGCCTCCTGCATGGCCGCCAGCTTTGCCGTACGGATGTCATGCTCCTCCGATTCCGAGCGAACCGGCTTGTTGAACTTCTTGCCCTGCTCCGGTGCCTGCTGTTCAGCGGTCAGGTTCTGTTCCATGTTTTTCCTCCTCTGTTTGCAGTGCAAAAGGACTGTCCGCCCTCCGGTTCCGGACAGGCGAACAGCCTTTCTTCGTGTCAGTGTTACTTGATGATTTCGGTAATCTTGAACTGAACGGTGGTCTCGTTCGGCGCAACGACATCGACAATATCGCCGACCTTGTGGCCGAGAACCGCCTTGCCGAACGGGGATTCATCGGAAATCTTGCCGTCCATCGGGTCAGCCTCCTGCGAGCCGACGAAATGATATTCCTCTTCCTCGTCAAATTCCAGATCGAGCACCTTGAAGCGGCAGCCCGGGGAAACCTCGTCCTTTGCATACATGTCCTCGGAAATGATGACGGCATTGGCAATAATGGTTTCCAGCTCCGCGATGCGGGAGGCTACCTTGCCCTGCTCGTTTTTCGCCTCATCGTATTCGGCGTTCTCCGACAGGTCGCCGAAGGAACGTGCTTCCTTGATCTGCTCCGCAACTTCCTGCATACGGACGGTTTTTAAATATTCCAGCTCGTCCTTGAGCTTATCCAGATTCTCCTGTGTCAGCTTGAACTCTTGCTTCATGGCCGATTCCTCACAATATATTACAAATTTTAGCACCTAAGCTATGTTACATCCCATTATATAAACCCGTTTCTGTGATGTCAAGCACGGGTTTTGTGCACCTCGTGAATTTTCTCACGATTTGACTGCGTCAATTGCCGCCTGAAGCTGGTCATCTTCGCTGTCCTCGAGCACATAAAACCGTTCGGTTTTGTCGTCGCTCAGGCTGACGGTGACATCCGGTGTGACGCCCTTTCCGATCAGGCTCTCGCCCTTCGGTGTGTAATAGCAGTTGGTCGAAATATTCAGGCAGCCGCCGCCCGAAAGCGGGAAGCCCTGCTGCGAATAGCCTTTGCCGCAGGTTTTTTCACCGATCACAGTTGCCTTGCCGTATTCCTGCAATGCCGCTGCGAAAAACTCCGCCGCGCTGTATGAATCCTCATTCACAATGACCGCCATCGGCAGCTTCAGCTCATCGGCATCGGAGGTATAGGTCTCGGTTTTGCCCTCTTTATCTTTGAGCGAAATGATATCGCCCTCCGGCAGCAGCGGATCGAGCGAATTGACCAGCGCTGTCAGCTGACCGCCCGGATTGTTGCGCAGATCAAAGATCAGGCTGGTTGCACCCTCCTCCTGCATCTGCTCCAGCGCGTCAAGGAACTGTTCATCGGTCTGATCGGTAAAGCGTTCGATACAGATATGCCCAATGTTGTCCTCCAGCATGCGCGCGGTGACATGAATCTGTTCATATTCCTGCCGCGTCACGGTGATGTCCGTACTTTTGCCGGTTGCATAACCGTGTACAGTCAGTGTGACGCGCTTGCCCTCCTCGCCGAGGATGGCATCCACAGCGTCCTCATAGCCGCCGAGCTCATCGATGGTTGTGCCGTCTACCGCAGTGATCTCGTCATACGCACCGATGCCCGCTTGTTCCGCAGGCGAGCCATGCGCAACGGATTCCACACGCAGCACCGTGCTGCCGTCATCCTCCGTCTTCGCGCTGACCGTCACACCGATGCCGACCGTGCTCTCCGCCGCCGAGTCCAGATAGTTCTGATAATATTCCTCTGTCATATAGCTTGTCCAGCGATCGCCCAGTCCTTCCGCATAGCCGGTGAGCACGTAATCACGCACCTCATCCATATCATAATCGCCGACAAACCGGCTGTCGACAATGGCCTGTACTTCCTCCAGCGCGTCATAAATTTCCGCGAGTTCACCGCTCGGATGCGCGACACCGTATACTGCCATTCCAGTTACAAGGCTGCATGTCGCAGCCGCCATCGCACCCACGGCGACCGCGCGCCGCAGGGATACCGTATGTTTCATAGCCTGCTCCTTTCTGTGCGGCAATCCGTATCTGCATTGCCGCACGCACTATAAAAAGAATACCGCAGGACAAAGCCTGCGGCAACTGTTTTTTTCCATGTTCACAAAAAGATCGGAATTCCGTCACAGAAGCACGGACAGAGAGCTGAGCAGCATCAGCAGCGCCAGCACCAGTGCGACAATGGCGACGATTCGTTTTGCGGTTGTGGGTTTCATCAATACGACCAACTCCTGTGGTTACAGCTGAATGCGTCCCGCCTCGCGCGAAGCCAGATACTTGCGCACCATGAGAGCGACCTTAAAGACGATGGCATGGTCGAATTCGCGCAGATCGAGGCCGGTCAGCTTCTTGATTTTCTCCAGGCGGTAGACCAGCGTATTTCTGTGCACGAACAGCTTGCGCGATGTCTCGGACACATTCAGGTTGTTTTCAAAGAATTTCTGGATGGTAAACAGGGTTTCCTGATCGAGGGCATCAATCGATCCCTTCTTAAAGATTTCGCTGAGGAACATCTCGCACAGCGTCGTCGGCAGCTGATAAATCAGACGGCCGAGACCGAGGTTTTCATAATTGACGATGGTCTTTTCGTCTTCAAAGACCATGCCGACCTCCAGCGCGACCTGTGCTTCCTTGTACGACTTGGCGATGTCCTTGAGCTGTGTGGATACGGTACCGATACCGATGAGGCATTTGATCTGAATTTCATTTTCCAGAGTTTCTTCTACGCCCTTTGCAATTTTGTACAGCTCCTTGACATCGGTTGTCGCCTTGACTTCCTTGACGAGGACGATGTCGGTTTCATTGATGTGCAGCACAAAGTCCTTCTGCTTGTCCGGGAACAGCCCCTGGATGACGTCGAGTGCGGCTACATCTGCGTGCTCCTCCTGGCGGATCAGGAAGACAGCGCGCGGGGTGTCGCCTTCAAAATGCAGCTCTCGCGATTTGATATAAATATCACCCGGCAGGATGTTGTCCATGATGATATTCTTGACGAAGGTTGCCTTGTCATGCTTTTCATCGTACAGCGTCTTGATGTTGCTGATTGCGATGGTTGCCATTGCGCAGATGCTGCGGGCATTTTCGTCCTCACCGTGTACAAAAACCGCATATTCAAAACGGGTGGTGCGGTCAGCAACCGGGCGGTAGGTATAGCCGCCAAAGCGGATCATGTCGCCCACATAGGACAGCTCTGCCGCTGCGTCCTCCCGCATTTCGCCGATGCGCTTGAGATCGGTACAGGCAACAACTGCGCCGCTGGCGTTGATGATGCCGATGGTACGGTCCACCGCTTCCTTCATCTGCAAAATAATCGATTGAAACATTCTTGATGCCATCTTTCCTTCACCCTTCTTTACTTATCAATCATCTGCCCGCGCATTTCAGTCCGCACACGGAACAGAAACATTACCAATCACTCTGTCGTCATGCTGTTCATTTCTTCCATTATAACACAAATCGACAGAAATTTGTACAAATTTTTTTATGTTTCTTTGTGAATTTTCCCCTATGTAACCTGTAGGGAAAAATTTTCCTGTTTTTCAGCCGAAACCGGCACGCAGCAAGCCGATCTCGTCCGATCTGAGCGGTCTCCACTGTCCCGGCTCGAGCGCGGGATCAAGCGGAAGCGGCCCTTCCGCAACGCGCTTGAGCGCCAGCACCGGTGCGCCCCGCGCGGCGAGCATGCGCCGCACCTGATGATACTTTCCTTCACAGACGGTGACGGTGACATAGGAATGCCCTTCGCGCACCGCGCGGATCTCCAGCTTTGCCGGCCGGCAGACCGTACCGTCGCGCAGCGCAAGTCCGGCCGCAAACGCGTCGATATCCGCCTGTCCGAGCACGCCGTCCGCCTCGGCCTCATAGACCTTCTCTACCTGCCGGCGCGGCGAGGTGAGCGCATGTCCGAGTGCGCCGTCATCGGTCAGCAGCAGCAGCCCGGAGGTATCCTTATCCAGCCGCCCCACAGGGAACACCCCTCGCGCGCGGTAGGGCTGCGGCAGCAAATCGAGAACGGTTTTCTGCTCCCGGTCTTCGGTTGCAGACAGCACGCCGAGCGGCTTGTGCAGCATGAGGTAGACGTTTCCTTCATAGCTGACCGGTTCGCCGCGAAAGGTAAGGCGGCATTTCTCCGGATCGATTTTACGCGACGCATCGCGGCATATCTCGCCGTCCACAGTGACCGCACCGCTTTTGGCTGCGGCCGCAGCCTCCTTCCGGGAGCACAGTCCCATATTGGTCAGAAGCCTGTCAATGCGTTGAACCGGCATGTCAGCGCCTCCCATCACAGTTTTTCATCATTGTAACACTTTTGTGACATTTGTACAAGAGCCATTTGCAAAATTACAAAAGCAGGCGATAATTTTCGCCTGCTTTGTAGTAAAAAGTAGCAAATATGAGGTAATTCTGCCGTCAACTCCCGTCGGATTTGTTCGTCGTATTTGTGGAATCTGTACCTGTTTCCGGATGATCCATCAGCCCGCGTGTAAAACCGCCGTCGGTTTTCATCGAAGAAATGTCGCCTGCGACGACGTTGCCGCGGTATACCAGCAGGTCCGCAACCACATCCGTTCCGTCCGGGTAATTGGTGACGGTATAGGTGACCTGTTTGACGCGCTTGCCCTTAAGCCGTTCCAGATCAAAGCCTTGTCTGGCCTGCAAATCGGCATACTTCTGATATGTTTCGTCAAATTCCTCTGGGATAATGACCTCGCGGATGGTGCAGGAGGATGCATCTACCTCCCAGCCGCACGCGCTGAGATATGCCACACGCTCCTCATTGGTCAGCGCAAGGGTGGATACTGTTTCTTCCGCCTGTTCCGCCGAGCCCTCTGCTGCTTCGCCCTGTGTGCCCAACGCCGCCACATCACCCGCCAGCCCTGCCGCCGTGCCGACCGCAAGCAGAACTGCCGCAAGCGCCGCCGCGCCCAGCACCAGCTTCTGTTTGGAAAGTTTTGCCGTTATGATAAACATATGTCCCGCTCCTCGCCGTCTGATGTATCTGGTACAACCTATGCGGCTTTCCTCTGCGGTATTCCCCGCTTTTCTTTGCGGAAAGAAAAGCTCGGCAAAAGAAACGTCTCGTGCGCTCCCGCGCACCGCAAACGAACGGACAAAACAGGTCCGTCCGTTTGCCCCTCCGCCGCAGACCTTGCAGAAACTGCTTTGCGCACAAAAAAATCCCTCCTGCCGGCGCCGGCGTGAGAGATTCCTTCGTTATACCTTATGTCCCTCTGCACGCACACGCGAGCAGAACTGGAAAATATCGCTGCACACCGCAAGTACGGCGCGGCTGGTGAGCACATCATGCCCGCCCTCGGGATAAAACCGAATGTTTTTGTCCGGCATATGCAGCAGCTTAAACAGCTCATCTGCGTTGGATGAGTTGCAAACGCAGTCATCCAGCGTCTGCAATACCAGCGCCGGACAGATTACGCCCTGTATGCCGCGCTCCCGCGTGTCCTCCGCCAGCCGATGCAGCTGATACCGTCCGCGCGGCTGCTGCAATACGCCGTGCATGCGGGATTTCAGATCCGCATCAAAAATGCGGTTCAATTCCTTTCCGTTGCGCGGACGCGCAACCGGTGTATTGACAAACACAATCGCAGCCGGGCTGAGATCAAGCAGATGAATCAGCAGCATTCCGCCCAGCGACAGACCGATCAGCGCAATGCGCCGGTACTGCTTGCGCAGAGCGAGATATTCCATGCGGATGCCATGAATCCAATGTTCCTGATCCATCCGTAGCGTTTCTGTTCCGGAAGGCGTGGTCAGGAATGCATCAATGCCGCTGTCACACAGATGATCGCGCAGAATGATGCCGGACTGATAGCCTGCACCAAAGCCGCTGATAATCAGACAGCAAAAGTCTCGTTTTGTTTCCTTCGGCACTTTTGGTTTCCTCCACAAAAAATTGAAATCCAGGCGCTATCTGAAAACCAAGAAAATGACGAATATTTCGCAAAGGCGAGGTCGATTCAAGACAAAAGCACGCTGGAATCCGTTCGGATTTCAAGTGTTTTGAACGAGGAAGCGATCCGCATTTGTAGAAAGAGTCAAACGTTTCGACTTTTCAGATACGCCCTAATCCACATGCGCAATCCTGCGCAAAAAAAACGAGATATGCCCGGTGCAACGCATCGGAGCGTATCATCCCACGTTTTTTATTTTATCATATTCATCTGTCAATTGGAATGAACAAAGCGTGAACAATTCAGCAACAGTTCGGTTACAGAATAGGCAGAAAGCCTCTGTTTCCGCAGAAACAGAGGCTTTTTTTATCACATTTGTTCAATTGAAGGTTTTACTTTTCAACTTCGGTAACAGCCAGGTGCAGCTCATCCAGCTGCTTCTGGTCGACCTCGGACGGGCATGCCGTCATCAGCTCAGAAGCGTTCTGTACCTTCGGGAACGCGATGACGTCGCGGATGGAATCCAGACCTGCCAGCAGCATGCACAGGCGGTCGAGGCCATACGCAAGGCCGCCGTGCGGAGGTGCACCGTACTTGAACGCAGTCAGCAGATGACCGAAGCGCGCCTCTGCATCCTCATCCGTGAAGCCGAGTGCACGGAACATGCGCGCCTGTGTCTCGGTCGAATGGATACGGATCGAGCCGCCGCCCAGCTCACAGCCGTTCAGGATGATATCATATGCTTTTGCACGAACCTTTGCCGGATCGCTCTCGAGGATGTCCAGATCCTCGTCCATCGGCGCGGTGAACGGATGATGCATGGCGACATAGCGGTTTTCTTCCTCGCTGTACTCGAACTGCGGGAATTCAACAACCCACAGCAGCTTGTAATCGTGCGGATCGATGACACCAAGGCGTTTTGCCAGCTCACAGCGCAGCGCACCCAGTGCGGTCACTGCGGTCTGCCAGTCGCTGTCTGCGACGACAAACAGGATGTCGCCATCCTTTGCGCCGGCGCGCTGCTTGATTGCCTCTACCTCGTCCTCAGAGAGGAACTTGGCAAACGAGGAAGTCATCTTGCCGTCACCTGCGAGCTTCATCCAGGCCAGACCCTTTGCGCGGTAGGTCTTGACGAAGTCCTGTAATTTGTCGATTTCCTTGCGCGGGAACTTGTCCGCGGCGCCGTTGATGTTAATCAGGCGAACTGTGCCGCCCGCTTCTACTGCACCGCTGAATACCTTGAACGAGCAATCCTTTGCAATGTCGGAAATATCCTGAATTTCGTAGCCAAAGCGCAGATCCGGCTTGTCCGAACCGTATTTGTCCATGGCATCCTTCCACTTCATGCGCGGCAGCGGGAGCTGGATATCGACATCCAAAACTTCCTTGAACACGCGCTGGAGGAAGCCCTCGTTGACTGCAATGACATCGTCCTGCTCGACGAACGACATTTCGAGGTCGATCTGGGTGAACTCCGGCTGACGGTCGGCGCGAAGGTCTTCATCGCGGAAGCAGCGGGTAATCTGCATATAGCGGTCAACACCGGACAGCATGAGCAGCTGCTTGTACTGCTGCGGAGACTGCGGCAGCGCATAGAACTTGCCCGGATGCACGCGGGATGGTACGAGGTAATCGCGCGCGCCCTCCGGCGTGGACTTCTGAAGCATCGGGGTTTCGATTTCGAGGAAGCCCTGCTCATCGAAGTAATTGCGGGCAATCTGCGTGACGCGGTGGCGCAGCGCGAGATTGTTCTGCATGGACGGACGGCGCAGGTCGAGATACCGGTACTTCAGGCGCAGCTGATCGTTGACCTCTTTGTCATCGGAAATCTCAAACGGCGTTGTCTCGGATTTGGACAGCACGCGGATATCCGTGACAACGATTTCAATCTCGCCGGTCGGCATCTTTTTGTTGACGGCGCGTTCGTCGCGGCGGACAACCTTGCCCTTGATGGCGAGCACGTACTCGGTGCGCACGCCGAAGGCGATATCAAACAGGTCTGCATTGACCGATTTGTCAAACGTACACTGCACAATGCCGGTGCGGTCACGCAGCAGCAGAAACAGGACACCGCCGTTGTCGCGGGTGCGGTCGCACCAGCCGTTGACGATGACTTCCCTGCCGTCGTCAGCTGCACGCAGTTCGCCGCACCATGCGGTGCGCTTCATGCCGTGAATGGATGTATTCATAATAACCTCCCCGGAGCACCGGCGCTCTGCGACTGCCCATGCTCCATATCTTAAATTCATTGTGGTTCGCGCAGCGCCAAAGACTCTCTCCTCTGAGAGAGCTGTCTGCGCAGCAGGCGGAAAGCGGGCGTTTGTTTACGCCATGACGACGGCGGCGATGGCTTCCGCATCAAGTGCAGTCTCCGTCTGCTCGCCGGTCTCCATGTTCTTGACCTTCAGCATGCCCGCTTCCAGCTCGCCGTCGCCGATGACAGCGGAGAAGCGCGCGCCGATGCGATCTGCATGCTTCATCTGTGCGCGCAGACCGCGTCCGACCAGGTCACGCTCCGTCGAAACGCCGAGCTGACGCAGGTCGTAGACCAGCTTTTCGACCGGACGGTCTGCCGCGTCGCCGAGCGGTGCCAGATAGATATCCACCTTCGGCGGCTCCGGGAACGGTGCGCCGACGGCTTCCATGACCATAATCAGGCGTTCCAGACCGCAGCCGAAGCCCATGCCCGGAGTCGGCTGGCCGCCCAACTGGGAAATCAGGCCGTCATATCGTCCGCCGCCGCAGATCGTGCCCTGTGCGCCGATGTTGCTGGAAACAAACTCAAAGACCGTCTTGGTATAGTAATCCAGACCGCGGACAATGCCGGTGTCGATTTCATACTGAATGCCCATATCGTCGAGATAAGCCTTGACCTTCTCGAAGTGTTCGCGGCAATCGTCACACAGGTAATCCAGTGCGACCGGTGCGCCCTCGGCAACCTTCTTGCACGATTCATGCTTGCAGTCGAGAATGCGCATCGGGTTGCGGTCCAGGCGGTCGAGGCAGTCCTCACACAGCTGATCCTTGCGCGCTTCGAGATATTCCTTCAGCGCCGCATAATACTTCGGGCGGCACTCCGGACATCCAATGGAGTTGATGTGCGCGACGACCTCTGTGATGCCGAGGCGCTTGAGTGCGGTATCCGCGAGCGAGATGATCTCGGCATCGGTCGCCGGCGTCGGTGCGCCGAATACCTCCACGCCAAACTGATGGTGCTCGCGCAGGCGTCCCTTCTGGACGTTCTCATATCGGTAATTCGGGACGATGTAATAGCCCTTGAACGGCAGTCCCTTTGCGTACAGGGAATTTTCCAGATACGCGCGGACAGTGGATGCCGTGCCCTCCGGGCGCAGCGTGACCGAACGGCCGCCCTTGTCGTTGAAGGTATACATTTCCTTCTGTACGACGTCGGTCGTGTCGCCAATGCCGCGGTTGAACAGCTCGGTGTGCTCAAAATTCGGGAAACGGATCTCCTCGAAGCCGTACTGCATCGCAATCGTGCGCAGCACACCCTCCACATAATGCCATTTATATACCTCGGACGGCACGATATCCTTCGTGCCCTTGGGGGCCTTGATAAGCTCTGCCATAAAATCGGTAGTTCCTTTCGTCAGTAGTACTCTCTATGTTTCTGCCGCGAACAAAACGGACGCGACGAAAAACAGGCGGTTGGAAACCGCCTGATTATCTGTGATGGTTATCGCTTCGGCTTGGGGTTGACAATATCGCGCCAGTCGAGGTCGCCGCGATCCAAACCGAGAACCAGCATCTCCGCGGTTGCCACGTTCGTCGCAATCGGGATGTTATGCATATCGCACAGCCGCACGAGCGAGTGGAGATCAGGCTCGTATTCGGTATTGGAGTTCGGGTCGCGGAAAAACAGCACCATGTCGATTTCGTTGTACGATACACGGGCACTGATCTGCTGCTCGCCGCCCTGCATACCTGCCAGATACTTCTCAATGTTCAGCCCGGTGGCGTCCGCAACCAGCTTGCCTGTTGTACCGGTAGCACACAGCCGGTGCTTGGATAAAATGCCACAGTATGCCATACAAAACTGAACCATCAGTTCCTTCTTCTTGTCATGAGCGATCAATGCGATGTTCACGACTCAGACACCTTCTTTCCTAAACAATGCGATTCCTAGTCTATACATAAAATGGTTCTTATCGTTTTTTCCCGCATTACAGGCGCATGAGCGGAGTGTCCTCTCCGTCCAGACGCCGCGCGATATTGCGGTATGCATGCGCCGCACTGCGCGCCTTTTCCGACGCAATCGGCACGCCCTTCCCGGCGCTCACCGATACCTCTTCGTCCTCCGGCACGATGCCCAGCAGGCACAGCCCGGTGGCATCCATCGCGTCATCGACCGTGCCGATGGCGCCGCGGCGGATCAGACGGCGGCGGATGCGGTTGACGACAAGGCGCACATTGGGCACGCCGTCATCCTCCAGCACGCGCGCCATGCGTTCGGCGCCGCGCAGACTGCCCTCGCCGCCGCAGGTGATGACAATCGCCTCACTCGCGACTGCGGCGAACGCATGAAACTCCTCCGCCAGTCCGGCGGGGCCGTCGATCAGAATGTAGTCAAAGCCGACATCCTGCGCCTGCTCTGCGAGCCTGCGCATGCCGTCTGCGGTGAGCGCGCCGGACGAAAGCGGTTCCGCCGGTGCGGTCAGCAGGAAAAGCCGTTCCAGCGAGGGGTGGCGTGCCGCCGCTTCCATGAGCGGGATCATGCCGGACGCCACATCAGCAAAGCTGAATACCACGCGGTCACTCATGCCGAGCACGATATCCAGATTGCGGAGGCCGGAATCCCCGTCAATCACGAGAACCTGATGTTCCCGCGCCGCCAGCGCCGCGCCGAGGCCGGCTGCCAGCGAGGTTTTGCCCGTTCCTCCTTTGCCGGATGCAATGATAATGATCTTCGTCATAACTCCTCCTGCCAATTAAAAAAATTATATACCAATTCCCAGTTTTACACAAGTGTTTCTGTTATCTTTTTTCACATTCGTTACAAATGCGGCGGGGCGAAACGGAAAAAATCCGTCAGAGTGCCCCAAAGCTGCACACCTGTCAGGCGATGACATCGTAATTGCCGGTATCGTCGCTGACGGAATCCGAACCGCTGCGCGAATAGAAATACGCATTGTAGATATCGCGCACGACAGGTGCGACATTGTTGCCCGAATCGCCGCCCTCAATGACGACGCAGATCGCAATCTGCGGGTCGTCATATGGTGCATACGAAATAAAGATACCGTTGTCGCGCTCGGTGCCGGTGACCTGGGCGGTACCCGACTTGCCCGCGACCTTGATCGGGTAATTCTGGAACACGCTCGCGGCGGTGCCGTCTTCGCCGGTTACCTTCGCCATGCCTTCGTGTACCAGCTCCCAGGTGCTGTCCTTCGCCTCAATCTTGCTGCGCACACGGCTCTCCTTGGTGTAGACGGTTTCGGAATAGTCATATGCCTTGACCGAGCGCAGCAGATGTGCCTCATACTGCGTGCCGCTGGTCGCAATGGCCGCGCAATAGTTCGCCAGCTGCAACGGCGTAAATGCATTGTCGCCCTGTCCGATGGCTGCCTGAATCGTGTCGCCGCCCGACCAGTCGCGCAGCGACGGATCGTTTTCCTGTGCGGCAGCGCGTGCGGTCGGTCCCGCAACGCGGCCCTTCTTTTCGCCCGAAAGCTCCAGGCCGGTGTAATCGCCGAAGCCGAACTGCTTTGCATAGCTCTCCAGCTTGTCGCCGCCGAGCAGCCGTCCGGTCTCAAAGAAGAAATAGTTACACGAATCCTGAATGGCTCCGGTGACATCCTCCCAGCCATGTCCATGGCCGGTCGAAGAATAAATCCAGCAACGCGGCTGGTAGCCCTTGAAATAGGTGTACACGCCCTCGTCATAGATCCTGGTATCCGCGTCAATGACGCCTTCCTCCAGGCCGGCGACCGCCGTGCAGATTTTATAAGTCGAGCCGGGCGCATACGTGCCTGCAATCGAGCGGTTGAGCAGCGGTGTCAGCTCGTCCTGACTCAGCTCGTTGTAATCCTCGTTGAAGGTCTCCAGATTGTAGGTTGGATAGTTCGCCAGCGCGAGAATTTCGCCGTTGGTGACGTCGATGGCAACCGCTGCACCGCCGCGTGCGCCGCTGATGCTGCGGCACTGGCTGGCCAGCGACTCCTCCGCCACCTTTTGCAGGTTGATATCCAGTGTCAGCACGACGTTGTTGCCCGACTGTGCCTCCACGGTTTCATTCTCGCTGACGACATTGCCGCGCGAGTCGGTCTCAATCGTCCGCTCACCGTCCGTACCGCGCAGATATTCCTCAAACGCCTGCTCCGCACCGGTCTTGCCGACCTTTGCGTTCATCGAGTATCCTTCTTCTTTGTATTTGTCCCAGTCCTCCGCAAAAATCGGGCCGACATAGCCGAGGATGTTTGCGGCATATTCCGTCTGGACATCGCGCTCCGCGCGTGTATCGACCTCGACACCGGGATAATCCTCATGCTGTTCGCTGATCTTTGCGACCAGATCCATCGAGATGTTGCTCGCGAGGCTGAAGGCGTTGTACATGGAGAACTGCTCCTGATCCATCTGATAGCGCACGCCGACAATTTTGCGTGCGTCCGTCATGCCGGTCTCTGCGGGAATTTCATATCTTTCGCGCAGTGCCGTCATCACGGCATCCGCACTCATATCGGTATCCCAGCCTTCATTTGCGCAGAATTTCTGCATGCTGGTGTAATCGGACGAATCGGTGTCCTTGGTATACGTATATGCGCCATAGCGCCCGGAGGAAATCGGCAGCGTATCGTTCAGCTCCGCGTCCTCATCTGCTTCAATCATGTTCACCAGCTGCAGAATTTTATCGTTCTGCCCGTCCTTTTCCCAGAATGCATACGTAATGCGCAGGCCGTAAACCGTCGTGTTTGTGACCAGCGTCTCGCCGTTGCGGTCGAGGATATCGCCGCGCGAGGCGGCAGAGGTACTGGTATAAGTAAACAGGTGGTTTGCCTGATCCGCGTATTCATCGCCGTGGATGATCTGGAGGGAAAACAGGTTCGCCACAACGATCAGTCCGCAGACGACACAACCGCCCACCAGCACGGCCAGGCGGTGCATCTGCTGTTTTTTGTGAAGATCCATTGCTCTCTCCTTCCATCAGGCATCCGGCGGCAGCACAGCCGCCTTCGGCTTCTTTCTGCCGCTGACTGCGCGCACGACGACCAGCACGAGCGGGCTGAACACCACTGCGAGCAGTGCCTGCAATACCATATCGCGCGCAAATGCCAAGATGCCGGTGCTGCCGAACTGAAAATCAAACAGATAGCGCAGCACAGCGAGCAGCGTAATGGTGCACACCGAGCACAGCATGGTGCCGCGGATCTCGCGCCCGCGGAACTGCCCGCGGAAAAAGCCGCAGGCAATGCCGCAGATCATATAATACAGCGGGTACATGCCCTCAATGCCCGCACCGGAAACGTCATAGAGCACGCCGGCGGCAAGCCCGCACGCCAGTCCTGCGCCCGGACCCATCACAATGCCAGCCGCTGCGACAATCAACGGCAGCAGATCAATGTGCACACCGAAAATCGAAATGCGCAGTCCAAGACTGGTCTGCACGACATAGGCCAGCGCGAGCAACACAATGCACAGTGCCGTGCGCAAGCCGACAGACAGTTTCTGATTCATGCCGCGCCCTCCTTATTCACCGGTGACGGTTGTCTCGGTGATGATATACACGCGTGTGAGCGAGGAGATATCGACCAGCGGCTGAATAATTGCATAATTGGACATGCCGTCGCTCTCGGTCTGGATGCTCTCGACCGTGCCGATGCCCAGCCCCTTGGGGAACAGACCGCCCGAACCGGAGGTCTGCACCGTATCGCCGACGACGACATCCGCATCGCGGCTGAGATAGCTGACCTTCAGCTTGCCGTCGGTCATCAGCTGGTAATCGCCCTGTGCGACCGCAATCTCACCCGTGCGCACAAGGCGCGCACCTGCGGACATATTGCTGTCGAGGATGGTTGTGACCTGAGCGGAATGCTCGGTCAGGCTGCTGACATAGCCGACCATGCCCTGTGCGGTCACAACGCTGTCATTTTTCTCCAGTCCGTCCGCACTGCCCGCATCGATGGTGAGCACGCTCGACCACTCGTCCAGCGTGCGGCCGATGACCTCCGCTGCGGCATAGGTGAACTCGGTGTTGCGCTCCGCAACGCCCAGCATCTCGCGCAGGTCTTTGTTTTCATTGACTGCCGCCTGTGCGTCCTCCAGCTGTCCGGTCAGCTCCGCGACCTGCTGTTTGAGCGATTCATTTTCCGCCACCAGCTCGTCATATTTAAAATATTTATTGTATGTATCCGCCACATGCACGGCGGTGTGCGTAATGGCGCGCTGTGCCGGCAGCAGTGCCGTGCCGACTGCGCGCGTCACGATGCTACCCTCTCCGGACACGCCGGTATAGACCGACAGCACCACACAGACGACCGCCGCGATCACTGCCGCGGGAAAGCATCTGGCATGGACGATTTTATTCCAGATTTTTCGCAAGTCCACTCAACCTTTCTGCGTATTTACGTTTGTACCGCCGCACACCTGTCGCAGCATTTCGCTCAACAGGCAGATGGGAAGCCCCATCACGCCGTAATAGTCCCCGCGGATGCCGGAAATAAACAGGCCGCCCGCGCCCTGAATGCCATAGGCCCCCGCCTTGTCCAGCGGTTCGCCCGAGGCGGCATAGGCCTCCGCCTCTCCGTCATGCAGCGTGCGGAAGGTCACATCGGTCACAGATACCTCCGCACATTCGGCGTCTGCGGTTTTGACACAGACCGCCGTCATCACCTGATGCGTCCGCCCGGACAGCATCCGCAGCATGCGCACCGCGTCCGCTTCGTCCTGCGGCTTGCCCAGTATGGTGCCGTCGCATACGACGATGGTGTCCGCCGCAATGACCAGCGCGCCGGGTTCCGCCTGCGCGGACACCGCACGCGCCTTGCGCTGTGCCAGCTGCCGCACGTTTTCCTCCGGCGTACTGTCGGGCGACAGCCTTTCATCCACATCCGCCGGGCAGACAATAAAGTCCGGCGTGATGCGCGCCAACAGCTCGCGCCTGCGCGGCGACTGCGACGCCAGTATAATCGGATGATACTGTGGTATCATCAATGCTGTTCCTCCTTTATCGTCCGGTTGAACCGAAGCCGCCCGCACCGCGCGCAGTTTCGCCCAACTCCTGCACTTCTTCCGCCGCAAACGGCACAACAGGCAGGATGCACAGCTGTGCAATGCGTTCGCCCGGCTCTATGGTATATTCCGTGTCGGACAGATTGACCAGCCCGACGCACAGTTCGCCGCGGTAATCGCTGTCAATCACGCCGACGCCGTTGGACAGTGTCAGCCCATGCCGGATTCCCAGCCCGCTGCGCGCAAATACAAACGCGCCATAGCCTGCATCCGGCAGCTCGATGGCAAGCCCGGTCGGAATGACCGTGCGCCCCATCGGCGGTACAGTCACCGCCTCATCCATATTGGCACACAGGTCTGCGCCTGCCGCGCCTTCGGTTGCCCGGCGCGGCAGCGCGGGCAGGCGTCCCTGCGGCGACGCGATGCGCCGGAACTTCACGGTTATCATCAGTATTATTCCACTCCTCTGCGATATAATCCCCGTGTGAGCTGCACGCCGAAGTCCGGCGTTTCACCTGCCAGCACTGCGCGCGCGATGCGCGCCGCCTGCGCCGGGGATTCATCGGTAAACAACAGCCGGGCATATGTGATGCCGGTCTGCCGGTATTCATCGGGTTCCAGATACAGCGGCTGCGAATTATACAGGCTGGTGCGGCAGTGCTCCTCGCGGAACACAGGAAATTTTGCGCCGCGCCGGTCGGTCAGGTAATATGCGCCGTCCGCGCATTTGCCCGTACCGTCGCGCTTGCAGCCGCCCTCGCGCCCTGCAATCATGCAATTTTCCGTCAGCATGAGCGGCAGCCTGCCGCAGACAATCAGCTCGGTTTCCAGCGGCTTGTGCAGGTCGCGCACCTGCGGCAGCCGCAGCTCAAACGACAGCGTCTGCCGTGCAACACCCATGCCGCGCAGCACCTCCAGCGCACCCGAATTGAACGCATTCAACCCGAAATCGCCGAACGCCTGCATGCCGAGTGCGCGCACCGGGACAATCTGCCCGATGGTGCCGCACAGCGCCGCCGTGCAGCCGATCGCCTTGCATTCCTCCAGCTGTTCGAGCACCTGTTTCTGCTCTCTGTCCCATATGATGCGCGGCAAAACGGGAACCAGCATACAGCCGCGCGCCAGCAGCTGCGCTGCACGCGCTTTGTGCGCTGCGAGTTCATGCACGGGCACATAGTACGTCTGTACCGGCAGCTGTGCGAGTGCGTCTGTGAGCTGTTCCAGCTCACGCACCTGCACGGTATAGCCGGAAAAGCCGGTATCCAGGGTTTCAATTTCAACGGTCTCTGTATTTTCGCGCACCGGCGGTACCGTCGTGCGCATTTCCTCCAGCGCAGCGAGCGCCTGTCGGCGCAGGTCGTTGACCGTCTTCGCCGCGATGCGCAGGCCACCGTCCAGCTGCATATCAATCTGCTTTACGCTGAATATTGTGCCGCCTGTCTTGCGCAGGGATTTTTCAATATCTTCTGTTGTCGTCTCGCGTTTCTGTGCGCGTTCCGGAATCCCGGATGTCACCGTCACGGTATTCGCGCTGTCGTCCGCACGCAGCGTGACCGGCGCGCCCTCGTGTGCCGAAAAGGCAAACGACACTGCGGCACAGGGACGCTCCTGCCCTTCTGCAAAGGTGCGCGCCGCCGCATCATACAGCGGCGCAAGCCCCTTTTCCGGTGTCGGCGCGCGCATACCGAACATCGACGGACCGATATGGTCATCCAGATAGCCCTGTGTGAAGCCGTCGCGGGAAAACACCTTTTCCAGTGTGTCCAGCTCGTCCCGTGTCGGGGCACGGCCTTCATTCAGCACCGCCGCATAAATTTTTGTGACAATGGCGACATATTCCGGGCGCTTCATGCGTCCCTCGATTTTGAGCGAGGACACACCTGCTTCGCACAGCGCGCGCAGGCGCGGCAGCAGGCACAAATCCTTCAGGCTCATCGGATAGCGGTTTTTGCCGCCATAAGGCAGACGGCACGGCTGGGCACACATGCCGCGATTGCCGCTGCGCCGTCCGATGACGGCGGACAACTCGCACTGCCCGGAATAGCACATGCACAGCGCGCCGTGCACAAACACCTCGGTTTCCACACCGGCATGCGCCGTGATATACCGGATTTCCTCCAGCGGAAGCTCGCGCGACAGCACTACGCGCGAAAAGCCCAGCGCCTTCGCCGCCCGTGCGCCCGCGAGCGAATGCACGGTCAGCTGCGTCGAAGCGTGCAGCACTGCGTCAGGGAAATGTTCCCAGATGCAGCGCGCCGCACCCAGGTCCTGTACAATCAGCGCATCTGCGCCCGCCTCCAGCAGCAGGCGGACATCGCGCAGCAGCGCAGGGATTTCACGGTCGGAAATCAGCGTATTGACCGTGACATTGGTCTTGACGCCGTGCAGGCGGCAGTACGACAGCGCCTGCCGCATCTCGTCCGCGGTAAAATTTTTCGCACCGCGCCGCGCGTTAAAAGTTCCAAAGCCCAGATAGACTGCCGTTGCGCCGTTCTGTACGGCGGCGCGCACCGCGTCCATGGAGCCCGCCGGGGCAAGCAGCTCCGGCAAATGGGTCTGCTGCGTCACTTGAGCAAGCGCGACAGGCGGGAGCGCAGGTCATTGAGCTGGCGCTCCGTAGACGCCAGTTCCTTCTCCAGCTCCTCAATGCGGCGCTGCATCTTGTCGCATTCCGCCGCCTTTTCACGCACCTCACGCAGCTCGCGCTCGATGCGCTCCGCCTGCTCGAGGTCGGTCTGATGGCGCGTGTCCGCGTCATTCAGCTGCTGCTCCAGCTCGTTGACGCGGCGGGTGCGCGCTTCCGCCTCACCCAGTGCGGCCTGCATGCGCTTCTGTGTCTCGCCCAGCTTATCCTCCAGCTCGGCAATGCGCACCTTGTTCTTTTCCGCCGCTTCGACCTGCGCTTCCAGTTCGGCAATGCGGTCCTTGAACTGGTTGACCGATGCCATTTCTTCTGCGCGCTCCGCCGCGCTCTTCTCAAGGCTGCTGATTTCCTCGTGCGCATCCGCCAGCTCCTGTGTCAGGCTTTTGTTTTCCGTCAGATAACCGGAAATCTGCGTGCGCAGGTTTTCCGCGCCCTGCACGGCCTGTACATAGTTGTCCGCCATGTCACAGGCTGCCAGCATGAGCGCCTGCATCATGTTCGCACCGTTCTCCCGAATCTTGCACACGCGGTTGTCGACCAGCGCGGCAATCTTAGTCATATATTCCTCATCCTGCTCACCGGTCATCGTGAACCGGTTGCCTGCAATGACGACTTCGACTCTGTTTTTCATGAATCCCTGCCTCCAGTTGTCCGCTCTCACAGCCGCTGCCGCGGGCGGATTTCTTCATACACGGGTATTATATCACAGTCCCCGCTATTTTGTTAACAGTTTGTTGCAGAAACTGTGCTTTTTTTGCACGGAATGCGTAACAATTGCGTGCCGCGCCGCCGCTGTGTGCATCCTGCACAGAAAAACAAACAGAAAAGAAATTGTATCCGGCGCTTTTTCATGCTAAAATGAAAAACACAAACAAACGCTTCGCCGCAGCCGCGGCGCAAAAAGGAGACCCATATATTATGATGAATCTGAGCCAGGTGCGCCGCATCGTGGTCAAAGTCGGCACCTCGACGCTCACCTATCCGACTGGAAAGCTGAATATCCGCGGCATTGAACGCCTCGTCCGCTGCATTGCTGACCTGCACAACCGCGGTTACGATATGATGCTCGTTTCGTCCGGTGCCATCGGCGTCGGCGCATCCAAGCTCCGCCTGCCGGAGCGCCCCACCACGCTGCGCATGAAGCAGGCTGCCGCTGCGGTCGGCCAGTGCGAGCTGATGCATGTGTACGATAAAATCTTTGCAGAATACGGCATCTCTACCGCCCAGATTCTGCTCACCACCGACGATACAGAAGACGAACGCCGCCGCCTCAACGTGCACAATACATTTGACGCGCTGCTTGAAACCGGCGCACTGCCGATTGTCAATGAAAACGACACCGTCGCCGTCGAAGAAATCGAATTTGGCGACAACGACCGCCTTGCCGCCGTCGTCGCGCGCGTATCGCACGCCGATCTGCTGGTCATCCTGACCGATATGGACGGTCTGTTCGACGATAACCCGCGTGAAAATCCAGAGGCACGCCTCATCCCGGTTGTCCACAAAATCACCGATGACCTGCGCGGCATCGCGGGCGGCGCCGGAACGGAAAACGGCACCGGCGGCATGGCGACCAAGCTGGGCGCCGCTGAGCTGTGCATGGAGCGCGGCATTCCGATGTTCGTCATCAACGGTGCAAAGCCGGAAACACTGTACGAAATCACCCAGGGACGGCTCGCCGGAACACTGTTCCTGCCGCCCGAAGCCCCTGACAAGGACTGAGAAAGGATGGTACCATGACCTCTGTACTCGATACCTGCCGCCGTGCCGCTGCTGTCAAGCATGAGATCGGCGCGCTTGGAACCAAAGAAAAAAACCGCGTTCTGCTCACCATTGCGGACGCATTGCAGGCGCACCGTGCGGACATCAAGGCCGCCAATGCGCTGGATATCGAAGCCGGACGCAAAAACGGCCTGAACGAAGGCCTGATTGACCGTCTCACGCTGGGCGATGACCGCATTGACGGCGTCGCAGAGGGCTGCCGCCAGGTTGCTGCACTGCCTGACCCGGTGGGCGAGGTGACCGAAATGAAGGTCACGCCCGGCGGTCTGAAAATCGGCAAAAAGCGCGTGCCGATGGGCGTCATCGGCATCATCTATGAATCGCGCCCGAATGTCACGGTCGATGCGGCGGCGCTGTGCTTCAAGGCCGGCTCCGCCTGCGTACTGCGCGGCGGAAAAGAAGCCTTCCGTTCCAACCAGTGCCTGATGAACATCATGCGCGACGCAGTCGCCTCCTGCGGCCTGTCGCCGGATATCCTGAATCTCGTCGAAGATACGACACACGAGGGCGCCAACGTCATGATGCAGGCAAACGGCCTGATCGATGTGCTCATCCCGCGCGGCGGTGCGCGCCTGATTCAGGCAGTCGTGCACAACGCCACTGTCCCGGTCATCGAAACCGGCGTCGGCAACTGCCATATCTATGTCGATGCCAGCGCCGACCTCGACATGGCGGCGAATATTTTGGAGAATGCCAAATGTCAGCGCGTTTCTGTCTGCAATGCGGCAGAAAGCCTGCTTGTGCACCGCGATATCGCAGACGCCTTCCTGCCGCTGGCAAAGCAGCGCCTGGACGCACACCATGTCGTCTGGCACGGCTGTCCGGATACCTGTGCCATCCTGCCCGGCATTGTCCCCGCAACCGACGAAGATTATGGCACGGAATATCTCGACTATGAGATTTCCTGCAAAATTGTCGATTCGGTCGAGGAAGCCATCGACCACATCAACCACTACAACACCGGTCATTCCGAGAGCATTGTGACGCACGACTATTTTGCGGCACAGAAATTCCTCGACCGCGTCGATGCGGCGGCGGTCTATGTCAACGCCTCCACCCGGTTTACCGACGGCGGAGAATTCGGCTTCGGCGCAGAAATCGGTATTTCCACCCAGAAGCTGCATGCACGCGGCCCGATGGGTTTGAAGGAGCTGACCTCCAGCAAATATATCATCTATGGAGAAGGACAAATTCGCTGACGCGCATTCCTGCACACAGAAAGGAGCCTTGTCATGGAACGCGAATTCAAATGGCAGATTGCTAACCCTGCCGACTTCGACCGCATTGCGGAGAGTGATGCAGTCCAGCCGCTGGTACAGTCCAGCGGTACAACCGAAATGGAAGCCATCTATTACGACACCTTTGACGGACAGCTTGCGAAGGTACGCGGCGGTCTGCGCCTGCGCCGCGAGGACGGCGAGTGTGTCGTCTGTCTCAAGCTCGCCCCACAGGAGGACTTTGACGGCGCATTCAAGGCACGTGAAGAATACGAATGCTATGCGCCGGATGTCCGCAGCGGCATGCTCAACCTGCCCTCGGTCGGTGCACCGCAGGAGTTCTGCGATGAAATTCTCAAGTCTGACCTGATGGAGCTGGGACGCACGATTTTTACGCGCCGCACCTATCAGCTCGCCTATCAGGGCTGCACCTGTGAGCTGGCGTTTGACACCGGCAAGATCACACACCGTGGCCGTATCAGCCCGATCTGTGAGATGGAGCTGGAGCTCAAGGACGGCAGTACGGACGATTTTAACACGCTTGCCCTCGCTTTGCAGGCCAAATTTTCCCTCCGGCCGCAGCCGCTGTCCAAACTGGCGCGCATGCTGAGGCTGTAAAAAAACAATCTGAAAACAGCGAAACCTCCCGCAGGATGAAACGCCCGCGGGAGGTTTTTTCTATAGGTCTAACTGTTGTAATGGATGGTTGCGGATGTCCGTCCGTATCCAGCATCCAGGTCAGATAAAAAATGCTTTCATAGGAGTCCACCTCTGCCCCAGTATACCACAGGCAGCGAGTGGATGCGTTACGACTCAGCGGTTTTCTTTTTCGCATGCCCCATGCGCTTTTTGATATAGGGCTGAATCTGGTCAAATTCCATGTCCAGTGCCACAGCCAGCTCGCCATACAGCAGCTTTTCCGCACGCTTCATATACTGCTGGTCGATCTGTCCCATATGGCGCCCCGCCTTGATGGAGCGCTCATTTTTCAGGTAGACGCTTTTAATCAATCGAATCAGGTCGTCGTTTTCATGCGTATTCAGGCAGGCACGATAGCGCTCACTCAGCATCTTGATGTCACAGCCGCCGCATACGTCCTCCGGGATATCCGGAATGCGTGCAATCAGCTCCTCTGCCTGTTCTCTGGTCATGACCGGGCGCATGAACGCCTTGGTATCAATGGGTGTATAAATGGTCTCCGTATCAAAAACCGGGGCGAGCTTATAATACTGTGTGTTGTCCCTGGGATTGCCGTCGAGCTTTCCGACGCTCTCCACACGGCACACACCTGTGCTCCCGTACATAATCAAATCTCCCGCCTGATACATATCTGAATTCCTCCTCCGCCGGATTTCCGTTCTGTCCGGCAAATGCGTATATTTGCCTCATTGTACATCCTTCCGTTATATTTATTGTAACACCTTTTTATCGCCTCATGTAAGCGGATTTTTTTGAAATAGTGCCGAATTTCTCCCGAATCCGCCGTTTTTCCATGCGCTTAACGCCGAAATTTGATACCAGAAAGCAAAAACGCCTGCGATTTCATCCCATCGCAGGCGTCTGTCTGTATGCATTTATGCTTCTTGTATCGTAATCTTCAGCGCAGGGTTTTCGCGTCCCGCTGCACACAGCACGCGGCAGACGCGTTCAAAGCCATCCGCAGCCTCCGGCACATGCGTCAGCAGCAGCTCTGTCTCCGGCAGGGCGGTCAGGCAGTCATACAGTGCATCGAGATTGCTGCCGCAGTAGTCCGGCAGCTCCAGCATGTCCTTCAGATAGGCATACACTCCGTCCCGCCCCATGCGGCGGGCATCCAGCACGACAGTCACGGCGATTCCTCCCCATACATCAGCTCAAAGGTCTCATAATGGTCTTCGGTGTAGTAAATCAGGCCATCATTGGAATACACCAGACGTTTGGCGCCGCGGTAGCTCCCGGTGCTGTCGATGTCGCATTCGTGGTATTCACGCCCGTCCGCTTCGGGAAGCCTGCCCTCATAGTTGCCAAAATAGTCGCCGCCGATGCTCTTGCCGGGCGCAACGGCACCGAGATTGCCCTCTTTGCTGTCCCAGCCGAGCGCCTGTGCCTCCTTCTTGGTGATGAAATTGCCCGGCAGATGGCCGTATGTATTGAGGTACGCGGCGACCTCCTCTTTGGAGGTATATGTCCCGTCCTCGTCCAGCGGGGATTCCTCTGGCGCCGTGCCCTCAGCCTCCGCGCCGTCCACCTCGACGGTCTGCCCGCTGGCGGCAGAACCGGTGTCCGCCATCTCCACACGGACTGTACAGCCGCACAGCAGTAAGAGCAGGGACAGCAGCAACGCCCCTATGGTTTTTGCATATCGTTTCATCTGATCTCCTTTCCCGGCAAAAAATGCCCCGCAGAACGGCTCTTCCAAACCGCACCGCGGGGACATTCTTTTGTTCTTTTATTTCGCTGCAAGCACTTCCTGAATGACTGCATCCAGCTCCGGCTTGTCACGCAGACCGATCAGCCTCTTGACCTCCTTGCCGTGCGCATAAATGCTGACGGTAGGGATGGACATGACCTTATGCACAAGCGCGAGCTTGGGCTGCTGATCAATGTCGATTTTGCCAACATGGAGTTTGCCGCGGTACTGCTGCTCCAGCTCGTCGATGGTCGGCGCAAGCATACGGCACGGGCCGCACCAGTCCGCCCAGAAATCAATGAGCACCGGCACGGGCGACTCCAGAACCTCCTTGTCAAAGGTTTCCTCTGTAATATGTATGATAGACATTCTACCAATCTTCCTTCCTGAAAAACGCATGTGTCTCGGCAGTTCTGCACATTGGAAAGCCGCGGCAAATACGTTATAATAGTACATAGATATTATACCCTGTTTTTCACCCGAAGGGAATTCTTTTTTTGTGAAAAACAGAAAAACTTTCCGGCCGCCGCGCCGGATGAAAGGCAGACAGATCTATGACTGATTTTTTGCATCCGATGATGGATGAGCACGCACTGCGGCAATGCAGCGCGCTTGCGCTCGCGCACATGGGCGACAGTGTCTATGAGCTGATGACGCGCGGCTGGCTGATCGCCTCCGGTCTGGTCACGAGCCGAAACCTGCACCGGGAAACCATCCGACTGGTCTGTGCGGGCGCGCAGGCAGCAGGCGCACATGTCATCCAGCCGATGCTGACAGAGGAGGAACAGGCGGTATTCCGCCACGGGCGCAATGCCAAGCCGAAATCGGTTCCCAAATCATCCTCTCCGACGGAATATGCACTCGCCACCGCAGTCGAATCGCTGTTCGGCTGGCTGTATCTGCGCGGGCAGTATGACCGGCTCAACGAGCTGTTCGAGGTCATTCTCCCTGCCGCACAGCAGTGGGCACAGCAGAAATAAAATCGGGGAATGCTGTCCTGCCGGACGGCATTCCCCGTTCGCTGTCCGCTTAACCCTCGGAGCTGTTGTTCCGGTTGCGGCTGTTCTGCTGATTTCTGTTCTGGTTCTGATCCTGCTTCTGATTGTTCTGCTGCTGATTCTGGTTTCTGTTCTGGTTCTGGTTTCTGTTCTGGTTGCGGGACATTACAATCACCTCTTTTCGCAGCTTAGTATGAACCCGGCATGCGCATTTTATACCGCGCCCGTGCAGAAAATCCGCTGTTGCAAACCATCCGCAGGTTTGATATAATTAGATGTTGAAACCCTGTTTTTTTAATAAAAAATTTAATGATCTGATATCATATGGAGGTACGACCCAATGTCTGGACATTCAAAATGGAACAATATCGCCAAGAGAAAAGGCGCAAATGATGCCAAAAAGGCGGCTATTTTCACCAAAATCGGCCGTAAAATGGCTGTCGCCATCAAAGAAGGCGGTTCCGCCAATCCGGATAACAACGCAAAGCTGCGCGACTGCATCGCAGAAGCAAAGGCAAACAACGTCCCGAACGACAACATCAAGCGCATGCTTGACCGCGGCAACACCAGCAACGTAAACTACGAAGCCAATACCTACGAGGGCTACGGCGTCGGCGGCATCGCTGTCATCTGCGAGACCCTGACCGACAACCGCAACCGCACCGTTGCAGACGTCCGCCACTATTTTGACAAGTTCGGCGCAGGCCTCGGCAATGCCGGCTGTGTCTCCTGGCAGTTTGAACAGAAGGGCGTGCTCATCATCGAGCGCGGCGACCTCGACGAGGATGAAACCATGATGACCGCACTGGACGCAGGTGCGGATGACTTCCAGGCAGACGAAGACTGCTTCCAGATTTACACCTCCCCGGAGGACTTCTCCGCTGTCCGCGAGGCATTGGAGGCCGCCGGTATGGAATTTGCACAGGCGGAAATCCAGATGGTTCCGTCCAACAGCATCACGCTGGAAAATCCGGACGACATGGCGAGCATGCGCAAGCTGCTCGATGCACTGGAAGACAACGATGATGTCCAGCATGTCTGGCACAACTGGGAAAACGAGGACGAATACGAGGGCTGATCTGCCGTCGTTCCCTCGCATAGAACCGGCTCCTCTGACCGCATGCGGTCAGGGGAGTTTTCTCTCTGTGTCTGTTTTGTCCATGGACACACCTGCTGTTTTCCTGTAAAATACAGGTGTATCCTGTTGTTATTATGCCATTTTGCGGGAGGATGAAACGATGCCGCTTTCCATCGTCAGAAATGATATTACAGCCATGCCGGTCGATGCGGTTGTGTGCCCATCGAACAGCAACCTTACGCCGGGCGACGGCGTCTCCGGCGCGATTTTTGCGGCGGCAGGCTTTGACCGCATGCAGCAGGCCTGCCGCGCCATCGGGCACTGTGACACAGGCGATGTCGTAATGACACCGGGCTTTGCGCTTCCGGCGGACTATGTCATCCACACTGCCGCGCCGGTCTGGCATGGCGGCAGGCCGGGAGAATCACAGCTGCTGGAACGCTGCTACCACAATGCGCTCATCCGCGCACAGCAGTGCGACTGCCGCTCGTTGGCGTCCCCACTGATTTCCACCGGTGCACACGGCTATCCGCCTGCGGAGACGATGCATGTCGCTGTTTTGGCGATCAGCAGCTTCCTGTTGACGCACGACATGGACATTTATCTCGTCGTCCATGATTCCGGCGCGGCGCTTCGCAGCGAAAAGCAGTTTACACGTGTCCAGTCGTACCTCGATGACCACTATATCGGCACGCGGAGAGTTCCCCGCCGGGGACGAGCCGAATTTCGCTCCGATCGGAACCGGCTGCGTGAGCAGGCAGACATGTGGGTACCGGATTTCCGGATGCCGCCCGACACCAGTGAAACACAGGAAAACACCCTGATGTCCAACTGTTCCTTCCGCTCGATTCCCGCCACGCGGTCGCTGGAGGATGTTGTCTACAATCTGGACGAATCATTTTCACGCATGCTGCTGCGGCTGATTGATGAAAAAGGCATGACGGATGTCGAAACCTATAAGCGCGCAAACATTGACCGCAAGCTGTTTTCCAAAATCCGCAAGGACAACGGCTACAATCCGAGCAAGCCGACTGCGCTTGCGCTCGCCATTGCACTGCGGCTCGATCTGGATGAGACACGCGACCTGCTTGGCAAGGCAGGCTATGCACTGTCACACAGCAGCAAATTCGATGTGATTATTGAATATTTCATCGAAGAGGGTATCTACGACATCTATGCAATCAATGAAGCGCTGTTCGCATTTGACCAGAAGCTGCTGGGCGCCTGACCAGGATTTGACCACGTATTTGCCTGAATAACAGACGCGCCTGCTCCCTTCGCCCCGGCCGAGGGAGCTTTTTCTGCGCGCGGAAAACGCCCCATTCTGCCGATGTCGCCCGCAAAGCGACCTTGTGCATGCGCCGCTGTGATATACTGTAGCCATGATCCAGCAAGATGCGAAACCGGCGCGGTTTTGTTTCCTGACTGCACACTGCGCACGAGCGTTGACAGGTATGGATGGCCTGCCGGACGGGGGAGCGTCAGCAGGCAGGGTGGGCACGGGGTCTTTGGGGCGCACTGCGCCGTCGGAATGCGATAACGGGGATGGCAGGACGACGGTGTAGGCGCCCTTTTTGGCGTTTTGTATTTACAAGAGGTATGAGATATGCTATAATAATAAAAAATAACGATACTATTGTGGAGTTTTATACCAATTCAGCATATTTTTCCACCAAGAGCTGCATCAATCCGCAAACATGCGGCTTTTTTCAAGCAATCGTTATTCTTTCAAAAATATAACGAAAATGGAGGATGCTATGCTCAGCCTTGGAATTGATTCCGGTTCAACGGCAACCAAGGGTGTCCTGTTCGATGGCACAGAGATTACTGCCTGCACCATGCGCCCGACTTCCATGAATCCGGCTGCCGCACTGCGCGAGATGTATACAGAGCTGTGCGGGGAAAAAGCCGCCGTTGTCACCACGACCGGCTACGGCAGGAACCTGCTGCGCGAAGCGGATTACAAAATTACGGAGATCACCTGCCACGGCGCAGGTGCCGCATTTCTCGCACCGGGCTGTGGCACCGTCATTGACATCGGCGGGCAGGATTGCAAGGTGATCACGCTTGACCGCGATGGCTGTGTGACTGATTTCCTGATGAACGACAAATGTGCCGCCGGAACCGGGCGGTTTATGCAGATGACCATGGCGCGTGTCGGCAGTGATATCGACCATCTGGATGCGTTTGTACACGGCTGCACGCCGGTCGCCATCAACAGTATGTGTACAGTATTTGCGGAGAGCGAAATTGTCGGCCTTATGGCGCGGGAAACCGCGCCCGGTGATATTGTCCTCGGCTGTGTGCATTCCATCTGCCGCCGTACAGCAATCTTTGCGCAGAGGCTCGCCGCCGCGCATGCGTCGGTATTTTTCTCGGGAGGGCTGGCTCAGTCAGACATCATGCGCACAGTTCTGGGCGAATACCTGAAGCCCGCAGACATCACCACGCACCCGCTCGCACAGTTTACCGGCGCCGTCGGCGCCGCCGTACTGGGTTGGCAAAAATACCAGAGAAGGAGATAATCCCCATGGAATTAAAAAAAGAGCTGCCGGAAATCTTTGAGGAATTTGCAGAAACCCGAAAAAATTCATTCCTGAAAATCAAAGAGCTGAAGGATGCAGGCGTACCGGTTATCGGCATCTACTGCACCTACCTGCCGCGCGAAATCCCCAACGCGATGGGTGCCGCAGTGGTCGGACTGTGCTCGGTATCCGATGAAACCATCCCGGAGGCAGAAAAGGATTTGCCGCGCAACCTGTGTCCGCTGATTAAGTCGAGCTATGGCTTCGCCAAGACGGACAAATGTCCATTCTTCTATTTCTCCGATCTCGTGGTCGGTGAGACCACCTGTGACGGCAAAAAGAAAATGTATGAAATGATGTCGGAATTTAAGCCGGTGCATGTCGTCCAGCTCCCGAACAGCCAGACCGAAGCAGGCATGCAGATGTACCGTCAGGAACTGATTGATTTCAAAAATCTGCTGGAGGAAACCTTTGAAACCGCCATCCCGGACGATGCTGTGCGCGAACAGATTCATATCCGCAATGAAATCAACGCGGCACTGGTGCGTCTGCAATATACAATGGCACACAATCCCGCACCGGTCAGCGGACTGGATATTATCAACACTGTGTACAACATCGGCTTCCGCGTCAGCACAGAGGGACTGGCAGAAGAAATTGACGACATTACGGCGAAAATTGAACAGGAATATGCATCGGGCAGCAACGTCGGTGACAAAAAGCGTATTCTGCTGACCGGCTCGCCATCCGGCGGCGCAGCGCTCAAGGTTGTCCGTGCCATTGAAGCAAATGGCGGTGTCGTCGTCTGCTTTGAGAACTGTACCGGTATGAAGCCGCTCGACCCGGTCGATGAGACCAATCCGGATGTATACGGTGCATTGGCAGAAAAATACCTGAACATCGGCTGCTCCTGCATGTCGCCCAACAAAAACCGGATGGCTTTGCTTGACCGTCTGATTGACGATTTCCAGGTTGACGGTGTGGTTGACCTCGTTCTACAGGCCTGTCATACCTACAACGTCGAGACCGGCATGGTGCGCAAGCTGGTAAAGGAACAAAAGGGCATCCCGTACACAGCTGTTGAGACCGACTATTCGCAGGCGGATATCGAACAGTTGAACACCCGCATGGCGGCGTTTATTGAGATGCTGTGACACAGAAAACAAAATCCGAACCGTGCAAAAAAGGGGGACAGCGGAAAACGCTGTCCCCTCACTGATTTTTTAAGCAGTCAATCCTCCAGATGCAGTTCAGGCGACTGCCGGATGACAACGCGCAGATAGAATTTCTTTACATCATAGGCATCGGCGATTTTTCCCAATGCTTTTTTTGGAATCACGCCGCCTTTTTCCTTCTGCACCTCCGTCAAAAGCTCCTGAAGAGCCTGCTGATCGTGCGGCGCCCCCTGACTTTGGTAAAACGCGATGGCTTCCTTCAGATGCCATTTTCTATCCTTTATACCAGACCCCTCCCACTCTTCCAAATGTATCTGAACCACATGCTGCGACGCCCGCCTGTTGCTCTGACAAGGCCTGTCCGCAACGCAGGTGCTCTGCATCGTTTCGGATACTTCCTTTCTATCTTTATTATACCAAGAAGATGTGGAAAGTCCAATCCCAATGGGGCGGATTTCGGGGAAAAAACACGATTTTTACCCCCGTGTGATGCTTCGCGTCGTTTCAGATGCAGACCATTCCAGCGTATCGGCAAACTGTTTTGCCTCCTGCATACCGCAGGTCAGATCCCAAGCATACACGATATTGTTTTCCTGCACAAGAATCTTCGCCGCCTGTGTGCTGTCATCCGCAAAAATTTCTACCTGTTTGCCTTCGACCGGCTCATAGGTCTCATGAACAACCTGTTTGCTGACCTGCGAGCCTCCCGCGATGTACTGCTTTCCCTGCGTATCCAGATAGAAAAACACAGAAGGCCGTATCGCTGTACCATTCTGCTCGACCTGTGCGCAGGCGATGGAAACTGAGCCTTCGCTCTCGCTGTACTGCACATAAAAATGATTCCCGTCGGCCGGATACTGTACGACGGTGCTCTGTAACAGGGACCGTCCGAGCAGCTCTTCGAGCTGTTCCCAGGATTGGAACAAGCCGGTGTGCCAGCTGCTCTTCTGTTCCATCGTCTGCACGCCATAGGTCTGCCCGTCAGACAGGGTGACTTCTTCTTCTGTGACCGTGGGAAGTGCCTTCAGATTGTCACGCGCCGCTTCGCTCAGCTCCGTGCCCGGGAAACTGCAATAGATATCCAGCGTCATCACACCATCGGCTGTGCTGCGCACTGCCCGCAGATGATCCGTTTCGTATATCGTCTTCGTGCATCCGGTCAGCAGCAGTGCTCCCAACAGCAGCATGGCATACAATGCAGATTTTCTGTTCATACCGGCTCGCCTCCTTCCGGTAAATCGAGGGGTATTCTTCTGTTCTGTGTTGTAACCAGTATAGCATAAATTGCCTGTCTCCGCAATGCGGACGGCGTGCTTCCCTTCCTGCGCGCAAAAAAAGAAAAGCCGCCTGACAGCGGCTTTTCCTGCTGGCGTCCCTGAAGGGATTCGAACCCCCGGCCTACCGCTTAGGAGTCTGGAAAATTCAATATCCCAGGGTTCATCACAATGTCATGTCATGCTAAAAAGCACCGTAAAATCAAGGGAATTGAACAATCCGAGTATCCTGGAATTTCTCGTAAGGACACCCCGTATTACCTCAAAAAACCTACGTTCTTAGCACGGTTATTAGCGTTAGCAGTCGGGGAACGCTCTGCGTTCACATTAACTACGCTGTCTCTATTTTAATTCAAAACACAACTGAATACAAGACCCTATAAGGACATTTCGCATGGTGTGAAGTGTCCTTATTTTATGGAAATAACAAATGATGACTACACTATTTCTCTTGACTACTTTTTATTCAGTCGCGGACGCAAGTTAATTGCGTCATTAATTATATTACCCTGCCATTATTATAAGTGGAAAGCAAAACAACTAAGATTGGTGATCAAACATTAACTTTATAGATATCATGTTATTCATAATCTTCAGGGACTTGCTTTTCTAATATTTTACTATAATAAAGTACGGCCAAACTCACAGCACGACCATTTATCATTGTGTGGTCCCACGTTGGATGTTCATTACAAAAGTCTTTTACCCAAGTATAGTTGGATTTTTTATAGTAGGTTTCCCGCTTTTCCGTATAAACCTCTTGGCCCGCATCGGAATTTAACTGTTGTTCTATAGCAAAACAATAAATTATTGCACATAATTACACGAACGAAACCATCCCAAACAGTCTGACTGCTGTATAGTCGAAAATGCTTTCTCAATTGCTTCTGGCAATTTTGCTACTATACGAATTTTTTTCTTTCTCAAGAAAGCTTTGATTTTAGACCACATTTTTTCTATCGGATTCAAATCAGGGCTATATGGAGGCAAATAACAGTAAGCGATACCGGCTTCATCCAATGGAATTGTCAAGAAAAGTGCAGTCTAAAAACTCACAAATTTTAAGCAGCAGATGAATGATACATATTGTGGTAATGTGTCTTATAAACAGCGGGTGGAAGCCCTAAGGGATTCGACGTATATACTCGCTTCCGATTATAGTAGATAAACACATATCGAAAGATAATAGATTTAACCTCCGCCATTGGCATTCGGTAAGTAGGAATTCTATAGAGCAGTTCCTTCTTCAAAGTTGCGAAGAAGCTCTCCATTCGGGCGTTATCGTAGCAGTGTGCCACACCGCTTAAGCTCTGCAGCATACCATATTCAGAAAGTTTTTTCTTGAACGCCTCGCTGGTATACTGGCTTCCGCGATCGCTATGAAGTGTCGCGCCTCGAACCGGATACCGGCAGGCAACTGCCTTGAGTGTATTGATACAAAGTTCTTTTCGCATATTGTCATCCATCTGAAGAGAAAGAATCTCACCGTTAAAGCAATCCATAATCGGGGAAATATAGAGTTTTCCGTCCAGGCAGCCGATCTGCGTGATATCTGTCAGCAGTTTTTGATACGGGGTATCAGCCCGAAAATCCTGCTTGATCAGATTTTCCTCCTCTTGAATTTCGGTGGCAGCGCGTGTTAAACCATGCGGACGTCTGGGTCTGCCGTGAATCAGACCTTTTTCGTGCATAATTCGCCTGATTCTACGTTTTCCTGTGTGGAATCCGTTCTGCTCCAAGGCAAGCTGCATTCGTTCCACGCCGTAATTGTCATTATAATCGGATTCATTCATAATCCTGTCTATTGCCGCCGAAAGAAGCGCGTCCTTAGACGGCTTACTGAGATTCTTCAGATATCGATAATATCCAGATTCGCTTATATGAAGAATTCTGCATAATAGTTCCACACTCCACTCCTTATCTGAATCTGTCTGTATAGAGTGGATAAAGCGGTATCGCTCATGTGCTTTTACTTCTTTCGGCGCGCTGCGAAAAAACCAAGAGCCTCCTGAAGTATATCGTTAGCTCGTTGGAGCTCTTTGACTTCCTTCTCCAGCTCAAGCATTCTTCGTTCCTGCTCGCTTGCCGGCAGTTGTTTATGACCACTTCCTACAAATGCCTGATCTCCGTATTTCTTTCGCTTACCTCGCCAGGTTGTGACTGTATTGTAGGGGATTCCAAGCTGGTCAGCCGCCTTCTTTGCTCCGATTTCATCTGAGAGCTTCAATGCTTCTTCTTTAAAATCTTTATCGTAGCTTCTTGCCATGATTTCTCACCGTTCCTTTGTTCTTATTCTATCATAGTTTGGTGAGTTTTCCGACTCTACTTAAATGATACCACTCCAACAGCCAGCATCAACAGAAAAAGCGCCCGCGATGGACGCAAATGCCTTGGCTGCGCTGTTGACCAGCAACCCGGAACTGCTAACAAAAGTTCTTCAGTCTATCCAGACGGCTAATAACGGATAATTTTATTAGCAGTCACGCTGGGAGGTCAAAAACGCCTGTTAGCAAAGGGCCTCCCAAAACCGGCTTTTCGGGTCAGAAAATCCGGCTTCTATTAGCAGAAAGAATTCTTCCGGCCGCTGATGCAGACCATGCGCTTTCTATTAGCGGCAGCAAATTTCCGGTCGTTTATTAGCAGGTTTTATTAGCAAATCCGCAAAGGTGAACGAACCGGAAAAGAAAAAGAAAGCCGAAAACCCTGATAAATCAAGGCTTTCGGCGTGATTTCTGGCGTCCCCGGCGCGATTCGAACGCGCGGCCTTCCGCTTAGGAGGCGGATGCTCTATCCTGCTGAGCTACGGAGACGTATATGAAGTTTTAAGGTGGGGTCCTCCCCAAAAGGTGTCCGCTCCTCGTTCTCTTAGGAGGCGGTCGCTCTATCCAACTGAGCTACAGAGACAGGTTTTGCCTGCGGATTTTTGCGCCGCAGACAACAAATATAGTATACCCGATTGCGCAGGGAATTGCAAGCATCGATATACGCCGCCTGTCCCGCCCTTCTGCTCAAAGAGCACGCTTTATTTCGTTACATTTCTGTTACAAATATATCATTGCAATGTGCGAAAAAAAGCATTATTATAAGTAAGGTTACATTTTTTGCTGTTAAGGAGGCGTCGTCATGCTCAGCGGACGCAAGCAGAGCCTGATGCTGGTCATCAACCCGACTGCGGGCAAAAATCGCGCACGGGATAATGTTTTTATGCTCATCGATTATTTCTTTACCCACGGCTACCAGGTCACGGTCTTCCCCACACAGGCGAAGGGTGATGCCTGCCGGTATGTCGCGGAATTTGCGCCGCAGTATGACGCACTGGTCTGTGTCGGCGGCGACGGCACACTGAACGAAGCGGTCACCGGCCTGATGTTCTGCGATCCGGAAGACCGTCCGCGCCTTGGCTATATCCCCGCCGGAACCACCAACGATTTTGCCAATACACTCGGTATCAGCGGTGAAATGGCGCAGTCCGCCGAACAATTCTGCAACGGCGATGCTTTCCGCTGTGACATCGGGCGGTTTAACGGCAAATACTTCACGTATGTCGCGGCATTCGGCCTGTTTACCGAAGTATCCTACGAGACACCACAGCCGCTCAAAAATGCACTCGGCCATGCCGCCTATATTCTGGAAGGTGTCAAATCGCTTGCCTCAATCCAGAGCTATCACCTGAAAATCACCTGTGACGGCGAGGAAGTCGAGGGCGATTATATCTATGGACAAATTTCCAATTCCACCTCAATTGCAGGCATCATGGATATCAGCCGCACAGGTGTCCAGCTGGATGACGGTCTGTTTGAGGTGCTTGTTGTCCGCATGCCGTCCAATGTCATCGAACTCAATGCCATTATTTCCAGCCTGATGTTCCAGAAGGTAGAAGAGTCCCCGTATATTTATTTCCGCCGTGCCAAATCGGTCACGGTTATTTCGGAAATACCGTTGCCATGGACGCTGGACGGCGAAGCGGGCGGCAGCTTCTGCTATTCTCAGGCGGATATCATGCCGGGTGCTGTCACATTCAATCTGGCTTCTCTGCCGAATGAAAAGAACATCCCCGCCCAGCAGACACTCCCCGAAGCCGAACCGGATGCACGGCCGGAGGTGCAGGAGGATACGCAATCCCCAAAGGCCTGATGCCGCTCCCTGACAACCGCATAAAAAAATGACGTTCTCCCGGCGCAGCTGCGTCGGTCGAGAACGTCATTTTCTGTTTCTGTGGTGGATTATTCCTCCGGCTTTTCGCTGTCGGAATCCTCTGGCTGTTCCGCAGCATTCGCGCCGAACACCTGCGTAACTGCGTCATCCAGCAGCTTCTGCGTCTGGTCGGCATCGTCTGCGGCATCCTTTGTCTCAAAGACCTGTGTCGCCGCGTCATCCTCCGATTTTTCAGACTTTTTGTCGTCTGCCGCCGTATGTGCTGCGCCGCGCTCGAGATGGAACATCTGCTCGCCGCGCTGATGATCCGGTACATCCTCGCCGTTGAACAGCTTCTCGAATGCCTCGCCGTCCATGGTCTCATTGCGGATCAGATACTCAGCAACCCTGGTCAGCTGCTCCATATGGCTCTTCAGCATTTCTTCGCACTTCTCATATGCTTCCGTGATGATGCGGCGGATTTCCGCATCAATTTCCGAAGCGATTTCCTCGGAGAAGTTTTTGGAGGTGGCAAAGTCACGACCGAGGAACACCTCTTCCTGACCTGCGCCATAATTGATCGGGCCAATGCGGTCACTCATACCATACTTGGTAACCATACTGCGTGCCATCTGGGTTGCGCGCTCGATGTCGTTGGAGGCGCCGGTGGAAATGTCATCCATCGTCAGCTTTTCCGCGACACGGCCGCCGAGCAGCGTCACGATCTGTTCCAGCATTTCGTTTTTGGAGGCATAGAACTTATCCTCCTGCGGCAGGCTCATGGTAAAGCCGCCCGCGCGTCCGCGCGGCACGATGGAAATCTGATGCACCGGATCCTGTGTCGGAAGCAGGCGTGTGACAACTGCATGACCTGCCTCATGATAGGCAGTCAGGCGCTTCTCCTTTTCGCTCATGACACGGCTCTTCTTCTCGGTGCCCATGATGACCTTGAGGAACGAATCCTCGATATCCTCCATGCTGATGAGGCGCTTGTTGCGGCGTGCCGCCAGCAGAGCAGCTTCGTTCAGCAGGTTTTCCAGATCAGCGCCGGTGAAGCCTGCGGTGGATTTTGCAATCGAGTCAAACCGGACATCCGGATCGAACTGTTTGCCGCGCGCGTGTACCTTGAGGATGTCCTCGCGACCCTTCATATCCGGTGCGCCCACATAGACCTGACGGTCAAAGCGTCCCGGACGCAGCAGTGCCGGGTCAAGAATATCCTGACGGTTGGTCGCAGCGATGACAATAACGCCTTCATTTGCGCCGAAGCCGTCCATCTCGACGAGCAGCTGATTGAGCGTCTGCTCGCGCTCATCATGTCCGCCGCCGAGACCCGCGCCTCTGTGTCGGCCAACGGCATCAATCTCATCGATAAAGACAATCGCCGGGGAATTTTTCTTTGCCTGTTCAAACAGGTCGCGGACACGCGATGCACCGACACCGACATACAGCTCGACGAAATCTGAGCCGGAAATCGACAGAAACGGTACACCTGCCTCACCTGCAACCGCACGTGCGAGCAGCGTCTTGCCGGTACCCGGAGGGCCGACAAGCAGCACACCCTTTGGGATGCGCGCGCCGATGGTGGTAAATTTCTGCGGGTTCTTGAGGAATTCGACAATTTCCTCCAACTCCGTCTTTTCCTCATCCGCACCCGCGACATCCTGGAACGTCACATGGCGCTTGTCATCGGTTGCGAGCTTGGCGCGCGCCTTGCCGAACTGCATGGCGCCGCGTCCGCCACCATCCTGTTTGCTGAACATAAAATACCAGAACAGGCCGAAGATGGCGAACAGGATAATATACGGCACGATGCTCGCCCACCATGGGATTTCCTGTGTCTTCCAGTCGTAGTCCTTGAGGATGCCGTCCGCCTTCTGCTGGCGGATGGTGTCACCGAGGTCATTGAAGAACAGCTCAACGCTGGGCAGACGGTATTCCAGTGTCGTATCGTCCTTGAGTGTCGCCTTGAGCGTGCTGCCGTCAATGACGAAGCTCGTGACCTGTTCGTCTTCAAACGATTCAATCACCTGCGCATAAGTCACCGCCGGCGTCGTATCCTGCTGCAACAGCACGGAAACTGTAATGACGAGAAGGACAAGGATGATGGCATAGAACCCCAGGCCCTTCATTTTGTTGGTGTTTCGATTCAAAAGTATATGTCACTCCTCTCCGTTGCCGGAAGTGTTATTCTCCATATACCGACGGCTTGAGCACGCCGACATACGGCAGGTTGCGGTACTGCTGGTCATAATCCAGACCATAGCCCACAATAAACGAATCCGGAACACGGAAGCCGCTGTAGGCAACCTCCACCGGTACAACCCGGCGCTCCGGTTTATCTAAAAACGTGCACAGCGCAATCGATGCCGCGCCGCGCGCCTTTAGTGTCTTCATCAGATAGCTGAGCGTGCGCCCGCTGTCGAGAATGTCCTCGACAATGATAACGTGGCGGTTCTCAATGCTGTTGTCAAAATCCTTGACAATTTTCACCTCACCGGAGGAACTTGTGCCGGAACCATAGCTGGATACCGACATAAAGTCGACCGTACATGGAATGGTGATCGCGCGCACCAGATCCGCCATAAACATAAACGAACCCTTGAGCACGCTGATAATAATCGGATCTCTGCCCGCATAATCCTCCGAAATTTTTGCGCCGATCTCCTTTACCTTGGCTGCAATTTCTTCTTCAGACAGAAGTACTCTCTCGATATCCTGATTCATACCTTTGCTCCTCTCTTTTTTCTGCCGTCCGCATCGTGCGCGACAGCAAACGCCCCGGTCGTACCGCAATACCTGCTGTCGACACCGATTCCGGCAGCCGCCACAATCTCCCCGCCGCAGCACAGCACCGGCAGCGCATCGCGCTGCTCCGGCGCAATCCCGCGCTCGGCATACAGCCGTTTGAGCGAGCGGGCACCGCGCGCACCCGGCAGGGTCATGCGATCGTCCGGCCTCCAGCGCCGTACAGACAGGCAGACTGTGTTGATTGTATCATATGCAATCGGATAAAATTTGAACGAACTGTGAATATCCTGTATTTTTCTCGTGATACACACGAGATATGCACCAAACCGCACCGGCTTCTCCGGAACCAGTTCGACCTGACCGGTCTCGGGCGGCATCGGTTCAATGCGGATTTCATTGCCGCGCCGCAAGGCGCGCCGCCGTCCCGGCAGGCTTGCCGTGCCGGACTTTTTCCGTGCGAGTGCCAGCACGGCGGCAATCTGCCGCTGCCCAACCTCGCCCATCGGCGTGCCCGCATGCACGAGCATGTCGCGCACCGCGCGCGATGCCAGCGCCTCCGGCATGTCACGCAGCCGTGCTGCCGAAACTGAGGTCCCGCCGACCTGTACCAGCGCATCGAGGCAGTCGTTGTCCTGCCGCAGCAGCGCCGCCGCCTGCGCCGCATGGCGCGCGGCAGCCGGTTCAATATCCCGCAGGGCGGGAATGACGGTGTGCCGGATGCGGTTGCGCGTACAGCTGTTATCCAGATTGGTCGCATCCGTGCGCCAGTCCTGCCCGCGCTGCACGAGATACTCCTCCACCTGCCGCCGCTCGACCGCGATCAACGGACGGATGATAGTGCCCCGCACCGGCGGAATGCCCGCCAGCCCGGCGCTGCCTGTCCCGCGGATGAGGTGAAACAGCATGGTTTCCAGATTGTCATCCGCCGTGTGTGCCGTCGCAATGCGCGCCGCGCCGCATTTCTGCGCACAGCGGTCAAAAAACGCATACCGCAGCGCACGCGCCGCGGTCTCCACCGACTGCTTTTGCTGCGCGGCGGCGGCACCCGCATCGCATACTTCCGCGTAAAACGGGATGGCAAGGCGTTCGCACAGTGCGCGGCAAAAGGCTTCGTCCGCATCCGCCTGCGCGCCGCGCAGCCCGTGGTTTAAGTGGCAGGCGCACACATCATAGCCCAGCTCGTGCAGGCACAGCAGCAGGCTGACCGAATCCGCACCACCCGACAGGCCGCACAGCACGCGCGCGCCGTCCGGAATCATAGCGTACTGTTCAATTGTACGGTGTACCAGCTGCTTCATTCGTGCATCCGATCCTGATTATAAAAGGTTGTATACTGACCGAGCCACTGGAGCATGACCGAACCGGTCGCACCATGGCGGTTTTTTGCGATAATAATTTCCGCGTTGTTTTTTTCATCGCTGTCGCTGTCGTAATAATCGTCGCGGTAGATAAACAGGACGATATCGGCGTCCTGCTCGATGGCGCCGGATTCACGCAGGTCAGACAGCATCGGCTTTTTGTCCTCGCGCTTTTCGACCGCACGCGACAGCTGTGACAGGCAGATGACCGGTACATTCAGCTCCTTTGCCATGATTTTCATGGCGCGGGAGATCTCGCCGATCTCGTTGACACGGCTTTCTGTGCGCTTGCCCGACTGCATCAGCTGCAAATAGTCAATGACGATCAGGCCGAGATTGTCGCCGAGGCGGCGGCATTTCGCCTTGATTTCGGCAACGGTAATCGCGGGGTTGTCATCGACATAAATATGCGTCTTTGCAAGCGTGTTGGACGCACGCGCGATTTTCGCCCAGTCATCCGGGTCGAGCTCACCGGTCTTGAGCTTCTGTGAATCGATGACCGCCTCCTGTGCCAGCAGACGGGACGCCAGCTGATCCTTGCTCATCTCGAGCTGGAACAGGACGACGTCCTTGGACGTATGCTTGGCGGCATACAGCGCGACATTGAGGGCAAAGGCGGTCTTGCCCATACCCGGACGCGCCGCAATGAGAATGAGGTCGGATTTGTTCAAACCGGTCAGCCTTCGGTCTAGCTCATGGAAGCCGGTCGGCAGGCCGGGCAGCCCGCTCTCGCTCTGCGCCAGCTCATCCAGGCGGTTGTAGACGTCCAGAATGACGCTCTTGATCGGAGTCAGTCCCTGTACCTCACGCCCATGGCGCACCGCATAAATTTTCTGCTCCGCCGACTCCGCGATATCGCCCGCCTCACCGGCGCCCTCATACGCCATTGCCTGGATATCCGCGCCGGCCGACGCGATTTCGCGCAGCATGCTTTTGTCGCGGATGATGCGTGCATATTCGCGCACGCCCGCTGCGGTCGGCGTGACATCCATCAGCTGGGACAGGTAGGCGCGGCCGCCCGCGTCGTCATATGTGCCGTTGATCTTCAGCTCATTGAGCACGGTCACGGCATCGATGCGCACCGAGCCGGTGAACATCTCAAAAATGGTCTCAAAAATGCGGCGGTTTTCCTCCGCATAAAAGTCCTCCGGGCGCAGCAGCTCAATGACCTCCGGAATACAGGACGGATCGATCAGCATGGAGCCGATCACTGCCTGTTCCGCTTCCAGCGCCTGCGGCATCTGCCGCGCCAGCAGTTCATCCATTGCCATGCTGATTTCCCTCCTGACCGCGCGGAATTACTCCGCCTCCGTTACCTGAACCTTCAGCTTGCCGACAACCTCCGGATACAGCTTGACCTTCAGCTCGAACGTGCCGAACGACTTAATTGCCTCATCCAGAACAATCTTCTGTTTGTTGATCTCGATGCCATGCTCCTTCTTGAGCTGCGCCGCAATCTCCTTGCTCGTGACCGAGCCGAAGATGCGTCCGCTCGTGCCGCCCTTGGCGGTCATATGCACGATGATGGATTCAAACTTCTTTGCGTTGGCCTCGGCCTCTGCGCGCTCCACAGCCTCACGGTGTGCGCGTGCCTCCTCCGCCTGCTTCATCTGGTTCATGTTGTCCGCGGTTGCGGCAACTGCCAAACCTCTGGGCAGCAGGTAGTTTCTGCCATAGCCCTCAGATACCTCGACGAGCTGGCCCTTCTTGCCCTTGCCCTTGACGTCCTGCTGTAAAATTACCTTCATAACGAATCCCTCCTGGGTAGCTGAAATCTTATTGTGTCTCCTCGTCCTCCTGCGCACTCTGGCATTCCAGATACGTTTCGACGGCGTGATAAATGCGCTCCGTCGCCGTGCGGCTGTCGGTGTTCTTCATCTGTGCGCCCGCAGCCGTCAGGCTGCCGCCGCCGCCCAGCATCTCCGTAATGATCTGTACATTGACGCTGCCCATCGAGCGCGCGGAAACCACGATATCGTCCCCGAGCGGGAACGCGACGATGCTCGCACGCACACCGATGATATTCAAAAGCTCGTCCGCAGCCTGTGCCGCGATCGGGCGGGAGGTCTGAAAATCCGCGACAGCAATGACAATGCCGCCTGCGGTCGAACGCGCGCACGAGATCACGCGCTCGCGCTGCATGTATTCGTCAAACGAATTCTGGAACATACGCTTGACTGACGTCATGTCCGCACCGGCGCGGCGCAGATAAGCTGCCGCCTCGAACGTGCGCACACCGGCCTTGATGGAAAAGCCCTTGGTGTCCAGATGGATGCCCGCCAGAAGCGCCTCCGCCTCCAGGCGGCTGATGGTCTGGTTGGGCACCATGTACTGCAACAGCTCGCTCACCAGCTCGCTGGCAGACGATGCCGACGGCTCGTGCATGTTGACCGCACAGTTTTCGATATAATCCGCGGCACGGCGGTGGTGGTCAATGACCGCCACACGGCGGCAGCGCTGGAGCAGCTCCGGCGCTTCGACAAAGTCCGGGCGGTTGGTATCGACGACAACCATCAGGCTGCCCGCGTCGATCATCTCCTCTGCCTGCTCCGGCTCGATAAAGATACCGTTGTATTCGCCGCTTGCGTCGATTTTATCCAGCAGCGGCTGTGCCAGCGTCTGCGCACGGCGCAGGACAATATGCACCTGCTTGCCGCGGCTGCGCGCGGCACATACGACGCCGACAGCGGCGCCGACAGCGTCAATATCCGAATTGCGGTGACCCATGACAAATACCTGCGACGAGTCGCGCATCAGCTGGCCGAGCGCGTTCGCCATGACGCGCGATTTGACCTTTGTGCGCTTTTCCACTTCCTTGGTCACGCCGCCAAAGAACTCGAAGGCAAACCGGTTTTTGATAACCGTCTGATCGCCGCCGCGCGAGAGCGCCATTTCCAGCGCAAGCGCGGCAAATTCGTATTTCTCCTCCAGCGTGCGCCCGTCGCGGCCGATGCCGATGGACAGCGTCGCGTTGATGCCCTCGCGCGAGATAATGGAGCGCACCGAATCGAGCACGGAGAATTTGTCCTGCGCAATCGCGGCGAGATCGCGCTCCTCAATGATGAAAATATACCGGTCGCGGTCGAATTTGCGCAGCACACCGTGTACATCCTTCGCCCATTCGCCGATGCGGTTGTCAATCGCGGCGAGCAGCGTCGCCTTCTCCGAGTCGCTGACATTTTTGACCAGCTCCTCGTAATTGTCAATGGAAATGATGGACACCACCGGGCGGCTCTCCTCAAACTCCCTGCGCAGGGAAACCAGCTCTGTGGAATCAATCCAGTACAGCGTCATCAGCACGCTCGTGCTGCCGTCCGCCGGCTGTACCAGCGAGCCGAGCACGGTATAATACCGGTCTCCGACCTTGACCTCGGACGGATACCGCGTCTTTTTCTCCAGTAGCCATGTGGTATCGAAGCCCGGGACGATGTCGCCCACCGTCTGTTCAAACAGGCTGTCGGTCATATCATAGACCTCGTTGAACCGGTCATTGCACCAGACAATCTGGCTGGTTCCGATCATGCACACCGTAATCGGCAGCGGAAAGGTACTCATCGTCTGCTGCGATTCCGCATCGATGTTGCCGGATACCGTTTCCAGATATTGCAGCATTTCCCGCTTGCGGCGGCGCATGGTGACATTATAATAGCCGTACAGCACACCGCATACGATCAGTTCAAACACCGCCAGATACAGCGAAAAAAAGGCGCTGACGCAGGCGAACAGCAGGAAAATAACAAAATACATACCGAAGCCCGGTTCCAAAATTTTGCTCAACCGCTTATCCAAAGCGAAATTGCCCCCTCTCCGGTTTCCGCATCCAGCCGGGAAACCGCGGCGGCACATACGGCCACCGATACATTATGCATTATAGCAAACCCATGCGCGGCTGACAAGCATTTTTGCGCACAAATGCAGGAAATCTGCGCGATTTCCTGCATCTTTTGACCATTCTTTCACTTTTCCGCGCTATGTACCGGTCGAAACAGCATGCGCTGCACCGCATCCATCATCCGGTTATAGGCGCGCGTGACAATCGGACTGCTCAGCACCAGTGACACGACAAGCGCATATGCCAGCAGCAGGGCGAGCTGCGGGATGCCGTAATCCAGCCGCCCCGGGTATTTGTATCCCTCCAGCGCCGGAACCAGCCGTACCAGCAGCCCACACAGCCACTCCCAGTGCCCGACAACCCACAGCATCGGGAAGGCGTGCAGCAGATACACCGTCATGCTGCCGCGCCCTATGCGCGTGAGCACGCCTCTGCCCGCCGGAATCAGCCGCAGCAGCATCACGCCGAGCAGCGGCGCAATCAGATAAATGGACAGGCGGAATACAACGCCCTCCAGCGGCTCCAGCCCCTGTGTCTCATAGGAATTGACCAGCTGGAACGGATGGCTCGCGGAACCGTCCGGATGCAGCGTGTCGGTCAGCCACAGCGCCAGAAACGCGCCTGTTCCGCCGCACAGCAGCGCGACGGGTATCGGCAAACGCCGAATGCGCTTCATATGCGCCTCTGTACAATAGTAGCCGAGCAGGTAAAACGGGAAAAAGCACACAGTGCGCGAAAGCGACAGTGTGCGTCCGAAATAACGATCCCCGCCCGCGAGCAGCGCCAGCACGATGGAGAGCGGCAGCAGCCTGCGGATGCGCAGCAGCTCGGGCAGCAGCAGCCGGATGAGCAGCAGCGTCAGCAGAAACCAATACATGTTGAGCGGCCGGAGCAGGCCATAGTTCAGCTCCGGCGACTGCCCGACACGTACCATATAATACAATGTATTGAACAGCAGGAACGGAACCAGATACTCTCCCAGCGCAGCGCGCCGGCGTTTTTCCGCATGCTTTCCGAAATAACCGGACAAAAACAGGAACAGCGGCATCTGTACCGACAGAACCACCAGCCGGATTGTGTACAGCAGCGGCGTCTTCTGCCCCAGCATGTCGTACATATGCACATACACCACGCTGATGATGAGCAGGCCTTTGAGATTGTCCAGCGCAGCATCCCGCGTTCCCTGGATCGATGGATTCACAGCTGTCGTTTACTCCTCTCCGCCGCCGGAATCGTCTTCCCCGCCGACGGTATCTCCCATACCGTCTGTGCGGACGCGGACACGCCGCACGGGCTGGCCGGTCTGCTCATCGATATGATCCACGCCCGCATATTCCGCCGTGGCGAGCGGCAAATGCTTGCGCGCCAGCAGGCGGGAAATGATGTCCGTCAGAATGCGGTACAAAATGGCAAACAGCGGCACACCAACAATCATGCCGACAAAACCGAACAGGCCGCCGAACAGCAGGATGGAAAACAGCACCCAGAAGCTGGACAGTCCGGTGGAGTTGCCCAGAATCTTCGGCCCCAGAATGTTGCCGTCAAACTGCTGCAATACGAGTACATAGATGAGAAAATAAAGCGATTTGATCGGGTTGTCGATCAGGATGATGACAAAAGACGGAATCGCGCCGATAAACGGCCCGAAAAACGGGATAATATTGGTTACACCGATAATCACACTGACGAGCATCGCATACGGCATATTCATGATCGGCAGCGCCACACAGCAGATCAGGAAAATGAGGAACGAATCGATCAGCTTGCCGCCGATAAATCCGCTGAACATCTGATGTGCATAGCGCGCATAATCCATGACGATATTGCCCCAATGCGCACCAAGCACGGCATACAGGCAGCGCGTCAGCTGGCGCAGAAATTTTTCCTTGCCCGCCATCAGGTAAATGGCGACAATAATACCGATAAACAGGTTTTTTACAAAGGTGACCGTACTCATGACGCCGACGGACACATAGCTCAGAGCCTCCTGCATGGACGGCGCAAGCGATGTCTGAATCCATTCTTCGACGTAGCTGACCGCCTGCGCGTACAGCGACATCGCATTCTGCTCCAGGGTCGGATTGCTCGCCAGCAGCGACTGGAGCGTCTGGGAGACCTGCATGAGATTGGTCGGCAAAGAGGAGGCAAAGCTCGTGACGCTGGTGATAATCTGCGGGATCAGCAGCGCCAGCAGACCGACAATCAGTGCGCCCGCGCCGAGGAAGGTTCCTGCCATCGCAAGGATATCCGCACAATACAGCGCCCGGCGCCCGCGCCAGCGAAACGTCCGATGCAACAGACGGCGCAGCTTTCCCCGCAGCCAGTTATAGGCGGGCGAAAGCACATAGGCGATGCCAATGCCGAGGATGACCGGCATCAGAATGGAAATCAGCCGGGAGATGCCCTCTGCCAGCTCCTCAAACTTATAAATGCAAAAAAATATCAACAGCGTCAGCGCGCCGACAACGACAACCGTCGCACCCCAGCCGAAATATTTTTTCATACTCTCTTTCACGGGAAGGCTCCCCTTTCGTCAATTGCATTACATTGAATTCTATTGTAACAGATTTCTTACAGGACGGTGAGGAAAAAACGCTAATTTAACAAAAAATTTCCCCAGTCCAGAATCTGCCAAAAACATTCCCACACCTTAGCCATAATTTCCAACTGCTTTTTGTGCAGAATCCCCATTGCATTCGACACAAAATGCGCTTATACTTAGAAGCAATCAACTGAACATCCCGCTGAAAAGACAGCGACGGAGACAGTACGTCTGTGTGGAACCTCCCAGCGAACCGGGGACAGTGCAAGCCCGGCAGCAGTACATACAGTCCGAAAATCACTCCTGAGTCGCAGGCCGAAACCGATTTCCCGGCAAGTAGGTCGTGCCGGTTTTCCCCGTTATCGGAAGCTCATATGATGGTATGCAGTAACAGGTGGTGAAACGAAGCAATTATGCTCTCGTCCTTTTACGGATGGGAGCTTTTTTTTTATTTGTTTTTTCGACGTTTGTTTTTTGATTGAAGATTGAATAGAATTGGATGGAGGAGATTTTTCATGCAGAACACAGTGGAAATCCGCTGGCACGGCCGCGGCGGACAGGGCGCAAAGACCGCCTGCCTGCTGCTCGCGGACGCAGCCTTCAGCTCGGGCAAGTATGTACAGGGCTTCCCGGAATACGGCCCGGAACGCATGGGCGCACCGATCACCGCCTATAACCGCATCAGTGATGAGCGCTGCACAGTGCATTCCAACATTTATGACCCGGATTATGTCGTTGTCGTCGATGAGAGCCTGATTGAAACCGTCGACGTCACCAAGGGTCTGAACCCGGAGGGTGCCATTATTGTCAACACCCCGAAATCTCCGGCTGAGGTACGCAAGGAGCTGGGCAACTATCCCGGCCGCGTATGTACCATCGATGCGCGCCGGATCTCCGAGGAGATCCTGGGCAAGAACTTCCCGAACACTCCGATGCTCGCCGCTGCCGTCAAGGTCTCCGGCGTTGTCGATGCCGACCAGTTCGTCTCCAACATGGAAGCATCGTTCAAGCACAAGTTCGCAACCAAGCCGCAGGTCATCGCGGGCAACATGACCGTTCTGACCAAGTCTATGCAAGAGGTACAAGTAGGATGATTCACGCAAAAGATATCAACGAACAGTCCAAGTGGCAGGATCTGACTCCGGGCTGTGAAATTTATGAGCCGGGTACGGCGGTCCTGACCAAGACCGGCGAATGGCGCACCATGACCCCGCACTGGGATCCGGCAAAGTGCAAGCAGTGCCTGCTGTGCGCACCGTACTGTCCGGATTCGTCCATTCCGGTCAAGGATGGCAAGCGCTCTGATTTTGATTTCGACCACTGCAAGGGCTGCGGCATCTGCTATAAAGTATGCCCGTTCCATGCCATTTCGTTCGGAAAGGAGGACGAATAAGCCATGTCGATCCGTGAAAGACTTTCCGGCAACGAGGCGGTTGCCTATGCAATGAAGCAGATCAACCCGGACGTCATGGGTGCGTTCCCGATCACCCCGTCCACAGAGATCCCGCAGTATTTTGCACAGTATGTTGCAAACGGCGAGGTTGACACCGAATTTGTTACCGTTGAGTCCGAGCACTCCTCGATGTCCACCTGTATTGGCGCTGCCGCTGCCGGCGCGCGCGCGATCACCGCGACCTCTTCCTGCGGTCTCGCACTGATGTGGGAGCTGCTGTATGTCGCATCGTCCTCCCGCCTGCCGATCACGCTGGCACTGGTCACCCGTGCCCTGACCGGCCCGATCAACATCAACAACGACCATTCGGATGCAATGGGCGCACGCGATGCAGGCTGGATTCAGATTTTTGCCGAAAACAACCAGGAAGCCTATGACAACTATATTCAGGCGATGCCGATCAGTGAAAATCCGGAAGTCCGCCTGCCGATCATGGTCTGCCAGGACGGCTTCATCACCTCCCATGCCGTCGAGAACATCGAGTTGGAAGAAGATGCCATGGTCAAGGAATTTGTCGGCGAATACAACCCGGAGAACTATCTGCTGAAGCATGAAAATCCGCTGGCAGTCGGCCCTTATGGCGTTTCCCCGTACTACATGGAGGCCAAGAAGGCACAGGCCGAAGCAATGAAGCGTGCCAAAAAGGTCATTCTTGAGGTCGGCAAGAAGTTCGGCGACAAAACCGGACGCTATTACGGCTTCTTTGAAGCATACCGCATGGAGGATGCTGACACCGCAGTTGTCCTCATCGGTTCGTCCGCCGGTACCGCACGCGCAACCGTTGACAAACTGCGTGCCGAAGGCCGCAAGGTCGGCATGGTAAAGGTTCGTGTATTCCGTCCGTTCCCGTTTGACGAAATCGCACAGGCACTGTCCGGCTGCAAGGCAGTTGCCATCCTCGACAAGGCGGAGAGCTTCTCCGCAGCAGGCGGCCCGCTGTTCGCGGAGACCCGCAGTGCAATGTACGATCTGGACAACCGTCCGAAGGCAGTCAACTTTGTCTATGGTCTGGGCGGCCGTGACTTCCGCGTAGAGGACTGCACCGAAATCTTCGACGAGCTGGACGAAATCGTAAAGACCGGCAAGACCGGCGAGGTTTACCGCCACATCGGACAGAGGGAGTAAGAACACCATGGCATATAGTTTGAAAGAACAGTTATCGAAAGAAGAACGCTTTGTCGCAGGCCATCGCCTGTGCGCAGGCTGCGGCGCAGGCATTGCCGTGCGCGGCGTACTGCGCGCGCTCGAGCCGGAGGACAAGGCTGTTATCACCAACGCAACCGGCTGTCTGGAGGTTTCCTCCTTCCTGTATCCGTATACCGCATGGCAGGACAGCTATATTCACTGTGCATTTGAAAACGCGGCAGCCACCTGCGGCGGCGTAGAAGCCGCATACAATGTCCTGAAAAAGAAGGGCAAGATTCAGGACAATTACAAGTTTATCACGTTCGGCGGCGACGGTGGCACCTATGATATCGGCTTCCAGTCCCTGTCCGGCGCGATGGAGCGCGGCCATGACATGGTTTATGTCTGCTACGACAACGAAGCATACATGAACACCGGCATCCAGCGTTCCTCTTCCACCCCGCGTTTTGCCGACGCGACGACGACTCCGGTCGGCACGGCATCCTACGGCAAAAAGCAGAATAAGAAGAACCTGACGGAGATTATGGCGGCGCACAACATTCCGTATGCGGCGCAGACGACCTTCCTCGGCAACTTCCGCGACCTGCATGAAAAGGCACACAAGGCGATTTACACCCCGGGTGCCTGCTTCCTGAATGTCATGGCGCCGTGCCCGCGCGGCTGGCGGTTCCAGGCGCAGGATATGGCTCAGATCTGCCGTCTGGCAGTCGAGACCTGTGTCTGGCCGCTCTACGAGGTCATGGAAGGCGAATGGCACCTGACCTACATGCCGAGCAAGAAGCTCCCGGTTGAAGAATTCATGGTCAAGCAGGGCCGTTTCAAGCACTGCTTCAAGCCGGGCAACGAATGGATGATCGAAGAAGCTCAGAAGTACGTCGATGAACAGTGGGAAAAGCTGCTCGCAAAGTGCAAGTAAGCGCCCGCTTATCCGAACGATCTACAAATACAGCAAAGCGCCGTGCCCTTTCGGGTACGGCGCTTTTTTGCAGTCCACACATCCTGAACTGTACATCGGCAAGCGTCCTCCCTTTTCACCCTCGTCGGGGCGAACAGCCGGACGGAGAGTTCGGCTGTTCGCTGTGCGCGGAAGCGCACCAGACATTTCTTTTGCCAAGCTTTTCTTTCTGGAAAGAAAAGCGGGTTATTCCACGCTCTTGAGCGCTTCGACCATGTTGATTTTCTTCAGCGAAAAATAGGTGGAAAAATTGACAATCGTTGCAAATAGAATCGTGAGCACGGCGGCCGCCGCATAGCTGAGCGGCGCGACCGTCGGCACAATCACAATACCGCGCATTTCCATCGTCAGCAGGATAAACGATACCAACCATCGCCCGCCGAAAAGCCCGATCAGTGTGCCGAGGAGTGTCAAAATCACTGTTTCGCGCGTATTGTACTGGTATACCTCACGATCATAGAAGCCGAGTACCTTGATGGTTGCCAGCTCGCGGATGCGCTCGCTGATGTTGATATTGGACAGGTTGTACAGCACGACAATTGCCAATGCCGCCGCCGCGCCCACAAGAATGATGACGACCTCGTTAATCAGCCCGAGCCTGTCATCTGTCGCGCTGCGCGCGTCCGCTGTGGACGACACCGCAGTATAGCGCGTGTCGCTGTTCAGCTTTTTGACAAAAGCATCGGTTTCTGTCTCGTCCAGCTCAGCTGTATGGACGAGAAATGCGTTGTCCTCCGGTGTCTCACCATAGGCCGCCGCGTACCCCTCTGCCGAGAGAAAGGCGTAATGACTCAGATAGTTGTGCACGACAGCACCCACCCGAATGTCTGCCTTGGTACCATCCTCGCGGCGGACAGAAACCGTATCGCCCGCCTCGACACCCAGCGTTTCCGCAATCTGCTCGGTCAGCATAATATCATTGCCGCAGGAAAGCGTTTCCCCGCTCTGCGTGTCGATGAGTGAGATATACTGCTGGAATTTTCCGGCGTCTGACGGGGCAAACAGCTCAAGCTCATATGACTTTCCACTGTCCGCGACCAGCTTGACGCTCTCCGCATGCACGGCAATGCTGTCCCTGACCGCATTGTCCGTCTGCATATCGTCTGCCATTTCGGAAAATTCGTCCGGTGCCACATCGCCTGCCACGGCAATCAGGTCATAATGCATGACCTGTCCATATTGCAGCGGCAACAGCTGTTCAATGGAATCGCGCAGACCCAATCCCGCTGTGACCAGCATGGAACAGCCTGCAATGCCGCAGATGGTCATAATAAACCGCTTCTTATAGCGGAACAGATTGCGCAGCGTGACCTTGTGTGAGAAAGTCAGTCGACTCCAGAGCGGTGTGATGCGTTCGAGCAGCACACGCTTGCCCGGATTGGGCGCTTTGGGGCGCATGAGGTGTGCCGGTGTCTGGCGAACCTCCTTCCAGCATGCCGCCGCTGTCGCCGCGACAATGCTGCCTGCACAGACTATAATGCCAATGGCTGCATACAGCGGGTCAATCGGCGTATAAAATGCCGGGAGCGTATAGAATGTGTCATAAATCGCCCAGACAATGACCGGCAGGACACGGAAGCACACCAGTTCGCCGAGAATTGCGCCGGAAATCGATGCAGCCGCTGCGTACAGCAAATATTTTGCCGCAATCTGCCCGGTGCTGTAGCCGAGTGCACCCAGTGTACCGATCAGGCCGCGCTGTTCCTCAACCATGCGCGTCATCGAGCTGAGGCTGATGAGGACGGCGACGAGGAAGAAAATCAGCGGGAAGGTAAATCCAATGCGCTTGAGATTGCTGGAATCCTGATCGAAGCCGGACAATCCGGCATTGCCGTCGCGCGTCAGCACATACCACGTCGGCTTGTTGATGTCCCCGACCTTTTCGCGCGCTTCGTCAATTTCCTTCTGTGCATCGGCAATCTCGCGGTCAAAATCCGCCTTCTGTGCTGCCAGCTCGATTTTGCCATCATCGATTTCCGCCTGTCCGTCCACCAGCTTGCGCGCCGCTTCGTTCATTTGCGCATACGCTTCCTTTTTCGCATTGGCAAGCTGGCGTTTGGCTGCCGTCAGCTGTGCCTGTGCGGAGGCGAGCTGTGCGCGCCCGGCAGCCAGCGCATCATCGATCTGCTGAATGCCGCTTTTGATCTGTGCCAGACCGTCCTCTGCCTGCTGAATGCCGCTGTCAATCTGTGCAAGGCCGTCCTTTGCCTGTGCAAGACCCATATCCAGCTGTTCCAGCTGTAATTCATAGCCGGAACACGATTCCGCAAGCTCATTCAGCCTGACCTCCATCTGGTCAATCTGTGCGTCCAGCTCTGTGATATCCATGCCCGCCGCAATCATTTGTTCGCGTATCGCCTTTGCCTGCTCCAGCTGCGCGGTCAGCGCTTCGATTCCCGCTTTCAGCTGGGTGATTGCATCTGCCAGCTGGGTGCGCTGGGTCTCCAGTTCCGCTATTGTCTGTGCGGTCTCTGTGCGCGTTTTGCGCAGCTCTTCCAGCTGTGCAGCGACTTCCTTCTGTTTGTCCACCAGTGTGGCGCGCTGCCGCTGTGCCGCTTTGGATTGCTGCTCGAACGCAAGGCGGCCTTCGCGGAGCTGCTGCTCGGCACTGTCGATCTTTTTCTGTGCAGCTGCAAATTCGCGCTCTGCTTTCGCACGCGATACATCCAGCTCACGACGGCCGTCATCCAGTTCCTTCTGCGCATCATCCAGTTCCTTTTGCGCGTCATCGAGCTTTTTGCGCGCATCGGCAGCTTCTTCATCCAGCTCTGCCTGTGCGTCATCAATTTCCGCATTCGCCTCACCGGTCAGCTGGTCATACCGCGCCGCCTCGCGTTCGTCTGCGATTGCCTTGACGAGTACCTCTTCCGCTTCCATGAGCGATTCATATTCATCGCCGAACGCATCCAGCTTCGCCGCGCCGTCCACGGTCAGGTACAGCTCGGTATAGTAGTCTTCTGTAATATTCGACTGCGGGACGTACATATAATCCGCCACCGCACCGGTACTGCGTTCATTTGTCCCCGAGCTGCCATAAATATACAGCGGACTTTCAATTACACCTGTGATCGTCAGTTCGGTGTGATAAAACGATGAACCCTCATCTTTTTCCCGTGTTTCGGTAATGGTCAGCGTGTCGCCGATCTGTTTGCCCGTGATATCCAGCAGTGACTGGGGGACGACGCATTCATCCGCCTGCTCCGCCATCTCGCCGTCAACCACGCGCAAAGCATTGATCCCGCTCCCCGAAGGGATGGACAACAGCTTTACCTTTTCGTCGCCGTCCCGGATGCTGACGAGGACGTTTTCCGAATATACGCCGACCGCATCCCGGATACCGCGCACCTCCTGTACAGCATCCACATCGTCTTCCGTCAGTCCCATTGTGGACAGCACTTCGAGATCAAAGCAGTTCTGCTCGTCGAGATACCGGTCACACGACAGCTGCATATCAAGGCTCGCTGCATTGATGCCCGCAAAAAAGCCTGCACCGAGAAATGCCATCAATGCAATCGAAACAAACCGCTTCCACGTGCCGCGAATCTCACGCACGATATTTTTGCGCAGGGATTTTGTCATGAATCTCACCACTCAATCTCCGCAATCGGCGTCGGGCTGGGATTGTGTGTGATCTCGGTCACGCGGCCGCTCGCCATGCGGATGACGACATCCGCCATCGGCGCAAGCGCAGAGTTGTGCGTGATGACGAGCACTGTCATGCCGTCCCGGCGGCAGGTATCCTGTAATAACTGCAAAATCTGTTTGCCTGTGCGGTAATCCAGCGCACCGGTCGGTTCATCGCACAGCAGCAGCTTGGGATTTTTCGCAATGGCACGCGCAATCGCCACGCGCTGCTGTTCACCGCCGGACAACTGTGCCGGGAAATTGTTCTTGCGGTCGGACAGACCGACGCGGTCAAGCATTTCCGATGCGGACAGGCTGTCCGGACAGATTTGTGCCGCCAGCTCGACATTTTCCTGTGCGGTCAGATTGGGAACAAGGTTGTAAAACTGGAACACAAACCCAATCTCCTCGCGGCGATATCGGATGAGCTGTTTCCCGCGCAGCCGTGTGATATCGCGTCCATCGACATACACCGCACCGTCTGTGGCGGTTTCCATACCACCCAAAATATTGAGCGCAGTGGTCTTGCCTGCACCGCTGGCGCCGAGGATGACAGCAAGCTGTCCCTTTTCAACCGCAAAGCTGGCGCCGGACAATGCCGGTATCGTCACTTCACCCATTTTGTAGTTTTTCGTCACGTTTTCAAACGAAATATATGCCATCCAATCACCTCGCGCATGATCCCCCCTATATGTTCTTTATTGTATCTGTTTGTCCGGATACTGTCAAGAAAGGGGCTGTTAACAATGCGTAAGGATAGCGCGGCACGTTTGCGCCATCGCCTGTGCGAGCACTTCATGTCCATCCGGTGTCAGATGCAGGCCATCGACAGGAGATGGCGTGACGAGCTTTGCGGCATCGAGGAAATGTACGCCGCTGTTCTGTGCGACTGTGGCATACCAATTGGAAAGCTCCCGCGAAAGGCTGATCGCACGGTCTCCAAATTCATCATAACATGCGCCGTCCCGCAGGTCTTCGGTAATCAGCGGCGGTGCAACCAGCAGGATTTCACACGGCATACCATCGGGGCTCTTGGCAGCAGACACCTGCTTTGCTGTCTGTATGAGCAATGCCGCGCCGCGCGCGATATCCGCCGCCTGCATATGAAACCGCAGCTTCATGTCATTCGATCCGAGCATGACAACGAGCAGGTCAATCGGCATATGTGTCTTAATAATCGCGGGCAGCAGTGCCACACCGCTTTTGTCATCATCGTAACACGGGTCACTGTGCACGGTCGTGCGGCAATTCAGACCTTCCTCTACGACATAATATGCTTCGCGTCCGAGCAGCAGTTGCAGCCTGCCCGGCCAACGCACAGCATACGCATACCGTCCGCTGTCCGTCGGGTCATAGCCATACGTATTGGAATCTCCATAACAAACAATTGTTTTCACTGTTCTCACCATCCTATACCGATATGATACCGCAGGAATCTACACGATGCAAAGCAAATCCGTTGCAAAGCGACAAAAAATACGATATGATAAAGAGGCACATAAATAGTACCATACAGAACCGTGAAAGCAGGGATGGAAGCATATGAACAAACCCATTCGCATCGCGCTGCTCGGCCTCGGCACGGTCGGCGGCGGCGTATACAAATTACTCTCCATGCGCGCACAGGAAATGCCGCAGATTGCAGGCGCACCGATTGAAATTTCCCATATCCTTGTGCGCAATGCCAACAAAGAGCGTCCCGGTGTGGATGCCGCACTGCTCACCGACAACTGGCAGGACATTGTGTCTGACCCGGAGGTTTCCATTGTCGTCGAGCTGATGGGCGGCATGGAACCGGCACATACGTATATTTCCGAAGCACTTGCCGCAGGCAAAAACGTCGTCACAGCCAACAAAGACCTGATGGCGGTACATGGCGGCGAGCTGCTCGATCTTGCGGAACAGCACCACTGCGATTTGCAGTTTGAAGCCGCAGTTGCGGGTGCTATCCCGATCATCCGCCCGCTCAAGCAGTGTCTCGCCGGAAATGAAATTTCCGAAATCATGGGTATTGTCAACGGCACAACCAACTATATCCTGACCCGTATGACACAGGACGGCATGGAATTTGATGATGCGCTCGCCATGGCGACGGAACTGGGTTATGCCGAAGCCGATCCGACCGCCGACATTGAGGGCTATGACGCAGGGCGCAAAATGGCAATCATGGCATCGATTGCCTTCCATTCGCGCGTGACCTTTGAGCAGGTCTATACCGAAGGCATCACCAATATCCACGCAACAGACATCCGGTATGCCAAAGAAATGGGCAAAGCAATCAAGCTGCTCGGCGTCGCCTGCAACACGCCGGAAGGCATTGAAGTCCGCGTACATCCGATGCTCATCCCGGATTCCCATCCGCTCGCGACAGTCAACGATGCATTTAACGCGGTCTTTGTCCACGGCGATGCACTGGACGATGCGATGTTCATGGGGCGCGGCGCGGGTGAAATGCCGACCGCTTCCGCCGTCACCGGTGATATCATCGACACTGCGCGCAATCTCCTGATGGGCTGCACCGGACGCATTGGCTGTACCTGTTATAAAGAACTGCCGGTCAAGGCAATTGACGACATCAAGAGCAAATATTTCATCCGCCTGCGTGTGGAAGACCGCCCGGGCGTACTCGCCGGTGTTTCCGGTGTGCTCGGCAACAACGGTGTCAGCATCTCACAGGTCATCCAGAAAGCATCCAAGGGCGGCTCGTCCGACCTGGTTGTTATCACGGACACCGTGCGTGAGCGCCACATCCGCGATGCACTGACCATCCTGCGCAGCATGAGCATGGTGCGCGATATTGCATCGGTCATCCGCGTATATTGATCCCTGTCAGCAAAAGCCGCGAAGCAAAACACTTCGCGGCTTTTTTTGTGGATGGATTCTCTATTGCCTGCAATTGACGCATTCTGTCGGGTCTGTTACAATGACACCTGAGAGAGACATACCATAACGGTGGCGGTTCGCTCCTCTTTTTCGGGAGCGGCACTTCTTCTTTCGCTCCCAATTCCCGATGAATAGGGGGTGATTGCATGGCTTACGTTACATACTCCGACCTCTTTCAGTTCGGTTTGTTCGTTGTAGCTGTGATTGCTCTGATGATTCAGATAAAGAAGTAACCCGCCTGCTTCGCCTCAGACGGGTTACTGTAACAGTAGTCTAGGGACGAACCGTTACCGGTCTGTCTCTCTTTTTCTATTCTCAGAATAGCATCATCCCGGCGATCTGTCAAGCGGTTCGCTGTCCGGCGATGTATGTGCACACAGTCGCGAGCACATCGCGCACCTTCGGGCTGAGCTTTCCCACCAGACGTTCAAACAGCGGCTGCGCATCAGCCTGCCGAAGCACAGCAGAAACAGCAGGACACCTGCGCCATACACCGGGCAGTACGATCCAAACAGTACGCCGCGGGCGGAACAGCCCTCAGCTCTTGTCCGCCGGGCGGAACAGCAGCGCCGTCAACAGCCCAAAAAATACTGCCGCAGAAATGCCGCCTGCCGCCGCCTTTGCACCGCCGGTAAAGGCGCCGAGCAGCCCGCTCTCCGCCACTGCGGTTTTGACACCTTCCGCAAGCGTATAACCAAAGCCGAGCAGCGGAACCGTTGCACCTGCTCCCGCAAAATCGACCAGTGGCTTATACATGCCGATGGCAGTCAGGATGACACCGAGCACGACATATGCCGTCAGAATGCGCGCCGGCGTCAGCTTTGTCTTGTCAATCAGAATCTGGCTGAGTGCGCAGATGATGCCGCCCACGACAAACGCATTGATATATTGCATCTTCCAATCACCTCTTCCCGCCGGATTCCAGCACCACAGCATGGCACACCGCCGGAATGCTCTCGCCCTGCTGCACGCTGGTCGGACTCATCAGCGCGCCGGTTGCGGCGAGAATCATGCGCTTCATGCGCCCATCGGCAAGCCGGGGCAGCAGATGCGCACACAATACAGATGCCGCACAGCCGCATCCTGAGCCGCCCGCATGCACATCCTGTTTGCTGTCGAACAGCAGCTTGCCGCAGTCATCGTGCACCGGGCTGATATCGATATGATCGCGGGAAAACAGCTCGCACAGCAGGCGCGAGCCGACCTGTCCGAGATCACCGGTAAAAATGCCGTCGTAATCCTCCGGATATGTGCCCGTATCGCTGAACAGCGTGCGCAGCGTGTCATAGGCCGCAGGTGCCATTGCCGCGCCCATGTTGTTCGCATCGGTAATACCGAGATCACACACCTTGCCAAAGCAGACATGCGTGATGCGCACCGGTGCGCAGTCATCTGCCGCCGCAGTCAGGATGCAGGCACCTGCCGCAGTTGCCGTCCACTGTGCGGTCGGCGTGCGTTGTCCGCCATAGGCGAGCGGGAATCGATACTGCCGCTCCGCCGTGCAGAAATGGGAGGAGGCCACGGCACAGACGCGCTGGGCAAAGCCGCCGTCCACCATACATGCTCCGATTGCAAGGCTCTCCGCCATCGTCGAGCATGCGCCGTATAATCCGAGATACGGCACCTGTGTGCCGCGCGCGGCATAGCTTGACGCAACGCACTGCCCCAGCAGGTCGCCCGCCAGGATCATATCCAGGGCAGAAACCGGCAGCTTGCATTTATTGGCCGCCATGCCGACAGCGACCTTCTGCAAATGCACCTCCGCCTGTTCCCATGTCTTTTCCCCGCACATGGTATCCGAAAATACATGGTCAAATTCCGCGCCGAGCGGGCCATCCTTTTCCTTTTTGCCGCCGACCGCCGCCCAGGCGCGCACGCGCGGTGGGCGTTCCAGCCGAATTGTTGCCATGCCCATCCGTTTTCCGTTCATCTCCGCACCTCCCTCACACACCGAGGAACACGAGGATGATGCCGTACACGATGGATGCACCGATGCCATATACCAGCACCGGGCCCGCAATGGTAAACATCTTGGCCGCTGTGCCCAGAATCAGCCCTTCACTCTTAAATTCCAGCGCCGGAGAGGCAACCGAATTGCTGAATCCGGTAATCGGCACCAGCGTGCCTGCCCCGGCATGCTTTGCAATTTTTTCGTACAGATGCAGTCCTGTCAGCAGGGCAGCAAGACCAATCAGCGTGATGGAGGTCGCGGCTGCGGCATCCTTCTCATTCAGCCCGGTCTTTTTCCAAAACTCCAGAATTGCCTGTCCGAGCGTGCAGATGGCCCCGCCAATGGCAAATGCCCACACCATATCGCGCAGCAGCGGTGATGGCCTGGACTGTTCACGCACCATCTGTTCATATTCCTGCGGTGTAACATCCATTTTGCGTTCCCTCCGTTCGTTTGGAGGGTAGTATGTGCAGATATGGCATTGTTTATCCATTGTTTCGCGCAAAAAAGCGGCAGACCGTCCGGTCTGCCGCTTCGTGCTATTCTGTTTCTCAGAGGGAATCGTACAGCGCTTCGTACTTCTTCGCGGAAGCATTCCACGAAAAGTCCTTCTTCATGCCGCGCTCCACCATATCTGCCCATGCATCCGGCTCATCATAGAAAATCTGCTCCGCATAGAAGATGGTGTTGAGCATTTCATCCGCATTGTAATTTGCGAACGAGAAGCCGGTGCCCGTCTGCTCATACCAGTTGTACGGCTGAACGGTGTCACGCAGACCGCCGGTCTCACGGACAATCGGCACCGTGCCATAGCGCAGGGAAATCAGCTGCGTCAGGCCGCACGGCTCAAAGCGGGACGGCATCAGCATTGCGTCCGCTGCCGCATACAGGTGGTGCGCACGCTCCTCGTTAAAGAGAATGTTCGCAGAAACCTGTCCCTTATGCGTCCACTCGTAATGGCGGAACAGGTTTTCATAGCGCGGATCGCCTGTGCCGATGATAACCAGCTGGATATGGGATGCAACCAGGCGCTCCATAACCCACTCGACCAGATCCAGACCCTTCTGATCGGTCAGGCGGGTAATCATAGCGAGCATCATGACATCCGGATCCTCCGGCATGCCCAGCTCGCGCTGGATGGCCAGCTTACATGCCTTTTTGCCTTCCTTAAAGCTTGCAACATCGTAATTCTTCGCAATCAGCGGATCGGTTGCCGGGTTGTAAGCGTCATAATCGATGCCGTTCAGGATACCGCTGAGGGTGTCCGCCTTCGCGTTGAGCAGGCCGTCCAGACCCTCGCCGTAATACGGCATGCGAATCTCGTTGGCATACGACTCACTGACTGTCGTAATGCGGTCGGCGTAAACCAGTCCGCCCTTGAGCATGTTGGCATCCTTCTTGTATTCCATGCGGCCGAGGACGAAGACATGTCCCGGCAGGCCGGTAAAACGGCGCATGGTCTTGATATCCCAGACGCCCTGGAACTTCAGGTTATGGATGGTCATGACTGTGCGGATGCCGCGATAGAACGGGTTGTTCTGGAACATCTCGTGCAGATAAACCGGGATCAGTGCGGCCTGCCAGTCATGGCAGTGGATGATATCCGGACGGAAGCCGATGAACGGCAGCATAGACAGCACAGCCTTGGAGAAGAAGCTGAACTTCTGGATATCCCACAGGATATCGCTGTACAGCTTTTCGCCGTGGAAGAAATGCTCGTTGTCGATATAATAATAGCGGATACCGTCCAGCTCGCATGTCATAATGCCGACATAGAAATTGCCCAGCCCGCCCAGATCCATATAGAAATTTCCGATATAAGAAAAGCGACTGCGATACTTCTGCGGGATACAGGTATAGTCCGGAATGACGACACGCACATCGTATTTTTCCTTATCCAGGGATTTAGGAAGCGCGCCGACAACATCCGCCAAACCTCCGGTCTTGACAAACGGTACGCATTCCGATGCGGCAAACAATATGTTCTTCATATTTTAAGCTCCTCCATCTTATGTCCTCACTCTGTGAGCCTGCGGCGGAATCCGCCGTCCAGAATATAGCAACTTTGTACAAAAATTGCATCGTTGTATTCAGACTAATTATAGAACATGTCCGCATGCTTGTCAACCGGCTCGCCTGCCCCAGTTTGATGCAATGTGTCTTCTTTTTTCTCCCATTTTCGCGGTTCTGTCCGGAAATATACGTCGCAGTGCATGATATTCATCGTTTTGTGTTATATTTACCTATCCTGTGAACCGCAATGGCATACGGTTTTATCCGGCTTATTCACCGTCCGCCGGCGACCAGAATCCAACCTCAGCCGAGCCGGAACCGGTGTCCTCTGCCGGGGCAGTATCGCCGCGCAGCACAGTCACACAAGCGCCAACTGCAATCGCAAACAGCAGTACAACGACAAGGATGACAAACAGCATGCCGCGCTTGCTCATCAGCTGCTCCGGCGCATCGTCCTCGTCTTCATCAGCAGCCTGCCGTTCTGCTTCGGTAAAGGATTCCGGTGCATCCGCGATAAAGTCCGATGGAATTGGAATATCCGGGATGTCCGCAACATCGACCTGCGGCAGCTCCTCTTCCTGCTGCTCCTGCATCGCCGCGCGGATCTCCTCCTTTGCCACAGCGCGCGTGTAGTCCAGAGCGCCTGCACTGTCCGGCTTCGCCTGCTCCTGCATCGCCGCGCGAATATCCTGCTTCTCAACTGTGCGCGTGGTTTCCATATCCGCCGCGCCGTCGTGCTTCGCCTGCTCCTGCATCGCCGCGCGGATATCCTGTTTCTCAACTGTGCGCGTGGTTTCCATATCCGCCGCGCCGTCGTGCTTCGCCTGTTCCTGCATCGCCGCGCGAATATCCTGCTTCTCAACTGTGCGCGTGGTTTCCATATCCGCCGCGCCGTCGTGCTTCGCCTGTTCCTGCATCGCCGCGCGGATATCCTGTTTCTCAACTGTGCGCGTGGTTTCCATATCCGCCGCGCCGTCGTGCTTCGCCTGCTCCTGCATCGCCGCGCGAATATCCTGTTTCTCAACTGTGCGCGTGGTTTCCATATCCGCCGCGCCGTCGTGCTTCGCCTGCTCCTGCATCGCCGCGCGGATATCCTGTTTCTCAACTGTGCGCGTGGTTTCCATATCCGCCGCGCCGTCCGGCTTCGCCTGTTCCTGCATCGCTTCGCGGATGTGTTCCTTCGCTACCATGCGTGTGAAATCGTCATCCCCCGCCTCGTCCGGCAGTTCCATACTCCCACGCATTTGTTCTTCAATGGCCTCGCGGATATCCTCCTTTGTCACCATGCGCGTGAAATCCATATCCCCTATGTCATCCGGTTTCTCCGCCTGCGGGATTGTATCCGTGCGGACAAAATCATCCGGAATTGCAATGGTAAAGTCATCTTCCCCATCCTGTGCCATGCGGCTGGAAAAAAAGTCAACCGGAATCGAAACGGTGTCATCTTCTATCGGGCGTGGGCGCTCTTTTTTCACAGCTGCCGTCGGCGCGCCGCAGAAAATACAGTATTGGGTTCCGTCTTTCAGCTGGCTTCCGCATCGGATACAATACATGCTGTCTCCTCCCTTTTTGCCTTCCTGGTTTTCTTCGATTATACCCCATACTTCAAAATATGACAAGTTTGGCGGCATCAATTCGTGCTTCTGCACACAAACTGGCATACACACACTCATTTTATGTATGTCCGCACAATCAAAGAACCCCGGACGGCATGCCTGCTGTCCGGGGTTCTGGTATTAAAACATGAAAAAGGGGGGCTGAGTTGGAAAAGAGCGGATCCGCTTCCCTGCGTCTCGTACCTGACGCATCGATGGGAAGAGATCCAAACTGGTAATAGGGAGATGAATCAACAAAAACAGAGTCGAAACCTGTTTTTCTGATTGTATTTAGTATATCGTCCGAATATGACGTTCCTTTGACAAATTTATAAATTCTTTTTGACGAATTTGTTTCGGGTTTGTTACAAACTCCGCAGTCAGAGGCAATAGAAAACACCGATCACCAACCCGACGGCAATGCCAATCGCCATGACTGCCGTACTGATGGGATACCATTTTTCGTCCTCTCCCTGTCGGCGCAGCTTCTGAAACATGCCGCGGATGAGAACAACCACACCGAATGCAACGATGACTTCAAGACCCACACAGCCTGCCACAACCAGTGCCGAGCCTGCCGTCAGCATGCGGCCAATCAGCATGACCGAGCTGGCCGCCAGACAGATCAGCACAAATGTGACAATCGGCAAGCCTCCGGTCTGTTCCGAGAGATCCGGCAGCTCGTCGAGCGGATCATGCTCCAGCTGATTCTGTTCCGGCTCCGTCGGTTCGTGCATGTCTCCGGGTCGGTTTCCGTTTTCGTCCTCAATGCATGTAATGCGATAGTTTTTCTGCTCTCTGTCCTGTGCCATCCGGTTGCCTCCTGCCCATTTTTTCTGATATCATAGCATATTTTGCCGGAATACGCAAAGGCAGTGCGTTCCCGTCTAAAAAATCGGGCCTCCCGCCGCATAGCCGGACAGATCCGGCCCGCAGCAGGGAAGCCCTGTAAAAATATGATGAGTGACTGTTGTATGATAAATTATTTTGCCATCAGGTCACAGATTGCATTGGAGAATGCTGCCGGATCTGCAATCGGAATCCCTGCAATCAGCAGTGCCTGATTGTACAGCAGTTCGGTATACTGCTTCAGCTTATCCTGATCGTCGTTGTACAGCTTGCACAGCGTCTCGAAGACCGGATGCGACGCATTGATCTCCAGAATCTTCTCCGCGTTGACATGGCCCTGTCCGTTCGGCATCGCGTTGAGCACACGCTCCATCTCGATGGACAGGCTGCCCTCAGAGGTCAGGCAGACCGGATCGCTGACCAGACGGGAGGAAACACGGACATCCTTGACCTTGCCATCCAGCGATTCCTTCATGAGGTCGAACATCGCACGGTTAGCAGTGGACTTTTCTTCCGCTTCCTTCTTCTCCTCATCGGAAGACAGATTCAGATCGCCTGCCGTAATCGAACGGAACTTCTTTTCATCCTGCTCTGCCAGCAGGTTGATGACGAATTCATCGATGTCTGCGGTGAGGTACAGGATGTCATAGTCGTGCTTGCGCACCATCTCGGCCTGCGGCAGCTTATCCAGCAGATCGACATTTGTGCCCGCAGCGTAATAGATTTCCTCCTGGCCTTCCGGCATAGCCTCGCGGTATTCCTTCAGCGAAATCATCTTCTTCTCCTTTGCGGAGTAGAACATCAGCAGATCACGCAGCTTTTCCTTGTCTGCGCCATAATTTGCATAAGCACCTGCCTTGATGGTATAGCCGAATGCCTCCCAGAACTTCTCATAATTCTCGCGGTCATCCTTCTGCATCTTGAGCAGTTCGGACTTGATCTTCTTCTCGAGGCTGATGGCAATCGCCTTGAGCTGGCGGTCATGCTGCAGCATCTCACGGGAGATGTTCAGCGACAGGTCGGACGAATCGACAAGGCCGCGGACAAAGCCGAAGTAATCCGGCAGCAGGTCAGCGCATTTATCCATAATCAGCACGCCGGACGCATACAGCTGGAGACCCTTCTGATAGTCCTTGGAATAATAGTCATACGGTGCCTGTGCCGGAATGTACAGCATGGAGGTGTACGATGCAGTCAGGCCCTCGGAATGCGAATGAATGACGCGCAGCGGCTTCATATAGTCCATGAACTTGGAGCGATAGAACTCGTTGTACTCATCCTCCGTGATGTCCTTCTTGTCCTTTTTCCAAAGCGGAACCATGGAGTTGAGGGTTTCATCCTCATAGACGGTTTCATACTCCGGCTGATAATCCTCCGGTGCATCCTCCGGCTTCGGCTTCTCCTTGGAATGCGGCATCAGCATCTTAATCGGGTAACGGATATAATCGGAATACTTGCGAACCAGACCTGCCAGGCGGTAGGTCTCGAGAAATTCGTCATAGCCTTCCTCAACGTCGCCATTTTCATTCTCCTGATTCGGCTTGATGGTCAGGATGATATCGGTGCCGAAGCTGTCCTTCTCGCCCGGCTCAATGGTATAGCCGTCCGCACCGTCCGACTCCCAGACATAGGCCTGCGTTTCACCGCACGCCTTGGAAATGACGCGGACATTGGATGCAACCATGAACGACGCATAGAAGCCGACACCAAACTGACCGATGATGTCGGTATCTTCGGTCTGATTTTCCTTTTTGAAGGCCAGCGAACCGCTCTGTGCAATGACGCCCAGATTGTTTTCCAGCTCATCCTTCGTCATGCCGATGCCGTTGTCCGAGATGGTCAGCGTGCGCGCATCGGTGTCTGCGGTCAGGCGAATTTCATAGCCGTTTTCCGGAACAAGCGATGCATCGGTCAGCGAACGGAAATGGCGTTTGTCGATGGCGTCACTCGCATTGGAAATCAGCTCACGCAGGAAAATTTCCTTGTGCGTATAGATCGAGTTAATCATCATGTCGAGCAGGCGCTTGGACTCTGCCTTGAACTGCTGTTTAGCCATAGTATGTCAATCCTTTCGGTAATTAAAAATACACGGTCAGCGCGCGAATCCCGCGCGGGTGTTAGCACTCTCAACTATCGAGTGCTAATATAGCATAAACCATATGGCAGAAAAATGCAAGAGGAAATTTGTAAACAAACATTGAATGAAAGGTTTCCGCCGAAAAAATGCAAAAAAAGCGCCCGGACACGGCGATATGTGCGCGAAGTCCGGGCGAACAGCTTTATTATTTTACTCTGCGGCCTCCGGGAGTTCAGAAGTGCAGTGTGGGCAGCGGGTCGCCTCGATGGCGATTTCCGACTTACAGAACGGACAGATTTTGGTGGTTGGCGCTGCGGGCTCCTCCGGCTTTTTGCCGAGGCTTGCGGCCTTGTTCATCAGCTTGATGATGGCGAACAGCACAACCGCCATGATAAAGAAATTGATGACAGCGGTGATAAACGAGCCATAGCGGATGGATACGCCAAAGACCGTCGCCGCCATATCCTTAAAATCCGTCTTGGCAACCAGACCGATGAGCGGCGAAATGATGTCGTCAGTCAGTGATGTGACTATGTTCTGGAAAGCGGCGCCGATGATGACACCGACAGCCAGGTCAATGACGTTACCCCGCAGGGCAAACTCTTTGAATTCTTCGATGAGCTTCTTCATGTGATGCGTCACACTCCCTTTTTCTGTTTTACGCAAATCGACACCGCACAGAGAACCGTTTTCCCCTTTTGCCGTGTCAGTATTGATGTGGTGCATCAGAAAATCAGCACCAATGCAGCGACAACAAAAATCGCAGCAATCACGCCGAGCATGATATAGGTATTGCGGTCTTCCTTCTTCTGCTGCTCCTCACGGCGCACCTTGGCTTCCTGCAAGCGCTGCTGCTGGCTTTTGTGTACTTTTTTAACAGGTCTTCCCACGTTATCCTCCTCCGTTTTTGTTACTATTACGAAATCAGAGTAACAAATTTCCCGTGAAATGTCAACGCCTGTGCCTGCGAATCAGCAGATACAACAGCAGAAAAACCGCACTGCCGCATACGACACCGGAAAAATCCAACACCACATCCGAAACCTGTGCACTGCGGTCGGACAGTGTTTGCAGCATTTCATCCGTCACCGCGCACAGCAGACCGAAAAACAGTCCATGCAGCACATAATGCAGGTTGACCCGGCGGCGCACTGCCCAGAGATGTTGGGTAAAAAATCCAAGTGCGGCAAATTCACAGAAATGTGCCAGCTTGCGCACCACATGTTCCGTCAGGCCATTGTAGCCAAACACCCATTGAAACAATCCCGACAGCACGCTGAGCATGCCCACGCTCTGTTCGGTGGACTGCGCGCGATTTTGCAGGGAATTTCCAAAAATAAAAACCAACAGTGCGGCAATCAGCAGAAGATTTCCAACTGTCCCCCAGACCTGTCTGCTTTTCTGTGGCATATCCAGCCTCCTTTTTGTCCATATTATGTCCGCCCGACAGCCGGCGGCTCACCGTCCTCCGGCAGTCTGCGGAAAAATCGGAAGACAAACGGAACCGCTGTGAGAAACGTCAGGACATCTGAAATCGTCTGTGCAATCTGTACGCCGGTCAGCCCTATAAAATGCGGCAGGATCACAACGAGCGGGATAAAATACACACCGCTGCGCAGAATTGCCAGAAATGTCGCCTGTTTATTCGCACCGATGCTCTGGAACAGCATGTTTGCACACAGCGCCAACGGCTGGAAAAACAGCGCAATCAGCTGCACGCGCAGGGCAAACGTGCCGATTTCAATGACCGCCGGATCATCGCGGAAAAAGCCGATCAGATGTGATGACAGCAGCATACCGACCACGGCAAGTGTGCCGAGGAAGAATTCCCCCACGCCCAGTGTAAACAGGAAGCCATGCCGCACACGGGAATATTTTTTTGCGCCGTAATTGAAGCCGCTGACCGGCTGGAAGCCCTGTCCGATGCCGAGACCGACGGCAAACACAAAGAAACAGATCCGCGCGACAATCGTCATCGCGGAGACCGCTGCGTCGCCGTAGACGCCTGCCTGCCCGTTGAGCACCATGGTGGAAATACTCGACAGTCCCTGCCGCATCAGGCTGGGAAATCCAGTCGCACAGACATCCGGAAGCATCCGGATGCCGTCCCTTGCTGCATGCAAAGACAGCTTGCTCTGTGTCTTGCCGCGCAGGAATGGGCTGAGCAGAATACAGAAGCCGATGCACTGGGAAACCGCTGTCGAGATGCCGGCACCTTCTATGCCCATATGAAATTTCCGGATCAGCAGCCAGTCTCCGAAAATGTTGAGCAGACCGCCGGTGGTCATGCCGATCATGGAAAACATCGCGCGGCCCTCATAGCGCAGGATATTGTTGAACACAAAGCTGCTGGTCATGACCGGAGCCGCCAACAAGATAAACGTCGAATACGTGCGCGCATACGGCAGAATGGTTTCCGTACTGCCGAGCAGCCGCATGAGCGGGGTCAGAAACAGCAGACCGAACACCGTAATGGCAACGCCGGAGAGCAGGGACCAGAAAAAGCCGGTAGAAGCTGCCTGCGTTGCGCTCTCCCTGTCCTGTGCACCCAGCTTGCGCGAGAGGATACTTCCCGCACCGTGGCCGAACATAAAGCCAACGGCCTGTAAAATCGCCATCAGGCCAAAGACAACACCGACTGCACCGCTCGCGCTTGTGCCGAGTGTGCCGACAAAATAGGTATCCGCCATATTGTAGATGCTGGTTGCCAGCATGCTGATGGTTGTCGGAATGCCGAGCTTTAAAATCAGGCGCGACACCGGGGTTTCCGTCATGCGCCGGTACTGCGCCGAAGCGCCTTCCGAGGTATGTTGATTCACAGAAATTCCATCCTTTCACAAAAACAAAAGAGAGCAAAGCCGGTACGCTCCAGCTCAGCTCTCGGTTTAGTATACCATAAATCAGGCATAAATGACAAAGCTTTTCTGTTTTTTCATTTCTCACATCGTATGCCCTGATGAACCATTTCCCCCCTCTGCCGCGAACTTTCATCCAAAAAGACGTATTTTGCATATCATTCAGGCGATTCGCCAGGTAATTCTGCACATTTTGTGAATATCGAATTGTCTGTTTTGCCACTTTATTCTCCCAGCCCTATATGTTATTATACAACACAAAATCAGCATGGTCTTGCCGAAAGAAGAATCCTATGGTTCATCTGTGTCCGCTGTTTTTCCTCCCGGTGGCTGAGCTTGTTCTGGCTGATGCCGTTTTTCTCAATCTACTCTGTCAGTTTGATTTTTATCTTGCCGTATCTTTCCAAAATTCACCATCTCATTTGCAAATAAATAGACAAGGATCGTGTAACTTTTTAGCATGATTTTCTAAGTTGCAAGAAGTCTTGTGTCATTACTTGCACATATAGGCAAAACGGATCGATGGAGGAAGCGTGCGGTATGCTCCGGCATGGATATACGTTGGGTCTGCGCTGTGCAGACACAAGTTCAGGCCATCCGTTACAGGTATAAAAAACAGGCAGATGCAACTGCATCTGCCTGCATATTCTGCAAAATTACTTGTCGATGGAAATGACCTGATCGCGGCCGGGGCCTACGCCGAGCAGGCGAACCGGACAGCCGATGATTTTCTCCAGCTCCTTGATATAGTTCTTTACATTGACCGGAAGCTCGTCAAACGTCTTGCACTTGGTGATGTCCTCGGTGAAGCCGTCGAACTCCTCATAGATCGGAGTGCAGTGCTCCAGATCTGCAAAGTTTGCCGGGAACTCGGTGATGCGCTCGCCCTTGAAATCATAGGCAACGCAGACCTTCAGCTTCGGCAGGCCGCACAGCGGGTCAATCTTGTTGATGACCATCTCGGTCAGGCCGTTGACGCGAACCGCATAGCGCGCGATGACTGCGTCGAACCAGCCGGTACGTCTCGGACGGCCGGTAACAGTGCCGAATTCGCCGCCGGCATTGCGGATATAATCGCCGGTCTCGTCGAACAGCTCGGTCGGGAACGGACCCTTGCCGACGCGAGTGGTATAGCTCTTGCAGATACCCACAATCTCGTCAATTGCAGTCGGGCCGACGCCGGAGCCAACACAGCAGCCGCCGGAAACCGGATGGGACGAGGTGACATACGGATAGGTGCCCATATCAAGGTCAAGCAGCGTGCCCTGTGCGCCCTCGAACAGAACCTCCTTGCCCTCCTTGATGGCATTGTAGGTCAGAACAGAGGTGTCGCAGACATGGCTTCTCAGGCGGTCTGCATAGACCTTGTACTCTTCGAGAACTGCCTTGATGTCAATCGGCTCGCCGCCGTATACGCCGGTGATGACCTTGTTCTTGCGCTCGCACGCCTCAGTCATAACCGCTTCAAAGCGCTCCGGATCGACAAAGTCGTGCATGCGCACGCCGATGCGCTCCGACTTGTCCATATAGGTCGGGCCGATGCCCTTCTTAGTGGTGCCGATGTCATCGCCGCCGCGCGCCTTTTCGCTCAGCGCGTCCAGCTCCAGATGCCACGGCAGGATGCAGTGTGCACGAGCATCGATATACAGCTTATCGGTAGAAATCCCGCGCTCATTCAGGCCATCCATCTCACCCAGAATGGACTTCGGATTGACAACGACACCCGGTCCGATGATGTTGACACAGTTCGGATACAGGATGCCCGACGGAATGAGCTGTAATTTATATGATTCGTCGCCGACTACGACGGTATGGCCAGCATTGTTGCCGCCCTGAGAACGCACGACAAGATCAGCCTGTGAAGCAAAGATGTCAATATACTTTCCCTTTCCTTCGTCGCCCCACTGCGCGCCCAATACAATTTTGCCCGGCATAAAAAATTGCCCCTTTCAGATGATTTCGGGGCTGTTTTTCTGCCCCGTGAGCTTTTTCTGATGCTATTATATCATTTCTGCCGATTTAACACAATAAAAAATCGAGAGAAAGCGGAAAACAGTATATCCGGAAGTTTTTTCTGGTCAGCTGACCCGATAATGCCCGGTGACGGTATCCCAGTTCGACAGGATATCTTCTTCATACCGCCGCTGTGCCGGACTTGCATGATGGATGACATATGGCACGCCATCGGCATTGCGCCGGTCGGACACAATGCCGATGTGCCGGGGAAATACAACAATATCCCCGCCCTGCCACTGTGCAATGTCGGACACATCCGTCGTCAGGGAAATGGCTGTGTGCTGAAAATAGACATTCAGATTGGGCACGCGCCGGAAATCGATGTTGTCATCCGGGCGGTCAATGCCATATGCCGCCGGATTTTTCCGAATATCTGCATCCACCAGCTCACGCAGGTCATAGCCTGCCGCGCGCATTGCCTGCCCGACCACATCCGTGCACACGCCATAGCCATCATCCGGGTAGCCGCCCTCATAATATTCGCTTTTGTATTTCGGCTTTGTTTTGACATAATCCTTTGCGCCCTGTAACACATCGGTCTGATCGTCCACGCCGTCACCGTCCTCGTCATGTTCACTGCGGTATGTCGGAATATTGAAGTGCTCCGCGGTATAGCCCGGCTTTGCACAGCAGCGGTACAGCACGCCCACTGCCAGCACGGCAAGCACTGCTGCGGCAATCCACCGCATTTTCTTTCTGTTCAAATGCACGCCGCCTCCCTGCTGTATTTTCTCCATCGTACCACATCCGGCGGCAGACGAACAGCCTGCGCACGCAAATGTCACAATCCCTTTACAAAGTCAGCTGCCAATACTGCCCGAACTTTTGCAAATCCCCCTTGCCGACTGTGCATTTGCGCAGTACAATAAAAAATAGTAGAATTTTTCTCTCTGCCGCAAGATGATTTTAGGTCGGTTGAGGGATTAGAAAACGCCGGAAACCCGCATAAACTCTATGTTTTTGCGCGTTCTCGGCGTTTCTTTTATCGCCTGTGTTAGTGGTGCTTTTTCGGTAAATGGTGCCCAAATGGTGCCCAAATCCCACGCGGGGCTATAAAACGGTATAAGAAGCGGTAAAGAGATACAGCGGTTAAAGCTCTAAATCGCTGCTCTTTTTCTTTGCCGCGCTCTTTGCTTTCTTCGGCTCGGCTTTCTCTGCCTTTGCCGGGTCTGCCTGTTTGACCGCCCCATGATAAGCGTCTAAGACTTCTTTTTTGCGTTCAAGCCGCACGTCCACATAACGGGCGGTAACAGCTTCAAAGTTCATAGACAGCCCAAGCGATACGCCGATACCCGCAAGTGTATGTCCTAACACTTCGCCTACGGTGTAGAAGTCGCCTGTCAGTTGGTGCATATTTGTAGCTGCTGTATGGCGCAAATCGTGAAAGCGGATATGCGGCATATCCAAATCTTCAAGCAGCTTTCCAAACTGGGAAGATACCCACGACGCGGAGATAGGGGAACCGTCCGGCTTCGCTACAACAAGGTCATTGTCATAGTAAGGCTTTCCGTCCTTTTCTGCCTGTTCGCGCTGCGCTTCCTGCATAGCAAACTGTTTGAGAAAGAACGGGCGGGCAAGCTCTGTGATAGGCAGCTTTCGCCCGTTGGATTTCGGCGGTGCCATTTCCTCAATGACTTTTGTTTTTGGCGGTACCTTAAAGGGTAGCTGCTCGGAAACGTCAAAGGTGTTGTTTTCCAAATCCACATTGCGCCAACGCAAGCCCAGGATTTCAGAACGGCGCATACCGTAAAGCCCGCCTAAGATAACGGGCATTTCCCAAACGGTACCCTCGACGCGCTGCATAAGGGCTTTTACCTGTTCCGGCGTGTACGGGTCGGGGGTCTTGTCGCTCTTTCCAAACTTCGTAAGCGTGTCCTTTGCTGCGTTTGTTTCGATATAGCGGTATTTCCGGGCATGGCTCAACGCCACGCTCAAAACACGCTTTGCCCCGGCTGCGGTGGACGGTTTCAAGCCTTTGTCAATAATCTGCTGAAACATTTTGTCTACCATAGCGGGGGTAAGCTGATTAAGGGCAACGCCGCCGATATATGGCGTGATGTAGTTTGCAATCGTTCTTTTGTACCCGTCGTAAGTAGAGGGGCGCAAGTTCACTCTTGCATAGCTTTCTACCCATTCATTCAGATAGCTTGCAACGGTCTGTTTCCGCTGTGAAGCGATAGACGCAATCTGTCCCGGATTATGGAGCTTTGCTTTCATCTCTGCTTCATGCTGCGTTGCTTCCTTTTTTGTTGGAAAGCCCTTTTTTGAATAGGTTTTCTTTTCCCCATTCGGGGCGGTGTACTTTATATTCACGTCGTAAACTGTACCCGGCCGCCCGGTCAGTACGCCGTTGCTGTCGCGTTTATTCTTAACCTGCCTTGTTGATATAGCCATAGCTTAACCTCCCTGTCGTGCCGGGGGCTTCGCTGTCGTCTTTGCCCTGTGGTACCAGTCCCAGATTGCAGCGTCAGCTATCAAACGACGGTTTCCATTTTGTATATATTCAAGCTCGCCACTATCCATAAGCTCGCGCAGTTTATTTTCCCCGATACCGCTAATCTTGCTCATTTGCTCAACGGTCTTTAACATAGGGAATACAGGGATAGCGGGGCTTGCTGTTTCCTTTTTTGCCATAGGAAAATACCCCCTTTCATAAATGGCTAAAAAGTCAAGTTACAAAAAGTGGGCTTTAACCGGGCGGCTGTTAGCACAACCTCGCGGGAATTGCACCCCTGCTCATTTAAGGCAGCTTTACCCATTGCCTGCGACGCTCTGAACGCTCGGACTGTGGCTGTAAAGGCTTATCTCCCCTCAATGCGTGTTGTCGCCCGCAAGCTGCTAACTTGCTTCCCGTCGCGGTGTTTCTCGCTCGGCTTTTCCCGATAGAGGAATAGCGTCATGGCGCACCCTCCGTATGGCTCGGCGCAAAAAGGACGTACCCGGTTTGCCCTATACTGCGTCGCCGTTATCTTGCGTCGCTTTCTTTGTCAAGGAACATACGGGGCTGCTGCGGATTGATACGAAACGGAAAAGGGGTTAAGACGTTTCGGTATCGGTGCAGTTATTCAACCCTAAATGTGAGGATTGCCCTCATTAGTCTTGCTTGCAGCCGTTGGCGAATATCCTCGTCAACGCCAAAATAGACGTTTCCGCGCTCGTCGCAGAGCTTCCGCATGGAAAGGCTCGCTATGTAACCACTAAAATGCTGCAAGACAATTTTCATAGCGTCCGGGTCGCCCTTTGTCGCTGCCACAATGACAGGATAGGGAACAAGGGCAACGTCCGGGAAGTCAGATTGTTTACCATTCGTCCCATTCATCAGCGTGTTCCTCCAAATATTTCTTCAAGATTTCAAAAGAGCTTGTCCGTCTGTACTGTATCGTGCTGCGCGACGTATTGAATAACTTTCCAATCTCCACGTCGGTCATGCCCTCGAAATAGTACAGCATGATAGCTTTCCTTTTTTCTTCCGGCAAAGTGCGGATTGCTTCAAGCAGCAGCTTCGGCGTGATTTTCTTTCCTGCCTGCTGATAGCTCGGCTCGGCTTCTTCGTCTTGAAAATACTTATCAAGCGTATAAAGCTGTCGTTCCTCATGCAAGGCAAGGTCGGAAAACGACACTTCCTTTGCTCTGCGACGCCGGATTTCCTCGTGGGCGTTGCAGGCTTCGTTGTGCAGCACCCGTTTACAGAAACTTTGAAAGATACGGGGGTGCGGACAAAATCTTGGACTGATTATGCAGCAAAACCAAGATGATGTCTATACTCAATCGGGCTCAGCCCGCCTAAAGATAACTTGATGCGTTTATGGTTATACCAATTGATATAGCGGTCAATCTCCCGGCTAAAATCGTCAAGCGAGACTCCTGTCCAAGAGCGGCCATAGAACATTTCGTTTTTGAGCCTTCCAAAGAAACCTTCGCAGGCTGCGTTATCGGGGGAGCAGCCCTTCTTAGACATAGAGCGAATGAGACCAGCCCCATTCATCCGTTCAATCCATCCGGGCCATCGATAATGGCAGCCCCTGTCAGAATGGACAATCGGATGACAGCCCTCTGGCAGATCGGCAATCACTTGATCCAACATGGTGTTGACCAGATCGGCATTGGGGCGGGTTCCGATCGTCCAGCCCACAACCATTCCATCAAAACAATCGATCATGGCGGAGAGATATAGCTTGCCGTTCGAAAGGGCAAATTCTGTGATATCCGTCAGCAACTTCTCATACGGCTGATTTGCATGGAAATCGCGTAAAATGATGTTCTCTACTTCGGGTGTGATTTCCCCAAATACGAACTATATTTTCGTTTCTTCGAGCGCAAAACCACCAGTTTTTCTTCTTCATGATCCGGCGGATGATCTTCTCGGAGAGCATAATCCCTTTGCGCTTCAGCGCCAGATAAATGCGACGGTAACCATATATGCCCCTGTTTTCGTGAAAAATCGAGGTGATTTGTGCCCGTTGGGATAGATATTTGTCGGGTTTGTTCATAACAGCTTGCTGGTAATAGTAACTGCTTTTGGCCATCTTAAAACGGGACAGCAGCGCTGGCAGTGCATATTTCCCCTTCAAGGCATCGATGATCACTGCCTTTTCACGGTTTCTGAGTACCGTTAGATCGATGCCGGGGTCTTTTTTTAAAACTGAGATGGTCTCCTTCAGCACATCTACTTCAAACTGCAGTTCCTGGAGTTGCGTTCGAAGATTCTCCAGTTCCTCAGATTCAGGCAATGCATGATCCTGAGGCAACGGCTCCCTTGGTATGCTTTTTCTCTTCGCCATCAGACCCACCATCCCATACTTCAGATATTTCCTGCGCCAGACGTATATGCTCATACGGCTGTATCCGATTTCCCTTGATACATATTCTACATCTTCGCCTAATTCAAAGCAACGGTGAATTACCTCATATTTGAATTCTGCTGAGGGATGCCTTGGATGCCCCGATGTGTTGCAGTGATGATCCATCTCTGTGGGAGACTCTTCTGTGTGGCCATGTCTGTTCTCTAACCCGGCTTTTTTGCGCTCATACCAGCGGTAAAGCGTAGACTCGCTCGGGTATCCTAACCGACGGATTACAGCAGCTATTGATCCCAGCCGCTCGTATTCTCTTAGTGCGATTTCTTCCTGCTCTTTTGTATACATTCAGTTCCCTCCTTTTGGAGTCCAACTTTTTGTCCGCACCCCCTACATTGCTTCTGAAATTCCACGCGATTAGGTTCCATGTTCTCACCTCCTTTCGTGTTGAAAGGTGGCGGTACCTCCCCTTTTCGCGGGATAATACAGGTGATTTTTTCAAACGCCGAATGAAAGCGAAACTTTTTTGAAAAAACCTCCCGAAAATGCAAAATGCGCCTGTCTGCAAGATGCAGACAAGCGCAAAGGAATTGTAAGCGGTATTTAGATGATTTGACAGTTCATATATGAGGGTAGAAGTGTTCCCGGCGGCGGTCGGGCTTTTTTTGATAAGCTAAAAGATATGGCGATATAGAAAAAGGACATGGCGATACCTCCCCGATACCGCCGTATCCTTAAAAAAGGGCGACTTTAATACACTACCCGCAATCCATTCTATAATAGGGAACAGCGGCTTTTGCGCAATATTAAATAAAAAAGCCGATAACACATAGGTTTTTTGACCTAATGCGTTATCGGCTCTGCGTCTATGCGTCTGGCACTTTTAATCATTTTTTTTTGAATTTATTATATGTGTTAGCTAACTGTCCACAAGCCGCGTTAATCTCTCTGCCATGAGAAACTCTCATAGTAACTTCAAGTCCTGCTTGCTCTAATTGATGTTTGAATGCAACTATTTCCCGTTTCTGTGGTGCTTTAATTCTTGAATTGCTTGTTGGGTTGTATTGTAACACGTTAATCATAACTTTTTTGCCCCGAAACCATTTTGCAAGTTGTCTTACATCTGAGGGCCGGTCATTTATACCCGGTAAAAGCAAATACGCAAAGACAATTTTGCGATTATGCCTTTCAGAATAGGATAAGGCTTGCTTAACAACATCTTCAATAGCATATATGCGCATGTGAGGAATAATACGATTTCTTGCAGATTGTGTTGCTGCGTGTAAAGATATTGTCAACTGAATTTTAAGATGTTCCTCGCGCAATTTTTTTAATTGATCGACCGGACCAACTGTTGATATGGTAATGCCGTCGGTTGGAAAGTTGAGCCCATATCTATCTCGGAGAATATGGATTGCTTTTATCAAGTTGTCATAATTGAATAAAGGCTCTCCCATACCCATAAAAACGATACGGTTTACTTTTCGACGCAACAATATAATCTGTTGTACGATTTCTGACGATGTTAGATTACGAACAAAGCCATTTCGCCCGGACTCACAAAAAATACAACCAACAGGACAACCGACTTGTGTGCTCACGCAAACAGTCCCACCATCTCGCCGTTTAATAAAAACCGTTTCGATATACCTGTTGTCTTTCAATTCATAAACATACTTTTCAGTATCGCTACTTTTATAGACTTTTTTTGTTGATATTGATAGATTTTTTTTGTGAAATGGCTGTTTATATAATTCCGTATATAAGGCTCTTGCTTTATCCTCTCCAATTACTTCCGACATTTCTTTGTAAGTAAATCCGTATGGGTCATTCAATATTTCCGTAGGTGTACTTTTAGGTAAGTGTTTCATTTAATATCCTTCCTTTTCAAAATTAAAAAGTTTGTTTTTCAGAGTTTTTGATTATGATTTCTAATTTTTCAACATCAACGATATGTGTTAATTTACATTTCCCCCTTTTAATAATACTATACAAAAAAAGCGGATAGTTGTCAACATATACATATGAATTATTTTGGCTAACTAATAGAACAGTGTAGACATATCCAAGAAGAAAGGTGAACAGTAAAATGTAGTTGGATGAATTATTATGGCAAAAAGACCAGTACCTTTGTATGACTTTGCAGCTTTCGGGCAAGCCATAAAAGCAGCGCGGACAGGCAGAAATGAAAGCCGCAAGAAAGTAAGCGACGAAATGAACATTTCCCCTCGCTACCTTGCGAATATTGAAAACAAAGGGCAACAGCCAAGCCTGCAAATCTTTTATGAGCTTGTAACCCGTTATGACATATCCGTAGACCAATTCTTTTTCCCGGATAAGACAGCGGAAAAATCGACGCAAAGGCGGCAGCTCGACACGCTGCTTGACAGCATGAGCGATAAGGGCATACGGATTGTTACCGCAACAGCGAAAGAAATTGCAGAAGTCGAAAACGAAAACTGAATAGGCTTAGGAAGCGTTGTAATCTTTTTGAGATTGCAGCGTTTTTCTTTTGCGTAAGTTTGGCAAAACGGGGCTTTCCGTTGTAGTAGGGAATAAGGAAAAACTTTCATAGCAAGCATAGGAAGCGGGTACCCACTTCCGTATTTTCGCCCTCCTGCGCTGCGGCGCGTCGGTTGAAAATTGCTTGTTGGGAAGTGTCCCAAACCCTCGGAACGGAAAGGAGCGAAAGCATGGACGGGCGCAAAAGGACGGTACAAATCAAATTCAGAGTAACGGAAGCAGAACGGGATTTAATTCTTGAAAAAATGAAGCTCATACCCACCCGGAACATGGCGGCATATCTTAGGAAGATTGCCATTGACGGGTACATCATTCAAGTAGACCATAGCGACATTAATGCAATGACAGCGGAAATACAGAAAATCGGTGTCAACGTCAATCAGATTGCAAAGCGTGTCAACGCGACGGGCAGCGTCTACCAAGAGGACATAGAGGAAATAAAGGGGGTGCTTGCGGAGATATGGCGGTTACAAAGATTAAGCCTGTTAAAAGCACGTTGAGCAAAGCCCTTGACTATATCCAAAATCCAGATAAGACGGACGGGAAAATGCTTGTGTCCACTTTCGGCTGCGCCTATGAAACGGCAGACATTGAGTTTGAATATACCCTGTCGCAAGCTCTCCAAAAGGGCAACAATTTAGCCTTTCATTTGATACAGTCCTTTGAGCCGGGGGAAGTGGATTATGAAACCGCCCACAAAATCGGGCGGCAGCTTGCCGACGCAGTAACCAAAGGGCAGCATGAATATGTCTTGACGACGCACATTGACAAAGGACACGTTCATAACCACATTATTTTCTGCGCGGTCAATTTCGTAGACCACCACAAATACAATTCCAATAAGCGCAGCTATTACGGCATACGGAACATGAGCGACAAGCTGTGCCGGGAAAATGGATTGTGATGTTGTATAATTTTAGTTGACAACTGATTCTCAAGGATTAAAAATATAATCAAGAGAAAAAGGAGACAACAACGATGCCACAAAACAGAACCTATGATATGGAATATAAAGTACAAGCAGTTAAACTGGCGTTGGAAATTGGTACAACGAAGGCAGCCAAAGAACTTGGTATTCCAGCGAACACCCTGCATACATGGATGCGTCAGTACCGTCTGGGCAACTTGAGCCTGGGAGCCGGCACACAGACACCGCAAAGAGCCATGACTCTGAGTGAAGAAATTCAGCTGCTTCGCAAACAGGTGAAAGAGCAGAACAAGGAAATCAAACGCCTCAGAGAAGAAAATGAATTTCTGGAGGAAGCCAGCGCTTTTTTCGCCGCGAGCCGTCGGAGGTCTGCAAGAACGAAAGAATGAAATTCATTGCCTTGAAAACCAACGATGGCCAGAACACGGGGAAAATCGCATTCTACTGTAAGTCGCTCCATGTCAGCAGGCAGGGGTTCTACAAATATCTGAAGGCCCAGACTCGCCCATGGAAGTATCAGGATTTGGCTGATGCCATGCTGGAGATCCTTGCAGAAGACGAATGCAACGATACTTACGGTCGAATCCGCATGTATCAGGCTTTACGTCTGAAACAGCCACAGGGCGTGCAAATTCCAAGTGAACGGACGGTATACCGGATCATGGAGGAACTGGGTATCAGCCACACACCAAGGCGCAAGCCCAATGGCATTACCAGAGCAGATAAGGAAACTCGTAAATCCGATGATCTGCTAAGACGCAATTTTGACGCAGACAAACCACTAACGAAGTGCGTTACGGATATTACTGAAGTCAAAGGAAAAGATGGAAAGCTATATGTATCCGCTGTCTTTGACTGCTACGATTCCTGTGTTCTGGGGCTTGCAATGGATACCAACATGAGAGCATCCCTGTGTGTTCAGACGCTGAAGAATGCCCATGATGCCTGCCACGATCTGCGTGGCGTTATCATTCACAGTGACAGAGGAGCACAATATACCAGTCAGGAGTATCGGGCAGCCATCGGCCGATATGGAATCCTTCAGAGTATGAACAGTGCTGGTGGAAGATGCCATGATAATGCACGCTGCGAAAGCATGTGGGCCAGAATGAAGGTTGAACTACTTTATGGACGTTACAACACCGAAAAGATGACCATTGATGAACTCAAGACGATGATTTGGAGATTCTTTATCGGGTATTGGAATAACCGCCGTATCTGTTCCAGAAATGGCGGGCTGCCTCCGATGGTAAAGCGCCAGAGATACTATCATTCCCTAAAGAAAGCTGCTTAGCAAATCCTTGAGCAAAATGTGTCAACTGATCTTGACAACTTCATTGTCTGTTGTCGTTCCCGGCAAAGGGAGTAAGGGAAAGAGCTATGCAGAGTATCAGGCAGAGAAAACGGGAACCAGTTGGAAAGGCAAGCTGAAAATCGCCGTTGACGCACTCATTCCCCAAGTATCAAGTTTTGAGGAACTACTACAACGGCTGCAAGCAGCGGGCTATGAGATAAAACCGGGGAAATATGTATCGTGCCGCGCTCCGGGGCAGGAACGGTTTACCCGCCTTAAAACCCTCGGCGCAGATTATACAGAGGAAGCCATAAGGGAACGGATAAGCGGCAAACGCGCCCGCGCCGGGAAAGCTCCACGCGCAGATCGGGGCGGCGTCAGTCTGCTTATTGATATTGAGAACAGTATCAAAGCAGCGCAGAGCAAAGGTTATGAACAATGGGCGAAAATCCATAATCTGAAACAGGCAGCTAAGACCATGAATTTCTTGACGGAACATAAGATTGAACAGTATGCGGATTTAACGGCAAGGATAGCGGAAATCCAGACAGAGAGCGAACAGGCCGCAGACGCATTGAAGAACGTCGAAAAGCGTCTTACGGATATGGCGGTCTTTATCAAGAATATTTCCACCTACCAAAAGACAAAACCTGTTTATGACGCATACCGTAAGGCAAAGAATAAAGAGAAATACCGCGCCGCACATGAGCGCGATATTATCCTCCATGAAGCCGCTGCAAGGGCTATGAAAGCGGCGGGCGTTACCAAGTTCCCCAACCTCGCTGCGCTGCAATCAGAGTATGAAGCCCTCCAAGCGCAGAAAGAAGCCCTTTACGCCGACTATGGCAAGCTCAAAAAGCAAGTCCGGGAATACGACGTTATCAAGCAGAACATTGACAGTATTTTAAGACAGGACAGAGAGCCGGAACGGGGCAAGGAAACAGAGCGCGGATAAATTATGTTTTGCACAATCATAAGATATTTCTGATATTGATTTATTAGTTCATATAGTGTATACTGTGAGTACATACAAATAAGATTTAGAAAACGAATTGAGAGAGGTGGTAAACGATGATTAAAGTATTATATCCGTCATGTGATTTTATGCGCAAATCGAGTTGCCGCCACTTTCAGTTTTAGAGGCAAAGAATTAAAACCGTAAGTATAGCGCATAATCCAGAGAAATTATTATTGGATTATGCGCTTTATTTTTTGGGAACAAATTTATGGACAGTTAAAGAAAGGACGTATTACTATGAAAAAAATTATAAGTATTCTTTTGGCACTCTCTATGCTTTTCTCGTTAAATACAGTAGCTTTTGCAGCAGAAAGCGGTACAACAGATGAACTGCAAATTGTTGAAGAAAATGGAACAAGAACAGTTTCTCTTAATGATGGTGAATTGACATATATTGTTACATATGATACAGTAAACAATACAATTTGTGTTGCTCAAAAAGATAATAATACTGGTCTTGTTGAGTATGGCACTGTAGAATCTACGGAGATAACTGAAAATTCACTCGTAAGTGCTCGTTCAAAAATTCATCAAGATACTTTTTGTAATTACGAGTATGATATTTATACTGGAAGTCCAAATGAATGGAATTTAGAACGCCCTAAAGAAACTGGCTCTGGACAAAATTATTTTATGGTGTACGAAAATTCCTCGAATAGCAGTCAGTTAGATAGCTGGTTTAATGCTGTCAACTCATTAAATGACAAGGAATGGCAAGCAGTTTCAAGCTACGGTGTCGCTTTAGTCACAAGTGCCGCAGCAGGCTTTATTTCTGGTATGGCAGTTGCAAGTGGTGGAATTTTAACACCGGGAGCGATTACAGCAATCGTAGCAGCGACAGGCGCTACAGGTACAGCGGCAGTATTGCTTACCCAAGTTGGTACACAATGTAATGTTTGTTTAAGAGCATATTGGAATGTGTATAATGCTACAGATAATATGCATTTCTAAATACAGGAGGGAAATAATGAAGTACATGGTAAAAGGAATTGTTTGGATAGTACTTATTACCATTGGTTTGCTTTTGGGTCCACCATTGCTTATAGGATTTGTTTGGTGGAAAGTCCTTATTTTTGGTATTGCTTGTTATCTAATTGGACATGGCGCATATAAACTGTTTAGAGTGATTGACAAACACTATAATACTTAACTCCTATAACAACAAAAAGCCGGGACGCAGACAGTCGGTAAAGACTATCTGCGCCCCGGTTTTCTTATGGGTGCTGTTTTGAAATGTTACGCAATAGAACGCCATTTTAAGGGGAAAAGGTATCAAGTATCGCCTAAGTGGTTTTCACGCTCGGAAAACCATATAAATCCAGGCTGTTTTTGCCCTTACTGCGTAACAAGAGTACGCTTTTTTCTCATGCGCTCGGCTGCCTGTCTACGGGTAATGCGTTTCCGGCAGTCCGGGCAGTATTTGACGCTGTTCGACTTTGAAGCAAAGAACGCGCCGCACTCGGTACAACGCTTTTTATCCTCGGTCTTGAAAAGCTCCGCGTAGAGCAGCTTATCAATGGGAAGTACAGCAGTCAGAAACCATTTGCAAAGAAGCGAATAGGAAATAAGCTGCGGGCAGACACATTCCTCTCCGTCGTCAAGCAAAATGCAGTTTCCGCTATCGCAGTTGCAGCATTCCCGTTTTACAAGGCTGTTGACTTTCCGGCTTTGGGGCGGCGAAAGCCGCTTTAGCCCGGTCATACTTCATCAGCGGCGAAAATAGCAAGCTCCGCATACTCGTTTTCCGTCAGCCCGTCCACTTTGGAAAGGGTGCGCTTTGCCAATTCCCGCATATCTCCGTCCATATACGGCATGGCGGCGTTGATGTTTTCCATAACCTCACGCTTGCCGCCCTCGCTGTAAATGCTCATAAGGTTTGTTTCCTCAACGGTAAATCTATTCATGCTCATACCTCCATTTCATGATTTTTCGATTTTGCCGCCGCCTTTTTCGGGGTGGTCTTTGCTTTGTCTGCTTCAAGCTGCGCCCGAAGAGAGGGGCGGGGCTTCTTTATGCTCCTGTCCCTGTTCTCGTCTTTGCTTATCAGCGCATACACGCCATGCTTGCCCTCCATAGCGGAGAACGAAAGGCTCTTATACGGCAGCATGGAAAACAGGCGATCCATGTCCTTATCCGTTGCAAGCCGGAGAAAATACGGGGAAAGCTCTGCGGAAAAATGGCTTTTGTCCGGGCTGTTCGGCTTATCGAATTTCTTCATTTCCTCCACCACGCGGTGGGCTTCCGTTTCAATCCGGCAGTCATGCAACGCGGCGATATGCTCCTTGAAGTCCCCCGGCCTGTGCTGCTTGCGGCTGTGCTGCTGCTCCCGCAACAAGGCTTTCAGTGCTTCCAGGTCGTTGGGCTGTGCTTCAAAGCGTTCAAACTTCCCAAGCTGCGGGTCTGGGTTCCCGTCAAAATACTGTCCGGCGGGCTGTGAGCGTTCCCCATGCTCATAAATCAAAGTATAGTTGTCGGCGAGTATGGATTTTTCGGCTACATCCCGGAAATGCTGCGGGTAGTCAAGTTCATAGAGGTTGCCTTTGAGCTTTCCGCGCTCTGTGCCTGTCAGTTCCACCGCATAGGCAAGGATTTTGTCACGGGTCTGTTCGCCGTAGAATCTCCATGTATTGTGCTGCCTTGTGTCCTTTAGGAAAACGTCGCGTTCCCGGACGCAGCAAGTCCCGGACGGGCGGGAGAACCACAAGAGCCGTTTATCCTCGGCGACGGGTCTTGCCGCCGCTTCCAGTAAAATCCGTTTATCTATATCAAAGTCGCTCTGATAAAAAGCGGTGTTTTGCTTCATAATCGCTTCAAGGGAAGCGATAACGTCCACATCTTCAAATTTTTTCAATTTCTCCAATCGTTCAGCTCCTTTCCAAGTCCTGTGACTTCTGCTTTGCGGGTTTCTTCTGTGCCTTTTCCTTATCTGCCAGAAGCTGCGCCCGGATAGGGGGCTTCTTTTCCGGCTTTGCCTTGCCACGCTCCTTATCGGCTTTGACCGCGTTAGCCAGGTCAACAAGGGAAATAGTTTCTCCTGCTTTAACCTTTGCTTCCAGTTCGTCAACCGTCGGGGTGTTATTTATCTGTCCGTCAATCATGTTGTAATTCTGTTCTGTGGTCTGCTCGGCTGTTTTTAAGTAGTTTTCCGGCGGCTCTGCGGCAATGGCAAACGCCCGCGTTCCATTCCCCATGATGAAATATTTTCCGTCATCGGATTGATGATGAAAGCCATATCCGGCGGCTTCCATTTGTTCGTGGCTCATATCGGTTACATAGAAAGTACCTCGCGGCGTTTTGATTGTTTCGCCTGTTTCCAACTCGTCGGGGGTAAGCTGTTTTTGCTCCTGTAAAAACTCCGGCACATTCTTATAGCCGAAGCTGTCTACATAGTGGGCGGTGTCCTGTCCGTTCTGATGAAGCACTACCACGTCGGAAACGGAAAGGCTGTGTCCCTTAAAGTCTTTGGGGTGGTCGATATTGAATTTCTCCCAAATGCTTTCAAGGGTCATATCCGGCGTGAGGGGTGCGGTGTAGATAAGGTCATAGTTCGCCGCTTCCACACTAAGCCCCGCCGCCTGCAGGCGGTCGTAAGGCTCAAAGCGGAAGTCCCGCGTTTCGTCCCCACGCTTTAGCTGATAAATGGAAAAGGTGTCTTTGTCCGGCTCGGCGGCTTTTTCTGCTTCCTGTTCCGGCTGCTCCTGTCCGGCGGTCTGCTCCTTATCCTGCGCCTTTTGCAATTCTGCGATATTAGCGTCAATGGAATTGATAATCTCGGCGGCTGCGCTGCGGATCGTTTCAAGGGAGCTTTTCAGTTCGGCAAGCTCGCGCCCGCTGCTCCACCCGGCGACGTACCCAAAGGAATAGTCCGACGTGTCAAGCCCGTAGTGTTGGCAGACGGTATAAGCGACGCTTTCCGCTTCGACTTCGCGGGTGCGCCTGTCAACGCGGGGCTGCTCGTCCTTTGGGGCGTTAAGGTCAATGTCGTGCAGCTTTGCGTGTGCGATTTCGTGGATAGCGGTCTTTAAGGTTTGGAGCTGGCTCATGCCCTCGTCAATGGCTATGCGCTTGTTCTCCAAGTGGTAGTAGCCATGTGCGCCGCCCTCGATTTTCTCAAAGCCGATAGGAACGGGGGAAGTCTTTTCAAGGGCGGCGAAAAAATCCTTGTAGCGGTCAACGTCACCCGTCAGCTCGTCTACTGCAATGTCGGGCAGTTCGCGCCCCTCGGTCTGGGAAACGTCAAAGACAGATACCACCTTGTAGGCGGGTATCGTGATTTCCTTTTCCTCGGTGACGGGCTTCCCGTCTTTGCCGATAACGGGCTTTTGGGTATGCGGGTCGATTTTCTCCATTTCCTGTTTGATTTTGAACGGCGATGGGGCAATGATTTTGATACCCTTTTGTCCTTTCATCACGTTTCGCCCAAAGTTATTTTTCCAAGCGGAAAAGCCCGCCACAAGGGAAGCGTCCGGCTTCTGCATGGCGATAAGCAGCGTATTGTTGAAACTGTAATTATGAAACTTTGACATGACGCGCAGATATTCCTTGTATCGCTCGCTGTCGAACAGCTCCGCAATGCCCTGTTCCAGTCGGTCGGTTATCTCTTTCAATTTCTCGGCGGGCTTTTCAGAGGTAAGCACAATCGGGATAACCGGGCGCGGCTCCTGCGGCTGCTCTGTGGCCTGTACTGTTTTCACTCCCGGCGCGGCTGCGTCCATTTCCACTTTTGACGGGTCGGGTCTTTCCGGCTGCGGGGGCTGTGGCGTTATCCGGTATTCCTCCGGTACGTCGCGCCCGTCATACCATTCTGTAAAGGTGTTGCGGTTATTGTAGATATATCCCTGTTCGGTAAACATACCTCCGTCGTTAATGGAAGCGTCCCGCCCGTATTCCTCATACATAAAATACTTTTTTGCTTCTTCGGGCAATTCGGGTTCTTCCAGTTCATCAACCAGATAATGCCCGTATTCTTCTTCATTATGGACGGACGGATAGCCCCAGTAGCAGTCAAGGTTCTGTGCAAGGTTGATGATGTCCTGCAAGCTGTCCGTATGGTCGCCGTATTCAATGGCTGCAATAAATTTCTCCCGGTCGTCGTCAAACTGCATTTCCAAGAGCTTCCCTAAATAGTTCAGTTCGTCGGGGTGGGAATACTCGCTTAAATGTTCCGTCAAGCCGGGAACGGAAGATTGATATTCTGTGAAATGCCATTCCTCATAGTTCTTGAAGTCAATCCCGATACGGTCAAAGACTTCTTTCAGATGTTCGGCAGTCGTGGGGAATGTCACCCATTCGCCCGCGGGTCTGCCCTCGGTGTACTTCCCAAGATTGGAAAGATAGCCGCTTAAAATCGGTTCTGCCATTTGTTCGCTCCTTTCCTGTTCAATCATGCGGTGCATAAGCTCGTAATCTTCAATGCTCATACTCCCGTCAAATACATAAGGGTCAAATTCTTCCCCGTCCCGGTAGGGCTTTTCGGAAAAGGGAAGCCCGGCGGCATGAGCAGCAGCCCGCGCCTCATCAATAACCTCCGGGGGAAGCCTGTCGTCGTGCGCCCCGATAAAACCGTCAATATCGTTCCTGCTGTTTTCATAGTGATAGCGCACTCCGGCGGTCAGCTCGTCAAGGCTCACGTCCTCGCCCAACTGCCCGCAGTAGTAGCCGTTCAAGATAACGGCGGCGGGGTCAGCCGTTTTGATTTCCTCTAACCGGCTCCTGTCAAACGGGTCTAAGGTGCCGTCCACTTCAAGATGAAAATGCTCGGCGTTCCAAGAATGCCCCTCTTTCCAGAACGCCACCCATGCGATACCGTCCCTAAGTTCCTCTTGATATTCCTTTACGGTGTCGCGTAAACTTGCCATGTGTAAAACCTCCTTTCGCGTATGGCAGCGCGGACGCTGCGGTAATGGTTACATAGTCCTACTACGGTGCGCTCGCGCATTTTGCCAAAGATTTTTGAAGATTTTTAGAGGGTTTGGGAAACTTCCCAACAAGCAAAATCCCCGTCCGGCGCGTGAAGCGGCAGGACAGGGATTTACGGAAGTGGGTACCCGCTTCCTATGCTTGCTATTCAAGTTATTTCTTCTTCGGTAGCTCAATCTTATAGTTGACATACTTCCCGCCCGTATCGGCTAAAATAACCGTTCCGTCGTAGGTTTTACCTGTTTTGGGAGAGTACAGCCCTTTGACTTTCACTTTGCCGGATTTCAGAAGTGCGGCGGCAATCTTCGGGGAAAAGGCTACTTTCCTGTCCTCAAAAAAACGGTCATTTTTCCACATGACAAAAGCGCAGTTCCGGTTAGAGCAGTAGTAGTTTTTCTTGCCCTCATGGACGGGGGAACCGCAGCGGGGGCATTTGCCGATTTCCGGCTTTTCCGTTTTGAAACGCTCCTTGTCGCTGTCGGAAAGGAATGGATAGGATTGACAACACAAAGCCCATTTGCTATAATATCGCGAAGAAGAACAGCCATGTTGTTCTAATTTCAGTATCGGAGGTATTCATATGGCAAACTGCAAAAACAGAAACAAGTCTTTTAACGGCGCTTTGGGCACTTTAGGAGGCCTTTTCTAAAATCACTGTTAGAAAGGGCTGAGAAGTTTGCCCTTCCTGCGCGGCAGTCGGGCTTGTTTCACAAAACAACCCACTAATTCGTAAAGGAGAATGTAACTTCATGTTTGCTAAAAATTCAAAGGCATATTCTGTCTACCTGCTGATCCGATTTGTCTTTTCCCTGGCGGTTTCTATGTCCACAGTGCTTTCCATCGTGTACCACCTGGAGGTGGTGCAGCTGGATGCTTTCCAGCTTGTCCTGGTAGGGACGGTTCTGGAGACCTCCTGCTTTCTGTTCGAGATACCCACCGGTGTGGTGGCGGATTTGTATAGCCGTCGGCGCTCGGTGCTGATTGGAATGTTCCTCTACGGCCTGGGCTTTCTGATGGAGGGTGCGCTACCGTGGTTCGCGCCGGTTCTGCTGGCCCAGGTTGTCTGGGGTTGCGGTGATACCTTCATCACCGGCGCTCTGGAGGCGTGGATTGCCTCGGAGGAAGAGGACAAACCCATAGACAAGGTGTTCCTGCGGGGCAGTCAAATGGGGCAAATCGGCGGCGTTCTGGGCGTGGTGCTGGGCACACTGCTGGGAAACATAAACCTGCAAATGCCTGTCATCTTGGGGGGCAGTTTGTGCTTGTTGTTGGGGCTGGTGTTGGTTCGCATCATGCCAGAAACCAACTTCTCCCCTGCTATTGAGGAACGGCAGGGCTTGCTTAAAGACTTTGTCTGCCTGTTCAAGCTCAACCTGGGCTTTGTGAAAGGCGCACCTGTGTTGCTGGCGCTCTTAGCAATCACACTATGCGGGGGACTTGCCAGTGAAGGCTTTGACCGGCTCTCCACCGCTCATTTTCTGGATGACACGGTAATACCCGTTATCGGGCCGCTGAACAGCGTCACTTGGTTCGGTGTTATCAGTCTTATCGGCAGCGGCTTAGGTATTCTGGCTTCTCAGTTGCTCATCGCCCGCATGGAGAAAAAAGGGACTGTCAGCCGAACCAGTGTGGTCATGTCCACCAGCGCCGGGTATATCCTGTGCCTGGTTCTCTTCGCGGTGGGGCGGAGCTTTTGGTTCATGTTGTTGATGTTCCTGCTGGCGGGGCTTATGCGCACCATCAAGGAGCCTGTGCTGGCCGCCTGGATGAACGACCATGTGGATGAGAAAATGCGCGCCACAGTCTTTTCCACCAGCGGACAGCTGGACTCTTTCGGGCAGATCATCGGCGGGCCTATTGTGGGGCTGGTAGCCCAGCAGGTGTCCATACCCTGGGGGCTGGTCTGTACCGCTTTCCTGCTGTTGCCCGCGCTGTTCTTAGTGCCGGTGGCGGGAAAGAAGCGGGATTGATATGGCATAGTTAAGTTTACTGACGAGCGGGAGATTACTTCCGCTCGTCTTCATTTAGTAGCGCAAAATTTGAGGACTCTTTATTTCCTTATTCGGTATAGCGGAGGCGGCTGTCAATTCGACATAATTTTCTTGTGATACTTTACCGTACATGAGCATTCGCACCCGGATTGTCGTTACCATATCCCTCCAGAAGATTGATAACGCCCCAAATGCCTAAGCCTGCTCCAAGAGCGATAACAAGGGTCTGCAATACGTTTACTGCGCTGTTGAAAAATGCCATATAATATCCTCACTTTCTGCCGCTTTGCGGCGATAAAAATTGTTTGTTTTTGGTTTTGGGTATGAAAAAAGCCGCCTGTGTTCGGCGGCTGCGTCCTCGCGCTGCTTAAACTGCTGCGGCGCGGCGGTATTCAGTTGTCATTTTTGTAAGGGTTGATACGCTGCGGCTTCCTGCCACGCTCCAAGTAGGGGCGCGTACCATATAGCCCGTGTTTACAGTTCGGATAGATTACCACCTCCCTTTACGGTGCTGCGTCCTCCTGTACGTCGATTTCGTAGTAGTCAAATACTTCGTCCGGCTTTACGATAGCGGGGCGGCGTTTGATATGCTTTTCCATGTCAAAGGCGTTTTTCGGGTCTGCGTCGGACAGGTACTTGTATTTCGGGTGCTTCGTGATGTCGTACTTATCAGAGAAGAACGGGCGCACACCTCTAAGCTGCAAGATACATTTCCCGCCGTCCATGACCGCGATTTCGTCCTGCGTCATAAGCTCTTTGCCTAACTTCTGATAGTTCAGCCCATGCGAAAGCTCCCGCCCTCTGGTTTCGGAAGTGTTGAAGCTGTCAATCGTTTCTTTGCCTAAGATTTCCGATATTTCTTTGAGCGTCGTTTTTTCCTTGCCGCCCAAGAAAAGGGTCGTGTCGCAGTTGCCGACTATGGTATCGGCGTTGTCCTTGTAGATTGCCTTTAGCTGCGACTGTGATTGCAAAATAATATGAAGTTGTCAAGATCAGTTGACACATTTTGCTCAAGGATTTGCTAAGCAGCTTTCTTTAGGGAATGATAGTATCTCTGGCGTTTTACCATCGGAGGCAGCCCGCCATTTCTGGAACAGATACGGCGGTTATTCCAATACCCGATAAAGAATCTCCAAATCAGCGTCTTGAGTTCATCAATGGTCATCTTTTCGGTGTTGTAACGTCCATAAAGTAGTTCAACCTTCATTCTGGCCCACATGCTTTCGCAGCGTGCATTATCATGGCATCTTCCACCAGCACTGTTCATACTCTGAAGGATTCCATATCGGCCGATGGCTGCCCGATACTCCTGACTGGTATATTGTGCTCCTCTGTCACTGTGAATGATAACGCCACGCAGATCGTGGCAGGCATCATGGGCATTCTTCAGCGTCTGAACACACAGGGATGCTCTCATGTTGGTATCCATTGCAAGCCCCAGAACACAGGAATCGTAGCAGTCAAAGACAGCGGATACATATAGCTTTCCATCTTTTCCTTTGACTTCAGTAATATCCGTAACGCACTTCGTTAGTGGTTTGTCTGCGTCAAAATTGCGTCTTAGCAGATCATCGGATTTACGAGTTTCCTTATCTGCTCTGGTAATGCCATTGGGCTTGCGCCTTGGTGTGTGGCTGATACCCAGTTCCTCCATGATCCGGTATACCGTCCGTTCACTTGGAATTTGCACGCCCTGTGGCTGTTTCAGACGTAAAGCCTGATACATGCGGATTCGACCGTAAGTATCGTTGCATTCGTCTTCTGCAAGGATCTCCAGCATGGCATCAGCCAAATCCTGATACTTCCATGGGCGAGTCTGGGCCTTCAGATATTTGTAGAACCCCTGCCTGCTGACATGGAGCAACTTACAGTAGAATGCAATTTTCCCCGTGTTCTGGCCATCGTTGGTTTTCAAGGCAATGAATTTCATTCTTTCGTTCTTGCAGACCTCCGACGGCTCGCGGCGAAAAAAGCGCTGGCTTCCTCCAGAAATTCATTTTCTTCTCTGAGCCGTTTGATTTCCTTGTTCTGCTCTTTAACCTGTTTGCGAAGCAGCTGAATTTCTTCACTCAGAGTCATGGCTCTTTGCGGTGTCTGTGTGCCGGCTCCCAGGCTCAAGTTGCCCAGACGGTACTGACGCATCCATGTATGCAGGGTGTTCGCTGGAATACCAAGTTCTTTGGCTGCCTTCGTTGTACCAATTTCCAACGCCAGTTTAACTGCTTGTACTTTATATTCCATATCATAGGTTCTGTTTTGTGGCATCGTTGTTGTCTCCTTTTTCTCTTGATTATATTTTTAATCCTTGAGAATCAGTTGTCAACTAAAATTATACAACATCAATAGAAGCCGATATTTCGCGGCTTCGTATGGTCGCTATGAGCTTTTCAAACTTCGGGATTTGACCGATATTCGCAAATTCATCTAACAGGCAGCGCACATGAACAGGCAGCCGCCCGCCGTAAACATCGTCGGCTTTGTCGCATAACAAGTTGAAAAGCTGCGTGTAGAGAATGGAAACAACAAAATTGAAAGTGTCGTCGGTGTCGGAGATGATAACGAACAATGCCGTTTTTCTATCTCCCAAAGTGTCAAGCTCCATTTCGTCGGTTTCCATGAGTTCGCGCAGTTCCCGTATGTCAAAGGGGGCTAACCTTGCGCCGCAGGAAATAAGGATTGACTTTGCCGTTTTGCCAGAGACGAAAAGTCAAGGACTTTTTCATCAAATTCAAAAAGAAGTCACATTTTGCGGACTTCTTCACGGAGCATACGCTTGATTTTGTCCTCCATCGTCTCCTTGGCGGTCTCGCTGAAATGGACACGGACGATATAGGTGGTCTTGCCGATCTGCTTTCTGACAGTCGGGCAAGTGGCGGTGTTGGTTGCGGTATTGTTCATTCAAAATCCTCCTGTAAATGAAAAAGTGCCCGGTGACTATTCATCATCGGGCGGTGTCGGTATGAGGGAACAAGGCAAGGCGGCAACATTAAGGTATCTATAAAAACCTTGCCGTCTTTGCCACGCTTGCCGTGTTCCTGTTGTCAGTCTCGGAGATAGCAGACCCATGCTGTGCCGTCTTTCTCGGTCACAAGTCTGTCCCCGATACGGCTCTTTGCCGTTCTCATGGTGCGTGAGGAAATCCCACGCTCATTGACTGCCTTTTCCAGCTCTGCGCTCGGCATACGCTTTCCGTCCGCAAGCAGTTCCAGAATGAGCATTTGCGCCTGTGCGGTCTTGCTCTCGGTCTTAGCGGTGTCCGTCCCGGCAAGAAGCTCGTCAGCGGTAATGTCATAAGCCCCTATCCATTCAAAACCTTTCTCGTCTCCCAGAGAAAAGGCAAGAGACTGACCGGGCGGCGCAAGGGAGCTTTTCTCATGGATAAGCACCCTCGTTGTGGGACTGTCCTTCAGCTTGCCAATAAACAGCAGACTGCGGACTGCCGCCGTAATGTCGATAGACCCCAATCCCCGGTAGGTGCTTTGCGTTCCTGCGGCTTTGTTCAGGTGTCCAATCAGCACGATAGCGCACCCGGTAGCCTGTGCAATGTCTCCCAGACTGCGGAATATCGGGCGCACCTCGTTTGCCCTGTTCATGTCCACATCTGTGCCCAAAAACGCCTGTACCGGGTCAATAATAACCAGCCTTGCGCTGTTTTCCCGGATTGCCCTTGCTATGCGCTCATCGGCAAGGGTCAGCGGTGTGTCCCTATCGTCAATGACAAGCACTCGTTCAAGGTCTGCGTCAGCTTCCATCAGCCGGGGCTTAACGGTATCGCCCAAACCGTCCTCGGCGGTCTGATAGATGATGTTGAAAGGCTCAAGGGTCTCCATACCAGGTAAAGGCTTTCGGTTGGTGCAAGCCGCCGCAAGACGCATGGCAAAGTAGGTCTTGCCCTCGCCGGGGTTGCCCTGTATAATCGTCAGCTTTCCAAAGGGAATATAGGGAAACCATAGCCAATCCACGCTCGTCAGCTCCACATCTGCCATGCGGAGCATGGGAACAGGCTGGGCGGTGGGCAGCTCTCGCAGCGTGATTGTCTCGGCTATGAATTTGCGGCTGGGAATGTCCCCTTGCTGACGGAGAACATCGTTCCAGTCTTTCCTTGCCGGGACAAGGCGAATGACGGCGATCTCGCCGGGAATGGACTGTGCCAGTCGGGTACAGGCTTCGCTTCCTGCGGTGTCGCTGTCAAGGCAGAGGAACACTTTTCGGGTGTCCTTGCGTTCAGAAAGGAAACGGTCAAGGGCTTTGCCCGAAACACCGCCCAGGGCAAGATAGCTCCTTGTCTGCCAGTCCTGCGGATAAAGGCAGATAAACGATAACAGGTCAATCGGTGCTTCAAAGACAAAGAGCTGGTTGCCGTTTCCCTCATAGCGGAACGGATAGGACTTGTCAGACCCGGCAATATCCTGTCTGAATGGGTCTGCCGTTCCTCGCACATGGGCGTATCTCGGTGTGCCGTTTCGGTCTCTGCCGACAAAGACAACATTGTGCCGCTTTGCGTCCTCGTAAATATCCCCGGAAAGAAGAAAAGCCTCAACAAGCGTTTTGTTGAGACCTCGGCTTTCGCAAAGATATTGAATTGCTCTGTCGGCTGTTCTGTTGTGCAAGGGCAAGTGGAACGCTGTGTGCGGTGCTGTGCTGGCTTCGCTCTGTCCCTCGCCGCTTTCGCCGGTCAGGAGCTGGACGGCTTCGGGAAAGGATTTTCCGTAAAACTCCATGACAAAATCAATGGGATAGCCGCCCTTGCTCTGGCTGTGGCGAAACCATTTGTTTCCACGAATGGTCAGGCTGTCATGTTCTTTCCAGCGGTATTCTCGTCCGCTTTTGATAAGCGTCTCTCCCTGTGTACGGAGAAAATCTTCCAGACTGACGGCGTTTGCCCGGTCAATCTGTGCTTGGGTATAATTCATCGGGATAGTTCCTCCTTTTTGTGTCGTGTTTGGGGTCGATTTTGGAGCATTTGTTCCTCTGTGCGCTCGTTAAATCGGGCGGCAGTATCTATACATGACTTGACCTTCCAAAGACGGTGTAAATCGTCTCTGACGGTCTTAAACTCGCCATAGGTGGTGTTGTGCGCCTGTTCCAGCTCGTCATACTCTTCGGTCAGCTTTTTCATATCCACCTTGCCGTCCGGGAACTCTCCGGTCAGCTTGCGTCTGGCGGCGTAGAACTGTTTCAGTTCCGCTTCATGCTCTGCCTTGTACTTGGCTCTGGGCTTCTCAAACTTGATTTTCTGCAAGCCGTCATAGACAGGCTTCAAGCTCTGGAAAGCAGCAGAGCTGTCATAGAGCTGCTTGATTGCTTTCATTCGGGCGGTCTGTTCGTCCAGCGTTTTCTTCAAGCTCTCTGTGGCAGCACTGTGTTCGCTGACACGGCTTTCCAAATCTTCAAGAGTGTAAATGCCGTTTGCCCGGAGATAATTGAAAGTCTCGTTCATCTCCTTTAGATTGCTGACCTTGCCTTTCTGCGAATATGCCCCGGCTCTGCGCTGGGTGTAATAGGCGTTCAGCAGAGAAACAAGGTCGGGTGCCTGCGGCTTGGCAAGCTCCGCTTTTGCTTCGGCAATCCAATCAAACAGGAGAGCGATTTTCTTCTTGATGTCCCGGATAACGGCATTGGTTGCTCTGATCCAGCGGTTGAACTCGCCTTTCTCGGTGCGTATGCCTTTCTTCTCCATTGCCCGGACGGTTGCGCCCTCATGGACGGTGGGAAGAAGCTCCACGCCCTGACGCTCATAGCTTCGGTGGTCGATACGAACATCAAGCCCTTTCTCCGCAAACTTGGCGTTGCATAGTTCCGCCCATGTCTGCCGCCAATGTTCCAGCGTTTCGGGACTGCCCCAGTCGGTAGTGGGAACGGCGTTGAACACAAACTTTCCGTCTGCGTCTCGGATACGGTTGCCGTCCTCGTCCAGCTCATACACCCGGCGTTGCTTTAGTCCCCATTTGCCGTTCTGCTCGATGGGGCGGATGGGGCAAAGCACATGAAAATGCGGGTTTGGTATGCCGCCGTCCTCCCGGTCTGGCTGGTGTACGGCGAAGTCAACCACCATGCCACGGCTCACAAAGTTCTCCAACAAAAATTGCCTTGCAAGAGCGATGTTTTCCTCAAGGGAAAATTCATTCTGCAAGGCAATGTCAAAGCTGTATGCAAGCTGGGCGTTCTTTCCACGCTCGGCTTTTTCCACGGCGTTCCATAGGGTCTGGCGGTCTGCGTATTCTGGCGGTGCATGGGACGGCAAGAGAATGTCAGAGCAGATCACGCCGCCCTTGCGGGTGTAGTCGCTGTATTCGCCGTAATACTCGCTATACAATCGCTCCCCGGCACGGTAGGCGGCAGAAGCAATAGCGGACTGTCCTGCGCTTCGCTTAGTCTGCGTGACGCTCAGATGAAATAGTGCCATCGGCTTTCAACTCCTTTTCTCTGTTCGCTTGGTTGGTGTGAGTAATCGCCATGTGACGGACGGCTCGCTGGACTTCGGACAGAGAAAAGATGTACTCCATCAGCTCTGTCATTTCGGTGCGTGTGAGATCTTTGACCTCCGGGGCAAGGCTCTCAATCGTGCCGCCCAGATTGCAAAGACGATGGGTGCGTTTCTGCCTTTCGCCTTTCTCCAGATATTTCTTTCTGTTCTCAAGACGGTTGAGCTTGTGCTGTTCCTGTGCAAGCTGCGTCTCGGCTCGTTCCTTTTCGGCTTGGAGCTGGTCGAGGGTTTTCGGTTTTGTCATTGTAATTGACCTCCTTTTTTGATTTTGGGGATAAAAAAAGACCGTCAACTTTTCGCATAGTGCGACCAGTCAACGGTCAGTTTTTCGGTATTCAGTTGTTGTGTTCAGTTCGGTAAATTGAAGTTGGTCAAAGTTGTTGGCGAAGATATTCCACAACATTTCTGCCGTTTCATATCCCCGGCATAAACCTCGTTGAAAATAAAACCTTTGATGTAACAATAAGGCACCCAGCATTAAATTTATGCCGGGTGCCTTTCCTTTCAAACGCCAATGCTGCTTGGAAATCTCTGTGTACATAAAAACGTCTTGAAGCGCTCAATCCCTTTCATCAGCATACAACTGCCCGCACCCGGCGCCGATATCAGAACCGAACTGCATTCTGATAGCCACGCTGATACGGTTGGAATGTAAAATATCACTGAAGTTTTTAATGGCTTCGTGATTTGAAGCGGTAAATTTTCGCGCCGTCTTATCTGTTGCGTTATATGGGATAAGATCAACATGATATAGATAGGACAACGCTCCCCGGCTCAAAATAAGGTGCGCTAACGCTTTCGCATGCTCTGCCGAATCATTTATTCCGCCCAGCATAATATAAGCCAGGAACAAGCGCCTTTTGGTATTTGCAACGTGCGCATCCAACGCATCCATTACTTTATGGAGCGGATAAGTTTGATTGATCGGCATCAATTCCGAACGTTGCTTTTCAAAAGGCGAGTGCAGCGAAAAAGCTAAATTCACCTGCGGAAAATCACGGGTCAGCCGTTTTATCCCGGGAATCATTCCAATCGTCGATATGGTAATGCGTCGCTGGCTTAATCCGAACAAAGACGGGTTTGTCAGGATTTTTAATGCGTCAAATAAATTGGGATTCGCAAACGGCTCGCCCATTCCCATAAAAGAAACACTATTGATTTGATGCCCTGCAAGATAAAAATACAGAATTTGATCTGTTATTTCATCAGCGGTCATATTGCGTTTGTGTCCGATAGCACCTGTTGCGCAGAATTTGCAGCCAAACCCACAGCCGCATTGAGATGAGACGCAAAAAGATTCCCATCCTTTTTTGTAATGCAGGTTCACCGTTTCGACGCAGTTTCCATCCTTTAATTGAAAAAGCACCTTATCTGCCTGGCCCGATGCCCGATGTGTAACTGGAACAAGGCCGCAGACAGAGGTCCCAAAAGTTTCCGCCAAATTTGATCTTAGTCTTTCCGGCAGCATATACATGGAATGAAAGTCAGGAATATGCTGTGCAAAAATCATCTTTATCAATTGCTCATAGCGATAATCCGGAAAATTCATTCCCGATATACATCGCTTCATAACCTCATATTTTGAATAAATCATGTAGGCTTTTCTCCTCTTGAATAATGAAAGTCAGGAATATGCTGTGCAAAAATCATCTTTATCAATTGCTCATAGCGATAATCCGGAAAATTCATTCCCGATATACATCGCTTCATAACCTCATATTTTGAATAAATCATTGGAATTTTGGAACAGTCAATAAGACAATCATTCCCTAAAACACCTTTTTCTTCGCTATCTTTTGTGGTTATGATTTTATTTTCTTTATCAATTTCTGTTATTATCGCATTGACACCTAAAGTAAGTGGTTCGTTTGTTTGCTGTCCAGAACACGCAACTAAAGTAAAGGTACAAACGAATATACATAATGCCATCATCATTCTTTTTATCATAAATTCCTCCAAATTTATTGATATCAAACTTGCTGGCGGCGAACAGCATTTTATGCTGTTTGCAGACGGCAAGTCCACAAGGGATAGCCGCATAAGCGGCGCAAGGGAGTGTAGCTCCCTTGACGGAACGAAGTGACGAAACATTCTCGGTCGGGCAGTTTTCTTCTGCTGACTGGGAATGAAGCTCCGCAGGACGCACATACTCCCGATAGGAGAGTATAGAAGTGCGCCCTTTAGTTCCTAAAGGGTTTTTATCAGTGCGACAAACTGGAATTTGAGTCTCTGTAAAGCTGGAATTAACCCATACAATTATTTTAATTTAGAGGTTCTTACGCAATTATCCGTATTTTGTAATTTTTCAATACTGGAATGCCAGTGTAAATCAGCATTCTCCATTTTTATTAAAGCGAAAAACGTAAAATTGCGGAAGAACCAATTTAGATATTCACAATTTTACTTGCCACAGTATCTCGAAAAACACTGTCATGTTCTACCAGGAGCATGGTCGGGGCAAACTCCGTTATGAGTTGTTCAATCTGCATACGTGAGTACACATCAATAAAGTTGAGCGGTTCATCCCATACATACAAGTGTGCCTTTTCACAAAGGCTTTTCGCAATTAGGACTTTCTTCTTTTGCCCGCCAGAAAAGTCTTTAATATCCTTTTCAAACTGTACACGCTCAAAGTCCATTTTCCTAAGAAGTGCCTTGAACAGACTTTCATCAAGGTTGTTTTCTTCTGCAAACTCGGAAAGGGTTCCACATAAATACGATGTATCCTGTGGCACATAAGAAATTACAAGCCCAGAGCCAAGTGTTACTGTACCCGTATAATCTATGGACTGCCCGACTACCAACTTTAACAGGCTACTTTTGCCACTGCCGTTCTTCCCGTCAAGCACAATGCGTTCTCCCTGTCTTATTTCAAACGAAACGGGTTCACAAACTGAAATGCCATCATAATAAACTACTACATTCGATAATGATGCAAGCAAATCTGTATGGTAATTAAGCGGTTGTATCTTGAGTGCTTCTGCGGTTTCCACATTTTTCAGCAATGCTGATTTTTGTTCGATTGTCTGTTGTTGTCTCGCTTCTATAGATTTTGAACGCTTCATCATTTTGGCGGCTTTATGACCGACATAACCTTTATCTGCTGCCCCAATTTTGGAAGCTTCTACACGTTCAGACCATACTGCAGAGCGTTTTGCCGACTGCTGTAATCGTCTGATGTCCTTTTGCAAACGTTCGTTCTGAGCCAGTTCAAATTCTTGCTGTCGCTCAAAATTTGACATCCATGATGAAAAGTTTCCTCTTTGCACTTCGATATTCGCTCGGTTAATCGATAGAATATGGTCAACACAATCGTCAAGAAAGCGACGATCGTGAGAAACTAAGATGAATCCCTTTTTCTTTTTCAGATATGCCGCCACACTTTTTCTCGCTTTGGCATCCAAATGGTTGGTAGGTTCATCAATCAGTAGGAAATGCCCTTCATTAAGAAAAAGAGCGGCAAGCAAAACCTTTGTCTGCTCTCCGTTGGAAAGTGTTTCAAAAGGTCGCCAAAGCACATCGACATCAACATCAAGATAAGAAAGTTCTCGCATAAGTTCCCATTCTTCCGCAAGTGGGCAAACCTCCTGCAATATATCCTCTGTAATACGATTCTTATCTGAAACGGGATAAGGAAAATAATCAAACTGTACGGATGATAGGATTTTTCCGCTATACTCATATTTCCCAAGCAGAAGATTCAGAAAGGTTGTTTTACCTCGTCCGTTTCTGCCCACAAAACCAAGCTTCCAATCGGTATCAATCTGGAAACTGACATTTTCAAAAACATTATCATAACTTGTCGGATATGAAAACGTAAGGTTTTCAATTTTAATCATTGACATAAATATTATCCTCCTTTGCGTGTCATACGATACAAAATCGGTTCGGTGAATGTTTACTCCGTATAGATTTCACCAAAAGGAACCGACACTATACGGAGTGAATCATGTGTAACTATCTGTTCTGCACTATTCATAAAGCACCTCCAAAACAAAATAAGAGCCGCAAGAAAGTTTATCCTTGCAGCTCGTCATAGCATAAAATAACACCACTAAGCAAAAGTGGCAACAGCACTATATTGAGTAAGATAGACATATAACTTTCTTGCAATAGACACAATAATGCCAAAGTATAGCACTACCGCATATTTTGATTTTATTTGCAAGAAAAGTTAATCATCTTCCCACCTCTTTCTAAATTTTAAAATATTATACCATAAATCGCAGGCAAATACAAGTGGTTATAAAAATTTAACAAATCGCTTATAATACAATCATATAACTTTACGCATTCCTTACTGACCGTAAAATTCCGATTTGTTGCTTAATTTTCGTATTCAAATTATACCATAAAACTTGTGAACAATTCTACCGCAACTTTGGACTATATGAGAAAAGTCCGAACAGTTTTCTGCCCGGACTTCCTCGCTCAATTATAAATCAACTCTGCTTTCACAACTTCCTCTGCCTGCGCCTTGCAAGCGTTCATCTGCCGCACCCATTCCATTTGGTTTTCAGCTTTCAGTTGCTCGGTCACGCCGTTTTGCTCTGCCAGTGACCGCACGATCAGCTCCATGCGGTTTCGTGCCGCTTCGTCAATCTCGGCGCAATGCTCAAAGAGCTTGTCGGATAGTACCAGCTCATTGAACAGTATCGGACGGTGCATTTCCAGATACGCCTTGCGAAGTCTGCCGTAGTGTCCGAGGGGCTTGGTCTTGCGGATAACGATGTTCGGGATAAGATAATCGCCGTTCTGTGTATAAGTGATATTCATGCTGTTTGTACTCCTTTCATCGGCTCTCTCTGCGGTAAACTGCTGACAGGGACGAACACTCCCTTTGCAATGTCCTCCGCACGAATGGCGGCTTTCTTGGCTTCGATTTCTGCCTTTTTTCTCCCCTTGATTTTGTCCTCGTATCGCTTCTGCGCTCCGCTGGCTTTCCGCTTCAAGTAGTTCTGATGAAGCCTGTCCTTGCGTTCCTCACGCTTGCGGATTTCCTCTAATTCTTCCGGGGTCAGCTCCACTTCTCCAAACGCCGGGGGAACGAATCGCCCAACAAAATTGAAGTAAATCTCGACCTCCTGTGTGGTCTGTATACTGCCTTTACGGTCACGCTCATGCACAAGGATTTTCTCGATAAACTCGTTGAGCATGGCAATGGTCAACTTGTCGAAGTTCTCATACTTGTCAATCAGAGCGATAAAACGATCAGCGTCCTTTTCGTGCTTCTCATAGCTCTTGACAGCCTTTTCCAGAGCAGAGATTTCGGCGGTAAGCTCGGACTGTTCCTTTTCGTATTGAGCGTCCAGAGTGGCGTATCTGCTGTCGGACAGCTTGCCTAAAATGTTGTCCTCATAGATTTTGCAGAGCAGGACTTCCAGCTCGGAAACTCTCTGCTTTGCTGTGGCAAGGCGTGTGCGCTGTTTTCTGACCTCTGCCGTCTGCTGGCTGGACTGCGCTTCCTGCACCACACGGACAAACTCAGCTCGGTCATGCTTGGCATACTCGGCAATAGCTTTGAGCATTTCGGAAACAAGGGACAGTACCACATCTTCATTGATACGGTGCTGTGTCGTGCAGAGCTTTCCAACTGGGACTTTGCTGTATTGGGAACAGGTATATTGAGAAATACGCTTGCCGTTGTTGGTACGGTGGACATACATCTTGCCGCCGCAATCGGCACAATAAAGCAAGCCTGTGAGGGGAGCTGCTTCGCCCCAGCCGTCCGGGTAGCGTCTGACATTCCCACGGATTTTCTGCACAAGGTCAAAGGTCTGCTGGTCAATGATAGCTTCATGGGTATTCTCGAAAATCGTCCATTCGTCCTCCGGGACATAATGGCTTTTCTTGTCCTTGAAGTGCTTTCGAGTCTTGAAGTTGATGGTGTGTCCCAGATACTCACGCTTTTCAAGAATGTTGCAGATGGTGGAAGAACCCCAGCCGTACACATCTTTGAAAGTCTTGTTTTTGTTCACGCCCTCGCCGTGTTGGGCAAGGTAAGCAGACGGAATAAGCACCTTTTCCGATTTCAGTTTGCTGGCGATCTGATACGGACCGTAGCCGTCAATCGTCATGGCAAAGATGCGCTTGACCACATCAGCGGCTTCGGGGTCAACCAACCATTGGTCCCTGGCTTCGTTCCAGAGATAGCCGTAAATGACCGTGCCTGTGAGGTGCTTGCCGGACTTGCCTTTGGATTGAAAAGTGGAACGGATTTTACGGCTGGTGTCTCTGGCGTAATACTCGTTCATGATGTTGCGGAAAGGGGTAAAATCATCGTCCCCTCTGGCACTGTCCACGCCGTCATTGATGGCGATAAGGCGAACGCCACGCTGACGCAGGATTTCCATAATCTGACCGACTTTCAGATAGTCACGACCCATGCGGCTCATGTCCTTGATACACAGGTACTCCACATTCCCGGCTTCAACCTCTTTCATCATTGCCAAAAATCCGGGACGGTCAAAGCAAGTGCCGCTAATGCCATCGTCCGTGAAATGGACAATGTTTGTAAAGCCCTGTCGTGCGGCGAACTCCTCCAACATAGCTTTTTGATTGGAAATGGAATTGCTCTCACGCTGCTGGTCATCATCTTTGCCAAAGTCATCACGGCTCAATCGTTCGTACAGAGCTGTGATTTTCTCGTTTTTTCTCATAACTTGCGCTCCTTTCTTCGGTTTTAGGTTGTGTGTTCTAAGAGACTTCCCAACCGCTTGATTAAGAAGTCTTTTAGAGCATACAACACCTGCCGCAAGTTTGTACTTCTTGTACTGCTTGACCGCAAAATGTTCCGGGTCTTTTTCTTCCAGACGTTCAAACATGAGGTCTACCGGGTTCTTAAAGTCCTCGTCGTCCTCGCGGGCTTCCGACGCATTTATCATTTCAAGCAGCGTCGTAAAGTTCTTTTCCTCGTCGGGGGCTTCGTACCAGATATAGCCGATAAGCGCGGTATAGTAGAGCTTTTCAGCTTTTACCCAAAAATCCTCGCCGGATTTCTCCCCGTCGCCTTTGGTGTTGGCGATAATGGTATTGACTAACTTCAAAATATCCTTTTCGCTCCGCAGATAGGCAAAGGGATTGTATTTCATGGATTTTTTGAAGTTAATCGTATTCAGCACTTTGATTTTGTACCCGCCCCGCTGTAAGAGCTTCCCGCACTCGATTAAGACGGTGCCTTTCGGGTCGGTAACAACATAAGAACTGTGCATTTGCATAAGGTTGGGCTTTACGAAAAAGCGGGTCTTGCCGCTGCCGGAACCGCCGATAACAAGAATGTTTTTGTTTCTTGCATACTTCGGCTGCTTCGGGCGGCTGCTCATCATCAGCCTTTCGGTCTGCGTCAGCAGCACATTATTTTCAAATACAGGGTCGATATACGGCTTTATATCCTCCGCGCCGCCCCAACGTGCAGAACCGTATTCCATGCCTTTTCGGTACTTCTTCGCGTTCTTGCCTTTCATGTAAACGGCAAGCCGGATAATGACCGCCCCCGCAATGCCGATAAGCAGATCGGCGGGGTGCAGGCTCGGCGCGATACTGGAAAAGGCGGCGGCAAAGCCCGTCCCAAGCTGCAAGAGCTTTTCGCTTGCGTCTGCGCCGGGGGTAAGGCGTATTGCTGCGCCTATCTTGTCAAACAGATAGACAAAGAGCAGATAGGGCAGGTTGAGGATAAGCAGCTTTTTGACTTCCTGCTTCATAGCGATACCTCCCTGTCCTTGTTCTTTACCTTGTCCCGCTGCGCGTTCAAGCCCGCCGCCTTTTCTTTCAGAGAGGAAAGCAGCTTGCGGATAGAGGGCTTTTTCTCCTGTGTCAGCTTCTTTGCGGAAAACTCCTTAAAGGCTGCGGTCAGCACGTCAGCGTCGCGGCCTTTGAAAAACACAAGGTAGCGGGGCGGGTTTTCCGTCGTGTCCTTTTTCAGCGCAAAGTCGATACCGTACTTTTTCGCCGTACTCTCAAAGGCTTTGATATTGCCCTCGGTAATCTCAATGTTGGAAACGCCCGCGTTCTGCTTCATAAGCTGCTTTAAGGTCTGCTTGCCCTGCGGCGTTTTGTCTTTCTGCTTCTTCATCTGTGCAAGCAGCGTTTTCATAGCCTTTTGAAGTGTCTGCGCGGTCAGCTTCCCGGTCTTGATGTAAAGGGCTATGGTCTTTTCGTTGATTTCATCTTGCATTTACCGTCCTCCTTTCGCGGTAGTCTGATAGTGTTAGGGTGGTACGCCGCTGCGGTAGCCGCCCATAGGCTTTAGATACGGACGCGCAAGCCGTTCAAATCCTCGGCGCGGATACCCACAAGGTACCATTCCTGCGCCGCGCTCATTTCAATGCGGGTCGGCTTCCATTTGCCGCCTGTGAATACGTCGAAACACTCTCCGCAATGCAAGCCGCCGTAATAGTCGGCAATGTCAAAGCGAATGTCGTAGCGGTCGGTCTGTTCGTCAAAAATCAAAGCTCCTGTTTTCTGTGCCATGTGGTAATCCTCCTTTAGATTTTGCCTGTCGCCATGTCGTGAGCGACAAGAGCGGTATAGTAGCTGTCAATGGTATTCGGCGCATTGAACAGCACCGCTTTAAGGTACTGTTTGATGTTGCGGATTTTGGTGGTATTCTCTTTCATGCAGTCAAAGACAAATTCAATGTGGCTGCTGTTGAGCTTCATAAACTTTGCCTTGACAAGCTCTGCCGGGTAATCGTCCCCGGCGATACGGATTGTCTTTCTCTTGCTGCATACCGTTTCAAGGATAATCGAAACAATTTCGTCCAGACGGTCTTTGTCTACCTGCCCGTAGCGTACAAAATGGTCGTACTCGATATTGTCCTTGATGATTTCCTCATAAACGCTGTATGCGTCTGTCGCTTCCTTTCGTTTCCGTTCCGGCGGCTCTGCCGCTTCCCCGTCGTAAGGCAAGGGATTTAGGGAATGGATAGGAATGGAATCGGTACTTGATAAATCTATATTTGATTTTTCTTTTTTGGGTAAGTTAGTCTTTTGTATATCTTTATTTAATTGCGTTGGATTTTCCAACGTAGGTTTTTCCTGCGTAGGTTTTTCCAACGTTGGATTATCCAATGTTGGATTTTCCAATGTAGGTAAATCCGATACAGGCGGGGTCTGCGGCTGCTCAAAAATCACATAATCTGCGCCGCGCAAGCGTCCTTTCTCGTCGCGTTCCCTTGAACGCACGATATACCCGGCGCGTTCCAGTTCCTTAACGGCTTCCCGGATAGCGTCGATTTTCTCCCGGTTGATAAAGGACAGCCCCGCAAGGGTGTAGTCCCAATCCTCTGGCAAGGACAGCATTTGCGATAACAGCCCTTTTGCCTTTAGGGATAGCTCCTTATTGCGTAAGTGGTGGTTGCTCATAACCGTATAGCCCTTGTTGCGCTCCACTCTGAAAACTGCCATAGCTTCATCACTCCTTTGCTGCATACCTGTTACGCAATAGAAACGCGATTTTGAGGGTTTAGGTATCAATCCCTTATCCGCTGAAAACCGCGTCCGCAAAGCCGCGTAAATCAAGGGCTTTTCCATGCCTACTGCGTAACAAAGGGCATGAAAAAAGCGGCGTTCCTGTTCTTCCTTGTGGGAAGTGAGAAACGCCGCCTGTGCGGTGCGTTATTCTGCTTCTTCGGCTATGAGGTCTTGTATGACTTCGCCAAAGTCTGCCGTAAAGGAAAAAATGAAGTATTCCAAAACGGCGGGGTCTGCGTCCATAGGCTCGGCTTCCTCGGAAAAGGGCAAGCCCATAAGCCCATAGAGCATTTTTATGATTTTGAACAGCTTCCCCCGGTCGGCGGGGGTGTTCATGGTAACAAGTACGTCGGTCAAGCGGTTTACGGTTTCCATGTCGCCGCCTGTCGTTACCCATACCATTTCTGCGAATGGCTGCGTGATTGCTCCGGTTACAAGGTTTACCTTATCCTTGCTGATTTCGCCGGACGGGAGTATAATACCCTTGTCTAAAAGTACGTTTTTCATGTCGTCCTCCTATAATTTGTGGTGCCAAAATGGTGCCCGGTCTTACAAAATCATCTTATACGGAGATATGGCAAGATAAATGACGATATGCAGAAAACCTTGATTTTAAGCCATTTTCGCGAGGTTTTATAAACACTTGCGCGGGCTTATAAGAAGATTTCCGTCTATCAAATCAATAAAAAATATACTTTTTCTCCTAGGGAGGGACGCTCCCCATGTCAACCGTGTTGTTTAAGGTTCTGGCGTTCGTGCTGATGATTGCGCTCGGCTATTTTGCAAAGGCCAGTCATCTGTTGCAGCAGGAAGACAGCCAGATTCTGATGAAAATTATCATCAATATCACCATGCCGATGGCACTGATCTCCGGCTTCCGCACATTTTCCTTTGACACATCGCTGTTATTTGCACTTCTCATCGGCTTCGGCTTTAATCTGCTTCTGCTCGCTGCGGGCTGGCTGCTGTCCGCCCGCCGTGACGGCGACACGCGTGCCCTGTATGTGCTCAATGTCCCGTCATACAATATCGGCAATTTTGCGCTGCCGTTTGTACAGGGCTTTCTGCCCGCTTCCGCGACGCTGTGCCTGTGCATGTTCGATGCGGGCAACAATCCGATGGGCGCAGGCATTACCTATTCCGCCGCAGCTTCCCTGACCGGCGGTGACGGTCATTTATCCCTGCGCGATATCCTGCGCAAGCTGTTCCATTCGCCGCCATTTCTGGCATACTTCATCATGCTTGTGCTCTATCTGCCCGGCATCCGCCTGCCAGATGCATTTTTCGACATGTGCGCGCTGTTCGGACAGGGCAATACCTTCCTGGCCATGTTCACACTCGGCCTGATTTTTGAATGGCATCTGCCGCGTGAGGATATCCGCGAGGTGTCCCGCATTCTCAGCATCCGCTATGTGCTCTGCCTGCTGGCGGCAGCGGCAGTATACCTGCTGACGCCGTTCGACCTCATTACACGCCAAACCCTGTGTCTGTGCCTGGTCGCACCGGTCACGACACTTTCGGTCGCCTATGGTCTCGCCTGCGGATGCCGGCACTCGATGATTGCCGCACTCAGCTCGATGAGTATGGCCGTGAGCTTTGTACTCTCCCTTGGACTGTTGATTCTCTGGGCATAATAAAACGGGCAGTCTGAACGATTTTGTTCAGACTGCCCTTTCCTTTTATTTTCATTCGGTCAGCTGTGAAAGATCCGGCGGATTCGGCTGTGCTGTTCTGCCGCACAGCGCATCGAAATAGTGCACAAAGGCAATTTCAGTGTACGCATCCACATAGATCATGCCGATGCCGCAGGTAACGGCGCCGAACAGCAGCCACAGAATAAAACTGAGGTCAAACACCATCAGCTCCCAGTTGTGGTTTTTGAAAATCGGTGCGCACGAACGGATGGCCTGCATCACGCTCGCATCCGGCGTATCAATCATGCAGATATACGCGCCGTCATAGCGGCGTACCTTGACCGTGATGAGCATCGAGAGCGGGATAAGCAGTACAACTCCGATCATGACCAACGGTGCGGAACCGATCAATGCAAACAGAGCAATCAGAACAATGGCAACACTCAGCAGTACGACCCAGCCGAGTGAATACAGCAGAATGCCCAGTGCCAGTTTGATAGAAGTCAGATATTTTTTACCGCTCATGAAGCAGGACACCACCAGCATCGGCGATGCCTCCTGCCCGCGCGCCTGCGCGACGAAATAATGCTTTGCGCCGAACTCGAGCGGTACCGCAATCAATACCGTTGCAAGCAGATAAATCAGCATGCAGTTGAAATACAGCCCCATATTTGCCGAATTGATGTCCCCGTTTATCGCCTGTGTTCCGACTTCATAAATCATCGAAATGAGCACAACAGGAACCACTTCGAGCACGACGGTCAGCATGGTGGGCCAGAACCGCGCACGGATATCCTCCCGCGCCTGTGCTTTATACTGTTTTCGTGCAGATGCATTGTAAATCATCTTACAGCACTCCTTTCCCTGATGATAGTATTGTACCATAGCGCATGGTGCAATACAATGACAGTGCGGTTACAAGCTTTCTGACAAAAAAATTCCCCGGCACGCCCCGCAGGGTGCATCGGGGAATCTGTCAGATACCCAAGCTTACTTGGTCTCTTCTGCCGCCTTTGCAGCAACCTCAGCCTCGCGCTGTGCCTTGGTCTTGCGGGTGCGCTTCGGCTTTTCCGCGCCGTCCGCAGCGGCAGCTGTCTTCTTGGCAGCGGTCTTTCTGGTGGTCGTCTTCTTTGCAGCAGACGTTGCCTTCTTGCGGGTGGTCGTGGTCTTCTTCGTGGTGGAAGTGGTTCTCTTGCGGGTGGTCTTCTTTGCCGGAGCAGCTTCCTCTGCCTTCGGCGCCTCCTCAGCAGCCGGAGCAGCCTCTTCCGCCTTCGGCGCTTCCTCAGAGGCCGGAGCTGCCGGTTCCTCTGCCTTCGGTGCTTCGACAGCCGTCAGAATCCAGCTCTGGTTCTCGCCGTTGACGTCAACCCAGATTTGCAGGCGTGCGCCGGCGATCTCTGCATTCATGCCGACAACATCAATGCACTTGGCGGACAGTGCGGACTTGATTGCAACCGCGCCGTCTTCCTTCTCCTCGAAGAACCACATCTGGCTGTCGCCGTCAACGAACTCCCACTGATGCAGGTTTGCGCCGTTGACAACACCCATGCTGATGATGTCGAGCGCCTTGCCGGAATTCTTGTTGATGATCTTGTAATACTTGCCGTCGATATGGCGGATCGACCACAGCTGCTGGTCTGCGCCGGTAGCATCTGCCAGGCAAACAAGCGCGCCGTTGTCGGCGGAGGCGTTCTCAACCTCGATCACCTTTCCTCCGACTTTTGCCGCGATGGTATACCATGCGGCTTCATCAAATGTCTGCTTCATCATGACACTCCTTGTCTCGCAGCAGAAAATATGTAAATTTCTGCAACTATAATATACGCTTTATGACGGGTTTCATTATACCACAACGCCCTGTTTTGTTCAATATTTCCGGCATAAAAAAACGGGGAACCGGTGTGTTTTTCCGCCCATTTCGTGAAACGTGATACTTTTTATCCATGCATTTGTTCAATAATTTGGTGGTTTTTTCTGTCGAACGAATGCACGCGAATACATCCAAAACCGTTCCCGCACGTTCTGTGCGGTTTTCCGTTCTTTTCACAGCCAAAAAAATGTGTTATAATACGATATTATAATGTTACAGAGAAAACTTCCGCCGGCTGGTTTGTTCCGGCGGAAATGGAGAAAGGGCTGATACTCCCATGACAACTTCTACCATTTACACGATTGAACGTGAATTCGGCTCCGGCGGACACATCGTCGGAGAAAAGCTCGCACAGCTGTTGAACATTCCATTTTATGACTCCCAGATCGTCGACATGGCGGCGAAAAACGCAGGCGTCAGCCGGAAGATTTTTGAAGGCTTCGACGAGAAGCCGACCAACAGCTTCCTGTATTCCCTCGTCATGGGCAGCTATACCGCTGCCGGTTCGCTGACCCATTCATCCGACCTCAACATGAGCGATAAGCTGTTTATGGAAGAGGCAAAAATTATCCGCGAAGCAGCGGATAAAGGCCCGTGCGTTGTGGTCGGACGCTGCGGCAGCTATGTCCTGCGCGAGCGCAAGGATGTCGTCCGTGTGTTCTGCACGGCAGATATCGATTTCCGCATTCATCACGCGGTCAATGACCTCGGCATGGAGGAACGCCGCATTGAGGATGCCATCCTCAAGCGCGACAAAAAGCGTGCCAGCTATTTCAACTACTATACGGGCAAGCGCTGGAGCGATGCATCCAGCTATGATCTGTGTGTTTCCACCAGCTCGATCGGCATTGACGGTGCAGTGGAAACCGTGCTTGCGTTTGGCGAGCTGATGGAGCGCCAGCGCCAGGCAGCCAACCAGTAATTTTTTCACAGCAGGCAGCCGCCGGACAGGTTCCGGCGGCTCTCTTTTTGTGTCTTGCACAAACTGTGGGGACGGTCTGTCCGCCGCGCCTCTCACCCTCTTTTCCGCCCCTGTTCTGCCATAGATTACCACCCATTGCAGCAAAGATGAAAGAACCGCCGGAAAACTTGCGATTTCTTATGTATCCTGCATCTGTTTTTTTATTTTTGGTTATGGTATACTGATTTTTACTGTCAACTAACAATCAATCCGTGCGGCTGCTGCCGCACGTCGGATCCATACAGGAAAGGAGTGACCTGTTGTGCTGGAAGTATGGCTCGATTGTATTCTGGATATGGTCAAAACCATACCGATTTTATTTGTCGTCTATCTCGCCATTGGCTGGATGGAAACGCGCATGGACACCGTGACACGTATCGTCACGAGTACGGAGCCCGCCGGACCGATTATCGGTGCGCTGGTCGGCGCAATCCCGCAGTGCGGTTTTTCCGTCGGCTGCTCGGCGCTGTACTGCCGCGGCTTCCTGCCCCCCGCGACACTGATTGCCGTTTACCTGTCCACCTCGGATGAGGCAATCCCGGTGCTGCTCGCAGGCGGCGGGAACTGGAAAACCGTGCTGGAGCTCATCAGCGTCAAGCTGATTGTCGCTATCCTCGCAGGCTATCTGTTTTATTTTACACTGTTCCGCAAAAAATGGAATCCGGACGAGCTGCCGGATGATGAGGTCGATATGGATGAGGTCAATATGGGCTGCTCCTGCTGCAACGGACAGACCATCTTTGGTGCAGCTGTCTCGCGCACCGTGAGCACGACGGTATTCCTGCTTGCCACCATGCTGATTTTGAACACGATTATCTATCTCATCGGTGAGGATACCGTGTCCTCCCTGCTGCTCGGCGGTACCATTCTTCAGCCCGCGCTGTGCGCGTTGATCGGTCTGTTCCCCGGCTGTGCCGTGTCCGTCCTGCTGACGCAGCTGTTCCTGTCGGGTACGATCAGCTTTGGCGCTGCCATTGCAGGCCTGTCCGCAGGCGCAGGCTTTGGCTTTGTCCTGCTGGTGCGCGAATCGCCGCGCCGCCGCGATGCCCTGAAAATCATCGGCTGCACCTATCTCGCTGCCGTTGCCGCAGGCATTGTCATCGATTTGATTTTCTAGAGCCTATCTGAAAAGTCGAAAATTTTGACTATTTCTACAAATACGGACTGTTTCTTTGTTAAAAACACTTGAAATCCGAACGGATTCCAGCGTGCTTTTGCCCTGAACCAGTCTCGCCTTTGCGAAATATTCGTCATTTTCTTGGTTTTCAGATAGCGCCTAATCCGCACTTATCCACCCCGCGCATTTATTTTCTGGAGGATTCATGCTTACTGTCAACCATCTGAGTATCAATTTCGACGGCGAAAACCTGTTTTCCGACGTCAATCTGAAATTCACCGAAGGCAACTGCTATGGTGTCATCGGTGCAAACGGCGCAGGCAAATCGACGTTCCTGCGCATGCTGTCCGGTGACCTTGAGCCGTCCACCGGTACCGTTGAAATGAACCCGAACCTGCGCATGTCTGTTCTGCGTCAGGATCACTTTGCCTTTGATGAATTCACTGTTCTGGACACGATCATTCAGGGCAATCCGCGCCTGTATGAGATCATGCAGGAAAAGGACGCACTGTATGCCAAAGACCCGTTTACGGAAGAAGACGGCAATCGTGCCGCTGAGCTGGAAGCAGAATTTGCCGAGCTGGACGGCTGGAATTCCGATACCGAAGCAGGCCGCCTGCTTCAGGGTCTCGGCCTGAAGGCGGATGACATCCTGTACAGCGGCATGCGTTACCGCACCGACGCGGAAAAGGTCAAGATCCTGCTGGCACAGGCGCTGTTCGGCCATCCAGATATCCTGCTGCTCGATGAGCCGACCAACCATCTGGACATTCATTCCATCAGCTGGCTGGAGGATTTCCTTGCAGATTATGAAGGCACGGTCATCGTTGTATCGCATGACCGTCATTTCCTCAACAATGTCTGCACGCATATTGTCGACATCGATTACGGCAAGGTCAAGCTGTATGTCGGCAACTATGAATTCTGGTATGAGTCTTCTCAGCTCGTCCAGCGCACGCTGAACGACCAGAAGAAAAAGGCGGACGAAAAGATCAGGGAATTACAGGAATTTATCCGCCGGTTCTCTGCGAACAAATCCAAGTCCAAGCAGGCAACCAGCCGCAAAAAGCTGATTGACAAGCTGACGGTTGACGAGCTGCCTGCTTCCTCCCGCCGCTATCCGTTCGTCGGTTTCACAATGGATCGTGAGCCGGGCAAGGATATTCTTGAGGTCAAGGGCATTTCCAAGACCATCGACGGCGAGAAAATTCTGAATAACGTGTCATTCCGCGTCGCACGCGGCGACAAAATCGCTTTCGTTGGCAAGACCGAACAGGCAGCTACCACGCTGTTCCAGATTCTCATGGGCGAACTGGAGCCGGATGAAGGCTCGTTCAAGTGGGGCGTATCCACCAGCCAGTCGTATTTCCCGAAGGACAATTCCGCTTTCTTCAACGACCATACGGAGAGCATGCTCGACTGGCTCGCACCATATTCCCAGACCGATACGCTGGAAACCACACTGCGTTCGTTCCTCGGCAAGATGCTGTTCTCCGGCAATGATGTATACAAGCCGGTCAACGTCCTGTCCGGCGGCGAAAAGGTGCGCTGCATGCTCGCGCGCATGATGCTGTTCGGCTCAAATGTCCTCGTTGTCGACCAGCCGACCAACCACCTCGATCTGGAATCCATTACCGCAGTCAACAACGGTCTGATTGACTTTAAGGGCAATGTCCTGTTTGCATCGCACGACCATGAATTTACCCAGACCATTGCCAACCGCATCATTGAAATCAATGAAACCGGCGTCTGGGACAAGCAGTGCACTTACGACGAATATCTGGAAATCCGAGGATAACCCGGTTCGCGCAATCCAATCGCGCGCTCAAATGACTAAGGCACCCGAAAGATCTACTGATTTTTCGGGTGTTTCTTCTTTTAAAGCAGTAGATTTTCTCCTCTGTTTTTGATATTCTTATATTCTATAAAAAACACATGAAAATTTCGGATTGACTGGAGCGGCAACATGTATTTATTCTTATTGGCTGTTATCTATCTCGCTTTTATAAGCCTTGGACTTCCTGATTCTCTGCTGGGCGCAGCCTGGCCTACGATACGAACTGCCTTTGAAGTGCCATTATCGTACATGGGCTTGATATCCATGATTATTTCAGGAGGCACCATTCTATCCAGTCTGATGTCGGAACGGCTTACAAAAAAAATCGAAACCAAAGCGGTCACTGTAATCAGTGTTTTTCTTACCGCGATTGCCTTATTTGGTTTTTCTACATCAACAGCATTTTATCAGATGTGTTTGTGGGCAATCCCCTATGGATTAGGTGCGGGCGCCATTGACGCTGCATTGAACAACTATGTTGCGCTGCATTATAATTCCAGACATATGAATTGGCTTCATTGTTTCTGGGGCGTAGGAACGATCATCAGTCCATATATTATGAGTTATGCACTGACGCACAGTGTATGGACCAATGGATATCGAATCGTTTCGTATCTCCAGTTCGGTATTGCCGCCGTGCTGTTGATGACGCTGCCGTTATGGAAAATCAATAAGCCATCGACCTCCGGAGAAAACAATGGCAAACTGCTTGGGATAACAGGTGCATTGCAGATCAAAGGCGTGCCTTATCTTCTGATCGGATTTATGTCATACTGTGCAGCGGAAGCGACAACCATGCTTTGGGCAAGCAGTTATCTCGAAGGCGTAAGAGGCGCTGCCAAAGACGAAGCCGCAGCATTCGGCGCTCTGTTCTTTATCGGTATTACGGCAGGAAGATTCCTGTCCGGCTTTCTTTCGGATAAGCTGGGGGATCATACCATGATCCGTCTCGGAGTCGGGATCGCACTATTCGGTGTGCTGCTGATTGCAATTCCAGTCAATATCATATCTGTAGCAGGCTTTGTAATCATCGGGCTTGGCTGTGCGCCTGTCTATCCGTGCATTATCCATTCCACTCCAAACAACTTCGGAGCGGAAAATTCTCAAGGTATTATCGGTATTCAGATGGCAAGCGCCTATGTCGGCTCAACATGTATGCCTCCGCTTTTTGGCCTGATTGCAACTCATATCAGCCTGAAACTCATGCCCGTATATCTTGCTTTTTTTATGATTCTGCTTTTTATAATGATTTCAAAAACGGAAAAGGAATGCAGAACCTGACTGTCCGGACATTTTTTCCACACCTGCATTCTTTTCCTATTTCGGCGTCTTTCCCGACTGTTGTCCGCATATGGTAGGGACAAAGGGAGGGATGTCTATGACCGGAAGCGGCGGGCTGAGTGCAGGCGAGGTTCGCCTGTCGCGGCAGCAGCACGGCGCAAACAGTCTGGAAAAACAGGCGGGCAGCAGCCTGCTGTCGCGTTTTCTGGAAGGGTTTGCCGATCCGATTATTCGTATTCTGCTGATCGCACTTGCCATCAATGTGATTTTTATGCTGCGCGGCGCGCCGTGGTTTGAAACAGCAGGCATTGCCATTGCGGTCTTTCTGGCGACCTTTGTCTCCGCGCTGTCGGAATACGGCAGTGATGCGGCCTTTCGGCGCATGCAGGCGGAAGCCGCCGCTGTCACCTGTCGTGTACGCCGCGACGGCGGACAGCTGTACACCATACCGGCCGATGATATCGTGTGCGGTGATCTGGTGTTATTGCAGGCAGGTGAGCGCATCCCGGCAGATGGTTTTCTGCGCGAAGGCAGTCTCGAGGTCGACCAGTCGGCACTGACCGGCGAGAGCCATGAAATCCGCAAGCGTCCGCAGGCGGAAAATTCCGCAGCCGATCAGACCGGATTGTTGTTTCGCGGCAGTGTCGTCGTGTCCGGTGAGGGCATGATGGAGGTCACCGCTGTCGGCAGCAAGACGATGTATGGCAGCATGGCGCGGCAGATGCAGGAAGACACGCGTGAAAGCCCACTGCATGTGCGGCTGGAGGCACTTGCGAGCACCATCAGCAGACTCGGCATGGGTGCCGCCATTCTCGTCGCGGCATCCGACCTCTCGCTGTCTCTGTTCGTGCAGGGCGGACTGATGCAGGGCCCGGCGGCAATTTTCCAGCACATTTTGCATGCGGTCACGCTGGCGGTCACTGTGCTGGTTGTCGCCGTGCCGGAAGGTCTGCCGATGATGATTACCGTCGTGCTGTCGTCCAATATGGTTCGTATGCTGCGCGACCATGTGCTCGTGCGCCGTCTGACCGGTATTGAAACCGCAGGCAGTATGAACATCCTGTTCACGGACAAAACCGGCACACTGACCTGTGGCCGCATGACAGCTGACATGGTGTTTGCAGGGGATGGGACACGATTTGACGGCATTCCCGCTGTGCGCGCAGGTGCACCCGCGTTGTACAGCCGAATTTTTGCCGATTGCCGCTGCAACACCGGCGCGGCGCTTTCCGCAGGTACGGTCTCCGGCGGCAACACAACTGACCGCGCCCTGCTGCGCGCAGTGCTGTCAATGGCAGCTGTCGAGCCGCCGGAACAGGTCGGAGATAAAGTCCCGTTTGATTCCCGCCGCAAATATGCGGCTGTCCGCCTGCCTGCGCGGGCGCTGACACTGGTGCGCGGTGCGCCGGAGATTTTGCTGCCCCGCTGCGCGCAGTACCTCTCCCCGGATGGCAGGGTACACAGCCTGTCGCGCGACATTCCACTGCGCATCCTGCGCGAACAGGCCGCAGAAGGTGGGCGTGTCATTGCCATGGCGGCAACAGACCGCACAGTGACCGCCGACCACATTCCGTCCGGTCTGACGCTGACCGCACTCATTGTCCTGCGCGACCCGGTGCGGCCGGAAACGCCGGAAGCCGTCTGCCAGCTGCACACAGCAGGCATCCGCACCGTCATGCTGACCGGTGACCATCCGGATACGGCGAAGGCCGTTGCCCGGCGGTGTGGGCTGCTGGCGTCTGACACCGACCTTGTCATCGACAGCGCACAGCTTGCCGCATGGAGTGATGCCGAACTGACGCAGCGTCTGCCGCAGCTCGCCGTGATCGCGCGGGCCATGCCGGCAGATAAAGTCCGGCTCGTACAGGCAGCCCAACGCGCCGGCATGGTCGCCGGTATGACCGGCGACGGCGTCAATGACGCGCCCGCGCTCAAGCTGGCGGATGTCGGCTTTGCGATGGGCAGCGGCACGGCAGTCGCCCGCGAAGCGGGTGATATCGTCATTACCGACGACAATCTCGCATCGATTGCGCGCGCCGTGCTGTATGGACGCACCATTTTCAAAAGCATCCGCAAGTTCCTTGTATTCCAGCTGACCATGAATGTGTGTGCCGTTGGTGTATCCATCATCGGGCCGCTCATCGGTATTGACACACCGGTGACTGTCATGCAGATGTTGTGGATCAATCTCATCATGGATACCCTCGCGGGACTGGCATTTTCCGGTGAACCGCCGCTCGTGGAGTACATGCGTGAGCCGCCCAAGCGGCGCGACGAGCCGGTGCTCAACCACTATATGAACGGACAAATCGTCACGACCGGTGCTTACACGATTGCGCTGTGCACGCTGTTCCTGTGGTCACAGCCGGTGCGGCAGTTTTTCCGCTATGGTTATGATCCACTGCGTTTCCTGACCGCATTTTTTGCGCTGTTTATTTTCTGCGGCATTTTCCATGCGTTTAACGCGCGCACACATCGGCTCAACCTGTTTGCACACATCGGCAAAAATCCGCTGTTTGTGCTCATCATGGGCGCGGTTACGGTCGTGCAGCTCGCACTGATTTATTTTGGCGGCGCTCTGTTCCGCACGACACCGCTTTCGCTGTATGAATTGGGTGCGGCGGCACTGCTCGCGCTGACTGTCATTCCGGTGGATTTTTCGCGCAAGCTGCTGCTGCGTGTGCGTGGTGCAGAGCGGAATTTCTAGCGCTGCTCCGCCAAAGCGTGCTTGTATGTTCACACAGCCTGTGTACCGTTTGTGTTATGCTGATTACGGAACAAACGGCCTCACGCATTCCATATGTACGCACCCCCTCTCCGTTGCCGGATTCGGTGTGACAACACGGAACTCATAGTATATTCCGTGATATTTTTCCACATTTTCCACACGGTGTCAAACCGCGCGCCCGGTGCGCATATTTTTTTGTAACATTTGACGAAACTCTTGCAATTTCCCGCGCGCCGTAGTATACTGTTTTCGTCAACAAAAGATGTAGTTCTTCAGGGCAGGGTGCAACCCCCTACCGGCGGTACAGCCCGCGACCCGCTGGGAGCTTTCCCCGCGGCTGATCCGGTTTGATTCCGGAGCCGACAGTTACAGTCTGGATGGAAGAAGAAACTATTTGAGACATGGTTCATGTCTCCTGTTTTCGTCGCCCTGTTTCGCATGGATTGTGAAGCAGGCATTTTTATTTCCGCGCCCTGTTTGCCTGCACAAACGGGGCTTTTTTGCTGCTTTGGAGCTGATACAAATGGCAGAAATTACAACAACCGATATTCGCTGCATGCGCCGCGCACTGGAGCTGGCGCAACGCGGCATGGGACATGTCTCCCCCAATCCGATGGTCGGCGCCGTCATTGTCAAGGATGGCCGCATCATCGGCGAGGGCTGGCACGAGCACATCGGCGGCCTGCATGCCGAACGCAATGCCTTCAAACACTGTACGGAGGACTGTACCGGAGCGACTATCTATGTGACGCTGGAGCCGTGCTGCCACTGGGGACGCACCCCGCCGTGCACCGATGCGATTCTGGAGCATAAAATCGCGCGCGTTGTCGTCGGCTGTCTCGACCCGAATCCACTGGTCGCGGGCAAGGGCCTGGAGATTCTGCGCGGTGCCGGCATCGAATGTGACTCCGGCGTGCTGGAGGACGAATGCCACGCCATCAATGAGGTGTTTTTCCACTATATTACAACAAAAAAGCCGTATGTCGTCATGAAATATGCAATGACATTGGATGGGCACATTGCCGCCTATACCGGCGATTCCAAATGGATCACCGGTGAAACAGCTCGCGCACAGGTACAGCAGACGCGCAAATGGCTCAGCTCGATCATGGTCGGCATCGGTACCGTGCTCGCGGATGACCCGATGCTCAACTGCCGCATCGAACCCGGCGTCGATCCGATCCGCCTTGTCTGTGACAGTACACTGCGCATCCCTCTGGACAGCCAGCTGGTGCGCACGGCAAAGGACATCCCCACGTGGGTCTTCTGTGCAAACGCCGATGTGCGCCGCAAGACAGCGCTGGAGGATGCAGGCGTAAAAGTCATCCCCCTGCCGGATGAAAGCGGCACACACGTCGATCTGGCGGCGGCAATGGATTATCTCGGACAGGAGCAGGTGGACAGCGTGCTCCTTGAGGGCGGCGGCACTCTCAACGGCGAAGCGCTGCGCCTCGGTCTGGTCGACCGCGTGCAGGCGTATATTGCGCCCAAACTGATCGGAGGCGCCACAGCGCGCGGTCCGGTTGAAGGTCCCGGCATTGCGCGCATGGCAGATGCGCTGACGCTGGACGATCTCACCATTACACGGCTGGATGACGACATCCTCATCGAAGGCCGTATCCGAAAGGACTGAACGTATGTTTACCGGAATTGTCGAAGAAGTCGGTGAAATCACCGGCCTGCGCCAGTCGGCAACCAGCACTGTGCTCGGCGTGCGTGCCAAAACCGTGCTCGGCGGCACCCAGCTGGGCGATTCCATCGCAGTCAACGGTGTATGCCTGACTGTCGTGCGGCTGACTGCCGACGGCTTTGAAGGTGATGTCATGCCGGAGACCATGCGCCGCACCAATCTCGGCGCACTGCGTCCCAAATCGCGCGTCAATCTGGAGCGCGCCATGGCAGCGGATGGGCGCTTCGGCGGGCACATCGTCGCCGGACATGTCGACGGCACCGGCACAATTACCGATCTGTCGCCGGAGGGCAATGCGGTCTGGGTTACCGTCGCTGCCGCACCGAATATCCTGCGCTATATCGTTGAAAAGGGTTCGATTACCATTGACGGCATCAGCCTGACGGTTGCTTATGTCGACAACACCTGTTTCAAGGTCTCTATCATCCCGCATACGGGACAGGAAACCACACTGCTCACCCGCAAGCCCGGCTATGTCGTCAATCTGGAATGTGACATTGTCGGCAAATATATTGAAAAGCTCATGCAGCCCGCACCGGCGGCGGAGGAAGCGCCGTCCGGCGGCATCACGGTGGATTTTCTCGCCGGAAACGGGTTTCTATAACAGAGGAGGACACACACATGGCTGATTTTGCAACCATTGAACAGGCACTGGATGCGCTCCGTGCCGGAAAGAATATTCTGGTCATCGATGACCCCGACCGTGAAAACGAAGGCGATATTGTCTGCGCCGCACAGTTCGCAACCACGGAAAATGTCAATTTCATGGCAACGCATGCCAAGGGCCTGATCTGCATGCCGATGAGCGGCGATTACTGCGACAAGCTCGGCCTGCCGCAGATGGTCGAGAAAAATACAGACAACCATGAAACCGCATTTACGGTTTCCATCGACCATGTCAAGACAACCACCGGTATCTCCGCCGTGGAGCGCTCGCTGACCGCAATGATGACCGTCAATCCGGAGGCAAAGCCGACCGACTTCCGCCGTCCGGGACATATGTTCCCGCTGCGCGCGCGGGAAGGCGGTGTCCTGATCCGTTCAGGCCACACCGAAGCAACGGTTGATCTGTGCCGTCTGGCAGGTCTGGCACCGGTTGGCCTGTGCTGTGAGATTATGCGCGAAGACGGCACCATGATGCGCACCACTGAACTCATCCAGTTTGCGAAAAAGCACGACCTGGTCATGATTTCCATCGCTGACCTGATCGCCTATCGCATGCGCGACAAGGAAGAATCTCTGGTTGAGGAAGTTGCCTGCGCCGATATGCCGACCAAATACGGACATTTTAAGATTCACGGCTTTGTCAATAAGCTGTCCGGTGAGCACCATGTCGCCCTGACCATGGGTGATATCGCAAATGGTGAGCCGGTGCTCTGCCGTGTACACTCTGAGTGCCTGACCGGTGATACCTTCGGTTCGGCGCGCTGTGACTGCGGCGAACAGCTGGCCGCAGCACTCAAGGCCATCAACAAAGAAGGCCGCGGCCTGCTGCTGTATCTGCGTCAGGAAGGACGCGGCATCGGCCTGATTAACAAGCTGCGTGCCTATGAGCTTCAGGAGCAGGGCTACGACACCGTAGACGCGAACATCAAGCTCGGTTTCCCGGCGGATATGCGCGAATACGGCATGGGTGCACAGATGCTGGTTGCCCTCGGCGTACAGAAGCTGCGTCTGATGACCAACAACCCGACCAAGATCCACGGTCTGTCCGGCTACGGTCTGGAAATTGTAGAGCGTGTCCCGATTCAGATCGCTGCCAATCCGGTCGATGCGTTCTATCTCAAGACCAAGCAGGAGCGCATGGATCACATGACAGAATACAAGTAACTTCAGGTTTACAGGATACAGGAGGAAAAACTACTATGAAGCTGTTAGAAGGAAATGTAATCGGCACCGGCCTCAAGGTCGGCATTGTTGCGGCACGTTTTAATGAGTTCATCGTCGGCAAGCTGGTTTCCGGCGCACAGGACGCACTGGTACGCCATGGCGTCGACACCGACGACATCGAGATCGCATGGGTTCCGGGCGCATTTGAAATCCCGCTGATCGCACAGAAGATGGCACAGTCCGGCAAATATGACATGGTTCTGTGCCTCGGCGCTGTCATCCGCGGCTCCACGTCCCACTATGATCTCGTCTGCAACGAGTGCGCCAAGGGCGTAGCACAGGTTTCCCTCGCATCCGGCATTCCGGTTCTGTTCGGCGTCGTCACCACCGACACCATCGAGCAGGCTATCGAGCGCGCAGGCACCAAGGCGGGCAACAAGGGTTATGACGTCGCCTGCTCCGGCATCGAGATGGCAAATCTCATCAAGGGTCTGTAAGGTTCCATTATTCCATACCATTCCAAATACAGCGAAAAGGCACCTCAGCCGGTCTGAGGTGCCTTTTCCCATTTTCCAAGTAAAAACCCGCGCGAACCAGAAGCCCCGCCGCAGAATCCGTCTGCGGCGGGGCTTGCTCTGTCTGTATGTTTTTTATGCGTCTGCCTGCGCAGCGGCAATAACCTTCTCCTGAACCGCCGGAGGTGCGTCCTCGTAGCGCTCAAACTGGGAGACAAACGAGCCTCTGCCCTGCGTCATGGAACGCAGCGTAATCGCGTAATCGCTGATTTCCGCCATCGGCACTTCTGCGACAATTTCCTGACCGTCATCGGTCGGGTTCATGCCCATGATGCGGCCGCGGCGCTTGTTGATATCGCCAATGACATCGCCCATGTAGGAATCCGGGATGTAAACCTTCATCGAGCAGATCGGCTCCATGATAACCGGGTTTGCCTGCGGGATGCCTGCCTTATAGGCCAGCTTTGCCGCCATCTTAAACGAAAGCTCGTTGGAATCGACGTCATGATACGAACCGTCGAGCAGGTCTGCCTTCAGGCCGACCATCGGGTAACCGGCGAGAACGCCGTGCTCCATGGCTTCACGGATGCCCTTTTCCACGGCCGGATGGAAGTTCTTCGGGACGGAACCGCCGAAGATATGCTCTTCAAACAGGAAATCGCCGTCCGGATACGGGGAGAACTCCATCTTGACATGTCCATACTGACCATGGCCGCCGGACTGTTTCTTATGTTTGCCTTCGACGGTGACCTTCTTGCGAATCTTCTCGCGGTACGGCACGATCGGTGCGGACAGCACTGCCTCCGCGCCGAAGCGGCTCTTGAGCTTGGAGCAGATGACATCCAGATGGATATCGCCCGAACCGCTCAGGATGCTCTGATGGGTTTCCTTATTGACGGTAAACGTAAAGGTCGGGTCTTCATCCGCCAGTCTGGCCAGACCTGCGGCAATTTTTTCCTCGCCGCCCTTGGTCTTCGGCGAAATGGCCTGCGAATAGCATGCCGGAGCAAACGGAATGCCGTCCAGATTGACCGCGCGGACGCTCATGGAGAGCGTATCGCCCGTCTTGGTGGTTGCGAGCTTGGAAACCGCGCCGATATCGCCGCAGGTGATTTCCTTGACCTCTGTGCTCTTCTTGCCGCAGATGGAATAGATATGACCGATTTTCTCGATGCCGTCCATGCGGTGGTTGAGCAGGGTCATATCCTGCTTGACCGAGCCGGCAACGACCTTGAAATAACTGAAGCGGCCATACTGATCCGCAGTGGTCTTAAATACAAAGGCACACGGCGTGCCGTTCGGATTGCAGGCAATCTCTACCAGATCGTCGCCCTCCTCGCAGACCTCAACGGCGCCCTGGTCAGGCGACGGCATATAATCACAGATGCCCTTGAGCAGTGCAATCGTACCGATGCCAGTGGCAACGGTGCCGCAGAAGGTCGGAATGATAACGCGCTCCAGCACGCCCTGACGCAGGCCTGCAATCAGCTCTTCGTCAGAGAATTCCTCGCCTGCGAAATAGCGCTCCATCAGATCCTCGGACAGCTCTGCAACGTTCTCGCACAGCGCGGCGCGGTGCTGGTCAACGCGCTCAACCATGTTCTCCGGAATCGGAATTTCAACGCGCTCATTGCCTTCCATGCGGTATGCCTTGCGGACAACGCAGTCGACAACGCCGACGGTCTCGCGGTTGCCCTCAAAAATCGGTACAACGATCGGGCAGACACTCGGGCCGAACGCCTTTTGCAGCTTGTGCAGCGAGGTATAATAATCGGAATGCTCCTCATCAATCTTGGAAATGTAGAACATGCACGGCTTGCCCGCGTCCGCCAGACGCTTCCATGCCTTTTCCGTTCCGACGCTCGGACCGGATTTGCCCGGGACAACAATCAGACCGGATTCACACACGCGCAGTGCGCTCAGCACCTCGCCCTCGAAATCGAAGAAGCCCGGGGTGTCCAGCATGTTGATCTTACAGCCGCCATATTCAACCGGCGCAACGGTGGTGGAAATCGAGAATTTTCTGCGGATCTCCTCCGGATCGTAATCACAAACAGTGTTTCCGTCTGCAATCTTTCCCATGCGATCGGTTGCCTTCGTCATATAAAGCATGCTCTCAATCAGAGAGGTCTTGCCATCTCCACCATGCCCCATCACGCAGACATTGCGGATTTTATCTACAGAATATACGTTCAACGATTCCACTCTCCTTACAAGGGTTTTCCAGCGGCCATCCGACCGCCTCTGTTCGTAATTATATACTATTCTATCCGCTATTGCAAACAAAAAATTGTGAAATCTTTCTAAACGTGCCGCTGAGCATGGGATATTTTGCCCAGTTTATGTGCGTATTTTCTGCATTTTTCTCACATTGTTTCTCTTTATATCATATATTTGTGCTTTTTTTGCACATTTCTATCAAAAACGGCAAAAAAACAGGGAGCGGAGATTCCTGCCGGAATTCCGCTCCCTGTGTCGTTTTCAGTCGCGCCCGACGCCGCTTTCCAGGAAGAAAATGGGCACAAAGCACAAAATCGTATACAGCAGCACGCGAATCGGACGCGCATCAGTCGGAACAAAGACATAGCACAGATACGCCATCAGCAGCATGCAGATGAGCGCCGCGCCGATGCCGATGACTGCGCCGACAGCCGACAGCCGGTTCTGTCCCTGCGCGGTCGAAACGCAGTCGGCAAACGGTACCAGACCGTCGCGCAGCATGATGCCGCACAGCGTGCCGCCCGCCACATAGCGCGGGCTGCGCAGCGCACGGTCGGTCTCCAGCTCCGGCAGCAGGACTGTGCCCTCATGCAGACCATACAGTCGTTCCACCAGCTGCGGCGTAACCTGATGGTTGCGCGTATGCAGCAGAATGCGGATATGGCGTTCGGTCAGCACCTGCATGGCATTGAACAGCACCGCCGGAACCTGATAGTCCACAGCCAGCACTGCGGCGACCTCGCCCTCCACGGCGAGAACCAGACCATTTTCCGGCACCTCGCCCGCCAGAATGCCGCGCTCCGCCATAAAGTCCACGCCGCCGAGCAGGATCTCCAGACCGCCGATCTGGCCGCTGATCCCGCCGCCGGTATAGCGCACGACATGGTGTGCCACGAGCGGTGCGCCATAGCGGGCGCGCACCTCCTCTGCGAGCATATGCCCGAGGGAGGAATCGCCTGCAAGCGCTGCCGCATACGCCAGTGCAGTCGCGTCATTCAGCTGGCTGCGCAGCTCCAGCCGCTCCAGTGCGACTGAGCCCGCCGGGAACAGGTCATCATCTGTCAGCACGACCGCCTCCGCAGCGGACAGTGCCGACGCACCGCGCATCCCATCCAGTGCCGTGCCGCCCTTCATCATATGGCGTGCCGCATTGCAGCGCCCCATCGACACCGCCGACAGCAGCGCGACCTGGCATGCACCGGTCATCGTCGCCGCCAGCACATAGATCAGGCGTCCGGCATCTCCGGTGGACACACAGACAATTCCGGACAGCACAATCGATATCACAACTGCCAGAACCATCAGAATGCTCTCCAGCTGCCTGCCGCGGTCAGGCTGCACGGTTTGTCGGACAAACGGCGCCGTATCCGCCATCCGCGTTTTGACAATGTGCTTCAGGTCTCCATCCCGGCAGTAAATGCCGACCGGCTGCGGGGTACTTACCGCGACCTTATAGACATAATGCCGTGTGCGCGCATCGGACACACGCGCGCGCATCTGGGCAAACAGTGCCAGCATGGCCGCACAGGTATACGGCATTTCCTCTCCATCCCAGATCAGGCGGACAATACAGTGTACCAAATTGAGCACCAGTGCCAAATCCACCAGTGTGGAAAAATTCGGGCTGAGATGTACGACAGACAATATGCCGTCTTTGATGACGTCAAACGCCGCCACCATGGCAACCAGCTGCAATACAATAAGCGAAATCAGCACCACTCTGGGGCTGTCCACATAATCCATCGAAGCGGGCAGCGGCAGTGAAAAATCCGCCGCGCAGGAGAGATAAACTGCGATGACGGTGAGCACAGCCACCACGATGGAGCGTTGTGCCTGTACCCGGGCGCGCTGCTTCCAGCTGCCCGCCGCCTTGCGCAAATCACGTGGTACCTCTTCCTTCGGCCAAACAGCCCGCTTGTTCGCAGGCTTCCGACTTGCAGACACCTGTGCCGCTTTGCGGCGCACCTGTGGTTCCGGCTGCTCTGCCGGTTCTGCCTGCTCGGGCATATCCGGAATTTCCGGCAGAGGCTCCTGTGGCTGCTCCACCGGTTCCGGCTCCGCTGTTTCTTCCGGCTCTGTCCGTTCTTCTTCCCGGTCGGCCGGCTCCGTTTCCGGTGTACCGTCCGACCCATCGTTAAAAACCGCGCCGCTTCCTTCTTCGCTCTGTTCCTGCTCCAGCAGGGCACGCAGCTCGCCTGCCGCATCAATGGCAGACGGTTCCGTGTCCTCCGGGGCTTCTTCCTCTTCCGGTTCCTCCTGCTTCGGAGCAGGATGCCGTGCTTCCATATAAGCGCGATGGCGTTCCATAATCCATTCGCGCTGTCGCGCAACCTCACGCTGCATAACCGGGCCTTCCCGCCGCAGCTCTTCGAGTGCGGGGGCTGTTTTGCACAGTTCTTCCAGCGGCAGCCCCAGCCATTCGGGATCAGGCTCCGGCTTCGGGCGTTTTTTCACCTTCGATGCCGGTTTCACAGCAGCCTTTGCTGCGGATGCCGGTTTCTCCGTTTTTGCTTCTGTATCTGTGGCTTTCGTTTCCAGCTCCGCTTCCGCATCAAACAGCTCCGGCTCATGTGCCTGCGGTTCCCTTTTTCCCCTCACGGGAATATCAACATATACGGTGGTTTCCTCTTCCGGGAATTCTTCCAATGAGAGCTTCTGCGGTTTCGATTCAGACGGCTCCGGCGGCATGCCGCCCTCGCGCAGAATCTGTTCAAAGCTGGTAATCGGCTCTTCCGGTTCCTGCTCTACGCCGGACAGGAATTCCGCCAGCTCCTCTTCGCTGATAACCGGAATATCCTCCGGCTGCGGGCGCCGCGGCGGCTCCGGTGTTTCCTCCGTCGCACCGACGGCTTCTTCCTGTGCCATTGCCTCTGCAAAGGCCGCCACACCGGCATCTTCCGGTTCCTCCTGCGGCTCTTGTTGCGGTTCGTCCTCGATTTCATCCGGTTCCGGCTCGAAATAAACTTCCTCCGGTGCGGTGATGTTCTCCGGCTCCTCTGCTTTCCAGTTGTCCAGTGCAGCCTCTTCCTCCGGAAGTTCAACCGTCTCGGCATCTTCCGGTTCTGTTTTTGGCGTTTCCGGTTGTTCGTCCGGCTCGGCTTCTTCAACCGGTTCCGGCGCGACGTCTTCCAGCACCTGTGTTGCCTGTTCGTCTACCGGCTCGAACACCTCGGTCGGTTCCGCATCAGAAGGTTGTTCTTCTGCACCTTCGTCCGCGTCGGTTTCATCGTCTTCGTCGTCCGCGTCATCATCGTCCGCGCCGAACCACTTCGACCAGAAGCCTTTCTTTTCCGGCTTTTCCTCCGGTTCTGTTTTGGGCGCTTCCGGTTGTTCGTCCGGCTGAGCTTCTTCAACCGGTTCCGGCTCGACGTCTTCCAGCACCTGCGTTTCCTGTTCGTCTACCGGTTCGAACACCTCGGTCGGTTCTGCATCAGAAGGTTGTTCTTCTGCATCTTCGTCCGCGTCGGTTTCATCGTCTTCGTCGTCCGCGTCATCATCGTCCGCGCCGAACCACTTCGACCAGAAGCCTTTCTTTTCCGGCTTTTCCTCCGGTTCTTCGTCCGGCTCGGCTTCTTCAACCGGTTCCGGCTCGACGTCTTCCAGCACCTGCGTTTCCTGTTCGTCTACCGGTTCGAACACCTTGGTCGGTTCTGCATCAGAAGGTTGTTCTTCTGCATCTTCGTCCGCGTCGGTTTCATCGTCTTCGTCGTCCGCGTCATCATCGTCCGCGCCGAACCACTTCGACCAGAAGCCTTTCTTTTCCGGCTTTTCCTCCGGTTCTGTTTTGGGCGCTTCCGGTTGTTCGTCCGGCTGAGCTTCTTCAACCGGTTCCGGCTCGACGTCTTCCAGCACCTGCGTTTCCTGTTCGTCTACCGGCTCGAACACCTCGGTCGGTTCCGCATCAGAAGGTTGTTCTTCTGCACCTTCGTCCGCGTCGGTTTCATCGTCTTCGTCGTCCGCGCCGAACCACTTCGACCAGAAGCCCTTCTTTTCCGGCTTTTCCTCCGGTTCTTCGTCCGGCTCGGCTTCTTCAACCGGTTCCGGCTCGACGTCTTCCAGTACCTGCGTGCGTCCAACCGCAGAGGTAAACAACTCCGCATCGTTTGCTATCGTTTCCGGCATTTCCCAATGCACGGTGGATTCCGCATCGATATGTACCGTCTGTTCCTCCTCCGGTTCCGTCGTCTCCGATTCATAGGACGGTGCTTCGTCCGGTTCCGTCTGCGATACCGGAGGATTGTCAAACAGACGCGCCATCAAATCCGGCTCCTCCTCCGGTTCTTCCAGCATTTCCGTGCGCGGGTCAATAAATTCTGTCTGTGTATGTCCTTCCGGTTTGGAAAATACCATATCGACCGGATCCTGTTCAATCTGTCCGAGCTGGTTAAACAGCCGGGCAAAAACATCCTCCTGTTCCTCCAGCGGGTCAGGCTGTTCCGGTTCACCCTGCGCATCGGCTGCAAGCTCATTCTGCTGGTCAATGACATCCTGTGTCTGCTCCGCCGCACGAAACAGGGCAGAAAGGTCTTCTGTTTCCGGCAGCTTCGGCATCTCATCCTCTGTAACAGGGGCAGCATGTCCGGTTGCTTTTGTCTGTACTGGGGCAGCGGGCTGCGGTTCATCCACACGAATGCCAAAGCGCTGCATCAGCTGTTCCAGTGATTCCTTATCCTGTTCCGGCTCAGATGCACCGGCTTCCCGCATGATATCTTCAACATCATACCGGCTGCCGCCGGAAACATCATCCAGTTCCTGTTTTAATTTTTCCAGATCCAGATCATCCATGACGTTCCTCCCCAAGCCGCTGCCGGACTGCCTCATACAGCAGCACCGCGGCGGCGGCGGATGCATTGAGTGAATTTACCTTGCCCTTCATCGGGATGCTCACGATAAAATCACATTTATCATGTACAATGCGGCTCAGACCATTGCCCTCCGAACCGATGACAATTGCCGCTGCACCTGCAAAATCCGCTTCATACAGCTGCTTGTCACCGCCTGCATCTGCACCGAACACCCACACGCCATTTTCCTTGAGTTCATCAATGGCAGCGGCAAGATTGGTAACACGCGCCACACCGATGTGTTCAATTGCTCCGGCAGATGCCTTTGCAGCAGTTGCCGTCAGGCCGACCGAACGGCGTTTCGGAATAACCACACCGTGGGCACCTGCGGTTTCGGCTGAGCGGATGACTGCACCCAGATTATGTGGGTCAGTCAGGCCGTCACACACCAAAATCAGCGGCTGTTCCCCGCGGTCGCGTGCGACCTGCAAAATATCATCTATCGATACATATTCATGTGCCGCCGCCTGTGCGATGACGCCCTGATGCACGCCGGTTTCGCTCATCGCGTCCAGTTTGCGCCGGTCAACCTGTGTGACAACTGCACCGGACTTTTTTGCCAGGGCAATGATATCCGCCATGCGCCCATTCTGGTCAGGTGCGACGAACAATTTATCCACGGTCCTGCCTGCGCGAAGCAGCTCCATGACCGCATTTCTGCCCTCATACAGCGTGGTTTCACGTTCTTCCTCACGCGCCGGGCGTTTCTGATAAGTTTTCTTGTTTTTTTGGCTCATGCGATCTTCTCCATACCGTCAATTTCAGATGATATCAGTATAACACAAATCCGCTGTGCCTGACAGCAAAAAAACAAAGTTCCTTGCGGTTTCCGGTATTTTCCGCGGGAATGTCGAACGGGCACAAAAAAAGCGGGTGCAATCCATGCGCCTGCCTGTCCGCCGGTTCAGCTGTCATATTCGTAGATTCGATGGATTTCGCCCTCGCGCATGCGCTCTTTGCAATCTGTTTGAAGATTGTGCTCATTTTTCATCCGCCCCGACAGTGTACCATATTTTTCCGCACAAAAAACCGGCTTCCCGTTTGCTGGGAAGCCGGATCAAGCGATGTAGAAAAAATCAATCGAAGAACTTGTCGTGTACGGCACGGACAGCGCGCTGTGCGTCCTCCTCATCAATCAGGACGGAAATCTTGATTTCAGAGGTGGAAATCATGCGGATGTTGATCTGTGCATTGGACAGTGCCTCGAACATCTTCGCAGCAACGCCGGAGTTGGATGCCATACCTGCGCCGACGATGGAGACCTTTGCAATCTTGGACTCATAGGTGATGCTGTCGCAATGCAGCTTGTCCTTGTTCTCCTCGAGCAGACGGACAGTCTCATCCAGCTGGCCTCTGGATACAGTGAAGCTGATATCCTTGGTGTTGTTGCGTCCGATGGACTGAAGGATAATGTCAATGTTGATCTTGTTCTTTGCCAGCAGGGAGAACAGACGGAATGCCTTCCCCGGCTCATCCGGCAGGCCCATAACGGCAATGCGGGCTACGTCCTTATCGCAGGCAACACCGCTGATAATCATCTTTTCCACAGAAGTAACCTCCTTGACTTTGGTTCCGGGATTTCTCGTGAGGCTGGAGACAACCTCAAGGTCAATGTTGTATTTCTTCGCCATTTCAACCGAACGGTTGTGCAGAACCTGTGCGCCCAGCGTCGCAAGCTCCAGCATTTCGTCGTATGTGATTTCATCGAGCTTCTTTGCGCCCGGAACAACACGCGGGTCAGCGGTATATACGCCGTCAACGTCGGTATAAATCTGGCACAGATCTGCATGCAGTGCTGCCGCAATCGCAACAGCTGTCGTGTCCGAACCGCCGCGGCCGAGCGTCGTAATGCTGTCGTGGCTGTTGATGCCCTGGAAACCTGCGACGATAACAATGCGGTTTCTGTCGAGCAGGCTCTGGATACGCTCCGGTCTGACGGTGCGGATGCGGGACGAGCCATAGTTCAGGTCGGTCTTGATGCCAGCCTGCCAGCCGGTCAGGCTGGTTGCATGGAAGCCGAGCTTATTGATCGCCATTGCCAGCAGAGCCATGGAAATCTGTTCGCCTGCGCTCAGCAGGACATCCATTTCACGTGCCGGCGGGTTATCTGTGATTTCTGCGGCCTTTTCAATGAAATCATCGGTGGTGTCGCCCTGTGCGGATACGACAACAACAACCTGATTTCCAGCCTGTGCCGTCTTGGTTACAATATCGGCAACATTGAAAATACGCTCGGTGTTCGCAACCGACGTACCGCCGAATTTCTGCACAATTAAAGCCATGTGCTGTGTTCCTCCTATCGGTTTTCCCGCGCCGCGCGCGGGTCGGGATTCTATAGAACGCTGTGTGCGTTGCATACCTCTGCCATACACACAGGGTTTCTGACAAATGAAATTATTCCGTCTGTGTGACGGTTGCGCCGACCTCATCACATGCCAGCAGCACCGGTGTCCAGTCAGGGAAACGGTCGGCAAAATACATGCAGGCACGGCTGTAATAGGTTTTATCCTCCTTGTCGACCATCGCAATGATGGTCGGGCCTGCACCGGACAGGAATGCGCCGAGGGCGCCCAGTCCCTTTGCACTGCGCACAACCTCTTCGCCGTTCGGAATCAGGCCGAAGCGATACGGCTGATGCAGGCAGTCGCCGACCGCAACACGCAGGTTATGCAGGTCACCTGTGACCAGCGAGCCGGTCAGCAGTGCCGCACGCGACAGATTGAAGACGGCGTCGTGATGCGGGATGGTTTTGGGCAGCGCGCCGCGCGCCTTTTCGGTGGACAGCTCAAAGTTCGGGATGAATGCGACAAAATCCACTTTGTCCGCAATCGGGACGCGCACGCTCCACACCTTGCCATATTCCAGCAATGCGGTACAAAAGCCGCCGAGAATGGCCGGCGTAGAGTTGTCCGGATGTCCTTCGATGGCTGCCGCGAGATCAATGATGTTTTCCTGATGCAGCGGGCCGCCGAGCAGTGCATTGGCACCCAGCAATCCGGCAACCGTGCAGGCAGAGGAGGAACCGAGTCCGCGTGTCTGCGGAATGCTGCAATCCTCAATCAGCCGCAGGCCGGGCATCGGCTTGCCGCAGATGTCATAAACGCGCTTGGCGCACTGGTAAACCAGATTGGTCTCATCATTCGGAATGCGTTCGCCTCCCGTGGCGGAAATGTCGATGCAGTCGCATTCCTCCATAGAAAAGCGGTTATAGAGATTGAGCGCAATGCCAATCGAATCGAAGCCCGGGCCCATATTTGCGCTCGTTGCGGGGACAGTTACAGTAATCATCAGCAGGTTACAGCAGGCGCATGCAGCCGGTTACCGAACCGAGTGCCGCAGCCTTCTCCTTCATTTCTGCCGTTGTGCATTCTGCCGTGATGCAGGCAGCCTCTTCGCCGGTCTTTGCGGCCTTGAGCATATCGCAGCCCGGGAAGGTATCAATCAGGCGCTTTGCCGCATCTGCACCCTCCAGGCGGACATACCAGCGGGATGCAAAGCTGTCCAGCGGGCGCACCAGGTTTTTGCTGCCATCGCCCCAGCTGCCCATGCGGCGGTGCTCATTGTGGCGGGCACAGTCGATGATATCCGCGACAACAGCGGAAGCGGTTGCCAGCTTACCGGCACCCTGTCCATAGAACATGGCATCACCCAGCATGTCGCCGGTGATGAGAATCGCATTGAATACGTCATCGACATCCGCCAGCGGGCTCTTTTTGGAGACCAGATGCGGTGCGACAAAGGCATAAATGCTGCCGTCCTCATTGAGTACGGCACGGCCGAGCAGCTTGACCACGCAATCCGCCTGTGCGGCATAGCTGACATCCTCCAGCGTAATTTTGGAAATGCCTTCGGTCTCGACATATTCCGGATGGATGTGGTCGCCATAGGCGATGTCGGACAGAATGCAGATTTTGCGGCAGGCGTCAATGCCGTCTACATCCGCTGCCGGATTTGCCTCGGCATAGCCCTTCTCCTGCGCTTCCTTCAGCGCGGTTTCAAAGGTCAGGCCCGCGTCAATCATACGGGTCAGGATGTAGTTGGTTGTGCCGTTGAGAATGCCGGTGATATGCGTCATATGGTTTGCCGTCAGGCATTGCAGCATCGGGCGGATGATCGGGATACCGCCGCCGACAGATGCCTCAAACATATAATTGACGCCGCTCTCCTTTGCAATATTGAGCAGCTCCGCGCCATGCGTGGCGACGAGCTCCTTGTTGGAGGTGACAACATGCTTTCCGGCAAGCAGGCAGCGCTTGGTAAATTCATATGCTGCGCCCTTGCCGCCCATTGTCTCCGCGACAATGCTGACCTCCGGGTCATTTTCAATGATAGAAAAATCCTTGATAAATTTCTCCTGATGCGGTGCATCCGGGAAATCCCTCAGATCGAGGATATATTTTACTTCAATGGCATCCCGCGCATTTTTGGCAACTACGTCCGCATTGCGGTCGAGCACCTCATATACGCCGGAACCCACTGTGCCGAATCCCATAATTGCGGCCTTAAACATCGTGGTTTTCCTCCTTTTTTGTCAACAGACGGTCACTCTCTTGCCAGAATCTCCATGCGGGCGACACCGGAAATCGACATAATTTCTGCCATCAGCTGTTCGACCGAACGATCCATGCCGCCGGTGCGCGCGGCGATGGTCACGGCAGCCTGCCCGTTGACGGGGATGGACTGGTTGATGGTCAGGATATTCGCCCCCGAACGGGCAAATACCGACAGAATGCCGGACAGCACGCCTGCCCGGTCAGAAACCATCAGACTGAACGTGATGATGCTCTGTGTTGCCGCTTCAAACAGCGGCTTGATGCCGTCCTTATATTTATAATATGCGCTGCGGCTGAGTCCGACCTTCTGGGTGGCTTCGCCGACGGTGCGGATCTCCCCGCTTTGCAGACAGCGGTTTGCCTGCGCGACCTTGAGAAATACCTCCGGCAGCAGGGATGCTTCCACAATATAATATTTCGGCTGCTGTTCCAATTGCCTGCGGCTCCTTTCGTGACGGGTTTCACTCCGCCGTGTCTTTCTCTGAAAAACATTTGTTTTTGTGCAGCAACGATATCATACCACAAAAGACGAAGGCATTGCAACCCTTTTTCCCGTAAAAAGTCGATGTTTTTTGGAGAAATCACGACAGAATGTACTTTCCGGGAACAATTTCTGATTTCCCGTACACGGTATGAAACCGGCTCCCTACGCCGGAGCGGAAGGAGCCGTCTGTTTTTATGCTGTTATTTCTTTTTCCATTCCACATACCGCAGGGGCCGCGGAAAAGTCCGCACCTCCCCCCCTCGGCGCAAAAAAACGCGCCGCAGAAGTTCCCTCCCGCAGCGCGTTCCTGTCCGTTTTTTATTGACTTACAGCTTTGCAATCTTATCGCATGCCTTCGACAGATCAGGCAGCTGTGCGTCCTCCAGCGTACCGGCATCGCAGGCGGCAGCCAGTGCCGGGTCAATCGGCAGCTTTGCCAGGACATCCAGCTTGTGCTCCTGTGCGATTTCTTCCACATGGCTCTCGCCGAAGACAGAAATCTTTTTGCCACAGTCCGGGCACTGAATATAGCTGTAGTTTTCAATGATGCCGAGAATCGGGATCTCCATCATTTCCGCCATCTTGACCGCCTTGGTGACAACCTGAGAAACCAGCTCCTGTGGGGAAGTCATGACAACAATGCCATCGACCGGCAGGGACTGGAACACCGTCAGCGGAACATCGCCCGTTCCGGGAGGCATATCGACAAACATATAGTCAATGTCCTTCCAGATGATATCCGTCCAGAACTGCTGTACTGCACCGGCGATGATCGGCCCGCGCCAGATGACCGGGTCGCTCGCGTTTTCCATCAGCAGGTTGATCGAACAGACATCAATACCGGTTTTGGTCGCCATCGGGAACACGCCCTCTTCGGTCGCACCCAGCGTACCGGTCAGGCCAAAGCCCTTCGGGATGGACGGTCCAGTGATATCCGCGTCAAGAATCGCGCAGTGTGCGCCGCGGCGCTGCATGGCAATCGCCAGCATGGACGTACACAAGCTCTTGCCGACACCGCCCTTGCCGCTGACAACGCCGATCACCTTGCGGATGCTGGACAGCGGATGCGGAGCCTTGAGCAGGGACTCCGGCTCGCCGCAGCTTCCGCCGCAGCTCTCGCAGTCATGATTACAGCCCATAATAGTCAACTCCTTTTCGTTATGCCGCCGTTTGTTCAAAAAAGCGGCTGTGAACTTCCATAATACTATGTGCCGTAATATTATACCACATTCGTCCGCATTTGCAAGACGGCGTGCAGGAATCCTGTCCAATATAGGCTCCATCTTTTAGCTGCATAAAAAACGAGACGGCCAAAGCCGTCTCGAAAAAAGTCTAACTTTGAGGGGTCACCTTATATCCGGTCGCCTTTTCATTTCATCCTCTATGGTTCTGCGGAGGATTCTATGCCTAAAATATCATGAAAATATTTCAGTGTTGGATATCGATACCGTCTGGAAAACTCTCTCGGATGCAGGAGTTGTGTTCCTTTCATGTGATTGACATAATCATCTATATACTTACTCATCTGATTGACAATCTTCACAATGTTGGTTCGTGTTTCCTTATATTCGTCATTATCAACCAGAGCCGCCGAGTTATCTATGTATTCCAGCTTTTGTATCAAAACAAGTTTTGTATAATCCAGCCCCGACCGCGTTGATTTTGAACGCTGCGTACCAGAAAACAAAAATGCATGATTATGATGAATAGAAGAACGAAATGGAATGCTGATGATATAATCTTCGTGCGTATCGATTAAGAGGCATGCATATGGCCTCGCATGTTTGTGCATAAACTCCGGATATAAAGACGAAGGGTAATCATCCACAAATTGTTGGGATAATAAACGAACATCTACATCAAATTCCATTTTTTGACACTTCCTGATACAAAAAACGAGAGAGCCGAGAAATCAGCTCTCTCGCACTTGTCTTCGCCCGGTCAATTTTTATTTTACCGACGAGTCAGAACCGTCACTCGTCATCTTCGCGCGGTCAGTTTTTATTTTACCGACGAGTCAGAACCGTCACTCGTCATCTTCTGGCGAAGGAAGTTTTTCAACCTCTTTTGTATTATTATTATATGATGAATTCTCAAAAAAATCAATAGCTTTAAAAGTTTTTCCATTTGATTGCACGCATTCTCACTTGCCAAACCGCCCGGTTTTGGGGTATGCTAAAAGCTGCCAAAAAAAATCTGATCGAAAGGACGCGATATCCCTTGACCGATTCCCACGGACGCACCCGCTCCACCCGCGAGCTGCTGCGCCGCTTTGTCCCGTATTTCCGGCCGTATCTGCCGGTTCTGATTTTTGACCTGTTCTGCGCCGCCCTCACGACCATCTGTGAGCTCGCACTGCCGGTCATTGTCCGCTATGTCACCAACCTCGCGCAGTACAACCTGTCCGCACTCACAGTTTCTGTCATCGTGCGCATCGGCCTGCTGTATCTCGTGCTGCGCATCATCGACACCGCAGGTGCTTATTTCATGGCGAACATCGGCCATGTCATGGGCGCGCGCATTGAAACCGACATGCGCCGTGAATTATTTGCACACCTGCAAACGCTTTCCTTCCGGTACTATGCCAACGCAAAGGTCGGACAGCTGATGGCGCGCATCACCTCTGACCTGTTTGATGTCACGGAATTTGCCCATCACTGCCCGGAGGAATTTTTCATTGCGGGCGTCAAAATCGCCGTATCCTTTGTCATCCTGCTGTCGGTCAACGTCCCGCTGACGCTGGTTACCTTTGCCGTGCTGCCGATTATGCTGCTGTGCTGCTACAAATTCAACCGCAGAATGCGCGAAACCTTTAAGGAATCGCGCTGGCAGGTCGGTGAAATCAATGCACAGGTTGAGGATTCCCTGCTCGGCATCCGCGTCGTCAAATCGTTCGCGCAGGAGGAAACCGAGCAGCAGAAATTTGACGAGGGCAACCGCCGCTGGCTGGCATTGAAAAAACTTAATTATTTCTGGATGGGCGGTTTTCAGGCGACAACCCGCGGTTTTGACGGCCTGATGAACCTCGTCGTGCTGGTCTGCGGCAGTCTGTTCCTGCTGCGCGGTGCGATTGTCCCCGGCGACTTTGTCGCTTATCTGCTGTATGTTCAGACACTGCTGACCTCCATCCGCCGCATTGTCGAATTTGCCGAGCAGTTCCAGCGCGGCATGACCGGCATTGACCGCTTTCTCGAAATCATGGACGAACAGCCGGATATCACCGATTCCCCCCATGCCATCCCATGCGAGCACGTGCGCGGTGAAATCGACTTCGACGATGTATCGTTCTCCTATGAAGACGATGCAGGCGAAGTGCTCGGACACATCAACCTGCATGTCGATGCCGGACAGAACATCGCAATTGTCGGTCCATCCGGCGGCGGAAAAACTACTCTTTGTAATTTAATCCCAAGATTTTACGATGTGACAAGTGGTTCCGTCCGTCTGGACGGCACGGATGTGCGCGACCTCCAGCTGCATTCCCTGCGTTCCCACATCGGCGTTGTACAGCAGGACAACTATCTGTTCTCCGGTACAGTACTGCACAACATCGAATATGGCCGTCCGGGCGCCTCGCGTGAGGATATCATCCGCGCGGCAAAGCTCGCGGGCGCACATGAATTTATCTCCGCCCTGCCGAATGGCTATGACACATTTATCGGTGAGCGCGGCGTCAAGCTCTCCGGCGGACAGAAGCAGCGCATCTCCATCGCGCGCGTATTCCTCAAGGATCCTCCGGTTCTCATCCTCGACGAAGCCACCAGCGCGCTCGACAACGAGAGCGAACGCATTGTTCAGCAATCACTTGATACACTCGCACGCGGGCGCACTGTGTTCACCATTGCGCACCGCCTGACCACCATCCGCGGCGCAGACCGTATTCTTGTGCTGACTGCCGACGGCATCGCCGAACAGGGTACCCATGACGAACTGATTGCAAAAGGTGGTATCTACAAAGAACTATATAGCATGTATTCTGATATGCGGTGAACATTCCCGCACTGCACCCTTCGCTTCGGCGAAGGGTGTTTTTGATTGCGCCCAGTTTCCTGCACATCTGGAAATTTCTGCATGATTTTATTCGTTATTTTGTCCAAAAAATCACAAAGAATTTTGTATAAAACGGCGAACAAAATTCATTCAAAACCTGTTCAACTTTGCGCTATCCAAATGCAGTACGGTGTGCTACAATCTCAATGCATAAAAAAGGGTCATGCAATCGCATACATTTTTCACACAAACTAAGGGAGATATACCATCATGATGACAGATATGACCAAGGGGTCACCATTCAAAATTCTGCTGAAATTTGTCCTTCCGATGCTGTTGAGCATGGTATTTCAGCAGATGTACAATCTGGCAGACAGTGTCATTGCCGGACGGTATCTGGGTGTCGATGCACTGGCGGCAACCGGTGCGGCGTACCCGATTACCGTACTGTTTCTCGCCGTTGCCACCGGCGCCAGTCTCGGCAGCTCGGTTGTCATTTCTCAGCTGTTTGGCGCACATGACCATGTGCGCATGCGCGCAGCAGTCAACACCGCAGTCATCACGCTCATTACACTGTCGCTGGTGCTGACAGTTGCCGGACAGATCGCCTGCCCGGCACTGATGTCCTTCATCAACACGCCGAAGGATATCTTTGAGCCGACCATGGTTTACCTGCGCATTTATATCGCAGGCCTGCTGTTCCTGTTCCTCTATAATACGGCGACGGCCATTTTCAACGGCCTCGGCGACAGCCGCACGCCGCTGTATTTCCTCGCTTTTTCCACGACATTCAATGTCATTCTCGATGTTCTGTTTGTCACTACATTTGATATGGGCATTGCAGGTGTCGGCTGGGCAACCCTGATCGCACAGGGTCTGTCCTCCATTCTGGCAATCCTCACACTGGTGCGCCGCCTGTCCCGCATCAAGACCGAGCGCAAGCCGGCGCGCTTTGACACGCATCTGCTGCGCCGCATGAGTCTGATTGCCATTCCGTCCATCTGCCAGCAGTCGTTTGTCTCAATCGGCGTATTTTTTGTACAGGGCCTCGTCAATTCGCTCGGGCCGTTTACCGTCGCAGGCTTTTCTGCCGCGCTCAAGGTCAGCACCTTTGCGCTGATGGTGATGAACTCGCTGCCGAATGCACTGTCCAGCTATGCGGCACAGAACATCGGCGCACAGGATATCCCGCGCGTGCGTCAGGGTATCCGCGCCTGCGTCCTCATGTCTGAGATCATTATTTGCAGTATCATCGCGCTGTTCTTCTTCGCCGGAGATCAGATTCTCGGTCTGTTTATGGGCAGCGATGCCAACGGCTCCGTCATCAACATCGGCGTACAATATCTGCTGATTGTCGCACCGTTCTATCCGCTGATCGGCGTCAAAAACTGCTGTGACAGCGTCCTGCGCGGCGGCGGTGCCATGGGGCCGTTTATGGTCACCACGCTGGCTGACCTCGTACTGCGCGTCGTACTCGCCTATGCACTGATGCCGATCTGCGGCTTCGCTGGCATCTGTTATGCCTATCCGCTCGGCTGGATCATCGGCACTTCTATTTCCATTATCTTTTACATTTCCAACATCTGGATTCCGAAATATATGCGTCAGGCCAAACAGCAGGGCTTTGTCCTCCATCCGATCTGCCGTGCGGAGGAGGAACAGAAGCAGCAGACACATCGTCTGCATCTGCCCTTCGCAGTCCGGCACTGATTTCAAATATAAATCCGCAGGCAATGTGCCTGCGGATTTTTCTGCCCCAAAACAGAGAATGCTTCACTTTTTCCAGTTTTTCTTTTCCAGTTCCGCACGCAGCTGGCGCATCGATTCGGCAAAACGGCGGCTGCTCGCGGACGGATGTGCCTTCAGGATGGCGCGGTTAAAGTAACGGTTCTGATGCTCCAGTCGGCGCATAAATTCCAGGCGCAGCAGTTCTGCGCGCTCCTCCTGTGCCTTCTGACGGCGGCGATTGTCCTCACGGATATCCTCGCCCAGCTCCTCCAGCCGGTCACGCGCTTCTGCACGGGCCAGCTCAAGCTGAACACGCGCTTCCTCCAGCTGCATGCGCACGCGTTCCATTTCCTCGAGCACATGACGCAGGTTAAATGCAGCACGGAACGAAACAATGACATCGCTGACAAAGACACAGCTGATGACAATGACCACGATGAGCAAGGCAAGGTGCGGCAGGCGTTCCACCCAGCGCCCGATCGGCGGATGAATGAAATGGATGAGCAGCAGGGAGAGAAAGCCCCATGCAATCGACGATTGCAGGCAGATATACCCATTGATATTGCCCTTTTTGCCGGTATAATCCCAGTATCGCATTTTAAACAGCAGTTCCATGACATATCCGGTAATATATTCCAGCAGAGTGGGGAAGACAACGCCGAGTACAAATACGGCAAATGAATTCTCCTTCACCGGCAGACAGACAAGCAGAATGCAGAGCGCACCGGAACCGTAAATCGGCAGCAGCGGCGCGCGCAGGAAGCCACGGTTGACCCAATGGTGCTCCAGCAGGGAAACATAGGCGGATTCAAAGCACCAGCCAAAAAAGCAGTAGATATAAAACAGCAGCATCCACTGCTCCAATGAATAGATGTGCATATCACACCTCCTTTATATTGACACAGTATAGCGGATTTTGTCGAATGATGCAACAACTGCCGGGAAATATGCTATACTAAAAGATAAGATATATTTCGATGTATGCATAGGAGGAATTTGCTATGAAAACTGCACTGGTTACCGGTGCATCGTCCGGAATCGGGCGTGAAATTGCCCGTGAGCTGAGCCGCCGCGGCTGGCGGCTGCTGCTGGTTGCGCGCCGCCGCGACCGCCTGGAAGAGCTTGCAAAACAGCTGGGCACGCCCTGCCGCCTGTATGTCTGTGATATTTCCCGCGAAGAAAACTGTTACTGGCTGCATGAACGCGCCAAGGAGCAGGACGTCACGCTGCTGGTGAACGGCGCAGGCTTCGGCTTATATGGCAAATTCGCGGAGACAGATCTCGACCGGGAACTGGAAATGATCGACGTCAACATCAAGGCGGTGCATATCCTGACCAAGCTGTTCCTGCGCGATTTCATGCAGAAAAACGAAGGCCGTATCCTGAACATCGCATCCTCTGCCGGATTCCTGCCCGGCCCGCTGCTGTCCACATACTATGCGACCAAGAATTATGTGGTACGCCTGAGCGAGGCAATTTATGAAGAGCTGCGCGAAGCGGGCAGCCCGGTCACCATCAGCTGCCTGTGTCCCGGCCCGGTAGAGACCGAGTTCAATCAGGTTGCAGGGGCAAACAGTGCCGCAAAGGGCATCTCCTGCGAACAGGTGGCAAAGCAGGCGGTCGAGCAGACGCTCGCCGGAAAGCTGCTGATTTTCCCCGGCAAAATGGTTCGTCTGGGCGCCGCCGCATCACGCCTTGTCCCGGACAAGCCACTCCTGCGCATTGTGCGCAGCTTTCAGGAGAAAAAGGGGTGATTCCCGCCCCCTGAAAAACAAATAGAGATGCGCCCATGAAAAGAGCTCCCTTCCAATGGCAGGTACTCATAAAACAGCAAATCCTCCATATGAACGCAATCATACGGAGGATTTTGTTATGCTTGGTTTGAAAATTTGCCGGCGGTAACCCCTCAAGGGCGATATCCGCTTTAGCGGTGCAACGGGGTGCAGCCACCCAGGCAGAAGCTCGTGATACAACATTTCTGGTCTGTCAATTTTCTTCCGCTGACAGAGAATTCCGCTCCGCAGAATGCACGATACTTCCGACAGGAGCGTATGGAAAAGCGCCCTTCGGGCTTGTGCAGCAAAGCTGCTACGCCCCCTTTGGAGGGCAATCGTTATTTGCAGGAAATCCCCATGATTCGTGATAAGTCCGGACCATGTCAGGCATTATCGCTGGTTTCCAAAATTACACAGCTGCATTGCCACGCCGTCTGACATGATTTGGAAACCAAACCGCTCATAAAATGCGGCATTTTTGCTTTCCTCCGGCATGATCTCAATGTAGAGATAATCTTTATATTTTTCCTTAACCATTTCCATCATGGCACTGGCGACACCCTGCCCGTGGTAGGCTGGGTCAACCAGAACATAGTGCATATAAGCAACCAGTTCGCTGTCATCAAGCAGCCTTGCCAGTCCAATGAGCCGATCTCCATCCCAGGCTGTGATAACCGTAGATGAATGCATCAGGGCCTTATAGAGCCGAGAAGGGTATTGACCAGACACCCATCCCACGGACAGAAACAGCCGTTGAATGGCATCCTGCGTGAATTTCTTTTCCTCTGTATATGTGATTTTCATTCCGTCGTTTTCCCCCGGTGATCGCATTTCTGACACTGCACCATAGTCGTGCCGGTATCTTCTTTATAAAAGAGTCCTGCCCACTGGCAGATGCTCTGCAAAATCGGAACCACAGACTGCCCCTTTTCTGAGAGGGAGTATTCCACCCTGGGAGGAATCTCATCGTAGGACTTCCTCAGAACGATCCCGTTGGCAATCAACCCCTTCAGCGTGGAAGCCAGCACTGCATCCGTAATATTTCCCATTTCCTTCCGCAGCTCGCTGTAGCGCAGTGTCCCCAAAGTTGCCAGCACGCAGATGATTCGGGAGTTCCACTTTCCGCCAAACAGCTCCATGCCATATTCCAGAGGACAGCGGATGTCTTTGTCCCGTTTTCTTTGATACGCCATGCATCTTTCGCCCTTTCTTGATGGAATTCCGTATCATTTTACCGTAAAAACTACGCAGCCGCAAGTTACTATGGAATTTAATAGTGGTGATGTTCCAAAGGCGTTTCCCAGAGGGAGCCTGCCTGTGGCAAAGCGATACGCATTTCCCACAACCGCTACACTTGGTAGGATCCACGGTACGGACCCATCCCGACAGCATATAGATTGCCCGAACGGGACAGACTGCAATACAGGCGCCGCAGCCAATATATTTTGTGAAATGTATTGGAGCTTTCGGGTATTTTTTTCAGTTTGATTGAGGCCCCCTAAAAATGCAGTCGCGGATGCGGTGATTCCCGCATCCGCGGCAAAAGGCTCACAGGACTTTCTTGTTATCTGCGCCGGGAGTGGTGACGATTACCTTTTCGGGGGTGATGATTAGTGCACCCTTGGCAGTGGCAGCGCCGTTGAACATCTGCTCCACCATAGTCTTGAAAGTTTCCACGACCTCGCCTTCGGTGACATACCGGGCAGTGCCCTTGATCTGATATCCCTCCAGATTCTGGGCGTCGTAGACGGAAATAGCAATCCTTCCGCCGTTTGCCTCAAGATTTTTCAGAGTAGTCTCTAAAAACACATCGCCCACTACCAGCTTGCCGTCATCGGTCACATCCTTGAAAGCAACGGGCACCACGTTGGGTTCTCCATTGGCGCAGGTAGCCAGATCCCACATGCCGGACTTCAGCAGCTTTACAACATGAACATTCAGCATTGACAATTCATCCATAACAGTATTTGCTTGCTTCAGCATACTCATTATAGGGAATTGACTCATAGCGGACAAGATATTAGCAAGTTTATGAGTTACTTATTCATTCCATAGTAAGGGACAAACAGCAAAAATACCTGGCGATCTCATTGCACAGCCGTCAATGGAGAGGAGCTTTGCTGCGTTAGTCGGCTTTTTTGAACACAAAGAACCGCTGTCCAATGTAGTTGAGCGCCACAAAGAAGCACATGCCTGCCAGCATGGCGACATTTTCCTGTATGCTCTGTGTCGCACCGGACAGCACCCAGCGCACCAGCGGTCTGGCAACGCCATAGGCACACAGATAACAGACCGTGATATTCGCGGCAAACCGTGCAATTTCCTTCAAATGGCTGCCCTGGCTGCGGAACGTAACTGTCCGATTGAGGAAATAGCTCAGGATGCTGCCAAAAAAGTAATTGGACGCGGAGGAAATCCAGTAGCTCAGGTGAAGGACATTGTAAAAGACAAACATAATCGCAGTTCCAAACAGCGTGTTGACAATGCCCACCAGAATGAATTTCCAGAATGTTTTATCAAAAAATTTCTGAAGCATGGCGGTCTCCTGTCTCATGACTCGGGATCCTCCCCGCAGGTGTCCGCAATGATATACCGCGGCCTGCCCTTGATTTCGTCATAAATGCGGGCAATATAATAGCCGATGATGCCGAGGCTTATCATGATAATGCTGCTGGAAAACAGCTGGATCAGGATCACCGTCGTGAAGCCCTCGAGGGCCTGTCCCATAAATTTCTGTACCAGTGCAATACCGCCGAGCACGACGGAGATCACCAGCATCACAACGCCCAGCGCAGTAATCAGCTGCATCGGCGCGGTGGAAAAGGAGGAAATATTGCTCACCGCATATTTGACCAGCGCTTTGGTCGACCATTTGGATTCCCCCGCCTCACGCTCCTGTACATCGAATGAAATACTCGTGGTTTTGAAGCCGATCCATGACGACAGCGCGCGGAAAAACGCATTGCGTTCCTGCATATTGATGAGCACATTGACCGCCTTGCGGTCGAGCAGCTTGAAATCGGATGCGCTCGACATATCGAACCCGGTCGCCCGGCTGATGAGCGCATAAAACCACTTTGCTGCCCAGGCATGTGCCGCACTTTCCGTGCCGCGGCTGCTCTTCTGACCCTCGACGACCTCGTAGCCCTGCTGCCACAGCGCATACATCTCGAGTATTTTCTCCGGCGGATGCTGCAAATCACAGTCGATGACAACACAACAATCGCCGCGTGCCTGTGCCAGTCCCGCCATAATGGCCGCTTCCTTGCCGAAATTGCGCGAAAAATGTACGCCGCGCACATGGCTGCCGTGCTGTGCCGCCTCGGAAAGCCTGCGCCATGTGCTGTCGGACGAGCCATCGTCCACAAAAATCAGCTCATACGGAATGTCCGCGCCCTGCAACACAGAGCCGATGACAGCTGCGGCTTTTTCTATCATCTGTTCTTCATTGTACGCAGGGATAACGACAGACAGCAATCCTTGCACCGTTTCAGCCTCCTCCACAGTCCTGCACTGCCGCAGGACTTTTTTTCGTCTTTTCGATGGATTTCGGGCATGTTCGCCCCATATCCAGTAGAGTACCACAAATCCCCCGTTTTTTCCACACCCTGTACATCAAACCGTCGCGAAAAAGGCATGACCACAGGGCCATGCCTTTTGCAACTGTATCAAAGCCTTACAGCCGTTCGTCGTCGTACAGGGCGCCGGCTTTTTCGTAATGCGTGACGCGGGAAATGCCGTTGTTGTCATCGACAAAGACAACCTTCGGCTTGTGCGTCTTCGCTTCCTCCGGTGTTACATCCGCATATGCCATGAGGATGATGCGGTCGCCTTCGGAGACACAGCGCGCTGCCGCGCCGTTCAGGCAGATCATGCCGCTGCCCGGCTCGCCTGCGATGGTATAAGTTTCAAAGCGGCTGCCGTTGTTGACATCTACAATCTGTACCTTTTCGTACTCGTAAATGCCGGCTGCATCCAGCAGCTCGCTGTCAACCGTGATGGAGCCGACATAGTTCAGCTCCGCCTGCTTGACAACCGCGCGGTGAATTTTGCTTTTGAGCATCTGGATAGTCATGTACGTCCTCCGTAAATCAGCGTTCAATAATGAAATTATCAATCAGGCGGGTCTTGCCGATATAGACTGCGACCGCAGCGAGAATCGAGCCTTCGGTGCTGTCTACCGGCTCGAGGTTGTTCCAGTCGACAATTTCGACATAATCGATGCGGCTCATCGGCTCTGCTTCGATTTCCTCTGTAATAATCTGGCGCACCTTTGCCGCGTCGGTTTCCCCTGCTTCAATGGCTGCTCTGCCCTTATTCAGGCCGCGGGACAGGCACAGTGCCGCCTGGCGCTCTTCCGCGCTCAGGTACGTGTTGCGGGAGCTCTTTGCCAGACCGTCTTCCTCACGGATGATTGGGCAGCCGACAATCTCGAGCGGCATGTTCAGGTCACGCACCATGCGGCGGATGACAGCCAGCTGCTGGGCATCCTTCTGACCGAAGTACGCGCGATCCGGCTGGACAATATGGAACAGCTTGCTGACAACGGTGCACACGCCGCGGAAATGAATCGGGCGGGTTTTGCCGCACAGTCCCTTGGTCAGATGATCCATGTCAACATAGGTGCAGAAATCCGGTGCATACATTTCCTCTGCTTCCGGATGGAAGATCAGATCGGCGCCGGTCGATTCACACAATGCTGCGTCGCGGTCAATGTCGCGCGGATAGGTTGCCAGGTCTTCCGTCGGGCCGAACTGAATCGGATTGACAAAATCAGAGACAACCGTGCGGTCATTCTCTGCGACCGAGCGCGCAATCAGGCTCTGATGACCTTCATGCAGATAGCCCATGGTCGGTACCAGTCCGACCGTCAGACCCTGTGCACGCCATGCCTTGACCTGTGCGCGCACTTCTTCTATGGTTTTTACGATAGTCATTTGTATTCGCTCCCCTTTTGCTCTTAATACAGCTTGTCGATGATGGTTTCATCCATCTTAAACGTATGTTCCTTTGCCGGGAAGGTGCCCTCCTCGACTTCCTTGATATATGCCTTGAAGCCCTCCATCATCACAGCGCCCGCATTGGCAAATGTCTTTGCAAACTTCGGCGTGAAATCGGAGAACATTGCAATCATGTCCTGATACACCAGTACCTGCGCATCGCAGTCCGCGCCCGCGCCGATGCCGATGGTCGGGATATCCAGCGTTTCGGTGATCTTCTTCGCCAGTGCTGCCGGAACGCATTCCAGAACGACCGCATATGCGCCCGCTTCCTGCACGCGGCGCGCATCGTCCAGAATCTTCTGCGCTGCTTCCTCGCCCTTGCCCTGTACCTTGAAGCCGCCGAAGGCGTTGACCGACTGCGGGGTCATTCCGATGTGCGCGCAGACCGGAATGGATGCATTGACGATGGCGCGAATCTGTTCACAGACGGTTGCACCGCCCTCCAGCTTAACGGCCTGTGCATGGCCTTCCTTAATCAGGCGGCCGGCATTGACGACTGCATCATAGGTCGAGGTCTGATAGGACATAAACGGCATGTCCGCGACAACCAGCGCATTTTTTGCACCTCGGGTGACCGCTCTGGTGTGATGGATCATGTCTTCCATCGTGACGGACAGCGTGTCCTCATAGCCCAAACAGACCATGCCCAGGGAATCGCCGACTAGGATAGAATTCACGCCCGCTTCGTCAATCAGCTTGGCGGTCGAATAGTCGTAGGCCGTGAGCATGGTCTGCTTCTTATGTTCCTTTTTTGCCTGTCCAAACGTGAGTACTGTGTTTTTCATGACAATCCCTCCAAATATGTTCTGAGGGCGGTATCATCTCTGTCAGGATGCTTTTCCTGTGCCAGATCGCACAGCTTGCGTGTCAGCAGGGCATAAAGCGCCTGATCCTCCCGGTTCAGGCATGCCATATGCGACCGGATGGTTCCCAGATCGCCGCGTTCGGCGGGGCCGGTGAGCGCATCGCGCGGGCCCTTTGCACAGACAGCCTGTGCATTGCCCAGGATGAGCGGGGTGAGCGCCTGCTGTGCCTGCTCCGCTGTGAAGCCGCACTGCTCCAGCAGCTGCATGCCCCAATGGGACAGCCCGACTGCCAGATTGCTCACGACACATGCCGCCAGATGGTAGCGCGCCTTGTCCGCGGCGCCGATGGTCGCGGTCTGCGCGCCGCAGGCGTGCAGCAGTGCCGCCATCTCTGCGGAGCCACTGCCTTCCAGCGTAAAAAACGCGCCTTCCAGCTGCTCCCAGGACGAGAACCTGTCGCTGACTGCCAGCAGCGGATGCACGGAGCATACCCGCGCGCCGAGCTCCTCCGCCGAAGCGAAAACCGAGCTGGGCAGCGCGCCGCTGCAATGGCAAATACATTTACTTTTGATCGGCAGCGCCGCCATGTCGTTCCACATGCGTCCGATCACGCCATCCGGCGTGGTCACAAACAGGGTATCGCTCGCGTTCATAACATCATCCAATGAAGAAAAACACTGGGACTGTGTGAATGCTGCTGCCTGTTCGGCGTGCTGCGGGGTTTTGCTAAAATAGCCGGTTACGGTCATGCCGTGCTGTACAAACAGCTTTCCGAGCGATGTACCGACCTTTCCCGCGCCGATAAATCCAATTTTCATGCGAACCACCTCCGTGAAAGTTCCCGTCGGCGATTCCCTGTGCACCGGTTTCACTCGCCTGCCTGCGATATGAACCGTGCCGAAAAAAGTAAGAAGAAAAAACATCCGGTGCAGTTTGTCGGAGCCGCATAACATTTTGCTTTCCGTATCAATACCACCCGTCCCGTTTACTTTATCACAACCATCCCCATGAGACAAGCCTTTCCGCGCAAAAGTTCCGTGTTTTTCCGCTGTTTTTTTAACAAAAATTCCGGCAAATCTTTCTCGATTTTCGTAAAAATATATCCCTTTGTCTTTCCCGTGCGCATTGCGTGCACGTGCAGACCATATAGAACAGCAGAAAAAAATATTCGCACCCGCGTCCCCCTTCTTCATGTTCCTTTTTGTCTCATGCATCGGCTTTTTTCCACGCTTTTTGCGCAAATATACACTTTCACTCACATTAATTCGATATTTCTCTTTTTCCTTTTCTCTCCCGTTTTTTTACATTCAGCGAACCTCCCACCGCCCTGCCCCAATCTCGCATTCATCCTGATATCACGCGAAAATTATTCCCTTATGCAAATTTTATATGGTCAAAATAATTTTACAGGTTTCCTCTTGAAATATGTACCATTTTTCCGTATAATGAATACAATTGAGAGAATTATGATCGAATAACTGCATATATCGGCACGATCCCCCCCACTGCCGATACGCGAAAACAAGGAGAGATTTTTATGGCTGAACTTACAAACCAGTTCTGCGAATCGACAGGATTCGCAGAGGTCACCCTCAGTCAGTACGGACGGTATACCGGCGATGCTGACAAGCCCCTGCTGCCCTTCCTGAATGAGAAGACGGTTCTCACATATTTCACCGGAGATTCCGGCTCCATCAAGCTCGGCTCGTCGGTTCACTCCGTCGAGGCAGGTATGATCGTTGTGCTGTTCCCGGGTCAGTGTGTCAACTGCACCGCCATGGAAGGCACGCAGATTTCTGCCATGTGGGCAGAGCTGAGCGGCGAAGCGCTGTCGTCCGTCCTGATGCGCGCCGGCCTGACGCCGCAAAAGCCGATTCTGACGCCTACCGTTCCGGCTGACCAGTCCGAGCTGGTCGCAGCCTTCACCCGGCTGACCGATCCGGAGGCACAGTATGGCCCGCTGCGTGCGACCGGTCTGGCTCTGGAGCTGCTCGACTGCCTGCTGCGCGAGACCCCGCGCCCGTGCCAGCCGAAGATTGCCAACCTCCAGCGCTACTATGTTGACAAATCCATCCGCTTCATCAAGGCAAAATACCCGCAGGATATCTCGGTTGAGGACGTCGCAGAATACTGCGGCCTGAACCGCAGCTATCTCGGCAAGCTGTTCCGCGATGCGACTGGCATGACCACACAGGAATATCTCATCCGCCATCGCATGAGCATCGCATGCAGCTATCTGGAGCGCGCTGCCGCACCGATTGCAACCATCGCACGTTCGGTCGGCTATCCGAACCAGCTGCATTTCTCCCGCGCCTTCCACAAGGTATTCGGCATTCCGCCGCGCGAATGGCAGAAGCGCAACCGCAAGGGATAACTTCCAATGCGCCCAAACCCCTGACCCATTGTCAGGGGTTGTTTTTTGCTTTCAGATAAATGGATTCCTGCATTTCCATATTCCATATCGCATCGTATGCTTCACAGAAATTCACCGCATTGAAAGCGATTGGCTGTATTAAATCAAACTTTCTTCTTGTTTCCATCCTGCAACCAATATTTTCCATATTGTAACCGCATGTCATGTCATTCTATGGTATACTATGCATACATTCCAGATGGTACAAAACGGAGGGGATGGAAATGAAAAAACGTTTTTTGCTGCTTTTTGTCCTGTTAGTCGCCTGCATCGTGCTGTGCGGCTGTGAAACGCCTGTGTCGCGGTGGATTGACAGGCCAAACCCATATGTCTGTGTCAGACAGGCCAATGCGGACGGCAGCTATCTGACCTATGACTATGACGGCGAGGGGAACCGCACACAGGAAACCGCATACACCGCAGACGGCACGGTACAGTACCGCACGGAGTACAAATACAGTCACGACAGCGGCTGGATGGTGGAAGAAAGCCGCTATGCGGCCGACGATACCCTTGAATGGCGTGCCGAACTGGAATACAACGGAGGCATGTGCATCAGCCGGACAACCTATGGCGCGGACGGAACACAGACGCAGGCAGTCAAAACTGATTACGGAGAGAACGACTGGTCGGTGAAAGAATGCACCTATGACGCAGACAACAAGCTGACCGCATGGTGTGACATCACCCGCGACGAAAACGGAAATGAAACCAGGCGGACCTTCCATTTTGCCGACGGCTCGCCCGATCTTGTGACTGAATTTGAGTACGATGGGAATGGCAACAACACAAAAATAACCAGCTATACAGGCGATATCTGCACCGGCTGGCATGAATTGACTTATGATGACGACAACCGCAAATCCTCAGACACGCAGTACAGTGCCGACGGCATGGAGGAATGCACCTGGCGGTATACCTGCGTAAAAAATTCCGGAGATGTCTTACAAGTGGATGTGACCGGTTCGGACATGCCGCTGTACCAGTATGAATACCTGCGGCTGTCGGAGTACCGAAAGCAGAAATGAACCGGCATGAACCGCCAAACAGCACAAAAATACCGCCGTTCCGCACCCTGCGGACGGCGGTTTCGCTTTGCCCGAAATCGTTATATAAATTCATAAATCGCCTTGGCGACACCGTCATTGTCATTGGTGTCGGTGACATATTTCGCCAGCTGCTTGACCGCTTCATCTCCGTTGCCCATGACAACCGGCATGCCGACAATTTTCAGCATATCAGAATCATTGTCACTGTCGCCGATGGCCATGACCTCATCCATGGAAATACCCATGACATGCGTCAGCTCACGCAGCGCCAGACCTTTGTTGACGCCCTCCGGCATGACTTCAAAATTGTTTTCCGCTGAGCGTGTGATATGTATGCCGGGCAGCTGATTGATCTCACTGAGCGCCTCAGCAAGTATCTTCTGATCTCCGCGCGCGAATACCTTGGAAACCGGGAACCTGTGCTCACGGATGGCCGCCGCCACATCCGGCAGCACAACTTTGCTCGCCCAAAAGCCCTCTGTGCGCTTGGTATTGCACAGAATCTCATCCGAATAGGGATTTAAATACAGGCGGTCACCGACATAAATCATGACAGTCACCGGACGGTTCTGCACCGCCTCCACAACCCTTGCCCCGATATCCCACGGCATCGCCCATTCCTTCACATTGCGCGCATTGCGCACATCAGAAATCGCTGCGCCGCCCGCAGAAATAAGCAGGGAGGATGCACCGATTTCTTTGGAAAAAACAGCCGCTTCCCCCACAATACGTCCGGTACAGACGATGACCTTGACGCCCTTGCTGCGGGCATATGCCACCGCTTCCACCGTAGACGGCAGAATGTCCACATTACTCGTCAGTACAGTGCCATCCAGATCGAGTGCAATCAAACGATACATAATTCCTCTCCTTTCAACCTGTCGTACTTCGGTCAGGGCAGCACCTGAAGTACAATCGCACCGCCCAGAAACAGGACGGCAGATGCCGCACAAATCACATCATCGCGGCCAAATTTCAGCTGACGCAGGCGGGTACGCCCGATATCTCCCCGGTACAGGCGGCATTCCATTGCCGTCGCCAGCTCATCTGCCCGCCGGAATGCCGAGACAAACAGCGGGACAAGAATTGGAATGAGCGCCTTTGCCCGGTGCAGCAGATTGCCGGAATCAAAGTCCGCACCGCGTGCGCGCTGGGCGCTCATGATTTTATCCGTTTCCTCCACCAGTGTGGGAATAAACCGCAGGGCAAGTGACATCATCATTGCCAGCTCATGAATCGGCAGATGCAGCCTTTTGAGCGGTGCAAGCAGGCGTTCCAGACCATCTGTCAGCTGGATGGGCGAGGTCGTATAGGTCAGCAGCGATGCGCCTGCAATCAGCAGCACCAGCCGCGCCACAATCAGCGCTGCTTTCCGGACACCTGCCATTGTAATGCTCACAAAGCCCGCACGCCACAGGATATCATCCCCCGGCGTCAGGAACAGATTGAGCACGCCTGTGAACACGATAATCACCAGCAGCGGCTTCAATCCGCGCAGCACCATGCGCAGACTCAGTTTGGAAACTGCAATCAAGCCGAAAATATACACGGCAAGAACAAGATATGCCGGCGCACTGCTGCATACAAACAATGCGACAATGATCGCCATGACCAGCAGGATTTTCGTGCGCGGGTCAATGCGGTGCATCAGCGTATTGCCCGGGAAATATTGTCCCAGTGTGATATCCTTCAGCATCCGCGCACCTCCTTCCGGCAGGCGAGCAGCTTCTGCACCGCCTGCTCAACGGTATAACATCCGGTATCCACCGGTATGCCGCGCCTGCGCAGCTCCAGCAAAATCTTCGTGACCTGCGGCACGGTCAGCCCGGAGCGCTCCAGTGCATCCGCCTGTGCAAACACCTCAGACGGCGCACCGGTCAGGAAAATGCGCCCCGCGCGCATGACCACCAGCCGGGACGCCACGCGGGCGGCGTCCTCCATCGAATGCGTGACCAGGATAACCGTTGTGCCGCGCCTGTCGTGCAGGCCGCGGATCAGGTCAAACATTTCTTCGCGTCCTGCGGGATCAAGCCCTGCCGTCGGCTCATCGAGCACAAGGATTTCCGGCTGCATGGCAAGCACGCCCGCCAGCGCCACACGGCGCTTCTGTCCGCCGGACAGCTCAAACGGCGATTTTTCCGCGATGGACTGCGGCAATCCGACTGCCTCCAGCGCATCCGCGACGCGCCGGGTAATCTCATGATTTCCCAGCCCCATATTCGCCGGGCCAAACGCAATATCCTGTCCGACGGTTTCCTCAAACAGCTGGTATTCCGGATATTGAAACAGCAGACCTATGCGGAACCGCACACCGCGCAGGTCAGCGGATTTTGAAAAGATATCCTTCCCATGGAACAGCACCTGTCCGGCCGTCGGGCGCAGCAGGCCGTTGAGATGCTGAATCAGTGTCGATTTTCCCGAACCGGTGTGCCCGATGATGGCGATAAACTCGCCCCTGCGCACCGAAAGACTGACATCATCCAGTGCCTTCTGTTCAAACGGCGTGCCTGCGCTGTACACATGGCTCAGGCCGCGCACTTCCAGAATCGGGGCTTCCCGCTTGCTTTCGTTCATGTGCGTCCTCCCTTCAGCCATGCCTCCAGACGGTCGGCACATTCCTCCACTGTCAGCGCATCGGTCTCCAGTCCGGCATGTGCCTGCCGGTTGAGCGCTTCGAGCAGCTGGACGCTCTGCGGCGCAGTCAGTCCGAGCGAATGCAGCTTTTCCGTCTGCACGAAGATTTCACGCGGCGTGCCGTCGAGAATCAGATGCCCACTGTCGAGCACGGCAACGCGCTGTGCCTGTACCGCTTCATCCATGTGATGGGTAATCAATACAATCGTGATGCCCTTTTCCTCATGCAGGCGGTGCAGCACATGCATGACATCTGCGCGCCCGCGCGGGTCGAGCATCGCGGTCGGCTCATCGAGCACGATGCATTTCGGCTCCATGGCAAGCACTCCTGCAATGGCAACGCGCTGCTTCTGTCCGCCGGACAGCAGATGCGGCGCATGCATGCGGTATTCATACATACCTACCATGCGCAGCGCCTCATTGACACGGCGGCGGATCTCCTTCGGCGGAACGCCCATATTTTCCAGACCGAATGCCACATCCTCCTCGACAACGGTTGCGACAATCTGATTATCCGGGTTCTGAAACACCATGCTGCACGCGCGGCGGATGTCCCATATGCGGTCGGGCTGCATGGTATCGATGCCGTCCACCAGCACGCGCCCGCCGGACGGCAGGGCAATGGCATTGCAGTTTTTGGCAAACGTCGATTTTCCCGAACCATTGCGTCCGAGAATCGCGGCAAACTGCCCGTATGGGATGGTCAGATTCACCCCATCCAGCGCCAGATGCGTCGTATGGGAAAAATCCGTATAGCGGAAGGTCAGATTCTCCGCCTGAATCATTTCCGACATGATACTAATACCTCTGAATCTATAACATCGTGATGGTTCCCATGAAAGGGGGAGGTGTTTACCGGTTCGGGTTGACCCAGCGCGCCGTATTGCCGCACGGCAGGACAAGCCCCGTCGATTTGACCGGCAGACCAAGCTCCTGGCAATCAATGTGCCCGCCGAAGCGCGGGACAATCGTCGTGCCGAGCAGATAGCCCATGACCGATGGCGACAGACCGGTGGAATAGCTGTTGACCAGGAAGAACAGCGGGTCATCCGACAACACACAGGCGACCAGGGAAATAAAATCCGCAATGTCGTTTTCAATCTTCCAGACCTCACCCGTCGGCCCTCTGCCATAGCTCGGTGGGTCCATGATGATGCCGTCATACCGTCTGCCGCGGCGGATTTCGCGCTCGACAAATTTCTTACAGTCGTCGACAATCCAGCGGATCGGACGGTCTGCCAGACCGGATGCCGCCGCATTTTCCCGCGCCCACTGGGTCATGCCCTTGGACGCATCGACATGACACACGCTCGCACCGGCGGCAGCAGCTGCGAGCGTCGCGCCGCCGGTATAGGCAAACAGGTTGAGCACACGCACCGGCTTATCCGACTGGCGGATCAGCCCGTCGATAAAATCCCAGTTTGCCGCCTGCTCCGGGAACAGACCGGTGTGCTTGAAGCTCATCGGCTTGATGTGGAACGTCAGCTCGCGGTAATGGATATCCCACTGCGGCGGCAGCTTTTTGATGTTCCATTTTCCGCCGCCGGATGACGAACGGTGATAGGTCGCATCGGCATGTGTCCATGCGGAAACGCCCTTCTGCTTCGGCCAGATGGCCTGCGGGTCGGGGCGCACCAGCACCTGTTTTCCCCAGCGCTCGACTTTCTCGCCCTGGCCGCAGTCGAGCACTTCAAATTCCTTCCATTTATCTGCAATCCACATAGTAAATCTCCATCTGTTTTACCGTTTTTTCTTCGGCTTTGCCCAACCTGCCTTGCGGCGGGGTGCCGGACGCTTCTGTTCGCGCGCGGACGGGCTGACCGTTTTGCGCGGCTTCGCACCGCCATGCCGCGCGGAGCCCGCCTGTTTTTTCCTGTCATGCAGGTGCGGGAAATGTTCATCCGGACGCGGATGAATCAGGCATTCCTTGCCGTAACCGATCAAATCCTCCCGTCCCGCCTGCATCAGCGCCTTGATGACGAGTGCACGCTTGTCCGGTCTGCGCCATTGCAGCAATGCGCGCTGCATCGCCTTTTCCTCCGGGGTCTTTGCGACATAAACCGGCTTCATGGTGCGCGGGTCGATTTCGGAATAATACATCGCGGTCGACAGCGTGCCCGGTGTCGGATAAAAATCCTGTACCTGCTGCGGCATATAGCCGATGGAATTGAGGTACTCTGCCAGATGCACCGCGTCACTCAGCTCCGCACCCGGATGCGAGGACATCAGATAGGGCACAAGATACTGCTTTTTGCCCAGCTTTTCATTGATCCGCTCATAGCGCTTTTTGAACCGTTCATATACATCAAACGACGGCTTGCCCATATAATACAATGCATGGTCGCTCATATGCTCCGGAGCAACCTTGAGCTGTCCGCTGATGTGGTATTTCACCAGCTCGAGGAAAAATTCGTCGTTGTGATCCGCCATCATATAATCATACCGCAGGCCGGAACGCACAAATACCTTTTTGACGCCCGGAATTTCGCGCAGCTTGCGCAGCAGCGTCAGATAATCCGTGTGGTCGGCCTCCAGATTGGCGCATGCCTTTGGGAACAGGCAGCGTTTGTCACGGCACAGCCCATGCTTCTCCTGCTTTTTGCAGGCCGGGAAGCGGAAATTCGCCGTCGGGCCGCCGACGTCGTGGATATATCCCTTGAAATCGGGGTGCTGTGCGATGCGCTTTGCCTCTTCGATGACCGATTCATGCGAACGGGAGGAAATAAACCGCCCCTGATGGAACGCCAGCGAACAGAAATTGCAGCCGCCGAAGCAACCGCGGTTGTGAATAATCGAGAACTGTACCTCCGCAATCGCAGGCACACCACCCTCCGCCTCATAGGACGGGTGATAGGTGCGCTGGTACGGCAGGCCATAGACCTTGTCCATCTCCTCCGTGGTCAACGGCAGTGCGGGCGGATTCTGTACGAGCAGGCGGTGTCCATGCTTCTGCACCACCGCTTTGCCGGTGATGTGATCCTGCTGGTCATACTGGATTTTGACCGACTCGGCATATTTTACCTTGTCTGCCAGCACCTCGTCGAGCGACGGGCACCACACTGCCGGAAAGGAAATATCCTCCTTGTCCTGCGTCAGGTATGCTGTGCCGCGCACGTGCCGGACAACATCCGCACCGCGCTTACCCGCCTTGAGGTTCGCCGCAATCTCCAGCACGGAGCGCTCACCCATACCGAACATCAGGCCGTCGGCGCCCGCGTCCTGCAATACCGTCGGCAAAATGCGGTCTGCCCAGTAGTCGTAATGCGCAAAGCGCCGCAGGCTCGCCTCCAGTCCGCCCAGATAAACCGGCACATCCGGGAATGCACGGCGCGCCAGCTTGGCATACACGGTCACTGCGCGGTCAGGCCGCCGTCCGGCCTTTCCGCCGGGGGAATAGGAATCATCGTGGCGGCGTTTTTTCGCGGCGGTATAATGCGCAACCATCGAATCGATGTTGCCGCTGTTAATCAGCACGGCATAGCGCGGGCGTCCCATCGCCACAAAATCCGCTTCCGAACGGAAATCCGGCTGGGACAAAATCGCCACGCGATAGCCCGCGTCCTCCAGCACGCGCGAGATGACCGCCGTGCCGAACGACGGGTGATCGACATAGGCATCGCCCGTCACGAGCAGGAAGTCACAGTAATACCAGCCGCGCTCCACCATATCCTCTTTTGAAATCGGCAGAAAGCCGTCATGCGTTGTTGCCATACAATCCTCATTTCCGGTAAACATTCTGATACAGTATTTATCATACCACAGCCGGGCGCAAGATGATACGGGATTTTATCACGAATTTACCATAGTTTTCCGAAATTTTTCCCACGCCTGTGACAGACCGGTGAAATCTGCGCAGCCACCGCCCGGTGCGCATCCCACGCGGCGCAAATATTTGTATAATTATCTAACAGATATACTTTTTGTAATATTTCCCCATCTGTCTCAACCGCCGGTTGAAGCAATCGGTTGTATTTCCGCCAAATGGTTGAGCCGAAACCAACTGCTGTTCGCTTGTGTTCCGTCCGCCGGGACGGTACAATAAGGGCACACAAAAAAAGGAGGAATCCGGTATGAATCAACTGGGCAAGCACATCACCGCCCTGCTGGCACAGTGCTGTGATATTTTTGCACAGCACCGCGGTCTGCGGATGGTCGAGGTGCATGCCGCCGACGGCACGCATGTCACGATTACACTGTGAGCAAATCCGTCCAGACAGCACAAAAGCCTCCCTTGCGGGAGGCTTTTGCTCACTGTTTTCCACAGCCTGTGGAAAATTCCGTGCAAAACTCAGTCGTTGACGTAAGCGGCAACGATCTGTCCGATGTACATCTTATGATAATCTTCATCCGTGTATGCCTTGTCAAAGACTTCCTTGTCGAGGAAGTTTTCCGGCGGCATCTCGTCGGCATACATCTTCTTGCAGACGATGGTGTAAGCGGCTTCCTCAAAGGTCGGGCAGCCGTCGACAACCGCAGCAGTCAGACCGGATTCCTTCAGCTTGTCGATATCGCGGCCGGACTTGGAGCCTGCCAGCTTGAGTGCATCCTCATGACCCGGCTTGAGTGCGGTCAGCGTAAACGTGTCGCTGCTCTCCATGTAATTCATGGTATGGCGCGAATGGCGGACATAAACGGTGACAGCCGGCTTGAACCACAGCTCACCCATCATGCCCCAGTTGACGGTCATGAAATTGAAATCCGACTCCGTGCCTGCGGAAAGCAGCATCCACTTGTTGCATACTTCGTCGATAATATTGCCCGGCAGCTCGGTCGGCTCGATTTTACGGAAAGACATAAGAAAAATACCTCCACATTTTGTTATTTTTATTATAGTACTACAAAACTACATGAATATGCAAGAGATCGTGGCATGCGAGCGCAGCGAGAGCGAGGCCCCGTCCGAACAGAACGATGCGAGGACATGTCCTTGATTCGCCCGTTTTGCCGCTGTCATATTTTTTGCCGCAGCTGAATCTGCATCCAGTCATCCTTTGTGATGAGTACCTGCCGCGGCTTGGAGCCTTCAAACGGGCCGACAATGCCGCGCTGCTCCATCTGGTCAACCAGGCGCGCCGCGCGCGCATAGCCCAGCTTCAGTCGGCGCTGGAGCATGGACACAGAGGCCTGCCCCGATTCGACGACAATCGTAATGGCCTGTGGAAGCAGCTCATCTTCATCCTCTGCGGCATTGTAGCCGCCGGATGAGCTGTCTGCATCCGCCTGCCGTTCGATGTGCTCCATGACCTCCTGCGAATATTCCACGGCAGAGGTGGATTTCACATGTGCAATGACACGCTCAATTTCCTCCGAACTGACAAAGCAGCCCTGGATGCGCACCGGCTTGCTCATTCCAATCGGAGAGTACAGCATATCGCCCTTGCCGATCAGCTTTTCCGCACCGGTTGTATCCAGAATGATGCGCGATTCCACCTGTGACGCGACCGCGAACGCGATGCGCGACGGAATATTCGATTTCATGATGCCCGTGATGACGTCAGCAGACGGACGCTGTGTTGCGACGACGAGGTGCATGCCTGCGGCACGCGCCTTCTGCGCAATGCGGCAGATGGAGGTTTCCACTTCCTTCGCGGCGACCATCATCAGGTCTGCCAGCTCGTCGATGACAATGACAATCTGCGGCAGTGCCTCCAGCCTGCGTCCGGACGGCGTCGCTTCGCTGTCCTCCGGTGCGGCAGCTGCCTGTTCTGCCTGCATGCGCACCTGCCGGTTGTAATCGCCCAGATCACGCACGCCTGCGGCGGCAAACAGCGCATACCGCCGTTCCATCTCACCCACTGCCCAGCTGAGTGCACCGGATGCCTTTTTCGGGTCGGTGACCACCGGGATGAGCAGGTGCGGGATGCCGTTGTAATTGCCCAGCTCGACCATTTTCGGGTCGATCATAATCAGCCGCACATCCTCCGGTGAGGATTTGTACAGCAGGGAAATCAAAATCGAATTGATGCAGACCGATTTGCCCGAGCCGGTCGTACCGGCAATGAGCAGATGCGGCATTTTTGCCAGGTCAATGACCTGTGCACTGCCCGTGATGTCCTTGCCGAGTGCAACGGCGAGCTTTGCGGGCGACTGCTCAAAGCCGCGCGAGGAAATAACATCGCGCAGGGCAACCGTCTGCACATGTTTATTCGGCACCTCGATGCCGATGGCGAGCTTGTCCGGGATGGGCGCAATGCGCACGGAATCCGCGCCGAGCGCCAGCGCAATGTCATCCGACAGCGCCGTGATGCGCGAAAACTTGATGCCGCGCTCCATCTGCATTTCAAAGCGCGTGACCGACGGGCCGCGCACGATGTTGATAATCTGCATCTCGATGCCAAACGAAGCGAGGGTATCCACCAGACGTTCCGAGCTGTCCTTCAGCTCGCTGCGCACGCCCGCCGTGGAGGTTCGCGGAGCCGCTTTGAGCAGTTCCAGCGGTGGGAAGCTGTATTCCTGCACCGGGGTCTCCATGGCATCGGCAATTTCGCGGTGCACCTGTGCCTGTACCTCGTGGTCGGACGGCTTGTTTGGCTCGTCCTCCTCCGGCGGCGCGGGCGGCACCTCACTGTCGGTATGCCAGGGCGGTGTGTCGTCATCCCATGGCGGCGTATCCTCCGCATCGCCCGGCTCCTCCGGCAGAACATCCGCCAGACGGCGGCGCTGCTCCATGCGGCGCTGATAGCGCTCGCGCGCATTGGCTGCGGCCGCCGATTCCGCCGGTGATGGCTGCGGTGCAGTGTCTGTTTCCTGTACGGGAATGTCTTCCTCCTCCGCTGCCTGCTGCTCCGCCATCAGCTTTGCCGCCTTGCGCTTTGCGCGCTGGTCGCGCAGGAAGGCAAACAGATTGCCGCGTTTTTTCTCCGGTTTCGGTTTCTGTGCGGCTTTTTTCGCGCGCTTTGCGGGCGTGACCGTCATATCCTGCTCGCGCAGCTCCTCCGTATCCTCCGCAATCATGCGCACCAGCCAGTGATACAGGCGTGCGGGCGTCGTATTGCATACGATGAACACATAAACCAGCATGACGAGCACCAGCAGGATTTTTGCGCCGGTCGCGCTCAGCAGGAAGGACAGAATCACGGCAATCATGCCGCCGAGCACACCGCCGGTGCGCAGTGCCATGCCCTCCTGCCACAGATGAAGGATGGTGGTAAACGAAATGGACATCGGTTCGAGCAGGATGCACTGCGCCAGTGCCCCCCACAAAACCGGGAACGTCAGGATACACAGCACGCGCAGACGCACCGGCTGCATATCACACAGCACAAACACGCCCGCCAGACACAGCGCAACCCAGAACACCTGTGTGCCCCAGCCAATCAAACCGCCGCACAGCCGCAGCAGTCCGTCGAGCAGCACACCGTCCATGCGGCACAGTGCCAGTGCGAGCAAAACCGCCAGCAGCAGCAGGCCGAAGCCGACCGTCATATGGTTCCAGACCGAACCGGTCTGCTGCTTTGCAGCAGGCGTCCGGCCTGTCGAACGCGCCCGTGACGATGCTGTCCCGTTTTTTTTGCGCGCGGTGCTGCCGGAGGACGTCCGCTTTCGCGTGCCCGTGCCGCTGCCTGTTTTTTTGCGGGTGGATGTGCTCTTTTTCTTTGTTGAAGTTTTCTTTGTTGCTGCCAAAAAAGATTACACCTACTTTTCCTAAATCAAAAGCATCCTCTGAGAGCGCCATTGCACGGCGCTCTTTCTGAACAATGCACTGCTATCGTATCATAAAACCGGAAAAATTGCCATATTGCCCGTTGCATTTTTGCCCCGAGGTCTGTATTCTATAATAGACAGGGAGCAAAAGCCCAAAAATTCTGTATTTTTTACCGATATGGCAAAAGAATTTTTAAGGCGTTTACAATTGTTCATACTTTTGTAATAGCCGCCTGTTATACTTTTCGAGAAAGGAAAACAGTCCTTTGAATATTGCCATCATTCTCAGCTATGACGGCACGGCCTACCACGGCTGGCAGACCCAGAAAAACGCCGCCACTGTCCAGCAGACGGTGACCGACGCGGTCGCGTCTGTCCTGGGGCAGGACGTTTCCGTTTCCGGCGTCGGGCGCACCGATGCGGGGGTACATGCCCGACGGTATGTGGCCAACTTCCACGCCGACTGCACGATTCCCATGGACCGGCTCCCGCTCGCCATCAATTCCCATCTTCCGATGGATATCGCGGTGTCCGGTGCTGCCGTCGTCCCGGATTCGTTCGACGCGCGCTTTTCGTGCACGCGCAAGGAATATACCTATTTGATTTGCCCGGGCAGGATTCGTGACCCGTTCGCGATCAGCCGCAGTTATTTTTACCCCTATCCGCTGGATGTCTCCGCCATGCAGCAGGCGGCCGCGCACTTCATCGGCAGGCAGGACTTTGCCGCCGTGCGCTCGATGGGTACGCCGGTCAAATCGACCGTGCGCGAAATTTTTACCTGTTCGGTGGATTCTGTCGGGCGGTTTGTGCGCATCCGCGTCTCGGCGGACGGCTTCCTGTACAATATGGTGCGCGCCATCTCCGGCACGCTGCTGTATGCGGGCCAGGGCAAATTCCCGCCGGACGACGTCCGGCGCATTCTCGACAGCTGTGACCGCGAACAGGCCGGGCCAACCCTGCCGCCGCAGGGACTGTACATGAGCCGGCTGTGGTATGACAGCACGCCGGAGCTGGATGCCTTCCATCTGGCGGAGGAATGGGGCGCACCGGGAGGTCTGTTATGACAAACAAACGCAATTTCCCGCGCCGCAAATCCCGGCGCGATTATCTGCTGTCGACCAGCGCAGACCCCCATCTCCGGATGATCTACCGCGTCCGCCACTATACCGGCTGGCTGCTCGTCTTCGTTTCCGCGCTGTTCCTCGTGCTCAATTTACAGCTGTTCACACCGACCAGCCTGAGAAACATCCGCTCGTCGCTCAAAGCGGCGTCGCATGTTTCCGCAGGCGACACAACGGTGATCTCCTATCCGTCCGGTACAAACAAATGCATGCTGCCGTTCGGCAACGGGCTCGCAATCTGCAACGACAAGACGCTGACCTTCGAGCTGCCGAGCAATTATTCACAGATGGAGATGAATCTCTCCTATGCCAACCCGGTCATGCGCGCCTCCAATCAATACCTGTTGGTATTTGACCGCGGCGCCTATCGTTTTACCGTGACCAATACGCTGTCCGAGCTGTATTCACAAACCATGCAGTCCCCCGTGACCAACGCAGACATTTCCTCCAACGGCAGCGTTGCCATTGTGACCGACGAGGCGGGCTACAAAAGCGCCGTCACCGTATACAACATCGACAACGAACAGCTGTATAAATGGTCGTCTCCTGACTATTATATTATGTCGGCGGTGCTCTCGCCCGACGGCAAACGCCTCGCGCTGTTCTGTTTCCGACAGGAAGGGCTGACACTCAGCTCGAAACTGTTTTTCACCGACATCGATTCGACCGAAAAACCGAGCGAAAGCGAAACCATCACCAATGTGGATATGAACGGCAGCCTTGTGCTCGGCATGAAATACCTCGGCAACAACACCGTCTGCGTCGTCTGTGACAACGCGACCTATGTTGTCTCGCGCGGCGGTCAGATCCGCTACCACACCGAATATCAGGCGGATGCACTCATTGCGTTTGACCTGTCGGATGACTGTGTCGCGCTGGCAACCGAATCGTATTCCCAGTCCAGCCGCGCGGATATCGTGCTGATTAACGCGCGCGGCACGGCCTCGCGCCAACCGCTCAGCCTCTCTACGGAGCCGGATTCCATCAGCTATTGTGACGGGCGGCTCGCCGTGCTGACGGGCGACACGGTGACGTTCTATTCCAAGAGCCTGCGCGAAATTGACCAGCAGACCAATCTCGCGGGCGTATCCCGCGTTTACATGCGTTCCGGCGGCTCCGCCATTGCACTGTTTGGCAGCCAGGCACGCGTGCTGAATATTGGCAATCCCCTCAAAGATCTCAATTCCGACGGCGGCTGAGCCGCAGCTGACCGCCGGGAATTTTCAGAAAGGACGGAATCTGTTATGACCACAATTGACTGGATTATCCTGCTCATCATCGCCCTGTATGCCTTTTTCGGCGTGCGGCGAGGCTTTGTGGCCACGGTTGCGTACACCTTTGGCTCCCTGATTTCTCTGGTTGCAGCGCTCATCGCCGCCTCGCATTTCAAGCAGCCCGTGGGTGAACTGCTCCTGCCTTACGCCTCCGGCTCCGTGGTGGAGCGCATGCCTGAGCTGACACAGATTGTGGGCTCCGTGGAGGATACCTGGAACGGCATCTCCGGTTATTTGCAGGGCATTCTCACCTCGCATGGTGTCTCCCTCGATGTGCTCCAGTCGAGCAGCGATCCCCAGCAGACACTGACCAACGCCATCTCCCGCTCCGTGAGTGAGACCATCGCGTATCTTCTCGTGTTCATCGTCGCATTTTTCCTCGCCAAGCTGCTGATTCATGTGATTGTATCCGCACTCGGCGTGCTCACCAATCTCCCGGTGCTGCATTCCTGCAACGCACTGCTGGGCGGTGTGCTCGGCGCGGCGACCGGTCTTGTGCTGTGTACCTGCGTCATGTGGGCACTCAAGCTGTTTGTTCCCGCCGTCTATTCCGACGTCGGTTTTCTCTCACCGTCTGTGATGGAAAATTCCTCCATTGCCGGTTATCTGGTGGGCTGGAATGACGGTGTTTCCCTGTTTGAAGCCAATCCGACAGAAGCCTAACACGCCCTGCCGTTTTTATGTGAGCGTGCCGCTATTCTATATTCCGCACACGCTCCGGAAAGGAAAAATATCCCTATGCATATGCCACTTTGCTCCCGCTGCCACAAAAACGTGGCAGTCGTGTTTATTTCCAAGATGGAGGATGGTTCCGCATCCAATGAAGGCTACTGCCTGAAATGTGCCCGTGAGCTGGGTCTCAAGCCGATTGACGGCCTGATGCGCCAGATGGGCATTACAGATGACGACCTCGACCAGATTACCAGTGAAATGACCAACATGCACGCGCTCGCCAACACCGATTCGGACGACGAATACGACGACGAACCCGAATACGATGACGAGGTCAGCGCACAGCAGGAAGCGGATGACGCCTTTGATTTCGGGCGCACCCATACCTTCCCGTTCCTCGAAAAGATGTTCTCGCAGAACGGCGACCCGTCTACCGGCAGCGCTGCCCAGAACGGCAGTGCTGCGGAAACGGAAGAAGACCGCCGCCGCAAGAAAAAAGAGGCGAAAAAACGCAAGAACCTGTCCGCGTACTGCACCGATCTGACGGCGCGCGCACGGCTGGGTCAGCTGGATGCCATCATCGGACGCGAAAGCGAGACCGAACGTGTCATCCAGATTCTCAACCGCAGACAGAAGAACAATCCGTGCCTCATCGGCGAGCCGGGCGTCGGCAAGACGGCGGTCGCAGAGGGGCTTGCCATTCGCATTGCGAAGGGTGAGGTGCCATATAAGCTGAAAAACAAGGAAGTCCATCTGCTCGACCTGACGGCACTTGTCGCGGGCACGCAGTTCCGCGGACAGTTTGAAGGCCGCATGAAGGGCCTCATCAACGAGGTCAAGGCGCTCGGCAACATCATCCTTGTCATCGACGAAGTGCACAACATCGTCGGCGCAGGCGATGCCGAAGGCTCGATGAACGCCGCAAACATCCTCAAGCCGGCACTCTCGCGCGGCGAGATTCAGGTGATCGGCGCGACAACCTTCGCGGAATACCGCAAATATATCGAAAAGGACGCCGCACTCGAGCGCCGCTTCCAGCCGGTTTCCATCAACGAACCGTCGGTTGCAGACACCGCAAAAATCCTGATGGGTGTGCGCGGCTACTATGAAGACTTCCATGGCGTACACATTTCGGACGCAATCTGCCAGCAGGCAGCTGCCCTGTCCGAGCGCTATATCACCGACCGCTATCTGCCGGACAAGGCGATTGACCTCATCGATGAGGCATGCTCCCGCCTGAATCTGGACAGCCCGGCGACGGCAGAAATTCCTGCACTCACGGACAAGCTGGAATCCATCCATCGCGAGCAGGAGGATCTGTTACAGCAGGAGCAGAACAACGAAGTTTATGAGCACATGGCGGAGCTGAAGAGCCTGGAGCTCCAGACAGAGAACAAGCTGGTAGAACTGCGCAAAATCCCGGCGCCGGAGCTGACAGGCGAACATCTCGCTTCTGTCATCGAGCTTTGGACGGGTGTGCCCGCCTCCAAGGTCTGCGAACAGGAATTTTCCCGCCTGACCGGTCTGGAGGAGCGCCTGCACCGGCGCGTTGTCGGACAGGAAAAGGCAGTCTCTGCCGTGGCACATGCCGTGCGCCGTTCGCGTGCGGGCATCAGCCCGAAGCACAAGCCGGTTTCCTTCCTGTTTGTCGGCCCAACCGGTGTCGGCAAGACCGAGCTGGTCAAGGCACTGGCGGAAGACTTGTTCGACACGCCGGAATCGCTCATCCGTCTGGACATGTCGGAATACATGGAAAAGCACACGGTTTCCCGTCTGATCGGTTCACCTCCCGGCTATGTCGGCTTTGATGAGGCAGGTCAGCTGACGGAGAAAATCCGGCGCCGCCCGTATTCCGTCGTGCTGTTCGATGAAATCGAAAAGGCGCACCCGGATGTACTCAATATCCTGCTCCAGGTACTGGACGACGGACGCATTACCGATGCACAGGGCCGCACCGTATCGTTTGAAAACACCATCATTGTCATGACGTCCAATGCGGGCTCTGACCGCTCCGGCGGTTCGGTGGGCTTCGGCAAGTCGCTCTCCGAGCAGAATCAAGACCGCGCGCTCAAGGCACTGGAGGAAATCATGCGGCCGGAGTTCCTCAACCGCATTGATGATATTATTTCGTTCGACCATCTGACAAAGGACGATTTCCGCGCCATTGCAGCGATCATGCTGAGTCAACTGCGTGATTCCCTCGCGGATACCGGCATCCGCCTGACATGGGACGATGCTCTGGTCGATTATCTGGTCGAGCAGTCGTTCTCTGTCAAATTCGGTGCGCGCAACCTGCGCCGCACGATTGAAAAGCAGGTCGAGGACGAGCTGGCAAACCGCATCATTGCCGCATGGGAGCGCCCGCTCTCCGGCGCGCATGTCACGGCGGATGCATCCGGCGTGAAGATTGACACGATTTAAATTGCAGCATTGCTGAGAGGGCAAACCATATGCCCTCTCAGCCCGCTGTTTGGAATTTCCCGATCCATTTCATCAACAGAGGTATCAAACATGCAGTCCTGGAGACTTATTTTAATCATTGCGCTCATCATCGTCCTTATCCCGACAGTCATCCTGATGAATCAGGTCGAGAAGGGCGGCAAGAGCGACAGCGCAGAACGGCAGAAAAAACAGAAGATGCTCAAGTGGTGCACCCGCCTGCTCATCGCCATTTTTCTCGTCACGCTCGCAATCAGTATGTACCAGCATTACGGCGCACTTCTCAATGCCTGATGCCCCTGAGCTTCTTCCGCAGGTTTTCACAAAAAAATATCGAAAAAAGTATTGACAACCGCCCGGTCGGTTGGTATACTATATAAGCATTGTGAAAAACCTGCGGGTGTAGTTCAATGGTAGAATGTCAGCCTTCCAAGCTGAACACGTGGGTTCGATTCCCATCACCCGCTCCATTTGATCGGTCACATGCAGGCACAGATTCCTATGCGCCAGTAGCTCAGTTGGATAGAGCAACTGCCTTCTAAGCAGTAGGCCGGGGGTTCGAATCCCTCCTGGCGTACCATTCAAACGAGTCTCACTGTGCACAGCAAAGTTGAATATGGTGGGTGTAGCTCAGTTGGTTAGAGCGCCAGATTGTGGCTCTGGAGGCCGAGGGTTCGACTCCCTTCACTCACCCCATTTTTCTTCTTCACAGTGCTGCCGCGTTGTGAAGAACATTTTTATACAGGGGCTATTCGTTTTTTCCTGCGTTACGGGGGCGTGGCCAAGTGGTTAAGGCACCAGACTTTGACTCTAGTATCGCAGGTTCAACTCCTGCCGCCCCTGCCATCCGGTTCATTAGCTCAGTAGGTAGAGCATCTGCCTTTTAAGCAGAGGGTCCGGGGTTCGAACCCCCGATGAGCCACCAACAGCCGTATTCCTTTCGGAATGCGGCTGTTTCTTTGTTTTTTGCCCCAAAAATCAACCGGGTGCGTTTTTTCACGCACCCGGTTTTGTTCGTTTATCTGCGCTGTTCGTAGGCAATTTCATAGTCTTCCTTGGGCGTGTAGCTGTCGCGCAGCTTGACGACAACGCGCCCGTCCACCACCTGCACGCTGCCCTGCGCCGGATACAGCGGCATGTCGGCAAATTCCTCCGACGCGGAAACGGAAATCATGGTTTCCTCGTCCGGCTCCTCCGCCGGGAAATTGAGCCAGTTGTTCAGGTAATAATAGAGGTGCTTGTTGCGCAGCAGCGCGGAGTTTTCCGGCACGCTGTAATGCCGCACCTGCGCATAGCTCGGAATATCTGCGCAGAGCTGTTCCTCCGGTATCGTGCCGATGATGACGATTTCCATGCCGGTTTCATAGCCCGGACAGCTCTCAATGCGCGCCAGAAGCCGCGTCGCATAGCTCTCCGTTGCGCGGTGTGCCTGCGCGGAAGCGGTGTACAGCAGGTTGTCTGTATTGAGGCAGAACAACAGTAGCAAGGCCGCTGTGCCCGCCGCCAGCGCGCCCGCATGCCAGCCCGGCTGTCTGCTGTCGCACAGATCGGCGGCAAATAATACCAGCAGGTACACCGTGACAAAGGAATATTTCATCAGCGGTGTCGGTGTGGAAAACGGGCTGAGCAGCTGCCCAAAATTCATGCCGAGCGGCAGCAGCGCGAGCATCGCGGCGGCAATGGCAATGCGCCAGCCGTCCCGGTGCAGCGTTCGGTCTGTCACATACCGCACGAGGAAATACACACCGGCCAACAGTGCCAGAATGTCCACCGCGACGAGAAAGCCATTGGCAAAGGTGTTATCCGCACCCGCACAGAAAAAGAACTGAACAACCTGTGCATACGTCGACAGCAGCAGCCGGGGAAGCTGTGCAAACGGATACCCGGAGCTGGCCGCATCCATGCCCAGATAGGACAGCAGGGTGAGATGCTTGACCTTGAGAAAGATCATCAGGATGGCGTAATACAGCACCGCACCCGCAGCAAGATAGGCCGCCATGCGCACGCCGAAGGCGATTGTCTTCTGACGCTGCGCCTTTGGCCGCAGCGTTTCCCGCAGCACAAGCAGCAGCGACAGCGAAATCGCAACCGTGACATATGCCTGATAAATACCCATCGAGCAGGCAAGGCACAGAATACCGAGCAGCCAGCCGCCCCTTCCCCGCCGTGCGGCGAGCCAGACTGACAACACTGCGAGGAAAATCGCAACGCTGTACGCGGATGCTGTGAACATATACAGGAACATGTACCCGGTGCACGGGAATGCCGCCATCAGTGCGCCCGCCAGCCCGGCGAGTACGCTGCTTCTGAACGACAGAAGCGCCGTCACCAACACCGCCGCCAGGCTCAGGAACAACAGGGACAGCAATCCGATTGCCGCCGGCATCTGTGTGTAATCATTGAGTGCCGATACGAAATGCAGGAACCACCTGCCGGAAATCGTCATCTGCTGGGTGTCATAGACGCGGTCAAGCCCGTCCGAATTGGGAATGGTATTGGTAAATGCATAGAGATGCACAAGATAGCCTGTCACAAAGCAGCTGAAAAACGCGGCCTTTTGCGGCGCTTTCACCCGCTGCCACAGCGCACGCGCCTGCTGATCCATGCTCATTTCCGTTCCTCCTGTCGTCTGATTCAAGTATCATATGATAGTATTATAGTGCATGTGCGCGGACATGACAAGCGCACACAAAAAGCTCCCGGCGCTGCACGCCGGGAGTATCTGTTTTTGCCTATTTGATAATGCCGTATTGTCGGAGCAGCGCGATGCGCCGGTTGCCGATGCGCACCGCCTCCATCGCCTGATTGTCCGCACCTGTTTTGATCTCCTTTCGGTAATGCAGAAGACGGTCTGCCCACGCGGCAGGCACAAGATACGGGTGTTTTTTCAGATATGGATAGCGCCGTTCCAGCTTGCCCGGCGCGGGAAACAGCGATTTGAGCACCGTCTGACCGGCTTTTTTGCCGCGCTGGTCGGCAGAAACTGCATCGAGCGTCATATTGCTGCTGTGCTTGCGGCTCATGCTGGCATCACCATAAATGCCGCTCGCCAGCATATCCTCCAGCATGGCGGTCTCATCGACGGAAATAGCCTGCCATGCCGCCGGGTAACATGCCTGTTCCGGGTCAAACGTCAGGTACATTTGCCCGATGCGGAACAGTGCTGCGGCAAACGGTACCGCATGGATCTGCTCACAACTGTGCAGCAGCCGCTGCCAGTCGATGTCCGCGCCATAGGCATTGGCAAACAGCGCGATATCACACACCTGCCGCACGCCGAAGCCACTGTGTAAAAAATGCTTGAAGGCATGGCAGATGAGATACAACAGATGGTCTGTATGCCCCATGGTGGTGAGTACTGTGTCCTGTACGGTCAACTCCGTCATCCGCTCTGACGCACCGGCAAACAGCTGATTGAGCGTGCCATATGCCTCAGAATCCGGTGGGAACAGACTTTTGTGCACTTCAAGATACAGCGGGCTGCCCGGCTTTGCATACGACACCTCATATGCATCGTCCGGCACCTGCTCCGGCTGACAGGGTGTCATGCCATATGCCAGCAGCGCCTCATGGCACAGCTGAAACTGCTCTGCCGGAATGAGTACATCCTCATCGCCGGACATACGGCAGTCCGGTTTCGGGTACAGGCTGCGGCATACAATCCCCTTGACTACACACGGCGTAACCCCTGCCTGCGCGAGATGCACAGACAGCCGCAGGAATTCACTTGTCCGAATGGTTTGCAGCATAACTGCCTGCACGGTACGCCGTTTTATCGCCCGGAACTGCTGCGGATCGGCCTGCTGTGCCGTTGGGCTGCGGTATACCGCCTCATAGACCATTGGCAGGACGCGGTGCGCATCTGCCAGCCGGAACAGGGCAGCCCAGTCCTGCGGCGACAGTTCATCCGTCCATTCGACGGTCTGATTTTCAAGGGACGCCTTCAGTGCGTGCAGAAAGCGTGTTTCATTTGTATTCATACAGCTCCTATTCCGCGGGAATGCATTCTGTCGTGACGACCTCCGGGATGTTGTTGAACCGGGGGATTTTTTCCGTGCTGCCCAGTCCGCGGGACAGCACCATGACCTTTTGCTGATCGTCAGCGTAATATAAACCGGCTTCCTGTCCGGGGAACCAGCCCTGATCCGGTGCCCACAGGCCGCCAATCAATGGCAGGCGAATCTGTCCGCCATGTGCATGCCCCGCAAACACACAATCGATCTCCCATGCGTTGATGCCGTCGTTGACAATCCAGCAGGCGGGCATATGGCACAGCAGGACGGTGTACAAATCCGTGTCCTGAAAATCGCGCAGGAACGCGCATTCCTCTTCGTCCGCCTCCCCGGTGTCGAGATATTGCTCCGGCAGGCAGTAGCCATAGATACCGCCCAGTCGAAAGGACTGTTCGTTGACCGTGATATCGGCATATGAAAGGTCGAGCACAATCGCACCGGCGTTTTCATACAACGCCGTCACATCCGTCCCGTAAGTCTGTTCGTGTTCCAGTTCATGATTGCCCAGTGAGACATAGACCGGAGCGATGACAGACAGCTGTGCGATCAGATCCGTGGCAATGTCCGTATCCGCACTGCCGGCATCGAGTAAATCGCCCGTAATGACAATCAGATCCGGGTTTTGCGCGTTTACGGTGTCCACCAGCTCCGCGTTGTGTTCTCCAAACACACTGTTGTGCAGGTCGGTCAGCTGGACAATGCGCACCGGCGTGTCCAGCTTCCGGGTCGGGATCCGGTAATTCGTCACCGTCAGGCTGTGCGCCGACCGGTTCAGCTCCGCCGCGCAGGCGACAGCCAGTGCGGCAAACACCAGCACCACCGCTGCGGCAATCCAGAGTTTCCTGTACGTCCTCATCGCACTTCCTCCCGGATCCCCAGTCCCAGCGCGCGGATGGTCTCCGCAACGACAGCTTCCTTGCGGAATTCCTGTTCCATCTTCCGGTGTCCCGCGCGCCCCATCCGGGCACGCGCATCTGCGGACATGCCGAGCATGCGCTTCATCGCCTGATACAGCGCTTCTCTGTCGCGCACCGGCACCAGAATGCCGGATACCCCGTCATCCACCGCTTCGCGGCAGCCCGGAATATCACTGGTAATCACCGGTCTGCCGGTGGCTGCCGCCTCCAGCAGGACGTTGCTCATGCCCTCATGCCAGCTCGGCAGGACAACGCAGTCTGCCGCCGCATAAAACGGGCGCGGCTCCCGCTGAAAGCCGTGGAAAACCACGACGCCTTCCTGCTCCAACTGTGTCACCTGCTGCTTGTATTCGTCTTCAAAAAAGCCGACCAGATCGAGTACAAACCCCGGCTGCTCCGCATGCAGCTTCTGCGCCGCCGCGAACAGCTCATCCATGCCCTTTTCCTTCATGATGCGACCCAGATACAGGAAATGAACCATTTCCTGTGCAGGATACGGCTGTGCAGCGTATTGCTCCAGATTGATGCCCGCGCCGTGCAAAATAGTTTGTTTTTCCTGCGGAATAATGCGGCGCGCCTGAAATTCCGCCGCGTTACCCGTGTTTTCAAAAAATACCGTGCGGACTTTTTTGAATGCCAGCCGATAGAGCAGCGTCACGAACTGCGCCAGTCCCGGCTTCTGAAAAGCGGTACCCAATCCCTGTACGTTTGCGCAGAACGGGATACCCATCGCGCCGCACAGCAGCCCGCCATAGATATTCGGCTTGATGGAATAGGTGATGACCAGATCGGGCTTCTCGCGCCGCAGCAGCCTGCAGTATGCCGCAATCAGCCGGCTGTCGGTCGCGGGATTGATGCCGCGCCGGTCGATTTTGGTGTCGATACAGCGCAGGCCCAGCGCCTGAAAGTCGTCCTCATGCCCGACAAACGGCATGCTGAGGACGACCTCATGCTCCTTTGCCAGCTCCTGAATCAGCTCGCGGCGGAACCGCCACAGCATATACGAATGGTTGGTCAGGATCAGAATTTTTTTCATTTTCCATTCTCCCTGTCCCCGATGGCACCCGTGCCGCCCTCCACAACGCCATCCTGTCGGAGGACGGAGAAAATCGTGCCAAAGAAGCATTTCACATCCATGCCAAAGCTCAGATGCTCGACATAATAGCCGTCCAGCCGCGCCTTTTCGTCAATCGCCAGTTCATCGCGGCCGTGAATCTGTGCCCAGCCGGTCAGACCCGGGCGGACGGCATTTGCGCCGTACCGGTCGCGCTCCGCAATCAGGTCATACTGGTTCCACAGCGCCGGGCGCGGGCCGATGATTGACATATGCCCGACAAAGATATCCCAAATCTGCGGCAGCTCATCCAGGCTGGACTTGCGCAGAAATGCGCCCACCCGGGTGATGTAGCTCTCCGGGTTTTCCAGCAGATGGGTCGGTACATCGTGCGGCGTGCTCATCTTCATGCTGCGGAATTTATGTAATTGAAAATATGTCCCGTCTTTGCCGACGCGCTTCTGTGAAAAAAAAGCCGGGCCGGGATCGTCGATTTTGACCGCAACGATTAAAATCAGATACAGCCACGACAGGCAGACCAACCCGCAAAGCGACAGCACGATATCGAGCAGCCGTTTGAACACCTTTTGATACATCGTGAAATCCCCTCGTTTTCCGCGCCCGGCAGTCCAGGGTGGGCTGCCTGCCGCATGATCTCATAAATTTACATATCCGGAAATATGGCGGACACCTGGCCGAATCAAAAAAATCCGTCATATTTCGGAAATTTTGTCCGATTTTGCGGCTGCCGCGCGCCTGTCCGACCGGAACACGGTGGACAATCCGTGCCGCCATATCAGTATTTTATTATATCACGCGGCACATCGGCGGGCAATGGCTTTCCGCATGGTTGCGCCCGCAATTTTAGCGTGCGGAGGGCGATGCCGGTCTGAGCCCTTGCATCCGGCGGCGCAGTGCATTATACTGAAAGCAGAATTAACTTTTCCCAAAGGAGTGTTGTTTCCATGAACGCTATCATTCAGAATATGCTCGACCGCCATTCCTGCCGCAGCTTTACCGACCAGCCGATTGAACAGGAAAAGCTGGACGATCTGATTACTGCCGCTGTCTGGGCGCCGTCCGGCATGAACAAACAGACCTGGCATTTCACACTGATTACCGATACCGAAAAAATTCAGCAGCTCGCTGCTGCCATCCGCAAGGCGGACAACCGTCCGGCGAATTACAATTTCTACGCGCCGACTGCATTCTTTATTGTTTCCGGCGAGCGCGACAACCGCAACAGCATGCTCGACGGCGCGGCCGCACAGGAAAATGTCCTGCTGGCTGCCACCTCGCTCGGCCTGGGCAGCTGCTGGATCAATCAGGTGCGCGACACCTGTGACGCGCCCGAGGTTCGTGCACTGCTGACGGAGTTCGGCGTGCCGGAAACACATATTGTCAACGCCGCCGCTTCGCTCGGCTATGCTGCCGCACCGGCCAATGTGCACGAGCGCGCGGAAAATACCGTTTCCATCGTCAAGTAAACCAACACATGTTTCGGAAAAGGAGGCTATTTATGGATCTTCAAAAGCAAATTGCTGCCTTACAGCAGATGATTGACGAATCAAAGCGCATCGTCTTTTTCGGCGGCGCAGGTGTTTCCACGGAAAGCGGAATCCCGGATTTCCGCAGTGTTGACGGCCTGTACAACCAGAAATACAAATTCCCGCCGGAAACCATCCTCAGCCACTCCTTTTTCGTGTCGCAGCCGGAGGAATTTTACCGGTTCTATCAGGATAAGATGCTCGCGCTGGACGCGAAGCCGAACGCCGCGCACCGCAAGCTGGCGGAACTGGAACAGGCCGGCAAGCTGACCGCCGTCATCACCCAAAACATCGACGGGCTGCATCAGGCAGCCGGAAGCAAAACCGTGCTTGAGCTGCACGGTTCGGTACACCGCAACTACTGTCAGCGCTGCGGTAAGTTCTACGATGCACACTATGTCAAACAGTGCGGCGGCGTGCCCAAATGCGAATGCGGCGGCACACTCAAGCCGGATGTCGTGCTGTATGAGGAATCGCTCGACGAACAGACACTCAACGACAGCGTGCGTCATCTCGCCAAAGCGGATATGCTCATCATCGGCGGCACCTCGCTTGCCGTCTATCCCGCCGCGGGGCTGATCCACTATTTCAACGGCAAAAATCTCGTCGTCATCAATAAGGGACAGACCCAGCGCTCAACCGGTGCAAACCTGACGATTGACGCGCCCATCGGCGCGGTCATGGAGCAGATAATCGTCCAATAAACGCAACAGCCCTTCCCGTGCGGGAAGGGCTGTTTTCTGCTCTTTTCCCCAGGTGAGGAAAAAGAAGAAACGCCGAATGCGGGGAGGCATTCGGCGTTTCCGCATGTCGTGGAAGTTTTGGGGGATGATAAACACAACATGCAAATTGGGGATGATATAAAGCACTATCTGGGGGATGTGACCGTGCTTTAAACAAAATTGGATTTTGTTGAAATCGCCCATCTCTGAACGATTCTGGTATTATTATAACGCATTGTATCGGAAGAAGTCAATACATCCACAAAAGATTTTTCATTTGACACGTATCAGCGCACAAGCGGCGATTAAAACAGGCCTGCGGGATCAACGGCGTTGCCTTCCTTTGTGACAGCCAGATGCAAATGCACGCCGAGCGCCTGCTCCAATGGCATCGGGCTGCCCAGCTCCGCGAGTTGATCGCCGCCCTTCACGCTGTCGCCCTCGGAGACCGTGATGTGATCCAGCCCCGCGTACAGGCTATTCATATCCTGCGTATGGCTGAGGATGACATATTTTCCATAAATGGTGTCGTCACCGACGCGGAGCACTGTGCCGTCGGCGATCGCGCGCACGGCATCGCCCTCCTCGCCCGCATAATCTGCACCCTCATGTGTGCGCCAGTCGCGCGTGGTCTCATTGTATTCCAGTGTATCGCCGGAAAAGGCATGCGATACATCCGCATCCATCGGCGGCGTGAAGGTCGGTGCGGCAGCGGTCTGCTCCGCAGGCTCGTCCTTCTCCTGCTCCGTGTCGGCAGCTGCTTCCGCAGCTTGCGCGTCGGCACTGTCGTCTGTATCCTCTGCGGGTTCGGTTTCCATCGCCGGGACGCGGTCGAGCGGCTCGGATGCGCTCACGCTGTCATCCGCTTCATACAGGTATCCGTCCATCGGATCTGCCTCCACCGTCTGCGGCGACGCAAACAGCACATAGGCCGCCACTGCAACCGCCAGCACACACAGCAGGAGAATCATGTAAAAGCCCCTGTCCTCACTCCACCACCGCGCAGCTTCGTTCGTTTTTTTCATCTCAGCACCTCCAGTACCCCCAGTATGGCCCAAAATGCGCGGAGCTATACCAATTTTTTGCAGTCCATTCCGAAATTTTTCTGTTTCGGTGTAAAAAACTGTTGCGCTCCCGCACAGGATGTGTATAATAGGTATTGCGAGTTTGATAAACAAGCATAAAAAGTTTAGTATTTGTAAAGAACAGGCAAAGGAGGCGCGCCGGCGGCATGCCGGCAAAAAAATGGAAATCGGTTCAAAAATCAAGCGGCTGCGTGCACAGCAGGGGCTGACGCTGGAAGAGCTTGCCTCCCGCTGCGAGCTGACCAAAGGCTTCCTGTCCCAGCTGGAGCGCGACCTGACCAGTCCGTCCATCGCGACGCTCGCAGATATTCTCGAAGCGCTCGGTTCATCGCTGTCGGAATTTTTCAGTGACACGCCGGAGGAACAGATTGTGTTCGGGCAGGCGGATTTTTTTGAAGACGCGCGCGACGCCTGCACCATCCGCTGGATCGTGCCCAATACCCAGAAAAATAAAATGGAGCCCATCCTCGTCGAACTGCCGCAGGGCGGACAATCGTTCCCGTCCGGCCCGCACGGCGGCGAGGAATTCGGCTATGTGATCGCCGGCACGGTCACACTGGTCACCGATACCGCCGCCTATACCGTCCACAAGGGGGAAACCTTCTATCTGGACGGGAAACGCGGTCATTATCTTCGCAACGACAGAAAAACAACGGCACAGGTGCTGTGGGTCAGCACCCCGCCGCTATTCTAGGGCAGCCTTCTGCCCGGGTTAGGAGAGGGATATGAACAAACTGATTGAAATCAAAAACATCGTCAAGGAATTCGACGGCCAGCGCGTGCTCGACGGCATCTCGCTGGACATTTATGAAAACGAATTTGTCACGCTGCTCGGCCCGTCCGGCTGCGGCAAAACCACACTGCTGCGCATCATTGCAGGCTTTCTGGACGCCGATGACGGGCAGGTTATTTTTGACGGCCAGGACATTTCAGGCCTGCCGCCGTACAAGCGCGAGGTCAACACCGTATTCCAGAAATATGCGCTGTTCCCGCACCTCAACGTATATGACAACGTCGCCTTCGGCCTGAATCTCAAAAAGGAACCGAAGGATATCATCGAGCAGAAGGTCAGCCGTATGCTGCGCCTCGTGGGTCTTGCGGGCTTTGAACAGCGCCGCATCAACCAGATGTCCGGCGGACAGCAGCAGCGCGTCGCCATTGCGCGCGCACTGGTCAACGAGCCGAAGGTGCTGCTGCTCGACGAGCCGCTCGGCGCGCTCGACCTCAAGCTGCGCAAGGACATGCAGCGCGAGCTGAAAAAAATCCAGCAGGAGGTCGGCATCACGTTCATCTTTGTCACGCATGACCAGGAAGAGGCGCTGACCATGTCGGACAAAATCGTTGTCATGAAGGAAGGCTCGATTCAGCAGATCGGCTCACCGGTCGATATTTACAACGAACCGATCAACCGCTATGTCGCAAACTTCATCGGCGAGAGCAACATTGTCGACGGCGTCATGCCGTGTGACCGCCGCGTCATTTTCGACGGGCATCCATTTGAATGCGTCGACGCCGGCTTTGCGCCGAACGAAGAGGTCGAGGTTGTCATCCGTCCGGAGGATCTCGACATCGTCCCGCCGGAACAGGGCAAGCTGCGCGGCACGGTCAAATCCGTCCTGTTCAAGGGCGTGCACTATGAGACCATCGTTGAAACACGCCGCGGCACATCGATCACCGTCAAGATGAATGTCTCGACCGACCAGCCGGTTGTCAACGAAGAAGCCGGCGAACTGATCGATGCGGACAGCTTCTATCTGGACGCGGAGGACGTCGAGGAACTGACGGACGCAAAAATCATCGCCCGTGCAAATGCACAGGCGTGGAAAAAGGACACCGAAGGGGGCGTGTCCATCAGCAAGATTTCCTACTCCATCCGCCCGGAAAACGGCCGCTATCCGGTGACATTCCGCACGGCGGCGGGCACCTCCATCACGGTTGATATGATCGTCGAGGATGCAAACCGCGTGCAGTCGGAGGAATATCAGGAGGAAATTTACGCCGTAAACTTCTCCAAATCGGTCGATGACATCAAGGAATCGATGACGCTGGACAACGACCTGATGGTATGGGCGGACGCTTCGGCATGGAGCCTCGCCCCGGAGGACGACGGCGCGCGCATCCGCATCACCGACGTCATCTACACATTCGACTGGGAAACCATCACGCCGGGCGTCTATGACATCACCTTCGCCACGCAGGGCATGGAATACAAGGTGGACACCACCGACCGCACCGAGCCGGGTGACATCGTCGGCCTGCAATTTACACCGGATGATCTGCACATCATGAAGAAGGGGTGAGCATATGAAACAATTCCGTTCGATGGCCTATCCCTATGTCGCCTGGATTTCCGTCCTCATCGTCGTCCCAATGCTGCTGATTATCGCATATGCGTTCACCGTCGAGGGCACGGCATTCTTTCAGGGACAGTTCACGCTGGCAAATTTCGCGCGCTTTTTCAGCGACGCGGTGTTCATCCAGGTACTGCTGCGTTCGCTGCGCGTCGCCATCCTGACCACCATTGTCTGTCTGCTTCTGGGCTATCCCGCGGCGTATGCGATTGCGCGCGCGGGCAAACGCAGCACCTTCCTCATCCTCGTCATCACACTGCCGACCTGGATCAACATGCTCGTGCGCACGTATGCATGGGTCGGCATTTTGCAGGATGACGGTCTGCTGAACCATCTGCTCGGGCTGTTCGGCATCGGCCCGCTCCAGATGATGTACACCGATTTCGCCGTTGTACTCGGCATGGTTTACAACTTCCTTCCGTTCATGATTCTGGAAATCCACACCTCGCTGTCCAAAATGGACCCGTCATTTTTAGAGGCGGCAAGCGATCTCGGTGCAAACCGCACACAGGCATTTCTCAAGGTCACGCTGCCGATGAGTGTGCCGGGCATTGTCTCCGGCATCACGCTGGTATTCCTGCCCGCTGTATCCTCCTTCTTTATCCCGAAGCTGCTGGGCGGCGGACAATATGTCCTCATCGGCAATGTCATTGAATCACAGTTTCTCACCTCGGGCAACTGGAGCTTCGGCAGTGCACTGTCGCTCATCATGGCGATTATCATCATGCTGTCCATGTTCCTGACCCGCCGACTTGACCGCAACAGGGGGATTGAAGTATGAAAAAGAAAAAATTTCCGCTGACGCGCGTCATTCTGGCAGCTGTGATCGCGTTCTTTTATATCCCGATTGTGTATACCGTCGTCTTTTCGTTCAACTCATCGCGTTCGCTGACCCATTTTTCCGGCTTTTCCCTGCGCTGGTATGAAAAGATGTTCGCCTCGTCCACGACCATGAACGCAATCTGGATGACATTTGTCATCGCAATTCTGGCGACCATTCTTTCGACGATCATCGGCACGATTACAGTCATCGGCCTGTCCAAATGCAGCCGCCCGCTGCGCTCAGCTGTCAGTATGATTAACGACCTGCCGATTATGAACCCGGATATCGTCACGGCCATCGGTCTGCTGATGTTCTTCGCAACGATGGAAATCAGCAAGGGCTTCGTCACACTGCTGCTCGCACATGTTGCATTCTGTACGCCCTATGTCATGCTGTCCATCACGCCGCGGCTGCGCACACTCGATCCAAATCTCGCGGATGCGGCACTCGATCTCGGTGCAAATCCCTGGCAGGCGCTGTGGCATGCGATTATCCCGCAGCTGATGCCGGGCATTGTCTCCGGTGCACTGATTGCCTTCACCATGTCATTCGATGACTTCGTCATTTCCTATTTCGTCACGGGCAACGGCGTGCAGAACATCTCGATTCTCGTCTACACGATGTCCAAGCGCATCAATCCGTCCATCAATGCGATTTCCACGCTGGTTATCGTCATCATCACGGCGGTGCTCATCCTGTTCAACCTGATTCCGATCATCCGCGACCGCGCCATGGGGCGCCGCAAAAAGGAGGAAACCGCATGAAACACAGATGGCTTTCCGCCGCCCTGAGCGGTACACTGCTGCTCGGCCTGCTGACCGGCTGCGGCGGCCCGGGCACGGAATTTGACGGCACCAACCAGACCTCCGGCAGCTCCGACACGCTTAAAATTTACAACTGGGGCGAATACACCGGAGAAAACCTCATTGATAATTTCGAGGACGAATATGACTGCCATGTTATCATGGAATATTTCGATTCCAATGAGATGATGTACACCAAGATCAGCGCGGGCGACAGCTATGACGTACTCATTCCGTCCGACTATATGATCGAACGCCTGATAAAGGAAAACTATCTCCAGCCGCTCGACAAAGAGATTATCACCAACATCGATCTGCTGGCGGATGACTGCCGCGGGCTGGATTACGACCCGGACAACACCTATTCCATCCCGTATTTCTGGGGCTCGGTCGGCATCGTCTACAACAAAAACACAGTCTCCCGCGATGACCTCGAGCGCGAAGGCTGGAACATCCTCGCGGACACCAAATATGCCGGCAGACTGTATCTCTATGATTCCGAGCGCGATTCCTTCATGATGGCGCTCAAGGCGCTCGGCTATTCGATGAATACCGACAACGAGGATGAGATCAATGCGGCATATGAATGGCTGTGCAACGTCAACAACACGATGAAGCCGGTTTATGTCACCGATGAAATCATCGACAACATGATTAACGGCATCAAGGACATCGGCATTGTCTACAGCGGCGATGCAGCCTATATCCTGTCGGAAAATCCGGATATGGGGTATTACTGTCCCGACCAGGGCACAAACATCTGGAGTGATGCGATGGTTATTCCGAAAAATGCCTCCAATCCCGAGCTTGCCAACCTGTTTATCAACTATGTCCTGACGTATGACGCGTCGATGGACAACACGGAAACGGTCGGCTATACGTCCTCCAATGCGGAAGTCATGGCGGATGCCTACGGCGAAGGCGGCATTTATGAAGGCAATGAGGCGTATATCCCGCGCTCCGGCTACGACAAGGATGAAGTATTCCGCGACAATGAAGTGCTGCGGAAAAAGCTCTCCGAGCTGTGGATTAAAGTCAAGGCAAAATAATTTTGCCCGCACATACAAAAAGCAGAGAATGGAGCGCTCCATTCTCTGCTTTTTTCGCGTCTGTTATGCCTCCGGCTGTGCTTCGCCTGCGGTTTCGTCCGGCTCGGCGGAACTCTCTTCTTCCGGGTCGGGCTGTGCGGCCTCGGACGCTGTCGCACCCTTCAGCCCTGCCTTTTGCAGCTGCTTGCCCTCGTCTGCCGTTTCAACATTCAGTGTAACGGTATCGCCCGTACCCAGCAGGACAGCCTGCTCGTTGTCCGCCGCGCTGAGGATATAATACACATCCCCACCCTGCAAGCGGATATAATAATATGTCGTGCCGCTGATAACCGCGGTGCGGACATCGTCAATCACGCCGGTCATTTCCTCCGTTGCGGACTGTGTAACCTCTGCGCCATTGCTCTCCAACAGCTTGCGGTAATTCGCCTGACAGTCCTTGATGGTGGAACCGGTGGCGACAATCTGATACTGTGCCATGTTGACCATGCCGTACTGCTTGACCAGTCCCGCATTGTCCTTGAGCGCGACGGTATACGTCGGCTGGCCTTCGATCATCAGCAGAATCGGGAAGGTCGCGTCATAATTGAGGTGCTGTACGACGCCCTCTGCGCTCTCCATTGCGGAAAATTCCTCCGCGCCTGCGATTTCATAAAATTCCGTTTCGCGCGTGCGCAAATTGGTAAAGATAAAGCCGATATTGGATTCATCGCTCACAACCGAAGTCACGCCGGTGTAAATATACAGGTCATTGCCCTTCGGGATGTAGTTATAACCCTCTGTCGTGCGCACAACGCCCTTCTGACCGACCACCGAGTTGATCCAGCCGTTCTGATAGCTGCCATACCAGTCATACTGCTGCATGATAATTTGCGGGCTGTATACGTTGTCAATCCAGTCGGGGATATCGCCCCGTTCATAGCGCGTGCATTCACCCGTCACCGGGTCGACCGTAATGACACCCTTGACATCCGTTCCGCTGAACAGCATGATTTTATGCTCCAGCACCGGGTAAACCCAATATGGATTGCCCGATTCATCCAGCTCAAAATGCGGGTCGCCCAGCATGTCACATGGATAGTTGAACCGGACATGCCGCAGCAGGTTGTCATTGAAATATGCCTGCTGGGAATATTTGATGCCCTTGCCGTCTTCCAGCCGGACAATTTTGGTATTCTGTGTTTTCATATCGACGGTAATATAGGCCGGAATGCCGGTGCTGCGGTTCATAAACCATTTGACAAAGCCGACATAATCCAGCGGCTGGACGCGCACCGGCGCACCCGCAACCGTCACCTGATAGGTATCATACAGCTCGAACTGCGAGACCTCATCGACCAGATTACCGAGCGCACGGTTTGCCAGACGCGATGCGCTGTCCTTGTCCAGCAGCGGCACATTGTCAATCGTCGGCGTATATTCCTCGATTTGCTTCTGTTCAATCGAATCCTGCATCAGCGATGCATACTGATGTGACTGCAAAATCGGGCTGGACAGCAGGGCCAGCGCAAAAAAGGCCACAACGCCAACGCCGATCACTGCCGTGCACACCCGGCGCAGGTTGGACGCAAACGAACCCCTACACAGCGCACTGGTCAGCACCATCAGGATAAGCAGGTTTTCCCCTGCGAACGCCCAGAAGCCTGTGCTCTGAATATTGATCGCAGGCAGCGAGACATAGAACTGCACCAGCAACTGGAGGACAAACAGCACGGCTGTCAGCACAATGCGGCTGGCTTTGGTCTTCTCCTGCGGTTTTTTGTGATTCTTCTTTTTGTCGCGGAACTGGCGGAGCTGTTCCTTCCAGTTTTTCTTTGGCGGCTGATTCCCAAACGGGCCCTGCCCAAACGGATTTTCCCCAAACGGGCTTTGTTGCCCAAAGAAATCGTTGTTGTTCATCATGTTTCCTCCCTCTCTCCCCGGGGAATGTTCCTCCGGGTAAGTTTACCCCTATGGTACTATATTTGGACAAACAAGTCAATTTTGTGTAGGAAAAAGCGGGGGTTCGCCGCGCGAAAAAGCCGCCCGTCGTGGGCGGCTTTTGCTGTGTCATCAGTCCTTTTTGCCGAACAGATCCTTCATCTTGTCGCGGAACGACTTGCGGCCCGGATGGTTCTGCGGCGTATCGCTGTCCTCCAGCTCACGCAGCAGTTCCTTTTGTTTGTCGTTCAGGTTCTTCGGTATCTCGAGCGTGACCTTGACATACTGGTCGCCGCGGCCGCGCCCGTTGACCATCTGGATGCCCTTGCCGCGCATGCGGAAGACGGTACCCGGCTGGGTGCCTGCCGGCATGCTGTATTCCACCTTGCCGTCAATCGTCGGAACAATCAGCTTTTCACCGAGGCATGCCTGTGCATACGAAATCGGAACCTCACACCATACGTCATACCCATCGCGCTGGAACAGCGGATGCGGACGAATGGATACGGTGACAATGACATCGCCTGCCGGGCCGCCGTTGGTGCCTGCGCCGCCCTGACCGCGCAGTGCGACACTCTGACCGTCATCGATGCCCGCCGGGATGGAGACCTTCAGCGTGCGCGAACGGCGCTCCGTACCGGTACCGTGGCACTTCTTACACGGCTTCTTGATGATCTTGCCCGTGCCGCGGCAGTTGGAGCACGGCGAAGAGCTGGAGAATGCGCCGAACGGCGTTCTCTGGGTCTGCTGTACCGTGCCGGTGCCGTGACAGGTCGGACAGGTTTCCGGAGTATAGCCCTTTTCCGCGCCCGTGCCGCCGCATTCGGTGCACTTCTCGACGCGGTCAATCGTGATTTCCTTTTCACAGCCGAATACCGCTTCCTCAAAGCTCAGTACGACAGATCGGCGGATGGACTCACCCTGACGCGGTGCATTCGCGCGGCTCTGGCGCGAAGAACCACCGAAACCGCCGCCGAAAAAGCTGCCGAAAATGTCGCCGAGGTCGACGTCTTCAAAGCCGCCGAAGCCGCCTGCGCCCTGTCCTGCGCCATAGTTCGGATCGACACCCGCGAAACCAAACTGGTCGTAACGCGCGCGCTTCTCCTTGTCGGAGAGGATTTCATATGCCTCTCCGGCTTCCTTGAACTTGTCTGCGGCTTCCGGGTTATCTTTATTCAGATCGGGGTGATATTTTTTTGCCAGCTTGCGGTACGCCTTTTTGATCTCGTCATCGGTCGCACCCTTGCTGACGCCAAGCACCTCGTAATAGTCTCTTTTATCAGCCATATGCTATGACCCTCCTGCAAATGTAAGGGGCGAACCGGGATGAACCGTGTCGCCGGAATAAATGAGGTTATCTTGCGGCTGCCGGAATGCACATGTTTTTCTCATCCGAACAGCCGACAAGGCAGGTTGAATCCCAACCTGCCTGCCGTCTTGTTTCTATTGGATTACTTGTCGTCAGAAACATCCTTGAAATCTGCATCATAATATTGCTCGCCGTTTGCACCGGTCTGTGCACCGCCCTGTGCGCCGCCTGCAAAGTCGTTCGGGTCAGCACCCTGCGGATTTGCCTGCTGGTACATCTTTGCGGAGATTTCCTGGAACTTGCCCATCAGGCTGTCAGATGCTGCCTTGATCGCATCGGTGTCGGTGCCCTTGAGTGCATCCTTGACCTTGGTGATCTCAGCCTCAACAGCGGACTTATCCGCCGCGTCGACCTTATCGCCCAGCTCGCTCAGCGTGTTCTCGCACTGGAAGACCAGCTGCTCCGCATTGTTGCGGATTTCAACCTGCTCCTTGCGCTTCTTATCCTCTTCTGCGAACTTCTCCGCTTCCTCAACTGCCTTGTTGATCTCGTCATCCGACAGGTTGGTCGATGCGGTGATGGTGATCTTCTGCTCCTTGCCGGTGCCCAGATCCTTTGCGGATACGTTTACGATGCCGTTTGCATCGATGTCGAACGTAACCTCGATCTGCGGCACGCCGCGGCGTGCCGGAGCAATGCCATCCAGATTGAAGCGGCCAAGGGTCTTGTTGTCAGCTGCCATCTCACGCTCGCCCTGGAGGACATGAATCTCAACGGACGGCTGGTTGTCAGCTGCGGTGGAGAAGATCTGGCTCTTCTTGGTCGGGATGGTGGTGTTGCGGTCGATCAGCTTGGTGCATACGCCGCCAAGGGTCTCAATGCCGAGGGACAGCGGGGTGACATCCAGCAGCAGGACGTCCTTGACATCGCCGCCGAGTACGCCGCCCTGAATAGCTGCGCCAACTGCGACACATTCATCCGGGTTGATGCCCTTGAATGCATCCTTGCCGGTGATCTTCTTAACGGCTTCCTGAACCGCCGGGATACGGGTGGAACCGCCGACCAGCAGGATCTTGGACAGGTCGCCAGCGGACAGGCCTGCGTCGCTCATTGCCTGGTTAACCGGGCCCATGGTTGCTTCAACAAGGTCATGGGTCAGTTCATTGAACTTTGCGCGGGACAGTGTCAGCTCCAGATGCTTCGGGCCGGTTGCGTCCGCGGTGATATACGGCTGGGAAATGGTGGTGGTTGCGACACCGGACAGCTCGATCTTTGCCTTCTCAGCAGCTTCCTTCAGGCGCTGCATTGCCATCTTGTCGCCGCGCAGGTCGATGCCGTTGGATTTCTGGAACTCAGAAGCCATCCAGTCGATGATGCGCTGGTCGAAGTCATCGCCGCCGAGGTGGTTGTTGCCTGCGGTTGCCAGAACTTCCAGAACGCCGTCGCCGATTTCCAGAATGGAGACATCGAACGTACCGCCGCCGAGGTCATAGACCATGATCTTCTGCTCCGATTCCTTATCTACACCGTAAGCCAGTGCAGCTGCGGTCGGCTCGTTGATGATACGCTTGACGTCCAGGCCTGCAATTCTGCCTGCGTCCTTGGTTGCCTGACGCTGTGCGTCAGTGAAGTATGCCGGAACCGTGATAACTGCCTCGGTAACCGGAGAGCCGATGTAGGCTTCCGCATCCGCCTTCAGCTTTTGCAGGATCATTGCAGAAACTTCCTGCGGGGAATACTTCTTGTCGTCGATGGCAACACGGTAATCCGAGCCCATGTGACGCTTGATGGAAATGATGGTGCGGTCTGCATTGGTGACAGCCTGGTTCTTTGCGGTCTGGCCGACAATGCGCTCGCCCTGCTTATTGAATGCTACGACAGACGGGGTGGTTCTTGCACCTTCGCTGTTCGGGATGACGACAGCCTCGCCGCCTTCCATGACAGCGACACAAGAGTTTGTAGTACCTAAGTCAATGCCGATAATCTTGCCCATGATAAGTTCCTCCTATTTAGAAAAGATGTTATTTTACAAAGAATTCAGTTTGCGACCTTGACCATCGCCGTGCGGATGATCTTGTCGCCGTGACGGAAGCCCTTCTGGAAGCATTCTACAATGCTGTTCTCCTCGAGGTCTTCGTCTTCGATATGCATGACCGCGTTGTGTACGGTCGGATCGAATGCGGAGCCGGGCTCCGCGGTGATGATTTCGACGCCGAGCGATTCGAGCGCAGACTCAAACTGCCGTGCTGTCATTTCGACGCCCTTTTTATATTCGGTATCGGCGGTTTCCTGCGCCAGCGCACGCTCCAGATTGTCATAAATCGGAAGGATGGCGGACAGGGCCTTTCCGGTTGCCTCCGAGCGGATCATATCGCGTTCCTTTACGACGCGCTTGCGGAAGTTGTCGTATTCGGCAGCCATGCGCATATAGCGGTCATTCAGCTCATCAAACTGCTTTTGCAGTTTTTCCTCTGCGGTCAGCTCTTTTTTTTCTTCGGCCGATTCCGCCTCAGCAGCTCCGGCAGCCTTTTCCGCCTGCGCAGCCGCTGCGGTTTCCGCTTCCTGCTGAACGGTTTCCTGCTCTACGCTGTCTTTGGTTTCCATGTGTGGTCGTTCCTCCTCCATCGCCGCCATGCCGCGGCGGGGTAATCATATGCTATGCAACTGCATGCTAGTCTTCGTCGAAAAAGGTCTCGGCAATCAAACGATTGAGCCCTTTGGAGAACAGCGCCAGCCGTGCGGACAGCTTCGCGTAATCCATTCGGGTCGGGCCGACGATCCCGATCAGGCCGCGTCCGACTGAGCCGATGTTATAGGTCGCATAGACCATGCTCGCGTTCTGCATCGGTCCCTTGCCGTTTTCCGGCCCGATGGTGATGCGCACGCCGTCGATGTCGCGGGTAAACGCCCGCAGGGCAGGCATGTTGCTTTCATCCGAGATGAAATCCAGCAGCTCCTGTGCCTTGTGCACATCCCTATATTCCGGATATGCCAGCAGCTTGGAGGCACCCTGCAAAAATACCTTCTGTTCGCTCATCTCCTCGATGAACTCATTGAGAAATTCTGCAACCAGTGTCAGCAGTGCGGTGACACCTGCGGCGCGGCGGACGATGTCGAACCGTTCCGGCGTGATGGCATCGATCGGGATGCCGGTCAGCGTCTGGTTGAGCACATAAGTCAGCAGCTCCGCCTCATCCGCTGTCACCGGAGCCGCAGTGCGCAACATCTTGTTTTTGACAACGCCGCTGTCGGTGACGGCAACGATGACAAAATCCACCGGGCTGACTGAGATAATCTGGAATTTCCGGATGGTGACGCGCTGCATCACCGGCGTGACGGCGAGCGTCGTATAATCGGTCAGATTGGAAATCAGCTTGCCGGCCTCAGACACCATGCGGTCAAGCTCCTTGACCTTGAGCTTCATAACCGAATTGATGCGGTCGACGTCAGCGGCGGTCAGATTTGGCTGACCCATCAGCTCATCGACATACAGGCGATAGCCTGCGGGCGACGGAATGCGTCCGGCAGAGGTGTGCGGTTTTTCCAGATAGCCCATTTCCTCCAGCTCGCTCATCTCATTGCGGATGGTAGCGGAAGAAAATCCAAGCTCCGGACGGCTCGCAATCGCCTTGGAGCCAACCGGCTCTGCCGTGCGAATATAATCGCCGATGATTGTCTTTAAGATCAGTTTTTTTCGTGCGGACAGCTCCACGGTGTTCACCTCCTGATGATTCCGGGTGCTTTAGCACTGTCTTGCTTTGAGTGTTAGCACTCAACCTCTCTGAGTGCTAAATACAAGATACCACCCGTCCCCCGCAATGTCAAGGAAAAGCCGGGGAAATTCTGTGAATAATTTGTGAATGTTGAAAATTGCTGTAAAATTGACCGTTTGGGGCAGAATTTCCCGGCGGGATTTGGGCAGTTTTTCAAATCAGGTGTCTGTTCCCTGCGCGCGCCGGTTTCACGGCGCGAGCCAGACCCGCAGAAGGAGCCGCTTGGATTGCACGAACCGGTTCCGTCTCTCCTCTGTGCGCGTCGGCACTACTTTTTCCGTTGTTTTTATGCGCAATTTCCGTTGTCCAGCACGAAATGCTATGATATACTAGTATTTACGATAAAACGGCGGGCATACCTGCCGCCGTGAACGCCTGCCGCAGAGCAGCTTCTCCTGCTGTGCGGCGCAAAAGGAGCAATCATGAAAGACCAATCTCTCATCCGCAATTTTTCGATTGTGGCGCACATCGACCACGGCAAATCCACGCTGGCTGACCGCCTGCTGGAACAATGCCATACCGTTACCCAGCGCGAAATGGAAAGCCAGCTGCTGGACAATATGGATCTGGAACGTGAGCGCGGCATTACGATCAAAGCCCGTGCCGTGCGCATGGACTATGAAGCGCAGGACGGGAAAACATATCAGATGAACCTGATCGACACGCCCGGCCATGTCGACTTCAATTATGAGGTATCGCGCTCACTCGCTGCATGTGAAGGCGCTGTACTCGTCGTCGATGCCACGCAGGGCATTGAGGCACAGACACTCGCCAACACCTATCTCGCCATCGAGCACGGTCTGGAGGTTCTGCCGGTCGTCAATAAAATCGATCTGCCGTCCGCTGACCCGGCGCGCGCCAAGCATGAAATCGAGGATATCATCGGCATACCCGCAGAGGATGCGCCGGAGGTCTCTGCCAAAATGGGTATCAATATTGAAGAAGTGCTCGAACGCATTGTCAGCGATATCCCTGCGCCGGATGGCGATCCGGATGCACCGCTGCGCGCCCTCATCTTCGACAGCCAGTATGATACCTATCGCGGCGTCATTGTCTATGTCCGCGTTATGGAAGGCTGCATCAAGCCCGGCATGAAGGTTTCCATGATGGCGACCGGTGCACAGTTCCAGGTTGTCGAAGCCGGTTATATGCGCCCGCTGTCGCTCGAACCGTCCGCAGACGGCCTGTGTGCCGGTGAGGTCGGCTATTTTACCGCTTCCATTAAAAATGTATCTGATACGCGCGTCGGTGATACCGTCACCGGTACCGAAAACCGTGCCGCCGAGCCGCTGCCCGGCTACCGCAAGGTACAGCCGATGGTCTTTTCCGGTGTCTATCCGGCGGACAGCGCACGCTATCCCGATCTGCGCGACGCACTGGAAAAGCTCCAGTTAAATGATGCCTCTCTGACCTTCGAGCCGGAAAGCTCCATTGCCCTCGGCTTTGGCTTCCGCTGCGGCTTCCTCGGCCTGCTCCATATGGAGATCATTCAGGAACGCCTCGAACGCGAATATGATCTCGACCTCATCACCACCGCACCGAGCGTTATCTACAAAATCAAACGCACGGACGGCGAGGAGGAATATATCGACAACCCGCTCAATTATCCTGACCCGACTACGCTGGATTACGCTGAAGAGCCGTATGTCAAAGCGAGCATCATGACGCCGAGTGAATATGTCGGCAATATCATGGATCTGTGTCAGGAACGACGCGGCATTTATAAGGACATGCAGTACATCGACACCGACCGTGTCGAGCTGCATTATGAGCTGCCACTGGGTGAAATTATTTATGATTTCTTTGACGCACTCAAATCGCGTACGCGCGGCTATGCTTCGCTCGATTACGAGCTGATTGGCTACCGCAAGTCCGATCTGGTCAAGCTGGATGTCCTGCTCAACGGCGACCCGGTCGATGCGCTGTCATTCATTGTCCATACGGACAAAGCATATGGACGCGCACGTAAAATTGTCGAAAAGCTGAAGGATAATATCCCGCGTCAGCTGTTCGAAATCCCGGTTCAGGCCGCCATCGGCAACAAGATCATTGCGCGTGAAACCATCAAGGCAATGCGCAAGGATGTCCTTGCCAAGTGCTATGGCGGCGACATCACCCGAAAGAAAAAGCTGCTGGAAAAGCAGAAGGAAGGCAAAAAGCGTATGCGTGCCCTCGGTTCCGTCCAGGTGCCGCAGGAAGCCTTTATGGCGGTGCTTAAGCTGGATGAAGAATAAGCTGGGTATCTATATCCATGTGCCGTTCTGCGCGGCAAAATGTGCCTACTGTGATTTCTATTCCGTTGCGGGACAGCCGCAGCAGTGGGATGCCTATGTGCACCGCCTGCTGGCGCAGCTCGTCCAGGCCGCGCCGGACTGTACCGATTATACCATCGATACAATTTACTTCGGCGGCGGCACGCCCAGCCTGCTGGGCGGTGCGCGCATCGCGCGCACGCTGGACGAGCTGCGGCGGCGGTATGCTGTCGAGCCAAATGCGGAAATCACCGTCGAAGCCAATCCGGACTCCATGACAGACGAATTTCTGTCAATCTCGCGCGAAGCAGGTGTAACCCGCCTGTCGATGGGCATTCAGTCGGCGCACGACGAAGAGCTGCGCGCCCTTGGGCGTATCCATACATTCGCTCAGGCACAGGATGCCTTTTTCCGTGCCCGGCGTGCGGGCTTTGATAACCTCAGTGTCGATCTGATGTATGCTCTGCCGGGACAGACTGTCCCACAGCTGGAACAGTCGATTGACGCGCTGCTCGCACTGGAGCCGGAACACCTGTCGTGCTACGGGCTGACTGTCGAGCCGCACACGCCGCTTGGACAACAGAATCCCATCCTGCCGGAGGAAGACACACAGGCAGATATGTATCTGCTGCTATGTGAAAAAATGGCACAGGCAGGCTTTGAACACTACGAAATTTCCAATTTTGCGCGCGAAAGCCACTTCCGCAGCCGCCACAACAGCCGGTATTGGGCACAGTCGCCCTATCTCGGCTTCGGCCCCGGTGCACACGCCGATTTCGGCGGACAACGCATCGAATGGCCGCGTGACCTCAGCACATGGCTGGCAGGGACTGCCCGCCCGGTCATAGAAGACGAGCACATTGACCGCGCACTGGAATATATCATGCTCTCCCTCCGCACCTCGGACGGCTGGGATGCAGCATACTACCGCGCCACATTCGGACGCGATCCCACCCCTATTGAGCAGGCATTTTCCGTCCTGCCACCAACCCATATCAGTCATACAGGAAGCCACTGGCATCTCACTGACGCCGGATTCCTGATTTCCAATCCCATTATTCTCGCCGCGCTCGACGCGGCTGAAACGCACTAGGAGGAAACAAACATGCGTGCAATGTTAACCGTAGCAGGTAAGGACCGTACCGGCGTCATCGCCCGGATTTCCAACACCCTGAGCAGTCATTCCATCAACATCGTTGATGTCCGTCAGAACATCATGGGCGGCGACCTGTTCGCCATGATTATGCTCGTCGAGCTGGAAAACTGTGATATCAGCTTCCCGGCACTGACCGCACAGCTGGAAGCGGACGGCGTAGATCTGGGCATGAAGGTGCACCTGATGCATGAGGATATCTTCAACGCCATGCACCGCATCTGAGAGGAGTCCGCATTATGATTAACAGCTTTGACATCATGGAAACCATCAAGATGATCGAGGATGAGCATCTGGATATCCGTACCATTACCATGGGTATCTCCCTGCTCGACTGTATCTCCGATGACATCAATGCGGTTTCCGACAAAATCTATGAGAAGATTACACGCAAGGCGGAAAATCTTGTCAAAACCGGCGAGCAGATTGAAGCTGAGCTTGGCATTCCGATTATCCACAAGCGCATTTCTGTCACCCCGATTTCCATGATCGGTGCGGCGACTGATGCAACCTCATATGTCCCGCTGGCACAGGCACTCAACCGCGCGGCAGAGACCTGTGGTGTCAACTTTGTCGGCGGCTTTTCTGCCCTCGTTCAGAAGGGCTTTGCCAAGGGCGATGAAATTCTGATCCGCTCTATTCCGGAAGCACTGGCTACGACCGATCTGGTATGCTCTTCGGTCAATGTCGCATCCACCAAAGCAGGCATCAACCTTGACGCTGTCCGCATGATGGGTGAGGTCATCCGTGAGACCGCCGAACTGACCGCCGATCAGCAGTGCATCGGCGCAGGCAAGCTGGTTGTCTTTGCCAATGCCGTTGAGGACAATCCGTTCATGGCAGGTGCATTTCACGGTGTCGGTGAAGCGGACTGTGTGCTGAATATCGGTGTATCCGGCCCGGGCGTTGTTCATTCGGCCATCCGCCGTGCAGGTGACTGTTCGATTAACGAAGTCGCAGATATCATCAAAAAGACTGCATTCAAGATCACCCGTATGGGTCAGCTGGTTGGTTCGATTGCATCCGAACGCCTCGGCGTACCGTTTGGCATTGTCGATCTGTCGCTCGCACCGACCCCGGCAGTTGGCGACTCAGTCGCACGCATTCTGGAGGAAGTCGGCCTGGAATGCTGCGGCACACATGGTACAACGGCAATTCTCGCCATGCTGAATGACGCGGTCAAGAAGGGCGGCGTCATGGCCTCCGCTTCGGTCGGCGGTCTGTCCGGTGCATTTATCCCGGTTTCGGAAGACGAGGGCATGATTCATGCCGTACAGGAAGGTGCGCTGCATCTGGACAAGCTGGAAGCCATGACTGCGGTCTGCTCGGTCGGTCTGGATATGATCGCCATTCCGGGTGACACTCCGGCAGAAACCATCTCCGCTATTATCGCGGATGAAGCTGCCATCGGTGTTGTCAACTGCAAGACCACGGCTGTCCGTGTCATCCCGGCCATCGGTCACAAGGTGGGCGACGAGCTTGAATTCGGCGGTCTGCTGGGTTCGGCTCCGGTTATGGATGTCCATCCGTTCTCCTCTGCGAAGTTCATCCACCGCGGCGGACGTATCCCCGCGCCGATGCATTCGCTCAAGAACTGACCGATATGAAACGGGTCAAACAGCTCTGGCGGCGGTTCCGCACATGGTATGCCGCCGGCATGTTCGGCATGACCGCTCTGCTCGGGCTGCTCGGACGAAAAAAGTAAAAAATACAGGCGCACGGCTGCGGAAATCTTCTGCCCGTGCGCCTGCTTGACAATTGGTCAAAAACATTGTATTCTGTAAACAGAAAAACGAGGCACACCGACAGACGGTTCGCCCTCCGTGACTGAGTTTAAGTAACCCGCCTTATTGGGAGATCAGGCGGGTTACTTTTTTATAATCTGGATGACCAGACTGACAATGCCGATGAGTACCATTGTATACGCAAACAGCGCTTCGTATGTAACCATCAGGGCAGCGCATTCCCTGTGTCCGATAAAAACTACAGTCCTTTTTCGCATTTCATCACCATTGTTTCTTCACGTACTCTAACAGCAAATTTTTTCAGTATAATGTTTCTGTTTTAGAAACAACATTATTATATAGTTTCTGATTTCAAAACTCAAGTGCAGTAAGATGATTATGAAATGAAAACTTCTTTTGGAGGACTGTACCTATGTTTGACTTTGGTCTGCGCATACGCGAATTGCGTGAACAGCATCACCTGTCCCAGGAAGAACTGGGGCTCCGCGTGGGACGCAGCAAATCAGTCATCAGCAGCTATGAAAACAACATCAAACTGCCTCCGCTCGATGTGCTGACGGATATGGCTCTCGTCTTTCATGTATCACTTGATTATCTCGTCGGTATTGATAAAGAAGAAATGCTGTCTATCCGGGCGTTGTCTGAACAGCAAAAGAAAATCCTGCGCACACTGGTTGCAGAATTTCAGGACACCTCTCCCAAATACGCAGGTCTGTCTGACCGGCAAATTTTCCTGCTGGATTCCCTGCTAAAGGAATTTGCAACACCATAACACAAAACAGCCTGTACCATGCGATGTACAGGCTGTTGTTTTATTCAATTGCAAGAAAGTCCCGGATTTCCTCTCCGGCCTTCTGTGTGTCATACACATAGAACCATGCGCCGCCGATGGTCTGCCCTTCCGCCTGCGTCTGTTCTGACGGTACAGCATGCTGCCGAATCTCTGTCTCCTCCGGCGTGAGCTGCGCGAGCAGCGCAAGCAGCTGTGCCTGTGACAGGTTGGTTGTACACTGCTCCAGCAGCTGATCTATCAGCTGCGGATACTGCGCGCTGTCCAGACCGCGCACCCGGTCGAGCAGGCTCTGCAATACCTCGCGCTGGCGCGAGGTGCGCACATCGTCGTTGTCCAGATAACGAATGCGGCTGTATGCCACCGCCTGTTCGCCGTTCAGCTGAACATCTTTCCCGCTTTCCAACCCTTCGCCGTGTTTGCCCATATATTCCAGCTCACCGTCCGACAGATCGACCTCTACGCCGCCCAGCTGGTCGACGATATCCGCCATGCCGGAAAAATTCACCGCAATATAGCTGCCCACATTCAGTCCGAAATTTTCATTGATGGTTTGCAGGGCAAGCTCCCCGCCGCCATACGCATATGCCGCATTCAGCTTGCATTTGCCATGTCCTTCGATATCAACACGCGTGTCACGCGCAATGGAACACAGACGGATGCGGTTGTTGTGGCTGTCAATGGATGCCAGCATGATTGCGTCCGAGCGGCCACTTTCGCCCTCCGCTGTATCGATGCCGAACAGCGCGACACAATCGAATGGGTCAAGCGGTTCGGCTTCACTGCTTGTCTGATTGTTCACCATATTTTTCATGGTGTCATCCGATTGTACGCCGCCGAAAAAGAAGTGATATGCTCCGAACAGAATGCCCGCAAGCGCAGCAGCCAGCGCAATGATATAGAGGACAATTCCTTTTTTTCCGATCATTCCGCTTCCTCTCGCTGGTGGCAGATAAAGTTCCAGCTGTCACGGCACATATCTGCCAGAGTCGCTTTCGCGGTAAAGCCGAGCACTTCCTTTGCTTTTTTGGTATCTGCCCAGCATTCCGCGATATCACCCGGACGGCGTGGCGTAATGACATACGGCAGTTCCTGTCCGCACGCTTCGGAAAAGGCATGAATCAGCTCGAGTACCGAGCTGCCATGGCCTGTGCCGAGATTGATAATATCTGTACCCGTGCGCCCGAAGGCATATTCCAGCGCGAGCACATGTCCATGCGCCAGATCACAGACATGGATATAATCGCGCACGCCTGTGCCGTCCGGCGTATCGTAATCATCGCCGAACACATTGATGCGCGGCAGCTCGCCTGTGGCAACCTTTGCGACAAACGGCATCAGGTTGTTCGGAATGCCATTCGGATTTTCCCCGATCAGTCCGCTCGGATGTGCACCGACCGGATTGAAATAGCGCAGCAGCAGCACGCTCATGTCCGGCTGTGCCGCCGCGATATCCGACAGGATGCGCTCCTGTGCCACTTTGGTATAGCCATATGGATTGGTTGCCGAAGTCGGCATGCTCTCGTCAAACGGCACGGGATTGTTTTCGCCGTATACCGTCGCAGAGGACGAAAAGACAATCACCGGACAGCCAGCTTCCTGCATCGCAGTGAGCAGATTCAGCGTGCCGGTCAGGTTGTTGGAATAATAGCGCAGCGGCTGTGCCACCGATTCGCCGACTGCCTTGAGCCCGGCAAAATGAATGACGCCATCGATGTGATGTGCGCGAAAAATCGCGCGCATGCCGTCCAGATCAAGCAAATCCGTCTGATAAAACGCCGGCGTTTTGCCGGTGATGCGCGCGATGCGGTCGACGACATCGCGCTTGGAATTGATTAAATTATCTGCAATAACCACCTGATAGCCCGCTTCGAGCAGCTGTACACATACATGGCTGCCGATATAGCCGGTGCCGCCGGTGACAAGAATTGTTTTCATATTTGTTTTATCCCTCCGCCATTGCTGCCTGCTGCGTTTGCAGCTCCATTTGTTCGATTGCCTCACGGTTGACCTCTTCCGCGCTGTGATAGGTCTGCACACAGGCATGCAATGCCCGGCGCACCTCATCGGCACTGCCGGAATCCGCAGCCTGCTTCAATTGCTCAAGCATGCGCCCCATCACATGCGGCGAAATTTCCTCCTGCCGTTCGATAAAGATTTTCTGGTTTTCGGTCTTGCTCAGTTCTTCGCTCTTCATCAGCAGCTCTTCATACAGCTTTTCGCCCGGACGCAAACCGATTTCCACGATATCAATATCGCTGTACGGGATATACCCGGACAGCCGGATCAGTTTTTCCGCGAGATCCAGAATCCTGACCGGCTCACCCATGTCGAGTACATAGACCTCGCCGCCATGTGCCATTGCCCCGGCCTCCAGCACGAGCTGTGCCGCTTCGGGAATGGTCATAAAATACCGGATAATGCGCTTATCTGTAATCGTGACCGGGCCGCCCGCGGCAATCTGCCGCCGGAACAGCGGCACAACCGAACCATTGGAGCCGAGCACATTGCCGAAACGCACTGCCGCAAATTCCGTGCGTGAAATCCCCTTGCGGCTTTGCATCAGCTGCTCACACATGCGCTTGGTCGCGCCCATGACATTGGTTGGATTCACTGCCTTGTCGGTCGAAATCAACACGAATTTTTCCACGCTGAATGTCTCACAGGCACAAATGGTATTCCATGTGCCGAAGACATTGTTTTTGACCGCTTCGGTCGGGCTTTCCTCCATCAGCGGCACATGCTTGTGTGCTGCGGCATGAAATACCACCTGTGGGCGGTGCATGGAGAACACCTGATACAGCCGCCTGCGGTCACGCACTGATGCAATTTCCACCCGAAGGTCGAGCGCATCACCATACCGGCGCACCAGCTCCTGCTGGACATCATATGCGCCGTTTTCATAGATATCCAGAATAACCAGCCGACTGGGCTGACAGCGGGCAATCTGGCGGCACAGCTCGGAACCGATGGAACCGCCGCCGCCTGTGACCATAACAGTCTTGCCCTGTAAGAATGTCTTTGTGCGCGCGGAATCCAGCTGAACCGGCGCGCGGCCAAGCAGATCCTCAATGCGTACCTCACGCATGGAGGTGCGCAGCGGGGAGGCATTGTTCGGATGCTCCAGCAGATCCAGCCGGTCAGGCAATACACTGACATGACAGCTGGTCTGGGTACAAATCCCCAGAATTTCGCGGCGGCGTTCCGCCGATACAGTCGGCATAGCCACCACCAACTCGGACACCGGCAGATTGCCAATGCGCTCCGGCAATGCGCTGATTGGGCCATAGACCGGCAAGCCGTGAATGCGCGTGCCGATTTTTTCCGGATCGTCGTCAAAGAAGCAGTGCGGCTGATACCGTCCCTCCGGGCTCCGCCGCATCTCGCGCAGCAGGGATATCCCCGCATCCCCCGCGCCGATGATACCGGTATACACGCCGCCCCTCGGCGTATGCCGTGTGACAAGCTCCCGATACCGACGGTACAGCATGCGCACCGCAAGCATCACGAGCAGGGAAAATGCCGCCGCCGTGCAGACAAACATACGGGACAGCCGCTGCCCGAAGACATACATCGACAACAGGTTGAGCAATGTACCGCCCGCCATGCCGACGAGCAGGGTCAGGTATTCCCGTGTCTCCGCATAGCGCCACAGGGTATCATAGGTGCGCATCAGCAGCTGGAACAGCAGGATGCACACGCTCATCTGCACAAGCCCCGGCCAGAGATTGTTCCAGTCGGTCGAGCCGGTACCGTTGGTATCCGGTGTCAGGCGGAAAATAACCATGCTGACTGCCAGCAAAATGCAGACATCAAGCAGCAGCACCAGCTGCTGCCGCCACCGATGTCTTCCTGTTTTCTGTTTATCCCCCATTGATTTCATTGTCCTGTCTCATCCCCTCATTCTATTACAAATTTGCATATACAGACATTCTTCTATCATATTAACCCGCTTTTTCCTCACTGTCAATCGACAGTTTTGCATACAGCACACAGTATATCGCTTTTTCTGTATGATTTCGGCAAAGATATCGCCCAAAACAGCCGCACGCCTGCCATTCTGTGGTATACTATACGTACTCTGTATCATTTGGAAAAGGAGATATGTCGACATGATCGACCTGCACTGCCATATCCTGCCGGGCGTAGATGACGGCGCACAGACACCGGAACAGGCACTGGACATGGCGCGGCTCGCCGTGGATGCGGGTGTGGCAACCATCGCCGCCACACCGCACACCAACATCGCCCGCATGTTTGAAAATTACGCCTCAGACGAGTTGGACGCACGCTTTACAGCGCTGCGCACCCTGCTGAAGCAGCAAAATATCCCGCTGGAAATTGTCACCGGTGCGGAAATTTATTTTGACGGCGATGTGGCCGACATGCTGCGGCGCGGCACCGTGCCGACGCTGGGCGGCACACGGTATCCATTGGTGGAATTTTCGTTTCACGACCGCCCGTCCCGCGTGCTGGACGGGCTGGAATCGCTGCTGGATGCGGGCTATACGCCGATCATTGCCCATCCCGAACGCTACCGGTTTGTGCAGCGCGACCCCGGCGGGCTGCTGCCTGTCTTCGCGGACATGGGCTGTGTCCTGCAAATCAACCGGGGCAGTCCACTCGGACGGTTCGGCGAAGGTGCTCTGCGCGTATCCCGCCGGATGCTGGAGATCGGGCTGGTGCATCTGGTTGCAAGCGATGCACACAGCGACACAGCGCGCACGCCATGGCTGGCGGATATCCGCGCATTTCTGCGCGATACCTATGGCGACGGCTGCCCGGAGCTGCTGCTCGAGCGCAATCCCGCGCATATCCTGCGCGATGAACCGGTCGAGTCGGTGTTTGATTCTTAATCCGGCCCGAACGCCGCCGCTGAACAAAAGCTCCTTCCGTTTTCCCGGCAAAGCATCGAATCCGCCACCCTCCCGGAGGGGGAGCCCGGTACAAAACCGGATTCTTTTTTTGTACACAAATGCAGTTGCCGACAGATAGGCAGAAATGATATAATGATTTACCCTACACGCGCGAAAGGAGGGCATCCGCATGAAAAACATACGCAAATTTTGTCTGGTCGGGCTGCTGACCCTGTGCTCGCTGCTGTGCTGTGCATGCGGGGGCGGCTCCGCAAAACGCGACCACACGGAAGACCCCACCGACACCGGTTCCGGTGCCGCGACTCAGCCGTCTGTACTGGATATGCCGTATATCGGAATCCTGCTCAAGTCGCTGGACAATCCGTATTTCGATCTCATCAAGGCAGGTGCGGAGGATGAGGCGGATGCGCTCGGTGTCGAAGTGATGGTCTTTTCCCCCGATGACGAGGATGACACAGACGATCAGGCGGATATGCTGCTGACCATGGCGAACATGGCAGTAGACGTCATCGCCATTGCGCCGATTGATGAGTCTGCGCTGGCAGACGGGCTTGCGCGCGCCGAAAAAAACGGCAAAATCATTCTGTCCGTCGACACCGCACTGGACTACGACGGCTGCGCCTGCTATATCGGCACGGACAATTACAACGCCGCCTATCAGCAGGGACAATATGCGGCCGGACTGGTCGATGAAGGTGCCTGCGCCGTCATCCTGCGCGGGCAGGCAGAGGACAAGGCACACACCCTGCGCGAATACGGACTGGAAGACGCACTGCATGACGGCGGCGTACAGGTACTGGATACGAAGATCTGCAACTCCTCTGAGAAAGAAGCAGAGCAAGCCATGGCGGAACTGCTCGAGACACAGCAAACACTTCATCTGGTGTGCACCACCTCGGACAGCATGGCGGTCGGCGCACAGCGCGCCATTGCACAGGCCGGACGCAGTGACAGCATTCATATTGTCTCGTTCGACGGCATGCAGGAAGTTTCCGAGCTGGTTCGCGTGGGAGAAATCGACGCGGTATTCGCACAGGATGCCTATGAAATTGGACGGGAATGCGTCCGCACTGCCGTCAGGCTGTATCAGGGCGAGGAAGTGCCGGAAACCATTCACACCGATGTGGAGCTGATTACACAGGGCAATGCACAGGAGCATATGGACGAGGTCAACCGCCGCCTGCGCCACAAAAAGACAAAATGATAACAATCCGGTAAATTTTCTGTGAATATGCGCTCAAACGGGCAAAACCAGCCTGTTTGGGCGTTTTTTGTGCCTGTCTTGTTCCCGTCTGCTATTGACACACAGGATTTTTTTCCGTATAGTGAGAAGCGTAAACTGTCGCAGTTTGTCGCGGCGCGCCGACTGTCGGCGCGCCGCTCCACTCCATTTTCTGTTTGCCCTGTCCCCTGCACAGACGTATTGGGACGGGCAGGGGGTACTTATTTCTATGAAGCAATTTTTTCAAGTTGTGCGCGGCATTCTGCTCGCACTGGTGGTATTTGAGGCGCTCATCTGGCTGGGCACGAAACTCAGCATTCTGGGCGTTCTGGTCGGATCATTCCCCGTCCCGACCGCCGCAGTTGTGCTGCTGTTGTGCCTGTATCTGACGTTCATCCGCAAGGGGAAAAAAGCCTCTGCCGCACCCATTGACCGGAAGGAATACCTCGTCACCATCGCACCCGGCGCCTATGGGCGCATCGGCGGTGCATTCGACAAAACCAAATACGGCAAGCTGGAACGCCTGCCCGGCGGCTGGCTGGAGGGCGTGCGCACCTACCGCGCAGAGGACGGCTCCCTGCTGTTCACTGTGCGCCAGCATCAAAAGCTGCTGCTGCCGAAACGCCTGATTGCGGCTGCCCTTGTAGCGGTCATCCTGCTCGGCCCGCTGTCCGCGCTGTCCTATGTCAATGCGGCAAACCGCAGCATCGGCACGCTGCTCGCCGGTGTCGGGCTGACGGTACATCCGAACGGTATGTCCTATCTCGATGTCAAACCGGTCGAGCTGCCGCAGCTGCTGTCCGGTGAAGCAAACCACCCGTCGGACACGAACACGGAGCCGGAAGCTACAAACCTGGAAGATGAGCCGGCAACTGCCACGCCGGCTGACAGCACGCAGACCACGGAACCTGACACACAGGAAGAAACCTCCTCCGGCGGCATCGGTGATACCATCAGCAGCTGGGCAGGCGGTGTCAGTGACTGGTTTTCCGGCCTGTTCGGCGGCAATTATATTTTGCCGTCCCACCGCCGCATACTGACTGACAGCGATGTAGCAGGCATGGACGCTGCACAAATCCAGCGCGCCATCAATGAAATGTATGCCCGCCACGGCTACGATCTGTCCAACTCGGTCGATGCGGCCTATTTCGCCGAACAAAGCTGGTACAAGCCCGACCCGGACAAATCACAGGATGAAGTCCGCGCGGAATTCAATGACACAGAAAACACAAACCTGGACTTCCTGATTTCCTGCCGCAGCAGACTCAGGTCATAACAAAGGGGTTAAAATCATATGAGTAAGATTATTGTGACCGCCGTCGGCGTCAGCGGCAGCGGCAAGAGCAATGCCTATGGCGCAATCATGGAGCTGCTCAAGGTGCGCCGCCGTGACAGCTATTATCTCACCGCCTGCGGCGCGACGCCGGAGGAGCGCATCCGCAATTCCGGCATCATCAACCGTTATGCGGACATCAATCAGGGCTTTGTCAGCACCGGTACCATGATTACCACGGAATTCCCGTTTGCATTCGGCGGACATTTCCGCCCGGATGTACCCACCTATCCGCTGCTGGATATGCCGCTGATCGACTATCCGGGCGGCGTGCTCAAAACCATGCTGGGCAAAGGCTCGGAGGAATCCAGCCGTCTGCTGCACCGCATTATGGATACCGATGTGCTGCTGCTGTTTGCAGATGCGAATATCCTGTCGGAAGAAGGCGGCGTAGAGCCCGCCCGCCAGAAAATTGCACTGGAAATCAACACAATTTTTGAAATCCTGAGCACGGAGCGCGACACCGCCTTTGTCAGCAAGCCGCGCACCGTCCTGCTCCTGCTGACCAAATGCGATTCCGGTTTAATCCCGCAGGAGCTCAAGGACAACCATTTCCACGGTCTGGTCAACCGCGCATTACAGGTCTTCGACCCGACCGTGCGTTTCTGCATCAACCAGCCGGGCTGGAAAATCGCCGTTGTCCCCACTTCGACCTGCGGCGACGGCAATTCCAACTCCTGGCGCGACGAAGGCGGCATCTATCACTCCGAAATGACCGCACCGCCGCAGCCCTATGGCTTCGATCTTGCGATTTTATACGGCGTCATGAATGAGCTGGAAAACCGTGTGCGCCTCGGCTATGATGACAGCGAAGAGATCCCGGAACAAGTAGAGCGCAAGCCCGGCTTTGTCTCCGGTTTCCAGTGGCGGCATATTTTACAGCGCCTTGCCGGACAGGAAAATGAACAGATTTCCCTGTATCGCCAGTATGCCGGCAACCTGCATTCCATTCTCGACCCGCTCTGCGGATCGCAGATCATCGAAGTCTGACAGACAAAGGAGGTGACACCATGAAACCGGAACTCTTTTTATTCAGCCGCACGCCCGAAGCGGATTACCGCTATCTGGTTCCGCTCCCGCCGCAAAAATCCGATGCCGTCGGCGCGTTTTTACAGCAGCGCCTCGCCGACATGCAGCGCGGACAGGCAGACGGCACGGTACATTTTTTCCTCAGCGACACCGATGCCGTGCTGGTGCGCGCGGTTGACAGCGGCACCCGTGATCTGTATGCGCGCCCCATCCTGTCGCTCGAAGGGCTGTACTGCCCCGCGGCAGATGTGCGCCCGTTCTGGCTGTGCCTGCCGCACCTTGTCCCCGGTTTCTGGTCTGCCTCTTCCATCTATGCCCTGATTGTCCGGGACGGCAAGACCGTCCCGCTGCCGCCCGCGCGGCTGATGGATGCCTGTGCACAATACAGCCCGAAAAATCCGCATACAAAAGCGATGCAGCGCGCCATTTTTGCCGCAGATGCACCGGTTTCGTTCACCTTTGATGCGGACGGACTGCATTTCTCCGAACAGCCCCCCACACAGGGACGCACACGCTGGCATCCGCAGGAACCGCGCCGCTGTGACATCCGCCTGACGCTCGACCGCAAAACAAAAGCCGCCCGGCTGGAAGCGGTCAGCCGCGGCAATATGCCGTATCCCATTGCCTGCAGCGCGGACATTGCGCGCGAGGCAGACGGCTGGAGCTTTTCCGCACTGGAAGCCGCTGCCGCCGCACTGGAAGCCGAGCTGGACAAACACGGCTGGCAGTATGCACCGGACAAAGGAGGCAACCCATGACGCTGACCGGTTTCCCGTTTGCACTTGACCCCGCAGACAAACACCGTCTGCTCACTCTGGAGGAGCACGAAGGGCTGTGCTGTCTGCTCGACCGCGCGCGGCATTATGGCGGCGCGGGAGATATCGCCTTTCTCTGTATGTCCACCTGTTCCCTGCTCGTGCGCTTTGCGCCGGAGAAAACCGGCACATGGACAGTGTGCGGCTATGCCTTCCAGAAGGCACAGGAGCCGTGGGTATGGGCCTATCTGCCCTCTCTGCCTGGCACACTGCTCGCCCCGCCGTCCGGCAAGCTGCTGTTCCACGCGGAACGTGCAGACACGGCAGATGTCTGGCTGGAACGGCATGACCCGTCGCTGTCACACGGTGCGCGGCAGCTCGCACGCGACACGGCCCGGCAGATGCATCCGCATTCCGTCGGCTTTACCCATCTCGACCCGGCTGTGTACGCCGACGACGGCATTCACTGGTATGCGCTTGAGCCGTCCAAATCGGCGGAGGAACATACCATCCTGCTGCCGCAGCCGCCCGCCAGAGAACCGGAGCCCGCTGACAGCATGCCTGCGGATGAAATTCGCATTGTCCCGCCGCGCATCACCAAAACCTGGCGCGTCGTGCGCGGAGAGGAAAAATATAAGCTCGGCGCAGTGGACGAAACCTCCGACTGGTATGTATTCGCCGACCGCATGCGCAGCGCGATGACAGACACGTGACGATAGAAAAATGTACCGACCTCCAATCGTTAGATTTTTTGATCTAACTTTTTGAAGTCGGTACATTTTTTTCAGGCGCTATCTGAAAACCAACAAAATGACGAATATTTCGCAAAGGGCGAGACTGGTTCAAGGCAAAAGTTCGCCGGAATCCCTTCGGATTTCAAGTGTTTTTCACGAAGAAGCAGTCTGTACTTGCAGCATAGTCAAAATTTTCGACTTTTCAGATACGCCCTATTCTATCATATCGGGTCTATTCGTCGTCGTCACAGTCCATGTTTTCCAGATTCTGCTGTCGCTTTTTTGTCAGCCGCGCGGAGACCGTCAGCGCGACAAGGCACAGCGCAAAGGTGAACAGCCCGGTACCGACTGCCAGCACAATGCTGACGCCCCAAAATTCCCCGCCGGTGTTGCGCAATATCATGCCGAACACAAAGACAGCAATCGCCAGACCGCCGACAGCGCTCGCAGCCACATTGGTTTTGAGATCCGGCTTCAGATAGCGATCCCAAATGCCGCGGCGGATGCATGCAACTGCCATGCCGAGCGCCAGCACCATAAAGATCATCCATTCGCCTGCGATCTGCGACCACGGCGCGCCCATCAGCGACTGGATCACCAGCGCCGCCAGCAGTGCCCAGAAGCAGAACCACACGCCGATATGTTCTATGTGCAGCAGCTCCTGCTCCTGCCGTTCATCCAGATTGTTTTTCATGCGTTTCATTGCGAATCCTCCTCCCAGAACAGATCATCCAGTGTTTTTCCCAGCGCGTGGCAGATATCCAGGCACAGGCGCAGGGATGGGTTGAATTTGCCCGCTTCAATCATGCTGATTGTCTGCCGCGTCACGCCGACGCGCTTCGCCAGCGCCTCCTGCGACAGGTCCTTTTCCACACGGGCCAGTTTCATATTCCGGTTCTTCATGGCGCACCCCGCCAACGGCTTGCTGCATCGTTCATGGCAGTCCCTCCTTCGCTGTATGCTTTCTGTCTTCCGTATCTGTATCATACAATATATACGACGATATGTCAATTATATTTTACAAATTATAAAATAAAATTGACACACTCGTCGGTGTGTCAATTTAAAATCACGTTTTTTTCTTTTTCAGCATACGGTCGAGCCGCGCCTGCATGCGCGCGCGGCGCGCCTCTGCTTCCGCGCGGTCAATCGCCACAATCACGCCATCCGCAATCTCGACGACATCACCGTCGCACAGGCCGTCGACAGCGGCAAATTCCTGCATGCCGTCATCCGTTTCCACAACGGCAATGCCGTTTTCAATCCGGTCAACCGTTCCCCTCATGATGCAACACCCACCTCACCATTTGCCATGGTCAACACGACCGAACCGTGTTTTGCGGTTTCAAAAATTTCCGTTCCGATGGGCTCCAGCCGTTCAAACACTTCCTCATCCGGCAAGCCGTAGGAATTGCCCTTTTCATAGGAAATGACTGCAAATTCCGGGGAAACTGCTTCGAGAAATTCTGCACTGGAAGCAGTGCGCGAGCCGTGATGTGCAACCTTGAGCACATTGCAGTCGAGCAGAGAGAGAGTATTTTTTATCATATCCTGTTCGACGCGCGTCGTCGTATCACCCGTAAACAGGGCGCTGCACCCGCTTGCATCCAGCCGCAGGACAAGCGACCAGGTATTCGGGTCATTTCCATAGGTATCCCGGCTGTTCGGCCCGGGTGCAAGCACCGTGAATACACCGCCGGATTCGCCCAGCGGAATGGTATCGCCGATATCCGGAAATTCCGGCTCAATGCCTTCTTCATCGATGGCATCGAGCAGCTTTTCATAAATGCGCGTGTCCATCGCTTCATCCGACAGATACACCGATTTGACATCAAATGCCTCGAAAACATCCACCAGGCCGCCGATATGGTCTTCATGCGGATGAGTGGCAATCACTGCGTCCAGATCCGCAATTCCATGGCGGCTCAGGTAATCGACAACCGCATCCCCGGCGGACTGTTTGCCGCCGTCAATCAGCACGGCACTGTCACCGCTGACAATCAGCGATGCATCGCCCTGTCCGACGTCAATAAAATGAATGGTGGTTTCTGTCCCTGTGTCCGCAACGGTGTCCGGCGCAGCAGATGGCAGAAACTGCTTGCTGAGCATAATTGCCGCGATCAGGAAGACGGCAAGCACCAGCGTCAGATTGGATCTCTTTTTCATATCTTATCCTCCCATACTGTTATTTTAAGTATACCAGTATGCAATCATGGATGCAAACAAACTTCACAAAAAATTTCACTCTTTTACAGAAAGTGTATGATTTCAGGCACATTTGTAACCGCAGAACGCGTGCGCAACGCCCGGTTGCGCATTTGACAGGTGGAAACGGTAGATTGCCCCCGCCGGATATGATACAATCAGGGCAGCAAAGGAGGGATTCCCCATGACATTCGGACAAAATCTTCAAACGCTGCGCCGACAGAACGGCCTGTCCCAGCAGCAGCTGGCGGAACAGCTCGGCGTATCGCGGCAGGCGGTTTCCAAATGGGAACTGGATGCGGCAAAGCCGGATATTGACAATGTCATTCAGATCAGCCGGCTGTTCGATGTTTCCATCGACGAATTGCTGACCGGTGAACCGTTCCGGAATGCGCGCAGTTTTCCACAGCCTGTGGAAGCAACCAGTGGAAAACGAACCCGGCTGATTGTGGGCGCTGTGCTCGTCCTCGCGGGCGTGGTGTGTCTGATCCTCGCAGGGTTCGCAGCCGTCTGGATGCGGAGTATCGACATGCAAACCGGCTCCTGGTATACCGATGTGACGGAATACCTCTGGCATTTCCCGGTCATAGCGGTTATCGCGGTCGCTGCTGTCTGCCTGCTGACGGGAATCTTCCTGCTTATCCTGCCAAATCGGCAAAACAGAAAATAATCCTTGCTGCCATATGGCAAGCGTGCTGTCATTGACAAAAACCTACAGAACAGGTACAATAAAAGCAGTTGAAATGAGAATGATTCCGAGTCTGTTCCGCCGCACAGACTCGCACATGAAATGGAGGAAATGCAATGGGCTTCAGCAAAGTAACCGATTCCATCCTGTATGTCGGTGTCAATGACCATGAAATCGATCTGTTTGAGGGACAGTATGTTGTTCCGAACGGCATGGCATACAATTCCTATGTTATTCTGGACGAAAAAAACGCCGTTATGGACACGGTCGACATCCGCTTCGTACAGGAGTGGCTGGACAATATCGCCGCCGCTCTCAATGGCAAAAAGCCGGATTATCTGATTATCCAGCATATGGAACCGGATCACTCTTCGAGCATCGCAGAATTTCTGAAGGTTTATCCGGATGCCATCGTCGTCGGCAACGCAAAGACCTTCACGATGATGCAGCAGTTCTTCGGCGCAGATGTCGCACCGAACCGTGAGGTTGTCGCAAACAACGGCACGCTGTCGCTGGGCAACCGCACACTGACCTTTGTCTTCGCACCGATGGTTCACTGGCCGGAAGTCATGGTGACCTATGACGCACAGGACAAGGTTCTGTTCTCCGCGGACGGCTTCGGCAAGTTCGGCGCACTGGATGTCGAGGAGAGCTGGGCATGCGAAGCTCGCCGCTATTACATCGGCATTGTCGGCAAATATGGCGCACCGGTTCAGGCGTTGCTCAAGAAGGCCGCTGCACTGGATATCGCAAAAATCTGCCCGCTGCATGGCCCGATCCTGACCGAGGATCTCGGGTATTACATCAATCTGTACGACATCTGGTCGTCCTATGGCGTCGAGTCCGAGGGCGTCATGATCGCGTATACCTCTGTTTACGGCAACACCAGAAAGGCTGCCAAGCTGCTGGCGGACAAGCTCACCGCAAAGGGCTGCCCGAAGGTTGTCCTGACCGATCTGGCGCGCTCCGATATGGCCGAGGCTGTCGAGGATGCGTTCCGTTACGGCAAGCTGGTACTCGCGAGCACGACATACAACGGCGAGGTCTTCCCGTTCATGCGCACCTTTATCGAGCACCTGACCGAGCGCAACTATCAGAACCGCACGGTTGGCATCATCGAAAACGGTTCGTGGGCACCGATGGCGGCAAAGGTTATGACCGGTCTGCTTGAGAACAGCAAGAACCTCACCTGGCTGGACACCGTTACCATCAAGTCCGCCCTCACCGCGGAAAACGAGGCACAGCTGGATGCCATGGCAGACGCCCTGCTGTAAGCTCTCAAATTTCAAACAGCATAGAAAAACAGGCTGGCAGAGCAACTCTGCCAGCCTTTGCTTTTGCAATACAGCCATGTTACAGGTATTGATACTGTTTCCGGTACCGGAGAATGCAGAAGAGCGCCACCACCAGCGCAAGCAGCTCTGCCGCCGGGATCGCAAGCCATACGCCGGATACGCCGCACAGCTTTGGCAGCAGTTCAATGGCCGCGATAAGAAACACAAATGTGCGCAGAAAAGACAAAACCGCGGAAACCATGCCGTTGGACAGCGCTGTAAACAGTCCGGACGCAAAAATATTGAATCCCATGAACAGAAAACCGATGGCAAACAGCTCCATGCCGTCCGACGCGATGGAAAACACTGCTGTCCCGCGCTGCGCGAACATGCCGACAACCGTCTGCGACAGCACGACCGATCCGCCATACGCCAGCAGCGAACACACGACAACAAACAACAGGCTGAGCCGTACCAGTTGTTTCAGCCGGTTCTGGTTGTGCGCACCGAAATGAAAACTGATGAGCGGCGCGACGCCGGAGGTATAGCCGAAGAAAATCGCGGTGAAGAAAAACTGTGCATACAGAACAATTGTAATTGCCGCAACGCCGTCCTCGCCGAGATAGGACAGCATGATAATATTGAACAGATAGGTTGTAACGGCAACGGCGAGATTGGACACCATTTCGGATGAGCCGTTGAGACAGGCGCGCCCCAGCACCCAGCCGCGCATCACCGGACGCACAAAATACAACAGATCATTGTGCCGGCTGAAAAAGTACACCAGCCCGATGACAGTTGGAATTGCCTGCCCGATGCCGGTGGCAATCGCCGCACCGCGGATGCCCATATGCAGCGGGACAATCAGCACATAGTCGAGCACCATATTGGCAATGCCGCCGAGCAGTGTCGAGGCCAGACCGAGATGTGGCCTGCCTGCCGTCGTGAAAAAGAACTGAAACAGGATTTGCAGCATACAGCACGGTGTGAACAGGCTCATAAAAACCAGATAATCGCGGCAATAGCCATACAGTGCATCGGTCGAGCCGAGTGCCCACACAATCGGATCGACAAATACAATCGACAGTATGGCAATCACAATTCCCAGTCCGGCAGAAAAGGCAACCAGCAGAGAAAAGCTCTGGCGCGCCAGCTCCGGTTCCTTTTCCCCCATCTGCCGCGCTGTGACCGCACTGCCGCCGGAAGCCAGCATAATACCCACTGCAAGTACAAAATTGATGAGCGGGAAAACAATATTGATGGCGGAAAGTGCATCTGTACTGACAAAATTGGACACAAACCCGCCGTCTACCATGGTATAAAACGAATTGAATAACATCATCAGCATGCCCGGCAATGTAAACCGCAGCACAAAGCCCGGTGTAATCGGGCGCTCAAACGAATTCATACATCCTCCTTTTTTCCTTCTGATTCTTTTGGGTAAGTCTCTCTACTATAGCGCCCACTGTCACCCTTGTCAAGACGGGCATCAAAGCATTTGACGGAAGCGCCGGTTCACGGTACAATAGACGGGAAGATGACACAAATCGGAGGAATTTTGAATGAACAATGAAAATGCCGCATGGTTCCGTCGCGGCATGAAAAATGGCGTGCCGATTGCACTGGGTTATTTTGCAGTCTCCTTTACGCTGGGCATTGCCGCAAAAAATGCCGGGCTCAACGCCATACAGGGTGCACTTGCCAGTGCGACAACGCTCGCCAGTGCCGGACAGTTTGCAGGCTTCAACGTCATTGCCGCCGGTGCGACCTATGTCGAAATGGCAGTTATGATGCTCGTCATCAATGCGCGTTATCTGTTGATGTCCTGCTCGCTCAGCCAGAAGCTCGATCCCGATCTGCCGCTTTTCCACCGCCTGCTCATCGGCTGGGGTATTACGGACGAAATGTTCGGTGTGTCAAGCTGTGTACCGGACAGGCTCAATCCATTTTATCATTACGGCATGATGGCGCTTTCTATCCCGGGCTGGACGCTCGGCACTGTGCTGGGCATTGTCGTCGGCAACATTCTGCCTGCCAATGTTGTCAGTGCGCTCGGCGTCGGTTTATATGGCATGTTTCTGGCCATTATCATCCCGCCCGCACGACAGAATCGTGTCATTGCGGGACTGGTTGCCGTTTCGATGGCGGCGAGCTTTGCCATGGCCAAGCTGCCGATGCTGTCCGGTATTTCCTCCGGCATGCGCACCATTATTCTCACCGTCGTCATTGCAGGCATTGCCGCTGTCCTGTTCCCGATTCATGAGGAGGAGGAAACCCATGCAGCATAATCCCTATCTGTACATCGCCGTCATGGCAGGCGTGACCTATCTCATCCGAGTGCTGCCGCTGACGCTCATCCGAAAGGAAATCAAAAACAAAACCATCCGTTCGTTTTTATATTACGTGCCGTATGTCACACTCGCGGTCATGACCTTCCCCGCCATTCTCGATGCGACGGGCAGTGTGTGGTCAGGTGCGGCAGCATTGCTCGTCGGCATTGTGCTCGCCTGGTGCGGCGGCAGCCTGTTTCAGGTCGCCGTCACTGCCTGTGCAGTGGTATTCGTGTTGGAGCTGTTCCTGTGCTGACAGGGAGTTTTTGAATACGAACTGTATAAATTTTTATATAAAATACAAATCTAAGCATTGTAAGGGGGAAACTGTGTGAGCCGGCAGAAGCAGGACGGGGAGCATTACACCCGGTTCAATCGAATATTGAAATCCCGGGCGGTGCAGCTGCTGCTCGACCGCATGGATGACGGCACATATCGGGAATTCCTCGCCGACTGGCGATGGATTTTTTCGTTTTCTGCAAACTATAAGCGCTCCATTCTTATTTATACGCTGATGGGCATATTCAGCACCTCAATGGGTCTGGTATCCTCTGTCGTGAGCAAATACCTCATCGACATCATCACCGGCTATCAGATCAACCGGTTGTGGGTACTCGTTGCCGCGATGATCGGCAGCACAGTATTCAGCCTTGTCTTTTCCAGCCTGGTCAGCCGCTATTCCGCCCGCCTGAGCATTTCCGTGGGCAACGATATTCAGGCCGAAATTTTTGACAAAATTATGGATGCCGACTGGCTGAAGCTCAACGGTTATGCCAGCGGTGACCTGCTCAACCGCTTTAACAGCGATGTCAACACCATTGCAACCAATGCGGTTTCATGGATACCCAATGTCATCATCAGCCTGTATTCGTTTTTTGCCAGCTTTGCCGTCATCCTGCATTACAACACGACAATGGCATGGATTGCCTTTCTCAGCGCGCCTGTGCTGCTGGTCAGCAGCCGGTTTCTCATGCGGAAAAATCGGGAATACCGCAGGCATGTGCTCGAATTGAACAGTGAAATGATGAGCTTTGAATCCGAAGCATTTTATAATATCGATACCATCAAGAGCTTCGGTATCATGGGCTTTTATGGCGAAAAATTGCGCAGCTGGCAGAAAAAATACAAAGACTGCAATCTGGATTACAATCTGTTCAGCATCAAGATGAATATCTGGATGTCACTGCTCGGTGCCGCAGTCAGTTTTATTGCATTTGCCTATTGTCTGTTCCTGCTGTGGACAAAATCCATCAGCTACGGCACGATGACACTGTTTTTGCAGCAGCGCGCCAAGCTGAGCAGCGACTTCAATTCCCTCATCGGGATTTTCCCCAGCATGCTCAACAGTGCCGTATCCGCACAGCGTGTGCGCGAGCTGCTTGAGCTGCCGAAGGAAGAACACGCCCTGGAAACCACGCACCAGCTGGAGGAACTGGCAGATGACGGCTTTACCGTCTGCATGCGCGGCGTATACTTTTCTTATACCGAAGGCTCTTCTGTGCTGACGGACAGCGATTTTCTCGCCTGTCCGAATGAAATTGTCGCGCTCGTCGGCCCGAGCGGTGAAGGAAAAACCACCATGCTGCGCATGATTCTCGGCCTGATTCATCCGGACGGCGGCACGGCAGTGCTCATTGACAGCACGGGAAATGAAATCCCGATGAATGCCGACCTCCGCCGGTTTTTCTCGTATGTCCCACAGGGCAATACGATTGTATCCGGTACCATTGCAGAAAACCTGCGCATGGTGCGCGAGGATGCGACAGATGAGCAAATAATTGATGCGCTCAAAATTGCCTGTGCCTGGGATTTTGTCCGCAACCTGCCGGACGGCATCCACAGCCCGCTCGGCGAACGCGGGCGGCGTGTCTCCGAGGGACAGGCACAGCGCATTGCCATTGCACGTGCTGTTCTGCGCGACTGTCCGATTCTGCTGCTGGATGAAGCGACCAGTGCGCTGGATGTCGAAACCGAACGCCGCGTGCTGAAAAATATCATCCAACAGCGTCCGAACAAAACCTGCATTGTCACGACGCACCGTCCGAGCGTGCTCGGCATGTGCCGTCGCGTCTACCGTGTCAAAAACACCCGCGTCACTGAGCTGGACGAAGCGGAATCCGCCCGTCTGGTACAGGACTGGTAACCATCTGGGAAAGGAGCACACTGCATGTCCCGCTCACAGGACCCGCTCACCCGGCTGAGCAAATTCATCAGCCTGATTCTGCGCCACCATCCGGAGGCCATCGGCATTGTGATCGATGAACACGGCTGGGCGGACACGCAGGAGCTGCTGGACGGCATCAATGCGACCGGAAAGCACCGCATTTCCCTTCCGGTTCTGGAGGAAATCGTGCGCACGGACAGCAAGCAGCGCTACAGCTTCAGCGAAGACAGGCGCAAAATCCGCGCCAATCAGGGGCATTCCATTCCGGTCGATCTCGAGCTGTCCCCCAAAATGCCGCCTGCCGTACTGTACCACGGCACAGGGCTGAAATATGTCCCATCGATTGAACGGCAGGGCCTGCTGCACATGCGGCGGCTGTATGTCCACCTGTCACGCGACATCGACACCGCCGTGGCTGTCGGCCAGCGGCACGGCACCTGCTTTGTCTATCGCGTGGATGCCGCGCAGATGGCGCGCGACGGCTTGCTGTTTTATGAATCGGTCAACCATGTATGGCTGACGGAGCATGTTCCGGCGCGGTATTTACACCCAATTGATGGATAACCGTAAGAATTTTGAAAGAAACCCGCAATCTGGCATTCAAATCCGCATGATAGCATAGGTGTCAAAGATCAGAAGGAAGGGAATACCTGTGCTGTCAATTGTATCGATATTTGAAAATTATCTCGTCGTGCTCCCGGTATATCTGCTACTCGGCTGGCTGCTGTGCCGGTTATACCGCAAACGTGGCATTGCCTATGAAACGGGCTTCATCATAGGCTGGCAGGTGCTGGCGGTCTATGTATGCGCCGTGTTTTATTTCACAGGCACCGGAGGGCTGGATGACATCCAACGGTTCGGGCTGTCCCAGCTCAGCAGCGGTTCAGTCAACCTCCTGCCATTGCACGACGGCGGCGGCGCGATGGGCATGGCACTCAATGCGCTGCTGTTTGTCCCACTCGGCATGCTGTTGCCGCTGCTGTGGAAGGACTGCCGCCGCTGGTATCGCACCGCAGGCGCAGGCTTCCTACTGTCATTGCTCATCGAGCTGAGCCAGCTGTTCAATTTCCGGGCGACGGATATTGACGATTTGCTCATGAACACGCTCGGCACACTCGCTGGGTACGGTGTCTGGCAGCTGCTCGCCCGCAGAATCCCCCAGTTCGAGGCGAATGCTGCGGGAAAAACTGCCTGCGCTGCTGTCGGTAGCCTGTGCACGATGTTTGCCATACAGTTTATCCTTGCAGGCCCTCTGGTTTCCCATATCGCTCTTTCGCTGTACGGATACTGACTGCACACTTTCCCTGTCCGCGGCACCCGTACAGCCATTCGTGTATCAAATGCCCGAAAGCAATAGCCCTCCGCGCCGCCCTGTTGGTGATGTTCCCATGGCGGTGCGGTTTTTTTACGCGAAAATTCACAAAATTGGTGATATCACTTGAACATTTTTATCAAATGGTTGTATAATGAAAATACCACCTGCACCCCGTGCAGAAGCGGTGTCAGTAACGTGTAAATATTTATTTTTGGAGGGAACACCAATGTTTGAGAATCTGATTTCCGTATTGAAGGCAGATCGCAGAACGATTGTTTTCACCGAGGGTCCCGACCCGCGTATTCTGGAAGCAACCGCACGCCTGCTGAAGGAAGGCCTGATGGATGTTATCCTGATCGGCTCCGAGGATGAAGTCAAGGGCGCTGCCGCTGTCGGCAACTTCAATATCGAAGGCGCTGAGATCATTGATCCGGCAACCTATGGCGAAATGGACGCTATGGTTGAGAAGATGGTTGAGCTCCGCAAGGGCAAGATGGATGCAGACGCATGCCGCGCTGCTCTGTCCAAGGGCAACTACTTCGGCACCATGCTCGTCAAGATGGGCAAGGCTGACGCTCTTCTGGGCGGTGCTACATATTCCACCGCTGACACCGTTCGTCCGGCACTCCAGCTGATCAAGACCAAGCCGGGCAACAAGATCGTATCCTCCTGCTTCATTCTGTGCCGCCCGGCAGCGGACGGCAGCGATGAGCTGTATGCAATGGGCGACTGCGCAATCAACATCAATCCGGGCGAAGACGACCTGGTAGAAATTGCTGTTGAAACCGCACGCACCGCAAAGGCATTCGGCATCGACCCGAAGGTTGCTATGCTGTCCTATTCCACCATGGGCTCCGGCAAGGGCGACACCGTTACCATGATGCGCAATGCAACCGACAAGGTCAAGGCAACCAATCCGGACTTCGCTGTTGACGGCGAACTGCAGTTCGACGCGGCATTCTCCCCGGTTGTCGCAAAGACCAAGGCAAAGGATTCCCCGGTTGCAGGCCAGGCAAATACCTTCATCTTCCCGGACATCAATGCCGGCAACATCGGCTACAAGATTGCACAGCGTCTGGGCGGCTTCGAGGCATTTGGCCCGATTCTTCAGGGTCTGAATGCACCGATCAACGACCTGTCCCGCGGCTGCAATGCTGAGGAAGTTTACAAGATGGCGATTATCACCGCTGGTCTGAAGTAAAAGCATTACCATGAAATCGGTACAGCCGCTGTCCCTCTGGACAGCGGCTGTCTGCATCCTGATATGAAAATGTGGGGAATGAGAACAATGGGGAGCCAAAAGCCTGTCAGCAGGCGGGAACGCCTGTATGAAATCATCGCCAAAGACCAGGGACAGGACAAATTCAGTCGGTGGTATGACCGCTATATCCTTGTACTGGTCTGCCTGAGCGTGGTGCCGCTGGTATTCAAAATCTGGACGCAGGGCATTGTCCTGCTCGACCGCATTGTAACCGGCCTGTTTATTCTGGATTACCTGCTGCGGTGGATTACGGCAGATTTTGACCCGCGCTTCCGTGGCCTGCCGAACAAGGAAGCATTTTTGCGCTACCCGCTCACACCGATGGCAATCATTGACCTGCTCTCCATCCTGCCTGTCATCACCACCTTCCGGCTGCTCCGCGGAATGAAGATTTCGCTGACAACCTTTTTGCAGCTGCTGCGGCTGATGCGCGTGTTCCGCTGCATGCGTCTGCTGAAGACCATACGGTATTCCAAAAGCTGCATATACATGTACCGCGCGCTGATGCGTGAACGCAAAATTCTCGCCATGGTGTTGATTGTCGCGGCACTGTATATCTTTGTCTCCGCAGCGGTGATGTTCTCTGTTGAACCGAATACCTTCAGCTCATTTTTCGATGCGCTGTATTGGGCAACGGCAACATTGACTACGGTGGGCTATGGCGATATCCATCCGATGACAGCCATTGGGCGCGGCGTGAGTATGATCTCCGCCATTTTTGGCATTGCCATCGTCGCCCTGCCGTCCGGCATCATCACCGCCAGCTTTATCGAAGAGGTCAACCGCACACGCTACCGCAATGAACGCAAGCTGGAGGCCGAAGTGGCAGAACTGTTGGATGAAATTCGCCAGCTGCGGCAGGAGCAGCGAGAGCGCGGGCTGGAGGAAAAAATCGAACAGATTGCCGCGCAGGTGCAGCAGGTACAGGATGACCGCGAAACCGATGCGGTATTGTTGCAGGATCTGTCCGAGGATTTGAAAAATGCCCTGTATCATGGTAAAATAACCGAGAACAATAACCACTGACACTTGTAACTGGAGGAACAAAAGAAATGGCAGTTCACAGTTCTGTAAAGGAATACCACACCCGTGCACACATGGGTATGATTGACGTAACCGGCGACTTCCAGCAGGCTGTCACCGACGCCTGCCGGGAATGCGGCATCAAGAGCGGCATTGTCACCGGCTTTACCACCGGCGGCGTTGCCGCTCTGACGACGCTTGAATTTGAGCCGGGCATGGTAAACCATGACCTCAAGGCGGCAATGGATATCTTTTCGCCGTATACCGATGAGCGTGGCCGCGTCATCCCGTATGAGCACCACAACACCTGGCATGATGACAACGGCTCGAGCCACATCAAATCTGCACTGCTCAGCCCGTTTATCACCGTGCCGTTCATCGACGGCCGGATCACGGTCGGCCCGTGGCAGAACCTCACGCTCGTCGAGTGTGACACCCGCGACCGCCACCGCGAAATCGTATTCCAGGTTATGGGAGAATAAGCAAACATGCCTGTACTGTCCAAACCGGACGGCGCAGGCATGTTTTTTTGTTTATACAGCCCTGTGCCGGAACAAACGCTGATATGCACGCAGAAGAGCCGGACGCAGCGGAATGACATGAATCCACACGCGGGCAAAAAATTCCCACCAGAAACTGCCCGGCCCAATCCACTTTCCCTTGCGCTGTACCTTCGTGACCAACGCAAAAATCTGCTCGCGGCGCACCGGGCCTTCGATTTGTGTCTGTGCATCGCCGACGATGTCATAGCCCTCCCGCCGAACGCGGCAGATGCGGTGCATGACATATTGTCCTGTGGCGCGCTGGTAAAACACCATATCGCCCGCACGCAGCGCACGGTCAGGTGCCCGGAAGCAGATGCTGTCCCGCCGATGCACGAGAAACGGAGCCATGCTGTTGCCCGCAACCACCATGCTGACCTCTCGGCCCTCTTCGACCAGACCGCGCAGCATGGAGACATATTCTGTTGTATCGACAACCTTCACGGCAGGCTCTCCCTTCTTGTTTTTGACTTCCCTATGATAGCACAAAACGCAGGCACAAACAACGCCGTCCGCCGGATTCTCCGGCGGACGGCGCACAATATGACATAGATTTTGTTATGCCTTCGATACAGTCGCGCGAACCAAAGAACGCAGCCTCTGCACGCGTCAGCGTACCCTTCGGGTTGAGGTTTCCCGTATTTATGCCGCTCATCACGCCTTCTGAAGCAGCCCACTGCATGGCATTCTGCGCTCGGCCGGACACCCTATGCTTCTGTAATAATCACCGTGAACGGTTCCGACGCGCCCTGCGGGTCAGCGATATACAGCCGTTCATAGCCGTAGCTGCGGACACATGCGCCATCCGTCACCTGCTCCCAGATGACCGGCGGATGGTGCATCAGCCGGTTCTGCCGGACAGCAAACGAAATGCCGGACGCGCGCGCCTGTATCGGCGTGCCGTAATGATAGAACAAATGGAAGCTGATCTCTCCTTCCGGCAGGCCGTCGACGGAGAAATTGTCACTCGAACGATGCTTGTGATCGGACAGGGTGGTCGCCTGGCTGTCGACACGGACAGCAGACTCCACAACAACGGTAAAATCCTTCTGCGCCCCGCGCGGATTGGCAAGATACAGCCGGTCACACCGCATGCCCGGCGCGGCATGTCCGGAACGGATATCGCGCAGGTAAACCGGATCACGGCGCATCGGCTCATCAATCCAGATATCAAACATGACATCCTCTGCCTCGCGCTGTGCAGCCGTGCCATAGTCATAATAGGCGCGGAAAAACAAATCCGCATAGCGTCCATACGCTTCCAGCGAAAAGTTTTCACTCGAACGGTGCAGCTCGCCTGCATACAGGCTGTCGGCACTGGTTATTATCGTCTTCGCTGTCATGGAAATCCCTCCTCCTGCCTGACGCGCATATTGTTACATTCCGTATCTCTGTCATACTATTGTACCATGTACGCTGTGCACCGTCAAGCCGCCGGCAGGCTTACTCCTCCAGATGTTCCAGACCTTGGCTCATGATCGTATGCACATGGTCATCCGCCAGGGAATACACGATATTTTTCCCTTCACGGCGGAACCGCACCAAACGGCTCTGCTTGAGCACACGCAGCTGGTGGGAAATTGAGCTCTGCGTCATGTTGAGCGCCTGTGCAATATCGCCTACGCTCATATCGCTCTCGACCAGTACATACAGGATTTTAATGCGCGTGGAATCGCCGAACACTTTGAACAGCTCTGCGAGATCATACAGCTCCTCCTCCGTCGGCACCTGATCGCTGAGAGAAAAGAAATCCGTGCCCGCCGGCATGTTTTCCAGTTCTTTTTTGTCTACACTCACGGTTCTTCCTCCTCATCGTCATCGACCGGACGCGCTTCCACATCGATAATTTTCTGGTTTTCATAGGTTTTATTTGCGCGGTTCATGCGGAAAATAATAATCAGATCGGACAGGCCGCTGTATACCAGCGCAATACCGATCAGGCGGAAGGTCAGCTCCGCAGTCGAATAGGGGTTCATCAGGATCACCGCACCAAAAACAACCGTAATGATGCCCAGAACCAGCACCGAGGTGCCGGACGGATCACCGAAGCGGCGCAGGCCAATGCCGTGCCGCACATTGACAATGCCATCGATCAACAAAATCAGGCCGACCACAATCGGCAGGATCGAGCTGATGGTTTTGGGCTGGCTGATGACAAAAATACCAGTCCCCGCCGCAATGACACTGATGAGAATCGTGCCCACGCGGGCGACATGGTCGCGCAGACAGCCGAGCACGCCCAACACGCCCCAGGCAATCAACAGCGCACCGATGACATAACATGCAATCTTCAAAAACATATCGGGGAACAGCAGCAGTGCGATGCCCAGTGCAAGGCAGCCGACAGCCGTAAGAATCATACTGCTGCGGATACTGCGGAATGTTTCAAACATAATAAAATCCCTCCTCAAATGCGGCAAATGTACCGCATGGTTTACTTTGATTGTACGGCATCCCACTCGCTGTGTCAATGACCAGCTGTGCTGCCATGTCCCTCTGCCTCCGGAGTGAAAAAATGAATAAACTCTGACAGTTGTGCGCGGCTGCTTGCAATTTCTCCTTATTTGGTGTACTATCATCATTGGGAACTTTTCCCCATCACAAAATCGTTTATAAAATCTAACAGAAGGTGTTTGATATGACGAAAATTGACATTATTTCCGGCTTTCTCGGCGCAGGCAAAACCACGCTGATCCGCAAGCTGCTGGAAGGCCCGCTGAAGGGCAAAAAAGTCGTCCTCATCGAAAACGAATTCGGTGAGATCGGCATTGACGGCGGCTTCCTCAAGGATGCCGGCATTGAAATCACTGAGATGAATTCCGGCTGCATCTGCTGCACGCTGGTCGGCGATTTCGGCAAGGCGCTGCACGATGTCCTCGAGCAGTTCACCCCGGACCGCATCATCATCGAGCCGTCCGGCGTCGGTAAGCTGTCCGATGTCGCCGCTGCTGTCCAGCCGGTACTCAAAGAGGGTGAGGTCGAGATGGGCTGCCTGACTACCGTCTGCGATGCCTCCAAGTGCCGCATGTATATCAAGAACTTCGGTGAGTTCTACAACAATCAGCTGGAGAGCGCAGGCACAATTGTCCTGAGCCGCACGCAGAACATCAGTGAAAAGCGCCTGGATGAAGCATTGAAGCTGATCCGTGAGCACGCGGGTGAGCACACCAGCATCATCACCACGCCGTGGGATGAGCTGACCGGCGAGCAGATTTATGACGTCATGTGCGCCGACGGCCACCAGGCCCTGCTGGATGCCGCCGAGCTGTATGCGCATGAGGAGCATCACCACCATCACCATGACCACGAGCATCATCATCATGACCATGAGGAACATGAGCACCATCATGCGCATGACGAGCACTGCGGCTGCGGTCACGACCACGAGCATGACCACGAACACCATCATCACGACCATGACGAGCACGAGCACCATCATGAGCATCATTATGATGAAAACGGCGTCTGCTCCTGCGGCCATCACCATCACGACCACGACGCGGATGAAGTCTTCACAAGCTGGGGTATGGAAACCGCACACAAATACACGGAGGACGACCTGCGCGCCCGCCTGGAACAGCTGGGGGATACCGAACTGTTCGGTATGGTTCTGCGCGCCAAGGGCATTGTCCCGGCACAGGATGGCGGCTGGCTGCACTTCGACATGGTTCCGGAAGAAATCGAACTGCGCCGCGGCAGTGCGGATTACACCGGTCGCCTGTGCGTCATCGGCTCCGGCATCAAGGAAGACGCACTCGCAGAGCTGTTCGCCTGAGGTACCTGTATGGAAATACCTGTATATTTCTTTACCGGCTTTCTGGAAAGCGGCAAAACCTCATTCATTGAATCCATCCTGAAGGACCCGAATTTTGCCGAAGGCGAGCGCACCCTGCTGTTGATGTGCGAAGATGGCGAAGTCGAATATGATTACGAGCTTCTGCGCGATACCAACTGTGTGCTCAAGCTGGTGGAAAACCAGGAGGATTTCAACCGTCTGCTGCTGCACGAATGCAACCGCAAATACAAGCCGGAACGTGTCATTGTCGAGTGGAACGGCATGTGGAAGCTGTCGGATATCAAGCCCGGCACCTTCCCGAAGAGCTGGACGCTCTATCAGACCGTCACAACCGTGAATGCGCAGACCTTTGACGTCTATTTCCAGAATATGGGCGGCTATATGTTTGAAATGCTCCAGCAGACCGATATGATTGTGTTCAACCGTTCAGATGAAAAGACAAAGGAAATCGTCAAAAACCGCCGTGTGCGCCTGATTAACCGCCGTGCAGACATTTTCCTCGACTATCCAAACGGTGAAAGTGAAGTCTATCAGGAGGATCTGAGCGCAAATCTCGACCTCTCCGCCGATATCGTCGATATCTCGGAATCGGTTTATGGTCAGTGGTATTTCGACGCGATGGAGCACACCGAAAAATATGCCGGACATACCGTGCGTTATCTGTGCCAGGTATATCGTCCGAAGGGCATGCAGAAAAACTGCTTTGCTGCCGGACGGTTTACCATGCTGTGCTGTGCAGAGGATATTACCTTCCTCGCCATGGTATGCAAACATCCATCCGCAGATACACTGGTTGACCGCGATTGGTACATGGTGACAGCGGAAGTCCGCGATGAATTTTTCCCGGAATATCAGGGAAAAGGCCCGGTGCTTTATGTCAAGTCCCTTGTCCCGGCAGAAAAGCCGCAGGATGATATCTGCTATATCAAATAAAATTGTCCCGCATACTTTCCCCTCGATCTTTCTGAAGGATTGAGGGGAATTTTTTTGATTTCGCCCGATCCGGGCAGGATGACAGCGCGTTCCACAAAAAAATATCTATTGATTTCCAGACCGAATTTTTCTGTCATTATATCATTATATTTGACGGAATACAACATTGACTTTGCATTGTTCTCAGACTATTATTTAATTATAAAAGAATTTAAGCAGAATATATCACGCAAAAACGAGATATTTCGACATAATTTTCGTCAAAACAATTTTCTGCCATTTTCCGACAATATTCTCAAATGAAGGGTGTTGGGTATGTGTTCGTTAAAAGAACTTTCAGAAGAATATTTGCATAACGCAGCTGTAATGGAAGCACGCATCCAACAGCTGGAGGCTCAGGCTTCCCGCACGATTTCCCTCGAAGTGCGCCGAAAACTGCGCAGACGGATCAATACCCTGCACATTATGGTATGTGAAAGCCGACAGACTGCATTTCATCTTGAACACTATTATGACAAGCCGGAGGAAGGAGCTGTCTATGTCAAACCAAAGCCACAGCGCGGCAGGCCAAAAAAGAAATTCAGTCGCTACGGATATGGAACTGCGACGCCGGCTCTTGTCATGCATGGCAGAAACGCTGACAAGCCAACAGTATCAGGTATTCGTTCTGAACTTTCTCGAAGGAATGCCGCAAAAGGAAATCGCGGCTGAATTCGGCCTGTCCCGTTCAGCCGTATGTAAAACCGTTGCGGCAGCAAAATACCGCCTGCGTCTTGCGTTGGGCTATACCTTTGAACCGCCTGATCCCGATGAGGATTTCTATGAAACCGAAGTGGATTGACCTGTTTGCATGATCCCGTCCGGCTGCGTCCCCCCAAAGCACACATCCAACGTACTCCTGATTCATTTATATTCTCCCTGTTTTCTCTCTATTTCCTGCCCAGAATATATGCAGCCGGGCGGATCATATAAAAAAGTCCGGACAGCTTGTCCGGACTTTTGCGCTCTATCTGGGAATAACAATTTTGTACAGCCCTTTCAGTCAACTCTCGGCAGGGCAACTGCCGGACCATCCGTCCGGCATGTTCGCTGCGCGCGGAAGCGCGCCAGACGTTTCTTTTGTTCTAATAGAAAAGCCATCAAGCGCTGCATACTTTCAAAAATAAACTGTTTTTCTCAATTCAACTCTCGGTGGGGCAACTGCCGGACCATCCGTCCGGCATGTTCGCTGCGCGCGGAAGCGCGCCAGACGTTTCTTTTGTTCTAATCTTTTCTTTTCGCAAAGAAAAGATTAGCCGAATTGTTCCTTGCGCAGGCGACCGTCGCGCAGGAGTGAAAACAGCGTGTCGGCGTCCTCCTGATCGATGGCGTCGCGGTACTCCGTCAGGTGCCGAATCATTTCATCAATTTCCGCCACCAGCGGCTTTTTGTTCTCAATAAACAGCTCTGTCCACATAGTCTCATTCAGATATGCCACACGCGTCAAATCCCGATAGCTGCCACCGGAATATCCCTTGTGTTCCATCTCAGATGGGCTCTTAATATATGCACTTGAAACAATATGGCACAGCTGCGAGGTATAGGCAATCATACGGTCATGATGTTCCGGTGTCGTAATCACCAGCTGGCTGAAACCGATTGCCGCAAACATATGCTTGACCTCATGGACAATATCCGGTGTGGACGCCTCCGTCGGCACAATCAACATGCTTGCACCCTTATACAGATCCGCACTGGATGCTTTATAGCCGGAAACCTCACGTCCTGCCATCGGATGTCCGCCAACATAATACAGTCCATGTGCCTTACACAACCCTGTCAACCGTTCCACCAGATAGCTTTTGATCCCGCAGTCATCCGTAATAATACAGCCCGGCTTAAAGCAGTCAATATGCTGCTCAACAAAATCACATGAAACCTTCGGATACATAGACAACAGGACAACATCTGCTTCCTTCAGATTTTCTTCTGTGCCAATGGCATCAATTGCACCCTGTTCCAGCGCAAGCTCTGCGGTGCTCCGCGTGCGATTAAAGCCAATCACTATGTAATCCGTGTACTTTTTAAATGCACGGGCAAATGATCCGCCGATCAGTCCGAGACCGACAATGGCTATGGTTTTCTGTTTCATATCATCGTTCCTTCGTATTTTTTATGCTCACTTTATTGTAGCAAGGGGAAAATGCAAAGTCAATGCCGCGGGATACTTTTACTGTTTAAAGCATGAAATTTACCTGTATTTCTGTAATAACAAAAGCGAACGCCGCAGAGAATAACAATGAATTATATAGAAAAACACCGGCCGAAGAACTCCGACCGATGTCAAGATCTGTGTTTATACCCCCAAATTTCACGGAAACTATCGCAAATCAATTATATCTGAGATAATACCCGCCGCCAATGCCGTCAATTTTTGTGATATTTCCGAAATGTGTTCCCCCATTATACGTGTGAATCTTCGCATTCACAGTTCTACCCGCATATGCCAACTGAATTGTCGCTCCCTCTTTGATCGAACCTGTAATTTTATACGTGAGCTCATCCCCATTTCCCAAAGAAATAAAGGGCAAGTCAAATCTGGTGTACAACTTAATGACGCCGTATTTATCATCCCACCGATGGGAAATCATTTTAGCCCCATTGTTGTTGCCTGTATTCACCTTCGAGTAGTCACTGCTCAGCCTCACATTAAATACGTTGGAAGCGCCACTGGCTGCACTTGCTGGAACCACCAGAGCAGTTACCATCATTGTCAGCACTAACATCATCGCCATGATCTTTTTCATGCTATCATCCTCCATTTTTAATTTTAAGATAGGCTATTTTTAGCCCTACAGTACCAAACTTAGCCCTATTTGTCAAGCAGTTCTTTTTACAATAGGTAAAAGGAGCGTGATCATTTGAGTCTAAATTCTGCAATAAAAAATCGTATTTTACAACTTTTGGATGAGTATAATATGTCAATTTATAAACTTTCTGCAATTTGCGCCATGCCGCAGTCCAGTATCAAAAATATTTTATACGGAAAAAGCCAGAGCCCGAAGGTTGTGACAATCAAGCTCATTTGCGATGGTTTGGGGATGACACTGGCAGAGTTTTTTGATACTGAGGAATTCAATCATTTAGATGTAGAGATTAAGTAGAAAAAACTCCCATTGGAGTGTTTTGGACTGTTCCCCGTTGAACAGACAGAAAAACAAAACACTATCGTAGAATAGCGAGAATTTACGCGGTCTTGCTCCTGATTTCAAAGGGAGTGAGACCGTTTTTCATGTTGATACGTTGAAAATTGTAGCAATAGACAACTGAAAAACCAACTGCTCAATATCAGATCTGGTTGCGTAATCCGAACGATATAGATTCCCCGATGCCCTTATCACAATGCTGCCATGGAAAATTTCTCCGGAACTTTTCATTTCTCCGGAACTTTTCAGATAGAGCATATATTCCGGGAACAGCCCAGTCTTTCATAAAGATAGAAAAAAAGACAGATCCAAACTGGATCTGTCTTTCGTTTGTGTAGGCATCGACCTATCTTCCCGGGCCGTCGCCAGCCAAGTATTGTCGGCGTAAATGAGCTTAACTACCGTGTTCGGAATGGGAACGGGTGTACCCTCATCACAAAAAACACCTACTACCTTTTCTTTTCAGAAAAGACCTTTGTTACTATAACACATTATCTGCGTTATGTCAAGAAAAAATTGGTGACCCGTGGGAGAATCGAACTCCCGTTTACGGCGTGAGAGGCCGTCGTCTTAGCCGCTTGACCAACGGGCCATTTCCACACACCGTATTTATCGGTGTCCAGAAAGAAGTGGTACACCATCGGGGACTCGAACCCAGGACCCACTGATTAAGAGTCAGTTGCTCTACCATCTGAGCTAATGGTGCATTTCGTCAACTTTTTCTCGTGAGTTTTGCATTATCTGCGCCCTCAAAACTGAACAGCAATACTCGTGACAGAAGCTTTTTCCGAGTTTACCCAAATCATAATTCAGGTCAAGCCCTCGACCTATTAGTATCAGTCCGCTGCATACATTACTGTACTTCCACTCCTGACCTATCAACCACATCGTCTACGTGGGGTCTTACTTCCGAAGAATGGGAAATCTTATCTTACGGGGAGTTTCACGCTTAGATGCCTTCAGCGTTTATCTCGTCCATACTTAGCTACCCAGCTATGCCCTTGGCAGAACAACTGGTGCACCAGAGGTATGTCCATCCCGGTCCTCTCGTACTAAGGACAGCTCCGTTCAAATTTCCTACGCCCGCAACAGATAGGGACCGAACTGTCTCACGACGTTCTGAACCCAGCTCGCGTACCGCTTTAATTGGCGAACAGCCAAACCCTTGGGACCGAATTCAGCCCCAGGATGCGATGAGCCGACATCGAGGTGCCAAACCTCCCCGTCGATGTGGACTCTTGGGGAGATCAGCCTGTTATCCCCAGGGTAGCTTTTATCCGTTGAGCGACGGCATTTCCATTCACATACCGCCGGATCACTAACTCCAACTTTCGTTCCTGCTCGACCCGTCAGTCTCGCAGTCAGGCTCGTTTTTGCGTTTACACTCACTGCACGATTTCCATCCGTGCTGAACGAACCTTTGAGCGCCTCCGTTACTCTTTAGGAGGCGACCGCCCCAGTCAAACTGCCCACCTGACAGTGTCCCCGACCAGATTCATGGCCGCAGGTTAGAATTCCAATATTCCAAGAGTGGTATCCCAAGGTTGGCTCCACAAATGCTGGCGCACTTGCTTCCAAGCCTCCCACCTATCCTGTACATGAAATATCGAAATCCAATATCAAGCTACAGTGAAGCTCCATGGGGTCTTTCCGTCTAGTTGCGGGAAACCGGCATCTTCACCGGTACTACAATTTCGCCGGGCTGGCTGTTGAGACAGTGCCCAAATCGTTACGCCATTCGTGCGGGTCAGAACTTACCTGACAAGGAATTTCGCTACCTTAGGACCGTTATAGTTACGGCCGCCGTTTACTGGGGCTTAAATTCAATGCTTCGATTGCTCTAACATCTCCTCTTAACCTTCCAGCACCGGGCAGGCGTCACCCCCTATACGTCATCTTTCGATTTAGCAGAGAGCTGTGTTTTTGCTAAACAGTCGCTTGGGCCTTTTCACTGCGGCCTCTTCTCAGAGGCGCCCCTTATTCCGAAGTTACGGGGCCAATTTGCCGAGTTCCTTAACAACCATTCTCCCGTTGGCCTTAGAATACTCATCCCATCTACCTGTGTCGGTTTGCGGTACGGGCACCTGGACAATACACTGAGCTTTTCTCGCCTCTCACGCCATCTGCTTCCCTACTATATTTCGGTCCCTTACGCCCGGGGCAACCATCGCCCGGGTCAGACTTAATGAAAGTGTCCCTCAGCTTAACATCTTCGGTGGTTACGGAATATCAACCGTATGTGCATCGACTACGCCGTTAGGCCTCGCCTTAGCTCCCGACTAACCTTGGGCGGACGAACCTTCCCCAAGAAACCTTAGATTTTCGGCCATTATGATTCTCACATAATTCTCGCTACTTATTCCGGCATTCTCACTCGTATGAAGTCCACATGTCCTTCCGATCATGCTTCACCCCGCATACGACGCTCCCCTACCCAATGTTTCAAACATTGCCCGAGCTTCGGTTGAATACTTAGCCCCGTTAAATTTTCTGCGCAAAATCACTCGACCAGTGAGCTATTACGCACTCTTTGAATGAGTGGCTGCTTCTAAGCCAACATCCTGGTTGTCTTAGCAATTTCACATCATTTTCCACTTAGTATTCATTTGGGACCTTAGCTGCGGATCTGGGCTGTTTCCCTTTTGACCATGCGACTTATCTCACATGGTCTGACTGCCATGAACCAATTATCCGGCATTCGAAGTTTGATAGGGTTCAGTAACCTCGCGGCCCCTAGCCCATTCAGTGCTCTACCTCCGGTAATCTATCATAACGCTAGCCCTAAAGCTATTTCGGGGAGAACCAGCTATATCCGAGTTCGATTGGAATTTCTCCGCTATCCACAAGTCATCCCCGGCCTTTTCAACGGACGTGGGTGCGGCCCTCCATTGCGTCTTACCGCAACTTCAGCCTGCTCATGGATAGGTCACCCGGTTTCGGGTCTAATACATGTAACTAATTCGCCCTGTTCAGACTCGCTCTCGCTGCGGCTCCGTGACTCCAGTCACTTAACCTTGCTACATACATTAACTCGCCGGACCGTTCTACAAAAAGTACCCGATCACACATGAACGTGCTCTCGGTGCTTGTAGGCACAAGGTTTCAGGTTCTCTTTCACTCCCCTCCCGGGGTCCTTTTCACCTTTCCCTCACGGTACTGCTTCGCTATCGGTCACCAGGTAGTATTTAGGCTTGGATGATGGTCCACCCGTCTTCCCACAGGGTTCCTCGTGTCCTGTGGTACTCTGGATACTGCTAGCGTGCTTCCGATGTCGCTTACGGGGCTGTCACCCTGTTTCGCCGCTCTTCCCAAAGCGTTCAGCTATCTTTCACACTACATATTGCAGTCCGAACCCCTGAGATATTGCTACCTCAGGTTTGGCCTCTTCCGCGTTCGCTCGCCACTACTAGCGGAATCTCTGTTGATGTCTCTTCCTCGCCCTACTTAGATGTTTCAGTTCAGGCGGTTCCCCACTCATACCTATTTGATTCAGTATGAGCTGCATGAGCTTCTCTCATGCGGGTTTCCCCATTCGGAAATCTTGGGATCAATGCTTATTTGCAGCTCCCCCAAGCTTATCGCAGCTTGTCACGTCCTTCGTCGGCTCCTGGTGCCAAGGCATTCCCCTTGCGCCCTTTACAGCTTGACCAGCTGTAAGACCTGATCCGGTCAGATCAGGAATTATTTTAGTAACTTAAGATTGTGAGTAATCTCGGTTATCTTTTGTTATAGCTAATTTGTAGTAGTACTTTCGTACTTTCGCCACAATTGGATCGTTAAAACCTTTTATTTCAGTTTGCTTTTCGCAATTTCCCAGAATAACAATTTTAATTTCCTATTGTTGCTTTGTCGTTTTCTCGCTGTTCAGTTTTCAAGGTGCAGAGTAGAAGGCATTATGCCCTCTAAATTAAACAACGTTCGTTTGAATGACTCATTCCTGAATTGACCTAGGAATTTACAAAGCTCTGTTTCAAGCTTCATGGTCTCCTTAGAAAGGAGGTGATCCAGCCGCACCTTCCGATACGGCTACCTTGTTACGACTTCACCCTAATTACCAGTCCTGCCTTCGGCCGCGTCCTCCTTGCGGTTAGACTACGGACTTCGGGCATTACCGGCTCTCATGGTGTGACGGGCGGTGTGTACAAGGCCCGGGAACGTATTCACCGCGGCATGCTGATCCGCGATTACTAGCAATTCCGACTTCATGCAGGCGGGTTGCAGCCTGCAATCTGAACTGGGACAGCTTTTAGGGATTTGCTCTGCCTCACAGCTTTGCTTCCCTCTGTATGTCTGCCATTGTAGTACGTGTGTAGCCCTGGTCATAAGGGGCATGATGATTTGACGTCGTCCCCACCTTCCTCCGTTTTGTCAACGGCAGTCTCGCTAGAGTGATCAACTAAATGTATCAACTAACAATAAGGGTTGCGCTCGTTGCGGGACTTAACCCAACATCTCACGACACGAGCTGACGACAACCATGCACCACCTGTCACCGCTGTCCCCGAAGGGAAAGGCATATCTCTATGCCGGTCACCGGGATGTCAAGACCAGGTAAGGTTCTTCGCGTTGCTTCGAATTAAACCACATACTCCACTGCTTGTGCGGGCCCCGTCAATTCCTTTGAGTTTCAACCTTGCGGTCGTACTCCCCAGGTGGGATACTTATTGTGTTAACTGCGGCACGGAAGGGGTCAATACCTCCCACACCTAGTATCCATCGTTTACGGCGTGGACTACCAGGGTATCTAATCCTGTTTGCTCCCCACGCTTTCGCTCCTCAGCGTCAGTTAATGTCCAGCAGGCCGCCTTCGCCACTGGTGTTCCTCCTAATATCTACGCATTTCACCGCTACACTAGGAATTCCGCCTGCCTCTCCATCACTCAAGACCAGCAGTTTTGAAAGCAGTTCCGGGGTTAAGCCCCGACATTTCACTTCCAACTTACCAGCCCGCCTACTCGCCCTTTACACCCAGTAAATCCGGATAACGCTCGCTCCCTACGTATTACCGCGGCTGCTGGCACGTAGTTAGCCGGAGCTTATTCATCAGGTACCGTCACTTTCTTCGTCCCTGATAAAGATCTTTACAATCCGAAGACCTTCTTCGATCACGCGGCGTTGCTGCGTCAGGGTTTCCCCCATTGCGCAATATTCCCCACTGCTGCCTCCCGTAGGAGTCTGGGCCGTGTCTCAGTCCCAATGTGGCCGTTCAACCTCTCAGTCCGGCTACTGATCGTCGACTTGGTGGGCCGTTACCTCACCAACTATCTAATCAGACGCGAGCTCATCTTTCAGCGGATTGCTCCTTTGGTATCTCGCAGATGCCTGCAAAATACGTTATGCGGTATTAGCGACCGTTTCCAGTCGTTATCCCCCTCTGAAAGGCAGATTGCTCACGCGTTACTCACCCGTCCGCCACTAAGCACAAAAACCGAAGTCTCAGTGCTCCGTTCGACTTGCATGTGTTAGGCACGCCGCCAGCGTTCATCCTGAGCCAGGATCAAACTCTCTAAAAATTGTATTATCACGAGCAAAGCCCGTTATAATCAAATTTCAGCTTTAAGCTGGCTTGCTGTTGTTTTTTATACCGAAGTTACAGCTTCCGGTGGTCTTCTGAGTATAAACTTCAAAAGAATTTCAGGTTTGTAATTCGTTCAAACTTGCGTTGTTTAATTTACAAGGTACAATGCTTTTCGCTGTTCGCCTTTCAGCGTAGCAGCTTAATTATTATATCATCTCACCAGAGGTTTGTCAAGAACTTTTTTCATTTCTTTTTTCAAACTTGATTCGATTGTTTCGCCGATCTCTCAGCGGCAACTCATTTAGTTTAACACATTCAAACCACTTTGTCAAGCACTTTTTTGCCTCCCGGCCAGTAATCTCAACAAATTCTTCGGTTTTTCGTGTCGCTCTCGTTGAGTGCCTGTATATAATACCACCCTGAGCACGCGATGTCAACAAAAACTTTCAGAAAATTTGAAATTTCTTTCCGCTTCAGCAAAGTGCACAGGTACTCACCGGGGTCTCCCGGTGCTTTGACGGCAATGTTCCACAGTATTTTCACCATTTCACCGTACTAAACTGCCGTCTGCTTCCTTTTGTCCTCCCTTATTCTGGCTTATTTTCCGTCAAACTATACAAAGGGCGGCGGAAAATTTTCCTGCGAAAATTTCCGCCGCCCTTTCTTTTGCCGTGCTTACAACTTGTCCTCCTGATAATGTGCACGTACACCGCCGATGAATTTCAGGCGTGTTCTCGCGCACAGGACAATGGCTTCGCCGATGGTCTTCTGTGCGATGCGCACCGGAACGGCTACCTCGCGCAGATGCATACCGATGAGCGTGCCGCCGATATCCATGCCCGCATGGGCGCGGATGTGCTCCACCGCGACCGGCTCAGCAAAATTTTGCCAGCAGGTTGTGGCAAACGAGCCGCCTGCCTTCGGCTGCGGCAGCACGTTAACCGGCTCCCAGCCATACGCCTCCGCCGCTTCGCGCTCCAGAATAATGGCACGGTTCAGATGTTCACAGCACTGTGCTGCGAGGAAAATGCCGCGCGGCTGAAGCGCCGCATGCGCGCCGCGGTAAATCGCGTCCGCGATATCCATCGAAGACGCCGAACCGATTTTTTCTCCGCCGACCTCGCTGGTCGAGCAGCCGATGACAAAAACATCACCCATCTGGAGCTTTGCCTGTTCCAGCACCTCCAGAACCGCTTCTTTCGTCTGTAATTCAATGTCCTTGAGTTCCATGTGGAATCCCTCCTAATATATATGATCTTCCACAGGCTGTTTCAGTCTGTTGTTGGCTTATTATTTGAGCGACTGCTCCGCAACGCTGCGGCGGCACTGTGCCAGATGCAGCAGCATCGCATCATACGCGGCCATGCCGTCGCGCGCGGCAATCGCCGACAGGATTTCCCGGTGCGTGCGCACCAGCTCTTCCCGTGCCTGTCCGGACGGGGTACCCGGCATCATCGACGGCGGGCCGCACAGGATGACCGCAAGATTGGGCACAACTACATTGCCCGACGCGCGTGCAATTGCCGCATGAAACCGGGTATTTTCCTCAGAAAAATCCTCGCCATCCAGCATTTTGCGCTCACAGGCATCGCACAGCTGCATCATCTCCGCAATCTGCTCGGGCGTGCTGTTGCCCGCCGCAAGCGAAGCCAGCCGCGGCTCCATCATAAACCGCAGCTCGAGCAGGTCGGTCGCCACACGCGCCGTATCCCCCAGGAACTGCAAGCCCAGCGGATCCTCGCTCACGCCGCTGCGATCCGAGACAAACGTACCTGCGCCGCGCCGGATCTCAACCACGTTGCGGCTGACCAGTGCCTTGATCGCTTCACGCACCGTGCTGCGCCCGACGCCCAGCTTCGCCGCCAGTTCAAATTCATTCGGCAGCTTGTCGCCCGGCTTCAGTTCCTTGCCGATGATCGTGCGTACAATATCATCTGCGACCTTCTCGGTCAGCAATTTTCCGGTGTCCATATCGCGATACCTCCCAGTGGTTTTTCCCTGTCCTTACATTATTATATAGTATAGCAGGTTTTTCGCCGCGCGGAAAGATGCTGTGAAAAAAACAGGAGGCACCCGCAGGTGCCTCCGTTGGCAATCGATGCATATGCATTTATCTCCGGCTGCGGTGCGCCCAATTACATCGCGGGACGCAGTTACGGCGTCTGGCAGATCGGCGTATCGCCCGCGCCAATGCCGCGCGCCGGAATGCCGCAGTATTTCATGTATGGCATGAGCTGCTGGAGCACCGAAGCGGTGTTTGCACTGCTGTCAAAGCGCACCGTCACGCTGCCCGTGCGGTTGATTGCGCTGACTGCCGCCTCATACGAGCGCGGTGCCGTGCTCCAATCCCACAGGCGGTAACCGCCCGCCCGGATGGCCTGCGCCGCAGCGCTGTTCAGATTGCCCGCACTGCCGCCCGCGATGCGCACCAGCCGCGTCGGCGTACCTGTGATGACGGAAAGCGTTTCATTTGCGCTGTTCAACAGCTCCACCGGATTTGCCTCCGCCTGTGTGCGCGTCAGCAGCAGGCCGATGCTGTGTCCATCGCCCGCAATATGGCGCAGCAGGTCGTCCGAAGCATACAGATTTTCCACCGGTACAAAGAAGGTGGCGCGCACGCCCGCGCTCTCCAGCACGCTCAGAATGGACACGATATTGGAACTCATGTCGCTGTCAATCGTCAGAAAAACCGTATCCGGGATGTACTGCGGCATGGTGTACTGACGCACGGAATCCGCCGGAATCAATGTCCCCGGCAGGTACAGAATGCCTGCGCCGCCCGTCACGCCGGTCACACCCGTCACGCCGGTCGGCACGGATATGCTGCCGGGATTGCCCGGTACCGTCGGTGTTGTTGTACCGCCCGAAGGAATTCCGCCCGAAACGGTTTTCTTCTTTACCGTGACCGTACACTGTGCGCTGACGCCGCCCGCCGAGGCCGTTACCACAGCTGAGCCTGCCTTGAGTGCGGTCACCTTGCCGTTTTTATCGACACGTGCCACCGCTGCATTGCTCGATTTCCACGTAATCGGCGTGTTTTGCAGCTGTTTGGGAGTAATGGTCGCCTTGAGGGTTTCCGCGCCGCCGACCGTCAAGGTCAGCGTTTTGCGGTTCAGTGTAATCGCCGTCACTTTGTCTTCCCCGGTTCCTGTTCCGGTGACGGTGACGGTGCTGGCTGCCGTTTTGCCGTCCGCATTCGCGGCTGTGATGACCGCCGTGCCGGCAGCCTTTGCCGTCACGGTGCCGTCCTGCGCGACCGATGCGACTGACGGTGAGCCGGATGTCCAACGCAGAGTTCCGAGCGCCGCGCCCTCCGGCTGCGGCTTTGCCGCCAGCTGTTTTGTCTCACCGACCTTCAGCTGTACCGCAGACGGCTCCAGCGAAAACCCGGTCAGCAGCCAGCCGGATACGGTGATGGTACATTTGGCCGACAGGCCGTTTTCCGCCTCGGCGAACAGATCGGTGGTTCCCTCGCCGACCGCCGTCACGGTGCCGTCCTGTGTGACGGTCAGAATGTCTTCGTCAGCCGAACGCCAGGTCAGCGCGGCATCTGCCGCCTGCTCCGGCTCAATGTCCGCCGAAATCGTCTGGGTTTCGCCGACCTGCATCGTACTGCGTTCCGGCTTCAGCGTCAGGCCTGTGACGGCGTATCCGGATACGGTAATCCGGCACACCAGCACCTCGCCGTTTTCCCGCCGTCCTGCGACCTCGACCGGCGTTTCTGTCTGCGCGAGTGCTGTCACAAGTCCGTCTTCCGTCACGGATACTGCATCCGGATTGTCCGACCGCCAGAGAATTTCATCCGCTTCGGGCTGCTCGCTCGAGCCGCTGCCCGGTTCAGCCGGATTGTCCGGTTCTTCCGTTGTCTCTGTGCTGTCCGGCGCGCGCAGCTGAACCCGGTCATTCACCTTCATGCCGTATTCCACGGCCTCCTCCGGGTTCAACAGGAGCTGCGGAATTTCTGCCTGTGTTTCCGGGCTGCCGCCCTCCTGCGGCGCAGCAAGCGACAGCGCGCCGCACAGCAGCACACCTGCCAGCAGCGCACATATGACCCGTTTGTATCGTTTCATTGTATCCTCCTCCTTTTCGAGGATGGTCTGGGCGCTATCGGAAAACCACGAAAATGACGAACAGTTCGCAAAGGCGAAGTCGATTCCAGACAAAAGCACACAGGAATCCGTTTGGATTTCAAGTGTTTTTAACGAGGAAGCGACCCGCATTTGTAGAAATAGTCAAAATTTTCGACTTTTCCGATACGCCTTAGTTCTGTTCAGCCTTATTATACCGTATTGATATGGGTTTGTCACTCCAATCTGTTGCATATATTTTTAGACATTTTCAGGCGAATAGGTTCAATATAGTGCCATCTGTCTTTTAATGCTTGCCTGCAAATTGCAACAATGTTATAATGAGAAGCAAAGATTTTCCACATCGACAGAGGAGGCGCTTTTTATGAATCTGGACACGCAGATTCGCCAGTATCTCACCGGACAGAGTGCCAAGGCATACCATGTCTTTGGCGCACATTCAGCGCATAAATTCGGACAGGACGGCACAGAATTCCGGGTTTATGCGCCCTATGCCGCAAACATGCAGCTCATCGGTGACTTCACCGGCTGGGAAGGCTGGCAGATGGACCGCCGGGATGACGGTGTATGGACCATTTTCTGTAAGGACATCCCACAGGGCGCATTGTATAAATACCGCACCACCACACAGGAAGGGCGCGTCATTGACCGCGCCGACCCGTTTGCGTTTTATTCCGAGCTGCGCCCGTCTACTGCATCGGTCGTGTATGACATCGACCATTATCATTGGAACGACGGCGCATGGATGGCGGAACGCGGCAGGGATTATAAAAGATACAACAGCCCGATGAGCATCTATGAGCTGCATGCCGGCTCCTGGCAGCGCGATTTCGAGAACAAGGAAACCGCGCCCACACCGGAGGAGCGCGAAAACGGCCGCATGCTCACCTACCGCGAGCTGGCAGACCGGCTGATCCCCTATATTAAGGAACAGGGCTTTTCCCATATTGAACTGATGCCGCTGACTGAGCACCCGTTTGACGGCTCCTGGGGCTATCAGGCAACCGGTTATTTCTCCGCAACCAGCCGCTATGGGGATCCCTATGGGCTGATGGAGCTGATTGACCGCTGCCACCAGGCACACATCGGTGTCATTCTCGATGTCGTGCCGCTGCACTTCGTCACCGATTTCTTCGGTCTGCACCAGTTTGACGGCGGCTTTGTCTATGAATCCGCCAATGAAGCGGAACGCTGTACCGAATGGGGCACGGTGCTGTTCGACTACACCAAGCCGCATGTCATCTCGTTTATGAAATCGTCGTTTGATTTCTGGATCAATTATTATCATGTGGATGGCCTGCGCTATGACGCGGTCTCGCAGCTGATTTTCCAGCACGGAGATCCCAATGCGGCGGAAAATGACCCCGGTATCTGGTTCCTCAAAAATACCAACTACTATTTACAGCAGACCTATCCCGACGTCATGCTGATTGCCGAGGATTCCTCCAATTACATCAAGGTCACTGCCGCGCCACAGTACGGCGGACTCGGCTTCGACTACAAATGGGATCTCGGCTGGATGAACGACACGCTGGAATACCTGTCACTGCATCCGAATGACCGCAATTATTCCCGTCACCTGCTGATGTTCTCCATGGCGTATTTTTACAACGATATTTTTATCCTGCCGCTGTCGCACGATGAGGTTGTCCACGGCAAGCACACCATTGTGGACAAGATGTGGGGCAACTATGAGCAGAAATTCAGCCAGACCCGCCTGTTATATTTATATATGTGTGCACATCCGGGCAAGGTGCTCAACTTCATGGGCAACGAGCTGGCAGAATTCCGCGAATGGGATGAAAACAAGGAACTCGGCTGGAACCTCATGACCTATCCGGTGCACGATGCATTCAACCGCTATTGCCGCCGCCTGCACAAAATCGGGCTGGAGCAGCGCGCACTGTATGACACGGAATATGACCCGCGCGCGTTCCGCTGGCTGGACACACCGGGCAGCCAGCAGACGGTATTTGCCTTTGCCCGCCGCTCTGCCGACGGACAGCAGACCATCGCCTGTGTCATGAATTTCGGCCTGAATCCCGCGCAGGTCAATCTCCCGGCTGTGACCGGACAGTGGCATGAGCTCATCAACACGGACGACCAGCAGTATTCCGGCAGCGGCATTGTCAATGAGGGCAATGTCAGCGGGCATGTGAAGCTCGCACCGCTCTCCGGCTGCCTGCTGTGCAATGGATGAGAAAACGCAAAATCGTATGATAGACGAAAAGAACCCCCAGAAGCTGCAACTTTTGGGGGTTCGCTGTGTCTGTATGGATGATTGCCTCTATCATCGTTGTCTCCGGTATATCTGTCAATGATATACAGCAATCATTTCGGGCATTCATTTGCCGATAAATGACCGCAGTTCATCCAGCTGTGTCTCAACCGCCTGCCAGCCTTCGCGGTACAGCACATCCAGCTTTCTGATATCATTTTCAAAGCGGCTGATGGTGATCGGCTTTTCCGGCGCGAGGATCATCGCCTGTCCCGCCTGTTCCATGCGCGCACAGCAGCGCACCTGCTGGTTATAGACCTCATGACGGCGGTCAATGCAGTCGATCATGCCGGGCGTACTGCGGAAGCTGCGGCTGTAAACGGCGCGCCCGCCCTCCGGCGATTTGGTATAGGTGCGGTCACGTGTGCGCACAATCACCAGCTTTTCACAGCCATCCAGCAGCGCCTTTTTAAACGGAATGGGGTCAGAGGTGCCGCCGTCCAGATACTTTCTGCCGTGGAATGCAACCGGAGGGGAAAACATCGGGATGGACGAGGAGGCGCGGATCACCATGCACTCGTCTTCACAGCTCTCCTGCTTGCCGAAATACACCGGCTTTCCGGTTTCCATATCGGTCACGCCGACGACAAATTCCACCGGATTGTCCAAAAATGCCTGCTGGTCGAATACATCCAACTGGTTCGGAATCTCAGAAAAAATAAAATCCATACCGAACAGCGATCGAGTTTTGATAAAATTCTGTATACTTATATATCTTTTATCCTTCAAGTATTGTTCATCGATGCGGTAATTGCGGTACTGCTGTCTGGATACATAAGAAGCTCCGTTGCAGGCGCCCGCCGAGACACCAATTACATAATCCGTCCAGATATCATATTCCATCATGGCGTCGAGCACGCCGATGGTATACAGGCCGCGCATGCCGCCGCCTTCGAGCACCAGTCCGGTTTTCATGCCAATCATCCTTTCTGTTTATTCCAGTATATCCAGTATACCAGCCTTTTTGTCCCGCGGCAAGCGGCAGGGGCACCGTTCCCCTCCCCCAAAGTTATCGGATTGTAACAAATCTTTTGGACGGGTTGCCGTGCGTCTGTATTTTTTCTGTATGATTTCCGTTTTTTCCCACCAATGGCATTGACAGGATGCGCCAATGTATTTATACTAAAAGTCAGCAGAAACTAACATTTTTCAGAAGGAGGAAACTGTATGACACTCGATCAGCTTCCGATTGGAAAAAACGCACGCATTACCGCTGTCGGCGGACAGGGAGCGCTGCGCCGTCATCTGCTGGACATGGGCCTGACACCGCACACCACGGTATGCATCCGCAAAACAGCCCCGATGGGCGACCCCATTGAGCTGTTCCTGCGCGGCTATCAGCTCACCATCCGTCTGGATGACGCAAAAAATATTGAGGTCGAACCGCTGGAGGTCAATTCATGATATTTGCACTTGCGGGAAATCAAAACTGTGGCAAAACCACGCTGTTCAACCAGCTGACCGGTTCCAATCAGCACGTCGGCAATTTCCCCGGCGTCACCGTTGAACGCAAGGAGGGCAAAATCCGCGGCACGGAAAACGATACGGTCGTCGATCTGCCGGGCATCTATTCCCTCTCCCCTTATACTTCGGAGGAAATTGTCACGCGTGACTTTATCCTCGAAAACCATCCGGATGGCATCATCAACATCATCGACGGCACCAACATCGAACGCAATCTGTACTTAACGCTCCAGCTGCTTGAGCTGGGCACACCGACCGTCATCGCGGTCAATATGATGGATGAGGTGCGCGCCAACGGCATGAGCATCGATCTGCCTGCGCTGTCGGAAGCGCTCGGCGTCCCTGTCGTCCCGATTTCCGCGAGCAAGGGCGAAGGCATCAGCGAACTGGTGCATGTCCTGCTGGATGTCGCATCCAGTAAGCAGAAACCGCGCCGACAGGATTTCTGTACCGGCCCGGTGCACCGCGCCATCCATGCGGTCAGCCACATGGTCGAAGATCACGCGGAAGCCGCCGGCATCCCGCCGCATTTTGCTGCTGCCAAGCTGATCGAAGGCGATGAGCCGATGCTGCAAAAGCTGCGCCTGTCGCAGAATGAAATTGACACAATTGAACATTTCGTCATCGAGATGGAGCATGAATGTGATACCGACCGCGAGGCGGCGCTCGCAGACATGCGGTACACCTTTATTGAAGGCGCCTGCAAAACCGCTGTCACACGACGCGGCGAGAGCAAGGGCTATCTGCGCTCGGTGCGCATCGACAGCGTACTGACGCACAAATACTTTGGTATTCCGATTTTCCTCGGCATCATGATGCTGATTTTCTGGCTGACCTTTGGTGTTGTCGGCGCAACGCTCAGCGGTGCGTTTGAATCTGTCATCGAAGCCGCCACAAACCTGATTGACCGCGGCCTGACTGCCTATGGCATCAATCCGGTTGTGCATTCGCTCGTCATCGACGGCATTTGCAACGGTGTCGGTGCCGTTCTGTCATTCCTGCCGACCATTGTCGTGCTGTTCTTCTTCCTCTCCATTCTGGAAGACAGCGGTTATATGGCGCGTGTCGCGTTTGTCATGGACAAGCTGCTGCGCAAAATCGGTCTGTCCGGCCGTTCCTTTGTCCCGATGCTCATCGGCTTCGGCTGCTCTGTGCCCGCCATCATGGCGACGCGCACGCTGTCGAGTGAGCGCGACCGCCGCATGACCATCATGCTGACACCGTTTATGTCGTGCTCGGCCAAGCTGCCGGTCTATTCGGTCATTTCCATGGCATTTTTCCCGCATTATGCCGCTGTTGCGATGATCCTGCTGTACATCGGCGGCATGGCAGTCGGCATTCTGACTGCGCTCGTGCTCAAGAATACCTCCTTCCAGGGTCAGCCGGTGCCGTTCGTCATGGAGCTGCCAAATTACCGCATGCCCAGCCCGCGCAATGTCGGCATGCTGCTGTGGGATAAGGCACGCGATTTTCTGGAACGTGCATTTACGATTATCTTTGTTGCAACCGTCATTATCTGGTTCCTGCAAACCTTTGACCCGCGCCTGAATGTCGCGGCAAACACGTCGGACAGCATTCTCGCTGTGCTCGGCTCGTTCCTCGCGCCGATCTTCACACCGCTCGGCTTCGGCGACTGGCGCGCCGCTACCGCACTGATTGCGGGCTTCTCTGCAAAGGAAGCAGTTGTTTCCACCCTCACCGTTCTGACCGGCGGCAGCCTGTCCAGCATGCTGACCACCGCTTCGGCAGCCTCCTTCCTGACCTTTATTCTGCTGTATACGCCGTGTATCGCAGCAGTCACGGCAGTGAAAAATGAACTGCGCAGTGCGCGCGCCGCCGCAGGCATCGCCGCACTCCAGTGCATTATGGCATGGGTGTTCTCGTTTGTTGTCTATCACATCGCGGTGCTGCTGGTATGAGCGCCGCAGATCTCCTGATTCTCGCCGTCCTGGCAGTTCTGTTTGTGCTGGCCGTGCGGCACTGCTGGAAAAACCGCGGCAAATGCTGTGGGGACTGCTCCGCCTGCCGCAACTGCGGGACCTGTGGGGAAAAAGAAATAAAACCACGGATTTGTATCAACCGTACAGCAGCGGGAAACCGCCGCATGGTGTTCCCGATGCGCGAGCCATGGAACTGGCACAAACCGGTGCTCCCTTCCGCCGGGAAAACGGTTGAAAAGCCGTCAAATGGACGGTATGAGGGGCATTTCGGGCGCAAAAAAAGCACCAGTCTCAAACGACTGGTGCTTTTTTCATTGTTCCGCGTTTTTCAGCCGCTCCAGCTGCCCGCATGCGGCATCCCGGACGGACGGTGTCTGGCTCTGTGCAGCGAGACGGTAATAATTGCGCGCTGCATCCAGATCGGGCGTCATGCCGATGCCATATGCATAGCAGTCGGCAATATACAGCTGTGCCGTCGTGCTGCCACATTCCGCGGCGAGCTGGAGGAAAAGCACCGCTTTATCAAAATCCGCGTGCAGTCCATTGCTGCCGCGCAGATAAGCCGTGCCGACAAATTCCAGCGCCTCATCATCACCCTCCGAAAGCCGCTGCATCATCTGTATCAACGGTTCATCCCCGGTTTCCTGAAGCTCCTGCTCGATATCCTCCATGCGGATATCCACAAAGTCAAATGGTTTGTTCCCCCATTGCATAATCCGTATCCCCATTTTATGATATATATGATATAGATAAGTATGAGGCCGCAGATGTTCCCCAATACAGGCAAATCCTGCACCGGACACATTTCTGCAACTTCATTGCTTTATGATAAATCACCTCTAAGCAGATGTCAAGTTATTCTCGCTTTTTCTCTATATATCACAAACAGCCCCTGTCAAACAGGGGCTGTAAATGAGCATATTATGCGTTCTGTATGGAAATCGGTATGACCACCAGCCGGCCGTCCTGTACGTCGACCTGAAGTGTTGTTCCGGCGGACAGGTCTCCGGCAATGATCTCACGTCCGAGCAAGGTCTCGACATTGCGCTGCAAGAAGCGCTTGAGCGGGCGTGCACCGTAAACCGGATCATAGCCGTTGTCAATGACATACTGCTTTGCGGCATCGGTCAGCTTGACAGACAGCTGCTTGTCTTCCAGGCGCTTGCCGAGTGCCTCGATCAGCAGGTCGATGATACCGGTAATATTTTCCTTGGTGAGCGGCTTATAGAATACAATTTCATCCAGACGGTTGAGGAATTCCGGACGGAACGAATGGCGCAGCAGGTCATTGACCTGCGCCTTTGCCTCCTCACGGATTTCACCGTTCTCGTCAATGCCCTCAAGCAGAGCAGACGAGCCGAGGTTGGATGTCAGGATAATAATGGTATTTTTGAAATCGACGGTACGTCCCTGCGAGTCGGTAATTCGGCCGTCATCGAGTACCTGCAACAGGACATTGAAGACATCCGGGTGTGCCTTTTCGATTTCATCGAACAGGACAACAGAATATGGCTGTCTGCGGACAGCTTCGGTCAGCTGACCGCCTTCTTCATATCCGACATATCCGGGAGGCGCACCGATCAGGCGAGATACCGAATATTTTTCCATATATTCCGACATATCGATGCGGATCAGATTTTTCTCGTCATCAAACAAGGTCGCTGCCAGTGTCTTTGCCAGCTCGGTTTTGCCGACACCGGTCGGGCCGAGGAACAGGAACGAACCGATGGGACGGTTCGGGTCCTGAATGCCTGCACGCGAACGCAGGATGGCTTCGGAGACACGCTTGACTGCTTCATCCTGTCCGATGACGCGCTCATGCAGCGTATCCTCCAGATGCAGCAGCTTTTCGCGCTCACCCTCCATCAGGCGGGCAACCGGAATACCGGTCCAACGCTCAATGATGCGTGCAATTTCCTCATCTGTAACCTTATCACGCAGCAGAGTATGCTTGCCTTCGGTTTCTTCGGCACGTGCTTCTTCCTCTTCCAGCTGCTTTTTCAGCTCAGGCAGGCGGCCATATTTCAGCTCAGCTGCCTTATTTAGGTCATAGCTGTCTTCCGCGCGTTCAATATCGGCATTCATCTGTTCGATATCCGCACGCAGCTTCTGTACCTTGCCGATGGCATTCTTTTCATTGTCCCAGCGCGCTTTCATAGAGTTGAACTGCTCGCGCATTTCCGCGAGTTCCTTCTGGATTTCCGCCAGATGCTCTTTGGACAGCTGGTCATCTTCCTTCTTGAGGGCAGCCTCTTCGATCTCATGCTGAATGATTTTGCGCTGGATGACATCCAGTTCGGTCGGCATGGAATCGATTTCCGTGCGGATCATCGCGCACGCTTCATCGACGAGGTCAATTGCTTTGTCAGGCAAGAAACGGTCGGAAATATATCGATTGGACAGGGTTGCTGCTGCAATCAGTGCAGAATCCTGAATTTTTACGCCGTGATAAACTTCATAGCGTTCCTTCAGGCCGCGGAGAATGGCGATGGTGTCCTCCACAGTCGGTTCACCGACCATGACCGGTTGGAAACGGCGTTCCAGTGCCGGATCTTTTTCAATATACTGGCGGTACTCGTTCAGCGTGGTTGCACCGATGCAGTGCAGCTCACCGCGCGCCAGCATTGGCTTGAGCAGATTGCCTGCATCCATAGCGCCGTCGGTTTTGCCCGCGCCGACAATGGTATGCAGCTCATCGATGAACAGAATAATATTGCCCTCGCTCTTTTTGACCTCATTGAGGACAGCCTTCAGGCGTTCCTCAAATTCGCCGCGGTATTTTGCACCTGCGACGAGCGAGCCCATATCCAGCGAGAAAATCGTCTTGTCTTTCAGCGTACCCGGGACATCGCCGCGCACAATGCGCTGTGCAAGTCCCTCGGCGATGGCAGTCTTGCCGACACCCGGCTCACCGATCAGAACCGGATTGTTCTTGGTTTTGCGCGACAGAATCCGAATCACATTTCTGATCTCATCATCACGGCCGATGACCGGGTCCATTTTTTTCTGTCTCGCGCGCTCGACCAAATCCGTGCCGTATTTTTTCAGTGCGTCATAGGTATCCTCCGGGGAATCGGTGGTGACACGCTGATTGCCGCGCACGGTGGACAGCGCCTGTAAAAATTTATTTTTCTCGATACCGAAGGTACGGAACAGTTCCCGGACTGCGCCGCCTGCGGTATCAATCAGAGCGAGGAACAGATGCTCGACGGAAACAAAATCATCCTTCATCTGATCTGCGACCTGCTCGGCCTGATTGAGCGTTTTCTGCATATCCGCCGTGACATACAGGCGGCTGGCATCGCGCCCGCCGGAGATGCGCGGCAGCTTTTCCAGTGCACGCATGGTCTGCGTCTGCATGGCAGCTGCATCAATGCCCATCTTGGTCATCAGCTGGGAAATCAGGCCGCCATCCTGCTGTAACAGTGCGAGCAGCAGGTGCTCCTGTCCCATCTCGGCATTGCCGTATTCATTGTACAATGACTGGGCGCTCTGAATGGCTTCCAGTGACTTTTGTGTAAATTTCTGAGCGTTCATAGAATAACTACCTCCCTTGGCGTGGACGGTCTGTGTATTGATACATCCGTCCAGGATTTCCTAACGATTGCATTATAATTCCGGCTGGAAGGAAATACAAGGGGATAGTTGTTAAGAAAATGTTAATTTTAGCACTCTAAGTTCGAGAGTGCTAAAATCGATCGCAATGAAACGCACTGCTCGGGAAATGCAGGCAGAAAAAAAGTCCCTTTCTGTCAGTTGGACAAAAAGAGAACCTGCCAGCAAAAACGAAAGTAACCGCCTGAGTCTCCCAAAACTATCAGGCGGTTACGTCTTCATAGCGGGCGCACCGTCTACCAGTGTGCCTTTTCGTTATCTTCATTTTACCATCGCGTCCCTTGCCTGTCAAGCGGCGCGTTTTATTTTGTCTCCAGTTCGATTTTCCCATGCGCGGCTTCGTACTGTTCGATGCAGTCGCGGATGAGAATCAGAATCTGGCTGTTGGCGGAACGCCCTTCGTAACCCGCGACCACGTGCAGCTTATTCAGCATCTTTTCTTCAATTCTGACAGAAAGACTTTTCACAGCCATATTTTCACCCCCCGAATAAACATATTTTATGTCTATTTCTGTCTATTGTATGAGCTGACTGTGTTATATTGTTGGAAATAGATGCAAAATATATCTAAAATATGTTTATCACAAAGGAGGCTGCCGCCATGCGTGACGATGAACCGTTGGATTACAGAAAGATGTACCACACTATGATTCAGCAAACCGAAGCCGCCATGCGCCTGATCCGTGAAGTACAACTGAGCTGCCAGCAGCTCTATATTGACCGCTGTATGCAGGAAGATGGGTGGATTCAAGAAGGCTACCGTGCCGGCGGCAGCTCTGAGGACTGCAACCCAACAGATAAATAGAAATATCCCCCCGATTTCCCCATAAACACAGAAAACCGCCGATCTCTTATGAGACCGGCGGTTTCCCTTTTGGAATATATTGAGTTTGAGAAATGTAAGGTGTTTATCTTACTTTACGTCAACCCAGACAGCACCCTTGTCAGCGGACTCTGCGCATGCATTGATCCACTTGATGCCGTCGATGCCGTGCTCCAGATCCGGGTAAACCAGGTTCTTGAGCGTCTCTTCGTCGCCGCGGTTCTTTGCGTCCATTGCAACAGCGAAGCGGCCGTACAGGTTGGACCAGGACTCGATGAGGCCGGTGTAGTGCAGCGCACCCAGACGCTCGTCTTCCTGTGCCTCCGGAGAGAGGTAACCCATGCCACGGTACAGAATCTGCTCCGGCTGGCCCTGCGGCTGATAGTGCAGTTCGTCCGGATGCATATCGTTCCACTCCAGGGAAGCCTTGGAGCCAACGATGCGGATGTGCTGGGAGCTCATGTCGCCGGCGTTGACGCAGGAGCACCACATACGGCCAACCGCACCGTCTTCATAACGCATCAGGACATATGCATTGTCCTCCAGCGGATAACGGGAGCCGACAAATGCCTGACGGTCACACAGAACCTGCTTCAGCTTCTGATCCGGGCAGATCATCTGGGACATGTAGTAGGTATGGGTGGACAGATCGCCCAGAACGAATGCGCGTCCTACCTTGGACGGGTCAACACGCCACTTCTGGCCTTCGGACTTGACGTCGCCTTCCGGATCACAGCCGAAGCCATGTGCATAGCGCAGGTCGATCATGTTGATCTTGCCCAGCATGCCGGAGGTAACCATCGAACGCATCTGCTGGAGCAGCTCGAAGCCGGAGAAGCCATAGGTAACACAAACGATCTTGCCCTTCTCTTCTGCCAGTCTCTTGATCTCCTCGCCCTGCTCAACCTCGAAAAACAGCGGCTTCTCGCAGATGACGTGCAGGCCAGCTTCCAGAGCTGCCTTGGTTGCTTCGTAATGCAGGAAGTTCGGGGTAGCAATGTCAACAGCCTCAATGCCGTCCTCGCGCTTTGCCTCTTCTGCGAACATGGTCTGATAATCCGGATACAGACGATCCTCATCCATGCACAGGTTCTTGCCGAACTCCTTGCAGCGATCGAAGTCAACGTCGAATGCCGCAGCAGTCAGAACGAACGAAGTGTTGTCGCGCATTGCGCCCAGACGATGCTTGTAGCCGACCTGAGAGGTCTTGCCGCCGCCTACGATGCCCCAACGGAAGGGGCGCTCAATTTTCTTTTCACCAATCTGCATACTAGTACTTCCTTTCTCTCAGTAACTTCTCTTTGGTTTTTGACTGAATAATTTTGTTTTCTTTTACAACAACATGCTTGGATTTGCGACACGGAAGATATTTTTCTGCGATTTTATTTTTGAACTTTTTCGCATTGAAATTGGCTAAAATCGACAAAAAATTGCGAATATTTTTGTTTATTTCCCGCCTTTCCGTTTCGTTGTCTGTATTATATACTACCAGTGTCAGGACGTAAATAATTGAATCTGCGAAGAACTTAATCGATTTTGCGAAAAGGAGAAAAACCTGTGTATGAACTCGGCCCGGGCATCCTGCCCAATTCCCTGTGCGTTCCGCTGACACCGACAGCACACGCACAGGCGCTGTATTTTTACCCCGTCCTGTGCGGGCATTATTTCTGTGACGGAGCCTATCAGGTCGTCCGTGACCACTATGACAACCCACTGCTGCTGTTTCTCCGCAGCGGCGTACTGCGCGTGCAGTACGGCGGGCAGGAATACCGTGCGGAAAAGGGTGACATTGTCCTGCTCGACTGCGACCAGCCGCATCGTTATACTGCGGAGAAAACCGGTGTGGAATTTCTCTACCTGCATTTCGACGGCACAGGTGCCCATGCGCTGGCGCATGCCATTGCGGAACAAGGCCCGCTGCTGCGGCGTGAGGAGAATATTTCCATCGGAGAGCAGTTGTTCGAGCTGGTACAGGCGTACCGCCGCCGCGGCATTGAAACCGAAGCGCTGGATTCGCTCCGCATTTATCAGATGCTCATGCAGCTCGCCATGCCGCCGCGCAGCCTCGTACAGCGCGACAACCCGATCACCCAGACTGTCCTCTATATCCGCGCGCATGTCGGCGAGGCCATCTCGTTGCAGGAACTGGCGGACATGGCACATCTGAGCGCATTCCACTATTCGCATGAATTCAAACGGCAGACTGGCTTTTCTCCGACGGAATACATCATCAATACCCGCCTGGAAAAAGCCAAAATGCTGCTTCTGCAAACAACCATGCCGGTCGCCGACATCGCCTATGCCGTCGGATACGAGAGCGGCAGCAGCCTGAGCAACCTGTTCCTCAAAAAAGTCGGCTGTTCCCCGCGCGAATACCGGAAAAACAGCGGTCTTTCTGTAAAATGACAGATCGCAGCTGGTAAAAACGTCCAAAACCCCGGTGAAATTCACACGATGTACACACAAAATTTACGGTTTTATCCGTTGTACTGCCTGTCCGTTGGTGATATAATGAACAGGTGAGACCAGATGCCGCAGCGGGGATGCATCAAAGAGAATCTGCGGCATGGACGGACTTATGTATTATATGTATTACCAGAACAGGAGAACGAATGTATATGAAGCTGAAGCGATTTTTATCCATGCTGATGGCCAGTGTCCTGTGCGTCGGCATGCTGGCGGGCTGCGGCTCGTCCAAGGACTCGACCCCGGTTGTCATGACCGTCGACGGTGAGGATGTACAGTCCAGTGAGTTGGCGGCGTACATTGTCTATAATATGATGTACTATGAAAACTATTTCGGCATGGATGTCAGCCAGCTGGCCGAAGAGACCATTTTCGACAGCATCAAGGAAGGCTGCAAAAACCAGGTCATCCAGTACCGCGCAATTGACAAGCTCGCCGAGCAGGAAGGTGTCACCCTCAGCAAGGAATCCAAGGAAAAGCTGGAGGAAAACAAGAACACCAACCGTGAGTCCCTCGGCTCCAAGACCGGCAGCTTTACCCGCTGGCTGAAATATTCGGTCAAGGGCGATGAAGATCCGTTTGTCACCTACCTCAACAGCTATGGCTACACCGAAGCGCTGTACGACAAAAACTGTGAGACCATGCAGCTCGAGCAGGATATCATCGACAAGTATTATGATGACGGTGTGATTACCGAAAAGTTCAACAACACCTATCTGCACGCCAAGTCCATCCTGATTGCAGATACCGACGATGACGGCAATGCCCTGACCGGCGACGCACTGGAAGCTGCCAAGAAGAAGGCTCAGGATATTCTGGACAAGGCAAAGGCAAATCCGGATGATTTCGACACGCTGTGGGAAGAAAACAACGCCGATACCGCACAGAGCGATGACGGCTATTACTTCACCGAAGGCGACATGGTCGATGAATACTACAACGCCATCAAGGACATGGACGTCGATTCCATCAACGACGAGCTGGTCTATCACGAAGGCTACGGCTGGTTCATCATCAAGAAGATGGAACTGAAGGAAGATGCACTGACTGACACCTCTGCCTATCTGAACAACACCGGCGACGGCGACGACAGCACCATCAAGACTGCCATCGGCGAGACCATTGTCAGCGACAAGCTGGATGAAATCATTGAGTCGCTGGAGGTCGAAACCACCGACGAGTACGACAAGATCACGGCATATAACGTCAATACCTATCTGCCGTTTGCATCGGACGCACTGGTATCCGGTTCGGGTTCTGCTTCAATCTCCGCGAATGGCTCCGCTGCCTGATTCCGCCTTTTTAACTGCAAACCATCCGCCGCCTGCACAGTTTGTGCAGGCGGCTTGTCTTTTGTACGCGGTCAAATGTGCGCGAGAAAAGTGTGCAGAAATCCGACAGGGCTTCCGTCACAATTTGTATACACTGTAGAAAATTAAGAACATCCTGTAAACTGTTGAAAAATTCCTTGAAATAAGCCGCAAAAAGTGATATCTTTTGAAAAAGACAGCGATGGAAGAGATTTATATAAGGAGGCTCATGCCGTGAATTTGCTTGTCAATATCAATGCAGTTGTCATTACGGTCATATCGGCTTTATATGTCTATCAGATGTTTTATATTGTCGTCGTCTTCGTCGGGGAGTGGCGGCAGAAGCGCAAAGCCAAAAAGCATGCCGAGCCTCCGGTGACGCTGCACCGGTTTGCGGCAATTATTTCGGCGCGCAATGAATCTGCCGTCATCGGCCAGCTTGTCGACACCATCAAACAACAGAATTACCCGTCGGAAATGCTCGACGCGATTATTATCGCGGACAACTGCACCGACGATACCGCGCAGGTCGCCCGCGACCATGGCGCCATTGTTTATGAACGCTTCAATCAGGAAAAGGTCGGCAAGGGCTTTGCCCTGAATTATGCCTTCCAGCATATCGCGGAGGATTTTGGCGACAGCTATTATGACGCCTATGTCATCATTGACGCGGACAACCTGCTCGATGAAAACTATTTCGCCGAGATGAACAAGACGTTCTCAAAGGGCTACCGCATTATCACCAGCTACCGCAATTCCAAAAACTTCGGCACCAACTGGATTTCCGCTGGCTATTCGCTGTGGTTCCTGCGTGAGGCAAAATTCCTCAACAATGCCCGCATGATGCTCGGCACGAGCTGTGCGGTTTCCGGCACCGGCTTTCTGGTTTCCAGTGAGGTCATCCGCGAGCGCGGCGGCTGGAATTACCACCTGCTGACCGAGGACATTGAGTTCACGGTTGATACCGTCATCCGCGGCGAGACCATCGGCTACTGTGCCGGCGCCATGCTGTATGACGAACAGCCGACCCGCTTCGACCAGTCGTGGAACCAGCGCATGCGCTGGAGCAAGGGCTTTTATCAGGTTGCGGGCAACTATGGCACCCGTCTGGGCGGCGGCATTATCAAAAACCGCCGCAAAAATCCGTTTGCCTGCTATGACCTGTTTATGACGGTCATGCCGTGCATGCTGCTGACGGTCTGCGTGCTCATCAGTGATCTGGCATTGCTGCTGTTTGCACTGCTCGGCAATACATACATGCCGCACCTGATGGAAACCATGTTCAGCTCGCTTACGTTCTGGCTCAGCGGGTATTACGGCTCCCTGTTCCTCATGGGTGCGCTGACAATGATTACGGAGCGCAAAAAGATCAACTGCCCGCTGCACAAGCGCATCCTGTACACATTTACCTTCCCGTTCTTCCAGCTCACCTATTTCCCGATCGCTGTCGCATCGGTATTCAAGAAGGTGGAATGGAAGCCGATCCGCCATGATGTCTCAAAATCGCTCGACGAAGTGCGATAAATCCGCAAAAACGACACAAAAAAACCGGCTTTTGCCGGTTTTTCTTTTGTTCGTTTTTATTGCGCTGCCAGCTCCTCTGTCTCACAGGCGCCGCCATAGCAGTCGATGCACACCTGAGCAAATGCCGTGCAGACCGGGACAATGCCGACCCATGCGCCTTTTAATCCGAACGCCTGACAGGACAGGAATGCCGCCGCCACGCCGGAATGGAAGAAAAGGAGCACCTTGCCGTAAAATTTTCCCTTGCGCAGCGCTTCCCTGTCGCGGCTGCAAATATACTCTGTAAACGAAGTCGTAAACTGACGCAGATTGTTGGTCGAAAAAATGCTCGCGCTGACAAAGCCATCCGCGCCCTTAAACGAGCACCACTGCACCGACGAGGCAAAAAACAGCGGGTACAGTGCGATAAAGTCATTCAGATCATCGGGCAACAACCCGACGAGTACCAGTGCCGCCGCGTCCAGACAGACGCTGAACAGCTTCAGGTTCAAATTGAGCTTTGGCAGGATGACTGTGCTCGCCAGTCCCGCCATATAAACCAGCAGGCCGAGGACACGCACCGCAAAATCCGCATCCAGCCGCCCGGCGGCATCCATGGCAATCGAAATCATGTTCGCGGTCTGCGCCGAGCCAAACAGCTCGTGATGATTCAAAATCGCATAGCCGCCCATAAAGCCGCCAATCACCGCCATATTCTGATGGATCCACCGTTCTCTGTCATTGCATTGTTTCATATTCCATTCCATCCATTTTGTATTCTGCCTGCCATTATACTCCGTTTGAATTATATTGTAAATTTGATATTTCATCTATATAATATAAATAATATTTCTATTATGGAGGACAGCGCATGAACCATCTCGACATTCAGACCTTTCTCACGATTGTTTCCAGCCCGTCGCTGTCCAAAGCGGCGGAAGCGCTGTACGTATCCCAGCCTGCGCTCAGCCACCGCCTGTCCGCACTGGAACACGAGGTCGGCGCGGAGCTGGTTGTACGGCACCGGGGCATTCGTGCCATTGAACTGACCGACGCGGGACAGCGATTTGTTCCGATTGCGAAAAAATGGGAACAGCTGTGGCAGGAAACACAGAAACTCAGTGAGGAGCAGCCCGCAGCACCGTTCCGCATGTCCAATGTGGACAGCTTGAACCTGTTTTTCATGCCGCAGGTGGTCTCCGGCTTTCTGAAAAAAAATCCATCCTGTCGGCTGAGCCTTGTCACCATGCGCTCCAATGTCTCCTACAGCGCAGTGGAAAACCGCGAAATCGACCTCGGTTTCATTACCAACCCACATTTCTTTAAAAAAGTGCAGACAATTCCACTGTTTCGGGAAAATATGGCATTTATCTGTGGAACAGATGCAAACTATCACGATTCGATCGATCCATCCGCACTGGACAGCGCCGATGAAATCTATATCCCTTGGAGCAATCCCTTCCTGATGTGGCATGACTATTGGTTCGGCAGCAGCCCGCAGCTCCGCGTCGCACTGGACAACATGTCACTGCTCGAGCAGCTGCTCCGGCTGCCGGATGCCTGGGCCATTGTGCCCGCTACCGTCGCGCAGACGCTGTCCGGCAAAGGCGGCTGCCGCACCGTCCCGCTGCGCGATGCGCCGGAACCGCGCACCTGCTACGCCATCCTGACAGACCAGCGCCACACCGGGCCTGTGCTCACCGGCTTCATCCGTGAATTCCAACGCACAGCTGCGACATTCCCGGAAATTTCCGTGCTGTCCCCGCAGGCATTCCCGCTCGACTGACAAAGAAACCATTCCGTTGCTATTTGGTCACATCTTGTTCACATAATTATCGTAAAATAAAAACAATCAAACGGAATCAGAGAGGAGCTACTGCTATGTTCACCATATTGATCGCAGACGATGAGGAACGCATCCGCCGACTGGTGTCCGATTTCCTGCGCCGGGATGGCTATACCGTCCTACAGGCAGCCGACGGCGGACAGGCAATGGAGCTGATCGACCAGCGCCTGAACACCATCGACCTGATTATCCTCGATGTCATGATGCCGGTCTATGACGGCTGGAGCGTCCTGCGCCATATCCGCTCCAAAAACAAAGAAGTACCCGTCATGATGCTGACCGCACGCACGGAGGAAAATGACGAAGTCTTTGGCTTTGATCTGGGGGCAGATGACTATATTACCAAGCCATTTTCTCCGATCGTGCTTTCCGCGCGCGTGCGCGCGATTGAAAAGCGCCGCCATCAGCGCGATGAGGGCATATTCCAGTCGGGTGCGCTGTCCATCAACGAGGTGCGCCGGGAGGTCTGTGTGGACGGCAAAACCGTCGACCTGACGCCGAAGGAATATGAGCTTCTGATTTATTTTAAAAACAACCAGAACATTGCCGCCTCGCGTGAGAACATCCTCAACGCCGTATGGGGCTATGACTACTTCGGCGACCTGCGCACCGTAGACACGCATGTCAAAAAGCTGCGCGCCAAGCTCGGCCCCTGCGGCACCATGATTGAAACGGTACGCGGCTTTGGCTACCGGTTTGAAGGTGACAAGACATGAACGCGCGCCCCAAGCGCCGCGGACGGCAGTCGCTGCGCTTTCGCTTTTTTTCCGCTGTCGCATTCGCGGCCGCGGTGTTTATCGGCGTCATGCTTGTGCTCAACGTGCTGTTCTTCCACAGCTTTTATCTGCTGCAAAAAAAGAACAGCCTGGTACACGCCTACAACTCCATCAACGAACAGTATAATGGAGATATTTCTATACTGCAAGATAACTTAAAACAGATGGAGAATAATAACAACATCCGAATCAGCATCTTAAATAATTACGGAACGTATATTTATGATACCATCTTTGCGCATGACCGCTCGACAGCATTCCTGGACTCTATGATGCAAAACCCATTCGGGGAAATGCTGTATGTGTACGACAGCCGGGAGCTGGAGCGCAAAGGCTATACGTTTTCCACGCTGAATGATGCAGACGGCAGTACCGCCTATGTTGCGCTCATCGGCATTCTGCGCACCGGCGATACCATTCTGCTGCGCGTGCCGACTGCGGCGCTGCGGGAAAATCAGTCGGTCAACTTTATCTTCCTGATGATTTCCGGCCTGCTCGCGCTGCTCGCCTGCCTGATTGCGGGCTTTTTCATCGGCGGGCACTTCACCCGCCCGGTAATCCAGATGACGGAGGTAGCTAACTCCGTTGCCCGGCTGGATTTCTCCAAAAAATACACCGGAACAGACCCCGACGAACTGGGTGAGCTGGGACAAAGCATCAACCAGATGTCGGAGTATCTGGAATCCGCGATCCGCGACATGCAGCAGATGAACGAACAGCTGCATAAGGAAATCGAGGAAAAACAGCGCATCGACGACATGCGAAAAGAATTCATCATCAATGTCTCGCACGACCTGAAAACGCCGATTGCGCTGATTCAGGGCTATGCCGAAGGTCTGCGTGTCGGCATCAACGAATCGGAAGAAGACAAAAATTACTACTGTGACATTATCATCGACGAAGCAAAGCGTATGAACCATCTGGTGCGCCAGCTGCTCGATCTGTCGCGCCTTGAGCTGGGCAACACCGTGCCGAACAAGACGGATTTTGACGCCTATGAGCTGGCAGAGGCGGTTGCCGGCAAGACACAAGTCATGTGGCAGGAAAAGCATCTGCATGTCGACCTGTCCGGTGTCGGTGCCCAGGTGCTGCACGCCGATTACGACATGATGGAGCGCGCCCTGCTCAACTACATGACCAATGCCATCGATCACACGCCGGAGGGCGGACAGATTCACATCTCCACCTCGGAGGACACGCGCCACATTGTCATGAGCGTGCGCAACCAGGGCTGCCAGCTCGCGCAGGAGGAAATGGACAAAATCTGGGACAAGTTTTACAAGCTGGACAAATCGCGCACGCGCGTCAGCGGCGGCGGTTCCGGCATCGGCCTGTCGATTGTCCGCGCCATCCTGACGGCACATGCCGGCGGCTGCGGCGTGCGAAATACAGAGGACGGCGTGGAATTTTACCTGTCGCTGCCGAAGGAGACAGAGTAAACAAACCGTCGGTTCACGCAGTCCGGACGGCTCTCTCCGGATAAAGGCGTCCGAACTACCGGAAAAACACCGGAGGGTCAGCCCTGTTTTGAGCTGACCCTCCGGTGTTGATTTTATTTAGATTGGTTCAGGCAAAAAAATCAGCGCACGGCGAGGAACAGGAACACCGCAATGACCTGCAAAATCGAACCGAGCATGGTAAACAGATGGAAGATTTCATGAAATCCCCAGACCGAACCGAAATTCGGCTTTTTGGTCGCGTAGATGACCGCGCCTGCGGAATATGCCACGCCGCCCAGCGCCGTCAGCACCAGAACCGGCAGCGGCATGCTGTGGATGGCCTCCGGGATGGCGACAATGCACCAGCCGAGCGCGAGGTAAAACGCTGTGGACAGCCAGCGCGGCGCATCCATCCAGACCAGCTTGATGACAATGCCCGCGAGCGCAATGCCCCAGATCACCGCAAGGCTCTTCCACGCGGCTGCGCCGAGCGCACAGATGAGGAACGGCGTATACGATCCCGCGATGAGCACATAAATCATCGAATGGTCGAGCTTGCGCAGGCGCAGCTGGATGCCGGAATTGCCTCTGTTATAAAAATGAAAGACCGAGCTTGCCGTATATAATGCCGTCAGCGACAGGCCGAATACGATGACCGATATCGTTTGCAGCAGCGTTCCGCCGATCCGGTGGGAATAGATGGCGAGTGCCAGCGCAACACAAACCGAGCCGATGGCTGCCAGCAGATGAGTAAAGCTGCTCATCGGGTCGCGGGCGCGGCGGGTAAAGATACCGTACAGCCCATGATGTTCATACTGTTTCATATATAACACCTCATTCCAAAATCGTATCAAAAAGTTTTATATCTGGTTTTCAAAACCATGTTATGCATATAGTATAGCACATAAAACATTTTTTGCAACTAAATTTCTTGATTTTTTTGAAAAAAGGGCTTATACTATACTTGCATTCCTATGAAAAAGAGGAAGAAACGATGATAGACGCGCAGAAGCTGCTGGAAAACAGCGAAAAAAACAAGGCGCTGCACCCGGATGACATCCCAGCGCTGGATTTATATATGGATCAGATCATTGCGCTGATGAGCGCTCATCTCGGCGGAGAAGGCGAGCGCGAGCCGCTGACGCGCACGATGATCCACAACTACAGCAAGGCGGGGCTGATTGCGCCCGTCAAAGGCAAAAAATATACAAAGGAACATATTTTGCAGATGCTGGCGATTTATTCGCTCAAAAATACGCTGTCGATTGCACAGGTCAAGCGCGTGCTCAACGGCGCATCCGCCTGCGGCGTGCATGAAAAAGAGCTGGCACAGTGCTTCGACACCCAGCTCTCCCGCCGCGATACCATCGGGCAGCAGCTGACCACCTGCATGCTGCAAATCATACAGGAGACCGACATGAAACTGGACACGCCGGAAGATGCGCTGTCATTCCTCCTGACGCTGACCGATATCACGGATACACTGTCCAACTTTGCCGCTGCGATCACCGAGCAGTGCTTCCCCGACCCGGAAGTGCCCAAAAAGAAGGAAAAACGAAAGGAAAAGAAAGACTAACTCGCTGTGATACAGAAACAAAGGGCGCGTGCACATGGCACGCGCCCTTTTTGGCGGCATGGTTTACAGACCGGCTTCGTCCATCGCCGTGCGATAGGCGCGCGAGATTTCTGCAGAGAGGGAAATCAGACTGCGCACCGGGGTGAGCTGTTCAATTTCGGAAAGCGTGTTCACATCGGCAAAAATCTCGTCGATGGTCTGCTTGGAACGGAAGGTTGTGGACGGCAGCGTGCTGTTTTTCCAGCGGCACAGCCATGCGAGCTGGATGCCGAGGTCATAGACCTCCGACTCGAAATGTGCGCCGAGTGCGGCAGTCGCCATCTCGTCGGTCAGCGTGCTCGGGCAGTTTTCCGACAGGGCGAGCACCATCAGCGGATATTGTGCACCGGATGGGTGCAGCGAATTCACTGCCTGCTGTAATTCGGTGACAGCGCTCTCCAGCGTATCAATTTTGTTCAGCTGGTTCTTGAGCGAGCTGTCCAGCTTGTCGGAATTGATGGAGCCATCCGGGACGGAGCCGAGCGTCAGTCCGGTCATCTGCTTGTGTACATTTTCCAGCGCATCCTGCACAGTATTGGCGGAAATGGTATCCGAGGCGAGAAAGCCGACCCCGGAGGCACCCTCCGGTGCGGTCAGCGCGCTGACAAGGGTGTTGTGTGCCTCGCACAGCTGCTGCGGATCGGCATCAAAATACGCCTTGAGGTCATCCGCCGCCAGTGCCGGGCGGTCGTCCAGTGCAGAAATGGGGTGCTCGAGCGCAGAAATCGCCGCGCTCGCAATCGTGGGGTTGGACAAGGCAAAAAAGCCCCCTTTGTATCAGAATCTATGAGCTGTCTGCCTGATATAATAGGAGCCGCGGCGCACATTGTCAACCGCAGTTTTGTGCTGTTTTTGTCCGAAAAGCAACAGAATCCCACGGGAAACAGGTGTTTTCCCGTGGGATTTCTGCAAATTCATACAAAGTGGATTTTTGCGGGCAAAAGCGGTTCATCCTTCGTTTGCCGGCGCATTTCCCGTGTTGCCGGACGGTCTGCGGCGGCGTCTGCGCGGACGGCGGGAGGTGTTTGCACGCTTCTCCTCACTGCCGGCTGCTGATGTACTGTTCTGCACCGGTGCAGTCTGTTCGCCCTGCGGCTTGTTGTTGTTCAGGCCGCGTCTGCCGCGCCCACCGCGGCGCGAACGGGAGCGCCCGCCGGAGGAATGGCCTTCGTGCGGCTTCTCCTGCATCGGGTACGGGTTGTCCTCACGCACCGGAACCTCTTTGTCAATCAGCTTTTCAATGCGGCGCAGGTAGGGCACCTCATCCGCCTGACAGAAGGTAATGGCGATACCGCCGTGTCCGGCTCTGCCGGTACGGCCGATGCGGTGCACATAGTTTTCCGGCTCATTGGGCACATCATAATTGATGACATGCGACAGCTCGCTGATATCCAGACCGCGCGCCGCAATATCCGTCGCAACCAGTACGCGGATTTTGCCCTCTTTGAAGCGATTGAGTGCATTCTGACGGTCAATCTGGGACTTATCGCCGTGAATCGCACTCGCGCCGACATGGGCACGGGCGAGATCATGTGCCACCTTGTCCGCGCCCGATTTGGTGCGCACAAACACCAGCGCGCGGTCGAGTGCCGGATCGCGCAGCGTATACAGCAGCAGCTTCTTTTTATTTTCGCGGTCGACAAAATAGACCGACTGGTCGATGGCTTCCACCGTTGTGGACACCGGTGTGACCTCAACCTTTTCAAAATCTTCATTCAGCAGGCGCTTGACCAACTTCTGCACCGACTGCGGCATGGTCGCGGAAAACAGCAATGTCTGCATCTTGCGGTCACCCATGCGCTTGAGAATGCGCTCGACATCGTCGATAAAGCCCATATCCAGCATGCGGTCAGCCTCATCGAGCACAAACAGCTCAATGTCCTCCAGATCGATGTACCCCTGTCCGCACAGGTCATTCAGGCGGCCCGGCGTGGCAATCAGGACATCGACACCCGCACTCAGCGCCTCCGTCTGGTTGTACTGCGATACGCCGCCATAGACGAGCGCACAGCGGATATCGGTATATTTTGCATAGGCAACAAAGCTGTCATAAATCTGAATGGCCAGCTCACGCGTCGGCGTGAGGATGAGGGAACGGATGGGCGGGAAACCGGGCAGGCGTTCCTCATTTTTCAGCTTCTGTAAAATCGGAATGGCAAAGGCACAGGTCTTGCCGGTACCGGTCTGCGCCAGGCCGAGCACATCGCGCCCGCTGACAGCGGCAGGAATTGCCTGCTCCTGAATCGGCGTCGGGACAGTATAGCCGGCGTCGTCGAGCGCATGCAGCAGCTCGGCATCAATGCCCAAATCACGAAATTCCATAGTTTTTAAGGTTGCTCCTTTATCTTCTTTCAAATCAGTTTTTCTTCTTATACAGTATCAGTATAGCATACTGTTCCGTGTGTACCAAGTAGCAATGTGCTGATTTTTGACAGAAAAACACGGAATCACGTGAATTTTTTTCAAATCGGGGAGAAAAACAGAGGGGGAAGGCCATCCGGCGCGCCCCTCTCTCCTGTCATTGCTTCTCTGTTTCGGCATATGCCGCAACCAGCTGGTTTGCCAGCTCAAGTGCCTTTTCCCTCGGCTTCATGCGCAGCGAGACATATGGCGGTGAGCCGGCATTGAGCAGCAGACGCCCTTTGAACTGCGGCGCGCCGCACAGCGCCGCCAGCCGGCGCAGGTCGGTGCAGTCATCTGCCCAGGTCACAAGCAAGCGGCCATCGCTCTGTTTGATTTCCAGAATGCCCTGTTCCGCCGCCTTCGCGCGCAGCAGTGCAATGTCACACAATGCGACGGCAGAAGCCGGCGGCTCACCAAAGCGGTCAATCATCTCGTCGAGCAGGTCGGCGCGGTCATCCGGCGTGCGAATGGCGGCAATGCGGCGGTACAAATCCACACGCTGCCCCGCGTCCTCGACATATTTTTCCGGCAGATTTGCAGAAACCGCAAGCTCTGCCGCACATTCCGTGCGCTGACGCGGCTTCTCACCCTTCTCCTCCAGCACAGCTTCTTCCAGCAGCTTGAGATACAGGTCATAGCCGACGTTCATCATGTGGCCCGACTGCTCCGCGCCGAGCACGTTTCCCGCACCGCGGATTTCCAAATCACGCATGGCGATTTTAAAGCCCGAACCGAATTCTGCGAATTCGCGCACCGCATTCAGCCGCTTCTGTGAGATATCCGACAGCGTTTTGCCGCGCCGGAATGTGAAATAGGCGAACGCATGACGCGCCGAACGCCCGACACGCCCGCGCAGCTGGTGCAGCTGGGACAGACCCATGCGGTCAGCGTCCTCGATAATCAATGTGTTGACGTTCGGAATGTCAATGCCGGTCTCAATAATGGTCGTACAGACCAGAATATCAATGTCTCCGTCACTCATGCGCGTCATAATGCGCGACAGCTCACGCTGGCTCATCTTGCCGTGCGCCACACCGATTTCCGCATCGGGCAGCAGCTGTTTGAGCCGTGCCGCACAGGTATCAATGGACTCCACCGCATTGTGCAAATAATAGGTCTGTCCGCCGCGGTAAAATTCACGCCGCATCGCTTCTGCCACAACACCTTCGTCATATTCCATGACATAGGTCTGTACCGGGTGCCTGTCCTGCGGCGGTTCCTCCAGAACGGACATATCGCGGATACCGGACAATGCCATATTGAGCGTGCGCGGAATCGGCGTCGCGGACAGCGTCAGCACATCCACCTGCCGCGACAGCTCTTTTAATTTTTCCTTGTGCGTGACACCAAAGCGCTGTTCCTCATCCACGACCAGCAGACCCAGATCTTTGAACTTCATGCCCTTGTTGAACAGCTTATGTGTGCCGATCAGCAGGTCAATCTGTCCCTGTTTCACCTTTTCCAGTATCATCTTCTGCTCTTTTGCGGTTTTGAAGCGGCTGAGCATTTCAATGCGCACCGGCCAGCCGGAAAAGCGCGTCAGACAGGTTAAATAGTGCTGCCGCGCGAGCACGGTCGTCGGCACAAGAATGGCGGCCTGCTTGCCGCCGAGGACGCATTTCATGACGGCGCGCAGCGCGACTTCCGTCTTGCCGAAGCCGACATCGCCGCACAGCAAACGATCCATCGGCCGATCAGATTCCATATCCGCCTTAATTTCTCCGACACAGCGTAGCTGATCTTCTGTTTCCTCATATTCAAACGCGGCTTCAAATTCCTTCTGCCAGCTGTCATCCTTCGGGAAGGCAAACCCTTTTTTGCGCTCGCGCTCGGCATACAGCTGGATCAGCTCGCCCGCCAGCTCCTTCGCCGCCGCTTTCGCCTTGTAGCGCGTTTTCTGCCATTCCGTGCCGCCCAGCTTGTTCAGCCGGACATGCCCGCCGGCTGCTTCGCTGCCCGCGCCGATGTATTTGGAAATCAAATCGAGACTGGTCGCCGGGACATACAGAAAATCCGTGCCCGCAAACGCGATTTTGACAAAATCCTGATACGTACCCTCGACGCGCATGCGCTCCATGCCGATAAAACGGCCGATGCCATGGTGCTCATGCACGACCAGATCGCCCGGTGTCAGGTCGGTATAGCTCTTGACATGGTCGCGGCTGGATTTTTTCTTTTTTGACGCAGATTTTTTGCGCGCGGCGAGCATCTGTCCCTCGGTGAGCACGGCTGTTTTGAGCGACGGATATTCCATGCCGGCAGACAGGCTGCCATCCAGAATATGAACACGCCCCGGGCCGGGCAATCGGTCTGTGACCTTTGCCGTCACGCCCTCGCCCTCCAGCATTTCCTTCATCGTGGTGCGGCGCATCTCGCCGGAGCACAGCACAATCACGCGGTAATTCATGTCCTGATACGACCGGATATCTGCGGCCGCTGCGGTGACATTGCCAGAATACGGCGGCAGCTGTTTTGCCGTAATATCCGTTAGTGTTCTGGGCGGACATTCCGGAACAGAGCTCAAAAAGGTCTCCAGATACACCATCGGATGCGCCGCCAGCTTGGAAACCGTCTGCTCCAGGGTGTCCAGATAGACCGCATTTTTGCCATACAGCAGGCCGCGCTCGAGCAGCGCCTCGACATCCTCCTTCATGCGCACCTGGAAGACGCGCGCCGCCTCGCGCACCGCGCGGAAATCATCGACAAAGACCATCGCGTCCGTCGGGATATAATCCGCCGCCGTCGCCAGCTCCGGATAAATAAACGGAAGATATTTGTCTGCCGCCGGGAAAATGCCGTCATTGCTCAGGCGTTCTGCATCGCGGCGCAGGTTTTTGTTGAGATCCGGATGCTTTTTCGCCTTGGATGCGATAATTTTTTCAATCTGTTTGAGCAGTCCTTCCGTTCCGCCGGGCGCGAGGGTCGGCAGGGCTTCCATATTCGGCAGACAGACAAGCTGTTCGAGTGAGCGCGTGCGGCGCTGGGAACCGATGTCAAAATAGGACATCGTGTCGACCTCCGTGCCGAAAAATTCAATGCGCACCGGATTTGGTTCACCCGGCGCAAAGATATCCAGAATACCACCGCGCAGGGAAAACTGTCCCTCGCCTTCGACCTGCATACAGCGGCGATAACCCGCCTGTATCAGCTTCAAAACAAGCTCATCCGTGTCATATTCGCCGCTGAAATTGATGGGAAAGGTCGCCTTCTGCATGCTGTCCGGCGGCATGGTTGCCATCAGCAGGGCAGGTACAGAGACAATGACCGTCTTTTTTCCCGCTGCCAGATCGCGCAGGACGGAAATGCGTCTGTGCTCATATTCACGCGAGGAGGATTCGATGTTGTGGAACACAAACTCGCGCGAGGGCAGGACAACAGCCGGGCGGTCGGAAAATGCCTCCAGATCGCGCGCCATGCGGTCACAGGCGAGGTCATCGGCACAGATGATAACTGCCTGACGGTGCAGCTGACCCGCCAGTGCTGCGGCAAGATTTGCCTTGTGGATGGGCGACAGGCCGGTGACCTCCACCGGCGTTTTGCCGCCGCGGATGCCCTCTGCAATCGCATCATATTCAGTTAAATCGGTGATAAGCTGCGTAATTCGTTCCATATGGAAAGATGCTCCTCCTGTCTGGTGGAATAAGAATACATACAAACCGTAACACGCCGAAAGGCCGCATGCTCAACGCATGCGGCTTGTTTCGGCAAATTTTTTGATTTTTTGGTCGTGGAATGAACAAAATAAACTGCAAAATCCCATCTTCGCGGCGTTGGGGCAAACGGGCGGACCTTCCGTCCGACCTGTTTGCTGTGCGCGGGAGCGCACCGCTTGGGCTTTCTTTTGCTGACTTTTCTTTCCCCGAGAAAGAAAAGTCAGTGTTTGCCGCAGCTCTCGCAGTTCATGTCACAGGTGCCCATGAATTCTTCCGGATTCAGACCCTTGCGCTTGTAATAATCCGCAATAGCTGCATGAATGGCCTCCTCTGCGAGAACAGAGCAATGCATCTTGACCGGGGGCAGTCCGTCCAGAGCCTCTGCAACTGCCTTGTTGGTCAACTGGAGTGCCTCGTTGATCGTCTTGCCCTTGACCATCTCGGTTGCCATCGAGCTGGTTGCAACCGCTGCGCCGCAGCCGAAGGTCTTGAACTTGATGTCGGTGATAACACCGTCATCGCTGATCTTGAGGTACATCTTCATGATATCGCCGCACTTGGCGTTGCCTACCTCACCGACTGCGTCCGCATCCTCAATGACGCCGACGTTGCGCGGGTTGGCGAAATGATCCATTACCTTTTCGCTGTATTCCATGGTAATTAAAACTCCTTTTATATTTTATCACACTGTGATGATTTTTACTTGTCGAATAATTTCAGCATCGGCTGACCGCTCATCTTTTCATCCCATACCGGCGACATGTCGCGCAGGGTCTTGACGACATAGGTGATCTTTTCGATGAGATAATCTACATCTTCAACCGTGTTCTGCTCGCCGAGCGTGACACGCAGGGAACCATGCGCAATCTCATGCGGCAGGCCGATTGCCATCAGAACATGCGACGGGTCGAGCGAACCGGTCGAGCATGCCGAACCGGTGGACGTCGCAATGCCTGCGAGGTCGAGGCGCAGAACCAGGCTCTCACCTTCGATGCACTCGATGACGAAGCTCGCCGTGCCCGGCAGACGATTGACCGGGTCACCGGTCAGCTGCGTGTACGGAATCTTGAGCACGCCTTCAATCAGGCGGTCACGCAGGGATGCGACATACGGCAGATATTCATCCATATGCTCATGTGCATAATGCATGGCTTCGCCGAGACCGACAATGCCTGCGACATTTTCCGTGCCGCTGCGCTTTCCGCGCTCCTGTCCGCCGCCGTGAATCAACGGCTCAAGTACAATCCCCTTGCGGCAGTACAATGCGCCGGTACCCTTCGGGCCGCGGATCTTGTGACCGGACAGCGACAGCATATCAATGCCCATTTCCTTTACGTCAATTTTCATATGACCGACTGCCTGTACAGCATCGGTGTGAAACAGCGTGCCCTTGCTGTGGCACAGCTCTGCAATTGCCTTCAGATCCTGAATCGTGCCAATTTCATTGTTCGCCGCCATGATGGAAACCAGTGCGGTGTTTTCCGTAATCGCCTGCTCCAGCTCGTCCATCTTGATGTGACCCTGCTCATCGACGCCGACATAGGTGACCTCATAGCCGATGCGCTCAAGGAATTCACAGGTATGCAGAATGGCGTGATGCTCAATCGTACTGGTGATGATGTGGTGCTTGTTCTTCGGGAAATTCTTGCCGAACAGCAGTCCCTTGAGTGCGAGGTTGTCCGCCTCCGAGCCGCCGGAGGTGAAGATGATTTCATCCGGCTCGCAATTCAGGCATTCCGCCGCATAGGTGCGTGCCTGATCGACCGCCTTCTTCTCCTCACGCGCCAGCGAATACAGGCTGGACGGGTTGCCATAGCCTGTGGTCAGGTATGGCAGCATAGCATTGTATACATTCTTGGAAATCGGTGTAGTTGCCGCATTATCCGAATAAACAACACGTTCCATATGATTGATCCTCCTGAAAAAGAGAGTAATATATTCCGGATCAGGCCGCTTCAAAGCCGCCTGTCTTATCTTGTCCATCCATAATATACACCAAACCGGTATGCATTTCAACCATTCCAATTAAAATAGGTAAAATATTTTCTGTTTTTCCGTCGCTTCCCAGCGGCACGGAATGTTACGGTTTCTCCCTGTCAAATGCAGCAGAACTTCCATTCTGCGGCAAAATACAGAAACCATACCGGAAGTTTTTTCCCTGTCACCGATTTGACATCGATTTCAAAGATGTGCTACACTGATGCCAACACGAAAAAAAAAGAGAAAAAAAGAGGATGATCGCACAATGTCACAGCCAAAGGATTACCATGAGCAGCGTCTGCGCGCTGCCATTTACCGCCGTACCCATGCCGAGCCGGGCTCGGTCAACGACCGCATTCCGCCTCAGTTCATTTCGTGCAGCGATGATGGCAAAATCTGCACGGTCAGCTATGCACTCAAACCGGAAATGCGCAATCCAATGGGCTGGCTGCATGGCGGCGTGACCAGTGCCATGTTTGATATGGGCATGGGTCTGCTGGTCTATTACAATGCCGGCTTTGCCCTCTGCCCGACTGCCTCCATGACGGTGAATTATCTGCGTCCCGGACGCATTGGCGGTTCGCTCATTGTCCGTTCGGAAATCGTGTTCCAGGGTCGGAAAATTTTCCACACCTCCGCACAGGCATGGATGGAGGATGATCCCGACCGCCTCGTTGCCACCGCAACCGCAAGCTATATCCGTTCCCTTCCGCCCGGTTCCGATCCCGCCATACAGAAGGATGCTTCCGATTCCAAACAGACAGAACCGGCAGAGCGCAAAAAAATCTAATTTTTAATGATTCGTTCACAGAATCTACACGAACTCCCGCTATACTATATATTGTAGTCAGGAATGGCTATATAAAAGATTTTTTCTTTTATCTCTCTTTTTTACCCCCCTTTAAGTTTTGTACAGGGAAAGCCGGATGCCCCCAACATCCGGCTTTTCTCTTGCCCTTTTTCAGCCGGTACTCAGGCCTGTGCTGCGGCAATCAACAAAACATTGATTAAAAATAGTATAATAATATTTTTAATATCCGAATTGTAATTTATTTTCACCGTCAGATCCCTCGCTCCTGTTAGCATGCACCGGTTTTTGCCCGGTCATGCCGCCCAGCTGAAATTTTTTTCTGAAAACGGGTTTCATTTTCATTTTTTTATGATATACTGGGGTTGTTGAAAAACACATTCCCCATTTGGGAAAGGAGAAAATGATTATGGCAATCTATAAGTGTGTATGTGGCTACGAATATGACCCGGCCAAGGGCGATCCGGATAACGGTGTAGCTCCGGGCACCGCATTTGAAGATCTTCCGGCTGATTGGGTCTGCCCGATCTGCGGCCTGGATAAGGACAACTTCACTGCACAGTAAGGAGGACATATGGAACAGCGTTATTTTGTCTGTGAGCATTGCGGCAACATGATCGCAATGGTAGAAGATAAAGGTGTTCCGGTTATGTGCTGCGGTCAGAAAATGACGGAGCTCGTACCGGGTTCGGTTGACGCCGCACAGGAGAAGCATGTACCGGTTATCGCCATTGACGGCAATACTGTGACCGTTTCCGTCGGCTCTGTCGATCATCCGATGCTGCCGGAACACTTCATCGAGTGGATTTCCATCCATACCACGCAGGGCAACCAGCGCAAGACCCTCCAGCCGGGCAGCGAGCCGAAGGCTGTTTTTGCTCTGGCTGACGGTGATTCTGTCGTTTCTGCTTACGCTTACTGCAATCTGCACGGCCTGTGGAAGGCAGATGCCTGAGCAATCAATATTCTGACAAACCAAAAAGCACTCCGAACATTCGGAGTGCTTTTTTCTGCGTTTTTTGCAGGTATTTTGCGTTACTCGCCCTTTTCGCGCGCCAACATGGTCTGATACAGCTGGTTTTTGCGCGCGCCGGTCTGCTTTGCGGCCTGCTTGACCGCGTCGCGCAGGGTCAGTCCGGCAGCGGTCAGCTCCTCTGTCAGCTGAATCGCCTGTGCCATCTGGTTGGCAGCGGACTGTTCTGGATTGTCCTGCGCTCCTTCGATGACGAGAACATACTCGCCGCGCGGTTCCTGTTCCTCGTAATATGCCGCTGCCTCCGGCAGTGTCATGCGCAGGCATTCCTCATGCAGCTTGGTCAGCTCACGCGCCAGGCTCACGCGGCGGTCACCCAATGTCTCAGCGAGGTCGCGCAGCGTCATGCGCAGGCGATGCGGCGCTTCATAGACAATACAGGTGCGCGGCTCAGTTTTCAAAACCTCGAGCCGTTCGCGGCGCTGCTTGCCTGTCGGCGGCAAAAAGCCCTCAAAGCACCATTTCCCTGACGGAAGACCGCTCTGCGCAAGGGCACAGACCGCCGCACATGCACCCGGTACCGGAATGACCGGAATGCCCGCTTCATGGCACAGATTTGCAAGGTCTTCGCCCGGATCGCTGACCGCAGGCATGCCCGCATCGGTTACAAGTGCACAGGTTTCACCGGCCAGCATGCGCTGTACCAGCTCCGGCCCGCGCTGTTTGCGGTTGTGCTCATGATAGCTGACCAGCGGCTTGCTGATTTCCAGATAATGCAGCAGTTTTCCGCTGACGCGCGTATCCTCCGCCGCGACAAAATCCGCCTCTTTCAATATGCGCACGGCGCGGTATGTCAGATCTTCCAGATTTCCGATCGGTGTGCCGACCAGATAGAGCGTTCCGGTGCCCATATCAAAATTCCTCCCTGTGGTAAATCATGCGGTATTCCTCTGTCTGTGTGCCATCCTCGCCGCAGACAAGCAGCGGGGGCAGTACCTGCACGCCCGGCGCACTGCCGCGCCGCGCCTCCACCAAGACAGCCGATGGAACAGCTTTGGCATGCTGGTGCACAAATCGCAGGCGTTTCGGCTCCAGACCGCACTGTTTCATGTCAAAAATCAGTTCACAGACGCGTTCCGGACGGTAGACAAAAGCGACGCGCCCGCCGTATTTGACAAAATATGCCGCTGCCCGCACGGCATCCGCCGCGCTGCATTCGGTTTCCTGCCGCGCGGTATGCCGGTTTTTCCCTTTCGCCGCATAGCCGCTGTCCTGTGAAAAATACGGCGGGTTACAGATGATATATTCAAACGCACCGGTCGGAAACAGCTGCTTATACTGCTTCAGGTCGCCGCAGACAATGCGCATGCGTGCATCCAACCGATTCCATACAACATTTTCCTGTGCCAGCTCCGCCACCTCCGGCTGGATTTCCAATCCGGTCACATCGAGACCCGGATAGCGTGCGCACAACAGCACGCCGAGCGCACCGTTGCCGCAGCCCAGATCGAGCACCTTCGCCCGCGGCGGTGGGGACGCAAACGCGGACAGCAGCATACTGTCCTGTCCCAGCTTAAAAAAGCGGTCGTCCTGAATCAGGGAAAAACCGTCCCATAATTTGTCCGTGTGGCGCATGTGGTGTTCCTCGTTTCGGGGAAAATTCTGCCGGTGAACCGGCGCTTAAAATTTATACTATCTGTATAATTAAAATATATTTATACATAAATATATTTCTATTCGTATATATATTTTTAGATATACGAAATGTTATTACTTAAATTGCTTCCAGGCGTTGACAGCAAGCTCGTCACAACGGTTGTTGTTCTCGTTCTGCGCATGTCCCTTGACCCAGTGGAACGTGACGTCGTGCACCTCCAGCAGGTTCAGCAGGCGCTCCCACAGATCCGGGTTTTTGGCAGGCTCCTTTGGCGTGCGCATCCAGTTTTTGCTCCGCCATTTGACCGCCCAGCCCTTCTGAATTGCATCGATGACATATTTGCTGTCGGAATACAGATCGACCGTGCACGGGGTTTTCAGCGCCTCCAATGCGGTAATCACACCGAGCAGCTCCATGCGGTTGTTTGTTGTCTCCGGAAAGCCCTTGCTGATTTCCTTGCGGTGCTCACCGTATTGCAGGATAATACCGAAGCCGCCTGGCCCGGGATTCCCGGAACAGGCGCCATCGGTGTAAATTATGACATGTTTATTCTTGTTCTCCGCCATGTTCAACCTCTGCTTCGGATGTTTCTTCCGGATTTTCGATGTCTGCGGGATCTTCGTCCTCTTCCTTCTGAATCCGTGTGATGGCGTTGACATGAACATCGTCGCCGGTACGCATGACAATGACCCCCTGCGTATTTCTGCCGCACTGACGGATATCCTCCACTGCCGTGCGGATGAGTACGCCGTCATCGGTGATAATCATGACATCGTTGTCGAGGTCAACCACTGCGGTGCCCGCAATGTTGCCGGTCTTATCATTCAGTGCATGCGCGAGAATGCCGCGGCCGCCGCGGTGATGAATGCTGAAATCGCCGACCGGGGTGCGCTTGCCATAGCCGTTTTCCGTGACGGTGAGCACTTCCCCCTCCGGACGTGCACGGACGCCGCCGATAACGCGGTCGCCTTCCTCCAGCGTAATGCCGCGCACACCGACTGCCGAACGTCCCATTGCACGCACTTCATTCTCATCGAAGCAGATCGCATGACCCTTTGCCGTGACAATCAGCATATTCTGTGTGCCGTCAGTCAGGCGGACGTCAACCAGACGATCGCCCTCATTGAGCGACAGCGCGCGCAGACCCGCCTTGCGGATATTTTTCAGTTCGGACAGCGCGACGCGCTTGACGGTACCCTGTTCCGTCGTGAAGAACAGATAATGCGATTCGTCATAGTCGCTGATGGCGAACATCGCGGAAACGGTCTCGCCGTTTTCCAGTGCGAGCAGATTGACGACATTGGTTCCCTTTGCCGTGCGGCTGGTCTCCGGAATCTGATAGCCCTTCAGACGGTAGACCTTTCCAAGACTGCTGAAGAACAGAATGTTGTCATGCGACGAGGCAGTGAACAGAATTTCCGCAAAATCCTCCTCGCGCGTCGCCATGGCGCTGACACCGCGCCCGCCGCGGCGCTGCGAACGATAGGTATCCGTCGTGGTGCGCTTGATATAGCCGCAATGGGTCAGTGTATACGTGCAGTCCTCGCGTTCAATCAGGTCTTCGATATCGATTTCGTTGTCCACTGCTTCGATCTGCGTGCGGCGTTCATCGCCGAATTTGTCACGGATCTCAACCAGTTCCTTTTTGACGATTTCCAGCATGTTATGGCGGCTCGCAAGAACTTCCATTAAGCCGCGAATTTTCGATTCGATTTCGTCGTATTCGTCGTTGATCTTCTGACGCTCCAGACCGGACAGGCGGCCGAGGCGCATGTTGACAATCGCCTGTGCCTGCGGCTCATCCAGATGGAATTCAAAGTTCTCCTTGCCGCCCACAATGCCGAGCAGGGCAATCTGATTGATGATAAAAGGCTCTGCCATCAGGTTGGTTTTTGCTTCGCTCTCGTTGGCCGATGCGCGGATAATTTCGATAATGCGGTCAATGTTGTCGGTTGCGACCTTGAGGCCTTCGAGGATATGAGCACGACCCTCCGCCTTGTTCAGGTCAAAGCGCGTGCGGCGCTCAATGACCTCGCGCTGGAATTCGATATACTGGTCAATCAGCTCGCGCAGATTGAGCGTGCGCGGCTGGTTGTTGACCAGCGCCAGATTGTTGACCGAAAATGTGTCCTGTAGCTGCGTATAATTAAACAGCTGGTTGAGCACGACCTGTGCATTTGCTTCCCGCTTGAGCTCGACGACAATGCGCATGCCCTCGCGGTCGGATTCGTCGCGCAGGTCGGAAATGCCCTCCACACGCTTGTTTTTGACGAGGTCGGCGATGGATTCCACCAGACGCGCCTTGTTGACCATATACGGAATTTCCGTGACAACAATGCGCTGACGGCCGTTGTGCATCTCCTCAATTTCCGTGCGGGCACGCACCTTGATTTTGCCGCGTCCGGTTGCATATGCCGCGCGGATCCCGCTGCGGCCCATGATAATGCCGCCGGTCGGGAAATCCGGGCCCTTGATGTACTGACAGATATCCTCCATCTGTGCATCCGGGTTGTCGATGACATAGCAGATGCCGTTGATGACCTCCGTCAGGTTGTGGGGCGGCATATTGGTTGCCATGCCGACGGCGATACCGGACGAGCCATTGACCAGCATGCCCGGGAAACGGGACGGCAGAACCTTCGGCTCCTTGCGGTTGTCGTCGAAGTTCGGCATGAAATCGACCGTTTCCTTCTCGATGTCGGTCATCATATAGGCCGCCATCTTGCTCATGCGCGCCTCCGTGTAACGATATGCTGCCGGAGGGTCGCCGTCGATGGAACCGAAGTTGCCGTGACCGTCGATCATCGGATAGCGCAGGGAAAACGGCTGTGCCATGCGCACAAGAGCATCGTAAACCGATGCATCGCCGTGCGGATGATACCGGCCGAGCACGTTACCGACAGTAGTCGCCGACTTTCGATAGGGGCGGTCACAGGTCAGGTGGTCTTCGTACATCGCGTACAGAATGCGGCGGTGTACCGGCTTGAGACCGTCGCGCGCATCCGGCAGCGCACGGCCGACAATAACGGACATCGCATAATCGATGTACGATTTTTTCATTTCCCGTTCGAGATCGACCGGGATAATCTTCTGATTTTCAAAGCTAATACTCACAGTTTTATACCTCTTCTTCCAGCAGCTCCATCAGGCAGGAAATCGATTCCTCCAGTGAATCCATTGCATCGCCCAGCATGGCATCCTCCTCTGAGGCTTTTTTCTTCTTTGCCGGCATCAGGTCAACCAGCTCATCATGCGCAGCCATCAGCGTTTCCATGGCTGCCTTTACGCGTTGTCTTTTGATATCATCCATAGCGTTCCTCCGCGCTGTTCTGTTTCCGCCCGAAGCATCTTCCCTTTCCGGTATCCCTTCATAGGAGGGCGCAAAGGAGGGTGCTTGGGCGCACCCTCCCTTGCATCTCTCCCGCCCTGCGCCAGCGTGAGGGGGCGCCAAAAACCAATTGACGCCAAACGTTTTGACGCCCATTTCATTTTGCGGGCTGAGAGTGCAAAACGGAATCAGTTGCTTTTATCGTTTTAACCGATCAGATATCCAGATTGGTCACATATTTCGCGTTTTTCTGGATGAATTCACGGCGCGGCTCAACCTTCTCGCCCATCAGCAGCGTGAAGATTTCGTCCGCCATCGACGCATCCTCCAGCGTGACCTGAAGCAATGTGCGGTTTTCCGGGTTCATCGTGGTCTCCCACAGCTGTTCCGGGTCCATCTCGCCCAGACCTTTGTAGCGCTGGATATCGACGCCCTGTCCCATCTCCGCGAGCACGGCAGTCTGTTCCTGCTCGGTGTAGGTATAGCGCACGGTCTTGCCCTTGGTGTTCTTGAACAGCGGCGGCTGTGCGATATAGACATGCCCCTGTTCGATCAGCGGGCGCATATACCGGAAGAAGAACGTCAGCAGCAGCGTACGGATATGGCTGCCATCGACATCGGCATCCGCCATCAGAATGATTTTGCCGTAGCGCAGCTTGGACGGATCAAAATCCTCGCCGAAGCCCGCGCCGAAGGCGGTAATCATCGGGGTCAGCTTGTCGTTGCCGTAAACCTTATCCAGACGCGCCTTTTCGACGTTCAGCATTTTGCCCCACAGCGGCAGGATCGCCTGATAGCGGCGGTCACGGCCTTCCTTTGCGGAGCCGCCTGCGGAATCGCCCTCGACGATATAAATTTCCGTCAGGCGCGGGTCGCGCTCCTGACAGTCCGCCAGCTTGCCCGGCAGCGAACCGGATTCCAGTGCGCTCTTGCGGCGCGTCAGCTCACGCGCCTTGCGCGCCGCCTCGCGTGCGCGCGACGCAGTCTGTGCCTTGTCGATGATGGATTTTGCAACCGACGGGTTTTCCTCAAAGAAAATTGTCAGCTTTTCGCTCAGCATGGTCTCGACGAGATTGCGCATGTCGGAATTGCCCAGCTTGGTCTTGGTCTGACCCTCAAATTGTGCCTCGCGTAGCTTGACCGAAATGACAGCGGTCAGGCCCTCGCGCACATCGTCGCCGGAGAAATTCTTGTCGTTGTCCTTGAGGAAGCCAAACTTGCGGGCATAGTCGTTGATGACCTTGGTGAGCGCCGACTTGAAGCCGGTTTCATGTGTGCCGCCCTCCGTCGTGTTGATGTTGTTGGCAAACGACAGCAGGTTTTCATTGTAGCCGTCGGTATACTGCATGGCAACTTCTGCCATGGAATCGTCGCGCGAACCCTCGACATAGATCGGTTCAGCATGCAGCGGCGTCTTGTTGCGGTTTAAGTATGTGACGAACTGCTTGATGCCGCCCTCGTAATGCATGACCTCCTCGCGCACATCGTCGTCCGGGTCGCGCTCATCGCGCAGCGTGATCCGGATGCCGCCATTGAGGAACGCCTGCTCCTGCAACCGGTTTTCCAGAATTTCGTAGTCGTAATCCAGCGTTTCAAAAATCTGGTCATCCGCCTTGAAGCGGATGGTCGTGCCGGTCTCATGCCTGCACGGCGTGGAACGCATCGGGGAAATCGTCTTGCCGCGCGCAAACTTCATGGAATATTTGTTTTCGCCGTCATAGACCGTCGCTTCCAGCCATTCGGACAGCGCATTGACGACAGACGAGCCGACGCCATGCAGGCCGCCGGAGACCTTGTAGCCGTCGCCGCCGAACTTGCCGCCCGCATGCAGCACGGTCAGGACAACCTCCAGCGTCGGAATGCCCATCTGCGGATGAATGCCGACCGGGATGCCGCGTCCGTTGTCGCGCACGGAAACCACGCTGTCCGGCTCAAGCGTGACCTCAATATGGGTACAGTAGCCTGCCAGCGCCTCGTCGATGGAGTTATCGACGATTTCATACACCAGATGATGCAGGCCGCGTGCGGACGTCGAGCCGATATACATGCCCGGGCGCTTGCGCACGGCCTCCAGACCTTCGAGTACCTGAATCTGGTTTTCGTCATACGCTTCCTTGACGGTCAGGTCGAGAATCTCTTCGCTCATGCTCATATAGTATCGTTCCATTTCTCCGGCGGGCCGGTTAAAAGCCACAGATGTGGAAGGTCTGGACAGCGCCGGCCGCCGGTTTCGGCTGCTGTCGGAAAAAATTCAGTCGGAAAGAAACAATCCCGCTTGTCCGACGGGATTGCCTGCTTCCAAAAAGAATGAAAAAACGGTCTATTCCGGTATGGTCTGCCCGCTGCGCTTGAGCAGCGTGGCGGTGGAAAGCTGGGAGAGGTACAGCGTCGGCACGCCGCCCTCCTCGCACAGAATGCACGACTTGGGGAGGTCTTCAAACAGCGGCACCACATTGCCGGACCGCTCCATGGCGGACATAAAGGCACGGGTGTGCTTTGACCAGGTAGCGGTATCCATGTCGTAAATCCCCAGAATGGAATCGGTATGGACGATCACGTCCTGTCCGAGATGAAGATACATGCAAAGCCGCCTTCCCGCTGCGCGGAATCATACCGTCTCCGCGCAGCCGTTTCTGCCGCGGGAATCAGACCCGCGTCCTGATATTTATTATAGCACTTTTTGCGAAGTTTTGCACGTATTTCTGCAAATATTTTTGAATCATTTGCCGTTTTTTCCTTACTTTTTTGCGTCAAAACCGGCAGTTCTGCGAAACCGCCCGCGCCCGTGGAAAAACAAACGGCGAAACCGCGGATTTTCCCGCCGGTTTCGCCGAAATCTGTTGTGTTTTGTCGGGGTGTGTCTTGTGCTGTCCCGCCGGCAGTGCTTATCCCGTTTCGCGCACCGTCCCATTTTCGACAGCAAACAGCCGGCCGCCCTCCACCTGTGCGAGCTTTTCCGGCTCACAGCACGTGATGAGCACCTGCCCGTTTTCAATGCGGTTGAGCACGAAATCCTGCCGCTTTGCGTCCAGCTCGCTGAGCACATCGTCGAGCAGCAGCACCGGGTATTCCCCGCTGTCGTCAAAAAACATGTCGCGCTCTGCCAGCTTGAGCGACAATGCACAGGTGCGCACCTGTCCCTGTGACCCAAAGGCTTTTGCACTTTTCCCGCCGATGGTCAGCTCCAGATCGTCTTTGTGCGGGCCGGACAGGCAGCTTTTTGCCGCAATTTCCGCGGCGCGGTGCGTGCAGGCATGCTCCCACAGCTGTGTGCCGATGTCTTTCGCAGACGCAAACGGGTCGGTCACAGTGGAAACCGTGCGGTAGACATAGTCCAGCTGTTCGTCCCTGCCGGAAATCGAGGCGTGGATGCCGCGCGCCTTCTGCATCAACGCGCGCAGATAATACGCGCGGTACCGCACAATATGTCCGCCTATCATGGACATTCTGAAAGAAAAATCGTCCAGCGTGTCAAGCAGTGAAGGCTTCTCTTCGGAATCCTTCAGAATGCGGATTTTGTTTTCGTGCAGGCGCGCGTACTCCGCCAGGTAGCGTGCGTAATTCGGCCGCAGCTGGCTGAGGGCGATGTCCATAAACCGCCGCCGGGCGGCGGCACCTTCACGGATCAGCATCAGATCCTCCGGACAAAACAGGACGGAGCGCAGAATGCCCGCGCCGTCAGACAACCGTTTCTGCCGCACACCGTTGACCGTCAGCTGGACGCGCCCGCTGGACGGAATGACCGCGCGGATGGTCATATCCCGCTTTTCCGCGAAAAACTGCGCTTCTGCTTCCGCCTGCGGCGCGCCGAAACGGATGGCATCGCGTTTCTGCCCCGAACGGAACAGCCGCATCGTGGACAGCAGGCCGACCGCCTCCAGAATGTTGGTTTTCCCCTGTGCATTTTCTCCGCAGAAGACATTGACACCGGGCGCGAGCGGCAGCTCCGCCGATGCATAGTTGCGAAAATCGCGCAGGGTCAGATGTTCGATGTTCATACAATACGGAACGTCGGGCCGCCGACGATGGAAATCGTGTCGCCGCGGTGCAGCTTTTTGCCGCGCTGGGTGCACACTTCGCCATTGACCGAAACCTGCCCCTCTTCAATCATCCACTTGGCCTGTCCGCCTGTCGCGCACACGCCCGCGAATTTCAGAAAGGCATCCGCCTTGATATATTCCGTTGTAATTTCAATTTCTTCCATATTTATCGTGTTTCCTTTTTTCCATATGATAGATACAGCGCGTTTGCGTGGGGACGTACACCGGCGCTTCCCGCTCTGAAGCAGAAACTCTGCCAACTTGATACAGGAATTGCATCCCTGCGAGAAGCAGCCAGATTGTGCGGACGCCCTCCGCCCCGACGGATACAATCGTCCGAAACAGCCGTTGGCGTGCGCAAATCATTCCGCATATGCCCACCGGGAAAGCAGTCGAAACGGCATGCACCGTCCCCCATCCCGTTGGGACATGCAGCGCAGCCGCGTCAAAATATGTGGTGTCTGCTCATTTTGGCGCGGCTCACAAAAGGAGATTCCAAAGAACCTTTGGGTCTTTGGCGCCAGAGAGGGATTCCAAAGGGAGAGACCCGGCGCGGGGTCTTTCCCTTTGGGCTTTCCAGTGAAAAAATTCAGTCAAAAGCAGCCCAAACGGGTGCCAATGGGAACTTATTCTGCCTTCAGGCGAACCGGCAGGACGAGATATGTGAACGCATCGCCCTCTTCCGGTGTGAAGACAATCGGGTTCAGGCTGCCCTTGAGCGAAATTCTGACCGTATCGCTCGGGCAGGCGCGCAGCGCATCCAGCAGATAGCGGTTGTTGAAGCCGATTTCCAGATGCTCGACTTCGCCGCTGTACTGGTATTCATCATAGGACTTGCCGATGGCAGTGATACAGCTCAGCTTGAGCAGATCGCCGTCAAATTCCATACGAACCGGATTTTTGAGCTTTTCCGAGACAATCAGCGAAACGCGTTCAATGCTGGTAATCAGCTGCCGGACATCAGCTGTGATGACTGCGGAGGCATCCGCCGGAATTGCCGCGCGGTAATTGAGGAATTCGCCCTCCAGCAGGCGCGTAATCAGGACGGTATCACCGATACGGAACAGGATATGGCGCGCATCGGGATAAATTTCTGCTGTTTCATCGGTTTCAGTGAGAATGCGCTCGACTTCGCGCAGAGCCGTGCCCGGTACGACAAATTTGGTGTTTTCTTCTGCCGGGCTGTCCAGCGTTTCACGGCGTACGCTCAGGCGGTAGCCGTCGACAGCGGCGACATTCAGCTGCTGGCCTTCCAGCTCAAACAGGCAGCCGGTGAGTACCGGCTTGGTCTCGTTGTCAGACACCGCAAAAATGGTCTGGGAGATCATGGATTTCAGCATATGCTGCGGCAATGTGATCGGTGTTTTGCTGGTTTCCACCTCCGGCAGCTGCGGAAATTCTTTGGCGTCAGACGCCACAAGATTGAAGACCGCTTTGCCGCACCGGACGGTGGTGAGCAGGTTGTCATTGGTTTCGACGAAGACAACATCGTCCGGCAGCTTGCGGATCATATCGCCGAACAGGCGCGCGTTGAGCACGGCAGAGCCCGGTTTGGCAACCATGGCGCTGATGTTGGCTCGGATTCCCATAGACATATTGTAGCCGCACAGCGTCAGATGACCGTCGCCTTCGGCGGTGATGAGCAGGCCTTCCAGCAGCGCGATGGAGCTTTTGCTGCTGACTGCGCGCGATGCTGTTGTGATGGCTTCCTGAAGAATGGACTTTTCACATGAGAATTGCATGGGAATGCCTCCTTGAAAAACAAACGAATTTTTTTACATGACATCTGATGACCTTGGGATGACGGAAGGACATCGGACGTCTGATGAGTTATATCGATCTATCTAACAAAATAGAATAGTATATTTTAGTAATAGTAGTAGGGGCGGGGAAACTGTGGAAAACCCGCTGAAATGCCCGTCTGATGGGGATTTTGGCGTCCTCAGCCAGCTGTGGAAAACTCGGGCGCAATTTTGGAAAACGATGGGGATAAAAAGTTTTCCACAGGTCGTGCATCCACAGTACACAGGAACTTGTGGATGAAAATGACGGATTTCCGCCGGTTGAGCTGCATGTTTATTTGAATAATTATGCAGGCAGTATGCAGATGATATGCAGTTACCCGCGGATGTTTGCCTTCAGCGTTTTGATGATGTTGTCCATCTCGCTGGTTTCCTTGAGGTAATTTTCGATTTTGTTGATGGAATGCAGTACAGTCGTGTGGTCGCGCGAGAAGACCTTGCCGATTTCCGGCAGCGAGTAGTCGGTCATTTCGCGCACGAGGTACATGGCGACCTGTCGCGGGAGGACCATATCTTTGGAGCGGCCGCTGCCCTGTAGCTTTTCGACCGGGATGCAGTAATAGCGGGAGACTTCGCGGATAATCATTTCCGGTGTTGGATTCAGGCCGGGATTTTCTTTGAAGATGTCGGTGACGGCTTCTTTTGCGAGGCTGAGATCGATATCGCGTTCCATCAGGTCGTGCAGTGCCTTGATTTTTTTGACGGTGCCTTCCAGCTGCCGCACGTTGGAGGTGATGGTTTTTGCGATGTAATCGACGACTTCATCCGGCAGGTGTACGCCGAGCGAATCGGCCTTGACATGGATGATGGCCATGCGTGTTTCGTAGTCCGGCGGTTGGATGTCTGCCAGAAGACCCCATTCAAAGCGGGTTTTCAGGCGGTCTTCGAGTGTATGGATTTCCTTAGGCGGACGGTCTGAGGTCAGGACAATTTGTTTGTGTGCTTCATATAATGCGTTGAAGGTGTGGAAAAATTCCTCCTGTGTGCGGTCTTTGCCTGCGACGAACTGGATATCGTCGACGAGGAACAGATCTGCGAGGCGGTATTTGTCACGGAATTCCTGTACCTGACCTTCGCCGATGGCGTTAATCAATTCGTTGGTGAAGTCTTCGCCTTTGATATAGACGATGCGGAACGACGGATGGTCGCGGCGCACGACGGAGGCGATGGCGTACAGAAGGTGGGTTTTTCCCAGACCGGACTGGCCGTAAATAAACAGTGGGTTGTAGTTTTTGGCCGGATTATTGGCGACGGCGGTCGCAGCGGCGTGTGCGAATTTGTTGGATGAGCCGACGATGAATTGTTCAAAGGTATACTCGTCCTCCGGATAATTGCTGTGTGCAATCGGTGCAGGTGCTTCGCCCGTCGTGATGATGACATCGATGTCAGCGGAAAACAGATCGCGTAGTGCGTCTTTGATGATGCTCAGGTAGCGCTGGTCGATGATTTCTTTTTTGAATTTGTCCGGCGTATGCAGGAGCAGAGTGTCGTCTTTGAATTCAACGGCGGTCAGGTCGTCGAACCAGGCGTCGATGGTGACAGGCTGGAGCCGTTTTTCCAGCAGCGTCAGCACGACCTTCCAGATATCGGCAGGTGTGTTCATATCGTTGCAATCCCCCTCCAGGAATCGTTTATAATGTGGGTGGGAAACGGCGTCCCGCATGTGCGGACACCGATACAAACTATATAATACCACCAAATTTCCACCGTGTCCACAGAGTTTTCCACAACATCCACAGGTATAACCGCGAAAATGTCGGCAGACGACGGAAAAAACGCCCGGTTTCTGGAAATAATGATTGACAATGTCCCGATTATTTGCTTATAATGTAGGTTGTACACGCACGCTTAAGACTTTGATTGCAAATGGAGGTGCAGCCACATGTTAAGAACGTATCAGCCGAAGAAGCGCCAGCGCAGCAAGGTGCATGGCTTCCGCAAGAGAATGGCAACTGCTAACGGCAGAAAGGTTCTCGCCCGTCGCCGTTCCCGCGGCCGTAAGCGTCTGACCCACTAACCGTACTTTTCTTTTTGAGGAAAAGAAAAGTAGGCAAAAGAAAACCTTTCCGGCGCGCTCCCGCGCGCCGCGGACGAGCCGGACAAACGCGTCCGTCTGTCCGCCCCAATGCCGCACAAGTAGAGTTTGTGGTGAGATTGGAAAGGTTTTGCTTTTCCGGGGATTTATAGATATTCCGGTTAGTCTCTCTCATGAGGGAGATGTTTTTGCCGCGAAGCGCGAAAACAGAGGGAAGATTCTCTATGCTTCCGGAAAAGCCTGACACGAACAGATCATGGACCGCTTTGCGGTCCATTTCTGTTATACACAGGATTATCCTTTGAGTATAACAGAACGGCGTAATTACAATTCGGATGGGTCGTGCGCCGGAAATGATGTAAAACGGCCTGTTAGCTCCGGCAGAAAAAGGATGAGCCGGAGAGGAACGTGTACGCCCTTGTTTCCATGCGTGCGGGTACAGTTTTGGGAAACAGGGCGGGCGTTCCGCAGTACGGAACAACATAAAGGAAGTCGGGCGATGAAAAACACCTTAAAGGAAAACCGCGATTTTCGCAGGCTGTATGCCAGAGGGCGCTCCGCGTCCTCCGACTGCCTGGTGGTTTATGCGCTGCGCAATAAGTACGGCGAAGGACGGCTGGGCATTACGGTGGGCGTGAAACTTGGAAGCGCAGTCCGGCGCAACCGGGTCAAGCGCGTCATCCGCGAAATTTACCGCCTGCACAAGGATGAACTCCGCCCCAATACAGACCTCGTGGTTGTCGCGCGCCACCGCGCCGTCACCGCGTCGTATGCACAGATGGAACGCGCATTCCTGCGCTGTATCGCACAGCTGGGGCTGAACCGGACGAAAGAAGGAAAACCATCATGATGAAGCGCATCATGCTTGCCTGTATTCGTTTTTACCGTTCCGCAATTTCGCCTTACACGAGGCCATGCTGCCGTTATAATCCGACCTGCTCCGCCTATGCAATGGAGGCAATTGAAAAATACGGCGCGCTTCGCGGGGGCTGGCTCGCAGTGAAACGACTGCTGCGCTGCCATCCGTTTTCGCACCATAGTCCGTATGACCCGGTGCCCTGACGGAAAAATGCACTTTTAAACCCAATTTGGAGGATCAAATGGGAGATTTTTTTGGAATTATTCTAATCAGGCCGCTTGGTCTGATCCTGATGGGGATCTTTTCACTTGTTAAGAATTACGGTGTCGCACTGATCCTGTTCACCCTGCTTGTCAAGCTGATTCTTCTGCCGTTTATGTATAAGCAGAAGAAGAACATGAAGAAGATGAACCTGGTGCAGGCGGAATCTATGGCAATTCAGAAGCGCTACGCCAAAAACAAGGAGAAGATGAATGAAGAGATTACCAAGCTGTATGAGCGTGAGGGCGTAAACCCGACCGGCAGCTGCCTGCTCTCGTTTATCACGCTGCCGATCATGATGGCGCTGTATTACGCCGTGCGTGAGCCGATGACCTACATGATGGGTCTGGCGGACAGCACCATCGAAAAGATCGCAAATGCGCTTGGACAGACCTTCGACACCTCTTCGATTACCGCGCAGATTCAGCTCGCAAAGGCGGTCAATGACAACTGGGACAAGGTTTCTCAGTTCGCTTCTGACGGTCTGTGCCGCATTGATTTTGATTTCTTCGGCATTGACCTTTCTGCGATTCCGCAGTTCACACAGCTCAATGTGCTGTGGCTGATCCCGGTTCTTTCCGGTCTCACCGCACTGCTGTCCTCACTGGTCATGCAGAAGATGCAGAAGCTCCAGAACCCGAATGCGCAGAACAGCAATACCCAGATGAATTCGACCATGAATGCGATGCTCATCATGATGCCGCTCATGTCTGTCTGGATTGCGTTCACTCTGCCGGCATCCATGGGCGTTTACTGGGTTGTCAACAATGTATTCTCTATTGTTCAGGAAGTTGGACTCACCTGGTATATCGTCAAGTTTGACAAGGCAGTTGACGACGAGGAAACTAAGGAGCGCAAACGCCGTGAGGCTGCGCATCAGGCGAAGCTCGCAGAGCAGGAGGAAGCAAAGAAATCCGGCGTACAGACCGAATATCTCGGCGCAAAGTCGGAGAATGTTTCCAAAAAGAAGCTCAAAGCGAGAGAAGCCGAGCAGAAACGGCTGAAGGAAAAGGAAACTGCTGCCCGTGCCGCTCAGATCAAGGCGGAAAAAGAAGCCGCCCACAGAGCCGGCCGACAGGTCGATAACGACGAATAATCTAAGGACGGGAGTAAGCAAAGTTTATGACAAAGTTTATTGAAAAACAGGCCTCTACCATTGAAGAGGCTGTTCAGCAGGCGCTGGATGAGCTGGGCATGGACCGCGACAGCGTCAGTGTAGAAGTTCTGGAAAAGGGCAAAACCGGCTTCTTCGGCATCGGCGCGGTACCGGCGCGCGTCCGTGTTTCGTATGAGGAAGCAACCCCCGCGGGCGAGGCAAAGGCGTTCGTCGATGGCCTGCTCTCCCGCATGGGCATCAATGGCGAGGCATTCCCGATGGAAGGCGAGGATGGCCAGATCATTCTCGATATCCGCGGAGAGGATATGGGTGCGGTCATCGGCCGCCGAGGCGATACGCTCGACGCAATCCAGTACCTCACCTCCCTGACCATCAACCGCGGCAAGGAGGAGCATATCCGCATTGCCATCGATACCGAGGGCTACCGCGCAAAGCGTGAGGAATCGCTCCAGCGTCTTGCACGCAAAATGGCTGGCAAGGTACTCAAGTACCATAAAAATATGACGTTAGAGCCGATGAACCCGTATGAGCGCCGCATTATCCATTCGACCTTGCAGGATTATAAGGGCGTAACCACGTATTCCACCGGCACAGAGCCCAATCGCCGTGTCGTTGTTGCGCTCGAGCGCGGTGCCAGACCGCAGCGCGGCGGCTATCGCAGAGCGCCCCGTGACCGCGACAACAGACGCAATACCGCGGAGTAAAAATATCCAGTAATTCCCCCGCTGGCGGGAGGGATTACATATCATGAATGGAAATGAGGTATGATATGAGCACGACCATTGCCGCAATCGCGACAGGGCCTGCTGCCGGACCGATTGGCATTATCCGCGTGTCCGGACCTCAAACCCTTGCGATTGCAGACCGGATTTTTACCCCGCAGGGCGGCGGTGCGCTGTCTGAGCGCCCGAGCCGCCTGCTCACCTATGGCGCGCTGCATGCGCGCGATGGAAAAGTCATCGACCATTGCCTGTGCTGTGTCATGCATGCGCCCAACTCGTATACCGGTGAGGACATGGCGGAAATCCAGTGCCATGGCTCCCCTGCTATCCTGTCGGAGACACTTGCCGCGCTGTTTGCCAACGGCGCACAGCAGGCAGGGCCGGGCGAGTTTACGCAGCGCGCTTTTCTCGCGGGCAAAATGGATCTGTCCGGTGCGGAAGCCGTCCATGACCTTGTCACGGCAGCGACCGCACAGGCGGCAGAAAATGCGGCGGCACAGATGGACGGCGCAGTCGGCTCGCGCATCCGCGAGATCCGGCAGTGTCTGGTTGATCTGGTCGCGGAATTTCTCGCCGTGGTCGATTATCCGGATGAGGAAATCGATTCCAATCTGTTTGACCATGCGTGCGAAATTCTGCACAACGCAACCCGTGCACTCTATGACCTGGCGGAGACCTATGAACGCGGGCGCATCCTGCGCGAAGGCATCCCCTGTGCGATTCTCGGCCGCCCGAACGCCGGAAAATCATCGCTGCTCAATGCCCTTGCGGGCTTTGACCGCGCGATTGTCACCAGCGTGCCGGGCACGACGCGCGATGTGATTGAGGAAACCATCCGCATCGGCGTGGTTGTGCTGCATCTGTTTGATACGGCGGGTCTGCGCGATACACAGGACCCGGTCGAGAAAATTGGCATCGACCGCGCGATGAAGCAGGCGCAGGCATCTGCGCTCATTCTGGCGGTGTTCGATTCCAGCGATGATATTTCGGACGATGACCTGATGGTCATCGCCCGCACACACGGCAAGCGCACGATTGCGGTGCTCAACAAGAGCGACCTGCCGTCCGCGCTGGATGTGGCGACCATCCGCCGCCATTTTGAGCATGTCATTGCGGTCAGCGCCAAGACCGGCGAGGGCCTCAAGGAGCTGTACGACCTGATTCCTCGGGTTGTCGGCATGGATGGCATGTCCTATGATGGCAGCATTATCACGAATGCCCGTCAGGCAGCAGCACTGGTGCGCGCAGCCGAGCGCTGTGAAGCCGCGTTTGTCGCGGCGCAGCTCGGCATGACACCGGATGCGGTTGTCATGGATGCCGAGGGCGCGATTGCCGCACTCGGGGAAATCACCGGACAGGCGGTGCGCGACGACATTGTTGCGACAATTTTTGACAAATTCTGTGTGGGAAAATAACCGAACCTGCCGCCATTCCGGATGGAGCGATCTGTCCGGAATGGCGTTTTTTCCGAGCTTTTTGACAAAGACCGACCGCACTCCCCTTTGCGTATGGTTATGGGTTTTGCACATTTTACACAGAGTTATCAACAGGATAACCCGCTGATACGGCTTCGGCATTTGGGGAATGTGCAAAAAAATTGGATTGGATTTCCGTCAATTTGACGAAAACTATCCACAGATTTATCCACAGCTGTGGATAATCGATTGCTCCGCAATGGTTCACGCAGTCCAAGGGATTTTTCAGAGGTGAGCGATGCCGGTGGCATGCGAGCGCAGCGAGAGTGAGGCTCTGTCCCAATATAACGTCTGTACAGAGAGATAATGGATGTCGCCAGCCACACAAACGCTTTCCGTCTTCGACGCGCTGCGCCGAAGACACTTCCCTCCCGCTGGGAGACTTTTGGGGGCGGCGATGGAACGAATCTCTCAGATGGGGTTTTACAAAAAGTATAATTAAAATATAAATATACAAATTATGATAGAAAGGAGCGTGTTCAGATGCTATTTCAGGCAGGAAATTTTGACGTCGCCGTGATCGGCGCGGGTCATGCGGGCATTGAAGCTGCCCTCGCCTGTGCCCGGCTGGGATTACAGACCGTAATTTTTTCCATCAATCTGGATGCGGTCGGCAATATGCCGTGCAATCCCGCCATCGGCGGCACGGCAAAGGGTCATCTGGTGCGTGAAATCGATGCGCTGGGCGGTGAGATGGCGCGCGCGGCAGATGCCGCATGCATTCAGTACCGCCTGCTCAACCGCGGCAAGGGCCCGGCTGTGCATTCCCTGCGCGCGCAGGCCGACCGTTCGGCGTACCGCCAGTATATGAAGCATGTGCTCGAGCAGCAGCCGAATTTGATGCTCAAGCAGGCGGAAATTGTCGAAATTACGCATGAAAATAACGCCGTCACCGGTGTCACCACGCGAACCGGTGCGCATTACAGTGCAAGGGCGGTGATCTGTGCGACCGGTACCTATTTACAGGGACGCATCATCATCGGAGATATGTTCTATGACGGCGGCCCGGACGGCATGTTCGCCGCACTCGGACTGACCGATTCCCTGCGCGGCATGGGTCTCAATCTCATGCGCTTCAAAACCGGTACGCCGCCGCGCGTCAACCGCCGCAGCATTGATTTTACCGGCCTTGAGGTGCAGCAGGGCGAAAAAAACTGCATTCCATTTTCGTTTGAAACGGAGCATGCACCGGAAAACCGTGCGGTATGCCACCTGACGTATACCAACGCACAGACACACGAGGTCATCCGAAAAAATCTTGACCGCTCTCCCCTGTATTCCGGCAAGGTCGAGGGCATCGGCCCGCGTTACTGCCCGTCGATTGAGGACAAGGTGGTTCGATTTGCCGACAAGCCGCGCCACCAGCTGTTTATCGAGCCGATGGGGCTGGATACAGAGGAGATGTACATTCAGGGCTTTTCCTCCTCCATGCCGGAGGATGTTCAGCTCGAAATGATCCACACCATCAAGGGTCTGGAGCATGCCGAGGTCATGCGCCCGGCCTATGCCATTGAATATGACTGCATCGACCCGCTGGAGCTCAAGCCGACGCTGGAGACCAAGAAGATTTCCGGTCTGTACGGTGCGGGACAGTTCAACGGCTCCTCCGGCTATGAAGAAGCGGGCGCACAGGGTCTCGTCGCAGGCATCAATGCCGCGCTCAAGCTCAAGGGTGAGCCGCCGATGATCCTCGACCGCGCGGACGGCTACATCGGCACATTGGTCGATGATCTGGTCACGCGCGGCACGAACGAGCCGTACCGCATGATGACCTCGCGCAGTGAATACCGGTTGATTCTGCGGCAGGACAACGCGGATGAGCGCTTGGTTGGTATTGGCGCACGTGTCGGGCTTAATCCCCCGGAGCGGCTGGAAGCGGTGCGCAAAAAATATGCATGTGTTCAGCGGGAAATCGACCGCGTGAGCGCAGTCAATCTGTCGCCGTCTGACGACATGCAGGCATTTTTACAGGCACACAACAGCACGCCGCTCAAGTCCGGCTGCAAGCTGGCGGATCTCATCCGACGTCCCGAACTGGGCTATGACATGCTCGCGCCGTTTGACCTGGAGCGCCCGGCGCTGCCGGACGTCATACGGGAGCAGGTCGAGATCCGCATTAAATATGAGGGCTACATCCGACGTCAGCTGCATGACGTCGAGCAGTTCCGCAAGCTGGAGGGCAGACCTCTCCCGCAGGACATCGATTACAATGAGATCACATCTCTGCGCCTGGAGGCGCGGCAGAAGCTGCAAAAAATCCGTCCGCTGAACTTTGGACAGGCATCACGCATTTCCGGCGTCAGTCCGGCGGATATCACCGCCCTGATGATTGTCACCGAAGCGATGGAAAAGGAGAAACGCAACCATGAATGAACTGCTGAAAACCGGCTTTTCCGAGATGGGGCTGTCGGTTTCCGACGCGCAGCTGGCACAGCTGAACGATTTCACGGCGCGCATGCTGGAGACCAATAAAGTGATGAACCTGACCGGCATCACCGAACCGGAGGAAATCGCAACCAAGCACCTGCTCGACTGCGCTTCCCTGCTCACCGCTGCGGATTTTTCCAAAAAATCCGTCGTGGATGTCGGCTGTGGCGCGGGATTTCCCGGTATGCCGCTGCATATCCTGTGCCCGGACTGTGAGCTGACGCTGCTCGATTCCCTGCGCAAACGCATTCTTTTTCTCCAGTCGTGCATCGACGGCATGGGTCTCACCCACATCGAAGCTGTGCATGCGCGTGCGGAGGAATTTGCCGCAGCGCACCGCGAGCATTATGATTTTGCGGTTTCCCGCGCGGTCGCGCAGCTGAATGTGCTGGCAGAGCTGTCGCTCCCGCTGGTCAAGCCCGGCGGCATGTTTATCGCCATGAAGGGCAGGGACAGCGACGAAGAGCTTGCTGCGGCGAAAAAGGCGATTGCCGCATTGGGCGGCGAAGCGCCGCGCGTTGTGGATTATACCATTCCACACACGGATATTACGCACCGTCTGGTGTTGATTCGCAAGAAAAAGCCCACACCGAAGCAATATCCGCGCCCGTTCCGCAAGATTTCCGCGAACCCGTTATAACACCGTTCCCCGTCCATGTTTCACGTGAAACATGGACGGGGATTTACATCTTATGGAAATAACTGGAAATTATGCGTTTCACGTGAAACATTTCCCGGTGCGCACGGCACCCCGAAGAGGAAACGGGCATTTATATAGACAGTCCGCCGATGTTTCACGTGAAACATCACAACATATCACAAAATACACACAAATAAACCACGCTGCGAGGTTGTTTCACGTGAAACATCGTGCTATAATAGAGAGGCGAAATGATGGGACGCTGCGCCGGTTTCTCCGGTATTTGTCCCGTTTGTATCGGTTTCGCAGTTCTTGTTATCCGGAAAGGAAAGCCACGTATGGGAAAAATCATTGCGTTTGCAAATCAAAAGGGCGGCGTCGGCAAGACCACCACAGCCGTCAATCTTGCAGCTTCGCTCGCGGAACAGGGGAAAAAGGTTCTTGTGTGCGACTTCGATCCGCAGGGCAATGCGACTTCCGGATTTGGCATCGATCCCCGTTCTCTCAAAACCAGCGTGTATGAACTCACGGTCTGTGACGCGCCGGTGGAGGAAGGCATCATCAAGACCAAATGGGTGGACGTCATCGGCGCAAATGTCAATCTCGCCGGTGCGGAAATCGATTTGATTGAGCTTGACCGCCGGGAATACCGTTTGAAAATGGTGCTCGACCAGATCCGTGATGATTACGATTATATTTTTATCGACTGTCCCCCGTCACTCGGATTGCTGACACTCAATTCGCTGTGCGCCGCGGATTCATTCCTCGTGCCGCTGCAATGCGAGTATTATGCACTCGAGGGTCTGACTCAGCTGATGACGACCGTGCGCGCTGTCCAGCGCGGGCTGAATCAGGGCATCAAGATGGAGGGCGTCCTGCTGACCATGTTTGACGGCCGTACCAACCTGTCCATTCAGGTGGTCGAGGAGGTCAAGCGTCACTTCGGCAAAAAGGTATTCGCTACGGTCGTGCCGCGCAATGTGCGCCTGTCTGAGGCGCCGAGCCACGGCGAACCGATTACCGCTTATGACCGCTATTGCCGCGGGGCAGAGGCCTATATGGCGCTGGCACAGGAATTTATGCGCAGAAATGAAGCGTAAGGAGGGAGAGGCGCATGGCAAATAAAAGTTTGGGACGCGGGCTTTCCGCCCTGTTCGGTGAGGAAAACCTCGACCCGGCAATTCCGCCGACGAGCGCGGAGCCGGTGAAGCCGAAGAACGGCTTCCGCAATATCCCGCTGCGGCGCATTGAACCGAACCGCGCACAGCCGCGCCGTGAGTTCGATGAGAAATCATTGCAGGAGCTGGAAAACAGCATCCGCATTCATGGCGTGCTCGCGCCCATTACCGTCCGTCAGGGCGACAACGGGTATTACCAGATTGTCGCAGGGGAGCGCCGCTGGCGCGCTGCCAGACGCGCCGGGCTGGACACCATTCCGGCTATGGTCATCGATGCCGACGACCGCACGATGATGGAGCTTGCGCTGATCGAAAACTTGCAGCGTGAAGACCTCAATCCGCTGGAAGAGGCGGAGGGCTACCGCGCCCTGATCGACCAGTTCGGTCTCAAGCAGGACACGGTTGCAGAGCGCGTCGGGCGTTCGCGTTCCGCGGTCGCCAACAGTCTGCGCCTGTTGTCGCTCAGCGATGAGGTGCGCAGCATGGTCATCGACGGCAAGCTGTCCAGCGGACATGCGCGGGCCGTGCTCTCGATACAGGAGGAATCCAAACGGCTCGCCGCGGCGAAGACAATGGCAGATACCGGCATGTCCGTGCGGCAGGCAGAAGCGTATGCAAAAAAGCTGAATAAGCCTGCACAGGAGGATAAGCCTGTACCCGTGCCGAAGGAGTTCCAGCCGGATTATTACGCCGAATTACAACGCAAGCTGGAGGGCGCACTCGGTCGTCGCGTGCACATCGAAAACAAAAAGAACAAGGGACGGATTGAGCTGGAATATTACGGCGATGACGATCTGGAACGGCTGGTCAGTGCGCTGGCCGCTGTGATCCTTTGACGGAGGATTGCCATGAGTGAAGAAACAAAAAAGCAGAATCCCGAACCGGACAAGGCAGAGGATGATGTAACGATATATGAGGAAGCGGTGTCCATTGACCGCAGCAGACAGAAGAGCCGCAAGGTATTTGTCTTTTATATCATCGGCCTGTTCTGCGTGGCACTGGCGCTGATTCTGCTCAGCTATGTCATGCAGGCACATGCCAACCAGCAGCTCGAGGATCTGGGCGCACAGCTGACCGAACAGACCGATGCCGCCGCCGGCGCAAAGGCAAAGGCGGATCAGATGCAGGCGACCATTGACGCGATGCAGAAGCAGCTGGACGAGAGCCAGAAGGAATCCGATACGCTGAATCAGACCATCGACGAACAGAAAAAGTCGATCGATGCGCTGAACCAACTGTGGCAGCTGGAGCGCGCCTGGCAGGAGGATGACAGCGCGGCAGCCGTAACCATCATTAAGCAGATGGACAAGGCATATACACGCGCTGTCCTGACCGATCAGACAAAGGAACCGCTCATCGGCGAGGCGGCAGCGGAATATGCCGAAATCTGTACCGACCTGGGCATGTGATAGCAAGTCAATTCCATCGGGACGCCTGTGCGCCTCCGATTTGATAGAAAGGAACATGAAACGTGTTAGATGTAAAATTTATCCGTGAAAACGTGGAAAAATGTAAGACGCGCCTTGCCATGCGCGGCAAGAGCTACGACGAGGAGATCGACGCGGTTCTGGCGCTTGACCAGCAGCGCCGCGACATCATCGGCAAGGTTGAGACGATGAAGGCGGAGCAGAATAAAGTATCCAAATCTATCCCGAAGCTGAAGAAGGCAGGCGAGGATGTCACCGCGGTTCTGGCGGAGATGAAGGAACTGAGCCAGGGCATCAAGGAACTGGATGCACAGCGCACGGAGGTAGAGGAAAAGCTGCATGATACGCTGCTGACCATTCCGAATGTACCGGCTGACCAGGTACCGGAAGGTGCAGATGATACCTTCAATCCGGAGCTGCGCCGCTGGAGCGAGCCGAGACAGTTCGATTTTGAGCCGAAGGCACATTGGGATATCGGCAAGGATCTGGGCATTCTTGACCCGGAGACCGCTGCAAAGGTCACCGGCAGCCGCTTCCATTTCTACAAGGGCATGGGCGCACGCCTGGAGCGCGCGGTCATCAACTACTTCCTCAACACGCATACCGAGAACGGCTATACGGAGATTCTGCCGCCGTTTATTGCAAATGCCGCTTCGATGACCGGCACCGGCCAGCTGCCGAAGTTTGCAGAGGATATGTACCATCTGGAGAATACCGATCAGTACCTCATCCCGACGGCAGAGGTACCGGTTACCAATATGTACCGCGATGACATTATTCCGGCGGAGGCACTGCCGGTTCGCTATGCAGCCTATTCCGCCTGCTTCCGCGGCGAGGCGGGTGCAGCCGGACGCGATGCGCGCGGCCTGATCCGTCAGCATCAGTTCAACAAGGTTGAGTTGGTCAACTTCACCGCACCGGAGGATTCGTGGAATCAGCTGGAAAACCTGACCCATGAGGCAGAGCTTGTCTTGCAGGGTCTCGGCCTGCCGTACCGTGTTGTCATGCTGTGCACCGGCGATGTCGGCTTCAGCTCTGCCTGCACCTATGACATCGAGGTATGGATGCCGTCCTATGGCCGTTATGTCGAGATTTCTTCCTGCTCGAACTTCCTCGATTACCAGGCACGCCGTGCAAATATCCGTTGCCGCAACGAGAAGGGCAAGCCGCAGTATGCGCACACCCTGAACGGTTCCGGCGTTGCGGTTGGACGTACAGTTGCTGCGATTCTGGAAAACTACCAGAATGCGGACGGTTCGGTTACCATCCCGGAGGCGCTGCGCGGCTTCATGGGCACCGATGTCATCGGCAAGTAAACCGTATCATTCAGAACAAAACAGAAGGCAGCATCCCGCGGGATGCTGCCTTTTTTACTGTCCGGCCTGATTTATGCTGTTGGCAGTCAACTCGATATAATAAAACACCAGCGGGTTGACGTTGCCGGTTACCGGCAGGCCAAACAACTGCTGAAAGGTCATCACTGCATCGCGTGTCATTTCCCCGTAATAGCCGGTCTGCGGGATCGGAGTGATTTGGGGATATTCCTGCGCAATGCGGTTGAGCCAGCCCTGCAAACGGGAGACATCCTCCGAGCGCGAACCGAGGACAAGCGTCTGGGTGGGCGGGAGCACAACTGTGCTGACGTTTGCGGGCTGAGTGAGTTCAATTTCCTCATAGGCGGACAGCAGGGCTGCCCAGGTGTTGGCGCCCACAATGCCGTCCGGTGTCAGCCCGGCATAGTTCTGGAAGGCAATCACGGCGTCCTTTGTGTTCGGCCCGAATATGCCGTCGACGGGAATCACGGGCAACTGGTCATTATATGTGCCGACGACTGACAGAAAGAACTGGAGCAGGCGGACGGCATCGCCGCGCATGCCCTCACTGAGCACATAGGGCAGTTCACGTGAAACATCCTGAAGTGTGACACCTTCGGCATTCAACTCTGCCAGCCGGAGCACGGCATTGTAGACTGAGGTGATCTGATACCAGGTGGCAGGTCCGACAATGCCGTCCGGTGTGAGGTTAAAAATGCGTTGGAATTCTTTGACGGCATTTTCCGTGCTTAGGTCAAACACGCCGTTGACCGGATAAATTTTCGGGATGGCGGGATAGTTGTTGGAGATGCGATTGAGGCGCTGTTGCATGATTTCTACGCTGACCTCGACATCGCCCAGCCGCAGCGGATGGCCGGGATAGGACTGAACCAGCGGGCGGATGGGTGCAGTCCGGATATCCAGATTATCCCCGTAATAGTGCGTGAGGATTTCATATGGCGTCATACCCTGTTCCGCCAGGTCAACGGTACCCCATTGGCTCAACCCCTCGCACTGGACACGTCTGCCGTCACAATAGGCAGCAAACAGCGGCTGAACATAGCCGGGGCGTGCCAGATACTGGTCAAAGATTTCATTGACAATGTTTGCGACATTGCCGAAAATATCGCGGTTGTTGACAAATGCCTGGTCATAGGCGGTGGAATTGGTAATGTCAAAATCATAGCCGCGTGAGCGGTACCATTCGGTATAGATGCGGTTGAGTGCAAATGAAATCTCCGCATAGATGTTGGCGCGCAGGGCATTTTCCGGCCAGGTCGGATACAGCTCACTGGAGGCTACGTTCTGAATGTATTCCAGAAAGGGCACCGTGACATTGGGTGCCGGGTCATCCGGCCGCCCGAGGTGTACCGTGATGGTTTCAGGGATATAGGGAAAATCCGGCATTTATCTTACCCCCGATCCGGTGGGCCCGAGCTCGGCGCTGTTGATGATGAGCTTTTTGCGCTGTTCGTCGACCGAGCGCGGCGGTACCATGACCACGGGAAGCGTCGTGGGGATATCGGAAAACATTGCGACATCGAGCACCGTTACCGGACGGTAATCGGGATGGTCGATATCGACACGGTAGGTGGCAAACGGCGGCACAGCTTCAGGGGAGGCATTTTCCAGCGATGGCGTTTCCAGCTGGATGGGCGGTGTGGAGCCGCTCATGTCGGTGCGTTCTGTGATGCATGGCTGCAATACGCCGTTTGCATCCGGGCAGTAAACCGTGACGGTCGCGCCGACGACGGGGAGAGCACCGCGTGCCGCGCGCGTCTGTACAATCAGGGTGCCGGTTGGCATAATCAAATCCGCTCCTTTCCTGTTCCGCAGGGGGAACAGGACATTGTATGCAGGCGGGCATAGGGGGAGAACAGAAAAAAGCACGTTCCGCATGTAGAACGTGCTTTTCAGCCGGAGCATTCGTTTATTTTTGGGTAATATAGATATTATCTACAATGATCCAGGGATTAGAAATGTCCTGACAATACGCGTACATTGTCAGGAATTTTACCTCGCTGACATCAAATTCAAATTTTACCGATGCGGCATTGTTATTCAGATTGTCTGTTGTAAAGATAGGGGTATTGTCTTCATCGCAGAATACAAGCCAGCATCGGCCGTCGCGTGGTTCTTTTTCCAGATAGATACTTCCGGAGACTGATTCATACTTCTGATCCAATTCCCAGCGTATGTAACTCTTTTCTTTATCTTTTTCCCCACAGCATAGTGTATAGCAATCCTTATGATGCCAGCCTTCCACATCTACGATATCCGATTCGTAATATGATACACTGATCATTTCATTGGAGCTGCTGCTGTATTCCGGAAGGTCGAACAGCACCAGTTGATTGCCCGTTGATCCGGTATTCTCCTCTGAAGAACTGTCGGAACCGGAAACACCATCAAGCGCAGGAATGACTTCCCGATACGAATCACCGCATTTGGAACAGGTAAATTCCTCATATCCATTTTCATCTGTTGTTGCGGCTGCATAATCTGAGCGGTGATAGTCATGGTCACAGACTGCTTTCGCACTGCCGGATGTGTCGGCGGTATTGTTGTTGTTTGTTTGGTCGACAGTTACGTTGATATCCTGTCCGGTGCATCCGCAGAGTATGCCGCACAGCAGAATACAGGGCAGCAAAAAGTGGTTTTTCATTACGTTATCGCTCCTTTATGTTCGTTGCATGATATACTGCGTGAATGCGCTCTGACAAACGGCGTGGTCGGGGCGCATGCTGATATGGTAGGTTGTCCAGTTTGGGACACGGATGCTGAATTTCAGGCAAGGCGGTTCGTATTGTGTGGTGTGATCGAAATAATCATCGAAGTCGTCTTCGCTGGTGTAGCTGGGATTATATCCATAATCGAAATAAAAACTTTCCGAAACCATGCCGTCCGTACCGTGTTCTACCATTTTGGGGCCTTCATCTGCAAACCATACGATGGAATCTTCGTAGGAATTGGAAACTGATGCAGTTACCATATAATTTTCCAAGTCAATCGAGTCAAGTTCCATCGACACGGTGTCATTGTTTAAGTAACTTGTATGGTTGTTGAGTTCATTAGTTGATTCCGTTTCCCATGTACCTGTCACATCCCATTGGAACGAATCGTTATACGTGAGCGCGTCATATGTCCAGTAGCCATAAGTCCCTTCACTGTAAAAATAATAATTCAGCGAAACTGTTCCATTATACGAACCATATGTGTTTGTGTACGATACATCATAGGTAAAGCTGGAACCGCAGATTTCTGCGGAACCGTCTTCATACGCATCGAATGACTGATCGGTTAAAGAACAGGAGTCAAAATAATAACAGTCCATTTCTGCATTTGCGGTTTTCTCCGGCAGTCCGTTCAACGGGATAATCTCCATACCGGCTGTGCCTTCCGGGTCGGTACAGCAGTTGTCCAGAATCCAACCACCCTCGTCATAATAGTTGTAAAACAAAATATAATCAGCGATATATCGATAATTTTCGTTTTCCATTGTTACGGTACAATATACTGTATCATCTTTTTCATTGGTCTGGCGCTTTTCTATGGTTATATCGGTCACATCCAGAACAAGAGGAGTTTCTTCATAGTTGTCATAGATATAAATCGTCCGGACATCTTCCGACAGATCCTCTGCCATCTGCTTTTTAGAAGGCACGGATGAGCCGCAGGCAGTCAGCCACAGAAGGCCGAGCACAGCAAGCAATCCGGCGGTAAAATCTGTTTTCCATTTTCCTTTCATTCCCAAATCCTCCCTGTAATTATCTTACGGATCTAATTTTATCATATTTTTGGGGAAGGTAAATTTCTATATACCACATTACTCTGTACATAGTAACGTCGTAACATCTGATTATTACATTTATCAGCTTGATTTTTTCCGGAATCCCCGCGCGGTATTTTTTTTTGCTATTATATTATATAGTTGGGGAGGGAAGCTATGAAACCGGTTGTTTATGTCGTACATTGTTATGGTACAATCCAAATCCGTTTGAGAGAATATATGGATGCCAGGCACATCACCCGCAATGCGCTTGCCCGTGCGGTGAACACCCGCTTTGAAGTGATTGACAAATGGTATCAGGGGCATGTCGAGAAGATTGACGCGGATGTACTCGCGCGGATTTGCTTTGTCATGGGCTGCACGCCCGGCGATCTGATCCGCTATGTGCCGAATGAAGAAGAAAAATAAAACATGCGCTCTGAATCAGCACAAAGCCGGTTCTGGGCGCATGTTTGTTTTATCAGAGAAATCCGGGCGGCTCATTTCCGCCAACAGTCTATGTTTTGAATCGCAGCGGAAAATCGAGTCATTGTTGGCGCGCTCTGTGAGATCTGGTATCTGATGATGGGCACACCATAACGGTAGGCGATTCTTTTTCTGAAACAGCGTGAGGTATGCGGTCTTATTGATCTGCCGCGGATTCGCGCGCGAGCAGGTATAATTTTTGTGAATCACAGCATATCATGAACAGGTAGTCCTCATAAGAGGCGATGGCATAGGTGGTTTCGCTGTCGCCACTTTTGACTGTAACGCATGTGCCGCAATCGCCCTGCTCTATCGTGTAGTCAGATGTCTCATCGAAGGCGTGCAGCTTGCCGTCAGCGGAAAAACTCATTGTGGAATCTTTGTCATAGACATCAATCCATTCGCCCTGAATGGATTCCGCATCGACTGCATCGCGGCCATCGCGCACGTAATACAGTTCTGCGTGATCCTTTGCGGAATAGGCAATCATGACATCCTGCAGGACAGCGGCCGTAATTGCCTCATCGCCGTTGTCTGCGGTACAGGTGACATATTCCACGTTGTCAAACAGCTGGGCAAGGCTGAAGTCGGCATTTTCTGCGACATAAGCAAAGGTACCGGTGCGGTTGTTCTTTGTGTGGTCAACATAGGTGCCGTCTTCGTTGAAGTCGAGAGGCGAACCGGCGGGGGAAACCCACGTGCCGGTAACCGGTGTATCCGGCGTGACGGATTCCGGTTTCTCCGGTTCGGGAGCGACCGACATACAGCCGCACAGCATGCCCATGGCCATGGCACAGACAGCCAGGACAGAAACAATTCGTTTTTTCATGTGATCTCCTTCTTTTGTTGTATGGGATAATTCAGGACGGCAGTACAGCGGCAGGGGTCAGGAGAGCCGGTGCACATTGCCTGCTTCATTATAACGGACAGGCGGGCGGGATTCAACTGTTTCCGCCGGATACATTACAGAAAAAGGGGTGCATCGAATTCGATGCACCCGATGGAATGGGCATATCATTACTGCTTTTCTGCCAGCAGACGTTTCATAGCGGTTGTGACAATGGCATGGTCATCCAGATGATTCGGCTCACCGGAAACACAGACGGAACCAATGATACCGGTTCCCTTGAGGATAATCGGCATGCCGCCGCCGCCCGGTGCGAAATCATCCGGATTCAGCTTGCGGCTCTCCAGTGTCTCGCCGTTTTCTTCCAGCCAGCAGCCGAAACGCAGGGAAGCCATCTGCATCAGCTCCACTGCATTGCGCTTGCGCTCCAGCCACAGCTCACTGTCCGGCAGGGCGCCGTCCTGGAAATACCGATAAACGACAAGGCCATTGATGACAATTTCTGTCGCAAGCGGTGCGGGATACTTTGCGGATTCTTCGTTAATCAGCTCGCCCAGACGGAAGGCATCCGCACGGGAAAAAGAGGAAAAGGTAAGTTCCTGTTCCAGAGCCAGAAGGGATTCATTGGTGATGGACATAATCAGTACCGCCTTTCAATACAAATAGTATAAAAGTATATTGATAATACAATATAAAACATCCGGGAGAAGGACGTTCCACCTTGTATCGCCATGGTATCATGTGTCCGGACGATTGTAAAGGCTGAATTTATGCGCAATTTGAGCAGAAAATCACAATAAGATACACAGACAGAAGCGAGGCTTTTTGTACTATAGGCGACAGGAAAACCATTGGGATGGAAAAAGGGAAAGAAATATGGGAAATTTGTCGAAATTCATTGCTTTTTATGACAGAGTTGGCTATAATAGACAACGATTGGAGCAGGAAAACTGACACCTTTGGGGAATCAGAATCGTTTGTCTGATATAGAAAATCGACAGAGAGGAGTTTACACGATCATGGAACATGAGTTTGAACCGGACAAGGATAAAAAGCATCAGCAGGCACAGGACAGTCTGAATGACCTGCAGCGCGTGCTGGAACAGATAAAAACGGATGAGACGAAACAGCCGGACAATGAGCCGGCGCCGGAAGAACCGACTGCACAGGATGAGCCTGTACAGCCGCAGGAGGAAGCAGAACCGGAGGAGGCTTCGGCAGAAGCTGCTGCGGAGCAACCGGAGCAGCCGGAGCAGGCAGATGTCGAACAGATGCAGCGGGAAGCGATTCTCGACGGACAGGCCAAACGCCGCCATCCGGATCAGCCTGCCGCTACCGTACATCTGGACAAGAAGCATGCGACAAAGAAAGCAGGCACAAAGCAGGCTGGCCAAAAGCCCGCAGCCGCGAAGAAGGGAAAAAACAGCAAGGCACGTGCGGCACGCCGCCGCAAAAAGCGCCTGATGCGCCTTGGCACGATCGTTGTTGTGCTGCTCGTTGCCATTGTTCTGGTTGTTTCCGCAGTCAAAGCGGTGACAGGCAGGGGAAATTCCACAGCGCAAGGTTCGGGTATTTCCACCGAAGCACCGGAGAAGAAGGATGACCGTCCCGCAAGCCAGCAGGAATCCGAACAGTATCAAAAGATTAAGGACGACACATCGCTGCCGGCGTATGCGCTCGAATATCCGGGCCTGTATTCCGATGCTGTGAGCAAGCCGAACAAGGAGAGCGAGGAAAAGGTCTGCTATATGACCTTTGACGACGGCCCGTCCTCGACCAATACACCGGGCATTCTCGATGTACTCAAGGAGAAGGGTGTCAAAGCTACCTTCTTCATTGTCACCAGTGAGATTGACGGCAATGAGGATATCATCAAGCGCATTGTCGATGAGGGTCACACGCTGTGCATTCATGCGAACGATCACGACTACGGTCAACTGTATGCTTCGACAGAGGGATATCTCAACGATTTTGCCGCTGCATATGATAAAATTTATGATTTGACCGGCTACCGTGTTCAGGGCTTCCGTTTCCCGGGCGGCAGCAACAACTCGGTGATGCAGCGCCATGGCACCTATGATGCCATTGTCAGTGAAATGACGCGCCGCGGCTTTGAATATTACGATTGGAATTCCTATGCACATGATGCGGAAAACGGCAATTATACCGTTGCACAGATGGTGGATTATGCGGTCAGTGAGGTCAGCGGCAGCTCGCGCAATGACGTCATCCTGCTCATGCATGACACCTATGGAAAGGAAAAGACGGTAGAAGCACTTCCGTCAATCATTGATAAACTGAAGGACTCGGGCATTGATATGCTTCCAATTACCAACTCCACCCGTCCGGTACATTTTGAGGTGGATGAAACCACTCCGTCGGATATGCCGGAAGAGGACAGCAGCTCTGACAGCTCAGACAGCGGGGACACCTCCGATTCGGAGGACAATGATACATCCGAAAACTGATCTATATGCACGGAGCCTGCCGCATGCGATGCCATGCGGCAGGTTTTTTTATTTGTCCACAGCGCGGAAAGAAATCAACCTGTACAAATGATATCCAGCTGTTAATATTACATTTAGTATACTGAAATAATAATTTTATGAAAGGTGATACCATGATTTTTTGCAAGAGAAGAAGCTGTCCGGCGCGACAGGTCACGGAATTCAATATGCAGCTCAGCGGGCTGAAATGGAAGGTAAAAAATTTCACCGGCGGAGAGATCTATGTTTCGCTCGGCGCATATGATGAGGTCAACAATGTGCGCATTGCGCCGGGAGCATATGATATCCTGATCGACCGCGATCCACAGACCGCTACGCGCCGCACCTCGCGGCTGATCCAGGTGTATGCCGAAGCAGAGGGCGAGGTGGAAGTGATGTATGCGTGACATCTCCGCTTTATTGTTTCCGTCTTCGGCGCTGTGCGCCGGCAGCCGATTGGCGCAATGATTCCGTGTAATTGGATATTTTCAATTGTGCGCGTCTGGGGTATAATAAAAGAATCACAAAAACCCTGAGGTGCTGACTATCATGAAAGACGGATTTATCAAAGTCGCGGCAGCCACGCCGGAAATCCATGTGGCAGACTGCGCATTTAATGCGGACAACATCCTCGCGCTGTGCCGTGAGGCAAATGAAAAAGGCGTGCAGGCAGTCTGCTTCCCGGAGCTGTGTCTGACCGGCTATACCTGTTCCGACCTGTTTTTACACAATATCCTGCTCGACGGCGCAAAGCAGCAGCTGCTGCGCATTGCCGGAGAGACTGCGGAAATGGACATGCTGATTGTTGTGGGTCTGCCGGTACGCGTGGGCGGCACGCTGTACAACTGTGCGGCGTTTCTGCACAAGGGTAACATTCTCGGCATGATTCCGAAGCGAAACATCCCGAATTATACAGAATTTTATGAGCTGCGTCATTTTACCGAAGCAGATGACGATACCGAGGAATATCTCGAATGGGATGGTCAGGAATTCTGCATTGATCCCAATCAGATTTTCTGCTGTACCGATCTGCCGGATTTTGCGGTTTCCGCGGAGATTTGTGAGGATCTGTGGGTACCCAATCCGCCGTCCAGTGATCTGGCCTGCGCCGGTGCGACCATTCTCTTCAATCTGTCCGCTTCGGATGAAATCATCGGCAAAGCGGCATACCGCCGCAATCTGGTTTGCATGCAGTCCGGCCGCGGCCTGTGCGGTTATATTTACTGCGATGCAGGCCAGGGCGAGTCATCCACGGACCTGGTGTTTGCCGCACACAATATCATTGCGGAAAATGGCACGCTGCTGGCACAGTCGCCGCGGTTTGCCACCGGTCTGACGATTTCGGAAATCGATGTCACACGTCTGACTTATGAGCGCCGCCGTCAGAATACCTTCCGGGAAGGCTATGTTTCCCGTGTCTGGTTTGATATGGAGCTGCGCGAGACCGAGCTGACCCGTCCGATTGCACAGACACCGTTCGTGCCGTCAGACAAGGGCGACCTCGCTGCACGCTGCGAAGAAATTCTGACGCTTCAGGCAACCGGCCTTGCGACACGCGTGCGCCATGCGCATGCGAAGACGGCAGTCGTCGGACTATCCGGCGGATTGGATTCCGCACTTGCGCTCATCGTCACGGTTCATGCATTTGATCTGCTCGGACGCGACCGCAGGGACATCATTGCCGTTACGATGCCGTGCTTCGGCACGACCAGCCGCACGAAGAACAATGCGCTGACCCTGGCCGCAGCGTATGGCACAACCTGCAAGACGATTGAAATCGGTGCATCGGTCACGCAGCACTTCATCGACATCGGCCACGATATGGAAGACCACAGCGTCACGTTTGAAAACGGCCAGGCGCGTGAGCGCACCCAGGTGCTGATGGATCTGGCGAACAAGACCGGCGGCATGGTCATTGGTACGGGCGACCTGTCCGAGCTGGCACTCGGCTGGGCAACCTACAACGGCGATCACATGTCGATGTACGGCGTCAACAGCTCGATTCCGAAGACGCTGGTGCGTTATCTGACCGCGTATGAAGCGGACCGGGCGGGCGGTGAGACCGGGCGCGTGCTGCGCGATGTGCTCGCAACACCGGTTTCCCCGGAGCTGCTGCCGCCGAAGGACGGCGAAATCTCGCAGAAGACCGAGGAGCTGGTCGGCCCCTACGAGCTGCATGATTTTTTCCTGTATTATCTGCTGCGCTTTGGCATGGAGCCGAAGAAGATTTTCCGCATGGCAAAGCAGGCGTTTGCGGGCGTGTACGACGATGCCACCATCAAAAAATGGCTGACGACATTTGTCCGCCGCTTCTTTATCCAGCAGTTCAAGCGTTCCTGCCTGCCGGATGGCCCGAAGGTCGGTACGGTCACACTGTCGCCGCGCGGCGACTGGCGTATGCCGTCAGATGCCGTCAGCGCGCTGTGGATGGAACAGTGTGAGCAGCTGTAAACAGAAAAATGCGCGATTTGCGGCGGGATGTGCCACTGACACATTCCGCCGCTTTTTTCACGCTTTGAACACTATTTGTATATTTTGCACGAAAGATTTGTTAAATCATTAACAAATTGTCAATAAGTATGAAAAAAGATGGGTAAGTTCTTGTTAAATTGATTCTTTTATACAAAATAAATGGGTGAAATTCTTGACAAACCCTTGCGAATGAATATAATATTTATCGTATACATGTGTGTGTGTATATGTATTAACCCACATTCCATGAAATGCAGCGTGCATTTTGGCGTAAAGCCAGATCGCCCGGATGCTCGCATGTATTCATATTTTGGAATTCATTTTTTTGGGAGGTTTACTGGTATGGATTTTAGGCTTACAAAAGAGCAGGCAATGGTTCAGAAGATGTGCCGTGAATTCGCGGTCAACGAAATTGAGCCGATTGCCGCAGAAATCGACGAGCAGGAGCGTTATCCGCATGAGACCGTCGAGAAGATGCGCAAATATGGCCTGATGGGCATTCAGTTCCCGAAGGAGCTCGGCGGCTCCGGCGGCGACACCATCTGCTACACGATTGCAATCGAAGAAGCATCCCGCTTCTGCGGCACCACTGGCTGTATCATTTCCTCGCACGCTACCCTGTGCGCATGGCCGATTTATAAGTACGGCACGCCGGAGCAGAAGGAAAAGTGGCTCCGCCCGCTCATCAGCAGCACCAAGACCGGTGCATTCGGCCTGACCGAGCCGAACGCAGGTACCGACGCTGCGGGCCAGCAGACTGTTGCTGAGAAGCAGGAGGACGGCTCCTACATCGTCAACGGCTCCAAGGTATTCATCACCGGCGGCGGCGTTGCAAGCACCTACGTTATCTTCGCGATGACCGATAAGAGCAAGGGCACCCGCGGCATTTCCGCATTCATCGTTGATAAGGACGACCCGGGCTTCTCCATCGGCAAGATCGAGCATAAGATGGGCATCCGCGGTTCCCAGACCGCTGAGCTGGTATTTGAAGACATGCACCTGCCGGCAGACCGTCTGCTGGGCAAGGAAGGCCAGGGCTTCAAGATCGCTATGACCACCCTCGACGGCGGCCGTATCGGCATCGCTTCCCAGGCACTCGGCATTGCGCAGGGCGCACTGGATCAGGCTGTTCAGTACATGAAGGAGCGCGTTCAGTTCGGCAAAACCCTGTCCAAGTTCCAGGGCCTGCAGTGGATGATCGCTGACATGGAGACCCAGGTTGAGGCTGCCCGCCTGCTGGTTCGCCGCGCTGCATTCAACGAGGATCATGGCCTGCCGTATAACAAGGAAGCTGCTATGGCTAAGCTGTTCGCTGCTGAGACCGCTATGGACGTTACCACCAAGGCACTTCAGATCTTCGGCGGTTACGGTTACATCCGTGAGTACCCGCTGGAGCGCATGATGCGCGATGCCAAGATCACCGAGATCTACGAGGGCACTTCCCAGGTACAGCGCATGGTAATCGCAAACAACGTACTCGGCAAGTAAGAATAGGGAGGATTACAGTATTATGAAAGTTATCGTATGCGTAAAGCAGGTTCCGGATACCTCTGGTAAGGTTGCTGTCAAGCCGGACGGCACCCTGGACCGCGCTTCTATGGCTGCTATCATCAACCCGGACGATAAGAACGCAATCGAAGCAGCTCTGACCCTGAAGGATCAGACCGGCTGCAAGGTTATTGTTGTCACCATGGGTCCTCCCCCGGCAGAAGGCATGCTGCGTGAAATCCTGGCAATGGGCGCAGACGAAGCAGTTCTGGTATCCGGCCGTGAATTCGGCGGTTCCGACACCTTCGCTACCTCCCAGATCCTGGCAGCAGCAGTGAACAAGATCGGCGTAGAGTCCGATGACATCGTAATGTGCGGCCGTCAGGCAATCGACGGCGATACCGCACAGGTAGGCCCGCAGATCGCAGAGAAGCTGGGCATCCCGCAGATCACCTACGTTGCAGACCTGAAGGTAGAGGGCACCGAGGTAACCTGCAAGAGAATGCTGGAAGATGGCTACATGACCATCAAGACCCAGACCCCGTGCCTGCTGACCGCAATCAAGGAACTGAACACCCCGCGCTACATGAGCGTAGGCGGCATCTTCGATTGCTACAGCAAGCCGATGACCGTATTTGATTTCAACGCACTGAAGGATGATCCGCTGATTGAGCTGGACACCATCGGCCTGAAGGGTTCTCCGACGAACATCTTCGCTTCCTTTACGCCCCCGCAGAAGGGCCAGGGCGAAATGCTCGAAGGCGCTGACCAGAAGACTGTCGACGTACTGGTTGACAAGCTCCTTGCCAAGCACATCATCTAATTGAAAGGAGAAACGACAAATGGCTGAATTTAAGAATTCCGGAGAGGAAATGAAGAATTTCAAGGGCGTTTGGGTATTCTGTGAGCAGCGTCAGGGCGAGCTTCAGAGCACTGTTCTTGAACTGGTATCGGAAGGCCGCAAGCTGGCAGATGACCTGGGCGTAGAGCTGGCAGGCCTGCTGCTGGGCGACAATGTAGAAGGCCTGGCAAAGGAAATCGGCGCATATGGCGCAGACAAGGTAATCCTGTGCGACGATCCGTCCCTGAAGGATTACACGACCGACGCATATGCAGATGTTATCTGTGATGTAGTCATGGAGAAGAAGCCGGAAATCGTACTGATCGGCGCAACCAACATCGGCCGTGACCTGGGTCCGCGCTGCGCAGCTCGCCTGCACACCGGTCTGACCGCAGACTGCACGCATCTGGATGTTGACACCAACAAGTATGTAGAGTTCCTGAAGGCAAACTCCACGCTGGACGTAGATCAGATGGTAGCAGCAGGCCGCATCAAGATGGACGACCGCAACCTGAAGATGACCCGCCCGGCATTCGGCGGCCATCTGATGGCAACCATCATCTGCCCGCGTTTCCGTCCGCAGATGTCTACCGTTCGTCCGGGCGTTCTGAAGAAGGGCGAGTACGACGAAGCAAAGGCAAATGCAGTTGTCGTAGAGAAGGTAGCTGTCAAGACCGGCGACATCAAGACGCAGGTAGTTGAAGTTGTCAAGGAAGCAAAGCAGCTGGTAGATCTGATCGGCGCAGACGTAGTTGTATCTGTCGGCCGTGGTATCTCCAAGGACGTCGAGAAGGGCATCAAGCTGGCAGAAGAGCTGGCAGAAGTTCTGGGCGGCGTAGTTGGCGGCTCCCGTGTAGCAATCGACAGCGGCTGGCTGACTGCCGACCATCAGGTAGGCCAGACCGGTAAGACCGTACATCCGAAGCTGTACATCGCACTGGGTATCTCCGGTGCAATCCAGCACAAGGCTGGTATGCAGGATTCCGAGTGCATCATCGCGGTCAACAAGACCGAAGGCGCTCCGATCTTCGACGTAGCGGATTACGGCATCTGCGGCGACCTGTTCAAGGTTGTACCGATGATGATCGAGACCATCAAGGCTGCAAAGGCTGCGAAGTAAGTCTCCCGCTTTTCCCCGCTTTTCTTTACAGAAAGAAAAGCTTGGCAAAAGAAATGTCCGGCTCGCTCCCGCGAGCGCAAACAGCCAGACAAACAGGTCTGTCTGTTTGCCCCGTTGACACGAAAAGCCATTCCATCCCCCGGCGGATTTCCGCCGGGGGATTTTTTCGCGCTTTTGCAAGTGATTGGCGCGTTCAAAAGGGGCGCTTCTTGATTTGCATAGACCGGGGTTTCCCGCAAAGGGGGGAATTTTGTGTGTGCACGTGGTTTTTCAAGGGCTGCCCGTTGCAGACCATCCGCTCCCGCTTATGCGAACCGCACACGCCGAACACCTATACGTCAGACGACCCCGACAAAAGCAGGCGAAAAAATCTGTAAATGTTTTTTTCGCAAACAGAGGCATGGAAGAAAATTGAAAATCCGTAGTTTGGCAATGGAATGGACGGAAAAACCCCTGTTTTTTTCAGAAAAGTTGTGTTTTGGGTGATTTCTTGTTAAATCCAAATAAACTTATGGTGCAAGTTGAAGCAAAAGAAAAATTATTGCACAACTTTTGTAAATATGATATACTACTTTTAATAAGATATATGTTAACTTTTTAGTTTCTTTGGGTGTTATTCAAACATACTATAGTGAAATTGGAGGAATATAACATGGACTTCAACTTGACCAAAGAGCAAGAACTGATTCGGAAGTCTCTTCGTGAGTTCACCGAAGCAGAAGTCGCGCCGATCGCTGCGGAGACTGACCGCCTTGAGCAGTATCCGGCTGACACCATCGACCAGCTGTTCCGTTACGGTGTAATGGGCATGTGCGTACCGAAGGAGTACGGCGGACCTGGTGCTGACGACATCTCTGCTGCTATCGTAGTAGAAGAGCTGTCCAAGCAGTGCGCTTCCACCGGCGACATCGTTGCTACTCACAACGGCCTGTGCTGCGGCCCGATCATCAACTTCGGTACCGAGGAGCAGAAGAAGAAGTACCTGCCGATGCTGTGCAACGGTAAGGTAGGCGCATTCGCTCTGACCGAGCCGAACGCCGGTTCCGATGCATCCAAGGGCACCACCGTTTGCGAAGACGCTGGCGACCACTGGGTAATGAACGGTTCCAAGATCTTCATCACCAACGGCTATGTTGCTGACATTTTTGTTGTATTTGCTATGACTGACCCGTCCAAGGGCACCAAGGGCATCTCTGCATTCATCGTAGAGAAGGATTTCCCGGGCTTCTCTGTTGGCCGTCATGAGGAAAAGCTGGGCCTGCATGGTTCCCCGACGTCTGAAATCGTATTTGAGGACTGCATCATCCCGAAGGAAAACCTGCTCGGCAAGCTGGGCAAGGGCTTCAACATTGCTATGAACACCCTCGACGGCGGCCGTATCGGCATCGCTGCACAGGCTCTGGGCATTGCAGAGGGCGCTATGAACGAGGCGGTTGAGTACACCAAGGGCCGTGTTCAGTTCGGCAGACCGATTTCCAAGTTCCAGAACACCCAGTTCAAGTTCGCTGATATGGAAGTTGCAATCAATGCAGCTCGCCTGCTGACCTACTCCGCAGCTGCTGCAAAGGGCGAAGGCAAGCGCTTCACTAAGGACGCTGCTATGGCTAAGCTGTTCGCTTCTGAGGCTGCTATGAAGATCACCACTGAGGCGGTTCAGCTGTTCGGCGGCTACGGCTACACCCGTGATTACCCGGTTGAGCGCATGATGCGTGACGCTAAGATCACCGAGATCTACGAGGGTACCTCTGAAATCCAGAGAGTTGTCATTTCGGGCAACGTACTCGGCAAGTAAGAATAGGGAGGATTACAGTATTATGAAAGTTATCGTATGCGTAAAGCAGGTTCCGGATACCTCTGGTAAGGTTGCTGTCAAGCCGGACGGCACCCTGGATCGCGCTTCTATGGCTGCTATCATCAACCCGGACGATAAGAACGCAATCGAAGCAGCTCTGACCCTGAAGGATCAGACCGGCTGCAAGGTTATTGTTGTCACCATGGGTCCTCCCCCGGCAGAAGGCATGCTGCGTGAAATCCTGGCAATGGGCGCAGACGAGGCAGTTCTGGTATCCGGCCGTGAATTCGGCGGTTCCGACACCTTCGCTACCTCCCAGATCCTGGCAGCAGCAGTGAACAAGATCGGCGTAGAGTCCGATGACATCGTAATGTGCGGCCGTCAGGCAATCGACGGCGATACCGCACAGGTAGGCCCGCAGATCGCAGAGAAGCTGGGCATCCCGCAGATCACCTACGTTGCAGACCTGAAGGTAGAGGGCACCGAGGTAACCTGCAAGAGAATGCTGGAAGATGGCTACATGACCATCAAGACCCAGACCCCGTGCCTGCTGACCGCAATCAAGGAACTGAACACCCCGCGCTACATGAGCGTAGGCGGCATCTTCGATTGCTACAGCAAGCCGATGACCGTATTTGATTTCAACGCACTGAAGGATGATCCGCTGATTGAGCTGGACACCATCGGCCTGAAGGGTTCTCCGACGAACATCTTCGCTTCCTTTACGCCCCCGCAGAAGGGCCAGGGCGAAATGCTCGAAGGCGCTGACCAGAAGACTGTCGACGTACTGGTTGACAAGCTCCTTGCCAAGCACATCATCTAATTGAAAGGAGAAACGACAAATGGCTGAATTTAAGAATTCCGGAGAGGAAATGAAGAATTTCAAGGGCGTTTGGGTATTCTGTGAGCAGCGTCAGGGCGAGCTTCAGAGCACTGTTCTTGAACTGGTATCGGAAGGCCGCAAGCTGGCAGACGACCTGGGCGTAGAGCTGGCAGGCCTGCTGCTGGGCGACAATGTAGAAGGCCTGGCAAAGGAAATCGGCGCATATGGCGCAGACAAGGTAATCCTGTGCGACGATCCGTCCCTGAAGGATTACACGACCGACGCATATGCAGATGTTATCTGTGATGTAGTCATGGAGAAGAAGCCGGAAATCGTACTGATCGGCGCAACCAACATCGGCCGTGACCTGGGTCCGCGCTGCGCAGCTCGCCTGCACACCGGTCTGACCGCAGACTGCACGCATCTGGATGTTGACACCAACAAGTATGTAGAGTTCCTGAAGGCAAACTCCACGCTGGACGTAGATCAGATGGTAGCAGCAGGCCGCATCAAGATGGACGACCGCAACCTGAAGATGACCCGTCCGGCATTCGGCGGCCATCTGATGGCAACCATCATCTGCCCGCGTTTCCGTCCGCAGATGTCTACCGTTCGTCCGGGCGTTCTGAAGAAGGGCGAGTACGACGAAGCAAAGGCAAATGCAGTTGTCGTAGAGAAGGTAGCTGTCAAGACCGGCGACATCAAGACGCAGGTAGTTGAAGTTGTCAAGGAAGCAAAGCAGCTGGTAGATCTGATCGGCGCAGACGTAGTTGTATCTGTCGGCCGTGGTATCTCCAAGGACGTCGAGAAGGGCATCAAGCTGGCAGAAGAGCTGGCAGAAGTTCTGGGCGGCGTAGTTGGCGGCTCCCGTGTAGCAATCGACAGCGGCTGGCTGACTGCTGACCATCAGGTAGGCCAGACCGGTAAGACCGTACATCCGAAGCTGTACATCGCACTGGGTATCTCCGGTGCAATCCAGCACAAGGCTGGTATGCAGGATTCCGAGTGCATCATCGCGGTCAACAAGACCGAAGGCGCTCCGATCTTCGACGTAGCGGATTACGGCATCTGCGGCGACCTGTTCAAGGTTGTACCGATGATGATCGAGACCATCAAGGCTGCAAAGGCTGCGAAGTAAGTCTCCCGCTTTTCCCCGCTTTTCCCCGCTTTTCTTTACAGAAAGAAAAGCTTGGCAAAAGAAATGTCCGGCTCGCTCCCGCGAGCGCAAACAGCCAGACAAACAGGTCTGTCTGTTTGCCCCGTTGACACGAAAAGCCATTCCATCCCCCGGCGGATTTCCGCCGGGGGATTTTTTCGCGCTTTTGCAAGTGATTGGCGCGTTCAAAAGGGGCGCTTCTTGATTTGCATAGACCGGGGTTTCCCGCAAAGGGGGGAATTTGTTTGCGTTTGTCGGCTCAGGGGAATTCTGTTTGATTTATTCGGATTTTTCGCTGGTTTCCTGTTGCTCAGCCCGTTCCGCCTTGCGCTTATCTGCCGCGTCATGCAGCCAGGCGAGTGCGTCGTGCAGCGTGCCGATGGCATCGCACAGACCCAGATCAACTGCTTCCTGTGCGCCGAGTACCGTCCCGACATCGGTTGCAAGCTCGTCGGTTGCCATCATCCGTCGACTCAGCTCGTGCTCCTCGACAGAGGAATTGGCGACAATAAACCGCGTGATACGCGATTGGATTTGACGGAAATATTCATAGGTCTGCGGTGCGCCGATGACCGTCCCGCTGATGCGCACCGGATGCAGCATCATGGACGCGGATGGTGCAATCAGGGTGCGCTGTGCTGCGACTGCCAGAGGAATGCCGATGGAATGTCCGCCGCCAAGCACAAGTGACAGCGTGGGCTTGTGCATTCCGGCAATCAGCTCGGCAATGGCGAGCCCGGCTTCCACATCGCCGCCTGCTGTGTTGAGCAGGATCAGCAGGCCGTCAATGTCATCGCTCTCCTCAATCGCCGCCAGCTGAGGCAGGACATGCTCATATTTTGTCGTTTTGGTGCTCTCCGGCGCTTCCTGATGCCCTTCAATCGTGCCGATGATGGTAATACAGTGCAGGTTGCCGCGCGCGGAATGCGTGGTTACTGCACCGGTATCCGGTTCTTTGTTGGTATCTGCTCTGGTTTCCGCCATGAAATACCCCTCCCATGTAAAATTTAATTCAAATTTTTCGTTTTTTTCCGGTTGACAAGTCTGTGTTATACGAATAGTTATCCACATTTCCACAGAGTTATCCCCAGATTTGTGTGAAAAGCGGTGGATAACCCTGTGCATTTGTGGATAACAGCGGATTTGTACACAAAATAGCGGGGCAGCTCTGAAAAAAATGGAGATTTCAGGGAAAAACCCCGGGGTTTTTCGCTCTTAAAATTATTGTCAAAATGACAGTGTACGGTGAGTAATCAAAAAATACACAAAAAATTGTGATAATCCGTGAAAATTCACCATGTTGTAATCAGCTTACAGGAATATTCTGCCCGCAGAACCGGAAGTTATACACAAGCATATGGAAGATTTTTGAAGAAATCTACCGGGTTTGTGCAAAAGCGGGGGAAACCTGTGCAAAACAGAGGGGAAGCAGACAGAAATTACCTGTGCCGCATGGATTTCCACGCCGTACATATACATGAGGTATGCAACGCCGGTGTTACCGGATTGTAGCTTGACACATAATATTATATGACATATAATATTAGATATAGAAGAACAGAGAGGTGAAACGCATGTCCTTCCCGATCTCATCCGGGCTGCTGGATGCCGTTGTGCTGTCCGTGCTGGAACAGGAGGACGCCTATGGCTACCGCATTACCAATCTGGTGCGCAGCCGGTTGGATATTTCCGAATCTACCCTGTATCCTGTGCTCCGGCGGCTGGAAAAGAATGATTTCCTGACGGTGTATGACCGTGCGATTGATGGGCGCAACCGCAGATATTATGCAATCACACCTGCTGGGCGCAAGCAGCTGGAGGATTACCGTCGGGACTGGCACGTGTATCGCAACGGGATTGAATCGCTGTTATTTTCCGGAGGTAGACAATGAATCGAAATGATTTTATTCTGCGTTTGGAACAGGCGCTCGCCGGCATGCCGGAGGAGGAACGCCGCCGCGCAGTCGAATATTATGAAAACTATTTGGATGAGGCAGGGCCGGAAAACGAAGCGGAGGTTCTTCATACGCTGGGCGCACCGGAAAAGGTTGCGGCAGATATCCTGCGGGAATTCCGTGATGTAGGCAATCCGGCAGATGCTGCACAAAATACCGAAAAAACCGGGCAAACAGGGACAGAAAGCTATGAGGCACGTGCCAAAAATCGTTTTCAGGAAATGGACAACGGACAGAAGGCACTTGCCCTCGTACTGGCGGCAGTAGCAGTGGTCTGTGTGTTTCCTGTCTGTGTCGGTGTGGTTGGCGGCGTCGGCGGTATCCTGATCGGGCTGGTCTGTGCGGTTGCCGCTGTGTTTCTCATTGTTCCGGCGCTCGATCTCGCCGCGTGGGGCTGTGCGATTGGCTTTGTCATTGCGGCAGGCTATACGGCAGCAGCCGGAACGGGAGCGGAACTGCTGCTGTTTCTCGGACTGGCACTGGTCAGCGCGGCATTCGGTATCCTGCTGTGGAAGCTGACGGCTTATCTGTTCCGCACGCTGTTTCCCGGCCTGCTGAACGGCATCGTCGGATTGTTCCGGCGAGTGTTCCATCGGAGCTGAAAGGGGCTGACTCTCATGAAGAAATCGACAATTGCTGCACTCGTTCTGCTGGCCGCCGGATTGGTCTGCTGTTTTGTGGCGGCGGGCATGGGCGTCCGGACAGCTCTTCTCGGAGCGGGAAGTTCTCTGCGCATGTTCCAGTATCAGGAAAAAGCAGAGGACAAACAGCTTCAGGTGAACAGCGTTGAGCGGCTCGAAATCGATCTCGACAGCGCCGAGCTGACCGTACAGGAAGGCGAGAGCTGGCAGCTGTCCGGTGGTAAAAGCACGACATGGAGGACAGAAGGCGACAAGCTGGTGATTGAACAGGAAAATGAACGCGGTTGGTGGTATAAAAACCACCCCGCACCGGTCACACTGACAGTGCCCTCGGACTGCCCCTTATACTCGCTTGATATTGACGTGGATGCAGGAAGTGCAGTCGTTTCCGGCATTGTGACAACGCGTGACATTACGTGCAGTGTGGACGCGGGAAGCGTGACCATGCGGGATATTGACACACAGCAGCTGGAAGCAGAGGTCAACGCCGGAGCAATAGATATTTCCGCGTGCGTTCGCGGTATCGGCGCGAGCGGCGCACCGGTACAGCTGAGCTGTGATGCGGGAGAAATCATCTTGAAGCTGGCGGAAGGCTCATGCATCGGGCGCGTGTCCGGTGAAGTGGATATGGGCGATCTTACGATTTCGGTGAACGGTGAACGCGTGCTGACACGCGACGCGGGGATATCACATGAGTTGTCGTGCCGTATCCCGGGCACAACCGGTGATGGCCTGATGAAGCTCGACTGCAATATTGGCAGCATTGAAGTGTCTATTCAAGCATCAGCTGAAGCAGACGCGGCATAACACAGGGAGGATTTGATATGGAGAAAAAACTATACCGCATCGAACAGGGCAAAATGCTGTGCGGCGTGTGCATGGGCATTGCCGATTATCTGAACATGGATGTCACAGTGATCCGCCTGATTCTGGCAGCACTGACGGTATGCAGCGCGGGAACTGGCATTCTGCTGTATGCTGTAACAGCAATTATTATGCCGGTCAAACCGGTATAACGCACGAAATTAACGCGAAGCCCTTGTCACATGCGCAGGGATTTGCTACAATAACAATAGACTGGAATGCGGGTGTCGGCTTCTGTCGGCACCTGTTTCCGTATCCGAAACAACAACAGCAAAGGGCGAAAAAACTGACCCTCCCTGCACTGAAAAAAAGGAGATTATCATTTCAATGACCAACCCGATTGTCACCATTACGATGGAAGACGGCGGCGAGATACAGATTGAGCTGTTCGCCGAGACCGCACCGAACACCGTACGCAATTTTGTCAGCCTGGTATCCAAGGGCTTCTATGACGGCACGACGTTCCATCGCGTTATTCCCGGCTTTATGATTCAGGGCGGCGACCCGGAGGGCACCGGCATGGGCGGCCCGGGTTACTGCATTCGCGGTGAATTCGCAATGAACGGCTTTGACAACGACCTGAAGCACACGCGCGGCGTGCTGTCCATGGCGCGTGCCATGAACCCGGATTCCGCAGGTTCGCAGTTCTTCATTATGGTAGAGGATGCACCGCATCTGGACGGACAGTATGCATCGTTCGGCCGCGTCATTACGGGCATGGATGTCTGTGACCGCATTGTTTCCGCACGCAGGAACTTCAATGACAAGCCGCTCAAGCCGCAGCGCATGAAGAGCGTAACGGTTGAAACCTTCGGCGAAACCTTTGACGAGCCGGAAAAAGCCTGAGCTGAAAGACCGCGCCGTGCGCGGTCTTTTCTTTTTTCGACAGAGCTTTGAAGTTATAAAACGGTGCGCACCAGAGACTCTCTCATGGGGGGCGCCTTTGGAATGTGTGAGCATAATACCAGCCCTCGTTGGGGCAACTGCCGGACCGTCCGTCCGGCATGTTCGCGGCGCGCGGGAGCGCGGTAGACGTTTCTTTTGCCAAGCTTTTCTTTTTGCAAAGAAAAGCGGAGGGGGGCAGTTAATATAGCTCGCAATACCGGCCCTCGTTGGGGCAACTGCCGGACCGTCCGTCCGGCATGTTCGCGGCGCGCGGGAGCGCGGCAGACGTTTCTTTTGCCAAGCTTTTCTTTTTGCAAAGAAAAGCGGAGAAGGAGGAAATCTATTTGGCAGATATCAGTATTTCCGGACTGAATAAATACTTTGGTGAAAATCAGATACTATACGACATCACATTTGATATTTTTCCGGGCGAAAAGGTAGCAATTGTCGGCCCGAACGGTGCAGGAAAAACCACGCTGTTCCGCGTTCTGACCGGTGAGCTGCCATATGAAAGCGGCACGATTTCCATTGCAAAGGATCGCACGGTCGGCATGATCGACCAGATTCCGGTGTATGAACCGGGCGATACCGTGGAGATGATCCTGCGCTCGGCATTCCATCGCATCGATGAGGTGCGTGAACGCATGAAGCAGCTGGAAGCGCGCATGGAACAAAACGATGATTCCAATCTGTTAAAGCAGTACGGCGCATTGCAGGCGGAATTTGAAGCCATGGGTGGCTATGCCCTCGATTTCGAGGTGGATAAGGTGTGCAATGGCTTGGAAATCCCGAAGGAAATGCGCGAAAAGCCATTTGATGTGCTGTCCGGCGGTGAAAAAACACGTGTCAATCTGGCACGAATTATTTTAGAGGACACCGACATTTTGCTGCTCGACGAGCCAACCAACCATCTCGATCTGGACGCCGTTGAATGGCTCGGCAATTTCCTGAATGACTATAAGGGTACGGTTGTGACCATCTCGCATGACCGTTATTTCCTTGACCAGTGCTGTGACCGTATCATTGAGCTGTTTGACGGGCATGCGGATTTTTATGCCGGTTCATACAGCTATTACGCCGAGGAGCGTAAGCTGCGCTTTGCCCAGCGCATGGCGGAGCATGAAAACCAGATGGAAGAACTCAAACGCTTGCAGGATCAGTCGCGTAAAATGCATCAGTGGGGCACGGAAAAAATGCATAAGCGCGCGTTTTCCATCGATAAACGCATTGCGCGCATGACAGTTGCTGACCGCCCGAAGCAGCAGAAAAAAATGTCCATGACCTTCGGCGATCCCAATTATGAAACAGAAAACGTGCTCAAGGTGCGCGGTATCAATAAGAGCTTTGACGGCAGACAGGTTCTGCACAATATTACATTCAACGTGCGCAATGGCGAACGCATCGCCATTCTGGGCGATAACGGCACGGGAAAAACAACCCTGCTCAATATTATTCTGGGGCTGGAAGAAGCCGACAGCGGCACAATCAAAAAAGGCGACGGGTTGAAGCCCGCCTATCTGCCACAGGTTGTACATTTTGAAAATGAAAACCGCACGTTGGTCGATACGCTGATTTATGAAAAAAATGTCACGCCGCAGACCGCACGCAATCGGCTGGGCCGCTTTCAGTTTTCCGGGGAAGATCAGCTTAAACCGGTGTCCAAGCTGTCCGGCGGCGAGAAAAGCCGCCTGCGCCTGTGCGAGCTGATGTATGACAAGCTCAATATGCTGGTACTCGATGAGCCGACCAACCATCTGGATATCCTGTCGCGCGAATGGATTGAGGAAGCTGTGGAGGGCTTCGCAGGCACACTGCTGTTTGTTTCGCATGACCGCTATTTTGTCTCGCGCTTTGCCAATCGCATTATCGTACTGATGGACGGTGAAATGATCGATTTCACCGGAAATTATGAGGAATATCTCGCATTCCGCGCGCGAAAAGCGGCGGAAAAGGCGGCAAGCGTACAACCTAAGCAGAAAAAGGAAAAGCCGAAGCCGAAGGGCGGCACCAAGCCGTTGGAAAAGAAAATTGCGAAGCTCGAACGCGAAATCTCCGATCTGGAGGAGAAGAGTGCTGCTATTGACGAACAAATGTCGGCGGCCGCCAGCGATCCGGGCAAGCTGATTGAGCTGTCCGAACAGAAGGATGAAATTGAAACAGAGCTGATGGAACGCATGGAGCAGTGGGAAGAGCTGTCCGCCCAGCTCGAAGAGATGCAGGAGAACACATAATGAAGCGGTTTTATCAGATATTGTGCATGATATGCGCAGTTCTGGCTGTCATTTGCATTCCGTTTCGCCCGCTGTGGTTTGGTCTGGCGTTTTTCACAACGCTGTGCGCCTGTACCGGTGTCATGTGGCTGTTCATTCGTGTGCGCGATACGCGCACAGGCAAATGGTCAGCTGTGGCAACTTGGTTCGTGCGTGCCGGAAATGTTGTGTTTGTGCTGTGGCTGATCTCGGTCGCCGCAGTCGAAGGATTGATTTTATCCGGCGCGCATACGGATGCGCAGGCATTGGAGGCGGATTGTGTGTTTGTGCTCGGCGGCGGCATCAAGGGCGACCAGCCGACCGAAACACTGCGCAATCGTCTTGCCGTTGCGCTCGATGTGATGGAGCAGAACCCGGATGTACAGATTATCGTATGCGGCGGGCAGGGGGATGACGAGGATTACACCGAAGCCTCCGTTATGTACAACTGGATGGTATCGCATGGCGCAGACCCCGAACGTGTTGCAAAGGAATCCAAATCACGCAATACCATTCAAAATATTGAAAATGCTTTGGAGCTGTGTGAAAAAAACGGCTGGAGCACGGACCGCGTCGCGGCGCTGTCGAGCGGGTTCCATCTGTTCCGCACACGGCGTATCATGGAAAACTGTGGATTGGAGTCGTGTGTGATCGCAGCGCCGTCCGGCAATCCGGCGATGCGTATATTGTTTTGTATCCGTGAGTATTTTTCCATTGTCAAGCTGGTTGTCAGCGGATACTGGTAAATCTGTCGATAAAGCGATTGGAGGGATTCATATGACAGGCTATTCTGTGCCCTGCGGCGTGCATGCCACAGACAACGACCATTTTAAGCTGGCAGAGCTGCGCGTATCGGATGCATATATTCCACAGTTTATCACAGGACTGCGCGCACTGCTGACAGGTGACATTGAGGTATTGCGCCTGTGCGATGCCAAACAGATGGCGGTCATCCGCGGCAGCGGTGGAACGACCTTCACACTGCTGTTTGAAAACGGCAGCAGCGCGTATCTGTGTGAGGAAAACCTCTATGAAATGGAGGGCTTTGCCCTTGCACGCATGTTTGAGAACAAAAAACCGGGCACCTGCCTGACCTTACAGCTAAACGGCGAGGACGATTTACAACTCAGCCTCGGCCTGTGGGTTGGAGATAAAAAGTATAATTAAAAATATATTATACAAAAAGTAAAATATTCTATATAGTATATTACAGAATAAATATTACATGGAGTTGAATTGTCGTGTTAGATAAACTGGAGGGACTGGCAGATCGATATGACGAGCTGGAGGGTCTGCTTGCCAGCCCGGAGTTGTATGAAGACCCGTCACGGGCGGCAGCGCTGGCGAAGGAACAGAGCGAGTTGCAGCCGATTGTGACGGCATACCGCCGGTACAGCGCAGCGTGCCAGGAGGAACAGGACGCGCGTGAGCTGTTGGAGGAAGCAGGCAGTGACGCGGAGCTGCGCGCGCTGGCACAGGAAACGCTGGCGACGAGCCGCGCAGAAATCGAACAGTTGGAAGAGGAACTGAAAATTTTACTGCTGCCGCGCGATGAGAACGACAGCCGCAGTGTTATTATGGAAATTCGCGCGGGAGCAGGCGGCGAAGAAGCGGCATTGTTTGCCGCATCGCTGTACCGCATGTATACGATGTATGCGGATTCCCGCGGCTGGAAAACCGAGCGCATCGGGCAGTCAGAAACCGAGCTAGGCGGTTTTAAGGAAATTACGTTCAGTATTGATGGTGACGGCGCATTTTCGCGGCTGAAATATGAGAGCGGCGTGCATCGAGTCCAGCGCGTGCCGGAAACCGAATCACAGGGGCGTGTGCATACGTCCACCGTGACGGTTGCCGTGCTGCCGGAGGTCGATGATGTCGAGCTGACGATTGATCCGAAGGATCTGCGCATTGATACGTTCCGCTCGTCCGGCGCAGGCGGACAGCACATCAACAAGACATCCTCTGCCATTCGTGTCACGCACCTGCCGACCGGCATGGTCGTGGAATGCCAGGACGAGCGCAGCCAGTTCAAAAATAAGGACAAGGCATTGCGCGTGCTGCGTTCGCGGTTGTTTGAGATAGAACAGCGCAAGCGCGACGATGCAATCGCCGCCGAGCGGCGCAGTCAGGTCGGCACAGGCGACCGTTCGGAGCGCATCCGCACGTATAATTTCCCGGAAAACCGCGTATCTGAGCACCGCATCAAGCTCACACTATACAAGCTGGACAGCTTTCTTGACGGCAATCTGGATGAGGTGCTCGACGCGCTGATTACAACCGACCAGGCGGAGAATCTGGCGAAGGTGGACCGCTTTTCTTTACAGAAAGAAAAGCTGGGCAAAAGAAATGTTTGACGCGCTCCCGCGCGCCGCGAACATGCCGGACGGACGGTCCGGCAGTTGCCCCAACGAGGGCTGGAAAGACCAATCGCGTACACCAACCAGCTCCCTTCAAGAGGAAACATGTACAATCTATTGCAAATTATATAATAAATTATAATTATACTAAAAGTTATCAAAGAAGGTACATTCATGCAAACCAAGCTGCTGCGTCCGTCGGGGGATCCGACGGCAATCGAACAGGCTGGCGCGCTGCTGCGCGCCGGGGAAGTGGTGGGTATTCCCACCGAAACCGTATACGGCCTTGCCGCCGATGCACTCAATCCGCAGGCGGTTGCGCGTATTTTTGAAGCAAAGGGCCGCCCGCAGGACAATCCACTCATTGTACATATTGCAGAGATTGAAACCGTGCACGAAATCGCGGCGGAATTTCCGCCGGAAGCGCAGGCACTGGCGGAAGCCTATTGGCCTGGCCCGATGACTATCATCCTGCCGAAGTTGGATAGAATACCTATGGTAACTTCGGGTGGATTAAATACAGTTGGTATTCGATTTCCGTCACACCCGATGGCGCAGGCAATCATCCGCGCAGCGGGTACACCGCTGGCAGCGCCATCGGCCAATACCTCCGGCCGCCCGTCCACCACAACGGCACAGCATGTCATGGAGGATCTGAACGGGAAAATTGCCGCTGTCGTTGACGGCGGTGCGTGCTCCGTCGGTGTGGAATCCACGGTCGTTTCGCTGTGCGGCGAACGTCCGCGCCTGCTGCGTCCGGGCGGCATCTCGCTCGAACAGCTGCGCGCCGTGCTCGGCGAGGTAGATGTTGACCGCGCTCTGCGCGAAAAAATTGATGACTCGGAAAAAGTCTCCGCACCCGGGATGAAATACCGCCACTATGCGCCGAAAGCACCGGTTACTGTCGTTTTCGGCACGCCAAAAACGAGTGCCGACTATATTTATGCACAGCTTGGGGAAAACTCTGGGGTACTGTGCTTCGATGACTGCGCGGCGCGTTTTCAAAATGCTGCGGTTGTAGAAACCTTTGGCCCTTCGGACGACCCGGAAGAGCAGGCGCGCGAGGTCTTCGATGCGCTGCGCCGCTTCGATGAGACCGACTGTACGGAGATTTATGCGCAGTGTCCGCCGTCTGATGGCATCGGGCTTGCCGTGGCAAACCGCATCAAAAAAGCTGCCGGTTTCCACATCATCGACCTGACGGAGGAAGAAGCATGAAAATTCTCGGACTGACCGGCGGTTCCGGTACGGGAAAAAGTGCGGCGAGCACAGCATTTGCTTCGCTCGGCTGTGCGGTTATCGATGCAGATGCATCGTATCGGGCGCTGTGCGATACCTGTACCCCGATGTTGGAAGAAATACAATCTGTATTTTTTGATGTATTATCGTCTGACGGTAAACTCGACCGCAAAAAACTGGGCGCAATTGTGTTCGCTGATCCGGATAAGCTATTACAGTTAAACGCGATCACACATCCGTATATCCGTCAGGCGGCACGCGAAGCCTTTGCCGCATACGAACAGGAGGGGTATGCACTGTGCATCTATGACGCGCCCGTGCTGTTTGAGGGAGGGATGGAAACCCTGTGCGACAAGACCTGTGCCGTGCTCGCCAACCGTGAGACACGCATTGCCCGCATCATGGGGCGCGACAGCATTACACGGGAGTATGCCGCACTGCGCATCGATGCACAGCCGGATGATGCTTTTTACCGCGCGCGCTGCAATTATTTTATACAAAATGACGCCGATCTGGACACCCTGTATGCACAGGTGCGCCGGATTTATGACGATATCCTGCGGTAATACCGCAAATTTCCCTGAAAGGAATGGTTTCCAATGGAAAACACACTGTTTTATGACAAAAAGACCGGCTGGGACCGCATGAGCGAGGCAGACGAGGCCGCTATGCAGGATTATGCCGAGGGCTACAAGGCATTTCTGGATGAAGCAAAGACCGAGCGCGACGCGGTGCGCCGTCTGGCTGCGATGGCTGAGGCAAAGGGCTTTTCCGCATATGAGCGCGGTATGGAGCTGCATGCCGGTGATAAATATTATAAAATAAATAGAAATAAAGGTATTATACTATTTGTAATTGGGCGTGACGGCCTGAAGAACGGCATCAACCTGTCGGCGGCACATCTGGATGCACCGCGCATCGATATCCGCACCATCCCGCTGTATGAGGACAACGGCATGGCGCTGTTCAAGACGCACTATTACGGCGGCATTAAAAAGTATCAGTGGACAACGATCCCGCTGGAGCTGCGCGGCGTGGTGTGCCGTGTGACCGATGACGGCGTGGAATCGATTGATGTACGCATCGGCGACAGGCCGGGCGATCCGCTGTTTGTCATTTCTGACCTGCTCATTCATCTGGCAACCGACCAGATGGGCAAGACGCTCCAGAAGGGCATTGCCGCAGAGGACATGAACGTACTGGTTGGTTCCAAGCCGTCCAAATCAGATGTTGATACCTCGGATAAAATCAAGCTGTGGGTCATGGAATTCCTGAATCAAGAGTATGGCATCACGGAAGAGGATTTCCTGTCGGCGGAGTTGTGCTGTGTTCCGGCCTTTAAGGCGTGTGATATCGGCTTCGACCGGTCGTTCGTCGGTGCATATGGACATGATGACCGCGTGTGCTCGTATCCGGCAGCAACTGCACTGCTCGATCTGGAGGAAATCCCGGATAAGACCGCAATGACCATCCTTGTGGATAAGGAGGAAATCGGTTCGGACGGCGTGACCGGCATGCAGTCGAAATTCTTCGACACACTGGTTGCCGACCTGTGCCGTGCGGACGGCGTGCTGTTTGAGGAATGCATCGAGCGCTCCACCTGCCTGTCCGCCGATGTGTGCAATGCATTCGACCCGAATTATCCGTCGGTTTCCGAGAAGCGCAACGATGCGCGCGCAAACTGCGGTGTCGCACTGGTCAAGTATACCGGTTCACGCGGCAAGTCCGGTTCTTCGGATGCAACGGCGGAGCTGATGGCAAAAATGCGCCATTGCTTCAACAAAAACGGCGTCATCTGGCAGACCGGCCAACTCGGCAAGGTCGATCAGGGCGGCGGCGGCACGGTGGCTATGTTCATGGCGAACCGCAATATTGATACCGTTGACTGCGGCGTGCCGGTGCTGTGCATGCATGCGCCGTTTGAGGTCATCGCAAAGCTCGACCTGTTCGCGGCGTATAATGGCTTCCGGGCGTTTTACGGCATGAAATAAAGAAAAAAGTCCCCCAAAACTGCGTATTTGCACCATTTTGGGGGACTTATTCTGTTTATAGATGGTTAGAACGGGCTTGCATTGTTGTCGTACGTGACGATGATCTGTGCAGCCTCTGCACGGGTAATCGCCTTTTTCGGATTTAGCTTTCCATCCGACAGAGAAAGCGCATACAAAAACCCGCCGGACGCGTTTGTCCGGCGGGTTTGCAGTATCCTCAATGAAACGACCGTTGGGGCAGACTGACGGACTTTCCGTCCGGCATGTCTGCGGTGCGCGGGAGCGCAACACTGGGTTTTCTTTTGCCTACTTTTCTTTTCCCAAAAAAGAAAAGTAGGTCCCAAAAAAGAAAAGTAGGGTCAGCGGTCAGAAATCGAGGTGTACTTGGCGCGGGAGATGATCGGCTTGTAAGCCGGGCGGATGATCTTGCCGCCGGTGACGGTTTCCTCGATGCGATGTGCCAGCCAGCCGACAATGCGGGCGGTGGCGAACAGCGGGGTAAACATCTCAGACGGAATACCGAGCATCTGGTAAACCAGACCGGAATACATATCGACGTTGGCACACATAATCTTGTGCTCACCGCGGACACGGTAAAATGCTTCCGGTGCAAGGCGCTCGGTCAGCTCAATCAGATTGAACTCACGCTCGAAGCCCTTCTGTGCGGCGAGCGGACGAGCCGTATTCTTCAGTGCAACGGCACGCGGGTCGGACAGCGTGTAAACCGCATGACCCATACCATAAATCAGGCCGGAGCCGTCACCGGCTTCCTTGCGCAGAATTTTGCACAGATAATCCAGAACCTCGTCTTCGTCCTCCCAGTTGGAGATATTCTCCTTCATCTCATCGAACTGCTTGCAGACGCGCAGGTTTGCGCCGCCGTGACGCGGGCCCTTGAGTGAGCCGATGGCAGCGGCGATGGCAGAATAGGTATCCGTTGCAGAGGAAGAGACAACACGGGTTGTAAACGCGGAGTTGTTGCCGCCGCCGTGCTCTGCATGGATAATCAGACAGCGGTCGAGCAGCATGGCTTCCTCACGGGTAAACATGCCGTCCGGGCGGATCAGACTCAGGATATTTTCCGCCGTGGTGTAATTGCGATCCGGCATGTGCAGGAACATTGACGCATTGTCAAAATAGCGCCGCTTGGCCTGATAGGCATGTGAAATAATAACGGGGAACTTTGCAATCAGATTGACCGACTGCCGCACAATGTTCTCCAGGCTGGTGTCGTCCGGATTGGGATCATACGAATACAGTGCCAGAGTGGAAACGGCCAGTTTATTCATAATATCGCGGCTCGGGGCACGCATGATGACGTCCTCAGTAAAGCCGTCCGGCAGGGCACAGGCATCTGCCAGCAGGTCGGTAAACGCATCCAGCTCCTCCTGATTCGGCAGGCTGCCGGAGAGCAGCAGATACGAAGTCTCAGCAAAGCCAAAGCGATCCTCGGAATCAAAGCCGTCAAGCAGGTCATACAGATTATGTCCGCGATAGGTCAGGCGGCCTTCAATCGGTTCTACTTCGCCCTCGTTTACCATATAACCATGTACATTGGAAACACAGGTAATACCGGCGAGTACGCCTGTGCCGTCTGCATTGCGCAGGCCGCGCTTGACGCCGTACTTGCTGAACATCTTGGGCTGGATCAGGTTATTATCCTGAAATTCGCCGCATAGACTGTCTATGACCTGAGAATCCATATTTTTCATCATGTCAACCATTAGGGATCACCTCATTGTTCGGGCATCCGCTGTTGCACAAGCAGGGATGATCCTGTACAAAGGCGGAGGGGGAGTTTTTTATATGAATTATATATTACATCAATCCTGCAAATATGTCAAATATAGTCCTTTGGCGGACAGGAAGGAGATAAATCGTGAAACGCTTCTTTTTATTGGGTATTCTTATCATATTTCTGGTGTATGTCGCCCCTCTCGGGTTTCAATTTTACCAAAATAATCAGGCTGCCGAAGAAACCATTCATACCGTTAAAAATGTAGAAATTACACAGGAACCGCAGGCTTCGGATGGTCAAAATGCAGGAAATACCGCGCAGGAAGAGTCTTCCGGAGGGGAAAAATCGGCACAGAGCACGATGCTGACCGTATCGGTTGGCGGAACGGTGCGTGAAATGGAGCTGGAGGACTATGTAGCGGGTGCCGTGGCGGCAGAAATGCCCGCGTCATTCCCTGAGGAAGCGCTCCGGGCGCAGGCGGTGGCAGCCCGTACGTATGCTGTGTACAAACAGTCCCTCGGGACAGATGACACCCATCCGGATGCCGTCGTGTGCGATGATTATACCCACTGTGCCGCCTTTGTCGATCTGGACAGCGGTGCAGAGGCGCTCTGGGGTAAAAATGCGGAGGAATGGAGTGAAAAAGTCCGAAAAGCCGCCGAAGATACTGCCGGAAAGATTGTGACGTATGACGGCAAGGCCATTGCCGCCGTCTTTCATGCGGCATCCGCAGAACACACCGAAGCGGCGGTCAGTGTGTGGGGCTCGGACATCCCCTATCTGTCCAGCGTGGAAAGCACCGGTGACGATGCCTGTCCGAAATATGATGCCTCTGTGACGCTGGGCGCAGAGGAATTCCGCCAGATTATGCTGGGCAAATATCCGGATATCAACCTGACCGGACTGCCCAAGACCTGGTTTACCGAAATTCAGTCATCTGAAGCAGGCGGCGTGACGTCGTGCAAAATCGGTGGAAAAGCGCTCAAGGGCACAGAAGTGCGCGAATTGTTTGAACTGAACTCCACTCATTTCACCATCAGTACAACAGATACCTCCATTACGTTTCACACCGAGGGCTATGGGCACGGCGTCGGCATGAGCCAGTACGGCGCCAAACGCATGGCGGAGGATGGGAAGAGCTATGAGGAGATCCTGCTGCACTATTATACCGGTACCGAAATTTCCGATATCGACTAGGCGCTATCGAAAAACCAAGAAAATAACGAATGTTTCGCAAAGGCGAGACTGGTTCAAAGCAAAAGCACGCTGGAATCCGTTCGGATTTCAAGTGTTTTTCACGAAGAAGCGGTCTCGTATTTGTAGAAATAGTCAAAATTTTCGACTTTTCAGATACGCCCGAATAGTCATAGCGCAATATCCAGTTCGCGGCAGATGGTGCGCACAACGCCAGCGTCGTTGTTGTGCCCGCCTGTGTGGGGGAACAGCGCACGCAGCTGGGGATGGGAATTTTCCATGGCATAGGGATGTCCGGCGGCCTGCAACAGCTCGATGTCGTTGAGATAATCGCCGAATGCCATGCAGCGCGCAGCAGAGAGATGCATCTGTTCCAGCATAGCGCGAAGCGCAGCGCCCTTGTTGACCGATGCATTCATGATATCCACCCAGCAGTCGCCCGACAGTGCGACCTGCATGTGATCGGCAAACGGGAGCAATGCAGGATAGGATACATGCTCCGCATCGTGGTCGTGGAACACGGCGATTTTACAGATGCGGTCGCGTTCCAGACAGGTCAGCACATCGTCCACACGCTCCAGCCGCGCATAGTACATGGTGCTGTGCACACGGAGTGCATCGACCATATCTTCGAGATAGGCACACTGCGCGCCGCACAGAATGGGATAGCAGCCGGGCGTGCGGCGCGTGACCTCGACAACAGCGCGCACATCCTCCGGAGAGAGTTCATCTACCGAGAAGAGTTCACCGTTGCGCACGGTCAGCGCACCATTTTCCGCAATATAATCCACGCGGTCGGCCATGCCGTCCGGCAGCTGTTCGCGGATGTTGTAATACTGCCGTCCACTGGCGGCGACAAACCGGATGCCGCGCCGGTCCAGTTCATCCAGCAGAGCGGGGAACTGCTCCGGCAGGCGCTTGCGGTCATCCAGCAGCGTGCCGTCAAAATCAGAAACAATTACATCGATATCTAACATAAAAACGTCCTTTCCGGGCTGATTTTGTTATAAAACACAGCATATGATTGCAATGACAGCCCCATTGTAGCACGAAATGCGGAACAGCTCAACCGGCAGTCCTGCGCTGCCGGAGAAAAATCTACCTCTCTCCAATGGAGGGAGGCTTTTTGCTGCCCGATTCTGTTCACCAAAAGTACAGACATTTTGCATGCAGGCATGGTATAATAAAACCCACACGTATCATGCAAAGGAGAGATGGGCAATGGAACCATTGCGATATGACCTGCGCCTGCGGTTGTTCCGTGACCAGAAATTTTTCGGCCCCGGCGTGGCGGAGCTGCTGCACGGCGTCGAAAACCGCGGCTCGATCCGCGCCGCCTGCCGCGATATGGGCATGGCATATTCCAAGGCGTGGAAAATCCTCAACCGCGCGGAGGACGATCTGGGTTTTGCGCTGCTCAGCCGAGAGGCGGGCGGCAGCGGCGGCGGCAATGCAGCACTGACACCGGAGGGAAAAGCTTTCTTACAGCGGTATGATGCCTTTGTACATGCGGTCCAGCAACAGTCTGACCGGTTGTATGACGAATTTTTTGGCGATATGGAGGAGCGGGACGAATGAAGAAAAAACTTCCGGTCTGGGCGCTGGCACTGCTCGACCTCGCGGCGGCGGCTGTCTGCGTGGGCGCTGTGCTGCTGGTGACGTATATTCTGCCGCAGGGCAGCGCCGTCATACAGGATGAGGACAGCAGCACGGACATTGCATCACAGCAGCAATTCACGCTGCCGTCACAGGAGGGCAGCGGCGAGTCCGCGGACGGCGCACTCGGCATTCCACCGGCCAGCACCAATGACTGGAGCCATGCGGATACCTCGTCACTGGCGGCAGACCAGAGTGAAATTGACGCGTTCCACGCGGCGGAGAAAACGCGTAAAACCGTGCAGGAATATGCGGGAAAAACCGCTGAATTCACAATCGAACAGGTTTCGTGTACGATCAACGGCGAGCCGCTGGTGTATTTTACGGCGGATCTCTATGTGACCTCCACGCGCTGCATCCAAACTGCCTTTGCCCAGTCCACCTATGGGCGCAATATCCGCGATTATGTGGACAAAATGGCGCGCGACAACAACGCCCTGCTTGCGATTTCCGGTGATTCCTACGGCGAGAGCAGCCGCACCTGTGTCATCCGCAACGGCACGCTGTATAACAGTGATCCGGGAACCTCGGATGTCTGCGTGCTGTATCTCGATGGCACGATGAAAACCTACAGCGCATCACAGTTCGATGCAGAACAGGCGATGCAGGACGGCGCCTGGCAGACGTGGACATTCGGCCCCGCGCTGCTGGACAGCGGCGAAATTCTCGACTCGTTTCACTCGACAGAATATCTAAATAAGGTAAACCCGCGCTGTGCCATCGGCTATATCGCACCCGGGCATTACCTGTTTGTGCTGGTGGACGGCAGACAGGACGGCTATTCCGCCGGCGTGACCATGTCGCAGCTCGCCGCTCTCATGCAGGAGGAGGGCTGCCAGACCGCCTATAATCTGGATGGCGGCAAATCGGCGGTCATGTATTATGACGGCGACTGGATCAACCATCCGATTGGCATGGGCCGTGAAATCAGTGACTGCATTTATCTCGCCGCAGAGGAGGAATGAACGGATGAAATACATCAAAGCTCTGCTCCCGCACGCGACGATTGTGCTGTCCATCGCGTTTGTCGTGCTGTGGATTCTGGATTATTTTAACCCCATGATGCAGTTTCTGACCGGCAGCGTGCCCAAGGTACTGATGCTGGTGCTGCTGCTGTGCGCGATTGCGACGGGAATGTTGACCATCTATTACCAGCGGAAGGAGTAACACATCTATGGCACTGCCAATCGAATTTGAACAGCGCATGCAGCGCCTGCTAGGGGATGAATACCCCGCCTTTCAGGATGCGCTGGCGCGCCCGCAGGCGCGCGGACTGCGCGTCAATTCCTTAAAAATTTCTCCGGCGGCGTTTGCCGGACATGCACCGTTTTCTCTTACACCGGTGCCGTGGGCAGAAGAAGGATTTTTCTATCCGGAGACCGAACGCCCCGGACGGCATCCGTATTATGAAGCGGGGGCATATTATATTCAGGAGCCGTCCGCAATGGCGGTCGGCGCGCTGGCGGATGCACAGCCGGGAGAAACCGTGCTCGATCTGTGTGCCGCACCGGGCGGGAAAACCACTCATCTGGCGGGACGCATGCGCGGCGCGGGTCTGCTCGTGGCAAATGAAATCAATACCTCGCGCGCGGCGGTGCTCGCGCAGAGCGTCGAGCGCATGGGGATTCCCAATTGTGTGGTGCTCAATGAGACTCCGAAACGGCTCGCGCAGTACTTTCCCGGATTTTTTGATAAAATTGTCGTAGATGCGCCGTGCTCCGGTGAGGGCATGTTCCGCAAGGATGGCAACCCGGCGCAGGACGAATGGACGCCGGAGCTTCCGGCTTTCTGTGCGGAACGACAGGCGGGGATTCTCGACTGTGCGGCGGACATGCTGCGCGGCGGTGGGATACTGGTCTATTCGACCTGTACGTTCGCGCCGGAGGAGGACGAAGGCACGCTGTCGCGGTTCCTCGAACGGCATCCCGATTTTGAAATGGTGCAGGTGGCCGACCCGCCGATACTGTTCGCACCCGCGCGCCCGGACTGGGCAGAAAACGGCAATCCATCGGTCGCGGCGGCATTCCGGCTCTGGCCGCATCAGCTGGATGGCGAAGGGCATTTTGCCGCTGTTTTGCGCAAAACCGGCGCGCCTGCGGAACAACCGGAAGTTACTTTCCCGGCTGCGCGCACGAAAAAGGAGCAGGAGGCATATGAACGCATGATACAGCCTGTGCTGGAGCATGTCAGAGAGCTGCCGAACGGCTGTGTCCGGCAGCGGAAAGACCGGCTGTATTTGCTGACCGACCCGCGCATGCAGGAAGTGGATGAGTTGCGCGTCCGCGCGTGCGGCGTGGAACTGGGTACGCTGCGCAAAAATCGCTTTGAGCCGTCGCACGCACTCGCCCATGCGCTGCCGCCGGCGGCATTTTACCGCGTATGCGACCTGCCCGCGGATGACCCGCGCGTGGAACAATACCTGCGGGGAGAAACCTTCCCGTGGGACGGGGAAAAGGGCTGGACAGCAGTTGCCGCAGACGGATTTGTCCTGGGATGGGGCAAATGCGCGGGCGGCATCATGAAAAACCATTATCCCAGAGGACTGCGCTGGGTGGGCAGATAAACCGTATCATTGCAACGGAAAACAGGAGGAAATACAGGCATGAATCAGTCGGCAGAAGCATTTATCGAGCGCTTACAGCGCCATGATATCAAATATATGGAAAACCCACAGCCGGACGGCAGCCATTATGTCGCGGTCGAGCTGGCAGGCAATGACGGCAGCCTGTACAATGTCGTCATGGTGTTCGGCGCGGACGGAACAGAATTTCGCATCCGTATTTTCCAGCTCGGCAAGGTGCCGAAGGATCGGGTGCGCCCGATGCTGCGCACACTCAACGAGATCAATGAGGCATACGCATGGCTGCGGTTTTATATCGACAGTGACAGCGAGGTTGCCGCCGCCATGGATGCCGTGATTACACCCGGCACCGCTGCGCGCGTGTGCTGGGAGATGCTGCGCCGCGCATTCAGCGTGCTGGATGAAGTGCAGGCAAAAATTGACGGCGTGCTGAAGTAAGAAACGCGGCGAAGTCCGGGAGAAATGTTTCGGTGGATGTATCCGGTGTACATGACAAGAAGGGTCTTTTGCCGCAAAATTTGCACTTTGAAACCGCATCTAATCTTGGTATAATAAACATATCAACCAGAGACGCAGGAGGAGGATAAGGATATGGCAAACAAATGGGAACCGTTTGATGTAAATGGATCGATCTTCCGCCCGAAGGGACGGCTGTTATATATTGAAGAGCCGGACTTCGGCTGCGAGGGCGCACCGGAGAAAGGCCCCGTATATGGCAGTGTTGTGCTGGAGGACAAAACCGGACAGCGCACAGTGAAGATAGAAGAGAGCATCCTGTTTTCCGGGCAGATGAACGACGGCATGTGGTACGGTATGCTGGGCGGCACGACGGTATTTGTCGGGCGCGACAGGCAAACGGTGTACCAGCCGAATGAAGCCGAGCTTATGTGGCTGGCAGGACTGTGACAGCCCCGGAAACAGAAGAGGATAACAAAGATTATGACCATTGCGGAAATTGCAAAGCTGGCGGGCGTATCCAAGGCATGCGTGTCCAGATATCTCAACCACGGCTATGTGAGTGAGGAGAAAAAACGGAAAATTCAGACGGTGATTGATGCAACCGGCTATGTTCCCTCCCGGCAGGCGCAGATTCTGCGCACCGGGAAGAGCAGGCTGGTCGGTGTCATCCTGCCAAAAATCAATTCGGAGAGCATTGGCGGGATGGTCGCGGGCATTTCCTCCGCGCTGGGTGACCGGGGGTTCGGCATTCTGCTCGCCAACACGGAAAACAATGTGGAAAAAGAACTGCGCTATCTGGAGCTGTTCCAGCAGGGACAGGTCGAGGGCGTTATTTTTCTCGGCACATTGCTGACCCCGCGCCATCGCCAGATTTTGCAGAATTATCCGGTTCCGGTCGTTGTACTCAGCCAGCAGGTGGATTATCTGTCGTGCGTGTACAACAACGACCACGATGCGGCGCGGGAGATTACGCGCGAGCTGCTCGATTCCGGTCGGAAGCATGTCGGCTACATCGGCGTGACCAACCGCGACCGCGCGGTCGGCGCGGCGCGGCGTGCAGGGTTTCTGGAGGCACTCAGAGAGCGCGGCATTGAAATTGCGGACGAGCACATGATTGTCACCGGCTTCACGCTGGAGGACGGCAACGCCGCCGCACAGCAGCTGTTTGAACGCGCGCCGAAGGTGGACGCGGTGTTCTGCGCGACGGATACGCTCGCGGTCGGCGCAATGCAGTACATCAAGGGCGTCGGCAAGCGCATCCCGGAGGATGTGGCGATTGTCGGCGTCGGTCATTCGCGCATGACGGAAATCGTTTCACCCCGCCTGACCACGGTGCACCTGTTCTATGAGGACGGCGGTGCGGAAGCGGCAAAGATGCTGCTGCAAATTCTGGAAAGCGGCATCGACATGAAAAAACAGCTCAAGCTGGGATATGAAATCATCCGGCAGGATTCACTGTAATATATATGAAATCAATTTCATAGTGAAAACACAAAGAGCATAGAATAAATCCGAGACAACCGGGCAATATGCTGCAAAAAATGCAATTTTTTTGTAACATATTGCCCTTTCTTTTTCGGGCGGACGAGTTTATAATATGAAACATCAAATGAAATCGATTTCATAAAAGAATCACAGACATCACGGGTAAATCAGAAGGAGAATCGTATGAATTACGGAAAAGCGGCCGCCGGCGTATTGGCACAAATCGGCGGAAAAGAGAATCTGGTATCCGCAGCGCACTGCGCGACGCGCCTGCGCCTCGTCATTGCGGACAACAGCAAGTGCAGCAAAAAAGCACTGGAGGATGTAGAGGGCGTCAAGGGCGTATTTGAAGCGTCCGGTCAGTTGCAGATCATCTTCGGCACCGGCGTCGTCAACAAGGTCTATGATGAATTCATCGCACAGGCGGGCGTACAGGCCGCCAGCAAGGAGGATGTCAAGGCGGCCGCCGCACAGAAGGGCAATCCGCTTCAGCGCTTCGTCAAGACACTCGGCGATATCTTTGTACCGATCATTCCGGCGATCGTCGCATCCGGCTTCCTGATGGGTATCATGGAGTCGCTCAACTTCCTCATCAACAACGGCTACCTCAACCTGTCCAACGAGAGCACGCTGTTTGTGCTCGCCAATCTGTTCTCCAATACCGCCTATGTCTTCCTGCCGGTGCTCATCGGCTTCTCCGGCGCAAAGGTGTTTGGCGGAAATCCGTTCCTCGGTGCGGTCATCGGTATGATTATGGTGCATCCGAACCTGCAAAACGCATGGACGATGAGCGGCGGCGTGGAAAATTATCTCGATGTCTTTGGCCTGTGGCAGGTGCCGATGGTCGGCTACCAGGGTCATGTCATTTCGGTCATCATCGCGGTCTTTGTCATGGCAAAAATTGAAACGTGGCTGCACAAGCGTGTGCCGGCGATGCTCGACCTGTTCATCACCCCGCTGGTTTCTGTTTTTGTCACCGGCTTCCTCACCCTCACGATCATCGGCCCGGTCTTCAACGTCGTTGAAACCGGCATTATCTCCGGCATTCAGGCACTGATTTCCCTTCCGTTCGGTATTGGCTCTCTGGTCATGGGCGCACTGTATGCGCCGACCGTTGTCACCGGCATTCATCACATGTACACCATCATCGACCTCGGACAGCTTCAGGAGTTCGGCTATACCTACTGGCTGCCGCTGGCTTCCGCCGCGAACATCGCACAGGGCGCTGCCGCACTGGCTGTTGCACTCAAGACGCGCAACGGCAAGCTGAAGTCGATGGCACTGCCGTCCTCGCTGTCCGCCTTTATGGGAATCACGGAACCGGCAATCTTCGGCGTCAACATGCGGTTTTTCCGTCCGTTTGTCTGCGCCTGCATCGGCGGCGGCTGCGGCGCCATGTTTGCCTCTATCACCGGACTGGGTGCGACCGGCACCGGCGTCACCGGCATCTTCGGCATCCTGCTGTGCCTCAACGCACCGGTCAAGTATATCCTGATGTTCCTCATTTCGGCAGGTGTTGCGTTCGTCCTGACCTGGCTGTTCGGCTACAAGGACACGGAGCCGGAGACCGCAAACGGCGCACCGGAACCGCAGACACAGCCGGAAATCAAAGCAGCAGAGAGCAAGGCTGCCCCGCAGACCGGTGACATCACGGTTGCTTCCCCGCTGACCGGCAAAGCGGTCTCTCTCGCGGACACCGGAGACGAGACCTTTGCCGCCGAAGTGCTCGGCAGGGGCTTCGCCGTAGACCCGGCGGAGGGCAGAGCAGTCGCACCGTGCGCCGGCACTGTGTCCACACTGATGGGTCATGCGGTCGGTCTGGAATGCGACAACGGCCTGGAGCTGCTCATCCACATCGGCATCGACACCGTTCAGCTGAACGGTCAGCACTACACCCCGCATGTGCAGGAGGGCCAGCATGTAAACGCCGGCGACCTGCTGATGGAATTTGACATTCCGGCAATCCGCAAGGCGGGTTACCGGACGGTTACACCGGTAATCGTCACCAATTCGGAGGAGTATGCCGATGTCACCGGCAATCTGGGCGATATCCGCGCAATGGATTGCCTGATGACGGTCAAACGATAAGTGAGGAGTCTGAGGAGTTTCTATGAATGCACTGCATCGAGATCTGACCCGCCTGGTTCCCCGCATCGAAGCGGAGGACCGGGCAAAGGTGGACGCTGACCCGCGCCGCCTGCGCTTTCACCTCATGCCGCCCACCGGCTGGATGAATGATCCGAACGGTCTGTGCTGGTATCGCGGCAGCTATCATGTATTCTATCAGTACGGCCCGTTTGACCCGAACGGCGGCGTCAAGTTCTGGGGTCACTGGAGCAGCCCGGATCTGTTGCATTGGACGCAGCAGCCGGTCGCGATGTGCCCTGACCAGACCTGGGACATTCACGGTGTCTATTCCGGCTCCGCGCTGGCAGAGGATGACGCACTGTATTTGTACTACACCGGCAACGTCAAGTACGCAGGCGATTACGACTATATCAACACGGGTCGCGGGCACAATCTCGCGCTCGCGATCTCGCGGGACGGCGTACAGGTTGACACCAAACAGCTTTTGATGGAAAATAAGGATTATCCGGATGACCTGACCTGTCATGTGCGCGACCCGAAGGTGTGGAAGCAGGACGGGATGTATTATATGGTGCTCGGCGCGCGGACAAAGTGCGACCGCGGCGAAATCCTTGTATATGAATCGGCGGACAGGCTGCACTGGAAGCATATCAACACCATCACGACGCCGGAGGTGTTCGGCTACATGTGGGAATGCCCCGACCTGTTCTGCGTGGACGGGCAGTATATTGTTGCGATGTCACCGCAGGGCGTGACCCGCGAGGGCAACAAATACCAGAACGTCTATTCCTGCGGCTATTTCCCACTGTACGGCGATTTTCGCGGCGAATACACGCTCGGCGAATACATCGAATGGGACACCGGCTTTGATTATTACGCGCCGCAGACGTTTGAAGCGCCGGATGGCCGCCGCATTGCCATCGGCTGGATGGGCATGCCGGACGCGGATTACACCAATCCGACGGCGGCGGAAAACGGCTGGCAGCACGGCATGAGCGTGCCGCGTGAGCTGCACTGGACAGGCACCTGCCTGACCGCAAATCCGGTGCGCGAACTGGATGCCCTGCATCGCAGCCGCCGCACGCTGTCGTTTGACGGCGTGGCACAGTGTGAGCTGGCGGCGGGTGCGGATATCCGCATTCACAACCGCGGGGAGAGCCTGCACCTGATGCTGGGGGATGCGGCGGCGGTGGAATACGGCCATGGGCTGCTGACACTGACGCTGACCGAAACAAGCGGCAGCGGGCGGACACAGCGCGTGGCAGAGGTGGACCACCTCTCCGAGCTGCGCATTCTCGCGGATACCTCCTCGCTGGAGCTGTTTGTGGGCGGCGGCGAGCAGGTCATGACAACACGCTATTACCCGTCCGGCCCAGTTTCCCTGCGCATCGGCGGACAGGGTGAAGCGGAGCTTTACGATATGGATGCCATGGAGCTGGCATATATGGCGGAATAAGGAGGACGTTACGATGAGACGAGTGGCGGCAATCGGGGAACTGCTGATTGATTTTGTCCCGCAGCAGAAGGGCTGTGCCTTGCGGGAGGTCACGCATTTTGAACGTGTGGCGGGCGGCGCGCCTGCCAATGTGGTGACGGCGGTGAGCCGCCTGGGCGGCAGCGGTGTGATGATCTCACAGGTCGGCGAGGACGCATTTGGCGAGCATATCATCGATGTGCTGCGCGCAAACGGCGTGGATACGCACTATGTTTACAAGACAAAGCGCGCCAACACCGGTCTGGCATTTGTGTCGCTCGATGCGACAGGCAACCGTGAATTTTCCTTTTTCCGCAATCCGAGCGCAGACCTGTTCCTCTCTCCGGAGCAGATTGTGCCGGAAATGATGGCGGACTGTGCCGTGCTGCATTTCTGCTCGGTTGACCTGGTCGACTGGCCGGTGCGCGAAGCGCACCGCCGTGCGATTGAGCTGGCACAACAGGCGGGTATGATTGTCAGCTTTGACCCGAATGTGCGCCTGCCGCTGTGGGATTCCCCGGCGGCGTGTCGTGAGGCAATCCGTGCCTTTCTGCCGTATGCAAACATTGTCAAGCTGTCGGATGATGAGCTGGAATTTGTCACCGGCTGCCGCGATGAACGCGAAGCGGCAGAGCAGCTGTTCGCAGGCAGCTGCCGCCTGCTGCTCATCACAAAGGGCGGGGACGGCTCATCGGTCTATACGCCGCACGCCGAGGCACACCGCCCGGCGCTGGAGGCGCAGGTGGTGGATACAACCGGCGCGGGCGATTCGTTCGCCGGCTCGTTCCTGTTCCAGCTGGTGCGCGACAAGGTCGAGCTGAATGACCTCACCGCACTGTCTGAGGAAACGCTGGGCGAATACCTCGACTTTTCCGCAAAATATGCCGCGATGACTGTCGCGCACAAGGGCGCTGTCATGGCGTCGATGGACGAATTTGAACGCCGGTACGCCAAGTAAAACAACGATTCATTCTCTCTCTAAAAAAACCAAGCCGCACAGGACGGGCAACGTCCTGTGCGGCTTTTGCTGTGTTGTGAGAGAGGTTTATGCGCCGGTGGTCAATGCGTCGAGAATACTGGTCAGATCGTCCTGCGGCACGCCATAGGCATAGGCGCCGCCGTCCACGCTGACGAGGTATTCGCGTGAGCCGCCCTTGGTAAAAGCGAGCGAACGCGTAGAACCGTCGTTCATGGTCAGCGTGACTGTTGCGGATGCAGCTGCATCCTGCGGGTCATCGATCAGGCGGGTGTAGTTGACCGAGGTGATGGCGAGGAAGAATTGTTCGAGCGCATCGTCCGTCATATCCGCACCGTCCAGCGTCGCGGTATCATCATCCGCGTCATCGGATTCATTTTCGTCGGCTTCCACATGCGTGATGTCGACGGTGTGTGTTTCATCGCCCTGCGTGACGGTGATTTTGTCCACCTCGGACAGCGCGCACGGCAGCAGATTGGTGGAGCGCCAGTCGTTCCAGTCCTCCTCGAGGAAGGAATAATCCGACGCGGTACACAGATAGACGGTCTTGCCGCCTTCCTTCATGACATAGATGCCCCCGTCATCGGTTTCATCGCCGATGAGGATTGCCGCGTCAAGACTGCTTGCGGCAAGTTCAATGCGAGTGGGGTCATCCAGACCGTATCTGCTGAGATCAGACGGATTGTCCTCCACAATCGACTGTGCTGTGAGACCGGACTGCAAACCGGACAGCAGCCCGGTGCTCAGTTCGTCGTCATCCGCGTCACAGGACAGCGGCGCGGTGAACACATATTTGGAATATGCCTGTGCCACATCGCTGTCCATATCAGAGGTATCGCGGGCGGAGAGCGTGACCGTCGTGCCGTCGTCCATATGATCGATGGTCAGCGATTTCAGCTCGTCCGACAGGCTGTAATAGCCGCCGAGCACGGTCAGATTGCGGTAATAGGACTGTGCCTGTGTGAGCGTCTCCGCGGTATCGCTGTCCAGCAGGTAGACCGCCGTTCCGCCGTTTGTGGAGCAATAGGTGCCCAATTCACCGGACAGGCCGATGGTCAGCGTGACCGCCGTGCCATCCGTGTCCGTGATGACGAGCGTATTGGTGTCATCTTCTGCCGACAAGCCGTATTTTTCCGGATCAGAACAGGTTTCTTCGATCGGGCGGGCGGAGATATCACAGGCGGCATCCATCAGTCCCTGCATGAGCGATTCGCTGTAGTCATCCTCCGACGCACCGGACATCGTATAGGAGGTGCCGCTGTCGTCAGAGGAGGTTGTCATGGTAAAGCTGCTGCCGTCGCGCAGCGTGACCTGCACGCTGGCGAGATCGGCGGTGTCCATCGACACCAGCTCTTCCGACGGGACGCTGTCTGCCTCTTCCTCCGCGGGATGGAGCAGCAGCGCGGCATAGGTGCCGCCGAGCACGGCGACTGCGATGACGCCGAACAAAAGGCGTTTGGTATTCTTTGTCATAGCTTCCTCCGGCGGAAAAAGACCGCGATGCCCGCGCCGAACAGGGCGAGCGGGAACAGGGCGAGCAGCAGGAAAATGACAAACTGTGCCGTCGTGCCGGCAATCAGCGGCTCTGCGCTCAGGCTTTTGGCAGCGATGGTGACGACATCGAGATCCGGCTGCATTTCACTGACAACATTGCTCAGGAACGACCGGTTGAGCAGGCTGGAGGCACTCATCAGGTCATCCGTCATCATCAGTGCGGCGGAGCAGACAAACACCTGTCCGCCGTCGTCGTTGCCGGTATAGGTGGACAGCGTTGCGAGCGCAAACGGGCCGTCGGTATCGCCGTCCGCCTTGGCATAACTGTCATATTCGGTCTCGTCGGTGAGAACCTTGGCATATGCGGTGTCACGGCTCTCCATCAGTGTTTCAATCGTGCGGTCGGTCACGGAGCTGTCCAGCTTCGCCGTGATCGACTTTGCGTTCGGTGTGACGAGTACCATGTCGGTCTTGCTGTCCAGCGCGCTGTTGACGTCGGAATCGGTCAGCTGCGCGAGGATATCCGGTTCTTCATTGATGTTGTAATCCGCGTCGAGCACCATGTCCGCCTGGACATCTGCGCCCCATTCCTTCAGGTAGGAATACAGCACCGGCAGAGAGGTCGGGGACAATGTGCCGTCAAATACCATCAAATCGCCGCCGCCCTTGACAAAGGCGTCGATGAGATCGGCCTCTGTCTCGGTCAGGTCGGCCTGTGGCAGGCTGATGACCACAATGGACGCATCATCCGGGATTTCTTTCTCCTCGGTCAGGTTGAGCAGGCTTACCGTAAAGCCTGCATTTGTCAGCATGGAAGTAAAGGCTGTGGAAACGCTCTCGTTGTGCCCCTGTAAAAGATAGGCAACCGGCGTCTGGTCGCTCGTCACGGCGGTGATGGCGGAGGTCAGCGCCTGCTCACCCTGGAAACCGGTGACGGTGGAATAGCCGCTGTACGATGAGCTGGATTCGGTCGTATAAAAATCCGAGTCGTTGAGGACGCGCGTGTGGTCACCGCAGGAGACAATGACGCTGCCCGCCTGAATGGTCGCGGCGAGGTCGCTGTAGCGGCTGACCACATTCGGGTTGGTGTATGGGTCAATATATTCGACGGTTATGTTATCGCCTGCCAGATTGACGTATTTGTTCAGCAGCGTGTATACCTTGCCATAATAGCTGTCGTTGCGGAAATCGTCTTCTGCGGCCAGAATGGTGATATCCACGGTGTCCTCCATGCTCTCGAGCATGGTTTTGGTGTCATCGGTGATTTCATACAGCTGGTTTGCCGTCAGGTCGAGCGTCAGGTCGAAGCGGTCGGTCAGATTGGTGCACACGAGGTTGAGCAGGATGACGGCTGCGAGTGCAAATGCGAGTCCTGCGGCGGAAACCGACACGCGGCGCAGCCGTTTGCGCTTCTGTGCCTTCTGCTCGGGCGATACCGGCGCCTTGGGCGCCTTATTTTTTTTGTGAAATCGTTTCATCGGGTCACACCTCCTCAAAGCCTGCGCCGCTCAAGCACGCGGGCGGTCAGGTACAGGAATAGCCCGGTGAGCGAGAGGAAGTAGATCAGGTTTCCAAACGAGAACTGACCGGACATAAAGGAATCATAGCGGGTGAAAATGGACAGCCAGCTGAGCAGCATGCCGGGCAGGCTGCTGCTGTCCAGCGAATAGCTCAGCATATCCGCGACATACAGCCCGAGGAACAGCGCAAATGACAGCACAGCGGCAATCAGCTGGCTCTCGGTCAGGCTGGAGAGGAACATGCCCATGGCGACAAAGACGGCTGCGGCGCACAGCACGGCGATATAGCAGCCGAGGATGCTCGCCCAGGCGGGTGTTCCGAAGATTGCGACGATGACAATCCACGGCAGTGTGCACGCGAGTGCGACGAGCAGGACACTGACAGCGGCGAGGAATTTGCCGAAGACAATTTCCCACACGCTGACCGGCGCGGTCAGCAGCAGGCGGTCAGTCCCCTGCTTGTATTCCTCGCTGAACAGCCGCATGGTCAGGATCGGCATGAGGAACAGAAATACGATGAGCATGTTGGAAAAGACGCTGCCCATATCGCTTGAGGAGGACAGCACACAGATGGCGAAAAAGTACAGGTTCATAATCGCAAGGAACGCGCCGATGTAGACATATCCCAGCGGGGAACGGAAAAATCCCTGTAAATCGCGCTTACGGATGGCATTCACTTGTCCTCACCCCGCTTTCTGCCGAACAGACGGCGTTTTTTCTTCGGTGCTTCGTCCGCAGGTGCCGGCGCTTCCTCCGGCGCGGGCTCCGCGCCGGTCAGCTCGAGGAAGATGTCTTCCAGGCTCAGCTCGACCTGCTGCATGGACAGGATGGCGAGCTGATGCTGGCTGAGCGCGTCAAACACGGCACGGCGGATGTCCGCACCCGGCTCTGCCGTGATGCGGTAAATGGATTTCATGCCGTCCTCCGCCGTGACAACGGCTTCGGAAACGCCCGGTACTGCGCGCAGCACGCCGAGCACGGTGGCGGGCTCGCCCTCGATGGTCATGTTCAGCTGTTCCGCGCCCTCGACGCGCTCACTCAGCTCGGCGGGCGTGCCGTCCGCGACAATTCTGCCGTGGTCGATGACGAGGATGCGGTCGCACACTTCCTGCACCTCCGGCAGGATATGACTGGACAGAATGACGGTGTGTTTTTGTCCGAGACTGCGGATGACCTCGCGGATCTCGATAATCTGGCGCGGGTCAAGGCCGACGGTCGGTTCGTCGAGGATCAGCACCTTTGGGTCACCGATGAGCGCCTGTGCCAGTCCGACGCGCTGGCGGTAGCCCTTGGACAGGTTGCGGATCAGCCGCCCGCGCACATCGGACAGTCCTGCCATATCATAAACGCTGTCCAGATGCTCCTTTTGCGGCAGCCGGCATTTTTTCAGCCTGTAGACAAATTCGAGATATTCGTCCACCGTCATGTCGGGATACAACGGCGGATTTTCCGGCAGGTAGCCGATAATTTTGCGCGCGCGGTCGGCATCGGTCTCGATGTCCGCGCCGTCTACCGTCACGGTACCGGCTGTTGCGCGCAGGCAGCCGGTTATCATGTTCATGGTTGTGGTTTTTCCCGCGCCGTTCGGACCGAGGAATCCGATGATTTCGCCCTCCGCGACGGAGAACGAGAGATCGGAAACCGCGGCGATATCGCCGTACCGGCGGGTGAGCCCGTTCACTTGTATCATAAAAGGCCTCCTGAGGGGATAATAGATAAAAAACAGGGAAGAGCAGAAGCTGTCGCCCTATATTGTCCTCATTTTATCATTGCTGTGTGATTGTTTTGTGAACAGTATTCGGCGTTTGTTGTGTCCGGTGCAGGAAATATAGTATAATACTGTCAGAATGTCGCAGAAAGGGGAAGGCAGCCATGCAGGATTTTATTGCACAGGGCATGACGGGCGGCAGTTTTGAGGACAACCGCCTGCCGGTACTCATTTATATCTGCCCGCTGGAGCTGAATGCGGCGGGGCAGGAGATGCATTCCCATCCGGGCTACGCGGAGCTGATGCTGGTGCGCACCGGAAAGGGAGTCGTCAACGTGGACGGACGGCAGGAGACCCTTTCCGCCGGGGATTTTGTCCTGTGCGGCGCAGGCGAGCCGCACAGCTACCACTCGGTCGGAGAGGAGCCGATGACCGGCGTTTCCTGTGGATTTGCGCGGCTGATGTGCCGCGGTATGGAGGAAAACAGCTTTATCGCGCACTCTGACCAGCCGGTTGTGCACGCGGGCGGAGGCAGTGCGGCGCTGGATACGCTGCTCTCCGTGCTGGAAAAGGCGGCACTCGACCCGAGCACGGCGAGTGAGGAGGTTTGCAGCTATCTGTCTGCGGCGGTCGTGACCGTCGCGCTGCGCATTCACCGCACCGCCGCCGAGCAGGCGGAGCAGGCACATTATGAGCTGGGCGTGCGCACACGCATGTACCTCGACCGCCATTATCTCGAACCGCTGACGCTCGACGGGATCGCACAGGTGATGGGCGTGAGCAAGTACCATCTCGACCGCGTGTTTGCGGAGAGCGCGGGCTGTTCGCCCGTGCAGTACATCATCCGCCGCCGCATGGCGCGCGCACAGACACTGCTCGCCTCCACCGACCAGACCATCCGGCATGTGGCGGCACAGTGCGGCTACAGCAACTATAATTATTTCACAGAGTTGTTCCGCAGAACCGTTGGAATGACCCCAAGAGACTACCGAAAAGTTGTACAGGGACGCACCGGACATAGGAATTGATGGGTAAATTTGTGTAATATGACGGAGAATTTTGGAAATCGTGGGATTCTGTATTGCAAAGTGCCTGCAAAATCCGTATAATCATACTATCGGAGAATGTTGGGTTCTATCAGATAACACCCGGCAAAGGACACTGAAGAGACATGGAGGCTAAACCAATGGAACTGTTACGAATCGGCGTTGTGGGATGCGGCGCGATCGGCCGTGAACACATTGACCGCATTACCAATAAGCTTTCCGGCGGTAAGGTCGTTGCTGTATCCGACGTTTTTGTCGAAGGCGCACATAAGGTGGGTGATCCCATCGGTGCAACTGTGTACAACAACAGCGCGGATCTGGTCAATGACCCCGATGTAGATGCGATCATCTGCACCACCCCGGGATTTGCCCATAAGGAAACTGTCATGCAGGCGATTGAGATCGGCAAGCCGGTTTTCTGTGAGAAGCCGCTGACCACCACCGCGGAGGACTCGATGGACATCGTCGAGGCGGAGATCGCGGGCGGAAAGCACCTCATTCAGGTCGGCTTTATGCGCCGCTATGACAAGGGCTACCGTCAGGTAAAGGAAATGCTGGAATCCGGCGAGTTCGGCGCACCGCTGTACCTCAAGTGCACCCACTGGAACCCGGAGGTCGGCACCAATTACGACACCCCGATGGCAGTCTATGACACTGCTATCCATGAAATCGACGTGCTGCACTGGCTCGTCGGCGATGAATACGAGTCTGCACAGATCATGATGCCGCGCCAGACCAAGCATACGCATCCGGATCTGAAGGATCCGCAGCTGATGTTCCTCAAGTGCCGTTCCGGCCTGATCGCCATGGTCGAGGTCTTCGTCAACTGCCGCTTCGGTTATGACATCAACTGTCAGATCGTCTGCGAGGAAGGCGTCATCGACCTGCCGTCCCCCGCAGTGCCGACCTACCGCAAGTCGGGCGGCCTGACCACCCCGATCGGTCACGACTGGAAGAAGCGCTTCATCGAGGCGTATGACACCGAAATTCAGGAATGGATCAATTCCACCCGCAAGGGCGAGATGAACGGGCCGAGCGCATGGGATGGCTTTGTCGCCAACCTGACCGCCGACGCACTGGTTGCCAGCCAGCAGACCGGCGAGGTCGTTCCGATTGACATCGGCGTTGTCCCGGAATTTTATAAAAAATAATTTGCCACAGCGAAAACAGATTTTTCCCTTAAGCAGATCAAAAGCCGTCGGCTGTTCGCCGGCGGCTTTTTGCGTTTGGGGTATTAAATCGGGTATTTTCGGAACAGGCTGGGGGAAATCCCCACGTTTTTCTGGAAGCTGTGGATAAAATTTTCCTCGCTGTTGTAGCCGATGTGGTAGGCGATTTCCTTGACGGTCAGCGTCGTGGAGGTCAGCATGTATTTTGCCTTGTCCAGTCGGCGCAGTACGATGTATTCATACGGCGAGTAGCCGGTGTGCCGCTTGAACTGGCGGGAGAAGTGCGAGGGGCTGAGGCTGACCGCCTCTGCGACCATCGCCACGCTCAGCTGTTCAAACAGGTGTTCGTTCATGTAGCGGATCGCCTGCGTGATGCAGCTGTCCGTATCGCGCACGGTGCCCGTGTCCTCCAGCAGCAGCTGGCACAGGATGCGGTGCAGCAGCTGGGAACAGGCGGCTTCGCTCAGGCGGTCGCCGGAGGCGCACCCGCTGAGCAGGGAATCCAGCGCAAGCAGGATTTCTGAGTATGACGTCGGCGCAAACACGTGCCGGTCGCCGTGCACCTGAAGAATGCGGCGGTAAAAATCGTGCGCATTCAGCCCGTTAAACAGCAGCCATATAAATTCCAGTCCGTCTGTACCGTGGTAGCGGTACGGCTCGCGGCAGTCGAACAGCACGATCTGCCCGGACGCGGCGAGCGTGGGCTTCCCGCCCAGATCCAACTCCATCGCGCCGTCCTGCACGGCAAACAGCATGATATTCAGATTGTGGTCGCCCTGGAGTGCGATTTCCGACTGGCACCCGAAGGAGTATGCGCTGTTGCAGAAATAATGCCCGCAGCGCGTCGGATAATAAAACAGCTCATGTGCCAGCGCGGACGGCGTAAAATAGTATCGCTCGGAGGTCTGGTGTACGCCGGCTTCCGGAATCAGCATTTTGTTCACATCCTTTCTGTTATTTATCGTAGCAGGCATGCGCCGCAATTGCAAGAGGTAAGACAGCAGAATATCGCAGTTATTCGGCAAATACTATCATTGGCAGATGCTGCACAGGCAGATATAATAGAAGCATCAAGGGAGACCGCCGAAAGGCGGACAACACGACAAGTAAGGAGGATACTATCAATGAAAATTGCATTTGACGTTGACGTACTCGCCAAGCAGATGAGCATCAATGACATGGTGCACAAGGTAGCAGACTGGGGCTACAAGTACATCGAGCAGTCCCCGCATCCGCGCATCAACCCGTTCTACAAGCACCCGCTGTTCTCCAAGGAGGCAGAGGCTGAGTACCGTCAGGCACTCAAGGAAACTGGCGTTGAGATTTCTTCGTTCATCGTCGTATATCGCTGGAGCGGCCCGACCGAGGAGCAGCGCCAGCACGCTGTTGCAAACTGGAAGAAGATCATCGAGATCGCTGTCAACATGGGCGTTCCGGTTATCAATACCGAGTTCTCCGGCGACCCGAACCAGCAGGAGATCTGCAACGGCATGTGGTTCCGCTCCATGGAAGAACTCCTTCCGATCATCGAGCGCGAAGGCCTGCGTGTTGAGGTTCAGTCCCATCCGTATGACTTCTGTGAGCTGAACGACGAGGCTTGCGATCTGGTTAAGTCCTTCCGTTCCAAGAACCTGGGCTACGTTTACTCCGCATCCCATGGCTTCTTCTACGATCAGGGCAAGGGCGATGTCCGCCATATGCTGAAGTACGCTGGCGACGAGCTGACCCACGTTCTGTTTGCGGATACCTACAACCAGACCAAGGACTGCCGTTACATCCTCAATCCGCCTTGGCTGAACCAGCGCGGCGCAGCTGACGTTACCATCCATCAGCACACCGCTATGGGCGAAGGCGAGGTCGACTTCCAGGGCATCTTCGAGACCCTGCGCGAGATGGACTTCGCAAACAAGCAGCTGAAGCCGGACGCTCCGAAGGTAGGCGGCGACAACATCGCATGTGTATCTTACTTCGGTTTCCCGGAGAAGATGGACAAGCAGGCTCCGGAAGCTCGTGAAATCCTCGAGAGAGAGCTGCTGGGCAAGTAATCCCCGAAAAGAAGAGAAGAAACTGCACAGGTCGCCGGTCATTTGACCGGCGGCTTTTTCTCGCATCCGGGCGAAAATCAAACTTGCACTTGCGTTTCTGTAACAAATGTGATATCCTTATGTTTGGCAGGATGTATAGACGACGAGGTGATTGGACACACATGGCAGGCTGCCATGTCTGATCCCGGCGGAATTCAGGAGCCGCCGTTCGGCGTTCATTCTTGTTAAAAATTATACTATCCCTTTTGTTGTTGTATGATGGAGAAAGTGCTGCATTTTCAGGAGAATGCGGCACTTTTTTCGTTTTTAACCTGGTTTTAGTTACTAACAAAATATTTACAATTCATAAATGTGGCGAATTTTTTGTAAATATTGCACAACTGTTGGTGAAATTTTTCTCAATCTATAGGGCTTTTCCAATCTTGAAAACAAGTAAAGACGTCTGTTATAATACAGGATGGACATTGGCTGGGGAATTGTTGGAGCCCTGGTCGGCATTGCCAAATGTGATGATCCGGAACATCATGGGAGGCAGTTTGTCTTGGAGAGAGCACACAAGTGAAAAAAGGAGAAGTTGAGCAATGGATTTACTTATCACTGCCGTGGAATTCCTTGCGTTTACTGTTCTGGTTGCCGTTATCTCGTGGTGGAAGACGAGAGGCGATAAGCTGGACACGCAGGATGGCTATTATCTGGCAGGCCACAGTCTGATTGGCATTGTTATTGCCGGCTCACTGCTGATGACAAACCTGTCGGCAGAACAGCTTGTTGGCAACAACGGACAGTCCGCACGTGTTGGCATGTCCACCATGGGCTGGGAGGTTACCTCTGCAATCGCACTGGCCTTCCTTGCATTCGTACTGATGCCGCGTTACCTGAAGACCGGTCTGACGACCGTTCCGGAGTTCTTCGAGACCCGCTACGACAAGTTCGCACGCCGTCTGGTTTCGCTCATCGTATTGTTTTCGTATGTCGTTATCATGCTGCCGAATATCCTGTACGCTGGTGCACAGGTATTCGTGGAAATCTTTAACGTTGAGGGGCTCACCGGACTGAACAAGTTCTGGTGCCTGGCAATCCTCGGCGCAATCATCGCAGTTGTCGGCGCATGCTATGCCCTGTTCGGCGGCCTGCACGCGGTTGCACTGTCTGACTCGATCAACGGCATCGGCCTGATTATTGGCGGCCTGATGGTTCCGGTCTTCGGCCTGATCAAGCTGGGCAACATGTATGGCGGCGGTTTTTCCGAAGGCCTGCATCAGTTCCTGACCCTTGACCCGGTTCGCCTGAACGTATGGAACCCGGCAAACCTGAACGAACCGTACCTGCCGTGGCCGCTTCTGTTCACTGGCATGGTTATCAATAACCTGTATTACTGGTCTACCAACCAGTCGATCATTCAGCGTACCTTCGGTGCGAAGAACCTGAAGGAAGCGCAGAAGGGCGCAATCTTTGCATCCTTCATGAAGATCTGCACCCCGCTGATTATCGTATTCCCGGGCATCATCGCGTACTTCCTGTACGGCGAGAAGGTCTGGACCAATAACGGCGATGTTGCGTATGCAATGATTGTCAACGACGTCATGCCGACTTGGCTGCTCGGCTTCTTCGCAGCGGTTATGTTCGGTGCGATTCTGTCGTCCTTCAACTCGGTTCTGAACTCCGCATCCACGATCTATGCGCTGGATATCCATCGCCCGATCTTCAACCCGACCTGCTCGGATGCACACTGCGTCAAGGTTGGCCAGAGATTCGGTACGGTTCTGACCGTATTTGCAATTGTCCTGTCTCCGTTCATGCTGTACATGGGCGGCATCACGTCCTTCGTAAACTCTGCATTCGCAGCGTTTAATACGCCGATTTTCGTCTGCCTGGCTGTCGGCTTCCTGTCCAAGAAGGCGGACGCACTTCTGCCGAAGGTCATCATTCCGATTCATGTTGTCCTGTACTGCTTCCTGCAGTTCTGGGCACGCAACCACATTGCGGCACTGGCAAATGTACATTACCTGTATTTCACCGCAGTTCTGTTTGTCATCGATATGATTATCGTTGCCATCGTCATCAAGGTTCATCCGCGTGAGACCGACTTCGTTCTCGAGAACCACAGCGCGGTTGACCTGACGCCGTGGAAGTATGGCAAGATTGTTGCAGCAATTTCCCTGATTGTCATGGTAATTGCCTACATCATCTTCTCGCCGATCGGCGTAGCAGCAAAGGGCTTTGTTACTTACACAGTAATGTAACGCCGCATCCTGTGAAATTCCGGAACAGGAAACATTCCATACCAATAGAAAGCCGCCCGCGCAACCGCGCGGGCGGCTGTTTTCATGTGTCCATTCAGGCTGCGGGCGGTTCGGCTTCTGTCGGTTCTGTGCCGTCGCTTTCCGGCTGGGACGCGGGCTCCGCGTCCGCCGGGTGCAGCGTTTCATAGGTAAAATCGGTGTATACCCCGCCCGGTTCGAGCGTCACATCCTTGAGCTGTGCCAGCTCAGAGACTGTGACAAACGCATAGCCCTGTGCCTGAAGCTCGTCAATCGCGGTGAGCACGCCCTCGACGGTGGTCTCATACAGGTCGTGTGACAGAACGATGGCACCGTCCTGCGCGTTTTCAACGATGCGGGTCTTGACGTTGGAGGCATCGCGGTATTTCCAGTCGAGCGTGTCAACGCTCCAGAGGATGATCGGCAGGCCGAGCTGCTTCATGGATGCCCGAACGGTGTCGTTGTATGCGCCGCCGGTCGGACGCATGACGGTCGGCTTTTCGCCGGTATAGGAGGCGATCAGCTCGCTGTTGCTGCCGACCTGCTGGAGGCCGCCGTCGCTGACCTCGCGGTCGAGCAGCAGATGATCCATCGTATGGTTGCCCAGTTCATGTCCTTCCTCCAGATAACGCTTTGCCATGGAATGGAAGTCTTTGATGCGGTAACCGCAGAGGAAGAACGTCGCGTGCACGCCGCGCGCCTTCAGGCCGTCGAGCAGGCGCTCGGTGCGGCCGCCCTCATTGCCGGTTGGCCCGTCATCAAAGGTGATTGCCATATATTTGTCCCCCTGCGGGATGGGATTTTTCTCCTCCTCCAGCCCACCTGTCGGGACGGCAGAGCCGTCTGTGCTTCCTGCGGTTTGTGCGCTGCCCGGTGCGCCTGCGCTGCCGGAGCCACTGTCTTTTTTGGAGCCGGTTGCGGGGCTGGGGCCGCAGCCGGCAGTGCCCAGCAGGATGATGCCGCACAGCAGTGCGGCGAGTGTCTGTTTGAATTTCATATCGCACCCCTCTTTTCGTCTGTATCGCGCCGGTTTCCCGGCGTTTTTTTATTATACCACAAAAGAAGCAGGATAACAGAGCGTGTACCATTTCGTTACGAAACTGTAAGCAAATAGTAAGAATTGGAACGAAAAACGCAAAAAAACAGGAGCCTGCAAAAAGCAGGCTCCTGCGGAATGTTTGATTTTGCGTTTGGGACGCGTGGGATCAATAGTGACGAGCTTCGTACAGATGATCCTGGAGTCTCTTGTAGGCTTCCTGAACTTCCGGCTTGTCGGAAACAGAGGCAACGCCTACACGCCACCAAGCCTCCCACTCCTTGGACATAGACTTCGGCAGAACCTTCATGTCGATCAGGGTGGAAACGGTCTGCTTCTTGGAATCCTCCAGTGCAGCAGCCAGTTCATCAATGGTCTTTACGCGGTAAACCTTGCAGCCATATGCCTCAGCAACACCGGCGTAGTCGATGTTCATTGCCGGGCCCAGGTCGCAGCCGTCGTACGGAGTGCCCGGAATGTGCATGTTCTTCTCGGTGGTACGGGACTTGTTGCCCTGACCAACCTGGAGGTTGTTGATGCAGCCGTAAGCTGCGTTGTCGAACAGGCAGACATTGATCTTGTAGCCGTACTGGATGGAAGCAATCAGCTCGGAATGCAGCATGTCGAACGAGCCGTCGCCGCACATTGCGTAAACTTCCTGATCCGGGCATGCGATCTTACAGCCGTAAGCACCGGCAACCTCGTAGCCCATGCAGGAGTAGCCGTACTCGCAATGGTAGGTGTTCGGAACCGGAGCTCTCCACAGTGCCTGGAGGTCGCCCGGCAGGGAGCCTGCGGCGCCGACAACGATGGAATCCGGTGCGATGTGGGTGTTGATGTAGCCCAGAGCAGCGGTCTGGGTGAGCTTGGAGCCGATGGACTCGATGAAGTGCTCAACAGCGCGGCGGTTGTCGTCCTGGATTTCCGGAACATAGGACTCCGCGTCGATGTACTCGGTGTGATCCATGCGGTCAACGTCAGCCCACCATGCATCCTGAAGTCTCTTGACCTCAGCAGCGTACTCGTCGGAGGTGTGGTAGCCGCCCAGAGCGTCGATCTCAGCGCTGATTGCGGTCAGTGCTTCGTTTGCGTCAGCAACGACCGGGTAAGCATCCATCTTCAGGCACTGGAACTCGGACGGGTTGATGTTGACGAACTTTGCGTTTACATCGTACAGCCACTTGGAAGCGGTGGTGAAGTCGGTGTAACGGGTGCCGACGCCGATGACAACGTCACAGTCATGTGCAAATGCGTTTGCACACTCGGTACCGGTGATGCCGAGGCCGCCGAGGCTCAGCGGATGGGTCCACTCGATTGCGGATTTACCCGCCTGGGTCTCGCCGAACGCAATGCCATACTTTTCAGCGAATGCACGGAATACCTTGTGTGCTTCTGCGTAGCGAACGCCGCCGCCGCAGATCAGGAGCGGCTTCTTTGCGCTCTTGATGATTTCAGCAGCCTTCTTGGCAGCCTTCTTGGTAGCCGGACGGCGCTCGATGTTCCATACGCGCTTCTTGAAGAAGTCAACCGGATAATCGTATGCTTCGCCCTGAACGTCCTGCGGGATGGAAACTGCAACAGCGCCGCAGTTGCCCGGATCGGTCATAACGCGGAATGCAGAGATCATGTCGGTCATGATCTGCTCCGGACGGTTGACACGGCCCCAGTACTTGACAACAGCCTGGAAGGAGTCGTGTGCGGAGATGGTCAGGTTCTGCGGCTGCTCCATCTGCTGGAGTACCGGGTCCGGCTGACGGGATGCATAAACATCACCCGGCATCAGCAGAACCGGAATGTTGTTTGCAGTAGCGGTAGCGGCTGCGGTAATCATGTTGCAGGCGCCGGGGCCTACGGAAGAGGTGCAGACGAATGCCTGCTTGCGGCGCAGCTGACGGGAGAATGCAACAGCGGCCAGAGCCATGCCCTGCTCGTTCTTGCCCTGGTAAACTTCCAGATCCTTGATCTCCTGCTCAATACCGTTGCAGTAGCCGACACAGTTGCCGTGGCCCGGGATCATGAAGATACCGCGGATGAACTTCTGCTCAACTTCATTGCCGTCCATATCGATGTAGCTGACGTACTGGTTCTCCAGGAAGCGGATGCAAGCCTGGCTGGTCGTCAGACGGACGGTTTCCATGTGTTTCATTGGAATTTCCTCCTCATGCAATTCTTACACAATTCTCACATTGTTTCAGATATATATCCTTATTGTTACAATAAGCGAATGAATCAATAGCCGGTCGGGCATTTCCAGATGTGCTCATCGGCATCATCCTTGACCAGCCATTCGTGGGTCGGATCATCGATACGGGTCTTATCCCACGGATCGCCCGGCAGATGACGGATGCCCCATGCATAGCAGCAGGCATAGCCCGGTGCAGTTACCTGGGAGTGGCAGTCCTTGGTAATCAGTGCGCAGCCGTTGTGATGGGTTTCATACAGCTCGCCGTTGCCCCAGCCTGCGCCATAGCCCATCGGCTTGTCGTAGCGGTAGAAATAAACCTCCGGCTGCGGATGGGAGTGCGGCGGGTAAGAGGACCACTTGCCCGGCAGGTTGATAACCTCGCCCAGAACCATGTTGGAGTACGGGGCGATGTCGAGATCGAAGCAGGTACGGACATCGCGCTTGATACAGTTCTGCAAAACGCCGTCGGTACCGCGTGCCCAGGTGTCGGTGTCGTCCGGGGTGAACAGTCTGTTCTTGAATTCCGGAGCGACCTTGTCGTTCAGGGTTTTCTGGACGTAAATATTGGACGGACCCTTCGCGGTGATGACAATCTTGGTCTGCTTGCAAACATGCAGGCACCACGGGTTGTAGTCGAACGGGTTCGGGCGAACCATGTCGACGCTCTGGTCATCCCATGCCATGTTGACGTCGCCGTCGAACAGCAGGCATGCAACTTCCTTGTCGGCCTCTTCGATGGTGTAGGTATCGCCGGCTTCCATAACCAGAAGCGCGACGTCCATCATGCCGTCTTTGCCTTCTCCTTCATCAAGGCGCAGATACTCGTTGTAGCCGCGCTTGACTTCCTTATCCATGTACATTGTAAAACACACCTTTCTCTGTGCCGGAACCCGGCAGAACCTTGAAGTACAATGCTGCAAAAAGGGCATATGATGTCCCCGTTTGCATAATTTATTGTTATTATATCATGACATGTTGTCGTTTTCAAGAAGACGCATGATAAAAAGCGAACATAAAGTTGTGCAGGTCTACAATAATTTCGGCCTAAAAGGGCACGATCGTAGTCAAATCGGAGGATTCTCCCAAACAGTGCCGGAAACGGAGCTTTTTTTGGTATGCAAGGGGTTGTCATCCTTGTGCAATTCACCGGTTGATGTTATAATACATAGTAACAGAAAAATCCGGAAAAACAAGAATGCACTTTTAGGGTAGCGACTATGGGAATGGAAACTATCTGATAGGGGCAAGCATAAGGAGGGAGCCTGATGAAACGGGATTGCAGCAAAATCCCCTACGACTGTCCGATTGAGGCAACGCTGGGGCTGATTGGCGGCAAGTGGAAGGCGCTGATACTGGACCATCTGACGGGAGGCGCGCTGCGCTTCGGTGCACTGCAAAAGATGATGCCGAAAATTACGCCGAAGATGCTGACGCAGCAGCTGCGCGAGCTGGAAAATGACGGACTGATTCTCCGCCATGTCTATCCGGTCGTGCCGCCAAAGGTGGAGTATGAGTTGACGGACTTTGGACAGACCGTCCTGCCGATTCTCGATGCAATGTGCGCCTGGGGGCGCGTCTATCTGGACAATGTACGGGAACAGGAGGGGACGAAAGCAGCCGGCTGTGCGTGTGAGTAAGCGCGCAGGACACACAGTAGATCACAGAGGAAAGAGAAAGAGGATGCCGGGGCATCCTCTTTTTTTTATGCGTTTTCTGGCGGTCAGTCGTCCATGCCAAACCGGTCTTCGAGCCGGTCCTCGGCGTCATCCAGACTGTCCTCCAGCTTTTCCGTTTCCGCATCCTTGCTGCGGAAGTCCTCATAGCGCAGGGAACCGTTGCGGTACTGCGCTTCCAGCGCGTCACTGTATGCGTCAACCTCGCGGTCGAGCGCGTCGAGTGCGGTTTTGTGTTCCATGAACAGCGTTCGGTCGGCGTCTGTCGTGCCGGACGGCTTCGCCGCGTCCGCAGCTGCGACAGCCTCGGATACCTTTTTCGACAGCGCGCTGATGTCTGCTGTTTCCGCTGTGTTCGCCTGCGCTGTACCGGTCTGTGCAGTGGTGTTGTTCTGCGCGGTGCCTGCGGCACTGCCGTCGGTGGTCTGCGCGCCGGTCACGGTGGACGATGTGGTTGCATTTTGCTGATTTGTTCCGGTTGTGGCGGTTCCGCAGCCTGCCAGCAGGAGTGCTGCCAGCGCGGTGACGGAAAGCAGCGAGAACATCCGTTTTTTCATGAAAATTACCTCCAGTCTTTTCTCTGTGTGGCAAAATGGTTTGCTGTCTGTGTGTTTAGCATACCCGAAAAAGGGAAAAGAAACAGTAAAAAAGAAAAAATCAGAAAATTCCTTCGGAAAAGCGGAGTTTCTGTGCGAGCCGGAAAAAAAGTCCTCCGGGATTTCCCGGAGGGCGCAGATGTAAAGTCCTCCGGGATTTCCCGGAGGGCGCAGATGTGTTGCTGCGTTATTCCCAGAGGATGCGCACGTTGTGCGCGCGGCAGAACTCCACGAATTTCGGCGCGGGCTGCTGGTCTGTAATAAAGGTAGAGATATCCTGCAAACGGCAGAAGGTCACGGTCGCATCGTGCCCCAGCTTGGAGTTGTCTGCGATGAGGATGACATGCGATGCATGTGCGACAACGCCGCGCTTGATCTCCGCTTCGAGGAAGGTCGTGTTGCTCATGCCGGATTCGACGGTGACGCCGGTCGCACTGAGGAACGCCTTGGAGATGCGCAGGTCGGACAGCGCCTGCTGTGCCGAGATGCCGACAAAGGAGCTGGTGGAGGCGTTGTAGACGCCGCCGAGCGAGATCAGGTTGACGTTGTCGAATTTGGAAGCCTCGACCATGGCGGGCAGCGAGTGTGTCACGATGGTGAGCTTGGTGCGCGGCGGCAGATGGCGCAGCACACAGACAGCGGTCGAACCGGAGTCGATGAAGACGGTATCGCCGTCGGAAATCTCACGCACGGCGAGCTGGCCGATGTAGTCCTTTGCGGTTGGGTTGAGACCGGAACGAACCGGCAGCGGCATGACATCCTCCGGCGTGATTGCGGTGACGCCGCCATAGACCTTTGCGATATGCCCACGCGCCTCGAGCTCGTTCAGGTCGCGGCGGATGGTGTTTTTGGAGACGTTAAAGACCTCGCAGAGCTCGTCGATGGAGACGGTTTTCTGCGACAGTACGTATTCTTCGATGGAATTCAATCTGCTGATTTTCATAAGCCCCTGCTTTCTTGGAACAATGGAACATTTACAAGGGCGCATCAAAACCCCTCTGCTGTGCGCCCCGGAACACATTTGACTGCAAGCCGACGCAGGGGGCGTCCAGACATCCGGGAAGGATCTGCATGGGCGTCTGCTTCGTTCTGCAAGATCAAAAGAACCGGGCATGCGGAACACTTTCCGATACCTATGTTACTAGTATAACAGAAAGTTGAACAAAATGGAACCATATATCCGAAAAAATTTGTGTCTTTTGGGGAAGAAATGGCGCGATGCAATGCAACAGTTGGTGAAAATATTACGATAACTTCCTCAAAATTTTGGGAGGTGTTGAAAAAATCTATAAAATTACTTGGGCGAGCATTGCAATCTGTGGGCAGAAATGATAAAATCAAAGAAACTGCTGTACGACCTCTGTTTCAGGCGCAGATTCCTGCGCCGCAACGTCGTGCTACAATTTATGAATTAGGAATAGGTAGGTGTATTCAATGCAGAAAGCAGAAAAGATGCAGGCTCTCCGTGAATTCGCAGCAGAAATCCGTGTTGAGACCCTGAAGACCATCGGTTCGCTTGGTTTTGGACACGTCGGCGGCTCGATGTCGATCGTCGAGGCGATGGCTGTCCTGTATGGCGATGTCATGAAGGTTGATCCGAAAAATCCGCGTTGGGAAGACCGTGACTGGTGCGTCCTGTCCAAGGGCCACGCTGGTCCGTGCGCATACGCAACTCTCGCGCTGAAGGGCTTCTACCCGCTGGAAGAGACCCGCACGCTGAACAAGCCGAGCACAAACTTCCCGTCCCATACCGACCGCACCAAGACGCCGGGCGTCGACCTGACCACCGGTTCCCTCGGCCAGGGCATGTCCACCGCAACCGGCGCCGCTCTTGGCAACAAGATCGACGGCCGTGACAACCACGTTTATGTATTCGTCGGCGACGGCGAGTGCGATGAAGGCCAGGTTTGGGAGGCTGCTCAGTTCGCAGCTCATTACAAGCTGGACAACCTGACCTGCTTTGTAGACAACAACAAGAATCAGCTCGACGGCCCGGTTGACACCGTCATGAGCCATGGCAAGGGCATCGGCGCAAAGTTCGATGCGTTTGGCTGGAATGTCATCGACGTTGCTGACGGCAATGACGTAGAGCAGATTTATGACGCAGTTCAGGAAGCGCTGACCGTAAAGGGCGTTCCGACCTGCATCGTTCTGAACACCATCAAGGGCAAGGGCGCTACCTTCGCTGAGCCTTCCGGTGCACACAGTTCGCAGCCGTCTCCGGAGCAGTGGGAAGAAGCAATCGCTGCAGCAGAAGCAGAGCTCGCTGCTGTCAAGGCTGCAAAGTAAGGAGGGCATGCAAAATGAGTTTCACTTTGATTGGAAAGCACGAAAAAGATAAGCGCAGCTGCCGTGACGGCTACGTTCAGGCTATGCTCGAGCTCATGGAGGCGGACAAGTCCGTCGTTCATGTCGACTGTGACCTGATGGGCTGCATCAACACCAAGAAGCTGCTCGCTGCATTCCCGGAGCGCACCATCAACGCAGGCATCGCAGAGGCAAACGCAATGGGCATCGCTGCCGGCCTGACCGCTACCGGCAAGAAGACCTGGATTCATTCCTTCGGCTGCTTCGCTTCCCGCCGCGCATTCGACCAGGCATTTATGTCTGCCGCTTATGCAAAGCTGGGCGTTCATGTCCTGGGCTCTGACCCTGGCGTATGCGCTGCATACAACGGCGGCACCCATATGCCGTTCGAGGACTGCGCACTGTACATGTCCGTTCCGGATGCCATCGTGATCGATCCGGTCGACTACGCACAGGTTTACGCTCTGACCAAGAAGCTGACCGCTGTTGAGGGCCGCCTGTCCTACATGCGCATGATCCGTAAGGGCTTCACCACCGTTTACGCTGACGGTTCCGATTTCGAGATCGGCAAGGGCGTAACGCTGAAGGAGAGCGCTGATGACCAGGCTACCATCATTGCCTCCGGCATCATGGTAGACGAATCCCTGAAGGCTTACGAGATGCTGGAAGCTGAGGGCATCAAGGTTCGTGTCATCGACATGTTTACCTGGAAGCCGATCGACGAGGAGCTGATCGTCAAGTCCGCAAAGGAGACCGGCGCTATCGTAACTGCTGAGAACCACAACTGCACCTGCGGTCTGGGCTCTGCTGTTGCTCGCGTACTGTCCGAGAAGTGCCCGACTCCGGTTGAGATGGTTGGCGTACATGACCAGTTTGGTCAGGTTGGCGCTCAGTCCTTCCTGCAGGAAGCTTACAAGCTGACCGCAGAGGAGATCGTTGCCAACGTCAAGAAGGTAATTGCAAGAAAGTAAATTTCGTTATGCATACCGAGCCGTCCCTGTTTTGTGCAGGGGCGGCTTTTTTGCAACTTGAATTTAAAAAAATGAGAAACAATCGAAATGTTACAATATGGCGACAATATGGTTACGATTAAGAAATACTATAGACTTTGTCTTTTGGAAATAGTATGTATAATATACTTACAGTTTTAGTTTGGAACATCAAAGCTGGTTGTTGACAAAGGAGTGTTTTTAGTTTTTACGCGGAAAGGAGAATTATGAAGAGACGTAGTAAACTATTTATATCGTTATGTACGATTATTCTTTTACTGTCTACTTTTTCAACAGGGTTAGCAGGAAATCTTTCGGTAACAAGGTATCAGCAAGAAAAGAGTAATTGGTGCTGGGCAGCATCTGCACAAATGGTAGGAAAATACATAACCGGAACGCTTCGTTCGCAGTCACTAGTTTGCAGATATGTAATGGGAGAAACGTCCAATATACCTGCGGATATTTCTCAAATGAAAACGGCTCTATTTTATACTACTGAAAGAACTGCATATAGTAGTAATTCTCCTTTGAGCCTTGCTACTACAAAATCAAAAATTAATGCAAGCCGACCATTTATTGCCAGATTGGGATGGTCTAGCGGAGGTGGTCACGCTGTTGTTATTGGTGGTTACAATAATTCTAATGTTAGAGTTATTGATCCTGCATCGGGGTGTGGAACGAAGGACTTTACGTATACTAGTATGACAAGTGGTGTCCGCTTTCAATCTGGATATGGCTCATGGACGCATTCAGTATGGGTGAATTAAAGGAGGAAAAAGATGAAAAAAGTATATACAATCCTTCTTTTGGTTTTGCTGGGAACATTTGCTCTGGGCGGTACAGCGTTTGCAGCATCGGAATATGTGGAGCAGCTTACGCCAGATTCTGCGGACTATGCGGAAATATCGACGCTCACAAATCGTGTTTTAGATGCGATGAGCGGGATGTGCGCAGATGTGACGGCGGCAGACATTGACTGGAGCCGGGCATATAAAGTCTACGCGGATGAATCGGATGTCTATAGTTCTTATAAAGAACAACAAATGACATACGATGAAATCAAACAACACATGGAATATTATGTCTGGGTGCTTCCGGTACAGGTAAAAAATGCATATTTTCACGTTACGATTTCACAGGGAATGCCGCTCACGGAGGATGAATCCGTGCTGGCGGTACTGACAGAGGAACAGAAAGAACAGATTCGGGAAGAAACAGGCAAATGGATTCCGGTTGTGACGGAACAATTGGATGAGGACAAGACAGCAGAACAGATAGACCGGCAAATCGCAGATGCAGTGGGAAAAGAGAACATCCATCGAGCGTTTGTTATGGGAGGTTCGCCCAAGCTGCGTTCGGCGGTTGCTGTTGTTGAAACAATCAATCACAACATACAGATTGTTGTGCTGGAAGAACCGCGGCTGACTGGCGTACAAAGCTCTGAAGGCGCGCGGACAGCCAAACAGCCGCTGCAATCCGGTCAGGCCTATGCAATGGAGGACATGGCGGACAGGATGAGCGAGTACACGGTGGATACGACCGATGAGCACACTGGTACCGGCGCTGAAAGCGGAGCAGGCCATACGGCTATCATTTGGATCATACTGGGAGCTGCCGGAATAGGAATTGGCTGCTGGGCGTGGAAACATGCAAGATGCAAATGAAATTTGTGCATACCGAGCCGTCCCTGTCTTGTGCAGGGGCGGCTTTTTTGTGTGCAAATTTTGGTCATTTGAGGGCAAATATTGTCAGGTTTGCAGGCAAAAACAAGGTTCTGTTGTGCAACATGAATTAGAACGTGCAGGAAATAAAAAATAGTTGACCAAGTTGCACAAAACATTTGACAAACACCCCTGTATCCTATATCATAATAATGTAGGAGAAAAGCCTATTGCCTGCCCGTGCGCAGCGTGGAAATTTGGAGAGATTTCACGCGGATGAAAGGCGCGCAGGCGGGAGTATAAAATCATGGAGGTGTTGTGATTATGTTCACAAACAAGGATATCAAACTTGGTATCTGCCCGATCGGCTGGACCAACGATGATATGTGGGATCTCGGCGATGAGAATACATTCCAGCAGTGCATTTCCGAGATGCGTCTGGCAGGTTTCACCGGATGTGAAATCGGTCATAAGTATCCGTCTGACGTGAAGGAACTCAAGGAAGCTCTGGATCTGCGCGGCATGACCGTTGCATCCAAGTGGTTCTCTTCTTTCCTCGGAACCAAGCCGTTCGAGGAGACCTTCGAGGAGTTCAAGAAGGAAATTGAGTACCTGTGCTACGCAGGCGCAACTGCTATCAACATTTCTGAGCAGTCCTATTCTATTCAGGGCAATCAGGATCTGTCCATCTTCGAGAACAAGGCTCGCTTTACCGATGCTGAGTTCGCTCAGATGTGCGACGGCCTGAACAAGCTGGCTGAGTACGCAAAGAGCAACGGCATTCGCGCTTGCTTCCATCATCACATGGGTACCTGCGTACAGACTCTGGAAGAGACCGAGCGTATGCTGAACAACACCAGCGACGACCTGCTGCTGTGCTACGATACCGGTCACTGGACCTTCTCTGAAGTAGATCCGATGGCAATTCTGAACGAGTTCCCGAACAGAATCGGTCATGTACATCTGAAGAACATGCGTAAGGACGTTCGCGATCAGGCTATCAAGGAGAGCTGGTCCTTCCTGAAGTCGGTTCGTAACGGCGCATTCACCGTTCCGGGCGATCCGGAAGGCTGCGTAGACTTCGAGCCGGTTCTGAGAAAGCTCGACGAGATCGGCTACGAAGGCTGGATCATGGTCGAGGCTGAGCAGGACCCGGCTAAGGCAAATCCGTTCAAATATGCGAAGATGGCATATGAGTACATCACCGCAGAAATGGCAAAGTAATTCGAACATAATCACGATTTGAGCTAAAAAAGGATACCCTGCGGCGGTTTTGCCGCGGGTATCCAATTTTCTGGCATACATGATTTGTATAGACAAGGAGAGAAAAGGTCATGGCAAATTTACGTTTTGGCGTAGTCGGATGCGGCCGTATCGGCAAGCTCCACATCAACAACCTGCTCAATAACATCGAAGGCGCTGAGGTTATCGCAGCAGCTGATCCGATGCTGGACAAGTCCGGCGCACGCGAGTGGCTGGCACAGAGAGGCATCACCAACGCTTCCACCAATTATATGGACGTCATCAACAACCCGGATGTCGACGTTGTTATGGTTTGTTCTTCCACCGACACCCATTGTGAGGTTTCGATGGAAGCAGTCAAGGCTGGCAAGCATGTCTTCTGCGAGAAGCCGATTGACTATGATATCGCAAAGATCAAGGCTCTACTCGCTCTGGTAGAGGAGAAGGGTGTCAAGTTCCAGGTTGGCTTCAACCGCCGCTTCGACCACAACCACAAGGCTGTTGCTGATGCAGTGAAGGCTGGCAAGATCGGCAACCCGCATTACATCAATGTTTCCTCCCGCGACCCGGAGCCGCCCCCGGCATCCTATGTTGCAGTTTCCGGCGGTATCTTCTATGATATGATGATCCATGACTTTGACATGGTTCGTTATCTGTCCGGTTCTGAGGCTGTTGAGATTTCCGCTGTTGGCTCCTGCCTGGTTAACCCGAATCTCCAGGAAGAGTCCGGCATTCCGGATGTCGACACCGCAGTTGTCACCATGAAGCTGGCAAACGGCGCAATCGCTACCATCAACAATTCCCGTCAGGCAGTTTACGGCTACGACCAGAGAGTTGAAGTATTCGGCTCCAAGGGCATGGCTGCTGATCAGAACGACCTGAATTCCACCGCAACCATCACTACCGTTGACGGCGCACTGTCCGAGAAGCCGAAGTGGTTCTTCCTCGAGCGCTACAACGACGCATTCATCGAGCAGATCAAGTTCTTCATCGATTCCATCGTCAATGACAAGCCGACCGTTGTTGGCGCATACGATGGCCTGCGTCCGGTTCTGATGGCTGCTGCTGCAACCGAGTCCTGCCGCAACGGCGGTGTCTGGGTCAAGGTTGCCGAATAAATCGACGATACACTTACCAAAAGATAGAAACCAAAAGCCGTCCCGCGAAAGCGGGGCGGCTTTTTGCGTTGGGGATATTTGGGGGGCGCGTCACATATCCTTGAGCAGCTCCAGCGATTCCTTCGCCCATTTCAGGTCGATGGTCTGGAAGCCATGCGCCGGCGTGAACAGATATTCGCGTACATCGTGTGCCAGCTTCTGATAGGTCGCCGCAGGCAGGCGCACATATTGCTCCACGCCGTCCGGGTGGACGAGCACAAAGACAAACTGCCCGTTTTGGTCAATGCTGTGAAAAATTACATCGACAACATCGACATTGTCGCGCGAAAGCTGCATAATAAGAATGAGCTTGGTCAGCTCGAGTGCGCGGTCATCCAGATGGCGCTCTAAGATGTTGACCTTCTCACGGAATTCGTTGGGTGTGCTCGTTGTGCGCAGCGTGTAGCGCTCGAGCTGGGAGAACTCTGCACCCTCCTGTACCTCGCCGTCCGGTGCGAACCAGACCATGAATTCGTTGGTCATGTCGTGATACAGGCACGGATGCAGGACAAGGCAGGTCTTGCCGCAGTTGGGGCAGGTCCATTCAAAGATGGACAGGTCTTCGACACGGCGTCTGGCATCGGGGTCCTGACTGACATTGATGCTGGTCCAGAGGTCAATCGGGCCGTCCTCGCCGCACTGTGGGCAGGTAAAGGTATCCTGACGGGTTTCGGACATAAAAACAATCCTTTCTTCGTAAAAAAATCGGGAGGCTGATACAAATGAATCTGTTTGATGTACCGGATATTCTGCCGGAGGAAGAACAGACCGAACTGCTGCTGAATGGAACGACACGCATTGAACGCATTGTCTCCAGTGGGCAGACCTCGGACTGGTATGACCAGACGGAGGATGAGTGGGTATGTGTCCTCGAAGGGGAGGGCGAGCTGGAATATGCGGACGGCAGCAGGCAGCGCCTGCGGGCGGGCGATACGGCCTGTTTGCCCGCGCATCTGCGCCACCGCGTCAGCTATACCAGTGCGCCGTGCATCTGGCTGTGCGTGTTTCGCCCGGCAGAGTAAACGATTACGTAATATCCGGCAGGTAGTGCGCGCGCAGCAGTGCCTTTCCGGTTTCCGTCGCGGCGATATGCGTGTAAAAATGCCGGATCTGCTGGTCGGAAAACGGTTCTTCCCATGCGTTGACGAGAAAATCCGCTTCCAGTAAAATCTGGTGGTCGATGCCGTCGATTGGGCTGTAGGTGTGGTGGTGCGCAATCAGCCAGCAGATGCGTTCTACATCTTCTGCGGGAAGCGCAAACGGCGCGAGCAGCTGCCGCGCAATGAGCGGGCCCTCCAGCTGCTGGTAGGCACCGGAGGTCGAGCCGTGCACGCGCTCCGCTTCATGAATGCCGATGTCGTGCAGTGCGGCGGCGGCCTCCAGTACAAACCGGGTGTGCGCGTCCAGCTGTTCCCCCTCGGCAATCATGCGGCAGTAATTGTGAACCTTGAGCAGGTGATGGTTTCGCTTCGGGTCTGCGCCGTTGTAGGCGCATGCCGCCAGCAAGATGTTCGCTGCGGTGTCATGCATCGCGGGGCCTCCTTTGGCAAAACAGAATGGAAAAATCGCTCTCCCCACGGGATGGGGAGAGCGATCTGTATTTGTATGCAAAAAGTATAGCATTGACAGGGGGACTTTGTCAATTGCGGTCTGAAATTACACAAACCGCACAGCGGTGCCGTAGGACATGACCTCGGCAGCACCCTGCATGACGGCGGCGGAGGCATAGCGGACATTGACAATTGCATCCGCGCCGAGCGCTTCCGCTTCCTGAATCATGCGGTCAGTGGCAATTTTGCGCGCATCGTTCATCATTTCCGTATACGCTTTCAGCTCGCCGCCGACCAGCGTCTTAAAGCCCTGTGTGATATCCCTGCCGACATTTTTGGACTGAATGGTGCTTCCCTTGACCAGTCCGAGCATTTCCAGCTCTTTGCCTGCGATGTAATCGGTGTTGACTAAAATCATAGTAGCAGCTCCTTTGTATTGGGCCGTCTGCATGCAGAGCAAACAAACCGGTCTGTCCTGCTGCGGGATCGGGGAGTGAGTTCTGTTCCGGTGTCACTCGATGTCCAGTTCGATCGGCTCATCCAAGTGCTCCGAAACATATTTTCCGTTTTTCTTTCTCTGCCGGACACATTCGGTCAGCAGATATTCGATCTGTCCGTTGACCGAGCGGAAATCATCTTCCGCCCATGCCGCAATGGCGTTGTACAGATTCTCAGACAGTCGGAGTGGGATTTGTTTCTTCTTGCTGCTCATGGGAGTATTTTAATACAAACTTCCCGTGTTGACAATAGGCTGTGTGTCATGATTTCCACACAGGACGACCAGCAGATTGGAGACCATGGCAGCCTTGCGCTCTTCATCCAGTTCGACGACCTGATTTTCATTCAGCCGTTCGAGTGCCATTTCCACCATGCCGACTGCGCCGTCGACAATCATTTTCCGCGCATCAATGATGGCGGATGCCTGCTGACGCTGGAGCATGACGGCGGCAATTTCCGGCGCATAGGCGAGATAGGTGATGCGCGCTTCGATGATTTCCAGCCCTGCGTCGGAAACACGCTGCTGGATCTCGTCGCGGATACGCGAAGCGACAACCTCGCTCGACCCGCGCAGGCTGCCTTCATCTGCCTGTCCGTCGCCCGTCGTGTCGACATTCGGTGCGACATCATACGGGTACAGCCGGACAATGTTGCGCAGCGCACTGTCGCACTGGAGTGAGAGGTATTCTTTGTAGTTGTCGACGTTGAACACAGCCTTTGCTGTGTCTGTCACGCGCCACATGACGGCGATGCCGATTTCTACCGGATTGCCCAGACAGTCATTGATCTTCTGGCGGCTGTTGTTGAGCGTCATGACCTTGAGGGAAATTTTATTGCTCGCGGTTTCTGCGGGAGCGGCTGTTCTGCCCATGGCAAGAGACAGGCCCTTTGCCGAGCCGCCGTCCACATCGCCACTCTGGTTCAGACGGGTTTTTGCCGCCGGATTGACGCTGGCGCAGAATGGGTTGACAAAATAGAAGCCCTCGCCGCGCAACGTGCCGACATATTTGCCGAACAGTGTGAGAACAAGCGCCTCCTGTGGCTTGAGTACCTTCAGGCCGCACAGCGGGAACCAGCCGATGCACAGCCAAATAATGCTGGTGACCAGCAGCGGCGTCTGATGCGCCATGGCGCTGTAGACACAGGCGGCAATGGCAGCGGCATACAGTGCAACGGTCAGGATGAGCATAGGCATGCCATTTTTTCGATTGTTGCGGATTTTTTCTTTCACAGGAAATCCCTCCCTTGCTTTGATATTTGAATGATATCACAATGATATCAAACTGTCAATAGATGGCTGGAAGATTTCTCCGCTTTCACCCGGACTTCCCGTGGCGCATAGGATAAGGTGAGAGCTGACAGGCTCAAATTTTTTTCAGAAAGGAAGGCAGCATATGGCTGAGGAAAAAATGAATGCCAAACCCGCCGTCACGACACAGCATACGCAGTCCGGCCCGGGCTTTGTCATGAATTACAATCTGCTTGCGCTGGCGATGGGCTTTGTGCCCGACCAGATCTGGCAGAATATTTACAACGACGATGTGGCGTTGGCACGCGGGACCATCTTTGCCGATCTGGATAAGCCGTTTATTGGAGAGGAGGCGGTGCGCTGTGACTGAACAGCAACAGGCCATGCAGGAGCTGCGCCGCCGGGAATTTGCGATGATTGATGCGGGTATGTATTTGGACGGACACCCGGAGGACGAAACCGCATTGCAGTATTTCCGTGCGATGTCCAAAAAGCATCAACAGGCAGAGGAGATGTATCAGAAGCATTTCGGCCCGCTGTACCTGTCCAATGCGGGAACCGGAAAACGCTGGGACTGGATCGACGAGCCGTGGCCGTGGGAAGGAGTGTAAGTCATGTGGGATTATGACAAGAAGCTCATCTATCCGGTGCGCATTTCCAAGCCTGACCCGGCGATGGCAAAGCTGATCCTGACACAGCTGGGCGGCCCGGACGGGGAGCTGGGTGCGGCCATGCGCTATCTGAACCAGCGTTATGCACAGCCGTATGCACAGGGTAAGGCGATTTTGACCGACATCGGCACAGAGGAGCTGGCACACTGTGAGATGATCGGTGCAATTGTTCATCAGCTGACGCGCAACCTGACACCGGAGGAAATCCGCAGCAGCGGATTTGACGCCTATTTTGTCGATCATACAACGGGCATCTATCCACAGGCTGCCAGCGGTACGCCGTTCTCTGCGGCAACGCTGCAATCGACCGGCGATGCGCTCGCCGACCTGTTCGAGGATATGGCGGCGGAGCAAAAGGCACGCCTGACTTATGACAACCTGCTTCGTTTGCTGGATGATCCGGATGTGCGCGATCCGATTAAATTCCTGCGTGAGCGTGAAATCGTGCACTTCCAGCGCTTCGGTGAAGCCCTGCGCGATGTACAGGAAAATCTGGATGCGAAAAACTATTATGCCTACAACCCGTCGTTTGACATCACCTGTACCAGACGGAAAAACAAGGCCTGACGGGCACAAAAAACTGCCTCCTGCCGGAACGCCGGGCAGGAGGCAGAGCCGTGTTTTATATCAGAGGTTCAGATATCAACAGGGTTATTCTTCGATTTCATTTTGCAGGGTCTGGTACAGCTCCATGATATCATCATAGGTGCCGCGGCCTTCATGGAATGCATTGGCAGATGCTGCCGCCAGCGACAGCTGGAACGCCTCTACCATGTTCTGATTCTGATGATAGCCGCTGAGGAAGCCGGCCAGCATGGAATCGCCGCAGCCGACCGTATTGCGTACCGTGCCTTCCATGGCGCTGTGGCGGTATACATTGCCGTCCTCTGTGACGAGGACAGCACCCTCTGCATCCAGCGAAACCAGGACATTGCGTGCACCCATGCTCTGCATGGAGCGGGCATAGTGAATGATATCGTCAATGCTGTCCGGATTGCGGTAGAAAATATCAATCAGCTCCTGCCGGTTTGGCTTGATGAGGAACGGTTTGTACTTAAAGGTATTGAGCAGCAGCGGACCCTTTGCATCGACCACGACATACAGGTCTTTGTCTGCGACAGTGCCGAGGATATCGCTGTAGACGGTATCGCGTGCACCGCGTGGGATGGAGCCGGAGAGGACAAGCGTATCGCCGTCTTTCAGCTGCTGGAGCTTGCCGCACAGTGCGACAATGTCTTCCGGAGAAATTTCCGGGCCGACGCCGTTGATGGAGCTTTCAATGCCATCCACCATCTGGACGTCAATGCGGCTGCTGCCGCGTTGGAGCTGGACGAAGTCATGACGGATGCCATCCCGATCCATCAGCCGTTCGATTTCAGCGCCGGTAAAACCGCCGACCAGTCCGAGTGCCAGACTGTCCTGATTTAAAATATGTAATGCATAAGAGACATTGATTCCCTTTCCGCCGGGTACAATGCGCTCATAACGGGCGCGGTTGACACGGCCTGACTGAAATCCGGGGACAGCAACCAGATAGTCAAGGCAGGGATTTAATGTCACGGTATAGATCATAAAAAACGACCTCCTGACGGGAACTGCCACTGGAAATCCAGCGGATTTGGGTTTTGCAAGATGCACAAAAGGAGTGCATTCCTGTGTGTTTTAGTATAACATATTGTCTAAAAAAATGCATCTATTTTCCGGAAAGTTAATCAACTATTCATAAACTATTTTCCAAATTGTAATGTAACAAAATCGCAGATAAAATCTGTTGACACACTGGGTTGGATATGCTATAATATTTCTTGCTTAGCACGAGAGATTCGATCCGGAGAGGTATCGAAGTGGTCATAACGAGGCGGTCTTGAAAACCGTTTGTCCGAAAGGGCGCGTGGGTTCGAATCCCACCCTCTCCGCCACATTCTCTTTTTGATTAAGCCGTCAGCCTTTGGAGAAATACCCAAGTGGTGAAGGGGCTCCCCTGCTAAGGGAGTAGGGCGCGAAAGTGTCGCGAGGGTTCAAATCCCTCTTTCTCCGCCAGAAGAAAAGCATCGGAATTTTTGTTCCGGTGCTTTTTCTTTTCTCAGATACGCCACACGCAAAAATCCCGGAGTTGCCTCCGGGATTTTCATTGTTTGCTATGTTATTTTGCGGCGTTGACGGCGATGGAGTAAAACATGCCGTCTGCGTACAGATAGAACGACTGGTCTTCGGTCGGGTCTTCCGCAAGCTCGAACAGCAGGTGCGTCATAACGGTGCTGCCTGAGGCAATCGAACCGGAATAGACCATGTCGTTGCCTGCCTCCAGAACGACCGTACCGAGCGAGTTGAAGCCGTCCTCAAGCATCTGACCGCCATACAGCGTGCCGAGCGTGAGCGCTTCGCTGCCGTTGTTTGTGACTTCGATGGCGATATCAACCAGCTTGTCGCCGTCGGTGATGGGCTGGATGGACGTATTGCCGCCGGCATCGGTCAGCGAGGCAGCTTCATCGGCAACGGTGCATGATTTCATCGTCAGCACGGCGCCGCCTGCGGTTTTGACCGGGGTATCAGCAGAAAATGCCTGAGCATTCGGTTTGCAGTCGCTCAGCGGCGCGGCATAGGTTGTCGAGGATTCCGGCATGATAAAATATACCTTGAGCTGTGTCCACGAAATGTCCTCCGGCAGCACCAGCGTATAGTGCACGCGCGCCGTCTTTCCCTTTTGCAGTTCACCGGCATCGTCCAGCGTCGTGCCGTCTGCGGATTCAACGAACACCATGTAGTCGTCATACATGTCGTTCTCATCTGCGCAGTAGAAATACAGGTCATCTTCGAGATCCAGCTCTTCACTGCCCACATTTTTGACTGTGCTCACACAGTCGAGATAGAGGTAATCGCCCTCTTCATCCGAATTTTCGTCGTCAGATGCATAATAGGCGTTGACGCTGCCGTCATCCTCGAGCGTCAGCGGCGCCATGGTGCAGTCGGACAGCGCGGCATATTCCATCGTGATGGCGGCAGCTTTATCCTTGTACTGCTGTCCGGTGACGAAGGTTTCATCTTCTTCCTTGAGTACAGAGTTCATCAGATCGTCGGCGGTTCCGCCGCAGCCTGCCAGACCGGTCAGCATACATGCTGCCAGACACAGGCTCAGAAATCGTTTTTTCATGTGTTTTTCGTCCCTTCCATTTTGTACTGCCGGACATGCCGGCGAAAGTATTGTACCATATTATGACATTTGGCGCAAGGCTGGAAGCGGGTGCGGGTTCTGCCGGAGACGGACAGATTTGGCAGTATCGTATGTGGGCGCGGCGGGCATGCTGGGAATAGAAAAAATGGGCTTTCCCAGAAGGGAAAGCCCATTTCCTGAATCGCAAATAAGGAAGATATCAATTATTCAGCGTCAACCTTAGCCATGTGCTCGATGAGCATCAGCAGCTTGTTGGAGTAGCCCCATTCGTTATCGTACCAGGAAACAACCTTTACGAAGGTGTCGGTCAGATAAACGCCTGCGGTTGCGTCGAAGATAGAGGTGCGAGCATCGCCCAGGAAGTCAGAAGAAACAACTGCGTCCTCGGTGTAGCCCAGAATGCCCTTCAGGCCGCCTTCTTCAAGCGGGGTCTCAGAAGCCTTCTTCATTGCTGCACAGATGTCGTCCTTGGTAGCCGGGGTAGCCAGGTTGCAGGTCAGGTCAACAACAGAAACGTCGAGGGTCGGTACACGCATGGAGATACCGGTCAGCTTGCCGTTCAGCTTCGGGTAAACCTTGCCTACTGCCTTAGCAGCGCCAGTGGAAGACGGAATGATGTTGCCGGAAGCAGCACGGCCGCCGCGCCAGTCCTTCTTGGACGGACCGTCAACGGTCTTCTGGGTGCCGGTGGTGGAATGAACGGTGGTCATCAGGCCTTCGGTGATGCCGAATGCTTCGTCCAGAACCTTGGCAATCGGAGCCAGGCAGTTGGTGGTGCAGGAAGCGTTGGAAACGAAGGTCATATCCTTGGTGTAGGTGTTCTGGTTAACGCCCATAACGAACATCGGGGTGTCGTCCTTGGACGGAGCAGACATGATAACCTTCTTTGCGCCGCCGTCGATGTGAGCCTGAGCCTTTTCCTTGGTCAGGAATACGCCGGTGGACTCAACAACGTAATCAACGCCAGCCTCGCCCCACGGAATCTCAGCCGGGTTCATGCAAGCGAAGAACTTAACTTCCTTGCCGTCGACGATGATGGAGTTGTCGGTGTACTCGATGGTGCCCTGGTACTGACCATGCATGGTGTCGTAACGCAGCATGTAAGCCATGTAATCCGGAGTCATGAACGGATCGTTGACAGCAACGAAGTCGATGTTCGGATTAGAAAGACCAGCGCGGAAAACCATACGGCCGATACGGCCAAAGCCATTGATACCTACTTTGATACCCATTGTAGTAATATCCTCCTTATTAAATATCCTGTTTTACTGGAACGACTTTATTATACACGGAAAAAAGTTGTTTCGCAATAACAGATTTGTATAAATTGCGGTAGCAATTCTGAAGTTTTTTCATATTCCATGTTCAGAAGCTCTTAATTTCTGTTATAATATAGTCAATTTCTTGTCGATTTATGCAACTCATGCTCGAATGGAGATGAAATATGATGAAAATTGTCACAGAACCGCAGGAAGGCAGTCCGACGGATGCCGGTGCATCAGGGAATGATGCCTTTTTTGCGGGGCTTTCACCGGAGCAGCTGGCTGCGGTCTGTCAGGGTCTGGATGCGCCGATGCATGCGATGGCGCTTGTTTCGGAGCAGCTGATGGTGCTGCGGCAGACGCATTCCTGTGCTGCACTGCTGGCATACGGTGGATTTTACTCGCTGCGGGAGGTGTTGGATCCGGCGGCATGTGATGCCATACAGAACAGCGTGCGCACCGGGACGGCGCATACCATATTACTGTCGTTGTCCGGCGAACGCTGGAGCATGCGCATTGTCCCGGCAGAAGGGCAGGCGCTGCTGGTATTCCAGTGCGATGTGCAGCATCAGGTCGGCGTGTCGATGACGGCAGCGGGTCTGCGCGGGAGCGCGGCACGGCTGTTGATGCGGGCGGATGTGCTGGAATCCGACGGATTGGGGGAAGATGCCTGCGCCATCCGGCGGGAGGCGCTGCGCATTCTCCGGCAGGCAAACCATGCGGAGCTGCTGAACGGTGCACTGGGGCCGATGCGGCGTGAGCTGTGCTCGGCGACGGAGCTTCTCACAGATGCCGGACGGCAGCTTGCGCGCCGGGGAGTGACGGTTGACATACAGAACCCGGTGCAGGATGTCAGCCTGTGGGCGGATCAGGGTCTGCTGCTGTCCGCGCTGATGACACTGATTTCCAACAGCCTGCGCCATGGCGGGGACCAGGTTCATATCCGGCTGTATGCCGGCACGCAGGGCGGCAGCGTCGTGTTTGTCGTTGACGACGACGGCGTGGGGCTGAGTCAGGAGGCGCTCGCGCGCATGAACGACACCTGGCGGCAGGCGGATGCATCCGTCGGCGGCTGGGGGCTGGGCATCCCGTATGCCCGCCGCATTGCCGAACTGCACGGCGGCGCACTGCTGTTCGCACCGGGCGCGGCGGGCGGCTGTACCGCGCGTATTTCCATCCCGCTGCGACAGGAGGCGGGACTGGAAACTGCGAGCAGCTACCAGCCCAATCTCGCCGCGGGCGTGAACGCGGCGGATATCGAATTGTCTGATGTGCTGGATGCAGCAGTATTTCGCACGGAATAACGGAAAACCGGCCGGCGAAGGTCCCTCCCGCTGTGCGGAGGGGCTTTTTTCCTGTCCGTACAGCCGTGCCTGCCCGGACGGGAACAGCCGTAGTATGCCCGGAAAACCAAGGAATATAAGCGTGTTTTTCGGCCTGGAACCAAAAAAAACCAGAAATTGTCCACAGAAATAACAACGTATACAGAAAAACCGCAAAAATATTTGTTGATTTCTGTTATTTTTTTTGCAAAATTCCTTGCGTTTCTGGTCGGTATGACGGTATAATCTAGGGTATAGTGTTGTGCCCGTTGACGGGGTGCAGCGCACGCGTGACAGCCGTGCCTGATTTGCGGGGGGACGGCTGTTCCGCAGGTTAATTATCGTCTGCGGTGCGGCATCCTGCCGCACAGAATGAACAGAGAGGTGAATCCATAATGGCGTACACGTTTCGTGGCGGTATCCATCCTGGAACCAAAAATGATCCGGGATTCAAATCCGCAACAAACAAAAAGCCGATCGAAGTCCTGAAGGCACCGGACAAGGTTGTCCTTCCCGTTTCGATGCACATTGGTGCACCGGCAAAGCCGCTGGTGAAGAAGGGTGACATCGTCGACATGGGTCAGATGATCGCAGAGGCCGGCGGTTTTGTCAGCGCTCCGGTACATGCGTCGGTTTCCGGAAAGGTTGTCGACGTCATCCCGATGCTGCACCAGAATGGCTCCAAGGTTCTGTCCATCGTCATTGAGAACGACCATGAAGACAGACTGCACGAGTCGGTCAAGCCGAAGGACTTTGAATCGATGTCCAACGACGAGCGCATCCAGGCAATCTGGGATGCGGGTATTGTCGGCCACGGCGGCGCAACCTTCCCGACGCATGTCAAGATCAAGTCCGGTATCGGCAAGTGCGATACCATCCTGATTAACGGCGCGGAGTGTGAGCCGTACATCACGTCCGACCACCGCCTGCTGCTCGAGCGCCCGGAGGAGATTGTCGAGGGCGTCCGCTATCTGGTCAAGATCATGGGCGTCAAGCAGGCCTTCATCGGCATCGAGCTGAACAAGGAAGACACATTTGCAAAGATCGAGCAGCTGCTCGCCGGCGACCCGGTTATCAAGCTGGCTCCGCTGGAGTGCCGCTACCCGCAGGGCGCAGAAAAGCAGCTCATCAATGCCGTTACCGGCCGTGAGGTTCCGTCCGGCAAGCTGCCGGCAGACGCAGGCTGCGCAGTATTTAATGTAGACACCGCAGGTGCGGTTTACCGCTGCTTTGCCAAGGGCATGCCGGTTATCCGCCGCGTTGTCACGGTTTCCGGCTCCGCGGTCAACGAGCCGAAGAACCTTGAGGTTCGCACCGGCACCTGTGTGACTGAGCTGATCGATGCATGCGGCGGCTTCAAGAGCGCGCCGAACAAGCTGCTGGCCGGCGGCCCGATGATGGGCGTCGCGCAGTTTACCACCGATGTCCCGGTACTCAAGGGCACCAACGCATTCCTCGCGTTCTGTGAGGATGAGGATAAGCGCGTTGCGCATCCGACCTGCATCCGCTGCGGCCGCTGCGTCGGAGTCTGCCCGATGCACCTGACCCCGGTTTACATGAACATGTTCGCAGCTAAGAACGACCTCGAGGGCTGCGAGGAGTACGACGTACTCGACTGCATCGAGTGCGGCTCGTGCGCATACGTATGTCCGGCACGCATCCCGCTGGTACAGCAGTTCCGCGTTGCGAAGATGCGCGTCCAGGAAAAGCGCAAGGCAGCAGCCGCTGCGGCGCAGAAGTAAGGAGGGTGGAACGAAATGTATGATTTCAGTAAAGTAGTAATTACATCCTCCCCGCACATTAAGAGCAAAGAGGATACCCAGTCGATTATGCTCGACGTGCTGTTCGCACTGATCCCGTCGCTGGCAGTTTCGACCTATGTTTTCGGTTTCCGCGCGATTCTGATGACCGTGGTTTCCGTTGCAGCCTGCATGGTATTTGAGGCAATCTACGACAAGATTGTCGGCAAGCCGAACACGATCACGGATCTGTCCGCTGCTGTTACCGGCGTGCTGCTGGCGTTTGTCTGCCCGGTTACGCTTCCGTACTGGATGCTGATTATCGGCGACGGCGTCGCAATCATCGTTGCCAAGTGCCTGTTTGGCGGCCTCGGCAAGAACTTCATCAACCCGGCACTGGCCGGTCGTGCATTCCTGCTGGCTTCCTGGCCGGTTGCCATGACCACCTGGGTCAGAGCAAAGTCCGGCGTCGGCCTGATTTCCAATTCCACCGAGGCGCTCGATGCGATGGCAAGCGCAACCCCGCTCGCGATCATCAAGGGCACGGCGGATGGCGAACTGCCGAGCATTGCCAATATGTTCCTCGGCATGTGTGGCGGCTCCATGGGTGAGGTTTCCGCGATTGCCCTGATTATCGGCGGCGTTTACCTGCTGGTTCGCAAGGTTATCACCATCCACATCCCGGCAGCTTACATCCTGACGGTTGCAGTTCTGACCTTCCTGTTCCCGCAGGGCGGCCTGGGCCATCTGGATTCCATGCTGTACAGCCTGTTCGGCGGCGGCCTGATGCTCGGCGCGTTCTTCATGGCGACCGACTACTCGACTTCCCCGGTATCCCGCAAGGGTCAGGTTATCTTCGGCATCGGCTGCGGCCTGCTGACCGTCATGATCCGCTTCTTCGGCGGCTATCCGGAAGGCGTCTGCTACTCCATCCTGCTGATGAATACCACCGTATGGCTGATTGATAAGTACACCCGCCCGACCAAGTTCGGCGCACCGGCAAAGCAGAAGAAGGAGGGCTAATCAATGGCTGGCAAGCAGAAGAATGAATTTGTACAGCTCGGCGGCGTCCTTTGTGCAATCACGCTGGTCGTTGCACTGTGCCTCGGTGCAGTAAACGCAATCACCGTTGACCCGATTGCCAAGCAGAACCAGATTAAGACGGAAAATGCGCTGGCACAGGTCATGGATGCGGATTCCGAGCCGATTGAGGTTGCGGAAGGCACTACGGCAACCACCGACAAGGGCACGGTTGTTGAAATCGTTTCCGCTTATAAGATGACCAAGGACGGCCAGGACGCAGGCTACTGCGTTGAAGTCGCACCGACCGGCTTCGGCGGCGGCGTAGATACCATGGTTGGCATCGGCGTTGACGGCACGATCACCGGTATTTCCATTATTTCCGCATCGTCTGAGACCCCGGGCCTGGGCGCAAACAGCACCAAGCCGGAGTTCCAGGAGCAGTTCGCAGGCCAGCCTGCCGACGGCACGGTTGCCGTTGAGAAGGATGGCGGCTCCATCGTCGCACTGACCGGCGCGACCATCACCTCCCGCGCAGTATCGGAAGGCGTCAACGCTGCCGTGAAGTTCGCTGCGGAACAGGGTTAAGGAGGACCATATCATGAGCTTTGGAAAAAATCTGAAAGAGGGTCTGTTTACCAATAACCCGGTACTTGTTCAGCTGATCGGCATGTGCCCGACACTGGCAACCACGACCTCAGTCGTCAACGGCGTGGGCATGGGTCTGTCCGCTACAGCGGTACTGATCTGCTCCAACATCGTTATTTCCCTGCTGCGTAAGTTTATCCCGAATAAGGTTCGTATCGCGGCATACATCACCGTTATCGCAGGCTTCGTTACGATGATCGACCTGCTGCTTCAGGCGTTTATCCCATCGCTGTCCGCGTCGCTGGGTCTGTTCATCCCGCTGATCGTCGTAAACTGCATCATCCTCGGCCGTGCCGAGGCGTTCGCTTCCAAGAATTCGGTCGGCGCATCCGCAGTCGACGGTCTGGTTATGGGTCTCGGCTTTACGTTCGCGCTGGTTATCATGTCTGTTGTCCGTGAGCTGCTGGGTGCAGGAACCATCGGCGGCGGCCTGATTACGGTATTCAGCCAGCCGGCCACCATTATGATCCTGCCGGCAGGCGGCTTCCTGACGCTCGGCTTCGTCATTGCTGTCATGCAGAAGCTGCTGAAGAAAGGAGAGTAATGTACAATGACATCTATTTTATCGATTTCTCTCAGCGCCATTCTGATTAACAACTTTATCATGTCCCAGTTCCTCGGCTGCTGCCCGTTCTTCGGCGTATCCAAGAAGATCGACACCGCAGTCGGCATGGGCATGGCGGTAACCTTCGTTATGGGTCTGGCATCCGCCGTTACGTGGCTGATTAACACCTTCGTTCTGGTTCCGCTGGGTCTGAACTATATGCAGACGGTCGCATTTATTCTGGTCATCGCAACGCTCGTACAGTTCGTAGAGATGTTCCTGATGAAGGCGATGCCGTCGCTGTATCAGGCGCTGGGTATTTTCCTTCCGCTGATTACCACCAACTGTGCGGTTCTGGGCGTTGCGCTGCAGAACGTACAGAACAGCTATAATTTCCTCGAATCCATCGTTTACGGCATCACCGGTGGCCTCGGCTTTACGCTGGCTATCGTACTGTTCGCATCCATCCGTGAGCGTCTGGCTGCATCGGCAGATTGCCCGAAGTGCTTTGAGGGCTTCCCGATTGCCCTGATTTCCGCTTCTCTGATGGCGATGGCGTTCCTGGGCTTCAGCGGCATGAAGATCTGGTAAACCCGACGGTCAGAGAATAGGAGTTGAATCACAAATGATGAGTATTGTTTCTGCGGTGCTGGTTCTGGGCGTCATGGGCTTGCTGTTCGGCCTGATCCTTGCATTCGCATCCAAAATCTTTGCCGTCGAGGTAGACGAGCGCATTCCGGCTGTACAGGAGTGCCTGCCGGGTGCAAACTGCGGCGGCTGTGGCTACGCAGGCTGTAACGGCCTGGCAACCGCCATCGTCGAGGGCAAGGCACCGGTCAACGGCTGCCCGGTCGGCGGCGCAGCAGCAGCAGAGAAGATCGCTGCTGTCCTGGGCGTTGAGGTCACCGAATCGGAAAAGATGGTTGCACACGTACACTGCTCCGGTACCTGCGAAAACGCAAAGAACCGTGCAAAGTATGAAGGCATTGAGGATTGCCTGGGCGCAATCCGCGTTGCAAACGGCTATAAGGAATGTGCATTTGCCTGCCTCGGTCTCGGCACCTGTGAGAAGGCATGCCCGTTCGGCGCAATCCATGTTGTCGACGGTGTTGCCAAGGTTGACACTTCCAAGTGTACCGCATGCTCCAAGTGTATTGCCGCATGCCCGAAGCACATCATCTCCCTCGTTCCGGAGAAGAATGCAGTCCGCGTCGACTGTTCTTCCAAGGCAAAGGGCAAGGACGTTATGGATGCATGCGCGGTCGGCTGTATCGGCTGCGGTCTGTGTGAGAAGACCTGTAAGTTCGACGCCATCCATATGGAAGGCAACCTCCCGGTTATCGATTACGATAAGTGTAAGGGCTGCCAGATGTGTGCAAAGGCTTGCCCGCGCCACATCATCGAGCCGTGGAACACCCCGGAGAAGGTCAAGGAGCTTCAGGAGCTCAAGGCAAAGCAGGCAGCTGCCAAGAAGGCTGCCATGGAAAAGGCTGCCGCTGCCAAGAAGGCACAGGAAGCTGCTTCCGCTCCGGCAGATAAGTAAGTTCTGTCGGTCCAACAAAATTTTAAGTATGTAAAGAGGAGACGCCCATGAACAGCAATCATACCCCCAATCAATCCCGCATCCGCCGCACGGTGGCCGCTGTCTTGATTGTGGCGGTGCTGGTTGTTGCCGTGGGCGTCTTTCTTGTTGCACAGTGCCTGTCGTTCGACGGGGACGGCGCACATGTCATCGACCGCTACGGTGTGCTGGCGCAGGAGGCGCAGCAGCTGGAAAGCACAGGCAGTGCGCAGCCGGTGGAGGAGCAGCCGCAGGAGGAGACCCCTGTGGAGCAGCCTGAGCCGGAACCGGAAGGCACAGACCGCATTGTCATGCTGGCGGCGAGTGCCGTCGCGGACGAACAGGATCGTATTCTGGAGCTGGCGGAGAGCGGCGCACTTGATACCGTCGTGGTCAACATCAAGGACGATGAGGGCAATCTGAATCTCTCTGTCGACACCAATGAGATCGATGAGGTGGAATATCTGGTCGACAGTGACGCGGATGCGCTGAAAGAAGCCATCGGCGCGCTGAAGGAGGCGGGCGTGCACGTCATCGGGCGCATTTACTGCCTGCACGATGCACAGGCGACCGATTATAATTCCGACCTTGCGATTCAGTTCGAGAACGGCGGCACATGGCTGGATTATGACAACACCCGCTGGCTCGATCCGACGAATGATGACACGGTAAGCTATCTGTGTGACATCGCAAAGAGCGCGGCAGAGGCGGGCTGTGATGAGCTGATGCTCGCCGATTTCACCTTCCCGCCGCGCGGACATCTCGACCGCGCAGAGTTTGACCGCGATCCGGACGATCAGGCTGCTGTCCTGCTGGACGCGCTGGAGGAGATCCGGCATGCGGCAGGCGATGCAGCCGTCAGCCTGACGGCGGATTCGCTGTCCGATCTGACCGACCTCTCGGCAAACGGCGCGGAGGACGGCATTCCGGTCGGCGACGTCGGTGCGCTGCTGGATGCGGCAGACCGGCTGTTTGTCCCGGTGGACGGCACGGACGAGGCGGACAGCCTGACGGATGCCATCCACGAGCTGGCGGAAAACGCGGTTGTTGTCCCGGTGTTCTACAGTGGGGATGCATGGATCGCATATGACGGCACGGCGGCGCTGAATGGTGTTGCTGACAGTGAGGGCGCGCTGGATGCGGCGGAAAACCGCCTGACCGGTTCTTATGACCATTCTGACCATTCCGATGATTCCGAGGAATACAACGATTCGGACGAATACAGTCAGGAGGACGATTCGGACGGGTACGACGATTCCGACGACACAGATGACACAGATGACTCAGATGATGGGTACGACGACGAAGAATAATGTGGAAACCTCCCCCAAACGGGAGGTTTTTTGTGCACAGAATAAACTGACGGAGTACGAAGCAAGCCAGATTCAACGATACCACGAACGGCAAATCAGGCGCTGGAAGCGTGAGTATGCTGCAATGGATGCAGCAGGACTGGATACCACAGAAGCGGCGGTCAAGATACGCAGCTGGAACGAACGGCAGAATGATTTCATTCGGCAGACCGGCTTCAAACGACAGGCTGACCAGGAACAGACTGCTATGCGCAGGACAACGAGGGGACGAAAGAAAGATATTGAAAATAACAAGGAGCCTGATATAATTAAGTCGAATATTACTGGGAACGGAGGTGCAGATGTGCACCATATAGGTAGGTTGAATCGAAGTATTTATCGCTGTGTAACGAACGATATTGTCACCGACGAAGTTATCATAACGGATAAACAGATTCAGCATATTAAAGACCGGCATCCCAATGATTTTGAGAGATATTGTTCTTATTTTAGAGAAATTGTATCGAATCCAGATTATATCATTGAGGCAAACAAACCTAATTCAGCCTTGGTTTTGAAAGAAATCATGATTCATGGGGAAGTCTTTAAAATGGTTGTTAGACTTGCAACATCACAAGATGATCCTAAGTATAAGAACTCGATCATTACATTTATGAAAATTGACAGAAAGGAGTGGAATCGCTTACTTCGAAACAAAAGAATTCTTTACAAAAAGGAATAGAAATGATATAATAATAGTACAATAAGAATGGTTATCTGAGGTGGAAAATTTCGTCCGATCCACACGCCGATGGCTTGACAGGGGAAACCCGAGAGATGCAGGAGAACCGGACGCCTGCCAGATAACCAAGAAATCGTGCGGAGCCGCTTTCGAGCGGCTTCTGCATTGTAAGCCGCCAAGCGCGAGCAAGGCGGTTTCCTTATGCCCATTTTTAGGATAACGAAGAATAATATGGAAACCTCCCCCAAACGGGAGGTTTTTTGTGCACAGAATACACAGATTTCCGGCTGATACACGGGTGCAGGCCGGATTTTTTGCGCCAATTTTCCCTCGTTTACAAAAAAAGTGATGAATTACGCCATAAAATGCCGTATAATAGAAGGCGAAGTATGCAGTTACGAAGAGGAGGAGCGGGCATGAGTAAGAAAATTTTGATCGTGGAAGACGACGGCAATATCCGTGAGCTTCTGCGTTTGTACCTCGAACGCGAGGGATATGAAATTACCGAGGCGGAAAACGGTGAGGAGGGCGTTGCGCAGTGGCGCAAGGTCAATCCGGACATGATCCTGCTGGATGTCATGATGCCGGTTATGGACGGCTGGGAGGTCTGTAAGATCATCCGTGCCGAGAGTAAGGTGCCGATTATTATCCTCACCGCCAAGGGCGAAACCTTCGACAAGGTCAACGGTCTGGAGATGGGCGCCGATGACTACATCGTCAAGCCGCTGGAGATGCGCGAGGTTGTCGCGCGTGTGCGTGCGGTGTTCCGCCGCTTTGCGCCGGAGGACAGCGGCAAAATCTCGTTTGACAAGCTGACGATAGACAAGCAGGCGTATGACCTGATTATCGACGGCAAGCGCGTCGATGCGCCGCCGAAGGAAATCGAACTGCTGTATTTTCTGGCGTCCAGCCCGAACCGCGTGTTCACGCGCGCACAGCTGTTGGATGATGTCTGGGGCTTTGACTATTTCGGCGATACCCGTACCGTCGATGTCCATGTCAAGCGCCTGCGCGAAAAGCTGGAGGGCGTCAGCGATAAATGGGAGCTGAAAACCGTCTGGGGCGTCGGCTATAAATTTGAAACCAGGGATTGATCCATGAGAAATATTTTTGTCAAGAACTATATGGCGTTCGCGCTGCTGATTCTCGTCAGCTTTACCTTTGCGGGCGGCGTGTTCATGGCGCAGGTCAGCCGCTATTCCGTGCAGGAAAAGCAGGAGCAGCTGGAAACAACCGTCAGCTATGTCGATGCGATTGTCGAAAACAACACCATCCTGTTGCAGACGCAGGACAATACATTCCTCAAGACCTATCTGGACCAGCAGGCAGCGGTCAGCGGCTGTACCATCCTGCTGACCGACGCGCAGGGCAAGGTGCTGATCTGCTCGCTGCCAAAGGATGACGGCATCGAAAAGGATCAGATTCAAGGCACGGTCAGCGGTAAGCTGGTGCAGTCCATCCGGGACAAGGGTTCGTACTTTGGACTCGGCAATGTCAGCGGTCTGTTTTCAGAAAACTATTTCATTGCGGGCGCAAACTGTACAGATGACGCCGCTGAGACGGTCGCGCTGGTCATTGCGGCAATCCCGTCTGCCTCGACCACCGGACTGATGCATACCATCATGCGCAGCTATCTGTTCATTATTGCGATTACGCTGGTGCTGACACTGATTATCAGCTGGTTCCTGTCGGATATGCTGACGCGGCCGCTCAAGGGACTGGTTTCCGCGGCGAAAAAGTTCGGGCATGGCGAATTTGACGTGCGCGTTTCGGAGAACAACAACTGCGATGAAATCGACGAGCTGGCAGTCAGCTTCAACAACATGGCGACATCGCTGCAACAGCAGGAGGAGCTCAGCCGCGGCTTTGTCGCAAATGTTTCGCATGAGCTCAAGACTCCGATGACCTCCATCCGCGGCTTTGTCGACGGCATGCTGGACGGCACGATTCCGCAGGAACGCCATCCGCAGTACCTGCGAATTATTTCGGAGGAGGTCGACCGCCTGTCACGCCTCGTCATGCGCATGCTGGATGCGGCGAAAATTCAGGCAGGCGAGCTGATTATCACACCTGCGCCGTTTGATCTGACGGAAATGGCAGCGCGTGTGCTCATCAGCTTTGAAAAGCAGATCAACGACAAAAAGCTGGAAATGGATGTCGATTTGCAGGACAGCCTGATTGTCAACGGCGACAGTGACCATATTTACCGTGTGGTTTACAATCTTGTGGACAATGCAGTCAAGTTCGTGAATGAGGGCGGCACGCTGACCATCCGCGCGGAGGTGGAGGGCACAATGAGCCTGTTCTCTATCCGAAACACCGGCTCGGAAATTCCGGCGGAGGATCTGCCGCATGTATTCGACCGCTTTTACAAGGTTGACCGCAGCCGCAGCCGTGACCGCACGGGCGCGGGTCTCGGCCTGTATATCGTCAAATCCATCGTCAATCTGCACGGCGGTGATATTTCGGTGCGCTCAGCGAACGGCGAAACCGAGTTCGCATTCACTGTTCCGCTTGCGCAGAAATCCTCCGGCGGGAAGGAAGACCGCCAGCTGACACAGAAATAACACAGAAAACGCCTCTGCAAGTTGCGCAGAGGCGTTTGTTTTGCACAGCGGGTGACATTCACAAAATCTTAACATTGGCGACAACGAAAAACCATATTTTGCGCGTACAATAGAAGCATAACAAGGGAGGCTACGCTTATGGACGAGTTGAATCGGAATACCGAGCACGAAGATCCCCAAACTACACCGTTCCAGACGCCGGTGCGCGGCGCAGATGAGCGGCCGGGAAGTGCATATCAGAATACAGGCAGCAATCAGTCGTATACCTATGGCAGTCAGAATACTTCTGCCGGAAGTACGGGCGGCGGCAGTACACCGCCTCCCAGCGGCCCCTCTGCCTATGAGCAGTGGAGCGGCGGACAGAAACCGAATCGAAATAAAAAACCGCGCAAAAACGGGAAATTCCCGTGGAAACCGGTTATTGCAGGCGTTATCATCGCGGCAGTGGCGTTTGGTGGCGGCATGCTCGCAGGCGGCGGCATTGACCTGTCCGGCCTGACGGCGGACAGCTCGAGCAGTGCGGTGGACAGCGGCAGCGGCCTGCCGGACGATTCTACAAAGATGCAGGTCAGCGGTACATCCAGCGCGGGCAGCGATGACGCGGCGAGCTATTCCGGCGTGTATGAAAAGGTGACCCCATCTATCGTGTCCATTGTCGTCGATGACATTCAGATGGGCAGTGAGTCGTCCGGCTCGGGCGTCATCATGAGTGAAGACGGTTATATCATCACGAACAACCATGTTGTGGAGGACGGCGACAAAATCACCGTTGTAATGAACGATTCAACCACCTATGAGGCGGAACTGATCGGCACGGATGAACAGACCGATCTCGCTGTGCTCAAGATTGACGCAGACGGGCTGACGGCCGCGGAATTTGGCAATTCGGACGACGTGAAGGTCGGCGACCGTGCATTTGCCATCGGTTCGCCCGGCGGTGTGGAATTCCAGAACAGCTTTACCGGCGGCTTTATCTCCGCCATCAACCGCAATGTGACCATCAATGACCGTGAGATGACACTGATTCAGACGGACACTGCGATCAATCCGGGCAACTCCGGCGGCGCGCTCATCAATACGAGCGGCCAGGTCATCGGAATCACCTCTTCCAAGCTGAGCGCGACCAGCTCGGACAGCGCTTCTATTGAGGGCATGGGCTTCGCCATCCCGACCAACACGGTCAAGGAGGTTGTCGACCAGCTGATTGCCTACGGTCATGTCACCGGCCGTCCGGCGATTGGAATCAGCGGCTATGACATCGATGAGATGCGCGCGGCCTATTACAAAATCCCGCAGGGTGTCATGGTCACCAGTGTCGATACGGCATCCGATGCCTACCAGAAGGGCATTAAGGAAGGCGATATCATCACCGGCGTCAACGGGCAGGAAATCACCTGCATGAGCGACATCAATTCGGTTAAGAACAACATGAAGGCGGGCGACACAATGGAGTTGACGGTCTATCGCTCCGGCAAGACGCTCACCGTCAGCATCACGTTGGTTGACCAGGCGGATCTGGCAGGTACCTCTGCGACACAGAATGATTCGTCCTCCTCGTCTCAGGACGGACAGACCAGCCCATATGGCGGTTACGGCTATACCATTCCGTAAATTTGATACACAACAGCGCTCTCCCGGCACGCACGACGCAGGGGGAGCGCTTCTGCGTTCGTATGTTTTTTGTAACAAAAGTGTTGGTCAAATACCCAAACAAACGGGAAAGTTCCGCAAATTTCGCGCAAAATGCCGTTTTTCTGCCGCCCTGCCCTTGCAAAGGGATGGGAAAAACGGTATGATAGTATTAAATATGCGATTCGTAAAAATTTGACGACTATACTATGTTTTTTCGAGGTGCAACATGGCAGTATTAAGATGCTATACTGAAAAACGCAGCGGATTTGACAGCGCATCGCAGTCGCTGTGCAGCAGCATGCGTGAGCTGCTGGAGATTCCGGCGCTCACCTATGTGCGCGAGCTGTGCCGCTATGATGTCGAGGGCATTGACGCGGAGGTCTATGCGAAGGCAAAGAATATTGTGTTCTCCGAGCCGATGGTGGATGACTGCTATGACGAGCAGTTCCCGATGCCGGAGGGTGATTACCGCATTCTCGCGGTCGAGCCGCTGCCGGGTCAGTATGACCAGCGTTCGGATTCGTGCGCGCAGTGCATTCAGCTGATGACGCAGGGCGAGCGCCCGAAGGTCGCGGCGGCACATATCTATGTGCTCGGCGGCAAGCTGACGGACGCAGAGCTGGACAAAATCCGCGGCTATCTCATCAACCCGGTGGATTCCCGCGAGGCTTCCGCAGAAAAGCCGGAAACGCTCGAGGCAAAGTATGCGATTCCGACCGCGGTTGACACCGTTGAGGGCTTTATCTCGATGGATACCGCAGCGCTGGAAGAGATGCGCACCAGCCTGGGTCTGGCAATGGAGCTGGACGACCTGCAGTTCCTCCAGAGCTATTTTGCAGGCGAGGAAAAGCGCGACCCGACCATCACTGAGGTGCGCATGATCGATACCTATTGGTCGGATCACTGCCGCCACACTACCTTCCTGACGGAGATCGACAACAGCATCATCGATGACCAGATGGTCAAGGATGCGTTTGACCGCTATCTGGCGGGCCGCCGCGAGGTCTATGGCGAGGAGAAGGCGGCAAAGCGTCCGATTACGCTGATGGATGTCGGCACCGCTGCCGGCAAGGTGCTCAAGAAGCGCGGCAATCTGGCAAACCTCGATGAGAGCGAGGAGATCAATGCGTGCTCCATCCGCATTCAGGCAACCGTAGACGGCAAGAAGGAGCCGTGGCTGCTGATGTTCAAGAATGAGACGCACAACCATCCGACCGAAATCGAACCGTTCGGCGGCGCGGCAACCTGCCTTGGCGGTGCCATCCGTGACCCGCTGTCCGGCAGAAGCTACGTCTATCAGGCGATGCGCGTCACCGGTGCAGGCGATCCGACTGTCCCGCTGAACGAGACGCTGGAGCACAAGCTGCCGCAGCGCAAGCTGTGTACGACAGCGGCGGGCGGTTATTCGTCTTACGGCAACCAGATCGGCCTTTCCACCGGCCTTGTCCATGAAATTTACCATCCGGGCTACGTTGCAAAGCGCATGGAAATCGGCGCAGTTGTCGGCGCGGCTCCAATTGATAACGTCATCCGTGAGGTTCCGGATCCGGGCGATATCGTCATCCTGCTCGGCGGACGCACCGGCCGCGACGGCTGTGGCGGCGCAACCGGTTCCTCCAAGAGCCACACCACAGAGTCGCTGGAAACCTGCGGCGCAGAGGTCCAGAAGGGCAATCCGCCGGAGGAGCGCAAGATTCAGCGCCTGTTCCGCAATCCGGAGGTCACCCGCATGATCCGCCGTTGCAACGACTTCGGCGCGGGCGGCGTATCCGTCGCCATCGGCGAACTGGCAGATGGTCTGGATATCGACCTGAACGCCGTACCGAAGAAGTATGACGGCCTGGATGGCACCGAGCTGGCAATTTCCGAGTCTCAGGAGCGTATGGCAGTTGTCGTTGCGCCGGAAAATGTCGAAAAATTCATCAAAATGGCAAATGAGGAAAACATCGAGGCGACTGTCGTTGCGACGGTCACCGACACCAACCGCCTGCGCATGACGTGGAACGGCAAAACGATTGTCGATGTTTCCCGCGATTTCCTCAATACCAATGGCGCTTCCAAGCATGCGGATGCACACGTTTCCCAGCTGCCTGTTCCGAGCATTGAATGCCCGGCAGAGGGTGCAACGCTGAAGGAAAAGATGCTGAATCTGGCATCCACGCTGAATATCTGCCTCGAGCGCGGCCTGACGGAGCGCTTTGACGGCTCCATCGGTGCAAGCTCTGTCTTCATGCCGTATGGCGGCAAGAATCAGCTGACCCCGACACAGGTCATGGCAGCAACATTGCCGACCGCAGGCCAGTGCTCTACTGCGTCTGTCATGGGCTTCGGTTTTGATCCGTATTTCATGGAGCAGAATCCGTTCCTCGGCGCATCTTGCGCAGTCATCGAATCGATGGCGCGTCTGGTTGCCGCAGGCTGTGATTACCGCACCGCTTACCTGACCTTCCAGGAATATTTTGAACACCTCAACCGCGATCCGGAGAAGTTCGGCACGCCGCTTGCAGCTCTGCTCGGCGCATATGATGCACAGGAATCGCTGGGTCGTGCAGCCATCGGCGGCAAGGATTCCATGTCCGGTACCTATGATGATATGCATGTACCGCCCACGCTGGTTTCGTTTGCCATTGCACCGCAGGAGGCAGACCATCTGGTTTCGCCGGAATTCAAGGCGGCAGGTCATCCGGTTTACTTCTTCGACGCGACGTATAATATGGACGGTTCGCCGGATTATCAGGCGATCCGCGCGACGTGGGAGGTTGTACAGCGCCTGATCGACGAGGGGAAGGTTGCTGCATCGTGGGCACTGGCTTCCGGCGGCATCGCGGAAGGCATTATGAAGATGGCAATCGGCAACGACATCGGTTTCACCTTTGGGCCGGAGTTCACACCGGATGCGCTGTTCCTCAAGAATTACGGCGGCATCCTGATCGAAGCCACCGAAGAGCTGTACAACATGCCGCTGTGGCTGGTCGGTATGACCACCGACAAGCCGGAAATCGACGCATTCGGCGAAATCATTGCGCTGGATGATGTCAAGAATGCACTCGAAGGCACGCTGGAGAAGGTATTCCCGACCCGTGCCGCTGCTTCTGACGACAAGATGGTCAAGCCGTCCTTCACCGAGCGCAACACCAAGGCACCGGCAGTCAAGACCGCACGTCCGGCTGCTGTCATCCCGGTATTCCCGGGCACCAACTGCGAATATGACACCGCAAAGGCTGTCGAAACCGCAGGCGGCGAGGCAAAGATTGTCGTTGTCCGCAACCTGTCGCAGGATGCACTGATGGCATCTGCGGAAGAGCTGGAGGCAGCAATCCGCTCGTCCCAGATGATGATTCTTCCGGGCGGTTTCTCCGGCGGCGACGAGCCGGACGGATCCGGTAAGTTCATCGCTTCGTTCCTGCGCGCACCGGCAATCAAGGATGCAGTTCATGATCTGCTGGGCAACCGTGACGGCCTGATGCTCGGCATCTGCAACGGCTTCCAGGCACTCATCAAGCTGGGTCTGGTGCCGTATGGCGAAATCCGTGATCTGGATGACACCTGCCCGACGCTGACCTACAACCTGATCGGCCGCCATCAGTCGCGCTATGTACAGACGCGCGTTGCGTCCGTCAAATCCCCGTGGCTGTCCTCCTGTGAGGTGGGCGATGTGCATTCGATCGCGGTTTCCCACGGCGAAGGCCGCTTCGTTGCGCCGCAGGCGGAAATTGACCGCCTGATTGCAAACGGTCAGGTCGCATTCCAGTATGTAGACTTTAACGGTGAGCCGTCGATGGACATCGCGTTCAACCCGAACGGTTCGATGTGCGCAATTGAGGGCATTACCTCTCCGGACGGTCGTGTGCTCGGCAAGATGGGTCACACCGAGCGCTATACCAGATATGTCGGTCAGAACATTTTTGGCGAAAAGTATCAGCCGCTGTTTGAAAACGGCGTAAAGTACTTCAAGTAAGGTTTAGCCGGATATAAGAAGAGCGCACCGCGGGCAGCTGCGGTGCGCTCGTTTGCGTTTTCCATGGTGTCCGGCGCAAGACGGGGGAGAAGGAGGGAGATTGCGAAAACTTTCGCTCAACTTGTCGCCAAACAATTGGATATTTCCTGAGTTTGTTGTATAATGATAGAAAACGCGGGACATACAGGGAGGAACCGCCCCGACAGGAAAGGCAGGACGGTTCCCGTATGCGAAAGGCGGTGTCGGCGCCGACAAACGGGTGCTGGAACTGGCCAGCGCAGAGGTTTCCCGCCTGTTCCAGCATATGAAAAGAAGGGCGATTGCGTGCGCCCGCAACAAGGGAAAGGAAAGAGTTTGTTATGATTAAGTTATCTCCTTCGATTCTGTCCGCTGATTTTGCGAATTTGCAGCGTGATATCGCTGTCGCTGTCGATGCCGGTGCAGAGTATGTCCATGTCGACTGCATGGACGGTCATTTTGTACCGAATCTGACCATCGGTGCGCCGGTTGTCAAGGCGCTGCGCAAGGCAACGGATGCCGTTCTCGATGTCCATCTGATGATTGCAAATCCGGATCAATACCTCGATGATTTCATCAAGGCAGGTTCGGATATCATCACGGTACATTATGAGTCCAACGGTGATACACTCGCGCAGGTGCGCAAGATCAAGGAGGCCGGTGTTCGCGCCTGTGTTTCCATCAAGCCGGGCACACCGGCAGATGTCCTGCTGCCGCTGCTGCCGGAGCTGGATATGGTACTGATTATGACGGTTGAGCCGGGCTTCGGCGGTCAGGGCTACATCGATGCCTGCACCGATAAAATCCGTGCAATCCGCAAGGCGATTGATGAGAACGGTTACCAGTGTGAGCTGGAAATTGATGGCGGCGCAAAGCTGACCAATACGCCGGACATCGTTGCAGCAGGTGCAAATGTCATCGTCGCAGGTTCTGCGGTCTTTGGCGGCGATATCGCAGGCAATGTAAAGGGCTTCAAGAAGATTTTCGACGAGTTCGAGAACAATTACTTTGCGTTCTGATTTTTGACAGATAAAATGCAATTCCGCCGCGGGATGCGCCCGCGGCGGAATTTTGTATTTGACAAAAAAGCGCTGCCCCAGATGAGGCAGCGCTTTGCGATTGTGTAGTATAATTACTCGACGGTGACAGACTTTGCGAGGTTTCTCGGCTTGTCGACATCACATCCGCGCTCAATGGCTGTGTAGTATGCGAACAGCTGCATCGGAACGACCGTCAGTGTAGAGGTGAAGATATCCTCTGTCTGCGGGATATAGAAGACCTTGTCTGCGACACCTTCGACATCTGTGCAGCCTTCCTTGACAATGGCGACAACATAAGCGCCGCGCGCCTTGACTTCCTTGACGTTGCTGACCAGCTTTTCATACAGCTGATCCTGCGTTGCAACGGCGACAACCAGCGTACCCTCTTCGATCAGGGAGATGGTGCCGTGCTTCAGCTCGCCTGCTGCATAGGCTTCGGAATGGACATAGGAGATTTCCTTCAGCTTCAGGGAGCTTTCCAGCGATGCACCGTAGTCGATGCCGCGGCCGATGACAAAGACATTGTTCTTGTCCGCATGCTGCTTGGCCAGAGCCTTGAGCGCATCCTCGTCGGCGAACAGGCTTTCCAACTGATCCGGCAGTGCTTCCAGTGCAGTGAGCAGCTTTGCAGCGGTCGCCGGCGCGATGGTCTGACGGATTTCGCCGAATTTGAGGGCAATCAGATACAGCACAGCCAGCTGCGTGCTGTAGCCCTTGGTGGTCGCGACGGCAATTTCCGGGCCTGCCATGGTATACAGGACGTCATCACTCTCACGGGCAATCGAGCTGCCAACCGCATTGACGATGGACAGAACATGGACATCGTTTGCCTTTGCTTCGCGCAGTGCCGCCAGCGTGTCAGCGGTTTCACCCGACTGGCTGATGGTGATGCACAGATCGTTGCGTCTGAGAATCGGACGGCGGTACCGGAATTCGGATGCCAGGTCGACCTCAACCGGGATGCGGGTCAGCTCTTCGATGACATATTTGCCGACAATGCCTGCATGCCAGGCGGAACCGCAGGCAACAATATGAATGCGGCCAATGTTCCGGATCTGATCGTCGGTCAGGCGGATTTTATCCAGACGGATATCGCCGTCGTGAATGCGCGAACCGATGCAGGTGCGCAGAGCAGCCGGCTGTTCCTTGATTTCCTTCATCATGAAGTAATCATAGCCGCCCTTTTCCGCTGCGGAAATATCGTAATCGACGGTATAAATATCGCGGTGAATCGGATTGCGGTCGGTATCCAGCAGTTCGACGGAATCTGCCTTGATGATGGCGATTTCATTATCGTTGAGCAGGTAATAGTTGCGGGTATGGTCGAGTACCGCAGGGATATCCGATGCGATATAATTCTCATGCTCGCCGAGGCCGATAATCATCGGGCTGTCCTTGCGGACGGCAAGCAGAGTGTCCGGGTAGTCGGTGCACAGAATGCCGAGTGCATACGAACCGCGGATGCGGCCGATAACCTTGATGAGTGTGCCGACCAGGTCGCCGTCATACAGCTTATCGAACAGCTGTGCGACAACCTCCGTGTCTGTCTCCGAACGGAAGACAACGCCTTGGGATTCCAGCTCTTCCTTCAGCGGGATGTAGTTTTCAATGATGCCGTTGTGTACAACGGTGATGCGTCCGCTCATGCTGGTATGCGGATGCGAATTGATGTCATTCGGTGCGCCGTGGGTTGCCCAGCGGGTATGGCCGATGCCCAGCGTGCCGGGGATGCCGCCTGCCGCATCGACCTTCTCACGCAGCGTTGCCAGACGGCCCTGCGACTTCATGGTGCGCACCTTGTCAGAAAAGACTGCAATTCCGGCAGAGTCATAGCCGCGGTATTCCAGCTTCTGAAGACCTTCCAGCAGGAAGGGCGCCGCTTCATTGTAGCCTGCATAACCTACGATTCCACACATAGTTCATTACCTCCGAGGTATATTAAGATTTTGTTGAGACACGGTTGCGTTTCCTTCTGTGCCTGTGGTTTCCCACAGGATTTGTAGAAACGCCATCGCCCGCGTGTCTGGCCGGGCGGGAAGCATCCGCCGAATTTTCGATCACTTCCACCTCGTCAGCATGCCCTGCACGGCAGCTCTGGCGCTTGGTTCCGGGCGGACAGAAGCAACTCTGCCGCAATGATTTCGCCGTGTGCAGCGGCGCCGGATGGGGAATATCCACCCTCTTATACCGCAATATTATACCATGTAATATCAAAAATAGGAAGGGCAATGATTGCCAATTTCCCACAGGCGCAGGTATGAGTCTTGTAAAATATATCCATACGCGAATCGAAACCACCAACATGAACCACAAACATTCAACATCTATTGACATTTTGCCCGCGGCGGTATATTGTGGATACAAATAAAATCAAACGGAAAGAAGGAACATTTTTTTGACAGTACTTAAACTTTTATCCGGCCCGATTATCGGTGCGATCATCGGCTATTGTACCAATTACATTGCGGTAAAGATGCTGTTCCGACCACTGCGTCCGGTGAAGCTGTTCGGCAGACAGCTGCCGTTTACGCCGGGTATTATCCCCAAGGGGAAGGCGCGGCTGGCGCGTGCCATCGGCGGCGTTGTCGGCACACAGCTGCTGACAGAGGATGACCTGAAACAAACGCTGATGAGTGACAGCGTGACCGAAAGCCTGCGGCGCAGCATTGACGGCGTGCTGGAGAGCAAGTCGGAGACCACCCTGCGGGAGGTCTGCTGTAAGGCGGTCGATGAGACACAATATGATGCGGGCAGCGCAGTCATGCAGGAAAAACTCGCGGAAACACTTGCGGAGCATGTGAATGACATGCAGCTGGGCGACACCATTGCGCAGCAGGTGCTGGAGGCAGTCCGACAGAAGGTATCCGGTTCGCTCATCGGCATGATGCTCAGTGGTGACATGCTGGACAGCTTTGCAGGCCCGATCCGCGATGGGGTGGACAATTATTTGCAGGGCAATGCATATGCGCTGCTGTATCCGCAGGTTACAAAGCTGTGGGGTGAAGCGGAACAGAAAAACATCGGTGATGTGAATGCACTGTTGACAGATGCAGGTGTTTCGCTGACGGATGTTGTGCTTCATATATATGAAGCAGCTGTTTCAGAAAAGGCGGCAAGTATCCTGCATTCCCTCGATCTTGGCGGCATTGCGGAGCAGAAGGTGAATGCGATGCAGCCGGAGGAGCTGGAACGGCTGGTACTGTCCGTCATGAAAAAGGAGCTGAATGCAGTTGTCAGTCTCGGCGCACTGGTCGGCTTTATTCTCGGACTGCTCAACCTGATTTTCTGAAAATTCTGACACGGGAGGAACGGAGAAATGTTTGAAGAAGAACTGCGCGGACGGGCGGTGCTCATCTGGCTGGATGACAACGCACCGGTGCTCAAGACCGATTATCTGGAAGAAATGATGATGCAGGCACCACAGGCGACACTGGCACAGACTGCGCAGTCGGTCGCACGGCAGTTTGGTCTGACCGGTACGCACTGGACACTGTGCCGTTGTTCCTTCGGGAAGGAGGGCGCACAGACGCATCCGATTTCCGATGCACAGATGCTCGGCGAGCTGCGCCTGCCGCTGACGCTGGCACTGGTCGATGATGAGGACATGCAGAAGCAGTGCCATGCGCTGGCGGAATGCAGGGCGTGAAAGGGGAACGGCCATGAAATCTGTTGAACTGCATATCCCCGCACTGGCGGAGCCGGAAAATCAGCCCAAATGGCTGCGACATCTGGGAACGGTCCACCATCATCGCATGCTGGTCTGCCGCCACTGCTTCCGTCTGGGATTATACCGGCAGGGGCTGATGCATGACCTGTCCAAATACAACCCGGTGGAATTTCTTGTCGGCGCGAAATATTATCAGGGGTTCCAGAGCCCGAACAATGCCGAGCGCATGGACCGCGGCTACAGCAGTGCATGGCTGCACCATAAGGGACGCAACAAGCACCATCTGGAATACTGGATTGACTATTCCCTTGGTGAGGAAAGCCCGCTTGCCGGCATGAAGATGCCGGTGGAATATGTCGCAGAGATGTTTTGCGACCGCGTCGCGGCGAGCAAGACCTATCTGGGCGACCAATATACCGATGGCGCCCCGTTGGCCTATTATGAAAAATCCAAGACGCATTACCTCATGCATCCGGAGACACGCGCGCTGCTGGAGCAAATGCTCACGATGCTCGCGGAACAGGGCGAGAATCGGACGTTCCATTATATCCGCTATCACATTCTGAAAAAGTGAGAGAAAAAAACGAAAGGCACGGGATTTCCTGTGCCTTTCTTCGTGAAAAAATCGGAGGATTTTGCGTTGCAACAGCAGAGACAGGACAAACCGTATAGCGCGCTTATGCGCCGGGCTGCTGTAAGATATACCGTTCAATTGCCCGGCTGACGCCGTGGTTGTCGTTGGTCTCCGTTGTACTGTCTGCAATTGCGCGGATGTGTGCCGGTGCGTTTGCCATGGCGACGCCCAGCCCGGCGGCGTGTAGCATGGTGCGGTCATTGTCACTGTCACCGCACGCCATAATCTGTCCGGCGGTCAGGCCGAGATGCTTTGCCAGATGCAGCAGCGCGGTGCCCTTGTCCGTGCCTTTGGCGTTGATTTCGATATTTTTCAGGCCGCAGAATACAGATGCCTCCGCTTCAAAGATATCAGCCTGCTGTATGTCAGCCAGCCATGCATCGAGATCGCGCGCATCGCCGTATACAATCGCCTTGAAGATGGTCTCGCCGGACAGGGCGCGCCACTGCTCTGGGGTGTCTACATAGCAAAAATGGTTCAGGTCAACGGCGACACTGCCGCGGATGCGGGCAATTTCGTCAAAAAATGCCTTGCATTTTGCACCATACCAGACCGTGTGTTCGCCGTAAAAGCTCGGCTCTACACCGTGCGTTTCACATAGTGTCAGCAGGATATCAATGTGCTGCGGTGTCATGGTATGGCGATAGATGGTTTCACCGGCCGCAGAGGTAATGCGCGCGCCATTTTCTGTGATAATCCAGTCGACGCCGCCTGCCGCCTTCGCATGTGCGGCGGAGTCGAGCGGAGAGCGTCCGGTGCACAGGGCGGCGGCAACGCCGGCCTGTCGTGCCTGCTGGAGCGCAGTGCGTTCGGGTTCGTGTACCTGACTGTCTGTGCCGAGCAGTGTGCCGTCCAGATCCAGCCCGATGAGCTTGATGGGAGAAGAGATCATGTTTCACTGTCACCTTTTTTTATGAAATCATGGGTGGATGTTCCGGCTTCATTATAGCATGGGGCTTTCCAACGTGTAAAGCAGAGAAATCGGGCGAAAACCGACGGTCTTTTGTGAAATCTGGTAGAAATTTGCCGGTTTATGCGGTATACTGGGAGAGAAGCGATACGCTGTGACAGGAGGGGAATATCCGTATGAAGAAACGATATCTGCTGCTGATCCCGGTGGCGGCCTGTGTGATTGCCTGTGCCGCCGCGGTGGGATACGTCCAGTTCCACCCGGAACAGGCGCCGGCAGGCACACCGTCCGTGCTGGTCAGGACGGAACAGCAGGAATCTGCGGCGCAGCAGGAGCAGCCGGAACAGCAGGAAGAACAGGCGGAGCTGACTGCTGACCAGAAACGTGCGCAGGAAATTCTGAGCGACATGACACTCGGTCAGAAGCTGTATCAGATGATGTTTGTGCGCCCGGAATCGCTGACAGGCGTCGGCAAGGCGGTGCGCGCGGGCGATGCGACACGCAAGGCGATGGAAACCATGCCGGTCGGCGGCATCATCTATTTTTCACAGAATTTCCGCAGCAAAAGTCAGACCACGACCATGCTCGCCAACACGCAGGAATATGCCCGAACAGTCGGTGCGAATATCCCGTTGTTTATGGGAGTCGATGAAGAGGGCGGCACGGTAGCGCGGGTTGCTGATGTGCTCGGTACGACAAAGTTTGACGATATGGCGGACTATGGCGCGCGGGGCGATGCACAGGAAGCCTATGACATCGGCAAAACGCTCGCCACGGATATCAGCGGCTTCGGCTTCAATGTAGATTTTGCGCCGGTCGCTGATGTGCTGAGCAATGAAAACAATACGGAAATCGGTGCGCGTTCGTTCGGCAGCGATCCGAGCACGGTTTCTATCATGGTGGAGAATGAGGTCATGGGCTTGCAGGAAAGCGGCGTCATGGCGGCACTCAAGCATTTTCCGGGTCACGGCAGCACCGAGACCAACTCGCATGAAGGCACTTCTGAGACCGACCGCACGCTGGACGAACTGAAGGAATGCGACCTCAAGCCGTTTGAGGCGGGCATCGATCAGGACGCGGCATTTGTACTGGTGTCGCATATGACCGCGACCGAGCTGGACAGCGTGCCGTGCTCGCTGTCCTCAAAGGTCATCACGGACCTGCTGCGCGATGAGATGGGCTATGACGGCATTGTTATCACTGACGGCATGGACATGGGCGCAATCACGGAGCATTACAGCAACGGAGATGCCGCAGTGAAGGCGGTGCAGGCGGGCGTGGACATGCTGCTCTGTCCGCCGAGCATCGATGACGCCTATGAGGCGCTGTCGCAGGCGGTCGCGGACGGTGAGCTCACGGAGGCGCGCATCGATGAGAGCGTAATGCGCATTCTGACGGCAAAGCTCAAATACGGCCTGATGAACTGACAAAGCAAATCCCAGCATTTGGATTTCCAAATGCTGGACTTTTGTACACAAATGGACTCAGTCCGCGATGATTTCTGCCTTGCGCTCGAGCAGCTCGTTGCCGAGCAGCTGCGCCTGTACGTTTTCAAAGCCGATGCGCTGAATGGTGTCCGAGAAGCGCTCGCCCTTGATGCCCTGGTCGCGGAACAACAGGATTGCCTTCTCCACGATATCCAGAACTTCCTCCTTCGAGGTGAAGATCTTCTTCAGCGGGATGCCGTGTGCGCTCTTCTTGCCCCAGCGTCCGCCGATGTATACGCGGTAGCCGTAGACGGAGTTATCACGTGCATGGAACGGGCACTTGCCGACACAGCGTCCGCAGCGGGTACAGACCTCTGGATCGACCGACAGCTTGCCGTCGACGACATGTGCCGCGTCGACCGGACAGGCCTTTTCGACTTGGCATTTGCCACAGCCGCGGCACTTATCCGCGTCAAAGCCCGGCACGCGCTGACCGACAATGCCGAGGTCGTTCAGGTTCGGCTTGACGCAGTTGTTCGGGCAGCCGCCGACTGCAATCTTAAACTTGTGCGGCAGCGTTACATCGCTGTAGCCCTTGAAAAAGCGCTCGTGGATCTCATCGGCAATGCCATAGGAATCCAGCAGGCCGTACTGGCAGGTGGTACCCTTGCAGGAGACAACCGGACGAACCTTTGCGCCCGTGCCGCCGGTTTCCAGCCCGGCTTCTGCCAGAAATGCGCGGATGGCGTCGATGTTTTCATACGGAACGCCCTGGATTTCCAGCGTCAGGCGGGTGGTCATGGAGACCTCGCCGCTGCCGAATTTAGCGGCAGCCTCAGTGATGCGTGCAAGCTCATCTGCTGTCACCTTGCCGTTGCGGGTGATGACGCGGCAGTTGAACAGGTCCGTCCCCTTGCGGTGCAGGAAGCCGAGCGCCTTGACGCGCTTTACTTCGTCCATCGGAATGGATGCGGGACCCAGAGGAGTCGGGGTGATGTTCATTTTTTCATAACCTTCTTTCTCAGTCGTACAGAAAATATAGGCGACTGGCAGCCGCCGCGTGCGGAGTCTTTTGCTGTATGTATTGTAGCACAGGTATCATCGATTAGCAATTATAACTGAATAAGATGAAATATTTTCGTGTATTACTCACAAAATAAATGGGGTAAATTTTATGATTTCGTAGTATAGTATCGGATAAAATGTATATATTGCGTGCGGGTTTGCATATATTTGGAAGGCATCGCGCAAAATATCTCCGATTGCGCGCAATTTGCATAAAAAAACTCGGGTGTATTTGTGTATATTGGTAGAAATATACATCTGGGCACGGGAATTTCTTGACAACTCTGTAAAAAGCGGATAAGATTTATATGGAATAGATAAAATACAAGAGAATAGAGTGGCTTGTTACTGTTCGATCAGGCAAAACCAAATAACACAGGGAATGTATCAAATCCGGCTGTGCTTATTTGGTGTTTTTATTTTTAGGGAACATTTGCCCGGTCGGACGCAGGCAGGCGACAACCGGGGACACCCCATCCCGGTTCCCCGTTCAGGTGGCTCAGGGGGCAGAACGGGAAATAAAGGAGTTACAGGTTATGCAGTCGTTTGTTTACACCATTAAGGACGAAATCGGAATCCATGCCCGCCCGGCAGGTATGCTGGCGAAGGAAGCAAAGAAGTTTTCGAGCAAAATTGAGGTCGAGAAGGACGGAAAGTCCGCCGATGTCCGCCGTATGATGGGCGTGATGGGTCTCGGCGTCAAGTGTGGCGAGGCAATTACCGTAAAGGCAGAAGGCGAAGACGAGGCGCAGGCCATTGAGGCGATGAAGGCCTTCTTCGCAGAGCATTTATAAACAACAGGAGGAGAGCGTGCGGGGAGGCAGGAGATCCCGCCGCCCGAAAGACAGGCGTGCCGGCAGGGGTGCAGGGCGCGCTTGCAGGATGTGTAAGGGAGGAAAACACTTATGTACACCATTCAGGGAAAAGGCGTGTCCAAGGGCGTTGCTGACGGCCCCATCTATTTCTACCGTCGCGGCGGCGGAGAAGTCGTAAAGACCGCAGTTTCCGATGTGGAAGCGGAAAAGAAGCGCTTTGGGGACGCGCGCCAGACCGCGATGCAGCAGCTCGCCGAACTGTATGACAAGGCAGTTGCTGAGGTCGGCGAGGAAGGCGCTGCGCTGTTCGAGGCGCATCAGATGATGCTGGATGATCTGGATTACATCGACGGCATCAATGATATGATTGAAGGCGAGAGCATCAACGCGGAATATGCCGTTTCGCAGATTGCCGAGCAGTTCGCAGAAATGTTCGCATCCATGGACGATGCCTATATGCAGGCGCGTGCGGCGGACGTCAAGGACATTTCCACCCGCGTGATCGGTATCCTGAGCGGTGTTGTCGCAGGCGGTATTGATTCCGATGTGCCGGTTATCCTGGCGTCCGACGATCTTGCACCGTCTGAGACTGTACAGCTGGACAAGTCCAAGATTTTGGGCTTTGTCACCTCCGGCGGCTCGGGCAACAGCCATACCGCCATTCTCGCACGCACCATGGGCATTCCGGCCATCATCGGCGTCGGCGATGCGCTGACGGAAGGTCTGGAGGGCAAGAGCGCCATTATCGACGGCTCGACCGGCGAGGTCGCGATTGACCCGGATCAGATCACCAGCCAGCGCCTGCTCAAGAAGCAGGCCGAGGAGCGCGCGCTCAAGGCGCTGCTTGACCAGCTCAAGGGCAAGGAAAATGTCACGCTCGACGGCCGCAAGGTCATGGTATACTGCAACATCGGTTCCCCGGATGATGTTGACCCGGTTCTGGCGAACGACGGCGGCGGCATCGGCCTGTTCCGCTCTGAGTTCCTGTACCTCCAGAATGACGATTATCCGACCGAGGAGCAGCAGTTCCAGGCATATAAAACGGTTGCGGAGCGCATGGGCGGCAAGCGCGTCATCATCCGCACGCTGGACATCGGCGCGGACAAGCAGGCAGACTATTTCCAGCTGGACAAGGAAGAAAATCCGGCAATGGGTCTGCGTGCCATCCGTATCTGCCTGACGCGCCCGGAGGTCTTCAAGACCCAGCTGCGTGCCCTGTACCGTGCATCCGCCTATGGCAAGATTGCAATCATGTTCCCGATGATTACATCCGTCTGGGAGGTTCAGGAAATCAAGCGCATCTGTGACGGCGTCAAGGCTGAACTGCGCGCGGAGGAAATCCCGTTCAATGAAAACGTCGAGCTGGGTATCATGATCGAGACCCCGTCCGCCGTTATGATGTCCGACCGTCTGGCGAAGGAAGTCGATTTCTTCTCCGTCGGCACGAACGACCTGACCCAGTATACACTGGCGGTCGACCGTCAGGGCAACAATCTCGACAAGTTCTTCGATTCCCACCATCCGGCGGTACTCCGCATGCTCAAAATGGCGGCGGACAACGCGCACAAGGCGGGGATCTGGATCGGTATCTGCGGCGAGCTCGGCGCAGATGTCAGCCTGACGGAGACCTTCCTGGCAATTGGCATCGACGAGCTGAGTGTTTCTCCGGCATCTGTTCTGCCGCTGCGCTCGGCCATCCGTTCGATTGACACGACCAAGAACAGCCAGAAGATTCTCGACGATCTGCTGTCTGACTGAATCTGAACCCAATTTTGCAGGGGCTTCCGCGTTGCAGCGGAGGCCTCTGTTTGCAGTTGTGTCTTTTCGCAAGATTATTGATTGATAATGATTGGGAAATGCGGTATAATAATGACAAAAAAATGAGCAAAATGTGGTATACATTTTGCGAAAGGAGATAGATATGAAAATTGCAGCGGTGACACGTGACGGCAAGATTGCCCATACGATTGCGGAGAGCACGGAAATTTTGATTGTGACAGAGGAAAACGGCATTCCGACAGCCAAGGAACTGGTACAGATTGGCGACGATGAGATCACCAGCGTTCTGTTCAAGCTGGCGATGCAGAATATTGATATCCTGCTGGCAGGCGAAATCGGCACGGCGCTGCAAAGCACGCTGCGCATGCTGGGCGTGGAGATGCTGCCCGGCTGTGAGGGCGATGCCGTGGAGAATATTGCAGCGTACATGACCCATGAGGAAATCGGAGATCCGTCCAAAATCATCGTCCCGGAAGAGGATGAGGACGACCCGCTGGGCTGCCTGCACGACTGTGCCAAGTGCATGGCGGGCTGCCATGACCGCCCGGTGCAGCGCACGGAAGCATAAAATCAAAGCAAACGACAGCCCTCTCTGTCTGGACAGGGAGGGCTGCTTTTCGGAATTCAGACAGGAAAGGGAGTGGAAAGCGATGGCAGTATGCGGGAGGTTTGCCCCTACGCCGAGCGGGCGCATCCATCTGGGCAATATCCTGTGTGCCATGCTGTCGTGGCTGTCCGTGCGCGCGAAGGGCGGACGCTATCTGCTGCGCATCGAAGACCTCGATGCCATGCGCTGTCCACGGTCACTGGCAGATCAGATTGAGGACGATTTGCAGTGGTTCGGTATTGATTGGGATGACGGCGGCAGTGCGGGCGGGGAATCGTGGTATCAGAGCACCCGATCCCCGATTTATGACCGCTATTTTGAAAAGCTGGAGCAGCAGGGGCTGCTGTACCCATGCTTTTGCAGCCGGGCGGAACTGCATGCTGCACAGGCACCGCACCGCTCGGACGGAACCTATGTCTATGCGGGCACCTGCCGCGGGCTGACACCGGAGCAGATTGCGGAAAAACGCAAACATCGTCCGCCTGCCATGCGGATGCGTGTGCCCGATCGGACGGTTTCGTTTTCCGACGGCTGTCAGGGTGTGTATACCGAGAACCTCGCACGCGACTGCGGGGATTTTATCATCCGGCGGTCGGACGGCGTGTATGGCTACCAGCTCGCCGTCGTCGTCGATGACGCGGAGATGGGCGTCACGGAGGTCGTGCGCGGGCGCGACCTGCTGGAATCCACCCCGCGTCAGCTGTATTTATATGAAAGACTGGGGCTGCCTGCTCCGGAATTTTATCACATCCCGCTGCTGACCGCACCGGACGGCAGACGGCTGTCCAAGCGCGACGGCGATCTCGATCTGGGCGTGCTGCGCGCGAGATTTGGCAGACCGGAGCCGATTGTCGGCATGCTGGCAGCGGCTGTCGGGCTGCGTCCGACGGCGGAGCCGGTGGCACTGGCGGAGCTGGCGGCGGATTTTTCATGGGATAAGGTCTCCCGGATGGATGTCGCACTTCCATCGGAGATTTTACAAAGATAGCAATACCATCAGGAAACAGGGAGGAACTGGACATGAAGCATCAGGGACTGGCACATATTGCCGTGCTGACAGAAGACATGGAGAAGACGATTGCATTTTACGAGCTGCTGGGCGGCACGTGCACGGAGCGCGCGTCGGTACAGAAGCCGACCGGAGTCAACCAGCTGGCGATGATCGACATGGGCGGCTTCTGGATGGAGGCCATCCAACCGGGCGACGGCACGCCGGTGACTGCGCAGGGCGGTGTCCTGCCGCACATTGCGATTGAAGTGACCGATCTGCCTGCGGTTGCAGCAGAGCTGAAGGCACAGGGCATTGATACGTTCCTGACACCGGAGCCGGTTGTGCTGCCGGAGCTGTTCGGCGGTCTGCGCAACTGGTTCTTTACCGGACCGAGCGGTGAACAGATCGAATTGATCGAACATTTTTCATAAAAAACCCAAAGCGGCGGTTGTCTGACCAGATAGCCGCCGCTTTTCTTGTGATTTTTTTGTGAATTTGACCAAATATTTTGCAGTTCTGCACAATCAATGATATAATAAAGCGAATAACACAGAGGGCTGCCCCCAAACTGGCCCTCTGAAAAGTGAGGAGAACCAATGACAGGAAGAGAAAGAAACAGGAAAATTGCGGTGCTGTGTGGCGCTGTCGTGGTTGTCGCGGTCATCGCAGTCGCAATGTTCATCGGTATGAGCAAGAGCGGCGCTACGGATAAAATGACATCGGCTGAGATGGCATGCGGTGAGGATCATGTACTGGTTGTCGATGATGCAGGCGATGTCTATGCATGGGGTCACAACCTCAAGGGCGAACTGGGTGATGTGACCTGTGACAACAAGTCCGAGCCGGTAAAGATTGAAGTGCCGGGCAAGGTGATTCAGGTTGCGGCGGGCAATGAGCTGTCATTTGCGCTGTGCAAAAACGGCGACCTGTACGCATGGGGCAACAACGAGAGTTACCAGATGGGTGACGGCATGAACATCAGCCGCATGGAACCGGAAAAGATCATGGAGGATGTCAAGGCGATTGCCGCAGGCAGCAACCATGCGCTGGCAATCAAGGAGGACAACGCCCTGTATGTCTGGGGCAGAAACAAGGACGGTGCACTCGGCATTGCCGAGAGCGATTGTGACCAAAAAGACGAAAACGGCTATGCCTGCCAGTCTACGGCGGTTAAGCTGATGGACGATGTCACGGAACTTTCCGCCGGACTGGATTATTCCATGGCTGTCACCTCCGATGGCACACTGTATGCATGGGGCAGCAATATCGAAGGTCAGCTTGGACTGGCGAAGACGGACAGCACCAATGCCGACGGTCAGCCGTATCAGTCCGTACCGGCAAAGGTCATGGACGATGTGAGCAAGGTCGCGTGCGGCGTGCGCTATCAGGCGCTTGCACTGACGACAAACGGCGATCTGTACTGCTGGGGTAAAAATACAGTCGGCTCGGTCGGCACGCGTCAAGTCGACGACACAGAAAATAATATCCAAACGCAGCCGCTGAAAATCATGAGCGATGTCAAGGAAATTTCGGCGGGCAGCGCGCACAGCCTTGCGCTCAAGAACGACGGCACACTGTACACCTGGGGTGTCAACAACTATGGACAGATCGGCATCAAGAAGGGTGAATTCCAGTATGCCATCGGCGAGGAAATGATTTACTGCCAGGCAACACCGGTGGAGCTTGCAAAGAATGTCGAAGCGATTGCGGCGGGCGGATTTATGAGTCTGTACCGCTCTGCGGATGGCGTCCTGCGCAGCGTCGGCTGTAATCTGTACGGACAGCTGGGCATTGGGTCGGAGGAAAGCTCGATTTCCACCGCACATGCCGTTTATCTCAAGTAAAGACAGAACCAATCGAACCGATCCGCAGGCCTCCGGCACGCAGCAGCGTGCCGGAGGCTTTTTTCATAATCTGCTCAGAACGTACTCAGGATAAAAACGCGCATATAAACATATAAAAACTGCTCAAAAAAAGCATGAAACCGAAGGAAACAGGCTGCCCGGAACTGTTCCGAAACAGAATCGCAAGAAAGTGAAAGAATGAAACGCCGCAGCGGAAAATTGCCGGAAAAAACGCCGATTCTTTCGCAACAAATTTATATTCAAAATCGGATTTTCGCACTATAATAAAGCCACAAACAAAGAGAGAACAAAAAAAGAGTTCTCAAACCGCGATAGCGAACCGATGCGAAAAGAGGGATTCTGATGACTGCTGTTATGACACTGCTTCTTATGATTTTACCGTGTGTCGGCATGATTCCGGCACATATGTCCGCCCGTTTTCCGAGTTGTGAGGAAGAATTCGATTATCTGGTATTTTGATAGAAAGAGGGAAAAGAAAATGACCGTTCTGATGACTGCACTGCTGATTGTTCTGCCGCTTGTCGGCATGGTTGAAGAACACAACAGCCTGGTACCTGCGATTCCGGCAGAGTCCACCAGCTATGATTACCGCTAACACCACCTTTTCTGAATATACACATAGTTTCTCCGTGAAAACCGCAGGCTGAAGGGAACCTGCGGTTTTTGCGTTTTCCGGACAGAAAAAAGAGGGGACAGGCGTATGCCTGTCCCCTCGGGAGGTCAGTTTTCAGATGTGAGTGAAACTCAGCCGAAGTAACGCTTCAGCAGGCCCTCGAAAGCCTTGCCATGGCGAGCCTCGTCGCGTGCCATCTCATGAACGGTGTCATGGATTGCGTCGAGGTTAGCAGCCTTAGCGCGCTTTGCCAGATCGAACTTGCCAGCGGTTGCGCCGTTCTCAGCGTCAACACGCATCTCGAGGTTCTTCTTGGTGGAGTCGGTTACGACTTCGCCCAGCAGCTCTGCGAACTTTGCAGCGTGCTCTGCCTCTTCGTAAGCAGCCTTCTCCCAGTACAGGCCGATTTCCGGATAGCCTTCTCTATGAGCAACGCGAGCCATAGCCAGGTACATGCCGACTTCAGAGCACTCGCCCTCGAAGTTTGCGCGCAGGTCAGCGAGAATGTCTTCGCTTACGCCCTGTGCAACGCCGACAACATGCTCAGCTGCCCAGGTCTTCTCGCCGGACTGCTCGGTGAACTTCTCAGCCGGAGCATGGCAGATCGGGCATTCAGCCGGAGCTGCGTCGCCTTCGTGAACATAACCACATACAGAACATACAAACTTTGCCATAATTGTGTTCCTCCTGAATTCTTATTGTTTTGATGAATGTTGAGTCTCGGGAATAAACTGTTCCAGGGACAGCTCGTACAACTTTGTGCGGATATCCTGGTTGATTGTACCGAATATCCGGTGAAAGGTGCACTCCTTCTTCTGAGCCACGCGGCTGCAGTCGAATTCCGTGCTGAGACAATGGTTGATTTCGATGGGGCCGTCGATTTCCTCGATGATTTCACCCAGGGAAATCTGTCCGGCGGGACGCGCGAGCTCATATCCGCCGCTGACGCCTTTATAGGATGCGGTCAGCCCGGCCTGTGTCAGCCGGCGCAGGATTTTCAGCGCGAACCGGATGGGGACACCGCTCTCGTCTGATATTTGTTTGGCGCTGGTTTTGCAGCCATGTTCAGCGAGACAATACATGATGCGGATTGCATAATCCGCTTCGTGCGTGATACGCATGGTGAACCTCCGAACCTTTCCTTTGTCTATGGATATAGTATACAATTGCGCTCCGCGAATGTCAAGTGATAATCATTACTATTTTTGAATTTTTTGCGCGGAAAAAACCTTGAAAAAATGCAAAAAAACAGTTGACATTTTGAACATGTTCAATTATAATATAATTCGTCGCTGAGAGATGCGACAGCAAAATCGAATGTAAATTCGGTTTTTCCCCTCGATTTGCTCATACAACTCAACATGCGACTGTGGCGGAATAGGCAGACGCGCACGTTTGAGGGGCGTGTGGGCAACCGTACCGGTTCAAGTCCGGTCAGTCGCACCAATATGCAGATGTGGCGGAATGGCAGACGCGCTAGTTTCAGGTACTAGTGTTCGCAAGGACATGGGGGTTCAAGTCCCCCCATCTGCACCACATCGGAGCGAGGCAAGCGCTTTGCTCCGATATTCTTTTCTTTTTATGTTATGCGGATCAGGCGATATGCCCCGCCCGGCTGTCTCCACCGTGTAAAATAGGGGACACCAATCAAATATAGCATGCAGATGTGGCGGAATGGCAGACGCGCTAGTTTCAGGTACTAGTGTTCGCAAGGACATGGGGGTTCAAGTCCCCCCATCTGCACCATGAAAAAAGAACTTCGATCAACGGTCGAAGTTCTTTTTTTTTGTTTCCAGGGCGTATCTGAAAAGTCGAACATTTTGACTATTTCTGCAAATACGGGTCGCTTCATCATGAACAACACTTGAAATCCGGAAGGATTCCCGCATGCTGTTGCCTCGAATCGATCTCGTCTTTGCGAAATATTCGTCATTTTCTAGGTTTTCAGATAGCGTCTAACCCTGTTTTTTCGTCCGGATACACACGCCGATTGCCAGCAAGACCGCCGCAGCGAGTACAACTGGAAACAGCACCAGCTGGTACAAATGCAGCGCATCTGCAAACGAACGGTTTGTCCCGGCGGCCATTGTACAGACAACTCCGGTCAGTATTGCCGCGCCCCATACGATCTGCTGCCCGGAGCCGTGCCGTGCGACTGCCTGCACGCTGCCCGAGAGGAAGTCGAGCAGCAGCGCCGCACGCGCAACCGTGCAGACAATCAGGCTGCCGGAAATCAGAACCTCACCGCGTTGAAAGGACTTTCCAAATTCCAGCACGCTTGCCGCCGTATAGGACGGATAAAATACCGCCTGTGCACCTGCTTCGCCGAGCAGGCAGATATTGCGCACATACAGCAGGCAGAGCAGCACGCCTGCCAGCACACAGGCGCGCAGCAGCCCGGTGCGCGTCTGGCTTCCTGTCCCGCCAAGCGCCGCTGCCGCATAAAATACCTCGCCAAACGGCACAGACAGCAATAGATACGCGCGCGGCAGTACGGTTTGCCAGCCGCCGGACAGCATTGGCCAGAGCTGGTTCCAGTCGAGCTGGCGCACGCTGAGCAGCAGCGACACCGCAAGTGCAATCACAACCACCCAGACGACCGGTTCCGTCCACAGCACCAGCCGTTCGATCCCGCTCTGTGCCGCCGCTGCCGCGCACAAAAGCACTGCCACCGTCAGCAGCCAGACCGGCCACTGCCCGCCGGATACCGTGCGCAGGAAAATCACACCACCCAGCACGGACATACACAGCGACCAGAATGCCAGTGCGGTGAGCACGGTCAGATACAGCCCGCCAAAGACAGAGCCAAACGCCGCTGCAGGCAGATCAAACCACTGCGCCTGCGGCATGCGCTCCGACGGCAGGCAGCACAGCGCCGCAAGCGGCAGGCTGCATGCACAGGCGAGCGCGAGTGCAATCCAGCCGTTGCGCCCGTTTTCCGCCGTCATGGTCAGCGACCAGCCGCTCAGTACGACCAGCAGCAGGCAGGTTGCCTGCCGCCCGTTGATTCGCTTCATCGGCTCCCTCCTTCCGCGCTCTGCGTGCCGCGCAGCGTCACGCGCACGGTAACCGGTGCGGTGCGCCAGTCGATTTCGGAGGAGCTGTGCTGCTCTGCCCAGGTGCGTCCGAAGCCGAGTGCATCACAGCCGGTCTCCTGCAAAGTCCGGATGACCTGGACGCACTGAACCCGCAGCGCTTCGGCTGCCTGTTCCGCCTGTGTTCTGTCCTCACACGAGAGCGACGCTGTGATCGTTACGGTAAACGCCGATGCGTCCGCACGCACCACAGGATCGATACCGGTCAGTGGATAGCGTGTGCTGGTATCGTAGACCGCTGCCCGGTCACCCGTCTGCATCAGCAGACAGAGCACACCGGTCTGTGCCTTGTCCAGCCAGCCGCACAGCACATCGCCGGAAAACAGTGCTGCGCCGTCCAGCACAGCCTGTTCGCCCTCGATGGACACCGCAGGCAGCACCGGGTCAATGCCATCGGATTCCACGCGGTCGAGCACGCGGTACAGCGGCATGTCCGGCGCTTGTGACTGCTTCACTGCAAGATCAATGCTGTCGCCCAGCGCAAAGCCCGGCGGATCGCCGCTCACGGAGGCGCAGGTGGTGAGCACGGTATCTGCCTGCGCATTTTTTACCGCGCACAGCCGCACGGATGGGCGCACCTCGCTGGATACAGTCAGCGCGCGAATTGTCTCGCGCATGCCGCTCCGCAGAATATCTGTGCCGAGCAGGAGAACGCGCGCATGACTCCAGTACAGCTGGGCATCGCGCCCTGCGCCCGCGTTGTCAATCGCCTGCGCAATGCTGTCTGCCGCCCCGGTTACAGTGATGGACTGCGGAACGGCACTGTCCGGATTGGGAACGGCCAGTTCCGCCGTCAGCAGATATGCACCATTATCCCGTGTGATGGCTCCCGCCGTGACCGGGGACAGATCGCCTGCATCGCGCCAGCTGCATCCACACAGCGACAGGCACAGCAAAATGGCAATTCCTGCGCGCTTCATCGGTTCACCCTGTTCCAGCCCGCCAGAAAGCGGCGGTCGGGCTTCATGGCGAACCACGGAAAACGCAGCAGTACATCGTCATGGCTGCGCGTTTCCGCAGACAAGAGATTTGTCAAATACGGCACGCCGAATGAGGTCAGACGGCACACATGCGCAAGGATGATTCCCAACCCGAGCAGGACACCATATAGTCCGAGCACAGCCGCACAGACCAGCAGGAAAAACCGGTAAATCAGCGTTGCCGTGCGCAGCTTGGGCACGATGAGTGCGGTCACACCGGAAAATGCAATGACAATCACCATCGGCGCGGACACAAAACGCGCTTCAACGGCGGCCTGTCCGAGCACGAGACCGCCGACAATGGACAGCGCCTGCCCGATGGTATCCGGTGTGCGCGTTCCGGCTTCTTTCAAAATTTCAAATACAATCAGCGTTCCAACCGCTTCGGTAAAGGTTGTAAACGGTACGCCCTGCCGCGAGGCGGCAATGGAAAACAGCAGGCGGGTCGGGATCATCTCCTGATGCCAGGTCAGCAGGGAGACATATACCGCAGGCAGTGTCAACGTGAGAACAAAACCCAGCATGCGCAGCCAACGCGTCAGATTGGTGTACAAATAGGAAATATAGTAGTCGTCATTCGCCTGGAAGGTTTCCTGTAAAATATGCGGGATCGTGAGGACAACCGGCGTGCCGTCCACGACGAGCGCAATGCGGCCTTCCAACAGCTTTGCCGCGACGATGTCCGGCCGTTCCGTAAAGCCTGCCGTGGGGAATGGAGAGGTGCGGTTGTCACGGATCATTTCATTGAGATAATTCGCATCGAGCACAGCATCCAGATCAATGTCCTGTACCCGCTGTTTGACGACCTTCAGAATCGTCTGGTCGGCAATTCCATCCAGATAGCATACACAGACAGTCGTATGGGATACCGAACCGACCTGCATAAATTCAAAGCACAGCTGCGGCGTGCGCAAACGGCGTCGGATGAGTGCCAGATTGCCCATAAATGCCTCGGTAAAGCCCTCACGCGGTCCGCGCAGCACTTTTTCATTGTCCGGTTCTTCCGGTCCGCGCTTGGCGAAGCCCTTGGTGTTGACCACTGCCGGGCGGCTGTCGCCATCGACCAAAAGAATGGTATCCCCATAGAGGAATGCCGCAAACAGCTTGTCCATGCCGGGATCAAACGGGCAGTCATCAATGTGAAGCACTTCGTGTATAACGGCATCCATCGGCAGCGGCGTGCCATCCCACAGGCTGATCGGTCGGAGAATGCTCTCATTGATCGATTCACTGTTCACCATGCCGTCAAAAAAGAACAGCGCTGCCCGCAGGGCAGGTGAGCCGCGTCCCTGTACGACGCGGCAGATAAAGGTATTGTCATGCGCAAAAAGCTGCTTCATGCGCGCAACATTTTCGTCTAAATCCGTGGTAAAGGAAAAATCAGAAAGATTCATCATACACTTCCCATCTCTTTTTTTCTCGGCTGCTGCGCCCTGTCCATCCAGCTGCCCGGACTGACCGCTGCGGCCCGCAATCTCAGTCCACAGAGGGAAACGGGCGTCCAAACTGTTTGGTGTCAAAGGGATTTTGGACGCCCCCCCTCCATCTGACAGGGCGGGAGAGATGCAAGGGAGGACCCGCCCAAGGGCCCTCCTTTGCGCCGGTATACTGCGTGTTGTTCGCAATATAACCTGCTTCGGGCGGCAAAGCCCTTATGCCAGCTCCTCTGCCAGCTTTTTGCCAAAGGCCCGGATCGCCGCTTCCGCTTCCTGTATCGTATTGGCGCTCGTGCCGCATTCCAGAATCATACTGCCGGTGGTTGCCTGTTCGTTGAAGCGCTGCTTGCGCAGATTGATCGGGCGCATCAGGGTCGGATATTCCGAAAGAATGCTCTTTTGCAGGTTGACCGCAAAATTCAAATTCTGTTTCCAGTTTGGATGGCTCAGGCCGCCCGCATTTGTGCCCATGACAAACATCAGCTGAGCACAGGTTTCACCGTCAATTTCTGAAACAACTTTGTACTCCGTCCCTGAAGAGGTAATCATAGAATCGCGATGCAGGTCGATGATTACTTTGATTGACGGCGTTTTTTCCAACTGTTTTTCAATAATATCCATCGCCCGGTTATAGGATTGGTTATAGCTCGGAGAATCAATGATGGTACGGCAGTGCACCACACCAATGCCCTTTGCTGTGAGCACCTCTGTCAGCACATCGCCGATATATACGACATTGTGTGCCGGGTCTTCGGAACGTCCGCCTTTCTGGTCGACATATGCTTCACTCGCGTGGGTGTGCAGGATCATCACGGTCGGTTCTTCTGTGGATTTGTTCTTCGTGATTTTTACCGGATCGGCGAGCATGGAGGCAAGGTCATAAGACAGCCCGGAAGCATTTTGGACATATACGCCATCCTGCCCGGGATAGCCGCCGCTTTTGCCCGTGATGGTCAGCTGCTTGATGGGTGCACCGTCTGCGGTTTCTGTGGGTGCATCTGACGTATCTACTGCCTTCTGGACATTGGCAGGCGGCGTGAACCGGCTTTCATACACCAGGGCAGACTGTGCATCTGTGTCACAGCTCATGTCAGAATCAGTCAGATTGTCCGGCAGCTGCTGTGCGGATACAACCTCGGAAATGCTGACCTCGCCGGGGTCATGCGTTGAGACCGATTCCCAGCCGAGCGCGCCGATTTCCGATGACAGCGCCGCCTGTACAAAATCGGCATTGCCTGCCAGCTGGGACAGAGCAGCCGTGAGTGTGTCACTTCCGCCCAGTCGGTCAATTACCAGCAGTCCGCCTGCCATCAGCAGGCAGGGGATACACCACAGCGGAATGCCCCTGCTTTTTCGTTTTTTTGCCCGTTTTTGTGCCATAATTCTTCCGCCGCTTTCCCGAAAAAGTGTTTAAGACATCCTATTCGGCGGTGCGGACAGATATGCGCGCTCAGGACAGGAACAGGTCGATGTCTGTGATGTCCAATGTCGGATGCAGGAATAAATTGATGCCGTAGCCGATGACGCGCGCCGCATCGGCGACCTGCTGGTCGACATCCCGTGTCGTGACCAGTACCGGCGTGTGCAGGTCGTCCAGCGCTTCACAGGACGCCCCTGACTGCTCTGCAATATCAGCTGCAAGTGTCGCACCGTCCACCACGGTCGGCACACCGACCGCCAGTACCGGTACGCCGAGCTCCTGTCTGGTCAAAGCTGCACGCGCATTGCCGACACCGGAACCGGGAACAATCCCGGTATCCGTCATCTGGATGGTACACATCAGGCGGGACAGCCGCCGCGCTGCCAGCGCATCAACCGCAATGACCAGGCCGGGACGGATGCGGTCCATTACACCCATGACAATTTCGCCTGTCTCCACACCGGTTGTGCCGAGCACGCCCGGCGCCAGTACGGCGACCGGCCGGAAAGCACGGAACTGTGCAGGGGAACGCTCGACCAGATGCCGTGTGGCAAGCACGCTTTGACAGCACAGCGGACCGATGGCGTCCGGCGTCACGGCGCGGTTGCCCAAGCCGATGACCAGAACCGGTGTGCGGGGGTCGAGCTGCCGCGTGAGCTGTCCCAGTGAATGTGCCACTGCCCGGCAGGCGCGCGGAAAGGCATCTTCCTCTCGACGCAGCAGTGCGTCAACAGACAGGGTATAATAACTGCCCGGCGGCTTGCCAATGCGTTCATCCTCCCGATGGATTTCCACCTGCGTCAGACGGAAGCCCTCCAGATTTTTCTCCGTTTGTACGGCGTTTTGCGTCGTCTGACCACTGTTTTCCAGCACTTCTATTGCTAAATCTGTTCGGATTGCCATGGTTTCCCTCCTCTTTTATCCAGTATGTTCCGTGGGAGCAGATTCTATGTGCAGAAAAAATCAGACGAAAAACGGAAAATACGCTTGATTTTTATTGCGGGGCATGATAAAATCATAGTCACTGACTAATAGATGGAGTAAGGAGGTGGACACAAATGCCGAATATCAAGTCTGCCAAGAAGCGTGTAAAGGTCACGAAGGTCAAGGATGCACGCAATCAGGCTGCACGTTCTCAGCTGAGAACTATTCTGAAGAAGTTTGACACTGCTGTTGCTGGTGAAGATAAGGCTGCCGCAGAGTCTGCATATAAGACTGCGGTCAAGGCTCTTGACAAAGCTGCCGCTGGTCATCTGATTCATAAGAACAAGGCTGCGAACAAGAAGAGCGCACTGACCCTCAAGCTGAACGCGTCCAAGTAAGTTCTTACTTCAGTTGTGAAAAGAAAACGCATCCGGATGGATGCGTTTTTTGTTTGCATTGTGTCAAGGTGGTGCCGGAAGGTCTAACCCGCGCGTACTTGACAGCGATATGCTTTCGTGCTATTCTGAATACGACAAAAGGGAGACATACCGATAGCGGCTGTCCCCTGCGTAAGTTTTAGATTACCAAAGAAGTAACCGCCTTATGTAGGAGTGAGGCGGTTACTTCTTGTCTTTTAGAATCTGAAGTATCAGACTAATCAGTGAAAGAATAAATGTACCGATTGCAAAGAGATCGGTATAAGTAACATAATTCACCAATATCACCCCCTTCATTAAAAAATAGGGAGTGACATCAAGAAGTGTCCTCCCGAACTTGAGTCAGGGGGACAGCCGCCACCGTTATGGTATGTCTCATGGCTATCATACCAGAACATACAGAAACCGTCAATTCAACGCGCAGGATCATAGCAGAACCCGCGCATACTTGACAGCGATATGCTTTCGTGCTATTCTGAATACAACAAAAAGGGAGACATACCGATAGCGGCTGTCCTCCCATATGGTTTTCGCTAAGAAGCAATCGCCTTATGTGAGAAGTCAGGCGGTTGCTTCTCTTTTATCTGGTGATTAGAATGACCAGATTGATGATAGATACAATGAGTGTGCAAAGCTGAAATAATTCAGAATATGTAACATGTCTCATATCATCCACCCCCGATCTGCAAAAGATTTGGGGGCAGAGAATGTCCCCAGAGGAATTCTGTGGGGACAGCCGCCACCGTTAAGGTATGTCTCATGGCTATCATATCAGAACCGACAGAAACCGTCAATCAAAGGAGTTCAAATACATGCATTATCTGGATCATGCGGCGACGACCGCCGTGCTGCCGGAGGCTGCGGAAATTGCCTGCAAGGTGATGACTGAGCAGTTCGGCAATCCGTCAAGCGTACATAAAATGGGCATTGAAGCATCCGGCATTTTGGAACATGCGCGCAAACAGGTCGCCGCAATTCTGAACGCTGACCCGTCAGAGATTACGTTTACCTCCTGCGGCACGGAGGCAACCAATACTGCAATCTTCGGTGCCTGCCGCCGGAAGGGGCGGGGAAAGCATATCATTACGACTGCTATTGAGCATTCTGCGACGTTGAACACCGTCAGACGTCTGGAGCAGGAGGGCTTCGAGGTGACATACCTCCAGCCGGATGCCGATGGGCATATTTCTGTCGATGACCTGCGCGCCGCCATTCGGCCGGATACCGTGCTGCTGACCTGCATGCTGGCGAACAATGAGGTCGGCACATTGCTGCCGGTGAAGGAATTCGGCAAAATCCTGAAGAAAAAAGCGCCAAATGCGCTGTTTCACATCGATGCGGTGCAGGGACTGGCGCGCGTGCCGATCAAGCCGAAGCTGTGGAATGCGGATTTCATCAGCGTCAGCGGGCATAAAATCGGCGCGCCCAAGGGGATCGGCGCACTGTATATTAAAAAGGGCGTGCGCATTCAGCCGCTGATGCTCGGCGGCGGACAGGAACGCGGCATGCGTCCGGGAACAGAAGCGCTGCCCAATATCGCAGCATTCGGAGAGGCCTGCCGCCTGCGTCTGGCGCAGATGGATGAAAATGATGCAAAGGTTGCAGCACTTTGTGCACAGCTCAAAGCAGGGATTGCGGCGCGGTTTCCGTGGGCGGTATATAACGGAAAAAGCGATATCCCGCATGTGGTCAATCTCTCGTTCCCGGGCTGTAAGAGCGAGGTGCTGCTGCGCGTACTCGAGATGCATGATGTCTATGTTTCGTCCGGTTCGGCATGTGCTAAGGGCAAGGCAAGCCATGTGCTCGCCGCGATGAAGCTGGATCACGCGCGTATCGACAGCGCGCTGCGCATCAGCTTTGCGCCGTCCAATACACCGGAGGATGTCGAAGCGCTGCTGAACGCACTGGAAGAGGGCACAAAACGGCTGAGACGGGAATAAACTATGGCTTTCGAGCGTGCATCTGTCTGATGGGATGGGTGCACGCTTTTTTTGCGCAAAGTAATCTATATATAGTAACGAACGAGCGGGGCGATTTGGGACACTTTTTAAAAAACGGATAAAAAATTTTTAAGGAAAGTTTTGTATATTATATCTGTTTATAAATTTTAGGGAAAAATCTATAATTAGGGTATAAGAAAAACTAGGCGCTATCTGAAAACCAAGAAAATAACGAATATTTCGCAAAGGCGAGATTGGTTCAAGTCAAAAGCACGCTGAAATTCTTTCGGATTTCAAGTGTTTTTAACGGAGAAGCAGTCCGTATTTGTAGAAAAAGTCAAAATTTTTAACTTTTTCAGATACGCCCTATCCCTTTTTCAAAACAATAAAAATTGCAGAAGTCGTGAGGGATATCTGCCGGCTTCTCCCGGGCCCGGTGTACAGAGGAGAGGATTTCCGTGAAAGCGAATAGGCAACGCTCTTTTAACTGGACAACGTGGGGCATTATTTTGATATTTTCCCCGATAGTTTGTTACCTTTTGTTGATTTACCTGAAAGATTTTATCCGCATCACCCCAGTTGCAGGTTTTCTGGCTCCGCTGCTGCTCTATCAGTCATCTGTTGTCTGTCTGGTCATTGGCGCTCTGCGTAGCAATCCGATTCGGCGGAATGGCTGCCTGCGGGCAGCAGGCTTTGTACTGATTGACATTGCAGTTTCTTTTGTTTGGTTTGCCCTGTGGAATCCACAGGCGACGTGGGTCTTTCCGATCCCGCTTTCGGTCATCGCAGTTGTCCTGCTTGCGGCGATCCTCCTGTGCTTTGTGTTTTCCACTCCACCGGGGCGGAAATAAACAGAATCGCGCGGCGCACACTGGTACGGTGTGCGCTTTTTCTTGAAAACCTGCACGCGCTGTGCTAAGATAGCAGATGAATCATCGGAAAATCTATCACTTGAATGAGGTTTTGCATATGAAAGAAGTTTTGCTGTTAAAGCTCGGCGAGGTCGTGCTCAAGGGTCTGAACCGCCGCCGGTTTGAAAGCCGTCTGATTGCCAACCTGCGCCGCCGTCTGGAGAAGGTCGGCAAGTGCAGCGTGTACACCATGCAGTCGACCATTTATGTCGAGCCTGCGGATGGCGTGGACATGGACGAGGTGCTCGAGGCGGTGCACAATGTGTTTGGCATTGTCGCCATCTGCCGTGCGGCCGTATGTGAAAAGGATATGGACGCCATCTGGGAGACCGTCAACACCTATCTCGCGGATGAGCTGGAGAGCGCAGAGCGCTTCAAGGTCGAAGCAAAGCGCTCGGATAAAAAATTCCCGCTCAATTCGATTCAGATTTGCCAGAAAATCGGCGGCGATCTGGATGACAAATATGACAACCTGATTCCGGACATGCACAATCCCAACCTGCGCGTGACAATTGAAATCCGCGACAAGGCGGCGTATGTTCATGCCGGAAAAATGCCCGGCCCGGGCGGCATGCCGGTGGGTACGAACGGCAAGGCGGCACTGCTGCTGTCCGGCGGCATCGACTCGCCGGTCGCGGGCTATATGATGGCGAAGCGCGGACTGGAGCTGTGTGCCGTGCATTTCTTCAGCTATCCGTATACCTCTGAGCGTGCAAAAGAAAAAGTGATGGAGCTGGCGGAGCAGCTGACGCATTACGCGGGTCGCATGGAGGTCTTTGTTGTCCCGTTCACGGAGATTCAGGAAGCCATCCGCGACAACTGCCCGGAAGATATGTTCACGCTGATTATGCGTCGGTTTATGATGCGCCTTGCGGAAAAGGTCGCATTGGAGCATGAAGCGGGTGCACTGATTACCGGTGAAAGCCTGGGACAGGTCGCTTCGCAGACGATGGAGGCGATGAATGTCACGGGCGCGGTCTGCTCCATTCCGGTCTTCCGTCCGGTTATCGGCATGGATAAAGAAGAAATCGTACAGATTTCCCGCAAAATCGGCACATTTGAGACGTCAATTCTGCCGTATGAGGACTGCTGTACGGTATTCACACCGAAGCATCCGCTGACCCGCCCCAAGAAGTTCAAGGTCGAGGAAGCGGAGCGCGCACTGGATGTCAATGCGCTGGTGGAACGTGCACTGGCAAACGTGGAGAGCGTCGTGCTGTAAAAACAGAATAAAATTTGTATCAGATGACGAGATAAAATCAGAAGCACACATATTCGCTTAGCAGATATGTGTGCTTTTTTGTGTAGAGCAATACTTCCTTAATGTTATATGTCCGAAAGTTGTAGAAAATGGACAGTTTACTTGTGAGAAAAATATTTTTCAAAATTGTATATATTTCATGTTGATAGATGTTCATGACCGTGTTATAATTGAGAACACAATTAACAATGAATAAATCATAGAGACTTATTATGATAAATGGAGGTGAAACTATATTTAAAAATGGAAGACATGCAAACATTTAATTGAACGAGAGGTGAGGATTATGTTGAAAAAATTTTTATCGTTTGTTCTTTGTGGAGCGATTAGTATGACAATGTATGCTCCTGCATTAGCTATTGACGGAAAGGAGGAAATTGTAGGCAAAAACTCTGATGATATTGTCCAAAGTTTTTGTGTAGATAATATAGAATATGTGGAAGAACGAACGGATGATGGAATATTTATGCTGTCATCATATGTGAACGGTAATCTTTACGATAGAGTAACCATTCAGATGGGCGAAGATGAAATGCTCTACGAAAAATTTGTAACAGATGAACAGAATGACGAAGAGAATTGCAGTTTGGATTCTGAGTCAGAAATGAGGGAAATCTATAAAATTTCTGATATTATCATTCCGAGTAATGCAGTAACAGGCAGCGCTCGTGCAGGATATACACCGAAGAAAGGTTCGCTGGGAAGCGTTCGGTATAAAACGACAGGTACAAGTGGAACTGTTTATCGGACTCTTTCATTTACATCTAGTTTGGTAGGTACGACTTCTGGTTCTTTTGACGTAAACAAAGGGGCAGGAACTGCGTGGACAGTTATTTTTTCTGCGATTTGCGCAGGTTTTTCTTATGGGATAGGAGTAACAATGGCAAAAGCTATAGCAGTAGCGGTTGCTGGAAATATTGTTGGAACTGTGACTTCGTCAGCGTTTGTAACTTCTATCAATGGCACTTGTTATGAATATAATGTTACAGCCAAGACAACAGATGGCAGGAGCGATACACATGGCGGAGAGACTTATTATGGTAAAATTAAAAAGAATGGAGTTTGGAAGAGCGGGCAAACGGTTTATGCAAATTATTATCCAGAATTTATCTCCCGAAAGGATAACTCTGTTGCCTCTTGGTTTTATCAGGATTTTTGGGTTGATTCGTCGTTTAGCGTAGTTTGGTAATTGGAAGAGGATAATGAAGCATCGAACAAAACGCCTACAGCCATTTGTCGTGCAGCTGGGATGCATCGGTTTCCTGCTCGCCATTGTGTCTGTGCTGGTTGATGTTCTATGGTCACAGAACAATCTTGCCGCCTTTGACGCAGATGAAATTGAGCGCGGGGTTCCGGCTTTTTTGACAGAATGCATGCGTGACGGCGAAGAGACTTTTGTCGGAGAGCAGGCGGAGGAAATCACCTGCCGTGTCGTCCTATTGGAGGAGGATGCAGCATTGGTAGAGGTCACCGCGAAACAAGATGGGGAAGCACTTATTTCGCGTCGCGCATTGCACAGACAGGCGTTTACCGGCAAGTACCAGCTGGCATACCGATCGATTGAAGACCGGGAGCTGCACATGGATGTGTACCCGGAGGGTGGGATAGGATACACCGGGTCGACCTTTGCCCGGCATTATCGGTATACCGTCGCTTCGGATACCAATACCATCGTGGCGCGGAATCACGGCTGGACTGCGCGGATAGTACAGCTTGTATGCCTATGGGTGTTCTGCATCGGGATATGGCTGCTGTACCGCAGGAGACAAAAACAGAAATAATAGCAGAGCGTGCATATGGGAAAGCCATGTGCACGCTTTTTCTTGTGCTTGCAGAAGCGCTGTGCTAAGATAAAAATATAGCAATTATTTGAAAACGATAGGAAAACGCATAAATCGACAGGACACGCGGCGCAGGGGCGGTACAATCATGCCGTGCGCCGCAGATGTTTTGTTTGCCGATAGGAGGGAATGTTTGGAATGAAAGCGGAAATCATTGCCGTGGGAACTGAGATTCTGCTGGGCGATATTGTGAACACGGACGCACAGGTCATTTCGCTGGGCTTGGATGAGCTGGGGATTGATGTCTATTACCAGACGGTGGTCGGGGACAATCCGGAGCGTCTGCGTGGTGTATTGGAGATTGCGCGGGAGAGGTCTGACCTCATTATCACGACAGGCGGTCTGGGGCCGACGCTGGATGATCTGACGCGCGAGACCATTGCGGATGCATTTGGGAAAGAGCTCGTGCTGCACCAGCCGTCATTGCGCCGCATCACGGCGTTTTTTGACCGCATCGGGCGTGAGATGACGCCGAACAACATCAAGCAGGCCATGCTGCCCGCGGGCTGCACCGTATTGCCGAACGACTGGGGCACGGCACCGGGCTGCGCGTTTGAGGCGGACGGGGTACATGTGCTGATGCTGCCCGGCCCTCCGCGCGAGTGTACACCGATGTTCCGCACGGCAGGCATGGCATATCTGGCCAGATTGGCGGGCGGTGTGATTGTGTCACACAACATCCATATTTTTGGCATGGGTGAGTCGCAGATGGAGGATCAGCTGCACGACCTGATGGAGGCGGGACGCAATCCGACACTTGCTCCCTATGCGAAGGACGGCGAATGTCTGGTGCGCGTGACGGCAAAGGCAGAATCTGCCGAAAAAGCAGAACAGCTGCTTGCCCCGGCCGTGCAGCAGGTGTGCGACCGGCTCGGCGATGTGGTATATGGCGTTGATGTGGGCAGTCTGGAGCAGGCGGCGGCCAGAGAGCTGACCGCACGCGGACTGACCCTTTCTGTCGCAGAGAGCTGCACAGGGGGGCTGCTGTCCAAACGCATCACCGATGTTGCGGGTGCATCGAAATTTTACAAGGGCGGCGCCTGCACGTACTGCAATGAGATCAAGAGGAAAATCCTCGGTGTCAGCAAAGAAACACTGGACAGATATACGGCAGTGTCTGTGCAGACGGCGGAGGAAATGGCGCGCGGCATCGCGCAGGTGTATGGCACGGATATCGGCATCGGCATTACAGGCTATGCCGGGCCGGACGGCGGTGAGGATGGCACACCGGTTGGAACCATTCATATTGGTATATGTTTCCAGGGAAAAGCGCAGGTGCGCACCATTTGCTCTCCGCGCGGCAGGGAAAATGCGCGCCGCGACGCCGCAAACCATGCACTTGACATGATCCTGCGGGCAGCGAAAAAGGGAGCGAATGGCTGAGGAAAATTGGCTTCGTGAAATTCGTGTAAAAATCAACATTTTTTCTGGACTTGTTCGGACGGATGTTGTATAATATTCCTACAAATGAGAAAAGTTTTTCGTGCTCTGTGTACGGATAAAACAAAAATTCCCGAAAAAGCAGTGGCTTTTTCGGTATTTCTCATGTTCAGCCGGTTTTCTGGGGGAGAGGAGATGACGCCGATGGAGAAGGAACGCCTTGCGCCTTCCGACAGAGAGCATCTGCGACGTTTTCACGACGGGACAGAGTTCCGCGCCTGGGATTGGTTTGGCGCACATATTGAAAAGCGCGGGGACTGTGAGGGTACGGTCTTCCGCCTGTGGGCGCCGCATGCCGCCGACGTGTCTGTCATCTGTGAGGGAAACGGATGGCTGCGCGATCTCGCGCCCATGACGCGGACGGAGGAAGACCCGTCCGTCTGGACATGCTTCCTGCCGGAAGCAAGCCGGTTTGAAAGTTACAAATACAGCATCCGCACGCCGGAGGGTCAGGTGTTTGACAAGTCCGACCCGTTTGCGTTCCATGCGGAGACCCGGCCGCACACCGCCTCCAAGGTGTACGACCTAAAGGGCTACGAATGGCACGACCGCGAGTGGATGCGGCGGAAAAGGCCTGACAGCGCGCCCATGAACATCTATGAGGTGCATTTCGGTTCGTGGCAGGTGCGGGAGGACAGTTCGTTTTATTCCTATCGGGAAATGGCGGACAGGCTCATTCCATATGTCTGCGACATGGGATATACCCATCTCGAGCTGCTGCCGCTGATGGAACACCCGTTTGACGGTTCCTGGGGCTATCAGGCACTTGGATGGTTCGCGGCAACCAGCCGGTACGGCACGCCGCACGACCTGATGTACTTCATCGACCGGTGCCATCAGGCAGGTCTCGGCGTCATTCTCGACTGGACGGCGGCGGGATTCCCGGGCGATGCACACGGCATGCTGTGCTTTGACGGCGCACCGTGCTATGAATGCGCCCCGCCGGATGACGAGATGCCGTTCGGTATGCGGCGGTTTGATTTCAGCCGGGGCGAGGTCGTATCGTTTTTGCTGTCGTCCGCCATGTTCTGGCTCTCCGAATTCCATGCGGACGGCCTGCGCGTCAGCTCGGTACAGCCGATGCTGTTCCTCGACTACGAGCGCGGGGACGGACAGTGGACAGCCAACCGGTACGGCGAAAATGTCAACCTTGAGGGCGCGGCATTCCTGCGCACGCTGACCGACAGCGTAAAGGAGCAGTATCCGCACGCGATGCTGATTGCGAGCAGCACCGGCCTGTGGCCTTCGGTCACCAAGCCGACCACGCTCGGCGGTCTGGGCTTCGCGCGCATGTGGCATGACGACTGGGTGCGTCAGCTGCTGGAGCACACCGAGGGACTGCCTGATGGCGAGGAGGCGTTCTCCGACTGGCTGACCGTCTCGCTGATGAACAGCATGGGAGAGCATTACGTTCTGCCGCTGTCGCACGATGCGGTGTCACATGGCGACGGCTCACTGCTGGCACGCATGCCCGGCGGATACAACGAAAAGTTCGCGCGCCTGCGCACGCTGTACGGCTTTGTGATGGCACATCCGGGCGAAAAGCTGCTGTTTATGGGCGGCGAATTCGCACAGTTTACCGAGTGGGCATGCCACCACGGGCTGGACTGGATGCTGCTGGATTATGAGACACACCGGCAGATGCGCGAATATGTGCGGGGGCTCAATCTGTTCTACAAAAGCAGTCCCGCGCTGTGGGAGTGGAACGGAAGCACCGATGCCTTCCACTGGCTCGACCGGGGCGATGTTCGGCCCGGACTGCTCGCCTTTGCGCGCTGCGGCCCGGCGGGAGAGCAGCTTCTGGCAGTGGTCAATTTCACCGGACAGCGCATTTCCGGCTATTCGCTCCGAATGGATGCGCCGGGCGCATGGGAGGAAGTCTTTTCCTCTGAATGCGTGTGCTACGGCGGCGACGGTCGAACCGGCGGCGTGCGGCGCACCGCGCAGTCCGCAGACGGAAAACACCGTCTGACCATACCGATTCCGGCACACAGCGTGCAGTTCTTTGAACCTGTGTCCGGATAACCTATTTTTTTCAGAAGGCATTGTCCACAGGGACATTGTTTTCATACACAAGTGAATACACAAGAGAAGTCAAGAGAAATAAGTTTAGTTTGGAGAGGGGAGCCTTTCCTTAATCTAACGAAAGATTGGAGCAGAAAGAATGTCTAGGAAAAAAGAATGCGTTGCAATGCTGCTGGCCGGCGGCCGTGGCAGCAGATTGTATGTACTGACCCAGGACGTAGCGAAGCCGGCAGTGCCGTTTGGCGGCAAATACCGTATCATCGACTTCCCGCTGTCCAACTGTGTCAATTCCGGCATCGACACCGTCGGTGTTCTGACGCAGTATGAGCCGCATGTCCTGAACGTGTATCTGGCAAACGGCCAGACTTGGGATCTTGACCGCCTGAATGGCGGCGTCTATGCCCTGCCTCCGTATGAGGGCGGCAAGGGCTCGGAGTGGTACAAGGGTACTGCAAACGCGATCTATCAGAACATCAGCTTTATCGATGAATATGATCCGGAATATGTCCTGATCCTGTCCGGCGACCATATCTATAAGATGGACTATGACAAGATGCTCGACCAGCACAAGGAAAAGAATGCGGCGGCTACCATCGCAGTTCTCAATGTCACGCTGGAGGAAGCAAAGCGCTTCGGCATCATGAACTGCAACCCGGACGGTTCGATCTATGAATTCGAGGAAAAGCCGGCTCAGCCGAAGAGCACCCTCGCATCCATGGGTATCTACATCTTTACCTGGTCCAAGCTGCGCAAGTACCTCATCGAGGACGAGAACAATCCGGAATCTTCCAACGATTTCGGCAAGAACATCATCCCGGCTATGCTGGCGCGCGGTGAAAACCTCCAGACCTACCGCTTCGACGGCTACTGGAAGGATGTCGGAACCATCGAGTCTCTGTGGGAGGCAAATATGGATCTGCTGTCGCCAGATTCCGGCCTGAACCTCGACGACGAGAACTGGCGCATTTACGGCCGTACCACCGGTGCTCCTCCGCACTTCACCGGCCGCAATGCAGACGTCAAGCATTCGCTCGTCAGCGAGGGCTGTGAGGTAGAAGGCCATGTCAACAATTCTGTCCTGTTCCCGAACGTCACGGTTGAGGAAGGCGCGAACATCGAGTATTCCATCATTATGCCGGGCGCAACGGTTGAAAAGGGTGCAACTGTCAAGTATTCCATTGTAGCAGAGGACGCTCATATCTGCGCAGGCGCCACGGTCGGCAACGCTCCGAGCGAAGTCGAGGCAGACCAGTGGGGCGTTGCGGTTATCGCTTCCAAGACCGTCGTCGGCAAGAAGGCTGTCGTTGCGGCGAAGCAGATGATCGCGGAAAATATTCCGGACGTAGAATGAGGTGGAAATAAATGAAAAACACACTTGGTATTATCATTGGTTTTGATAACAACAACGATCTGCGCGAGCTGACGGAGCACCGCCCGGTGGCATCGGTTCCGTTCGGCGGCCGCTATCGTGTCGTAGATTTTATGCTGTCCAACTTTGTCAACTCCGGCTGCTACAACGTCGGCGTTGTCATGAGAGATAAGTATCAGTCCCTGATGGATCATCTGGGCTCCGGCAAGGATTGGGATCTGTCCCGCAAGCGCGGCGGCATGATGCTGTTCCCGCCGAATGCATTCGCACCGAAGTCTTCCCCGCTGGTAACCGAGAACTATCACACCTCTCTGGAGGCACTCGGCTCCATCAGCGACATGCTTCAGAAGAGCAAGTGCGAGCATGTTGTCATCTCGAATGCCGACATCGTTGCAAACATCCCGCTGGATGAGGCAATGCGCGAGCACAAGAAGACCGGCGCTGACATGACCATCGTCTGCACCAAGGACTCCGAGGGCGGCCCGCTGGATATGTTTGTCAACCTTTCGCCCCGCCATGAGGTCAACGACATCCGCAACGGCGACAACATGGGCGGCAAGTGCAAGTACAAGGGTCTGGGCATCTATATCATGAAGCGCAAGTACCTCATCAATCTGCTGTCCGATTGTGTCACCCATAACCTGACCTCCTTCGAGCGCGATGCGATGCAGCATGTATTCAATCGCGGCGATGCGATTCAGGGCTATGTATTCGACAAGTATGTTGCGAAGATTGAAGACGTCAAGAGCTACTTCTCCGCTTCGATGGACATGCTGGACAAGGATATCCGCGATCAGGTCTTCCTGAAGAGCCGTCCGATCCTGACCAAGATTCACGATTCCGCACCGACCTATTACGGTGAAGATGCCGTTGTCAGCGACAGCCTGATTGCTGACGGCTCCCGCATTGAGGGCACGGTTGAAAATTCCATTATCTTCCGTGGCTGCAAGATTGCCAAGGGCGCAGTTGTCAAGGATTCCATCATCATGCAGAGCGGCGTTATCTCCGAAGGTGTTGAGCTGTCCTATGTCGTCACCGACAAGGGCGTTACCATCCGTGAGGATCGCAAGATGATGGGTCATGCAACCTATCCGATTGCTATCGCAAAGAACACGATTGTATAAGAGATATTATATTCCGAAACGATTCAAGGACGAATCATAAATCCGGAATCAGCCGGGAGGACGGATTGCCTGCAATTCGCTCTCCCGGTTTTCTTTTAGGCGGAATCGGAGACCCGGCAATGCGGTTCCCGATCTGCCATGGATTCAGAGCATCTTTTCCGCCCCGGCGCGCAGTCCGCAGCGGAAAAAAGTATGGAGGGGTTCCCAATGAAGGTTTTATATGTCAGCAGTGAATGCGCGCCGTTTATCAAGACCGGCGGTTTGGGCGATGTCGCAGGCTCCCTGCCGAAGGCACTCGCTGCGAAGGGTGCAGAGGTTGCGGTTGTTTGCCCGTTGTACAGCAAGATCAGCCATGACTGGCGCAGCAAGATGACGTTTGTCAAGAGCATGTATGTGCAGCTCGCCTGGCGCAACCAGTACTGCGGCATTTTTGTCTATGAGGCGGACGGTGTTAAGTACTATTTCCTCGACAATGAATATTATTTTGCACGCAATCAGGTATACGGCGAGTATGACGATGCAGAGCGCTTTGCGTTCTTCTCCCGTGCAGTGCTCGAGATGCTGCCAGCCATCAATTTCCGTCCGGATGTCATCAACTGCAACGACTGGCAGTCCGCGCTGGTACCGGTTTATTATAACCTGAATTACAATTATCGTCCGTGGTATGAGGGCATCAAAACGGTGTTCACCATCCACAACATCCAATTCCAGGGACAGTATGGCCGTGAGATTCTGTCCTATGTTCTGGGCATCGACGATTATCACTTTGACAACGGCTTCATGCAGCAGGACGGTGACGTCAACCTGATGAAGGCAGCCATTGTCTGTGCAGACCGTGTCACCACGGTTTCCTCGACCTATGCGGGCGAAATTCAGACTCCGTTCTATGGGTTCCATCTGGACGCAGTCCTGCGCTGGAATCAGGGCAAGGTATGCGGCATTGTCAACGGCATTGATACCGATTCGTTCAATCCGGAGACCGACCCGCATCTGTTCAAGAATTATACGGTCGACACGCTGGAGGACAAGAAGGTCAACCGCAGACAGCTGCTTGAAATGTGCGGCTTGCAGGCGGATGACGATACCGTTGTCATCGGTATGGTTGGCCGTCTGACCAGCCAGAAGGGTCTCGATCTGGTACAGTGCGTACTGTCTGATATTCTGGAGCAGGATGTCCGCATGATTGTATTGGGAACCGGCGATTACGAATATGAGCAGATGTTTATCAATGCCAAGTGGCAGTACCCGGACAAGATTTCCACGAATATTATGTTCTCCGCAGATCTGGCGAACAAGATTTACGCGGGCTGTGATCTGTTCCTGATGCCGTCGCTGTTCGAGCCGTGTGGCTTGGCGCAGATGATTGCAATGCGCTATGGCACGCTGCCGCTTGTGCGTGAGACCGGCGGTCTGAAGGACACGGTCAAGCCGTATAATCAGTACACCGGCGAGGGCACCGGCTTCTCGTTCACCAATTACAACGCGCATGAGATGCTGGGTGTCATCGGAAAGGCCTGCTACTTGTTCCGCCATAACAAGGAAGCATGGAAGGCAATGCAGGTCAAGGGCATGACTTCGGACTTCAGCTGGGATCATTCCGCACAGGATTATATGAATGTCTACGAAGATACTGTAAAGAACTGGTAATTTCCTTTTCTTTTGGGAAAAAGAAAAGGAAACAAAAGAAAACCCATGTGGTGCGCTCCCGCGCACAGCGAGGGCGAAAATCAGCAGGGTGTACAATTTCACAATCGACAGGGTTCGGCATGCGCCAAACCCTGTTTTTGCATCCGGACACAGTCAAAGGATGTGGGCTGTATCTGCAAAAAGTCTGCGCGGGCACCGGAAATCACACAATCCGGTTTGACAAAGCGCACGGTTGATTTTATACTAAAAAGGAATGAAATATATCCGTGCGTGCGGCGATTTTTGGCCGCCTTTCAACGAAAGGAGTTTCTCATGGATTTTACAGAAAAGAAAGTGAAGAGCGATTATAAATTTCACGGAAAAATTATGTCTGTCCGCGTCGATGATGCACTGCTGCCAAATGGCAAGCCGTGCAAGCGCGAGGTATGTGAACATGTCGGCGGTGTCGGCATCCTGCCGATTGATGAAAACCGCATCGTAACGCTGGTACGGCAATACCGCTATCCGTATGAAACTACAACGCTGGAAATCCCGGCGGGCAAGATGGATCAGGGCCCGGAGGAAGCACTGGAATGCGGCCGCCGGGAGCTGGCGGAGGAAACCGGCCTGCGTGCAGGACAGATGATCCCGATGGGTGAGCTTTGGCCGTCCCCCGGCTTTATGACCGAGCGCCTGCACCTGTACTGCGCAAAGGATCTGACGCAGGGCGAAACCCACCCGGATGACGATGAGTTTGTCGAAATTGTGCGCATGCCGTTCGATGAGCTGTGCCAGCGCATTGCGTCGGGCGAAATCCATGACGCAAAGACGGTCGCGGCAATCGGCAAAGCACTGATTATGGGTCTCTGACCCGGCGGGGCGGCACCGGGGAAGTGCAGCCCTGCGAAAGGAGAACGGAATGCGGAAAACGCTGAAAAGAAAATTGACAGGCAGTATGCTGCTGACCGTCGCCGCCGCGCTGGTGATTGTCTCCGTCTGCCTGCTTTTGGGGGTGGTGCGGTACAGTGCTGCACAGTTTTCGCACGAGATCGCAGAGGTGTTTACCACCGATGTGCTGACGGAAATGAATGCGGCGGCAACCGGCTCTGCCGAGAGCGCCGCGGCAGCCGTGGGACAGGCGATAGACGCGAATGCCGGTGTGCTGCGCATCGGCGCGGGACGCGAATACAGTGTCTGGGATGCTGAAACAGGCGATTGGATTGGCGGCTCGCAGGAAAATGCCGCTGTGACGGATAACATCGTTGCGGCGATGAACGGCGAGGTGGGGCAGTCCATCCCGCTGCTCGCGTCGCGCATGGATATTGCCATCCCGATAAACGGTGATGTCATGCTCGTTGTGGATATTATGGACGACGGCAGCAGCATGCGCACGCTGCTTTGGAATATCCTGCTGCTGCTGCTCGCGGCGTGTGTTCTCAGTCTGGTTGCCTGTCTGGTGCTCAGCCATACGCTGGCGGGCGCCTTTGCCGCGTCTGCGGTAGAGACGGCACGCGGGATTCGGGAGCATGCAAACGACAGCAGCCGGCCTGCGGGCGACTGGGAAGCAATGGCGTTGGCACTGTACCAGCCCGGCTCGTCAAAGCGCCGCAGGAAGGCGGAAATGGTCGATATGCTGGATGCCGTTATGCCGTATCTGCGCGAGGGATATCTGAGATTTACAGCAGAGGACGGGATCATTACAGAGATCAACACCGTGGCGGAGCATCTGCTTGGCGTGACAATGGACACGAAAAACGGGCTGGCGTTTGCGGACGCCTTTCCGGGCGTGCCTATGCCGGATGAAACCCAGAGCATGGTGCATGGGCAGTTTACGCGCGCCGGACGCCGTCTGGATGTCGTCTTTACCGCGCTGGGTGACGGCACGTTTGCAGCTGTGCTGCGCCCGGTAGACAGGGAGCGTGCCCTATGATCCGGCGCGGACTTCGGAACGCAGTGCGCCGCATGCGCGGTGCACTGCACGCGCATCATGTGGGATTACAGCGCATCGTGCTGGTGCTGCTCGCGACGGGCGTGCTGGTGCAGGCAGGTGCGCTGTGGGCCTGTGTGCTGACGCGCGACAGCATCCCATGGGACAGCCTGCGCACGCGGCTGTCCACCTCCGCACACAGCGGACGGGATACCGACAACAGCGCCTGTGCGCTGCCGGTACGCTTTGCCGCGCGCGGAACAGACGGCCTATATGGAATTCAGTACAACACAGAGGGCCTGAAAACGGCATATGAACAGACAGCGGATGTGTGGGCGCAGGCGTATGAACACGCGGGAGAGCCGGTCATAGCGGCTTCCGCACAGTATCGCGCTGCGCTGCACGGACAGCTGCTGATGATGGAATACAACGGGAGCATCCCGCTGCACATTGCGGCGGGATGGCTCGGCAGTGAAGTAAATGGCGCACTGGCGGACAGTACGCTGGGCACAGCGGCGCTTTGCCTCGGTGAGGATGGATACACACTCTGGCTGCGCGACAGCGAAAGCGGCACGCTGCTGTGTGCACAGACAACGGTTGATGACAGCCTGTTTGCCGCGGCACTCGGCCGGTTCGAGTCGAATGACTGCGCGCTCGCAGCCGATCAGGAAGACTCCGTGGTTTCTCCCGATCTGCTGTATTTCCCGGGCGGTGAGACCTTTGATGTTATGTCGTTCCAGCCGTACAGCGGCGGAGACGGCATGGAGGAGCTGCTGACGGCGTTCGGGTTGGACGCACAGGTTGCGCTCGAACACGCCTACGGCACGGATGGCGTGATGGTTTATGTCTCCGGCGGCAGTACGGTGCGCATGGCGGAGGATGGTTCGATGCGGTATGACGGCACGGGTGTGCGCCTGCCCGTCACGCGCGGGCATGACCGCCTGATGCAGTGCATACAGACCGGCTATGAACTGACCGGCGCGGCGTTGGAAGCGATTGACTGCGGCGCGTCGCCTGCCTTGATTAAGGCGTACACTGACCCGGATTCCGGACGATATATCGTGGTCTATGGCATGCAGATCGGCGGTGTTCCGGTGGACAATGCCATCACGGGCTATTTTGCGCGCTATGAATTTGAAGGCGACGCGATGGTGCACGCAAATCTTGCGCTGCGCACCTGTCAGTCGACCGGGGAAACGGTTGCAGTTATGCCGGAAAGGCAGGCGGCAGCATCCCTGTCGTCCGCGCAGGACGCCGTGCTCAGCCTGCGGTATATCGACCAGGCGGTCGGTACCAACAGCTCATGGGAGCAGCTGTACGACGATGCAACAGATGATCTCTGGAATGCAGAGGACGAACAGACGGACGGCTGGCAGGATACCCCGGCCGGTGAGGACGGCTGGAACGATGTGCCTGCGGGCGACCAGACCGGTGACGGGCTGGGAACGGCATGGTATGATACGACAGGCACGCCTGTGTCGCCGCAGTGGTATGTGCTGCGTTATGGCGACGCGGATGATCTGCCTGATTTCGGGCCGACCCTCTCACCGGAGGAAATCGTTGTGGTACAAGCGGATTTTGACCGCATGATTCAGGGAGGCGGTGCAGCATGAAACAGTTCCATCTGTCGAAGATGAACCGCCTCAAACGAAGACAGGAGCAGACACGGGTGCCCGTATGGAGCCGCGTCCGAACGACGTGTATCGCCATCCTGCTGGTGTGCAATGTGGTGCTGCTGGCGGTGCTGGGCTGCGTGAAGGGCTATGATGCATATCTGTCGCACCGGACGCGCACGCATATGGACGCGATGCTCGCGGAACGCGGCATCCTGTGCGGCTCCAGTGTGTACCATGTGCTGGATGACTGTCCGGAGGTATACACGATGTATGCGGACAGCGCAGTACAGGAGGCGCTGGCGCGCGCACTGCTGACCGGAACGGTCACCTCCGGTGCGGAAAAGGGCAACACCATGGTGTGGACAGGCGAAAACGGTTCGGTCAGCTGGGCGTCGTCGGGAGAACTGGACGCGCAGGTCGGGCTGTACAGTGAGCCGGAGCCCGCCAGCGCGGAACAGGCACAGAAGCTGCTGCGCCGCGTGCTCGCGAAGGCGGGCATTGACGTTCCGGAAAAATGGATGGAGAGCACACCGCTCGGGGAAGGCTCCGGTAACAACGGCTATTCGATCACCATCCGGCAGGAGCTGGAGGGCACACAGCTGCTCGGCTGCGGGTTGACGGCGGTGCTGGAGCCGGGCAATGAGCTGACACTCACCGGGATCTGGTGCACCGGAGACCCGCAGCGCATGAATGTGCGCGCACTTGAGACCTATTCGGCGGAGCAGGCGCTGTTCCAGCTGCTCGGGTCAGATATATCGTTTGCCCAGATCATCAGCGCACAGCCGGTTTATGTGCTGTCAGACAAGAGCGGCGGGCGGTTTACAACCGTTCCGTGCTGGCGGTTTTCGACGGAAAACGGCGATTATGTGCTCAATATCCTGACAGGCGACGTCGTCGCATCGGCGGACATTGACGCGGGCAGCACGGACACCACAGAGCCGGTCAATTGGGATGACGTCGATTATGACGACGGAATTATCGACGATGGACAGCAAAGTACGGATACCGGCGCAACCGGAACGGACTCGCTTCCCGAAACCACCGAAACGGTCGGCACCGGTGCGGACGCCGACAGCGATTTGGATATTTCCTGGGATGAACGGGAGTGATTTTATGTGTCAGGGTTTGTGCATCCGTACCAAATCACATTTGCCTAGGACTGGAAAACTGGCGGCAAGGGCGAAAATCCGCCGACCGGGAAAAATCGTTTGCGTTCTGCGCACAGTTGTGATAACATAATAAACATGTATATTGGACGGGTTTACCCGTTTTGCAGCAGAGAAGTGCTGGAAACGACCGTTCAGCCTGATGTGTATTTGTATTTAAGGAGAAGGTTTCGTTGGAGAAATATATCATCCACGGAGGTCACCCGCTGGAAGGCGAGGTCACCATCAGCGGCGCGAAAAATGCGGCGGTTGCGATTGTGCCCGCAGCGCTGATGGTCGATGGACCGTGTATCATTGAAAATGTACCGAATATTGTAGATGTCATGCTGCAATTCGAGATTCTGGAAAAGATGGGCGTCAACATCGAGCAGCTCGATGCGACCACCTTCCGCACGGAAAACACTGGTGTCAACCTCGAAAGCGAGGAGACCTTTGAGCATATGACCAAGCTGCGCGCGTCGTATTATTTCATCGGCGCGGAGCTGGGACGCTATGGCCGCGCCCGTGTGGCGATGCCGGGCGGCTGCAACTTTGGCGGAATTCGCCCGGTTGACCAGCATGTCAAGGGCTTTGAAAAGCTCAACAGCTTTGTCCGTGTGGAGAGCGAGGGCTTTATTTCTGCCATTGCGCCGGAAGGTCTGGTCGGAAATCATATTTATTTCGATGTTGTCACCGTCGGCGCAACGATGAACGTCATGCTGGCGGCAGTCTTTGCCAAGGGACAGACTGTCATGGAAAATGTCGCCAAGGAGCCGCATATTGTCGATCTGGCGAACTTCCTCAACCAGATGGGTGCGGATATCAAGGGCGCCGGCACGGATAAAATTATTGTAAATGGCGTTGAGCGCCTGCATGGCGGCACGTATTCCATCATCCCGGATCAGATTGAGGCGGGTACATATATGGCGGCTGTTGCGGCGTGCGGCGGCGATGTGCTCATTAAGAATGTCATCCCGAAGCATCTGGAATGCATCAGCAGCAAGCTGGAAGACATGGGCGTGAAAATCGATATGTATGACGATTCTGTCCGCGTCAGACGCACGGGTCCGCTGCGCCATACCAATCTCAAGACCCTGCCGTATCCGGGCTTTCCGACCGACATGCAGCCGCAGATGGCGGCAGTCATGTGTCTGGCGGACGGTTCGAGCCATGTCACCGAGGGCGTGTGGGCAAACCGCTTCCGTTATACGGAGGAAATGATTAAGATGGGCGCGCACATCAATGTGTTCAAGGAGACGGCAGTCATCGACGGCGTGCCCGACCTGAACGGTACGGATGTTGTTGCGCATGACCTGCGCGCAGGCGCGGCGATGGTCATCGCAGGTCTTGCGGCACACGGCACGACGACGGTTTCACAGATCGGTTATGTCGAGCGCGGCTATGAAGACCTGGTCGGCAAGCTGCGCGGCATCGGCGGCGAGATTGAGCGCGTCGAGGATTGATAACACACGATTCACCAGAGGGGACTGCATGTGCAGTTCCCTTTTTTATCGAGGGAAGACTATGAGCTTTTATTATTCTGTTGCATCCGGTTCATCCGGCAACTGTGCGGTATGGCAGGCGGGCGATACGTCGGTACTCATCGATCTGGGCGTGTCTGTTCGTGCGCTGGGAAAGGCGCTGCATGACATCGACATGGAGATTGAGGATTTGTCCGCCGTGCTGCTGACGCACGAGCACACCGACCATATCAAGGGACTGGCGACATTTACAAAAAAATATGATTTGCCGGTCTATGCGACCTTTGGCACCGCAGCTGCCATCCTGCAAAAGCTGCCGCAGGCAGAGAAAAACCTGCACACCTTTGCGGGCGGCGAACAGTTCGAGATAGACGGGCTGCAGGTGCGTTCCATGCCCATCCCGCATGACGCGGCGGAGCCGGTCGCGTATCGCATCGACGGCGGCGGACACCGGCTGGGATATGTGACCGATGTCGGCTTTCTGCCGGATCACATCCGCAGCACGATTTCCGGCTGTGATACCGTCGTGCTGGAATCCAACCACGATGTGGACATGCTGCGCACCGGGCCGTACCCGATGTACCTCAAGCAGCGCATCCGCGGCAAATACGGCCACCTGTCCAATGAGGACTGTGCGCGCGGCGCGGCAGCGCTCGCGCAGGCGGGTGCAAAGCGGCTGGTGCTCGCGCATCTGAGTGACAAGAACAACAACCCGCTGACCGCCCTGCGCTGCACCCAGCGCGTGCTGGACGGCACGGAGTGTGAATTATATGTCGCGCCGCGCGGCGCGATGGAGCAGCCGCTCATGCTGGCGGCAGGGGAGGATACACAATGCTCTCTGTTCGATTGATTTGTGTGGGCAAGCTCAAGGAGAAATTTTACCGTGAGGCGTGTGCGGAATATGAGAAGCGTCTGAAAGGCTATTGCAGGCTGGAGATCATCGAGCTGGCAGAACAGCGCCTGCCGGAACGCCCGTCCCAGGCGCAGATAGATGTCGCGCTGACAAAGGAAGCAGATGCGATTCGTGCGAAAATCCCGCAGGGCAGCACGGTGATCGCAATGTGCATCGAGGGCGGGGAACTGTCGAGCGAGCAGTTTGCCCAAAAGCTCAGCGGCTGGATGGGCAGCGGTACTTCGCACATCAGTGTGCTCATCGGCGGCTCCTGTGGGCTGGATGAAGCGCTCAAGCGCGCCGCACAGCTGCGGCTGTCCATGTCCCCCATGACGTTCCCACATCATCTGGCGCGCGTCATGGTGCTGGAACAGCTGTATCGCGCCCTCAACATTGCTGCGGGCGGAAAATATCATAAATAACAAACGTCTCCCGGTCGGGAGACGTTTTTGTATGCATGCGAAACGCCCGCCGGTTCCTGATTCCGGCGGGCGTTTCTTGGAGTGTTGTGGGAGAGAGTTGAGCGAAGCGCCGTTCGGCGGCTTCGTTCGGATTTATGTTGAACTTATCTGCTTTATGCGCCGAGACCCAGCGGAGAGAATGCTGCGTAAACGACGATAACACAGACAATGATGAAAGCAGCGGCAACCCAGCGGTATTTCCACGGCGTCAGGTCGACAGCCTTGACATCCGGCTGCTCCCAGGCAGTTTCACCCTTCTTCTTGTTCAGGTGGTTCATGATGCCCATGATGAGCAGCTCAATCGGCCACAGGATGAGGATGGCATACAGGTAATGGATTTCGGAATCCGGACCGCCCAAGATAGAGTAATGCGGAGCGATCAGCAGGAATGAACCGTAAGCGATGATGTGGAAAATCATGATGACCTTTGCGGCATATTTCGGCAGGTACTTGAAGAAGAAACCACCGAAAACAGCGGACAGAACCGGCAGGCCGATCAGCATGACAAACGAATCGAGGAAGGTCTTCAGGCCAGCCGGGAAGAAGTAAACCATCGGGCCGACAATCGTGGTGCAGACAGCGAACACGATGCCGATGTTCTTGCCGACCTTGACCAGCTTCTCTTCCGAAGCGTCCTTGTTGATGAATTCCTTGTAGATATCCATGGTGAACATGGTGTCAACCGAGTTCAGGACGGAGTTGAACGAGGACAGGATTGCGCCGAACATAACGGCTGCGAAGAAGCCCATGAGCGGAGCCGGGATGACCTGAGATACCAGCTGCGGATATGCTTCGTCCATCATGGTTACCTGGTCGCCCTGGAGCTCGAACAGTGCGTAAGCGATGACGCCCGGCAGAGCCAGATACATGAAGCCGATGATCTTCAGGAATGCGCAATACAGCGCGCCCTTCTGTGCTTCCTTCAGGTTTTCAGCAGCGAGTACGCGCTGAATGAACGACTGATGGGTGCACCAGGACTGGAGTCCGAGGAACAGCAGGCCGGTGAATACGGTCGGCCACGGAACTTCCGGTGCGGATGCGGTTGCGGAACCAATGGAATTCAGCTTGTCCGGATAGTTCTGCATGAGGTATTTGAAGCCGTCGACAATTGCGAGGCCGTCAGCGCCGGATGCATGACCCAGTGCATTCAGGGCAAAGAACGGGATCATGAAGCCGCCGATTAACAGACCGACACCGTTTACGGTATCCGATACGGCAACTGCCTTCAGACCGCCGAAGATCGCATAGATCGAACCGACGACGCTGATGATGATACAGAGAACGACAACAGCCTGGAACTTGGTGATGCCGAACAGGGAGGAAACACCGAAGATGTTTTCAAATACAAGAGAGCCGGAATACAGGATAACCGGAATCTGTACAACGAGGTACAGGATGATGTACGCGATGCTGAACCACAGCTTGGTGCTGCGTCCAAAACGCATACCGATCAGCTGCGGGATCGTGGTGATACCGCTCTTCAGGTAGCGCGGCGCCGCATACAGCGCAAGGATGATGCAGCACGGAGCTGCGACGATTTCAAACGCCATCGGGCTCATGCCGACCAGCCAGGTCTGACCATTTGTGCCGACCAGCTGCTCTGCCGACAGGTTAGTCAGCAGCAAGGATCCTGCAATTACGAAACCCGGAAGGCCACGGCCTGCCAGAAAATAGCCGTCAGCTGTTGTCTGGTCATCACCCGAAGTTTTCAGGTAAGAGATGACAGCAACCAGAATGGTGAAGCCGACGAATGTGATTAACGTCCAAAGCATAATTTTCTCACTCTTCCTTCTTTATCTCTTTTTGCGTTTCTTTTTTAAGATACAACATACGGATTGCAAAATTATAATATTTTTATAGCTTAATACAATCTGTCCGTACCTTCCGCTCTCTCCTCCTTGTGTGCCTATTATAACAATCGGCAGGTGCTGGGACAATGTCTGCGGTTGTCACATAATTGCGCGAATTTGCTTTGTAAAGAAATCGCCAAATGTGAAAAAAATCACACAGCAAAATCGCGCAATAAAATAGCAAAAACGATATGCTGCGGTGCTGGAAAACGGAAAGAAAAGTGTGCTTCGGGGACAAAAGAAAAGCGCCGCCCGGTATCGGACAGCGCTTTGGGAAGAAAAGAATGTCAGTTCACTGTACAGTACGTGCCGCAGACAATTCCGCAAACTTTGCCGCACAGCGGCAGGCCGGTGAACGGCGTATTGCTCGATTTTGATTTATATTGAGTATAGACGGCTTCGGCATTCCAGTCGGCAATCATCAGCTCGGCACGGTTGCCCTCTGCAACCGCCTTGCCGGTCAGACCATAGAATTGTGCCGGATTCTGGCTCATTGCGCGAATCAGCTGCATCGGCGTGACACGGCCCGTCTGAACGAGTGCAGAATTGCAGACGGAAAAGGCGGTTTCCAGACCGGTGATGCCGGACATTGACTGCCCGAATGGGCGGTTTTTCTGCTCCGCTGTGTGCGGCGCGTGGTCGGTGGCGATCATGTCAATTGTGCCGTCTACCAGTCCGGCAATCAGTGCCTGACGGTCGGATTCGGTGCGCAGCGGCGGGTTCATGCGCGCATTGACGCCGAAGGTGAGCACATCGTCCTCGGTCATGCCGAGATGGTGCGGTGTGGCTTCCGCATGGATGTCTGCGCCGCGCGCCTTGCCCTCGCGGATGAGTGCGACCGAACGGCCGGAGCTGATGTGCTGGAATGCGACGCGTGCGCCGGTCTGCAATGCGAGTTCAATGTCGCGTGCGATCATGGCTTCCTCTGAGGTGCGCATGGCGCCCAGTACGCCGAATTTTCTGGCAGCTTCACTGCCGTAGTTGACGCCGGGAGAGAGGACAAAGGCGGGGTCTTCCTCATGGAACGACAGCGGCACGCCGAGTGCTTTGGCGCGCTGCATGGCTTCCATGCACAGCCTTCCGCTGGTCAGATTGACGCCGTCATCCGTGAAGCCGGGCGCGCCTGCGGCGTGCAGCGTCTCAAAGTCGGTCAGTTCCTTGCCGCCGAGCCCGCGCGTGATGGCACAGGCCTGAAGCACGTTAATTGGTTCTTTTGCGGTTTTGTCCTGTACATATTCCAGCGTGGACAGATTGTCGCAGGTCGGGAGGGTATTTGCCATGCAGACCACGGTGGTATAGCCGCCTGCGGCAGCGGCGGCGGCGCCGGTGTGGATATCCTCCTTTTCCGTCTGACCGGGATCACGGAAATGGACATGGACATCGACCAGTCCGGGCGATACGGTGCAGCCGGATGCATCGACAACCTGTACGCCGTCAAAAGCCTCAATATGCGGCGCGATGCGGTGAATGATACCGTCGTCGCCGATCAGAATGTCAGATGGGGCGTTGGTATCGGTATACGGGTCGAGCAGGGTTCCGTTTTGAATAAGCAGCATGGCAAATCCTCCTTGTTACAAGTCGTCAGGGTTACAGAGAATACATGATAGGTTTAGTATACCATGAAACACGGTCACATGGTATGGTCGAATACAATGACCGGATTGAAACGCGGGTCGATGGCGTGCAGCTCCGTGCGGATGCGTGTGTGCAGCTCTTCCGGCACGAAATCGCGGTCGACAACGACATCGAAAATCAGATTGATCTGATGTTCTCCGTCGACCATGCGGAAGTCATGCATGGACAGAGAGGGATCGATGTCATGCAGGACTTGTTCCGTCTGGCAGCGCACCGTCTGTACGCGCTCGTTGTTGATTTCAATGGGGTCCATATGGATGACGAGGAATACATGCAGCGATTTGAGTGCCTGCTGTTCGATGGCATCGATGGTTTCATGGATGGCGATCATGTCACCGTCCGACGGCACTTCAGCGTGTACAGATGCAAACCAGCGTCCTGCACCGTAATTGTGGGCAATCAGGTCATGAACACCGAGGATGCTGTCATAAGATGTGACAAGCTCCTGAATTTCCTGTACCAGCTCCGGGTCAGCCTTTTCGCCGATGAGCGGGGAAAGGGCATCCTTGGCTAGGCCATAGCCCGCGTACAGGATGAAGGCGGCGACGACAATGCCGACATAGCCATCTATTGGCAGCGTCGTAAAGCGGGATGCAATCATGCCGAGGATAACGACACCGGTGGTGATGACATCGTTCAGGCTGTCCTGCATGGCTGCCATCAGTACAGGGGAATCAATGGCTTTGCCGATGCGGCGGTTAAACAGGCCGAGCCACAGCTTGACGAGCATGGACACGACAAGCAACAGAATGCTGCTCCACGAGAACAGGACAGCAGACGGATGCAGGATGCGGTCTGCCGAGCTTTTGATGAACTGGAAGCCGACGAAGATAATCAGCATGGAGACAAACAGCCCGGCGATGTATTCTGTGCGGCCATAGCCGAAGGGATGTTCCTTGTCAGGCTCCTTGCCGGACAGGTGGAAGCTGATGAGCGAGATGACGGAAGACAGTGCGTCCGTCAGGTTGTTGACGGCATCCGCCATGACGGAAATGCTGTGTGTCACGATGCCTGCCAGCAGCTTGACGAGGCAGAGCAGCACATTGGCTGCAATGCCGACAATGCCTGCGAGCTGGCCGTACCGCAGGCGGATGGTCTGTTCCGAAGCGCGCTCCGCACGCGGAACAAACAGCCGGATCAGTAAATTAGTCAAAATACAAACCTCCTCTTCCGCTTTTCTTTACAGAAAGAAAAGCTTGGCAAAAGAAATGTCGGGTGCGCTCCCGCGCACAGCAAACAGCCGGACGGATGGTCCGGCTGTTTGCCCCCTCTGAAGTCAGGGTGGGAAATCAGTTGGAATGTGCCGGGTGGCTACAAAATACTATAATACCACAAAATACCTGCGATTGTACACTGTACAAGCAAAATAAGCGGGATACCGAGCATAAACCGCTTGTGGCGGGTTTTGTGATGGATGATGCGCATGGTCAGATAGACGCCGGGGCATGCACCGAGGATACACAGGGCGAACAGCGTGCGTTCAGATACGCGCCATGCGCCGCGGCGTGCAGCGGATTTGTCATGCGCCGTCACCGCGATGCCCGCAAGATTGATGGCAATCAGCCAGAAATACAGCATAAAAGCCTCCTGATGATGAAAAAATAGGTAAAATTTGCCGCTGTGGTTGTTATTTGGAGTCGAATCGTGTATAGTGAAAACGTATGCTTTTCCAATACACTGAAAAAAGAATACAAATTATGAGAAATTAAGGTGGGAAAACAAAAATGGGTAAGAAAATCATCGCGTGCCTGCTCGCCGCCTTCATGCTGTGCGGCAGTGTGAGCGCGCTGGCGGCGCCTCCGAAGCTGGAATCTCCGTCTGCGTGCCTGATGGACGCGGAAACAGGTCAGCTCCTGTATGAACTGGATGCACAGACCGAACGCCCGATGGCATCGATTACAAAGACCATGACGGCGCTGCTCATCATGGAAAACGGCGATTTGAATGCATCAACTGTGGCATCTGCGGGCGCAATCAATTCCGTAGAGCTGGATTCCACCCGCGTCGGCTTTGAAGCGGGAGAGCAGTTGACGATTGATGAGCTGATGTATTGTATGCTGGTGTATTCCGCCAATGACGCCGCGAATATCCTCGCCTGCTATCTCGATGGGAGTGTGCCGGCGTTTGTGGATCGGATGAACGCAAAAGCGGCAGAGCTGGGCTGTACGCATACGCACTTTGTCAACCCGAACGGACTGGATACCGAGGGGCATTACTCGTGTGCAGAGGATATGGCGCGTATCACGCGTGCCGCCAACCAGTATCCGGAATTTGCAAAGTATTCCGGCACTGTGTACTATGAGCTGCCGGCGGACAACGTCATTTCAGCCGGCTGGCAGATCTGGACAAAGGTCAATATGATAAAGAAGGATGACCCCACATATGACGCGCGTGTGTATGCGGCGAAAACCGGCTGGACAACCAACGCGCACAATACCTTTGTTGCCTGCGGAAAGTCGGAGCAGGGAGACTTCGTTGTCAGTGTTCTGGGCTGCGCGGTAAAAAACGGGATTTTTACCGATACGACTGCGCTGTTCAATTATGGGGAGCAGGCATATCAGAAGCTGACCGTGACGGTAGATGATTATAAAAAAGCGGCGAAAAAAGCCGCAAAAAAAGCAGGCTGCAAGATTGACACCGATGCACTGGCTGATTTCACACTGCGCCTGCCGACAGGCATGGATGCAGACGATCTGGAATATACCTGTGAAGCTGCGGAGACAGGCGCACAGCTCGCCGTCACGATTGCGGAGGACAGCCGGAAGGAATATGCTGCTGTGACCAATATGGATGGCACACAACCGCTGCTGCGCGTGCCGCTGCCGCTGAAAAATGCGGAGCCCGCCGGTTCTTCCGCAGGCAGCGCGCAGGGCAGTGCAGATACGCAGAGCGGCACGGCCGGCCTGGTGCACAGTGCGGTGACAATCGTCATCGTTGTCATCGGCGCTGTGGCACTCATGTTTGTGCTGCCGTTCCTGCTCGGGCTGTATCGTCGTATACGCAGGCGCAGAAGAAAATAAAAAAGACAGGCGGGAGCTGTACCGCTTTCCCCGCCTCAGGCCTCCCCGTTTTGAGGGAGGCCTTTTTTATGCTTCGGATACCTCAATATCGCCGTATTTGCCGCCGATCAGACCCAGCAGAGCATCCGGCTTCAGTTCGACCTGAAAGCCGATTTTTCCGCCTGAGACAATCACGGTATCCAGCGCGCGCGCCGACTCGCTCAGCACGGTCGGAAATTGTTTTTTCATGCCGATGGGGCTGCATCCGCCCCGGATATAGCCGGTCAGCTTGTTGATGTCCTTCACGTGGATCATCTGCACGGACTTTTCTCCCACTGCCTTTGCCGCCTTTTTGAGGTCGAGCTCGGCGGCGACCGGGATGACGAACACATAGTGTCCGCCGGATTTGCCCGCTGTGACCAGCGTCTTATATACATGCTCGAGCGGCTGTCCCATCTTCGTGGCGACTGAGATGCCGTCGACATGCTCACCGTCGGTTTCGTAGGAATAGTGCTGATAGGGGATTTTCGCGCGATCGAGTATGCGCATTGCGTTCGTTTTGATTTCTGCCATAATACAGACCTCCTGATGTTGCTTGCATACGGTATTATACACCAAAACACGGTGCTGTACCAGCCGGGCAGTTGTCTGAGAAAACCAGACCGGGGATTGCAGAACCCTGCACGCAGACTGCACGCGAAGCACGCCGGAAAACGCACGCAAGCAAAGTGCGTGCACGAGCACGTAAATGTACAAATTGCTGTGTGCGCGCGCCCGCATTTTGGTTGTTTTGCGAATTTTATTTTTTCGGAATCGTGGTATACTGAATACAACAAAAAGAGAAGCAGACAAGTTGGAAATCACATCATACATTTTTGGAGATGAGGTGCAGACCACCTGAGAGACAGGTCTGGATGAGTTGGAGGCTTTGAAATGAAACGAATGTCGTCATCGCTTCGTGCGAAGGAAGAGTTTATGATGCTGTGCCGTGAGGGCGTGTTTCAGGCAGGAGACCGCCTGCCGTCTGAAATGAAGATGGCGGAGCGCTTTGGCATCAGCCGCGAGACCTGGCGTGCTTCGCTCGAGCTGCTGCGCCGCGAGGGTGTCATCTATTCCAAACACGGCGTCGGCACATTCCTGATGGAAGTCTCTGCAAAGAACGAGAACGATCTGACGCGCCTGTGCTCCGTCAGCGACATGATCCGTCAGGCGGGAATCTCCGAGGGACAGAGCTCGTATACCACCGGGCTGACCATTCCGAGCCGTGACATCGCTTCCGCGCTGGGTGTCAAGCCGGGTGTCAATGTCTTCTATATCAACCGCACGCGCTGCACCAAGACAGGCATGCCGATCTGTGCGAGCCTGCATTATATGCCGGTTTATCTGGCGGATGAGCTCGACCCGATGCACATGCCGGATTCACTGTTTTCCTATTTTGAGCGCCGCAAGGGTATCTTCGTCAGCCGCTCCAATTCCAGCCTGACCATCCCGAAGCCGGGAGATCCGTTGGCGGTACAGGTGCGCGGTGACCGGGATGTACAGATTCTCGGTCTGGTACAGCAGCACTTTGATTCGCGCGGCAATCCAGTGCTGTTCACGGTGGATTATCTCGACAGTGAGCTGTTCAATTTCTCTGTTACGAGAATCCGCGAAAAATAAACAACCGATCTGCCATGATTTCATAAAAAGGGGCAGCCGGATTTTCCGGCTGCCCCCTTTGCGTGTCCGCACGGATGTGCACATACAGAAAAACCGCCCCGATCATTTGACCGGGGCGGACGTTTGCAATGAATGAAATTACAGGATGATGCGGAACTTGATGACGCCATTTACCGCCTTGAGTGCTGCCTTGATTTCTTCGGTCAGCTCGCTGTTGGTATCCATGATGGTATAGGCGATCTCGCCGCGCGGACGGCTGCCCATGTTTTCGATGTTGATGCCGTGCTGTGCCAGCGTGGAGGACAGCTCTGCGATCAGGTTCGGCATGTTGCGGTGCATGATGCAGATACGGGTCTTTGCCTCGCGCGGAACCTTCAGGTTCGGGAAGTTGACCGAGTTGCGGATGGTGCCGTTCTCGAGGTAATCCATGATCTCCTGCGCCGCCATGACTGCGCAGTTGTCCTCGCTCTCTGCGGTAGAAGCGCCCAGATGCGGCAGGCACAGTGCGTGCGGCTGCGCGAGCATTTCCTCGGAAGCGAAGTCACAGCAGTATGCTGCGATCTTGCCGGATTCCAAACCGTCGATGATGGCCTTCTGGTCACACAGGCCGTCACGTGCGAAGTTCAGGATGCGGACGCCGTCCTTCATCATAGCAACTGCGTCGGCGCCGACAATGCCGCGCGTCGCGTCCATCAGCGGGACGTGTACCGTGACGTAATCCGATTCGGTGAAGAGGTCGTTGATCTCGGTGGTGTAGCGGACGCCGCGCTGCAACTTCAGAGCTGCATCGACGGACAGGTACGGGTCATAGCCGATGACTTCCATGCCGAGTGCGAGGGCAGCATTTGCAACCTTGATGCCGATGGCGCCGAGGCCGATGACACCCAGTGTCTTGCCTGCGATTTCACAGCCTGCGAAGTTGGACTTGCCTTTTTCTGCCATTGTGCCAATGGCGTCGCCGTTGCCTGCGAGGGTCTTTGCCCAGTTTGCACCGCCGACGATATCACGGGAGGACAGCAGCAGAGCACAGATGACCAGCTCCTTGACGGCATTTGCATTTGCACCCGGGGTATTGAAGACAACGATGCCGTTTTCGGTGCATTTGTCCAGCGGGATGTTGTTGACGCCTGCGCCTGCACGTGCGATGCACTTCAGGCTCTTCGGGAAGTCCAGGTCGTGCAGCTTTGCGGAACGGACGAGGATTGCATCATAATCCTCAAAATCATCCGCGCAGGTGTACTTCTCCGGGGTGAGCAGGCCGGTGCCTGCCTTGGAAATCTTGTTAAACAGCTTTACCTGATACATGTTCTACTCCTTCAAAACGACCGCCATGCCCGCGGCTGTGCGGGCATGGCAGAAACGGGGAAAATTACTTGTTGTTTTTCTCGAACTTCTGCATGAAGTCGATGAGGTACTCGACACCCTCAACCGGCATTGCATTGTAAATGGAAGCGCGCATGCCGCCGACCAGGCGGTGACCCTTCAGGTTGGTCATGCCGGCTTCAATGGATTCCTTGATGAACTTCTTATCCAGCTCGTCGTCGCCGGTGCGGAAGGTGACGTTCATGCGGGAACGGGAAGCCTTCTGTGCAGCGCCCTTGAACAGTTCGGAGGAATCGAGGAATTCGTACAGCATGGAGCTGCGCTTGTCAGCGAGCATTGCCATTGCTTCGACGCCGCCCATCCGTTCAACCCACTCAGCAACCAGCTTCATCATGTAGATGGTGTATGTGGGAGGCGTGTTGTACATGCTGTTCTTGTCAGCGGTCAGCGCGAAGTCGAGCAGTACCGGCATGTTCTCGCGGTAGTGGCCCATCAGGTCTTCACGGATGATGACAACTGCCATACCTGCCGGGCCCATGTTCTTCTGTGCGCCTGCATAGATCAGGCCGTACTTGGAAACATCAACCGGCTTGGACAGGATGTTGGACGACATGTCGGCAACCAGCGGTACATTGCCGGTCTCCGGGTCATAATGCCATTCGGTGCCGAAGATGGTGTTGTTTGCGCAGAAATAGAAGTAATCTGCGGTCGGGTCGAGGTTCAGCTGATCCTGCGTCGGGATCCAGGTGAAGTTGTCGGCCTCAGAGGTAGCGGCAATCTGGACGGTGCCGAACTTGCGCGCTTCCTTTGCCGCGTTGCGGGCAAAGTTGCCGGTGATGGCGTAGTCTGCCTTGCCGGTGACCATCAGGTTCAGCGGGATGGCGGAGAACTGCATGGTTGCGCCGCCCTGCATGAACAGGATTTTATAATTGTCCGGGATATTCAGTACGCGGCGCAGTACGTCCTGTGCGCCATTAATGATATCGTCGTAGTATTTAGATCGGTGACTCATCTCCATGACGGACATGCCGGAGCCCTCGTAGTTGAGCATCTGTGCTGCGGCTTTTTCAAGAACCGGCAGCGGCATCATGGACGGACCTGCCGAAAAGTTATAAATTCTTCCATCGGACATGAGAGAGGTACCTGCCTTTCAAACGTGCATGAAGGCTTCACAGAATGACTGAAATTTTAAGAGAAGCCCTCATAAATATTATTACGATTCACATTACTAAAATGTGTTATGTTCCTATTAAATCGCATTTGAGGCGGCGTTGTCAAGATGCAGGGCGTGTTTTCGTCTGTCTGCCGGAATTCTGAGGGGGATTTGGTATTTTTTTGTCTGTTTTGCAGGTTGGCGGACGTATTCTTGCAGGATGTAGTGTAAAGGTGGTATACTGGATGCATCCAACACATACCAAAGAGGTACCGATATGGATTTTCTTTCCAGATTTTTCGATATTCCGCATACGGGTGGGAAAGGCATCTGCCGCCTGTCGGCGCTGGAATTGGACGAGGAGACAGTGCGCACGGTGCAGGTGCGCTGTCCGGGCGCGGCGCGCGTCATTGTCGTGCTGTTTCCATATCTGGTGCGCGATGCAGGCAACGTGTCGCTGTATGCGCGCGGGCTGGATTATCACGCCGTGATCATGCGCGCACTGGAGCCGGTGTGCGCACGGCTGCGGCAGGAATTTTCGCAGAACCGCTTTGTACCGCTTGTGGATGCATCACCGCTGCCGGAGGTGCGCGCGGCATGGGTGAGTGGCGCGGGCATTCTGGGGCAAAACGGGCTGATCTTTGACCGCACCTATGGCAGCTTTGTGTTTATCGGCACGGTGCTGACCGATCTGGAGCTGCCGCCGACGCCGTCGGCACGCGAAATCTGCCCGGGCTGCGGGGCGTGCACACGCGCCTGCCCGGCGCAGGCACTGCAGCATGGCTGTGTGGATGAAGCGAGCTGTCTGTCGGCACTGACGCAAAGCAAACAGCCGATGACGGAGGAACAGCTGCGGCAGCTCGCACATCATCCGCTGGTCTGGGGCTGTGACATCTGCTCTCTTGCCTGTCCACTCAATCGGGATGCCGCCGAGACCACCAATCCGGCATTCCGGGGAAACCGCATCTGCTCGCTGGAAGCAGACAATGTGGACGGGCTGACGCGGAAGCAATTCCTTGCTGCGTTCCCGGAACGCGCGTTTACATGGCGCGGACCTGCGCCGCTTGCACGGAATCTGTCGCTCAAACGGCAAAAGTGACGGAAGCCGCTGCGGTTTTTCACGGTTTTTCTGCCCATTGTGCATTGTCGCACGCAGAAAAAAGGCATATAATAAAAAGAACGCGCCGGACGCGCATAGACCCGCGCGCAATCCGGTGGTATAATAGACGGAAAAGAGAAACAGAAAAAACGGTTCCATTTTTTATCAGGAGGATGGATTTGATGTTTGAATTTGTAAATGACAAAACGCTGGCCGAATACGAAGCCTTTAACGAGGGTCATCCGTACGGCCACTTTATGCAGTCCAAAAAGTGGGCAAACCTCAAGGATAACTGGAAGTGGGAAGCCATTGTCGTGCGCGGCGAGGATGGCAAGATTGTCGGCTCGCTGGCAGTGCTCATCCGCAATCTGCCGCATCTGCCGTGGACACTGATGTACGGCTGCCGCGGCCCGGTCTGCGACCCGCATGACCGCGAAACGATGGAGCAGCTGATTGCAGGTGCGCGCGTGCTCGCCAAGAAGTACCATGCCTATGTGCTCAAGCTCGACCCGGACGTATCCATTGAGGACAAGCAGTTCATCGAGGAGCTGGAGCATCTCGGCTTCCGCAACGCCACCGGCGACGGCAAGAACTTTGAAGGCATCCAGCCGAACTTCGTCTTCCGACTGGATGTATCCGGGATGAAGAATGAGAAGGTCTTTTCGGCACCCGCACCGGGCGAGGCGTTTGATATCTCGGTCGATGACACGCAGGGCGAAGCCGCAATCATGCACTTCAAGACCGATACGCGCACCAAAGTCCGCAAGGCGATCAAGCGCGGCGTCAAGATCAAGCTGTGCGGCAAGGAAATGATGCCGTTCTTCTCCAAGATGATGATGGAGACCGGCCTGCGCGACGGCTTCGTGACCCGTCCGGCGAGCTACTTTAACAAGATGCTCGACGCAATGGGGGACAATGCCCGCCTGTACATGGCATTTTATGAAGACAAGCCGATTGCAGGCACACTTGCGATTTATTACGGCGACAAGGTCTGGTATCTCTACGGCGCATCCGCCAACGGCACGAAGGAATTCGATGTGCGCAAGCTGATGCCGAACTACCTGCTCCAGTGGATGATGATCCAGTGGGCACTGGCGAAGGGCTGCCGCATTTACGACTTCCGCGGTGTATCGGGCGACCTGACACCGGATAACCCGCTGTACGGCCTGTACCGTTTTAAGAAGGATTTCAACGGCGATCTTGTACAGTTCGTCGGCGAATACGATCTGGTATTCAACAAGCCGGTTCACTTTGCTGTTGTCCATGGACAGTCTACTTACCGCAACCTGCGCCGCAAGCGCTTCCTGAAGAAGAATGCGGCGCTCGATACCTCCAAGCCGAAGAACCTGACCGGCGACCACCGCGGCGAAAAGAAGGAAGAGCCGAAAGCGGAGAAAAAAACCGACGCAAAGCCGGAAAGCAAGTAAAGGACGGCGAGGGATGAAGAAATTCGTCATAGAGAGAGACAAGCTGGCGGAAAATTCCCGCCGGATTCAGGAACGGGCAGGGGTACCGGTCATCGCGGTGCTCAAGGCGGACGGCTATGGCTTCGGCATGGCACAGATGGCACAGGTGCTGGCGGAGACCGGCATCACGATGTTCGCCGTCACCGAGCCGGAGGACGCAGTCAAGCTGCGTGAGCTGGGCTTCACACAGCAGGAAATTCTGGTCATGCGCTCAACCGCCATGGCAGATGAGGCGTATCAGGCGGTGCAGGCGAATGCCATCGCCACCGTCGGTTCGCCGGAGGCGGCATACTGCCTGAACGAGGTCGCAGAGGGCTGCGGCACACAGGCGCGCGCACATGTCAAAATTGACACCGGCATGGGACGGTATGGCTTCCTGCCCGATCAGTACGCAGAGATCAAGGCGGTGTATACCCACTGCGCGGGCATTCAGGTCACCGGTATTTATACGCATTTCCATTCCGCCTTTGCGGATGAAGCGGCGACGCGCGCGCAGTACAAACAGCTGTGCAATATTACGGAGCGGCTGAAGGCGGACGGTGTGGACTGCGGCCTGCGGCATGCAGCCAATTCCTCCGGCCTGTTCTGCTACGACGACCTGATGCTCGATGCGGTTCGCGTCGGTTCGGCGTTCACCGGGCGCATTCCGGCGAAAACTCCGACGGGACTGAACCGCCTGGGCTATCTGGAGAGCCGCGTCATCGAGCTGCGCACTGTCCCGAAGGGGCACACCGTCGGCTACGGCGCGGGTTATGTCACGAAGGATGCGACGCGCATTGCGGTCGTTCCGGTCGGCTATACCGACGGCTTCTCTGTGGAGAAGAAAAAAGACCTGTACCGCTTCCGCGACGTCATCCGTTATATCATCGGAGAAATCAAAAACGGGCTGGGAAAAGGCGCGATTTATATCACAGTCAACGGCCAGCGCGCGCGCGTGCTGGGACATGTTGGCCTGTGCCATGTGTCGGTCGATGTGACCGGACTGGATGTCCATAACGGCGATACCGCCATTCTGGACGTCAACCCGCTGTACCTCAGCCCACTCGTACCAAAGGAATATGTCTGACGCATTTTTATACCAGCAATTACGGAAACAGGCGGCTCAAAAGGCCGCCCGTTTTCATATGCCGGGGCACAAGGGGAAACCTGTGCTGCCGGAGCTCAACCATCCGTTTGCCATCGATTATACGGAAATCGAGGGCACAGGAAATTTATATGCCGGCGATGAGCCGATTCTGTCGGCAGAACGCGCGGCGGCGCGTTATTATGGCGCGGCGGACTGCCTGTTCCTGACCGGCGGCTCGACACAGGCACTGATGACTGCGATTGCCGCAGCAGTCCCGGCGGGGGGCACGCTGCTCGTTGACCGCAACTGCCACAAAGCTGTGACGCATGCCATGGCATTGCTCGATCTGACGCCGGAGTTTATCGTGCCGCATCCGCTGGATGAGACCGGCCTGCCCGGTCGGATTGACGCGCAGGAGGTGGAGGATGTGTTTGCGCGCGCGCCGCAGGCCGCTGCGCTGCTCGTCACCTCGCCGAATTATTACGGCGTGATGCAGGAGATTCCTGCGCTCGCGGAGCTCTGCCATGCGCACGGCGTACCGCTGCTCGTGGATGCGGCACACGGCGCGCATTTTCCGGCGGTCGGCGTGCCGTCCGCCATCGAACAGGGCGCAGACCTCGCGGCGGTCAGCACGCACAAGACGCTGCCCGCACTCGGTCAGAGCGCTATTTTGTTGTCGTCGGGGCGTATCCCGTTTGATACGCTGTTGGAGACCGCGCCGATGTTTGGCACCTCCAGCCCGTCGTATGTCCTGCTCGCCTCCATTGACCTCGCGCGCGCGTGGCTGGAAGGCGAGGGCGCGGCGGCTTATGCACGGTGCGCGCAGCGCGTCGCGGCGCTGCGGCGGGAGATTGATCGAACCACGGTGTTTTCCGCGCTGACAGATGAGATTGTACCGCTCGATCCGTGCCGGCTGACCGTGCGCTGCCGCGGCACGAACGTGACCGGACACGAATTAAACGAAATTCTGCACGCCGATTTCGGCATCGACGTCGAGATGTCCGACCGCGACCACATCGTGTGCATCTGTACCGGAGCGGACACAGAGCGCGCATATGCCCGGCTGATGGGCGCGCTGCGCGACAGCCGGTTTTGCCGCGGGCCGCAGGAACCGATTCCCCTGCTGCCGTTTCCCGCGCCGCAGCGCGCGTGTTCCGTGCGGCAGGCGTGGTTTGCCGCACGGCGGGAGGTGCCGCTGGCACAGGCAGCCGGTCGGATCTGTGCGCGCCCACTGACGCCATATCCGCCCGGCGTGCCGCTGCTGTATCCGGGCGAGCGCATCGGGCAAGTTCACATTGAATTCCTGCGTGCCGGATGGTATACTGATACTGCGCCCATCTGCGTGATGGACGAAACAGGAATCCCCGAAAGAAAGGCACATTATGCTGACATTTGACAGCCTGCTTGGAAATACCGATCTGAAAAACGCGCTGCGGCATGCGCTCGACGGACGCTTCCCGCAGGCGATCCTGCTGACCGGCCCGTCGGGCATCGGCAAGCTGACGCTTGCGCGCATTCTCGCGGCGGCACTGCTGTGCGAGAGCACCGGCGTGCGCCCGTGCGGCGTGTGCACCGCCTGCCGCAAGGTCGCGGACAGCCTGCATTCCGATGTGTCGCTCATCGACATGGGCGACGCAGAGATCAAGGTCGAAACCGCGCGCACCATCCGCTCGGATTGCGCCGTACTGCCGGGCGACGGCGAACGGCGTGTTTTTCTCATCCGCCATGCGCACAATATGAATGCCTCCGCGCAGAATGCACTGCTCAAGCTACTGGAGGAACCGCCGTCCTATGCGTTTTTCATCCTGATGACGGAAAATGCGGGCGCGATTCTGCCGACCATTCTTTCGCGCTGCACGCGCTTTGCGCTGGCGCCGCTGGATACGGCATCGGTGATGGAGCTGCTGCGGCGCAGATATCCGGACAAAAGTGCGGCGGAGCTTCAGGCTGCCGCCGCAGGCTGTCAGGGCATCGCGGGCGACGCGGTCGCGGCGCTGTCGGATGACACCGGTGAGCTGGTGCCGTACGCAGGCGCGTTTGCGGACGCGCTGGCATCGCGCGAGGAGCTGGAACTGTTCCGCGCGGCGGAGCAGTGTGCATCGCTCTCCCGTCAGCAGTTTTCGCATGTGCTCGCCGCGCTGCGCACGGCGCTGCGCGACGCGATTTTTGATGCGAACGGCATGCAGACACCGCTGCTTCCCGCACTGTGGGAACAGTCGCACGCGCTGGCGCGCGCACTGACCGTGCGGCAGCTGCTCGCGCTGTATGACTGGATGGGCGAGCTGGATTCCCGCATCAGCCGCAACCCCGGTATGGCGCTGCTCACCGGCTGTCTTGCGGCGGGGAGCTATGAGCGCATTCAAAAGTAATGGGAACGGGGATTCTCATCTTGCAAACGCATATGCGTTTTTTCTCATAAACAGGAGGAACAATTTTGGCTCAGATTATCGGAGTCCGATTCAAAAAAGTCGGAAAAGTATATTATTTTGACCCGTGCGGCATACAGGTCGAGGTCGGGCAGAATGTCATTGTAGAGACCGCGCGCGGTGTCGAATACGGCGAGGTTGCGCTGGCAAACCGCGATGTCGCCGAGGGCGAGGTGGTCAAGCCGCTCAAAAAGCTCATCCGTGTGGCAACCCCGTCGGATGCCAAGGTCGTCGAAACCAATCAGAAGCGTGCGAAGGAAGCCTTCCGCATCTGCGAACAGAAAATTGCCGAGCACAAGCTGGATATGAAGCTGGTCTCGGTCGAATACACGTTTGACCTCAACAAGGTGCTGTTTTATTTCACCGCCGACGGGCGTGTGGATTTCCGCGAGCTGGTCAAAGACCTCGCGTCCGTGTTCCGCACCCGCATCGAGCTGCGCCAGATCGGCGTGCGCGATGAAGCAAAGGTGCTCGGCGGCCTGGGCATTTGCGGCCGGCCGCTGTGCTGTGCGTCGTTCCTCGACGATTTCCAGCCGGTGTCCATCAACATGGCGAAGCAGCAGAACCTGTCACTCAACCCGACTAAGATTTCCGGCACGTGCGGCCGCCTGATGTGCTGCCTCAAGTACGAGCAGGAGGCATATGAGGAGCTGGGACGCGTCACGCCGCGACCGGATTCCACCGTGCAGACGCCGGACGGACCGGGTGTTGTCACCGATGCCTCACTGCTGCGCGGCACGTGCACCGTCGTGCTGGATGATGACCCCGGCACGCCGCACTGCTATAAGTGTCAGGAGTGCCAGATTTTGCAGGCAGCGCGCAAGCAGCGTCGCCCGTCGCACGCGGCTGCAAAGCCGGCAGAGCCGACAGAAAAGGCGGCAAAGCCGGTTGCGGAAAAACTCGCCGCAGAAAAAACTGTGGAAAAGCCGGTATCCGAACAGCCTGCGGTACCGCAGGCCACAAAGCCGGTGCAGGATGCACAGGCGGATGCGCCGGAACAGGAAATGGAAAACCGTGAGCCGTCCGGCGACAAGGCGCAGCGCGAACACCGCCGCTCTGACCGTCCGCGCAGACGCCGCCGTCCGCAGAACGGCGAGCAGAAGCACGAGGGGGAGAACAAGCCGTCGCGTCGCGAACCCCGCCGCAGCAGCCATGAGAAGAACGGTGAGAAAAACGGCGACAAAACGGAGCGACCGCGTCAGGAGCGCCGCCCGACAGACAGTACCGGCGGTGAATTTGTCGACGCGCATCGCCAGCCGCGCCGCCGCCGCCCGCGCCGCCGCCCGCAGAGCGGGGACGGAAAGCCGTCCGGCACAGCTGAAAAGAAGGATTGAGCCCGACTCCCTGTATCTGACCGGATACAGGGAGTTTTTTTGCATACATTTTACAGTACACCTCCGTTCTGCAAAAAAATGTGCGCGAAACCGCCGGTTTTGCTTGCTATTCGCCGCGGAGCGTGGTACACTGAAGGTAATTTAATTAGTTTACTTAATTATCCGAAGGAGGTGACAGGGCATGTCTGTGCATGAGCAGGTCAATACGTTTCTGGTGGAAATTTTCGGACGAATCAACAAGATTGAGCAGCGCGCCCTTGCCGCTGGACTGAACGATGAGGTAACGATTGCGGAGATCCACATTCTCGAGAAAATCGGAGATATGGAATGTGCCCGCATGTCGGACATTGCGCGTGCGCTGGATATCACGCTGGCGACGCTGACTATCGCGTGTGAACGGCTGGAGAAAAAGGAAATGATCGAGCGGGTGCGCGCCAAGCATGACCGGCGCGTCGTGCTCGTTTCGCTGACACCGAAGGGGTGGGCGGCGTATCACTATCATCAGCAGTTTCATAATAACCTGATCGATTCCGCGCTGTCCGGGCTGACTGATGACGAACAGCGCGTGCTGGGCAGCGCGCTGCAAAAAATTGAGGATTTCCTCGGCACATTCTGAAGTGCGCGGGACGAGAAAGAAAAGAGGAGTGCACTATGGGCAAAATAGCAGTCATTGCGGATTCCAGCTGTGATTACACGCCGGAGCGCGCAAAGCAGGCGGGTTTTTCCGTCATCCCGCTGGGCGTAACCTTTGAAGACGGCACGACCTACCGCGACGGCGTCGACCTGAGCGGCGAGCAGTTTTTCCAAAAGCTCGCGGCGAGCAAGACGCTGCCCAAAACCAGCCAGCCGACACTGGATGACTGGATGGAGGAATTCCGCAGGCATGAGGACTGCGACGATATCATCTGCATTACGGTGTCCTCTAAGCTGTCCGGTTCCATCGGAGGCGCTTCCATGGCGCGGCGCCTGCTGCGTGAGGACGGATTCCAGCCGCATATCCACCTGATTGATTCGCTGAATGCATCCGCAGCCGTCGCACTGTTCGCCGTCGAAGCGGCGCGCATGGCGAAGATGGGAAAGTTCGTGCAGGAAATTCTGGTGCGCATGACGTATCTGCAAAGCCATGTCGGCATTTATTTTATCATCGATACCCTGGACTATCTGCGGAAGGGCGGACGGATCGGCAGCGTGACCATGCTCGCGGGCAAGCTGATGGGCATCAAGCCGCTGATGACGTTGTCTGAGGGCGAGGCAACCAGCATCGACAAGGTGCGCGGCATACAGGCGGGCTGTAAAAAGCTCGTGGACGGCTTTTTGAAAAATGCCGCCGACTTGCACCGCGTGACGGTGATTTCCTCCTGTGCGCCGGAGCGCGTGCAGACCATCACCCGCATGCTTCAGACGCATATCAGTGATATCGAAATCACATCCGTGGAAATCGGTGCGGTTATCGGCACCTATATCGGACCGGGCGGCATTGCGCTCGCCTATGAAGAAAAGCAGGCGCGCTGGTAAAGGTTTCCGAAGGCTTACTCCCGCGGATGAAGTCGCGTTCTCCTTCCGTGTAGCAGTGCGGGAAAATGACAGTCTTTTTTGTCTGAAAACCGTCGCGGCATGCTGTACATTTCAGATTTTCATGCTATAATGAGAAGTATCTTTAGTACAATAAAGCTGTATGGACAGTCCAGCTTTCAGAAGGAGGCGCTCCCCCGGGCGGGAGGATAGGCAGCAATGAAGCAGAACAAGAACTCCGCCGTTTTAGACGGCAATAATCGGCATATTGTGCTGTTCGGCAAGACCGGCAGCGGTAAAACCAGTATTTTTAAGCAGCTGACCGGCGAGATGGCAGTCAGCACCGGCACATCCAAATACAACCCGGTGGTCGGCCTGTGCAAGCTCGGTCGTGCGGGCAATGCGACACTGATCGACACGGCGGGTCTGAATGATACATCCGAGCTGGGCGACGAGCAGGTGCGCCGCACGCTGAACATCATCCGCCGCGCGGATATTGCGATTTATGTCATCAACATGCAGGAATTCGACCGCGAGGCATATACGCGCGACCATGAATGGCTGGAGCGCAACATGATCCCGTATCTGCTGGTGTTCAACCACTGCGATGAGGCATATGCGGGCACCATCGCACAGCTGAAAACCGAATTCCCGGATGCCATTTTTATTTCCACACAGACACCGGGCTCCATCTCCCTGCTGCGCGCACGCCTGTCGCAGATGGTGCGTGCTATCAATGTGCAGGAAGCTCCGCTCATTCCGGAGGGACTGGTCAAGCCGGGCGATTATGTCCTGCTGCTGATGGCGCCGTCCGGCGGCGGCCCGATCCGCAACGAGCATCAGATGCTCACCCAGCTGGTTCACCACGGCGCGCGCGTTGTCGCTGTCGAGGAGGAGCATCTGGAGGCGACGATTCAGGAGATGCCGCACATCGACCTCGTCATTGCCTATGCGCGTTCGTTCAGCATGGTGCGCGACCTCGTGCCGGAGAACATTCCGCTGACCTCGTATTCGCTTCTGTACGGTCTGCAAACCGGTGAGCTGGATACCTTTATCGAGGGCACGCAGGCGATTGCTTCACTGAATAAGGACAGCCGCGTTCTCATCGCGGAGGGCTGCATGCACAGCAGCATGCACCGCGATATCGGCCGCGTCAAAATCCCGCGCGCGCTGCGCAGGCTGGCAGGCGAGGAACTGCGTATCGACTATTCCTTTGGTCTTGATCTGCCGGATGAGATCGAGAAGTATGATCTCGTCATTCACTGCTCCGGCTGCTCGATGACCCAGCGCTCGGTGCAGGCGCGCGTGGCCATCTGCCGCGAGGCGGGCGTGCCGATTGCCAATTACGGCACGGTGCTGGCAGCGCTGTCCGGCATGCTCGGACGCTGTGCGTCTGTTCTGGAGCCGGAAAAAGAACAGGTCGAAGAATAAATATCACGATATCATAATAAAGCATCGGCAGACCCGTATTTCGGATCTGCCGATGCTTTTTCCTTGAGACATAAAAGAGATTGAGAAAAAGAAAAAAGTGAGAACGCGAAGATTACAGCGTGACGGATTCCACCTGGCCGGTTGTCTGCGAACGGATGAGCGCCTCCGCGACAGCACAGGCGGCACAGCCGTCCTGGCAGCCCGGGCCCGGCTGGGACACACGTCCACGGACATAGTCGACCCAGTGCTGGAGTTCCATCTGATACGCGGTGGGGAAGCGCTGCGACCAGTCGTCCAGAATGGCAAAGCCGCATTGCAGGCGGGAACGCACAATCGGTGCCGCCGGATCCGGCAGGCGGATGGTGCCCTTTTCACAGACCAGCTCACACTGGATGTCGTAGCCGTAGTAGCTGTTTGCCGCGGCTTCCACATCGATCAGGACGCCGCTTTCCGACCACATCAGGGCGAGCTGCGGGTCTGCAAGACCTTCTGCCGCCAGGCTGGTCGAGCGCGGGAACAGCATCTGTCCCTTGACAAGCTCCTCGTCGAGAAGCCAGCGGAACAGATCGATCTCATGGATGACAATATTGATGACATGCATGGCAGTCGTATGGCTCGGCGCGATGCGCGGGGTGCGGCTGACACAGTGCGCCATCAGCGGTGCGCCCAGTTCGCCGGACTTCAGAATTTCCTTGATTTTGCGGTAATCCGGGTCAAAGCGGCGCATAAAGCCCACCTGTACCAGCGATTCTCCCGCTTCTTTTTCCGCCTGGACGACGGCAGCGCAGTCTTCCAGTGTGGTTGCGAGCGGTTTTTCACAGAATACCGGTTTGTGTGCGGCGATGCATTTGCGGGTCAGGTCGGCATGAGCTGCATTCCATGCGGTGACAACAACGGCATCGATGTCCGGGGACTCGATCAGCTCCTCGGCGGTTGCCGCGCTGACTGCGCCATACTGTGCGGCGATGGCATCGCACTTTTCACGGTTGATGTCATAAACCGCGCCGATGCGGACGCCCTCGATGACGGTGGACAGGCGCTTGAGATGATACTGACCGATGAAGCCGCCTGCGCCGACAACGCCGACGGTGACAATCTTCGGATGTTTCATGTAGGGTTCCTCCTTTGCGGAAAGGGTGTGGGCGTTTCGGTATAGTTGTGTTGCGATCTGTCTCAAGTATACGGAATGTGCTGCCGGAAAAACTTGGAGAAGCAGGCAAAAAAGAAAGGTTTTCAGTCAACCTCTGTGCAGAGGGCGGTGCACATGTTATACTGAAACAAAGATTGAGAGAGCGGGCGGCCGGTCGGCTGCAAGAGGAGGAACGTATGATTTTGCCGTATGAACGGGGCGTTGCGCCGCAATCGGAGCTGTATGATGCGACGCCATCGCGGCAGGCGCAGGCAGTGTTGTACTATCTGCACCGTGCCGGACATTTTTTCTGTGATACATCGTACCGGGTAGAGCGCGAGAGCTTTCCGAGTTTTTTGATGTTGTATGTATGCAGTGGAAAGCTGGAGATCCAGACAGCGGATCACGGTACTGTGCAGGTCAGTGCGGAGGAGCTGGCATTTCTCAACAGCCATGAGCCGCATTTATACCGTGCCGTGGAGCCGTTGGAATATATCTGGCTGCATTTTGACGGAGCGAACACGATGGACTTTTACCGGGAGGTGCTGCGCACACATGGGCCGGTACTTCGTCTGGACAATCCGCGCCGCGTGTTTGACCAGATGCAGCAGCTGCTCGGGCAGCTGAGTACCGTTGGCAGCGTGGAGGATGTAACGGCATCCCAGCGCATTCATGCGCTGCTGTGCGGTCTGCTGTATACACCCGACCAGATTGAAGCCCGTGACCCGCTGATTGCGGAGGCACAGCGCTATCTGCGGGAGCATCTGAAAGAGGAGCTGTCTGTGCCGTCGCTCGCGGCGGCATTCCATCTGAGCGCGTCGCAGTTCAACCGGCTGTTTCGGGCACATACCGGACAGTCACCGCATGAATATCTGGTCAATCTGCGGATCAATCGGGCGAAGACCCTGCTCAAGGAAACGCGGCTGTCCATTACGCAGATCGCCGAGGAGGTCGGCTATGGCTATGATACGAGCTTTGCCGCCGCCTTCCGCACCAAAACCGGTATGTCGCCGCGTCAGTTCCGCAGCATGCCGGTATGACTGGGTTTCATCGGTTTGTGCATGAATTCCGCAGGAACTTTTTTCTCTGTCGTTTTACAATACAGATAGCGTAAGAGACTGGTATTGTCAGACAGCGACAGGAGGGGAATTTTATGAAATTACTTCGATTTGGCATGGTAGGCGGTGCTGCGGGTTCGTTTATCGGTGATGTCCATCGGCGCGGCGCGCAGATGGATGATCTGGCGGTAATGACGGCCGGCTGCTTTTCGCGCAGCCCGGAAAAGAGCCGCGCGACCGGGGACAGCTGGCATATTCCGCATGACCGACTGTATGCAGATTATCAGACCATGGCGGAAGCGGAGAGCGCACGGGAGGACGGCATTGATTTTGTCGTCATTGCCACGCCGAACAAGACACATTTTTCCATTGCGAAATGCTTTTTGGAGTATGGCATTCATGTATCCTGTGACAAGCCGGTGGCGATGAATGTCGAAGAGGCAAAGCAGCTTCAGGCACTCGCAGAGCAGAAGGGGCTGCATTTTGGCGTCAGCTACACATATGTCAATTATCCGATGATACACCAGATGCGTGAGATAATCGAACAGGGAGAAATCGGACGAATCCTAACGGTTACGGCGGAATATCCACAGGATTGGGTGGCCAATGACCTGAACGCCGGTGTCGATGTGGCACACAAGTGGCGGTTTGATCCGGCGCAGGCAGGTGAGTCGGCATGTGCGGCCGATATCGGCACACATCTGTCCTGCCCGGACTGCTGTGGGCATCGCAGGTTGCGATTGGACATGAGTGCAGTGTAGCGCTGCGTGTGTTCGGCGACAAGGGCTCACTGGAATGGACACATGACCAGCCGACCCGTCTGAAATTTACACGTGCCAACGGGCCGGAGATCTATCTGACTAATGGGCGCTCGTTCCTGTGTGACCGTGCAAAATCTATGTCACGCATTGCAGCGGGACATCCGGAGGGTTTCTTTGAGACATTCGGAAATTATTATCGCGGCTTCTGTACGGAAGTACTGCGCCGCATGGGGGAGAGCGATGCACCGGTGCTGCCGCATCCCACCATTGCAGATGGAATCCACAGCATGCAGTTTGTAGATGCCTGCGTGGAAAGCAACCGGAAGGGGAATGCCTGGGTCGACGTTCCACAGGAATAACAGGAAGCTGTCAAAGCAGCGGCGGGCCGAATGGCTGCGCCGCTGCTTTTTTTGATGTGTGTATTCCTGTCGGCGGGATTCCCGATTTTTCGATATATATGGACACATGACAGCCGATAAATTGCTGACAAATTTGCCGGAAGTGTGAAAAAGACAGTGCAAAATTTGTGCATCTTGCGATTTGTGGAAAAATTACTTCATCATTTCCACAAATTGTCCTTCAAATCTGCGGGGAAATGCTGTATAATTTTCCTAGAGAAAATTGATATCCATCATTGGATGGATCAAAACCCACTCCAATAAAATCAAGAAATATGAGGTGTTTGAAATGGGCTATATGGAAGAATATCGCAAGTGGATGGAATCCCCGGCACTGACTGAGGCGGAGCACGCCGAGCTGGCAGCGCTGGAAGGAGATGAAAAGGAAATTCAGGAACGCTTTTTTGCGCCGCTTTCCTTTGGCACCGCAGGCCTGCGCGGTACGCTGGGTGTCGGCCTGTATAAGATGAACCGCTTTACTGTCGGTGCAGCGACGCAGGGTCTTGCAAATCTGATTAAGCAGTACGGCCCGCGCGCCATGCAGCGCGGTGTTGCCATTGCCTGCGACAGCCGTATTCAGTCGGATGAGTTCTCCCATCTGGCAGCAAGCATTCTGGCGGCAAACGGCATCAATGTCATTGAATGGGAATCCCTGCGCCCGGTTCCGGTACTGTCGTTCACCGTCCGCACCTACGGTACGCTGGCAGGCGTCATGATTACCGCTTCCCACAACCCGAAGGAATACAACGGCTATAAAGTTTACTGGGAGGATGGCGCACAGCTGCCGCCGAAGGAAGCGGATGTCGTTGCAAAGGAAATGGGCGCGCTCGACATGTTTACCGAGGTCAAGACCATGGATCATCAGGAAGCAGTCGACAAGGGTCTGATTAAGATCATCGGCCCGGAATCCGACGAGATTTATCTGCGCCAGATTCAGAAGATGTGCATCAATCCGGACTGCATTGCGCAGGTTGCGGATGACTTTAAGATTATTTACACTCCGTTCCACGGCGCAGGCTATAAGCTGGTACCGGAAATTCTGAAGCGTATTGGCTATAAGAACGTGATTTGTGTACCGGAGCAGATGGTTATTGACGGCAATTTCCCGACGGTCAAGAGCCCGAACCCGGAGAACAAGGAAGGCTTTAACATTGCGATCGAGATGGCGAAGGAAATGGGTGTTGACCTGATTATCGGCACCGACCCGGACTCCGACCGCTGCGGCACCGTACTGAAGAGCAGCACAGGTGAATACGTCACCCTGAGCGGCAACCAGATGGGCGTCCTGCTGATTGACTATATTATTACGGCGAAGAAGCTGACCAACACCATGCCGCCGCATCCGGCTGTACTCAAGTCTGTTGTATCGACCGAGATGGCGCGCAAGGTTGCCAATGACAACGGCGTTGAGTGCTTCGACACCTTCACCGGCTTCAAGTTCCTTGCGGAGAAGATCAAGCAGTTTGAGGAAACCGGTTCGCATCAGTATCTGTTCGCCTTTGAGGAGTCGTATGGCTATCTGTGCGGCGACCATGCACGCGACAAGGACGCTGTAATTGCATCTATGCTGATTGCGGAGATGGCTGCATATTACCGCACCAAGGGTATGACTCTGTACGATGCAATGCAGGATATGTATAAGCGTTACGGCTACTATGCAGAGGAAACCCTGTCTATCGTTATGCCGGGTGTTTCCGGTCTGACCCGCATGGCAGAGCTGATGAAGGAGCTGCGTGAATCTCCGCTCAAGGAAGTCGGCGGCACCGCTGTTAAGGACGTGCGCGATCTCCAGACCGGTATCCAGACCGAGCTGGCAACCGGCGAGACCACTGAGGTCGAACTCAAGGGTCAGAACGTTCTGTATTATGATCTGTCTGACGGTACCAGCTTCATCATCCGTCCGTCCGGCACCGAGCCGAAGGTCAAGGTTTATATCATGGCAAACGGCGCGAGCAAGGAAGAGGTCGACGCAAAGGTCGAGAAGTACGCTGCTGCTGCAAAGGAAATCGTCAAGTAACCTACTTTTCTTTTTAAGGAAAAGAAAAGTAGGCAAAAGAAAACCTTTCCGGTGCGCTCCCGCGCACAGCGGACATGTCGGACAAACACGTCCGCCAGTCCGCCCCAACGCCGCAGAGATGAATTCTGAAGCGGGCTGAGAGCAATTCGGAGAGGAAAAGCAAAAGAAAACCTTTCCGGTGCGCTCCCGCGCACAGCGGACATGTCGGACAAACACGTCCGCCAGTCCGCCTCTTATGAATAAAATTTGCGGGATGCATTTGAGGTATTTCGATCAATCAGCTCTCTCTGTCCGGCTCGTCTCCTGCGGGAGGCGGGTCGGTGGAGGGAGTTTTTTACGGCTTGAAAGGGAGTATATGGACAAATACAGGGAAAAAGAGAATGAACGGAAGCTGTCGAAGGCAGAGGAGCGCCGCAAGGCACAATTTGAACAGCTGAAAGCAAAGCTGGAGGCACAGGGCTATGTGGAACATGATCTGACCATCGGGCTGGTCTATGCGAACATGATGGCATTTGTGCTGGCGCTGCCGCTCAGCGTTCTTTTTATCATTGTGTTTTTGTGGCACAATGGAGCAGCGGAAGGGTCGATTGGACTTGCGGGTCTGGTGCTGGTTTTCGTGCTGTTCTTTGTATGGATTTGTGTGCATGAGCTGATCCACGGCATTACGTGGGCAATCTTTGCGCCGTCGCACTGGAAAGCAGTGGAGTTCGGATTGATAAAAGAATATCTGACGCCTTACTGCACGTGCAGCGAGCCGCTGGAACGGTATCAATATATTGCAGGCGGGCTGATGCCGACCCTTCTGCTGGGAATTCTGCCGGCACTTGTCGCAGTGTTTGCAGGCTCCTGGCTGCTGCTGATTCTGGGGATTGCGCTGATTTTTGGCGGTGGTGGAGACATGGCGGTTGTGCTGAAGCTGTTGCGGCACCACAGTGCGGCGCGCGAGGTTCTGTATATTGACCACCCATATGCGGCGGGGGTGGTCGCGTTTGAACGGGCATAAAAACAGATCCCCGGCCGGTCTTTTTCCGGTCGGGGATTTTGCATAGGTAAGGTGTGTTCGGAATTTACTTCTCGTCGGACAGCAGGCTGACGTCCTTGCCTTCGAGAATGTAGTTGGTGGTGCGCATGGCACACATCTTGCCGCACATCGAACAGGTGTGGCGATCCTGAGGCGGCTTGGACTCGAAGTATTCGCGTGCCTTCTTGCCGTCGATGGCGAGGGAGAACATCTCATCCCAGTCGAGGCGGCGGCGTGCGTCGCTCATCTTGTCGTCGATTTCGCGTGCACCCGGGATACCCTTTGCCATGTCAGCGGCATGGGCAGCAATCTTGGACGCAATGATGCCTTCCTTTACGTCGTTGACGTCCGGCAGGCGCAGGTGCTCAGCCGGGGTGACATAGCACAGGAAATCTGCACCGTAGGTGGCTGCAATGGCACCGCCGATGGCAGAGGTGATGTGGTCATAGCCCGGTGCGATGTCGGTGACCAGCGGGCCAAGGACATAGAACGGTGCGCCATGGCACAGGCGCTTTTCAATCTCCATGTTGGCCTTGATCTCGTTGAGTGCCATGTGACCCGGGCCTTCGATCATGACCTGTACGTTTTTGTCCCATGCGCGCTGAGTCAGGATACCGAGTTCGATCAGCTCGGTGATCTGGCTGGCATCGGTCGAGTCATGGGTGGAGCCGGGACGCATTGCGTCGCCGAGACTGATGGTGACATCGTACTCATGCAGGATGTCGCACAGCTCGTCGTAGTATTCATAGAACGGGTTTTCGTTTCCGGTCATTTCCATCCAGGCGAACAGCAGAGAACCGCCGCGCGAAACAATGTTGGTCAGGCGCTTGGTCTGCTTGAACGTATCGATGGTCTTGCGGTTGATGCCTGCGTGGATAGTGACGAAATCAACACCGGTCTTGGCATGTGCTTCGACGACGCGCAGGAAGTCCTTTGCGGTGATGCTCTTGAGGTCCTTTTCGAGATAACCGACGGCATCATACATCGGAACAGTGCCGATCATGGCAGGGGACATGTCGATCAGTTCCTGACGGAAGGTGTGGGTCTTGCCGTAGTTGGACAGATCCATGATGGCTTCGGCGCCGAAATCGATGGACATGCGAACCTTCTCGAACTCCTCTTCATAGTTGTGGCAGTCGCCGGAAATGCCGAGGTTGACGTTGATTTTGGTTTTCAGACCTTCGCCGATGCCCTCCGGGGACAGCGCGGTGTGATTTTTGTTTGCCGGGATGACGACCGTGCCGCGGGCGATGCGCTCGCGCAGCACTTCGACATCAATGTTTTCTTTCTTTGCGACAATTTCCATCTGCGGGGTAACAATGCCCTTTTTTGCCGCTTCGATCTGTGTCATATGCATGCTGGTTTTCCTCCTGCTGAAAAAACTTAGGGAACAAAAAATGCGCTGGATTCATAGGAATTCAGCGCATATCTGGAAATCGTAACCGGATTGTACCTTTACTTCCTACAACGGTGTTAACCGACAGGTTCAAAGGGTCAGGTTTTAACCTTCTCAACTCGGCGTTCCGGGCGGAACGCACATCAGTTCCCCTGTAAATTGATATCATTATAACAACACGGCGGGCATCTGTCAATGCGGTTTGGACAAAATCCACAAAAAAGAAAAACACACGACATCCAGGCCGCACTATTGCACAGCCACCGTCATGTGTTTCTTGGCAAAAAAGAGGAGGAAGCGCCGCCTGCTGCGGACGCTCTTTTGGGTGGAAAGTGGGGGAACTTTCCGGTTATTCTCTCTTTCGATTGTGCTGAAATTATATCACCCGCCGGCAAAGATGAAAAGAAGCAAAATTCATGAATTATCGACAAGAAACGGCGAAGAAAACTGTGCAGTTTCAATATATAAGAAAGTTGAGAGATGAAAAAATGCAAAAAAAATGAAAACAATTGGAAAACAACCGGTAAAATCGCAGGATGGGAATGTAAAACCTGCGAAAAATTTTTCGATGGATAGGAAAAAACAGTTGAATTGCAGAGGTTTTTTTCGGAATTTGTCATTCTGTCGATGTCGCCGGTGCGTCGCGCGACACGCATGGTTGAATAAATCTCCAATCCCTGCCAATCCCTGCGCAGTATAAAATCCGTATTTTTTACCCATATTATACTTTACAAACAACTTTGGGTATGATATGATGCAAGAGTTAGTGCGCTCCCTGTGCTTAGCAGTCTGGATACCGGACATGTTTGACCGTGCCCATCACCTTAGGCCGCTGCCCAGCGCAAGGGAGATAACAAATATTATTTTTTTCATGAGGTGTTAAAATGATCCGCAAAGAACAGAAGGCAGCAGTTATTGAAGCAAACCGCATGCATGAGACCGATACCGGTTCTCCGGAAGTACAGATCGCAATCCTGACCGAGCGCATCGCTCAGCTCACCGAGCATCTGAAGGAGCACAAGCACGACAACCATTCCCGTCGCGGCCTGCTCAAGATGGTCGGCCAGCGCCGCAGCATGCTCGCTTACCTGAAGAAGAAGGATATCGAGCGTTACAGAGCAATCGTTAAGAAGCTCGGCCTGAGAAAGTAAGAGTTCCGACGGAAGAGGAGGCTGCATGCGGTCTCCTCTTTACCAGTTTTTTGGAACAGTACGGCAATTCCTTGAGCAGTTGAAGGACTGGCTTATCCGGTTAAGCCCGCGCTTCAAGTGCTTGAAGGACTGTCGGAGGTTCCGCATCATTCTTTTGAGAAAAGGAGACAGTCTGAGTTATGACTACTATTACACACAAGTCATTTGATGAAGAGCGTGTATTTGAAACCACGTTTGCCGGCCGCAAGCTGACCGTCGAGACCGGCAAGGTTGCACAGCTGGCCAACGGCTCCGCACTGGTTCGCTATGGCGATACCGTCGTGCTGGTTACTGCAACGGCATCCCCGAAGCCGCGTGAAGGCGTAGATTTCTTCCCGCTTTCGGTAGATTTTGAAGAAAAGCTGTATGCAGTCGGCCGTATCCCGGGTTCGTTTATGCGCCGTGAGGGCAAGGCAAGCGAGCAGGCAACCATTGCTTCCCGCCAGATCGACCGCCCGATGCGTCCGCTGTTCCCGAAGGATCTGCGCAACGATGTTTCCATCGTCTGCACGGTTATGGGCAACGATTATGACAATTCCCCGCAGGTCACTGCACTCAACGGTGCATCCATTGCGGTAGCAATTTCCGATATCCCGTTCAACTACACCGTAGCTGGTGTTGACGTCGGCCTGGTTGACGGCGAGTTCGTCCTCAACCCGACGGTTGAGCAGCGCCAGAAGAGCCTGATGGATGTCACCGTTTGCGGCACCGCGGAGAAGATCGTCATGATCGAGGCTGGCGCAAAGGAAGTCCCGGAGGATCAGATGCTCGAGGGTCTGCTGTTTGCACATGAGGAAATCAAGAAGATGTGTGCATTCATCGACTCCATCAAGGCGGAGATCGGCAAGCCGAAGTTTGAGTATGAGCACCACGATGTCGACCACGAGCTGTTCGACAAGATCGAGGACTTTGCACGTGCAAAGGTCGAGGTTGCTTTCGATACCGATGACAAGACCGTTCGCGATGCACGTATGCAGGTTGTCCGCGCTGAGATCGACGAATTCCTCGGCGAAGAGGTTGCAACCGAGCGCGCAGGTGAGATCACCGAAATCGTAGACAAGCTGTGCAAGAAGGTTGTCCGCAAGTGGCTGACCGAGGGCAAGCGCGTCGATGGCCGCGGCATGGAGGAAGTCCGTCCGCTGGCTGCACAGGTAGGCGTCCTGCCGCGCGCACATGGTACCGGCCTGTTCACCCGTGGTCAGACGCAGGTTCTGTCTGTCTGCACGCTGGGCACGCTGGCAGATGCACAGCAGCTGGATACCATCTTCGAGCAGAAGGAAAAGCGTTATATCCATCATTACAACTTCCCGTCCTTCTCGGTCGGTGAAACCCGCCCGTCCCGCGGCCCGGGACGCCGTGAAATCGGTCATGGCGCACTCGCAGAGCGTTCCCTCGTACCGGTTCTGCCGTCTGCGGAGGAATTCCCGTATGCAATCCGCGTCGTATCTGAGGTTCTGTCCTCCAACGGTTCCACCTCGCAGGGCTCTGTCTGCGGTTCTACGCTGGCTCTGATGGATGCAGGTGTTCCGATTACCGCACCGGTTGCAGGTATTTCCTGCGGCCTGATTACGGATGATGGCCAGGAGACCACCTTTACCGATATTCAGGGCGTCGAGGACTTCTACGGCGACATGGACTTCAAGGTAGCCGGTACCAAGAAGGGCATCACCGGCATTCAGGTCGACATCAAGGTTGACGGCCTGACCCCGTCCATCATCAAGGAAGCATTCCGCAAGTGCCGCGATGCGCGGTATAAGATTCTGGATGAGGTTATGCTCAAGGCAATCGCTGAGCCGCGTCATGAGGTTTCCCCGTGGGCACCGAAGACGATCACCATCCACATCAATCCGGACAAGATCCGCGATGTCATCGGCAAGGGCGGTTCTGTCATTCAGAAGATCACCGCTGAGTCCGGCGCAAAGGTTGACATTGCCGAGGACGGCACCGTCAGCATTTCCTCTATCAATGGCTCCGACGGCGAGAAGGCCAAGAAGATGATTGAGACCATCGTCAAGGACCCGGAGGTCGGCGATGTATTCTATGGCAAAGTTGTCCGCCTGATGGGCTTCGGCGCATTCGTTCAGATTGCACCGGGCAAGGACGGTCTGGTTCACATCTCCAAGCTGGAAAAGCGCCGCGTTGAGCGCGTCGAGGACGTTGTCAAGGTCGGCGATATGGTTTGGGTCAAGGTCATCGAGATCGACGACAAGGGTCGCATCAACCTGTCCTGCAAGGACGTCAAGGAAGAGGAAAAGGTTCTGTAAGTTTCCTTCTATAGAAAAAGCAAAGGCTGTATCCGATTTCGGATACAGCCTTTTTTATGTACGGTTCGGTTTGTCATCTGTGCGGAATGCTGATAAACACATGCTGCCACAGTACGAACCCTGCCGCGAGTGCGCCTGCGGTGCGCAGGGAGGTGGTCTGTGCCGTCAGCAGCAACGCGGGCACGAGGTCAAACGACAGCGGCAGGCCGTTGAGCAGCGGCGCGAGAAACGGTGCCAGCGCCAGATACAGCCCCGGCAGGGCGACGAACACGACCTCCATCCAGGTGGAGCCCCAGCGTGACAGCTGGGCAAGGAACGCGCCGCAAACCGCAAAGGTCAGCAGGGTGACAACATAATTCGCGGTGGATGAGGTGAGCATGGAGGATGCGGCATAGCCGACTGTGGGGACAACGCAGAACAGCGCGTCCCATATGAGTAAGCGAAGGAATCGCTGCATGGGAAAAGACTCCTTTCCGGGTCAAAAATTGTTTTGTCTCAGTATACCGTTGTCCGCCGGAAAAAGCAAGGAATCGACGGGAAAACGAAAAATCGATATGTTCTCATAAAAAACTTTTCAAAACCGTTCGACTTATCGGTAGAATGTGATATACTTGAGGGAAGGATAGCGGCAATTTGCCGAATAGATGGAGAAGATAGAATATGTATGATCGCATTGTATTGCCGAACGGCGTGCGTGTCGTCACCGAACCCATTGTCGGTGTGCGCTCCGCGGCGGTCGGTATCTGGGTGCTCAATGGCTCGCGGTATGAGCCGGATGAACTGAGTGGTATTTCCCATTTTATTGAACACATGGTGTTCAAGGGGACGGAAAAACGCTCCGCACAGCATATTGCCATTGCAATGGATGCCATAGGCGGACAGGTCAATGCATTCACAACCAAAGAATGCACGTGCTTTTACTTAAAGACGCTGGACAGGCATTTGCAGACCGGCGTCGAAATTTTGGCGGATATGTGCATGAATCCGAAGTTTTCGCAGCGTGATATCGATCTGGAACGCGGTGTCGTGCTGGAAGAAATCGACATGTATGAGGATTCGCCGGAAGATGTTGCAACCGAAAAGATTTTTGAATCATGTTTTGCAGGCTCATCGCTTGGCCGTCCCATTCTCGGCCGCGAGGACACACTGCAAACGATGAATGGTGACACGCTGCGTCGGTATATGGCGGAGTATTACCATCCGGAAGACACCGTCATTGCGCTGGCAGGCTCCTATACACAGGAGGATGTGGATTATATCTGCGAGATGTTCTCCGGCATGAAGGGCACAGGGCACAATGTCATCGAGCCGGCAACCTATCAGCCGAGTATCGTCGTGCGCCCCAAGGAAATTGAACAGAATCATATCTGCATCGGCTTCCCGGGCATTTCCATGTGCTCAGAGGAGCGGTATGTCAATGCTCTGTTGGGTGCCATTTTGGGCGGCGGCATGGCATCGCGCCTGTTCCAGACCGTCCGTGAACAGAACGGCCTGTGTTATTCGGTGTATTCGTTCAATACTTCGCATGAAGATACCGGTGTATTCAGTATTTACACCGCGCTCGGCAAGGAGACTGAGGCAAAGGCCATTGAGCTGATTCGGGAAGAATGCCTGCGTCTGGCAGCCGATGGCCCGGATCGTGCGGAGCTGAGTCGCTGCCGGGAACAGGCGAAAACCAATATGCTGCTCGGTATGGAGAGCACCTCTGCCCGCATGAATCAGCTCGGACGCGGCGAGATGTTCTTTGATCGCGCACCGGAGCTGGATGAGGTCATGGCGATGTATGACGCCGTTACGGCGGATGATATCGCACGGCTGGCTCGCCAGATCTTTGATTTCGATCAGGCGTCAATCTGTGCAGTCGGACAGGTCGGCGATGAGGACTATTATAAAAAGCTGCTCGGTAAGTAAGCAGACAGAGGAGCGGCGTGCCTGTGCTGTGTGGGTACGCCGCATTTTTTCTCATGGGAGAGTGATGAAATGGAACAATATATTCTTGCGATTGATGCGGGTACGACAAGTGCGCGTTGTATCCTGTTTGACCGCGCAGGACAGATGTGTGCTGTGGCACAGAAGGAGTTGCATCTGAATTATCCGCATGACGGCTGGGTGGAACAGGATGCCATGGAAATCTGGAAAACACAGCTACAGGTGTGCCGCAGTGCCATGTCTGTACACCTAATACAGCCCGAGCAGATTGTCGCCATCGGTATTACCAACCAGCGCGAGACAACCATTGTCTGGGATAAGGCGACAGGTAAGCCGATTGCGCCTGCCATTGTGTGGCAATGCCGCCGCACGGCAGAGCAGGCGGATGACCTGCGCAGCCGCGGCCTGACGGACATGCTGCGCGATAAAACCGGTCTTGTGGTCGATGCGTATTTCTCTGCGACCAAACTGCGCTGGATTCTGGATACGGTTCCCGGCGCGCGTCAGCGGGCGGAAAACGGCGAATTGCTGTTCGGCACAGTGGACAGCTGGTTGATCTGGAACCTGACGGGCGGGAAACGGCATGTGACGGACGCGTCCAACGCGGCGCGCACGATGCTGTACAACATTCATACGCTGCAATGGGATGAAGATATTTTGCGCGAGCTGGACATTCCGGCGTGTATGCTGCCGGAGGTTGTGCCGTCGAGCGGCATTGTGGCGTATGCGGATGCATCCATGCTCGGCCGGGAGATTCCGATTGCAGGCATTGCAGGCGACCAGCAGGCGGCGCTGTTCGGACAGGCATGCTGGCAGCCGGGCGAGGCAAAAAATACCTACGGCACGGGTTGCTTCCTGCTGATGAATACGGGCACAACATCCGTCAGCAGCAGCAATGGCCTGCTCACGACAATTGCATGGAACATCGGCGGCACGGTAGAATATGCGCTGGAGGGCTCTGTATTTGTCGCAGGTGCGGCGATTCAATGGCTGCGCGATGAAGTCGGTCTGCTGGAGCATTCGTCTGAATCAGAGGACATTGCGCGCAGTGTGGCGGATACAGGCGGCGTGTATCTCGTCCCGGCATTCACCGGTCTTGGAGCACCCTATTGGGATCCCTATGCGCGCGGCACACTGATCGGCCTGACACGTGCGACCAGCCGGGCGCATATCGTCCGCGCCGCACTGGAATCGTTGGCGTATCAGACGGCCGATGTGCTGGATGTCATGCAGAAGGATGCCGGACTGGTATTGCAGAGCCTGAAGGCAGACGGCGGTGCGAGTGCCAACAATTTCCTGATGGAATTTCAGGCAGACCTCATCGGTGTGCCGGTAGAACGCCCGGCCTGTGTGGAGACAACGGCATTGGGAGCTGCCTGCCTGGCAGGGCTGGCAGTCGGCTGCTGGGCAGACCGCGACGAGATTCGCCGCACGATTGTGCCCGACCGGACGTTCCGACCGCAGATGGAGACAGCACGGCGGGAAGAATTGCTTGCCGGCTGGCATAAGGCAGTTTCGCGTGCACTGGGCTGGGCAAAAACCGAATAAACAGCCGCAAAACAGGCTTTGAAAATGTTTTTTTAAAAAACCTGAAAAAACTGTTGACATGGGTGCAAAATCTTGGTATACTAATCAAGCAGTCGAGAGATGGCAAGAAAAACTCAAGAGATTGCACATGCGCCAGTAGCTCAGTTGGATAGAGTGTTTGGCTACGAACCAAAAGGTCGGGGGTTCGAATCCCTTCTGGCGTACCAGAAAAACCGTTGATTTCAAATGAGATCAACGGTTTTTCCTTTTTTGTTTTGGACGATGTTGGCTGCGATGCGCAGAAACCGGAGATTGGACGGCAAAAAAGCCGGATATCGTTTCTTTTCCGAAAAACTATGGTATAATACAGGACAAAGGGATTGCGCCGCCGTGCGCAGCGAAGAGGAAACCAGCCGGCACAGCATTGGTATACATGGAGGAGATACAATGACGTCAGAACAGATCAAACAGGAAGCGGAAGCACTCCGCCAGACAATTGTGTCCGACAGACAGTACCTGCATGCGCATGCCGAAACAGGCTTTGCCCTGCATGATACGCTTGCATTTGTCCGGAAACAGCTGACTGATATGGGGTATCAGCCTGTGGATTGCGGAAAGGCGGGACTTGTCGCATTGGCAGGCGGCAAAAAACCGGGAAAGGTGTTCCTGCTGCGCAGCGATATGGACGCGCTGCCGATTGCGGAGCAGTCGGGAGTCGATTTTGCCTGCCCCAACGGAAAGATGCATGCCTGTGGGCATGACTTGCACACTGCCATGCTGCTCGGCGCAGCGCGGCTGCTCAAACAGCATGAGGATGAAATTCAGGGAACCATCAAGCTGATGTTCCAGCCTGCAGAGGAAATCTTCGAGGGCTCCAGTGACATGATCGAAGCGGGTCTGCTGAAAAATCCGGATGTCGATGCCGCGTTGATGATTCATGTCATGGCGGGCATGCCGTTTGCCGCCGGAACGGTGATCGTTTCGCCACCCGGCGTGAGCGCCCCGGCTGCCGATTATTTTGAAATTAAGGTACAGGGCAAGGGCTGTCATGGCTCTATGCCGAACACGGGTGTTGACCCGCTGACTGCGGCAGCACATATCCTGATCGCCCTTCAGGAAATTCAGGCGCGGGAGCTGGCGATGGATGACCGCGCTGTGCTGACCATCGGCACGATGAACGCCGGTACGGCTGCGAATGTCATCCCGGATGCTGTCGTCATGGGCGGCAGTCTGCGCACGTTTGACGAGGAGACGCGTACAAAGATTAAGAAACGCATGACGGAGATCACGCAGGGCGTTGCCACGGCATTCCGCGCACAGGCGGAGGTTGTATTTGGCAGCGGCTGCCCGACGCTGGTCAATGATGCAGACCTTGCGGCCTGTGCCGGAACCTATGTCAAGGAACTGCTGGGCGAGGGCAGGGCGTTCTCGTCAGCAGAGCTGAGTGCGATGGGCGGCGGGAAATCCTCCGGTGCCGCAGGTTCCGAGGACTTTGCCTATGTCAGTCAGGAGGTGCCGTCTATTATGCTGGCACTGGCTGCCGGCCAGCCGGAAAAGGGGTACGGTTATCCGCAGCATCACCCGATGGTGCGTTTTGACGAAGATGCACTTTCCGCCGGCAGTGCCGTTTATGCCTATACCGCACTGCGCTGGCTGGAGGAGCACAGATAAAATTCAGCGTGAAAGCGATTTTGAGCCTGCCGTTCCGGCAGGCTCTTTTGCTGTACAGCGCGCAGACAGTCAATTTACATATGATATAAAATGGAAGATATTGTGAAACTATACACTGAAATAAGTAAAATTTTGGTGTGTTTTGGCGAAGTATACACAAGTGTTGGGAAAGATGACAAAAACAGATAAGTTATACTGGATAAAATTATAATTTTGCACAATTTTTACTGGAAACTTGAAGAGAGGCGTGTTATACTATAAACAATCCCTGCATGGATTTGGAAATGCAGGGGTTCGGCATGTAAGAGAATATGAGAAAATTTACGTTAAAAGGTGGAGTTTACAATGGCAATGGAACTGAAAATGACCGGTCTGACTTCTTTTATGAACGAAGACGAGCTGAAGTATATGAACCCGCTGGTGCAGACCTGCAACAAGATGCTGCTGGAAAAGTCTGCGCAGGGCAATGATTTCCTCGGATGGGTGAATCTTCCGGTCGATTACGATAAGGAAGAATTCGCACGCATTCAGGAAGCAGCAAAGAAGATTCAGAAGACCTGTGATGTGCTGGTCGTCATCGGCATCGGCGGCTCGTATCTGGGCGCACGTGCGGCAATTGAGTTCTGCCTCGGCCAGATGTACAACAGTGTCCGTCCGGAAGGCATCCCGGAGGTATATTTCCTTGGCAACAACATCAGCTCCGGCGCGCTGAATGATATTATTAAGATCATCGGTGACCGTGACTTCTGCATCAATGTCATTTCCAAGTCCGGCAGAACCACCGAGCCTGCCATTGCATTCCGCATCTTCAAGGATATGTGCGAGAAGAAGTACGGCAAGGAAGGCGCAAAGGATCGCATCTTCGCTACCACCGATAAGGCGCGCGGCGCACTTAAGGAACTGGCAAATGCAGAGGGCTATGAGACCTTCGTAGTACCGGACGACGTTGGCGGCCGTTTCTCCGTTCTGTCCGCAGTCGGCCTGCTGCCGATCGCCGCTGCCGGCATTGATATCGCTGAGATGATGCGCGGCGCTGCTGAGGCACGCGAGGCGTTTACTGACGGCACCACGCTGGACAACGACTGCTTCCGCTATGCGGCAATCCGCAACATCCTGTACCGCAAGGGCAAGGGCACGGAGATTCTGGTCAACTATGACCCGGCACTGGTTATGTTCGGCGAGTGGTACAAGCAGCTGTTCGCAGAGTCGGAAGGCAAGGATCTGAAGGGCATTTTCCCGGTATCCGCAGCATTCTCCACGGACCTGCACTCCATCGGCCAGTTTATCCAGGACGGTACCCGCAACCTGTTTGAGACGGTTGTCTGGGTCAAGGAGCAGCGCTCTGATGTCACCATCGGCCATATGGACGGCGACTTGGACGGCCTGAACTATCTGGAAGGCAAGACCATGCAGTTCGTCAACTCCAAGGCATATGCAGGCACTCTGCTGGCACATGTCGACGGCGGCGCACCGAATGTCCTCATCGAGGTCGACAAGGCTGATGCATACCACTTCGGCTACCTGTGCTACTTCTTCGAGAAGGCATGCGGCCTGAGCGGCTATCTGCTGGGTGTCAATCCGTTCAACCAGCCGGGCGTTGAGAGCTATAAGAAGAACATGTTCGCTCTGCTCGGCAAGCCGGGCTTTGAAGAGGAGAAGAAGATCCTTGAGGCGAGAATGAACGGCTAAACGTTTGAAATGGAACAAACAGAGCGGCTCACCGGAATTTCCGGTGGGCCGCTTTTGCGTGTGCCGAGATTGAAAAAGCAGCAGGGCGAATTGCCCTGCTGCTTCTGGTGTGAGTTAGGTTCCCTGTTCCCGGCGGAAAAAGACGTAGCTCATGATATACGGGACGAGGACAAGAACGGCAATGGCGGTCAGCAGCACGGGGAGAGAGACCCTGGCCGGAAGAAATGCACTCAGCACAATGACCAGCCCGCCGATGACCCATACCACACCGCACAGACGATGCGTGCGGTACCAGACGGTCTCATTCGCCAGCGTCCATGGCGTGCGGATGCCGATGAAATAATTGTGCTTGAACTTCGGCATGAGGTTGCCGCAGACGACAATCAGAATGCCCACAAGGATCGTGACAAAGACCTGTGCGTCCAGTGTGCCGGGGCGCACCGATTCGGTGATGACAAACAGCGTGATCGCAAGCATGAACACATCGAAGATCAGGATAAAGGTCTGGTACGCATCGGAAAACCGGGTGTAATTTTCCCGTTTCGGATCAATGCGTCGCGTCACAAACATCAGACCGGTGACAACTGCGCTGATGGCGGACAGCGGCAGAATAAACCAGCGGTCACTGTATGTGATGACACCGGATGCATCCCAGTGTGTCGGAATGCGCGCGGGCAGATATTGGTAGGCGATGAGCGCGGCGAGCAGCGGCGCAAGAGCCAGAAGGCAGATCGGAATCAGTCTGACAGAATCGGATCGTTTCATGATGGGTCTCCTCCCTGTAACTCCGCAATCCATGCCATGATTTCCTCCAGCACGGACAGGTTTAACTCGTAATAGATGAATTTTCCGCGGCGGCTCGCATCGACCAGCCCCGCATCCTTCAGGATGGACAGGTGATGGGAGATCGTCGCGCCGGTGCTGTCGAAGTGTGCGACGACCTCACCCGCTGTCATCGGGCCGCCTTTTAATAGCGTCAGAATTTCGCGGCGCGTCGGGTCGGACAGCGCCTTGAACGTCTGTTGAAAGGACATACGGCATCCCTCCTGTGTGTCTTATATTTAGATTGTTGTCTAAATATAAGATAGCATGCGCACGGGATTGTGTCAATAGACAATTAGACAAATTTCTAAATGAATATTTGGGCAAAAAAGAAGCCGCTTCCCGGAAGGGAAAGCGGCAAAGGAACGGTCAGTATTGCACCGGGTCATCGCTGTCCGGTTCGGCGGAGAACGGCTCCAGCGTCATGCACATGTACCCGTCGGCTTTTGCGAGCGAGATGATGGCGGTTTCCGCCTGCCATTTGCCGTCCTTGGACGGCTTGCGTCCGGTCAGCTCGGTGACTGTCGCGGAGAGCTGCTCCTCCGAGACCGATGAGGGGAAATCCACATCGACAGAGGAGACATCGCCCAGTTCATCATAACAGACATCAAAGGTGATATCGACGCCGCAGGCGGTGCCGTCAAATGTGCGCATTTTCAGCGAACCGTCCGCGCGGTATTTCTGATCGATGCCATCGCCCAGCAGCTCAGTGACACCGACATCCGGTGTGCCGATCAGAGTAAACAGCATGTTCAGGTGCATGGTGTCGCTGTCCTGCGGAGTAAGCGCCTCTGCTCCGGCGGACTCAGATGTGTCTTCTTTTTTATCGCCGCAGCCGGTCAGAACTGGGCACAGCAGCAGCGATGCGGACAGCAGGATACACAGGAATCGTTTCATGACAAGCCTCCTCTGCCGTGCGGAAACCGCAGCACAGCGATGCAATGTGCATGCGTATGCACGGGAATTTTGTAAAAATCACACGGAATTTTTAAATAAATTATCACTCCGCGCATTATGGTTATCATACGGCAAAGACGACACATTTGCAAGAGAAAACGCGAAAAAATACGGAATTGACATGATATTGTAACGGCTTTGCAAACAAAATCAAACATTGCAGGAAGAAAAATGGGAAATTTGTCCCGCAAGAGTAATAGATCGTATGAATAAATATACAATTTAAGAAATAATTACAAATTTTCCTTGCATTCCGTGCATAGGGGGATTATAATAGGGACATGACAAAAACAGGGGCGATTGGGACGCGAAAACACGGTTTTTGCGGATTTAACAAAACAAACCGCCCTTTTCAATGGAGGCTTATACAACATGGCAACGAAAGATATGAAGATTAAAAAAGCAGTTTTGGCATATTCCGGCGGTCTGGATACTTCCGTCCTCATCCCGTGGCTGAAGGAAAACTACGGCTGTGAGGTCATCGCGGTTTCCGGTGACGTCGGACAGGGCACCGAGCTGGACGGCCTGGAGGAAAAGGCACTCAAGACCGGCGCTTCCAAGCTGTATGTCATGGATCTGACCAAGGAATTCGTTGACGATTATATTATCCCGACCATGAAGGCCGGCGCGGATTACGAAGGCTACCTGCTGGGCACCTCCTTCGCACGTCCGATCATCGCACGCCGCCTCGTCGAAATCGCAAAGGCGGAAGGCGCGGACACCATCGTACACGGCTGCACCGGTAAGGGCAATGACCAGGTACGTTTTGAGCTGGCAATCAAGGCATTCGCACCGGAGATGCAGGTACTCGCTCCGTGGCGCTTCTGGGAGCTGGACAGCCGTGATAAGGAAATCGATTACGCGGAAGCACACAACATCCCGCTGAAAATCAACCGTGAGACCAACTACTCCAAGGATAAGAATATCTGGCATCTGTCCCACGAGGGCCTCGACCTGGAGGACCCGGCAAACGAGCCGAAGTACGATGAGATCCTTGAGATGGGCGTTTCCCCGGAGGCTGCTCCGGACAAGCCGACCTATGTCACCATCCACTTTGAGCAGGGCGTTCCGACCGCAATCGACGGCGAGGAGATGGAGTCTGTTGCACTGCTGAAGAAGCTCAACGAGCTGGGCGGCGCAAACGGCATCGGTCTGCTCGACCTGGTCGAGAACCGTCTGGTCGGCATGAAGAGCCGTGGCGTCTATGAGACCCCGGGCGGCGCAATCATGTATGCGGCACACAAGAAGCTCGAGGAGATCACCCTCGACAAGGAGACCGCACATTATAAGGCTCAGCTGGCGATGAAGTTCGGCGAGCTGGTATACAACGGTCAGTGGTACACCCCGCTGCGCAAGGCGATGAGCGCATTCGTCGACGAGACCCAGAAGACGGTTACCGGCGACGTCAAGCTGAAGCTGTACAAGGGCAACATCATCCCGGCTTCCGTCACCTCTCCGTACAGCCTGCATTCCGAGGCGATGGCAACCTTCGATGCGGATGATGCATACAATCAGGCAGATTCCGAGGGCTTCATCAACCTGTTCGGCCTGCCGCTGAAGGTGCGTGCGCTCAACGACGCAAACCTGAAGAAGACCACCGGCCGTGAATTCCCGACCGTGGAGTAATCCGAAAAAAACAACCATAAAATCGGAACGATTGTCACAATCGGGCGGGCGTGCGCGTCCGCCCATTGTGTGTTTTTCAGGGCATTGCCCATTTTTTCGATACGCAAGCAAATGACCGGGAAAACCCGATTCCCGGATAAAAGGAGACCGCCTTATGAAACTCTGGGCCGGACGTTTCCAGAAGGAAACCGACAATGTAGTAAATGACTTTAACTCCTCCATCCAGTTTGACGGACGCCTGTACCGCGAGGATATCACAGGCTCCATCGCACACGCCACGATGCTGGGCAGACAGGGGATTATCGAGGAGCATGAAGCAGAAAAAATTGTTGCAGGACTGAAAGAAATCCTGTATGACATTGAAAACAACGATCTTGACGTATTCAATCCGGAATACGAAGATATTCATATGAACATCGAGGTTGCGCTGACGCAGCGCATCGGCGATACCGGCAAGCGCCTGCATACGGCGCGCTCGAGAAACGACCAGGTTGCACTCGACATGCGCCTGTATGTCAAGAAGGAAATCTGCGAGATCATGCAGCTTGCCATTGACTTCGAGAAGGTACTCGTCGAAAAGGCAAAGGAAAACCTCGACACCGTCATGCCGGGCTATACGCATTTGCAGCGCGCACAGCCGACCACGTTCGGCCATTATATGATGGCGTATGCGCAGATGCTGCGCCGTGATATTTCCCGTCTGGAGGACTGCTTTGAGCGCATGGATGAGCTGCCGCTCGGCTCCGGTGCACTGGCTTCCACCACCTATCCGATTGACCGTGAATTTGTCCGCGACCAGCTGGGCTTTGCACGTGTGACGGAGAACTCGCTGGACGGCGTTTCCGACCGCGATTACTGCATTGAGCTGATGAGCTGCCTGTCCATGATGATGATGCACATGTCGAGACTGTCCGAAGAGGTCATCTCGTGGTGCTCGTGGGAGTGGCGTTTTGCCGAGCTGGATGACGCTTATTCCACCGGTTCGTCCATTATGCCGCAGAAGAAAAACCCGGATGTCTGTGAGCTGATCCGCGGCAAGACCGGCCGTGTCTATGGCGACCTGATGACGCTGATGACCACGATGAAGGCACTGCCGCTGGCCTATAACAAGGATATGCAGGAGGACAAGGAGTGCGTATTCGACGCAATCGATACCGTCAAGCAGTGCCTGGAGGTATTTGCGCCGATGTTCCGCACGATGACCCTGCGCAAGAAGAACATGCGCAAGGCAGCAAGCCAGGGCTTCATCAATGCGACCGACTGCGCGGACTATCTGGTTAAGAAGGGCGTACCGTTCCGCGATGCCTACATGATCGTCGGACGCCTCGTCAACACCTGCATCCGTGCGGATGAGACGCTGGAAACCATGACACTCAAGGACTTCGCTTCGATTTCCAACAAGTTCGGCCCGGATGTCTACGACGCGCTCGACCTCAAGACCTGTGTCGAAGGACGTTCGGTCATTGGCGGCCCGGCACCGAAGGAAGTGACCCGCCAGATCAACAAGATCGAGACCTTCCTCGCGGATTCCGAGGAACAGCTGGCGGAAATGCGCACCCGTCTGCGCACGTAATCGGGGGACTGCGATATGAAACCTGTAGTATATATTGACGGCAAAGAGGGAACCACCGGATTGCAGATTTTTGAGCGGCTGGGATCCCGTGAGGATATCGAGCTGATCCTCATCGATGAGGACAAGCGCAAGGACACGCAGGAGCGCAAAAAGTTCATCAATGCGGCGGATATCGTGTTTCTGTGTCTGCCGGATGCGGCGGCACGCGAGGCGGTTGCACTGTGCGAAAACCCGAACACGCGGTTTATTGACGCGTCCACCGCGCACCGCACCCATCCCGACTGGGATTATGGTTTCCCGGAGCTGTCCGCAGCGCACCGCGCGGCAATTGCAACGTCAAAGCGTGTCGCAAATCCCGGCTGCCATGCCTCCGGGTTTATCTCCTCGGTGTATCCGCTGGTCAAGTTGGGCATCGTTCCGCCGGATTATCCGCTGACCTGCTCTTCGCTGACCGGCTATTCCGGCGGCGGCAAAAAGCTGATTGCGGAATATGAGGATGTGAACCGCGACCCGCGCCATGAGTCGCATCGCATTTATGGACTGACACTCAAACACAAGCATCTGCCGGAGATGACGCATGTATGCGGTCTGGCGGCAGCGCCGGTGTTTGTCCCGATTCTCGGCGACTTTTATAAGGGCATGGCGTCCACCGTCATGCTGCACAACCGGCTGCTGCCCGGCGCGCCGACGGCGCAGGACATTCATGCGAAGCTGGCAGACTATTATGCGGATCAGACCATGGTCAATGTCATGCCGTTCGGCGGCGAAGAACCGGTGATTTATTCCGACACGATGGCGGGACGCGACAGCCTGGAGCTGATCGTCTGCGGCCATGAGGAACAGACCATTGTCACTGCGCTGTTTGACAATCTCGGTAAGGGCGCATCCGGCGCGGCGGTTCAGAATATGAACCTCATGCTCGGGTTTGACGAAACCACCGGACTGACAAAGTGAAATTCACGCTTTTTTCGATTGGTTTGAAAGGAACGAATATATGAAAAAGATAGAAGGCGGCGTTTGCGCCGCAACGGGCTTCCGGGCAGCCGCACTACATTGCGGCGTCAAGACAGGCAGCCCACAGGAGAAAAATGATCTCGCGCTGATCGTCAGCGCATGCCCCGCGGCAACTGCGGCGACGTTCACCAACAACCGCGTCAAGGCAGCTCCGATTTATGTCTGCATGGAGCATCTGGAAAACGGTGTGGCACAGGCGATTGTCGCCAATTCCGGCAACGCGAATGCATGTGCGCCGGAGGGCATGGAAAATGCACGCCGCATGGCGGCAGCTGCGGCGAAGGTCACCGGCATTGAGGAAGACCGTGTACTCGTCGGCTCGACCGGCGTCATCGGCCAGCGCCTCAACATCGAAGCCATTGAGGGCAGCATGGAAGCACTCGCGGCGAAGCTGTCTGACAGCGCGGAGGCGTCCGTGGAGGCAAACCGAGCCATCATGACCACTGACCTTGTCGAGAAGACGGCTGCGGTTGAGTTTGACTGCGGCGGAAAGACCTGCCATATGGGCGGCATTGCCAAGGGCTCCGGCATGATTCATCCGAATATGGGCACCATGCTGTGCTTTGTCACGACGGACTGTGCCATCGACCCGTCGCTGCTGCGCACCGCGTTACAGGACGTTGTGGAACGCACGTTCAATCGCATTTCGGTCGACGGCGATACCTCGACCAACGATACCTGTGTCGTCATGGCAAACGGCATGGCGGGCAATCAGCTGATCGACTGGAAGGATGAGGCATATCATACGTTTTATGCCGCACTCGAGGAAGTCTGCCTGACGCTGGCGAAGAAGATGGCAGCGGACGGTGAGGGCGCGAGCAAGCTGATCTGCTGCACCGTCAAAAACTCCCGTGCGGAGGAATATGCGGAACGCCTGGCGAAGGCTGTCATCGCTTCCAGCCTGGTCAAGGCTGCCATGTTCGGCGAGGACGCAAACTGGGGCCGTGTGCTGTGCGCGATGGGCTATTCCAAGGCGCCGTTCCGCCCGGAATATGTCACCATCGGCTTTTCCAGCGCAGCAGGTGCGGTCACTGTCTGTGAGCACGGCGAAGGCCTTGATTTTGATGAAGATCTCGCAAAGAAGGTTCTGTCGGAGAAGGAAATTTCCATCGATATCGACATCCACGAGGGCGACGATCAGGCCACTGCATTCGGCTGTGATCTGACCTATGATTACGTCAGGATCAACGGCGATTACCGTACCTGAGTTCGGAGGAAATCACATGGCAGAAGAAATGGAAAACCAGCGCGCGCAGGTGCTGATTGAAGCACTGCCGCATATCCAGAAATATTATGGCAAAACCGTCGTTGTCAAGTACGGCGGCAACGCTATGATTAACGAAACACTCAAGGATGCCGTTATTCATGACATTGTCCTGCTGAGTCTGGTCGGTGTCCGCGTCGTTGTCGTACACGGCGGCGGCCCGGAGATCAGCGGTATGCTCAAGAAAATCGGCAAGCAGTCTGAATTTGTCAACGGTCTGCGCTATACAGACCGTGAAACCATGGACATTGTCCAGATGGTGCTGTGCGGCAAGGTCAACAAAGATCTTGTATCGCTGCTCGGCAATGCGGGCGGCGCGGGCGTCGGCCTGAGCGGCATGGACGGCGGACTGTTCCAGGCTGTGCGCAAGATCGATGCCGATGGCACAGATTACGGCTATGTCGGCAACATTGTCAAGGTCAATCCGGAGCCGGTTGTCGATATGCTTGAGCACGGCTATATCCCGGTTGTCTCCACCGTTGCGCTCGGTGTGGATGACGACACCAACTACAACATCAATGCTGACCTTGCGGCTGCCAAGCTGGCAGTTGCCTTGCAGGCGGAAAAGCTCATCCTGCTGACCGATGTGCGCGGTCTGCTGATGGATCGCCACGATGAGAATACTCTGCTGCCGGAGGTCAAGGTCTCCGCTGTGCCCAAGCTCATCAAGGATGGCATTATTGCGGGCGGCATGATCCCGAAGGTCGACTGCTGTGTTGAAGCAGTGCGCGAGGGTGTCCGTCAGGCCAATATTCAGGACGGCCGCGTCGAGCATTCGATCCTGATCGAGCTGTTCAGCAATCAGGGTGTCGGCACGATGTTCTACTGATCCAAAAGAAAAAAGGGGAAAACAATCCAATGACATATCACGAGCTCAAGGAGCAGGAAAACCAGTATGTAATGAATACCTACGGCCGGTTTGACATTGCACTCGACCACGGCAACGGTGCACAGCTGTGGGATGTCGAGGGCAAGCGCTATATCGACCTGACCAGCGGCATCGGCGTGTGCTGCCTTGGCTATAACAATGAGAAAATCATCGATGCAATCACCACGCAGGCACATAAGCTGATGCATGTCTCCAACCTGTTCACCACCGAACCGATGGTACAGGCTGCAAAGACGCTGTGCACGCAGACCGGCATGAGCAAGGTGTTCTTTTCCAACTCCGGCGCGGAGTCCAATGAGGGCATGATTAAGCTCGCCCGCAAATATTCGTATGACAAATACGGCGAGGGACGCGCGGAAATCGTCACGCTGTACAATTCGTTCCATGGCCGCACGATTACAACGCTGAAGGCGACCGGACAGGACAAATTTCACCAGTATTTCTTCCCGTTTACCGAGGGCTTTGCATATGCAAATGCCAATGACATCGACTCGGTCAAGGCAGCGGTCAACGGTCACACCTGTGCCATTATGATGGAGCTGATTCAGGGCGAGGGCGGCGTGCTGCCGCTCGATCCGGACTTTGTTCATCAGGTCGAAGCACTGTGCCGTGAGAACGACCTGCTGCTGCTCATCGACGAGGTACAGACCGGCATCGGCCGCACCGGCTCGCTGTTCTGCTTCCAGCAGTACGGCATCAAGCCGGATGTCGTTTCGATGGCAAAGGGTCTTGGCGGCGGCGTACCGATCGGCGCGGTCATGGCGGCAGATACCTGCGATACGGTGCTCGGCCCGGGCACGCACGCGACGACCTTCGGCGGCACGCCGATGATCTGCGCCGCAGCCAATGCGGTGCTGTCCGAGGTCACGCAGCCGGAATTCCTGAAATCCGTCACGGAAAAGGGCGAATACCTCAAGGCAAAAATCCTCGGCTTCGGCTCGGACAAGGTAAAGGATGTCCGCGGCATGGGTCTGATGCTCGGCATCGTTGTCGACGCAGACGCGCGCGCAGCACTGGTTAAGGAAATCATGGATGCAGGTGTTCTTGTGCTGACTGCCGGAACCAATGCCATCCGCCTGCTGCCGCCGCTGTCGATTTCCTATGAGGAAATGGACGAGGCGCTGGCTGTCATGCAGAAGGTATTCTGCAAGTAAACCCCGGATATACGAGAGGGCGCTGCTGCTTCTGTCACAGAAAGCTCCCTCTTCGGGGAGATTTTTGAAACAATACAGACAGGAGTGAACGCAGATGAAGAATCTTCTCAAGCTGCTCGACTGCTCGAAGGAGGATATCGTATCCATCCTTGACCTCGCCGACCAGCTCAAATACGAAAAAAAGCACAACATCCCGCACCGCCATCTGGAGGGAAAAAGCCTCGGCATGATCTTCCAGAAATCGTCGACGCGCACGCGCGTTTCGTTTGAGGCGGGCATGTATCAGCTGGGCGGACAGGCAATGTTCCTGTCCAATCGCGATTTGCAGATCGGACGCGGTGAGCCGGTGCAGGACACGGCGCGCGTGTTGTCGCGCTATCTGGACGGCATCATGATCCGTACCTTCGCGCAGAACGAAGCGGAATCGCTTGCGGAATACGGTTCCATCCCGGTCATCAACGGCATGACTGACTTTGCACATCCGTGTCAGGTGCTGGCAGATCTGATGACCGTGCGGGAGCACTTCGCACAGCTGGAAGGGCTGAAAATGGGCTTCATCGGTGACGGCTTTAACATGGCCAATTCGCTGATCGTCGGCTGCCTGAAAGCGGGTATGGATGTCAGCATTGCGACGCCGGAGGGGTATGAGCCGCATCCGGAGGTGCTGGCATTTACCGAGGCAGAAAAGGCAAAGGGTGCAAAGTTCCTGCTAACGCACGATGTACATCAGGCGGCGGAAAATGCGGATGTTCTGTTCACCGATGTCTGGGCGTCGATGGGACAGGAAGGGCAGGCTGCCCAGCGCCGCATTGATTTCGCCGGTTTCCAGATCAACCGTGACCTGCTTGCCTGCTGCAAGGAGGGCGTCATGGTACAGCACTGCATGCCGGCGCACCGCGGCGAGGAGATCACGGATGAGGTGCTGGAAGAACACGCAGATGAAATCTTTGAAGAATCGGAGAACCGTCTGCATGCACAGAAGGCGGTCATGGTCGCACTGATGGGGCACACAGGAGAATAAACTGACCGGTTTGGATGACAGAATCCCGGGACAGGCAGCAGCCGGCTCCGGGATTTTATATATAAAATTGCATGAATCTGAAAAGATACATAGATTTTCCTTTGTTCATGTGTTACAATGAAAACACCATATTTATGAAAAGAGGGATTCCATGAAGAAAAAATTGACAGCCTTCCTTCTGACGGCGGCAATGCTGTGCTCGCTGATGCCGATGGCAGCTGCAACCAGTGGACCGGATGATGATACGGCAGCGGGTGGTTCGGATATCACCGCTTTGCTGAACGAGGTTTCCGGCGAGGGATATACGTTTACGACGCGGGATCAGCTCCCGGAGGGAACGGAAATCATTGAGCCTGAAATTACAATTGGCACCGGCAACAAGATGTCTGAGCCGACACAGGAGATCGAGCCGACCGAACGCATCAAGACCTATTCTGCGGAGCTCCCGGAGCAGACCGAGCGTGCCGAAAAGGCAGAGTACACGACAACGAAGTTTTCTTCGTATGGCGCGCAGCTGTCGAACCTCGTGGTTCAGACCAGCAGCAAGACCTATGCCGTTGGCAAGGCGATGAAAAAGCTGTATGATGCCTACAGAGCGGATGTCCGCAAGGGCGCAAACAGCCAGTGTCTGAAGGACAACAGCGACAGCAATATGAAGAGATTTGCCGTGACGATCAATCTGAGCGGCATCAATTCGTCCAATTATGAAGATCTGATGGGAGACATGGAATGGCTCACGTATCTGAGTCTCGATTATGATACCCCGGAGATGTTCTATTCCAACGGATATATGGGCATCAGTGGCACCTACAGCAAAACTTCTGTGACGATCTATTTCCGCCCAATGTATTCGGCGGGCTTCACGACGAAGTCGGACCGCACCACGCTGAATACCCAGATGGAAAACAAGGTCAAGGAACTTGTCAATGCGGCGGCAGATTATCCGCGCGCCTATGACAAGATGATGTTCTTCCACGACTGGCTGTGCGAGAACAACAGCTACAACCATGATGCGGTTTCCAGCAACAATTATGTGACCAGCGTATCCGGTGCACCGTGGTCGTGTGTCGGTGCCCTGCTCAGCAGCTCGAACAGCAGCGTGAAGGGTCCGGTCTGCGAGGGATATTCCCGCGCGTTCCAGCTGCTCTGCCAGCGCGCAGGCATCACCGCGACTGTTGTAACCAGCGACAGCGGCAACCATATGTGGAACAATCTTCGCTATGGCAAGTACTGGACCGGCGTTGACGTCACCTGGGACGACGGCAGCGAGAACAGCTACAATTACGATTACTTTTTCCAGAGAGTGAATAATATGTCCGGTCATGTGATGGATGACCAGAATTTTGTGGACTGGCTGGAATACCCGGAGCTGTCCGTTGTTTCCGACTGGAAGATCCTCCCGTTCTATGACGTTGCAGATGCCGCTTCCTCCAGCTCTGAGTTCTGGGGCAAGCCGTATATTCAGTACGTCTATGAGCAGAATTACATGTCCGGTCTGACCTGTGTCAACTTCGGAATCAATACGTCGCTGACACGTGCACAGTTTGCACAGATTCTGTACAGCATTGCCGGCAAGCCGGAGGTGACCTACATCAACCACTTCAGCGATGTCCCGGCAGGTCAGTGGTACACCAATGCGGTAGTGTGGGCGGACAGCAATGATATTGCGCACGGCGTTTCCGACACCCGTTTCGGCGTCAATGATGCCATCACCCGCGAACAGCTGGCACTGATGCTGTATAAGTACATGGGTGCACCGTATGTCGAAGAGGGTTACATCGATTCGTTTGCCGATGCCGACGAAGTTTCGGATTGGGCACTCACCGCGATGAACTGGGCTGTCAGAGACGGCGTCATGAATGGCACCAATAAGAACGAATTGCAGCCGACCGGCAAGGCAACCCGCACCGCAACTGCGGTTATGATTTCCAAGGTTGCCTGACCGCTCAACCGGACGACAACAAATCAACCGATTCCATGCAAAAGCCCTTTCGGGAATTTTCCCGGAAGGGCTTTTTTCATACAATGCGTTACGGCATGTGTTGTATCGTGAGATTGCTGTTGTCAGTCCTGCATGAGCTGTTCCATCTCGTCGATCAGCTCGTCAAATAACTGGAGCGCTTCGTTGATCGGCTGAGCAGTCGCCATGTCGACACCTGCACCGCGCAGCAGCGTGATTGGGTCAGCGGAGCAGCCGCCGGACAGGAAGTTGATATAGTCTTTGACTGCCGGATCGCCCTCTTTGAGGATACGGCGCGAGAGCGCGATGGCCGCAGAATAGCCGGTTGCATACTGATAGACATAGTAGTCATAGTAAAAATGCGGGATGCGCGCCCATTCCACATCGATTTCCGGATCAATCACAATGCCGTCGCCAAAATAGCGGCAGTTCAGCTCATGATACAGTTCGTTGAGCGAGGCCGCTGTCAGGCTTTCACCGCGTTCGTTGCGGCGGTTGATTTCCAGCTCAAATTCCGCAAACATTGTCTGACGGTATAGTGTTGTGCGGAACTGTTCGAGGAAGTAATTGATGAGATATGCGCGGCGGCGTTTGTCTGTTGTTGTCTTGAGCAGGTGCTGCATGAGCAGTGCTTCATTGCAGGTGGAAGCAACCTCTGCGACAAAAATCGAATAGTTGGAGTAGACCACCGGCTGGGTTCGGTTGGACAGATAGGAATGGATGGCATGCCCCATCTCATGTGCGAGCGTAAACATGCTGTCCAGTGTGCCCGAATAATTGAGCAGGACATATGGATGCACGCGCAGGCCGGCCGAATACGCACCGGAGCACTTGCCGACATTTTCATAGACATCAATCCAGCCGTTGTCATAGCCTTCCTTGAGGATGGCACGGTATGCATCGCCCATCGGCGCAAGCGCGTCATAGACGGTCTGCTTCGCCTCTTCATATGGAATGTTCACATCGACATCGGAGACAATCGGTGTGTACAGGTCATACATGTGCAGTTCATTCACACCGAGCAGCTTTTTGCGCAGCGCGACATACCGGTACATCGGCTGCATGTTCTGGTGTACGGCGTCGATGAGGTTGTGATAGACTTCGACCGGGACATGGTTGCCGTCGAGCGATGCCTGTAATGTCGAGTCATATTTGCGCGCGTCAGCGTGGAATTTCAGCTGTTTGACCTGTGCGGTCAGGATTGCCGCTGCTGTATTGCGGAACGAGCTGTATACGCCATAAATCGATTCAAACGCAGACTTGCGCAGCACACGATCCTGACTGTGCATGAGGGGAATATAGGTGCCATGCGTGACGGGATGCGGTTTGCCCTCGCTGTCCACAGCGGGCGGGAACTTTAAGTCGGCATCCCCAAACATCGAGTAAATCGTGTCGGGGGACTGACTGATTTCACCTGCTGCCGCGAGCAGCTTTTCCTCTGCGTCGGACAGGATATGCGCGCGCTTTTCACGCACACGGGTCAGATACAGTCGATAGGTTTCCAGCCCGGGCTCATCGCGGTAAAACTGATCCAGAGTTTCATCCGGGATGGCAAGTAGTTCTGGCGTCTCAAACGAACCGGCGGCATCGACAGCAACCATGGCACTCATCGCCTGCGACGCCATGCCCTGATAGGTGGGGTTGGTGGTGTCCTCATCGCTCCGGCGCTGTGCGTAGCCATACAGACCATCGAACAGTACATTCATGTCATCGCCCAGTCTGAGAAATTCATACAGCGTGTGTGCGCTCTCGCCCAGCCTGCCCTTATAGGCGGCAATCTGCTGGGGGAAGGTGCGCGCCTTTTCCAGATCGGCAGTCCAGAGCTCATCCGTTGCGTAGACATCATGAATTGCCCAGGTGTATTTCGGGTCCGCTTCGCTGCGGACAGGGATTTTCTTTTCCATTTGACAGGCAGCCTCCTGTGTCATAAATTCAATATGCTATTAGTATACCACGGCAGGATACAGGAAAAAAGCAACACGATGTAAAAAATCCCGCAGTTTTGAACGGCCGCAGAAATTTTTTCGTGCCTGTACTGTGCAGGGAAAACAGCAACACAGATTCTTGCACCATACAAAGAATTAACATGAGCTTTACCGAAACATGGTAGAGAGTAGGGAAAACGCGCGATAAACTAAGAATAGAAACGAAGTTGAACCAATCGGAACAACAGTGGGAGGAATCTACTTGAAAAGAAGAAGCAGGTGGGCCGCGGCGCTGGCGGTCTGCACCGTGCTCGGACTTGCCGGATGCGGCAGCGGTACGGCACAGAACAGTGAGCCGGTGGAAGGTCTGGATCAGCTGGGCGACATCCGGGTGATTGCCAGAGAGGACGGCTCGGGTACACGTGCTGCGTTTGCACAGCTTGTGGATTTTGAGGGCGATGCCGCAGATGCACAGCAATCGGATCAGACAAGAAAAGATGCACAGATTGCACAGGATACAGAGGAAGTGATCCAGGCCGTTGAGGACGATGCCGCCGCAATCGGATATATTTCCCGTGGCTCTATGTCAGGGGCATCCAAGGTAAAGGCACTGACCGTCAACGGCACTTCTGTGGATGCCAAAAGTTATCCACTCCGCCGTTCCTTTTATCTGACATATTGCGGCGGACTGAACGAGCTGGAAGAGGATTTCCTCACGTACATCCGCAGCGCAGGACAGGATATTGTGGGTAAATCCTATACGCAGGTTGCAAAGACCAATACATTCCTGTCCAATCAGGCGGAAGGTACGATCTCGATTGCCGGTTCTACTTCTGTTGCCCCGCTCATGCGTGAGCTGGCAGAAGCATATGAACAGATCAATCCCCATGCGGATATTACCATTACGGAGACCGATTCGACTGACGGCCTGACGCAGGCTATGTCGGGTCAATGCGATCTGGGTATGTCTTCGCGAGACCTGAAGGATTATGAACAGGAACTGCTGGACTATCAGGTGATTGCACAGGATGAAATTGCTGTCATTGTGAATGCAGAAAATCCGTTACAGGATATCGGGCTGGACACGCTCAGACAGATTTATACAGGAAAAATCAATGTATGGAATGAACTGAACTCATAACAAAAGGAGACAGAAATGAACGAAAAAGTAGAAATCATTTTCGGACTGCTGGGCGGACTTGCGATCTTCATTTTCGGCATGAACATGATGAGTGAATGTCTGCAAAAGGCCGCAGGCGAAAAGATGAAGAGTATTCTTGCCATGCTGACCAGAAATCCGGTCATGGGTGTGCTGGCCGGCGCGCTGACGACAGCAGTCCTTCAGAGCAGCAGTGCGACAACCGTCATGGCAATTGGCTTTGTCAGTGCAGGGCTGATGACGCTGCCACAGGCTATTTCTATTATCCTCGGCGCAAATATCGGTACAACAATGACCGCACAGCTGCTGGCATTTAAAATCAGCGATTATATCCTGGTTATCGTTTTTATCGGCTTTATTATCTCCTTTGTCAGCAAGTCAGAGAAGGTAAAAAACATCGGTCAGACTATTTTTGCCTTCGGTCTGCTGTTCCTCGGCATTGAGACCATGGGCGATGTCATGAAGCCGTTGGCTTCCAGCCCGATTTTCACCGACCTGATTGGCAGAGTAGCAGATATCCCGATTCTGGGCGTTGCTGTTGGTACACTGATGACTTTGGTCGTTCAGTCCAGCTCTGCAACGATTGCCGTATTGCAGAATTTTGCATCGCAGGCGGGGCCGGACGGTGTAACCAGCATCATCGGCCTGACCGGTGCAATCCCGATTCTGTTAGGTGACAACATCGGCACAACCATTACTGCGCTGCTCGCCAGCATCGGCCAGTCCAAGGACGCAAAGCGCACCGCACTGGCACATTGTACATTTAATATTTCCGGCTGCCTGCTCTTTATCTGGCTGATTAAACCGTTCGCCTATCTCATTCAGATGATCTCTCCAAAGGGTCCGGAGATTGAAGTGATTTCCCGTCAGATTGCGAACGCGCATACGGCATTTAACATCACAATGACCATTATCTGGATTCCACTGATCTGGCTGCTGGTTAAAATCGTCACCCGTATCATTCCGGATGGAAAGGATAAAGTACAGGATGCCGCTGCGCCGCGCTTCCTCGATCAGAAGCTGATTAACCAGCCGGCTGCCGCGCTGCAAATGGTAGCCAGAGAATGCCTGCGGTGCAGTGATCTGGTAAAGGGTGTACTGGACGAGCTGACGAAATGTGTCCGTACAGAAAATGAAGAACAGTTGAATCACGTCTTTGAACAGACCGCCGTTGTGGAAAAGCTGGATGCAAAGATCAATGAGTATCTGGCAGATATGTTCTCTGCCGGTGTCCTGACAGAAGAACAGGCCACCCAAACCGCCGGACTGATGTATGTCCTCAGCGATGTCAGCCGTATCAGTTCCCTGTCTACCGATCTTGTACAGGCGCTGAAGGATGAACGGGAAAAGAATTACCAATATTCTGAAGACTTCACAAAGGATATCGAAAACAGCGTATCCATGATTCAAAACATGTATACCAATGTACTGGAGAGCCTGAAATTAAATGATCCGCAGTATGCAAACCGTGTGCGTGCAGAGAGAGGTACCGTGCTCGGTCTGGATATCAGTATGCGCAAGGCACATATGGATCGTGTCAGCAAGGGCGAATGTTCGGCAAGCCTCACTGCGCCGTTTAATGATATTATGCACTGTATCAACCGTATGGGTAACAGCTGTATGAACATTGCAGACGCAGTAGCGGGCGAGATGAATATTGAATACTTTATCCACGAGAAGGAGCCTGCCAAGGCATAACAGCCGTTGACACTTAAAAACGGATTAACACAGATTAAAACAGAAAGAACAAAGCCCGGACATGGTTTGTCCGGGTTTTGCAGTATCTGGAGGTAAAAATGAAGCATCCGAATCGTTGCAGATGGGTTATGATGGCAACCATTATTGCAGGAATCGCTCTCGCTGGGTTATCCGGCATAGTGTCTGGCGCGGAACCGATTCATCCGATGTTTGTACTCGGGGCGGTGCTTGCACTGGGCGGTGTTGTGTTTGGTGTCATTACAGTTCGCTGCCCGTTTTGCGGGCATTCACTGGATTTGCATGGCTTTGGAACCGAGTATTGTTCGTATTGCGGAGAAAAACTGGATTAAGCAGTACAGAGACAGAAGATAAAGCCAGAGCCCGGACGCGTTTGTCCGGGCTTTAGGTTCGCGCAGCAGCAGCGGATGTAAGTGTTACAGAAAAACAAAGCCAGAGCCCGGACGTGTTTGTCCGGGCTTTAGGTTCGCGCAGCAGCAGCGGATGTAAGTGTTACAGAAAAACAAAGCCAGAGCCCGGACGTGTTTGTCCGGGCTCTTGGGTTCGCGCGGGAGCGCGGGGAAAGGTTTTCTTTTGCTTTCTTTTCTTTTCCTCAAAAAGAAAAGAAAGTTAGAACTCACACTTCTTGGCGATGTAATCCTTGACCTCTGCAACAGGGATACGAACCTGCTCCATGGTGTCGCGGTCGCGGATAGTGACACAGCCGTCCGTTTCGGTCTCAAAGTCAACCGTGATGCACATCGGAGTGCCGATTTCATCCTCACGGCGATAGCGCTTGCCGATAGAACCAGCTTCATCATAATCAATATTAAAGGACTTTGCCAGCTCCTGATAGATCGGCATTGCCTGGTCATGCAGCTTCTTGGAAAGCGGCAGGACAGCAGCTTTGTACGGAGCCAGAGCCGGATGCAGGCGCAGGACAACACGAACATCATCATTGCCCTTCTTGTCCTGACCAACAACCTCTTCGTCATATGCATCACACAGGAATGCCAGTGCAACACGGTCAGCGCCGAGGGACGGCTCAATGACATATGGAATATACTTCGTATTGTCTTCCTGATCGAAATATTCCATCGAAACACCGGAGGTCTTCTGATGCTGGGTCAGGTCGAAGTCGGTGCGGTCAGCAATGCCCCACAGCTCGCCCCAGCCGAACGGGAACAGGAATTCAATATCAGTCGTTGCATTGGAATAATGCGACAGCTCTTCCTGCTCATGGTCGCGCAGGCGCATGTTTTCTTCCTTCATGCCGAGGGACAGCAGGAAGTTCTTGCAGGCATCCTTCCAGTATGCAAACCATTCCAGATCTGTGCCCGGCTTGCAGAAGAATTCCAGCTCCATCTGCTCGAACTCACGGGTACGGAACGTGAAGTTGCCCGGGGTGATTTCGTTACGGAAGGACTTGCCAACCTGGCCAACGCCAAACGGAATCTTGCGGCGGGTTGTACGCTGGATGTTCTGGAAATTGACAAAGATACCCTGCGCGGTTTCCGGACGCAGGAACAGCTCACTCTTTGCATTCTCCGTAACACCCTGGAAGGTCTTGAACATCAGATTGAACTGACGGATATCAGTAAAGTTATGTCCACCGCAGTCCGGGCAGGCAATGTTCTTTTCTTTGATGAAATCCATCATCTGCTGATTGCTCCAACCAGCCGGATTTACACCAGTGGCATCTTCAATCAGCTGGTCAGCACGGTGACGGGTATGGCAATCCTTACAATCCATCAGCGGATCAGAAAAGCCGCCGACATGACCGGAAGCAACCCAGGTCATCGGATTCATCAGAATCGCAGAATCCAGACCGACATTCCACGGGGACTCCTGAATAAACTTCTTTCTCCAGGCGTTTTTGACATTATTCTTGAACTCTACACCAAGCGGACCGTAATCCCAGGTGTTGGCAAGACCTCCGTAGATTTCGGAGCCGCTGTAGACAAAACCGCGTCCTTTGCACAGGGCAACAATTTTCTCCATCGTTTTTTCGGTGTTTTTCATGTTTTATTTCTCCTTCTGGCGCATATGGCTTATGCACGCGAAATTTAGTCAAAAAAACTTGACTATGCTCCTATTATAGCGTATACTAATTAAATGTCAAGACATTTGAAACTGTTCGGGAGACCGGAAAAACAGTGCCGGAAAACAGCAGAATATCATACATCCGGGTGTAGCGCAGATGGTAGCGCGCCTGCTTTGGGAGCAGGATGCCGCAGGTTCAAATCCTGTCACTCGGACCAAACAAGAAGTAACCCGTCTGATTGGGAAGTCAGGCAGGTTACTTCTTTTTCTTTACCGCAATTACCACGGGAATCATGCCGATTCGGATAGCGCCTGGAAACCTCGGAGGGTAAAGAAGTCTGCCCTTTGTCCGGAAATGAAAGGCGAGCGAACCGCCTACCACGTTTCGTACATCATTTTTTGGATAACGGCACATACTAAGCCGGGGTGATGGCATGATAAATTCCATATGGGCAGATACAGCTGCGCTTCCGCCGTTTGAATCGCTTGACGGCGACTGCAAAACCGATGTTTTGATTATCGGCGGCGGAATGGCGGGATTGTTGTGCACGTATTTGCTGAAACAGGCGGGCGTGGACTGTTTGCTCATTGAAGCAGACCGGATTTGCTGTGGTGTGACGAGAAATACAACGGCAAAGCTGACCGTACAGCACGGCCTGATCTATGACAAAATGCTCCGTCGATTTGGTTCGGAAAAAACCCGCATGTATCTGGAAGCGAATGAAGCAGCACTCGCACAGTACCGCAGGCTGTGCCAGACAATTGACTGTGATTTTGAGGAAAAAGATTCTTTTGTATATTCCATAGATCAGCCAAAAAAACTGGAGCAGGAGCTGGAAGCACTGCACCGCATCGGCTTTCGTGCGGAATATGCCGATCAGCTGCCGCTGCCGTTTGACACGGCGGGCGCAGTGCGCGTGCATGGTCAGGCACAGTTCCATCCGCTGAAGTTTGCCGCAGAGATTGCACGCGGTCTGCCGATTCGGGAACAAACTACAGCCCGTGCGTTTGACGGGCATACCGTTGTGACCAACCGGGGCGGGATTGCCGCGTCAAACATTATTGTAACGACACATTTTCCAATGCTGAATAAGCATGGTGCATATTTTCTCAAGCTGTATCAGCACCGTTCCTATGTACTGGGACTGGAACGAGCACCGGATGTGCATGGCATGTATGTGGATGAAGCGAAGGGTGGAATGTCCTTCCGCAATGCGGACGGGTTGTTGCTGCTTGGCGGCGGCGGACACCGTACCGGAAAACCGGGTGGCGGTTGGGCAGAGCTGGAACGGTTTGTACAAAAGCACTATCCGGATGCACAGGAACACTGCCGCTGGGTGGCACAGGACTGCATGTCGCTGGACGATATTCCTTATATTGGGCAATACAGCAGGACGACACCGGGGTTGTATGTGGCAACTGGCTTTCACAAATGGGGAATGACATCCTCTATGACTGCTGCCATGCTACTGTGCGATATGGTACAGGGAAAGCAGTCGGATCATGCGCGGGTATTTTCTCCGTCACGAACCATGCTGCGCCCACAGTTGGTGAGCAATGCACTGGAAGCCACAGCCAACCTGCTGACTCTTTCCAAACCGCGTTGTCCGCATATGGGTTGTGCATTGAAATGGAATGCACAGGAACATTCATGGGATTGCCCGTGCCATGGATCACGCTTTGCGGAGGACGGAACTTTGCTGGACAATCCCGCGACAGGAAATTTGAAAACACAGGCAAAAAAATAGCGGCACATAAAAAGCAGCGGCGGAAGATGGATTCCGCCGCTGCTCGCAGATTTATGGTTTTCTGACCGGATAACAGATCTCGGTGACAAATTCTTCAGGGTTCTGCGTTTCGTGTGGGCTGATATGATAAATATTAAATGCCGGAGCGTCGTAAATATAGCCGTTGTCACGCACCCAAGCAGCAACAGCTGCGTTGACCGCATTGATTTCACTGTACGGCCCTTGATAGGTTGCAGAAGCGAAGGTCACGGGCGGCATGATCTTGAATTTGACATGTTCTGTGTCGTGATATGAACCCTTTACCGTTTTTTGTGCTTCAACATCTACATCAGATTCACGGTATTCTCCGTCATGGAAGATGACACTGCAATAGCATGGATCATCCGGCTGAATGTGCAGCGATGCAGTCTCACTGACCAGAATGCTCCACAGCATGCCTTCCTGATCGTAGGAAGGGATTGTCATACGGACAGAGGCAACCTGCCGTTCAGGCAGGGATTTTAATGTGACATCATACATAGTAGCTTCCTCCTTTTGCAGCCGCCTGCGGGCGGTGTCCAGAAGTCGCAGCCGTCGTGCGGTATCCGCAGCTTGCTGCTCCAGCTCGATTTGCCGGATGGCGAGATAGTGGTCAATCTGTTCCCGGTTTTCGCCACAGGCAAGGATTTCGCCAATCAGGGACAGACCGAAGCCAAGATCCTTCAGGGCAGTGATTCGACAGACAATGGGCAGCTGATCCTCACTGTAGTAACGATAGCCGGTATGCGGATCAATGGCGGCAGGCGCGAGCAAGTCGATTTCATCGTAATGGCGCAGCATGCGAATGCTGACTCTGGACAGCTTTGAAAATTCTCCGATTTTTAACATGGTCGGTACCTCACATATGTCCGGATTCGTTTGAGCTCAGCTTTATTGTAGAGCCTGCCACAGTGTCAGAGTCAAGAGGGATTTGAAAAAAGCTGACATAGATTTTAAGAAAAAATAACATAACTATGGTGGTAAATTTGTTTGCCTTCCCCTATGCTATAGGTATAGAATAAAAGAAACAACAGACTTTAGACTTTATAGACAATCGAAGAGAAAGGGGAGAGACTGGTATGCCAACGACATATGCACATTATCGCTTTGGCTGTACCGTATACAACCGTTTGCCAGAGAAGCAGCAGCATCTGATTGACACCTATCGCCCGCTGTATGACATCGGGCTGCATGGGCCGGATGTGCTGTTTTATTACCGTCCGTTTTTGTCCAATGAAGTGAAGGCGCTGGGCAACAGCATGCACAATCAGACCGGACAGGAAGTATTTGCGCAGGCGGGGGAACGGATTTTACGGGAATTTGATTTCCGACCGTTGCTTGTGTATACGTATGGTTTTTTGTGCCATTTTGTGTTGGATGCCATGTGTCATGGCTATGTGGCACGGAAGATTTTGGACAGCGGCATTTCCCATTCGGAAATTGAAGCGGAATTTGACCGCGCACTGATGGTACACGATGGATATAATCCGGTGCGCCACTGTGTCACCGGACATCTTCAGCCGACAAAAGCGCATGCCGCCGTACTCAGCCGATTTTTTTCCGGTATAACACAGAGGCAGGCATATGAGGCCATGCGTTCGATGGTACAGGAGTTGAACCTGCTTACGCAGCCGTCCCATCTGGGGCGCGGCGCGCTGTATGCTGCCCTCACGTTGTCAGGCAACCGAGGCATGTGTGACCTCGTCGTGAATTACAGGGCCAATCCCGCTTGTTTTGACAGCACAGAGGAACTGGCACGCCGTTATGTACAGGCTCAGCCAAAGGCAGTCGAAGCAATTTCCTCCTATTTTGATATCATACACGGGCGTGGGACATATGACAGTCTGTTTGACCGCACCTTTGACCCGTCACCGGAGGAGAAAACAGATGGATAAAGCGCTGACCCGGCTGGAAAAACAGTGGGTGATGTATGACGTCGGCAATTCGGCATTTGTCATGCTGGTCTCCACCATCATGCCGATTTATTTTAATTATCTCGCAGATCAGGGTGGGCTGTCGTCGGTACAATATCTTGCTTATTGGGGGTATGCGTCCTCGATTGCGACGCTGCTGGTTGCATTGAGCGGCCCGGTGTTTGGCACGTTTTCTGATATCAAAGGCATGAAAAAACCGCTGTTCGCGGCGGCAATGGCGGTGGGCGCGCTGGGCTGTGCCGCACTCGGCTTTATGAAACAGTGGCTGCTGTTTCTGGTGGTTTTTGTGGTTGCCAAATTCGGTTACGCTGTCAGCCTGATTTTCTATGATTCCATGCTCACTGATATCACAGAGCCGGAGCGCATGGATCGTGTATCGTCCAGCGGCTATGCATGGGGCTATATCGGCAGCTGTATTCCGTTTGTCGCCTGTCTCGGCATAGTGCTCGGTTCAGACAGCCTTGGCATTTCGATGGAAATGGCGATGACACTGGCATTCCTGCTCACAGCTGTGTGGTGGCTGTGTATGACGCTGCCACTGCTGCGCAGCTTTCACCAGCGGTATTATGTTGAACGCCGCCCGCATGCCGTCCGCATGAGCTTTTCCCGTCTGTGGCATACACTGTGCGGCATGCGGCAGGAAAAGCAGGTACTCTTTTTCCTGCTTGCGTTCTTTTTTTATATCGATGGCGTGTATACAATCATCGACATGGCAACGGCTTATGGTTCGGCGCTCGGGCTGGATTCGACCGGCCTGCTGCTCGCATTGCTGGTCACACAGATTGTCGCCTGCCCATTTTCGCTGCTGTTTGGCAGGCTGTCGGGACGGATTGAACCGCAGCAATTGATTACCGTGTGCATCTGTGCCTATGTCGGCATCGCCGTGTTTGCCATGTTTCTGCATTCACAGGTGCAGTTCTGGATTCTTGCGGTGTGTGTCGGCATGTTCCAGGGCGGCATTCAGGCGCTGTCCCGCTCGTATTTCGCCAAAATCATTCCGCAGGAAAAATCGGGCGAATATTTCGGCCTGCTGGACATCTGCGGCAAGGGTGCGGCCTTTATGGGAACCGCGGTTGTCAGCATCATTTCCCAGGTGACCGGCAGCATGAACCTCGGTGTCGGCGCGATTGTCGTGCTGTTCCTGCTCGGGATTATACTGTTCCGCAAGGCGGTGGCGTATGAAACAGAAGCATAAAATACAAGTATGGTTTTACGATAACAAAAGCCCGGCTATCAGCCTGGGCTTTTTCGACAGACTGAGCCTCCGGCGGCTGCCGGAGGCTTTTTTTACGTGTTATTCGGGTTTCTCGCCGCATACGGTCTGTCCGGTCATCATCTCCGACCACAGAGTCAGATGGCGTCCGCGCACGTCGTATACGCGCACAAGACCGCGCAGGTCTTCGGGTGCGTCAGGACACAATTCTGCGAATATGTCCGGACAGTCTGCCAGAAGACCGGGCTGATACAGTTTGGTCTTTTCTGATTCAAAGACTGCGGCATAGAAGATATCCGCCTCGACCAGATCCTGGAACATATGGCTGCCATAGGACAGTTCCGGCATATAGCCCGCTGAACTGTCGGATACCTCGCAGATGACAGAAAAATTGGCAATATCCGCGAAGACAACCGGCACACCGAGCTCCGGTGAGGAGGTACCGATGCGCCCCGGTGCGAGCAGCATGAGGGTTGCATCGGTTTCATTGAATGCACGGTTGACTGCACCGACGGCGCGTGCAACAGCAGGTTTTTGTACATATGGATAATTGTAGTAGCCCTTTGGATCGACCTGTACGACATAGTCAAAGGTCAGCTCGGTTGACTGGCCCATGGTCGCGTCATGCAGCGCGAACAGAGTGCGTTCCGGCGGGAGCTGTGGGACAGTGACTGTACGGCTGCCATTGCGGGAGGTCAATGGGCGGCATTGCAGCAGGTTGACAGAAAAATCACCGTCTTTGTCGCAGTTGACTGTGAACTCGATGTCGACCGGCACACCGTATTCTGCCTGTAAAATTTCCATGATGCGGCGCATCAGCCGAGGGAACTCTTTTTTGGCAAGCAGGTGCTGGCAGGTGGCAAAGCATACCTCGCGCCATGCACCGCGCTCACGCAGGCGGCTTTCGGCCTCGTAATCGTGTTCCAATACAATGTATTTGTACCAGTCGGGCAGATCGGGAAGCAGTTCTTCCAGCTTGCGCGTGACAAGGGAATTGCTTGCGAAATCCAACACATCGATACAGTGCTGGGAAAACCGATGCTTCTGCGCCATGGTTGTGTGTGTCGTCGTATCCGGGCGGTCGAGACTGACGAGGCGGGGATAGTCACCCTCCGTGCGGTCGACGGCGCGTGTGCCGAGACCCATGACAATGCGCAGCATGCCTGCGGACGGGTCCATATCCGGGCGCCAGCGATAGGCACTGTGCGAATAACCGACACCGGCTGCCCCCGGCATGAAGAATTTTCCGTTGTAATTGGTGCCGGAAACACGCTGGACAAGAATTGCCATCTGTTCGTCCTTGGTGTCCAGTCCGCGGCGGCGGCGATATTCCAGTGCAGAGGGATCCATCGTGCTCGCATAGACAGTGCGTACTGCCTGCTCGAATTGTTCCAGCCGTTCCTCCGGTGTGCCGCTGTTGACACAGAACACGGATTCATACTTTCCGGCAAACGCATTGCCAAAGCTGTCCTCCAGCAGGCTGGAAGAGCGTGCAATAATCGGGCTTTGACCGAAATATTCCAGCATAGCACGGAACTGTTCACGGATTTTGGGCGGGAAGCTGCCGGACAGCAGCTTTTCTTTCAACTCGGCGGCGAGTGTAAAGTATCCCGGCTCGGTTTTCTGCCGCACACGCAGATCCCAGCAGTCGTTGGCGACGATATAGGTATAAAAGACATCCGAACCGATGTAATAGGAATCGTGTGGTTCGAGTGTATCGCCCAGCTCCGGCATGGCAGCGCGTACCAGACGGCGCGCGAGCAGCATGCCGCATGCCTTGCCGCCGATGGTGCCCGTGCCAATCATGCGCCCGCGCACGCGGAAGTAATCCTGTGCGCGGAAATGCTTGCCGATGAGCGCACCCATGCGCTCGTCGCGCGTCATCATGTAACGGCACATGTTGCGGTAGCCCTCGTCATCCAGCACACCCTGGTCGTGCTGTAAGCGTGCGAGTGAGAAAAACCGCTCCCAGCTGTCCAGATTCTGATCGGCAGCGCGTTCCTCTTCCTCGTCATGCAGGGCATAAAAGCGCCCAATGCCAACACCATCGGTCAGCGGGATGAGCGTGCCGTCCGGTTCAAACCGATGCGGCAGGAACATGGTAGACGAAAACCGGTTCCACACCTTGAGCGGCTGGACATAGCGCGTTTCGCCATCGGAATAGGCATCGAGCAGCAGCTGGGTTGTATCTCGAATGCGCGCAACCGCGTCAAACGAATGCCGTCCGCGGATGAGTGGGAAGAATGCAACCGTATCCAGCTGGAACAGGAATGGGCAGGTGACACGGAAGAAGTTGCCCATCATCAGATCCGCTGCCCATACGACCTGTAAATCAGACAGGCAGTCAAACACATAAAATGCATCAAAGCCTTCCTGCTCCACGATGTTGTGCACGGCGACAGTAAACGGCTCAAAGCCCTCAGACGGGTCGAGCGTGTACCGCGTGACACCCTCCTGTTCGGGCACCAATTCGTCGTGGCTGGCAAAACGGATATAGATCAGGTTGCGCTTATCGGCAAGCGCCTGCCTGACATATGGCTCTACAAAAAAACGGAAATCGTCGACCGATGAAACACGCCAGACGACATTGTCGCCCAGACGGATATTGTCGAGCGCTTTGTCCAGACCGGGCAGACCGGACAGGATGCGGTCAAATGCTGCCATGCTGACACCTCATTTCAGTGGGATTTGATACGGTAATTGTACCATATCTGTGCGCGGGACAACAGCGAAATACGCAAAACTTGCAATTTTATCACGAAGAAATTTCAAAAACAGGCAAAATATGCTGATAAAGTGGTAAAAATACGGGTAAAAAGAAGTATGCGCGGGATAAATTATGCAAATGGCATATGCTTTGCAATCCGCTGTTTCTCTGGTATAATAGAGCCATACTGTTTTGCAGAATACCTATGCTGTCCCATGGGACGGCTGACGATAACAGGAGGAACGCACATGAATCTCAAGGGCAGAAATTTTCTCAAGCTGCTGGACTTCACACCGGAGGAAATCGAGGGAATGCTCGACCTCGCGGCTGACCTCAAGGCAAAGAAAAAGGCGGGCGTACCGCATGACACGCTGCGCGGAAAAAATATCGCGCTGATTTTTGAAAAGACCAGCACCCGCACGCGGTGCAGCTTCGAGGTCGCAGCGCATGACCTCGGCATGCAGGTGACCTATCTCGACCCGTCCGGTTCGCAGATCGGCAAGAAGGAGAGCATCGCGGATACGGCGCGCGTGCTCGGCCGCATGTTTGACGGCATTGAATACCGCGGCTTCGGTCAGGACATTGTCGAGGAGCTGGCAAAGTATGCAGGAGTCCCGGTTTGGAACGGACTGACCAATGAATTCCATCCAACTCAGATTCTGGCGGACTTCCTCACCATCCGGGAACATTTCGGCCGTCTGAAAGGCATCAATTTTGTCTATCTGGGTGATGCGCGCTATAACATGGGCAATTCACTGATGGTCGGCTGTGCAAAGATGGGACTGAATTTCACTGCTTGTGCGCCGAAGGAATATTTCCCGAATGCTGAGCTGATTGCACAGTGCGAGGCGATTGCCGCTGAAACCGGCGCGACGCTGCGCTTCTGTGAGGATCCGATGGAAGCAACGCGCGGTGCAGATGTCCTGTATACCGATGTATGGGTATCCATGGGCGAGCCGGTTGAGGTATGGCAGGAGCGCATTGACGCGCTGGCACCGTATCAGGTTAACAGCAAGTTGATGGAAAACGCAGGCGAACAGGCGGTCTTCATGCACTGTCTGCCGGCATTCCACGACCACAAAACCACCATCGGCAAGGAGATGGGCGAGCGCTTCGGCCGCGATGCAATGGAAGTCTCGGATGAGGTCTTCGAGGGCCCGCAGTCCATTGTGTTCGACGAGGCGGAAAACCGCATGCACACCATCAAGGCAGTTATGGCGGCAACGCTGTAAATGATGTGATACATACAGGGGAGCAGGAGCAAATGCCTGCTCCTCTTTTTTGCGCTGTGGGAGGAGCAAGGATTGACGGCAGTTGCGCACAATGCTATGATATAAATAGAAACAGAATGCCGGGAGGACGAGAGCATGAAAATTGACGGAAATGAGCTGGCAATCCGCCAGAATGAGCTGGATCAGCAGGGCTTCAAACAAGAAGCGTATGAGATGAAGATGGAGTTTTTGAAGCAGGTGCGCGAGAGCGGCGACCACTGCCCATGTACGGAGGCCTGTCCGCATCATGGAAACTGTTTCGAGTGTGTGACCATCCACCGCGGACACCGCGACCATCTGCCGATGTGCCTGTGGGATATGGTGAATGAACGCATTGCTGCGCTGTCACACATGACGGAGGGTTCATTGCGGCAATATGAGACGGAGCATGCGGAAAAATGACACAAATGCGAGCATATTGGGTAGAGATAAATAAGGAAGGCTATTGCAATTCGTATCATAAGATGATATAATATTCCAAGAACAATCCGTGGAAAGCCCATGGGGAATTATTTGCGACACGCAGAAAGGAATGGCAAATATGAAATGGCAGAAAAGATTGATGAGCCTTGTGCTCGCAGGCTGCATGTCGGTTTCCGTACTGGCAACGGCTGCTATGGCGGCAGACGTGCCGGCACAGGACGGGCAGGGAACAACGGTAGAGACTGCGGTTGACTGTGCGGCAGGCGCACATGCATGGGATGCTGGCAAGGTGACGGTTGAGCCGACTGAGACGACCACCGGCATCAAGGTTTATACCTGCAAAATTTGCGGTGAGACCAAGACCGTAAGACTGCCGAAGCTGACCACCAAGCCGGTCAGCGAGATTTTCACTGATGTCCCGGCTGTTTCCTGGTACGTTCCGTACGTACAGTACGTATATTCCTACGGCCTGATGGACGGCACCAGCGCAACCACCTTCGCTCCGAAGTCCCCGCTGACCCGTGCGATGGTTGCACAGATCCTGTATGCACAGGCGTACAAGCCGGAAGTAACCGGTGAATCCGTATTCAGCGACGTAACCAACAGCGATTCCTGGTACTATGATGCTGTTATCTGGGCAAGCCAGAACAAGGTTGTTGCAGGCTATCCGGACGGCACCTTCCAGCCGAAGGGCAATGTTACCCGCGAAGAGCTCGCTATGATGCTGTACGCTCGTGAGGGCAAGCCGAAGGTTTCTGACTGGTCGCTGAAGGCATTTGCTGATGCAGACAAGGTTCAGGGCTGGGCTAAGGATGCAATTGTCTGGGCAAACCAGGTCGGCATCATCTACGGTTCCGCTGACAACGGCGAGCTGTACCTCAACCCGCAGGGCAATGCAACCCGTGCAGAGGCTGCTACCATGCTGTCTAAGTACCTGTCTCTGAAGGACTGGGCTGACTAAGTCAAACTGCATCAAGATGCAATGATGTAAAAAAGATGCTCCTTCCGCTTTGCGGAGGGAGCATTTTTTCTGTCTTTACGGAAATAAGAATCGATGCAGCGGTTCGGTCAGATGCCGTTCCCAGAATCGGATGCACATGCCAACGCCGAATGCGGCGATAAAGGTTCCTTCCCGGATACCGCTGATGTTGTGCAGGAAGAAAAGCGACAGGATCACGGTCAGTGCTACAACTGTCCAGTCGAACCAGATTTTTGTTGTGGACATCGGCTTGCCGGTTTTAAATGCCAGTGCCAGTGCGACTGCATCAGCCGGCATATTCAGGATATCAGCTGCGACATAGAGGAAAATTCCTGTGCCGAGAAAAACAATGCTGCACAGCATATAGATAAACTGGATGAGATAGCCCGGATTGGCGGGCAGCAGGTTGGTCAGCATACCGGACAGTGTGACAAACCAACCGAAAATTGTGGAAATAACGAGCTGGAGCAGGTTAAACCATTGGAAATCGCGGCGCAGAATCAGAATCTGCAATACGATATACACGGAAAACACCAGCGTAGTACATAGCCCGAGGCTTTTTCCGGAAATCAGGCTGACAACATAAGGAATGGTGTCAATCGGGGAAACACCAAGCCCGGACAGGACGGATAAATTGACGCCGACTGTCATCAGAAACAGGCCGACAAGATACACCGGAATCCGGCGCACCCAGGAAACAGTTTTTGTCATGGAGTTCATTCCTCTCTCTCTTTTTACAAGAGGCATGTTTGCCCCTTTGTTGTCATTGTAGCAGAAAGGACGCGTGGAGAATAGAATAATCTTGCGAAATGTTCCAAATTGGAAAGGGTTTGCAGCCGATCCATCCGCGTGGTATGATACAAATATCAAAGCGAAAGAAGGAACAGATATGATTCTCGAACAGATCATTCAGGCCGTGCGTGAGTGCGGTGAAATGATTTTGCAGGCCGACCGCACGCAGGCGGCGGCCGAAATAAAAGATGGACAGTCGAATAATCTGGTCACGAAATATGACAGAGCTGTGCAGGAGGCATTGCGTGACAAGCTGCTGGAGATTGCACCACAGGCACATTTTGTCGGGGAAGAAGAAGATGTGCACGAATCGATCGCACGCGGCGATGCCTTTGTTGTCGATCCGATTGACGGTACGACAAATTTCGTCAAGGATTACAAGTGCAGTGCGATTTCTGTTGCAATGACGCACGATGGGACGCAGGAAATCGGCGTGGTGTATAACCCATATCTTGATGAGATGTTTTATGCACAGCGCGGTAAGGGTGCGTTCTGCAACGGAAAGCCGATTCATGTCTCCGAGAAACCGTTACAGCAGGGACTCACGCTGTTCGGCTCCGCTTCCTATTACAAAGAACTGGTGGATGATTCATTCCGCCTGCTGCGCCTGTGCTTTGACCGTTCCATGGATATTCGCCGCAGCGGGTCAGCGGCGATTGATCTGTGTACGATTGCAGCGGGACGCGCGGAGCTGTATTTTGAACTCCGCTTGCAGCCGTGGGATTATGCAGCAGGCTCTCTCATTGTCCGCGAGGCGGGAGGCTCTGTCACACGTGTGGAGGGCGGGGAGATCGACCTCACAAAGGCATGCTCTGTGCTTGCCACCGGAACCGGTGCAGATCCGTCGTTCCTGCGTGTATAACGTCTGCTTGACAGGTTTGGTAATCCGTGCTATTCTGAATATAACAAGAGAGACATACCGGCAACGGCTGTCCCTTATAGAAAGTGATTGAAGCAATCGCCATCTTTGGAAGGGTTAGGCGGTTGCTTCTTTTTTATCTGGAAAGTAAAATGACCAGATTGATGATCGATACAATCAGCGTACAGAACTGAAACAGCTCTGAATACGTAACGTTTTTCACATCATCCACCCCCGATCCTTTACAGATTTGGGGGAAAGAAGTTTGTCCCCATCGAAAAATCAGGGGACAGCCGCCACCGTTTTGGTATGTCTCTGTGCACGATTCTAGCAGATTGGACAAAACCTGTCAATCGGGGACAGGCAAGCCGCCGCGGGCGCTTTTGGCGCAGCCGCGGCGGCTTTTTTTGCATGTCCGTATGACGTTATGTTTCTTTCCATACAGGGATGGTAACCATTGCCTTGAACAGGTCGCCGTCGATTTCGACACGGCAGGTGCCACCCATCAGTTCGGCGAGACTTCTGGCAATTGACAAGCCCAGTCCACTGCCTTCGGTGTGACGCGAACGGTCGCCGCGCGTAAAGCGTTCCATCAGCTCGTCAGAGGAGATGTTCAGCTCGGATGCGCTGATGTTCTTTATCGTCAGGGTTGCAAATTCCGTACCCGGCTGGATGGCGATATAAACGCGGCTTCCGGGCAGCGCATAGCGCGCACAGTTGGAAAGCAGGTTGTCAAGAATACGCCATAGCAGCCGTCCGTCTGCGTTGACATAGACCGGCGGATTGGAATCGATGCGGACATCGAGATTTGCCTTTGTCAGATGCTCCGAGCGTTCGCCGAGTGCCTGCCGCAGCAGGGCATCAAAGTCAGCCTGCATCAGCTCGACCTTCATCGCGCCGCTGGAGGCCTTGGACGCGTCGAACAGGTCGCCGGTCAGGATGCGCAGGCGCTGTGCCTTCTGGTCGAGGACATCCACATATTCGCGGGCGGTCGGATCGGTCAGATTGCATTTTTTCAGCAGGTCGATGTAGGTGATGATGCTGGTCAGCGGGGTTTTGATGTCGTGCGATACGTTGGAGATCAACTCGGCTTTGAGCCGTTCCGACTTGACCGCGGTGTTGACTGCGTCGCCGAAGCCGTCCGAAATGCCATTGAGATCGTCGGCGAGCGCATGCAGCTCCCTGCTGCCATACTCCAGCTTGATGTGCGTTTCCGTCTTTCCGGCGCGGATGTCACGAGCACCGTTTGTGACCGCTTCAAAACTATCCGCCTCGCGCATGCCGAAGTACAGCAGGCCGGCAATAATAAACGGGACAGTGAACCAGAATATACAGAGCAGCGGGAGCAGAATGGAAAGGATTACGATTTTCTGACGCAGGGATGATTTGCCGAACTGCTGCGCCAGCCAGCGCACGCCATGCACGATATACTTCTTGAACAACCGCCAGAACAGAAATCCGTTGAGCCATTTGCGCGCTTTGATGCGGCGGATCTGCGCGAGCACCAGACCGAGCGTGACAGCTGCCAGCAGCATGGACGAGACAATGACAATGGGATACAGTATGTTCTGCGGAATGGAGTCATACTGGTCGATGAGGACGCAGATGATACCGACCCATGTGAGCCATGCGGCAGTGCCGAGGACAATCTGCGCTTCTGTCCAGACGCGGTCGAAGCCGATCAGATGAATGCCATCGGCTGTGGTTTTGCGGCCTGCGCCGCAGCACAGGAGGACAAAACCCAGCAGCGCGGCGAGTACAACGATGCAGATGATGCCTGCGAAGCGCTGTACGACGCGGCTGGCGGTCGCCCACTGTGCAGCCATGCTGTCATATGTGGTCGGCCTGAGCGCGAGGAGCAGCACATCGCCAGAACCAAAGGGTTGGTCGTAATAGCTGGAAATATCCTCAATTGGCTGCGCGGTGTCATCCCACAGCTGTCCCTGCCAGTCGAAGAATCCGTTTGCGTTCAGAGAACAGACAAGCGGATAGTCGGATGCGGTCAGCTGCTTCTTTGCAGCGGCAGCATTTGTGACATCCAGATTGGTCAGGGTTGTATCGGTTTCCTTGCAGTACGCATAGTAGTCGTAGCCCTCAAGGAGCGATGTCAGCCGGGCGGTATCGCGGACATTGTCCAATTGTTCGGCAATCATTTTCTGACGAAAGACAGCATAAACTCCGCGATTCATTTCCAGCCAGCCGCGAAAGTTTGCTGCATCGCCGCCGTCCTGCGTGATTTCATAGTTCATTGCCAGCGTGACCAGTTCGTTGATCTTTTCGTCGGACAGTGCATTGGACGAACCTTCCTCTGCCGGATATACGGTGCGCCGTATGGTTTGCATCTCAAGCGATTCGTCCTCATATTCGTTGTAATACAGATCATAGTAGAAATTATAAATTTGCTCACAAAGCTCAACTTCGTCGATACTCTGCCCGGAGGCGACATAGCTCTCGTTTCCCTGCTGTACCTGGCTGTACAGCTGATAGATCAGGGAATCCTGATTTTCTATCAGATAATTGGCGGGCATCTCCCGCGTGAACAGCATGCGACCGTCGAGCATGGAATCGAGATAGTTGTCCTGCGCGTTGTACACATAGTCTGCGAAAGCAGCCGCCTGCCATGCGGCGACGCCTGCGGAGGCCACCACGAGGATGACCGCAACTGCCTTAACCCAGCAGTTTCGGGTGAAGTTTCTCCATTTTGTAGCCAATTCCCCACACCACCTTTAAGTATTTCGGCTCTTTTGGGTTGATTTCGATTTTTTCCCGGATGCGCCGGATGTGAACAGCAACGGTGTTTTCCGGACTGTATGCAGTCTCGTTCCACACCGCCTCATAGATCTGCGAGATGGAGAACACCTGCCCGGCATGTTTGGTCAGGAAAGCGAGAATGCCGTATTCGCGCGGCGTCAGACTGACCGGCTCACCGTCGACCGTGACAGATTTCGCCGCGTCATCGATCACAAGTCCACCGGTGCGATATACACGGCTTTGCTCCTGCACCATCATGCCGCCAAGTGCTGTATAGCGCCGCAGCTGGGAGCGGACGCGTGCCATCAGCTCCGCCGGGTTGAACGGCTTGGTTACATAGTCATCCGCACCGACCGTCAGGCCGTCAATTTTGTCGACATCCTCGCTCTTGGCGGAAAGCATGATAACCGGGATGTTCTGCGTTTCACGCAGCACCTCGGTCGCCCGCATGCCGTCCATGCCCGGCATCATGATATCCATGATGACCAGATGGATGGTTTGCTTTGCGCAGATGTCCAGCGCCTCCAGACCATCATGTGCTTCGACCGCCTCGTAACCGGCGGCGCGCAGGTAAATGCCAATCGCCCGCGCAATTGCGGGATCGTCGTCGCAGACGAGAATACGGTACAGCATCTGTGTGTCCTCCTTGCTGTCTATGGGTATAGGATAAAAAAGCTTCCTTTCAAAGGATATCATAGAAATCTTAATAATTTCTGAAGAAAACAAAAAATACCATGGTATGGTAAAAATGCATAACTTGTTTTATATGAATTTGGAAGATCAGACAAAATCTCGAGAGACGCTGAAAACCGCGTTGACAAATCTCGCGGGGCAGGCTATACTGAAGATACGATAAACGAACACAGCTGTGACTGGTAAAGCAGGCAGGACTAGATTACATACTTTGCGCAAGACTCGCGGAAAAGTTTGCAACTAGTCTTTTTTTATTCCAGAGGGAAAGCTGGAAAACAGGGAAATGGGAACACAGGGAAAGAGAGCATACCATGTATCGCATTGCGCGTGTCATAGGAAATAATTTTGTGTGCTCGGTCGGGGAGGATGGACAAGAGGTCATTCTGCGCGGTCTGGGCATCGGATTCCGCAAGAAAAAGGGCGACATTGTGCCGCCTGCGACCATTGAGAAGGTTTATGCGCTTCGGGATGAACGAGCCAAGAGCAAGCTCATGGAGCTGGTGAAGGATGTGCCGACCGAGCATGTCGCCGTCTGCACGGAGATTATCGAATGCGCCCAGCAACGCCTCGGGAAAAAGCTGAGCGAAAATATCTACATCACATTGACCGACCATATCAGCTTTGCCATTGAGCGCAAGGCGAAAGGGCTGGAATACAAAAACGGCCTGCTGTGGGAGATCAAAAATTTCTATCCAAATGAATTTTCAATCGGTCAGCACGCAATTGAAATGGTGCACGACCGGCTCGACGTACAGCTGAGTGAGGACGAAGCCGGATTTGTGGCGCTGCATATCGTCAACGCTGAGCTGGACACCGATATGTCGGATATGGTCAAGATCACCGAGATGATTCAGGTTATCCTGAAGACCGTCCGCAACTATTACGGCATTACGCTGAATGAAAATTCGCTCGATTACGGGCGGTTTATCACGCACCTCAAGTTCCTCGGCCAGCGCATCGCGCGGCGGGAGACCATGGAGGGTGACGATGAGCAGTTTCAGCGCATGATCCGTGACCGCTATCCGCGCGATTATATCTGCGCACAGCGGATCCGGACGTATCTGGAAAAACAATTTCACTGCAATCTTTCGGAGGAGGAAATGGTGTTCCTCACGGTGCACCTGCGCCGGGTTTCCGGAAGCAAAGAATAACAGAATATGGAAGCTTGTGACCGGTCAGAAATGCTTGGGCAAGACCTTGCGCTGATGGGGCGTTTTGCTCCTGCCGGAAATCCGGCGGGTTGTTTGCCCTGCGTAAGGTCTTTTTTGTGCATAAAGCGGGCATCCGCTTGGCAATATTAAATTTATCAGGAGGAGAAAGAAATGAAAGACAAGATTTTCGGCGTCTTACAGCGTGTCGGCAGATCATTCATGCTTCCGATTGCGCTGCTCCCGGTAGCCGGTCTGTTTCTTGGCATCGGCAGCTCGTTTACCAACGAGACCATGTTGGAAACCTATGGGCTGATGGGAATCCTTGGCCCGGGTACGGTGGCCAATTCCATACTCAACGTCATGAATGCGGCGGGGTCCATCGTGTTCGACAATCTGGCGTTGATCTTTGCGATCGGCGTTGCGATCGGCATGGCGAAAAAGGAGAAGGAAGTCGCGGCGCTCGCCGGCGCGATTGCATTCTTCATCATGCATGCCTCCATCAGCGCGATGATCGAAAACTTCGGTGCACCGAATATGGATGGTGCGACGGCGACCGTCTGCGGCATCAATTCGCTCCAGATGGGCGTATTCGGCGGCATTATCGTCGGCCTCGGTGTTGCGGCGCTGCACAATAAGTTCTATAAGATTGAACTGCCGCAGGTGCTGTCCTTCTTCGGCGGCACGCGCTTTGTCCCGATTATTTCCGCAGTTGTCTATCTGGTTGTCGGTATCGTTATGTATTTCATCTGGCCGATTGTCCAGAGCGGCATCTATGCGCTGGGCGCACTGGTACTCAGCTCCGGTTACGCGGGCACCTGGCTGTACGGCTTCATTGAGCGTGCGCTCATTCCGTTCGGCCTGCACCATGTCTTCTATCTGCCGTTCTGGCAGACCGCACTCGGCGGCACGATGGAAGTCGGCGGCGTTGTCGTAGAGGGTGCACAGAACATCTTCTTCGCACAGCTGGCTGATCCGACCGTCACTCACTATGCCTCTCAGGCTTGCCGCTTCATGACCGGCAAGTTCCCGTTCATGATCTTCGGTCTGCCGGGCGGCGCGCTGGCAATGTACCACTGCGCAAATCCGGAAAACCGCAAGGAAGTCGGCGGCCTGCTGCTGTCCGCAGCGCTGACCGGCATGCTGACCGGTATTACAGAACCGATTGAATTTACGTTCCTGTTCGTCGCACTGCCGCTGTATGTCGTACATTGTGTGCTGGCAGGCCTCTCCTATATGCTGATGCATATCCTCAACTGCACAGTTGGTATGACGTTCTCCGGCGGCATCATCGACCTGACGCTGTTTGGCATCATGCAGGGCAATGCAAAGACCAGCTGGATCTGGGTTATTGTTGTCGGTGTTGTTTACTTCGCCGTATACTACTTCTTGTTCCGCTTCATGATTACCAAGTTTGATTATCAGACCCCAGGCCGCGGCGACGCGGAGAACAAGCTGTACACCCGTGCCGATGTCAATGCGGCAAAGGATGCACAGAACAGCGCAGGCGGCGCGGATGCGCTTTCTGCACAGATCGTTGCAGGCCTCGGCGGCCGTGCAAACATCTCGGATATCGATTGCTGCGCAACCCGTCTGCGCATGACGGTGCATGACTCCGCAAAGGTTGACGATGGTATTCTGAAATCCACCGGCGCATCCGGCGTCATTCATAAGGGCCAGGGCGTACAGGTCATTTATGGACCGCGCGTCACGGTAATCAAATCCAATCTGGAGGACTTCCTGGAGCATGGCGGCGACGCTGCCCCGCAGGCAGCTCCGGCACCGGCACCGGCTCCGGAAGCACCCGTTCCGGCAGAAAAGAAGGCAGGCCCGGCCGTTACGCTTTGTGCGCCGATTACCGGCAAGCTGATCCCGCTGAGCGAGGTCAAGGATGAGGTATTCTCGGAAGGCATGCTGGGCGATGGCGCAGCGATTGAACCGACAGAGGGCAAGGTTGTCGCACCGTGCGACTGTGAGGTTGCCAATGTCTTTGATACCAAACACGCCATCGGTCTGGTTGCAGGCGATCTCGAGCTGTTGATCCACATCGGCATCGACACCGTGCGCCTGAACGGTGAGGGCTATGACATCAAGGTCAAGGCGGGCGATACGCTGAAGAAGGGCGACCTCATCGGTACCTTTGACATGGAAGCCATCAAGAAGGCGGGCTATCCGCTGACTACACCGGTCATTGTCACCAACTCGGATGATTTCGCAGAGATTGCGATGCAGCCGTCCGGCGATGTCAAGACCGGGGACCGCATCCTGACGGTTCGCTGATAAAAAACAGCCCCCCCCTTTTTTCCCAACCCCTATAAGCGGGAGACCGGCAACCTGCCGGTCTCTCGCTGTTTTTGGCATGCAAAAAGCACCACCGCAGTCGGTCTGACTGCGGTGGTGCTTTTACAGAGAAAAGAGATAAGAGAAATAGGTATGAAAAAAATTGGGGGAATCGGATTAACGGTGAGAAGCGATGGAAATTTCCGCGTCGTGATGCATCGAACGTCTGTGTGCGCCTGCTGTGCGGGGGTCATTCAGGTCGATGTTTGCCGAAGTGCCTGCGTCTGTACGGGAAAGATTGCTTTCGTTGGTCAGATATGTGTGGAACTGTTCCATGCTTCCTGCTTTCACCATCTGATTGAGTTCGCCTAAGATGCCCATCGTGCTCGCTTCCTTTCTGAGCCATATGGCCCGATATTTTGCCGAAAACGGTCGACCGGTGCATTGCACCAGGCTTTCTGTCTTCGCTAATATAATATCCCATTTCGTTACGTTTGTCACGGCGCAAATTCACCGAATTATTGCTATGAAAAACATGTGTTTTTTACTATCTTATACAGAAATAACCGAAAACGATTTAGCGTGATAAAGTTTGTTTATAAAATCTGTGATTTTGTGCAAGTTTTTCATAATTTTCGCAAGAAATTTAAAAAAATTTCTCAGATAAATCATGCATATTGTTTCTTAAAATTTCAAAATCAATAAAAATTCAAGATAAACTCGAAATTTTACTGCAAAAAAGATGGAAAAATCGATGGAATGAAAAAACAAGATGTTTCATATGTTTGTTTCATACAGGTGCGAACAAAGCTCCATGTCTCGCGGACAAAACGCACGTGTTTCCGTGCGGAAAACGACAGGCTGGACATGCAGATAATATGGGAGTTTTTTGAAGGGATGGAAGAGAATGAAAACGCAAATTTGAACAAACGTGCAAATTGAAACAGAGTATAACAATAGAGAAATAGCTATATAAACGAAGGTGCGGATAAAAAATCCCGCCGGAACAACCGGCGGGATGAAGATGTGAAATCAGGCAGAGAACTGTTGGGCGAGGAAGCTGCGGAAGGCAGCGAGGTCGGGGAAAATGCTGTGGCACAGCGTGCGCATTTCGTCCGTCGGAGGCAACAGGTCGGGAACCATGACCGGGCGCATGCCTGCCGCGGCTGCGGCACGGATGCCGTTGTAGGAGTCCTCAATGGCGAAGGCATCCGCAGGCAGGACAGCGAGTGCGCGGCAGGCGGCCTCATAGATGTCGGGATAGGGCTTGCTGCGTGCGATGCGGTCGCCGCCGATCACGTGGTCAAAGCAGTGGTACAGCTGCGCATGCTCCAGCTCGCGCCGAATGGTCACCTCACGCGTGGAGGAGGCCAGACCAATGCGGAAGCCGGCGTTCTTTGCCCAGTCCAGCAGCGCACGAACACCCGGCTTGACCGGGATGCCATCTGTGTCCGCGATGGCATGGAAGGTGCGGCTGACATGGCTGTTAAATTGTTCGGAAGGGAAGTCTGCGCCGTAATGTGTGCGCAGGATTTCTCCGGTATACATGCGGGTCGTGCCTACGGTCGAAAGAAAGACCTGGTCGAGGTCGCCTGCATCCAGACCGTATTCCGGCGCCAGCAGGTGCCAGCAGCGGCGGACAAGCGATTCTGTATCGAGAATGACACCGTCCATATCGAAAACCAGTGCCGGGTGTTGCAGGTTTGTGGAATTCATCGCAGTAATCTCCGTATCATGCGGTACAGCAGCGGTTTCATGTTGTCAATCGTGTCGGGGCGGCCCTCGATGATGCTGGAATAACAGACCGTGCCGCACATTTCTACGATAATAAAGATAACGTCATACAGCTCCTGTGAGTTGTGGATATCGGCGAGCGGCGTGTCGTGCAGGCGCATGACGATGGCGCGCCAGAGCGGGTCATCCGTATGCCCGGTCAGGCTGCGCTGGATCATCGGCCATGAGAAGTTGCGCTCAATCAGACGCAGGATATCCGTGTGCTCTGTCAGATAATCGATGATCCAGTCCGCGAAGATGATAATATTTTCCGCGAAGTCGTCGGTACGGCGCTGCTCGGCGTAGATATAGGCCTGCCGGATGATGTCATAGCTGATCTGGTAAAGCAGCTGCTGGAGCAGGTCATCCTTGTCTGCAAAATAGAGATAGAAGGTGCCCTTGGCGACCTGTGCGCGCTCTGCGATCTCGCTGATGCTGGTTTTTGACACGCCCTTTTCCAGAAACAGCGTCTGCGCGGCGTGCAGCAGATTTTTCTTTTTTGTTTCCTTTTTCTGTTCCATGCTTTCGCTCATGCTGTCTCACCCCTTTGTATCCAATCGGATTGCCACAAGTATAGCCCATTCGCCGGGATTTGGCAAGAAACGCGAGTGGGAAAACTGATATTCTGCGAAATGAACAACGCGATGTTGGAAAAGGGTAGCAAAGTCGGCAATATAGATATTGACCACTGGTCAGTTTTGGACTATACTGGGTGTACTGTAAAAGTGACGAATGGTCACTTTGTTAAAAACCGGTGAAATCTGCCGGAAAACTCCCAAAGAAAGGGGCGTATTCTGTATGGAGCGTATGGCTCGTTTTGTAGTAAAACGCCGCGGCTTTGTGCTCGCGACGGCATGTATACTGCTCGTGCTGTCCGCTTTCGGATACATCAACACACGGGTCAATTATGATATTCTGAGTTATCTGCCGTCTGATCTGCAATCGATGGAGGGCGAGCAATATCTTGAGAATGACTTCCAGATTGCCTCCACAGCGATGGTTACGGTAGAGGGTATGCCGACCGCGGATCTGTTGGACATGAAGGAAGAGCTGGAGCAGATCGATGGCGTTTCCAGCGTGTTCTGGACGAGTGATGTCCTGGATGTTTCGGTTCCGAAGGAAATGCTGCCGTCTGACGCGAAGGATTTCCTTTATGGCAAAAATGACTCGACCATGCTGCTGGTGCGGTTCGATGAATCGAGCGCGTCCGACAGCACGATGAATGCGATTGCGGAAATCAAATCCACGATGCGCAAGGGCTGTTTCCTCGGCGGCATGTCCGCCATTCTGGAGGACACCAAGGAGCTGGTCAATCAGGAGCTGCCGAAATATGTGCTGTGTGCGGTCGTGTTCAGCCTGCTGGTGCTGTTTCTGTTCCTGGAGAACACGGTGGTGCCGTTCATCTTCCTGCTCGGTCTGATCTTCCCGATTGTCTATAACTTCGGCAGCAATGTCTTTCTCGGGCAGATTTCGTACATCACACAGGCGCTTGCGGCCGTTTTGCAGCTGGGCGTCACGATGGACTTCAGTATTTTTCTGTTGAACCGGTATCAGGATGAGAAAGCGGAGAAGCCGAATGAGGAGGCGATGATCTCTGCCATCTGTAAAACGAGCACAGCGATCATGTCGTCCTCGTTGACGACGATTGCTGGATTCCTCGCGATGTGTACGATGTCGCTGACGCTCGGCGCAGATATCGGCATCGTTATGGCGAAGGGTGTCGCGCTCGGCGTACTGAGCACGCTGACCATCCTTCCGGCGCTCATCATCTATTTCGACCGCGTCATTGAAAAGAGCAAACATCCGGTTATCTGGCCGAATTTGAAACGCACCGGACAGTTTATCACCGGACATCCGAAATCGATTCTGGCGATATTTCTTGTCCTGTTTGTCGTATTCGGGCGGGCGCAGAGCCTAACCAATGTCTATTACACGCTGACCGACAGTCTGCCGCAGACACTGACCGGCATTGCCGGTACCAACAGGTTGTCGGAGGATTTCGGCATGCCGAGCTTCCATTTTGTCATTGTGGATGAGTCGCTGGATTCGGCGGATATGAAGAATCTCGCGGATGAGATCGACCATGTGGACGGCGTCAAGAATACGCTGTGCTATGAAAAATACATCGGCGGCGGCATCCCGCAGAGCGTCGTGCCGGAGGATGTGGCGTCTCTGTTCCATGCAGGCGGGCACCGGCTGATGATGATTACAACGGAATACAAACCGGGACACGATGAGATGAACGCACAGGTCGATACCATCGATCAGATTGTCAAGCGCTATGACAAAAATGGCATTATCACCGGTGAGGGAGCCATGACAAAGGATCTGATTACTGTCAGTGACCACGACTTCAGCGCCACTTCGGTCACCTCGATTCTCGCGGTGTTCCTTATCATCCTGCTGACCTTCAAATCGATTTCTGTTCCGGTGCTTCTGGTATTCGCCATTGAGGGCGCAATTATGATAAACCTCGGCCTGCCATATTTCACCGGTTCCACCATCCCGTTTATCGCAAGCATTGTCCTCGGTACGATCCAGCTCGGCGCAACAGTGGACTATGCGATCCTGATGACGACGCGCTATCGTGAGGAGCGCAACAACGGCCTTGCCCCGCGCGAGGCGGCGGCGATTTCGGTGCAGACCTGTGCACCGAGCATTATCACAAGCGGCCTGACCTTTTTTGCCGCGACCGTCGGACTGTCGTTTGTCTCCAAAATCGACCTGATCCGCAGTCTGTGCCTGCTCATCAGCCGCGGCGCGATTATTTCCATGCTCGTCATCCTGTTTGTTCTTCCGGCGCTGCTCGTCCTGTTTGCGCCGGTCATCCGCAAAACCTCATGGCACTGGATTGAAGACAATGCGTCCGGTGCGAAAGCAAAGCAAAATAAGGAGCGTGTTCCAATTGAAAAAGGCATATAAAGTAACGGCGGGCGCGCTGAGCGCCCTGATGGTGTGCGGCATGGTATCGCCCGCACTGGCGGCATCTGTCAGCAAGGATGAAACGGTATTTGCAACGCTCGAGCCGGACGGCACGGTTGCACATCAGACGGTGAGTGACTGGCTGCATTCGGATAAGGGGCTGAGTAACTTTGCGGATGTCAGTAATCTGGACGATATTGTAAATCTCAAAGGCAAGGAACAGCCGAAGCAGAATGGCAGTAAGCTGACCTGGAACATCGAGGGCAATGATGTCTATTATCAGGGTACCTCCACAGCAGAGCTGCCGGTACAGGCGAAGATCACCTACACGCTGGATGGCAAGCAGGTGGAGCCGTCCCAGCTGGAGGGTGCGGACGGGCATCTTGTCATTCATATCGCGCTGGAAAACAAACAGACCAAAACGGTCACGGTAGACGGGAAGAAGTATACCGTCTGCATGCCGTATTTTACAGTTATCGGCACGGACATGTCGGTGGATCACTTCAAAAATATCAAGGCGGAAAACGGCACGGTACAGACGGACAGCAGCAACCAGATTGTTGCATTTCTCGCCATGCCGGGCATGAAGGAGACCTATGGCGATCTGCTGACCGATGACCTGAGCGATGTTGCCGACATGCTGCTGGACGATGTTGAGATTGAATGCGATATGACTGACGGCGAACTGCCGTCCATCTATTTCGCCTGTGCGTCTGATCTGGATGATCTGGATGCAGAAGACCTTGATCTGGATGATACGTTTGACCAGTTGGATGACCTGAAGGACGCAACACAGCAGCTGATTGACGGCGCAGAGCAGCTGGCAGACGGATGCCATACGCTGGATGAAAAGCTGGGTGAACTATCCTCCAATTATGTCGCATTTCATGACGGCATTATCGACGCGACTTCTGGTGCGGGCTTGCTGACCGACGGCGCAAAGCAGCTGTCTTCCGGCATGCGCACGCTGAAGCTGGGGGCAGGCGATCTGGCAGATGGTGTCGGACAGCTTGCGGACGGCGCACAGTCGCTGGCAAGCGGTGCGGCACAGGTCGACAGCGGTGCACAGTCGCTGAAATCGGGTGCGGGTGACCTGTCCGGGGGCCTGAGCACGATTGACGGCAATTCCGGCAAGCTGTCCGCCGGTGCGTCCGATCTGGCGGACGGCCTGAACCAGCTGGGTGCGGCGCTGGAAAGTGACGATGTACAGGCGTTGTTCTCTGGTTCGTCCAAAATGAAGAGCAGCCTGAACCAGCTGTCCGGCGGCATGAATCAGGTCATGCAGGCGCTGAATTCCGGTAAATTACAGGAAGCAATGGATGGTTTGGACAGCATTGCTTCCTGTGCCTCCGAGTTGGAGAGCAATCTGTCCGCACTGTCGGCCAAGTCGGGCGAATCGCTGAGTGAGAGTGAAATTGCCGCACTCCAGAGTATGGAGGGCGGCGCGGAGATTCTGCGCAAGTTTGAGACCAACCGTCAGGCCGTCGACGCGATGGCGCAGGCCTGCGGTCAGCTTGCTGGCGCGGCGGGACAGATTGCCTCCGGTGCGGGCAGCGTAAAGAGTGGGATTTCTTCTTCGATGTCCAGTCTCAGCGAGAATTTGGGTACAATTAACAGCGGCCTGGAAACAGCGGCATCCAGCTATAGCACGATGGATGCAGGTCTGCAACAGCTGGCAAAGACGCTCGGAACCTCGGTTGCACAGTTGCAGGAGGGCGCAGTTCAGCTTGACAGCGGGATTGCGCAGTACACAAAGGGCGTCAGTCAGGCGGCTTCCGGTGCAAAGACGCTGTATGGCGGTGCGTCGGCGTTGGCAGACGGTACCGGCACACTGGTTTCCGGTGCAAATCAGCTGTCTGGCGGCATTGGTGAGCTGAACAGTCAGGTTCCGACGCTGACTGGCGGTGTGAACCAGCTGGCAGATGGTGCGGATTCGCTGACCTCCGGCGCAGATGACCTGTCAGCAGGCATGAAGCAGCTTTCCTCCGCAAGTGCGACGGTACAGGATGCCATCCGGCAGTTTGACGAAGCGGGTACCCAGCTTTCGGACGGTTCCGGCGAGCTGTATGACGGCATTGTAGAATACAATGAAGAGGGTATCAGCAAGATTACGGATAACGAGATGCTGACCAACCTGCGCACGGCAGCCAAGGTGCTGGATGAACAGCGCGAATTTGCACAGTCTGCGTCCTGCTATTCCGGCGCACCGGAGTCGGCCACGGAGACCACGACCAAGTATGTCATGCGTACCGAAGAAGTGCAGAATACAGAGGACGAGGACGACACGACAAAGCAGGAGCCGGAAAAGGAAACCCTGTGGGATCGCATTAAGGGTCTATTCTAACTCTCTCTCTCTTACTTTTCTTTTTGAGGAAAAGAAAAGTAAGCAAAAGAAAACCTTTCCGGTGCGCTCCCGCGCACCGCGGACATGTCGGACAAATGCGTCCGCCAGTCCGCCCCAACGCCGCAGAAGTGGATTTTGAAGCGGGCTGGAAGCAGTTCGGGGAGAAGCAAAAGAAAATCGTTCCGATGCGCTCCCGCGCACTGCGGACATGTCGGACGAACGCGTCCGCCAGTCCGCCCCCCAACGCCGCTTGGATATACGAGCCGGATACAATGGACAAAGAAAAAGGAGACATCCGCGGATGTCTCCTTTTTGTACGTTATTCGTCGTTTGTGCGGTCACTTCGCAAGAGCTGCCGCCGCGCCAGCAGGCAGATGGCGAAATACACCAGCCAGAAGAGGAAAAAGAGGAAGATTGGCCGGAACAGCAGCGGATAAGGTGCCGGAATCCCGTATGTCAGGAGGTTGTATACGACAGCCAGCGGCAAGAATGCCAGCACCCAGATATTGACCTTCCAGAACAAGTGGTTTGCTGCCGGTCTGGTGGCTTCTGCGGAGCAGACGATGCCGATGCCAAAAATCATGCAGCCCATTGCCATGAGAATCAGCCCGATAAGAATGGCGGTTGCTGTCTGCTGCTCGTACCAGATGCCGCAGGCGGCGGCAAGCCCGATGACATTGAATGCCGTCCCGGCGATGGCAAATACCGATGCGTTGGGCGCCTGTCTGCCCGCCTGCGGCGCAGACGGCTGAATGCCCTTTAACAGATAATCGGTTGTGACATCAAAATAATCGCTGAGCGCAATCACCCGGTCGAGGTCGGGCACGCTCTGTCCGCTCTCCCATTTGGACACCGCCTGGCGGGATACGCCGATCTGTGCGGCGAGCTCTTCCTGTGAAATGCCCCGGGTGCGGCGCAGCTCACGGATTCGGTCGGAGATCGTCATCATCAACACCTCTCTTTCTGTTTCTATCATACCAGAAATAACGGTTGCATGGCTACCATTTGCGGGTGATTTATCCGCAACCGGCGGTTGCACGATGCACTTTCCCTTGCATACGCTGTATAAAGGGATTATAATAACCCCATATCGGGAAATGAGGAGAATGGTATGAAATTCAGTGTAGTAATCCCCGTATACAATGTAAAAGACTATCTGGAAAAGTGTGTCCGGTCGGTTCTGGCACAGAACAATAACGAGTATGAAATGATTCTGGTAGATGACGGCTCGACAGATGGCAGCGGTGCGCTGTGCGATGAGCTTGCGGCGCAGGCGCCGGAAAAAATCCGTGTCATCCATAAGCCGAACGGCGGACTGGGTGATGCGCGCAATGTCGGCCTGGAACATGCACTGGGCGATTATCTGGTTTTTCTGGACAGCGACGATTATATCGACGAGACAATGCTCGCAGAGCTGTCTGAAAAAGTAGACGAGACACATGCTGAAATCATCAGCTTTGGTTTCCGCGTGGACAATGGCGGAGATACTTCGCAGGTGTTCATTGACCCGCTGCCGGAAGACCGGGTGTTTACGTTGGCGGATACGCCGGAGCTGCTGCTTGCCCTGCCGAATGCATGGACACGCATTTATGCGCGCCGGCTGTTTTTGGAAACCGGGATTCGGTATCCGGGCCGCGTGTGGTATGAGGACATCCGCACGACCACTAAGCTGTTTGCAAAGGCAAAGAGTGTCGCTTCTGTCCATCGGCCGTATTACTACTATGTCGTGCGGGAAAATTCCATCACGCGCAACAAGAATGTCGACCGCAACCATGAGATTATGGATGCGTTTGACGACCTGCTGGGCTGGTACCGCGAGAACGGGCTGTTTGAACGCTACCGCGATGAACTGTGCCGTTTGGCAATCGATCATATTTTCCTCGCGGCTTCTGTCCGTGTGCTGATGACCGACCCGAAGCATCCATTGCTTCAGGAGTTTTATCAGTACATGCGCAAATATTTCCCGGGGTTTGAAAAAAACCGCTATGTGGCACAGCTGCCGCGCTCCAAAAAGCTGGCATTCAATCTGCTGCTGCATCGCCGGTACCGTCTGCTCGCCACCCTGTTCCGCGCAAAGAACAGAGTTGGCGGTTGAGAAAAAAAGAAAGGATTTCCTGTTTTGAAGCTCAATAAAAATGCCCTCAGCTCCAAAAAGGGCGTGCTGTTAAAAAATACGGTCATGCTGTATATCATGCAGTTTTCGACGTATCTGCTCAGCTTTATTGTCGTTCCATATGAGACCCGTGTGCTCGGCCCGACCTATTACGGCAAGCTGGGTGTTGCGACGGCAATCATGGTATATTTCCAGCTGGTCATTGATTTCGGCTTTCTGCTCAGCGCAACAGAAGATGTTTCCCGCAACCGCGAGGACAGGGGAAAGGTATCCAGGATTTTGACCGCAGTTACAATCGACAAAATTTTCCTGACCATTGGTTCGGTCATTGTGCTGCTTGTGTTGTGTCAGATTTTGCCGTCGTGGCGCGAAGACCGCACATTTTATCTGCTGTTTTTGATTGCCACCGCAGTCAATTCCATGATTCCGGATTACCTGTACCGTGGACTGGAGCAGATGACTGCGATTACGGTGCGGACGGTTGCGATCAAGACGTTTTTCACTGTCATGATTGTGCTGCTGCTCAAGCAGCCGGAGCAGTATTGTATTATCCCGATTTTAAATATTATCGGCAATACAGCCGCGCTTCTCGGCGTATATCTGCATCTGTACCGCCAGATGAATATCCGGTTTGTCAAATGCCGGGCACGGGAGATCTGGGACAGCTTCCGCAGATCGAGCACATTTTTCTATTCGCGCATTGCAACCTCCGTATACACCGCGAGCAATACGGTTATTTTGAGTATTATTTCCGCGGGCTCGTCCATCGGTTATTATACGCTGGCGGACAAGCTGGTGACGACTGCAAAAAACGGTCTGTCGCCAATTTCCGACAGTATGTATCCGTATATGACCAAAAACAAGGATTTCAAGCTGGTCTGGAAGATTTTGAAGATTTTCATGCCGATTATCATCGGCGGCTGTGCGGTTGTCTTTGTATTTGCGCGCCCGCTGTGTGAAATCGTGTTTGGCGCGGGTTATGGCGATGCGGCACCGGTACTGCGCGCGATGCTGCCGGTTGTCATTGTCATCCTGCCGAGCTATATCCTCGGTTTCCCGACGCTGAGCGCAATGGGACTGTCAAAATATGCGAATTATTCGGTTGTCTTTGGTTCAGCGCTGCATGTGTTCAACCTGTTGGTGCTGTATTTCACCGACAATATGAATATGGTCACGCTCGGCGCACTGGTATCGATTGCGGAAATTGCCATCCTGCTGTTCCGTATTATCGTAATCTGGAAAAACCGTGCGCTGCTGCACGTGGAACAGGAGGACTGAGCACATGTCCATAGGAAAGAAGCTCCAAAAGGGGTTGGCATGGACGCTGGGCAGCGTCCTGCCGGTAAAGAAAAATAAAATTGTATTCACCAGCTATTATGGCCGCGGCTATTCGGACAATCCGAAGGCAGTTGCCGATGAGCTGCTCAAGCGGGATGAAGACCTCGACCTCGTCTGGCTGGCAAATGACCCGGAAAAAGCAGGCACGCCGTCCGGCGTGCGCGTGGTCAGATATGACACCATGGCGGCGATCCGGGAGCTGTGCACGGCGCGTGTCTGGGTGGATAACTGCCGCAAGGGTGCGCGTCACAAGAAAGCCGGGCAGTATTATATGCAGACCTGGCATGGCTTTGCGCTCAAGCGCATTGAGCGCGATGTAGCGGACACGCTGAGCAAGGAAGATGCGACCTATGCGGCTTATGCGCAGCGTGATTCCCGGCAGATTGATGCGATTATTTCCGACAGTACCTTCATGACGAAAATTTATCAGCAATCGTTCTGGTATGACGGCCCGGTTGAGCAGTACGGCTCACCGCGCAATGACATCCTCGTGCATCCGCCGAAGGATGCAAAGGAGAAGGTCTGTCGTGCGCTGCACCTGCCGGAGGGCAGCAATCTGGTCATGTATGCACCGACCTTTCGTGCGGACGGCTCGCTGGATGCATACAGTCTGGATTATCATGCGGTCTGTGCCGCCTGTGAAAAACGGTTCGGCGGAAAATGGATTGCGCTTGTGCGCCTGCACCCGCATGTGATGCAGCGTGCAAAAGACCTTCATTTTGATAATAAGACGACCTTTGACGCGACGGCATTTGACGACATGCAGCTTCTGTTGTCCGCCTGCGACGCGGTGATTACGGACTATTCGTCGCTGATGTTCGACTTTGCGCTGACACGCCGTCCGTGCTTCCAGTTTGCGACCGATATTGACGCCTATAAAAACGACCGGAATTTCTATTTTCCGATTGATGACACACCGTTCCCGCTGGCGAAATCCAATGAGGAAATGATGCAGCACATTGCGGCATTTGATGAGGCAGAGTATCAGCGCGACTGCGCGGCATTTTTTGAAAAGATGGGCTTCTGTGTGGACGGAAAGGCATCTGCCCGCTGTGCCGACTGGATTCTGGAGCGGGTGAAGGGAAACCCGTAAATCATACAGACAGACAGCCTGCCTCATCGGAGGGAGGCATTGGCGCTCCGGCAATGACAGAAAAAAGCCGCTTCGGGTTTTCCGAAGCGGCTTTTGTGCGGCTGTGAAAAAGATTTGCATTTCCCTGCCGGATTATGTATAATAGGCATGAGGAAACAAAAAGATGCGGCAGCTGTGGAAAGCTGGAACCTTCCCACAGCCTGCGCAGGTGACTACGACACCATACACAGCGGATCATCCGCACCGCACACTTATTATAGGCTATTTTCCCGCCGGATACAAGCATTTTTAGGGGCACTCTCCCCTTGATCGAAAAGCTGACCGCTTGTGCCGCCGGAAAACCTGTAGCTCTTTTTTCTGCCGGATACAAGCGTTTTTAGGGGCATTCTCCCCTTTTATCGAAAAGCTGACCGCCTGTACCGACAGCAAAACCTGTAGCGCTTTGCGCAGTGCGACGGCTCCGCAATGCATTTGGAATATACAGACTGCCGTCTGCATAGACTACTGCTTATGGGTGTTTCTGTGAAGCGTGCTCCCCGTGCATTCACAGCCCTGCACGGCAGTTTTTTTGTTTTCCTCGCACGGGCGCGCCGGGCGGATGCGGATCGTAGGATCCATCCCCGTCATTCGTCCGGTGCTGCGCCGTGTGAGCAAAACGGGTACACACGGCAGGATATGCAAAAAGCCGCTTCGGGTTTTCCGGAGCGGCTTTTGTACTGTCTGAAATGGGGTCAGATACTGATGATGCCGAGCGCGCTGAGTACCGAGCTGATGAGGATTGCAATGAGGAAAATCGGCGCAATCCAGCGCATCATGACGCGGAACATCTTCTCGCGCTTGAAGGACGAATTTTTCTTGACCTCATCCAAAATCGTGTCCAGTCCCACAATCCAGCCGAGGAAGAGGCAGGTCAGCAAGGCGACAGTCGGCATCAAAATGCTGTTGGAAATGAAATCGAAGAAATCGAGGAAGCTCATGCCGAGCGGTGCAATGCCCGACAGTGTGCCGTAGCCCAGTGCGCTGAAGAATCCCAGCACAAGGCAGATGACATAGGTGACGACACAGGACAGCTTGCGCGAAATATGGAACTTGTCGCAGAAAATCGAGACGACGGTTTCATACAGCGAGATGCTCGACGTCAGTGCTGCGAAGAAGACCAGCACGAAAAACGCAATGCCGATGACAGTGCCGAAGCCCATGCTTGCGAATACCTTCGGCATGGTGACGAACATCAGGCCGGAACCTGCGTTGAGTGCCTCCTCGTCGCCGCCGGAAAAGGCGAAGACAGACGGGACGATCATCAGGCCGGCAAGGAATGCAATGCCGGTGTCAAAAATTTCAATCTGAGAGACCGACTTTTCAATGTCGGTATCATCCATCATGTACGAGCCATAGGTAATCATAATGCCCATGGCGAGCGACATGGAGAAAAACATCTGGCCGAGTGCGCCGAGCAGTGTGTTCAGCGAAACATCGGAGAAATGCGGGGTGAGGTAATATTTTACACCTTCCCATGCGCCCGGACGGGTCATGGAATAAATCGAGATGGCGATAGAGAGCGCGATCAGCAGCGGCATCATGATGCGGCTGGCGTTTTCAACGCCGCGCTTGACGCCGAACGAGACAATCACTGCCGTAATGGTCAGGAAGATGACCATCAGCACGTAAGGCTGAAGCGGGCTGGTGATAAAATCGGTAAAATAGCTGTCTGCCGCTGTGGTTTTCGCACCGTCTGTCACAAATACGCCGAGGTATTTGAGAATCCAGCCGCCGATGACGCAGTAATACGGAATGATGATAATCGGCACGAGGCAGGACAACAGGCCGATGAAATTAAACCGCTTGTCGATTTTGCCATAGGCGCCGACTGCGCTCAGACGGGTTTTGCGTCCCAGAGTGATCTCTGCCGTCATCAGCGAATAGCCGAAGGTGAGCACGAGAATCAGATAAATGACGAGGAACGTACCGCCGCCATATTTGGCTGCCAGATACGGAAACCGCCACAGGTTGCCGAGACCGACGGCAGATCCCGCCGCGGCCAGGACAAAGCCGATGCGGCTGGAAAAGCTGCTGCGTTTTTTACTCATGAAAAAATTCCCTCCTAAATTTCATGTACGCATGGCGTGTGCCATGCGGTAAAAATTCCTCACATGCCCCAGGGTTTGCCTCAGATCTGGGCGCATTGGGCATGGGTTTGGTCTATTATACCACAGGTGTGCGTTTGTGGAACAGAAAATGTGCGAAAAACGAAAAAAAGCCTGTGCTGCGGCGGGCGAATGGATAGCATGTGCAAAAACGGGAAAACTAAAACCGCCCGCCGGATGGCGGGCGGAGGAGGAATGGCGATGAATCAGCCGATTGCCGTGACAACAGACAGCTTTCAGGAGCAGGTGCTGCGCGCCGAAAAACCGGTACTGGTGGATTTCTGGGCGGACTGGTGCGGCCCATGCCGCAAGCTGGAGCCGGTTGTGGAGGAAATTGCAGCGGAAACCGACGCGGTGCGGGTGTGTAAAATCAATGTTGATCATGACCCGCAGCTGGCGAGCCTGTACCACATCAGCTCAATTCCGACCGTGATGCTGTTCCGCAGCGGAAAACCTGCGGCGTCCGTGACCGGCGTGCACAGCAAGGAAGCCATCCTGCGCATGCTGGATCAGATTTGATGAGAGGAGGGGTCTGGTTATGAAGGTAGAAATTGACAGAGCGGGCTGTATTGCCTGCGGCCAGTGTGCCGGAACCTGTCCGTCGGTGTTTGAAATGGCGTCAGACGGACTGGCACAGGTCATCCGCCAGCCGGATGCGGCGGAAGAGCAGGACGTACAGGCAGCCGCAGAAGGCTGTCCGGTTCTGGTCATTCATGTGAGCTGAATCGGAAGGTGATGCGTCCGCGCCGCCGGGATCAGGAAACGCACACAGCCGGGCACTGCGGTAAACGACAGGCGCAGCGCACGGAAGTTTTGTCCGTCGCCGCAGACATACAGCGGTTGATGTGGAATCAGTGTGAGGCGGCGGAATTGCTTGCGGATGAATGCCGCCGTACCGCGCGGCGGAAGGCTGCGCTGCAACGTGAGGTCAAGCTGTCCGTCAGATGGGTCGGCGTACCGGAAGAGGGTTTTCCTGCCGGAATGGGCGCTGTTGCCGACTGCGGCAACCACAAAGGCTCCGGTCAGCAAGGACCCGTCATCACAGGCGGCGGCGAGCGATACCGGCGGGGAGAGCTGCCCTCCGGCACGGCTGAGGGTGCCGGGCGAACAGATGCGCACTGAGCTGAGGAAGCGCTGCCCGTTGCAGTCGATCATATCGACAGCCCGCGGCGTGGCACGCAGCTGTGCCAGCGGGCTGGAAAAATCGGCATGTGGATAGCTGTGCGCGAAGTCACAGCCCCGTGCATCCGGAATAATGCCGATTTCCGCGTTGGAAAAGCCGGAGGCAACACGCGCAGCGGCGCACAGGTCTGCGTCGCTGCCGCATACATAAAACCGCATGGCGCCGCCGCGCGCCGCATCGCGGCAGATGACGGATGCAATGTCGCCCGGCCTGCGGCATTCGCGGATCAGACACAGCGCACCGGTTTGCGCGGCTGCTGTGCGGATGCGCGCAACCAGTCGGCTGTCTGCCTGCCTGTGCGGCTTTGCCGCACATAACAGAAAAATATGCTCCATGCGGATACCTCCCCTCTCATGCGCTCCTCTGTGGTTACAGTATAACACAAAAATGGGTAAGTGTGTTGTTTTTCTGTGTAAGAAAAAGCAGGAAATCTATTGCACTCCGGCAGCCGCGTGTATTACAATAGGAAAAGAGAAATCAAGCAGGAATTGGTTTGACAAATTATTGAATGTTTATGAGGTGAGCGAAATGAATGAAAAGCAGATGGCAGGCTACGAAGCTGCAAAATATGTCAAGGACGGCATGCTGGTCGGCATCGGCACCGGTTCTACGGCATATTATCTGATTGAAAAGCTCGGTCAGCGCGTCAAAGAGGAAGGCTTGAACATCAAGTGCGTTTCCACGTCTGATGCATCCACGGAGCAGGCAAAGAGCCTCGGCATCGAGCTGCTGGACACCAACGACGCACCGGTGCTGGATATCTGCATCGACGGTGTTGACGAAGTTGACCCGCAGTTCAACGGCATCAAGGGCGGCGGCGGCGCGCTGTTCCGTGAGAAGATTGTCGCATCCAGCGCAAAGTACAACATCTGGGTCTGCCACAGCGCCAAGCTGGTTGACGAGATCGGCGACTTCGGCCTGCCGGTAGAGGTTCTGCCGTTCGGCTACAAGCATGTTGTCAAGAAGATGGAGGAGGCAGGCTTTGAGCCGGTGCTCCGCATGAACAAGGATGGCTCGATCTACGAGACCAACAACCACAACTACATCCTCGACACCAAGTACACCAACTCCAAGTTCGGCAAGGATTATGCCGCAATGGAAGCATTCCTCAAGGGTACCCTCGGCGTACTGGAGACCGGCTTCTTCCTGAACCGCACGGATATCATCATTTCCGCAGGCCCGGACGGCATCCAGACCATCCAGAACCCGAACAGATAAGTCTATATTGCGTTTGACAGCCGGTGGGATTCCCTGCCGGCTGTTTTTTACCGGGAATTTGGAGAAAAGGCTTGACTGTAAACCAGCTTGAACGTGTAAGATAGGGAAAGGAAGGAGGGAGACAGCCATGAAAATCAAGGAGATTGAGGAAAGAACCGGGCTTGCCCGTGCGAATATCCGGTTTTATGAGAGCAAGGGCCTTGTACATCCGGAACGGCAGGGCAACAACTACCGCGATTATTCCGAGGAGGATGTGGAGACCCTGCGGAAGATTATCCTGCTCCGGCGGCTGGATATGTCCATCGAGGATATTCAGGCGATATTGAATGGTGAACTGGCTTTACAGGATGCGGTACAGCAGACAAAACAGGCGTTACAGGAACGGCTGGAACAATTGCAGGGCTCACTGGAGCTGTGTGATATCATGCAGGAGCGGGAGGAAAGCATAGAGACACTTTCCGTGGATACATATGATGAACTGATCCGGCAGCGCGAACAGCAAGGCAAGAAGTTCCGTGATGTGATGGGGGATATTCTGGAGGACTACCAGAAGAATTATTTTGAAAAGACATGGGGCATATTTTCCATTCAAGGCTCCTATACCAAGGGCGCGATTGTGTCGTTTGGTTTTTACGTGCTGCTGAACTGGTTTTTGTATACATTTTATATCCTGCCGAAAGACGGGCTTCGGGGCGGGTTCAAGAATGCACTTCTGATGCTGGAAGCATTTGCGATTGTTTCCGCGGGCTATATGCTGTACAGCCTGGTGAAAATCCTGTTCTCACGTGAAAGAAGACCGGCGAGGATCGGCGGCCTGCTTGCCTTTGGTGCGGTACTGTTGGCTGTCATTGCCGTAGCAGTAGGGGGCATGCTGTATCAAATCGGGGCATTTGAGTGACTGTAAGCCGGTTTTTCTTGTCCTGCCCATGGATTTCTGATATACTGGAAGCAACATCAATCAGGAAGGACTGATTTCCATGCTGACACCGGCAAAAAAGGAATTTATTGAATTTATGATGAGCGCGGATGTGCTGCGTTTCGGCGACTTTGTCACCAAAAGCGGACGCAACACGCCGTATTTTGTGAACACGGGCAACTACAAGACCGGTTTGCAGTCGTCCAAACTGGGCGAGTTCTATGCCGCTATGGTAAAGGAGACCATCGGGGAAGATTTTGACGCGATGTTCGGCCCGGCATACAAGGGTATCCCGCTGGCGACCTCGGTTGCAGGCGCGCTGGCGCGCACCTATGGCATTGACAAGCCGTTCTTCTTCAACCGCAAGGAAGCGAAGGACCACGGCGAGGGCGGCAGCCTGGTCGGCTACAAGCCGGCGGACGGCGACCGCATTGTCATCATTGAGGACGTCATTACGGCGGGCACGGCAATCCGTGAGACGCTTCCGGTGCTGTACGGCGCGGCCGATGTCAAGGTGACGGATATGTTTATTTCGGTCAACCGTTGTGAGGTCGGACAGACCCCGGGCAAGACCGCTGTCATGGAGGTCGGCGAGGAATTTGGCATCCGTGTGCATTCCCTCATCGATGTCCGCGACATCCACGAATATTTACAGGGACAGGCAGAATACGCCTCCATCCTCCCGCTGATGGAATCTTATATGGAAAAATACTGTGTTTTCTAATTCACAAGCGCCTGCGCCGCTCCGGGTTTCCGCCGGAGCGGCGCTTTTTGGTAATCTTTTGCATACTTTTCCGGGGGGAGGGGTACAATTGGGGAGGAGACAGAAAATCAAATACATCAGAATGTGTCACTCTCTGGCACAAAACGCCGGAGAAAGTTGTACAGATTGGTAAAAATTTCACAGACGGACGGGCGCGTGCACACTAAAATGTACAAAAGACGGTTGAACTTTTGGTTATGAGTTGATATAATGAAGGCAGCCTGAAGAAGAGTAAATTTTGCGCATGTTTCGGAAAGGATTGTGAGGACAGGGTGGATAAGCATCAGATCCTGCGGGAATGTGCGGAGAATCTTGCGCTTCTGACACAGCTCGGACTCTCTGTGGTTGTGCCGCCTCTGCTTTGCCTGTATGCGGCGGACTGGCTTCGGAACCGGCTGAATCTCGGACTGTGGATCATGGTCATTGCGCTGCTGCTCGGCATGGGCGGCGCGGCAGTCAACGTCTGGCGGACGTGGAAGATGATTGAACGGCGCGGAGAGAAACAGCACAGGGAATGAGCCCGGCGCAGGTGAATTTTAACGTGATTGGTGGTGAGGAATATCAAGATTGAACCGGCAGTCAAACACGAGAGCAGGGATATCGCCATCGGTGTTACCGTCATGAGCGTCATCATGGTGATTTTTTTTGCGGTTATCGGCAAGTTTGACTACACAGTTTTGCTTGGAACCCTGCTGGGCGGCGGGTTTGCTATTCTGGAGTTTTTCCTGATGGCGCTTGCAGTCCAGAAGTCGGTGCAGCGGGATACCCCGGAGGAAGCCAAGCTGGTCATTCAGAATTCGCATACCAGACGGCTGCTCCTGCTGGCGGTAGTCGTGATTGTGGGCATCAAGCTGCCCTATTTCAACTGGGTTGCGGTTGTGCTTCCGCTGTTTTTTCCAAAACTCATCATTTACGCCAAAACCCTGCCTATCTTTCGCAGAAAGGAGGAAGAATGATTCATGGATAATATATCCATCGCTGGTGCCAAAATATACTATACGATTCCCGGGATCAACTATCCGGTGACGCAGACTGTCGTCAATGCCTGGATTGCAATGATTATCATCGTGGGCGTGTGTATCTGGCTGACCCGCGGGCTGAAGGTTCATGCAACGACCAAACGCCAGACGGTCGCCGAGATGGCTGTTCAGATGGCGCAGAATCTGGTCAGAGGCAGCATGGGTGAAGGCTGGGACGATTTTGTTCCGTTCATTGCCGCAATCCTGAGTATGTCGGTTGTCAGCTCGTTCATGAGCCTGACCGGTGCATATTCGCCGACCAATGACCTGAACACGTTTCTCGCATGGAGTATTGTGGTCTTTGTCCTCATCACATACTACAAAATCAAGACAAAGGGGTTTGGCGGCTACCTGAAGAGCTTTACGGAACCGATTTTTGTCATGACACCGATGAACATCATCAGTGAGATTGCAACGCCGGTGTCCATGGCTCTGCGTCACTTCGCAAACATCGTATCCGGCTACGTCATCGGCCTGCTGCTGTATGCGGCACTCGGCGCGGTGAGCAAGGCAGTCCTGTTCTGGCTGCCAGGATCCCTGAGCGCAATACCGATTCTGCAAATCGGTATTCCCGCTGTGCTCAACGTTTATTTTACCTGCTTCTCCGGCTGCGTTCAGCCATACATCTTCTGTATGCTGACTATGCAGTTCGTTGCATCCGCTGCATCGGACGAATGAGGAGCACACACACCGTTTCAACATGCTTTTGCGGCATGCGGCAATGTGTGGAGAGAACCATATGCCGCATGACGGCAAACCGTTTCTTGGAGATTCAACATTCAGATAATTTCAGGAGGAAAATATTATGGAAAGAGCAATCGTACTTGCAGCATCTGCAATCGGCGCCGGTCTTGCAATGATCGCGGGCGTTGGCCCTGGTATTGGTGAAGGCTATGCAGCAGGCAAGGCCTGTGAAGCAATCGGACGTCAGCCGGAAGCAAAGGGCCCGGTTACCAGCACCCTGATCCTCGGCTGTGCACTGGCAGAGACCACCGGTCTGTATGGCCTGATTGTTGCGCTGATCCTGATGTTCGTCAATCCTTTCCTCGGCAAGCTGTAATTGCCGGGATTTCCGCGCAGGCGGAATCATTTTTTGAGAAAGGAGAACGAATTTGGGTACATTAGATCTAGTTTCCATTGTCCCGTGGGAAATCATTACACAGCTGATTAACCTTCTGCTGTTGTTCCTGCTGCTCAAACACTTTCTTTTCAAGCCCGTGCAGAATGTCCTGAACGCCCGCCAGGCGGAGATCGACAAGAGCTACGCCGATGCCGAGGCCGCACAGACCCAGGCTGAGGCGCTGCGCGACGAATATGAGAAGCGTATCGCCGACGCAAAGGCGGAGGCTTCCGATATCGTCAAGAGCGCGACCCGCAAGGCGCAGCTTCACGGTGAGGAAATTGTCCGTGATGCCCAGTCCCAGGCTTCCCGCCTGATGGAGAAGGCGGACGCACAGATCGAGCAGGAAAAGAAGAAAGCCATGAACGAGCTCAAAAATGAGATTTCGGGCATTGCCGTCGATATTGCCTCCAAGGTCGTCGAGCGTGAGATCGATGCAAAGGATCACGAAGCGCTGATCTCGGAGTTTATCAAGGGTGTAGGTGAGGCTTCATGACAGAGATTGCAAAAGCATACGGCAAAACGCTGTACGATCTGGCAGTCGAATGTGAAAGCGTAGAGCAGATGCTCGACGAAATAACCACCCTTCGGCAGGCTTTCGAGGAGAACCCGCAGTTTCTGACACTGATGAACACGCCCAACCTCACGAAGGAAGAGCGCGTTTCCATCGTCGATGAGACCTTCGGCGGGAAGATCCATATTTATCTGCTCAATTTCCTCAAGATCATCGCGGAAAACGGCACGGCACACGAGTTTATCGACACGGCCAGACAGTTCCGCAATGAATATAACTGGGAAAACGGGATTGAAACCGTGACGGTGGTTTCCGCCGTCGCGCTCGGTGCAAAACAGGAAGCTCAGCTGGTGGAAAAGCTCAGCCAGGTGACCGGTAAGACCATCCATCTGGAGAAAAAGGTCGATCCGGCTGTCATCGGCGGCATCCGCCTGCAAATGGAGGGGCTTCAGATGGACGGCACCGTTAAGAATAAACTGGATGCGATCCGCAGCCGTCTGCTGCACACGATCGCATAAAGCAGAAAGTTGGTGAGACTATGCAGTTACGTCCTGAAGAAATCAGCAGTGTCATTAAGGCACAGATAAAGAATTATGATACCAAGATCGAGCAGAGCGAAACCGGCCGCATCATCCTGATCGGCGACGGCATCGCGCGTGCATCCGGTCTGGAAAAATGTATGGCAAACGAACTGGTTGAGTTTGCCAACGGCGAATACGGCATGGCTCTGAACCTGGAAGAAAATTCGGTATCCATCGTAATGCTGGGTTCCGACAAAGGGGTTCGTGAGGGCGATATCGTAAAGCGTACCGGCAAAGTAGTTTCCGTCCCGGTCGGTGAGGCACTGATCGGACGCGTTGTCAATGCACTGGGCCAGCCGGTCGACGGCAAGGGCCCGATCGAGGCGACCGAAAACCGCCCGATCGAATCTCCGGCTCCGGGCATCATCGAGCGCCAGAAGGTAAACGTGCCGCTCCAGACGGGCATCAAGGCAATCGACTCCATGATCCCGATCGGTCGCGGTCAGCGTGAGCTTATCATCGGCGACCGCCAGACCGGTAAAACCGTCCTGGCAACCGATACCATCATCAACCAGAAGGGCAAAGATGTCATCTGCATCTATGTCGCCATCGGCCAGAAGAACTCTACCGTTGCAACGCTGGTAGAAGAGCTGACCAAGGCAGGCGCGATGGATTACACCATCGTCGTCACCGCGACAGCCAGCGAGCTGTCTCCGCTCCAGTATATCGCGCCGTATTCCGGCTGCGCTATGGGCGAATATTTCATGAATAAGGGTAAGGATGTCCTGGTCGTATATGACGATCTGTCCAAGCACGCAGTCGCTTACCGCGCACTGTCTCTGCTGATCCGCAGACCGCCAGGACGTGAGGCGTATCCGGGCGACGTATTCTATCTGCACTCCAGACTGCTCGAACGCGCAGCGCGTCTGGCTCCGGAATACGGCGGCGGCTCTCTGACCGCGCTGCCGATCATCGAGACGCAGGCGGGCGACGTTTCGGCCTACATTCCGACCAACGTCATTTCTATCACCGACGGCCAGATCTTCCTTGAGACCGAGCTGTTCCATTCCGGCATCATGCCGGCAGTAAACCCGGGTATTTCGGTCAGCCGAGTCGGTGGCGACGCACAGATCAAGGCGATGAAGAAGGTTGCCGGCACGCTGAAGCTGGCATATTCGCAGTACCGCGAGCTGCAGTCGTTCGCACAGTTCGGCTCCGATCTGGACGCCGACACCAAGCGCCGTCTGGCACAGGGCGAACGCATCGTAGAGGTGCTCAAGCAGAATCGCAGCTGCCCGATTGCCGTTGAAAATCAGGTCGCAATCATTTACGCCGTTACGAAGAATTTCCTCGATGACATCGCAGTCAGCGACATCAGCGAGTTTGAAGGCGAGCTGTACGAATATCTGGACGCAAACCCGGATATTTTGGCAGAAATCCGCGAAAAGGGAACCATGGGTGACGAAACGACATCCAAGCTGGAAGAGGCCATCGGTACAGTCAAAGCCGCTTTTCTGAAGACCAGATAAGGGGGCTGAGACATGGGAGCCTCGATGAAGGAAATTAAGCTGCGCATCAAAAGTGTGCAGAGCACCATGCAGATCACCAAGGCGATGGAGCTCGTCGCGTCCTCCAAGCTCAACCGCGCCAAGGAGCGCATTGAGCGCACGGAGCCGTATTTCAACATCGTGCACGAGACGCTGAGCACCATTGCATACGGCAAGCGCGATTTCCGCTCGCCGTTCGTCGAGCCGCGTGAGGAGATCAAAAAGGTCTGCTATATCGTAATCGCGGGCGACAGAGGCCTTGCGGGAGGCTATAACAGCAACATCAACAAAGCGCTTGAGGCGCATATCGCCTCGCACGGCAAGCCGGTGTGTGTTGTGCCGGTAGGCAAGAAGGCCGTGGAGTACTGCCAGCGCAAGAAGCTGGAAATTCTGACCGAGCAATACAACATTGTCGAAGATGTCACCGTCGGCAATTGCTTTGAGGCGGCACACTTCCTCGCAGATGAATTCTGTAAGGGCGCGTTTGACGAGCTGTATATTGTCTATACAAACTTTGTCTCCATGCTGTCGCAGAACGCGACGGCGATGCGGATTCTTCCGATTCCGTATGAGAAGAGCGAGGCAAAGGATGACCTGAAGAGCCTGGTGCTGTATGAACCGAACCCGGAAGCCGTGTTCAACGCGGTCGTTCCGGAATATATTTCCGGTATTTTCTACGGTGCGCTCAGCCAGTCCTGGGCATCTGAACTGGCGGCCCGCCGCACGGCGATGGACGCGGCCAGCCAGAACGCCAGCGATATGATTGACGATCTGAGCCTGAAGTATAACCGTGCCCGTCAGGGTGCGATTACGCAGGAAATTACCGAAATTGTGGCCGGTGCGGAGCACTAAGTTCCCCGCCTGCCTTACCCAAACCAAGAAGGAGATATGTGCATGAACGAGCAAAATTTTGGTACAGTGGCTCAGGTTATCGGCCCTGTACTGGATGTAAAATTTGCAGACGGAAAGCTTCCCAATCTTCTCAATGCACTTGAAATTGACCACAACGGTACCAAGCTGATTGCCGAGGTTGCGCAGCACATCGGCGACAACACCGCGCGCTGCATCGCCATGAGCTCCACCGACGGCCTTGTCCGCGGCGAGAAGGCGCTCGACACCGGCAAGAGCATTTCCGTTCCGGTCGGCGATGTGACGCTCGGCCGCATGTTCAACCTGCTCGGCGAGCCGATCGACAACGGCGAGCCGGTCAAGGCAGAAGAGTATTGGGAAATTCATCGTCCGGCGCCGTCCTATGAAGATCAGGAGGGCGCAACCACCATCCTCGAAACCGGCATCAAGGTCATCGACCTGATCTGCCCGTACGCAAAGGGTGGTAAGATCGGCCTGTTCGGCGGTGCCGGTGTCGGCAAGACCGTCCTTATCATGGAACTGATTAACAACGTCGCCAAGCAGCACGGCGGTATTTCGGTATTCGCAGGCGTCGGCGAGCGTACCCGTGAGGGCAACGATCTGTACGGAGAAATGACCGAGTCCGGCGTTCTGAACAAGACCGCGCTGGTTTATGGCCAGATGAACGAGCCGCCCGGAGCACGTATGCGTGTCGCCCTGTCCGGCCTGACGATGGCAGAATATTTCCGTGACCGCGAGGGTCAGGACGTACTTCTGTTTATCGACAACATCTTCCGCTTCACGCAGGCCGGCTCGGAGGTATCCGCGCTGCTCGGCCGTATGCCGTCCGCCGTTGGCTACCAGCCGACGCTGGCAACCGAGATGGGCGCGCTCCAGGAGCGCATTACATCCACCAAGCGCGGCTCGATCACGTCGGTACAGGCGGTTTATGTCCCGGCGGACGACCTGACCGACCCGGCGCCGGCAACCACGTTTACCCATCTGGATGCGACGACGGTCCTCGATCGAAGCATTTCGTCCCAGGGCATTTTCCCGGCAGTCGATCCGCTGGATTCCACCAGCCGTATCCTGTCGCCGGAAGTCGTCGGCATGGAGCACTATCAGGTCGCGCGCGACGTACAGAAGATTTTGCAGCGCTATAAGGAGCTTCAGGATATCATCGCCATCATGGGTATGGACGAGCTGTCCGAGGAGGACAAGCTGACCGTATCGCGTGCGCGTAAGATTCAGCGTTTCCTGTCCCAGCCGTTCTCCGTCGCAGAGCAGTTCACCGGCATGCAGGGCAAATATGTCCCGCTGAAGGAGACCATCCGCGGCTTTAAGGAGATCATTGAGGGCAAGCACGACGATATTCCGGAGTCCGCTTTCCTGTTTGTCGGTACCATTGAGGAGGCCGTTGAAAAAGCCCAGAAGGGGGAATAACGCATGAGTGTATTCCATCTGAGGATTGTCACGGCTGACGGCCTGTATTTTGACGGCGAGGCGCAGCGCGTCATCGCGCGCACGATTGACGGCGATGTCTGCATTCTGGCACATCATACGCCGTACCTGACTGCGCTCGGCATGGGCGAGTGCCGCGTGACCGGCAGCAATGGCGAGACCCGCCGCGCCGCCTGCATCGGCGGCATGCTGTCCGTGATGAACAACGAGGTAAATCTCGTTGCGACTACGTTTGAATGGGCGGAAGACATTGACATCAGCCGCGCCGAGCGTGCACGCCAGCGCGCGGAGGAACTGATGCAGAAGCATCTGGATCAGCGTGAATATGAGCTGGCGCAGGCCAAGCTCAAGCGTGCATTGACCAGAATCAATGTCGGCAAGTAAATAAAGTCAGACAGAACCGGTCGGTATCCACGCGATATCGGCCGGTTTTTGTGCCGGAAAAGCGGATATATGGCGGGAAATCCGTGACAGATACGACATGCCATGCTATAATACCAATAGCTATACCTTCACATCGGAAAAAGGAGAGAGAGTATGTACTGTAATAAATGCGGCACATTGTTGCCGGACAATGCAGATTTCTGTCCGACCTGCGGCGCCCCCACGCCCAGACAGGCACAGCCGGTGCGTCAGGCACACGGAAAAAATTCGATTGTCATTGCGGCAATTGCAGCCGTGACTGTCGTGTTGGTGGCATGTATCATCTGCTTTACGCTGATAAACCGGAGCAGCCAGGAGGCACAGCTTGCAGCGGTGGGGGAGACACAGCAGCAGAGCGGGCAGAGCAACACCCAGACAGCGGATGCGGACAAGGCAGACGGCAATTTGGACAGCACGGCTTCCGAACAGGAGAAAACGGAGACCGGAGACAGCAGCGGCGAGAGCACGCAAGCCGCGACAACAGTCACCACCAACTATTATTATTACGGTGACGGCGCAGCGAGTGACAACGATTACTACACGCGCGTGACCAGCTCGGGCTACCTGTGGCCGACGGATACACAATATATTTCCACCTCTGACCTGCGTGGTCTGAGTCAGGACACGGTTGCGGCCATCCGCAATGAAATTTATGCGCGCCACGGCTATGCATTTACCACGGCGCGCTGGCAGACCTATTTTGCATCCAAGACATGGTATGACCGCGACAGCACCTGCACCGAATCGACGATCCGTGCACGTCTGTCCTCGATAGAACGCGCGAATATCAGCACCATAGTTGCGTATGAGGAGAGCAAGGGATGGCGCTGAAACGATGGGTTCTGACTGTGCTGCTTGCAGGGCTGCTGTGGTGTCTGTATGGCTGCGGCAAAGCCGCCGTGAGTCCGGCAGGGAGTGCGGATTCCGGTTCTGCGGGACAGACTGTGGATTCCGGCAGCGCGGCAGGAGCTGCGGAGGATACCGGTGAGCTGATTGACCCGCCGCTGGAGGAGGAAGCATCCGACACCAGCGAACAGGCGCAGCCGCTTGCGGGCATTGTCATCTGTCTTGACCCCGGTCACGGCGTGACGGACGCCACCGGGCAGGAGCGGGTTTCTCCGCTTTCGCAGGAGACCAAGGCGGCCTATGTCAGCGGTGCTGCGGGCAACAGTCAGACCGAAGAAGAACTCAATCTCGCCGTTGCACAGCTGGTGCGCGCGGGATTGGAAGAGCGCGGGGCACAGGTTGTCATGACACGGCAGACCAATGAAGCAACGGTCAGCAACATCGAACGCGCACAGATTGCAAACAATGCGGGTGCAGACTTGTGCATCCGCATTCATGCGGATGGCTCAGAGGATTCCTCGGTTTCCGGCATGTCGATGCAGGTGCCTGCGGGCAGCCTGCTGGGGACACCGGAGATCGAGCAGCCGAGTGCGCGGGTGGCCGAGATCATTCTCGAAGAGGTGACCGCGGCGACTGGCGCGCGCAGCCGTGGACTGGTGCAGCGCAGCGACCTGACCGGCTTTAACTGGTCAGAGGTGCCGTGTGTGCTGCTGGAGATGGGGTTCCTGAGCAACGCACAGGAGGATGCCCTGCTGGCGACGGACGAATATCGACAGCAGATTGCGTCGGGTATTGTTTCCGGCGTGTGCCGCTGGATGGAAAGCGGACGATAACAGAAAAGAAGGTTGAAACGAGATGGATCTTACCCTTAACAGTGCAATCGGAATTGCGGGACAGACGCTGGCGGCATTGTATGCCGCCATGCCGGTGAAAATCGTATTGCTGCTGCTGTCCCTGCTGTTCTGCTTTGCCGGGTACCGGCTGCTGCGCGCGGTCAGCGCGCTGAGCGGTGTTGCACTGGGCGTGGTGCTCGGCATCTGTGTCACCAGCCTGTTCAGCGCGTCGATGAACGAGCTGCTCGGGCTGACGCTGACCGTGCTGGCGATCGTGGTGCTCGGCGTTGCGCTCGGTGTCGTATTTTTCTGCTGGTATCCGCTCGGTGTGTTTACAGTATGTGCCTGTGCCGGTGCGGCGGTCGTGTATCTGCCCGGCTTATTTGTGGCGCAGCATGCACAGGCGGCATTTTGGCTGGTGTTGGCAGGCGGTGCCGTGCTGTTCGGCGTGACGGGCGTGCTGTTCCTGCGCCCGGCGGGTATTCTGTCCACCGGTGTGTTCGGCTTTTTTGCCGCATTCGTGTTGGTAGACCTGTTTGCCAGACCGCAGGGGCTCACAACCGTTGTGCTCGGGCTGGCGCTGACGCTTGCCGGCTGTGCTGTGCAGGCTGTGACGGGTCGCGGTGCGGATGTGCTCCCGTTCGGCGAGAGGAATGGACGCACGGTTGCAGCAGAACCAAAGGACAGCGGAGATGCTCATTTGCGTGCGCCTGCGCCCGAAGAAGACGGAGTGGACGACGACACACATGGGCTGGATCTCAGCCAGCTGCCGCAGGAGGAACCGGATGAAATTGATTCGATTTCTCAGACCGTGGCGGCACATATCGGCCTGACGGAGCCGATGACACCGGAGCAGGCGAGGGGGACCGAGCCGTTGTATCCGGAGATTGCGCGGGAAGAAGAACCCGTGCGAGAGCTGTCCAGTTCAGATGATCCGGAAATGGCAGAAGACCGCACGATACTGCTCTCCCTGGAGGATGTGCTGAACCAACAGCAGGATGTGCCGCTGGAACAGCAGGCACAGTTTGCCTGGATGTCCGAACAGCCGGTAGAGACACCTGCTTCCGATGCGGAGCCGGAGGGCACGATGCCGCTGCGCGGCATGTGGAACGATATCTTCCGTCCGGGAGCCGAGCCGGGAGAAGAAGCCGAGCCAGTGGAAGAAACCGAACCGGTAGCAGTGGAATCAACCGAAGACCTGCCGCAGGCATCGGAGTCAGACAGCGTGGAGCCGGAAGCTGCGGCGGATATAGAGCAGATGCTCAGCAGCACAGCAGACCTGACCCGTGCGCTGGAACAGGCGCTGGGTGCGCTGGAAAAGCCGGAAAAAACCGATGCGGAGCCGGATGTGGATATGATGTGGGAGCAGCTGTTCCCGTCTGAGGAAGATCGGCCGGAGGCACCTGCTCACACGGGACGGACAGCAGAGGGATCTGTCGGGGAATCGGAAGAACAGGCGAACCGTGTGGAATCGGATGTGGAATCGGATGTGGATTCGGATGTGGATTCGGAGGAGGACGCGATATGGGAGCAGCTGTTCCCGCCGATGTTCAAAGAGGAACCACCGGAAGAGGATTTTGACGCGGAACCGGAAGAAGAACCCGAAATCGCCGCAGAAGCAGCGGATGAGCTGATGGAAGTATCTGACGATACCGAGCAGACGGAATCGGCGGACATGTCTGAGCCGGAGAAACCCCGGAAGGAATTTTCCGTACGCCTGTTGTGGCCGGCGCTGCTGACGGTTGTCGTACTTGTACTCGCCGGAATTGGAATTCGATATGTTGAGCTTGCGCTTGCACTGTGCTTTGTGTGCTATGTGTTGCGGTATTACCGTGCGGCGGCATTTGCCTGTGCCGTACTGTGTGTGCGCCGCGTATTGGATGTAGTTCAGCTTATCGTGCGGGGCGGCAGCTGGCTGGAAATCGTGCTGGACGCGCTTTGTGCGGCCGCATTCCTCGCGCTTACGTATGCCGCAATGCGCGCATATACTGCGCTCCGCCATGCGGATGCGGAGGAAACCGAAGAATAAAGAAAAAAGCTGTTTCAGTATCCGAAACAGCTTTTTTGTGCAAAAATAGCGGAAAAACGAAACGAGACGGTTCACCCAACCGTCTCGTTTCTTCTCTCTTCTCTGTATGGCATATTACTCACGCCCTCTGTATAGGGCGGATGATGCGGTACTCCTGCTAAAAAGTACAGTTATAAATATACCACACTGGATAGAGAAAGAGTAGTGGCAAACCTCCCAAAAAAAACTGCAATTTTTTGTGCAAAAAGTTCGGTGCGTTTCCGGGAAAGTGTAAAATGAACCGCGAAAATGCAGGATTTCCGGCGTATCTGGCAAAAGGGCAGGAGTTTTTTGGGAAAACAATCGATTTTACTTCCCATTCGGCGCGCAACGGTGCTATACTGGACAGGCGGAAATTTTAGCGGTTTCCGCAGAGGAGGAACGACATGCATACGAAAGCAAAATCAGCGTGGATGATCGCAGGCGCGGGCGCGTTGTGGGGCATGATTGCCCTGTTTGTGCGCGCGCTGAACGCGGCGGGGCTGTCCGCGTTGGAGATCGTCTTTTTTCGCAACCTGCTTGCGGCCGCGGCGCTCGGCGTTGTGGTAGCCGTGCGCGACCGGTCAGCGCTGCGCATCCGCCTGCGCGATGTCTGGATGTTTGTCGGCACAGGCATGGTCAGCATTGCGCTGTTTAATTTGTGTTATTTTTATACGCTCTCGCGCAGCAGCGTAGCGGTGGCGGCATTGCTGCTGTACACCTCGCCGGTGTTTGTCCTGCTGCTGTCCATCCTGCTGTTCCGCGAACGTCTGACGGCACATCGGCTTGCCGCAATTGTCATCACAATTGCGGGCTGCGCGTGCATCACAGGCGTGTTTTCACAGGCGCAGGCAGTTGCACCGATGACGGTGCTGTGCGGCCTCGGCTCGGGGTTGTTTTACGCGCTGTACAGTATCTTTGGAAAATTTGCGCTGCGGCGTTACAGCGCGATGACCGTTTCGTTTTATACGTTTGTGTTTGCGGCACTTGCAACTGCGCCGTTCAGTGCGGCACACTGCACGCAAAAGGTGCTGGCTCAGCCACATACGCTGCTGGTCGGGCTCGGCTTGGCAGTGGTGTGCACGGTTGTGCCGTTCCTGCTGTATACCGGCGGGCTGGACGGTGTGCCCGCGTCGCAGGCAGCTGTGCTGGCGACGGTTGAACCGCTGGTAGGCAGCCTGCTGGGAGTCGTTGTGTTTGGCGACCCGTTTACCATCTGGACCGTGCTTGGCATGGCACTGATCCTCAGTTCGATTCTGGTGTTGCAGCTGCCGCCGCGCAGGCGTCCGGCTGTGGAGGAAGCAAATGGATAGTTTTGTATTCAGCCTGAACGCCACCGTGCCGATCTTCCTCGTCATGGTGCTCGGCTATATTTTAAAACAGATCGGCATGTTCACGGAGGAATTCTGTGCCGTTGCCAACAAATATGTGTTCAAAGTTGCACTGCCGGTGCTGCTGTTCCGTGACATTGCACAGACCGACCTGTATCAGGATTTCAATCTGAGCTTTGTGCTGTATTGCGCAGGTGTGACCATCGTGATGTTCCTCGGGCTGTGGCTGCTGACAGCAAAGCTCATGCCGGACAAGACGATGGTCGGCGCGTTTGTACAGGGTGCTGCGCGCAGCAGTGTGGCCGTGCTCGGCATCGCGTTTGTTCAGAATATTTACGGCGACGCGGGACTGACCCCACTGATGATTGTCTCTGCTGTGCCGCTGTTTAATGTGTTCTCCGTTGTCATCCTGACATTTTCTGCGGGCGGCGGGGCACATGGGCGGGCTGCGGTCAAGCGCGCGTGCATCAATGTGCTCAAAAACCCGATTATCCTCGGCATTTTTGCGGGTCTGCCGTTCTCGCTGCTGCGCATTGAGATTCCAACCATTCCGCTCAAGATGATCGACAGCGTGGCGTCTACGGCGACGCCGATTGCGCTGCTCGTGGTCGGCGCGGGTTTTGAGGGCGCGCAGGCGCTCGCAAAGATTCGTCCGACGATTGCTGCGACAGTGATTAAGCTGCTCGCACTGCCGGCGCTGTTTTTGCCGCTGGCGGTGCACCTCGGCTTTTCCGGCACAGAGATGGTAGCCGTGCTCATCATGCTCGGTTCGCCGACAACCGTCACATCTTATATTATGGCAAAAAATATGGACAACGACGGAGAACTGTCGTCCAGTATCATCGTGCTGACAACCCTGCTTTCCTCAGTCACGCTGACCGGATGGATTTTCCTTTTGCGCGTCATGCAGCTGATTTGATGCGGTTTTATGCGGAAATGGCAGGGGATTCCTTGACAGGGCAACGCCGGTATCGGTATAATAAGAATAAGATAGAGGAATAGACCTTTCTGCGCCTGAAAAATGGGGACGGGCAGAGCTGATGTGATGGAGGGACAGATAATATGAAAGGATTGATTCTTGCGGCAGGCAAGGGGACGCGGCTGTATCCGATGACAAAGCCCGTATGCAAGCCGTTGCTTCCGGTTTATGATAAACCGCTGATTTATTATCCGCTTTCTGTGCTCATCCAGTCGGGGATTACTGATATTATGGTGATTATCCCGGATGGAGAGGAGGAGACGTTTGAGCGCCTGCTCGGTGATGGCAGTGCGTGGGGCATTCATATATCCTATGCGGTGCAGAAGGTGCCGCGCGGCATTGCGGATGCTTTCCTTGTCGCGGAGGATTTCATCCGGGGCGAATCGGTCTGCCTGGTTCTGGGTGACAATATTTTTTATGATGAAACCAAGAAATATCAGTTCATGCAGGCGGTGGACGACAACGACGGCGCGACCGTGTTCGGCTATTATGTCGATGACCCGCGCGCCTTCGGCGTGGTAGAGTTCGACGAGAACGGCAATGCCATCAGCATTGAGGAAAAGCCGCGCTTTCCGAAGTCCAATTACATCATTCCGGGGCTGTATTTCTACAACGCAGATGTGCTGGATATTGCGAAGAATCTCAAGCCGTCCGCGCGCGGCGAGCTGGAAATTACCGATGTCAATCTGGAATACCTGCGCCGCGGCCAGCTGAAGGTCGTTCCGCTGAACGACAGCTTTGTGTGGAAGGATGCGGGCACGGCGGAGAACCTGCTCGAAGCGGCAAACTGTGTGCGAGAGGTACAGGAGCGCACCGGGCGCTACATCGCCTGTCCGGAGGAATGTGCCTACAACAAGGGCCTGATTACCGCAGAGCAGGTGCACGAAGTTGGAATCCAGCTGGGAAAAACGCTGTACGGACAGTACTTACAGTGCCTGTAAAACACATACAGAGCGGCCGCCTGGCCGCTCTGTTTTTGGAAGAAGGGAATTTTTTGTGAAAACAACGGTTTATTTCATCCGCCATGGCACGACGGACAACAACGTCGGCGGGCGGTTTCAAGGCAGCTCGGATATTCCGCTGGGACAGACCGGTCTGCGGCAGGCGTACTATCTGGGCGAGCGGTTTGCCGGCATGCCGGTGGATGCGGTATACAGCAGCCCGCTGACGCGCGCACGACAGACGGCGGAGGGCGTGTGCCGCCATCTGTCGGTACAGCCGGTGCTGGTGGACGGTTTGCGCGAGATCGACGGTGGTCTGCTCGAAGGGCATACCAATGAGGAAAACCGGCGGGCGTATCCCGAAGTGATGGACAATTTCCGCAACCATCCGGCAAGGTTCTGTCCGCCGGGCGGCGAGAGCGCCAGACAGATTCACACGCGCATGACGGAGACCGTCAATCGGCTGATCCGCGAAAACGCGGGCAAATCCATCGTCATCGTGTCGCATGGCTTTGCGCTGCAATCGTATCTCGCGTGCCTCGATACCCCGTTCGACGAGATGGAGCCGAATATTGTGGGCAATGCCTCAATTTCCTGCATAGTGTACGGGGAAAACGACGATTTTGAAACAAAATTTTATGACGACCAGTCGCATCTGCCGGAGGATCTGCGCTTCCGCTCCGCGTTTTTGAAGCAGGGGCGTGCGCCGGGCGCGAAGCGCGCGGAATAAACGCACGGAAAAGTGCACAAATTGCGTTTCTTTGGTCGAAAAACACAAACAAAAACAACAAAACCTCTCCGATTTGGAGAGGTTTTACAATCTTGGTCAGCTTGACAAATTTGCATAAGTATGCTATCATTTAATAGTTTCCACATAAGTATATGGAACTTTGTCCAAATACATTCTAGCATTTTTTCAGTCAAGATGCAAGAAAGAGCATAGCAATAATCACTACGCGGCCAGGCGTATCGAATACTTGAGAAACGGAGTGATGGGTACAATATGGCAAACGAGGCAACAATCAACGGTGTCCATGTCCATGACGTAAAGTACGGACGTACCACCCGAAAGAGCTTTGCCAGGATTCCGGAAATCCTGGACATGCCGAACCTCATCGAGGTTCAGAAAAAATCGTATGAATGGTTCCTGACGGACGGACTGCGCGAGGTATTCGACGACGTTGCGTCCATCAGCGACTACACCGGCAATCTGGAGCTGTCGTTCATCGACTACAAGCTGGACGATGAACCGAAGTACAGCGTGGAGGAATGCAAGGCGCGCGACGCCACGTATGCCTGCCCGCTACGCGTGCGCATGCGCCTGCGCTACAAGGAAACCGGCGAGATCAAGGAGCAGGAGCTGTTCATGGGCGATTTCCCGCGCATGACCGATTCCGGCACGTTCATCATCAACGGCGCGGAGCGCGTTATTGTCTCCCAGATCGTCCGTTCTCCGGGCGTCTACTACGGCATGACGCTGGATAAGACCGACAAGCCGCTGCTGTCCGCAACCGTCATCCCGTACCGCGGCGCTTGGCTGGAGTACGAGACCGACAGCAATGATGTCTTCTACGTCCGCATCGATAAAAACAGAAAAATCCCGATCACTTCGTTTATCCGTGCCATCGGCGTTGAGACCGACGCGGAGATCATCGAGATGTTCGGCGAGGACGAGCGCATTCTGGCAACCCTCGACAAGGATCCGTCCAAGACGGTCGAGGACGCCCTCATCGAAATCTATAAAAAGCTGCGTCCGGGCGAGCCTCCCACGGTTGATTCCTCCCGCAGCCTGCTCAACGCGCTGTTCTTTGACACCCGCCGCTATGATATTTCTGCGGTCGGCCGCTATAAGTACAACAAGAAGCTGAACATTGCACGCCGTCTGGTCGGCCACAAGCTGTGCGAGACCGTCACCGACCCGATGACCGGTGAGATCCTGGCGGAAGAGGGCACGATCCTCACCCGCGAGCAGGCAACGCTCATCGCGCGCCGCGGCGTACACGGTACGATTATCGAGGCCAACGACGGCACGAAGGTCAAGGTGTTCGGCAATGGCATGGTCGATATGAAGGACTTCGTTTCGTTCGACCCGCTGGAAAAGTGCGGCATCAAGGAAAAGGTTCGCTTTGTCGTCCTGAAGGAACTGCTGGACGACGCAGAGGCCGAGGGCAAGACCGAGGACGAGCTGATTGACGACATCCGTGCGGCAAAGGACGATCTGATTCCGAAGCACATCATCGTCGACGACATGCTGGCTTCCATCTGCTACCTGCTGGGCCTCGGTCATGACATCGGCACGACCGATGACATCGACCATCTGGGCAACCGCCGTCTGCGCTGTGTCGGCGAGCTGCTGCAGAACCAGTTCCGCATCGGCTTCTCCCGCATGGAGCGCGTCATCCGTGAGCGCATGACGATTCAGGATCTTGACATCGTCACCCCGCAGTCGCTCATCAATATTCGCCCGGTCACCGCAGCGATCAAGGAATTCTTCGGTTCCTCCCCGCTGTCCCAGTTCATGGATCAGACCAACCCGCTGGCAGAGCTGACGCACAAGCGCCGTATGTCCGCACTGGGCCCTGGCGGTCTGTCGCGTGACCGCGCATCGTTCGAGGTTCGAGACGTACACTACAGCCATTATGGTCGTATGTGCCCGATTGAGACGCCGGAAGGTCCGAACATCGGTCTGATTTCCTACCTCGCAACTTATGCACGCATCAATGAATTTGGCTTTATCGAGGCGCCGTACCGTGTTATCGACAAGGAGACCGGCCGTGTCACCGATGAGGTTCACTATATGACCGCGGACATTGAGGACGAGTACACCGTCTGCCAGGCGTATGAGCCGCTGGACGAGGAAGGCCGTCTGGCAAATCCGCGTATTACCTGCCGCTGCCGCGAAGAAATCGTCGAAGTTGACCGTCAGGATGTCGATCTGATGGACGTTTCGCCGCGCATGATGGTATCCGTTGCGACCGCAATGATCCCGTTCCTCGAGCACGATGACGCAAACCGTGCTCTGATGGGTGCGAACATGCAGCGCCAGGCCGTTCCGCTGCTGAAGACCGAATCCCCGGCTGTCGGCACCGGTATGGAGTACAAGGCATGTGTTGACTCCGGTATTGTTCCGCTGGCGGAGGGCGACGGCACCGTCACCCGCGTTACTGCGCGCGATGTTACTGTCAACTATGACACGATGGGCGAGAAGACCTATCACCTGACCAAGTTCCTGCGTTCCAACCAGTCCACCTGCATCAACCAGCGCCCGATCGTCAACCTCGGCGAGCGCGTCAAGAAGGGTGATGTGCTGGCGGACGGCCCGTCTACCTGCAACGGCGAGGTTGCGCTGGGCAAGAACGCACTCATCGGCTTCATGACCTGGGAAGGTTACAACTACGAGGACGCCGTCCTGCTGAACGAGCGTCTGGTTCGTGATGATGTATACACCTCCATCCACATTGAAGAATACGAATCCGAATCCCGCGACACCAAGCTGGGACCGGAAGAAATTACCCGTGATATCCCGAATGTCGGTGAGGACGCGCTGCGCGACCTCGACGAGCGCGGCATCATCCGCGTCGGCGCCGAGATTCATTCCGGCGATATCCTCGTCGGCAAGGTAACGCCGAAGGGCGAGACCGAGCTGACCGCAGAGGAGCGCCTGCTGCGTGCGATCTTCGGCGAGAAGGCGCGCGAGGTACGCGATACCTCCCTGCGTGCACCGCACGGCGAGGCAGGCATTGTCGTCGATGTCAAGGTATTTACGAGAGAAGCCGGCGACGACCTGTCGCCTGGCGTCAACATGACTGTCCGCGTCTACATCGCGCAGAAGAGAAAGATTTCTGTCGGCGATAAGATGGCAGGCCGCCATGGTAACAAGGGTGTCGTTTCGCGCATCCTGCCGCAGGAGGACATGCCGTTCCTCGAAGACGGCACACCGCTGGACATCGTCCTCAATCCGCTGGGCGTACCGTCCCGAATGAACATCGGACAGGTACTGGAGGTTCATCTGGGCTACGCAGCGATGAGCATGGGCTGGAAGATCGCAACGCCGGTATTCGACGGTGCGAACGAGCAGGACATTGCAGACGCGCTGACCGCAGCCGGCAAGAACCCGAACGGCAAGTCGGTTCTGTATGACGGCCGTACCGGCGAGAAGTTTGACAACGAAGTAACCGTCGGCTATATGTATTACCTCAAGCTGCATCATCTGGTCGACGATAAGATTCACGCACGTTCCACCGGCCCGTACTCGCTGGTTACCCAGCAGCCGCTCGGCGGCAAGGCACAGTTCGGCGGCCAGCGCTTCGGCGAGATGGAAGTCTGGGCTCTCGAAGCATATGGCGCAGCCTATACGCTCCAGGAAATTCTGACCGTCAAGTCGGACGATATCGTCGGCCGTGTCAAGACCTACGAAGCAATCGTCAAGGGTCACAACATCCCGCAGCCGGGCGTACCGGAATCGTTCAAGGTTCTGGTCAAGGAGCTTCAGTCGCTGTGTCTGGACATCCGCGTTCTCGACGAGAACGGCGAGGAAATTATCCTGTCGGACGACGACGACGATACCACCAGCTACGAGCAGCATGAGCGCGCAACCGCGAGCGATTCGGAGTTCGAGGCTTCCGGCTTCGGCATTTCCGACGTCGAGGACGGCGATCATCCGCTCATGGACGAGGAATCTGACGTATCCGACGATCTGTTTGGCAGCGACGATGATTACAGCGAGACGGAGGAGTAAGCATGGGATACAATACGTTTAATGCAATCAAAATCGGCCTTGCTTCGCCGGAGCTCATCCGCGAATGGTCTTACGGCGAGGTCAAGAAGCCGGAAACCATCAACTACCGCACCCTCAAGCCGGAGCGCGACGGCCTGTTCTGCGAGCGCATCTTTGGACCGCAGAAGGACTGGGAATGCCACTGCGGACGCTATAAAAAGGTTCGCTATAAGGGCAAGATCTGTGAGCGCTGCGGCGTCGAGGTCACCAAGTCCAAGGTACGCCGTGAGCGCATGGGCCACATCGAGCTGGCCGCTCCGGTTTCCCATATCTGGTACTTTAAGGGCATTCCGTCCCGTATGGGTCTGATTCTGGATATGTCCCCGCGTCTGCTTGAGAAGGTTCTGTACTTCGCCGCTTATATCGTCACCGATCCGGGCGAAGGCACTGGCCTGATTAAGAAGCAGATTCTGACAGAAAAAGAATACCGCGACATGAAGGAGAAGTTCGAGGATGACTTCGAGGCCGGAATGGGCGCGGAAGCAATCAAAAAGCTGCTGGCAGAGCTGGATCTGGAGCAGCTGAGCGTGGAGCTGAAGAACGAGCTGCGCGATGCAACCGGTCAGAAGCGCGTGCGCATCATCAAGCGCCTCGAGGTTGTCGAGTCGTTCCGCAAGTCGGGCAACCGCCCGGAATGGATGATTATGGATGTTGTCCCGGTCATCCCGCCGGAAATCCGCCCGATGGTACAGCTGGATGGCGGCCGCTTTGCGACCTCCGACCTGAACGATCTGTACCGCCGTGTCATCAACCGAAACAACCGACTCAAGCGTCTGCTTGAGCTGGGTGCGCCGGATATCATCGTCCGCAACGAGAAGCGCATGCTTCAGGAAGCAGTCGATGCGCTGATTGACAACGGCCGCCGCGGCCGCCCGGTCACCGGCCCGAACAACCGCCCGCTCAAGTCGCTGTCTGACATGCTGAAGGGAAAGCAGGGACGTTTCCGTCAGAACCTGCTCGGCAAGCGTGTCGACTACTCCGGCCGTTCGGTTATCGTCGTAGGCCCGGATCTGAAGATTTATCAGTGCGGTCTGCCGAAGGAAATGGCAATCGAGCTGTTCAAGCCGTTTATCATGAAGCGTCTGGTTCAGGATGGTCTGGCTTCCAATATCAAATCGGCCAAGAAGATGGTTGAGCGCGGCAAGCCGGAGGTTTGGGACGCACTGGAAACCGTCATCAAGGGCCATCCGGTTATGCTGAACCGTGCACCGACGCTGCACCGTCTGGGCATCGAGGCATTCGAGCCCATTCTGGTCGAGGGTCGTGCGATTAAGCTGCATCCGCTGGTTTGTACCGCGTTTAACGCGGACTTCGACGGCGACCAGATGGCAGTGCATCTGCCGCTGTCCGTCGAGGCACAGGCAGAGGCACGCCTGCTGATGCTGTCCGCCAATAACCTGCTCAAGCCGCAGGACGGCAAGCCGGTCACCATTCCGTCGCAGGATATGGTACTCGGTTCGTACTACCTGACCATCGACCGCGACACCGAGCGCGGCGCAGGCAAGGTATTCCGCAATACCGATGAGGCACTCATGGCATATGATGAGGGCGTCATTGAAATTCATGCGCCGATCAAGGTGCGCATGACCAAGGAAATCGACGGTGAGATCGTCAGCGGTCTGGTCGATGCGACCGCCGGCCGCCTGATCTTCAACCAGAAGATTCCGCAGGATCTGGGCTTTGTTGAGAGAAAGACCAAGCAGGATATGCTCAAGCTGGAGATCATGCAGACCTGCGGCAAGAAGGAGCTCGGCAAGATTGTCGACCGCTGCATCCGCATCCATGGCTTCAACAAGACCGCTGAGGTTCTGGACTCCATCAAGTCGATGGGTTATAAATACTCCACCAAGGGCGCACTGACCGTTTCGTTCTCCGATATCTTCGTTCCGAAGGAGAAGCCGGAGCTGATTGCGGCATCCGAGAAGAAGGTTGCCATGATCGATAAGAAATATAAGCGCGGCTTTATCACCGATGAAGAGCGTTACCGTCTGGTTGTCCGCGAGTGGGAGAAGACCACCAATGACGTTACCGAGGCGCTGACCTCCAACATGGACCGCTTCAACCCGATCACGATGATGGCACAGTCCGGTGCCCGTGGTTCGATCAATCAGATTCGTCAGCTGGCAGGCATGCGTGGCCTGATGGCGAACGCAGCCGGTAAGACCATCGAGATTCCGATCAAGTCGAACTTCCGTGAGGGTCTGTCCGTACTGGAGTACTTCACCTCCGCACGAGGCGCACGTAAGGGTCTGGCGGATACCGCACTGCGTACCGCGGACTCCGGTTACCTGACCCGTCGAATGGTTGACGTATCGCAGGAAGTCATCATCCGTGAGCAAGACTGCGGCGCGACCAGCGGCATCTGGGTTGAGGACATTATGGATGGCAACTCTGTCATTGAGCCGTTTGCAGAGCGTCTGGCAGGCCGTTATCTGGTCGAAGACCTGTATAATCCGGCAACGGGCGAGCTGCTCCAGAGCAAGGACGACATGATGACGGAAGACGATGCAAAGCGCATTGTCGATGCAGGCATCAAAAAGGTGCAGATTCGTACCGTTTTGCAGTGCCGCGCACGCAAGGGCGTCTGCGCACACTGCTATGGTTCCAACCTGGCGTTCGATGCGCCGTGTGCAATGGGCGAGGCCGTCGGTATTATTGCGGCACAGTCCATCGGCGAGCCGGGCACCCAGCTGACCATGCGTACCTTCCATTCCGGCGGTATCGCAGGTTCCGATATTACCCAGGGTCTTCCGCGAGTTGAAGAACTGTTCGAGGCAAGAAAGCCGAAGAAGGTTGCAACGCTGGCAGAAATCGGCGGTATTGTCACCATCGAGGAAAGCAAGCGTACCACTGTCAAGACGGTCAATATTGTCAACAGCAAGACCGGCGAGACCAGAAGCTATCAGCTCGCATCGTCCTCCGGCATCCGTGTTTCCGATGGCGAAGAGGTTGTACAGGGTCAGCAGCTGAACGAAGGTGCGCTCAACCCGCATGACATCCTGCGCATTCTCGACCCGCGCGCGGTACAGGATTACCTGATTAAGGAAGTTCAGAAGGTTTACCGTCAGCAGGGCGTTGATCTGAACGACAAGCACATTGAGGTTATTGTCCGCCAGATGATGCACAAGATCAAGGTTGAGGACGCAGGCGACACCGATATGCTGCCGGGCGCAATGATGAGCCTGATCGAGTTCGAGGATGAGAACAACAAGATTCAGGAGCGCATTGACGCAGGTGAGACCGAGCTCAAGCTGGCAACCTACTCGCCGGTACTGATGGGTATCACTAAGGCGGCACTGGCAACCGATTCGTTCCTGTCTGCCGCATCCTTCCAGGAGACCACCCGTGTCCTGACCGATGCAGCCATCAAGGGCAAGGTTGACCCGCTGACCGGCCTGAAGGAGAACGTCCTGATCGGTAAGCTGATTCCGGCAGGCTCCGGTCTGAAGGAATACCGCGACGGCCATTACGAAGAAATCCACAATCTGGATTAACCGTACCGTACTTTTCTTTTTGAGGAAAAGAAAAGTAGGCAAAAGAAAACCTTTCCGCGCGCTCCCGCGCGAACCCGTGCCGGCGGACATACCGGTCCGCCGGCTGGCGAGGATTTCCGGTTTGTGGTACAACGAGATACAGGCAGACGCTGTGCAAACGCGCACAGCGTCTGTTTTTCTGTTTATACCTATACTTTTTTATGCTTCTGTTATGCTTCTGTTATGCTTCTTTTCAGATACGCCCTAACTTCTTTTCAATTTCTTTTATATTTCTGCAAGTGCGATTGATTTGGCGCAGACAGTGGCCGAACAAGTGCGTGCGAATCTCCTGCGGGTATGGTATACTGTCAGCAGGAGGCGAAGAACGATGCTGTTTCATCCGCTGGACTGTAAAACCTGGCCGCGTGCGGAGCATTTCCGGTATTATACCGACGTTGTGCGCACGCGCTACAACCTGAATTATGAGATTGATATCACCGCACTGCATCAACATGTGAAACAGAAAAAGCTCAGATTTTATCCTGTGGCGCTTTGGATGGTCATGCGCGTGGTCAATGACACAATGGAGCTGCGCATGGCGACAGATGCTGACGGCAATCCGGGCTATTGGGAGTACTGTGTGCCGTCGTACACAATTTTTCATGAGGATGACCATACGTTTTCCGATATCTGGACGGAATGGAACGATGATTTTCGCGTGTTTTATGCACAGGCTGCGGAAGACATGGGAAAATATGCCGGGGTGAAGGGTGTCAAAGCAAAGGCGGGCAGGCCGGACAATTTTACATCGCTGTCCATGCTGCCATGGCTCAGCTTTACCGGGCACGGCTGCGATACCTATACTGCGCCACAAATGCTGTTTCCGATTTTCCTGATGGGGAAGTGGCACGCGCGCGATGGGAGACTGCTTTTGCCGGTCTCGCTTTCGCTCAACCACGCGGCGGCAGACGGCTGGCATGCGGCAAAGGCCTTCCGGGATATTGAGAATCTGGCAGAAAATCCGGAAAACTGGCTGGTATGAGGGATAAAACCATGAAGAACGACAAATACTGGAAATACGGCTGTTCCGCTGTGACCGCAGCTATGCTTGTCATTTGTGTTTCCGTTGCGCGCCGCGATCTGATGCTGCGCAAATACTGTAAGGATGTGGAACTCGACTCGTTTTTCGGGGAACTGGCGCTGCCGCTGCTGATCGTACTGGTGGGGGCATATGCAGTCTTTGCCCTGTGGCAATGGATTGCCGACCGCCCTGCCGCGCGCAGGCAGCTGATCTCCGTTACGCTGGCGGCCGTGTTTTCGTTCGGCTTTCTGTCCGGCGGATATCTGCGATATCACAATGCAGTGTATCAGGCGAGTGAAAAGCAGGCGAAGTATGACAAGGCGTGGGATAAGGGGCTGCTATACGATCTCAAAGGCCTGTTCCGGTGACACATTGCAGGAATGCAGGACGCCTCCTGCATGCGTTTTTTTGCCCGGGTTTCCCCGGCTTTTCAAAAAAATTTTACCGGTTTGTGCAAATGTATGAATAAAACCCGGCTGAGAGGGAATGCTGTTTTCTGCTTTGTAAAATCGAAGAAAAAAAGATTGACAACAGGGGGTTCATGGGGTAAAATAAACGGGTATGCGATAAGGAGGTATCGTTATGCTCTCAGAGCTGTCTTCGGCGGCAAAAGTCGTCGGTGTCAAGCAGTCTAAGAAAGTCATCCGTGACGGCGGCGCAAAGCAGGTATTCATTGCCGCGGACGCAGAGCGGCGGATTACCGACCCTATCCGGGCGTTGTGTGAGCAGCACAATGTCGAAGTGACCGGGGTTTCGTCCATGAAACAGCTGGGCGAGGCGGTCGGCATCGCCGTCGGCGCTGCCGTTGTCGCGGTCACAGAATAAGTCCGATTTTAACGGGACAAACTCCCGCTGAAATAAATCTATTCATTCTTATTTAAGGAGGTGCCAGTTAAATGCCAACCTTTAACCAGCTCGTTCGCAAGGGCAGACAGGAAGTAGCGTACAAGTCTACCGCTCCGGCTCTTCAGGTAGGTCTGAACTCCCTGAAGAAGAAGGCAACCAGCCAGCCGTCCCCGCAGAAGAGAGGCGTCTGCACTACTGTCAAGACCATGACCCCGAAAAAGCCGAACTCCGCACTGCGTAAGGTCGCTCGTGTTAAGCTGACCAACGGTATGGAAGTTTCCGCTTATATCCCGGGCATCGGCCACAACCTGCAGGAGCACTCCGTCGTTATGGTTCGCGGCGGCCGTGTCAAGGACCTTCCGGGTGTTCGTTACCACATCATCCGCGGTTCCCTCGATACCCAGGGCGTTGCAAACCGCCATCAGGCCCGCTCCAAGTACGGCGCGAAGCGTCCGAAGCCGGGCAAGTAAACAAAAGCCCAAATCAAAACCCACACTTAACCCGTGCGTTTGACTTGAACACTTTTGGTTCAGCAAAGCAGAACAAGCTTTGTCCTGAGCGTGTTTGAATAGATTTGTTTCAGACTCCTCGGACAGGCGATGACAAAAGCCAGGGGTGGCTTTTGAAGTACCTATGAAATCATTTTTTTGTGAAGGAGGGAAGTATCGTGCCAAGAAGAGGATTTGTTCCCAAGAGAGAAGTTCTTCCGGATCCGCTCTACGGCTCCCAGCTCGTTACCAAGCTGATCAACTCGATCATGCTCGACGGTAAGAAGGGCGTAGCCCAGAAGGTTGTTTACGGTGCTTTTGACATCGTGAAGGAGAAGACTGGCCGCGATCCGTTAGAAGTATTTACTGAGGCAATGGATAACATTATGCCGTCTCTGGAAGTTAAGGCTCGCCGTGTCGGCGGTGCTACGTACCAGGTTCCGATGGAAGTTCGCCCGGAGAGACGCCAGACCCTGGGTCTGCGCTGGATCACCAAATACTCCCGTGCCCGTTCTGAGAGAACGATGGCTGAGAGACTCGCAGGCGAAATCATGGACGCAGTGAACAACCTGGGCGGTGCCGTTAAGAAGCGTGAAGACACCCATAAGATGGCAGAGGCTAACAAGGCGTTTGCACATTACAGATTCTAATCTGGTCTGTATTGGGTAGCTTTACGAAAGGAGAACACTATGCCCAGAGAGTTTACACTGGAAAAAACCAGAAATATTGGTATCATGGCGCATATCGACGCCGGCAAGACGACGACCACCGAGCGTATCCTGTTCTATACGGGCCGTACGCATAAGATCGGTGAGACGCACGAAGGCGCCGCTGTCATGGACTGGATGGCTCAGGAGCAGGAGCGCGGTATCACCATTACGTCCGCTGCTACCACCTGCCACTGGAAGGGCCATCGTATCAATATCATCGACACCCCGGGTCACGTTGACTTTACCGTAGAAGTACAGCGTTCCCTGCGTGTCCTCGACGGCTCTGTTTGCGTATTCTGCGCAAAGGGCGGCGTCGAGCCGCAGTCTGAGACCGTTTGGCATCAGGCTGACGACTACAAGGTTCCGCGTATGGCATTCGTCAACAAGATGGATATCATGGGCGCAAACTTCTACAACGTAGTTGAAATGATGAAGGATCGTCTGAAGTGTAAGCCGGTTCCGATTCAGCTGCCGATTGGTTCCGAGAGCGATTTTGTCGGCATCATCGACCTGATGACGATGCGCGCAGAGGTTTACTATGATGACCTCGGCAAGGACGTCCGCGATGAGGACATCCCGGCTGACATGCTCGACAAGGCGCAGGAGTACCACGACGCCATGGTTGAGTCCATCACGGAGACCGACGACGATCTGATGATGAAGTACCTGGAGGGCGAAGAGATTACCGTTGAGGAGCTCAAGGCCGCACTCCGCAAGGCAACCATCGCCAACGAGCTTGTACCGGTACTCTGCGGTACCGCTTACCGCAATAAGGGCGTTCAGATGCTGCTGGATGCTGTTATTGATTACATGCCGGCTCCGATCGACATTCCGCCGATCAAGGGTATCAACCCGGATACCGGCGAGGAGGACGAGCGTCCGTCCGATGACGAGGCTCCGTTCTCTGCACTGGCGTTTAAGATTGCCACCGACCCGTTCGTTGGCCGTCTGTCCTTCATCCGCGTATACTCCGGTACCGTTGACGCAGGCACCTCTGTCCTCAACGCAACCAAGGACAAGCGCGAGAGACTGGGCCGTCTGTTGCTGATGCATGCAAACCACCGCGAGGATATCACCAAGGTATACTCCGGCGACATTGCCGCAGCTGTAGGCTTCAAGAACACCACCACCGGTGACACGCTGTGCGACGAAAAGCACCCGATCATCCTGGAGTCCATGAACTTCCCGGAGCCGGTTATCCGTGTTGCCATCGAGCCGAAGACCAAGGCCGGTCAGGAGAAGATGGGCATCGCGCTGGCAAAGCTGGCAGAAGAAGACCCGACCTTCAAGACCTACACCGACGAGGAAACCGGTCAGACCATCATCGCAGGCATGGGCGAGCTCCATCTGGAGATCATCGTCGACCGTCTGCTGCGTGAGTTCAAGGTTGAGGCGAACGTAGGCAAGCCGCAGGTAGCCTACAAGGAGACCATCCGCAAGTCTGCTGACGTTGAGTGCAAGTACGCACGTCAGTCCGGTGGTAAGGGCCAGTATGGTCATGTTAAGATCATCCTCGAGCCGAACGAGCCGGGCAAGGGCTACGAATTCATCAACAAGGTTGTCGGCGGTGCGATTCCGAAGGAATACATCGAGCCGGTTAACCAGGGTATCCAGGGCGCTATGCAGAACGGCGTACTGGCAGGCTACCCGGTTGTTGACTGTAAGGTTACCCTGTATGATGGCTCCTATCATGAAGTCGACTCCTCTGAAATGGCGTTTAAGATTGCCGGTTCTATGGCATTCAAGGATGCAATGAAGAAGGCTGACCCGGTTCTGACCGAGCCGATCATGCAGGTCGACGTTATGGTTCCGGAGGAATACATGGGCGACGTTATCGGCGACCTGAACTCCCGCCGTGGCCAGATTCAGGGCATGGAGCCGCGTGGTGCTGTACAGGCAATTTCCGCAGCAGTTCCGCTGTCCGAAATGTTCGGTTACGCGACCGACCTTCGTTCCCGCTCCCAGGGCCGCGGCCAGTATGTCATGCAGCCGAGCCACTACGCGGAGATCCCGAAGTCCATTCAGGAGAAGATCATCGCAGGCCGCAACAAGCAGGGCTAATCCCAAAGGTTATGCTTGCTTTTTTGCAGGCATTAAGATACAATAAGTCTGTAATGACTATGTCCCTATCATACAAAGGAGGATAACAACAATGGCAAAGGAAAAGTACGTAAGAGACCTGCCTCATGTTAACATTGGCACCATCGGCCATGTCGACCACGGCAAGACCACCCTTACCGCTGCAATCACCAAGGTTCTCGCTCTGGAAGGCGAAGCTGAGGTTATGAAGTATGATGAGATCGATAAGGCTCCGGAAGAGAAGGAGCGTGGCATCACCATCAACACCGCTCACGTCGAGTACAAGACCAAGAATCGTCACTACGCACACGTTGACTGCCCGGGCCATGCCGACTACGTTAAGAACATGATCACCGGCGCTGCTCAGATGGACGGTGCAATCCTGGTCGTTTCTTCCGCTGACGGCCCGATGCCGCAGACCCGTGAGCACATCCTGCTGGCTCGCCAGGTAGGCGTTCCGTACATCGTTGTCTTCATGAACAAGGTTGACCAGGTAGACGACGAGGAGCTGCTGGATCTCGTAGAGATGGAAATCCGTGAGCTGCTGAGCGACTACGAGTTCCCGGGCGACGACATTCCGATCATCCGCGGCACCGCTCTGGGCGTTCTGGAGTGCGAGTCCACCGATCCGAATGCACCGGAGTACGCTTGCATCCATGAGCTGATGGACGCTGTCGACGAATACATTCCGACCCCGGAGCGTAAGTCTGACCTGCCGTTCCTGATGCCGGTCGAGGACGTATTCTCCATCACCGGTCGTGGTACCGTTGCTACCGGCCGTGTAGAGCGTGGCCAGATCAAGATGGGCGAAGAAGTTGAAATCGTCGGCCTGATGGACGCTCCGCGCAAGACCGTTGTTACCGGTATCGAGATGTTCCGCAAGCTGCTCGACTACGCTGAAGCTGGCGACAACATCGGCACCCTGCTGCGTGGTATCCAGAAGAACGAGGTCGAGCGTGGCCAGGTTATCGCTAAGCCGGGCTCCATTCATCCGCATACCAAGTTCAAGGGCCAGGTATACGTTCTGAAGAAGGAAGAAGGCGGTCGTCATACTCCGTTCTTCAACAACTACCGTCCGCAGTTCTACTTCCGTACCACCGACGTTACCGGTGTTATCTCCCTGCCGGAAGGCGTTGAGATGTGCATGCCGGGCGATAACGTCGACATGGACGTTGCGCTGATTACCCCGATCGCTATCGAGAAGGGTCTGCGTTTCGCTATCCGTGAGGGCGGCAGAACCGTTGGTTCCGGCGTCGTTACCGAGATCTACGAATAATTGATCGTATCTCTTTGAGATAACGCACATTTTGTCCCGTCCGGGTTCATCCGGGCGGGACTTTTTGCGTGTTCCGTGCTATAATAGGAGGGCAGAAATTTTGACGGAGGACAGGACTATGGACAACGAGCTGCAAAGCATCAGCGGCACGGTGGATGCGGTGATTTATCAGAATGAAGACAACGGATACGCCGTCATCCGCGTGGTCACAGACAACGGCGAGGAGGTGACGGCGGTCGGCACACTGCCGCAGATCTGCCTCGGCGAGGAACTGATGCTGACCGGGCACTGGGTCACCCATGCCGCCTATGGCGAGCAGTTCCAGACGGAATATTTTGAACGCCGCATGCCGGCTACCGTCAAGGGCATTGCGGACTATCTGTCCTCCGGTATTGTCAAAGGCATCGGCCCGAAGCTCGCGCGCAAGATTGCCGACTGTTTTGGTGAGGAAACATTTGAGGTCATGGCGAACGAACCGGAACGCCTGACCTGTATCAGCGGCATCACAGCGCGCAAAGCGGAGGCGATCGGTGAACAGTTCCGTCATCAGACATCCATGCGCCGCCTGATGGAATTCCTGATGGAGAACGAGCTTCCACCGCAGCTGGCGGCGCGGCTGTATAAGCGATATAAAGAATCTGCCATCGAGCACATCATGGAAAACCCGTATCTGCTGTGCAATGAAGAATTTGAAGTGGATTTCACGGCAGCGGATACACTGGCACTGTCACAGGGCATGGCGCTGGACAGCCCGGAACGGCTGAAGGCGGGAATCCTGTATACGCTCCGGTTCAACCTGACCAATGGGCATACCTTTATTCCAAAAAACAAGCTGCTTGCGACGTCCAGCCGGTTGTTGCAGGATGAGGACGGCTTTGAGCCGGAGGCAGAGCTGCTGGACGATGCATTTGCACAGCTGGAGGACACCGGGAATCTGGTGTGTGAACACATCTGTCGCCGCGATGCAGTTTATCTGGAGCCGATGCATGAGGCAGAGGTTTTTGTCGCGGATTATCTCGCCGAGCTGTCTGATTCGGAATATGAATATGAGTTTGATGTGGGTGAGCTGCTGGACTCGCTGGAGGAAAACAGTGCAATTACCTATGCGCCGCGGCAGCGGCAGGCAATTGAATGGGCGGCGCGGTATGGCCTTGTCATCCTGACCGGCGGCCCGGGCACCGGTAAGACGACGACGGTGCGCGGTATGCTGGAATTTTTCGATGCTGTCGGACTGGAGACTGTGCTCGCCGCGCCAACCGGGCGTGCGGCAAAGCGGCTGAGTGAGCTGTGTGGGCGCGAGGCGAAGACCATCCACCGCCTGCTTGAAGCAGGCTACCGTGGTGCCGACCCGCATGCGGCGTTTGCACGCAACAAAGAAAATCCATTGGAATGCGACGTTGTCATTCTGGACGAGGTGTCGATGATCGACATTGTGCTGATGCAGGCGCTGCTCGAAGCGCTGCGGCCGGAAACGCGTCTGATATTGGTGGGCGATGCCGACCAGCTGCCGCCGGTCGGCCCGGGCAATTTCCTGCGCGACTGTATTGGCTCGGAGCGCATTCATACCATCGAGCTGGATGAGATTTTTCGTCAGGCACAGCAGAGCGCCATTGTACGCAATGCGCACGCGATCAATCACGGAGAAATGCCGGTCAGCGGTGGACGTGACGGCGATTTCTTCATTATGAAGCAGCGCAGTGCGGACGATGTCATGGCGACAGTGGTGGAACTGTGCCGCAAACGCCTGCCGGATTATTATGGGTTTACACCCGATCAGATTCAGGTGCTGACGCCGTCGCGCCGACAGGCGGCGGGTACACACCAGCTCAACAGCCTGTTACAGAAGGCACTCAATCCACAGGAGCCTGGCAAGCCGGAAAAACGCTATGGTGATACGGTGTTTCGGCTCGGTGACCGCGTCATGCAGGTGCGCAACAATTATGACATCGTGTGGGAAAAGCAGGATGACCCGGATGAGGTCGGTTCCGGCATGTTCAATGGCGATGTGGGGCGCATCGTCGGCATTTCACTGTCGGAGGAGAGCATGCTCATCCAGTTCGACGACAAGCTGGCGCATTATTCGTTTGACATGCTCAGCGAGTTGGAGCTGGCGTATGCGATGACTGTGCACAAGTCGCAGGGCAGTGAATTTGACGCGGTCATTGTCGCACTGCCCAACGGCATCGGCAGGCGGCTGCTCACACGCAACATCCTGTACACGGCGATTACACGCGCAAAGAAGCTGCTGGTGCTTGTCGGAGACCCGGCGGTGACAGAGACCATGGTCAATACAAACACGCGCAACCGACGCTACAGCGCGCTGCGCGCACGGCTCATCCGCAGTGCAAAGGAGCCGGAACAACTGGGACTGGATGAAGAATGAGGGCGCTGACACTGTTGTACCCGCCGAAGTGTATGGTGTGCGGGGAACGGATTTCAGAGGAACAGCATGGGCTGTGCCCGGACTGCCGCGCACGCATCGGACAGGATATGCGAGCACTGTACTGTTCGACGCCGCAGAATACCGATGGACTGGTCTGTGCCGCGCCGTATCAGGGACGATTCCGGCGTGCGGTTTTGGATTATAAATTTAATCAGCGATATGCATATGGCAAGCCACTCGCGGAGCTGGCCGCGCAGGCGTGGGAGCTGCATCACATGCCCCGGCCGGAGCTGGTGACCTGTGTGCCGATCAGCGCGGCACATGCACATGGGCGCGGCTTTAATCAGAGTGCAGAGTTGGCAAAATGCATTGCAGCGCAGTGGGACATACCATTTGAAGAAACTCTGCGCAGGCGGGTGCTTGCGCGTCGGCAGGTTGACCTGCGTGCAGAGGAGCGCTGGCACAATGCCCGCCGGACTTTTTTTCCGCGCAGTTCGGCGGATGTCAACGGAAAGACCGTTCTTCTGGTCGATGATATCGTGACGACGGGGGCAACGGTCAGCACATGTGCGGGCATTTTGCGGGAAATGGGTGCCGTGCACGTCTGGGCACTCGCCGTGGCGAAGACCATGCGATAAAATCAGTACATACCGACAGCGTTGCGCGAACCCTGTCGAGCAAAAAAAGCAGCATCTTGTGTATCAGTGCTGTCCAAACCGGCATATACTGTTGTGTAACCCGAAAAATGGACAGGAGGGACACAGGATGTTTGCATTTGGCATGGATTTGGGAACGTCGTCGGTGCTGCTGTACCGGCAGGGAAAGGGAATTGTCTTGCGGGAACCATCGGTGGTCGCGGTGCGCCGTAGAAGTGGACAGGTTGTCAGTGTCGGACAGAAGGCACGGGATATGCTCGGACGAACACCGGAGGATTTGCTTGCCGTACGCCCAGTGCGCGGCGGGGTCATCACGGACTGTGAAATTGCCGGAATCATGGCGCGAACCATGCTCCGACGCGCGGGCTGCGGCGGCATGTTCCGCCCCAATCTGCTCATCTGTGTCCCGCCGCTGGTGTCCGAATTGGAGGAGAGAGCGGTACTCGATGCCGGCATCCAGGCGGGCGCGTCCCGGGTCTATTTGATGGAACAGCCGGTTGCTGCGGCGGCTGGCGCGGGCATTGATCCGCACAGCCCGAAGGGCACGCTGGTTGTGGATATCGGCGGCGGGACGACGGATATTGCGGTGATTTCCATGGGCGCGGTTGTGCGTGCGGTCTCCATCCGCATTGCGGGGGACAGCTGTGACAATGCGGTACAGGCCTATCTGCGCGATGCACATAATCTGGATATCGGCCTGTCCACTGCGGAATACATCAAATGTGAGATCGGCGGCGTGCTGCCGCGCGAAGAAGAAAGCCGGCTCACCGTGCGCGGCCGGCGCGTCTCTGACGGGCTTCCCGCCTGTGTAACCGTCCAGTCGGGGGAGCTGGTCTCTGTCCTGCATGAGCAGGCGGAACAGATTCTCGCCGCCATCTGTGGGTTGATTGAGCTTACGCCGCCGGAGCTGGTCGGAGACCTGACGGAAACCGGATTGGTGCTGGCAGGCGGCGGGTCCAGGCTGTACGGCATTGGCAGCTATCTGTCGCAGGAGTTGGGGCTGGAGGCGCATACTTCTGATGACCCGGAGGCGTGTGTGGTCGAAGGGACAAGCCGGGTGCTGGGAAGGCTGAAAAACTGCAAAGAGGGAACCATCAATATTGCGCGCCGCAGGCAGGGGATCGTGTGATTCCCTGCCTGTTTTGTCTGAGATCGCGGCAGCAAAAAAGACCGCCTGCAATCAACCGATTGCAGGCGGTCTGCGATATGTTTGCACTTATTCTTTCTGCGCGATGTCGATGTATTCGAGAATCATATCGACAACCTTGCTGACACCGAGTACGCCGGAATCCAGGCACATGTCATAATTGGCGGCATTGCCCCAGATCTGACCGGTGTAGAAATTATAGTACGCGGAGCGCTGCTTGTCCAGCTTTTCCAGCGTTTCCTTGGTCGCTTCGGGAACCTTGGGGTCATCCTTGGCGTGCTCGAGGCGTTTTTCCATCGGCGCCTTGATGAAGAAATTGTAGATTTCCGGTTCCTTGCGCAGGATATAATCGGCACAGCGTCCGACGAAGACGCACGAGCCCTTCGCGGCGAGGTCGCGGATGATATTGCGCTGGGTGACATACAGCTGGTCAGTCAGCGACAGGCCGTTGATGCCGGCGGAGCCGAACATGGTCAGCGAATATAAGAAGCTGTTGGTTGCGCGGCGGTCGAGCTGATCGAACAGATCTTCGCTGAAGCCGCTCTCCTTTGCAGCAAGGGTAATCAGGTCGCGGTCATAATAGGGGATGCCGAGACGGTTGGCCAGTTCCTGCCCGACCTCGCGGCCCTGGCTGCCATACTGGCGGCTGATGGTGATGATGGTATTGGCTTTCATGTAGACTCCCTCCGATCCTACAGGAATTTTATGCTGGATGCATTTTCTTTATTACCTGTATTTTACGGCAAAATGTGGAGAAAGTCAACAAAAAATGACCGGTAAAATGAGAATATTTTGTGAATGCTTTACAGATTACTTGTCCTCAACGATGGCAGTGCCGATCTCGTTGACATTGCCAGCACCCATGGTCAGGATCAGGTCACCCGGCTGGGCAATTTCGCGCAGGCGCGCTTCGATTTTGTCGAACGAATCGTAATATTCGGCGCCGTCCAGTGCGTCCGCGATGTCCTTCGAGCTGATGCCGAAGGTGTTCTTTTCACGTGCGGCATAGATGTCTGCGAGAATTGCCTTATCACACAGGCCGAGCGCATGGATAAACTCCGGCAGCAGGGCGACGGTGCGCGAATAGGTATGCGGTTGAAAGACGCAGATAATACGGTCGTAATCCATTTCCTGTGCGGTGCGCAGTGTCGCTTCCATTTCTGTTGGATGATGTGCATAATCGTCGACGACCATGGCACCGTTTGCCATACGACCGGTCAGTTGGAAGCGGCGGGCGGAACCGGTGAACTGGTTCAGGCCGGCAGCGGCAGCCTCCGGGTCGAGGCCGAGGAAGATACAGACGCCGCAGGAAGCCAGCGCATTGAGCATATTGTGGCGTCCCGGAACGGACAGGTCGACATGGGTGTATTTTTTGCCGTTATGCATGACATCGAAGCTGTAATAGCCATGGCGGTCGGTGATATTTTCCGGATAGACATCCGCATTCGGCGTAGAGCCGAACGTGATGCAGGTGCGGTCGATGCCCTCAACGGCCTTCCTTGCATTGGCGGAATCCGCATTGACAACCAGTGCGCCGGTTTCCGGTACGAGTTCACAGAAGCGGTGGAACGAATGGATGATGTCATCGATGTCCTTAAAGAAATCCAGGTGGTCGGCGTCTACGTTGAGCACGACGGCAACCGTCGGGTGGAAGCTGAGGAACGAATTGGTGTATTCGCACGATTCCGCAATGAAGCAGTCATGTGCGCCGATGCGCAGCGTGCCGCCGATGGCGGGCAGGTTGCTGCCGACCATAACAGTCGGGTCAATGCCGCACTGCATGCCGATGAGTGTCAGCATAGAGGTCGTGGTGGTCTTGCCATGCGTGCCGGAGACACAGATTGCGTTGCGGTAGGCCAGCATGATGGAGCCCCACGCTTGTGCGCGCTCGATGACCGGGATGCCCAGCTCATGTGCGCGTGCAATTTCCGGGTTGTCGTCGTGGACGGCGGCGGTGCGGATGACGAGGTCAGCACCTTCTACATTTTCCGGCAGATGGGCGTATGTAATCTTCACGCCAAGTGCTTCGAGCTTGTCCGTAACGGGAGACTCGGTGCGGTCGGAACCGGTGATTTTTGCGCCGAGGTGCAGCAGCAGCTCCGCCAGTGCGGACATGGAAACGCCGCCGATCCCGACGAGATGGATGGATTTATGGTCAGTCACATAGGACGTCAAAGAAAAGTCAGACATAATGACATGCCTCCCTGAATCAGCAATAGATGTTCAACAGCGCAAATGCTGTTGGAAAATTTCGGTCGGTTTAGGAAAAACCACGTATATTATATGACAAATCGTTCAGAATATAAATAGGTTCAGACAAGAAAAATGGTTACAATATGGTAAAAGGAGTACCACAAATGGAAATTACAGACATTCAGTTCCGGCATCTCAATGAGGAAGGACGCCTGCGCGCACTGGTGTCGGTGACCTTTGACCGCACGTTTGCGGTACATGACATCAAGGTGATCGACGGGCCGGAGCGGCTGTTCCTGGCCATGCCGTCGCGCCGCATGCCGGACGGGCGTTACCGGGATATTGTGCACCCGGTAGGTTCCGAAATGCGCGAAAAGCTGGAGCAGGCAGTGCTGAAGGAGTACCGCCAGACTGTCGAAAGCCGGAATGGATGACGAAAGCTGTCACAGCCGGTCGGACAAATTGGCTTTTTCCGGCTGAGATAGCGTTTGCACTTCTCTGCGGAATACGGTAGAATAGAGGGCATGAGGAGTGTGAAATAATGAAAATATTGCTGCTGACCGTTACAGCAGGCTATGGCCATCATGCCACGGCAAAGGCGCTGGCGGATCTGTTCGAGCAGAGGGGTGCAGAGACAAAGATCGTCGATGTGTATGAATATATCAGCAAGGTGGTTCGCACCGCAATTTCACAGGGATATCTGCTTTCGTCCAAATATACGCCGGAGATATATCGGCTGTTTTATACCAGGACGTCCAAGAACAGGAAAAAGCTGAACAAGATGAACATTGTGAAGATTGTCAACACGCTCGGCGCGTTTAAGTTTGAGCATTTTGTCGACAACTTCGAGCCGGATGCTATTGTATGCACGCATGTGCTTGCGGCGCATCTGGTCAGCGAGATGAAGAACCGGCACATGGTGGATGCACCGTGCATCGGTGTCGTAACGGATTACTGTATCCATCCGTACTGGGAGGATGTCGTGAACATGGAAGCGCTGGTCACGGCGAGTGAGCTGATTACACACACCGCAGTCAAGCGGGGCATTTCGGAGGAACGCATCCTGCCGCTTGGCATTCCGATTCATCCGAAATTCAACCGCTATCTTTCCAAAGAAGATGCCTGTGCCCAGTTGGGTCTCGACCCGGAGCGGCGCACGGTACTGGTCATGGGCGGCAGCATGGGCTATGGCAACAGCCGCAAGCTGGTGCGGCAAATCACAAAGCTGGGGCTGGGCTGTCAGATTCTCGCCGTCTGCGGCAACAACAAGCGCGCGTATAACCGCCTGAAGGCGTTTGCACAGGAATATGACGGCGATTGCACCATACAGGTCATGGGATTTGTGGACAACGTCGAGGTGCTCATGAGTGCGGCGGACTGCATTATTACGAAGCCCGGCGGGCTGACGGTGTCCGAGGCAATTGCCAAAGGCGTGCCGATGGTTCTGGTCAACCCGATTCCGGGACAGGAGGAACGCAATGTGGAGTTCCTGCTCAACAACGGCATGGCGTCACTGGTGACCAAGACCTTTCCGTTGGATGACGCGCTGTACCATCTGTTCCACAATCCGGTACGCCTGCGCACGGTGCGCGAATCCATCCGCGCCATCGGGCATCCGGATGCATCCGAACAGCTGGTCAATTATGTCATCGGGCTGGTAAAGCAGCGGGAATCCGGTGCCCTGCCGCAACAGGACGGCGCAGACAGCCTTCCGGATACACTGAACACAGCTACATAACCAATTCAATCGCGGGCGCACTGGAATCAGCGCGCCCGCGTTCTGCCTGCAAGGCATTTGACTTTTGACAGGGAGTGTGTTACTTTTAATATGTTGCTTTTACTGGTAAAACAGTTGCGCAGTAAAGTAGAAAAGAACAGATAAAGAGAATAGAGGTTAGTTACCCATGCCGATTACCGATTTACTGGAGAAAAACAGCAAGCTCTATGGCGACGATGTTGCACTGGTCGAGCTGAACCCGGAGATCAAGGAGATTCGCCGCGTCACGTGGAAGGAATATGACCTGATGGAGCCGACACCGGCGACCAGCTACCGCCGTGAAATCACCTGGCGCGTGTTCGATGAGAAGGCAAACCGTTTTGCCAATCTGTTGCTCAGCCGCGGCGTCAAAAAGGGCGATAAGGTCGCCATTCTGCTGATGAACTGCCTCGAGTGGCTGCCGATTTACTTCGGCGTGCTCAAGACAGGCGCGCTGGCCGTGCCGTTCAATTTCCGCTATGATACGGATGAAATCAAATACTGTGCTGAGCTGGCGGAGGTCGATGTCATTGTCTTCGGCAGCAACTTTATCGGGCGCATTGAGCCGATTGCGGATGAGCTGGGCGCGGGTCGCCTGCTGTTCTATGTCGGAGAGGGCGGCTGCCCGATGTTCGCAGAGGATTACAATTCCCTCGCGGCAAACTGCTCGAGCCAGGCGCCGCTGATTGATATCCGCGACGACGATGACGCTGCCATTTATTTCTCCTCCGGTACGACCGGCTTCCCGAAGGCGATTTTACATAACCATGAAAGCCTGATGCACTCCGCCCGTGTCGAGCAGGCGCATCACGGCCAGACCAAGGATGATGTCTTCCTGTGCATCCCGCCGCTGTATCATACGGGCGCGAAAATGCACTGGTTCGGCAGTCTGATTTCCGGCGGCAAGGCAGTCCTGCTCAAGGGCACCAAGCCGAAGTATGTGCTCGAGGCCGTGTCCAAGGAAAAGTGTACCATTGTCTGGCTGCTTGTGCCGTGGGCACAGGATATTCTGGATGCACTCGACCGCGGTGATTTTAAAATAGAGGATTACGAGCTGGATCAGTGGCGGCTGATGCACATCGGCGCACAGCCGGTTCCGCCGTCCCTCATCCGCCGCTGGAAGCAATATTTCCCGAATCATCAGTACGATACCAACTATGGCCTGAGCGAATCCATCGGTCCGGGCTGTGTTCATCTGGGTGTGGAGAATATCCACAAGGTCGGTGCCATCGGCGTACCGGGCTTTGGCTGGGAGACAAAGATTGTCGACGAACACGATCAGCCGGTGAAACAGGGCGAGGTCGGCGAGCTGTGTGTCCGCGGCCCCGGCGTTATGACATGTTATTACCGCGACCCGAAGGCGACCGCAGAGGTGTTGCGCGACGGCTGGCTGTATACCGGTGATATGGCGATGCAGGATGAGGACGGCTTTATCTTCCTCGTGGATCGCAAGAAGGATGTCATCATCAGCGGCGGCGAAAATATTTATCCCGTACAGATCGAGGACTTCCTGCGCGCATATCCGTCCATCAAGGATGTTGCAGTGATTGGTATGCCGGATCAGCGTCTGGGCGAAATTACGGCAGCCATCATCGAGATCAAGCAGGGCTTTACCTGTACGGAGGAAGAAATCCGTCAGTTCTGCAACAAGCTGCCGCGCTATAAGCGTCCGGTCAGGATCATTTTTAACGATATCCCGCGCAACCCGACGGGCAAAATCGAAAAGCCCAAGCTGCGCCAGATGTACAGCGTCGAAAACCTCGTCGCAAAGGAAAATCAGGGTTAATTTTTATCTCGCAAGCGAATGCGGCTCCTGTGTCCGGCGGTACGGAACAGGAGCTGCTTTTGATAATTCAGGGGCGGAAAACAGGGTATTCTTTGTGAAAAATCACAAAAAATAGTTTACTGTTGTGCGGCAATGTGTTAAACTATTTTTTGAAAGCGTCGTTTATTTTGCCGCCCCCGGCGCGGGGAGGTAAACAGGAAGGAGTGCCGTATGGCAAAATTGGACAACAAACAGCCGAGTCTGGCCTTGTACGAAAATATCCTCAAGCTCAAAACCGTCGAGGAGTGCCGCAGTTTTTTTGAAGACCTGTGCTCCGCGACTGAGGTGCGGGCGATGGAACAGCGCTTTGACGTAGCCGTTTTGCTCTCACAGGGCAAAATCTACAATGACATTGTCGGATGCACAGGCGCGAGCAGCGCGACCATCAGCCGGGTCAGCCGCATGCTGTCCTCCGGGACGGGTGTGCTGCGCGGCATCACCGAGCAGGTTTCCGACAGCGAATAGACAGAACGCCGTGCCGGCGGGGAATCAGATTTTCCGTCGGCATGGATAGAAAAAAGGAAGGGAATTATTTATGAAGCAGCTCATGCTGGGCAATCAGGCGGTTGCCCGCGGCCTGTATGAAGCAGGATGCAGTGTGGTTTCCAGCTATCCGGGAACGCCGAGCACCGAGGTCACAGAAGAGGCCGCAAAATATGACGAAATGTACTGCGAATGGGCACCGAATGAAAAGGTTGCCATGGAGGTTGCATTTGGCGCATGTCTGGCAGGCAAGCGCAGCTTCTGCGGCATGAAGCATGTCGGCCTGAATGTTGCCGCCGACCCGCTGTTCACCGTTTCGTATACGGGCGTCAATGCAGGTATGGTCATCGTTGTCGCGGACGACGCAGGCATGCATTCCTCGCAGAACGAGCAGGATTCGCGCCACCATGCGATTGCTTCCAAAATCCCGATGCTGGAACCGTCGGACTCCGCGGAAGCGCGTGCGTTTACCATGCGCGCGTTTGAGCTGTCCGAGCAGTTCGACACGCCGGTGATTATCAAAATGTGTACGCGCGTTGCGCATTCTCAGAGCATCGTCGAGACCGGCGAGCGCATGACGCCGCCGGAAAAGCCGTATGAAAAGAACATCGCAAAGTATGTCATGATGCCGGGCAACGCAAAGCGCCGTCATCCGCTGGTTGAGCAGCGCACCCGCGACCTGATCGCGTTCGCAGAAGACTGTGAGTTCAATCGCGTCGAGATGGGGAATACCGCGCTCGGTATCATCACCTCCAGCACATGCTATCAGTACGCGAAGGAAGTATTTGGCGACAACGCCTGCATCCTCAAGCTGGGTATGATTAACCCGCTGCCGGAGAAGCTGATTCTCGACTTCGCCGCAAAGGTGGACAAGCTGGTTGTCATCGAGGAGCTGGATCCAATTATTGAAAATCATTGCAAGCAGCTCGGCCTGACTGTCACCGGCAAGGATGTCCTGCCGATGGAGGACGAATTCTCCCAGAACCTGATTGCCGAAAAGCTCGGCGTTGCGGTACCGGAGAGCAAAAAGCTGGAGGAAACAATGCCGCCGCGTCCGCCGGTTATGTGTGCAGGATGTCCGCACCGCGGCCTGTTCTACACGCTGGCGAAAAATAAGTGCACCGTACTGGGCGACATCGGCTGTTATACGCTGGGTGCTGTGGCGCCGCTGAACGCCATGGAGATGACGCTCTGCATGGGCGCTTCGATTTCCTCCATTCATGGCTTCAACAAGGCACTTGGCAAACAAGCTGAGGGCAAGACGGTTGCTGTCATCGGCGATTCCACATTCATGCATTCCGGTATGACCGGCCTTGCCAACATCGCCTATAACCAGAGCAATTCCACCGTCATCATTCTGGACAATTCGATTACCGGCATGACCGGTCATCAGCAGAACCCGACGACAGGCTACAACATCAAGGGTGATCCGGCGGGCAAAATTGATCTCGAGGCACTGTGCCGCGCGATGGGCTTTGACCGCGTCCGTGTTGTCGATCCGTATGATCTGAAGGCTGTTGATACCGCCGTGAAGGAAGAGCTGGCAGTGGACGCGCCGTCCGTTATCATCAGCCGCCGTCCGTGCGCGCTGCTCAAATATGTCAAGCACAATCCGCCGCTGAAGGTCGACACGGATGCTTGCCGCGGCTGCCGCAGCTGCATGAAGCTGGGCTGTCCGGCGATCAGCATTAAGAACGGCAAGGCAGTGATTGACAATACCCTGTGTGTTGGCTGCGGTGTCTGTCAGCAGCTGTGCGCGTTCGATGCGCTCAAGTCCTGAGGAGGTGGCTGAATTATGACAAAGAATGTAATGATTGTCGGCGTCGGCGGTCAGGGTTCGCTGCTTGCGAGCAAGCTGCTCGGCCATCTGCTGCTGGAGCAGGGCTATGACGTCAAGGTATCCGAGGTTCACGGCATGAGCCAGCGCGGCGGCAGCGTGGTTACATATGTCCGGTTCGGCGATGCTGTCTATTCGCCGATTATCGACCGCGGCGAAGCGGATTTTATCGTTTCGTTTGAGAAGCTTGAAGCAGCCCGCTGGATGGAATACCTCAAGCCGGGCGGGCGCGTGATCGTCAATACGCAGGAAATCGATCCGATGCCGGTTATCACCGGTGCGGCGCAGTATCCGGCCGACCTGGTAGAGAAGATGCGCGCACTGGGCGCACAGGTTGACGATATGGATGCACTTTCCCTTGCTGTTCAGGCAGGCTCTCCGAAGGCGGTCAACCTTGTGCTGATGGGACGCCTGTCGCGTTATTTTGAGGATATCCCGGAGCAGGCATGGCAGGATGCCATTACCGCCTGTGTCCCGCCGAAGTTCCTGGAGCTGAACAGAAAGGCCTTTGCACTGGGACGCGCTGAATAAAATAGAATTTAAAACAATTGCTGTATTCCATTTAGATAGAGAGAGGATGATACCCATGAAGCAATATTTCCAGCCTGAAATCGAGACCATGCCGGTCGAGGAAATCAAAAAGATGCAGAGCGAACGCCTGGTCAAGCAGGTGCACCATGTCTATGAAAACGTGAAGTTCTACCGCGACAGAATGGATGCCGCAGGCGTATCGCCGGATGATATCCACGGTGTGGAAGATCTGCATAAGCTGCCGTTCATCACAAAGGACGACCTGCGCGACCAGTATCCGTACGGACTGTTGGCAGTCCCGCTGGAGGACTGTGTGCGCATTCAGTCGACCAGCGGCACGACCGGCCGCCGTGTCGTCGCATTCTATACCCAGCACGACCTCGATCTGTGGGAAGAGTGCTGTGCACGCGCCATCGTTGCAGCCGGCGGTACCAAGGAGGATGTCTGCCATGTCTCCTATGGCTATGGCCTGTTCACCGGCGGTCCCGGACTGAACGGCGGCTCGCACAAGGTCGGCTGCCTGACTCTGCCGATGTCTTCGGGCAATACCGATCGTCAGATTCAGTTTATGACCGACCTCGGCTCCACTATCCTGTGCTGCACCCCGTCGTATGCGGCATATCTGGCTGAGAGCATCAACGAGCGCGGTCTGCGCGACAAGATCAAGCTGAAGGCGGGTATCTTCGGTGCAGAGGCTTGGACAGAGGAAATGCGCCATGACATCGAGAAGAACCTCGGCATTAAGGCGTATGATATCTATGGCCTGACGGAGATTTCCGGCCCGGGCGTTTCGTTTGAATGCGAGGAGCAGGGCGGCATGCATATCAATGAAGACCATTTCATTGCAGAGGTTATCGATCCGAAAACGGGCGAAGTTCTGCCGGACGGCTCCCGCGGCGAGCTGGTATTCACCTGCATCACCAAGGAAGCATTTCCGCTGCTGCGCTACCGCACGCGCGACATTGCGATCCTGACCCGCGAGCAGTGTTCCTGCGGACGCACGTTCATCCGCATGTCCAAGCCGCTCGGCCGCAGTGATGACATGATGGTTGTCAAGGGCGTCAACGTATTCCCGTCCCAGATTGAGACCGTTCTGCTCAATGAGGGCTATCCGGCAAACTATGAACTGATTGTTGACCGTGTTCACAACAGCGATACGATTGAAGTCAAGGTTGAGATGTCGCAGGAGATGTTTGACGATCTGGAAATCACGATTGCACAGCGTGAGAAGAAGCTGGTTGCCAGCCTGAAATCCATGCTGGGCATTGGCGTCGATGTCAAGCTGGTCGCACCGAAGACCATCACCCGCAGTGAGGGCAAGGCGGTTCGCGTTATCGATAAGCGCAATCTGTACCAGAGCTGATTTAACACAAAATGTCCCGCTGTATCTCGGTACAGCAGGACAAATTTTTTCTCTGGGGAAGCCGGAGCTCTCTGCTCGTTTGCAGAGGGCTCCGGCTGTTTTTTTATTTTGCGGGAAAGGCGTCAGATGCCGAGCAGCTTTTGTGCGTTGTTTCCCAGAAGATCGGCAAGTTCCTCCTCGGAAAAGCCTGCGTTTTGGACAAACTCCAGCGTTTCCTTCTGGTCGCTCCACGGGCTGTCGGTCGCGAACAGGACGCGCTTTGTGCCGTGGCGGCGTACCAGACGGGCGAAGGCTGCGTGGTTCAGATTGTGTGATTCCTCCGGCGTGCGCGTCGTGCCCGGCGCGGCGACAATTTCACCGGTGGAAAATGCTGTATCGAAATACAGCGGCAGACCTGCCAGCTCCTGCTCGACAGCATTCCAGTCCGACCAGCCGCCCATGTGCGCGAGTACCAGCTTGTCCGGTGCGATCTCGCGCATGACATGTTGGATTTGCTGCGGCGTACAGTAGTTGTGGTGTGGAATTCCGATGTCCCAGCCTGCATGCGTCAGGACAATCAGCCCCAGCTCGGAAGCACGGTCGATGATGCGCAGAAAACGGATGTCATCAAAGTCCGTATCCTGATAAGCGGGATGGATTTTGATGCCGCGCAGTCCCATGTCCTGCACGTGTGCCAGCTCCGCACGATAGTCCGGCGTATCCGGATGCATACCGCCGAACGACAGCAGGCCGGTTTCCTGCCAATGCTCATTGGCGCGCGCGGCCGCTTCATTGAGCTTATGCACCTGTCCGGTGTTGGTCATGACCGGGAGCAGGATGGAAACATCGATGTGTGCGCGATCCATCGAACGGCGCAGCCCGTCCGTTGTGCCGTCGGTATAGGGCTTGGAACGCGACAGCTTTTGGAGCTTTTGCAGCACACCCTCCGCGATTTTGGACGGGAAGGTATGTGCATGAAAATCAATCATCATGAGATGGGTTCCTCCTCATTGGAACAGCCGGTCAGTGCGGCATCAAGCGGCGCTTTCAGCCTGCGGCTGAAGAATTTTACCACCAGTCCGGTGCAGCATGCCGCGATAATAGTGCCCTCGCGTGTGCCCTGAATTGTAAAATTGAAGAACAGCAGGGATAAAATCACTGCGAGAATGACACAGCTGATATCAAAGCCGATTTTGACATTGCCGAATTCCACATGGATGGTATCCGAGAGTGCCTTGACAAAAGCTTCCCCGGAATTCATGATGACATTCGCAATGACGGCGAGAGAAACGCCGAAGCCGAGTACAATTGTGCCGATGACAACCATCAGCAGGCGCATCGGATAGGCGTCGACGGTAAACCATGAAATCAGCCACATACCGAGGTCGGTAAACCAGCCGAACAGGAAGGACAGCGGTACCTGAAGCAGCTGAATCCACTGGAATTTCCGGCGCAGAATGACAATCTGCCCGATGATGAGCACACAGTTCCACAAAATCAGCCAGTTGCCGAGCGACAGAGAGGGAAAGCGCAGGCTGAGTACGTTGGCGACGGAGGAAATCGGTGAGACACCGAGTTCTCCCTTTTTGGTAATGGCGACGCCGAGCGCCGCGAAAAACAGGCTGATGATAAACAGCACATAGCGTTTGGTGAGTTCTTTTTTCTGCATGAATACTCCTGAATCTTTGGTGATGGGTGATAAATGAATCAAACACAGGCATACGGCAAAAAAGCGGCATACCGGATACACTCCAGTATACCACTTTTTGTACGAAAGCGTAAGAGGGCTTACATTTGCTCCAGACGGTCGATGGCGGCGCGCAGCATATCCACCGTCACTGGATATGGATAGTGCCGGATGTCGGACATCTGCATGATCTGAGGCTCAATTGCGGCGAACTGTTCGCGGGAAATTTCGATATCTGACAGCCGGACGGGCAGCCCGACCGCTTTGTTGAGCGCATAGATGGTCTGGAATTCATCCTCCTGCCCATCGCACAGCAGCGCGATCAGGATGCCAAAGCCGACGACTTCGCCGTGCAGGTGGCGCTGTTCGATGACCGGATAGGCGGTGAGCGCATAGAATACTGCATGCGCAAGGCCGCTGTTGTAATCCGGCGTGAAGTCGCGCGTCAGGAAAATGGACGCGATGCCGGTCGTCACGACAATGGCGAGTACGACCTGCTCCAGCTCATAAGAGACCATTCCCTGCTTGTGGTCAGCGAAGGCCTTTGCGCCGAAGCGAACCAGCGGGTCGCGGCACATGCGGCTGATGTTCACGCCGAGTGCCGTATAGTGCTCCAGAAGCTCGTCACGCGAGGAAATGGTCGCTTCATAGTATTTCGCATAGGTGTCACCCATGCCCGCCCACATGTACTGTGCGGGCGCCTTGGCGATGATTTCCGTATCAATAAAGGCGTGCATCGCGGGGCGGATGAAGAAATGCGGTTTTAGGAATGTGCCGTCGTCGTTGTACATGATGGAAACAGATGTACATGCGGCACAGTTGGATGCGATGGTCGGGAAGGTGAAAATCGGCTTGTCGTCTTCAATGCACAGGCATTTGCTGGTATCCAGTGCCTTGCCGCCGCCGACAGCGAACACCATGTCCGCCTGCCGGTAGACCGGCAGTGCACGCAGGCGTTCAACATTGCGGTAGGTACAGTCGTCACCGAACAGCTCCACGCCGATGATTTCCAGTTCCGTCTGTGCGACAGCTTCGCGGATTTTCTGTTCTGCTGCGGCGAGGGCTTTTTCTCCGCCGATGATAAGGACAGTCTTGCCATAGGACGAGCAGACCGGGCCGATGTTGCGGTAGATTTTATCTCCGATGGAATAGCTCGGGAGATGCAGCTCATAATTCTCCAGTTTCATTTGGCAGAAGCTCCCTTCTTACAGTGATCCGCAATAAAATGCAGGATGAACGGAATGGCGATGACAAACATGGTCGCGTAGCCGATGTACGAATAGCCGCGCTTGACCAGCGGGATTAAACCGAACTGCGCGACCGCAAAGGCGAGCAGTGTAAATGCCAGTGCGGAGAGCGTGCTGTACAGCCGGTGCTTCGAGCTGGAAACGGTATCCTGCTTTTTTTCCAGCTGGTTGACGGTGCGCGTGACAATGCCAGCAATCATGTTGACACCGGTGGATACCGCGCCGAGGATAATCAGGATGGAGATAATCGGCGTGAGAATTTTTGCACCAACACCGGTCTGTACGAGCAGCAGCATTGGAACGTCATATTCCGCCAGCTCCGGACGGAAGGCAATGGCGAGCAGTCCGACCACTGCCAGCTCCATGACAAATGCATCGACGAGGAACATGTAGATCATCGAACGGCCGACATCCTTTTCCTCTTCCAGCTTGCTGGTGTGCTGATACATCAGGCCGATGGCAGTGATCTGGAAGATTCCATAGACACAGGCAGACCACAATGCGCTTCCAAAGCTGCCGCTCTGCTGTGAGCCGACCGGGAGTGCGCCGGCTGCCATGCGCTGAACAGAGTCCGTGATCGTGTCCCACTGTGCGATGATGTTGGGCACAAGCACGAGCAGCAGTCCGACAATAATCAGGATGGACAGCACAGAGGAGCATTTGCGAACCAGTTCGGTGCCGAACAGTGTGATAACGAAGATGAAAATACCGATGACCAGCGTGCACAGCAGATAGGGCAGACCGGTCAGCTTGTTGAGCGTTGCGCCGCCGGTGGCAAAGGCGACGGCGGGCGCCATACAGATCATGACAATGTATTCGATCTCATAGAGGTTGGAGAATACAACGCGGAATTTTCCGTAAAAACTGTCGGAAAAGCTGCGGTAATCATAGGTTTTGTTGCGGAAGGCATAGCGCATGCCATACCAGTAAAACAGCGACATCAGGAACTGTGCGAGAAACGGCATGACGAGCCCCCAGATACCGTAATGAATAAAGTACTGGTAAATCTGTGCGCCTGATGCAAAGCCGCCGCCGAACTGCGTTGTGAAGCCGACGAAGGCGATGCCCCATGCAAGGGCATGTGTCCGGTTATTTTTCATGGTCTTACCTCCTGTGCGCGGCAGAAGCGGCATAAAAAAACTCCTGTCCCAAATACTGGGACAGGAGTGAATTCCTGCGGTACCACCCGGTTTGGCATAGCGCGCTATGCCCACTTCATTCCACGCGATTACGTGTATCGTTTGGTAACGGAGACGTCCTCCGTCGCCCCTACTGGGTTTCCCGTTCGGTTTGCCCTCCTGAGTCCATTCGACATGGCTGCGGGAATGCCTTGCACCAACCGGCAGTTCTCTGAATCCATTTTGCCATATGTACTCTTCTCAGTCATCGGTTTGGATGTTTGATTAACAGCTTTAGTCTAGCACAGAACAGCTGGGAAGGCAAGGGCGTTGCAGCGAAAAGGCGGAATTTTATTTGCCGAGTGCGGTTTTCTGCGGAACAACGGTGTCTTTGTTGTAGCAGGCGAAGGTTTCCTCAACCAGTTGCTGGTTGGGTGCCGGGGTAAACAGGCTGACAATCGGAACGAGAATCAGGCCTGCGATCATGGCCAGTGCGCCGCAGTTGATCGGGGACTGGAGCAGAACCGGGAAACTCGAACGGAACAGCATATTTGCTACCATCAGGACACAGCCAAAGATGAAGCTGACCCAACATGCTGCTTTCGAGGTGCGTTTCCAGTACAGACCGTACAGGAACGGCGCGAGGAAGGCACCTGCGAGTGCGCCCCACGAAATGCCCATCAGCTGTGCGATGAAGGTGACGTTGCTCTTGTACTGGATAATCGCGATAATAGCCGAAATGGCGATAAAGACAAAGATAAATGCGCGGATCCACATCAGCTGCTGCTTCTGGTTCATCTTCTTCATGAACGTACCCTTGAGGAAGTCAATGGTCAGCGTAGAGCTGGATGCCATGACAAGTGAAGACAGCGTAGACATGGATGCGGACAGCACGAGGATGACAACCAGCGCGATGAGCAGGGGGGACAGGTTGGACAGCATGGTCGGAATGACGGCGTCATAGCCGTCCGCCGCGATGTCGATCTGTTCGGAGAACAGCCGTCCGAAACCGCCGAGAAAATAACAGCCGCCGGAGACAACCAGTGCGAACAGGGTGGAAATCATGGTGCCCTTCTGGATGGCAGCCTCATCCTTGATGGCATAGAATTTCTGTACCATCTGCGGCAGACCCCAGGTGCCGAGACTGGTCAGGATGATGACACCGAGCAGATTCAGCGGGTCGGGACCGAAGAACGATGCGAAGACACCCGGCTGGGGGGATGCGGTTTCATCGGTGATTTCGGCAAGGCCGCGGACAGCTTCCATAAAGCCGCCCTTGCTCGCCAGAACTGCGGCAATGACAGCGACGATGCCGACCAGCATGATGATGCCCTGAATAAAATCGTTGATTGCGGTCGCCATATAGCCGCCCGCAATGACATAAATGGCAGTCAGAATCGCCATGAGGACGATACAGACCGTATAATCGATGTTGAATGCCATGCCGAACAGACGGGACAGACCGTTGTACAGCGAGGCGGTGTACGGAATCAGGAAAATGAAAATAATGACGGATGCGCCGACCTTGAGTGCCGGGCTGTCAAAGCGCGTGCCGAAGAATGCCGGCATGGTTGCAGAATCCAGGTGCTGCGTCATGATGCGCGTGCGGCGTCCGAGGATGACCCAGGCGAGCAGTGAGCCGATGAGCGCATTGCCAATGCCGATCCAGGTGGACGCAAGGCCATATTTCCAGCCAAACTGTCCTGCATAGCCGACAAAGATGACGGCAGAAAAATACGATGTGCCATAGGCAAAGGCGGTCAGCCACGGGCCGACCGAACGTCCGCCGAGGACAAAGCCATCGACGTCGGTTGCATGCCGGCGGCAATACAGGCCGATGCCGATCAGAACGGCGAAATAGATGATAAGTACGAGTAACTTCACAAAAAATCCTCCCTCTTTCTCTGAAACTGCCTGTCCACCTGTGCCATAAGGCTATCAAGTGTAACAGAGCAAATATACTTTAACACATAAAAGTAATGAAGTCAAGCGCAACAGCTGATTTCACGCAGACAGATACAGCAACATCTACAAAACAGCGCGTCTTTGGCGCCTCAAAAGACAGCATATTTTCGTAATAACTGCGCACAAATGTGTAATGCTTTTCCGATGAAAATATAGTACGATACCTACAGAAAGTGGTATATTGAAACAATCACTTCTGGCATCCGCAACAGGCGGGAAAATCGGATATTCAGGAGAGAAGAATATGAAAGAAGAATATGAAAAAGGTAACATTTGGCGTTGTCGGCATCGGCATGATGGGAAAAATGCATCTGACAAACCTTGTGCGCAATCCGTATGCGGAGGTGCTTGCGGTGTGTGCGCGCACGGAGAGCAAGGTAAAGGCCGTACAGGAGGAATTTCATATTCCACTCGGCTATACGAACGTCGCAGATATGGTGGCAAATCCGGACATTGACGCGATTGTTGTGGCGACCGGCGCAGATGCACACAAGGAGGCATGCCTGGCTGCCTGCCATGCAAACAAGCATGTATTCTGCGAAAAGCCGCTGGCAAAGACATTGGAAGACTGTGCGGAGATCGAACAGGCGGCGGCAGAAAATACAGGCAAGTTCTTTACGGTTGGCTTTATGCGCCGCTTTGACCCGTCTTATGCGGACGCAAAGCAAAAGATTCGGGCAGGTGTCATTGGCACGCCGATTGCATTTAAGGGCGTTTCACTCGACCCGGCTTCTGTCCTGCCGGGACATCTGGAGGGCGTTAAAAAGGGCATTTATGTTCCGTGGTTCATCGAGATGGGCAGTCATGATGCAGACCTCGCGCGCTGGTTCCTTGAAGGCGAGCCGGTGGAGTCGTATGCGACCGGTGATGCCTATGTGTGCACGGAACTCGCGGATTACAACGACTACGACAACGGCTTCTCGCTGACAAAGTTCGACAACAATACGACTGCCTTTATTCAGGTCGGCAGAACCGCAACATGCAGTCATGTTGAGAGTGAAATTGTCGGCACAAAGGGAACCATTCGCGTCAACAGTGTGCCGCGCAAAAACTATGTCTCGTCGTTCACCGAGGCAGGGTATGTCGAGGAATGCCAGGAGAGTTTCCTTGCGCGCTGGCGCGATGCGTTTGAGGCAGAGATGAATGATTTTGTCGACTGCGTGCGCACCGGGCGCAAACCGGAAGCCACCGCACACGACGGCACAATGGGCCTGAAATTCTGCTTGCAGCTGCATCAGGCGTATCTCGACGGAAAGAAGTAACCAAATATAAGAGATTGCCGTGGTCTGGAAACAGGCTGCGGCTTTTTGTATCGCACGGCGTATTTGTGGTATACTATTTGGAAGGAAGCTGTATCGGAGGGAACGATTTTGAAAAAGCTGTTGTTTGTCAATGCGTGCGTGCGGCGCGAGACCTCGCGTACCAACCGCCTGGGGCGTGCGTTTGTTGTCCGGCTGTGCCGGGAGGAACCGTATGAGGTGAAAGAGGCCATTCTGGAGGAAGAAGGGCTGCGTGGTCTGGATACCGGTTCGCTTGCCCGCCGTGACCGCCTGATCAGTGAAGGGCATCTGGAGCATGATATGTTCCGCTATGCGCGTGATTTCCGCAAGGCGGATGAAATTGTCATCGCCGCGCCGTATTGGGATATGAGCTTTCCTGCGGCGCTGAAATGCTATCTGGAGGCGGTCAGTATTGTCGGCCTGACCTTCCGGTATCAGGTGGACGGCACGCCGGAGGGATTGTGCCGCGCAAAGCGCCTCACCTATATCACGACGGCAGGCGGCTTCATCGGAGAAAATAATTTCGGATATGACTATGTCCGTGCACTGGCCGGGCTGTTCGGCATTGCGCAAACACAGGAATTCCGCGCGGAAGGGCTGGACATTGTCGGCGCGGATGCCGAAGCAATTCTGAAACAGGCAGAAGCGGAGCTGCTGGCATAACAGGGGCGCGCAGCGGAGTGAACCGCCGCGCGCCTGTTTTTATTCGGAGAGACTGCCGAGATTGATGACCGGTTTTCCCTTCTGTATGGCAGAATGAAAGGCTGTATATGCCCCTCCGCAGGTGCAGTTGACACAAGTGAGAAGCAGATCACAGTGATTTACCATCCATTGGTTTCTTTTCGTGATAGCGAAGCGTCGGGGGACGGTTTCCAGACCTTACGGGTAGAGGGATCCATCGTATATGTCGGGAATTTCTGCACTCTGCGCAGGAAGATAGGCGAGCACCAGCAGGAGACGCAGATGGGGAAATTCTGTTTGCAAGTGCTTCACAGCGCTTGCAGCGAACATGTCAAATGCGCCCATGCCGCCGCACCAAAAGGTAGAAACGCCAAACTCTGTCACACGCGGCGAATTTGAACTTCCAGCGGCACGCAGATATCCGTGCAGATATCCCGATGACCAAAAAATGCACATGTTTGATTCATTGTGGTTCTTCCGTATATATATATATAAGTTCACTATATAGTAAGGTACTGTAAAGTGAATTGTTAAATAATGAATTATGGAATATGCATTTATTATATATACTGTTCTCAGGAAAGTAAAGAGGGAACATAGTATGAATCACGAAGAATTACCACTGGATACCGATTATGGCAAACTGACCTTCCGCATTGAGCAGATTTTGAAGGAGCGTGGGATTTCTAAAAATCAGGTCTGCAAGGCATTGGATATTCCGCGCGCAAATTTCAACCGCTATTGCCGCGACGAATTTCAGAGATTGGATGCGGGACTGATCTGTAAGCTGTGCTGGTATCTTGACATTGGTGTGGGCGAACTGATTGAATATGTGCGGCCGAAAGACGCCGCGGCACAATAAAAAGAGTAAAAAAATGACGTTCTCCGGAAGAATGCTTTCGGAAAACGTCATTTCTGTTTTTATCTGTCCAATTTTTTTGGCCTGCGTTGGGAGAGCATGTCCTTCCACACGGTCGGGTGCAACAGGATGAGCAGCGGGAACAGCTCCAGTCTGCCCGCAAGCATGTCGAACATCAGCACATATTTGGAAAATACAGTAAAGTGCATGAAGTTCTGCGTCGGGCCGACCAGCTCGAGACCCGGGCCAATGTTGTTGATGGTTGCCGCCACAGCGGTGAAGTTCGTGACCAGATCCTTGCCTTCAAACGAAAGTGCGAGAACTGAGAAGGAAAACAGGATCATAAACGTGATAAAGTACACATTGGTTGCGCGGACTACCTCGTGTTCCACCGGCTTGCCGTCTACCTTCACCTTGCGAATGATTTTGGGGTGGATATAGGAGCTGAGTTCCTTGACGACCGTCTTACACAGGATGACGAAACGGGATACTTTGATGCCGCCGCCGGTGCTGCCCGCACAGGCGCCGACAAACATCAGCAGGACGAGAATTGTCTTGCTTGTCTGCGGCCACAGGTCGAAATTCGCCGAAGAAAAGCCGGTTGTCGTGATGATAGATGCCACCTGAAAGGCTGCCTTGGAAATCGCATCGAATGCGCCCGCACACATGCTGTGGATGTTGAAGGCGATGACGGCGACTGCGGTGAAGATAATCAGGAAGTAATAGCGGACTTCCTCCATGCTGAGTGCTTTTTTGAACTGGCGGAACAGCAGGAAATAATAGGCATTGAAGTTGACACCGAACAGCACCATAAAGATCGTGACCACCCATTGAATATAAGAGGAATAGCCGATCAGGCTGTCATTTTTGATACCAAAGCCGCCGGTGCCTGCTGTGCCGAAGGCAGTACACAGCGAATCAAACAGCGGCATATGTCCGGCGAGCAGCAGGACAATTTCTATTACAGTCAGCCCGATATAGATGCCGTACAGCAGGCGGGCGGTATAGCGCATTTTCGGCACCAGCTTGCCGACTGACGGGCCGGGGCTTTCCGCGCGCATCAGATTGATGTTGGAGCCGCCGCTCAGCGGGATAATGGCCAGCAGGAACACCAGCACGCCCATGCCGCCGATCCAGTGTGTAAAGCTGCGCCAGAGCAGCGTACAGTGCGACAGCGCCTCCACATCCTCCAGAATGCTTGCACCGGTTGTGGTAAAGCCGGAAATGGTTTCAAACAGCGCATTGGTAAACGACGGGATTTCTCCGCTGATATAAAATGGCAGGCAGCCAAACAGACTGAGAAAAATCCAGCTCAGCGAGGTGGCAATACAGCCCTCCTTGAGATAGAAAATACTGGTCTTTGGCTTGCGGAAGGTCATTGCCATGCCGAGCGCAACACACAGTGCTGCGGTCAGCAGAAAATAAATGCCCTCGGACTCCTGATAAATGACTGCCGTCAGGCAGGGGAGCAGGAGAAGGGTGCCCTCGATCTTCAGAACAGAACCGAGGATATATCGAATCATTGATTTATTCATGGCACGGCATCACTCCAGAATATTGCGGATGTCTACAAGCCCCTCGTGCTTGGTGACAATCATGACCGTATCGCCGACTTTGATGCAGTCCTGTCCGGTGGGGATCAGAATGCGGCCATTGCGGTTGATGCACGCCACAAGGAGATTTTTCTTGAGCGGAAGATTCATGAGCGCGCGGTCTGTTACAGCGGACGGCTGATCCACACGGAATTCAATCGCTTCCACACGGGAGTCAAACATGTGGTACAGTGTTTCAATGTTGCTGTTGGTGGAATTCTTTTTCGCGCGGACATAGGCGATGATGGCCTCTGATGTGATAAAGCGCGGATAGACCACACTGCCGAGATCGAGCTGATTGATGACACCCTTGAATGTAATGCGATTGATCTTTGTGATGACCTTTGCCTTGGAGACCTGCTTGGCGTACAGCGTCAGCAAGATATTTTCCTCGTCAATGCCAGTCAGTGCGACGAAGGATTCCGTATAATGGATGCCCTCTTCTTTGAGCAGCTCTTCGTCTGTGCCGTCGCCGTTGATGATAATCGCTTTCGGCAGCAGGATGCTCAGTTCCTCACAGCGTGCGCGGTTGATCTCAATAATTTTGACCTCAATACCCATATGGATCAGCTGCTGCGCGAGATAATAGGCACTCTTGCCGCCGCCGATAATCATGGCATTTTTGACGCGGTTGGTCTTGAAGCCGACTGCTTCGAGAAAGGAGCGTGTCATTTTGCGCGGTGCGACAAAAGAAAGGACATCGCCCTCCGCCATACGGAAATCACCGGACGGGATATAAACCTCTCCACCGCGTTCAATTGCACAGATCAGCACGGCATTGGTGATGTGCTGACCGAGATAGGCGATGGTCATACCGTCGAGGATGTTGCCTTCCGGGATTTTAAATTTAATCATCTCCGCCTGTCCGTGCGCAAATGAGTTGACCTCCAGCGCGGTCGGCAGGTACAGAATGCGTGCTGCTTCGCGGGCAGCCTCCAGCTCCGGATTGATAATCATGGCGAGGCCGAGACGGTCGCGCAGATAGCCAACCTCCTGGCTGTAATCCGGTGTGCGCACGCGCGCAATGGCAGAGCAGTCACCCACACGCTTTGCAATCGTGCAGCAGAGCAGGTTCAGCTCATCCGAATCCGTCACGGCGATGAGCAGATCGGCGTTTTTGATACCGGCCTCGATCTGGACACTGTAGCTTGCGCCGTTGCCGACGATACCCATGATATCATAGAGATTGGCAAGCTCGGTAATTGCCGCGGCATCTTTGTCAATGATGGTGATGTCGTGCCCTTCGCGGCTGAGCTGCTGGACAAGCGTCGAACCGACCTTGCCGCAGCCGACAATAATTATTTTCAGGCCCTGCGCAGCAGGCCCCTTTTTTTTCAGCATGGTTCCGGTTACCTCCTTGTCTGCCGGTTCGGCAGAGAAAATGCAGGATAATATCCAATCATACTATACCACTCCGCGACAAAAAAAGCATCAGTAATCTGCAAAATCACCGCTAAATTTCTCCCCGCGGTGTGTGGAAACAGGGGATATCTGTCTGTTTATGCGGCAGCCGGCAGCAAAGGGAATGCTTGTCAGCCTATCGGAAAACCGGTATAATGAAGGTGTATCTTTGCACAAAAAAGGGAGGAAATCGTATGAAAAACAGGATACTGGCAGGGTATATGAGTGCTGTTTTCCTGCTGGCAGGCACGATGCCTGCGTTTGCAGCGGACAGCAGTGCCGTGTACAGCGACAATGTGGCCGAGCAGATTCCCGCATTTGTACAGCAGATGACGCAGGAAAAGGGCGCTTCCGGCGGCGCGTGTGGTACAAACCTGACATGGAAGCTGGACAACACCGGAACACTCACCATTTCCGGCACAGGTGAGATGGCGGACGGTGCATTCGGCTGGCAGGACAGCTGTGCTTCGATCAAACAGCTTGTCGTTGCAGATGGCGTGACCAGCATTGCGGACGATGCGTTCAGCTGGTGTGAAAATCTGGAAGAAGTGACGATTGCGGACAGCGTGAAGTCAATTGGCAGAGATGCATTTTATGCGTGCTACAGCCTGAAATCGGTAGAGCCCGGCAGCGGGCTGCAAACCATCGGCAGCTGGGCGTTTGCATCCTGTACCGATCTGGAGCAGTTCAGCCTTCCGGCAGGCGTGCAGTCGGTTGGACAGGGAGCATTCAGCGGCTGCGGCAGTCTGAAGCGCCTGTATTTCCGCGGTGCAGCGCCTGCACTTGGCGATGATATTTTTGAGGATGTGACGGCAACCGTGCATTATCCGGCGGAAGGCAGCGGTTGGGATGCTGTGCTGCAGAACAAGACGCAATATGGCGGTACCATCCGCTGGCGCAGCTGGAATCCCGACCGAGTGCTTGCACCGGTGGACGAGCTGTTTGCCGATGTCACCCGACAGCACTGGTTTTACGATAAGGTACAGTACGTCTATGACAACGAGCTGATGGTAGGTGATAAAGGCTTGTTTATGCCGAACAATGCGCTGACCCGCGCGATGGCAGTGCAGATCTTGTATGCCAATACAAAGGCGTGCGGGACGTACAAGGCCGTAACCGGACAGGACTTCGAGGATGTCGCGCCGGATGCTTGGTATTATGATGCGGTGCAGTGGGCGAGCGGTAACGGGGTCACCGCTGGCACAGGCGATGGAAAATTTGACCCGGAAGCACGGGTGACACGCGAGCAGTTTGCCGTGTTCCTGTATCGGGACGCAGGCGCGCCGTTTGTCGGCGGTACAATCCGGTTTTCCGATGCAGGAAATGTATCTGCATGGGCGAAAGATGCGATGCTCTGGGCAATCCGCAGCGGCATTATCAGCGGCAGCAATGAAAACGGAAAGCTGTTGCTCCGTCCGAAAGGCAATGCCACCCGTGCGGAAACAGCGACTATGCTGATGCAATATCTGGAACCGTCTGGCAGATCGGCACTGACCAGCAGCGACGAAACGTATGACGAGCGTATGGCGCGCATTTTCGGTGACGGGGCAACAGAACGCAAATATGCCAGCAAGACACAGGCGGAGCAATTCCAGACTTCGGTGACCGTCAAGGTATGGGACATCAATTCCAAGGGCGTAAAGTATACGCGTACACTGAAATTCAAAATTCATATTGCACTGGTCGATACCATCGAGCAGATTTTTGCGGAAATCTATGCCAGCGGAGAAAAATTCCCGATCTATTCGATTGGCGGTTATGCGTGGCGCGGAGATAATTCAAGCTCGGAGCACTGCCTCGGCACGGCGCTGGATATCAATCCGGATGAAAATTACCAGTGCAAAAACGATGGAACAGCAATGGTCGGATCGTATTGGAAGCCGGGTGTTGACCCGTATTCCATTCCGTCAGATGGCATTGTGGTCAAGACCTTCAACAAATACGGCTTCCGTTGGGGCGGCACGTTCAACAGCTCGAAGGATTACATGCATTTTTCCTACTTCGGTACGTGAGTGCGGGAAGACAGGCTGTATAAAAATCCGAACCGGAACGAACGTCGGTTCCAGTTCGGACACACAAAAGACGCAGATTTTTCCAAAATGGAAATCTGCGTCTTTTTTCTGCAATGCGTCAGAAAATGTATAAAACACAGTGCCCTCACATAGACATGAAGCACAAAGTCATGTCGGGAGGGGAAATATGTGAAGGGACAGCCGGAAGAACGGGCCGTTATGCTGGCACAGTATATGATAGAGACTGGTGCGACCGTGCGGCAGACCGCAGCAAGGTTCGGCGTGAGCAAGTCGACCGTTCATAAGGATATCACAGAACGACTGTATCACTTGAATTTACCATTATACACGCAGGCACATGAGGTGCTTATGCGAAACAAGGAGGAGCGCCACATCCGTGGCGGGATGGCAACCCGGCGGAAATACCGCGGAGAGGACGACGGTGCATCCTGAACGCAAAAAAATACGGGAACCGGATACCGGTTCCCGTATGTCTTTCCATACGCTTGTGCGCACAATCACCCCTCCGTGTGCATCAGCTCATGCAGGCAGCTGCGGCAGATGTTTTTCCCTTTAAAGTTTATGACATCCTTCGCATTGCCGCAGAATACACAGGCAGGTTCGTATTTCTTCAATATAATCTGGGAGCCGTCGACATAAATTTCCAACGAATCCTTAACCTCGATATCAAGTGTCCTGCGAAGCTCAATGGGGAGAACGATGCGGCCGAGCTCGTCAACTTTTCGTACAATTCCGGTAGATTTCATTGCAATCACTTCCTTATTATAAGTACAAAATTATGCTGCTAACGAGTGCGGTGTTAGCAGGGAAAGGGTGAAACTAGTATGATGAATTATCTGTGGGTCAGCCTGATGGTGCTGGCGTGCATAACGGCCTGTGTGACCGGGCGCACTGCGGAAGTATCTGCCGCAGTCACCGGTGGCGCAAACCAGGCGGTTACGCTGTGTCTGTCCATCGTCGGACTCATGGGATTGTGGTCCGGTGTCATGGAACTGATGCAGCAGTCCGGTTTGTGTGAAAAAATCACATCGGTGCTTCGTCGCCCGCTTTCATTGCTGTTCCACCGCGCGTCGCGTGACCGCGAAACCATGGAATGTATCGCTGCGAACGTCACGGCGAACCTGTTGGGACTGAGCAATGCAGCTACGCCGATCGGCCTGCGCGCAGCAGACAGGCTGTATGACCTGTATGGGCGCAGGGGGACACCGGATGAGGTGTTGACCTTTGTCGTGCTCAATACGACATCCATCCAGTTGATTCCAACGACAGTGGCAGCCGTGCGTGCCTCGCTGGGGGCACAGCAGCCGTTCGACATCATGCCGGCCGTGTGGGGGGCGTCCGTCTGTTCGGTGGCAGCGGGGCTTGCGGCGGCGCGGCTGTTTGCCCGTCTGAGAAAGGAGCGTGAGCCGTGAACGCGATGTTGGTTCCGGCATTGATTGCCTTTGTCGGCGTGCATGCACTGGCAAAGGGAACCGATGTGTTTCCGGTTTTCCTGCGCGGCGTGGAGAGCGGCCTGCGCACGGCAGTGAGCATCCTGCCGACGATGATCGCGCTGCTGACGGCAGTGACCATGCTGCGCGCTTCGGGCTTTATCGATCTGGCAGGACAGGCCATGCAGCCGCTGCTTTCGCTCGCCGGGATACCGGCAGACTGTGCAGCGCTGGTGCTGCTCAAGCCGCTCAGCGGCAGCGGCGGGCTGGCGCTCGGACAGGAAATCATGCGCACCTGCGGGGTGGACAGCTATGCCGGACGGGTTGCCGCCGTCATGCTGGGCGCCTCTGAGACCAGTATGTACACGATTGGCATTTACTGCGGTCATTTACAGCTGAAACGGACAAGATATGCAATTCCTGCGGCGTTTATTGCAGACCTTACAGCGTTCATTTCTGCTGTTGTTTGTGTGCGTTGGCTGGGATAATCGGACAAAAGTCCCTATTTTTTAATTATATTATGCCGTAAATATGGTATATTTTCAATATAAAAATGTATGATCCTGCTCTCGAAAGCAAAATTTTTGTTATCGTACAAGAAAAGAAAATGATTTACTCAAAATAATGTATAAAATATACAATTTTTTTGCCAAAACAAGGGAAAAACCGGAAAAAACCTCAAATTTCCGGATAAAAAATTTGAAAAAAATGGATATCTGCGCGGCAAAAATTACGAAAAAATTGCACAAAAATCCGAAAAAATGTCTCGAATGAAACAGTTGATATTAAAAAATTTAACGAATCACAGCGAAAAAGGCAAATTTTGCCATCTATCTGCGCGGCAGGGAGCAAAATATAAATAAAAAATCCTCCGCAGCCAAAAGCTGCGGAGGACAGAAACAAACTCGATTGTTTTTACTTGATCGTCAGGTCACCGCCGGGGATTTCCTTGCCGAACGGGCCATCATAGGTGAAGAAGCCCTTGCCGGTCTTGACGCCCAGATAACCTGCGCGAACCATCTTCTTCAGCAGCGGATGCGGGCGATACTTCGGGTCGCCGGTCTCAGTGAAGAGGGTGTTCATGATTGCGAGGTTGATGTCATGGCCAACCAGATCCGCAGTGTGCAGCGGGCCGGACTTCATGCCAGCGCCATTCTGCATAGCCAGGTCGATGTCGGACGGGGATGCGATGCCGTCTGCATAGATGCCGATGGCTTCGTTCATCATCGGGATCAGAATGCGGTTGACAACAAAACCCGGGCCCTCGTTGACCTGTACCGGGGTCTTGCCGAGGGAAGCCATGATGTCATAAGCCTTCTTGAAGGTCTCCTCAGAGGTCTTGAGACCCTTGGTAACCTCAACCAGCTTCATGATGTGAGCCGGATTGAAGAAGTGGCAGCCGACAACCTTGTCAGAGCGGTTCGGAACAGCGTTCGAGATCTCCGTGATGGAAAGGGCGGAGGTGTTGGTGCCGATGATGCAGTCTTCCGGCAGGATGGAATCGAGCTCTTCCAGAAGCTCCTTCTTGAGATCCATTCTTTCCAGAATAACTTCCATGACGAAGTCAGAGCCAGCGGCATCCTGGCGGTCAACGGACAGGGTCAGATTAGCCAGGCATGCATCCATCTGCTCCTGGGTCATCTTACCTCTCTTGACGCCGCCTGCGAGGTCGCCCTCGATGCGCTTCTTGCCGCCTTCGCAGAACTGCTCTTTGATATCAATCAGGGTGACAGCATGGCCAGCCTTCAGGAAAACTTCAGCAATGCGGGCACCCATGTTGCCGGCACCAAATACAGTAACCTTCATGTTTCTCAATCTCCTATCTCAATCTCAAGTCTCAAGTGATGAATCGAATTACTTGTTCTGGAATACCTTCGGCTCGCGGCTCTTGTTTACGAAATGAGCCATTGCATACTTCTGATCCTCGGTAGCGAAGCATTCGCCAAAGCAGTTGCCCTCCAGCTTCAGAGCAGAGTTCAGGTCGGTCTGCATGCCAACATTGACAGCTTCCTTGACCAGAGCGACTGCGATCGGAGCCTGAGCAGCGATTTCCTGTGCCAGAGCGAGAGCAGCCTCTTCCAGCTCTTCAACGGTCTCGTATACTTCGTTGACCAGACCCATGTCCTTTGCGTCCTGAGCTGTGTAGTTGCCGCGTGCGGTGTACAGCATTTCCTTTGCCTTGCCGAGACCTACGAGGCGAGCAAGTCTCTGGGTGCCGCCGCAGCCCGGGGTGATGCCCAGACCAACCTCAGGCTGACCGAAGCAAGCGTTTGCGGAAGCCAGACGGATGTCGCAGGACATAGCCAGCTCGCAGCCGCCGCCGAGGCAGAAGCCGTTGATTGCAGCGATAACCGGGCGCTTGAAGTTCTCGATCTTCCAGCATACACGGTTGGAGTCGTTGCCGAATGCTTTGCCTTCTGCAACGGTCATGGTGGACATCTGGGAGATGTCAGCGCCTGCTACGAAGGACTGAACGGTCTTGCCCTTCTTGTTGACACGGGAGGAACCGGTCAGGACAACGGCATAAACGTCTTCCATCGCTGCAACGGAGTCGAATGCCTCCTCCAGCTGTGCATACATGTCGGTGCTCAGGGCGTTCATTGCCTGCATATGATCGATGGTAACAACTGCTACGTTACCCTTTTTCTCTACCTTTACGTCAGTCATTGGTAAAAGATCTCCTTTTATGTCTGTGTCACGGGAGGAGGGGAAGACGGATGCTCCGCCTTCCCGCTCTCGAAAATGTCGTGGAATGTATAATGCTTACTTGCAGAGCTCGTCGCGCTCGAGGATGATTGCTTCGCCCATGCCGCCGCCGATGCACATGGTAGCCAGGCCGATGGTAGCATCGCGCTTAATCATTTCGTACAGCAGGGTGGTGGAGATACGGCAGCCTGCTGCGCCGATCGGATGGCCCAGAGCGATTGCGCCGCCGTTTACATTGACCTTGTCCATGTCGAAGCCAAGGGTGTTGTTGACTGCGCAAGCCTGTGCTGCGAATGCTTCGTTGGACTCGATCAGGTCGAGATCAGCAACGGTGAGGCCAGCGCGGGACAGTGCCTGACGGGTGGACTCGATCGGGCCGATGCCCATGATGGACGGATCGCAGCCGACAGAACCGTAGGAACGGATCTTCGCCATCGGCTTCAAGCCGTGTGCCTTTACGAAGTCCTCAGAAGCGATAATCATGCAAGCGCCTGCATCGTTGATGCCGGAAGCGTTGCCTGCGGTTACCGTGCCGTCCTTCTTGAATGCCGGGCGCAGACCAGCGAGGGTCTCCATCGTCGTGCCCTCACGCGGATGCTCGTCGGTGTCGAACAGGAAGGTCTTCTTCTTCTGCTTTACTTCTACCGGAACGATCTCGTCCTTGAACTTGCCAGCCTTGATTGCTGCAACAGCCTTTGCCTGGGAAGCGCAAGCCAGCTCGTCCTGCATCTCACGGGTGATGCCGTACTGCTCTGCAACGTTTTCCGCAGTGATGCCCATGTGGTAGCCGTTGAAGATATCCCAAACGCCGTCGTGTACCATCAGGTCGACCATCTGGATGTCGTTCATACGAGCGCCCCAGCGAACCTTGTTTGCATAATACGGTGCACCGGACATGGACTCAGCGCCGCCAGCCATGATGCACTGGTCGTCGCCGGACTTGATGATCTGAGCTGCGAGGCTCATTGCGCGCATGGAGGATGCACAAACCTTATTGATGGTGATTGCCGGAGTGGTGATCGGCAGACCTGCGCCAACCATGATCTGACGGCCGATGTTCTGACCCAGACCGCCCTGGAGGACGCAGCCGGTGATGGTCTCATCGATGGCAGCAACGTCAACGCCGGACTGCTCAATCGCAGCCTTGGCAGCGGTAACGCCGAGCGTAACAGCCGGAACATCCTTCAGACTCTTGCCGTAGGAACCGATCGGGGTTCTCTTTGCACTGCAAATATACACATTCATTTGCCCTATTCTCCTTTTTCTCACTACAGGAATGGATAGTTATATAACAATAGGATAAGGGAGGATAGAGTGGTGTTTCTCCCTGAACCCTTTGCTATTGTACATCATAACGCCATATTTCACAAGTATTTTCCGCAAAAAAAGCGTGAAAAAGTTGAAAGTGTTAAAAAACTAACAATTAGATACCCATGTGTTATGCGTTATTTGATCAGCAATCAATCGTTTGCGAGGCCCATCGGCTCATCGCGGAAGATACGCTCGTCCATCAGCTTGATGGTGCCGTCTTCCTGATAAGCGATCTGCGGTACAAATTCCATCTGGTCGAGGATCTGGGTCTGCAGGTCGATGCCCGGTGCGATCTCAATCAGGGTAACGCCCTCCGGACGCAGCTCGAAGACAGCGCGCTCGGTGATGTACAGAACCGGCTGATGAACCTTGTTCGCATAGATGCCGGAGAAGGTGATGTGCTCAACTTCCTTGACGAACTTCTTCTTTTCGCCTTCCTGCACGATTTCGATCTTGCCGTCGCCGACCTTGACCTTCAGGCCCTTTGCGGTGAAGGTGCCACAGTAGCAGACCTTCTTTGCGTTCTGGGTGATGTCGATGAAGCCGCCGCAGCCTGCCAGACGGGTGCCGAACTTGGATACGTTCAGGTCACCGTTCGGAGCGGTTTCAGCCAGACCGAGGAATGCGATATCCAGGCCGCCGCCCTGATAGAAGTCGAACTGTACGTTGTGCTCCAGAATGGCTTCTGCGTTGGAGCACGCGCCGAACTGCGGGCCAGCCAGCGGGATGCCGCCGATCGGGCCAGCCTCTACGGTCAGGGTCATCTTATCCGCGATACCTTCTTCAGCCGCAACATTGGAAATCTGCTCCGGCATACCGGTGCCGAGGTTGACGATTGCATCGTTCGGCAGCTCCATAGCAGCACGGCGCGCAACAACCTTGCGCTGATTCAGCGGAATGGTCGGGATGGAATCCAGCGGGATGGTGTACTCGCCGGCAGCGGAGCCGTCGTACGGTACGCCGATGCACTGCATGTTGTCCTCTTCGGTACCGATGACAACGGCGTCAACGTAGATGCCCGGAATCTTGACCAGCTTCGGATCGAGGGAACCGGCAGCTACAATCTTCTCAACCTGAACGATAACCTTACCGCCGCTGTTCTTGCAGGCCTGAGCCATGGCGGTGACGTCCAGCGGGCCAACTTCTCTGTGTACGGTGCAGTTGCCGCGCTCGTCGCAGTAGGAAGCACGCAGCAGGACAACGTCGATCGGGAAGGTCTTGTAGAGCAGGCGCTCCTGGCCTTCGATCTCGATCAGCTTGACGAGGTCTTCCTTGGTGCAGTCGTTCAGCTTGCCGCCGCCGTTGCGCGGGTCAGCGAAGGTATACAGGCCGACATGAGTGATGGTGCCGAGATTATGTGCAGCGATATCGCGGTACATATGGGTGATAACACCCTGCGGCAGGTTATAAGCTTCGATCTTGTTCTCAAGAGCGAGTGCGCCCAGTCCGGGGGCACGATCCCAGTGGCCGCCGACAACGCGCTTGACCATGCCTTCATGTGCGAAGTGGTCGCCGCCGGAGCCCGGGGTACCGCGCCAGCCCTGGCCAGCTGCATAGAACAGGGTAACGTCCTTCGGATGGCCGGTCTCTACGAAACGCTTTTCAACAGCCTTGGACAGAGTCTCCGGGCATGCACAGCTTACGAAGCCGGAAGTTGCGACGGTATCACCATCGTTGATGAGCAGAGCCGCCTCTTCCGGAGTCAGAATCTTTACTTTTCTCATTGGTATCATCCTTTCTCTCTGTTTTGATATCCAGAAAAAGTATTTTGTGATAAAACGTCAGGCGGAAAATAAAATACAATGCTGTTCAGGCCAGTGCGGCGATGCGAGCCGCGGCACCATCTGCTTCCGCCTGCTCGGTGCAGATGATGCGGTGCTCCGCTGAAATTTCCTCGTACAGGTACGAACAGCCCGTGCAGCCGCGCAGGATCAGCAGCACATCGTAATGCACGCCGTCCTCCGGGTACGAGAAGCCCGCGATACCATCGAGCTGGCTGCAAATTTGGCGGTATGCGGTGCCGCGGTCATAGCGCGGATTGCAGCCGCCGCAGAATTTTACAGTACAGTGAAGCATAACATAACCTCATTTTCGGAATTTGGGGGGAGCACAGACGGACAGACAGGCACCCACAGAATTGCTCTATGAGTGCCTGTTGTCACGTTATTGCCAGAAAATCAGCACCGTTTGTTCAGAATCAATTAGTCGATGCGTGCAATTGCCTTAGCAAGCTGCTTCTTCTGCTCCATGTTGGACTGGCGGGCAATCATGATGCGCTGAGCCTGCGGGGAGCCTGCGCCATGCATGGACTCCGGCAGGTAGCCGACTGCTGCGGTACCCATGGTCAGGTTCTCGATCAGGCGAAGGACGCGCATGCGATCCTCGGTCGGAACGGAAGCGACACCCTTGAGGTACTTCTCGATGTACGGCTTCAGCTGCGGGTTGCGGTAATCTGCCTCAGACGGCTGGGTAACCATCAGGCCGCCTGCCAGATCCTGTGCCAGACGAGCGATGTCGTACGGGAAGCGGGTGACGTTCTGCTTGCAGACGTTTGCCAGAAGCAGGTCGATGAGGTAGTTGCCTGCCTTGGTCTTGGAGCCCTGGGAGGAGCATGCGATGCCACATGCGTACAGGGTCTCGTTCAGGTGGGTCATTTCGATCAGCTTATCCTTGACATGGGAAGCCTTTGCGCAGCCTGCCATCTCAACAGCCAGAGCGGTAGCACCGATCAGGACGTCGCCGACGCCGACCTTGCAGCCGCCGTAGGACTGACGATGATAGCCTGCGAAACGCTCAACGATCATGCCAGCGAACTTCACTTCGCCGTTCAGGAAGATGCGATCGTTCGGAACGAATACATGGTCGAAAATAACCAGGACTTCGTGGCCGCCGTAGGTCTTGTTGCCTACGTCGATATCGTTGTACTCCTCCAGCTTGCGGGTGTCGCAGGACTGGCGGCCGTAGATCAGGGTGATGCCCTCGGAATCGGTCGGGATTGCGAAGGAAATCGCATAGTCCTCGTCGCCCTCACGCATGGAGATGGTCGGCATAACCAGAACCTCGTGGGAGTTGACGAAACCGGTCTGATGCGCCTTTGCGCCGGTGACATAAACGCCGTCAGCGGTGCGCTCAACAACGTGCAGGAACAGGTCCGGGTCAGCCTGCTTGGACGGAGCCAGGCCGCGGTCGCCCTTGACGTCGGTCATAGCGCCGTCAACTGCGAGGTCCTCGTCCTGTACGCGGGTCAGGAACTTGACGAAGTTTTCATGGTACTTGGTGCCGCACGCCTCGTCGATTTCGTAGGTGGAGGAGAATACGGCGTTCATTGCGTCCATGCCTACGCAGCGCTGGAAGCAGGCAGCGGTCTTCTGACCGAGCATACGCTGCATCTTAACCTTCTTAATCAGGTCGTCGGTGGACTGATGCATGTGGGTGAAGCGGTTGATCTTCTTGCCGGTGATGTGGGAGGTAGCGACCATCAGGTCTTCATACTGCGGATCCTCCGCAGCCTCGTATGTAGCGGCAAAGGAGTTCAGGGAAGGACGGATAACCGGATCGTCTACCGGATTCTCAACCTTCTTGCCGAACATCCACAGGTTGAGATTCAGCTTGCGCAGGGACTCAATGTACTGTTCTTTGGTCATCATAGTGATCGTAAATCCTTTCTCTCAGTCGTCTCTCTAGTCAGGGGGAACGAACCCCTTTGAAGTAGAAACGCAGCGAGTACCGCGGACGATACCCGCTGCGTTTTACAGGCTAACGGTATTGGGATATTGCGTTATCCGGCAATTAGTAGCACTCTCTGTAAACACGCTCCATCAGCTCACGGGTCCACGGCTGGATGTAGGAGTTGGTGATCAGGCGCTGCTGGTTTGCTTCGACAGATACCGGGAAGTCCTTGATGTCGGATTCCTTGAAGCCGTACTCGCGCAGCGGCTTCAGGTGCAGAACCTTCTCGAGCAGCTCGTTGAGGTATGCGATTGCGTTGTCGACCTCGCAGCCGGTGATACGGGCAACCAGCTTCTTGAACTCGAGGATTTCGCCGTTCGGGTCCATCTCGTCGTAGATCTCCATGATCTTGCCGAACAGAGCGTAGTTGGACTCACCATGCGGTACATGGTAGGTGCCGCCGAGCGGGAAGGACATGCCGTGTACGGTAGCGCAGCCAGCCTTCAGGAAAGCGATGCCAGCGTAAGTAGAAGCGATGGAGAACTCCTCGAGGTAGCCGAAGCGAGCGTCCGGGCCGTCTTCGCCGATGCGGCGGAAGCCTTCCAGAATCAGCTCCATAGCCTTGATGGAGAACATCTCAGAGGTCATGGTCTTACGATGCGGCGACAGGAAGGACTCGGTTGCATGGATCAGGGCGTCGATTGCGGAAGAAGCGAACGGCTTGTACGGCAGGGTCTTCAGCATATCCGGAACCAGGCAAACCTTGTTCGGGATCATGTCATCGGAAACCAGGCCCAGCTTGGTCTCGCCGCCGGTCAGAACGCCGTCCTTCTCGTCCTTGACGATTGCAACGGAAATGTTGGTAACCTCGGAACCGGTGCCGCAGGTGGTCGGGATTGCGATAACTTCCTTCTCGTGGATGAACGGCTCACGTTTGAAGTACATCTCGTGGATGGAAGCCGGGCGCTTGCAGCCGAGCAGTTTGCACAGGTCCATGATAGCGCCGCCGCCGACAGCAATGACGCGGTCATAGGAATCGTACGGGATAGCGTCGTACATGGTCTGGATCATAGCCTCAGACGGCTCGCCAACACCGAACTTCTCCTGGAATACGAAGTTGCACGGCAGGTTCAGCTCTTCCATGAACGGCTTGTAGATGAATTCGTTGGTCAGAACGCAGTCTCTCTCGTTCAGCTTGAATTCCTCTGCGAATTCTGCGAAATTCGCACATTTGTAGATGGTCGGCGCGATGATGATTTCTCTCTTGTCGGCCTGCAGGGCCTTGCTAAAAGCATCCATATTTAACATCTCCTATAAAAAATTTTCTTGCATAAGAAGCCTTTTGGGGCTGGTTATCCAAAAGTCGGCGGATGGATTCCGTTACCTTCCCTATGATTGTACCAAAAGTTGAGCGAAACTTCAACAAAAAGTGATGAAGTTACAAGAAAAAATATCTCGACATTTTGTCACAAATAAACGGAGTGCAATCGAGCCGGGTTACTTGCTTACATTTTATACTAATGTCACAACTTTGTAAATCATTTTTTCAAAATTTATTGTGGAAAATGTTGAGAAAGCTGGGGATGTGCTGTTAGTTTTGTGCAAAACTGCTGAGGAAAGCACGGGTGCGTTCATTCTGTGCATCGCCGAAAATTTCCTCCGGACGGCCCTGCTCGACGATGACGCCGCCGTCCATAAAGATAACACGGTCGGACACGTCGCGGGCGAATGCCATTTCATGTGTGACGACGACCATGGTCATGTGTTCCTCGGCGAGCTGACGGATAACACGAAGAATTTCACCGGTCAACTCCGGGTCGAGCGCAGAGGTCGGCTCGTCAAAAAACAGTACGCGTGGATTGAGCGCGAGCGCGCGCGCGATGGCGACGCGCTGCTGCTGTCCGCCGGACAGCTGACAGGGATAATAATCTGCGCGATCGGACAGATTCATCTTTTCCAGCAGGCTGCGGGCGGTCTTTTCCGCTTCGGCTTTGGAGATACCCAGCACACGGATCGGTGCATCGGTGACGTTCTGCAAAACCGAACGGTGTGGGAACAGATTGAAATTCTGGAACACCAGACCGGCACACAGCGTGATTTCATGCAGTGTTTTGGGGTCAGCGAAAACGGCATTGCCATTTTCCGTGCGCATCATCTGCTTGCCGCAGATGGTGATTTCACCGCGGTCAGCGGTCTCCAGCTGGGTCAGGCAGCGCAGGAAGGTGGATTTTCCGGAGCCTGACGGGCCGATGATGGCGACAACTTCGCCCTGTGCCACGTGCATGGAGATATCGCGCAGCACCTGCAGCTCACCAAAGCTCTTTTCGATGTGGTTTGCTTCAATCAGATTCATGACAGATTCCTCCTGCGGTCAACGGTAGTAGTCCAGCTTGGACTCGAGCTTTTTGAACGCGAATTCGACGACGGCACTCATAATCAGGTAGAAAATACCGGCTGCGATGTACGGCGTAATGGAAACATTCTTCGCCGCAGTCTTGATGGCAATGTCAAACAGCTGCGGCTGCGCAATGATCTGAGCAAGCGCGGTGTCCTTGACCAGAACCATAAATTCACTTCCCGTCGGCGGAATGACGCGCTTGATGACCTGCGGCAGGACAATATGGAAAAATACCTGTGTTTTGGTATAGCCGAGCACCTTGCCGGCTTCATACTGTCCCTGTGGGATGGACTGGATGCCGGAACGGAAAATCTCGCCGAAATACGCGGCATAGTTGACGACAAACGCGATGATACACGCGGCAAAGCGGTGCGGTGTGAGGCCAAACAGGAAGGACGGGGCATACATGCAGAACATCAGCTGGAGCATGAGCGGCGTGCCGCGGACAATCAACTGATAAATGCGGATGATGCCGCCCAGAATTTTGAAGCGCGAGGTGCGGCCGAGCGCGACGAGGAAGCCGAGCGGGACGGCAAACAGGACGGTCAGCAGGAAAATTTGGATGACCTCCCAACAGCCGATCAGCATGTTGGGGATCATGGAGAGGAATGCAGCTGCATTCATCCCGGTAATGCTTTCGATAAATTCCATGGGGCGGGGGTCACTCCTTATTGTAATAGGTGTACTAGATAAGTAATAAAATAGGTAAGCAGAATATAAAAATAGGTAAGTGGGATGTAAAAAGGGGCTGTCCAACGCGGACAGCCCCAGACGATCAGCTTATTCTACCGTAGTTTTGTCGGAACCGAACCATTTGGTGGAGATTTCTTCCAGCGTGCCGTCTGCCTTCAGATCGCGCAGCGCTTTGTTGACAGCTTCGGTCAGCGCGTCATCGCCCTTGCGGAACGCAATTGCATAATCCTCCGCATAGAGGAAGTCGCTCAGAACGACATAGTCCTTGTTGTTCTGCTCAATCAGGTAGTTCGCAACAACGTCATCCATCAGGACAGCATCGGAAGCCTTGGTATCCAGATCCATCAGAGCGGTCAGGTTGTCGTCGAAGCTGTTGACGCTGGCAACCATATCCTTGAGGGCTGCACCATCCTCGGAGTCGAGAGCCTCCTCTGCGGTCGAGCCGGACTGGACAGCCAGTACCTTGCCTTCCATATCGTCGATACTCTTGATGGAGTCATCCGGACGGACAACCAGCGCCATGTGGTTTTCCATGTACGGAATGGACATGTTCATGGACTGCTTGCGTTCTTCACTGACGGACAGGCCGTTCCAGATGCAGTCGATGTTCTTGGCATTCAGTTCCATTTCCTTGGAATCCCAGTCGACCGGCTGGGTAACAAGATCGACGCCCAGCTTCTCGCAGACAGCGGTTGCAACATCGATGTCGAAGCCGACAATCTCGTTGTTGTCGTCGCGGTAGCCCATCGGCGGGAAGGAGTCATCCAGACCGAGCACCAGCTCGCCCTTGTCGAGGATGTACTGAAGCGACTGGTCGGAGCCTTCTGCACCGGAACCTGCGGCGGAGCCAGCCGGGGTGGCAGTATCTTCAGACTTGCTGCCGCCACAGCCTGCGAGCATGCAGACTGACATTGCTGCAACAGCAGCCATAGCCATCAAGCGTTTGAATTTCATAATGATGTACCTCTCTTTTCAGTATAAGATAAGAATAGTGGAATGGCACAGAAGGAACTGCATTCCCTCTGTCCGGGGCGAAGCCTGCGGATACGCCCCCTCCGAATATAATATGATACTATTTTAACATTTCAACCGGATAAATCAATAGCAGAGCACAATAAAAAACGCGGGAAAACGGAAATCTGCCCGCAGCAATTGGTTGTCATACCAAAAATCTATGCTATAATAGAAGCTATAATAGAAGAAACGTCCAAACCCAAATTCAAAAGGAAACAGGGGGACTGATATGAAATTCTTGCAGGCACAGGGGCATTTTGGTGTCCTTGACGGTCAGAAAATCCGTTTTGAGGACGGCCTGAATGTGCTCTATCTGCCCAATGAGGGCGGTAAAACGACATTATGCAATTTCCTGCGCGTTATGCTGTATGGCCTGAATACCAGCCGGCGTGACGGAAAAAACCAGCTTTCGGACAAGACGAAATACCGTCCGGCGGACGGCAACCCGATGAGCGGCATTCTGGAGCTGGAATGGAAGGGACGCCGCATCATCATCAGCCGCCAGACCGGAAAAGGAACGGCTCCTATGCAGGAGTTTTCCGCACATTATGCCGATACCGGTGAAGAATGCGCTGAGCTGACTGCAAAGGACTGCGGACGCATCTTGACAGGTGTGAGTGAGGAGGGCTATCAGTCCTCCGCTCTGATCGACGGACAAGATCAGGCACTTTCTGCCGGAGAGCTGGGTGACCGCATGCTGGCGCTGTCCACGACGGGTGACAGCGCCATGATGTATTCCAACGCGGTGGCACAGCTCGACCACTGGCGCAATGCCCTGCGCGGCACGGGAAACCGTGGGCGATATGCACAGGTCGAAGCGGATATCGCACAGCTCACCCAGTCGATTGGCAGATTGGACGACCTGAGCGAACAGATTCAGAACTATGAGGCGCAGGTGCCCGAGGCCGAGCAGCGCATTGCGGAAGCGGAAGCGGAGCACCAGCAGGCGACTGAAGACTTCACCCTGCTCTTTGTCGCAAAGCGCGAGTCGGCAGAGCGCGAGGAACGGCAGTCGCGTGAGCGGCTCGCCCAGCTGAAAGCGGAGCTCCCGCCCTTCGGCGTGCTGGCAGACGCGGAGCGCGCTACTGCGCAGTTCACGGAAGCACAAGAAGCGTATGACGCCGCAAAAGCAGAGCTGGATGACGTCACCACCAACTATCAGAAATGGAAGGATGACATCGACCAGACAGAGGACGATTACAGCAACAGCTCGCGCAGCCGTTCGGATATCCATATCCGCGGTTGGTCCATGATTCTTGCTGTTGTACTCGGTGTGTTGGCGGTTGTCAGCCTGCTGCAAATCATCCCGTTTGGCCCGTTGACACCATATATGCCATATCTGTTCTCTGTATGCGCCGTCATCGCCCTGATTGTCACGTTTGTCGGCAGCACAGAGTCTCTCGATTCCCCGCCGATGGACTTTGACGAGGAACGCGTCAAGCTGGAGCGCCGCAGGCAGTCCGCCATCAGCCGCGAGGCACAGACGGCAGAGCATCTGGAAAAAATGCGCGAGAGCTTCCGCGAACAGATGCAGCGCATCGCACCGGAGCTTCCGGCAGAAGATGATGCCCGTGCTTTGGAGCATATGAAGATGCTCGACGAGAAAAAGCGCGTTTATCTCGCACGCAAGCGCGAGCATGACGACCTGGCAGAGCATTATTTGAATATCCTGGATACGACCGGCCCACAGGGCGAGGCACGTATGCATATGAACGAAACAAAAAGCGCAGTCGATGAAGCGCGTCAGGCATGCAATACGCTGCACGAATCGATTGCGGCATGCCGCGGCAAGGCAGAGGAAATCGGTAAGCGCGAAGAACTGTGCACTCTGCGCGAGCGGCTGGAAGAGGAAAAGGAAAGTATCCTCTGGCAGCTGGATGCCATCCGGCTGGCGAAGGAATCGCTGGTGCGTGCCAATGCCGAGCTGACCGGGCGCGTTTCTCCGCAGATCAACAAACTGGCACAGGAGTATATGAAAACCCTGACTGCCGACCGCTATACGGCGATGCAGCTGTATACCAACTTTGAGGCAACCTGCCGGCGGGACAACAGTGCAGTGGAAATGGATAAGCTCCGCCTGTCCACCGGCACACGCGACCAGCTGTATCTGGCGCTGCGCCTTGCCGTGTGCAAGGTGCTGCTGGACAATCAAGATGAGAGCGTCCCGATTGTGCTGGACGACCCATTTGTCAACTATGATGACCAGCGCGCCGCCTGCGGCATGAAGCTGCTGCGCGAAATTGCCCGCGAACGACAGGTCATTCTGCTGACCTGCCGCAGACCCTGACAGCAAATAAACAAGTGAACAAAACGCAAAAGCGCTGTACCGAACGCGGTACAGCGCTTTTTGGCTATAAAGCTCAATTTTGACTGACGAAAGAATATTTCTGTGAGGAGGAATATTTACGTCCACAGAGATTCTCTGAGTGAGCATTAAGTGTGATGATTGGTTTGTTTTACGGTATGGTTTTTGTAGGTATTCCAGGTCGGTTCATAGCTTGCATCCGCCTGATTTCCCCACATATCCCAGCCTTCCCGATCGTCGCGGGCAAAGAGCTCGAGGAATGATCCGGGTGAACATTGTTCAATGATTGGGATTATTTCATCCGGTTTTCTTGAATGTTCGCGCTTCTGTGTTCGGATTAAGTTAACTTGAGAGCGAGCCGGAGCGAGAGTTCGATTGTTTTCTCCACGGATCCCAAACAAAAGAATTTCAGTGACATTTCGGAAATAAAATCCGACACCTCGACCATCTGGTTGCCCGTCTTTACGAACTTTTTCCCAAATTATGTTTCCTTTATATTTGAATCCCCAAGCCTGCATTACTGCTAAACTATCGGGAAGAAGTGCGTTCGGAACCCAGAGATATAAATGGCTCTTTTCAGCTGCAACCTGCTCAACGGGTAATTCCATGATATCTTTTAAAGTCATGGTTTCATAACGGTTCAGTCGTTTGTGTTCTGGGGCAACTTTCCCTGTTCGGTTTTGAAATCGCCAAGGCGGATCTGCATATATTGTAGAATATTTTTTTGAGCCGCAAAAAGCAAGAAGATTATCAGACGTTGTTTGGATTGTGCTCATCTATATAGTCCTCCTTCCAATCGGAAATACAATTTTTTTTGATTCCAACTGCAAGAATGGGGCATCCGCCATTTCTGCGTGAATCCAGCCTGTATAACAGTTTGCCAATCCAAGTGGTACTTGCTCCATATTTACGCATAATTGGCTTCCAGAAATTTGATTTCTTGTCAAAATCGTAGACTGTTTTGAAAACATCATTGAGATCCTGTGAACGAGTTACAATAATACCTGCACTGATAATATTACAGTCATAGTATGTCCGCATTGCCAGAAGATCACGATCAAAGGTCTGATCCTTGCTATTCCACTCTAGATCAAACGCAATGCGATTTTTTAGAAAATCAATATTATGTCCGTCGATATATCCTTCTGTTGTGCGTTCTTCAAAAGGGATATTCGAGAAACGACCACGTTGTTCGGCTTGTCTGGGATAGAATTTAATATGTAAATCACCGGAAATGCGAATTTCTCTCCAACCACAAGGATATAGCATGTCATCAAATTTCCTGGGGATTTTGGTTTCATTTCCGCCAGATTCTCTCAGATCTTCTGTGGAAATATTGAGATTATTCAGGCAGTGGACAATTTCATTCCATTCTTCGGGAAATGCCTACGTAATAATTTCATGGGCGTGGTTGTAGTTATAAAACTCAAATTTATCAAAAAGGTCATCACCAATATAATCTTCCAGATGCATTTTTGGAGCTCCTTCAATGTAGTTCAAATTATTATAACAAAAGTAGAATTGCAATTCAACATTTTCAAATGGACAGAAAAGGAGCTCTGGTGTGCTTCCAGAACTCCTTCAACATTTTACTTTGCGTACTCGACGGCACGGGTCTCACGGATCATATTGATCTTGATCTGACCGGGGTACTCCAACTCGGTTTCAATTTTCTTGGCAATTTCACGGGAGAGCAGAACCATCTTGGAATCGGAAACCTGTTCCGGATTGACGATGATACGGATCTCGCGGCCTGCCTGAATGGCATACGAACTGGACACACCGGAGGTAGTATTTGCGATCTCTTCCAGCTTTTCCAGTCTCTTAATGTACGCTTCGAGGTTCTCGCGGCGCGCACCCGGACGGGCAGCGGAAATGGCATCGGCTGCCTGTACCAGACAAGCAACAATGGTTTTCGGCTCAATGTCGCCGTGATGCGCCTGTACTGCGTGAATAATGTCGTTGTGCTCGCGGTATCGCTTGCAGAGGTCAACACCGATGTCAACGTGTGAGCCTTCCATTTCGCGGTCGACTGCTTTGCCGATATCGTGCAGCAGTCCGGCGCGCTTTGCCTGTGTGGCGTCTACACCCAGCTCTGCGGCGAGAATGCCGGCGATGTGGGAAACTTCGATGGAATGCTGGAGAACATTCTGACCATAGCTTGTGCGGTAGCGCATGCGGCCGAGCAGCTTGACCAGCTCCGGATGCAGTCCATGCACACCGGTCTCGAGGACGGCGCGTTCACCTTCCTGCTTGATGGTCTGTTCGACCTCACGGCGGCTCTTTTCAACCATCTCTTCAATGCGTGCCGGATGGATGCGGCCGTCAATGATGAGCTTTTCCAGCGTCAGACGGGCAATTTCGCGGCGAACCGGATCAAAGCACGAAAGTGTAATGGCTTCCGGTGTATCGTCGATAATCAGGTCAACACCGGTCAGCGTTTCCAGCGTGCGGATGTTGCGTCCTTCACGGCCAATGATGCGACCCTTCATTTCGTCGTTCGGCAGCGGCACGACAGATACGGTAGCTTCTGCCACATGATCCGCCGCACAGCGCTGGATGGCGGACGAAATCATTTCACGGGCATACTGCTCGGCTTCGTCCCTGGTGCGCTGCTGGATGTCGCGCAGCTTGATGGCTGCGTCGTGCTGGGCTTCCTGCTCGATGGAGTTGACAAGGAAATCCTTTGCTTCCTCGCGGGTCAGGCCGGAAATGCTTTCCAGACGTTCCAGCTGCTGCTGCTTGTACTGTTCCGCTTCCTCCTGACTCTTCTGTACCTTGGCCAGACGGCGGGTCAGTTCCTCATTTTTCTGTTCCGCTGCATCCGTTTTACGGTCCAGCGTCTCCTCTTTCTGTGTCAGACGACGTTCGGTTTTCTGCACTTCGCTGCGGCGTTCTTTGATTTCACGCTCGAGATCAGCGCGGCTTTTGTGAATTTCTTCTTTCGCTTCCAGTACTGCTTCGCGCTTCTTGCTCTCCGCAGCCTTGATGGAATCGTTAATGATACGCTTGGCTTCTTCCTCCGCGCTGCCGATTTCCTTTTCGGCGACGTTCTTGCGGTAGGCGATGCCGGCGATAACACCCACAAGTATGCCGACGATTGCGGCAATTATAATACCAACCATTGTTCTGATACACACCTCCTGTTTTTGTGATTTTTTCTAAAAATTTCGGAAAGTTTCAGGTAATACCTGTGCGGTTAAACGATAGATCGCATACGTTTTCATACAAAGGCATTATTACTTATTGTAATCGGAAAACAAAATATTGTCAACAGGGGGTATCTGTGCAGGGGAAACAGTAGCATTCTAAGAATCAAGCAATTTTGTCAACATCTTACAAAAAACATCGAAATTTTTAACAATCTCGTCATTTTATATTCCCACTATATTTTTTTAACAAAGCATAGTATAATAGGGACGACAGGCGGATAATCGCGATTTTTGCCTGTACAGGAGGATATTTATGGATCAGTTGATACACAGGCGTGAGGAAAACGGCCTGATTTACTATACCTGTGATACCATCACCACGCCGCATCTGTTTACAACCAAATTCGGCGGTGTGAGCACAGGATACCTGTCTTCGCTCAATCTCGGCTTTAACCGCGGCGATGAGCGTGAAAACGTACTGAAAAATTATCAGATTCTCGCGGATCATTTCGGCGTACCGCGTGAGCGCATGACCATGACCAAACAGGTGCATGGCGACTGTGTGCGTGTGGTGGATGAGAACACGATGGGCATGGGCCTCGGACAGCCGATGAGCTGGCAGACGGATGCCATTGTCACGAACCTGCCGAATGTGCCGCTGTGCGGCTATTATGCTGACTGCGTTGTTACATTGCTGCATGACCCGGTCAGCCGGAGCATTGGCGTGTGCCATTCGGGCTGGCGCGGCACGGCAAACGGCATTTTGGCCAAAACCGTGCACACCATGCAGGAGCAGTATGGTGCACAGCCGGAAAACATCGAAGCGGTCATCGGGCCGTCCATTCATTCGTGCTGTTTTGAAACGGATGCAGATGTGCCGGATGCCATGCGTGAAACAATGGGGCAGGCAGTCGAGCCGTTTATTGAACGGCGCGGTGCGAAATATTTTATCGATTTACAGGGCATCAACCGCATGCGCCTGGAGGATGCAGGCGTGAAGAAGGTGACAGACAGCGGTCTGTGCACCAAATGCATGCACGACGAATTCTGGTCACACCGCGCAACCAACGGCAGGCGCGGCGTACAGGCGGGCATTATCATGCTGGAGGGAGAACAATCATGAAAGCAAAGCGCGGAATTGCGGCGGCACTCGCCGGCGCGCTGCTGCTTACCGGGCTGGCAGGCTGTGGCAGCAAGGACAGCGCGGGCAGCGGCAGCGGCGAAACGGATGCCGGACAGATCGTCAATCAAGCGGCAGACAATGTAAAGGCAGTGGATTCATTTACCCTCGCATATAACGAAAATGACGGCTTTGACCCGCTTTCCTGTACGTCATCGGAAAACCAGCTGATTGCCCAGCTGTGTTTTGAGAGCCTGTTTGCGCTCGATGACAATTTCCAGCCGCAAAAGGTGCTGTGTGATTCGCTGGAGCAGACCGGCAGCCGAGCCTATACGCTGAAACTCCGTTCCGGCGCAAAATTCCACTCCGGTCAGGAGGTTACACCGGCAGATGTGGTCTTTTCGCTCAACAATGCGCGTTTGCGTGAGGATTCCATCTATCAGGATCAGCTTTCCTGCATCTCATCGGTGAAATACAGCGGAGATGAGGTACATATTCGCCTGTACCGGGAAAATTCCAATCTTGCAGCCCTGCTCGACGTTCCGATCCTCCGCAAGGGTACGGACGAGGACGAGTGTCCGGACGGCTCCGGCCCGTATCAACTTGTGACGAGCGACGGAAAAAAGTGCCTGATTCCGTTTGAACAGCGGACAGGCGGCAAGGTCGGTTTCTGTGAGTCGATTACACTGGTGTCGGTGTCCGATGCCACCGGCGCGGCAAACCTGCTGAGCAGCGGCGAGCTGTCCATGCTGATGCAGACGGATGCAGAGCAGTCCCCGGCACAGGGCGGAAAATATACCGCCAGCGTGCCGACCACACGCCTGCACTATCTCGGTGTCAACTGTGACATGGAGCCGTATGACAATGAGGATGTGCGCACAGCACTGTCTCTGCTGCTCGACCGCGAAAGCATTGTACAGACCTGCTTTGCCGGACGTGCGGATGCGGCGAGCCTGCCGATTGTCCCGGTGCCGGACGATGTGGATGCACCGGAGTACAACAAGGAAAAAGCACTTGAACTGCTCGAGGATGCGGATATTTATGACCGCAATGACGACGGTTTTCTGGATATCAGCCGCAGCAGACAGTTTAAAGTAGAAATTATTTATAATGAAAAATACAGCACAAAGGGCGCCGTGCTCCAGCAATACGCGGAAACGCTGACCGAAGCAGGTATTCTGACGGAAGTCAAACCGCTGACCTTTGAAGAATGCCAGAGCAAGCTGCGCAATGAGTCGTTTCAGCTGTATTACGGCGAATACACGATGACCGCCGATTTTGACCTGTCGTCACTGATTTCCAGCAACGGCGAGCGCAATTTCAGCGGCTATTATGACAGCGATATGGAGGACGCTATCAACGGTCTCGCGTCGTATGAAGAGGGCGAAGAAGAAGACGCGCGCAAAGAATACGCGGAATGCTTCGCAGAGCAGACTCCCCTTATTCCAATTGCCTTTGAGCGCACGTTGATTTCGTCGGCGAGCGAACTGCCGAAGCAGTTTGCGCCGTGGCCGGATCAGATTTTCCATGGTATTGAAACGTGGTCAGCATCATGATTGCATATCAAACGACAGACTGACAGAATAAACCCGGCGGGACTGCTCCCGCCGGGTTTTGCTATAGGCTGAGGCTGTCCGCTGGGGACAGCCTGTGCCGGGAAATCATTTGCAGTTTTTCGGCTGCGCCGCTTTGCCGTTGTATTTCTGCGTGGCAGAGGGGACGCCGTTTTCAATCAGTTCGGACACTGCGAGCACGGCGCGGTTCACCGCGTCATTCATGTCGGGCAGCTCGTCCTCTTTGATGTTGGACAGCACCCAGTCCGCAAGGTCATAGTCGGGATGCGGCTTTGCACCGATGCCGACCTTGATGCGCGGGAACTGGTCGGAACCAAGCTGTTCGATGATGTTCTTAACGCCGTTCTGTCCGCCGGCAGAGCCCTTCGGACGAATGCGAAGCGTGCCGACCGGAAGGGAAATATCGTCGAAAATGACCAGAATATGCTCCGGAGGGATTTTGTAAAAATCCGCGGCAGCGCGAACCGCCTCGCCGGACAGATTCATAAAGGTCTGCGGCTTGACCAGCAGGACACGCTTCCCACCGAGCACTGCCTCACCCGTCAGCGCCTGGAATTTCGCGCGGTCACAGCGCACAGCGTGCTTGGCACACAGCGCGTCTATTACGCGGAAACCGGTGTTGTGGCGGGTGTTTTCATATTTCTTTCCGGGATTGCCCAGTCCGATAACCAGCCATTCCACCGGCTGTGCAGGGGACTTGGATTTCTTTTCCTGTTCAAGTTTTGCGAAAATATCAAAAATAGACATGGGTTTGTGAATCAGCCTTCTGCGGAGAGAATAAAGTAATAAACCGGCTGGCCGCCGTTGATGATGGTGATTTCCGCGTCCGGCGCCTCCTTGTGTGCCATCTTCTCGACGCGTGCCGCATCTTCTTCGGTCATATCGGCGCCATAGATGATGTTGATAAACGAGCAGTCCTTGCGTGTCATTTCGCGGATGAGCTTTTTGACCGCGTCATCCAGCTTGCGGCTGTTGGCGCACAGCTTGGATTCAAACAGCGAAAGATATTCGCCCTCGCGGATCTTCTTGCCGTCGAAATCGGAATTGCGTGCGGCATAGGTGACCTGTCCGGAACGGACATTTGCTGCTGCGTCCAGCATGGCCTCACGGTTTTCATCCAGCTCGGCACATTCGTCGAACGAGAGCATTGCGGAAATGCCCTGCGGGATATTCTTGGTCGGAATGATGACGACCGTCTTGCTCTCACACAGCGGAACGGCCTGCTCTGCCGCCATGATGATGTTTTTGTTGTTCGGCAGGACAAAGACAATCTCCGCCGGGACAGCGTCGATGGCGTGCAGGATGTCGTCGGTCGACGGGTTCATGGTCTGACCGCCCTGTACCATCTCATCTACACCGAGATCCTTGAATACGCTGACCAGTCCGTCGCCTGCGGCAACCGAGACAAAGCCGTATTTCTTCTCCGGCTCGGCAATTTTGCGCTCCTTGCTTTCCAGACCGGCAGCTTCCTCGACGATCTTCGCGGAGTGCTGCTGGCGCATGTTCTCAATCTTGACGGTGAGCAGCTGGCCGAACTTCAGACCTGCTTCGAGCGCCTCGTTCGGGCGGTCGGTGTGTACGTGAACCTTGATGATATCGTCGTCATCAACAACAACAAGGCTGTCGCCGATGCTGTCGAGGAACGCGCGCAGGCGCTGTACATTGCGCGACTTATCGCGGCGCTCTGCGATAAATTCGGTGCAGTAGGTAAACGTGATATCCTCGTCCTTGATGTCCGAGAACGTCGCACCGGTCTTTGCATGCTCCGGCTCAGCAGCGATTTTGCGCTCCTTGTGGATGCCGTTATACGCGTCGTACATGCCCTCGAGGATGGTCAGGAAGCCGAAGCCGCCTGCATCGACGACGCCCGCCTTTTCCAGAACCGGGTTCTGGTGCGTGGTCTCTGCCAGTGCCTCATGGCCCTTGTCGATGGCGGCGCGCAGAACCTCGCCGCAGTCGATGTCCGGGTTGGACTGACACAGCTCGAGTACATGCTGTGCCGCAACGCGGGAAACGGTCAGAATGGTGCCTTCCGCCGGCTTCATGACTGCCTTGTACGCCGCCTGTACGCCCTCATGCAGAGCGAGTGCAAGATCCTGTCCCTTGGCAGTCTTGCACTTTTTCAGCTGCTTGGACATGCCGCGGAACAGCAGCGACAGAATGACGCCGGAATTGCCGCGTGCGCCGCGCAGCAGTGCGGATGCCGTCGCCGCACTCGCTGCCGGCAGGTCGGGCTCGGCCAGCTTGGATACCTCATTTTTCGCCGACGCCATCGTCAGCGACATATTGGTTCCGGTATCACCGTCCGGAACCGGGAATACATTCAGCTCATTTGCTTCTTCTTTTTTTTCTTCAATGGACAGTGCGCCCTCGATGACCATAGCGCAGAATAGCTGTCCGTCAATCAGTTTCGACAATGAAATTGCCCTCCTTTACATGCTGGCGCGCAGATGCACGCACGTTCATGGACAGCTCACTCAGTCCGCCCGAATGGCATCGACATATACGTCGACGTTTTTGACATCAATACCGGTCATTTTCTCGACATTATAGCGAACCTCGCTGATAATGGAGCGGCAGACCGTTGCAATGTTGACACCGTGCTCCACGGCGAGATGCAGGTCGATGTTGACACCGCCATCCTCCGCTTCGGTAATGCGCACGCCGCGCGACATGTTTTCGCGGCGCAGCAGGTGTGCAATGCCGTCGGACACAGAACGGATGGTCATGCCTTTGACGCCGAAGCAGCTCATCGCCGCATAGCCCGCGATATCCGCCAGCACTTCCGGCGCGATATTGATAAATCCGAGATCGGCTTTGATCGTCATCACAATTCCTCCTCTATACAATGGAATCCAATTTCCTGATTGGGATGGTTTACAGAATAATTCAATCTTATTTTATAATATTTTTGCAGTTGCGACAAGAGGATTTTACGATTGCTCCAGACGAAGTTGCTGTTATCCGGCACATAAAATAGAAGTGTTCGGTAATGGCATTTCTGTCTGACGTAAAAAACAAACATTTGTTTGCTTTTTTGCATGGAATTCGGTAAAATAAAAGTATTCAGGAATGACGGATGGGAAAGGATGGGGCATCATGCGGCCAATTTCCGAAAAACAAAGACAGATTTTGACATTTATCCGCGACTATACCGCCGAACAGGGCTATCCCCCGTCCGTGCGGGAAATTGCGGCGGCGGTTGGGCTGCGCTCACCGTCGTCGGTGCATGCACACCTCAAGCACCTGCGCGAGCTGGGATATCTGGAAAAGGATGACCATAAGACGCGTGCGATTACGCTGGCGGGCAGCGGCGCGCCCGGTGGAGATGCTGTGCCGATTCTCGGACGCGTCACCGCGGGCATGCCGATCCTCGCGGTTGAGGAGGCAGAGGGCGTGCTGCATGTCGATCTGGACGGCAGGCACGGCGACTTTTTTGCCCTGCGCATTCAGGGCGACTCCATGATCGGCGCGGGCATTCTCGACGGAGATTATATTGTCGTGCGCAGCCAGAATTATGCGCAGCGTGGACAGATTGTGGTCGCATTGATTGAAGACGAAGCGACCTGCAAGCGGCTGGAGAAGGAGGACGGGCACATCTGGCTCATGCCGGAAAATCCGGCCTATCACCCCATTCCGGGTGACTATGCCCGCATTCTGGGTGTTGTCGCCAAGGTCGTGCGCAGTTATCCGGTATGAAGCTACAGGACAATGTGCGCTTTGTGCGCGGCATCGGGCCGAAAAAAGCGGAGCTGCTCGGCAGGCTCGGCATTGTGACACTGGAGGATGCGGTACAGTGCTATCCACGCGGCTATGAGGATCGCACGCACATCACTCCCATCCGACATCTGCTGGACGGAGAAAAACAATGTGTGCATGCCGTCGTGGGCACGCCGCCCCAGACCGCACACATCCGCCGCGGCATGGATGTGACGCGCTGCACGGTGTATGATGAGAGCGGCGCACTGACACTGCGTTTTTTCAACCACAAATATGCGGCGGCTGCGCTGGAGACCGGAAAAGAATATGCCTTTTACGGAAAGGTACAGGCGGAGGGGCGTGGATTTGTCATGCTGTCGCCGGAGTTCGAGCCGGTCGGCGCGGACGACCGCACCGGGCGGGTGCTCCCGGTGTATCCGCTGACGGCGGGACTGTACCAGCGCGACCTGTACCGCGTGACCGACGCGGCGCTTGCCGCCGTGCCGGATGACCTTCCGGATTTTCTGCCGAAAGCCATTCGGGAGCAACAGGGCTTTGCGCCCATCCGTGACGCGCTCGCCGGCATCCACCGTCCACAGGATATGCGGCAGGCACAGCAGGCGCGCCGCCGCATGGTATTTGAAGAATTTTTCCTGCTGTCGTGCGGTATGGGATTTCTGCGCGCGCGGCGGTCGGGAAAGAGCGGCGCACAGCTGCGCGATCTGAGCCTGAATGCGTTTTACCGTGCGCTGCCATTTTCACTGACCGGGGCACAGATGCGCGCCATTGAGGCGTGCACGCTGGATATCGCCGCCGGTCGGCCGCTCAGCCGTCTCATTCAGGGTGATGTCGGTTCCGGCAAAACCATGGTCGCGGCGGCGCTGTGTTACCTCGCCGCGAAGAACGGGCGGCAGGCAGTCATGATGGCGCCGACCGAGTTGCTTGCACAGCAGCATATGCAGACGCTGGCGCCGCTACTGCAAAAACTCGGCGTGTCGTGCGGTCTGCTGGTCGGCTCGATGGGTGCGAAGCAAAAACGTGAAACCGTACAGGCGATTGAAGCAGGGGAAGTTTCTGTCGTGATCGGCACACATGCTGTGCTGGGGGATACGGTACAGTTTCACGACCTTGCGGTGGCAATCGTGGACGAACAGCACCGGTTCGGTGTCAATCAGCGCGCGACGCTGACGGCGAAGGGGGAAAATGTTCACCTGCTTGTCATGTCTGCGACGCCCATTCCGCGCACGCTTGCGCTGCTTCTGTATGGCGATCTGGATGTGTCCGTCATCGATGAGCTGCCGCCCGGACGGCAGAAAATCAAGACGTATGCCGTCGGTGAAACCATGCGCCAGCGGATTGATCGGTTTATCGACAAACAGTGCGCCGAGGGCGGACAGGTCTATGTTGTCTGTCCGCTGGTCGGCGACGGCGAGAGTGGGCGCACCAGTGCGGAGAGCGCGGCAGAGCGCCTGTCAGGTGTGTTGCCGCACCGCCGCGTCGCACTCGTGCACGGGCGCACCAGAGCGGCGGAAAAAGAACAGATTATGGCGGATTTTGCCGCTGGAAATATTGATATTCTTGTTTCTACAACCGTCATCGAAGTCGGCGTCAATGTGCCGAATGCGACGCTGATGGTTGTGGAAGACGGTGACTGTTTTGGCCTGTCCCAGCTGCATCAGCTGCGCGGGCGCGTGGGACGCGGAAAGCGGCAGTCCTACTGTGTCTTTTACGGCGCTGACCGCGGCGCGGATGCGCGCGAACGACTCAAAACGCTGGTGCATACCAACGATGGGTTTGTCATCGCACAGAAGGATCTGGAGATGCGCGGTGCGGGCGACTTTTTCGGCACACGGCAGCACGGTCTGCCGCCGATGAAGCTGGCAGACCTGGCGGGAGATACGCGCGTGTTGGAGCAGGCGCGGCGCGCAGCGGATGCGCTTCTGGCAGATGACCCGGAGCTGGTGCGCGAGCCTGAACTGCGGGCACGGGTGGAAAAGCTGTTTGCGCAGTACGGAGAAGGGAGCTTTAACTGAGAGCAGAATGATATAAATAACGAAAAATGAAAATAATCCGAAGTCCGGCGTCGGGGGACACGGGGCTTCGGATTTTGTTCCAGCATGCCGAGGGGGATTTGGACAGGGAATCTGTCCGGAAAGTGGCATTGGTCGATATACAGTTGGGTGAAATTTGTTATTTTTTAGCGAAATATCCGCTAAAACCAAAAAGAGGATATTTTACTTATTTATAATAATTTCATCATCTCACGAAGGGGAGCGTGAGTATGTATCACAGGATACGCGATCTGAGGGAAGATAAAGATATTACGCAGGCAGAGATGGGGAAGATCCTGTCATGCAGTCAGCGCGTCTACAGCAATTATGAACGGGGAGACATCGACATCCCGACAGCGGTTTTGGTTCGGCTGGCGGATTTTCACGGTGTGTCCGTCGATTACCTGCTTGGACGTACGGACAATCCCAAAACAGCAAAGTAATGGCAAAAAGCCGCCGGAGCACATGCTCCGGCGGCTTTTTTGTGCGGTCAATGACCGCGGTGCTTCTGCCTGTGTTTTTCCTTCCGCAGTTCAAACTGCCGCTGCAGATCCTCCTTTTTTTGCATGGCGATGCAGAGAACGGACAACCAAAGGAGGCAGGTTACTGACGGCGGGTCTGCCGCCGCTCCCGGACTACCTACCGGGACGTGTTTTTATCTCTGCGCGTAGTTCCGGTTTATTTGGACAAAACCGAATGCTGTGATATTAGAATATCATAAATGTAGCACATTCCACGAAGAACATCAATGTCCTCCATCGGAATTTTGGCGGAAGATATGACAATCGAATGGGAAATATGATACACTGTAGGCAATACATATATCTGACGCAGCAGCCCGCGGCGGGCACGCGGAGAAGAGACAGGAGTGAATGTGGTTTTGAAAACACTACAGATATTAAAGCAGGTCGCAGCCAGTCTGGCGCAGCAGTTCGGGCCGAACTGTGAGATTGTCATTCATGACCTGCGGTCGAAGGATTTGAACCAGTCCATTGTCCACATCGAAAACGGGCATGTATCCAACCGGAAGGTCGGGGATGGCCCGTCGGAGGTCGTGCTCAAGGCAATGAAGACCGACGGCGAGGTGCCGGAAGACCGCTCCGGTTATCTGACCACCACAACCGATGGCAAGGTGCTCAAATCCTCCACCATTTACATCAAGGATGACGAGGGAAAGCCGGAATATATCTTTGCCATCAATTTTGATATTTCCACCCTGCTCGCGGCACAGAATGCGCTGGAAAACCTGACCTCTGCGCCAAAAACCGAGCGCCCGACAGAGATTTCCCATAACGTCAGCGAGCTGCTCGACCAGCTGCTGGAGCAGTCGGTTGCGCTCGTCGGCAAGCCGGTCGCACTGATGAACAAGGACGATAAAGTCGCCGCCATCAAGTTCCTCAACGACGCCGGTGCATTTCTGATTACCCATTCGGGTGACAGGGTGGCGAATTATTTCGGCATTTCCAAGTTTACACTGTACAGCTACATCGGAAGCAGTAAATAAGGCATACTGGAGGATAAACTGCACAAAAACCAACCCTAAAAATTTTTGTATAAACCTAAAAATATTTTGAAAAAAGGCTTGCAATCGCGCGTGCGTGTGCTATGATAGGGATAAGAAATTTGGTCGAATGACCGATGCGGAACGGAGGTTGGATCACATGGATGTAACAATGAAATTTACAGAAAACCATGTCCCCGGGACGGATGACCGATACCTGGAGATTATGAGCCCGGACAATGTCCTCAAGGCCAATCATTTCCATAAGAGCTTCCCGGAATACCGCGTCACGCCGCTGCACAGCCTCCGGCATCTCGCACAGTATCTGGGAATCAAAAATCTGTACGTGAAGGATGAATCCTATCGCTTTGGTCTGAATGCCTTCAAGGTGCTGGGCGGTTCGTTTGCCATCGCACGCTACATCGCAAAGCAGACCGGACGCGATGTCTCCGAGCTGCCGTACAGCGTGCTGACATCAGACGCGCTGCGTAAAGAGTTCGGACATGCGACGTTCTTCACGGCGACCGACGGCAACCATGGCCGCGGTGTCGCCTGGGCAGCAAACCGTTTGGGGCAGAAGGCTGTCGTCCGCATGCCGAAGGGCACAACACCGACCCGGCTGGAGAACATCCGCAAGCTGGGCGCGGAGGTCACGATTGAACAACTGAACTATGACGAATGTGTCCGCATGGCGGCAGCTGAGGCGGCGCAGACCGAACACGGCGTCATGGTACAGGACACCGCGTGGGACGGCTATGAGGAAATCCCGTCGTGGATCATGCAGGGCTACGGCACGCTCGCACTCGAGGCAGACCGGCAGATGCTTGCAGACGGCTGTGAGCGCCCGACCCATGTCATCATTCAGGCGGGCGTCGGTTCTCTGGCAGGTGCGGTCATTGGCTATTTTGCCAACCGTTACCGGGAGAATCCGCCGATCATGGTGGTGGTCGAAGCGAATGCGGCGGATTGCCTGTACCGCAGTGCGGAACAGGCGACCGGTGAGCTGGTCAATGTCACCGGTGACATGGTCACCATCATGGCAGGCCTTGCCTGCGGCGAAGGCAATACGATTGCGTGGGATATCCTGCGCAACCATGCGGCGGCATTTGTCTCCTGTCCGGACTGGATGAGTGCGCGCGGCACGCGGGTGTACGGCGTTCCGATGGCGGGCGATCCGGAGATTATTTCCGGCGAATCCGGTTCCGTCACCATGGGCTTCCTCAGTGTTGTGATGGCGCGGGAGAATCATGCGGACATCCGCGCGGCGCTGAAGCTGGATGAAAATTCCGAGGTGCTGCTGGTTTCGACGGAGGGCAACACCGATCCGGTTCGCTTCCGTGAGGTGGTCTGGGACGGCTTGTACGGCATCCGCGAACCGTTTGCAGAGGACGACGTCAGAAAGCCGAGATAAACACCGGCTGTTTGATACATACAATAGGGAATGCAACAATTATATGGGGAGGTTCATCATGGAATTTGAAAAGATCAGGCAGGCAGCACAGGCATATGAAAAGGACATGACGAAGTTCCTGCGCGATCTCATCCGAATCCCGGGCGAGAGCTGCCAGGAAAAGGGTCACATTGACCGCATCGCGGAGGAAATGCGCACGGTTGGGTTTGACCGCGTGGAGATTGACCCGCAGGGCAATGTGCTCGGCTACATGGGCCGCGGCGAAAAGCTGATTGCGTTTGACGCACATATCGACAACGTCGGCATCGGCTACCTGGAAAACTGGAAATTTGACCCGTATGAAGGCTATGAAAATGAGACCGAAATCGGCGGACGCGGCGGCTCCGACCAGATGGGCGGCATCGTCTCCTCCGTCTACGGTGCAAAGATTATGAAGGATCTCGGCATGCTGAATGACCAGTACACGGTGCTCGTCACCGGCACGGTACAGGAAGAGGACTGCGACGGTCTGTGCTGGCAGTACATCATCCGCGAAGACGGCGTTCGTCCGGCATTTGTTGTCTCCACGGAACCGACCGACGGCGGCATTTACCGCGGACACCGCGGACGCATGGAAATCCGCGTCGATGTCACCGGTGTTTCGTGCCACGGCTCCGCACCGGAGCGCGGCGACAACGCGATTTACAAGATGGCGGATATTTTACAGGATGTGCGCGCGCTCAATGAAAACGATGATGCGGATGAGACTGAGATCAAGGGTCTGGTCAAGATGCTCAATCCGAAATACAACCCCCAATGGGAGGAAGCGCGCTTCCTGACCCGCGGCACCGTCACCGTATCGGAAATTTTCTTTACCTCTCCGTCCCGTTGCGCAGTTGCGGATTCGTGCTCGGTTTCGCTCGACCGCCGCATGACTGCGGGTGAAACATGGGAATCCTGCCTCCAGGAGATCCGCGATCTGCCGGCCTGCAAAAAGTATGGAGATGCGGTTACGGTTTCGATGTATGAGTACGACCGCCCGTCCTACACCGGTCTGGTCTACCCGATTGAGTGCTATTTCCCGACCTGGACGATTCCGGAAAATGACGTGATTACCCAGTCGCTCAAGCAGGCGTACACCGGTTTGTACGGCGAGGAGCGCAGCGGTGACAGTACGGTGGACGCGGAGCGCAAGGCGCGCCCGCTGATCGACAAGTGGACGTTCTCCACCAATGGCGTCACTATCATGGGACGCAATGGCATTCCGTGCATCGGCTTCGGCCCGGGCGCCGAGGCACAGGCACATGCGCCGAATGAGATCACCTGGAAGGAAGACCTGGTCAAGTGCGCAGCGGTTTATGCGGCACTTCCGACCATTTACTGCGAAAATACGAAGTAAAAAACGGAGGAGAAACGAACGATGAAGACGTTACAGGACTATATCGACAAGCTGAATGCGCTCAACTTTAAGGAGATGTATGAAAACGACTTTTTCCTGACATGGGAAAAGACGGACGACGAAATTGAAGCGGTGTTTACCGTTGCTGATGCGTTGCGCTACATGCGAGAGAACAACATCTCCACCAAGGTCTTTGAGTCCGGTCTGGGCATTTCCCTCTTCCGCGACAACTCCACCCGCACCCGGTTCTCCTTTGCTTCTGCCTGCAATCTGCTGGGTCTTGAGGTACAGGATCTGGACGAGGGCAAGTCGCAGATTGCACACGGTGAGACCGTCCGCGAAACCGCAAATATGATTTCCTTCATGGCGGACGTCATTGGCATCCGTGACGACATGTATATCGGAAAGGGCAACAAATACATGCATGATGTTGTTGACGCCGTAAAAGAAGGCCATGACGAGGGCATTCTTGAGCAGCGCCCAACGCTGGTCAACCTCCAGTGCGACATCGATCACCCGACGCAGTGCATGGCAGATATGCTGCATATCATCCATGCGTTCGGCGGTGTCGAGAACCTGAAGGGCAAGAAGCTGGCGATGACCTGGGCATATTCTCCGTCTTATGGCAAGCCGCTGTCCGTCCCGCAGGGCGTCATTGGTCTGATGACCCGGTTCGGCATGGACGTTGTCCTTGCACATCCGGAGGGCTATGAGGTCATGCCGGAGGTCGAAGAGGTCGCAAAGGCAAATGCTGCAAAGGCCGGCGGTTCGTTCACCAAGACCAACGACATGGCAGAGGCATTCAAGGATGCAGATATCGTCTATCCGAAGTCCTGGGCGCCGTTTGCCGCAATGGAAAAGCGTACCAAACTGTACGCCGAGGGCGATCAGGCGGGCATTGATGCACTGGAGCAGGAGTTGCTCGCGCAGAATGCCGAGCATAAGGACTGGGCGTGTACGGAGGATATGATGAAGCTCACCCGCGACGGCAAGGCACTGTACCTGCACTGCCTGCCGGCAGATATCTCCGGCGTGTCCTGTGAGACCGGCGAGGTCGATGCGTCTGTCTTTGACCGCTATCGCACGCCGCTGTACAAGGAAGCATCCTTCAAGCCCTATATTATTGCAGCGATGATTTTCCTGTCGAAGTTTGAGAACCCGCAGGAAATCCTGAAGAAGCTGGAAGAGCGCGGCACAAAGCGCGTCTTTGGCTGAGTTTTTACCGGAAAACTGTGCCAATGGGGGCGGAGCAGCTCCCATTGGCTTTTTTTCTTTCGATATGCTGATGCTACAGCAGGAAGGGGATGTTGCGCATGGATCGAAAGAAGATTGTCATTGCCCTCGGCGGCAATGCCCTCGGCAATACGCTGCCGGAACAGATGGCGGCGGCGAAGCACACCTCACAGTCGATTGTCGATCTGATTGAAGCGGGCTATCAGGTCATTGTGACCCATGGAAACGGCCCACAGGTCGGCATGATTAACCAGGCGATGTATGCGCTCGAGCGTGAAGACCCGGAGCAGCCGAATACACCGCTCTCCGTTTGTGTTGCCATGAGCCAGGCGTACATCGGGTATGATTTACAGAATGCGATTCGCGAGGAGCTGCGCAACCGGAACATCACCAGTGTGCCTGTTTCCACGGTTGTCACACAGGTGCGTGTAGACAAGGACGATCCGGCGTTTGACAACCCGTCCAAGCCAATTGGAAAGTTCATGACCCGGGAAGTCGCCGAAGAACAGGCGCGCCGGTTCGGGCATATCGTAAAGGAAGATGCCGGACGCGGGTATCGACGCGTGGTCGCATCCCCGATGCCGAAGGAAATTGTGGAAATTGGCGCCATCCGCACACTGGTAGACTGCGGCGAGCTGGTCATCTGCTGTGGCGGCGGCGGGATTCCGGTCTTCCAGAACGGCAACCATCTGAGCGGTGCGAGTGCCGTTATCGACAAAGACCTGGTTTCCGCACTGCTGGCGAAGGAGTTGGATGCGGATTCCCTCGTCATCCTGACGGCAGTGGAAAAGGTCGCTGTCAATTTCGGCAAACCGGAGCAGCGCAATCTCGACCGCATCACGGTAGATGAGGCATACCGGCTGATGGAGGAAGGACAGTTTGCTCCCGGCTCCATGCTGCCGAAGGTCGAGGCAGCCGTGCAGTTTGCGAGCAGCAAACCGGGCCGCGAAGCGCTGATTACACTGCTGGACAAGGCGCGCGATGGGCTGGAGGGACGCACCGGCACGAAAATCCGGATGGAATAGATAAAATGGAAACAAACGCAAACGAACCTCGCGGAAGCTCCGCGAGGTTCGTTTTTTACTGCGTCCAAGCCTGTTTGAGTGTTTCGGACAGCCCGTCTGTCTGTTCCAGATTGCGGTAGCTGAATACGGCACAGCCGTCCACACCGTCAATTTCGCGCACAAGGCTGAGTTGGCGCGCGATTTCCGCACAGCCGTCCGTGCGCCAGGTGTCGGTGTAGTCCGTGCTGCCGATTTTGTATGCCGCGAGACCGAGGATCAGCCGGACATCTGTGCCCTCGACCTGCTGTGCCCACCAGTGCGCGAGCGTGTCGAAATCCGCGGCAGTATCGCCGATTTCCCAGTAAATCTGCGGACAGATGTAATCGATCCAGCCATTTTTAATCCAGGTGAGCGAGTCCGCATAAGAGGATGTATAGTGCTCATAGCCGTTTGTATCACTGCCGCCGAAGGCGTTCACACCCTTGTTGCGCCAGATGCCCGAAGGGCTGATGCCGAACATACAGATGGGATTTTTCGCCTTTTTGTGTACCGTTTCGCCGACCGCCTGCACAAGCTGGTTGACGTTGTCACGCCGCCAGTCAGCGCGGCTCAGCTGCGTGTTGCTCGCGGCGTAGGTTTCCCCATCCGCAAAGTCGGTGGAGGGATAGAAGTAATCGTCAAACTGGATGCCGTCCACATCGTACTGTCTGACAATTTCCTCGACGCCGTCGCAGATGAGCTGCCGCACCTCGGACATGCCCGGGTCAAAGTAATAGCCGCCATCGCACGATACGACCCAGTCTGGGTGCTGCTTTGCGGGATGGGTGTCCGGCAGAGCGTCAAAATCCGATTTCGCGTTTTGTCCGGCGCAGATGCGGTAGGGATTGATCCACGCTTCCAGTTTCATACCGTGCGTGTGCGCCTGTTCCGTCCAGTAAGCGAATGGGTCAAAATCGTCCTCCGGCGCTGTGCCGCAGGTACCGGTCAGATACCGACTCCATGGGAACAGCTCGGATGGATAGAGCGCATCCGCTGCCGGGCGCACCTGGAAATACACGGTGTTGCAGCCGTCCGCTGCGGCTTCGTCCAGGATTTCATTGCAGCGCGCTTTGAGTTCGTCCGCGTCCGTTGTCGGTGCGGACGGGTAGTCGATGGCATAGGCTGTCGCGACCCAGACGGCGCGTGTTTCGGTCAGCGAAGTGAGCAGACTCGTTTTGGTATCAGCCTGTCCGGTTTCCTCTGTCCCGGCACTGCCGGCCTGCGCTTCCACCTGTTCCCGCTTTGCAGTCAGTTGTTCCAGATTGGGCAGCTCCAGTGCAGCGGAACCGTCCGAATACCACACAATGCCGCCGACGAGCACGAGAAACAGCACTGTCAGTGCAAACAGCTTTTTCATAGACAACCCTCCTGTCCTCGGTCTATCCTACGCGGGACAGGGGTGGGATTATACCGCAAGCTGCATGACATAGTCATCCATGACATAGCCGTTTCCGATGTCAGCGACCTGCGTGCGCACAGTTTCAAAGCCGGTTGCATGGTAGACCGCAATGGTGTTCTCGTTGTAGCGGTTGACAGTCAGATAGACACCGGATTTTCCCAGCTCACGCGCCAGACCGGCGACAAATTCGATCATTTTGCGTCCATATCCATGGCCGCGGTGCTGTTTTTTGAGGTACAGCTTGCTCAGGAACAGCAGTTCCTCCTCTGGATGTACGCCGGTGTAGCCGATGAGCTCCGCGCCGGCATATACGAGGTAATAGCGGTAGCCCTCCGCAATCTGCTGCCGCATAGCGGGTGCGGACTGGAATTTTTCAACCATATAGTCCACCTGCGCGTCGGAAATAATGCCGGGGAAAAATTCATGCCAGATTTCATCCGCCAGTGCGGCGAGTGTCTCAATCTCTGTGTCAGTAACCTGCTGGAAGGTCAGTTCCATGATGATGCACATCCTTTCTGTGTTTATCAGTCTATCACAATTTTCCGCGTTCGACAACGCAGAACACAGGGGGATTTTGCGGAGAAATCTTTTCTTTCCGGCGCAAATGCGGTATACTAAAGGTAATAAAAAAACACAGCCGGGGAGGAGAAGACAGATGCCGCAGTGTCAGATGTCTAAGGAATATGCGCTCGATATCGGGCATATTGATGGACGGGGGATTGCACGCCCGTCCGCTGTCATCGATTTTATGCAGGATCTCGCCACACGTCATGCGGGTGAGATGGGACTTTCCGAAAAGGTTGCGGCGCACAATGGATTCTGGGTGCTGTCGCGCCTGAAATATCGGTTAACCCGCCCGCTGCATTCGTATGAGACCGTGCGCCTGACTACCTGGCCGCGTCAGATCAAGGGCGCGTCGTGGTACCGCGATTTTACATTTGAGGCGCAGGACGGCGTAATCGGCAGTGCGGTGACCATGTGGGCGATTGTCAACATGGAAACCCATCGCTTGCTGCGCCCGAAGGCGCTGGATATCTCGTTTGAAGATCAGATTGTCGGCGAGCCGGAGATGCTCAAGGCGATTCATACGGAGCATTTGCAGCCGTGTTTTGACCGTGTTGTGCGATACAGTGACATCGATATCAATCACCATCTGAACAACGTCAAGGCGGTGGATATCCTGTCGGATGCCTTCGGACTGGAGGATGATGAGACGCGCTGGGTTTCACAGATGCAGGTCAATTATCTCTCGGAGACAACCTGTGGCACAAAGCTCATGCTGGCACGCGGTACAGGTGCGGACGGCGCACTCTGCGTGGCGGCGTTTGACGGCGAAAGGGAAAATGTACAGTCGGAAGTGGTCTTTTCCGCACTTTAACCCGGACAGGGGGGAGACAGGCATGAATTTCAAGGAAGTTCTCGACACAGTAATCCGGTACTGCCGACCGAGCCGTGTGATTCTGTACGGCGAAAAGATGGCAGGCCACGACATGCGATCGGCAAACCTGTGCATCATCGTTGACGTGATGTGCGACAAAAAGAGTCTGCTGCGCAAGCTGTATCTGGAGGTCAATGCGCCATTCCCGGTTCAGTTTTTGCTGTACAACACGGACGAATGGGTCAGCATGCGGAAGGACGCAGGAAGCTATGCGTCTGCAATTGAGAAGAAGGGAACGATACTGTATGGCGAGACGACGAAAGGGGAGCACTGACAGCCGGTATTATTACAAATGGCTGGAAAAGGCACTCAGCGATCTGCAAAGCGCGCGCATCCTGCTCACCTGGGGTGGGGATGCGATGGCAGTGGCGTTTCATTGCCAGCAGGCGATTGAGAAAGCCCTCAAGGGCTATCTGCTGTTTCGCGCCGGGCGCCATTTTGACGGGCATAACCTGACCTTCCTGTGCCGGCAGGCGGCAATGTGTGACGATCGGTTCATTCATTATCTGGATGAGAGTGCCGCGCTCAACAACTATTATATTGAAACACGATATCCAACCGACCTCCCGTTTGAAATTACGGAGACACAGGTGTACAACATTCTGACGATGGCAGAGGATATGTTCAACATGATTCGGCAGGAACTGTATCAGACAGAGGATGAACCACACGAAATCACTTCTTGAAAAATATACCACTATTGTGGGAGAAATCGATTTCAGGAGGATGATGCCGGAGTATGTCGCCTCTTGTGGGACGGTTGCCAATCTTAGCAGAAAGAAACAAAAAATCTTTGAGGTTTTCATTTACATTGCACCAGAAATTATGTAAAATATAATGTAGGACAACACTGATAAACCATGCGTCCATTTTTTACTGAAAGCAGGAGGGTTTATCCATGATAATAACCATAACGCTGAACCCAGCGATTGACCGGACGCTGATTATCGACGAACCCATCGAGTTTGGAACGGTAAACAGCGTTTCTCAGAGCTTTGTCGAGGTTGGCGGACGCGGCATCAATGTCTCCAGAGCGATCCGTGCGCTCGGCGGCGAGAGCGTGGCAATGGGCTTTACCGGCGGAAACAATGGCCGTTCCTTGAAAAACGGCCTGACTTCGCTCGGCATCCATCACGATTTCACCGACGTTGCGGGTGAGACCCGTGTCAATACCCAGCTGGTTCATCCGGACGGCAGCCATACTGACCTCAATGAACCGGGTACTGTTGTGACAGATGAAGATTATCTGCGCTTTATCGAGAAGCTCAAGCTGTACCTCGATCCACACAATCTGTTCGTTCTGTGCGGCCGTGTCCCGCCCGGAATGAAGCTCAAGCAGTATCTCAAAATCATCAAGATTATCAAAAAGGCGGGCTGCCCGCTGCTGGTCGACTGCGACGGCGCAACGCTGAGCAGCGTCCTGCCGTGCAAGCCGGATTTCATCAAGCCGAATACGACCGAGCTTGCCAAGCTGACCGGTTTGCCGCGCACGCATGATCCGGAGGAGGCGCTGGAGCATGTCCTGCCGCTGCGGGAGCAGGGCGCACAGACAATCTGTGCATCGCTCGGCCCGAACGGCGCGATTTTCGTCTTCCCGAATGAAACACCTTTGTACATGGTGGCAGATGCAGGCCCGGCGGATAAGAGTGCGGTCGGCTCCGGCGATGCAATGGTCGGCGCGATTGCACATGCGTACAACCAGGGCATGTCTAACGAGGAGCTTGCCAAGTTCGCCGTCGCCATGGGCACGGCATCCGCAAAGCTGCCCGGCACCCAGATGGCAACCATGAAGGAAGCCTACGGGGTATATGAAACCATCAAGGTTTATACCATGTAACACATAACAAACAGAGGAAAAAACAGCGAACCGGCTGCATGTCAGCCGGGTTCGCTGTTCTTTTTTTGCCCGAAGAGCGACCAGACGGCAATGTACAGGCCGCTGAGCGCGACGAACAGGTAAAAGCTCACACCGCGGCTGAGCAGCATCGCGTCGTGCAGCGCCGCTGCCGGAAATACGGAGCGGAACAGCAGCAGGAACGCGCCTTCACTCGCGCCGACCGCACCCGGAAGCGGCAGCGAGGAAACGGATATATGCAGCACTGCCTGGAGCGAGAGAACCATCCAGAATGAACATAGCGGCAGTCCGAGTGACAAATATACCAGATAGGGAATGCTGTAAAACGCCGCAATCTGTACGGCAGTCACTGTGAGCACGCCCAGCAGGGCGGAGCGATTTTGCCGGAGATATGCCGCGCTGCGCTGGTACAGTGCGAGCTGGCTTGTCAGCTGCTGCTCGATGGCAGCGGCTTTTTTGATGTGCAGCGCGTGCAGGATGCCGCAAGCCGCGCGGATCAGCGAATGAGACAGCCGTCGGGAAAAAATTGCCGTCAGCGTGATGAGCAGCAGCACGACGTTGGCAGCGGCACCGAGTGCGAACAGCCAGCGAAAGCGACCCACTTCTTCCGACAAAAGCGCGTATTGCAGGACAAATCCGGCGGCCGCGAAGGTGACGGTTATCGTCTGGAAGGAGGAAAACTGCGTGAGCAGTGCGAGCGTGCCATGTGAGACCGGAATGCGGTCGCGGTGCATCGCATACAGCTGCATGGGCTGTCCGCCGCTCGCAGATGGCGTGACCGAACTGAAAAAAAAGCCGGTCAGCGCATAGCGGATTGCCTGCGGCACCGTGCAGCGGCAGCCGAACAGCTGCAAACAGCCGCGCAGATTTACCGCCTCGCACAGCAGGAACACGCACATGCAGCCTGCGGCGAGCGCAAGCCAGCGCATCCGGACACCGCGCAGGACAGCGAGCAGTTCAGAGAGGTTCTGCCCGCGCAGCAGGATGAAAAAGGTCAGGGCAATCAGCCCGATGAACAGAGCGATGTGCGCCAGCAGGCGCTTGGGAGAGCGTTTAGTGTTCATAGTGATCCACCGTATCGAAGCGGAAGCCCGCATCCAGCCAGTCGGGCAGGACGTCGTGCAGCGCGGCAATGGTGCGTGCAGGCGCATCATTTTTGCCGCGTCCGTCGTGCAGGCAGAGGATGCTGCCGCCACAGGTGCGGCGGCGCAGCTTTTGTGCGATTTCCTTCGCTGTTGTATCGCCGCGCCAGTCCTGTGCCATGACATCCCACAGCACCGGCTTCATACCATAGCTGTACAGCTCTGCGAGGCAGGCGAGATTCCAGTGTCCCCACGGCGCGCGGTAATAAAAGGCCGGTGCGCCGAGCTGCTGCATGATGCAGGCAGCATGTACAAAGTCGCGGCATGCCGAGATGGGCGGCTGGAGCATCCCGTTTTTGTGTTGAAGGGAATGCAGCCCGATCAGATGTCCTTCGCGTTTCATGCGGGCGATCAGGCCGGGGTTACGCTGTGCGGACTGTGCGACAACGAAAAAGCTCGCGTGGATGCCATATTCCGAGAGCAGGTCGAGCAGCTGCGGTGTATAAACCGGGTCAGGACCGTCGTCGAAGGTCAGATACAGTGTGTCGTCCGGCTCCGGGCGGCGCAATCGGTGCAGCAGCTTGCCGCCATAGGTCGGAACAATGCTGTAACACAGTGCTGCCGTACCCAGTGCGCCGAGAACATATTTTTTCATGATACCGTTGCCTCCTGTTACTATAAATTTGCCCCTTGATATATGGCAGCCAGCCATAGGCATGGGACATCTCGTTGCCTATAGCAATCCAACGAATTACTGCACATAGCCACATGAACGAAACCAACCAAAGCAATCGGATTGGCGAATAGTAGAAAATGCCCGCTTAATTGCCTCAGGAAGTTGTGCTGCAATACGTATCTTCTGCTTTCTGAGATTGGCCTTGAGTTTTGACCACATCTTCTCAATTGGATTCAGATCGGGACTGTATGGCGGCAGATACAGATACCGGACGCCGGCCCTATCCAATAGCTCTTTTACAATCTTTGCATGATGAGAACGCATATTATCCATTACAATGATATCTGTTTCAGACAGCGTTGGCAGAAGAGTAGAGCTCAGATATTCCGCAAAACGTTCTGCTGTCGTTCCACCTTGATAGATTGTATATGCAGTCTCTCCGGTAATGCGGACAGAAGACAAAATAGTAGTATTGGCCGGCGTATTGACAGGAGTGCTGTCAATTGCTCGTCTTTCTTTCCGGGCACGGGCATAATGCCTTGTCATATTTGTGTTGACTCCGCTTTCATCAAGAAATACCAGGCTGTTTGCGGCGTTCTCCGGTATAAGCTGCTCCCAATTTTTCCGTTTTTGCTGTACATCGGGGACGCTCCTGTTCCGAAGCATGCAGAGACTTCTTTTTATAGACATATCCAAGCTTCAAAATTGTTTTACGTACCGTTTCATCACTTACATGGAGTTGGAGTGTATCAATAATCTCATTAATTGTAATATCCGGCTGTTGCTGGATCAAACAGTCAATATTCTGAATATCTTTCCGGCTCAGAGAAGGTTTGCGTCCACGCAGGGAAGTCCTCGTTTCAACAGAACCGGTCTCTCTCATCCGCTTTACCAAACGGTAGACTGTGCTTGTATTTACACCAAAACATTCTGCTACTTCTTTTGCATTATGCGTTCTATTCCATGCTTCAATCAACAATTTTCTGGCTTCGTTGTGCAACATAATAATCACCTCTTGATTTAATCATAATACCTTTGTCAAGAGAGTGCACTATTTATTTGGATTGCTATAAGCTGTTAGAATGAAGAGGTAATGGTCTGACCTTTGCCTCCAAGGGCTTTCACGTCCGTGAGAAAGTCAGTCAGCCATCCTCTCATTCGCAGCGTTCGATTTGTGCAGGTAGAGCCTGAGCGTTCGCGTCATCAAACAGATGGAATCGGCAATGGGAAAAGGATGGCATTTGTCCATTGCAAATTCTAAACGGGAGTGATTCTTATGAACGCAGCAGGTATTGATGTTTCCAGCAGAAAAAGTACGGTGGCCGTGCTCCGTCCGTTTGGCGAGGTTGTAAAGGTTCCGTTTGAGGTGGGCCACAGCGCCGAAGCACTGCTTGATCTTGCCCGGCAGCTCAAGACGCTTGATGGCGAGACGCGGGTCGTCATGGAGCACACCGGCCGCTACTACGAGCCGGTGGCCAATGTGCTGCACGAAGCAGGCCTGTACGTCAGCGCGGTCAATCCGCTGCTCATCCGGGAGTACGGCGGCAATTCTCTGCGCAGGGTCAAGACCGATAAGGCAGACGCTGTGAAGATTGCCCGCTATGCCCTTGACAACTGGGCGGATCTGCGGGATTATACTCCCATGGATACGATTCGTTATGACCTGAAAACGCTGAACCGCCAGTTTCAGCTGGCCAGTAAGCAGAAAACCGCAACCGCCAACAACCTGATCGCCCTACAGGAACAGTCCTTCCCCGGCATCCGCAAATGCTTTGACAGCCCGGTCCGCAGGGACGGTACGCAGAAGTGGGTGGATTTCACCTACGCCTTTTGGCACGTGGACTGCGTCCGCAGACACAGCCTGAACGCCTTTTCCGAGCGTTACCGGAAATGGTGCAAACGGCACGGCTACATTTTCAAGCAAAGCAACGCTGAAGAAGTTTACACCCTCGCCAAGTCTGCCGTGGTGCTGGTGTCGTCGTCCGAAACCACGAAGCTGCTGGTGCAGGAGGCTGCGAACCAACTGACCAGTATCTCTCGTTCTGTGGAGACCTACCGCGCCGAGATGAACCGTCTGGCTTCCCTGCTGCCGGAATACCCAGTCGTCATGGAACTATACGGCGTAGGCGAGTCTCTGGGGCCCCAGCTGATGGCAGAGATTGGCGATGTGCGCCGCTTTGAGCAGAAGAAGTCTCTGATCGCGTTTGCCAGTGTTGACCCTATGCCGAACCAGTCCGGCGACAAGAATGTGCGCAGCAACCGTTCCTCGAAACGCGGCTCGCCGTATCTTCGCAAGACGCTGTTCAACATCATGGGAATCTATCTCAGATGCTCGCCAGCCGAGGAGCCTGTGTACCAGTTCCTTGACCGCAAGCGAGCCGAGGGCAAGCCCTTCTATGTCTACATGACAGCCGGTGCGAACAAGTTCCTGCGGCGGTACTACGCAAAGGTGAGAGATTACCTCGCCACCTTGGACGATCTACCGCCGGTAGATATGGATTCCACCGGTCTAAACCAGACCAACTGACAGCCAAACACCCCGACATTGCAGGCCAGCGGTTTCACGGTGGCCTTTTTGTCGTGCCCTTTTGCAGTTACCTGCCGCCTGCAAAATTTTCTTTCGTCAAGTCCAATTTGGGCTTGACTTTTTATTTGCAGGCTCTCCATAATATGCGGCAGGACAGATTTCTTCCAGATTGTCCCGCAGCTGTGACATGTTTCGCTTCATCGCGGACAGCCGTACCTCATCGTGCAGCAGGGAAAGAATGTCGTGCGCGATGTCATCCGGCTGTATCCACAGCACGCGTCCAAGCTCCTCTCGTTCGATGTACTGCGCGTTGCGGATTTCCTGCATGAGGAATGGCTGGATGATATACAGCGGCGTGCCGCAGTGGATTGCTTCAAACGTCGTGATGCCGCCGGATTTTGTGAGTAACAGGTCGGCGCGGCGCATATAATCCGCGACGCGGTCGGTGTAGCCCACGACCGTGATGCCGGGATACTGGTCGCGCAGGCGCGTGTAAAGCACCTTGTTTTTGCCGGTGATGACAGTCAGATGGACACCTTCCACTTTGCTGAGCGCGGACAGAAATGCGTCAGACGATGGGAGCAGCCCCAGACCGCCACCCATCACCAGCAGCTCCGCTTGCCTGCCGGAAGTGCGCACAGCCTCAGATGGATGGAGGAAATCGCGCCGGACGGGAATGCCGCAAATATGGATGCAAGCGGTGGGCACACCTTTTTCCATCAGTTCCGCCTTTGTTTCCGCTGCGCCGACAAAATACGCGTCGGTGTGCGGGACAATCCATTCGTCCTGTGCGCCGATGTCGGTGATATAGGTGTAAAGCGGGATGTCCGCGCCGCGCAACTGCTTGTAGGCGGAGATGCACTGCGAGCAGATCGGGAGCGTGGAAACCACGATATCCGCATGATATTCCAGCAACAGACGGTCGATTTTTTGCGCGATGACTGCTTTCATCGGCAGGATGCCGCAGCGCCCGGCTGCGCGGTTCAGGAAATTATACATGGCGGAGCAATGGTTGACCATGTGCGCAAACGTGCGGTAAATCGCTCCACCGAGATGCGGGAACAGGTAGTCCACGAGATCGACAATCTGCACCTCCGCCTGTGGGTTGACCGTCAGAAGCTCCTGACGAACGGCTTCCGCTGCGCAGCAGTGCCCCATGCCAAAGCGGCCGGTTAAAATTAAAATGTGTTTCATCATTTTGTCAGACAGCCGCGGCTGCCTGACTCCCTCCCTTCGCTGTTTTGTATCAGGATACCGCACAATTCTTGCGGCAGCCCGCGCAAATATCTTACGAAATTCTGTCGAAGCGGTTGCGGCTTGGTTGCGAATCACCCTCTGCCCGATCTGATTGCAACGATACCAGACAGAGGTTAAGCGCACGGGAAAGGCCGCAGTAAAGAATTTGGAAAGATTGACTGAATTACTGTACTAAGATATTGATACAATAATACAACAATACACGAAGAAATGCAAGGGGAGTAAGAAAATTTTAAGAATCAGACAAAAAAGTTCCCGGCGGCAAATGCCGCCGGGAACGGGTATTTGATTGAATGAAATGAACGGGATTATTCGCCGCCGTACATCTTCTGGAGAGCCAGCAGGTGCTGATAGCGTGCAGCAGCTTCCTTCTCGGACTCTGCGAACAGCTCCTTGGCGCGCTCCGGGAAGGAACGGGTCAGAGCGGAGTAACGAGCCTCGCCCATCAGGAAGTTCTGATAGCCTTCCTTCGGCTCCTTGGAGTCGAGGATGAACGGGTTCTTGCCCTGTGCCTTCAGCTGCGGATCGAAGCGGAACATGTTCCAGTAACCGCAGTCAACAGCCTTCTTCATCTCGGACTGGCAGTTGGTCATGCCGCCCTTGATGGAGTGCATTTCACACGGAGCGTAGCCGATAACCAGAGACGGTCCCGGATATGCCTCAGCCTCAGCGATTGCCTTCAGGGTCTGCTGCATGTTTGCGCCCATCGCAACCTGAGCAACGTAAACGTAGCCGTAGGACATTGCGATTTCTGCGAGGGACTTCTTGGCGATTGCCTTACCGGCAGCTGCGAACTGAGCGACAGCACCGATGTTGGTAGCCTTGGAAGCCTGGCCGCCGGTGTTGGAGTAAACTTCGGTATCGAATACCATGACGTTGATATCCTGGCCGGAAGCGAGGACGTGATCCAGACCGCCAAAGCCGATATCGTAAGCCCAACCGTCGCCGCCGAAGATCCAGATGGACTTCTTGGACAGGTATTCCTTGTTTTCCAGAACGTCAGCCATCAGCGGGCAGCCGCAGGAAGCAGCCTTCTCGATCTCAGCGATCAGAGCCTTTGCCGGAGCCTCGTTGTCAGCGCCGTTGTCCTTGGTAGCCAGGAATGCGTCGATGGCAGCCTTCAGCTCAGCGGAGCAGCGCTCGTCAGCAGCGATCTGCTCAACGTCGGAGATCAGGCGGTCACGGATTGCCTTCTGGCCGTAGTACATGCCGAGACCGTGCTGTGCGTTGTCCTCGAACAGGGAGTTCGCCCATGCCGGACCGTGGCCTTCCTTGTTGACGGTGTACGGAGAAGTAGCAGCCGGGCCGCCCCAGATGGAGGAACAACCGGTCGCATTGGAGATATACATTCTGTCGCCGCAAACCTGGGTAATCAGGCGGGCATACGAGGTCTCTGCACAGCCTGCGCAGGAACCGGAGAACTCAAGCAGCGGCTGCTTGAACTGGGAGCCCTTGACCGTCTTGGTGTCTGCCATGTCGGCCTTCGGAGCAACCTTGGATACCATGTAATCCCAAACCTCTGCCTGAGCAGCTTCCTCATGCTGCGGAACCATGGTGATAGCCTTGGTCGGGCAGACGCCGACGCAGACAGCACAGCCCATGCAGTCGAGCGGGGAAACAGCCATCGTAAAGGTGTAAACGTCCTTGCCCTTACCAGCCTTGATCGGAGCGGTCTTGGCAGCAGCCGGAGCAGCAGCAGCCTCTTCGGCGGTCAGAGCGAACGGACGGATGGTAGCATGCGGGCAGACATATGCGCACTGGTTACACTGTACGCACTTCTCTGCATCCCAGGACGGAACGGTTACGGCTACGCCGCGCTTCTCGTAAGCGGAAGCACCGTGCTGGTAAGTACCGTCAACATAGTCGTTGAATGCGGATACCGGCAGGGAGTCGCCGTCCATGCGGCCAATCGGATCGAGCAGCTCGGTAACCATCTTGACGGTTGCCGGACGGCCTTCCGGAGCAGCAGCCGGAGCATCGTCCGGAGCGTCAGCCCAGTCAGCCGGTACGTCGATCTTGACGTAAGCGGTAGCGCCCAGCTCGATTGCCTTGTGGTTCATATCTACGATATCCTGGCCCTTCTTCAGGTAGGAATGGGTAGCAGCGTCCTTCATCAGCTGGATTGCGGTCTCTTCCGGCATTACCTTGGCCAGAGAGAAGAATGCGGACTGAAGGATGGTGTTGGTGCGCTTGCCCATGCCGATCTGGATTGCCAGGTCGATTGCGTTGATGGTGTACAGCTGGATGTTGTTCTTGGCGATGTAGCGCTTCGCCTCAGCCGGCATGTACTCGTTGAGCTCTTCCGGCGTCCACTGGCAGTTAATCAGGAATACGCCGCCCGGCTTAACGTCGTTGACCATCTTGTAGCCCTTGACAACGTAGGACGGGTTGTGGCATGCGACGAAGTCAGCCTTGTTGATGTAGTAAGGCGACTTGATCGGCTTTGCACCGAAGCGCAGGTGAGATACGGTTACGCCGCCGGTCTTCTTGGAGTCGTACTGGAAGTAAGCCTGTACGTAGTTGTCGGTGTTGTCGCCGATGATCTTGATGGAGTTCTTGTTCGCACCAACGGTACCGTCGCCGCCGAGACCCCAGAACTTGCACTCGATGGTGCCTTCTGCTGCGGTGTTCGGGGACGGCTTCTCGTCGAGGGACAGGTAGGTAACGTCGTCGGAGATGCCGATGGTGAACTGCTTCTTCGGCTCATCCTTTGCCAGCTCTTCGTATACTGCGAATACGCTGGACGGAGGCGTGTCCTTGGAGCCCAGGCCGTAGCGGCCGCCGGTGATGGTAGCAGAGATGCCTGCGTTTGCCAGAGCGGTGACAACGTCCTGATAGAGCGGCTCGCCCAGGGAGCCCGGCTCCTTGGTGCGGTCGAGGACTGCGATCTTCTTGGCAGTTGCCGGAATCGCCTCAATCAGCTTGTCCGCGCGGAACGGACGGAACAGGCGAACCTTGACGAGGCCGACCTTCTCTCCCTGTGCGGTGAGGTAATCGATAACTTCTTCTGCGACGTCGCAGATGGAGCCCATTGCGATGATAATGCGCTCAGCATCCGGTGCGCCGTAGTAGTTGAACAGCTTGTAGTCGGTGCCCAGCTTCTCGTTGACCTTGTCCATGTACTTCTCGACAATTGCCGGAACAGCCTCGTAGTACTTGTTGCAGGCCTCACGATGCTGGAAGAAAACGTCGCCGTTTTCGTGGGAGCCGCGCATAACCGGGCGCTCCGGGTTCAGCGCGCGCTTGCGGAATGCAGCAACCGCGTCCATGTCGACCATATCAGCCAGGTCGTCGTAATCCCAGACAGCGATCTTCTGGATCTCGTGGGAGGTGCGGAAGCCGTCGAAGAAGTTGATGAACGGAACACGGCTCTCGATGGTTGCGCAGTGAGCAACAGCGGAGAGATCCATAACTTCCTGCGGGTTGGTTTCACACAGCATTGCAAAGCCGGTCTGACGACATGCCATGACGTCGGAGTGGTCGCCGAAGATGTTCAGCGCATGGGTTGCAACGGTACGTGCGGAAACATGGAAAACGCAGGGCAGCAGCTCGCCGGCGATCTTGTACATGTTCGGGATCATCAGCAGCAGGCCCTGGGATGCGGTGTAAGTGGTGGTCAGTGCACCGGCTGCCAGAGAGCCGTGTACAGTACCGGAGGCACCGGCCTCGGATTCCATCTCGACGACCTTAACTGTGGTGCCGAAGATGTTCTTTCTGCCGGCAGCAGCCCACTGGTCAACGTTGTCGGCCATCGGGCTGGACGGGGTGATCGGATAGATACCGGCTACTTCAGTAAACGCATAGGATACATGAGCAGCGGCGGTATTGCCGTCCATGGATTTCATTTTTCTTGCCATGATTCAATAGTTCCTCCTATATTTTTTTTTCTGCGAAACCGTAATGCGATCTTTGCTCGAAACCGCAGACGGTTGCTTTCGCTTCGGGACAATCAGGAGTGGGCTGACTGTGGCGAAACAGAAGGGGTCAGAGAGGGGGTTGCCGTTTGCAACGCCCTTCAACCTTGTCTATTTTAACAAAAAAAAATACGGCTGTAAACAGAAAACCGAAAGAATTTACGCAAATGACACAAAAAAACTTGGAAAAACTCAGAAAATATCATTCATTGTGCTGTGCTGGTAATATTATGATAAATTTGAACCAAATACAGGAAACCAGTGCAGGCAATGATTGCCATTCAGGTCGGAATGCGGTAAAATGGATGCAAATTGTACCGGAAAATTGGGAAAGAAAAGGAGCATCAGCGATGATTGCGACGGCATTTTCTGCGGGGATTTATGGCATAGAAGGATATCTGGTGACAGTAGAGTGCGGGGTTGCCAACGGTTTGCCGGCGTTTGATATCGTCGGACTGCCGGGTGCGGCGGTACGCGAAGCAAAGGAGCGTGTCACAACGGCGGCGCGCAGCATGGGGCTTGCGGTTCCGCCCTGCCGCAAAACAGTCAACCTTGCGCCCGCTGACCGAAAGAAAGAGGGAGCAGTATATGATCTGCCGGTGTTCCTTGGGCTGATGGCCGCACTCGGACAGATTGAGCCGCTGCCAGAGGACTGTGTGTTCATCGGGGAGATGAGCCTGAATGGGGCGCTGCGCCCGGTGCGCGGTGCGCTTTCGATGGCGATGGCGGTGCGTGATTCCGGCAAAACATGCCTGTTTGTGCCGGAGGAAAATGCGGAAGAAGCCTCGCTTGCGGGTGCTCTGACCATCTATGCGGCAAAGCATACACAGGAGATTCTGGACCACCTGTCGGGGAAAAACCGCATGCAGCCCTACGACGGAAAGCCGGAGAAACCGGAGGAACACGCCGGTATGCCCGATTTCTCCGATGTCATGGGGCAGGAAAATGTCAAGCGCGCGATGGAAATCGCGGCGGCAGGCGGGCATAACATGTTGTTGTGCGGCACGCCCGGTTCGGGCAAGAGTATGATGGCAAAGCGCATCGGCACCATCCTGCCGCCGATGACGCCGGAGGAGAAGCTGGATGTCGTGCGCATCTATTCTGTCATCGGGGAAGGTGCAAAGGCGGCGCGCAGCGATCTGCGCCCGATCCGGTCGCCGCATCATACGACGAGCGCCGCAGGCATTGCAGGCGGCGGCATGGGGCTCCCCATGCCCGGTGAGCTCAGCCTCGCGCACAATGGCGTACTGTTTCTCGATGAGCTGCCGGAGTTCCGCAAGGATGCGCTGGAGGTACTGCGCCAGCCGCTGGAGGACGGGACAGTTTCCATCGTCCGCACTGCGGGGCGCGTGACCTATCCGGCAAAATTTATGCTGATTTGCGCGATGAACCCGTGCAAGTGCGGATGGTATGGGCATCCATCCGGGCGGTGCCGCTGTACGCCGCATGAGGTGCGTGAATACCGCAAAAAAATATCCGGCCCGCTGCTCGACCGCATTGATATTCAAATGGATGTGCGTCCGGTTCCGCTCAAAGATCTGTCTGAGCGCAAGCCTGCGGAGTGTTCGGCAGACATCCGTGCACGCGTTGTCGCGGCGCGGGAGCGCCAGCTGGCGCGCTATCGGGGAACCGGGGTTACATGCAATGCGGACATGCGCCCGGCACAGCTGGCAGAGTTTTGCCGACTGGATGAAGCCGGACAGAAGCTGATGGATGCGGCATTTGAACGGCTCGGCATGACGGCGCGCAGCTATGACCGCGTGCTGCGCCTGGCGCGCACCATTGCCGACCTCGCCGGGGAAGAGCACATCTCTGCTGCGCACATCGCGGAGGCGATTCAGTATCGGTTCCGGTGAGTGATGCCCTGAAGACAGGAAAATTTGAATGAGAGGAAAGAGACAAAATGATGAAAAAAGTCAAAATAACTGTGCTAAAAACAACATTTGACAAGGAATTGGCGGAGGAATACGGTGCAGTCGGACTGACTGCCTGCCCAATGATGAGAGCGGGACAGATATTTTATGCGGATTATGCAAAACCGGAAGGATTTTGTGACGAAGCATGGAAAGCGATTTACCAATATGTATTTGCCCTGGCACATGGAGCAGGAAACGATGTTTTTTATTATGGGGATTGGATCAGAAAACCCGGCGTTGCGATATGCAGCTGTAATGATGGATTAAGACCGGTTATCTTTAAACTCGAAGCTACGGAGAATATTTCAGAAATTGATTATATACCGGTTCGATAAGCTGTCCCGCAGGTATCCAAGAATATTTTGCAAAAAGGCCTTGACTCTGACGCTGCGTGCCTTCATCACAGAGCACTACTACACCTGCACGCCGGAAATACTGCGGTCGCTCGGTGAGATGTATGCCGCAGGCGGGAGCATGACGGAGAACATCGACCATGCGGGCGGAAAGGGGACGGCTTCCTTTGCCCGTCAGGCGATTGCAGCATATTGCCGCAGCCTGTGAGCAGACAATACGTACAGTATTACGTGTGCTGGTTTCTACTTTGTGCAAAACTCTGTGGAAACTGTGGATAACAAAAGGCGCCGCACCTTTGGAACAAGGTGCGGCGCTGCCACGATATGACGTGGATTTATCTTCATCTATCATATAAAAACGGCGGGGAGTTTTTTTGTCCTGTGCCGCTGTTTTGGGTAGAAAAAAAACCACGCCTCTCTGCGTGGAAATCTCTGATGTTCTTACAAGTTGGTCTTACTTTTCGGAAACATGATGATCGTCACCGTAGATGAGGTCGTCAATATCGGGCTTGTCGGGCTGCGGCTGATAGTCGCGGATCTTCAGAATGCCTTCCATGGGTTCAGCGCTCCTTTCTTTGTTTATTTTGTACATTATACACCCGACGGATGCAAATGTAAAGGGCAATTTCGTGAAAAATATATAGGGATTTATGACAAAACGGGGCGAAAATTGGTGAAAGATTTGAATGGATACCCAGTTTTTCCGGGGCATAAAGAAACCCCGCACGGCCGATGTCGCCAGATTAGTAACCTGCACGAACTCTGCAGGTGGGTCCCCTATCCCGAATCGCTGTGCTTCCAACTTCCGCAGGGCGGGAGGCCTGCACTTGAAGGGGGAACAATACTTCGGGGTCCCGTAAACTAACTGTGGGTTAAAAAAAGGCGACTGTCGAACCGCGCAGGGCGCGTTGACAAAGATATCAGGAAGATCGGTCAGTCATCGTCGAATTCCGGCGCTTCGTACATGTCCTCCAGGCGATCCATAAAGAGGTTGTAGATACGCAGGTTTTCGTCGTCGTCATCGACGGTTGCGAGAAGCTCCTCGCCGTCCTCCTCGACGATCTTCAGGATAACGACTTCGGCCTCCTCCTCGAGACTCAGCTCGGCAGGGATGAAGGCCATATACATGGTGCCGCCGTCCTCCAGGGTGTCGATGTGCTCAAATTCTTTTTCGTTGCCTTCCTCATCGGTGAGGACGACAAAGTTGTTTTTGTACTCGTCGCTCATAGCGCAGCCTCCATTGGCGAACCGGCGGTTTGGTTATCTTGTATAAATATCATAGCGTATTTTGCCGCGCTTTTCAACAGGTAAGCGCAAAAAAATCACAGGAAAAATGATACTGCCGGTCTGGGATATTGGATAATCTTCCTGGCAGGATAGCACGCGGAACCCCGGTTTGTCAAGCAAAAAGCGGGCGAAACAGCGGAAAGACAAAAAATTGGTGCGAATCAAACTTTTCTGTTGACAGTGTGCCCGGAGTTTGCTATACTATACGGGCAAAAGAAAGAAGGGCTTCACCGTCCTCACCTCGCGCTCCGGCTGAGAGGTTCAGATGCTTTCTGCTGTTCGCATGTGCGGGGAGCAGCGTCGGACGGTGCCTTTCCGTCCGTTTTTTATTGTTTTTACCGTTTGGAGGTGCTTAACAATTAGCAGTATGGAACACCAGATCAACGAGGAGATCCGCGACAGGGAAGTCAGATTGATTGACGCGGACGGCAACCAGGTTGGCATCGTACCGATTGCCAAGGCACAGGAGGCCGCATCGTCCAAAAATCTCGACCTCGTTAAAATCGCTCCGCAGGCCGTTCCGCCGGTTTGCCGCGTCATGGACTACGGCAAGTTCCGCTTTGAACAGGCGAAGCGCGAAAAGGAAGCGAAGAAAAACCAGCATGTCGTGGAGATCAAGGAAATCCGCCTGAGCCCCGGCATCGACGTGAATGATTTCAACGTAAAGGCCAACCATGCCAAGCGTTTCCTCAAGGATGGCAATAAAGTCAAGGTTTCCGTCCGCTTCCGCGGCCGTGAAGTGACGCATTCTTCCATCGGTCTGGATCTGCTGCACCGGTTCGCCGAAAACTGCTCGGAAATCGGCAGTATGGAGAAAGCCCCCAAGCTGGAGGGCCGCCAGATGATTATGTTCCTGGCCCCCAAAAAGGACAATCCGAAGAAGGACGCCAAGAAGGGCGGCCGCAAGGGAAAATCCGGCAAGCCGCAGCAGGCTCCCAAAACGGAAGAGTCCGATTCATAAATCACAGATCCGTGCCCGCACCGGGCGCGGCAACACCAGAGAGGAGAACCCAATATGCCTAAGATCAAGACTCACAGCGGCGCATCCAAGCGCTTTAAGATGACAAAGAATGGCAAGATCAAGCGCGCTCACGTTGGCCGCCGCCATATCCTGAACAAGAAGTCCACCAAGCGTCTGAGACACCTCAGAAAGGAAGGCTTCGCTGATTCCACCAACGTAGCACAGGTTAAGCGCCTGCTGCCGTACGACTGATTTTCAGGATTACAAACACTTACGATTTGAATTTGGAGGCATTGTTTTAACATGGCAAGAGTTAAGGGCGCAATGATGACGCGCAAGAGAAGAAAGAAGATTCTGAAGCTTTCCAAGGGCTACTTCGGTGCGAAGTCCAAGCTGTTCCGCACGGCGAACGAAGCCGTTATGAAGTCCCTGCGTTATGCATACATCGGCCGCAAGCAGAAGAAGCGTGATTTCCGCAGACTGTGGATCACCCGCATCTCCGCTGCTGCTCAGGCAAACGGCATCAACTACAGCCGCTTCATGAACGGCCTGAAGAAGGCTGGCATCGACATCAACCGCAAGATGCTCGCTGACCTGGCTGTCAACGATCAGGCTGCTTTCGCAGGCCTCGTTGAGAAGGCAAAGGCTGCCCTGTAATTTCAGGATTACACGAAAAGCAATCCCCGTTCCGATCGGAACGGGGATTTTTTACTGCTTCTTCAGGACGTCCAGAATGCCGGACTGCTGCACCCACTTGCCGTGGATGGTCAGGTAGCCGGACACCTTCGGGTGGAAGCCGGACTTTTTTACCTTGTCCGCGATGTTCTGGTAAGACGACAGCGGCAGCTTGACCTGTTCGGTCTGGCTCGCCTGTAAAAAAATCATGTCGCCCTCAACCGCGTCGAACCGCAGGGAGGTGACTGAACGCTCCGGATGCTGGCGTCTGACCTGTGTCAGCACGACTATGCGGTACAGCTCGAACGCCATGTCGTCCAGTCCGGCATCCAAAATACGGATGCGTTCGACAAAGGACAACAGCGTGTGTTCCAGACGCATCTGGTAGCCGGGCAGCAGCGGCGTCACGGCGGGCTGGTTGCGGTCGGCCTGCAACGAAACCGCGAATTTTTTCTGCCGATCCTGATACAGGCAATTATAGGCGATCATCATGCGGTTGCCGCAGTGTGGGCATGTGTGATGAAACAGGTCTCCGGTCATGACATGTTTTCGGATAGCGGGATCATCGTTCGGACTGATGTTGGTCCACTTTGTCATGGTAAATGCCTGCCGGCAGGCAGGACAGGTAAAGGATATGGTATGACGGTTGGACATGGCAGTTCACTCCCCTCGCCAATGGGAACCATCGAGTAAGCTGTTAATATCTGTATTGTAACATACTTTTCGGGAAAAAACAGGTGAAATCGGAGGAAAAGTGCGGATTTTTCTCAAAAAATATGCTATAATGCAGTCATTGGTGTTACATTTGGGAGGCGAATCGTGAATACTTTGACATTGGTGCATAAATACCTCGAACAGTTTATCCGACCCGGAGATTTTATCATAGATGCCACGGCGGGCAACGGACGGGATACGGCATTCCTCTGTGGGCTGACCGGCAAAACAGGCAGGGTGCTGGCATTTGATATCCAGCCGCAGGCAGTCGAGAATACAACAAAGCGATTGGTTGAGAGCGGCTGGGATGAAGTCGGCAGCGCCGTGCTGGACAGCCATGCGAATATGGCGCAGTATGCCGAACCGGGCAGCGTGGACTGCATCGTTTTCAATCTCGGCTGGCTGCCGGGCGGCGACCACAGCATTTTCACCCATGCGGACAGCACGATTGTTGCGATTGAAGCGGGGCTGGAGCTGCTGCGCGACGGCGGGCTGATGTGTGTCAGCATTTATTACGGCGGTGCAAGCGGCTATGAGGAGCGCGATGCGCTGCTGGAATATGTGAAGACGATTGACCCGGAGCGGTACACCGTGCTGACGGTACAGTTTTCCAACCGAGCAGGTGATCCACCGATCCCGGTGTTTATTACAAAAGCGACATGAGGTGACTTGAGATGGATGAAGCGAATAATCTGACGATGGAGGAATACTGCCGGCTGTTTGAACATGTCACACTGGCGGAATATGACAATCTGTTTCTCAACGCGGATCTGCGGCACGACCTCGGGCTGAACAGCGACCAGACGCGGCGGCTTGCAGTCGAGTATCTGTGTGCGGCGCTGTATCTGCTGGACGATCTGATGCCGGACAGCCGCCTGCCGGAGTCTGTGCACAGCAGGGTTGCGCCGCAGGTGCGCGCACAGGTGTTCCGCAGTATCCTGCCGAAGACAGCGGCGGAGGGGACGGAAGCGCCATATATTCTGTATTCGCTCAAGCGTGCGGCGGCTTTTGGACAGTTTTATGCACGCGGGGATGAGACACTCCGCCAGCTGGTGGAAGACTGTCTGGATCAGGCGCAGCTGACCGACCCGGCATCGCGCATGCCGCAGGCGCTGTATCTGATGAATTTGCTGTCCGGTGTTCTCCAGCTGTACTGTGACCTCGCATCCGGCGTGCAGCTGGAAAGTGAGGAACCGGTGCGCTTGCGCATTGTCCTGCCGGAGGCAGGAAAAGAAAACTGAATGAATCGGTTTGAATTTGACACGGTGCATCCGATTTTGCGATGCTCCGTGTCTGTCTATTCTGCACAAAACAGATATTAGCAAAGGCTAACAAATGCGCGAATATTACGAAAATATTGATCCGGCGGGAACAACTTCAAAAAATGGTTGACAAAGCCGGAGAAAGAATGTATGATACGAGTTGGTTAGCGAACGCTAATTGCGAGATAATCTGACATAGTGTTAGGATACACTAACAAATAGAACGCATAAGGGAGGCGGAGTCATGATGCCATTGACACTCGCGTCTGTCGGCGAAGAGAATATCATCAAAAAGGTAGGCGGAAGGCCGGACGTCAAAAAGCACTTGGAAAATTTGGGCTTTGTCGCAGGCGGAAGCGTGACAGTCATCACGATGATGGGCGGCAACGTCATTGTGAATGTAAAGGAAGCGCGTGTCGCCATCAGCAAGGAAATGGCACAGAAAATCATGATCTGACGGCTTTGGGCAGAGAAAGGAGCATCGTATGAATACGTTGAAGCAGGCAAAGGTTGGTGACACCGTCACCGTGGTCAAGCTGCACGGCGAAGGCGCAGTCAAGCGCCGCATCATGGATATGGGCATCACAAAGGGCGTTGAGGTACATGTGCGCAAGGTCGCACCGCTCGGCGATCCGATTGAAGTGACGGTTCGCGGCTATGAGCTGTCCCTTCGCAGGGCGGATGCCGAGATGATTGAGGTAAAATAACAGATCGTTTTCAGACGATCTTTATTTTTTGACGGATGATTAGCTTTCGCTAATCTCTTGCAGAAAGGAATGAACCTATGGAATTGAGAATCGCCTTAGCCGGCAACCCGAACTGTGGCAAAACCACGCTGTTCAATGCGCTGACCGGTTCCAACCAGTACGTCGGCAACTGGCCGGGCGTTACGGTTGAGAAAAAAGAGGGCAAATTAAAGAAACATGCGGATATTACCATCACCGACCTTCCGGGTATTTATTCGCTGTCTCCGTACACGTTGGAAGAAGTCGTTGCGAGAAATTACCTGATCGGTGAGCGTCCGGATGCCATTTTGAATATTGTCGACGGCACGAATCTGGAGCGAAATCTCTACCTCACTACGCAGTTGACCGAGCTGGGCATTCCGGTCGTTGTTGCGGTCAACATGATGGATGTCGTGCAGAAAAACGGTGATAAGATCAACATTGCGGAGCTGTCCCGTGAGCTGGGCTGCAAGGTAGTTGAGATCTCCGCACTGAAGGGCACCGGTATTCTGGAGGCAGCAGAGGCTGCCATTGATGTGGCGAAAAACGGAAAGACAGTTCCGATGCATACTTTCTCCGGTGCGGTCGAGCACGCGATTGCCCATATCGAAGAGGCTGCCGTGCATGAGATGCCGGAGGAGCAGCAGCGCTGGTATGCGATCAAGATTTTTGAGCGCGACGATAAGGTACTGGAACAGATGAATATTGCAGCCGATGTCCTCGCGCATATCGAGGCGGACATCAAAGCTGCGGAAGATGAGTGTGACGACGATGCGGAGAGCATCATCACCAACGAGAGATACATTTACATTGCATCGCTTATGAAGGGATGCTACAAAAAGGCAAGAACCGGTCAGCTGTCCACCTCGGACAAGATTGACCGCATTGTGACCAACCGCATTCTGGCGCTGCCGATTTTTGCGGTTATCATGTGGGCGGTTTACACCATTTCCATCGGCACCATCGGTGACTGGACAGTTGGATTTATGAACGATACGTTGTTCGGCGAATGGATTGTGCCGGGTGTGACATCCGGTCTGAAAGCCATTGGCTGTGCGGACTGGCTGACCAGCCTGGTAGCGGACGGCATTGTCGGCGGCGTCGGTGCGGTTCTGGGCTTTGTACCGCAGATGCTGATTCTGTTCCTGCTGCTGTCTATTCTGGAGGACTGCGGTTATATGTCCCGCGTCGCCTTCATCATGGACCGTATCTTCCGCAAGTTTGGCCTGTCCGGCAAGAGCTTTATCCCGATGCTGGTTGCATCCGGCTGCGGCGTGCCGGGTGTCATGGCATCCCGTACCATTGAGCAGGATCGTGACCGTAAGATGACTATTATGACCACCTGCTTTATCCCGTGCGGCGCGAAGATGCCGATTGTCGGTCTGATTTCCGGTGCGGTATTTGGCGGCAGTGCATGGGTTGCGACTGCGGCATATTTCATCGGTGTCGCTGCGGTCATCGTCTCCGGTATCATTCTGAAAAAGACAAAGGCGTTCGCGGGCGACCCGGCTCCGTTTGTCATGGAGCTTCCGGCTTATCATGCGCCGGTGGCCTCCAATGTTCTGCGTGCGACCTGGGAGCGCGGCTGGAGCTTTATCAAGCGTGCCGGCACGGTCATTGTTGCAGCGAGCATTATCATCTGGGTACTCAACAGCCTGACCTTTGAAGGCGGGTTTCACTATATCGGCGACGGCGATGAAATGTCTATTCTGAATGTCATCGGTGAGGGTCTTGCCGTTCTGTTTGTCCCGCTGGGCTTCGGCGAATGGCAGGCAGCAGTTGCCACCATCCTTGGACTGGTTGCAAAGGAAGAGGTTGTCGGCGTATTCGGCTCCCTGTCCTCCATGGCGAATGCAGATCTGGCGATGGAACTGGTCGAAGAGGGCAATTCTGCGGCACTGACGGTCATCGGACAGGAGTTCTTTGGCGGCAGCGGTCTGGCAGCCTTCTCGTTCATGATCTTTAATCTTCTGTGTGCACCGTGCTTTGCGGCAATGGGTGCAATCAAGCGTGAGATGAACAACGCAAAGTGGACCTGTGCGGCAATCGGTTATATGTGTGCGTTTGCTTATGCGGTTTCGCTGGTTGTCTATCAGCTGGGCACACTGTTCACCGGCGGCGGTTTCTCCATCTGGACGGCGGCGGCAATCGTTGTCCTGATCGGCATGCTGTACCTGCTGTTCCGCAGAAATAAGTACAACGACAATGTGCTGGCAGTTCATGCGTCTGCGGCACAGAATTAAAGAAGGGTTTTTTCTATGAATCTTGCAACATTTCTTGTTGCCGCGCTGGTCGCGGCGGTATTCCTTGCCATTGTTATTTCGGGAATACGAAAGAGAAAAAACGGCGGGAGCTCCTGCTCCTGCGGCGGTTCCTGCGGGGGCTGCGGAATGGCAGATGCCTGCCATTCCAATACCAATCACGTGCATAAGTAAAATTTGAATACTGTAATGATTTCAAAAAAGAATCGGTGCGGAACAATCTCCGCACCGATTCTTTTTTATGGAGCTGTCAGAGGCTGAAGCATCCGTTGAGCAACATCACAGTATATGCTCTGGACGTATCACACAAAAAGCACAAAAAATCCTTGCTAAATTTGGGTAAAAATGATACAATAATCAACGGGATGTGTGATAACTGGGCGCGACGGAACCGCGTGCCGGATGGCTGAGCTGTTCGGCGGTGCGCGGAGGCGTGTGCGCGCGCGTGAGCGTGTCCTCGTCACGGCGGCACGCTTCCAGACGGTAAATGCGGAAGCCTTCGCTTGAGAATTTTTCCTCATATTCCGTCATGATGTTATCGAAATCACTGTTGTGCAGGTCGAGACAGATGTTCTGAATCAGCCAGCCGTAGCCGCACATTTCCTCCAGCGTGAATTCAAACAGGTGCTGGTTGTCTGTTTTAAAATGAACCTGACCGTATTTGGACAGCACGCAGTCGTACAGCGCGAGAAAATTGGAATGTGTCAGGCGGCGTTTGCGCTGGCGGTTCGGCGGCCACGGGTCGGAGAAATTCAGATAGATGCGGTCGATTTCGCCGTCTGCGAAAATTTCCGTCAGACCGGCTGCGTCGAAGTCGAGAAAACGCAGGTTGGGCAGTTCGAGCGCCATAGCCTTTTCGGTTGCCATGACCAGTGCGCCCTGTTCGCGTTCGATGGCGAGATAATTCACCTCAGGATTGCGGCGGGCGGTCTCGACGATAAAGCGGCCTTTGCCGCAGCCGATTTCCAGATGCAATGGGTTATCGTTGCCGAAGATGGCGCGCCAGCTGCCTTTGTGGGCCTCCGGGTCGGAGATCAGGACGGCGGCGCAGTTCGCCAGACGGGTGTCCAGATTTTTCTTTTTGCGCATGCGCATGGGGATACTCTCCTCTTTTTGTTCAGAAATTTTTGATTTTATGTTGAAAAATAACGGTGTATCTGTCATGATTATAGCGGAAACGCCGTGTAAATGCAATTCGTTTGCAAATAAATAATTAGAATTGGGTGTTACAATGTTTCAGCGTTCCAGCGGCGTAGTGCTGCATATTTCTTCTTTACCGTCTCCATATGGCATCGGCACAATGGGTGAAGATGCGTATCGATTCGTCGATTTTCTGCACGACGCAGGACAGACCTATTGGCAGGTTCTGCCGCTCGGTCAGACCGGCTTCGGCGACAGCCCGTATCAGTGCTTCTCGGCAGCGGCGGGCAATCCGTACTTCATCGACCTCGACACGCTGGCGGAGATGGGCCTGCTGAACGAGCAGGATCTGCGCGATGCGGACGCGGAGACCACGCCGGATGCAGTGGATTTTGCTGCGCTGGCAGAAACACGCTTTGTTGTTCTGCGCCGTGCGTTTGACCGCGCGACACCGGAGCTGCTCGGCAAGATGGCGGCATTCCGCTGGGACAACCGCGACTGGGTGGAAGATTATGCGATGTTTATGTCGCTCAAGAATCATTTCGACCACAAGGCACTGTGGGACTGGGATGACGAGGCGATCAAGCATCGGGAACCCGAAGCCATGCGGAAGTATTCCTTTGAACTCAAGCATGAGATTGATTTTTATGTGTTCATGCAGTATCTGTTCTTCGACCAGTGGATGAAGCTGCATGCCTATGCCAATGAAAAGGGCATTCAGATTATCGGTGATATTCCGATTTATGTTTCTCCGGACAGCTGTGACGTATGGGCGCACCCGGAGATGTTCAAGCTGTCTGACAGCCTGAAGCCAAATGGTGTTGCAGGTGTTCCGCCGGATTATTATTCCGCAACCGGCCAGCTCTGGGGCAATCCGACCTACAACTGGAAGGTGATCGAACAGGATGGCTTCAAATGGTGGATCTGGCGTGTACGCCGCAATCTGGCGCTGTTTGATGTCACCCGCATTGACCATTTCCGTGGGTTCCAGGCTTACTGGGAAGTGCCGGCGGGTGAGGAAACTGCAATCAACGGCAAATGGATCAAGGGCCCGCGCATGAAGCTGTTCAAGGCAATCCGCAATGCACTTGGCGATGTGCCGATTATTGCGGAGGATTTGGGCGACATTGACGACGATGTGCGCAAGTTCCTCAAAAAGTCCGGTTATCCGGGCATGCGTGTCATGATTTTCGGCATGCGTGCGAATGAAACCAATGACCATATTCCATTCAACTGGCCGAAAAACTGCGTAGGATATACATCTACGCATGACTCAGAGACAATTTGTGAGCAGATCAATGACAAGTGCACAGAAGCAGACCGAAAATTTGCATATGAATATCTGCGCACCTCTGACCGTGAGCCGCTCGGCTGGAGTGCAATCCGCACAGCATTTGCGTCGCAGGCGGACATTGCGATGACAACCATGCAGGATGTGCTGTCGCTCGGCGCGGATGCGCGCATGAATACACCGTCCACATTGGGCGGAAACTGGAGCTGGCGTGTGCGCCGTGAGGCCATCAACCCGGATGTATCCGGATTCCTGCGCCGTGCGGCATTCGGTGGAAAGCGGCTCAATCCCCGTACCTGAAAAGAAGGAATTTATTTTGAAAACAACCATTATCTTTGATTTGGATGGAACTTTGCTCAATACACTGGGCGATCTGCGCGGTGCAGCGAATTATGCGCTGCGTCTGCGGAACCTGCCTCCGCGCACGACGGAGGAGGTTCGGCGCTTTGTTGGAAACGGTGTGCGCAATCTGATGCGCCGCTGTCTGCCTGCCGGCTCGTCAGACGAAGAAATTGATGCGGCGCTGGCGGACTTCAAGAAATATTATGCGGAGCATCTGTATGACACGACCGTGCCGTATGACGGCATTCAGGAGTTGCTCTCCATTTTGCGCAAGCGCGGCATAAAAGTTGGTGTGCTGTCCAACAAGCTGGATTCTGCGACACAGGCGCTGATCCGCCACTTTTTCCGTGGAAAAGTAGACGTTGTGTTTGGTGAGCACAGCGGGATACCGCGCAAGCCGGATCCGACCTCCTGCCGCATGATAATGGAACAGCTGGGTGCCAAGCCGGAGGAAGTACTGTATATCGGTGATTCCGGTGTGGATATGAATACGGCGCGCAATGCGGGTCTGACCGCAGTCGGTGTAACCTGGGGTTTCCGAAGCCGTGAAGAGCTGATTGATAACGGTGCGGATCTGCTGGCTGACTTGCCGGTTCAGATTCTGATGATGCTGTGAGGAGGCATGCTGCATGGAACTGGAACGGATCCGGGCGGCGTTTGAGCAGCACGGTTTTTGTGTAAAATACTTTGACAATGGTGCACAGGCTGTGGCATACTTAAGCAAACAGACTGCGGGCAAAACAGTATCGTTCGGCGGTTCCAAGACGCTGGAAGCGCTGGGAGCATACGAGGCACTGGGAAAGCAGGCAGACGTGCACTGGCACTGGAAGGGCGACGGCTATATGCAGACGCCGGAGGTTTATCTCACCTCAGCCAATGCGGTTTCGGAGACCGGCGAGCTGGTCAATATTGACGGCGCAGGCAATCGTGTCTCCGCGACGCTGTACGGGCCGAAGGAGGTCTATTTTGTATGCGGTGTCAACAAGCTGACGCCGGATTTGCCGTCTGCCATGGAACGCGCACAGAATATAGCTGCGCCAAAGAATGCCATGCGTCTGTTCGGCGATCATCCGGATAAAATGACAGCCTGTGCGGCAGCCGGTGGGGACAAGTGTTATCATTGCAATGCCCCGCGCAGTATTTGTCGTGCGATTGTCATTCATCAGGGGCCGATGCTGTCGCAGGAACGCTGCGAGTTGATTTTGATTGGCGAAGAGCTCGGCTACTGACCATCTGTTTCTTTTGATTACGTCCGGTCGGTACAGCCTCAGAGTGGGGAGGCTGTGCCGGCCTTTTTTCTTTGCTCTGGGGAAATGGAAATGTTTTTGAAAAAAACGAAAAAAACTGTTGACAACAGGCGCCCGATTGGATATAATAAATATCGTCGTCAGGACAGAACAACAAAACATGCGGATGTAGCTCATCTGGTAGAGCGCCACCTTGCCAAGGTGGAGGTAGCGAGTTCGAGCCTCGTCATCCGCTCCAGTAAAGCAACCGAGAGATTCGGTTGCTTTTTTCGTATGCAGGAACAGAGATGCGAAACGAACGCGCTGCCCGCCGCGAAATTTCTGCATAAAAAGACGCTGAGCCGAACAGGGTGAAGCTGTTCGGCTCAGCTGGAGATTTTGCGGTAGAAAAGGTGGATGAAAAAAGAGGTAAAAAAGAAGAGATAAGTGGAAAAACAACAGTTAAGAGAGAGTATATAGAGACTGCTTTTCAGCAGATGCTTTTAGCCTGCCCACTGCGGAACGGAAGACAATGGCAGCGGGACAGTGGAATTTCACATTGTCTTCCTGTGCTTTTCTGTAATTCTATTCTATCGAAAAATTATGAAGGAATATCCACGCAGGGGTAAAGAGTTTGTGACAATCCTGTGAATAAATTGTAACAAAGAAGAAGCCAAATAACAGACGCATTTGTTTTGTATAACATGTACAGGGCAGACCGGGAAAATACAGTTTGTATTTGCCTCTGTGAAGTGGTAGAATGTAAGAATCTGAGAATACGAACACGGAAAATGGAGGACATCATGGACCAGAAAGAAAGAGCATTACAGGCCCACCGCGACTGGCAGGGCAAGATTGAAGTTGTTTCCCGCTGCAAGGTGGAAAATGCAGATGATCTGTCGATTGCATACACCCCCGGCGTTGCACAGCCCTGTCTGGAAATCCAAAAGGATATTGATCTGAGCTATGTCTATACCCGCCGACACAATCTGGTAGCCGTTATTACGGACGGTTCTGCGGTTCTTGGTCTGGGTGATATCGGCCCGGAAGCAGGCATGCCGGTTATGGAAGGCAAATGTGCCCTGTTCAAGGAGTTCGGTGGCGTTGATGCATTCCCGCTCTGCGTCCGCACCAAGGATGTCGATGAATTTGTCAATACGGTTGCACTGCTGGCAGGTTCGTTCGGCGGCATCAATCTGGAGGATATCTCCGCACCGCGCTGCTTTGAAATTGAACGCAAACTGAAGGAACGCTGTGATATTCCGGTCTTCCATGATGACCAGCATGGCACGGCCATTTGCTGTGCAGCGGCAATGATTAACGCATGCCGTCTGACGGGCCGCAAGCTGTCGGAAATCAAGATGGTTGTCAATGGCGCCGGTGCGGCTGCCATTGCGGTCACCAAGCTGCTGCTCAGCATGGGTCTGAAGGATGTCATCATGTGCGATAAGTTCGGCGCACTGTATGAAGGCTGTGAGCAGATGAATTCGGAACAGGCATATATGGCGACTGTCACCAACCCGGAAAACAAGCAGGGTACGCTGGCGGATGTCCTGTCGGGTGCAGATATCTTCTTTGGCATGTCTGCGCCGAATGTACTGACTGCGGACATGGTTCGCACGATGGCAAAGGATCCGATGGTCTTTGCCATGGCAAATCCGGTTCCGGAGATTATGCCGGACGAGGCAAAGCGCGGCGGCGCGGCAGTCGTTGGTACGGGACGCTCGGATTATCCGAACCAGATCAACAATGTTCTGGCATTCCCGGGTGTGTTCCGCGGCGCACTGGATGTCCGTGCTTCCGATATCAATGAGGATATGAAGATTGCAGCGGCATATGCGATTGCAAATCTGATTTCCGACGAGGAGTTGAGTGCGGAGAATATCATGCCGAAGGCATTTGACCCGCGCGTCAGGGATGCGGTTGCGACTGCGGTTGCCAAGGCTGCACGCGAGAGCGGCGTTGCAAGAATCTAAACAAACAGACAGCTGTCCGGCAAGCAGGCAAAGGAACTGACTGCACACGAAATATAATTGGGAATAACCGGACAGAACAACCGCGGGATGCGCCGTAAAGGTACATCCCGCGGTTTTATTTGGTTTAATTTGTTGCACCAGATGTTTCGATTACATCAGCGGAATGAGCAGTGACAGCAGCGAAGCGCCGATGGATTTGATCCATGGATAGGATTTGATCCAGTGCGCGTCAATTTCTTCGGATTTTTCGATGGTTTCCAGAATATCCGAACGGACTTTGTCGACAACAGAGCCGCGATAAAATACGGTACCGCACTCGAAATGCAAATAAAAACTGCGGAAATCCATGTTAATGGTGCCGACAACCGCAACATCATTGTCAGCAACAATCATTTTTGCGTGGATAAAGCCGGGCGTATATTCATAGATGCGCACGCCGGCGCGGATGAGCTGGGCATAATAGGAACGTGTAATCAGATAGACGGATTTTTTATCCGGAATGCCCGGCGTGACAATACGTACATCGATACCGGATTCCGCCGCGTTGCACAGTGCGGTAATCATCTCGTTATCCAGTGCCAGATAAGGGCTGGTGATATAGACACTGCGTGTGGCGTTGTTGATGATGTTCAGGAATACGGTTTCACTGACGTTGTAATCATCCAATGGGGAATCGGCAAACGCCTGCACATAACCGTCGCTGGGTGCGGTAATCGTGGGGAGATAATCTTCCAGATTTTCCGTGGTCGAACCGACGGAAAAATCCCACAGCTGTAAAAACAGCGCGGTCAGATTGGCAACACCGCTGCCGGTCAGCTTGACGCCGGTATCCTTCCAGTGTCCAAAGCGTTCCTTTTCGTTGATATATTCATCGGCAAGGTTGATGCCGCCGGTGTATCCGACATTTCCATCGATGACACAGATTTTACGGTGGTCGCGATAATTGAAATATGTGTTGAGCATCGGAACAAAGCGGTTAAACCGGATCACACGAATGCCCATGCTCTCCAGCGTCTTGCTGTAATTGTGCGGCAGCTTGGAGATACAGCCGACATCGTCGTACATCACGCGGACATCGACGCCTTCTGCGGCTTTTTTTCGCAGAATATCCAGAATTGCATCCCACATATGTCCGCGGTCAATGATAAAGAATTCCATGAAGATGAATCGCTTTGCTTTTTTCAGCTCAGACAACATGGATTCAAACATAAATTCACCGACCGGGAAATATTCTGTAGCAGTATCCTTCCAGGCAGGCATTTCTGCAATGCTGTGCAGATACTGGCAGTTGCGCCTGTGGCGCGGCAGACGGGTACACAGCTCATGTGTCGCGGAGGGATGGGACGGCTCGATACGTGTCACATCAATCGGACGAATTTTAATCAGACGCGCACGGTTAAACGGCGTATTGCCCCAGAACAGGTAGAACAGAGAGCCAATCGGCGCGAGTATGAGGATAATAATAATCCATGATATCTTATAGGCGGGGTTATCCGGCTTGCGGATCAGCCAGATGATGACCACGAGACTGATGACACGAAGAATGTTGTACAGGTGTTTGATGCGACCCTGTAGAAATACGAATGCGGACACAACCAGGGCAAGCTGAAGCAGGATCAGCAATGCACTGATGGTCAGACGATTGAATAGAAAGCTGAACACCGACCGCCTGACTTTCTGGCTGGCTTTTTTGGCTTTTCTTGGAAAACTACGGTTTTGCATGTATTGGAATCCTCCAAAAGATGGTCTTTTTCCACTGTGTGAGAGCCTGTATACTGTCCACATGATACCTATTTTTGAACGGAAAGTCAATCATGTGTACGTTTTTGACGCGTTTTTGTGCACACATGAGAAAGACAGTTGTCCGTATAAAAAAAACAATTTGCAGCACTTCAACAGAATTCCTGCAAAATCAGACGGTTTTTCGTCGCGATGCATAACAAAAAAAGAAATATATTTTGAACGAAAAGTCTGGCTAAATAACTAAAAAGTAGTAGAATATAGATTTTGCAGGAAATTGTGCAAAAACAGCATAGCAGGCATAATTCGTTGCAAAAACTGGACAATCCAGCGCAAAACCTCGGAGTTCCCCTAAAATTTCAGCAAAATTTACGATAAAAGGGGAAGAACAAGGGGAAAAAGAAGAGCGATTTAGAAAAATTTATGAATTTTGCAATTTTTGTATTTTCAAATTGCCATTCTTGTGGTATTATTTTTACCGAAGATGTGAACAAACCATTTTGTATGGAGGAAAATGAAATATGGCAATCACCAACACCTATCTGAAGGGTGTCTATGACACCGTTGTAAAGCGCAATCCCGGTGAGCCGGAGTTCCAGCAGGCAGTTTATGAAGTTCTGGAGTCTCTCCAGCCGGTCGCAGAGCGCCGTCCGGACCTCGTTGAGGCTGGCGTATTTGAGCGCATTGTTGAGCCGGAGCGCGGCATTCAGTTCCGCGTTGCATGGGTTGATGACAACGGCAAGGTTCAGGTTAACCGCGGCTTCCGTTATCAGTTCAATTCCGCAATCGGCCCGTACAAGGGCGGCATCCGTCTGCATCCGTCTGTCTGCGCGTCCATCATCAAGTTCCTGGGCTTTGAGCAGATCTTCAAGAACAGCCTGACCGGCCTGCCGATCGGCGGCGGCAAGGGCGGTTCCGACTTCGACCCGAAGGGCAAGTCCGATGGAGAAGTTATGCGTTTCTGCCAGGCATTCATGACCGAGCTGTGCCGCCACATCGGCGCTGACACCGACGTACCGGCTGGCGATATCGGCACCGGCGCGCGTGAAATCGGCTACATGTTTGGCCAGTACAAGCGCATCCGCAATGAGTATGTTGGTGTCCTGACCGGTAAGGGTCTCCAGTGGGGCGGTTCCCTCGCTCGTACCGAGGCTACCGGCTACGGCCTGTGCTACCTCGTTGACGCAATGCTGAAGGATCATGGCACTTCCTTCGAGGGCAAGAAGGTTGTTATCTCCGGTTCCGGCAACGTTGCAATTTACGCTACCCAGAAGGCTACCCAGCTGGGCGCAAAGGTTATCGCACTGTCTGACTCCAACGGCTACGTTGTAGACGAGAACGGCATCAACCTGCCGGTTGTTCAGGAAATCAAGGAAGTTCGCCGCGGCCGCATCAAGGAATATGTTGACGCTGTTCCGACTGCGAAGTACTTCGAGGGCAAGGGCATCTGGACTGTTCCGTGTGACATCGCTCTGCCGTGCGCAACCCAGAACGAGATCAACGAAGAGGATGCAAAGGCTCTGGTTGCCAACGGCGTACAGGCTGTCGGCGAAGGCGCAAACATGCCGTCCACTCCGGAAGCAATCGCTGTATTCCAGAGCAACAACGTTCTGTTCGCTCCGGCAAAGGCTGCAAACGCAGGCGGCGTAGCTACCTCCGCTCTGGAGATGAGCCAGAACTCCCAGCGTCTGTCCTGGACCTTTGAAGAGGTCGACAGCAAGCTGCATCAGATCATGGTCGATATTTACCACAACATTGCTGCTGCTGCCAAGGAATATGGCTGCGAGGGCAATCTGGTTGCAGGCGCTAACATTGCAGGCTTCCTGAAGGTTGCCGAGGCAATGAAGGCTCAGGGTGTTATGTAATTTATTTCCCCCGACAGAAAGCTGAATACACAGTCCCCTGCGGATGCGTCCGCAGGGGATTTTCTTTGTGCAAACAGACGGAAAATGCGGAGAGATTGTGAAAAATGGGGACAGACCATTGCGAAAGCACGGAAATCCACGTATAATAGATACGATCAGTGATATTTGTTTATGGGAGGGAATGCATATGCAGTTTACATTTGCACATAATAACATAAATGTAAAGGATCTGGACGCTTCGATTGCGTTCTATCAGGAGGCGCTGGGACTGAAGGAAACGCGCCGCATCCACGGGCCGGACGGCGCATTTACCATTGTTTATCTGGGTGACGGTGTGACGCCGCATCTGCTTGAGCTGACCTGGCTGCGTGAGCATCCGCAGGCATACAATCTGGGTGAAAATGAAATTCACCTTGCCCTGCGCGCGGACAATTTTGAAGAGGCACATGAAAAGCATCAGGAAATGGGCTGCATTTGCTTTGAAAATGCAGCGATGGGCATCTATTTCATCGTCGATCCAGATGGCTACTGGGTCGAGATTATTCCGGCAGAATGATGCGGAAGGAGGATACCATGGGGTACGTTATTGTCACGGATTCCGTTCTGGACATTGAAGAGTCCTATCTGCTCCAGAACGATATCTGTACGGTTCCGCTCAGCTTTACACTGGAGGGCTGTGACACCGTAGAAGACGATTTCGGCAGAACCGTTCCTTTTTCATCCTTTTATCAGCAGCTGCGCGAGGGAAAAAGTATCACAACATCCCAGGCGACTGTGGGCGCATTTGCCAGCGTTTTTGAAGGTATTTTGCAGTCCTGTCGTGATGTTGTGTATATCGGCTTTTCCTCCGCACTCAGTGGCAGCTTCCAGTCCGGCTGTATGGCGCGCGACGAACTGAAGGACAGATATCCCAACCGGGTGTACTGCGTCGACACCTTTGCCGCCTCCGGCGGACAGACGTTGATTGTCCGTGAAGCGGCGAAGCGCCGGGCGGAGGGTATGACCGCTGAGCAGCTTGTCGAATGGGTGGAGGAATTCCGTACCCATGTTGTCCACTGGTTTACAGTGGATGATCTGATGTACCTGCATCGCGGCGGCCGTGTGTCCAAATCATCCGCCGTCATGGGCTCTTTGGTCGGCATCAAGCCGATTCTGTATGTGTCGGATGACGGACGCCTGATCGCGGACAAAAAGGTGCGCGGGCGTCGGCGTGCGCTCGACATGCTCTGCAAGCAGCTGAATGCGCATATTCGGAACATTGGCAGCTATCCGGTCACCATCAGCCACGGTGACTGTCTGGAGGATGCTGAATACCTGAAAAACTATATCCTCAGCCACACAGAGGTGAAGGATGTGGAAATCCATATGCTGGACACGGTCATCGGCGCCCATGCCGGGCCGGGAACCGTTGCGCTGTTTTTCTACGGAGATAAGCGCGGAAACTGAACCAGATGAAAAACAGCCGCAGGCTTTGCGGCTGTTTTTTTGCGTTTATCCCATGCCGATGACCATGCCGAGCACATATGGGATGAGCCAGACAAGCCAGACAGCAAGGCTGAATTTGTGGAAAATGTGACGTGCATGTTCTGTGCCGCGGCGCAGGGTGTAAACCGCCCAGACCGCATGGATGAGCATGAGCACAATGGCGAGCGTGCCGGTGACGGCGTGCAGTGGATTTCCCGCGCCCGCATTCTGCGAGGCGATGCGCGACATCAACAGCGTGCCGGTCGTATCGCAGCACAGGCCAAGCCAGAAGATGACAACATGGCGCACGGTCAGCGTACCGGAACGGCGTTCGCCAAAGACACCGGTAGTGTAGAATATCAGTGCCAGCGTGATAAAAAGAATAGCTGCAAGCAGCAAGGGTGACATAGCAGGTTCCTCCTGAATAGATATGATTTTCTCCAGTATAGCACATTCCCGGCGAATCGCAAACCGCCTCTTGACGTGGTATAACCGCACAGTGTATCATAAAATCAGAAAGACACATGGAGGATGGACGGATGAACGTATATGATTTTGACCAAACCATCTACCACGGCGACAGCACGGTAGATTTCTATTTTTACTGCCTGCGGCACAAGCCGCTGATGCTGCGCACCGTGCCGGGAACCATCGGTGGCTTTGCCCTGTATGGCGCAAAGCTGTGGGATAAGACAAAGGCCAAGCAGCAGATGTATCGCTTTCTGACCGCCATCGGTGATTCTGAGCAGGTGGTGCAGGAATTCTGGCGCACACATATCCGCAACATCAAGCCGTGGTACATAGAGAAGACCTGGCGGGAGGATGATGTAATTATTTCCGCATCGCCGGAATTTTTGCTGAAGCCCGCCTGTGAACAGCTGGGTATCAAATATCTGATGGCATCGCGCGTCGATGCGCACACGGGAAAATACACCGGTGTCAACTGCTGGGGCGAGGAAAAGGTGCGCCGCTTCCGCGAGGTATTCGGCGACGCGCAGATTGAAACCTTCTATTCCGATTCGCTGTCGGATACGCCGCTTGCGCGCGAAGCACAGACTGCGTGGATTGTGCGCGGCGATGAACTGATTCCGTGGGCGGAATGGGAGAAGCGCAAAAAGAAAAAATAATCGTATGCAAAAAGTGCCCCGCCGGGCAACCGGCGGGGCACATGCTGTTGAGAGGAGAAATCAGCTCTTGCAGTCCTGCAACAGCAGCCGCTTGATGTCCCACAGCCTGCGGGACAGGTCGACATAATAGGTGTGCGGATTTTCAAAGCGCTGCACCTCATCCCACAGCAGGCCGACCTGCTCGGTGCAGTACGCCTGAATGTCGTGGATGGACGGCAGCTCGTAGACGCGCTTGCCGTTTTTGAAAATCGGAACCTGAAGCTCTTTTGCTGTGAAGTTGGTCAGCGTTTTGGTTTTCCAGGTTGCGTTCGGGTCGAAAATTGTGTGCGGTGTGTCCGGGTCGATGACCTCATCATAGATACACAGTTCATCTGCCAGTGCCTTGCCGCTCTCGTTGTCGAAAAAGCGGTACAGCTTTTTGAAATGCGGGTTAGTGATCTTGGAGGTGTTTTCACTCACTTTGATTTTCGGCACAATGGTGCCGTCTGGTGCTTCAATTGCCACCAGCTTGTACACGCCGCCGAAGACCGGTGCGCTGCGCGCGGTAATCAGGCGCTCGCCGACACCAAAGGTATCGATACAGGCACCCTGCATGAGCAGGTCGCGGATCAGGTGCTCATCCAGAGCATTGGACGCGGTGATTTTGCAGCAGGACAGCCCTGCCTCATCCAGCATGTTTCGCGCCTGCCGGGACAGATAGGCGATGTCACCGGAGTCCAGACGGATGGCAAAATTGGTGATCCCTTTCGGCAGAAGGATCTCTTTGAAGGCACGGATGGCGTTTGGTACGCCGCTTTTCAGTGTGTTGTAGGTGTCGACCAGCAGCGTTGTGTTGTCCGGATACAGCTCACAGTATGTTTTGAATGCTTCATATTCGCTGTCGAACATCTGTACCCAGGAATGTGCCATGGTACCGCCCGCCGGGACGCCGTACAGCTCGTCGGTCAGCGTGCATGCCGTTCCGGCACAGCCGCCGATGTATGCCGCGCGCGCGCCGATGACTGCGCCGTCCGCACCCTGTGCGCGGCGGGAGCCGAATTCCAGCACAACACGACCCTGTGCGGCACGCACAATGCGCTTGGCCTTGGTAGCAATCAACGACTGATGATTGATGGCGAGCAGGACAAAGGTTTCAATCAGCTGTGCTTCAATTGCCGGGGCGCGCACAGTCAGGATAGGCTCGTTCGGAAACACCGGCGTGCCCTCCGGCACAGCGTAAATATCACCGGTAAATTTGAACTCGCGCAGATAGGTCAGAAATTTTTCGTCAAACAGTTTTTTCGAGCGCAGGTATTCAATGTCCTCTTCCTCGAAATGCAGCTGTTCGATATAGTGCACGATCTGCTCCAGTCCGGCCGCAATTGCAAAGCCGCCGCCGTCCGGCACCGTGCGGAAAAATACATCAAAATAGGTATTTCGCTTATAAAAGCCGTTGAGGAAATACCCGTTGCTCATTGTCAGCTCATAAAAATCGCAGAGCATGGAAAGATTTTCTCGTTGCATTACAGTCACTTCCTGTTCCCGGTTGGGTTTGATGTACTCAGTATACCCTATTTTGCCAGTACAATCAATTTGTCCGCATACATAGCAAGACAGGCGACAGGGGAAACTACAGGCACAGCGGAAAAGACAAAAGAAAGGATTGACAAATCTGGACTGGTTTGGTATCATAATGGCAGTTAGCAAGGGCTAACTGCAAGCGGGTTGTCAAAGCAGCCCCTCTTTTTGGAAAATTGAGTTAGCTTTTGCTAATTATGGAGGGAAGGACATGGATAAAACGCTGGAAGAAATGCTGGTGGAGCAGTGCGCGCCGACGCTGGCAGGAGTGAAGCCTGCGAATCTGTTCCGTTGCCCCGATCATGCGGCGCTGTACCATTCGGTGCAGGAGTGGGACAACCGCCTTCGCGCGAGCGGTATCCGCATTCGTGTGGTCAAACGCTGCCGCCGTACCCATGCATGTCTGATTTATGTGTGCCGCTGGGACTGGATCTGCCGCACACTGGCGCAGGCGGATACGGCGGAATTTCTACGCACAAACGGCTATGATCTGTCGAAGGGGACAGAGAGCGTGCTGTGCCAGCTGTCGCGCCGCCTGTGCCTGCAGGAGGATTTCCCGCATGAAATCGGTGTATTTCTGGGCTATCCGCTGCATGATGTGATTGGATTTATTGAAAACCGCGGACAAAACTATTCCTGCTGCGGGCATTGGAAGTGCTACGGCGATGCAGACCGGGCGCAGCGGACTTTCGATGTCTATAAGCGCTGTACAGCCGTGTATAAGCGTATGTACCGCCGTGGTGTGCCGCTGATGAAGCTGGTTGTCGCTGCATAATGGCGCACGGGGTTGCAGACAGGCAGGATTTGTGCTATATTAAATGACTATCAGGGGAGTCCGGACAGACGGGCTGAGAAACGGATACTGTTCCGTGACCCTTTGACCTGATCTGGATCATGCCAGCGCGGGAGTGACAGAACTGCCAGCGCCTTCGCCGCGTTTCCGGTGAAGGCGCTTTTTCTGTGTGTAAACCGCTGCGAACAAAGAAAGGAAGAAGTAGCATGAAAGCAAGCGTTGCAATTCAGACTCTGCCGGAGGCAGAAAACGAAACCGAACTGGTACGTATTGTCGATGAAGTCATTGCGTATATCAAAAGCACCGGCCTGCATTATTATGTCGGCCCGTTTGAGACAACGATTGAGGGTGAGGACTATGACCAGCTGATGGACATTGTAAAGGAATGCCAGCACATTGCCATCCGTGCAGGTGCGCCGTCGGTTTCCGCGTACATTAAGGTAGTGTACCGCCCGGAAGGAGAGATTCTGACCATTGATAAAAAGGTTACGAAGCATCACGAGCAGTAAGGGGCCTGCCGCACTTGCGATTGTCCTGCTGCTGGCGGTCTGGCAGCTGGTTTCGGCCAGCGGGCTTGTGCCCGGTTATATGCTGCCGTCTCCGGTGCAGGTCGTTCGCGCCTTTGTCGGGGAATTTGGCCTGCTGTGTGAGAATGCTGTCATTACGCTGGAGGAGGCGTTTCTTGGTCTTGCACTCGGTGTTGCCATCGGCTTTGCCTTTGCGGTGCTGATGGATGCGTTTTCCTGGCTGTACCGGGCATTTTATCCGCTGTTGGTTATTTCCCAGACTATCCCGACCGTGGCAATTGCGCCGCTGCTCGTGCTCTGGTTTGGCTATGAGATGACGCCAAAGATCATTTTGATTGTCATTGCAACGTTTTTTCCGGTGACAGTCGGTCTGCTCGACGGCTTCCGCAGCATTGACCCGGATTCCATCAACCTGCTGCGCTCGATGGGCGCGGGCAAATGGCAGATTTTCCGCTATATCAAATGCCCGTCTGCGCTGCCGCAGTTTTTTTCCGGGCTGCGCATTGCTTCGGCCTATGCGATTGTCGGTGCGGTGATCTCGGAATGGCTGGGCGGCTTCGGCGGTCTGGGTGTATACATGACGCGCGTCAAAAAGGCGTTTGCGTTTGACAAGATGTTTGCAGTCATTTTCCTGATTTCCGCCATCAGTCTGATCCTGATGGCGCTGGTCAACCTGCTGCAAAAGAAATGCATGCCGTATTCCAATATGGACGGCGACGATTAAGTGAGGATTTGTATGAACCTGTGGAAAAGAGTAACGGCGGCAGTTGTTCTGTCCGCCATGGCGCTGGGACTCGCTGCCTGCGGCAGCAGCAGCGCGCCGCAGAACGGTTCTGCGGAACAGGGCTCCGGAGACACTTCTGGGGATCTCAAGAAAGTCACCTTTGTGCTCGACTGGACGCCGAATACCAACCATACCGGTCTGTATGTCGCGTTGCAGAATGGTTATTTTGAAGACGCCGGACTGGATGTCGATGTTGTACAGCCGCCTGATGACGGCGCAGAGGTTCTGGTCGGCTCGGGTAAGGCAGATTTTGGCGTGTCGTTTCAGGACACGATGGCTTCTGCATTGATCGGTGACAACGCACTGCCAATCACGGCGGTTGCCGCGGTCATCCAGCACAATACCTCCGGTATTATCTCTCGCGCAGGCGAGGGGATGGATCGCCCGAAGGGTCTGGAAGGCAAAAAGTATGCCACCTGGGATATGGATATTGAAAAAGCTATGATGAAGAATGTCGTCGAGACGGACGGCGGTGATTTCTCCAAGGTTGAGCTGATCCCGTCCACCGTCACGGATGAGGTGTCCGCATTACAGAGCAAGTCGGTCGACGCGATTTGGGTGTATTATGCCTGGGCCGGCATTGCGACCAAGGTTGCAGGACTTGACACCGACTACTTTGCATTTTCTGACATCAATCCGGTCTTTGATTACTATACCCCGGTCATCATTGCGAACAATGATTTCCTGAAAAACGATCCGGAAACAGCAAAGGCGTTCCTTGCTGCGCTGGCAAAGGGCTATGAATATGCCGAGCAGAACCCGGAGGAGGCTGCGGATATCCTGCTTGAGCAGTGTCCGGAGCTGAAATCCAATCGGGAGCTTGTCGTTGAGAGCCAGAAGTATCTTGCAGATAAATACACTGCTGATGCATCTCAGTGGGGTATTTTTGACGCGGAGCGCTGGAATGCGTTCTACAACTGGCTGAATGAAAACGATCTGGTATCCGCGGACATTCCGGAGAATACCGGATTCTCCAACGATTACCTGCCGCAGTCCTGATGGAACAGAACAAACTGGAGGTGCGCGGCGTCAGCAAGTCGTTTGCCGACAAACAGGTGTTGGACAACATCCATGTCACGCTGCATGAGGGAGAGCTGGTCTGTTTTCTCGGTGTGAGCGGTGCAGGCAAGACAACGCTGTTCAATATCATTTCCGGTCTGATGAAGCCGGACTGTGGGCAGGTGTTTCTGGATGGCACAGATATTACCGGCCAGCCGGGACGCATCAGCTACATGCTGCAAAAGGATTTGCTGCTGCCATACCGCACAATTGAGGACAACGTGGCACTGCCGCTGCTGCTGCGCGGCGTGGGAAAAAAAGAGGCACGGGCGCAGGCGGGTGAGCTGTTTGAGGCATTCGGCCTGGACGGCACGCAGAAAAAGTATCCGGCACAGCTGTCCGGCGGCATGCGCCAGCGCGCTGCCCTGTTGCGCACCTATATGTTTTCGCACAACGTTGCGCTGCTCGATGAGCCGTTTTCTGCGCTGGATACGCTGACCAAGTCTGCCATGCATACCTGGTATCTGGATGTCATGCAGCGCATCCGGTTGTCGACGCTGTTTATCACACACGACATCGACGAGGCAGTCCTGCTGTCTGACCGCATTTATCTGCTGACCGGCAGGCCGGGGCGTATTTCTGAGGAAATTGTCATCACAGAGCCGAAGCCGCGTGCGGTAGATTTTAATCTGACACCGGAATTTCTGGCGTATAAGCGCCGTATTTTGGAAAAACTGGACGAATCACAGGCATAAAGGAAGCCCTGGCAGCAATCGCTGCCGGGGCTTTGTGCGCAAAAAGATGAAATTACTCCACGGTGTTGTGCAGGGCACCGATGCCATCGATTTCACAGACAACGGAGTCGCCCGGTTTGAGGAATCGGGGTGGCTGCATGCCCATGCCGACGCCGGATGGGGTGCCGGTGGCAATGATGGTTCCGGTGCATAGCGTCATGCCGCGCGACAGCTCGGAAATAATTTCCGCAATACCGTGAATCAGGTATGAGGTATTGCTGTTCTGCCGCAGCTCGCCGTTGACCGTGCAGCGGATATCCAGCGCGGGCGGGAAAGGGACCTCATCCGCTGTCAGGATGCACGGGCCGCATGGCGTAAAACCGTCGAGACTCTTGCCAAAATACCACTGTTTGTGCGCGGTCTGTAAATTACGTGCAGATACATCATTGACGATGGTATAACCGAAAATATAGTCTGCGACCTGCTCCGGCTGTACGCAGAAGGCGTCTTTGCCGAGAATAACACCCAGCTCACACTCATAGTCGAGGCTGTCGACGAGACCTGGATAGGACGGGATGGGGTCGCCGTAGCCGGAGGCTGTGTGCACGCGCTTGCTGAAATAAATCGCCTTTGGACGCTCACCGCCAAATGCCTCGCCGTTGAACCGGCTGGCCTCTTCCGCATGTGCGGTGTAATTGATGCCGAGGCACAGCACATCCTGCTGCGGGTGCGGGATAGGGGCGCACAGTGTCACCGGCTCTGCCAACGGCTGCTTGCCTGTGGGGTCGAGCTGCGTGCGCAGGAAGACCCCGCTGTCGGCAATCAGTGCGTTCATATCGGCATAATGCAGACCGAACTGTTCGAGATCATACAGTCTGTTGTGGAGTTCCGCGGCAAGGCGCTCCGCGCCATCCGCGGCTCGGTAGGTGTACAGCTTCATGGGTTATCTTCCTTTCCGTGCGATGTGAGAATCTGAAAAAAGGAAAAAGTCGGAGCAAAGCCCGGTTTGCTCCGACCTGGTGCGGATAACAGGACTTGAACCTGCACGGTTGCCCGCTGGAACCTAAATCCAGTGCGTCTGCCAATTCCGCCATATCCGCGTAAAACAGTATACGGTTATGGTAGCATATGCAGTAAATTGTTGTCAAGGCTATGGGGTGAAAATTTGTTCGGTCTGTGGTGTTCAAACTGCGTAAAGTGTGATACAATAAAGAAAATTGTCAGGACAGACGCAAAAACAACGGCGGGCGGGGTTCGGCGGTGACGCCGGATGCAGCCCGCATCTTATGGGTAGGATTATGAAAACAGTCAAAAGATGTATTGCTGTTGTGTTGTGCGCGGCACTTCTGTCGGGCTGTTCGCTGATTTCCAGCGGGGATGACCTGCTGCAAACACCCCGGCCGTCGGAAAATTTTATGCTGCTGCAAAAACAGCTGGAACAGATCATGGGTGACACGATGACGTATGTGTCGCCGCAGGGCGGTGAATACCGCAATACCGTCACGTTCGAGGACATTGACGGCGACAGCGAAAAGGAAGCCATTGCCTTCCTGCGCGAAGGCTCGGGCGGAAAAATTTATGTGTATGCGTTTGAACTCGAGGACGGTGAATACCGTCCCATCGGCAGCATTGAGGCTCCCGGCTCTGCACTCGGTTCGATGTCATTCCTCAAGATCCATGAGAAGGATGAGGGCACGGGTGACAAGCGGAAGGAAAAGCTCATTGTGCTGACCTGGACGCTGTCGGGCGACCTCAAGCAGGGCATGACCGTATGCGCCGTGCAGGACGGCAAGCTCACCGAAGTGCTCGATGCGACGTATACCAGCTATACGATGAGCGACCTCGACAGCGACGGCTCGGAGGAGCTGTTTACCGTCACCTATGACGACGCAGGGCGCAAGACCGCACAGGTCTATGATTATGCCGACAACAAAATGATTCTTCTTTCGCAGACCGATGCGACACAGGATGTGCAGACGGTCGCCAATATCACACAGGGCAAGCTGGATGAGGACGGCCATCAGGCGGTGTTTGTCGACAACAAATTTGAAAATGACAACGGCATGCAGACCGATATCTACGTGCTGGATAAAACCAGGCTGCGCAATGTGGCACTGTCCGCCAATGCCTCCACGTATCGCTCGGTTTCGCTGTACTACAGTCAGGATATCGACGGCGACGGCATTATTGAGGTGCCGCAGCTACAGCCGATGCCCGGTTACGAGAACAGCGATGCGACCCAGACATTGTGGATGGTGGACTGGTACCGCTACAGCATGAACGGCGCGACACAGCGGATGCTGACTACCTATGACAGCCTTTCGGAGGGCTGGACGTTCCGCTTGCCAAAGGAATGGCGCGGGGCAGTCACGGCGACCACCACCAGTGAGGCGGGTGTCAGCCAGACAACATTTATGCAGCCCGGGCAGCTGAATGACCCGCTGCTGACCATTTATGTGTTCACCGGCGAGGACCGCGAGGCCGCTGCCGGATCGGGCGGGCTGATTGCGCTCGGCTCGACGGTGGATACCTGTTTTGCCGCAAAGCTCGGTCACAGCGACAGCAGCTATCAGATATCGGAGGACGAAGCTGTGGAGGCGTTCAGCGTGGTACAAGGCGAATGGAAATAACCATATATAGGGATGAAGGAGATCGGACAGAATTATGATGACACGCAAGGTATTGGTTTTAGAGGACGAGGAAAATATCCGCAGCTTTGTCGTAATCAACCTCAAACGTGCGGGCTATGAAGTCATTCAGGCGGGCAGCGGCGAGGAAGCGCTGGAGAAATTTCACAACAATACGGATGTGGCAGTCTGCATCCTCGATGTCATGCTTCCCGGTATCGATGGCTATGATGTCTGCCGTACGCTGCGCGCAGAGGGCTATGAGGGCGGCATTATCATGCTGACTGCCCGCACACAGGAGTCCGACAAGGTCACCGGTCTGATGACCGGCGCGGATGACTATGTAACCAAGCCGTTTTCCGTCGTCGAGCTGACTGCCCGCGTCGACGCATTGGTGCGCCGCCTCGGTCTGCATTCCTTCTCGTCGGAGACCATTCAGAGCGGTGAATTCTGTCTGGATATGCGCGCACGTGAGCTCAAAAAGAATGGCCGTCGCGTCGATTTGACACAGGTTGAGTTTTCACTGATGAAGACGTTTCTGGAAAACCGCGGCCGAGCCATGGACCGCGAGGAACTGCTCGGCGCGGTTTGGGGCAAGAATTATTCCGGCGAGCTGAAGATTGTCGATGTCAACATCCGCCGTCTGCGCATCAAGGTAGAGGATGATCCGGCTTCCCCGAAGCACATCACGACGGTACGCGGCTTTGGCTACATGTGGAAAGACTGACCGAGAAGGATTGATCTATGGATAAAAAGGTAACTGCGGATACCAGGGAGCTGCCCGATCTTTCGCAGGAATTCAAGGGGAAAAAACAACAGGAGGGGCCGCGTGAATTCCGCGTGCAGCATGCGCGCGGCGGCCTCAAGGGGCGCTGGACGATGAATTCGATGACGATCATCACGGCAGCGCTTGCCATTGCCTCGATTTTCATTACCATGATAGGGGCAAGCTATTATTACAACAACATGCGGCAGAATCTTGTCACGCGAACGACGCAGTCGGCGGCATTCCTCAACCGCTTTCTCAACTCGAGCTATGAGCAGTTTTTGTCCGCAGGACAGTCGTTTGTCACCGGCTTTGAGGATAAGGACAAGCTGGAAATTCAGATTGTTTCGTATGGCGGATATATCCTGTCATCGTCCTCGTCCTTTACGCAGACCGGCAGCGCGCCGGGTACAGAGGATGTGGCGCAGTGCCTGGAAAACAACACGACAACCGTCTGGATGGGCAAGGATACGACATCGGGCGAACGCGTTATGTCTGCGTCCTCGCCGCTGTACGATTCCAACCAGAATTTGATCGGCTGTGTGCGCTGTATCTCATCCATGGCGCTGGTACAGCGGCAGATTGTCTATATCGTGCTGGCCTGCCTGCTGGTCGGGCTGTTTTTCGCGCTGACCGTCGAGCTTTCCAACCGGTATTTCATCAAGTCGATTGTCGAACCGGTCATGAAAATTAACATCATTGCCAAGGAGATTGCTGCGGGACGCTATGGCATGCGCCTGCACAAGGTCTATGACGATGAAATCGGCGACCTGTGTGACACCATCAACCATATGTCGGAGGAAATCAGCCGTGCCGAGCGCATGAAAAATGACTTCATTTCCTCCGTTTCCCATGAGCTGCGCACGCCGCTCACCGCCATCGGCGGTTGGAGCGACACGCTGATTGCAGGCGGTGCGACCGACCCGGAGGAGGTCATCATGGGTCTGCGCATCATTCAGAAGGAGAGCAGCCGTCTGACCCAGATGGTCGAGGAGCTGCTGGACTTCACACGGCTGGAATCCGGCCGCATGAAGCTCAACGTCGAGCTGTTCGACGTCGGCGCAGAGCTGTATGAAGCGGTCTATATGTACGAAAATATGCTGGAAAAGGAAGATATTCAGCTGGTATATGACATTCCCGATCAGATGTGTCCGGTCAGCGGTGATCGTCACCGCCTCAAGCAGGTATTTTTGAATGTCATTGATAACGCAGCGAAGTACGGCAAGAGCGGCGGCAAAATTCAGATTGAGCTGTCGCGCGACAGCTATACCGTGCGCATCGAGGTGCGCGACTGGGGTGTCGGTATCAAGGAAGACGAACTGCCGTTTGTCAAGGAGAAGTTCTATAAGGGCAGCTCCAAGCAGCGCGGCAGCGGCATCGGCCTCGCCGTTACGGATGAGATCGTCCGCATGCACGGCGGCACGCTGAACATCGCCAGCACCTATGGCGAGGGAACGACGGTCACGATTTCCCTGCCGCTGGCAAACACAGATACCAAGCGCGTCGAACCGACCGAAACCATCGTCGCAGAGATCAACAAGGAGTAAGCATTGAACAGCAAGCATTCACAGGAGGTTGTGCATAAGACAACCATCGGCGGACAGTCGATTCTTGAGGGCATTATGATGAAGGGCCCGCGCAAAAGCTGTACCGTCGTGCGCAGGATGGATGGCACACTCGCCATCCGGGATGAGGAGACCACACCGCTGCGCGAAAAATTTGCTCCGGCAGGCTGGCCGGTCATCCGTGGCTTTCTCGTGATGGTGCAGTCGCTTGCGGACGGATTCCGGGCGATTGAATATTCCTCGCAGTTCCTCGAAGAAGAGGACGAGGAGGAGCCGTCCGGCTTTGAGAAATGGCTGATTGACAAGGTTGGCGAGGGTGCAGTGGAAAACGCGCTGTACGTTTTTTCCATTGTACTGGGCGTTGTGCTGGCAGTTGGTCTGTTTATCCTGCTGCCCGCATTTTTGGTGGGCTTTTTGCCGGACAGCGTACCGCATCTGGCAGTCAACCTGCTGGAGGGCGTTGTGCGTATCGCCATTTTTATCGGCTATATGTGGCTGATGTCGTTCATTCCCGACATGAAGCGTACATTCCGTTATCACGGCGCGGAGCACAAGACCATCTACTGCTATGAAAAGGGACTGCCGCTGACGACGGAAAACGTGCGCGTGCAGCCGCGGGAGCATCCGCGCTGCGGCACGAGTTTCCTGTTTGTTGTGATGATTATCAGTATCCTGGTGTTTTCACTCGTGACGTCGGACAGCCGTGTGGTACAGCTTGTGCTGCGGCTCGTGCTGCTGCCGGTGGTCATTGGATTGAGCTATGAGGTCAACCGTTTTGCCGGACGGCATGACGGTGCACTTTCCCGTGCGCTGCGCTGGCCCGGCATGATGCTCCAACACATCACCGTGCTTGAGCCGGACGACGGCATGATTGAGGTCGCCATTGTGTCGCTCGAGCATGTCATCCCGGAAAATAAGCAGGAGGACAAGTGGTGAACGCATGGGACTGCTTTCGGCAGATGCGGGATCAGCTGACCGCGATGGGCGTGGAGGAATCTGACCTCGAGGCGCGCGAGCTGACGGCGCGCGCCGCCGGACTGGATGCGCGTGATACCTTCGGCTGGAACCGCCGCCCCCTCTCTGCGGAGGAGGAGCAGGCGGCAGAACAGCTGCTCGCGCGCCGCAGGCAGGGCGAACCGCTCGCCTATGTGCTCGGAGAATGGGATTTTTACGGCAATCGGTTCCGCGTGACGCCGGGTGTGCTCATCCCGCGCGGCGATACCGAATGGCTGTGCGACGCGGCGGTGCAGGCGGCACGGCGCATACCCGCGCCGCGCGTGCTCGACCTGTGCTGTGGCAGCGGCTGCATCGGCATCTCACTTGCGCTCGCGGTGCCGCGCGCACAGGTCATCGCTGCTGACTGCTCGGAAGCCGCACTTGCAGTGACGCGGGGCAATGCGGCGCTGCATGGGCTGGATGCGCCGCGCTTTCAGGCAGTGCAGGCGGATGCACTTGTGCCGGACAGCATCGACGGGGACTTTGACCTCGTCGTGACCAATCCGCCGTATATCACAGCACAGGAAATGCGCGAGCTGGATCACAGCGTTGATGCCTATGAACCGCACCTCGCGCTGTTTGGCGGCGAGGATGGGCTGGATTTTTACCGCGCGATGGCACAGAGACCCGCGTTTCGGTTGAAGCCGGGCGGATGCTTTTTTGCTGAGTGCGGCTGGAAGCAGGGCGAACAGGCCGCGGCGCTGTTCCGTGCGGCGGGCTGGACAGGTGTGCACCTGCAATGTGATCTGGCGGGCGTGCCGCGCATTGTATGCGCGGCGGCGCCGAAGAACGGAGAAAACACACCATCCACTTTGATTTTATAATAGATTTCACAGGAGGACAGTGAGAATATATGGCAAAGAAAAAACAGCTGCCACCGGTTGTGGTAGCGACGGATAAAAAGAAGGCGCTGGATCAGGCGCTGGCACAGATTGAAAAACAGCATGGCGCAAACGCTGTCATGTATCTCGGACAGGAAACCCAGCCGCTGGATAAGGAGGTCATTTCCACCGGTTCCATCGGTCTGGATATGGCGCTGGGCATTGGCGGCCTGCCGCGCGGCAGAATCATTGAAATTTACGGACCGGAATCCTCCGGTAAAACCACGCTGGCGCTGCATGCGATTGCATCCGCACAGGCAAAGGACGGCATTGCGGCGTTCATCGACGCGGAGCATGCGCTCGACCCGGTCTATGCGGCAGCGCTCGGTGTCGATGTTGACAGCCTGCTGGTCTCTCAGCCGGACAGCGGTGACCAGGGTCTGGAAATTGCGGAACAGCTTGTCCGTTCGGGTGCGTTGGATATCATCGTCATCGACTCGGTTGCCGCGCTGGTTCCGCGTGCCGAAATCGAGGGCGAGATGGGCGACTCATTTGTCGGTTTGCATGCGCGCCTGATGAGCCAGGCGCTGCGCAAGCTGGCTGGTGTCATTTCCAAGTCCAAGTGTGTGGCGATCTTTATCAACCAGCTGCGTGAGAAGGTCGGCGTGATTTATGGTTCGCCGGAGGTCACGACGGGTGGCCGTGCCCTGAAGTTCTATGCTTCGGTGCGCATCGACGTGCGCCGCGTGGAGCACCTGAAGGACGGCGAAACGCTGATCGGCAGCCATACGCGCGCGAAAATCGTCAAGAATAAGATGGCGCCCCCGTTCCGTGAGGCGCAGTTTGACATTATGTATGGCGAAGGTATTTCGCGCACGGGTGAGCTGGTCGATCTGGGCGTCGAATATGGCCTGATTAAGAAGGGCGGCGCATGGTTTACCATCGGTGAGCAGCGCTTCCAGGGCCGCGACAACGCGAAGAAATATCTCGCGGAAAATCAGGAGGTTGCGGATAATCTGGAGGCGGAGATCCGCCAGGCGATTCAGGAGAGCCGCAAAAAGGCACAGGAGGAGCGTGACGCGCGCAATGAGCTGCGCCGCAAGCAGCTGCGCAGCGAGGGCGCGTCCCATGCAGAGGAAGAAACCGCGTCCGCACCGGAGGAAGAAAAGCCCGCACAGCGCCGCTCGGCAGCGGTGTCCATTGATGCGGATGACTTCGGCGAGGACGATATTTAATGGACGGGCAGCAGGACGAAGAGCAGTACCGCAAGGCAGCGGAATGCGCGGCAAAGATGCTTGCGCGCCGCCCGCTGTCGGCGGCAATGCTGGAGAAAAAGCTGCTGGAAAAGAAGTTCTGTGAGCAGGCCGCAGGCTACGCGGTAGAGCGCATGCGCGTGCTCGGCGCGGTGGATGACGCCGCGTTTGCCGAGCTGGTGGTGCGCTCGTATGCGCGCAGGGGGTGTGGTGAGCTGCGCATCCGGCAGGAGCTGCGTGTGCGCGGCGTGCCGGATGATGTGATCGCGCAGGCACTGCGCGATTTTGAGCCGGAGATGGATGCGATGCTGAAGCTGCTGGATAAGCGGCTGCGCGGTGATGTATCCGACCGGCGCGAATGTGAAAAGGCCATGGCGGCATTGCAGCGGCGCGGGTTTACCTTTTCCCAAATCCGCGCGGCGATGCAGGCATACCGCACCGAAGCCGAAGAGGATCAATAAGCGCGGCGGGGCTGCGCACCGAGGAGGAAATTTACACTTATGTCAATTCGATTGGGATTGATTTCACTGGGCTGTGCCAAGAATCTTGTGGACAGCGAACACATGCTGGCACAGCTCGCAGAAGCCGGCGTTACCATTGTCGATGATGTCGCAGAGGCGGATGTTGCGGTCATCAATACGTGCGGCTTTATCGAATCCGCAAAGCAGGAGGCCATTCAGACCATTCTGGAGACCGCAGAGCTGAAAAAGAGCGGGCAGCTCAAGGCGCTGATTGTCACCGGCTGTCTGGTGCAGCGCTATCCGGAGGAGATTACCGAGGAGATGCCGGAAATTGATGCGGTGCTCGGTACGGGCAGCTATACCAACATCGTCGACGCGGTGCGCGCAGTTATGCAGGCACCGGGCACGGTATACCGCAATTTTGGCCAGATCGATGAGGCTGAGATGGAGGGCGGACGGATCCTGCTTACGCCGGGCTATTCCGCCTATCTGAAAATTGCGGAAGGCTGCAACAACCACTGTGCCTATTGCGTGATTCCGAAGCTGCGCGGCAAGTTCCGTTCGCGCCCGATGGAGGACATTCTGGAGGAGGCGCGCGCCATGGCAGCAGCCGGTGTGCGTGAAATCATCGTCGTGGCACAGGACATCACACGCTACGGCACCGACCTGTACGGTGAGCGTCGCCTGTCCGACCTGCTGCATGAGCTGTGTGCCATGGACTTTACCTGGGTGCGCCTGCACTATCTCTATCCGGACGAAATTACGGACGACATGATTGAAACGATTGCAACAGAACCGAAGATTGTCAAGTATCTTGACATCCCAATTCAGCATGTGAACAACCGTATTCTGAAAGCGATGCATCGCCGCGGCGACAGTGCATTTCTGCGCGATTTGTTTGGCGAGCTGCGCTCGCGCATTCCCGGCCTTGTGCTGCGCACGAGCCTGATTGTCGGCCTGCCGGGTGAGACCGAGGAGGAATTTGAGGAGCTGTGCGAATTTATGCGCGAGATGAACATCGAGCGGACGGGTGTGTTCTGTTATTCGCCGGAGGAGGGCAGTGAAGCCGCAGAGATGCCGGATCAGATCGACGAGGAGACCAAGAACGAGCGCCGCATGATTCTCGAAGAACTTCAGTCGGATGTACTCGACCGCTTTGCCGCCCGCATGAAGGGACAGCTCATCGAAGTGCTGTGCGAGGGCTGGGACGGCGAAACCGGTCTGTATTATGGCAGAAGCTATGCCGATTCGCCGGATATTGACGGTCGCGTGCTGTTTGACAGCGCTTTTTCCGTCGAGGAAGGACAGTTTGTCCCGGTGCGTATCACGGGTGCACAGGGCGCAGATCTGACCGGAAATACCGAAACAATGGAATGACGCGATTGACACCCGAAGGGTGACAACGTATAATAAACGGTGCGGAACCTGTTTCCGCACAACATACTCTGTAAGGAAGGAACACATATGACACTTGCCAATAAAATTACATTGGCGCGCATTGCGCTGATTCCGATTTTTCTTGTGCTCGCGGTGCTCGGCGGAACGACGTTCGACATCCTTGCACTGGTGCTGTTCATCGTGTGCAGTGCCACCGATTTTCTCGACGGCTATGTCGCGCGCAAATACAATCAGGTGACTGATTTCGGCAAATTTGTCGACCCGCTGGCGGATAAGCTGCTGGTGTGTGCGGCGATGATGATCTTTGTCGACCGCGGCCTGATGTACGGTTGGATGGTTTTCATTATCCTCGCGCGTGAATTTATTATCACCTCTCTGCGCACGGTTGCCATGGGAAAAAACCGCGTGCTCGCCGCGGCGTGGTCGGGCAAGGTGAAGACCTGTGTCCAGATCGCCGGCGTCATTGTGATTTTCCTGTGCAGCATTGTGACCGGCGGAAATCTGACCGGCGCGGCACATGCGCTGGTTGTCATTGCAGGCTGGGTTATGACGCTGATGACGCTGTATTCCGGCTATGATTACATGCACCGCAACTGGGATATCGTTGCGGAGGGTGCAACCCGTTCCAAATAAATCAAATCTGTCTGAACGGCAGACAAAGGGGAGACCGTTTTTATGAAGCTGTATAATTCCATGACACGCAAAAAGGAAGAATTTGTTCCGATTGAGCCGGGAAAGGTCAAGATGTATTCCTGCGGCCCGACGGTGTATAACTTTTTCCATATCGGCAATGCGCGTCCGTTTATTATTTTCGATACCCTGCGCCGCTACTTTGAGTACCGCGGCTATGAGGTTCAGTTCGTCCAGAATTTTACCGATATCGATGACAAGGTTATCAACAAGGCAAATGCCGAAGGCGTGACCTATGATGTCATTGCAGACCGTTATATCAAGGAATATTTCACCGATGCAAAGGGGCTGGGTATCCGCCCGGCGACCGTGCATCCGCGTGCAACCGAGACCATGGATGCAATTATCGACATCGTCAAGAAGCTGGTCGACAACGGCCACGCCTATGCCGCACCGAACGGTGACGTCTATTTCCGCACCAAGAGCTTCCCGGAATACGGCAAGCTGTCGCACCAGCCGCTCGATGAGTTGCAGGCCGGTGCGCGCATCAGCGTCGGCGAGCTGAAGGAAGATCCGATGGACTTCGCTGTCTGGAAGGCTGCCAAGCCGGGTGAGCCGAGCTGGGAGTCCCCGTGGGGACAGGGCAGACCGGGCTGGCACATCGAGTGCTCTGCCATGGTCAATAAGTACCTCGGCAAGACGATTGACATTCACTCCGGCGGCAAGGATCTGATCTTCCCGCACCATGAGAATGAAATCGCACAGTCCGAGTGTGCGAACGGCTGCACGTTTGCCAACTACTGGCTGCACAACGGCTTCCTGACCATCGACAACGAGAAGATGTCCAAGTCCAAGGGCAATTTCTTCATGGTTCGTGAGGCAGCTGAGGTCTATGGCTATGAGACCATCCGCATGTTCATGCTGTCTGCCCAGTACCGCAGCCCGCTGAACTACTCCGAGGAGTCGCTGATGATGGCGAAGAACTCGCTGGCACGCCTGTATACTGCGGCGGAGAACCTCCAGTTCCTGCTCGACCATCAGACCGGCGACACGATGACCGAAGCGGAGCAGGCAAAGGCGGATTCGTTTGACCAGTACCGTCAGAAGTTCATCGATGCGATGGATGACGATCTGAACACCGCAGATGCACTTGCGGCAATCTTTGAGCTGGTTCGTGAGATCAACACCGCAGTCAAAGACCCGGCATGCACCCATGCGTTTGTTCAGGCATGCTTTGAACGCATGATGGAGCTGTGCGGCGTGCTTGGCCTGGTCGATCATCTGGAAAAGAAAACAATTGACAGTGAGATTGAGGATCTGATTGCACAGCGTACCGCAGCCAAGAAGGCAAAGAATTTCGCAGAGGCTGACCGCATCCGCGATTACCTGCTGAACGAAAAGGGCATTATCATCAAGGATACCCGTCAGGGCACGCAGTGGAGCTATAAGGAATAACAAGCAAGTTGTATTTGGGCAGCGCCATCCTTCGGGATGGCGCTGTCTTTGTATGGAGGACAATTGTATAACTGAATTGGTTAAATATTCAAAAATAAGTGCCAAAACGTGCGTGAAAATCGATGAAAATGGAACAAGATGCATAAGCACAGCAGGTACCCGGAAAAATGACCATGAAGCGCGGACGTTTTGCCGAAATTTTCGACAGTTAGTCTGTTTACATCGGAACAGCCAGCGAGTATAATGTAATTTAATTACAAGAAAATCCAGTATTGAAGATTAGGAAAAGGAGTCGAAAAACGATGGCATATTACTTTTCTGAACCGTCCCGTACCTTCAGCGAGTACCTGCTGGTACCGGGCTATTCCTCGAAAGAATGCATTCCCACCAATGTCAGCCTGAAGACACCGATTGTTAAATTCCGCAAGGGCGAAGAAGAATGCCCGATCTCCATTAATATCCCGATGGTATCCGCTATCATGCAGGCGGTATCCAACGATACCATGGCGATTGCACTCGCCAAGGAAGGCGGTATGTCGTTCATCTATGGCTCCCAGAGCATCGAATCCGAAGCAGCGATGGTTGCAAAGGTCAAGAGCTACAAGGCGGGCTTTGTTGTAAGCGACTCCAACATCAAGCCGGAGCAGACACTGGCGGATGTCCTTGCACTCAAGGAGAAGACCGGCCATTCCACCATGGCAGTTACCGAGGACGGCACTCCGAACGGCAAACTGCTCGGCGTTGTCACCGGACGCGATTACCGCATCAGCCGCATGGACCGTGCGACCCGCGTCAGCGAGTTCATGACCCCGTTTGAAAAGCTGATTACCGCGCCGAAGGAAACTTCCCTGAAGGAAGCCAACAACATCATTTGGGATCACAAGCTGAATTCCCTGCCGATTATCGACGAAAATCAGAACCTGGTTTACATGGTATTCCGCAAGGACTACGATTCCCATAAGGAAAATACACTCGAACTGCTGGATGCACACAAGCGCTACATGGTCGGCGCAGGTATCAATACCCGCGACTACGCAGAGCGTGTCCCGGCACTGATCGAGGCGGGCGCAGATGTTCTGTGCATCGACTCCTCTGAGGGCTTCACCGAATGGCAGAAGCTGACGCTCGACTGGATCCGTGAAAATTACGGCGATTCCGTCAAGGTCGGCATGGGCAATGTCGTTGACCGCGAGGGCTTCCTGTATCTGGCCAAGTGCGGTGCGGACTTTATCAAGGTCGGCATCGGCGGCGGTTCCATCTGCATCACCCGTGAGCAGAAGGGCATTGGCCGTGGACAGGCAACCGCACTGATTGAGGTTGCTGCTGCCCGTGATGAGTACTATGAACAGACCGGCATTTATATCCCGATTTGCTCTGACGGCGGCCTGGTTTATGACTACCACATGACGCTGGCGCTGGCAATGGGCGCAGACTTCCTGATGCTCGGCCGTTATTTCTCCCGCTTCGACGAGTCCCCGACGAACCGCGTTGTCATCGGCGGCTCCTACATGAAGGAGTACTGGGGCGAAGGCTCTGCACGTGCGAGAAACTGGCAGCGCTATGACATGGGCGGCGATAAGAAGCTGTCGTTTGAGGAAGGCGTTGATTCCTACGTTCCGTATGCCGGTTCGCTGAAGGACAATGTTGGCATGACACTGTCTAAGGTTCGCTCCACCATGTGCAACTGCGGCGCGCTGACCATTCCGGAGTTGCAGGAAAAGGCAAAGATCACGCTGGTATCTGCGACCTCCATTGTCGAGGGCGGCGCACACGACGTTGTGCTCAAGGATTCCTCCGCGAACGTTGTCAAGTAATCGGAAATTTGATACAATCAATCCGGCAGATGTGCGCATCTGCCGGATTTTTTTCGCTTGGGGGAAGTCGGCAGCCCGTCAATCGGATCGCTGACCGCGCCGGATTCTGAGAAAGGACAGGCCATGGATTTTTTACAGATCATACGTTCCGAAGTGTTCTGGGAATTGGTGTTGTTTGCAGTGTTCAGCCTGCTTGCGATCTGGTCGGCGCGTGCGGCACTGTACCGGATTTTGTGCTGTGCGGTTGGCACAGAATACGCCGCCGGGCTGCATCAGAAACAGGGCTGGTACAATGCCTTTACCATGCGCTATGCGCGCCACTGGCTGGATCAGCTCAAAAAGCCGTTTGATTTGTGTACAGCGCTGCTGTGGCTGGGCATCGTCCTGCTCGCAGTGGGAGTTACTGTGCAGCTGCACTATGACATTGCCATCCTGACAGACAATGCATCTATGCTGGATGTACGGCATATGCATCTGTTTATGAAGGCATTTGATGCCGTGCTCGGCGTTTTGGCAATGGTCTGCCTGCGGCAGTATCGTATATGGGACGCTGTTTTGAAGGAAATGGAGTAGAATGCGGCAAGATTGTGCATCGGCATTTGCCGCACGCACAGAATCAACTGCATTGCTTGACAATTGATACACACCAATTTATAATAAGATGAAGCATGATTTCATGCACTACTAAGATGAAGCATGGAGAAGAGATAGTATGGCAAAAGATCCGTATAAGATTTATTTGAGCGAGGACGAAATCCCGAAGCAGTGGTACAATGTCCGCGCGGATATGAAGACCGACCATCGCCCGATTCTGCATCCGGGCACGCTCAAGCCGGTCACAGTGGACGATATGTCCCCGATTTTCTGCACCAAGCTGGCAGAGCAGGAGCTGAATGCGACGGACCGCTTTATTGATATCCCGGAGCCGGTGCGCGAACGCTACCGTATGTATCGTCCGTCTCCGCTGATGCGTGCGTATTATCTGGAGAAGGCGCTGGATACCCCGGCGAAGATTTACTACAAGTATGAAGGCGGCAACACCAGCGGCAGCCATAAGCTGAACTCCTCAATTGCACAGGCATATTATGCCAAGGAGCAGGGACTCAAGGGCGTTACCACGGAGACCGGCGCAGGCCAGTGGGGTACTGCGCTGTCGATGGCATGCCAGTATTTTGGTCTCGACTGCAAGGTATTTATGGTAAAATGCTCGTATGAGCAGAAGCCGTACCGCAAGGAAGTCATCCATACCTATGATGCAGACATCATCCCGTCTCCGTCGGACACAACCGAGGTCGGCAGAAAGATTCTGGAACGCTTCCCGGGCAGCACCGGTTCGCTCGGTACGGCAATTTCCGAGGCAGTGGAATATGCGACCACACATGACGGCTATCGCTATGTCCTTGGCAGCGTGCTCAATCAGGTTCTGATTCATCAGAGCATCATCGGCATCGAGGCAAAGGCTGCGATGGAAAAGGTAGACGCATACCCGGATATCGTCATCGGCTGTGCAGGCGGCGGCTCCAACCTCGGCGGCATTATGGCGCCGTTCATGGGCGACAAGCTGAACGGCAAGGCAAATCCGTATTTTATCGCAGTTGAGCCGGCCTCCTGCCCGTCGCTGACGCGCGGTAAGTTTGCATATGACTTCTGTGATACCGGTATGGTTACGCCGCTGGCAAAGATGTATACTCTTGGTTGCGGCTTTATCCCGTCGGCAAACCATGCGGGCGGCCTGCGCTATCACGGCATGAGCCCGATCCTGTCTCAGCTGTATCATGACGGCTTCCTCGATGAGGCGCGTGCGATTGAGCAGACCGCTGTCTTTGAGGCTGCTGAACTGTTTGCAAAGGTCGAGGGCATCCTGCCCGCACCGGAATCCTCCCATGCCATCCGCGTGGCGATTGATGAGGCAATCCGCTGCCGCGAGTCCGGCGAGGCGAAGACCATCCTGTTCAACCTGACCGGCACGGGCTATTTCGATCTGGCTGCCTATAAGGCATACAACGAAAAGACCATGTCCGACTATATTCCGACCGATGAGGATCTGGCGCGCGGTTTTGCCACCATTCCGAAGCTGCCGGGTATTCAGGAATAATTCCGAGTTTTTGTGTATTTTTTGTAAAAACTAGCGTACGTCCTGTTTTCCAAGCCGGAAAACAGGACGTTTTTCGTTGCAATTTGCCTACGGGGATGATATGATATAAAAAGGAAAGGGTGTGAGTTTTTTTGTTTGAGCAGCAGATTACAGAATATTTAAAACCCTACAGTCCCAATGAGGGCGTTTTAAAGACGATGTCAGCCCTTGTTGCAGAGCGTATGACGGAAGAACCAAGTATGCCGACCCCAAGTATTGCAGGACCTGTACTGATCCAGTGTATCTGGGCGGATGAGGCGACCTGTAGCGGCTATGCCAATCTGCTGGCAGCGAGCATGAACCCGAAAAAGCGCGGACTGGTACATCCCGCGTTTGTCGCGATTGTCGGACAGCTGGACAGCCTGGATCTGGCATTCCTGCGCACGCTGCGCGACCGTGTGACAATGGGCGTCGCCAACTGCTATCTGTGTAAGACCAAGAAGGAGGGCGGTTTTGCTTCCCGTCAGGTCGAAATCAAATCGAGCGCGGTCAAGGTTATCTCCCGCATGACGGATTTCCTGCCGGAGGACGGCGACTATGCGCGCGTACAGGCGACAATCGACAACCTCATTCGATTACAGCTGATCGAAGTACATATGCGATCGGAACGGGAGGAACTCACCCAGATTCAGAGTGATGTATATGAAAACATTTACATGCTGTTTGAACAGGTCATCAACAAGACGGTTGAGGAATTCCGTGAACGCTTCCCGAAATACCATGGCGGCCAGATTCGCCTGAGTACGGGAAATATCATGTTGACGGCGCTGGGCAGTCGTTTTATCCGCATTTGCCTGCCGTAAGATCATTCAAAAACGGTATCCGCCCCGGGGCAGTTCAGTTTGGCACCGGGGCGGTTTTCTGCACGCTTCTCTAAAAGTCTCGCGGGATTTCTCCGGCGGCACGACTTGACAAAACGGGGTGCGGTTGGTATACTATATAAGTCAATTTGCCGCTGTGGCGAAATCGGCAGACGCAAGGGACTTAAAATCCCTCGCTGGCAACAGCGTACCGGTTCAAGTCCGGTCAGCGGCACCAGATAGAACTCTGATTCAGATGCGGGGCATCGGGTCAGGGTTCTTTCTTTCTATCCACAGAAAGGAGTTCAGATCATATGAGAAAAAAGCTGCTGCCTCTGTTATCTCAAATCAGAGTCAGGTCATGTGTCATTGCCCTGTGCAGCAGTGCATTTCTTGCATTCGGGCTGTATCAGGTACACAGCCTGTCCGGTGTGACGGAGGGAGGCGTGCTGGGATTGACCTTGCTTCTGGAGCACTGGTGGGGCATTTCACCGTCGCTGTCCGGCGGCCTGCTCAATCTGGTGTGCTATGCCGTAGGGTGGAAACTGCTGGGACAGACCTTTCTGGTCTATTCATTTGTGGCGACTGTCGGTTTTTCCGCGTCATACCATTTCTGGGAGCGCTTTGAACCGTTCTGGCCGCAGCTGGCGGATATGCCGCTGACAGCGGCAGCCATCGGCGCACTGTTTGTCGGCATCGGCACCGGGCTGTGTGTGCGTGTGGGCGGCGCGGCGAGCGGTGACGATGCGCTGGCGATGAGCGTTTCATATGTGACCCATGTCGATATCAAGTGGGTCTTTCTGCTGATTGATATCGCCGTGCTCGCGCTGTCGCTGAGCTATATTCCGGTGCAGCGCATCGCATATTCGGTGCTGACCGTAGTGCTCTCCGGACAGATCATCGGAATATTGCAGAAAATCCATAAATAGGAACAAAAAGATCGATGCAGAAGCTGATAAAAATTGGAAGATTTTCTTTTTGGAACATCCGTCAAAACAATTGATGTTACCGTTTCTTTGTAGTATTATAAATTGGTAGGACAACTTTGGACGGAGGAAACCAGTATGAAACTTTTGCGGCAGTTTGGTATGATTCTGCTGATTACATTTGCCGGGGAGCTGCTTCGGATGCTGCTCCCGCTGCCGATCCCGGCGAGCATTTACGGCATGCTGCTGATGCTGGCAGCGCTCATGACCGGCATTGTCCGCCTGGAGGAAGTGGAGCAGGCGGGAGATTTTCTGATTGAGATTATGCCGCTCCTGTTTGTTCCGGCGGCAGTCGGGCTGATGGATGCATGGGATGCACTGCGGCCGATGCTGTTCGCGGTTTCTGTTATCACGATTGCTGTGACAGTGCTGGTCATGGCGGTCACCGGAATCGTGACACAGTGGGTGATCCGTCAGGAAAAGGCCGCAGCTGCCCGTGCGTCACTGCCGCATATCCGGCACAGCAAGCGGGAGGCCATCCATGAGTGAAGTACTGACAAGCTGTACCTATTTCGGCGTGCTGCTCACAATCGCGGCATTTCTGTTCGGCCTGTGGTGCAAGCGGAAATTCGGCTGGGCAATCTGCAATCCGCTGCTGATTGCCGTCATTGTTGTGATGGGCGTCCTGCTTGCGCTGCGCATCGATTACAAAGCCTATGAGGAGAGCGCACAGTACATCAGCTATCTGCTCACCCCATCCACCGTCTGCCTTGCCATTCCGCTGTACCGCCAGATGAAGCTGCTCAGGCAGAACGCAAAGGCAATTGCACTGGGCAGCATTGCGGGCGTGCTGGCAAGCATGGGCGGCATTCTGCTTTTGTCGGTGCTGTTCGGGCTGAGACGGTAGTACTGCTTTCCCACAAAAAGCCAGACGGACATATCAACGTAAAAGTTGAGTTTGGCGAGGGTGAGGGAAAAGTTCCACTTGATAATATTGCTAAAAGAGCGGAAAGCTACAAGCCCAAAGAACGAGTGACCTACAAAATGATAAAGGAGTACATAGAAGCTAAATACGGCTTCAAAGTACATACCGCATATATCGCAGAGGTAAAGAGAGATTTAGGCTTGCCAATGTATGATGCTCCTAATGCGGTAGAGGAATTGAAACAGCCGAGGAAGCATCCGACTCCAGAGAAGGTTGAAGCAATAAAGGATGCATTGAAACATTTTGAGGTGATTTAATGACAAAGCCGCTTGCTTATTGAATGGGTAAGCGGCTGCTTTATTATAATTAGTGTAATATAATAAAGCTTGTTCGAGAGTAAAGGGAGAGGATACGTATGAGAAGAACGTTATTCAGGTACAGGTCATTTAATACGGAAAAACTGAATGATTATAGCTATATTCATCAGAGGATAATTAACATTGAAAAATGGAAGTTTGAAGCTTTTGAAGGATTAGTATATCCATCATCACCACTTTATTTCAACGACCCCTATGATTGTGAATTTTGCTTTCAGTCAGATGCATTGGAAGGTGTACTTGATAGAGAAACATATATACATCTTTTGGAAAGAAGATTTTCACTTAAACAGGAAGAAAAAAATAGAATTCTTTATTCTGACAATATTGAAAGGGCGATGCAAATAGTTTTGCAGGCTCATGGAGGAAGGCTTTCTGACTCTTGGATGAATATTTTGCAAAATGGATTAAATGATTGTATGAGTACAATCAAGGATGCTGTAAGAGTTGTCTGTTTATCTGAGGTGTATGACTCTATGCTTATGTGGAGCCATTATGCTCAGAATCATACTGGATTTTGTATAGAGTATGATTTTAAAGAAAGTGATATGCTTTATAAACATTTATACCCAGTAATATATACAAAGGATAGATATGCTGTTTCTAAAGCAGATATGTTAAGTGAAAATACAGAATGGATTTATAAGACGACTTGTCGTAAATCCGATGTTTGGTCGTACGAGAAAGAATGGCGAATTGTGACGGCTAATTTCAATAAAGTAATGCCAGAAAAATTGAAATGTCCAAATGGAAAATATGTCTTGGATTTGAAAGAAAATATAAAAGCGTTTTATTTAGGAGCGAAAATCTCTGAGAATTTTAAAGAAGAGATAATTCAATTTGGAAAAAAGAATAGTATTGATATTTATCAGATGGTTTTATCACCCAGTACATATGAGCTAAATGCAAAGAAAATCATATGATTAATTATGGAATAATGGTATAATTTTCTTATTATACAAACAAGATGGATGGTGAAAGAACATATATGAAATTTGAAAAAGTAGTTATTAAAAATTTTAGAAATTTTGATAATGTTGAACTTGACTTATCAAATAAAAACATATTTTTTGGTCTAAATGATGTGGGGAAAACAAATTTCTTGTACGCTCTACGATATGTATTTGATAAAGATATTCGTAAACAAAACCTTTTAGATTCGGATTTTCATAATAAGCAGCTTGATAAACCAATTGAGATTGTTGTTACTATAGATATTAGTGATGTTGCTGACAGCGATTGTCAAAAACTCCGTGCACAGCTAAAAGGTGCATTGCTAAGTGAGCATAATAAGGTATATATAAAGCTTTTTGCAGAATATAGCAAAACAGAAATGCTCGCTCTACCGATATTATCGTGGGGTGGCGATATTAATCATCTTTACGAAATGAAGCAAAGAGGATATCTATATGAAATAGACTATGTATTTAATGTCATTTATATTGACTCTTATGTTGATTTGTATTCCCTATTTAAAAAGAATGTGAGCCAGCTTGTCAGAAATGAAAAGGACGAAGATAAAGATATTCTGGCAAAAATTCAAAATACAGTTGATGATTTGAATGGTCATATTGCTTCTCTGTCTGGAATTAAAGAATTTGAGGATAAACTTACGCCAGAATATCAAAAATTCCATGATGAAGGGATATCTGTTTCAATAAAATCCGAAATCGCAGTAAAGGGATTGTACTCAAATATCATCCCATATATTAAACAAGATAATGATGATAATTTATATCCTACTGCTGGGGAAGGTAGGAAAAAGTTATTGACATATTCAATATACGACATACTGTCAGATGAAAATGCGGAAAAGAAAATCAATTTGTTTTTAATTGAGGAGCCTGAAAACCATCTTCATAAGTCTATGCAGATTGCATTATCACAAATACTTTTTACCGATAGCAAATACACATACTTGTTTGTAACAACTCATTCGCCTTTTGTTCTTTATGAAATGGATAATGTAAATTTAGTTCGAATATATAGTGAGCGAAAAATCAATAGTATTAGCACATTTTATAAAGTGCCTGATGCTTATGAGAAAAACAGGAAAATGTTAAACCGTTGTTTGTCAGAAGCAATCTTTGCTAACAAAGTACTTTTGGTTGAAGGACCATCTGAATATATGCTATTTAGCAAAGTCCTTTCAGTAGTGCATCCTTTTTATGAAGTAGATGGAATATATATTTTACCAGTTGATGGTGTGGGATTTGAAACATATTTTTCTATCCTGGATGAACTTGAAATTTTTAATGTGGTAAAAACTGACAATGATTTGAGAGCGGTAACAGGAAAAGGTACATATAGCGTTTTAGGCTTTTCACGCTGTAATAATTATATTGGGGAAAAGCGTCTGCCTACTAAACAAATTCAAGAGAATTCTGTTTCTGCCAAGAGGAGTTTATATAATTCAAATATAAATACTTTGGATAAAATACGAAGTGACTTTCATATTTTCTTATCAAAAGTGGATTTAGAAAATGATTTAGACGAGTTTTTGCATGATAGATTATCAGCTTTATTGGATAATGATAATCCTGTTAAATATTTACAAGATGCAAAGCACTATCATATGGTGGAGTTGATTGAGAAACTTTCGGATACAGATTGCAGAACAATCTATAATCATTACAACTTTGCATGTTTGAAGGAGGTTGCCGAATGAAACTATCTCCAATTCAAGAGAAAATAGTAGAAACTCCCGGTAACTTAATAGTAAGGGCAAGTGCAGGAACAGGAAAAACCCATACAATGGTTAATAAAATTGCTAAGGAAATTGATGATAATCATACACATAAAGTTATTGCTGCAATTACTTTTACAATAAAAGCAGCACAAGAAATAAAGGATAGATTGTCTGTCGATGTAGTTCAACACTTCATTGGAACAAATAACAGTTTCGTTATTGAGGAAGTTATAAAGCCTTTTATGAAGGATGTCTATGGTGCTGATTTCGATTTGGACATGAGTACGGACTATTCAGCTAAAGTTGATACTTTTCAAGAAGCTATTGAAAAAATAAGGAATGAAGGTATCCTCTGCTCATATCGAGATAATAAAAGGAACTTTATTTTTGATTTGGCTCAAGAAATTGTAGAAAATTCTTCGGCTTGTAGGCTTTATCTTCAAGCAAAATATTTTAAAATATATATCGATGAATATCAAGATTGCGACAAATCAATGCATAAATTCTTTATGTATTTATGTGATGAATTGAATATCGAAACCTTTGTTGTGGGAGATGAAAAACAATCGATTTATATATGGAGGGGTGCTTATCCAGAGGCTTTTAAAAGCATCTGGAACAAACCCAATTTTAAAAAGATATTTATGGGAGATAATTTTCGCTCTTGTCAACAAATACAGAATTATTCTAATCTATTATGTGATGAGACAAGAAGTCTTTACAATCCTACGGAAAATATAGATAATATTGTGTGGCTTTCTCCTACAAAGGCAAATTGGGCAACAGAAGTATTGTCTAATATTGTTCCCGATAAAAAGTCAGCATTATTGCGGTTTTCTAATGATAACGCACGAATAGGAGCAAGCGAATTAACAACAAACGGTTTAGAGTATGTTTATATCCCACAGCCTCCTATTGCTGATATTACAACAGATACAGCGTGGCTTTATACAGCAATTGCTAAATACCTTATAATTGAAAAGTATTCTGCATATGATGTAATTTCAGAAATACCTGTTGAAGGAAATGAAAGTCGCAAAACAGTATCCACCGTAAAAAGATTACTCAAAAGAATTGAAGAGACTATAGATGATGAGCAGTCTTTCGGCTCGTGTGTCACAGCATTGGCTGAATATCTTGGATATGATACTCGCCCTGATCACATAAACAAATTATTCAAAACAATTTCTGATACCAGTTTTCATGTGGCATTTGAAGCGGATAAATACAAACACATCGCAATTACATTCCACTCTTCAAAGGGATTGGAGTTTGAACAGGTAATTGTATTTGCAGAGGATTATCGATTGTCTGATATGTCGAGTATATACAACCATTATGTAGCGGTTACACGTGCAAAAAGCAAATTGATTATCGTTAAGTTAAACAATTACAATGCGAATTGTTTTCAGAATAATTTACAAAAGATATTTTCTGAAAGCGGTCATAATATAGAAGATGTCGTTTTATTTTGAACAGAATAGATTATTTATAAACCAATAATACAGGCAGCTATTACGAATAGGTAGGAGTTCTCTTTCCTTTGAATTGCCGCTTAGTTTCGAGCAGGCAGCAGCCTATCGAAAGGTTAACGGACAGTATGTAAGAAAAAATCAGTGGAGAGATACCAATGTAAGAGTATTCATAGACCTTGATTAGCAGTTAATACGATAAGCGTATCATTAGAAATAGTGGTACGCTTATTTTTTGCCCCTTTTTGCAGATTTGTCCTTTCACCCGCTTTCAAATATAATGAAGCTAAAGAAATGGAGGTGTGCTTATGAGAGAGAAATTTAATCATATGTATTTGGATAGCCACGAAAGAAAACTTTTGATACATAGCCTTGTAGAGTTAAAAAATCAGCTTATTCAGCAAGGCAGATATACGGATTGTGTTGACGAGCTTATTTTTAAGGTCATAAATGCACCGTCCAAGAGAATGAAAATTGAATATGTCTAAGGCAAATTACGAAGCCGCTTATTCTTATTAATTTTAAGAATAGGCGGCTTTTTTGCGTTTTCTGGTACTGTTTACATAGCCACCTTGACAAAGTGGCTAAATCTATGCGAAAGGAGGACGCATCTATGTCAAATTGCAAAGTGATTGCTCTGACTAACCAGAAAGGCGGTGTCGGAAAAACAACCACAGCGGTCAATCTGGGTGTAAGTCTGGTGCAGCAGGGTAAAAAAGTCCTGCTGATTGATGCCGATGCACAGGCAAATCTCACGATGGCTCTGGGTTATAACAGACCAGACGATATTCCCATAACGCTCTCTACTGCGATGCAGAACATCATAGACGATAAAACGCTTGATGTTTCACAGGGTATTATCTACCACAGCGAGGGCGTTGACCTGCTTCCGTCAAACATTGAGCTGTCGGGCTTTGAGGTAAGGCTAATCAATGCAATGAGCCGTGAGCGTGTGCTGAAAAACTATGTCAATGAGGTTAAAAAGAATTACGACTATGTGCTTATTGACTGTATGCCGAGCTTAGGTATGATAACCATCAATGCTCTGGCGGCGGCTGACAGCGTGATTATCCCGACACAGCCCCACTATCTCTCGGCTAAAGGTCTGGAGCTTTTGCTTCGCTCCGTATCAATGGTCAAGCGGCAAATCAACCCAAAGCTGCGGATAGACGGTATCTTAATGACTATGGTAATGCCCCGTACCAATATTACTAAGGAAATTACGGCAACGGTCAAAAGTGCATACGGTCATAAAATCAAGGTATTTGATACCGAGATACCTCATTCTATCCGTGCGGTGGAAGCTACCGCAGAGGGCAAAAGTATTTTTGCCTACGACAAAAGCGGCAAGGTTGCCGCAGCCTACGAGCAGTTCGGAAAGGAGGTGGCAGAGATTGGCGAGAAGCAGAGAAACCAAAATCGAGCTGACCGCATACGATGACCTTTTCCAAACGGACGAAAGTCGTGCGGAAGCAAAGCTCTCTAAGATAAGGGATATTCCCATATCGGAGATTGACGAGTTTCCAGACCACCCGTTCAAGGTTTTAATGGACGAGGATATGGAGCAGCTTGTTGAGAGCATCAAGCGAAACGGTGTAATGACCCCTGCGACAGTTCGCTTAAAAGAGGACGGACGGTATGAGCTTATCAGTGGTCACAGGCGAAAAAAGGCTTGTGAACTTGCAGGACTTGAAACGCTGAAATGCGAGGTCAAAGAGCTTACCCGTGACGAAGCCATTATTGTTATGGTGGAAAGTAATCTCCAACGCTCTGTTATTTTGCCGAGTGAGAAAGCGTTTGCGTATAAAATGCGGTTGGAAGCTATGAAACGACAGGCAGGCAGACCCCCGAAAGAAAATGCGTCGCCATTGGCGACTAATTTATCAAAAGGGCGTTCTGATGAGGAATTAGGAGAACTTGTTGGAGAAAGCAAAGACCAGATACGCCGCTATATCCGTCTAACGGAGCTTGTTCCCGAAATCCTGCAAATGGTAGATGAAAGGCAGATTGCTTTCCGCCCTGCGGTTGAGATTTCCTATCTGACCGAGGAACAGCAATACACCCTGCTTGAAGCAATGGAGTACAACGATGCTACCCCGTCATTGGCACAGGCTATTAAAATGAAGAAGTTTAACCAAGACGGCAAGCTCACTTCCGAGGTTATCCAGTCCATTATTGAGGAAGAAAAGCCCAACCAGAAGGAAAAACCTGCTTTCCGTGACGAGAGGATAACCAAGCTCATTCCCAAGACTGTTCCCAGAGGGCAGGAAACGGATTTTGTTGTCAAGGCGTTGGAGTTTTATAACCGACACTTGCAGCGGAACAAGGCTCACGAGAGATAGCCACACACCGAGGGCGAGGTCTGCCCATTTGAGTGGATAGCCATTATTTTTGCTTCCCCCTCTCCACACCTCACCCCCTAACTACTGCCAGTAACTATCCGAGAAAAGAAATACTTTAAGCTGTCCATAACGGGCAGCTTTTTCGGTCAGTAAGGCAAAATATTCAATCCAAACTACAGGAGGTAACTATGAAAATCCCTAAATTATTCAAAAAGGCTGCGGCTTTTGTAATGGCTGCGGTCACGGCATTATCTATAATGCCCGCAACGGCGTTTGCTGCGGGTGACATCGCTACGATTTCCTTTTCCCACACCTATGACAGCAACGGTAATGCGATGAGGTACAATTCCAGTGCAAATATAGGCGGCTATACCGCAGGCGGAACGGGAAATTACAAGTACCGTATGTTTGTGGACGGTGAGAATGCGTTTTGTATTCAGCCGGGAGTACCGCTGAAAACAGGAAACACCTTGAAAAAGGCTTCCTCTGATACTTGGAACGCCCTTTCAGCCAACCAGAAAAAGGCGGTTGGACTTGCCCTGCTCTATGGGTATCAGGGCAACCGAAATAATCTGTCGGGAAGTGATGATGAAAAATGGCTTGCCACGCAGACCCTCGTATGGGAGTTTGTCACAGGCTGCCGTGAAGCCACAGGTTCATATAACCAGACAAGCACTACAGTTTACAGCCTGCACTTCGGTTCAAATTATGCCAACAGCGGAGCAAGGGCAGTGTATGACCAGATTGTTGCGATGCTGCGTGAGCATAACACCATTCCGAGTTTTATGTCGGGTGGTAAGAATGACATCACAAAGGAGCTTGCCTACAAGGACGGAAAGTACAGCATCTCATTGACAGACAGCAACGGCGTCCTTTCCGATTACAGCTTTGCAAGCTCTGACAGTAATGTGAGCGTGTCAAAGTATGGAAATAAGTTGACAATCAGCTCCACCGTAGCTATCAGCGGTTCTGTCCGCATTACGGCAAAGAGGAACAATGTGCCGACGGTCAGCAGCAGTGCAAAGCTCATTGCCTATGGCGACCCGAACTTGCAGGACTTGGTAACAGGTGTGGAGAATGCTGATACTGTGTCAGCATATATCAATATCGAAACGCCGACAGGCACGATTGCCCTCAAAAAGACTTCTGAGGACGGAGTTGTGGAGGGCATCTCTTTTACAATCAAAGGAGATAACTTCAACAAAACAGTTAAGACAGGAAAGGACGGCGCTGTTTCCGTGGAGGGATTATTCCCTGGCACTTATACGGTCACAGAACAGTCCATTGACCGTTATGAGCCGCAGAAAACCCAGACCGTCACCCTTATTGGAGGAAAAACCTCTACTGTGACCTTCAGCAACACTTTGAAGCGTGGCAGTCTGGAAATCGTCAAGACTTCCGAGGACAATCTGGTGGAGGGAATGAAATTCCACCTTTACGGCACATCTTTAAGCGGCTTGCCTGTTGACGAGTATGCCGTGACTGATAAAAACGGTCTGGCTAAGTTTGAAAATGTCCTTATCAGCGGCGATACCCCGTATGTGGTTGAGGAAGTGGATACCGCAGTGCGCTATGTCGTTCCTGCTTCCCAGACAGCTCCGATTGAATGGAACAAGGTCACAAAACGCAGCTTCGATAATGTATTGAAGAAATTTCAAGTGACTGTGACAAAGACCGATGCAGAAACAGGCTCTCCACAGGGCGATGCTTCCCTTGCAGGTGCGGTTTACGGCATCTATAAGGGTGAGGAACTGATTGACACCTACACGACTGATGAAAACGGTCAGTTTACGACCAAGTATTATATCTGTGACAATGATTGGACTGTCCGTGAAATCAGTCCGTCCGAGGGGTATCTTCTGGATATCGCAATCCACAAGGTAGGTGCAGAACCAGAGCTTTACACGGTAGAGCTGAACAGTACCTCAAACGCTGTGAATGAACAGGTCATCAAAGGCAATATCGCAATCATCAAGCATACGGATAACGGGGAAACCCAGATTGAAACACCCGAAGAAGGTGCGGTATTTGAAGTGTTTCTCAAATCCGCAGGCAGCTATGAAAATGCAAAGGAAACCGAGCGTGATGTGCTGACCTGTGACGAGAACGGTTTTGCCCAGACAAAGGATATGCCGTATGGCATTTATACCGTCCGCCAGACCTCTGGTTGGGAGGGGCGTGAGCTGATGAAAGACTTTGATGTGTTTATCAGCAAGGACAGTCAGACCTACCGTTACCTTATCAATAACGCTAACTTTGAGAGCTATATCAAAATCGTAAAGAAAGATGCGGAAACAGGCAATACAATCCCGTATGCAGGTGCAGGCTTCCAGATTTACGACCCGAATGGAAACCTTGTGACTATGACTTTCACTTATCCCGAAGTGACGACCATTGACACCTTCTATACTACGGCAGACGGCGACCTTATCACACCGCAGACGCTGGAATACGGCAAAGGCTATTCCCTTGTGGAAGTGCAAGCCCCGTATGGGTATGTCTTAAATTCCGAGCCTGTTTATTTTGATGTGGTGCAGGAAAATTCCGAGGAAGAAAGCGGCATTACCGTTATTGAGGTAGTACGCTCCAATATGGCACAGAAAGGTACAATTACCGTAGAAAAGTATGGTGAAGTATTCAGCTCCGTGGCAGGCGATAAGGGATTGTATCAGCCGATTTTCTCTGTCAGCGGTCTTGAGGGTGCAGTCTATGAGATTACCGCAGCCGAGGATATTGTCACTCTGGACGGAACGGTCAGAGCAAACAAGGGCGAGGTTGTGGATACCGTTACTACAGGAAAGGACGGTACAGCAAAATCCGAAGAACTGTATCTTGGGAAATATGAGGTTAAGGAAATCACTGCTCCGTATGGAATGGTGCTGAATGAGGAAGTCCATACTGTTGAGCTTGTGTATGCAGGACAGAATGTTGATGTAACGGAAACGGGTACTTCTTTCTATAATGAAAGACAGCGTGTTGAAATCGACCTCATCAAGAGCCTTGCCATTGATGATTCCTACGGCATTGGCAAGAACGGGGAAATCTTTGATGTGACCTTTGGCTTGTATGCGGCAGAGGAACTCACAGCCGCAGACGGAAAGACCATTCCTGCGGACGGTCTGATTGAGGTCATTTCCCTTGATGAAAGCGGTCACGGAAAAGCAATCAGCGACCTGCCGATTGGCAGCTATTATGTGCAGGAAATCTCGACCAATTCCGCATATATTGTCAGCGATGTAAAATACCCTGTTATTTTTGAATACGCAGGACAGGATAACGAAACTGTCCGCATCACAGCCAATGAGAGCGAAGCTATCACAAATGACATTATTTACGGCTCTGTAAGCGGTAAGAAATCTGATGAGGACGGAAAGGCTCTGGGCGGTGCAGTTATCGGTATCTTCAAGACAGGAACTACCGAGTTTACAAAGGAAAATGCGATTGCAGCTACCACATCAAAAGATGATGGTAGTTTTTCTTTTGCCAAAGTGCCGTATGGAACTTGGATAATCCGTGAAATCGAAAGCCCGAAGGAATATGTACTCTCCGAGGAAGAAATCGCTGTGACTATCGGCAAGGTAGACGAAGTTGTGGAAATCGAACTTGTCAACTACTTCATTAAGGGCAATATCGCTTTGACAAAGGTTGATGAGGATTATCCCGACAACAAGCTGTCTGGTGCGGTATTTGAGGTTTACTCCGATATAAACGGCGATGGGAAACTGGATAAGGACGATACGCTGCTTGGCGAAATGAAAGAACTTGACGGCGGCGTATACCAGATGAGTGAACTCCGCTACGGCAAATATCTGGTAAAGGAAACCAAAGCTCCGACAGGCTTTGTGCTTGATGAAAATGTATATGCCGTATCCATCGAGGAGAACGGCAAGACCTACACCGTGGAAAATAAGGCGGGTGTGGGCTTTATCAATGTAGTACAGAAAGGCTCTCTTAAAATCGTAAAGACTTCCTCTGACGGTAAGGTGGAGGGCTTCTCTTTCCGTGTGACAGGCGTGGACTATGACCAGACCTTTAAGACAGATAAGAACGGAGAAATCGTGATTGAGGGCTTGCGGATTGGCGACTATACCGTATCCGAAGTAAGCGACAAGGCTTCCGCAGGATATATCCTGCCTGCCGATAAACAGGCAACGGTCAAGGTGGACACTACGACTATCGTGCAGATGCACAATGAGTTCAGGGATACCCCGAAAACAGGCGACGACTTTAATCTGGGCTTATGGGTAAGCCTTGCGGCTCTGTCTGTTGTCGGTGGGGGCGTTCTCGGATTTGTCGGCTATAAGAACAGAAAGAAGAAAAAGGAGGACTAATTGATGGACGCTAAAACCATTATCGCAATCGTGCTTGTCGTGTTCATTGTGGGTGCGTCGGTATGGCTGAATATCCGTAACAGAAAGAATAAGTAAGTGGTTTGGGCGGCTGAAAATGCCGCCCTTTCCTTTATGGAGGTAACAATGAGAAACCTTAAAACCATTGAAAAGAAAGTTAGGGCTGTTCTGGAAAAGAATGAAGATGCCAGAAATGACGATATGGTGCTGTATCTTGCACTTTGTAATGCCTGTCTGAAGGATGCGGGGGCAATGCCGCTTGCAGAGATAATGACGCAGCACAAATATCTCGGTCTGCCGAGCTTTGAGAGCGTCAGCAGGACACGCCGCAAGCTGCAGGCACGGTATCCAGAGCTTGCAGGGAGCCGCCCTGTGCAAAAAATGAGAGCCACGGGCGAGAAAGCCTATCGGCGTTATGCCAAAGAATAGAGAGGTGCTTATGGACGAAGAAAAACGCTCCAATCACAACTATGAAATCATCGAGAGCTGTACTATCGGGAGTACAGAGCTTGTCATCGGTCACAATCCCAACGCACCCAACCCTTATGTGTGTTGGTACTGCAAGGGCGGCTCAAATTATTTCTGGGGTTATTACACGAATGAGCTTGATGATGCACGGCAAAAGCTGAATGAACGATACCAGTCAGAGTGCCGTATGCCCTATAATCAGCCTGCCCAGAAGCAGAAAAACGGTGACGACCGTGAGCGATAAAATAAAATATGACTGCACGACCTGTCCTTATCCCCGATATAAGGACGGGTCAGTTATTTTCTGCGATGTCTGTATCCGCAAAATTATAGACAAACAGAAGGAGAAAAAGGAAAGAAAGGAGCAGCCGAATGAGTAAAGAAAAAAGAATGCTCGGTAATTACGAGATTACCCAGAGCATCTATATCGGAGATAAAGAGGTCGTGTTCGGTGTTGATACAAAAGACCCTCATCCTTTTATGGTCTGCTATTGCGACTACCACAACCCTCTGTCAGCAGCGTGGCCGACAGAGGGTGTTGCTTCGGACGATTATCTGGAAGCAATGCAGATTTTTGTTGACCGAGTGCAGTCACAGATTGACCACACCAAAGAGGAATTATCCAAGTTCCCCTTTGATAAGACCGTGCTTACAAAAGAGCATTGTATCCCCGATGACGGTATGCGTAACATCGTGGGTAAAGTGGTGGTTATCAATTCCGAGCCGAAGCGGTATGAATATCAGCACCCCGCCTATCAGCTTATATTGGCAGACGGTGGACACGGAGCAACAGGCGGCAGAGGTCAGGCGGTGTTCGGAACTTGTCTTGCCACAGGCGAAAGAGCCAGATGGGAAAGGTATGATGTGCTTGGCGAAATCAAGCCCGAATGTATGCCCGATTGGGCAAAGGAAGCTCTTGCAAAAATAAAACAGCAGGAAAAAGAGAAAAAGCAACGAAATCGGGTGGAACGCTGATATGGATATACGACCTTTAACCCCGACAGAACAGAAATACACCTATACCCAGAGTATGCAGCTTGAGGGGCAGACAGGCACTATCGGGCATCTGCGTGGTGACTTTGCCACGACGGGCTATGGATTTTACACCACTTGGTTTGATACCAGACCCCAATGGAAATCTGACGAATTTAAGGCAGACCTTGATACGGTCATCAATGCTTTTCGGGAGGATAAAGGGCTTTTGCACAACCGCTATGATATGAGTGTGTTTGCAAGGCATTTTCCAGAAAGTGCGATAAAGGGCAACTATTGTACTGAGTACGGTTTCCGTGTGGATACGGAGAAACACGCTTTTCTGCTTCGGTGCAATCCCACCAAAGGCGACTATAATTTTTATTGCTATTGTTATGTGAAGGAATGGCTTGATAAGCATATCCAGAAAGCAGAACAAGGTATCCGCTTTATTGACCCTCAATATAAAGAGTTGTTCCGTATCCCCGACGGCGGAAAGGTCATTGTCACGACTTCTTGGGGAGAGAAACGGGAGTATCCCTGCCGCTTCATTGATGAATACCATACCGAAGTCGGCAGCAATCTGTACCACATCTGCGAGTTTGCCGAGCGTATGCAGAAAAACGGGGCGACCTATGAGCCGAAACCTGCGGAACAAACGCCGCAGAAAACACCGAAGCACAAGGATTTAGAACGATAAGGAGGATTTAGAATATGGCTGTTAATCAGAAAGCCGTCAAGGTCTTGAATAAGGTCTTGGAAGCAGGCTTTACCGATGAAAAAGCGATTGCCGCTATGACTATGGACGATATTCTTTCTATGCAGGGCATCACGGTTGCGGATATTACCCTCATCAATGACCTGCAAAAGAGCATTAAATCGAACAAGGTCATTTCTTTTCTTGGCGGTGGTGCGGAGTGAGTAAACAGGAATATTTGAAACAGAAACGATAAGGAGGTGTAGGTTGAATGGCTGCGAAGTATCAGCTAATCACAGAGATGTATCGGCGTACAGGCGTTGCGGTTGCAAAAAATCCGCAGGCGTGGCAGGGCTTTCTGTCCTCTGCCTGCTGCAACTATAAATGCCGTTTTGACGAACAGCTTTTAATATACGCCCAACGCCCCGATGCTGTCGCCGTTGCGAAGCTCAAAACTTGGAACAGGCAGTTTAAGCGTTGGGTCAATAAGGACAGCAAGGGTATTGCCGTATTTGACCCTAAAGGTCGCAGGAATACGCTGAAATACTATTTTGATGTGTCCGACACCCACGAGGGCTATTATGGCAGCCACCCTGTTCCGATATGGCAGATGGATGAGCGATACGAGCAGGCTGTTATGGAAAGGCTATCGGACAGGTTTGGAGATGTGGAAAGCACTGACCTTGCTTCTGCCTTAATGGAAACGGCAAAGAACGCCGTGGAGGACAATCTGCAAGACTATTTTTCTCAGTTAAAGGACTGCACGAAAGACAGCTTTTTGGAAGAACTGGACGACTTTAATATAGAAGTCATTTACAGGCGGCTGGCAGCAAACAGCGTTGCTTTTATGCTGATCAGCCGCTGCGGTCTGGATACGAATGAGTTTTTTGACCGTGATGATTTTGCGGATATTGTAAATTTCAATACCCCTGCAACGATAAACGCCATCGGTGTTGCCACAAGCGATATTGCGGAAATGGCGTTACGGGAAATCTCACAGTCTATCCGAAATGTGCAAATGGCGGAAAAAGACCAGAATCGCACCTTTGCACAAAGAACGCAGGCTCAGTATGATAAAGGCAGACAACAACCCGAAAGGAGCGAATACAATGAGCGAAATCACTTACAGCAGACAGGGGGATTATCTTATTCCCGACCTAACATTACCGACAGAGCCAGAGCTTCCGCTTGGCAGGTACGCTTTGATGCACAGGGATTATCTGGAGAAGCACAAGCGAGTGACCTATCTCAACCTGCTGACATCGGGCAGGCTGAACGGGCATCTGCACGAGGTAGAGCAGACAGCACTCCAGAGGTTGGAGCTTCTGACGAAGCAGCTATCAGCCGAGCAGGGCGTGACAGAGGAACTGAAAGAGAAAGTACCGATGCAGTGGGTCGGACTGATGAACAACATCCGCAGCCAAGCGGAGGAAGTGATACTGACCGAACTGATTTACAAGTAAGCGTTGCCAAAGATGATGAGGTTAGGGTCAATCTTCCAACCGTAGATGAACAAATCGAAATGATAGCCGAAGCAGAGGACGAAAAATCCTCTGCTTTTTCTATTTCCAAAGAAGATATTGACTCCGTGCTTCAAAAAGGCAGTGGCGTTGCGGACGGAAAATACCGCATCTACCGCCAATTCCAAAAGGGCGAGGACAGACAGAAAAATATCGAGTTCCTTAAAAATGAGTATGGAACGGGCGGCGGTACGCACATCTTCCCAGATGGTTTCAGCGGTCACTCTTGGAATGACAGCAAAGGTCTTGCCATTGACCGAAACGGCACTTATACCAATCACGACCTTGTGTTGAAATGGTCAGAGGTTGAAAAGCGTCTGCGTGAGCTGATTAAGGATAACCGCTATCTCAATCCGAAAGAAAAAGACCATTATGCCGATTATCTGGAGAGCGTGTCAGCTCCCCAATATGAGGTTGACACCCAGAGGAAAATAGCAAGGCAGCGTTTTATCGACACCCACCGTGACCTGCCGCCTGCCGATAAACGGGATACCCTTGCTTTGCGGCTATCTGACTTTATCCGAGACTTGGACAGGTACGAAAAAGACCTGTTATCCTCTGTGGAACGAAGTGACCTTGCAGATGTTACCGCCGAGCAAATGGAACAGCACTTATCCGACCCCTCAACTGTTCAACAGCTCATAGACTTTCTTGCACAGGTACAATGGAAAACTACCTCAGTTTTCAGCCGCAGTAATGGGTGGAAGTTTACTGAGGAATTAAGGGAGCTGCACCCACTCCGCTACCTCTACAATGAGGGCGATGTGGTGTATATCGGTGCGGATAAATATGAGATTGCAACAATTACCGAGGAAAAGGTCTATCTGCAAAATGCCGAGTTCCCTATCTTGGGGCAGGAATACAGCCGAGCCGACTTTGAAGAAAAGATAAAGGAAAATCCTGCAAATGACCATCTGAAAGTGGTCGTAACCGAGAAACAGAGGACAGAAACACCGTCCGAGAAAAAGCAGGACGGAATACAGTTTTCTATCGGTTTTTCCGAACACCCTGCCTTTTATGACAGAAAGCTTGATGACCGCTATACGGATTTGAGCTTTGCTCTGGGTAATAAGCTGCTTGCTATTTTGGACGAGAAACAGCACCGTGAGCGTGAGGGCGATAAAAATATCGGGTGGTATCACAAGACAGATTTTGTTATCAAGGCTGTTATCGGAGGCGAGGAATTTAACTATGAAGGGCGGTTTGATATTGGCGATGGTGAGGGCGATTTAATTGCCCACATTAAGAATTTTTACGATTATGCCTTATCGCCAAAGGGCGAACAGCTATATGGAGATGACCGAGAAAGCCTGCTCCGTGGCAGAGATGAGTTTATCCCATTCTTGGAACAGCACACCGAGCTGACCCCAGAGGACGAGAGGCTGCTTGATGAGATTATGGCTACCGAAAATGATTGGTACAGGACAGCCGAGGAAGCCGAAGAAAAACCACAGGCGTATGCCGATAAAGTGAATGGCTCAGAAACTCCTGCCGTTGATATGGAGCAAGCCACAGACGACCTCATAGGCAGGGAAATCATCATAGATAACCGTGAATATCTCATTGAGAGCATCGGGAAAATCAGCGGCGATGTATCCCTGCGTGACATCACATTCCAGAACAATGTGGGTTTTCCGATAAACCGAGTGGAGAAAATCGGCTATATCCAAAAGCTATTGGAACAGGAAAAAACCGAATTACCGCCCGAAGAAAAAACGGAAGCTCCTGCCGTTCCTGTTACTGACCGTCATAATTTCCGTATTACCGATGACGCCATCGGTGTCGGCGGGGCAAAAGAAAAGTTCCGTAACAATATGGCGGCAATCAATCTGCTGCACGAGCTTGAAATTGAAAACCGCCTTGCCACACCCGAAGAACAGGAAGTCCTATCTCGGTATGTCGGTTGGGGCGGTCTTTCTATGGCATTTGATGAACACAATGCGGCGTGGGCGGAGGAGCTAAAGGAGCTATATGCCAGCCTTTCCCCAGAGGAATACCGTGCCGCTATGGAGTCAACGCTGACCGCTTTTTATACGCCGCCTGTTGTTATCAAGGCGATGTATGACGCACTTGACCGCCTGGGTTTTTCACAGGGCAATATCTTGGAGCCGTCCTGCGGTACGGGTAATTTCTTTGGTCTGCTTCCCGAAAGTATGCAAAACAGCAAGCTCTACGGTGTGGAAATCGACTCTCTCACAGGCAGGCTTGCAAAGCAGCTCTACCAAAAAGCGAACATTGCCATTGAGGGCTTTGAGAAAACAAATCTCCCAGACGACCATTTTGATGTAGTCCTCGGCAATGTGCCTTTTGGGGAGATAAGGGTCAATGACAGCCGATACAACGCCCAGAAGTTCCTCATACACGACTATTTTTTCGCAAAGGCTCTGGATAAAGTCCGTGCCGGCGGCGTTGTGATGTTCATCACCTCAAAGGGTACGATGGATAAAGCAAGCCCAGAGGTACGCAAGTATATCGCCCAGAGAGCCGAGCTTTTAGGTGCTATCCGTCTGCCAGACAACACCTTTAAGGCGAACGCAGGCACGGAGGTCACGAGCGATATTCTTATCCTGCAAAAGCGTGACCGAGTAATGGATATAGAGCCAGACTGGGTACACCTTGATACGGACGAAAACGGTGTTACGATGAACAGATATTTTGTCGAACACCCCGAAATGGTGTTGGGCGAAATAAAGATGGAAAGCACACGCTTTGGTACTTTTGAGCCTGTTTGTAAAGCCCGTAAGGATATACCACTTTACGAGCTTCTGTCCAACGCAGTGCAGAGGATAAACGGCGAAATCCCAGAGCTTAATAATGGGGTTGATGAAATCTCCGATGAGCAGGAGCTTTCCGTTCCTGCTGACCCGAATGTGCGTAACTTCTCTTTTACTCTGGTGGACGGCAGGGTTTATTTCCGAGAGAATGACCGTATGCACCCTGCTTCTGTGTCGATGACCGCAGAAAACCGTATTAAGGGACTTATCCAAATCCGTGACTGTGTGCGTAAGCTCATAGAGTATCAGACCGAAGATTACCCAGAGGAAATGATACGCACCGAGCAGGAAAACCTCAACCGTCTGTATGATGCCTATACCGCAAAATACGGTCTAATCAACAGCCGAGGAAACTATCTTGCTTTTGCTTCAGACGAGAGCTACTTCCTTTTATGTTCTCTGGAAGTGCTTGATGATGAGGGCAACTTCAAACGGAAGGCAGATATGTTCACGAAGCGGACTATCAAGCCCCACCGAGAAGTAACTTCGGTTGAAACAGCAAGTGAAGCCCTTGCCCTCTCTATCGGGGAGAAAGCCCGTGTTGATTTGCCTTATATGGAGCAGCTCACAGGCAAAACGCAGGTTGAGCTTGTGCAGGATTTACAAGGTGTTATCTACAAAGTACCGAACTCCGAGCCTGTTTCCTATGTAGCCGCAGATGAGTATCTGTCGGGAAATGTCCGAAATAAGCTGACGGTTGCGGAGCTTGCTGCGAAGAATGACCCAGAGCTTGCAGTTAATGTGGAAGCTTTGAAAAAGGTCATTCCCAAAGACCTCTCGGCGGCGGAAATCTCTGTCCGTCTGGGTGCGACTTGGATACCGCAGGACGATATACAGCGGTTTGTGATGGAGCTTTTAACTCCGTCAAGCTATGCCGCAGGCAGATTAAAGGTACGATACACCCCGATAAACGGAGACTGGTTCATAGAGAATAAAAGCTCCGATATGGGGAATGTAAAGGCGGACAGCACCTATGGTACGAAAAGGGCTTCCGCCTATCGTATTATTGAGGACACCTTAAACCTGCGTGACACCCGTATCTTTGATTATGTGTATGACGAACACGGCAATAAAAAAGCGGTGTTCAATGCAAAGGAAACCACGGCGGCACAGGCGAAGCAGGAAGTCATCAAGCAGGCGTTTCAGGATTGGATATGGAAAGACCCAGAACGGCGAAACCGCCTTGTCCGTTATTACAACGACACTTTTAACTCTGTGCGACCCCGTGAGTATGACGGAAGCCATATCACTTTTGGAGGTATCAGCCCAGAAATCACACTAAGACCCCATCAAGTCAACGCCATCGCCCATATCCTTTATGGCGGCAATACGCTCCTTGCCCATAAGGTGGGAGCAGGAAAAACCTTTGAAATGGTAGCCGCCGCACAGGAAAGCAAACGGCTCGGCTTATGCCAGAAATCTATGTTTGTTGTGCCGAATCATCTTGTCGGTCAGTGGGCTTCCGAGTATCTGCGGCTCTATCCGAGTGCAAATATCCTTGTTACAACAAAGCAGGATTTTGAAAAAGGAAACCGCAAAAAGTTCTGCGGCAGGATTGCCACAGGCGACTATGACGCAGTCATTATCGGGCATTCGCAGTTTGAAAAAATCCCGATGAGCATAGAACGCCAGAGGGAGCAGTTGGAAAAGCAGCTTGATGATATTGAGCGTGGCATTGACGATGTGCAGGCTTCCAAAGGCGAGCAGTTCACGGTCAAACAGCTAATGAAAACCCGAAAGGCAATCAAGACGAAGCTCGAAAAGCTTAACGACACCAAGCGTAAGGATACGGTCATCGACTTTGAACAGCTCGGCGTTGACAGGCTTTTCATTGATGAGAGCCATTTTTATAAGAATTTGTACCTCTACACCAAGATGCGGAATGTGGGCGGTATCGCTCAGGCCGAAGCCCAGAAATCAAGCGACCTCTTTATGAAATGCCGCTATCTGGACGAAATCACGGGCAACCGAGGCACGGTTTTCGCAACGGGTACGCCTGTCAGCAATTCAATGGTTGAGCTGTACTCCGTTCAGAGGTACTTGCAGTATGATACCCTTGCACAGAATGGTTTGCAGCATTTTGACAGTTGGGCTTCTACCTTCGGAGAAACGGTTACAGCTCTGGAATTAGCACCCGAAGGCACGAATTACCGAGCCAAGACGAGGTTTGCCAAGTTCTATAACCTGCCAGAGCTGATGCAGATGTTTCGTGAGGTGGCGGATATACAGACCGCCGATATGCTAAAGCTCCCCGTGCCAAAGGTCAATTACCACAATATTAAGACTAAGCCGAGCGAGATACAGACCGAAATGGTAGCTTCCCTTGCGAAGCGGGCTGAGAAAGTCAGGGCAAGGCTTGTCGAACCGAACATCGACAATATGCTCAAGATAACCAATGACGGGCGGAAACTGGCTCTTGACCAGAGAATGATTGACCCGATGCTGCCAGATGACCCAGACAGTAAAGTCAATGCCTGCGTGGATAATGTGTACCGTATCTGGGAGGAACACGCCGATACCAAAGCGACACAGCTTGTGTTCTGCGACCTGTCCACCCCGAAAAATGACGGTACTTTCAATGTTTATGACGATATGAGGGAGAAGCTGATAGCCCGTGGCATTCCTGCGGAGCAGATACGCTTTATTCACGAAGCGACCACCGATGCACAGAAAAAAGAGTTGTTCGGCAAGGTCAGAAGCGGCGAAGTCCGTGTGCTGTTCGGCTCTACTCCGAAGATGGGAGCAGGTACGAATGTGCAGGACAGGCTCATTGCAATCCATAACCTTGATTGTCCGTGGCGTCCTTCCGACCTTGAACAAAGGCAGGGGCGTATCGAACGGCAGGGCAATATGTTCCCAGAGGTGGAGGTTTACCGCTATGTGACTGAGCAAACTTTTGATGCCTACCTCTATCAGTTGGTGGAGAGCAAACAGAAATTTATCAGCCAGATAATGACGAGCAAAAGCCCTGTCCGTTCTGCCGAAGATGTGGACGAGGTTGCCCTGTCCTTTGCGGAGGTTAAAATGCTTGCCACAGGCGATGCCCGTTTTAAGGAAAAGATGGATTTGGATATACAGGTTTCCAAGCTCCGAGTGTTAAAGCAGAGTTATCTTTCCGAGCATTACGACCTTGAGGACAGGGTGCTGAAATACTATCCCCAGACCATTAAGGAGTATGAGGAACGTATTGCAGGCTATGAAAATGATGCAGCTCTTGCCGAGCAACACAAGCCGCAGGGCGAGGATAAGTTCTGCCCGATGACCCTAAAAGGCGTGACCTACACCGAAAAGGCAGACGCAGGCGAAATGCTCCTTGCAATCTGCAAGGACTATCCGATGTCCGCACCTACCGAAATCGGCAGCTACCGAGGTTTCCGAATGGAGATTTATTATGATACTGTCAATGCCCATTACTGTATGAACCTCTGCGGAAAGGCAAAGCATAAGGTGGATTTAGGTGCTGATGCCCTCGGAAATCTGACCCGAATTGAAAACGAGCTGTCAAAGCTCCCTGCCAGACTGGAAGCTGCCAAGACCAAAAAGGCGGAAACTATCGCACAGCTTGAAACCGCAAAGGAGGAAATCAAGAAGCCTTTTGCCTTTGAAGATGAGCTGAAAGAAAAAACAGAACGGCTGAACGCTCTTAACATTGAGCTGAATCTAAATGAAAAAGATACTTCCGTTATGGATACCGAGCCAGAGCAGACAGAAGAACAGCCCGAAAGAAAATGTGCAAGTCGGGAGAGATAATGCGGTTTGCATATTTGTATTGCTGATTTCTGGGAAGTATAATAGGTGTAGATTAGTAAATGTCGGAGGTAAAAGGTGTGCTTGATAATTTCAGATTTGAAACCTTTGTTGATGTGCATAGCAACATCTTTGCTGAATATCTAAGCTCCGTTATCGCAAAGCTACCCAAAGAAAATCCAGAATACCGTTTCACAGAGGAAAGAATTGAGGAACTTTACAAGGAGTATCCAAAAGTGATGGAGGCTCTGGATACGGAAAAGCCGAGCGATTTATCCGAGCAGGAGTGTAAGGCTTTGATAGAAGTTTTGGAGCTTCGGAACAGGCTCAGCGATATGCAGCAGGAAGCAATCTATTTCAGAGGGTGCTATGACAGCGTTGGGTATCTCAAAAAGGCAGGAATTTTATAACCAAGAACGGCGGCATTGGCGTTGAGCTGATGCCGTCTTTTGCATAGCGCCACAGGTAGAAAAATATGTCGTAATATGCTATAATATAATACAAGGTTTGGTCGAAAGGATTGTGAATATGAAAGTTTATATCTTAGCTTCGCTTGATAATATCTCATTTGCAGAAAAACTTTTAAGCAACATAAGAAATGCAAAGATTATTTCAAAGCCATCAATAAATGAAATTGGTTCAAATATTAATGTAGCTCTAAAACGAAAAATGGAGAGTGCAGATGTCGTTTTAGCGATAATAGATGAAAAATTCTCTGATAGTGTATCTCTTAATTTGGAGTTGCAGTTGGCACAAATGTCAGTACGAGAAAATAGAAATAAAGTGTTAATTCCAGTTGTTTTGAATAAGGCAGATGTTCCTAAATGTATAGAAGGAACATTATATATCGACTGCATTTCCGATTCTGAGCAAGATTTATGCAAAACACAATTGATGATAGAAAAGGTGTTGACACATAGAAAATATATTATAAGAAAGGGCAATCTAAAGGAAAAAAACAGTAGAACATCTTCTATGATAATTATGACTCTTGCCATTGAAATGTTTGCAATGCTTTTCATTGTTCTATTATTTAAGGAAAATCCTTTTCAAATGGGAAGTATTGGGGACGAGAGTATTATTACTATAACATTCGGAATAGCCTCTGTGATGTTAGCTTTTGTAGCTCTTTTAACGAGCTATTTATCAATTATGAAAAGACGATGGCAAGAAGATGATGAAGAAGAATTAGAGTCTTATTCAAGACGATTAAAACGGGCTATAGTTCCAGAAGAAATAAAACAAGAGGAAAAAAAGAGTTCTGGAAATGAAGGTAAGAAAAACGAAATTGATGCTTTAGAGCGTATGATGATTAACCTTGAGGATATTAAAGAGTTTTATACTTGGAGTCAAAAGCAGGCTAAAGCATCATTCATTTTAGCTGTAATAATGTGTATTTCTGGATTTGGTTTAATGATAGTTGCAATACTGATACCTATTGTATTCAGATTGAGTTTTCAGATGTCAATTATCCCAGCTATTGGAGGAGTTATAACAGAGTTAATTGCAGGAACAGCACTGGTAGTATATCGTAATTCGTTATCACAACTCAATCACTATCATAAAGCCTTACACGAGGACGAGCGTTTTTTATCAAGTGTAAATTTGCTTGGAAAATTCAGTTCAGTTGAGGTACAAGATGATATGTTACGAGAAATAATAAGAAGTGAAATACAAATGAATTTAGCCGAATTGCAAGAAAATGAAAATAGGGAAGCAGGCAATTCAAAATAGTATTTTAAAGTGTCTAATTGCAGAAAGAACATATTAAAGTGGTATTTGTTGGTATCTAATGTTTCCTCATGGTTGTATGGGGAATAATTAGTAATTATGTGATATGATTTTCAGTGGGATTTTTCAATTGAGAGGAAAAGATATGTCTGATTTTAATAAAATAATGGCATTTCAACAAATGATGCCATATCTAAATAAAGAGCAGCAAGATAATTTAGCAACGACTCTTGGAATGGAGTTACAGGAAATTGAAAGACGGTTGGTGGGAAAAAATAAGGAAGATGAATTTATTTTAATTCTTCTTTTTATGGAAGTGTGTAAAAGTATTACTGCATTTGATGAGGGGGTATCTCAATTATTAAAGACGGCAACCTCCGATTTACTTGTAGAGTTACAGAATGAAAAGAAGTTCATGTTGGAGATAAAGCATACTGACAAAGAACGGTATTCTATTAGTATGGGAAATCTCCAAAAAAGAATTGATTATGCGAGTAAATATGGATTGGAATTGTTTTTTGCCATCTCAATTAAAGGATATTGGATGCTGTTTAATGCGGAATATTTGAAAGAAAAAAAAGGAAAGATAGATATTTCTGATTTAATGAAATCTAAATTGGATGAAATGCTTGATTGTATTAGCTATGTCTTTCCAAAAGGGTTGAGGATAAAAAGTGTTTATTCTACAGATGAAACGGTAAAATCTACAGGTATTAAATTTCCACCATACGGAAATATGGTATCTTATGAGTTGTACTATAATGATAGAAGAATTTTCAGAGTAAAAGGGAAAAACAGTCCATATATTGGTTATACGATGATTTTAGAAGCACTGCAAGACAGACTGTCAATGGATACACAAATTATAGAACAGGCGGATAATTATACCGTTATCAATGAATCGTTTTCAAATGATTTTAATGCTATATCAGAATACAAGTTTTTGTTAGCACCAGTTGAACATACCGCATATGATGGCGAAGAAAAATATACCGCTCATACATATATTGAAAATGCAAAAGCAGATGCCAATCTTTTAAAAATTCATTTTCAATTGGGGCATGTCAGAGGAATGATGCAATATTTAGCTGATAACGGAGTCGAAATAATGTATATAAGAAATAATCTTATATATAAATTAAATCCTCAATAATAATGGTAATTTACATAGCCGAGAGGTTTTCATTTAACGAAAGCCCCTCGGCTTTTCTATTTCTGGAGGTGATTTTACCCATTGAGAACAAACCGACCCTACGTGCAGATTGACCCAGATGTGCTTGAACGGGTGCGGCAGATTGATTTGTTATCCTATCTGCGTGAGTTTGAGCCGAGCAATCTCGTTAAGGTCAAAGGCACAAGCAATGTGTACTGTACCGCAGAACACGACAGCTTAAAGATTTCCAACGGCAAATGGTATTGGTGGTCGAGAGGTTTCGGCGGCTATTCTGCCCTCGATTATCTTATCAAGGTCAAGGAATATGACTTTGTGGAAGCCGTGGAAATTCTCACGGGACAGACGATGGCGGACTGGAAGCCACCCCCTGCTCCCAAGAAAAATGAACCGAAAGTCCTACTCTTGCCGCTAAAGAATAAGGATTGTAACCGAGTGATACAGTATCTTTTCGGGCGTGGTATTGACTATCAGCTCATACAGGAATGTATCGCAGACGGCACGCTTTATGAGAGTGCCAACTACCACAATGTTGTTTTTATCGGCAAAGATGAAAGCGGAACACCGAAATATGCCGCTCTGCGAAGCACTCTCGGTAGCACTTTCAAGCAGGACGCATCGGGCAGCGACAAGCGGTATTCGTTCCGACTTCTGGCAAGAGAGCCAACGGATACCGTGCATTTATTTGAAGCCGCCATTGATTTACTGTCCTATGCCACTTATCTGAAATGCGAGGGCAAGGACTACAAATCGGAAAGTCTGCTTTCTCTTTCAGGCGTGTATCACCCAAAGAAAGAGATGAAGGACAGCAAAATCCCCATAGCTCTCACAACTTTTTTGAGTGCTAATCCACAAATTAAGACCATAGTTCTGCATCTGGATAATGATAAGGTAGGCAGGCTTTGTACCGCTACTTTGAAAGAACTGTTGCAGAAAGACTACAAAATCGTTGATGATCCACCGCCTGTCGGCAAGGACTTCAACGATTTTTTGTTGTCCTATCTGGAAATTGCAAGACCTATGCCCAAGCGTGAAAGGAGTGATGCCCGTTGATTGTGTAGTAGATTCTCACCAGAAAGACACCGAAACCAAATCAAAATTTAGTGCTGAAAGCGAGGAATGAACCATTGAAAAAGTATGATGTAACCCTTACCGCCCATTATCAAAAGACCGTTTCCGTCTATGCAGAAAGCCCCAAACAGGCAAAGGAAAAAACAAAAATTATCCTGTTCGACACAGACCTTATCGACTTTACTGATGATGATTTTGTCTGCGGCGAAGCCTATATTACCGAGCAGAGCGAGGACGGTCTTGACGTTGCGGGCGAGAATACACTACAGGAAAATGAGGATTGTTCGGACTGTCCGTACTTCTGCCCCGTGTGCGGTGAGTGTATGTACGAGGACGACTGCGAAGAATGAGATGTCTTACCAAGCACTGAATTTGATTATCCAAAAGTCTTTGGATACCAAATTCGCTTGTTAGGGGGCTGCCCCTAATACCCCGATATGAGAAAGGAGTTTTTAAGAATGAGTGAGTTTCTGTTTTTTACCATCGGCACAATGCTCGGCGGTCTGGTCGGTGTTGTGCTGATGTGCTGCTTGCAGATTAACAGGCTCTCCAAAAAGGAGGGATTGGAAAATGAGAAAGCGAAGCGTCCAGATACTTTTCCGTCTTAACGAGGAAGAAGCCGAGTATCTTTATGAGCTTGTGCGAAAATCGGGTCGCTCAAAAGAAGCGTTCCTTAGAGAAATGGTAAAGGGCTATCAGCTCTGCGAAAAACCCGACCCCGAATTTTACAGGATAATGCGTGAGCTGTCTGCCATCGGCAACCGTATCAATCAGCTTGCCGCCAAAGCAAACGCCCTGAACTTTATCGACACGCCGATGCTCCGTGAGGAAGCAAGGAAGTGGCACGATTTTCAGCTTGATGTCCGTAAAAAGTATCTGCTTCCCCGAAAGGTATATTAATGGCGGTGTGTGAAATCTGGGATGTAAAAGGCAGGCTCGACCACCCGATAGACTATGCCGAAAACCCAGAAAAGACCGCCAACCCCAAATACACCGAAGCCGACTTGCAGGCGTTGGTCGATGTAATGGAGTATGCCACCAACAAGGACAAGACGGAAAAGCGGTTTTTCGTCACAGGGGTCAACTGCGATACTGCCACCGCCAGAGATGAAATGATGATTGCCAAAGCTGAGTGGAACGATGAAAGCGAGATTGTCTGCTATCACGGTTTCCAGAGCTTTAAGCACGGCGAGGTCACGCCAGAGGTTGCCCACGAGGTCGGCGTAAAACTTGCCGAAAAGATGTGGGGCGACAGGTTTCAGGTCATCGTTGCCACCCACTTAAATACCGAGTGCCTGCATAACCACTTTGTCGTAAACTCTGTTTCCTTTTTGGACGGGAAGCACTACCACGATAATAAAGCCAACCTGCGGCTGCTCCGTCAACGCTCCGATGAGCTTTGCAGGGAGTATGCTTTGTCTGTCATTGAACACCCAAGCGGAAAAAAGAAACCCTATGCTTTGTATCAGGCTGAAAAGAACGGTATGCCCACAAGGGATAATGTGGCTCTGCAGGCGGTGGACGAAGCTATCAGCAAATCGTTTACGCTCAAAGACTTTGACCGCCAGATGGCAGAGATGGGCTACCGTGTGAGCTTTGACCCCAACCGCAAATACTGGACGATAATCGGCAAAGGTTGGGAACGCCCAAAGCGATTATATAAGCTCGGAGAGGATTACACCAACGAGAGGATTACGGAGCGTATCAGGGAAAATTCCTATGCCGTAAAATTTTCCAGATTTGCCGAGCCGCAAAAAACCGTACAGGTTTTCCGTGTGAAAGGCTCACTCAAAAATGCGAAAAAAATCGGCGGCTTGCGTGGGCTGTATCTCCACTACTGTTACAGGCTCGGTATCCTGCCAAAAAGCAGAAAACAGAATTATGCAAGGCTTCATTATCTTTTGAAAGATGACCTGATGAAGATGGAAGCCATATCACAGGAAACAAGGCTGCTCTGCCGCAATCGGATTGATACGGTGGAACAGCTCTTGTCATATAAAGGCTCTCTGGAAACGGAAATGTCGGAGCTTACCGAACAGCGAAAGGAACTGTATTCCAAATCCCGCAAATCAGGCGGCGAAGAAAAAGAAGCGGTCAAGGCTCGGCTTACGGAAATTACGGAGAGAATGAAATTCTTACGGAAGGAGGTCAGACTATGCGGGGGCATCGAAGCCCGTAACGATACCCTCAAAGAAAAGCTAACAACCATACGGGCAGATGAACAGCAAGGAAAGGAGCTGATGACGAATGAACACAGGCGGCGAAGCGGCAGAACAAATCGTCCGAATGAGCTTGGAGGGCTTTGAGGTCGCTGCCAAAATTACAGGTGCAGGTGCGAAGAATATCGCAATCCTTTTGTATTCCATTCTCAAAGAAGAACAGAAAACAAAGGGCAAGGCAAGGCTTACGAATATGCTCCGTTCTGGCAAGGAGTTAAAGGTATTTACCGTAAGGAACAGCGACCTGAAGAAGTTTACGCAGGAAGCAAAAAAGTACGGCGTTCTTTATTGTGTCCTTGCAGACCGTAAAAACAAAGACCCCAATGCGGAGGTCGATGTGATTGCCCGTGCGGAGGACGCATCGAAAATCAGCCGCATTGCGGAACGCTTCAAACTGGCATCGGAAGCAACGGCTTCTGTTGTGACCGATGTGGAGAAAGCCAAAGACGAAAAGGCAGGTCAGCCAGAGCCAGACATCGGCGTACAGGACAAGGCAGAGAAAGACAAGCTCTTAGATGCCCTGATGGGTACGCCAATCCAAAAGGAGGAAAATGCCCCAAACCCCTCGGTGGCAAAGACCGAAAAATCCCCTCTGTCCGAGCCTACCTCAGAGCAGCCAAAGAAATCCGCAGAGGGGGCTACTATGACTAAGGAGAAACCTTCGGTCAAAGAGGAACTGCGGAAAATCAAGGAGAGCCGAAAAGAGCAGGAAGCAGATACTTCTTCTGCCCTGGACAAAAGCTCCGCTTCTGACAGGGCGAAGAAGCCGCCCGCAGGCAAGACGGAGCATAAACAGCCCCAGAAGCGGAAAAGAAAACCAAAATCCAAAGAAACGAGGTAAACAGTATGAGCATTTATGATGTATTCAGCGGCGGCAGCAAGCCCTTTGATAAAGCGGAATGGGCTGCCCAGAAGCAGGCACAGCGGCAGGAAGCCTATGAGCTGATTGACAACACCTGCTCCGAGATGATGGCAGACGGCGAGAGCTTCCGCCAGTATCTTGATGTGCAGGGGCGTTTTGACCGCTACTCGGTGGCGAACGCCGTTTTAGTATCGGCACAGATGCCCGATGCGACACAGCTCAAAGATTATAACGCTTGGAAGCAGAGCCGTGTCTATGTGAACAAGGACGCACAGAAAATCGTTATCCTTGAGCCAAGCAAGGAGTACACCCGTGATGACGGCACGAAAGCGGTAGGCTACAACGCAAAGGTGGTCTATGACATTTCCGAAACATCGGCAAAGGACAGGCAGCAGGCACAAGAGCCGAAAACGATGCGTGAGCTTGTATCGGCTATGATTGATGCAAGCCCCGTTCCCTTTGTTCCCGTTGCCGACCTTGAAATCCCTGCCTACTATGACAGTAAACAGCAGACGATTTTCATTAAGACAGGGCTTACGGAGGAACAGCTCTTTGTGAGTATGGCAAAGGAAGTGTCGGCGGCGGTTTTCGATTTCAAGCATAACGAGAGCCGTGATGCTTCCGATTTCAAATCCTTCTGCGTTGCCTATATGGTCAGCACCCGTTACGGCGTGGACACCAGAGGTTTCAGTTTTGACAGGCTTCCGAGGGAGTTTTCGGAAATGGACACGCAGGTATTCAAAGGCGAGCTTGGCTCGATGCGTGATGTTCTGGGCGAAATCCAGAGCGATATGTTTAAGAGCCTTGAAAAGAACAAGCCGCCGAAGAACAAAGAGCAGGAACGCTAATCGGAGGTGCAGCCTATGAAAGAAGAACGATACCACATCGCACTTGACAAGTACGACAAGAATATCGTTATCAATGCTTTGAACACCTTGCGTACACGGCAGTTGCAGGAGGAACGCCCCACCGACCCTGTTGATGAGCTGATTGACAAGGTGGCGAACGCCCCGACAAAAAAGGTCAGGGTCATTCCGTGCAGGTGCAATGAGGAACGATAACGACCAAAAGACGGGCTTAATCCTTTCTATCTGCGGCATCGTTCCTGTTGTATGGCTTTCACTGCTGACAGCACCCTATGTCAGCGGCGGCATCGTGGAGATAGTCAGCGGCTTATCCGTAGCAGTAAATAACCCGTTTTCCATAACGGTGTGTGAGGACAGCGTAAAGACTGTCCTTATTTTTTTGCTTGCCTACGCTATGGGCATCGGCATCTATTTCTCCACACGCAGGAACTACCGCAGGCGGGAGGAACACGGCTCGGCAAAATGGGGCAATACAGGTACTCTCAACAAGAAGTACCGAGATAAAAACCCGTTCGAGAACAAACTGCTCACGCAAAATGTGCGTATCGGCTTGGACGGAAAGAAGCACCGCCGAAACTTGAATATTTTGGTCTGCGGCGGTTCTGGTGCAGGTAAGACAAGGTTTTTTTGCAAGCCCAACGCTATGCAATGCAACACCTCTTTCGTGGTGCTTGACCCAAAGGGCGAAATCGTCCGTGACATTGGCGGTCTGCTCGAAAAGAAAGGTTATGAGGTGCGTGTCCTTGACCTTATCAATATGCACCGCAGCCATTGTTACAACCCCTTTGTGTATCTTCGGAACGACAACGATGTGCAAAGGCTTGTGACCAATCTCTTTAAGGCGACCACCCCGAAAGGAAGCCAGTCGCAAGACCCGTTCTGGGATACGGCGGCGAGTATGCTGCTTCTGGCATTGGTATTCTATCTCAAATATGAAGCACCGCCAGAGGAACAAAACTTCCCGATGGTTATGGAGCTTTTACGGGCAGGCGAAGTGCGTGAGGACGATGACAGCTATATAAGCCCTCTTGACGAACTCTTTGACCGTCTGGAGATGGTAAACCCAGAGCATATCGCCCTCAAGTATTACAGGGATTATCATTCAGGCTCGGCTAAGACCTTAAAGAGTATCCAGATAACCCTTGCCGCAAGGCTTGAAAAATTCAATCTGGAGAGCCTTGCAGGGCTTACTGCCACCGATGAGCTTGACCTGCCAAGTCTGGGGGAAAAGAAAGTCGCTTTATTCGCCCTGATACCAGACAACGATACGAGCTTTAACTTTCTTGTGTCGATTTTATACACGCAGCTCTTTCAGCAATTATTTTATCTGGCAGACCACAAGTACGGCGGCAGCCTGCCCGTGCATTGCCATTTTATTATGGACGAGTTTGCCAATGTTTCCCTGCCAGACGATTTTGACAAGATACTGTCGGTTATGCGTTCCCGTGGCGTGTCGGTCAGTATCATCCTGCAAAATCTGGCACAGCTCAAAGCCCTGTTTGAAAAGCAATGGGAAAGCATCGTGGGCAACTGCGATGAGTTTTTGTATCTGGGCGGCAACGAGCAAAGCACCCATAAGTATGTGTCCGAGCTTTTAGGTAAGGAAACCATTGATACCAACACCTACGGGAAAAGCTCTGGACGAAGTGGGAACTATTCGACCAACTACCAGATGTCAGGGCGTGAGCTGATGACCCCAGATGAAGTGCGTATGCTTGATAACCGCTACGCACTTCTTTTTGTGCGTGGCGAGCGACCCGTTATGGATTTTAAGTATGACATCTTAAAGCACCCCAATGTAAAACTGACTGCTGACGGAGGTCAGCCGCCCTATGTTCACGGCGAGCCGACACAGGCGGTTGCGACCCTTGTGTTTGACAGCGAAATACCTGATAACGCCGTAAGCGTTATGCCTGTCAGCACTTCCTATGAACTTCTGTCCGATGAGGACTTAGAAGAAATATTCAACATCTAAAGGAGGATTTATCTATGAAATTTTTTAACAAGAAGGACACCCAGAAGAAAGTAACCACAAAGCTGCCCATGACGGGCAAGGTCAGAACGAGTTTCCGCCGCTACTGCGTGGCGGTGCTTGCCCTCACGATGGTGCTTGGCACATCTATGACCGCCTTTGCTGCCAATGACCCCATTCAGGTCGTCAACAACCTTTCCGATTTTATCTTCGGTCTGGTAAGGGCTGTCGGTATGATTATGCTCGGCTTCGGTATCGTGCAGGTGGGCTTATCCCTCAAATCCCACGACCCGTCCCAGAGAGCGAACGGCTTTCTGACCCTTGCAGGTGGCGTAGTCATTACCTTTGCAAAGGAGATTTTGACCCTCATCACAGGCTAATTCCCCATATCCAGAGGACAAAAGACAGAGCATATCGGGCAGATCACTTCGTGGGCTGCCCGATATGCCCAATTTTAACAAGGAGGTGGTCGAATGTCTGATAACTGGGTCGTACAGAACTTGGAGAACGCCCTGAATACTTGGAATGAGAAGTTGGCTGAAATATGGCAGCTCGTTACCCAATCCCCAGAGCAATTCAAGGGCGGTACGATATGGAATGTGATTGTAAATATCCACGGTGCGTTGCAGGCTATCGGGCTTGCCCTGCTCGTGCTGTTTTTCGTCGTAGGCGTGATGCGTACCTGCGGTAACTTTGCAGAAGTGAAGAAACCCGAACACGCATTGAAGCTTTTTATCCGATTTGCCCTTGCCAAAGGTGCGGTCACTTATGGTCTGGAGCTGATGATGGCTCTGTTTAAGATTGTGCAGGGCGTTATCTCTACCATAATGAACGCCGCAGGCTTTGGAACGGCAACACAGACCGTCTTGCCCTCGGAAATCGTGACCGCCGTTGAGGACTGCGGCTTTTTCGAGAGTATCCCATTGTGGGCGGTCACGCTCATCGGCGGTCTGTTCATTACGGTACTCAGTTTCATTATGATAATGTCGGTGTACGGCAGATTTTTCAAACTCTACCTTTATACCGCTATCGCCCCTGTTCCTCTTTCTGCCTTTGCAGGAGAGCCGAGCCAGAGCGTCGGCAAGAGCTTTATCAAGTCTTATGCTGCCGTGTGTTTGGAGGGTGCAATCATAGTGCTTGCCTGCATCATCTTTTCGCTCTTTGCAGCGACACCGCCTGCGGTCAATCCCGATGCGGCGGCGGTCACAATGGTATGGAGCTATGTCGGGGAGCTTGTATTCAATATGCTCGTCTTGGTCGGTGCGGTCAAAATGGCAGACCGTGTTGTCCGTGAAATGATGGGCTTGTAAGGGAGGTGCTATTTTGGAAGTCAAGATAAATAAAGAAATCCGTAACTACACGGAGAGTATGTTTTTCGGACTGTCACTCAGGCAGTTCATTTTTTCTGTCCTTGCCTGCGGCGTGGCGGTTGGCTTATTCTTTCTGCTTCGCCCGCACTTTGGAACGGAAACGCTCAGTTGGGTGTGCATCTTAGGTGCGTTCCCCTTTGCGGCTATGGGCTTTATCAAGTACAACGGTATGACCGCCGAGCAGTTTGTCTGGGCGTGGATAAAGTCAGAGTTTCTGATGCCGAAAAAGATTGTATTTTTGCCTGACAATCTCTATTACAAAGCGTTGAAGCCGACCATTGAAGCCCACGAAAAGGGCTTGCCTGCCGTGCCAAAGAAGCAAAGGGCAAAAGCACAGAAGAAACCAAAGAAAGCAAAAAAGCGTAAGGAGGTAGACGATGTTAAAAACGCTTAGAAATCTGTTCAAGCAGGACAAGGAAAAATTTGTTGTGCCGAAATCGGTGCAGAGCGTTATCCCGATAAAGACTATCTGGGCAGACGGTATTTTCCTTGTCGGCAGCAACAAGTACGCAAAGACCTTTAAGTTTGAGGATATAAACTATACCGTGGCAAGCCGTGAGGACAAGGAAGCAATGTTCCTTGAATATTCGGAGCTTCTCAACGCTCTCGACAGCGGTGCGACCACGAAAATCACAATCAATAACCGCAGGCTCAACAAAGCGGATTTTGAGCAGACCATTCTTATTCCTATGTCCGATGACGGTCTGGATAAGTACCGCACGGAATACAACAAGATGCTGCTTGATAAGGCAACGGGGGCTAATTCTATTGTGCAGGACAAATATGTGACGGTATCGGTCTGCAAAAAGAACATTGAGGAAGCACGGAACTACTTTGCCCGTGTGGGTACTGACCTTATCGCCCATTTCTCCAGACTCGGCTCGAAATGCACGGAGCTTGAAGCGGAAGAAAAGCTCCGTATCTTTCACGACTTCTACCGCACAGGAGAGGAAACGGCGTTCCGTTTTGATATGTCACAGACGATGCGGAAAGGTCACGATTTTAAGGACTTCATCTGCCCCGATACCTTTGAGTTTGAAAAGGACTACTTCCGTATGGGCGACAGATACGGGCGTGTGATTTTTCTCAGGGAATACGCCGCTTATATCAAGGACAGTATGGTGGCGGAGCTTTGTGAGCTGAACCGTAATATGATGCTCTCGGTTGATGTTATACCCGTTCCCACGGACGAAGCCGTGCGTGAGGTGGAAAACCGACTGCTCGGCGTGGAAACCAATATCACGAACTGGCAGAGGAAGCAAAACCAGAACAACAACTTTTCGGCGGTCATTCCCTATGACCTTGAACAGCAGCGAAAGGAAAGCAAGGAGTTTCTGGACGATTTGACGACCCGTGACCAGAGAATGATGTTCGCCGTGCTGACAATGGTGCATACCGCCGATACCAAAGAGCGGCTTGACAATGATACGGAAGCCCTGCTCACGACAGCCAGAAAACATCTCTGCCAGTTCGCCGTGCTGAAATATCAGCAGATGGACGGGCTGAACACGGCTCTGCCTTTTGGCGTAAGGAAGATTGATGCCCTGCGTACCCTGACAACGGAGAGCCTTGCGGTGTTCATTCCGTTCCGTGTGCAGGAAATCTACCATAAGGACGGCGTGTATTATGGACAGAATGTTATCAGCAAAAATATGATTATCGCCAACCGCCGCCATTTACTGAATGGTAATTCTTTTATCCTCGGTGTGTCTGGTGCAGGTAAATCCTTTACGGCAAAGGAGGAAATGACGAATATCATTCTGACCGACCCCAACGCCGATGTTATCATTATAGACCCAGAGCGTGAGTATTCGCCGCTTGTAAAGGCAATGCAGGGCGAGGTCGTCCACATCTCGGCAACGAGTGAAAACCATATCAACGCTATGGATATGAACTCTGATTACGGTGACGGTGCAAACCCTGTCATCTTAAAATCAGAGTTTATTTTATCCCTTTGTGAGCAGCTCATCGGCGGGGCAAGTCTGGGGGCAAAGCAGAAATCCATCATTGACCGATGCACGGCAAGTGTGTACCGCTACTATCAGCAGGGCAACTATCAGGGAACGCCGCCGACCTTACAGGACTTCCGTGAGGAACTTCTGAAACAGGATGAGCCAGAAGCAAAGGAAATCGCCCTTGCCATCGAGCTGTTTACAGACGGCTCTCTGAATACCTTTGCCAAGCATACCAATGTGGACACCCACAGCCGTCTTATCTGCTATGACATTCTGGATTTGGGCAAGCAGTTACAGCCTATCGGTATGCTTGTGGTGCTTGACAGCATCTTAAACCGTATCACGCAGAACAGAGCCAAAGGCAGAAATACTTTCATTTTCATTGATGAGATTTATCTGCTCTTTCAGCACGAATACTCTGCCAACTTCCTGTTTACCCTCTGGAAGCGTGTGCGTAAGTACGGTGCGTACTGTACGGGTATCACGCAGAATGTAGACGACCTTTTGCAGAGCCATACGGCAAGGACGATGCTTGCCAATAGTGAGTTTATCATTATGCTCAATCAGGCATCGACTGACCGTATCGAGCTTGCCAAGCTCCTTAATATCTCCGACCTTCAGATGAGCTATATCACGAATGTGGGTGCAGGTCAGGGGCTTCTAAAGGTCGGCAGTTCCCTTGTGCCGTTTGTCAATAAATTTCCACGCAACACAGAGCTTTACAGGCTGATGACGACCAAGTTTGGGGAGGTGTAAAGGTATGGCAGATATTAAATTCAAAAGTGCGGCTCACCGTGATTTCTTTCTGGAAAATATGATGAAAAGCAGGGTCAACGACTGCTATCACAGGGCATTTTTCTATGTAATGGGAATTGCATCGGAAACGAGGGCAAACATTAACCAGATGTTTGACTTTAAGACCGACTGTATTGTGCCAGAGGGTATGCACGGCGGTTGGCAGACAAGCGGAACGGTCAAGGTCTGCCACCTTGCTTTCAATCTCTGGAACGGATATGCGGAGGAAGGACGGGAACGGTTTTTCACGCCAGAGGAATTATTCTGCTGCGAGTTTGCCCCGTATTTTATGGAGGGCATTAAGGTCAGGTATCCCGAATATTGCAGGGAACTTCCCACACCAAAGCAGCAGACAGACAATGTTCGATAACGAAATACCCTACGGGCATACCATTATGCCCATAAAATGGGCAGGAACAAAGAAAGGAGCAATCAATGAAAAAATATAAGATGCAGATTTGTGTAGCTGCCGCCGTACTGCTTTTCGCAGCGGCGGTTTTTTGCGGCTTTCAGGTGTATCACCACTATGCACAGGTGGACGAACAGACCGAAGCCTTTGAGCAGATAGCCGAGCTGGTGGAGCAGACCCCAGATACCGAGGGCGTTCCCGATGATACCCCTGTCAGCGAGGGCGAAGATGTGCTTGCAAAGTATAAGGAGTTGTATTTGCAAAACGAGGATATGGTCGGTTGGATTTCTATTGCCGGCACGACAGTCAATTATCCCGTGATGCAGACACCCAATGACCCCAACTTTTATCTGAAGCACAACTTTGAAAAGGCGTACAGCGATTTGGGAGTGCCGTATATCCAAGAGGACTGCGACCTTGCCGCAAGCGATAATCTTATTATTTACGGACACCACATCAAAGGGCAAAAGATGTTCGGGGCGTTGGAGAGCTACAAGGACAAGGACTTTTATGAGGAACACAAGAGCATTCAGTTTGATACCCTGACCGAGCAGGCAGAGTATGAAATCGTAGCCGTGTTCAAGACCGTTGCGTACAGCTCCGAGGGCTTCCGCTACTATGACTTTGTAGATGCCGAGGACGAGAAAGCCTTTGACGAGTATGTAAGCAAGTGCAAGGAGTTTGCCCTGTATGATACGGGCGTGACCGCCAAATACGGTGACAAACTCATTACTCTTTCCACCTGCGAATATTCCGCACAGAACGGCAGGCTTGTGGTGGTAGCAAAAAAGATTGCCTGACTGCTCCAGAGCTTGTAAGAAAGGAGGGCTTCTATGGCAGATATAAAAACCAGAGATGCGGTCAAAGGTACGATAAAGACCATAGACAAAGCCGCCGTTGCTTCCGAGCGAATGAAATCCGCTTATGCCAAGACAAAGGATAAAGCGGAACAAGGGTATTATGCGGACGAAAGCTCTGCCACCGAGTACGCTGCCGACAGAGTTTCCTGTGCTTCCGAGCGTGTGACCGAGGAAGGCGTACACCAATTCAATAAACAGGGTCAGAAAAGTATTCAGACCACACAGGAGAATATCGGAAAGACAAAGGACAAGATTGCCGATTTCAAGCAAAAGCGGGCTGCCAAAGCCGCCGAGCAGAGAATGGAAAGGAATATGTCAGAACAACACGGCTTGCAGATCCGTCACGGAACTGCAAGCCGTTCTGCTGCTCCCGATATGCCCCAGAGTGGGAAAAGCCAGCTCATAAAGACCCGTCAGCAAAGCAGGAAAACCATTAAGACCACCGCCCGAAATGCAGAAAAGGCGGTAAAGTCTACGGCGAAAGGCTCGGTCAAAACAGCCGAAAGAGGTGTAAAAACCGCACAGGCTACCTCTAAGGCAACAATCAAAACTGCCGAGCAGACGGCAAAGGCAACGAAAGAAGCGGCAAAGGCTTCTGCGAAAGCCGCCCAGAAAGCGGCACAGGCGGCAAAAGCCACCGCAAAGGCAACTGCGGAAGCAACCAAAACAGCGGTCAGAGCCACGATTGCAGCAGTCAAGGTGATTATCGCAGGAACAAAGGCTCTTATCTCTGCTTTGATAGCAGGCGGTTGGGTTTCTGTTGTGATAATTTTGATTGTTGTCCTCTTAGGTTGTGCCGTTTCTCTGTTCGGCGGTGGTGGCGGCAGCAATGCCTATACGCCTGTCAGTGCGGAGGTGGAAGCCTATGAGCCATTGATACAGAAATATGCCAAGCAATACGGTATCCCTGAATATGTTGAGCTTATCAAGGCGGTGATGATGCAGGAAAGCGGCGGGCGTGGGCTTGACCCGATGCAGGCGGCGGAGGGAAGTTTTAATACACGCTATCCCCACGAGCCGAATGGTATCCAAGACCCTGAATATTCAATCCAATGCGGCGTACAGGAATTAAAGGCAGCCCTTATCTCTGCGGAAGTGGAAAATCCGATTGATATGGAGCATATCAAACTTGCCTTGCAGGGCTATAATTTTGGAAACGGCTATATCTCGTGGGCGAAAACCAACTACGGCGGTTATTCCTATACAAATGCGGTAGAATTTTCCACCATGCAGGCACAACGGTTAGGGTGGGAAAGTTACGGCGACACACAGTATCCCGCCCATGTGTTACGCTATTACCCGTATGGACGGGCGTTCACAAGCGGCGGCAATCAGGCAATCGTGGAGGTCGCCCTGACACAGCTCGGTAATGAGGGCGGTCAGCCCTATTGGTCGTGGTACGGCTTTGACGGGCGTGTGGAATGGTGTGCCTGCTTCGTATCGTGGTGTGCCGACCAGTGCGGCTATCTGGACAGCGGCATTGTGCCGAAATTTGCAGGCTGCGTAGATGGGGCAAATTGGTTTAAAGGCAATGGGCAATGGCAAGACCGAAACTATGAGCCGACAGCAGGTACTATCATCTTTTTTGATTGGGAGAACGACGGAGAAACCGACCATGTAGGTATTGTGGAGAAATGTGAGAACGGTGTTGTTTATACCGTTGAGGGTAACTCAGGAGATGCTTGCAGACAAAACCAATACAGTGTTGGAAGCAGCTCAATTTATGGTTATGGTATCCCTGCTTATTAAGAAAAGGGGCAAAAGAAAAACCAGAGGTTTAATCCTCTGGCTCTTTTGCCTTACATAGTCCGTTTACCGTTGCTTCTATGACGGAAAGCTCTTTATCGTCTAATTTGTTGAGCTGTGCGTCTAAGCGTCTGCGGACAGAACTTTTTTCGATTTCTTTATTTGGAAATATGTACTCGTCAACAGACACATCGAACATCGTAATAAGCTGGATAAACAGCTCAATACTTGGATACTGCCCCTCGTTTTCGATAGATTGAATGTGTCTGGGAGCATAGCCGATTATGCCAGATAGCTGCTCCCTTGTCATCCCTTTGGCTTCACGGGCTTTTTTAATTGCCTGCCCAATCGGCGTGAAATCAAAGTCAAAATGATTGTTCCTTTCGTCCATTAGCTCACCACCTATCCTCTGAAAATCTTACCTTTATATTTTACAGAGATGCGGCTTCTGATTAAACGATGCGAAATCTCTTGTAATGAGAGATAAAATATCCTATTGCAAGAGATAAAAATTCATATTTATATAGTTGAGGACATGGGCTCAGATAGTTATAATAATAAAACGTGTTTGAATTCATTCACATAATTCGAGAATAAAAATTTTGATTTGGACTATCCTTTTATGTGTTTCAATCGTTATACATTATAGAACGGGATAAAGATTTTGAACTTCTAATAATGGGAAAGGAGGATTTTGTGCAAAATGATTTTCTACTAATCAGAAAAATGAAACAAGGTGATGATGATGCACTTGATTTATTTGTCCACAAATATTATCAAGACATTTTAAACTATTGTCATTATCATTGCTCTGATAAAACGTATGCAGAAGATTTGGCACAGGAAACCTTTGTACATTTTTTCTCAAAATTATCTGATTATCATTATAGGGGAAAAACCTTGAATTACTTATATACGATAGCCAGCAATCTGTGTAAAGATTATTTGAAGAAAATAAAGGAGATACCTCTGGAAGAAAATGAAATAGTGGAAGAAAACCAAATGGAAAATATTCTGAATAAAATTTTGGTAGAGCAGGCTTTAAAGCAATTACCAGTTGAATTATGTGAAGTACTTACACTTTATTATTTTCAAGAGTTAAAACTTACAGAGATTTCCGACACATTACAAATAGGACTTCCTCTGGTAAAATATCGTTTACGAAAGGCGAAAATTCAGTTGGAGGAAGTTTTGAGAAAGGAGGAATATGATGAATTTGGAAGAAAGAATGAAAATGTATAAGGAATCTGTACAAGTCAAATCTAAAGAAGAAAAAATACAGGAAACAATCTGTAAATCAAAAAATGCCTTTTTTATGGCAGAACAAGAACGAACGCTTTCTTACCACGAATTTTTATGGACACAGCTTCGTGTGATACAAAAAAGATGGTGGGTTCTTCAATTTATGCTTCTGGTAGCGTTATGGATTGCCTTAAGTTCTATCCATGATGAAATATATATTAAAAGAAGCATGGGTGTAGCAGCGGCACTGTTTGTAATCCTTATTATTCCCGAATTGTGGAAAAACAGGTCATGTGAGTGCATGGAAATCGAAGCAGCCTCATATTATTCGCTTAAACAAGTATATGCAGCGCGCATGTTATTATTTGGCGTTACAGATGTTTTTTTGATTACTCTGTTTTTAGGAACCGCTTCGGCAGGGTTGAACATTGGGTTGTCAGAATTAGTTGTTCAATTTCTTTTTCCGCTTTGTGTTACTTCTGGTATCTGTTTTGGAATCTTATGCAGTAAATATTCATTCAGTGAAACAGTTGCTATTATTCTGTGCGTTATATGGAGTGCAGTATGGCTTTTTGTTGTTTTGAATGAAAATGTATATACAATGGTAACTATTCCTGTTTGGTTAGCTTTACTGGGAGCAACAATACTTTTTCTTATTCTTACTGTATGCCGTATTTTAAAGAACTGTAATCAATATTTGGAGGTGTCACTTGATGAAATTAGAACTTGATGGTTTAACAAAAGAATTTGGTGATTTTACGGCTGTAAATCATATAGACCTTACTATGACAAACGGTGTATATGGTCTTTTAGGCGTAAACGGAGCAGGAAAAACAACCTTGATGAGAATGCTGTGTACCTTACTAAAGCCTACGAGCGGAACCATATATTGTAATGGGAAAGATATTTTTAGTATGGATAGCGAATACCGTAAACTGTTGGGATATTTGCCGCAGGAATTTGGATTCTACCCCGAATTTACCGTAGAGGACTATTTACTTTATATTGCAGCCTTGAAAGGAATCCGTCCTGTTGTCGCAAAAAAACGTGTAAAAGAGTTAATTGCTAAGGTTGGTCTTTCAAAGGTAGCAAATAAAAAAATGAAAAAATTATCTGGCGGTATGAAGCGCAGGGCAGGAATTGCACAGGCTATGTTGAACAACCCGAAGATTCTGATACTTGACGAACCGACGGCAGGGCTTGACCCGAATGAAAGAATTAGATTCCGAAATTTGATTAGCGAACTTTCAGAGGACAGATTAGTATTATTATCCACACATATTGTTTCTGATATTGAATATATAGCCAATGAAATTTTGTTGATGAAAGACGGAAAACTTATGCACAAAGGAACCGCAGACGAAATAATAAATTCTATGACGGAAACAGTCTGGGAATGTTTTGTGGAAAAGAACATGGTATCTGATTTTATGAAAAAGTATAAAATTTCAAATATGAAATCAGAAGCAGACGGTGTTATCTTAAGAATTATTTCCCATGAAAAACCATTTGTAAATGCCCAAAGCGTAGAAGCTTCGTTAGAAGATGTATTCTTATATTATTTTGGAGAGAAGGCAGGTGATGAAAATGCTGCGATTTGAAATAAAAAAGGTGTTTTCTAAAACTAAAAACAGGATAACAATTATAGTTTTGCTTGTGATACTTATTGCGACCAGTATTTTAACGATTAACAGAGTTGAGTATGTTGACGAAAGCGGGAATCATTTAACAGGTATTTCGGCAGCAAAAAACCTTAGAGAAGCCAAAAACGAATGGTCAGGCTACCTGACGGAGGACGTTTTCCAAAACGTTCTTGAAGAAAACAGAAGTATTAACAATGAAGCATCATCAGATAGCATTGAGGAAGAAAATAAGAGATTTGCAAAGAAACAGGGGATTTCAACAATCAGAGATGTTATCAATTATGCGTTTAGCGAATACAGAGATTATAATGATTTTGCCATTGATAACATTTCTGATGATGAAGCCAGCACTGTCTATGAAAGAAGAATTTCTACTTTAAAAGAATATCTTGATTCTGGAGAAGAAACATTTACAGAAAAAGAAAAAAGTTTTCTGATTCAGCAATATGAAAATTTAGATACACCTTTTTATTATGAATATATGGACGGTTGGTCAGCATTACTGCAAAACATATCAACATTTATACTGATTTTGGCATTAGTGATAGGTTTTTTTGTGTCTGGAATATTTTCAGACGAATTTCAGACAAAAGCGGATTCCATTTTCTTTTCAACCAGATTAGGAAGAAATAAAGGTGTTCTATCAAAAATAGGGGCGGGTCTTACGATTGTTTCAGCTTTCTATGCAGCTTTTGTATTTTTATATACGTTTATTGTCCTTTCGGTGTTGGGAACAGATGGAGCAAACTGTCCGATTCAGTTAGATTTATGGAGAAGTGCATATAATGTGACATTTTTACAGGCATATTTGCTGATTGTGGCAGGTGGTTATATTGGCACATTGTTCGCTTCCATGTTAGCAATGCTGGCTTCGGCTCTGACACGTTCTACACCAACTGCAATCATTGTACCCTTTATTATATTATGTGCATTTCCGTTTTTAAGCAGAATTATTACTTTACCGGGATTATGCTCTTTCTTCCCTGACCAGTTATTAGAAATTTATTTGGATATTAAAGAAGCTGGACTTGTAACACTGGGAGGTAAAGTAACAACAATAGCAACCGTTATTGTTCCTGTATATGCCGTGATATGCTTGATTCTTCTACCTATACTGTATAAGGTCTACAAAAAAACGGAGATAAAATAAATGAAGCGATATACAAGACGAAAAAGCTATAAAGTGAAAATATTATTTAGCCTGCTGTTTTTAATAATCTTGTGTATGATGGCAGGCAAGGTACTTAATTCAGATTTTACATTACTCCCTCTTGATAACATAACACATCATGTTGCCAGTGAGGATAATGGTTGGAATCTGATTCTTGTAAATCGCAATAGTTATATTCCTGATGATTATAAAGTAGAACTTACAGAATTATCAAATGGGGAAAAAGTAGATTCCAGAATTTATCCAGAATTGCAGGAAATGTTTAATGACGCAAGGGCGCAAGGGTATGGTTTATTTGTCAGAGAGGGATATAGGACGCAGGAAGAACAACAGCAGCTATTGGACGAAAAGATAGAAGCGTATGAAAATGAAGGAAAATCGAAGTCCGAAGCGAAAAAACTTGCAGAGCAATGGGTGGCAATTCCTGGAACCAGTGAACATCAGTTAGGAATTGCGGTTGATATAAATGCTGACACTACAAAAAGTTCAAGTGATGATGTATATAGCTGGCTTGCGGAAAATGCTCATAAATATGGCTTTATAAAGCGTTACCCCTCAGATAAAACAGATATAACTGGTGTCATAAACGAACCTTGGCATTATAGATATGTTGGAAAAGAAGCCGCTTTGGAAATATATTCTCAGGGAATGTGTTTAGAGGAATATATAGATACGCTGGAATAGAATGGAGGTTGAGGTATATGGAATGGGTGTATTGCCCTATTTGCAAAAATAAAACTCGAACTAAAATACGAAAAGATACAGAGTTGATAAACTTTCCTTTGTTCTGTCCGAAGTGTAAACAAGAAAGTGTAATCAATGTGACAAAACAAAAAATAACAGTTGTAGAGCCAGACGCATAAGACGCAGAGCCGATGAACAAGTGAGTAATCACAGTTTATCGGCTCTGTTCTTTATAACCATAGATAGGACAAGCCCACCAAATAAAAAAAACGGTGCTTTGGTGGGCGACTTTGTCACGCCCAGACAATATATTACCTGCCCTCTAAGCCCGTTTTAAGGTTTGGAGGGATTTTTATGTGTTGGTCAAGCACGACCACCACGCTGCTTATCAGAAGCAGCAGTTATTTACATAGTGTCACGCAGAAGTGAGGATAACTTATTAAAAAAAGCCTTGCTTGCTCGTGGCACTTTTCTACTTTCCAAGTAGAAGTCACATATCCATATCATAGAGATAATTATGCGTATTGCCGTAGAGGTCTTAGCACCTTTGCGGCTTTTTGTTTGTCGTTTTTTATCGTAACACAGGAGAAGTCTGCTTCTGGAGTTGGATGTCGTAGCCCACCTCAATCTGAATTTTCTCAAAAAAATTCAGATTGGAGGTACACATTATGGCTTACAACAAAGCCAGAGAAGAAAAGAAATGGCGGCTCTGGAAAGAAGCCGAGGAAAAACAGTTGCGGAGTTTAGGGGTCAGCGAGGACACCATAGAGCAGCTCCGTGTTCACGATTGGGCTATTTTTAATTCTGATAGGCGGTACTATCAGCGTATGCAGGAAGCAGGTACATACCTTGAGGAAATCGCAGAGGATACAACACCACCCGAAATAAAAACGGTTGAGGACTTTCTGGATAACATCGAAAATCAGCAGCTCTATCAAGTTTTGATTAAGGTGGACAGGCTTACATTGCAGATTACTTTGATGAAGATACAAGGATATTCAACACGTGAAATTGCGGTGTATCTGAATATTACTGAAAAAGCTGTTTACAGAAGAATGGATAGGCTCAAAGAAAAATTAAAAAAAGTTTTTTGAGTAGAGGGGAAAATTGAATATTCCCACGGGCTACAGGGTGAGAGGACAAAAACCTCTTACCCTGTTTTCCTTTGTGTGGCGAAAACGGGATAGCTCCTTGACAACCGAATACCCATTCGCCAAATACTTTCTCTTTGTGATTGCGATGAGCATAAGCGTGTGCAGCGGTACGCCACGACCTGCCGAGCGGCAGCGAGCGATTGAAAGGTGGTGAGCCTATCTTTACCGACTCAAAATATCGGGCAGCTCCCGATTTCGCCATAACCCACAAAGAGGATAATGATACTCCCGTCCAGTCACAGTCCGAGCGTGAAAAAACCGTCGCAGGCAATGAGGGCGGCTCTGTCAGAACGACAGTTGGGGTGGAACTCCCGTGGCGTCAGTTCGCTGCTGACCGTTTGGCGACTTCCCATAGCATTTCGGGGTGTCGAGGACAAGTTGAAATGCTTCTATCATATCAGCCAAACGAAAGGCGGTCATAAGAACAGAGATATTGTTAAGATACTTCCGACCTTAAATACTTCCTTGCGTTTGGCTGCCTACATAGGCAGGAAGCACCTGTCTAAATCATATTGGGAGGTCAAACACAATGGAAAGAATTATTAAGCGTGGCGACATTTACTATGCGGAGCTTAATCCAGTTATCGGTTCAGAACAAGGCGGCACAAGACCTGTACTTATCATTTCCAATGATATAGGAAACAAGCACAGTCCGACGGTAATTATTGCAGCGATTACGAGCCGAGTACACACAAAAACAAAGTTGCCCACACATACCACAGTAAGTAATTATGAAGGGCTTGACAAGGACTCTGTTATCCTACTTGAGCAGATACGGACGATTGATAAGCAGAGGTTAAAACAGTATATGGGAATGATGCCCAATAACATAATGGCAAGAGTTGATAAGGCTCTTGCCATTAGTGTTGCACTTAAAAAAATATGAAAAAATGTGTAAAGCAGGTATGAGGGATAGATTTGCACATTGGTAAAATGGCGGCTGTATTTCTATAATTTAGAGGTACAGCCGTTTTAGCTTTAGCGGAGGTATTCGTTTATGGGAAATGAAAAGTTAATTCAAAATACAGAACTGCAAGACGAACAGTTGAAAGATGAAACCGAAACATTCAATTCTTTTATCAATGTTATGGTGCAGATAGTTGAAAAATACGGAAAGACTGTTTTGCAGGAATTGGATTGTGCTGCGTAGGTTACGCAGCCTTACATATCACATTTCCCTATAAATTTATGGAGGTGGTACGATGAACAGAGAAGGAAAGAAATGTGTCCTATATCCGAGAGTAAGTACTGAAATGCAGGTGGACGGATATAGCCTTGAAGGGCAGAAGAATAGCCTGAAGCGATTTGCTGACAGAGAGGAAATGGAGATTGTTGGTATATATGAAGATGCAGGTAAATCGGGAAAAACTATTGAGGGGAGACCTGCTTTTAAGAAAATGCTTTCCGATATAAAGAACGGATTGGAGATAGATTATATTCTGGTCTATAAACTTTCACGATTTGGAAGAAACGCAGCAGATATTCTAAATTCATTGGAGTTTGTGCAGTCGTATGGAATAAATCTTATTTGTATTGAGGAAGGTATTGACTCATCACAGACAAGCGGAAAACTTTTAATTTCTGTATTATCTGCGGTTGCAGAAATTGAAAGAGAAAATATCATTGAACAGACAATGAACGGACGCAGAGAAAAAGCAAGACAGGGAGGTTGGAACGGCGGTTTTGCTCCGTATGGATATTATCTGAAAGACAATCAGCTCTTAATAGAAGAAACAGAAGCTGAAGCAATCCGAATTATATTTGATAAGTTTGCCAATTCAGACGTAGGGCTTGGCGGAGTAGCAAAATATCTTAATCTGCAAGGAATAAAAAAGATACCTCGTCAGAATGGAACGTTAGAAACATGGAGCAGCCATTTCATAAGGCTGATATTAGATAATCCTGTTTATTGTGGTAAGATTGCTTATGGCAGAAGAACACGAGAAAAGGTAAAAGGCACAAAAAATGAATATAAGCAGGTTCATACAGATGATTATATTCTGGAAGATGGACAACACGAAGGAATAGTTAGCGAAGAATTATGGCAAAAAGCTCACACAAAACGAATGGCAACAGGAATTAAGCAGCCGTCCAAAATTGGTAAGGACAGGTCGCATCTGTTGACGGGAATATTAAAGTGTCCTATTTGTGGAAGCTCAATGTATACGAATAAACACGCGTGGACGAATAAAGATGGCACATACAAAGAAGTTTACTATTATATCTGCGGTAGGAACAAGCAGGAGCGAGGGCATCATTGTGATTACAAGGCATCGCTTAGAAAAACAGACATTGAACCACTTGTAATTGAAGCTGTTAAAGAACTGGTAAGTGATAAATATTTTGCAAAAGAGATAGAAAAGCGTATTGGCGTACAGACCGATACCTCTGCTATTGATAAGGAACTTGCCAATTATGAGAACAAGCTGAAAGAAGTAGATTTGAATAAAGCCCGTCTGGAACGAGAGATTGATAATCTGCCTATTGATGCTCGTTTCAGAGAAAGAAAAATCCACGACATGACATTAAGGCTTGATGGATTGTATGATACGATTGTCGAGTTGGAAGAACGGATTGAAGATGCAAAGCTGAGAAGAAGTTCTATCGAAATGGAAGCAATCACTCTGGACAATATTTACAAGCTTATGCTGAATTTCGGAAAGCTCTATGATATAATAAGTGACGAGGAAAAGAAAAGCCTTATCACTTATCTGATAAAAGAAGTTCAGATATATCCTAATGGAGAGTCAGAGATGCCTTTAAAGTCGATAGAGTTTAATTTTCCGATATATCGTGATGGACAAGAGGTAAGGCGGCTCTTGTGGGAAAAAGGTAATACCGTTGACACATGAGCAGTATGTGACACTGCTGCCGAAGTCCATCACGACTGCGATCGGCATGGGCATTTCAGAGGAGCTGGGCGGCATTGTGACGATCACTGTCGCTGTCATCATTCTGACCGGCATTTTGGGAAATATGATTGTGTCCGGTGTGTGCCGCCTGTTCCGCATTGAGGAGCCGGTGGCAAAGGGGCTTGCCGTCGGCACGGCAGCGCATGCCATCGGTACGGCGCGCGCGATGGAGATGGGCGAGATTGAGGGCGCGATGAGCTCGCTTGCCATTGCGGTTTCCGGCACGCTGACCGCATGCACGGCATCGCTGTTTGCCATGCTGTGGTAAAACCTGTTTGCAAACGGACGGCTGATCGGGTATACTGGATAGCGGAATCCCGATAAACAGCTGTGACAGAATATGTGATCTCTCCACAGGCTGGGGAGATCTTTTTTTTCGGAAGGAGGGCGTTTATGTGGCAGACAGTCTGGCCGCTGCTTCTGGTCATCGCGTCCAATACGACCTATCATTTGATTTCCAACCGCACGCCTGCGCAGGTCAATCCGTTTTTGTCGCTGGTCGTGACTTATCTGGTGAGTGCGGCGGTGGCGCTTGCGCTGTATCTGGCGACAGCGGGCGGAAGCGGCCTCGCCCAGGGACTTTCCCGCCTCAACTGGACGAGTGCCGCGCTCGGTCTGGCGGTTGTCGGTCTGGAAGCCGGCTTCCTGTACATGTACCGCACCGGCTGGGCCATCAGCGTCGCATCCCTGACCGCCAATCTGGCCGTTGCCGTTCTGCTGCTGGTAATCGGCGTGCTGTGTTACCATGAGGGCATGAGTGTGCGTCAATTGTTCGGCGCGGCACTGTGTGTGGCAGGGCTGATTCTCGTGAATTATAAGTAAAAGGCAAACCCTGCGGTTTGCTTTTTTTGTGAAAAAAGAAAAATTTTTCTGTGATATTTTTCTGCCCAGACAGTCTGTTAGACAAAGAGGGAGGTGAAGCGGCATGAACATCGGGCAAATCTATGAGGACTATTTTCTGGATGTCTATAAATATGTGCGCGGCCTGTCGGCGAGCGACATGGTTGCCGAGGAGATCACACAGGAAACCTTTTTTCGCGCCATGCGGTCGCTGGACAGCTTCCGCGGAGACTGTGATGTGCGGGTATGGCTGTGCCGCATCGCCCGCAACTGTTACTTTACCTACCTGAAAAAACAGAAGCATGTGACTGGAAATGAAACGGATTTTGACTTGATGCCGGATGTCACAGATATCGAACAGCAGCTGGTGGATAAAGACTGTGCCTTTGCCGTGCATCAGGCACTGCATGCGCTTCCCGAACCGTATCGCGAGGTATTCACGCTCCGCGTGTTCGGCGAGCTGTCGTTTTCACAGATCGGCGCACTGTTCGGCAAGACAGACCACTGGGCATGTGTGACCTACCACCGCGCCCGGCAGAAGATTCAGAAGCAGACAGGAGGGATATCATGAAACGCATCGATTGTGAGGTCATCCGCGACCTGCTCCCACTGTATGTGGAGGATATGGCGAGCGAAGCGAGCCGCAGGCTGGTTGAGGACCATCTGGAAGAGTGCGAGGACTGCCGCCGTGAGTTGGAGGAAATGCGCGCCGGAGACGCAGAGAAGAAGCCGGTGTACAGTGCGGAACCGCTGCGTGAGCTGCGGAGGAAACTGCACCGACACACCGCAGTTGCTGTATCTGTAACAGTATTTGTAATGATTTGTATCGGTCTTCTGATCTGGAGCCTCTGCATAGACGGTTCAGATGCATTTGGATATAGCTTGCTTGCTATGTATTTGGTTCTCCCTCTGGCGAGCTGTGTCTGCTGCATATTTGCAGGCAGATCGGGCAGCAGGTTGAAATGGATTGTGCCGCTGTTGTTTGCTGTTGGCACCGCTGGGGGGATATATTTTATATTTCATTCTTTTGAACTGTTTTATGTCACGGCTTTTGCACTTGTTCCGGCGCTGATTGGGATTGGTATCGGCATTGCCATCAGAAGATCAGAATTGTCGGAGGGTGAACGGCGTGCGAGCACATGGACAGCATGGGCACAGCGGCACAGACAGGCAGCAGGTCTCATCCGGGTGGCAGGCGTCACCACAATTGTGCTGATTTGTCTGCTTGCCGCGATGCACGACGATGGTATGCTCACGGTGGTGCTGTCGATGCTGCTTCTGCCGGTTGTCGCACTGGTCAGCTCATTGGCAGCGGGGCGGTCGGATAGTAGGTATAAATACCTCGTTCCGCTGGTATTTCCCGCCGCTGTGCTGTGTACACCGCTCCGATCGTGGTTCGGCGGCATGTACCTGGTGCTATTTATTACAGTCCCTGCACTGCTCGGTCTGGTGATCGGGCTGATTTTGTACCGGTCCCGCAAAAAAGAGTAAAAAAAGCCGGGCTGCGTTTGCAGTCCGGCTTTCAGGATAGAAGGGGAAAATCAATTTAACGATCGAGATATCTGCCGTCGTACCGCGTTGTGTGGAACGGATACGAATAGGTGGAGGCGCGAACGCCTGTGCCTGCCAGCGTGTCAAGCAGATTGCGCACCAGATTCATATTGTGGTCGCGCTGGGCAAGGCTGATCTTCAGATACCCGCGGTACGAGCTGACCAGCACGCCCCACGGCTGGTAGGCGCACGGCAGGATCGCACTGTAATCAAGGATATACGGCTTCATGCTCTCCGGCACATTGAATGCGCCGATGTTGGTCAGAATGAAGCTGTCGCGGCGGATATAGTTGCGCGCACGTGTGCGCATGGCCTGTTCCTTCTCCGCAATCGGCATATCCGAGTTGTGGATGGCAAAGACGTTGTCGCCGTTCTGCTTTGCCCACCATGCGCTGTGCTCCAGCGTGCGCTGGGTGTTGAAGTAATCACTGCAGCGGCGGCATGCTTCACCGAACGACAGGCTGTAATATTCCGGCAGGAACGGCAGATCGAGCAGAGAGACAAAGAAGTGTGTCGTCGGGCTGGGCACGAGCGGGCGCAGGTCCATCGGGATTTCCGCAACAATGGCTTCATCGGTGTTGTAGGTCAAATGCATTGCGCGGGAAAGTGCCGTCATGACAAAGGTCATCGGGGTGCCGCCGTTTTTCTTTGTGAATGCCTTGAGTTGGGAGAAGGGAAATGCAATTTCCGTAACCAGCTCGTTGGCATCCGTCGTGCTGTCATATTCCGGCATATGGAACGAAGGAATATCCGGATGATGGTTTGCGCCGGAGCGTGGCACATCATTCAGCAGTTCAAAGCCGTCTTCACATTCCTTCGGATCAAATTCTGTCTCACGCGTGCGGATCGAACCGTCATTTTCGACCGGATGACCGCACAGCGTGAGGTATTCAAACAGCACGCTGCGGATGAACTCATCAAAGCCGTGTCCGTCGCAGGTACAGTGCTGATACTCCATGATGATGGTATTGCGGCAGTAACCGCACAGGAACAGATATCCGTTGGTATCCGCCGAGCCCATCCAGTACGGGGAGACATGGTTCTGGAGCGGAAGGACAACCGGGGGTTTGTCAATGTAACGATAGGAATATGCAGTTTCGCCGCGCGTCAGGCCAACGGCCATCTGCGGGAAACGGATGAGCGCCAGTTCGAGCGCCTTCTGAAGAAGCTCCGGACGAACCGGCTCATTCATACGGATAATATGACGCGGTGAGGTAGTCAGATCACGGTGCGTTGCGTACATAAAAATATTGCCATAGGTGTCCACGTTGAGTACGGGATCTTTGCAAATGGTCATCATAACTAGAAATTCCTCCATACGGCGCAGGCACATGGCTTCGCCGCTTTGTCGGTGTGTTTTCTGCTTTGATTGTATTGTAAACGAACAAAGACGGAAATTATAGAGCATTATTCAACATAAATTCGTATGATGTTTGAAAGCAAAAAGGGAAAGTGCACAAAGTTATTGGTCAAAATTTGGGAATGTGTACAAAAATAATCACTACAGCACCAGGAATTCCTATATTGGGGGCAGTTGGGGAAATATACCGCAACACGCAAAAACAGGGGATTGCTGTCGAGCGGTTGCAGGTGGGAATGACTTGACTTTTTGGGGTGCGAATGGTATACTGAACAGGCTTCCAAGGGCGGTTCAAGGATCTCACATATTTTTGTAAGTCATTGCATGTTCGAGCGGATGGCCTACAAAAATATGTGATTTTTTTGTGCCGAGATGAGGGGGCAAACTTTTTGAATTGGAGGTACCTGGAATGAATCAGGGTACGGTAAAATGGTTTAACGCAGAAAAGGGCTACGGCTTTCTTTCCAACGATGAGGGCGGCGAGGATGTCTTTGTACATTTCTCCGCGATTCAGGTTGACGGCTACAAGACGCTGAACGAGGGACAGAAGGTTACGTTCGACGTAGAGCCGGATCCGAAGAACAGCAGCAAGATGCGCGCTGTCAATGTAAAGCCGCTGTAATAAATCAGACAAAAAGAAGAGGGGCAGTCCCAACCGGGACTGTCCCTTTTTTGCTGCGGAAATTTCAAAGGCTCAGAAATGCTTCAACTGATTTGCATCATCCAAAGGCTCCCAAACAGGGGGCAGCTTTTGTGCGTCTGCTCAGAACGGCATTGTGCGCTTGCGGAACGTGCGGCTTGCCAGCGCGAACAGCACGATGGCGATTGCCAGCAGGATCAGCGGAAGCAGACAGGATTGCAGATCGCTCTGCAAAATACCGGCGGGATTGATGAGCGTATACGGTGTGATGTACTTCAAATAGCCCAGTGAGCCGCCGAGATTGGCGAGCAGGCGGATGGTGTAAAACAGCAGGCAGGCTGCCGCACTGAGCGTCAGTGCACGACCCGTGCTGCTGCATTTGCACGAGAAGAAGAAGCACATGCCCGCAATGGCGAGCTGGAGCGCAAACACACAGGCGGTGAGCAACAGGAAGTGCAGCACCGCAAGATGTCCGGGATAGAAATATTCACACAGGACAATGGTCACGCCGCAGCAGATTGCCAGCATGAGAAACAGGTAGAACACCAGCACATTTCGCTGTGTCGCCGCAATTTTTTTGCGCGAATTGGGCGATGCCAGCAGATAGGACATTGTGCCGCGCGCGATGTGCCGTGCCATCAGCTGGATTGACAGGATGATGGTAAACAGCATCGGCAGCGCGAGCATCAGCATGCCGTACAGGTAATTGACAATGAATGCCGTGAAGGTATTGCCATATTCCGCCATGCCGAGCACAGTCATGGTCTGCGGCAGCGATTTGGTCAGGTCAGCCAGTGCAGCACCTGCCTCTGGGTCATACATGCGCACGACGGCAAAGGCATATACGCTCATCAGTGCAGTGCATACCAGCCACATCGGAAAGGCACGCTTGCAGCTGTATCGGAACAGGGGGAAATTCATTCGTCCTCACCTCCGTAATAATGCAGGAAAATCTCTTCCAGACTCTGTCCGGCATTGTCCAGTGTCATGACCGGATAGTTGACAAGGATGGAGAGCAGGCTGCGCAGATCGCGGTAGACGGCGATTTTCAGCATGCGTCCCTCTGCTTCGATGACACTGATATTTTCATGTTGAAGGGCATGTGCGGCTTCCTCGTTTTCCAACGTGACAATATAGACGCGGCGTTCTGTCCGGCGCAGCTCGTCCAGGGAGGAAACCGTTTCCAGACGCCCGTTCTTCAGAATGCCGATGCGGTCACAGGTTTTTTCCACTTCGCTGAACCGATGGGATGACATGAGGATGGTCTTGCCCTTTTTCTTTTCCTCCAGAATCAGATCGATAAAGGCGTGCTGCATGAGCAGGTCGAGACTTGCGGTCGGCTCGTCCAGAATCAGAATACTCGGGTCATGCATGAATGCACATACCAGCGCGAGCTTCTGCTTTGCGCCCTTGGACATGCGGCGGATGGGCTGACGCACATCCAACTCAAAGCGGTCAATCAGCTCCTTGGTGCGCCCCAAGGTTTTCATGCCGCGGTATTTCGCCATGAAGGACAGAAACGCTTTGCCGCTCATATCGGAAAACAGGCTGATATCGCCCGGCAGATAGCCGAGTGTTTCCTGAATCACCGCAGCAGATTCAAAACAATCGCGCCCTTCGATCTGGCAGGTACCGGATGCGGGTTTGACAAAACCCATCAGGTGCCGGATCGTTGTGGTTTTGCCGGAGGCATTCGGACCGAGAAAGCCAAAAACCTCGCCGGGTTCCACGGTAAAATGTAAGTCAAATACACCACGGCCGCGCCCATAGTCACAGGTCAGGCCGTTGACGTCAATAATACTCACGGAGAACCTCCCTTTCTTTTCAGCCGCAGCGCTTGCACTGCGGAAACTGCCTTTTCTATTATACTGGATTGCAGGCGGAGAGGAAACCCTTTTTCGACAGATTTTTGCGGTGCCTGTAACCGGAATTGCAGTGGAAAAGCAGGCCTCTGCCGATCATTTCGGCAAAAAATGGCAGAAAATTTCGTGAAAAATGAATAAATTCCAACGGCAATTTTTGTGAGGATTACAGAAAGATTACAATAATTACAATTTGGTAACACAAACGGCGGTTTTTATGGTATACTATAAAAAGTAACAAGATGGTAACAAGGAAAACAACAGGAGGACATCCATTGAACTTTCACTTGCGTAAACATAAAAAAAGAATCTTGTCCGCCGTCCTGTGCGGTTCTATGATGCTTTCCACAGGCGCGCAGACACTGGCATTTGACAGCGAGACCATTTTCTCCAGTCTGTTCGACGGTGCGCAGAGCAGCGCGACGGATCTGTCCGACAGCGGCTATGCGCTTCAGCGCCTCGGCCTGGTGGCGGGCGGCGAGGATGGCGACCTGATGCTGGATAAAATTGGATCCCGTTCGGAGGCGCTGACGCTGTTTATCGCCCTGCTCGGCGAACGCAATGCGGCAACTTCCGTGAGCTATTCGTATACCTTCCGCGATATTCCGGACTGGTTCGGCAATTTCGCCGGCTACGGTGTCTATCGCAGCTATACATCCGGCTACAGCGAGACTCAGTTTGGTTCGTATGATGCCGTTACCCCGCAGGCGTATGCAACCTTTATGCTGCGTGCACTGGGCTATGATACATCAGATTTCACCTGGTCGGCAGCACTCGATAAGGCTGTTGAAATCGGACTGTGTACCCGTCAGCAGGCGGACAAATGGTTGAATGAACCGTTCCGCCGCCAGGAGATCATGGAGATTTCCTATCTCGCACTGAGCACGAAGCTCAAGAACAGCGACTGTACGCTGACCGACAAGCTGATTGCAGCAGGTATTATTACAGCAGAGCAGGCAAAATCCGAACACCTTACCTTCGGCAAGACCTATCAGGCCAGCGGCAGCACGCAGCAGGCTGATACCTCCGGTTATACCGCATTGTCGGTCGGCAAGTATGAACTGCACAATGTCGGCAGTGGCAATGTCATGACGGTAAACCCGATCAGCAAACAGTCGGATGTCTACGTGACAGGCGATGCCAATTCGACCACCCAGCTGTTCAGCATACAGCAGAACAGTGATGGCAGTTTCCGCATCCTCAGCGCATCGAACAGTGCGCTGGCAATCGACGCCAATCCGAGCAGCGGTGCCGATATCATCCTGTGGACGGCAAACGGAACGGATTGTCAGGATTTTGTCGCAAAGAAGCTGTCGAGCGGCGCTTACGAAATCCGCCTCAAGGCGAATCCGAACATGGCGCTGACGGAATCGAGCAATGGCGATGTTCGCCTGTGCGCGTACACCGGTTCTTCGGCACAGCAGTGGAAGCTGTCCGACAACAGCGAGGACACTGCGGCAGCAACGGCAAAGCTGAAATCCATTATGAAGATTTATCCGGATGGCAAGAGTCTCGGCAGTGGTTATTCGTTCGGCGGTGCAGGTCAGTGCATGGGCTTTGGCCGCGAGGTATTTTACCGTATGTACGGCCAGACCGCAAAGTGGAGCTATGACGGCAGCCCGAAGAGCTCGTCGGATGGAAAGCTGTATACCGTCACAGCTCGTTCGTCGTCCTATTCTGCGGGCAGCATCAAGACGCTCATCAGCAAGGCAAAGCCGGGCGACATTCTCCAGATGGACTCCCCGAAGATGCACACAATGGTTTTCGTTTCCAGTGACAGCAACGGCTTTACCGTGTACGATGCAAACTGGACCGGGCCGAATGAGGTCAGCGTGCGCTATGTCAAGTACGGCGCATGGGCGAGCCGCAACAGCAACGGCATCTGCGTCCTGCATGCGGTCAATTATCCGAAGAGCTAATTTTATACACAGAAAACAGTAAGGCTGTCCTGCGAAAGCAGGGCAGCCTTTTTATGCGCCGGATGCAGGGCTGTCGCAGAGGAATGAAATTGTGCAGTCTGACTTTACAGCAGTTTCTTATGGATGATATAATGGTAAAAATGGCACAAAAAGACTGCGGAGGGAGGCGCAGCAGGTGCCGGGAAACAAAGGAGTGAAAATATGAAAAAGAGAGTGCTTAGCTTCCTGATGGCCCTTTGTATGCTGGTTTCCGTATTACCGACGGCACTGGCGACAGAAGTCGCAGGGAAAGCAGATGCAAAAGCGTTTACAGATGTAAGTGAAAGTGACTGGTTTTATCCATACGTACAGTTCGTCTATGAAGAAGGTCTGATGACGGGAACCAGTGACACAACATTTTCCCCGAAGTCCACGTTGGATCGTGCGATGGTGGTACAGATTCTGTACAGCTATGAAGGCAAGCCGGTTGTTTCGGGAGAAAATGCGTTTTCCGATGTCGCACAGGGCACATGGTATTATGATGCTGTGCAGTGGGCGAGTGCCAACGGCGTGACTTCCGGCGACGGCAAGGGACACTTTAACCCGAAGAAAAAGGTCAGCCGTGAGGAATTTGCACAGTTCCTGTATGCCTATACCGGAAAACCGGCAGTTTCCGGTTCGTTGGGGAAATTCCCGGACGGAGGAAATGCCTCCGGCTGGGCGAAAGATGCACTGCTCTGGGCGACTCAGAACGGTGTCCTGAGCGGCACAAAGACTGCGAATGGCGTGATGCTCAACCCGAAGGGTACGGCAACCCGTGCAGAGGCTGCTGCCATGCTCAAGAGCTTTGTCGGTAGCAATGTTACGGTATCGTTTGAATCCAACGGCGGTAGCGCTGTGAGCAGCGTGCAGGTGCAGCGCGGCACGACAGTCAGCAGACCGGAGAACCCCACGCGCAGCGGCTGGGTTCTGTTGGGCTGGTACAATGACGAGGAATGCAGCAGTGCGTTTCTGTTTGACGAAGAGCCGGTTAAAAAGGATATCACGCTGTATGCGGACTGGATAGAAGATGATGCGGACAGCGCGGCAGCTGCGTATGCAGCGAGACAGATTGTCATTGGATATCAGGACGGTGACTATGCGGATTCCGTAACAGGAAATATCTCCCTGCCGACATCGGTTGAGCAGGCAGATGGTGTTGTGGTTTCGTGGAGCAGCAGTGCGCCTGATGTGATCGCGGCGGACGGCACGGTTGTCCGCCCGGACGCGCAGGATGTGCAGGTTACACTCACCGCGACGGCGGAGAAGGGCGGCAAGAAGCAGACTGTTTCGTTTGATCTGATCGTTCTGCATAAGAATACACGCAACATCGAGGAAATTCCAAACCATTCGGTTGTCGATATTCAGAGCATGAACGACAGCCAGGCGGATATCATTTACAATGATGATGAGACACAGGTTGTTTCGATTGAAGGAAATTTCACCGATCTCACAGTAAACAATGTGGATGATGCGCTGGATGCCATCCAGAGCGTGCACAGCATTCTCGGACTGGCCAATGCCCGCGAGGAGATGCAGCCGCTTTCCATTTCCAGAGATGAATATGGCGCGGAATATACTTTCGATCAGGTATATCAGGGCTATCCCGTCTATGGCCTGCGCGTGACGGTCTCGGCAGATGAAACCGGTGTGACCGATTCGCTGAGCGCGGGCGTCTGCGCATCCACGAAGCTGGCGGATGTTTCTCTGACGCCGGAGGTCACACAGGAGGAGGCCGAAGCCGCCGCGGTACAGCAGTATGGCGGCGACTGCGCGGCGGATTCCGGCGCAACCGAGCAGATGATTTATGCGCTGGGTGCACATGAAGATGCGCCGGTGTTGGTGTATGCCGTCCGTGTTTCGGGACAGGACAGCACCGGAAGCTATGTAGATGAAACTGTTTTTGTCAACGCGGCAGACGGTTCGATTGTATTCAGCGATACCAACAGGATGGATGCCGAATCAAAGACCGGCAGCGGCAAAAATGAAATCGGTACAAAGGTTTCTTTTCCGGTTGCATTTACCTGGACAGACTTTTTCTTCTTCTATATGCAGGATCTGGAGAGAAATATCCAGATGTATACACAAAAATTGTTTATCGATTTTCGCATTGGCAGCGAATTCAATAGCTGGGGAGACAAGGCCGCAGTTTCTGCCTATACGAATATGATTCAGGTCTATGACTGGTATCAGTCCACATTGAATCGAACCTCCGTCGATAACCGGGGGAAAAAGCTGGATGTGCTTGTTCACGACGACAGCATGAATGACAATGCCTATTGGGATGGCTCCGGCATTGCTTTCTGTGACAACAAGAGCATTTCCTCCAGTACGACACCGGCTTCCTCGCTGGACATTGTGGGACATGAATATACACACGGTGTATTTGAATACACTGCCGGTGATCTGCCGTATAACAATACCATTACCGGCGCAATCAACGAGGGGTATGCGGATGTGTTCGGATGCCTGATTGAAGGAGACTGGCAGATAGGAGAGAACTGGCTGAGTGGACAGGATTATACCAATTATGGCAGAGATGCTGCGGATCCCACCGCGCACCGTGCGCCGGACAAGATGAGCAGCAGCTTCTATGCGCAGAATGAGGAGGAGCATACCAACTCGGCACTGGTCTACCATGCCGCTTATCTGATGGAACACTACGGCATGTCGAAATCGACGCTGGCCAGACTGTGGTATAAGTCGATGAGCATGGGCTATGATGCCAATGCGGAGTTTTATACCGTCCGCCGCAATGTCCTCAAGGCGGCGAAAAAAATGAATCTGTCCAGCTCGGAGATTCAGATTATCAAGCGCGCCTTTGACGAGGAAGAAATCTACGACAAGGGCACTGTGACAGGAACGGTCACAAATGTGGAAGGCAATGCAGTCCGCGGGGCGGAAGTTTCTGCTTATCTGGGCGGAGAGCAGATCGGTCAGACAACGACGGGTTCTGATGGAACGTATACGTTGGAGCTGGACAGCGATACCTATGTCCTCCATGTCAATGCCACAGGTTATGTGGAGTATACTGCTTCGCAGGAGATTACACGGAATACCACAAGCGTGCGCGATGTCGTGCTTGTCAAGGCGGGCAACGGCCTTGTCAGCGGCACTGTGGTCAGTGCGACCAGTGGACAGGCATTGTCCGGCGTACAGGTCAATGTCCGCAGCGGCTACAGCAACAAGGATGGCATGGTCATTGCGAATACATCGACAGATGACAGCGGTACCTATTCGCTGGAGCTGGAAGCGGGGTATTATACCTTCGAGATGTCGCTGGAAAATTATACGTCCAGCTATACGGATGTACTGGTACAGGGCGGAGAGACTGTTGCCATCAACGGTTCGCTGTCGCCGGTTCTGTCCGGTGATTCGTATCGTGTCGTGCTGACCTGGGGTTCCTCACCGTCCGATCTGGATTCCCATCTGGCAGGCACAGCCGGGGACGGTACATCGTTCCATGTCTATTACAGCAACAAATCGGCATATGACGCAAGCGGAGCGGAAATTGCCAATCTGGATCTGGATGACACCACGAGCTATGGACCGGAAACCATTACCTTCAAGGCGGATACAGACGGAAGCTACAACTATTATGTTTACCGCTATTCGTCCTCCGGTTCGCTCCCGGCTTCCGGTGCGAATGTCAAGGTATACAACGGCGACAATCTGATCGGCGATTACAACATCGATCCCACTGCGTCGGAAGACAACCGGTACTGGAATGTATTTGAGATACAGAACGGTATTTTCCGAACAGTGAATACCGTCACATCGAGTGCGCATACGTTTTCCTCCACAAAAAGTGCAGTGAAGGCTGTGGATGAAAACGCACCGAAGGCATAATCAAACCAATATGGACAGAACAGACGGGCGCCCTCTGCTTTATGCGGAGGGCGCCGGTTTTACACAACAAAAAAAGACGCATCAGAACTGACACGTCTTTTTTGGTATCCTGTTTTTGAGAAAAATTACTCTGCGGTGTAGGGCAGCAGAGCGATGTGGCGGGCACGCTTGATTGCCTCGGTCAGCTGACGCTGATGCAGGGCACAGGTGCCGGTCATTCTGCGGGGCAGAATCTTGCCGCGCTCAGACATGTATCTCTTGAGCTTTGCAACATCCTTATAATCAATAGCCTCAACCTTGTCTACGCAGAAAGAGCAAACCTTTCTGCGGCGGCGGCCGCCGCGGTTAGGGCGATATTCTCTTTTTTCTTCAGCCATTGTCGTAACCTCCTTATTCGGTAATCAGAACGGAACTTCGCCGTCGTCATCGGAAATCTCGCTGAAATCCGAGTCGCCTGCGGGCATGTCGAAGCTCGGCGCGGGGCGCGATGCCGGGGCCTGCTGCGGAGCGGGGGAATAGGAATCCTGATATCCGCCCTGGTAGCCCATATTGGACTCGCGGGACTTTTTGGTTTCACCAAACTGGATCTCATCCGCAACAACTTCAATCGACGTGCGATTGTTTCCGTTTTTGTCTTGCCAGCGTCTGGACTGGATGCTTCCGACCACGATTGCCATCATGCCCTTGGTAAACCACTGCGAAACGAATTCCGCCTGGCGTCTCCAGGCAACGATGTCGATAAAGTCGGTCTGGCGTTCTCTGCCGTTTCCGCTATAATTGCGGTCAACAGCGAGCGTGAACGTAACGACCGGAACATTACCGTTCGGGGTGTAGCGAAGCTCCGGGTCGCGGGTTAAGCGGCCCATCAGAATTGCCTTATTCAGCATATTCTTTCACCAGCCTTAGTCTCTGGAAATGATGATGGAACGCATAACGCCATCGGTGATCTTATAGATACGGTCAAGCTCAGCCGGGAAGGTCGGAGCAGACTCGAACTGGATCAGAGTGTAATAACCTTCACGCAGGTCATTGATCTCATACGCCATTCTGCGCTTGCCCCAGTCATCAACGGACTCGACGGTACCGTTCTTTTCGATCAGAGTCTTGAACTTCTCAACGATTGCAGCGATTGCTTCCTCACCGAGATTCGGGTTGACAATGAAGATTGTCTCGTACTTACCATTTACCTTTGCCATTTCAGCACCTCCTTTTGGACTTTGGCCCACACCCTTGTGTGTGAGCAAGGATACCTTTTTATTATATCGTTTTTGCGGGGCTTGTCAAGGAAAAATTTCGGGAATTATCAAAAAAATTTTTTGCGATTGTGCTTGACGAAGCAGAGTGAATGTGTTAGAATACCATCCAGATGCTAATGTGGCTCAGGGGTAGAGCAGCTCACTCGTAATGAGCAGGTCGTGGGTTCGATTCCCACCATTAGCTCCAATGTAAACCGTCTGAATCGTAAGATTCGGGCGGTTTTTTGCATTTTCAAGAGTATATAGATTTCCTAAAGAATCTACATGGGGTGAATTTTGGGTGAATGCCCTACAAAAACATGGATTTCAGGGGGGAGACGTGAGGGTCACAGGCTTTCAGCTTGCGGCTCTTTTTCTTTTTCAAACTGAGCTAAAACGCTGTGCCGGGCTTCGGTTGCTTTTGCCTGTGCTTCGATGATTGCGTGTGCGTAAATGTTTGCTGTGGTTGTGGCGTTGGCATGTCCCAGTTCGTTTGCAGTGGTTACCAGATCGGCACCGCCTGCGATCATGAGAGAAGCAGCAGTGTGCCGGAATGCGTGCGGATGGATATGTGGCAAGCCGTTTGCTCTGCTGAATTTACCCAACCAGTCGGTTACACTGTCCGGGAAGATGCACTTGCCGTTGTCCTGCGTGAACACATAGCCGGTGTCGTTCCATCTATCGCCGTTGGCAAGCTGTAATTCCCATTGTGCGCTACGGTGCTTTTTCAGGAGCTTCAAGGTCAAAGGAGACAGGGTAACGGTTCGCACCTTTCCTGTTTTAGTAGTGCCTGTATAAATGCCGCGCTTTGGGCTGTACAGTAATTGATGGTCAATTGTCCATGTACCGCTCGAAAAGTCGATATCTGACCACCGCATTCCACAGGCTTCCCCTCTGCGGCAACCCGTATCAATCAGCACATACACCAGCGTTTTCCATTTGAGCGGAGTTGATTCCAGAGCTTGAAGGATTTCCTCGATTTGTTCCGGCTGGAAATAATCGGGGTCGTGTTTTTGCAGTTTCGGCGGAGTTGCCTTTTCAGCGGCATTGTAGGGGACAAGCATTTCTTTCTCTGCCTGGGCAAGAACCGATGATATCAACGCATGATACGCAATAATCGTGCTGGGGGAGAGTGGTGCAGTGTCATGCTCCAACTTAAAAATATCGGTCAGCTTTGCACCCATTACAACAGCAATCAATTCCGCCTTTGTTTTGCTGATAGTTTTACCGCTGACAGCAGCCGAAACTGTAGCGGCAGACACGCCGGAGAGGCGAGCAATTTCAGCGCGGGAAAGATGTTTGCGCCGCAGCCATGCAGCCATATCAATGCGTGCAGTTGCTTTTCCACCGTCTGCCCGGATGCCCTGCTCTCCAAGGTTCTTGTAGAAGCTGTTGAGGTGTTGCGGGCGGATATCGGCAAGTTTCAGATGCCCTATAGCTTGATTGATTCGCGGCAGCAGCTTCCGGTAATTATCAATAGTGCGTGGCTTTATACCGGTGCGCTCCTTCAGGTCGATTACATAGGCAGCGTATTCAGCGAAGCTTTGCTTGTGGTCAATCTGATAACCCTGCTCAATCTCTCGCTCGAAGTCAGCGGCAGCACGAGCAAGGGCTTTTTCTGTCTGGCGGGCGGTCATCTTCGGCTCAGGCTTCCATGTCATCCGATGGCGTATCTGTTTGCCTGTACCGTCCAGTCCTCCCGCCACTGTGATGCGGTAGGTAATCCCGCCGGATTTGTTGCAGCGTTTTTCAATCGTAGCCATTGTTTTCACCTCCATAAGCAATGCATTCACGGTGGCGTGTGTTAGTCTTTTTTCCTCTGGTATTTAGGATTGCCCGCGAGCCCCTCAACACAATCTATAGCGATTTCTTGACCTGTGTTGTTAAGTTGTCCGAACTTATCAAGTAACTTTTGAGCCTTGATTGCATCGTAACCTCGTTTGAATTTCTCAACTTCTACGGCGATCTCCTGCGGTGATCTCGTTTCCTTCCAGCCCGGAGATACGGTGTCTCGGAAAGTATAGTCATTTTTTTCTGATCTTATAGAAATACCAAGCCTTTCGCGGATTACGCGCAATTTGCTTTCAAATTCTGCATATATTTCCTGCTGATAAAGGCTCTTTTCGATTTTCTCTAAAAATGGAATCAATAATCCATTTTCTATTGATTCAAATTCTGAACTACATACTTTCAAATATTCCGCACAGAAATCATTTAACAATAGCAAAAGTACTGCTTTTTTTTCGCTTTGATAGTATATTTCTTTGACTGAATAAGTGTCTATTATATCAATCATCGAAGAACAAATGTTGATAAAGGTGGCTATGCGCATTTTGCTTTCGTGTTCGATAGCCGATTGTAACGTACTGGGGCTTATATTGGCTGATTGAGCAAACCCTCTAACAGAATACCCCGCTTCATCAATAAACTCTTTCAATATACTGTACAGAATTTTATATTTTACCATTGCACACCTCCTAATTTAATATAATTAAAGCATACTGTGAACGAAAAATCAAACGATTTTATTTCATTTTCGTTTCATTGTTTGACATCGTTTATTTTTTCGTGTATACTGCAATTATAAACGATGAAATAAACGAATTTTGAAAGGGATGTGAAAATGGATATCAGTACAATTAAAATCGAATCCCTGATTGCTGCGCAGGGCATTACAAAAAAAGAACTCTCAGCACGATCGGGCATTTCGCGTCAAAGTCTCAGCACAATCGTAAGGCGTGGGACATGTGCACCAATAACCGCCGGAAAACTGGCAAGAGGGTTGAGCGTAGACGTAACAGATATTTTAGAAAACAGCAAAGGAGGTTAAACAAATGTCTGAAAAACAGATTTTAACCATCAGCGAAACAGTATGCCGTGCAAAGTCGGAAGGTTTTCCAATCAGCGAATACACGATCCGGCGAGCGGTGCGTTCTGGGGCAATCCCTTGTAGGATTGTTGGTAAAACTTATCTTATCGCATGGCAAAACGTTAAGCGTTGGCTGCTCTGTGAAGATGGACAGGATAACGCACCTATTGTTCCGTTGTCCGCTACCTCCGGCATCCGCCGTATACCGGAATGAGGTGTTGATAGTTGGCTGAGAAAAAATATTTTTGGCTCAAATTGGAAAGGGATTTTTTTCGCAGTAAAGCTATTAAGAGATTGCGCAAACAGGCGGGCGGAGATACATATACAATTATCGTTATGGAACTGCAATTGCAGGCAATTGGCTCAAATGGTCTGATAAAGCTCGAAGGCATAGAAAGCCCAGAAGAAGAACTCGCTCTTGAACTGGACGAAGAACCGGAAAACGTGAAAGTGGTATTGAATTACCTATTTCGCATTGGATGGGCTGAAATATTGGACGAAAACACCCTGTTTTTCCCCTGTGCAATCGAACGTACCGGCTCTGAAACGCAAGCGGCAGAACGTATGCGACAAATGCGAAGCCGTAACAATGTTACGCAAGTTTGTAACGCTGTTACACCCGCGTTACGCGAATTTTCAGAAAACGTTACGCTAGAGAAAGAGATAGAGATAGAGAAAGAGATAGAGATAGAGGATAAGCCAGCGGCTACCGCCGCAACCGCCCGCCCCTCTATTGACTATCAATCTATTCTGGATGATTACAACCGGACGTGTACACGATTACCGAAAGTAACGAAGCTATCAGATGCCAGACGTAAGGTGATAGCAGCAAGGCTGAAATCATACACGCCGGAGGAACTGCACAAGATATTCCAGATGGCGCAAGATTCCGATTTTCTTTGTGGCAAAAATAACCGAGATTGGTCAGCCTCTTTTGACTGGCTGATGAAGGATGCGAATGCCGCAAAGGTGCTGGATAGGCAGTATGAAAACAAGGACATCTTAAGAAATGGAGGAGATCAAAACGGAAAAGGTGGCTATTACGCAAGAATTTTCTCAGACCCAGAGCATAACCTTTGAAGGCTTTGCGAAAAGTCAGCAGATTATCACTGACATCACAAATGGACAGTGTGGCACACTGGGGCGTCCAGATTGCCCGGTATGCCACGGCAAAGGTTTTATATTCAAGGATGATTTGGACACGCTGACAAGGGTTCCTGTGTGGTGCGACTGTATTAAGGGGCCGCGGGCGGAACGCTGGGCGGAGCTGTCCGGTAATCCCAGGTTGAAAGAGCAAACACTTGACAGACTGGAAGAGTATGCGCCGTGGGTAGCATCCCTGAAAAAGAAAGCCTTTGACTATGTGGAGCATATCCGGCAGGGTTCTTCAGGCTGGTGGTATCTGTCTGGACAATCTGGATGTGGTAAAACGCATACTTGCAGCGGAATCTTTCTTGAACTGATGAAGCAGGGAAAACGCGGTGAATATGCCAGCTGGGGTAAAACTATGCGGAAGCTGTCGCAGGCAAAGTTTAAAGGTGATGTTTACGAATCTATATATAATCGGCTGGTAAATACGCCCCTTTTGTACTGGGATGATTTTTTCAAGAAACGGGCGGGACGTACGCCAACAGATGATGAGTTTGATTTTTCCTTTGAAATTATCAATGAACGGTATAACGACCCGGATAAAATAACCCTGTTTTCTTCGGAAATACATATCCAGAATGTTGTATCAAATTTTGATGAAGCAACAGGCGGGCGTATTTATGAACGATGCGACAATGGCGGATTCTGGACGCATGTTGACGCTGATCCGAATAAGAACTATCGGACAAAAATATGAGCAGCTTCAGAAAACTCAAGGTTGCAAACCGACTGTTGAAAAAAGTTGAGATTAAAAGCCTGCAACAACCTGAGAAACCCCAAATCGGCTACTCAATAGTTGAGAAAAGTTTAGACAAAAACATCCATATCGTAAAAAAATACAGGAGGATTTTATTATGAAGTACACACACAATGCAGACGGCAGCACCACTATCCATTACACCAAGGCAGAAGCGCAGAAGCACCAGCACTATCGTGGACGCTGTGAGGAGATGTTGAAACGGTTCAGCCATCCGGACGACATGGAGCGCGTTTATAACGTTCTGGTCGCGCTGGCTGAGATCGGCTCGGAGGAGAATACAGATACATTTGAGCAGAGAGGTAAATTAGAATGACCCGACGAGAGAAATACTGTATTGAGGCGCGCGGCCTTGTGGAAGTCAGGTTTGCTCCGTGGTTGATGTGATCGGCGGTGCTAACCTATGACAGTATCATTCACAGTACCCGGCGAGCCGCAGGGCAAAGGCCGGCCGCGTTTCTCCAGCCGGAACGGACGTACATTCACCCACACGCCAGAGAAAACCGTGCTGTATGAAAATCTGGTTGCCACAGAATATGACATACAGGCAGACGGTTACCGCTTCCCTGATGGCGCAATGATCGGCATACAGGTATGTGCATATTACAGCATCCCTAAGAGTGCCAGCAAACGCAAGCAGGCTGCAATGCAGGCGGGCGATATCAAGCCGACAAAGAAGCCGGATGCAGATAACATACTCAAATGCATTGCGGACAGTTTGAACGGCATCGCATACCGTGATGACGCGCAGATCGTGACCGCAACCATAGAAAAGCTGTATAGCGATGTACCGCGCGTAGAAGTTACATTATTTGACTGGACATAAAGAAAACCGTCCGACAGGGGCACATGCTCCCGCCGGGCGGCTTCCGTCTTTTTCGGATGATCTTGTTATATTCGATTATATCACCGGAAAGGATGGCTTGCAATGGACTATGAAGCAATGGCGAACGAAGAACTTGCGGTACGTGCGCAGGAGGGCGACACAGAAGCGGAAAACGTGCTGTACGAAAAGGTATACCGTCTGATCTACAAGCTCTCTCAGCGGTGTTTGACGCTGTGTGGCCGTGCTGGCATCGGCGAAGACGATCTCATGCAAGAGTGCTGGATCGGCTTCCATAACGCCGTGATGGGCTACCAGAGCGGCAGAGGCATGTTCAGTACATACCTGGGATTTCATATTAAATCAGCCTGTATGCGAGCACTGAATATCCATGACGGTAAGATGCGCGTTGTGCCCACAGTGTCCATTGATACGCCTGTGAAGGACGGCGAAGATATCACGATTGCTGACATGATCGCAGACGAAAGCATAGATGTGACCGGCGGCGCGGAGATTACAGACCTTCAGCGTGTCGTGCGCGGTGCGGTCGCCCGCCTGACCAAGCGAGAGCAGGAGCTTGTCCATGCTGTATATGTGCAGGGTAAAACCGCGACGGAGTGGGGGCGCACCGAGGGCATCAGCAGCTCCAGAAGCAACCAGCTTCAGCACAAGATGTTCCGCAAGCTGAAACGTGACCCAGCGATAAAGGCCTTTGAGCCGTATTACATCCGGGAGGGCAGCGAGAGCGACAGGCACAGCCAGTTGTGGGACGCAGAACGCCGGATACGCTGGCACGATGACCATGAAGTGATTGAACGCCGCATAGATGACGGCATATCCCTGTATCTGGCATGGTGTTCCGATAATAGCATACAGCCGGATATCGCCGGACACCGGCGGGAGCTGGTCATGCGGGAAGCGGCGCAGCTTAACAAAACTTAACATTCAAAAAAACCGTGGTCTGTATATGAACAGGCGTCTGAAGCCAGAGCGAAGCTAGAGAAAACGGGGGCATATCTCCCTCCCTGGGGCGACGCTGACCTTCATACGGCGTACTGCACAAATATCTCGCGCAGAAAAGAACGAACCCCGAGCGAACTCCGAGAAATCGTACCTTGAACAGAGAGCGAACAGAGAGAAATTACACTCTCCGGTAGTACAAAGATGCTCCAGAACAGGGTAATCCATCCACACACCGACGGAGCATTTTGTCCCGGTTTCACATTAGATTTAGGCATCTATAGCAAGTAGGTGATACCATGAAAAAACACAGCAGTAAAAAGACACATGGAACTGTAGAACGGTCTGCCAGAATAGACAGTTTTGACGCTGCAAAGCGGGGCTTTCCCCGCTTTCTGTTTGCAAGCGTAGGGAATAAATCGGTCGTATTGGACTGTGATTATGAGTGCGTGTATATGGGGCGATACGAACAGGAATTCGTTCACCTGGGATATCCGCATAGCGCATGGCATGTAACGCTGGAGCTGGCACGGCTCAACAACGGTTTCGGCGGATCGCGGGTGTTCTGGGTGTGCCCCTGCTGCGGCAGGCGTTACCGATATTTATATTTCGTCAGTAAAATGTTTGTGTGCAGGAAATGCGGGCATTTGAATTACGCAGTACAGCAGCACACAAAGGATGCTTTGAGCTATTACGACAAGGGTATAAAGCTTGCCTCCGCAAAGCTGGGTTGCTGCGATATATCAGACGCTTTTGAATTTGGCCGACGGATACCGGACAAGCCGAAGGGAATGCACTGGACAACGTATTACAAGATTTTAGGCAGATACATGCGGTATCAAGATACGTATAACAGAAAGACATTAGCAGAAATAGGACGCATACTCGGACGGCTGGGAGGATGATTTTTCAGGTCAGATTGAGAAAGGGACAAAACAGGAACAAAAATTGAACAAAAAACCGCTGAAAAAATTACTGATTCTGGCGCGCATTTCAGCAATTTGAGCAGTCCTAAAAAGGCAATCACGTGGAAGGTTGTGGGTAGATAAGGTTTTGGAAAGGGTATGAGGGAATCAATAGTTCAGTAAGATCAAACTTAAAAAGAGCAATTGATTTGTATAATTCTCCAGTTCTCGGCCAAAACTTAAAAAGTCTATGAAACAGGATTTTCAAGAATGTGTAAGAACGGAGGCACGGCTATGATACCTAAAAATATAGCTCAAAAGCTCCGCGAATTGGGTGAAATCTGTGAAAAGTATCCCAACGCAATTCCGGTAGATGTCGTGGCAGAATTCAACGGGACGCACCCGGAATCTCTGAGAAATTCTCTCAAAGAGGGTTCTTGTCCGTTCGGCTACGCATGGAATCGCGGAAGCCGGTCGGGATTCTGTATTCCGACCCTAAGGTTTTACCTGTGGGTTACAGACGGGAAAGGATTGCCTGACGAGTGATAAACGCAACAACACCCGCCGGACATGTGCCTATGCGGGTGTATGTTATCCTCTTTTTGTTAAAAAATTTCGGAGAAACCCACGCCGGACGTGTGCCCGTGCGGGTGTCTATCATGTTGTCAATGCAGCTTTTTCAGTGCGGCCCGAGCACTCCGTTCTCCTTTTGCTCGACCATACTCAAAGGCAAGGCAGATAGCGCCGGTAGAGTCTTCTTTGGACATGCGAGCCAATTCAAATGTTTCGCTCAGGCTCATCTGATACGGTGTCGAAAAATCGTACTTGATGCCGGTGCGCCTGATATAAGCGCGGATTTTCTCAATACTGCTCATTCCTCGGCCTCCTTCCTCAACAACTGAACATTGAAGAAACTGGCAGCCGCCTGAAATCCGCGAAAGGTCAATGCGTTGAGAGTATAATCCCCTATGCCGTAGCCGTTGGCATAATATCCCGGACGGCTGGTGTTTATGCGGTGGGCGTGTTCAACGGCGGATTTCCCGAAAAGGACAGCTACCCGATAGTCTGGCACCCCGTTTTCAGTGCCCAATAGTACGGCCTCCTTATCAAACAGGGCTTTTACTTGGTCTTTGTTTAACACATCCATGATATTTCTCCTTGCTTCCGGCGGGAGATCATGCTAGAATATAAGCACAATCTCCCTGTATGGGTAGGTTTACAGGCTCTTTCCCTTGGTTTACCAGACGTTGGGGAAAGGGCTTTTCTTATGCCAGGACAAACCGGCAGGTTGTTGTCTGCTTGATGTACTCGGCATACAGGTCAGGGCATTCAGCCTTGAAACGCTTGCTGTCAAAGCGGCTGCTGTTGACGTTCTTCCAGCTTGCTTTCCATCCGTTGCCGGAGATCGTTTCCTCACCACGGTCAATCATAACACCCTTGATGGTGTCCTTGATTGCTTCCGCTTCTGCCTGAAGCTCTGAAATCATGCTCTGCAGCTCTCTCAGCTCAGCTACCTTGCTGTCCAGTTCAATAATGCTCATGATGTGTACCTCCTTTGGTATTGTGGAACTGATCGGCAGCCCTCCAAGCATCTTCCTGACTGTTGCCCGTAGGCTCACGCGGTATATGGCTTGAAGTATCGGACGCTTTCGGCCTTGACGGCTTGGTTACCGCTTCTTCCGGCTGCTCTCTGTTCCCTTGCTGTGATTATATTGTACTATCTTTAGTACATATATTCAATTGGCAGAGTGTACAATCTTTAGTACATAATTCTGTGCATCTTTGTTCTTGCTTTAGTACACATAATGGTGCTATACTGTGTACAGTGGAAAAATGTCCACAGAAAGGACGTGTTTTTATGGGAATTAGATATGACAAGCTTTTTTTACTAGTCAAAACTAGAGGAAAAACCGAGTATTGGCTACGCCAAAATGGCATCAGTCCATCTATTCTCAATAAACTAAAGCACCAAACCGGCGGGCTTGATGCTCGTACCATTGAAAAACTGTGTCGCTTGCTGGAGTGCCAGCCCGGCGATATCATGGAGTATGTGGACGACGCACCCGCCAACGACAAGGAGGAATAACAATGCCAATAGTGCATTCTGGTAATCATGTGTGTGAAGGATGTCGCAAATCGTTTGAATGGAAGTTCTTCCAGATGAGCCGTAATCGTGCGGAAGCGATACCTGAATCAATTCCAAAAGAAGCGTTGGTTCACGCTTTTGAACCAAACTACAAGGGAGGGTATAGTGTTGCTGTGAATTGCCCATACTGCGATCACGATAACTTTTTTACGTTTAATGAGGAATAAGCTAACTGACAACGAAATTCGTTGCCAGTCCAATCCCACACAGAGCAGACCCACAGCGGCCTGCTCTTTTTCTTCGTACGAAAAACGTACGCACAGCCGGTCGGCTGAAAATTTAGCTGCCACCCTTTTTAGAGCCTGAAAAATCTGAATATACGCCCGCCAGTAGGTGAATCCAATTTTGGATTGACCGAACGTGCTCAATTTTGAGCAATAGCTAAAGTACGAAATTCGTTCTTTTGACTGCACAAATTCGTGCACTCTTCATTTGTGGGTATAAGAAAATTTGAAACCGTAACCACAAGTAAACATATGTCAACAGCTGACAGTGTCAATGCGTACCCGGCAGGCACACACTCAATCAGAACACCTGTTCTTTCAAGCGTCAGCGCCCCTTCCTGCGCGTTTCTTCGGCTCGTGGTGTAATTTTCATGTCTGGTAGGTAAAATGCAATGTAGGGCATCTACGGGCAAAAAAGAAAAGCAGGGCTTGCCCGTGTGGAGCTGTCGCCCTGCTATCTTTAATAAGTATTAGAAATCAAATCTGTGGAATGATCTAATTCTGTACCGCGCTCTAATATCGATATATAATCTGCAAAAATATATTTTTTGTTTCTTGTCCGATCTGGAGTAATGTCCTGCAGAATTGACATTGCCGAAAACTTGTCTAACAACGATCCGGCTGTGGGATTAGAAACCTTTAACATTTGTTCTACTTGCTTTCTTGTTATAATTGGTTCTGTAAATAACAAATCCAGTAATTTTTGTTCGTTATTTGCAATACCTCCATTAACAGACAGGAGCATTTGAGACAAATTCGTTTTTAACCCTATAATATCTTTTGCAGATTTCGTGGATTCGTCAGAAACTTCGGCAACACCTTTTAAGAAAAATTTAATCCAATTTTCCCATTCACCCTTTTTTCTGACATCCATTAAGCGATCATAGTATTCCGTTCGGTTTCTCTTAAAATAATAACTCAAATATAATAACGGTTGATTCAAAATCTTTTGTTGACACAGCCAAAATGTAATCAATAGACGCCCCATGCGTCCATTACCATCCAGAAACGGATGAATTGTTTCGAATTGTGCATGGATCATCGCAATTTTAATCAATGCTGGAATATAGTGGGATTCATCATAGAAAAACAATTCTAAATCTCCCATCGCCTTATTCATTTCTGGAACTGATGGAGGGACAAATGTCGCTGTGCTCAACGTACATCCTGCAGGACCGATCCAATTCTGAGACGTTCTAAACTCGCCTGGATTTCTATGGCATCCGCGAACTCCTTTGAGAAGTTCTGCGTGTATATTACGAATTAATCGGAGACTCAACGGAAAATGTTCCAATTCTCTCAAACCGTAATTCATCGCCGCTACATAATTGACAACTTCTTCAACATGGTTACGTTTCTCGGTTACATCCAGATCTGCATCAAATTCCAGTACATCCACAAGAGATGCTTGAGTTCCTTCGATCTGCGAGCTTAGCAATGCTTCTTTTTTTACGTACATTGCAATAAACAGCTCCGGGTCCGGCAATATTTCTGTAACTCCATCAAGTCTACCTAATTTTCTATCAGCAATAGATAAAAGATTCTGCATCTCTGGATCGATCATAACCGGAGGCTCAGGTGGTAAAGGTTTTGGAATAAAGCACTGATAACCATTGGTGTTATCCATAAAAATCCCTGCCCTATTGTTCATACTTTTCCTCCTCATTCTACTAAAATGCTCTTGCGTTATTACTCATAATATGACGAATAATTAAAAAAATCAAGGTTATTTTTTAATTAAGTCGTTAGAGCATCGGCGTAATTAAATTATTCTTTACTTAAACATCTCTAATTTTCAACTAATTAAAAAATCAAGGTTATTTTTTAATTAAGTCGTTAGAGCATCGGCGTAATTAAATTATTCTTTACTTAAATATCTCTAATTTTCAACTAATTAAAAAAATCAAGGTTATTTTTTAATTAACAACTTATCTATTATTAATTTCGACAACGATTTTTATTTAAAGGGGTGAATTTGGGGTGAATCACCCCAAAGACAGACAGCGAACACCACAGAAATACAACAAGTAAACCTCTGTATTTTGCTTTAAAACCCTGTATTTTGTACTGCTTGCGGGCATTCAATAAGAAAAATGTATAGCTCGTAATGAGCAGGTCGTCGGTTCAAATCCGACCATTAGCTCCACACAAACCGCTTGTTTCTCCGGAAATGAGCGGTTTTTTGTATTTTATTGGGCGATTGGATGCGGAAATGAGGCGGCTGCACCGTCGCTTACCGGATTCGGAATCGAGTTTCCTCGATGACATCCTGTTCCTCTGCGTGCAGAAATGTAACGTTTGCGCCGGGCAGAGTGCGGAGATAATTGACATAGGCATCGACAGCGGCATCTTCTCCCTGGACTTCCAGTTCGACGTCACCGTCATCCAAATTCCTGACCCAGCCCGTCAGCTTATATTGCTGGGCACCCATTTTGGCGCGAAAACGCAGGCCAATGCCCTGTACGCGCCCGGAAAGGACAAGCCTCCAACGTGTCAGCATAGAACATTCCTCCTTCCTTTTAGTATATCCGATCCACCGCTCACGTCAAGTGTGCACCTGTCTACGCCTTTTGGGGAAGGCAATGTGCGTGATCTGACGATGTTCCACGAAAAAAGACGAAGCGGACAGGTCGGATTTGGTCATAGACTGGATTGACAGTGAGATCAAATATGCACTATGATAAATAAGAAGAGGGGCATAGATGACCCGGAACCGCAGGGGAAAGTGGTTTCGGGTCTTTTTTCTGCCAGTGGAGGAGGAAACTTCGTATGTATGAAAAACTGCGCCGCCTGCCGCCTGTCGGCATGCGCATCATCAAATCAGCGGTCGGCGTCATGCTCGGCTTTGTCACCTACTTCCTGCGCGGCTGTCAGGGAGCACCGTTTTATACGGCGCTGTCTGTGCTGTGGTGCATGCGTCCCTATGATGCGGATTCCAAAAACATGGCAATTCAGCGCACGATTGGCACATTTCTCGGCGGCCTGTACGGATTGATTGTCATCCTGATTGATCTCCATTCACCGCTCAATGGCCATGAATTTGCGCGGTTTATGGTAGTTGGCCTGTGTATCATCCCAATCATTTATACGACGGTATTGCTTGGACGGCGCAATGCCTCTTATTTTGCCTGTGTTGTGTTTCTCAGCATTACGGTTATGCACATTACTGACCCGAATCCGTATTTGTTTGTGTTAAACCGTGTGCTTGACACGCTGATCGGCATTGCCATCAGCATGGTCGTCAACCGCGCCCGCCTGCCGCACCGCACGCGGCGTGATATCCTGTTTGTCTCCGGCATGAACCATACATTGACCGAATGTGAGACACTGAACAATTACAGCAAGGTGGAACTCAACCGCATGCTGGATGACGGCATGAATTTTACTGTTTCCACCATCCGCACGCCTGCCTCGCTGGTGGAAGACCTGCGTGACATCCGTCTGCGGCTGCCGGTTATTGCGATGGATGGCGCGGTTTTGTACGATATCAAGGAAAACCGTTATCTGAATACGGCGGCACTGCCGGCAGAGGATACCCATGCATTGTGCACCCTGCTGGAACAGCAGGGAATGGATGTGTTTGTCAACGTCATCGAGGACAACCGCTGGATGATTTATTATGACATGCTGTGCAATGAAGCAGAGCGGAGTATTTATGCAAAGCTGCGCCGTTCGCCATATCGCAATTATATGCACCGCAGGCCGCCGGAGGGGACTCGGGCAGTTTATCTAATGGTGATTGAACACCGTGACCGCGTGCAGAAAGTATATGACCTGCTGGAACGTACCGGCTGGACAACCCGCTGCCGCGTGGTGTCCTATGATTCGGATGATTACCCCGATTATCGGTATATCAAAATTTATCACCCGCAGGCGACGCGGGAAAATATGGCAGCCTGTCTGGCGCAACGCATCGGCATGACCAATGTCGTGCGCATCGGCAGTGTGCCGGGGCATTGTGATGTACTGGTACCGCATGCGGGAAATGCAGCGGTAAAAAAGCTTCGACAGCTGTATGAGCCATATCTGTGGGAAAAAGATATGGTACCACAGCGCTGTACCGCTGGAGAGATGGCATCAGATGCATAAAAAAACCGCAGCCGCGACGGAATGGGAATTCCGAAACGGTCTGCGATTTTATTGTTGCTGCAATGGAGCGGCGTTACAGATTCGCCGCGCAGTAGGAGCGGATCGAATGGACAGCGGATGCTTCGTTTTCGCCGTCTGCGGATACACAGATGGTATCGCCACAGCGGATGTTCAGCCACATGACGGCCATCATACGAGATGCGCTGACGCTGGTTTCGCCCTTCTTGATTTCAATGCAATCGCCATGCTCCTTACTGATTTTTGCAAGAGCAGCTGCGGATCGGCAGCAAATGCCGTGGTCGCGTGTGATGGTATACTGGAACTGTTTCATGATAATCCCTCCTTGTTCCAATTTCTTATGCTCTCATTATAATCGGGACAAAGTTGAAAAAATAGCGGCATAACAATCAAAATACGGGAATCATTGCGTGGAAAAATTACATATGTTCCTGAAAAGTAACAAAGGTAACAGAAGATCGCCAGGATGTGCTCAGTTGCGTTTACACAATTTTTGCAATTCATAAACAAAAAATATGCAAAAACTCCAAAGCATAGAAGTCGGGATATCTGGTCATGCTAAACGGAAAACAAGAAAAAAGGAGGCGGCTGCATGGATTTTGTACGCACGGCGCTTACTGCGCTGCTTTCCATCGTCGCACTGTTTGCCATCACCAAGCTGATCGGCTACCGTCAGCTGGCACAGCTGAGCGCGTTTGATTATATCAATGGCATTACCATTGGTTCCATCGGCGCGGAGCTTTCCATTGCAGAGGGAAAGGAATTCTGGGAGTGGCTGATTGCACTGGTTGTATTCGGCGTTGTGACATGGCTGCTGTCGGTGGCTTCCGACCGTTCGATCAAAGTCCGGCGCGTGGTCAGCGGACGGGCGATTGTTCTGCTGGACAACGGAAAAATATATGATAAAAATTTCAAACGCGCGCATATGGATATCCATGAATTTCAGATGGAATGCCGCAAGAGCGGATATTTTGATCTGAGTCAGGTTCAGACTGCTGTGCTGGAATCCAACGGCAGCATCAGCATTCTGCCGGTCAGCCGGACGCGCCCGGCAACGCCGGAGGATCTTGCACTTGCCGTTTCACAGGAAACCATGTGCGCCAATGTCATTATGGACGGAAAGATCATGGACAAAAACCTGCAAAACCTCGGATATGATATCACATGGCTCAAAAAACAGCTCAAACGAAAGGGAGAGAGCACGGTTTCAGATATTTTTCTCGCAACGTGTACCGATGACGGCGTGCTGACTGTTTTCCCGCGCGCGGACAGAGAACACAGGGATATCCTCGAATAGTGCAGGATGAAACTTTGTGAAACTTTTGTGTCTCCGCTTCTCAGTGTACAAAAACTGTGCTATACTATATTTGAATTTTTATATCTACAGCAAGTTTGAGATAACACACGACACCAGAGGTGAATGCAATACAATGAATCGGAAACTTGCAGGCTGTGCAGCGGCAGCTGTGTTGTGCACCTGCCTGCTCTGCCGCACGCCTGCGGCAGCAGTCAGCCTGGAGCAGCCGTCCGGGCAGACAGACAATTTGTTGAAGGCAGCAGATCAGGCATCGCTGCTTCCGTCCAGCATGGACGGACAGCAGGCCGGCCAGCCGATCACACGTGAGCAGATGTGCGGTTTGGCGGTGCGGCTGTATGCTTCCCTGACCGACAGGGACTATAGCAGCCTGATGGAGCAAAGTGCAGCACGCCGCAGCGTGTGCCCGTATACCGACACGCAGAGTGCGGATGTGCGGCAGGCGTGGCTGCTCGGACTGACGGAGGAAGAAGACGGAATACAGTTCCGACCGGATGAACCGGCAAACCGGCAGCAGCTGATTGCCATGCTCTACCGCGCGATGCAGCAGAGCGGCAGTGCAGTCGGTGTATCGGAAAATGAAATTGCCGAGACACTGTACAGCTATTCGGATGGAGTATCGGTATCCGATTGGGCACAGGACGGCATGGCCTATTTTGTGCGCGAGGGCCTGACGAGCGGCACAGGTGGGAATATGCTCGGCTCCGGTGAACCGGTCAGCGCGGAGCAGGCTGCTGTGCTCACCTATCGGGCAGCAGCAGCGGTACATACCGGGCGCGGTGTGAGCAGTGCGCAGGATATCAGCTCAATTGCGATGCATTCGGGCACGAATGCTGTCAGCTGGACGGGCTGCGGCGCAGATTATTACCGCGTATCGTTCTATGCGTCGGCGGACTTTTCCACAGCGCCGGTGCTGACCGAACAGGTCGCATCTGCCGGAACCGGTGCGCAGGAGTTCGCACTTCCGCAGGAAATTGCGGAGCAGCCGGGCGTGTGGTACTGGTCGGTTGACGGATTGGATTGTACCGGAAAACTGGTTGCATCGTCTGGACAGACCGCACCGCTGACCGTTACGGCACAGGCAGAGGATACCGAATCCGGTCTGTATATCCCGGATTCTCCGGTCATTGCCCAGCCGGATATTATTTCGGATACCATTCCGGACGGACTGGCATACAGCGGCGAGAGCTACAGCGAAAAGGTCGCGCGTATTTTCGGGGCGGGTGCCGGCTATCATAAATATGCCAATTCCACTGAGGCGGAGAGCCATCAGGTGACCATCAGCGTACAGGTCTGGGATTTTGATGCCAATGGCAACAAAGTGACAAAGACCAAGCGTTTCCAGATCCACGAGGCGCTCGCGGCGACGGTACAGCAGATCTTTGGCGAAATTTATGCGAGCGGCGAACAGTTCCCGATCAAATCGCTCGGCGGTTACTGCTGGCGCGGCAATGGCTCGTCCTCGGAACACTGTCTCGGTACGGCGATTGATATCAACTGGGAAGAAAACTATATGTGCACCAACAGCGGCGTGGCGCTGACCGGTTCGCACTGGTCCCCGGGCAGCGACCCGTATTCCATCCCCGCAGACAGCGCGGTGGTACGCATTTTTGCAAAGTACGGTTTCAGCTGGGGCGGTACATGGAACAGCAAAAAGGATTACATGCATTTCTCGTACTTCGGTACGTGACGCGGAATATGAAAAAGGCGCACTGCATTGCAGTGCGCCTTTCAGCCTGTCGAAAAAGTCGCCGAAAGGCGGCTTTTTCTGTTATAATAAAGATAAGAAAGACAGGTGATAAAATGATAGTAAAAGGGAAGGAAAACAGAGAGGCAGTAGAGATTGTAAGTCTGGATATGTTAGTGCCCGAGGATCATCTACTGAGGAAAATAGATGCAGCAGTAGATTTCAAACAAATTTATGAATTTGTAGATGATTTGTACTGCAAGGACAACGGCAGGCCAAGTATCGATCCGGTAGTATTGTTTAAGATTGTAATGATACAGCACATATATGGGATACCATCGCTCCGGCGGACGCTGGAAGAAGTGAATATGAATGTTGCATACAGGTGGTTTATCGGTTATCCATTGAATGAACAGGTGCCGCATTTTTCAACAGTAAGCTATAATTTTAAGCATCGTTTTACAACAGCAACTGTAGAATATATATTTCGGTGGATATTGAACACAGCAGCAAAGGAAGGATTTCTGGATACGAGTGCAATTTTTATCGATGGGACACATATCAAAGCAAGTGCAAACATGAAGAAAAAAGCACGAAAAGCTGTTCCAGTTGAAGCAAAACGATATGCAAAGGAGCTGCGGGAAGAAATTAACAGAGATCGCGAAGAACACGACAAAAAGCCATTCGATGATGATGACGATTCAACACCGCCAAAGGAGAAAGAAATAACAGTTTCGACAACGGATCCGGATGCCGGCGTATTCCATAAAGGTGAACACAAGAAGTGTTTTGCCTACGAAGCGCATACAGCCTGTGACAAGCATAATTTTATTCTCGACGTAGAAGTAACAGCAGGAAATGTACATGACAGTGTAGCATTTGACCCGTTATATGACCAGCTTTGCGAACATTACCCAGAACATAAAACGATAGTAGCAGACAGCGCCTACAAAACTCCTTCGATTTGTAAACGTATTTTTGAGAGTGGAAGAGTATTATCTACAGCATATAAACGTCCAATGACAAAGAAAGGCGGTCATGAATGGTGGAAATATGTTTATGATGAGTATTATGATTGTGTAATCTGTCCGGAGTATAAAACACTTCATTATGCAACAACGAACAAAGATGGATATCGTGAATATAAGAGCAGGTCATACGTCTGCGAACATTGTCCGACCAGAGAGCTGTGTACATCGAGTGCAAAGTTTGAAAAGACTGTCACCAGACACGTATGGGCTGATTATGTAGAGTTGGCAGAAGACGCACGTCATATGACTGAATATCGTGACTTATATAAACTCCGACAACAAAAGATTGAACGTGTATTTGCAGATGCCAAAGAAAAGCATGGTATGCGCTATACACAATATCGAGGCTTGGCTCAAGTTACCAACTGGGTGAAGCTTAAATTTGCTGCCATGAATCTGAAAAAGCTGGCTATGTGGAAGTGGAAGATCCATTTCCCTATTCCAGTTTTCCGGCTTTTTCCCTATATGTGCCAAAATCTGGCTCTCGCTTAATGCGCAGCCGGGTTCTTCGACAGGCTCAAAGGCGCACTGCATTGCAGTGCGCCTTTGCTGGCGTATGGCGATATCAATCAGGCATCCGGGGCGCTCATCTCTGCATCCGCTTAAAATCCAGATAGCCCTGTAAAATCAGCGATGCGGCGACGGCATCTACATTTTTTTTGTGCTTTTTCTGCTTTTTGCCGGACGCGTGCAGGATGGCGTGCGCTTCGATGGTCGTGCGGCGCTCGTCCCAGTAGATGACGGGCAGACCCGTGCGTGCTTCCAGCTCTGCACCGAGTGCCTTGCATTTTTCTGCGCGTTCGCCCTGCGTCGCGTTCATGTTCTTCGGCAGGCCGAGCACGATTTCTTCAATTTTTTCCTTTTTGGCGAGTGCAGTCAGTTGCTCCAGAAGATCTTCGGTGTTCCAGGTGGCGATGACCTGCGGCGAGCCGGCGAGAAAGCCGGTCGGATCGGAGATCGACACGCCGGTGCGTGCGTCGCCGTAATCGATTCCCATGATTTTCATAGTGATTCCTTTCCGTCGTGTGTTTTTTGTATTGTAGCACAGGCAGGGGAGGGATGCAAATTGCATTGCACTTTGCGCGCCGGGTTGCTATAATATAGGACAGTAGAGAGCAGGAGGAGCGGGAAACATGGCAGTATCCAAAAATAACCGCCGAAAGGGCAAAAAACGGACAAAGGCACACGCCGCACCGGTGCGGCAGACAGAGGAAAAGCAGGAGCCGTCGAACAGGGGAGGATATGACTGGTTCAATATGGCTGGCCTTGCTATTATGCTGGCAGGCTTCCTCGGTGCGATGTTCACGCAATACGGTCTGGTCTTCTATCCGATCACATTCGTCGGCGCGGTCATGGGACTGGTCAGAACCAGATGGGACACCTGGCCGCATAAAGTCACCGTGATCTGTTATATCGTCTACTGTATCGCGGTCGCAGGCATGTGGATCGGCATGCTGACCGGCAGAGTGTCATAAGCCTTTCCGGGCAAATACCAAATCAAAGGAGCTTTATCCATGGCAGTATCCAAAAATAACCGCAAAAAGGGCAAAAAACGCGCGCAGAGCCATCGCGCACCGGTTACCGAACAGCAGCGCAAACAGGAGCTTCAGGTCGACGAGGCAATGCAGCAGAAGGAAAAAAAGCGCTTCCGCATGAGCCTGGTTGCAATTGCCGTTATGGCAATCGGCCTGTTTGTCGCGTGGAAATGGTCGCGCCTGATCGGCTATCCGATTACGTTTGTCGGCGGCCTCGTCGGGCTGTATGCCGCACGCCAGCAGGACAAGGGCCGCAAGGTCACGATCGTCTGCTACAGCATCTACTGCGTCCTCGTGGCATATATGTGGATTGTTGAGTTTATAGCGGCGTAACGCGCACTGAAATTTGTGGAAAAGAATCAATAAAAACAGCATTGACGAGAAATACCCTGCGTGTTATAATGATAACACCTATGCAGGGTATTTTTTTTGCTCTGAAACGCAGAGCAGCCTGCAAAGGGAGGCAATTATTTAAGGAGGTGCCGTTATGCGCGTTAAGGTAACCCTGGCATGCACCGAGTGCAAGCAGAGAAACTACGACACAATGAAAAACAAGAAGAACAATCCCGAGCGTCTCGAGATGAACAAGTACTGCCCGTTCTGCCGGAAGCACACGTTGCATCGTGAGAGCAAGTAAGGCTGGAGAAAGGATACGGCTTCATGGCTAAGAAAGAGCAGAACGCTTCTGAGAAGAAGCAGAAGAACTCCGCAAAGGAGAAGAAGCCGGGCTTCTTTTCCAGAATTGGCAAGTGGTTCCGCGATCTGACGAGCGAATGCAAGAAGATCGTGTGGCCGACCCGCAAGCAGACAGTGAACAATACACTTATCGTTGTAGCCACCATTCTGGTTGTCGGCGTGTTCATCTGGATTCTGGATGCAATCTTTAATCTGGGCATTACAACGCTGATTACTGTGGCTGCGTAAGCGGAAAGGTTTGAGAACTGATGTCTGAAACACCTAAGTGGTATGTCATTCATACCTATTCCGGCTACGAAAACAAGGTAGCCTCGTCCATTATGAAGGCGGTTGAAAACCGCAAGCTGTATGATCTCATCACCGACGTGACCATTCCGGTCGAGACCGTCCGCGAGGTAAAGGACGGCAAGACCCGCGAGGTGGAGCGCAAGCTGTTCCCGGGTTACGTTTTGGTTAAAATGATCCTCACCGACGAAAGCTGGTATCTCGTGCGCAACACGCGCGGCTGCACCGGTTTCGTCAGCCCCAACTCCAACAAGCCGCTCCCGCTCACCGACGAGGAGGCTGCACAGTGGGGTGCAAACACACGCGACGTTGAGGTTGAGATCAGCTACAAGGTCGGTGATTCCGTTCGCGTCTGCGGCGGCCCGTTCGTCGACTTCGTCGGCGTCGTCGATGAAATCGACGTGGGACAGAACCGGGTTCGCATTACCATTCCCGTGTTCGGACGCGAGACCCCGGTTGAGCTCGAACTCAATCAGGTCGAAGTCGTTGAGGACTGATGTCCTCGTCTGGCAGGTGGGAGAGCGCGTCCATCTTCTGAGATGACAAGCGTCTCGCCATTACCACATTCTTCAAGGAGGTGCTATACAAATGGCACAGAAAGTAGTAGGATTTATCAAGCTTCAGATTCCGGCAGGCAAGGCAACCCCCGCTCCTCCGGTAGGTCCGGCACTGGGCCAGCATGGTGTTAACATCATGGCTTTCACCAAGGAATTCAACGAGCGCACCAAGAATGACGCAGGCATGATCATCCCGGTCATCATCACGGTATATGCAGACCGTTCGTTCTCCTTCGTTACCAAGACCCCTCCGGCTGCTGTCCTGATTAAGAAGGCATGCAACATCCAGAGCGGTTCCGCAGTTCCGAACAAGACCAAGGTTGCTACCATCAGCATCGAGGACGTACGCAAGATTGCAGAGACCAAGATGCCGGACCTCAACGCTGCTTCCATCGAAGCTGCTATGAGCATGATCGCAGGCACCGCCCGTTCCATGGGCATCACCGTCTCCGAGTAAGTTTTTTGCCCGAAGACCTGAGTTATTCATATTCATGTGCTGACGGCAGCCCGTGCCGTCTGGTGGGAGGAACTTCGTTTCCGAATTAACCACTAAAGGAGGATATTTATCGTGCGCAAAGGTAAAAAGTATATTGAGAGCGCAAAGCTCGTAGATCGCAGCAAGCTCTATGACACCGAAGAGGCTCTGGACACCGTCGTAAAGACTGCCAAGGCCAAGTTCGATGAGACTGTAGAAATTCACGTAAAGCTGGGCGTTGACTCCCGTCACGCTGACCAGCAGGTTCGCGGCGCTATCGTTCTGCCGAACGGCACCGGTAAGCAGGTTCGTGTTCTTGTCTTCGCTAAGGGCGACAAGGCACAGGCTGCTATCGACGCAGGCGCTGAGTTCGTAGGTGCTGAGGATATGGTTCAGCGCATCCAGAAGGAAAACTTCTTCGACTACGACGTCGTTATCGCAAGCCCGGACATGATGGGCCTGGTTGGCCGTCTGGGCCGCGTTCTTGGCCCGAAGGGCCTGATGCCGAACCCGAAGGCAGGCACCGTAACGATGGACGTTGCCAAGGCTGTCAAGGAAGCAAAGGCTGGTAAGATCGAGTATCGTCTGGACAAGACCAACATCATCCACTGCCCGATCGGCAAGGTTTCCTTCGGTACCGAGAAGCTCGCTGAGAACTTCAACACCCTGATGAACGCAATCATCAAGGCAAAGCCGGCTGCTGCAAAGGGCCAGTATATCCGCTCCTGTGTTGTCGCTTCGACCATGGGCCCGGGTGTCAAGGTCAACGCTGCAAAGCTGGGTTCTAACTAAATTTTTTCCAAAAGCCTTGACAGGCTGGCGGACAGCTGTTATAATTTAATAGCTCGTTCAAAGACAGCAGGAGATGGACAACCATCCTAACTGGCGCAAGTCATCCTGCCGAGGCAAGCATTTTGATGAGAATTTTCATCTGATGATTTTTCATGCCCTTCTGTCTTTGAGCAGAAGGGCATTTTTTCATGTCCCTATCATTTTTATGGAGGTGAAACAGACTATGCCTAACGCAAAGGTTCTGGAACAGAAGAAGGCACAGGTTGCTTCTCTGGTTGAAAAGATCAAGAATTCCCCGGCTGGTGTCCTGGTTGACTACAAGGGCATCAACGTAGCAGATGATACCGCTCTCCGTAAGGAGCTGCGCGAGGCTGGTGTTGAGTACAGCGTTGTAAAGAACACCATGCTGAAGTTCGCTGCACAGGAGCTGGGCTTCGACGGCTTCATCGAGCACCTGCATGGCACCACCGCTATCGCAATCGGCTCTGACGACGTTGTCGCTCCGGCTAAGATCCTCAGCAAGTTCGCAAAGGATCACGAAAACTTCAATGTCAAGGTTGGTTTCCTGGAAGGTGCAGTAGTACCGGTATCCAAGGTTGACGAACTGGCCAAGCTGCCGAGCAAGGAAGTCCTTATCGCTCAGACGCTCTACAGCTTCAACTACCCGATTATGCAGCTCGCTATTGCGCTTAACGCAATCGCTGAGAAGGGCGAGGCAGATCAGGAAGCTCTGGTTTCCACTCTGGTCGCTGAGAAGACTGCTGAAGCAGCAGAATAAGTTCTGCGTGCAGGGAACGTAACGTTCCCAATCCCCACACATTTAATTTTGAAATTTGGAGGTTACTACCATGACTGTCAATGAAATTATTGATGCCGTCAAGGAACTGAAGGTTCTGGAACTGGCTGAGCTGGTTAAGGCTCTGGAAGAAGAATTCGGCGTATCCGCTACTCCGGTAGCTGTTGCTGGTGGTGCTGCTGCTGGCGGCGAGGCTGCTGCTGCTGAAGAGAAGACCGAGTTCGACGTTGTCCTGACTTCCGCAGGCGACAAGAAGATCAACGTTATCAAGGTTGTTCGTGCGATCACCGGTCTGGGTCTGAAGGAAGCTAAGGCTAAGGTTGACGAGGCTCCGTCCACCATCAAGGAAGGCGCTTCCAAGGAAGACGCAGAGTCCATCAAGGCTCAGCTGGAAGAGGCTGGCGCTTCTGTAGAGCTGAAGTAAGAGATTCTTACATCGGATCAAAATTTACAGCAGGTTCCGTTTGGAGCCTGCTGTTTTTTTGCTTTTTCAAACTGTCATATGATGGAAGAACTCACGAAAAAAGCCATTGCCCGAGGGCAATGGCTTTTGATTGGATGCTGTGTCTGATGGGGCGAACCGGCGGACCGTCTGTCCGACAGGTTCGCGCTCGCGGGAGCGAGCAAGACATCTTTCTTTTGCCTACTTTTCTTTCTATGTAGAAAGAAAAGTACGGTGGAGAAAGAAAAGTACGGTGCAAAAAGAAAAGTGCGGTCAGATGAGCAGATCCGTGTCCTTGTCGTTGCATCTCTTGTGCAGCGTTGCGCGGACAGCGCCCGGGCCTGCAATCAGCTCGTTGAAATATTCAATGACGCGATCGCCGCAGCCGATTTCAAACAGGTTTACACCAAACAGTGTGCGGTCGGACAGAATCGGATACAGCTGCTCATAGGTTGCCGTGCTGCCGAGCGTGATGCCTTCCAGCTTGCCGCGCAGGGACTCCATCAGCGGATCGGGGCTGAGCTGCATCGGCTCACCGTTGTCATCCACGCCGAGCAGGTAACGCAACCAGCCTGCAATGGCGAGCGGGATAAAGCGCAGATGAGAAACGCGGTGCATCGGAACCGGAGAATTATAGTAATTGCTCAGAATCTGGCCATAACGCGTGCCAACCTTCTGCGAGGTGTCAGTCATGATGCGCGCTGCCGTATCGTTCAGGTACGGGTTCGGATAGCGGACAGTCAGAATCTCATGGACGAATTCATCCGGATCGAGAACGCCCGGGTCAGCACCAAGCGGCATGCATTCGACATGGCTGAGGTTGGTGATAAACGTGCGGATATCGTCATCATGCACGATGCAGTTGATCGTCTCGTAGCCGAGGAGCATGCCAAATTCCGCCATTGCGGTATCCATCGGGTTCAGCGTGGAGCATGCCTTCATCTCCATGCTCTTTTCGACGATGCGACCGGAGGTGAAGATGATGCCGAGCTGCTCCAGCGGCGGATGTCCGTTCGGGAACAGATCCTCCATCAACAGGTACTGCGGGGACTCCGTGTTGACGAAGCAGGAAACCCAGCTGCCCTTTTCGGTCTTCGCTGGCTTGACCAAATCCAGACCATCCTTGCGCAGGACGGTTGCAATCTTCGAGCTCGGAAACGGGGTGATCTTATCAATCATGGTGCGCGGATAGGAGACCTGACCGGTCAGATACGAGAATTCCATCGCATCGATCTTGCCGTGCTGGAACCAGCTGTTGATAATCTCAAACATGGCGCGCTGGAGGCGATAGCCGTTGTTGGAGCAGTTGTCCATGGAAACCAGGGCAATCGGTGTGCCGCACGCATGCATACGGCGCAGGCACAGGCATGCCAGCTTACCCATGAAGCTGCGGCAGCCGACCGGGCCGTTTTCCATATCTGCCTGTACGTCCGGAAGATAATTCCTGTCCGGACCACGCAGAATATATGCCTTTTCCGTGATCGTCAGGGAGACCATTTGCAGCGACGGGTTACAGAAGATTTCGCGCACGCGGTCAAATTCTGCGCTCATTTTGAGGGATTCGGCGATTGAGCCGACAACTTCCTTCTTCAGTGCGCCGTCGGCATACAGCGTGACACAGATGGACAGATTGTCAAACGGGCGGAACGCCTTGTCGATGATCTCCTCATCATATGCCTCGCAGCAGATAATGCCCTTGTCCGTCAGGCCGGCGGTCAGCATACGCTGTGCCAGTACAGCCGGGAACGCACGGAAAATATTTCCTGCGCCGATGTGCAGCCAGGTTGGCTCAGCTTTTGTTTTTGCGCGCATATCCGCAATGTCGTAGTCCGGGAGGCGATAGCCCTTCCAGTTTACCTTCTTTTCCAGATTTTCCAGACTCAATTTCATTCTATATCTCACCATTCCTTTGCATTCAATCAGAAAGATACCAAGATTACCTATAGTATACCAAACATGTGCGCGTATTTCCAGTCAATTCGCACAAAAAGTGGGGGGCTTTATAGGAAATTTACACGTATTCCACTAGAATTATCCAAAGCAACGGAAGAGGTCGGTTCCAGAAAATGGACTTGACAAAAATTCGACAGCTTGCTAGAATACGGATATTCAGAGGGAGTGTTACAATTCGTAATGTTCAGGGGCGCACTGCGCGCTGTTCAGCGGGGAAGCTGTCCCTGTGAGGCTAAGAAAATGCTAAGAAATAACAGGAAATTTGCGGCAGCAGCGCAGTTGATGTGATTTTCGGAATGTTCTGACATAACTTTTGGCTGAGCGGGGAAACTGGCAGGTACGGCGGCATAGCTGCGCCGGTCTGCTGCAGAACGGGTCGGCGCGCGCCCGGAACAGGTTTTTTCTGCAATGCATCGTTGGCAAATCCTGAGATCCGGATGGATTTTTGCGGTTTCTCGCCTTGTTTTGCGAAAAGCTCCATATCATTGGGCACATGGCGTGTTTCGCAGCGCGCCGGGACAGCCCCGGAGAAAGAAGGGATTTGCTATGATGGCACAAATTGCGGCAGGAGTTATTTTTGTATTGATGTTCTTACTGATTATTTCAGAGAAGATCGAACGGCATATTGTCACGTTGATTAGCGGCTGCGCTATGTTTCTGATTGTATTCGGGCTGTGCATGCACAGCACAGCAGCTATGATGAAGACACTCAATCTGGAAAACATCCTGCATTTGAGCTTTTGGTATGAACGCTATCCGGTTTCAGAGGAGTCGAGCGGCATCAACTGGGCGACGATTATTTTCATCGCAGGCATGATGATTATGGTAGAGGGCATGGCGCGTGTCGGATTTTTCCGCTGGCTGTGCATGACAATTGCAAAATTTGTGCGCTATCAGGTCATCCCGATCTTTATCACATTTATGATTATGTCGGCGGTGCTTGCGATGTTCATCGACAGCATCACAGTTATTCTGTTCCTCGCAGCAGTCACAGTGGAGCTGGCACAGCTGCTGCGATTTAATCCCGTGCCTATGATACTGGCCGAAATATTCTGTGCCAATCTGGGCGGTTCAGCAACGATGTGCGGCGACCCGCCGAACATCATCATCGGCACCTCACTCGGCTATTCCTTTGCCGATTTTATCACCAATACCGGCGCAATAGCGGCAATTTCACTCGTTGCTGTGGTAATTTACTTCTATTTTGCCTATCGAAAGGAGTTGCAGCCGACAGACCGTGCAGCCAATATCCCCACGACATATCCCAACCCAGCAGATGCGATTACAGACAGACGCGGATTTGTATTCAGTTGTCTGGTATTTGGGGGCACGGTTGTGCTGCTGATTACCCATGCGCAGACCGGTATGACGGTCGCGCTGATCGGTGTCATCAGTGCGGCGGCGACACTGCTCGCGGCAGGGCGGCATGCAGTGCTGCTGCTCAAAAAGGTGGATTATAAAACCCTGCTGTTCTTTATTGGTCTGTTTATGGTTGTCGGCGGTCTGGAGCAGACGGGTATTCTCGAAATCATTGCCTTTTATATCGGAGAGATCAGCGGCGGCAACCTGATGCTGATGACGGCAATTATCATCTGGGTATCTGCGGTGGCAAGTGCCTTCGTTGATAACATTCCGTTTGCCGCGACGATGATTCCGGTCATCAAGACGCTGGCGCTGACGACCGATGCGGAGCTCTCCGTGCTGGCGTGGGCGCTGTCGATGGGTACGGATGTCGGCGGAAGTGCGACGCCAATCGGTGCATCAGCCAATGTTGTCGGTACATCGGTCGCCGCACGAGAGGGACATCCGGTCAGCTGGGGTCAGTATTGCCGCCGGTCCGTTCCGGCAACCATTCTTGTTTTGGTCATTTCAACTGTTTTCATTTGGGTACGCTATTTATGAGAGAGGTAGAGTATGGAAAGCAAGCAACTGATTATTGCTGTCAGCCGTGAATTCGGAAGCGGCGGACACTGTATCGCTGAGGAGTTGGCGCGGCGGTTTGCGCTGCCGCTGTATGACCGCAACATCCTCGAGGAAATTGCAGACGAGAAGAATGTGGATTCCCGCAATCTGGAGAAGTATGACGAGCTGCCGAAGAACCACCTGTTTTCACGGACGGTGCGCGGCTTCAGCAACTCGCCGGAGGAACAGATTGCCAACATGCAGTTCGACTTCCTGCGCAAAAAGGCGGAGGAAGGGGCGTCATTTGTCATCGTCGGACGGTGCGCAGAGACCATTCTGAAGGGCAATCCCGGACTGATTACGATTTTTGTGCTCGGAGACATGGACGCCAAAATTAAGCGTATTGCGGGCCTTCATCTGATTTCGCGGGCAGAGGCCGAGCGCATGATCTGGCGGCATGACCGAAAGCGAAAGGCGTATCACAATCATTACTGTGAGATGAAGTGGGGCGACTCGCGCAATTACGACTTGTGCATCAACAGCAACAAACTGGGGATCGAGCGCACGACCGATACGCTCGAGCAGTACATACGCGAACGCATGAAATGACAGACAAAAAAGGCCCGGTTTTCGCTTCTTCAGCGGAAACCGGGTTTTCTCTGTCAACACTCAGTCGATATAAAATTCCTCAAAGTCGTCGAGGCGCAGGCAGCCGACACAGCCGCCGTCCTCCTTATGCGCTGCGCCGCAGTCAATGTAGATAATGCCGCCGTCGTCGAGAATTTTGCCCGCAGTGCCGCCCTTGAGACGGTAGGTCGGGCGATGGCCGACGATCACCGTGCGGTCGGGGAAATATTCCATGCCCGGCTCCGGGTGGGCCATCAGGAACGCGGAGGGTGGATAATCCTCCAGCGGCTGGTCGGGATCAAATTCCTCGATGCCGCTGTGAGTCAGCACGAACGAAACGCCGTCCGCCTCGGTCTCCTCATACAGCGTCATCTCGCCGATATAATCGAGGATGGCTTCGCGGCCTTCCTCGTCCAGATCGAGGAACTGCGCAAGTGTATGCTGTCCGCCGTCTGCTGCCCACTGGGCGAGGTCGCGGATGGAATAATCGTCGAAAAAGGACATCAGATTGTCCATATTCGCCTCGGGCGGGATGGTGCGTGCACAGCGGGCAAACATCCATTCGTGGTTGCCGAGAATCGGGAACACATTCGGGCGCTCCATCATATCGTGCAGCAAGCCGATCGGATCGGGGCCGAGATCGACGCAGTCGCCCAGTACAAACATGGTGTCGTTGTCAGAAAAACGGATTTTTTGCAGCAGGCTCTTCCAGTCCTCCAGGCAGCCGTGCAAGTCACTTGTAACGTAAATCATAACGGAACCCTCCGGTTGATACAATGGTTGGATGTAATCGCCAATAACAGGTAATTTTATTACTACTATTGTATGCGACATGCGGCAGAAAAACAAGAGCAAAACGCAAACCGATGGGAATTTGTTTGCCATGGCGGGGCATGGCAGAATGAGCGAAAACCGGTGTGCGGGATATTTATGGAAATTTCAGCGGTGGCGTTCCCTTTCCAACGCCGGCATGTTATAATAAAACTGTATCACCTTCCGCCTGCGGGCGGTATTTATGCAATAAAGGAATGAAATTTTATGATAGAAGTATTCAAACGCGGGCTGGAGTGTCCGGTCGATGAGGTAATGCTGTGCCCGAATGAGCCGATGAGCCGTCATACATCGTTTCGCATCGGCGGCCCGGCAGACCTGTTGGTTTCACCCAAAAGTGAGCGTGCGCTTTGCAGTGCTGTGAAGGCGGCGCGTGCGGCGGGGCTGCCGCTGACCGTGCTCGGTAACGGCTCCAATGTGCTCGTGCATGACGAGGGTATCCGCGGCGTTGTGCTGTGCATTGGCAGCGACTATGCGGCGCTTCAGGTGGAGGGGACACGCATCACGGCGCAGACCGGTGTACTGCTGTCCGTACTGTCCAATGAGGCACAGCGGGCAGGGCTCTCCGGCCTGGAATTTGCGGGAGGCATTCCCGGCTCACTCGGCGGTGCGCTGTTTATGAATGCGGGCGCGTATGACGGGCAGACGGCGGATGTTGTTGTTTCCTCGCGCTATTACGACGCACAGACCGGTAAAATTGGAACGCTCATCGGAACAGATCATGCGTTCGGCTACCGCGCGAGCACATATAAGAGCCATCCCGACTGGATCGCGCTGTCCGCAGAGATGCAGCTGGTAGAAGGCGACACGGCGGCAATCCGTGCGAAGATGGACGATTTCGCCGCGCGCCGCCGCGACAAGCAGCCGCTCAATTATCCGAGCGCAGGCAGCACATTCAAGCGTCCGGAGGGATATTTCGCGGGTAAACTGATTCAGGATGCCGGGCTGATGGGGTATACCGTCGGCGGCGCACAGGTTTCCGAAAAGCATGCGGGCTTTGTCATCAACCGCGGCGGCGCAACCTGCGCTGATGTGCTCGCACTGATGGAGCACGTGCAGGACGAGGTGCTGCGCCAGTTCGGCGTGCAGCTTGAGCCGGAGGTGCGCGTGCTGTAACACAGCAGTTTGTAATAAAAAGGGATGTCAGGGAGAAAGGTCGACAGATATGAAGTTCTTTATCATTTCCGGCATGTCCGGATCGGGAAAATCGAGAGCCATGGCGACGTTGGAGGATCTGGGGTATTACTGCGTGGATAACATGCCGGTCGCGCTCATCCCCGCGTTTGCGGAGATCTGCCTTGCCGCAACCGGCGGGCAATATGAACGCGTTGCGCTGGCCGTGGATGCACGCGCCGGAAAAGATATCCTGGGTCTGCTGTCCGCGTTTGATCGCGTCCGGGAAATGGGCTGTGATTACAAGCTGATTTTTCTGGATACTGCAAATCCGACGCTCATCAACCGCTACAAGGCAACGCGCCGCAAGCATCCGTTGATGGAAAACGGCGTCACGATGAGTGATGCGATTGAGCGCGAGCGCGAGCTGCTCACGCCGATCCGTGTGCGGGCGGACTATGTCGTGGATACCACGCGCTTTGAGGTCGCACAGCTGAGGGAGACCATCATTTCACTGGTCACCGGCTCGCGCCGCGGTCTGATGCGCATCAATGTTGTTTCCTTTGGCTTTAAATACGGCATTCCGGCGGATGCAGATCTCGTTTTTGATGTGCGCTTCCTGCCCAATCCGTACTATGAAATCAGCCTGCGCGAGAAAAACGGCACGGACCCGCAGGTGCGCAATTATGTGTTCTGTGACGGCACGGCGGACCGCTATCTCGATAAGCTGTTCAGCCTGCTCGATTTCCTCATTCCCCAGTATACGAAGGAAGGAAAGGCTGTGCTGACCATCGGCATCGGCTGCACGGGCGGGCGCCATCGCTCCGTCGCCATTGCGGAGGCGGTCACCCAGCATCTGCTGGAACAGAACATCATCGCAACAGCCACGCATCGAGACAGTCATAAGGGGTAAACCAACATATGGCAAGACCATTTTACCGCAAGGTATATCTGCGCGCGATGCGGACGGCGCGCAGGCTGGGACTGCGCAAACGGCAGAATCGCCAGTCCATTCAGTCCGCGCGCAGCCTGGGGCCGCGCATTGTCGTCATCGGCGGCGGCACCGGCCTGTCCACCATGCTGCGTGGACTCAAGACCTATACAGAAAACATCACGGCAATTGTCTCCGTTTCGGATGACGGCGGCGGCAGCGGCATGCTGCGCGAGGATCTCGGTATGCTCCCGCCGGGCGATATCCGCAACTGTATCACCGCACTCGCCAATACCGAGCCGACGATGATGGAACTGATGAACTATCGTTTTCCGGAGGGGGTCAACAAGGGACAGTCATTTGGAAATCTGTTCCTCGCCGCGCTCAACGGCATTTCCGGCTCGTTTGAGGAAGCCGTCACGCGCATGAACGAGGTTCTCGCGGTTACAGGCAAGGTGCTGCCGGTGACCAATGCAAACGTCAATCTCGTCGCGGATTTTGAAAATGGCGCGAGTGTCGTCGGAGAATCCAAAATTGCCGCGAAAAAAAAGCAGCAGAATTGCCGCATCAAAAAGGTGCGGCTGGAGCCGGAAAATGCCAGCGCCCTGCCGCATGCGCTCGACGCGATTTTGTCCGCCGACCTGATCCTGCTCGGCCCGGGCAGCCTGTATACCAGCATCATCCCGAATCTGCTGGTCGATGGCATTGTCGATGCGCTGAAAAGGGCAAAGGCGCCAAAGGTCTATGTGCTCAATATTATGACGCAGGATGGAGAGACCGAAGAATATACCGCGTTTGACCATCTGGACGCGCTGCTGCAGCATAGCGCAGAGGGCATGGTAGATGCGTGCATTTATAATACCGCACCCGTGCCGGACACGATTCAGGTGCGCTATAAAACAGAGGATGCCGAGCCGGTTGTCATGGATATGGAGCGGTTTCGCGCCGCAGGCGTGGAGATGTACGGCTATCCGCTTATCGCGAGCGGCAGCCGCTTTGCGCGGCATGACCCCGCACTGCTGGCACAGGCAGTTATCCATACGTTTGGACAGTGCTGCGGGGCGCGTGAGGGCGTATATGGAGCGTATGACCTGCTCGCACAGGAGACCGAGCCGGGAAAAATTTGAGGAGGGATTGCGGTGTCATTTTCTTCAGAGACCAAGGCGGAGCTGTGCCGCATCCCGGTCAGCCGCATGTGCTGCGCGGTGGCGGAGGCGTATGGCATTCTGCTGTATGCGCACACCTTTTCCCATACGGAAATCTGCATGGTGACCAGCTGTGAGCCGCTGGCACGCCGCATTCCGCCGCTGCTGGCACGCGCCTTCGGCGTGACGGTGAAGCTGCCGGAAGCGGGTTCTGGCGGACGCTATGCCATTAAAATAACAGAAGAAACGCAGCTGGGGCGCATTTTTTCCGCGCTTGGCTACGATCTGAAATATCACCTGTCCTATCATCTCAACCGCAATGTGATTGAGGAAGACTGCTGTCGGGCGTCGTTCCTGCGCGGGATTTTCCTCGCGGCGGGCACAGTCGCGAGCCCGGACAAAAAGACGCATCTCGAGCTGACGACGCCACACCATACACTGTGCCGCGAGGTCATGAGCCTGATGCTGGACATGGAGCTGTCGCCCAAGCTGGCCACGCGCAAGTCAGCCTCGCTGCTGTACTGGAAGGACACGGCGGGCGCAGAGGATTTTCTCACGCTGATCGGCGCGCCGCATGCGGCGCTGTGCATGATGGAGGCCAAGGTGGAAAAGCAGCTGCGCAACCAGATCAACCGACAGGTCAACTGTGAGGCTGCGAATGTCATCAAGGCATCCAATGCGGCGGCAGAGCAGATTGCCGTCATCCGGCGCGCACTGGATCAAAGCGGATGGGATATTTTCCCGGACGCGCTGCACGAAACCATTCGTCTGCGGCTGGATGATCCGACAGCAAGTCTGTCGGAGCTGGCGTCGCGCCTTGACCCGCCGATTTCCAAGCCGGGACTGAGCCACCGCATGCGCCGCATTGTGTCGATTGCGCGCGCAGCGGCGGAGGAGGAACAAACATGAGCTTTGTGCATCTGCACGTACATACCGAATTCAGCCTGCTCGATGGCGCCAATCGCATTTCCACCATGATGGAGCATGTGAAGGCAATCGGGCAGGATGCCATTGCCATTACAGACCACGGCGTCATGTATGGCGTCATTGACTTTTATCGTGCGGCGAAGGCGGCGGGCATCAAGCCGATCATCGGCTGTGAGGTCTATGTCGCGCGCCGCACGCGCCATGACAAGGTACATGGGATGGACAACAACCCGTATCACCTTGTGTTGCTGTGCAAAAATGAAGAGGGCTATAAAAATCTCATCCATATGGTCAGCCTGTCATTTTCTGAGGGCTTTTACAACCGACCGCGCGTCGATCTGGAGCTGCTGCGGCAGCATTCCGGAGGCCTGATTGCGCTGTCTGCCTGTCTGGCAGGCGCGGTGCCATCGCTGATTTTACAGCAGAATTACGCCGCAGCAAAGGAGATGGCGCTGGAATATCGCGATATTTTCGGAGAAGATAATTTCTATCTGGAAATTCAGGATCACGGTCTGCGTGAGCAGGTAGATGTCAACCGCGGCGTGCTGAAAATCGCGGAGGAGACCGGCATTCCGCTTGTCGTGACCAACGACGCGCACTACACACGGCGCGAGGACGCCAGAATACAGGACGTCCTGATGTGTATTCAGACGGGCAAGACGGTGGACGATATCGACCGCATGCGCTTTGAAACAGAGGAATTCTACCTCAAGAGCGAGGAGGAGATGGCGGCACTGTTCCCGGAGCACCCGGAGGCCATTGCCAACACGGCGAAGATTGCGGAGCGGTGTAATCTGGATTTCACGTTCGGAGAATATCATCTGCCGTCCTTTGATGTTCCGGCGGGGTATACTGCACAGGAATACCTGCACAAGCTGTGCATGGAAGGCTTCGACCGTCGCTATGACCCGAATGACAGCGAAAAGCGTGCACGTCTGGAATACGAGCTGGACATGATTGCGCGCATGGGCTTCGTCGATTACTTCCTGATTGTCTGGGATTTCATCCATTATGCCAAGACACACGGCATCCCGGTCGGGCCGGGGCGCGGCTCAGCAGCGGGCTCCATGGTCGCCTACTGTCTGGATATCACGACGCTCGATCCGATCCAGTATTCGCTGTACTTTGAACGCTTCCTCAATCCGGAGCGCGTCAGCATGCCGGATATCGACGTTGATTTCTGTTATGAGCGCCGGCAGGAGGTCATTGAATACGTCACGAATAAATATGGTGCCGACCATGTGGCGCAGATTGTCACTTTTGGTACAATGGCGGCGCGCAACGCCATCCGCGATGTCGGGCGTGCGCTGAACATCCCCTATGGCGATGTCGATGTTGTCGCCAAGCTCGTGCCGAACGAACTGCACATCACGCTGGACAAGGCGCTCGCCGCTTCCGACCAGCTGCGGCAGATGTATGAGAACGATGAGACCGTACACCGTCTGATTGACACGGCGCGCAGCCTGGAGGGCATGCCGCGCCATGCGTCCACACACGCGGCGGGCGTCGTCATCACCAACGAGCCGGTCGATCATTATGTTCCGCTCGCAGCAAATGACGGCAACATGGTCACGCAGTATATCATGACGACGCTGGAGGAGCTCGGCCTGCTCAAAATGGACTTCCTCGGCCTGCGCAACCTGACAGTGCTCTCTGACGCGGAGAAGATGGTGCAGCGCGCACACCCGGAATTTCATCTGAACGACATTTCGCTGAACGACGACGCCACGTATGCCATGCTCGCACAGGGTAAAACGTCCGGCGTGTTCCAGCTCGAAAGTGCGGGCATTACCAATGTCGTCACCGGCCTCAAGCCGCATTCGATTGAAGACATCACGGCCGTCGTCGCGCTGTACCGCCCGGGCCCGATGCAGTCGATTCCGCGCTATATTGCGTGCAAGCACGACCCTTCACAGGTCAAATACAAGCACCCGCTGCTGAAGGATATTCTGTCTGTCACCTATGGCTGTATGGTCTATCAGGAACAGGTCATGGAAGTATTCCGCGTGCTGGCGGGATATTCGCTCGGCAAGGCGGACATGGTGCGCCGTGCGATGTCCAAAAAGAAGATGAAGGAGCTGGCAAAGGAACGCACAAACTTCATTTACGGCAATGAGGAGCTTGGCATCGACGGCGCGATCAAACGCGGCGTCGATGAAAAAACGGCGGAATCCATTTTTGATGAAATCATGGATTTTGCAAATTATGCATTCAACAAAGCGCACGCTGTGTGCTATGCGGTCGTGTCCTATCAGACCGCTTATATGAAGTGCCATTATCCGCAGGAATATATGGCGGCGCTGCTGACCAGTGTACTCGATTCGTCCGCAAAGGTCTCGGAATACATCGGCGCATGCCGCGGCATGGGTCTGACTGTTCTGCCGCCGGATATCAATCAGTCGTGCGAGGGGTTCACGGTCGCGGACGGCAATATCCGGTTCGGTCTGGCGGCGGTGCGCAATGTCGGGCGCACCTTCCTGAAGGCACTCGAGCAGGAGCGCTCCGCGAACGGCGCCTTTGAATCGTTCGAGGATTTCTGTGAGCGTATGTATACCAACGACCTCAACCGCCGCGCGCTCGAGGGCCTGATCCAGTCGGGCGCATTTGATTCGATGGGCTATAAGCGCAGCCAGCTGCTGCGCGTCTATGACAGTGTGCTCACGGCGGTCACGAATGCGCGCCGCCGCAATGTTGAGGGACAGATGGATTTGTTCGGCATGGGCACGGAGGAGCAGAAGCGCGAGCGCATTGCGCTGCCCAATATTCCAGAGCTGTCCATGCGTGAGCTGCTCTCGATGGAGAAGGAGACAACCGGACTGTATCTGTCCGGCCACCCGATGGACGATTACCGCGAGCTGGTCGCACAGGCGGATTGCGCCACCATCCGGCACATTGAACAGGATCTGTCCGGTGAAGATAAAACCGTGCCGCCGGTATACCACGACGGCATGACCGTTATTCTGGCGGGTGTTATCACTGCAATCAAACGCAAGACCACCAAAAACAACACCATGATGGCGTATGTCACAGTGGAAGACCTGACCGGGTCGGCGGAGCTGGTGGTCTTTTCCTCCGTCTTGCAGCAGGCGGGCGACTGGTTGCAGGAAGACCGTGCCGTCTGGATTGCGGGGCGCATCGATGCGCGAGAGGATGAAGCGCCCAAGATCCTGCCGTCTGCGATTTATCCACTGGAAGAGCAGTATCTTGATTCCGTGCGGCAGTCTGCACAGGGAGGACGGCGCAGGCAGGATGATCGCAGAGATGCACCGCGCCCGGCGGCACAGGCGGCCGTGCCGGGCATGACTTGCCGGCACAAGCTGTATCTGCGCATGACCGATATGGACGATCCGCGGCTGGAGGAGGTGCGCCGCCTGCTCGCAGAGTATCGCGGCGATCTGCCGGTTGTGCTGTTCTGCTCGGCGAACCGGAAGCAGATGCTTGCACCGCGTTCCATGTGGGTCTATAATAATTTGAAGTTGATTCACAAATTAAGGTTTATTCTTGGGGAAGAAAATGTTATAATGAAATAGAAATGGGCAGAATCTACCATTTTACCCTGATTTGAAAAATAAGTGCAAAAAAAACGTAAACAACTGGAAAATAAAATGAAAAGTTCAATGGCTTCCGATCCCGGCTGTGCCAGAGGGCAGGCGGCGAAAGACATGATTTGGAGGGACCGAAATGGAAAAGCAGATTAAACGTATTGGCATCCTGACCAGCGGCGGCGACGCACCCGGAATGAACGCGGTTGTCCGCGCCGTTGTCCGCACCGCATCAGCGTATGGCATTTCCTGCCTCGGCATCCGCCGCGGCTACAGCGGCCTGATTAACGGCGATATCATCGAGCTGGGCGCACGAAGCGTTGACGGCATCATCGCAAAGGGCGGCACCATGCTGTATACCGCGCGCTGCCTTGAGATGCTTACCGATGACGGCCTGACTCAGGCTGCCAACAACGCACATTATATGGGTCTGGACGGCCTGGTTGTCTGTGGCGGCGACGGCAGCTTCCGCGGCGCACAGGCACTTTCCCGCAAGGGCGTTCCGGCCATCGGCGTTCCGGGCACCATCGACAACGACATCGTCTGCTCGGATTACACCATCGGCTTCGATTCCGCCTGCAACACGGCGATTCAGGCAATCGACAAGCTGCGCGATACCATGCAGTCGCACGAACGCTGCTCTGTCGTAGAGGTTATGGGACGCCGTGCCGGTCATCTGGCGCTGGATGTCGGCGTTGCCTGCGGCGCAACTGCAATCCTGCTGCCGGAGCGCGAGATTGACTTTGAAAAGTCCATTGTTGAGAAGATGCGTGCCAACCGTATCCGCGGCAGAAAGCACCACATCATCATTGTCGCAGAGGGCGTCGGCAATGCACAGGATGTTGCAGACCGCATTCATACCGCAACCGGTATCGATGCGCGCGTAACCATCCTCGGACATATCCAGCGCGGTGGCTCCCCGACGGTTCGTGACCGTGTTATGGCGACCCGTATGGGCTATCATGCCGTTAAGATCCTGATGGAAGGCGCTTCCAACCGTGTTGTCTGCGCACGCAACAACCAGATTACCGACTACGACATCGAGGAAGGCCTGGCAATGAGCAAGGATCTGAATCAGGAGCTGTACGAGGTATCCCAGACCGTTTCTATCTGATTGCGGTCATCCAACAGAACAGACAAAAGGGACGGAAGACAATTCCGTCCCTTTTTTGAGGTGAAGAGGAAAGATGAGCAAATCTGTTTTGATTACGGGCGCGGCGCGCGGCATTGGGCGTGCCTGTGCGCTCAAGTTTGCAAAAGAGGGCTGGAATGTCACGGCGTGCTATGCACGCGCGCAGCACGCGGCACAGTCGCTGGAGGAGGAAATCCGGCAGTTGGGCACACAATGCCGGTGTGTGCAGGCGGATGTCACAGACAGCGCCGCGGTGCATCGGCTGGTATTGCTGGCACAGGCGGAATTCGGCACGCCGGATGCGGTTGTCTGCAATGCCGGTATGGCACAGCAAAAGCTGTTTGCTGATATTACGGAGGATGACTGGGATACGATGTTCGATGTGAATGTCAAGGGCATGTATCGCGTCATCCGTGAGGTTCTGCCGCAGCTGCTCGACCGGCAGGCGGGCAGTATCGTCACGGTGTCCTCGATCTGGGGGCAGACCGGCGGCTCATGTGAGGTGCACTATTCCGCGTCCAAGGCGGCGGTTATCGGCATGACCAAAGCGCTCGCCAAAGAGCTGGGGCTGTCCGGTATCCGCGTCAACTGTGTTGCGCCGGGTGTCATAGACACCGATATGAACCGTATGCACGGGGAAGATGTGATGCAGGAGCTGGCAGAAGAAACTCCGCTCGGGCGCAATGGTACGCCGGAGGAGGTTGCAGATGTCATCTATTGGCTGGCGTCCGAGCAGTCGAAGTTTGTCACCGGACAGGTACTTGGCGTAAATGGCGGATTTTACATTTAAATCAAATCAATAAAAAGCGCCGGAGGAATGCACTTCCTCCGGCGGTCGGTCAGTTATCCGAGATCAGTCAGTTCAAACGGTGTGGACTGGTAGACATAATAGTTCAGCCAGTTGGTAAACAGCAGAGTCGAATGCGAGCGCCACGACAGCAGCGGTTCGCTGTGCGGGTCGTCGTGCTCGAAATAATTTTCCGGAACGCTCGGATTGAGCCCGCGCTGGACATCACGGAAATATTCGCGCGCAAGTGTGTCTTTGTCGTATTCGCTGTGGCCGGTGACAAACAGCTGTCTGCCGTTCTTTGCTGTTATAATGTATGGGCCGGCTTCATACGACTCCGCCAGCATGGTCAAATCGGGGTGACGGATGATGTCTTCGGAATAAATCGTGGTGTAACGCGAATGCGGCGCCTTGAATACATCGTCGAAGCCGCGCAGCAGACTTTCATGATGGCGCATGATGTGATGCTTGTAGACGCCGGACAGCTTTTTGTCCAACAGATGCTTCTGAATACCATAATGGTAGTACAGGCCGGCTTGTGCCCCCCAGCAGATATGGAGTGTCGAATGGACATGCGTCTTGGTCCATTCCATAATTTCGACCAGTTCCGGCCAGTAATCAACTTCTTCAAATTCCATCTTCTCAACCGGCGCACCGGTGATGATGAATCCGTCATAATACTGGTCGCGAATGTCATCAAAGGTCTGATAGAATTTCAGCAGATGATCCTCAGGGGTGTTTGTCGATTTATGTGTTGCTGTCTGGATCAGGTCAAATTCAATCTGGATCGGGGTATTGGACAGGCAGCGGAGAATCTGCGTCTCAGTGACAATCTTTGTGGGCATGAGATTGAGCATGGCAATCCGAAGCGGACGGATATGCTGTGTGGTTGCCCGGTGGTGCGTCATGACGAAGATATTTTCGCTTTCCAATACGGCACAGGCGGGCAAGCTGTTTTCTATGATGATTGGCATAGAAGAACCTCCTTTATAATCGCCGGTGTGTTTGCACCCCATTATAGCACATAGAGCGGCGGTGGTCAAAATAATTGAAGAAAACAAGAAAAAAAGGTTGACATATGTCGTCCGACATGATATCCTATATAAGCACTCAACATGAGCGACACGAAAAACCGAAGAATTTGTTGAGATTACTGGCCGGGAGGCAAAAAAAGTGCTTGACAAAGTGGTTTGAATGTGTTAAACTAAATGAGTTGCCGCTGAGAGATCGGCGAAACAATCGAATCAAGTTTGAAAAAAGAAATGAAAAAAGTTCTTGACAAACCTCTGGCGAGATGATATAATAATTAAGCTGCTACGCTGAAAGGCGAACAGCGAAAAGCATTGTACCTTGTAAATTAAACAACGCAAGTTTGAACGAATTACAAACCTGAAATTCTTTTGAAGTTTATACTCAGAAGACCACCGGAAGCTGTAACTTCGGTATAAAAAACAACAGCAAGCCAGCTTAAAGCTGAAATTTGATTATAACGGGCTTTGCTCGTGATAATACAATTTTTAGAGAGTTTGATCCTGGCTCAGGATGAACGCTGGCGGCGTGCCTAACACATGCAAGTCGAACGGAGCACTGAGACTTCGGTTTTTGTGCTTAGTGGCGGACGGGTGAGTAACGCGTGAGCAATCTGCCTTTCAGAGGGGGATAACGACTGGAAACGGTCGCTAATACCGCATAACGTATTTTGCAGGCATCTGCGAGATACCAAAGGAGCAATCCGCTGAAAGATGAGCTCGCGTCTGATTAGATAGTTGGTGAGGTAACGGCCCACCAAGTCGACGATCAGTAGCCGGACTGAGAGGTTGAACGGCCACATTGGGACTGAGACACGGCCCAGACTCCTACGGGAGGCAGCAGTGGGGAATATTGCGCAATGGGGGAAACCCTGACGCAGCAACGCCGCGTGATCGAAGAAGGTCTTCGGATTGTAAAGATCTTTTATCAGGGACGAAGAAAGTGACGGTACCTGATGAATAAGCTCCGGCTAACTACGTGCCAGCAGCCGCGGTAATACGTAGGGAGCGAGCGTTATCCGGATTTACTGGGTGTAAAGGGCGAGTAGGCGGGCTGGTAAGTTGGAAGTGAAATGTCGGGGCTTAACCCCGGAACTGCTTTCAAAACTGCTGGTCTTGAGTGATGGAGAGGCAGGCGGAATTCCTAGTGTAGCGGTGAAATGCGTAGATATTAGGAGGAACACCAGTGGCGAAGGCGGCCTGCTGGACATTAACTGACGCTGAGGAGCGAAAGCGTGGGGAGCAAACAGGATTAGATACCCTGGTAGTCCACGCCGTAAACGATGGATACTAGGTGTGGGAGGTATTGACCCCTTCCGTGCCGCAGTTAACACAATAAGTATCCCACCTGGGGAGTACGACCGCAAGGTTGAAACTCAAAGGAATTGACGGGGGCCCGCACAAGCAGTGGAGTATGTGGTTTAATTCGAAGCAACGCGAAGAACCTTACCTGGTCTTGACATCCCGGTGACCGGCATAGAGATATGCCTTTCCCTTCGGGGACAGCGGTGACAGGTGGTGCATGGTTGTCGTCAGCTCGTGTCGTGAGATGTTGGGTTAAGTCCCGCAACGAGCGCAACCCTTATTGTTAGTTGATACATTTAGTTGATCACTCTAGCGAGACTGCCGTTGACAAAACGGAGGAAGGTGGGGACGACGTCAAATCATCATGCCCCTTATGACCAGGGCTACACACGTACTACAATGGCAGACATACAGAGGGAAGCAAAGCTGTGAGGCAGAGCAAATCCCTAAAGCTGTCCCAGTTCAGATTGCAGGCTGCAACCCGCCTGCATGAAGTCGGAATTGCTAGTAATCGCGGATCAGCATGCCGCGGTGAATACGTTCCCGGGCCTTGTACACACCGCCCGTCACACCATGAGAGCCGGTAATGCCCGAAGTCCGTAGTCTAACCGCAAGGAGGACGCGGCCGAAGGCAGGACTGGTAATTAGGGTGAAGTCGTAACAAGGTAGCCGTATCGGAAGGTGCGGCTGGATCACCTCCTTTCTAAGGAGACCATGAAGCTTGAAACAGAGCTTTGTAAATTCCTAGGTCAATTCAGGAATGAGTCATTCAAACGAACGTTGTTTAATTTAGAGGGCATAATGCCCTTACAAAAGGAAATCAATTTCATATGGGGGTGTAGCTCAGCTGGGAGAGCACCTGCCTTGCAAGCAGGGGGTCAGGAGTTCGATTCTCCTCATCTCCACCACTTACTTTTCTTTTTATAGAAGAAGAAAGGTAAGCAAAAGAAGAACAATTCTTTTGCTGATATTGATTTCCTTTCATATGGGCTTATAGCTCAGGTGGTTAGAGCGCACGCCTGATAAGCGTGAGGTCGATGGTTCGAGTCCATTTAAGCCCACCACTAACATCCCAAAGGATGTTAAAAATCTGCACCTTGAAAACTGAACAGCGAGAAAACGACAAAGCAACAATAGGAAATTAAAATTGTTATTCTAGGAAATTGCGAAAAGCAAACTGAAATAAAAGGTTTTAACGATCCAATTGTGGCGAAAGTACGAAAGTACTACTACAAATTAGCTATAACAAAAGATAACCGAGATTACTCACAATCTTAAGTTACTAAAATAATTCCTGATCTGACCGGATCAGGTCTTACAGCTGGTCAAGCTGTAAAGGGCGCAAGGGGAATGCCTTGGCACCAGGAGCCGATGAAGGACGTGACAAGCTGCGATAAGCTTGGGGGAGCTGCAAATAAGCATTGATCCCAAGATTTCCGAATGGGGAAACCCGCATGAGAGAAGCTCATGCAGCTCATACTGAATCAAATAGGTATGAGTGGGGAACCGCCTGAACTGAAACATCTAAGTAGGGCGAGGAAGAGACATCAACAGAGATTCCGCTAGTAGTGGCGAGCGAACGCGGAAGAGGCCAAACCTGAGGTAGCAATATCTCAGGGGTTCGGACTGCAATATGTAGTGTGAAAGATAGCTGAACGCTTTGGGAAGAGCGGCGAAACAGGGTGACAGCCCCGTAAGCGACATCGGAAGCACGCTAGCAGTATCCAGAGTACCACAGGACACGAGGAACCCTGTGGAAGACGGGTGGACCATCATCCAAGCCTAAATACTACCTGGTGACCGATAGCGAAGCAGTACCGTGAGGGAAAGGTGAAAAGGACCCCGGGAGGGGAGTGAAAGAGAACCTGAAACCTTGTGCCTACAAGCACCGAGAGCACGTTCATGTGTGATCGGGTACTTTTTGTAGAACGGTCCGGCGAGTTAATGTATGTAGCAAGGTTAAGTGACTGGAGTCACGGAGCCGCAGCGAGAGCGAGTCTGAACAGGGCGAATTAGTTACATGTATTAGACCCGAAACCGGGTGACCTATCCATGAGCAGGCTGAAGTTGCGGTAAGACGCAATGGAGGGCCGCACCCACGTCCGTTGAAAAGGCCGGGGATGACTTGTGGATAGCGGAGAAATTCCAATCGAACTCGGATATAGCTGGTTCTCCCCAAATAGCTTTAGGGCTAGCGTTATGATAGATTACCGGAGGTAGAGCACTGAATGGGCTAGGGGCCGCGAGGTTACTGAACCCTATCAAACTTCGAATGCCGGATAATTGGTTCATGGCAGTCAGACCATGTGAGATAAGTCGCATGGTCAAAAGGGAAACAGCCCAGATCCGCAGCTAAGGTCCCAAATGAATACTAAGTGGAAAATGATGTGAAATTGCTAAGACAACCAGGATGTTGGCTTAGAAGCAGCCACTCATTCAAAGAGTGCGTAATAGCTCACTGGTCGAGTGATTTTGCGCAGAAAATTTAACGGGGCTAAGTATTCAACCGAGCTCGGGCAATGTTTGAAACATTGGGTAGGGGAGCGTCGTATGCGGGGTGAAGCGTGATCGGAAGGACACGTGGACTTCATACGAGTGAGAATGCCGGAATAAGTAGCGAGAATTATGTGAGAATCATAATGGCCGAAAATCTAAGGTTTCTTGGGGAAGGTTCGTCCGCCCAAGGTTAGTCGGGAGCTAAGGCGAGGCCTAACGGCGTAGTCGATGCACATACGGTTGATATTCCGTAACCACCGAAGATGTTAAGCTGAGGGACACTTTCATTAAGTCTGACCCGGGCGATGGTTGCCCCGGGCGTAAGGGACCGAAATATAGTAGGGAAGCAGACGGCGTGAGAGGCGAGAAAAGCTCAGTGTATTGTCCAGGTGCCCGTACCGCAAACCGACACAGGTAGATGGGATGAGTATTCTAAGGCCAACGGGAGAATGGTTGTTAAGGAACTCGGCAAATTGGCCCCGTAACTTCGGAATAAGGGGCGCCTCTGAGAAGAGGCCGCAGTGAAAAGGCCCAAGCGACTGTTTAGCAAAAACACAGCTCTCTGCTAAATCGAAAGATGACGTATAGGGGGTGACGCCTGCCCGGTGCTGGAAGGTTAAGAGGAGATGTTAGAGCAATCGAAGCATTGAATTTAAGCCCCAGTAAACGGCGGCCGTAACTATAACGGTCCTAAGGTAGCGAAATTCCTTGTCAGGTAAGTTCTGACCCGCACGAATGGCGTAACGATTTGGGCACTGTCTCAACAGCCAGCCCGGCGAAATTGTAGTACCGGTGAAGATGCCGGTTTCCCGCAACTAGACGGAAAGACCCCATGGAGCTTCACTGTAGCTTGATATTGGATTTCGATATTTCATGTACAGGATAGGTGGGAGGCTTGGAAGCAAGTGCGCCAGCATTTGTGGAGCCAACCTTGGGATACCACTCTTGGAATATTGGAATTCTAACCTGCGGCCATGAATCTGGTCGGGGGACACTGTCAGGTGGGCAGTTTGACTGGGGCGGTCGCCTCCTAAAGAGTAACGGAGGCGCTCAAAGGTTCGTTCAGCACGGATGGAAATCGTGCAGTGAGTGTAAACGCAAAAACGAGCCTGACTGCGAGACTGACGGGTCGAGCAGGAACGAAAGTTGGAGTTAGTGATCCGGCGGTATGTGAATGGAAATGCCGTCGCTCAACGGATAAAAGCTACCCTGGGGATAACAGGCTGATCTCCCCCAAGAGTCCACATCGACGGGGAGGTTTGGCACCTCGATGTCGGCTCATCGCATCCTGGGGCTGAATTCGGTCCCAAGGGTTTGGCTGTTCGCCAATTAAAGCGGTACGCGAGCTGGGTTCAGAACGTCGTGAGACAGTTCGGTCCCTATCTGTTGCGGGCGTAGGAAATTTGAACGGAGCTGTCCTTAGTACGAGAGGACCGGGATGGACATACCTCTGGTGCACCAGTTGTTCTGCCAAGGGCATAGCTGGGTAGCTAAGTATGGACGAGATAAACGCTGAAGGCATCTAAGCGTGAAACTCCCCGTAAGATAAGATTTCCCATTCTTCGGAAGTAAGACCCCACGTAGACGATGTGGTTGATAGGTCAGGAGTGGAAGTACAGTAATGTATGCAGCGGACTGATACTAATAGGTCGAGGGCTTGACCTGAATTATGATTTGGGTAAACTCGGAAAAAGCTTCTGTCACGAGTATTGCTGTTCAGTTTTGAGGGCGCAGATAATGCAAAACTCACGAGAAAAAGTTGACGAAATGCACCATTAGCTCAGATGGTAGAGCAACTGACTCTTAATCAGTGGGTCCTGGGTTCGAGTCCCCGATGGTGTACCACTTCTTTCTGGACACCGATAAATACGGTGTGTGGAAATGGCCCGTTGGTCAAGCGGCTAAGACGACGGCCTCTCACGCCGTAAACGGGAGTTCGATTCTCCCACGGGTCACCAATTTTTTCTTGACATAACGCAGAGAATGTGTTATAGTAACAAAGGTCTTTTCTGAAAAGAAAAGGTAGTAGGTGTTTTTTGTGATGAGGGTACACCCGTTCCCATTCCGAACACGGTAGTTAAGCTCATTTACGCCGACAATACTTGGCTGGCGACGGCCCGGGAAGATAGGTCGATGCCTACACAAAAGCGGTCTGAGAAAATCAGATCGCTTCGATATTCCTCAATAGCTCAGTTGGTAGAGCATGCGGCTGTTAACCGCAGGGTCGTTGGTTCGAGTCCAACTTGAGGAGCCATTAAGATTGTTCGCCGTCATATAATAGAGTTATGTGACGGCGAAAATCATATACAGACCATTTTGATTATGGGCCTTTAGCTCAGTTGGTTAGAGCAACCGGCTCATAACCGGTCGGTCCCGGGTTCGAGTCCCCGAAGGCCCACCACTTATTTTTCTTTTATTGCAAAAGGGAAAGTGAGCAAAAGGAAGCGGTTGGCTGCAAAACTCGGCTTGCTTATACAGGGGTATAGCTCAGCTGGTAGAGCAGCGGTCTCCAAAACCGCGTGCCGAGGGTTCGATCCCTTCTGCCCCTGCCATTTTGGCCCAGTAGTTCAGTTGGTTAGAACGCTAGCCTGTCACGCTAGAGGTCGACGGTTCGAGCCCGTTCTGGGTCGCCAATGCTGCTATAGCTCAGTCGGTAGAGCGCATCCTTGGTAAGGATGAGGTCAGCAGTTCAAATCTGCTTAGCAGCTCCATTTGAAGCCTGATTTCGTACGAAATCAGGCTCTTTTCGTAACTTTTGGAGCAATTTGAATTGGAAAAAAATGTTGATTTCAAACATTTTCAAACAAAGTAGGTTTGCAAGAATACTTGCAAGTTCATTTTGAACTTAATAACTGTGACATTTGAAGAAGCGGTTCAATAATTTCAGGAGAACTCTTTAGCAGCTGTATGAGCTGTTCCATGGATTCAGTCATGGGCGGCTCGTCAACTGCTTTTTCTTTTGCTTCAGTATGGAGAGGGGAGAAAAACTGGTCATTCATTTTCTTTGCCAGGCGCTTGCGGTCATCGTTCATGATATGTGAGTATACATCCGTGACCATATTCGCCTGTGCGTGCCCTGTATCGCCCTGTACAGCCTTGATATCGCCTCCGCTGATTTTCAGCTTCATACTCGTGCTGCTGTGGCGCAGAGAGTGAAATACGACAGGCTTCAGATTATGCTCTGTAATCAGTGCCTTGAACTTTTGGCAAATCTGATGCTCTTCAAAAGGTCTGCCGTTGGGCTGCGCGATTACGATATTGTAATCCTGATATTCAGGGCCAAGGTCAGACTTCATCATTTCCTGCAACATGAAAGAAAGGGCCGAACGAAATAAATATATATATTCAAGTTTGAAATTTTACAAAATTGGCGAATATAAGAAGTATAAAACGATAAAAAGTTGCATTATCGCTGTATCGAGGGCATAATCCTATATTCGCAGATAATGCCCAGCGACTACACTGATTCGATTGTGTCCCAAAGCCTGTGAGGCTTTCTTCATGGCAGTCCGGTCAAATTTTTCACCTTTCCGATCTCCGCGACAATAGTAAATTTCATGCCGTTCCAGGTGTTCCAGAGGACGTACATACTGTTTATAAATTTGTGTGGCATACTCTGCACGGTAACTGTGAACATCGGCAGCAGAGGGGATAGACGGAAACACCTTGTTTTTACCGGCATCACGGCATAGCTTGCAGACAAGCTCTATGTCGCCGATAACAGGCGCATAGCGTTCCCGGCCGCCTTTACTGCCGCTGGTGACATGGATGTAATAGGTACCGGATGGATCTTGATAAAGCGCAGTACCACGGAGCGCTTTTAACTCCCCACGGCGGAGGCCGGTGGAGAGGCAGAATGCAACGAAGTCAGCATGTTTCTGTTCGCTGAAATGCCGGTCACGGGAAACCTCGTTCCTGCTCCGTTTAATATCCTTCCGGCAGCGGCTGGCAGTATTTATGTCAAGTTCTCCGGTGCGATATCCGTACAGTTTTGCCAGAGCACTGACTTCCAGCTTTTGTGTATATGGAGATAATGATTTACGCGTTTTCATCCATTCCTGCATATACGGATGACATTCTTCTAGGGTTTTACATCCATGTGTTTTGCTGCACCATTTCACAAAATAGCAGCAGTGCTTTAAGTAACTGCGATAGGTCTCCCAACTGTAAATATATTTATAAGTGATGTCAGCAGCCTTATGTGCGTTCTTTTTTCGTCCGATAGCAAGACGATCGTTTAATGTCATCTCGACTTGTCTGACGAGGGAACCTTTTTTGTTTTGATTGCAATGACCCATGATTGATTCCTTTCTCCAAGAGGGCATAGTATGCCCATATGGTGTAGCTCGATATGATCGTTCTGAACTGGTTGTTCCGAACGATTTTTCAGTTAAAGCAAAGCACACACTCTTATTTTGGCTGCACAAACAGCCCGATTGTTATGCACCAATCGTCCGATTTCAGCAAATTCCTGACCGCTGCAACCTTTTTAGGGAGCTGTCTAAGGAATACTGAAAGTTGTGATATTACCGTCATATCCGTTTACCCGTACATTTTCTGGTAGAAAATGTCGTGTAACCGTTCTGACGGCAACTACTTTCCTGCTTCTGTTTTCGCTGTGGAGATATCACGTTTCCACTTGCCCTGCAGAGGTGTAGCATCTCACAGCCTGATTTCGGTAGAAACATACCGTTGAGACCGTTTTTCTTTTTATGCGCTGCACAATACACGATTCAGCGCATAAAAACAGGAGGTCTACCCTGCATAGTAGCCTCCTGTTGTCGAATTCGATTGTAATATGGATGAACTTAATATTGAAATTTTAATATATTTAGCAGTTCGGAAATGGACTATAATTTGATTATTTACCCCTAATTGAGGAGCAAAATGTTCGGATTAACTCTCTATATCGTTTTTTTCATGGATTAAGGTGCAGTTCTGCGCGATATAAGTCAACACGCCACTAAAGCCACCCTCAATATGCAGCTCTTTTCCAAGCTGGACAAGGCGGTCATGATCCTCCGGTGCCATGGTGATGCTGTAGGTTTTCGTATTGCGGTAATGCTTTTGATTCGCGGGAATACGTGTATAGTTGTTAAGACGTGGATCAAGGCGATTGATAGCCCAGGTAAGCGCATCATAGGCTTTTTGGTTTGCGTCTTTGCGTTCTTGGGCTGTGGACTTATGCATGGCAGACTTTGCACGGGCACGTAAGCGATATAATTCATTGATAGCGTTCATGGAAGGAACCTCGTTGGTATGTTATTTTTTATAATGAAGTGTATCATAGTATAGGGGAAAACACACGTAAATTTTCTATGAACAGAAAGTGAGGTTAAAATACAAATATCATGGTAGATACGATTGAAGCGAAAGATTGTTGTTTCTTGTATTGTGTGATATAATAAAAAATAACTTGGTGTATTATAATGCAGGGACTATAGATATGAACTTTATTTTTTGTGATGATGATACTGCTTTTTTGGATACAATAACAGATTTAACTAGAAATGAACTGAGAAGGTATCCTATCGAGGTACAGATTATTACGTGTTCTTCAGGAGAGCAACTACTCAGTCAGATGGAAAATACAGAACCGGATGCGATATTTTTAGATATAGATATGCCGGAAATGACAGGATTTCATGTTGCAGAGAAACTGGAGAAAATGCCGGGTTCATCCATTATTATATTTGTTTCCAGCAAAGATCATCTTGTTTTCGAGTCATTTTCTTATCATCCATTTTGGTTTTTACGAAAGTCGGATTTATCTCAACTATCTATCGTGGTTGAAAAAATACTGGCATATGTCCGAAATACGAAGTATATATTTGACTTTGAAATACATAAACAACATATTTCTATATTCTTAAAAGATATTCGATATTTTGAAAATCATAATCATTATGTAACTGTCCATACAACATCTAAGTCGTATAAATATAAAGCATCTATTGGTGAAATTTCCAAAGAATTGTCTGCCTTTTATTTTGCGCGTCCACATGTTGGATTTTTGGTAAATTGTCAATATATCGCAATCATCAGTCAGAGTGAGTTGAAACTCCTATCGGGAGAAACGATTCCAATCGCACGAAATAGATTAAAAGATGTGCAGAAAAAGTTTATCGAATATACGCGGAGTGTACATGTATGAATATTGCATGGGAATTATTTATTAATCTACTTGAAGTTGCAATTATCTATGATTTTTTGATTCGATATTTGGGATATCGAACGGAGAAAAAAGGAAAATATGTGGAAACGATATTTTGGGGTATGATATCATTTGCTGCCATTACAATTCCGTCCATATTAGTTCCTTTAGAAGTCGTTAGTACATTGCTCTCTATTTGTATAAACTATATTTTTTGTATACGGATGCTGAATGGAAAAAGGCAGGAAAAAGCATTTCTTTCCGTGTTCGTTATGGCATTGGTTGCAATTGCGGCGGTTATTGGGTTGTCGTTATTTGGAAGATTCAGCGGAGCAAATGCTTCTGAACTCATTGGCACATTCTCGCTATACCGAATAGCAGCTACGATTTTTGCAAAGATTTTACTGATCTGGTTTACCCGGATTGCCCTCCGATGCAAGACAAAAGCGAACTTGACGCTTGCAGATTTTCTCCTTTTGTTTTTCATACCGCTTTTTTCTATTATTGCGATCTTTATGCTCTGGATGATTGCATTTCGTGATTCCAGGATGGAGAGAATGGTATTCTTCCTGACTGCAATAATCGCCTTAATGGATATCTTAGTGTATATTCTGTTTCGACGAATCAGTGCAGATAATCAGGTAAAGCAAGACTATGCCTTGTTAAAGCTGCAATATGATTGTGTCAGGAATACGAGCCGGGAGACACAGCATATTTATGAAGAAATGCAAAGTGTGCGCCACGATTTAAAAAATCATTTGTACTGTATTGATCGTTTAGCAGCAGAGCAAAAATGCAATGAGATCCAACAATATGTACAAAATTTACTTGAAGAACAACAAAAAGAATCTTATACGATTGTTTTTACAGGAAATGATATTTTAGACGCAATTTTGAACACGAAAATATCTATAGCCGAACAGCGGGGGATTCGTTGTTCTATATTGATTACGCATCCGCAGCTACCGATTTCCCAGAGCGATATTTGCGTATTATTTGGGAATCTATTGGATAATGCAATAGAGGCTGCGATAAAAACGGAAGAAAAAACAATTGATATTCAGATTGTAAAACAAGGGGAATATGCATATATATGCGTTCAAAATACAATTAGTGCGTCGATTTTATCGCACAATCCTGAATTACAAACTTCTAAGAGGGACAAAAATTGTCATGGCTTTGGCGTGCAAAATATAAAAAGAATTGTAGATACATATCATGGTGTAATTATGTTTGATGAGAAAGAAGGCAAGTTTATTTGCGATATATTGATCCCCTTGCATACCAATCTCGAACGAAAAACGACCAAACTCGAACAGGAGCTTGAATTTTAATAAACAAGCAGTTATCTTATAGGAAAGTAATCTTATGTGAAAAGAGGATCACCGCAGAGGAGGAATCTTAGCATGAGGATTGCCAATAAGGTAACTGCTTATTTTATTGATCGGAAAATAATAGCAACGGAGAAACGGAATATTTTTGAATACGGATTTGAATTGATTTTTGCAGATAGTATCAATTTTGCCATTATTCTTCTGACAAGCGCATGGTTCCATGCTCTTGATGTAGGGCTTGTATATCTGCTTTGTTTCGTATCAACAAGAATATTCTGCGGCGGATTTCATGCAGATACGCACATCATGTGCGGGATATCAATGTTTGCAATGTTTTGTTGTTTTATGGCGGTGTATCATGCACTGAATATTATGCAAACGTACATCATTTTTTCAGGATTGGTTATTGCATGGATTCCGATTATTGGATACGCTCCCGTTATTCATGAGAATAAACCATTGTCGCGCCAATATCGAAAGAGGAATCGGCGAAAGGCACTCGTAATTTGCGGTATATGGACACTTATTTCAGTTGTATTTATACTTTCAGGGATTCAACTGGGGCTTGCAATTGCTGTGGCGATCTGGATTGTCTCTATAGGTATTATATGTGGAAAAGCAAAGTCGGCATGGAAAGAAGGAAAAGACGGTGAATGGTCTGAATTTGATTCTGTCTAAGATGGCAGAACTGGTGATGTTTGCAGCAACATCATCGGCAGGGACGGCGTCTTGCTTTGGCGCGTATCAGCCAGATGCTCCGAAGGAACTGAAGAGGTAAGAAGAAACATGTTACGGAACGAAAAGAAGATGAATTCTAATGAAGAAAAAGTGGATTGGGATTATTGCAAGTATCCTGACGGTATGCATGTTGACGATGGGAGCTTTTGCAGCTACCACAACCGTTACCATTTCCAAGGGACAAGGGTCGAAATTATCTTCGAAGCTTTCTGGGCACGGAGCTAACTTTTCTGCGGCAAATTATTCAAGCTCTACGGAAATCATGCAGGCATATGGAATGGCAGGACGAGCGATAAAATGGAGTCCATCCATACAAATTGGAAAAAAAGCGAGTGGAAGTTGGTCTGATAGTCAGAACACGTATTCTTTCCAGATGCAGTTGGTGGGAAGCTATGGCTGCAATGGCAGCGGCACGATGACAGTTAGTTAAATCATCGCTACAGAACTTATAGAGAACAATAGAACAGATGTTACATCACACGGATTCCGCTGGTTACCAGTGGAATCCGCTCTATATATAACTCTATATAAATAAAAACTTTGAAAAAGTTCTTGAAAATATGTTACGTTTTGCATTGGATATAGAACAAATATAATAGAAAGGCGGATTATTGAAGCCGTAGAAACTTTTTATTCATGATCGAACGATATTTTGAGAGGGGGATTGCATATGAAAAACATCCTGACAAAAGAAATGATACGCAGAAAATCATTTTGTATATTTTGTATGATTTCCATTTTATTGCCTTTGACATATCAAATATATCTTAATATGGGAAATCAGTCTGGGATGGCAACACTGTATTGGCTCTGCCGCTATTGGTTTTATTTGTGTGCGGTATTGACGGTAGCAGTGTATATCTGTCTATCAAGTTCGTTATTAGAAGATGTTGATGAAACGATTGCGGGTTGCAGGGGAAGCGGCTATTATCAGAGAAAAGGCCTGGGACGTTTTTTTGTGGTTTTTATTCTGAGCCAGGCGATTATTTTTCTGATGATGGAATTCGTCACCGTTCGCAATGATGCAACCGGCTATGCGTTGCCTATACTTCCCAAAATGTTTCTGTGCAATTTATTGCTTCCGCTGCTCATTTGCCTTTTGGTGGGGTGCGTACTTGCACAATGGCAGAATCAGCATCATTCTGCCATTGCGTTGATCGTCTTTTTGGTTATGTCCAGCCCTCTGACAGAAATGATGCTTGGAAATGAAGAACATACTAATTCATGGGGAAATCGACTCAGTTATATATTACGGCATATCTTTGCGATATTTTACGAGGAAAGTATGTGGTGGCCCAATGAACAAGCGGGGCTACAAACGGAATGGACGCGCTTTGCCGTTCAGTTCTTCTGGATCTTGCTCTGTCTTGGTATGCTTTGTTCGATAAAAAAGCGGAAACTGTGCATATCTGGTTGTTTGCTGCTGGCATGCAGCGTTGCGTGTCTGATCTATGCCCAATTGCCAGCCAGCACATATCGCCATTATAATAGCAATACAGATTATTACCTATACAAAGAGCAGGCAAACGGTTTGCAGGAAACGGCGGATATCGGCTATACGATTCAAGATTACGATTTGAAGTTGGACTTTGGTCGACAGTTGAAGGTTGAGGGAACACTTGTAATAGAGGCGGAAAAACCAATGGATGCGTTCGTTTTTACGCTCTACCGCGGCTATAAATTAAAGAGCCTGGAGAGTACACAACCGATCACATGGTCTTTGCAGGATGATCTTGTCACTATCCATACGGAAAAACCAACGGAACAATTGTCAATTACACTGCAATATCAGGGGTATAATAACTTGTTTTACAGCAACATGGACGGAGCAATGCTGCCCGGCTGGTTTCCATGGTATCCGATGGCAGGTGAAAAACAGATTTACTTAAATTTTGAAACTTGGAACTCCGAATATAATACATATAATAGAATTGAACCGGCACATATCCGGCTGGACGTTCAGGCGCCGTTTACGCTGGTCAGTAATTTGGCGCAGACATCGGAACGGGTATATGAAGGCGAAAGCGACAGCATTACAATCATTGGAGGATATATAGAGAAAACGGAGGATCCTGTAATTGCAAATATCCTACCGCTCAATCTATCTGTTACAGAAGAACGAATGGTGGAGCTGGTAAAAGATAACTATCAGAGCATGTGTGACGCGATGGAAGCCTACGGACTGGATCAGACGTTGATCTCTGATCGAAAAATCATTTTAGCGTCTGCCGATTTATCTTGTAACGGAACAGGAGGAGATGTTGCAATCTTTTCAGACTATATTCTGACTAGCGATTCAGGTTTAGGATCTTTTAGTAACTTCACAAAAGCGCTTATTATAGAACGGAATAAAAGTGAAGTATCCATGGTAATCGGCGGGATGGGACTGAGTGAAACGCCGGAGGAAACTTTGGAGAGTTGGTCATATTTTAGTGATTTTCCGCGAGAAGATCTTTCAGATGCGGAGTTGCAGCTGGTAGATTTACTTGATGCGGCGAAGGATGCCGGAAAAGAGGAGCAGCTGGTGCGGGAGATAGCAGCATTCCTGATTTCAGAACATGAAGAGGCTGATGAAGAAATATTCTGGAAGGAGTTGAGCGAGCGCTATGGTACGTCTTAATGCGATAACAAAACGATATAAGCAAAATGTAGTGTTGGACAACATTTCCATTGATTTGGGGAATTATACATACGGGTTGTTGGGATCCAATGGCGCGGGAAAAACAACGTTATTTCGTATTATAACAAACTTGATTTCCGCAAACAGCGGAACAGTACAGGTTGACGGGAATAGAAGGGAGCTGCAAATCGGTTATTTGCCACAGCGGTTTGGTGCGTTTCGGACATTGACAGCAAAGGAGCAACTGTTTTATTTTGCAAAGCTGAAACAAAAAAAGAATGATGGAATTGACTGGACAAATGAAGTAGATCGTGCATTGGAGCTGACACATTTAACAGATCAGAAAGATATGAAATGCGGGCAGCTTTCCGGCGGTATGGTGCGCAGACTTGGTATTGCACAGGCAATTCTTGGACGACCAGATATAATTTTATTAGATGAACCGACTGTTGGACTGGATATTGAAGAACGTGTTCGACTAAAAGAAATGCTGGAAGAATTGCGCGGGAGACAGCCGATTATCATCTCCAGCCATATTGCGGAAGATATTGAAGCAACATGTCAACAGGTTATCGTTCTTCAAAAAAAGCATATTATTTTCGCTGGAGAAATTGAATACCTTTCCAGTCTTGCAACGGGTCATGTATGGAAAATGCCGGAAGAAATCTATCGGAGGCAGAGAAACACATGCAAGCAGATTGGATGTATTGAAGAAAATGGGAATCGGCTTGTCAAGGTTCTCTGTGCGGAAAAAGAATGTGCACCGGATGTAAGTGCAGTGCCACTTGTGCCACGATTGGAAGACGGTTATCTATATTTGTTGACAAAGGATGATCTCAATGAGAAGAGCATTTAGGCTTATTACCTACCCGGCGAAGCACATAGTGCTTCGGCAGGGAGTTCCCGCTGCTTTAATATACTGTTTTCTGCTTCCTTATCACATGCATATCCTCCAGATTTATGATATGATGACGGCAGTGAGAGAAATATTCCGAAATAGTCAGCTATTTTTGGCCTTTCTAACGCTTTGGTCATTGTTTTGCTTTTTTCTGCCAATATATCAGCCGAGAATACGCGAGACATTGCAGGCGTTAAGACATCCGGTTGTTTCTTGTGTATTGGAACTCATGCTGATTGAGCAGGTGATCTGTATTCCGTTGTATATTTGGATGTTTTTCGCGTTGCCGTATTATCGGATCATTATTTGGATTTTAGTGTTTCAGAGCTTTTGCCTCAGCATTGTGTTTATCGTATTGCTGTATCTGCTGCGTTCTCCGGTTATAAATATTACTGTGGGATTGATTTATATTTGTATTTCCATTCCGCTGGCAGATACCAATATTCCTGTACTGCTGCGCCCCAATCGGCTGATAGATGGATTTGGAACGAGTTACTGGATTGTGCAAGGTCTGATTCAAATAGTTTTTATTGGAATGATCGTGTGGTATCGTCGATTTCACCGCGCATCGAAATTTTTGTAGTTATGAATAAGAAAGATCAAACATTCTTCAAACAAACCCCAAACTATAGTGGCTCAGTTGTCAAGACAAAAATCTAAGATTTTTATAATGAACTGATATAGTGGACAAGTTACAAGGAACATGTGGAGAACAGTGGAGCACTCCCCAGATTCAATATATGCTAAGCTACATATGGCATCAACATTGCCGGATAGTAGCATTCAGCCGGTGTTTGGTAATCAAGTGCAGAATGGCGCCGCTCAAAGTTGTAGATGTGGATATACTGTCCGATAGCAGCTCTTGCTTCCCTGATGTTGTTGTACTGTGTCAGATAGGCTTCCTCATACTTGAAGCTGCGGAACCAGCGTTCAATCATGATGTTGTCTGCCCAGCGACTTTTTCCATCCATACTCTGACGGATGCCGTTTTCCTTTACAAAATCAATGTATTGCTGACTTGTAAACTGACAACCCTGATCTGAATTCAGGATTTGAGGTTTTGCCACTTTGAAAGCTTTTTTCAGGGCACTGATAACCATTCTGGTATCAAGTGTGTCATCCACTTCCCAGCCGACAATACAACGGCTATACCAGTCGATCACGGCTGTCAGATACAGAAATCCGCGCTTGATCGGGATATATGTAATATCAATAGACCATGCTTGATTTGGCTTGTCTATGACCGCATTACGAAGAAGATATGGACATACTTTCGCCTGCTGCATTCGCTTGGAAAGATTCATCTTTGGATAGATCGGGTAAATATCCATCTCATTCATGTAGCGTCTTGCCTTGCGGCGCCCAACCTGGTAACCACGGGCTTTTAACTGTGCAGACATTTGTCTTGCGCCCCAAGTGGGATTATCTGTATGGAGATGATCAATGATCTCTTTGCAGGCCAGTTCCTCATCTGAAATAGGGGCGCCCTTGTAATAAATGCTTGTACGGTTGATGTCAAGCAACCTGGCACCAACGGAAGCCGGAATTTCCTTAGTCGTCAAAAGGTTTTGGACTAAACTTACTCTCGTAGTCAGGTCCACAAATTTCTTCAGATTTTTTTTTGAGCCAGTCAACCTGCATGGTTAACTGACCAACCTTTTTGGCATACTCCGCTTTCTCTTTTCGCTCTTCGGCAAGCTTTTCTTTGAGGTTTTCCTCGCGCTTGTCGTCGAACACAACCGAAGCATTGTTCAGGAACTCCTTTTTCCAGTTACGGAGCAGTTTTGGTTGGATGCTATTTTCAGCTGCCAGGGTATTGAGATCTTTCTCACCCTTAAGCAGCTCAATTACAAGGTTTGATTTGAATTTGGCACTAAAACTTCTTCTCTGTCTGGACATGATAATGGCTCCTTTCTTACATACTGGTTTAAGTATATCAGATTCATTAAAATCTGTCCGAAAAAGTGTCTTAATTTATGAGACCATTATACTTTCTGGTCGGACAATGTTCGCAGACGTATGACCTGCTCTTATATTCACGATATCCATCTTTGTTCGTTGTTGCATAATGAAGTGTTTTATACTCCGGACAGATTACACAATCATAATACTCATCATAAACATATTTCCACCATTCATGACCGCCTTTCTTTGTCATTGGACGTTTATATGCTGTAGATAATACTCTTCCACTCTCAAAAATACGTTTGCAAATCGAAGGAGTTTTGTAGGCGCTGTCTGCTACTATCGTTTTATGTTCTGGGTAATGTTCGCAAAGCTGGTCATATAACGGGTCAAATGCTACACTGTCATGTACATTTCCTGCTGTTACTTCTACGTCGAGAATAAAATTATGCTTGTCACAGGCTGTATGCGCTTCGTAGGCAAAACACTTCTTGTGTTCACCTTTATGGAATACGCCGGCATCCGGATCCGTTGTCGAAACTGTTATTTCTTTCTCCTTTGGCGGTGTTGAATCGTCATCATCATCGAATGGCTTTTTGTCGTGTTCTTCGCGATCTCTGTTAATTTCTTCCCGCAGCTCCTTTGCATATCGTTTTGCTTCAACTGGAACAGCTTTTCGTGCTTTTTTCTTCATGTTTGCACTTGCTTTGATATGTGTCCCATCGATAAAGATTGCACTCGTATCCAGAAAACCTTCCTTTGCTGCTGTGTTCAATATCCACCGAAATATATATTCTACAGTTGCTGTTGTAAAACGATGCTTAAAATGATAGCTTACTGTTGAAAAATGCGGCACCTGCTCATTCAATGGATAACCGATAAACCACCTGTATGCAACATTCATATTCACTTCTTCCAGCGTCCGCCGGAGCGATGGTATCCCATATATGTGCTGTATCATTACAATCTTAAACAATACTACCGGATCGATACTTGGCCTGCCGTTGTCCTTGCAGTACAAATCATCTACAAATTCATAAATTTGTTTGAAATCTACTGCTGCATCTATTTTCCTCAGTAGATGATCCTCGGGCACTAACATATCCAGACTTACAATCTCTACTGCCTCTCTGTTTTCCTTCCCTTTTACTATCATTTTATCACCTGTCTCTCTTATCTTTATTATAACAGAAAAAGCCGCCTTTCGGCGACTTTTTCGACAGGCTGATAACTTTTCATAAAGTTCGATCAGACGATATTTGAAAATGCTGAGAGCCTGTTCTTGCTTTGGACTAAAAAATGTGATATGATATAAACAGCAGGAACTGTCAGAAAAACATATCAGTATAACGGCAGATGGGAGAATAACAGCGGAAATTTATCAAAAAAAGCTGAATCTCGGCCAAATGCATTCGGCGCTGGCAGTATTCTGATAAGAAGAGAGACTGCTGATTATGAACTGCGAGATGCACCGCTGCCTGCTGTAAGCAAATGGAATCATTTGAACATCTGTCTTGAGAGGAGAGATGATATGGCCATACGATTGGAGGTATGGGGGGAGTATGCGCTGTTTACGCGGCCGGAGATGAAGACGGAACGTGTGTCCTATGACATCATAACTCCTTCGGCGGCGAGAGGGGTGTTGGAAAGTATTTACTGGCATCCGGGTATGCGTTGGTCCATTGATCGCATTCATGTCTGTGCACCGATCCGTTTTATGAATCTGCGGCGCAATGAAGTAAAATCGGTCATCAGCGCACGATCTGCGCGCACAGTAATGGAACGCGGTACAGGAGAGCTATATCTGTCCACATCGAACGACATTCAGCAGAGAGCAGCGATGCTTCTGACCGATGTGCGTTATGTAATCGAAGCGCATTTTGATATGACAGAGCGCGCGGCTCCCGGAGATAATCCCGGTAAATTTCAGGATATTATCAAGCGGCGCATCCGGCGTGGACAGTGCTACAGCCAGCCGTATTTTGGCTGTCGTGAATTTGCTGCACAGTTCCGCGAATGTGACCACATCCCGCGCTGCCCCGAGGAGTTGAAGGGCGAACGGGATCTTGGATATATGTTATATGATCTGGACTATTCCGATCCGCAGGATATTCGCCCGCTGTTTTTCCGTGCAAAGCTGTGCAATGGTATCCTGAATGTTCCCTCTCGTGACAGTGAGGAGGTGAAGGGATGATCTTACAGGCGCTGGTTCAGCATTACGAAGACTTGGCGGCATGCGGAAAAGTAGCAAAACCGGGTTGGGGCCTGGCAAAGGTGTCGTATGCTCTGTATTTAAACGATCAGGGAGAGGTCGTCCGTATTGTCTCGGTCAAAACGGAACAGCAGCGGGGTAAGAAAATGATTTGGGCGCCACAGGAAATGGTTGTCCCGGCGCCAGTCAAGCGCAGCAGTGGTGTGCTGGCCAATTTCCTGTGCGACAATTCCAGTTATATTCTGGGTGTGGACAGCAAGGGAAAACCGAAACGAGCGCGGGAATGTCTGGAGGCCTGCCGCGAGCTGCACGAAAACATCCTTTCCGATGTCGGACATCCGGCGGCACAGGCTGTTCTGGCGTTTTTCCGAAGCTGGGATCCGGAGCAGCTGCAAACACATCCGGCATTTCAGGCTGTACAGGAGGAAATGGATGATATTCTTGGAAACGCCAATTTTGTATTTCGGTATGATGGGGAATATGTACATGAAATAGAAGAAATTCGGCGCGCATGGCAGGCGTATTCGACGGCGGACGATGATGCACAGCTGCGAATCTGCCTGGTTACAGGGCAGTTTGCACCGGCAGCACAGCTGCATCCGGCCATTAAGGGAATCAAAGACGCACAGTCCAGTGGCGCTTCACTGGTATCGTTCAATGCACCTGCGTTTTGTTCCTATGGGCGGGAGCAGGGCATGAATGCGCCGACCAGCCAATATGCCGCGTTTGCCTATGGCACAGCGCTCAGCCATCTGATTGCGGACCGCGAACATATCAATTATATTGGAGATACTGCGGTACTCTGCTGGGTACAGGGCGGTGAGCCGGAATATCAGGATGTGTTCGGCGGCTTTCTGTTTGGTGACGAAAACAACGCGTATCATGCAGAAGATTATCATCAGATGGCACACGATCTGGCAACTGGTAGGCCGTTTGATTTTCATGAAAGCCGAATTGATCCGGAACGTCCATTTTATGTGCTCGGCATTGCGCCAAATGCGGCGCGGCTGTCGGTACGTTTTTTTCTGCGCAGTACGTTCGGGGATATGATCCGCAATATTCTGGCACATCAGAAGCGGCTGGAAATCATCCGACCGAGTTATGATCAGAACGAAACGCTGTCCTTGTGGCGGGTGCTGAATGAAACTGTCAACCAGAATGCGCAAAAGAAAACGGCGTCTCCGGTACTGGCCGGTGAACTGCTGCGTGCGATTCTGACCAATACACCGTATCCTGCAACGCTGCTGAACGGCGTCACGTTGCGTATCCGCGCAGAGCATGAAATCACACGCGGGCGAGCTGCTATCATCAAGGCATATTATCTGAATCAGAGAAATCCGAATCCTGATGTCCCAAAGGAGGTTTTAACTGTGTCCCTCAATCCTGACAGCAACAATGTGTATTATAATCTCGGAAGATTGTTTTCCGTGCTGGAGGATATCCAGTCTAAAGCAAATCCCGGTATCAATGCAACCATTCGTGACCGATATTTTAATGCGGCTTCGGCTACGCCGGCGCATGTCTTTCCGATTCTGCTCAATCTGGCGCAGAAGCATTTGAAAAAGCTGAATGAGGGTCAGCGCGTGTATTATGGAAAACAGCTGGGCTCGATTACAGACAAGCTCGGGGAGGAATATCCGAATCGGTTGACGCTGCCGCAGCAGGGCTCGTTCCAGCTTGGTTATTATCATCAGACACAGGAACGCTATCAGAAAAACAGCAAGGAGGACATGTGATATGAGCGAGCCAATTAAAAACCGCTATGAATTTGTGATTTTATTTGATGTAGAAAACGGAAACCCAAACGGTGACCCGGATGCGGGAAATATGCCGCGCGTCGATCCGGAAACCGGACTTGGCATTGTCACGGATGTCTGCCTGAAGCGCAAAATCCGCAATTATGTGGAGGCAGTAAAGGAGGATTGTACCGGCTACCGCATTTATGTCAAGGACGGCGTGCCGCTGAACCGCAGTGATGCGGAAGCATATGCCGCTCTGGAGGTCACAGACAAAACCGTAAAGGCGAAAAAGAAGGAAGATCCGGAGCTGGATCGCAAAATCCGCGACTGGATGTGCGCCAATTTCTTTGATATTCGCACGTTCGGCGCAGTTATGACGACATTTGTCAAAGCGGCGCTCAACTGCGGACAGGTGCGCGGACCGGTACAGCTGGGTTTTGCCCGCAGCATTGACCCGATTGTCCCGCAGGAAGTCACAATTACGCGCGTTGCAATTACAACGGAAGCGGACGCCGAGAAAAAGGGAACGGAGATGGGACGCAAATATATTGTCCCGTATGGCCTTTATAAATGCGAAGGCTATGTATCCGCGAATCTGGCGCGCAAGACGACAGGTTTTTCTGAAGAGGATCTTTCCCTGCTGTGGGATGCTATTTTAAATATGTTTGAGAATGACCATTCTGCTGCGCGCGGCAAGATGGCAGTGCGGCAGCTGATTATCTTTAAGCATGATTCTGAGTTCGGCCGTGCACCGGCTCACAAGCTGTTTGACCGCGTACAGGTAGAGAAGAGAACAGAAATTCCACGCTGCTATCAGGACTATACCGTGACGGTAGACACTGCGGATCTGCCGGAAGGCGTTACCTGCGAATGCAGAGACTGAGACAAACAGATATTATTGCGCCCTCTTGACCGGAGGGCGCATTCTTTTCAGGAGGGATGATCGGGATGGAGACAAAATCGAAATGGCTGGCACATCTCGCTGTGGATGAGAAGGGGAATGTGCTGCGAGAACAGACGGTGCTGGAGCATCTGAACGGAACAGCAGAGCGCTGTGCGGCGTTCGCCGCCGCATTTGATGCGGAGGACGAAGGGCGTAAGGTAGGAATGCTGCATGATATTGGAAAATATACAGATGCCTTTCAAAAACGGCTGCAGGGTGGCGCCATAGTAGATCATGCAACGGCGGGGGCATTTGAAGCAGCAAAAACAAACGATATTCCGGCGGCATTCTGCATATCTGGACATCACGGTGGGCTGCCGGATGGCGGCGGACGAGCAGATATAGATAAATCGACGCTGCATGGCAGGCTGAACAAGGCAAAGAAAGGAATGCTGGAGCTGTATGGCGCATGGCGGGACGAGATTGCCGTATTGCCAAAGGCAGAGTTGCCGTCCTATTGTGCCCGTGACAAGCAGAAGGCAGCATTTTTTATCCGTATGCTGTATTCCTGTTTGGTCGATGCTGATTATCTGGACACCGAGCAGTTTATGCAGGGACAGGAACCGCCACGCGGCGGCGGGAGCACGATAGACGAACTGAACCAGCGGCTGGATGCATATACTTCCGGCTGGTTCCCGCCGGAGGGGGAGCTGAACACCTGCCGATGTGATATTTTGCGGCAGTGTGAACGCAGGGGTACAGAAGAAAAGCCCGGACTATTCACGCTGACTGTCCCGACAGGTGGAGGCAAGACGGTAGCTTCGCTTGCGTTTGCTCTGCGTCATGCGCGTGCAAACGGATTGCGGCGCATGATTTATGTCATTCCTTATACGTCGATTATTGAGCAGACAGCGGATGTATTCCGCAAAATTCTGGGAGAGGAAAATGTTCTGGAACATCACTCCGGCGTGCTGTTTGATATGGATGACGAAGCAAATGAAAAAAATGTGCGGCTGATGTACGCATCAGAAAACTGGGATATGCCGGTCATTGTCACGACAGCAGTACAGTTTTTTGAGTCGGTATATGCTTGTAAACCATCCCGCTGCCGCAAGCTGCATAATCTGGCACAGAGTGTGATTGTTTTTGACGAGGCACAGATGCTTCCGCTTCCATATTTGCAGCCATGTGTGTCTGCGATTTCACAGCTTGTGGCGCAGTATCATGTATCGGCTGTCTTGTGTACGGCTACACAGCCTGCACTGGAGCCGTTATTTGCACGGTTTTTGCCGGACAGACCGGCACTGGAGCTGTGTCCGGCAGGCATGTATGAAAATCCGGTTTTTCGTCGTGTTGCGTTTGAAACAGTAGGTCAGCTGACATGGGACGCACTCGCGGAACAGCTTGGACAGCACCGGCAGGTGCTCTGCATTGTCAACAGTCGAAAAAATGCGCAGCGCGTATATGAGCAAATAGATCCAGAAGGAGCATTCCATCTGTCAACGCTGATGTATCCCGCACACAGGAGGGCCGTATTAAAGGAAATCCGCAGACGGCTGGATCCGAAACATCCACAGGTGTGCCGTGTTGTATCTACATCGCTGATTGAAGCGGGCGTGGATGTGGATTTTCCGTTTGTCTATCGGGAAACAGCTGGCTTGGATTCTGTTTTGCAGGCTGCCGGACGGTGCAATCGCGAGGGCAGGCGGGCGGCAGAGGAGAGTATTGTCACAATTTTTCGTCCGGAAACAGTTCCGCCGGTATTGTTTGCCGCATCCGTGGCAGCAGGAGAGATTGCAATGGAGGAAAACGAGGACATTGCAGGAAAAGCGGCAATTGCGCAATATTTCCGTGAATGGCGCGATTTGAAGGGGGAGAAAGAACAGGATAAAAAGGAAATCCTTACACTTCTGGATACCGGAGCCTTTCCATTTCAGACAATAGCAGAGCGGTTTCATTTGATCGAAACCGATACGTGTACCATCTATATCCCGCGGGGAAAAGGACGGGAGCTAACAGAACAGCTGAAAAGTGGTGAATGGTCAGCCAACCTGTTCCGGGAATTGGGACAATACAGTGTGTCAGTGTATCAGAATCATGCACAAGCATTGTATGACGCCGGGGATATCGAACCGGTGGAACAGCTGAAGGATACGTATATGCTGACCAATCCGGACGCATATTCTGAGGAAACCGGACTGTCCATGCGGGCAGAATCCGGGCGTGCAATTTTCTTGTGAAAGAAAGGAAGCGGCGTGATGGGATATCGGGAAGAGGAATATCTCATGCTCTCGGGCATACAGCATTTTATTTTTTGCAGGCGGCAGTGGGCATTGATTCATCTGGAACAGCAATGGGCCGAAAATTACCGTACTGTTGATGGAAATCTGATGCATGAACATACACATGATTCTCGCATGCGCACACGAAGAGGAGATATCCTGACGATACGGGGACTCAAAATTCATTCACAAAAACTCGGATTATCCGGTGAATGTGATGTAGTAGAATTCCATTTGAATTCAGACGGCATCCGTCTCGCGCGGACAGAGGGCCTTTGGCAGCCGTATCCGGTTGAATATAAACGAGGAGAAAGCAAATCGAATCAGGCAGATGAAGCACAGCTGTGTGCGCAGGCAATGTGTTTGGAGGAAATGCTGTGTTGCAGTATTTCAGAAGGAGCCCTGTATTATGGTCAGCTGCGCCGCAGACAGATCGTTTCTTTTACACCGCAGCTGCGGGAGCTGACAGCTGCCACAGCGGAAGAAATGCATCAGATGTACCGGAAAGGGCATACGCCGCGCGTAAAACCATCGAAATTCTGTAATGCGTGTTCACTCAAAGAGTTGTGTGTACCCAGATTGCTGCGCAAAACATCGGTTTCAGCATATCTTGAGGAAGAGATAGAGGAGGCCAGACAATGAGAAAGCTGCTGAACACGTTATATGTCATGAATGAAGAAGCATATGCGGCGTTGGACGGTGAAAATGTTGTCATTCGGGCAAAGGAAACCGAATTGGGCCGCATTCCGCTTCATCAGCTGGAAGGAATTATTCTGTTTTCTTATGTGGGAGCTTCGCCTGCCCTGATGGGGAAATGTGCGAGAGAAGGAATTGATCTTGTATTCTGTACACCGAGAGGAAGATTTCTGGCGAGAACGTGTGCGGAAATACGAGGCAATGTGTTACTGCGCAGAATGCAGTATCGGCTGGCGGATGAACCTCTGCAGAGTGCACGCATCGCCCGGTGTTTTATTTTTGGCAAACTTGCAAATGCGAGACGGGTGCTTGACCGCACTCGCCGGGATCATGCCATTCGCATTGACGAGAAAAAGTTCCAATTAGCAATGGATCAGCTGCGCGGACGAATGGAGCAGGTGATGCAAGAGACCTCGCTGGATGCGTTGCGAGGGATGGAAGGTGCTGCGGCGACCATTTATTTTGGTTTGTTTGATGATATGATATTGAGAAATAAGGAGACCTTTTATTTTCATGGCCGCAACCGCAGGCCGCCGTTGGATCGCGTTAATGCGCTGCTTTCTTTTGTTTATACACTGCTTGGAAATGATTGTACGTCTGCGCTGGAATCTGTAGGACTGGATCCATATGTCGGATTTTTGCACCGTGACCGCCCAGGAAGAACTTCACTGGCACAGGATCTTCTGGAGGAATTGAGGCCATGTATGGCAGATCGATTTGTTTTGACTCTGATCAATGATCGCATTGTCTCTCCCAAGGATTTTGAATTACAGGAGAACGGTGCAGTGCTGTTAAAGACAGAAGGTAGGAAAAAAGTTCTCGCAGAGTGGCAGGAGAAGAAAAAAGGAAAGATTACACATCCGTTCCTGAAAGAAAAGATGGAATGGGGGCTTGTGCCATATGCGCAGGCTTTGTTGTTGGCACGATATTTGCGAGATGATTTGGATGGATATCCGCCATTTTTGTGGAAGTGAGGCGTGCGATGCTTGTTTTAATTACATATGATGTCAATACAGAAGATGCAGCCGGAAGAAAACGTTTGCGTCAGATTGCAAAGCAGTGTGTAAATTATGGGCAAAGGGTACAGAATTCCGTATTTGAATGTAATATAGATGCCGCACAGTATCGTATGCTTCAGGCAAGGCTTTGCGCAATTATGGATCCTGAAAGGGATAGCCTTCGTTTTTACAATCTGGGCAACAAATATCAATCGAGGATAGAACATTTTGGTGTGAAACCAGGATATGATTCAGAGGGATTGCTCATGATTTAATGCGAACCATAAGTGGACATAAAAATAGGAATATGTTCGCACAGATTTGAGCTCATAAAATGACAGATTGGATGGTTATTTTGTGGGTTGATATGTCGGCTTCAAAAGGATATACTATTATTGTTACGAAAGAGAAGAAAAATCATACGTGATATTTGTTTTCTTTTGCTGTCGCACCCCGCACGGGGTGCGTGGATTGAAATTGTACATTTGTCGGCGAAATGACCGCAACGGCATCCGTCGCACCCCGCACGGGGTGCGTGGATTGAAATTAACGAGTTTTGTTGACTTGATATCCGGCGCGCCGTCGCACCCCGCACGGGGTGCGTGGATTGAAATAGCCATGCTCCCAGAAGTTGTCTTCCTTGCCGAAGGTCGCACCCCGCACGGGGTGCGTGGATTGAAATAGCAGTGTACCGGTTATACGGATGCCGTCCAATGTCGCACCCCGCACGGGGTGCGTGGATTGAAATGTTTGTGTGGGGCGTGCGAGGATATACCAGGATTTGTCGCACCCCGCACGGGGTGCGTGGATTGAAATGCGTTTTTGCGTGTCGTAGTCGCCCCACATCAGGTCGCACCCCGCACGGGGTGCGTGGATTGAAATTCCGGGCAGCTTGCAGAAGATTATGAATATACGCGCGTCGCACCCCGCACGGGGTGCGTGGATTGAAATAAGTAATCGTAAATGGGTATGACAGCGAAGGAAAGGTCGCACCCCGCACGGGGTGCGTGGATTGAAATTGATTCCTGATCCTGATGTTATCCCTGCGTGGGGTCGCACCCCGCACGGGGTGCGTGGATTGAAATATCGTTGATCCTTTCTGCCCTCGTAACCTCCGGGGGTCGCACCCCGCACGGGGTGCGTGGATTGAAATAAGGCGCGCATGGAGGACGCGGAAACCGCCTTTTGGGTCGCACCCCGCACGGGGTGCGTGGATTGAAATAATCAGGATTGGAAGGCTGTCCGCGATGCCCTGGTCGCACCCCGCACGGGGTGCGTGGATTGAAATCGGTCACTTCTTCCGATATGGCGCAGGCGTTCAGGTCGCACCCCGCACGGGGTGCGTGGATTGAAATAAGCATCATTTTTGACAAGTCACCGCGATTCTGCGGTCGCACCCCGCACGGGGTGCGTGGATTGAAATATCCAGAAGCACAAGCAGGAAATCAACACGCGGGTCGCACCCCGCACGGGGTGCGTGGATTGAAATACCATTGATGTTGCGGCGTTGCCAGAAAACGCGAAGTCGCACCCCGCACGGGGTGCGTGGATTGAAATGTTTCGTCTCCGTCGGTATATTCAACAAAAGCGCCGTCGCACCCCGCACGGGGTGCGTGGATTGAAATAGTACAATCTTGCACAGCAGGACATGGTTGCGCTGCGGTCGCACCCCGCACGGGGTGCGTGGATTGAAATTCAGATGCCGCAATCAGGGCGATGGCAACTGCAGTCGCACCCCGCACGGGGTGCGTGGATTGAAATGATGTATGGGTTGAAGCTATGCCGACAGCCCCAACGTCGCACCCCGCACGGGGTGCGTGGATTGAAATAGACTGTTGCCCACGAGACCGAAACCTTGACCGGTCGCACCCCGCACGGGGTGCGTGGATTGAAATATCTGATAACGGCAACGTGCGGTAGCTGCCCCATTGTCGCACCCCGCACGGGGTGCGTGGATTGAAATCACGATTACATATACAAGCGTACTGAAATCAGATGTCGCACCCCGCACGGGGTGCGTGGATTGAAATTCCAAAGACTGCTCAGGAACAAGGCAGCCAGAACGTCGCACCCCGCACGGGGTGCGTGGATTGAAATTCAGTGACAATATAAAATCGCAGATTGGTATCGAAGTCGCACCCCGCACGGGGTGCGTGGATTGAAATACACCAGGTAGTTTCCGAATTTTTTTGCAGAATGTCGCACCCCGCACGGGGTGCGTGGATTGAAATAATACAGTAGATGCTGCCATCAGAAGCGCAGAGAAGTCGCACCCCGCACGGGGTGCGTGGATTGAAATTGCTCCGACCTCTGGCGAGCCGGAGCCAGAAAACGTCGCACCCCGCACGGGGTGCGTGGATTGAAATACTGTTGCTGTTGAACGCAACAGGGCTGCGCAGGTCGCACCCCGCACGGGGTGCGTGGATTGAAATTGGAACAGGTCTGACTTCTCGCTTATAACCTCTGTCGTCGCACCCCGCACGGGGTGCGTGGATTGAAATCGCTGTAGTCAGTGCTGTGATTATGAAGAACTCTGGTCGCACCCCGCACGGGGTGCGTGGATTGAAATTCCCTGCTATGACGTCCAGCCATCGGGCAACCAGTCGCACCCCGCACGGGGTGCGTGGATTGAAATCCTGCCGGATCATCATGCTATCTGCCGCTGATGTGTCGCACCCCGCACGGGGTGCGTGGATTGAAATAAGCTCTGCAAGAATAGCGATAAGTTCTGCGCGGGTCGCACCCCGCACGGGGTGCGTGGATTGAAATACAGCAGGCTTACCCGCCGCGTCGCAATGCGTGTCGTCGCACCCCGCACGGGGTGCGTGGATTGAAATAGTCGGTCGAACTGCACAGCCAGTCGCTTGTGGTGTCGTCGCACCCCGCACGGGGTGCGTGGATTGAAATCGGGAGATATGCTGATAGTTCCCAAGCAATACAAGGTCGCACCCCGCACGGGGTGCGTGGATTGAAATCATATAAATGCCTCCTTTCTGGAATTTGAGATTTCGTCGCACCCCGCACGGGGTGCGTGGATTGAAATATCAATCAGATGTTGCTGGAGCATACCGGAGAATGTCGCACCCCGCACGGGGTGCGTGGATTGAAATCGGAACTCTGACCTGGTCAAAACCGGGAGAATAAAGTCGCACCCCGCACGGGGTGCGTGGATTGAAATGTTTACAATGTAAGCAATAACCACGGCATCACGCGTCGCACCCCGCACGGGGTGCGTGGATTGAAATTAACGGAGGTTGCACTGACAACGGGTGCATTTGGTCGCACCCCGCACGGGGTGCGTGGATTGAAATCCATAGAATAAACAGAAATCGACTTTACTGCAACTATGTCGCACCCCGCACGGGGTGCGTGGATTGAAATTCACAAAAAATCTAAGACAAAAGCTCGCTACGGGGTCGCACCCCGCACGGGGTGCGTGGATTGAAATCAGCAGGCCTGCATTATCCAGAATCGTCAGGGCCGTCGCACCCCGCACGGGGTGCGTGGATTGAAATATCCCGAACGAAAGTGTTCGGGATGACAAGGGACGGTCGCACCCCGCACGGGGTGCGTGGATTGAAATGGGGTCTGGCACGAATCAAGGAACGGCAGAACCTGCCGTCGCACCCCGCACGGGGTGCGTGGATTGAAATTAAGCACTTGCAACACATCCAATATTCCACCAGGCGTCGCACCCCGCACGGGGTGCGTGGATTGAAATCGCACTGGAACGGCAGAGCGATGCGGCGTTTATCGTCGCACCCCGCACGGGGTGCGTGGATTGAAATGTAGATTTTGAGTAGGTCGAGTACGTTGCTAAGGTCGCACCCCGCACGGGGTGCGTGGATTGAAATCACACATCGGCTCTGGGCATGCCTTGGTGGTTACAGTCGCACCCCGCACGGGGTGCGTGGATTGAAATAGAATATTACAAATTAGGGTACTCAATCCGCAAGGAGTCGCACCCCGCACGGGGTGCGTGGATTGAAATAATTTATCATGTAATATTTTGATAAGTAGAAAATGTCGCACCCCGCACGGGGTGCGTGGATTGAAATACCTTGATTGTGATGCCAGTTTCCAAAGTGCCGGTCGCACCCCGCACGGGGTGCGTGGATTGAAATATTGCTTTTCCTCCATTTTTGTTTTTTGCACATGTCGCACCCCGCACGGGGTGCGTGGATTGAAATGACAAGTGAACATAAATCTCATGTCTGAGTACAACAGTCGCACCCCGCACGGGGTGCGTGGATTGAAATAGACAGATGGGGGTATGACGGAATGATTTACGGAAGTCGCACCCCGCACGGGGTGCGTGGATTGAAATTTTAACCAATGTCGCCCCGGACAGTTTGAGATATTGTCGTCGCACCCCGCACGGGGTGCGTGGATTGAAATTTTGATAAACAAGCCGCCGCCCGGTGACAGGAACGTCGCACCCCGCACGGGGTGCGTGGATTGAAATCACAATTTTTGCAATGACATGCAGCTACAACGCGGGTCGCACCCCGCACGGGGTGCGTGGATTGAAATCGTAACGGCTGCGGCAGGAATAACGATGCGCTTCGTCGCACCCCGCACGGGGTGCGTGGATTGAAATCCTCATCAATCCGACATCCTCCGCAGTCATAATGTCGCACCCCGCACGGGGTGCGTGGATTGAAATGTCTTGAACCGATCCGGCGTGCGCGCGCTGTTGGTCGTCGCACCCCGCACGGGGTGCGTGGATTGAAATAGTGCAGCAGCGTCGTACATAGATGCTGCATAGCGTCGCACCCCGCACGGGGTGCGTGGATTGAAATACTACTGCGAGATACCGCCGCCGCGCTCAACCTGTCGCACCCCGCACGGGGTGCGTGGATTGAAATCTTTTCAAGCCCTAAAATATAATCCGTAGTTACGGTCGCACCCCGCACGGGGTGCGTGGATTGAAATATTTGAAAATTCTGGTATGTCCTCGCACGCCCCACGTCGCACCCCGCACGGGGTGCGTGGATTGAAATACCCCGCGCAAGGTTTGGTGATCAATAATTTTTGTCGCACCCCGCACGGGGTGCGTGGATTGAAATAAGAGAGCAAATCCGCATATGAAAATGAGACATGTCGCACCCCGCACGGGGTGCGTGGATTGAAATTGGTGCTATACTAAATACAACAAATCAAACAGCGAGTCGCACCCCGCACGGGGTGCGTGGATTGAAATAATCAAATCGCCAATATCACAATGCAACACATTACGTCGCACCCCGCACGGGGTGCGTGGATTGAAATTATAATAAGAACGGCAGCGCATATTGTGTCCTGCGTCGCACCCCGCACGGGGTGCGTGGATTGAAATAAGAACAACAAGGGGCGTTATTTGCAGGGCGTGCAGTCGCACCCCGCACGGGGTGCGTGGATTGAAATGACAAGTGAACATAAATCTCATGTCTGAGTACAACAGTCGCACCCCGCACGGGGTGCGTGGATTGAAATAGACAGATGGGGGTATGACGGAATGATTTACGGAAGTCGCACCCCGCACGGGGTGCGTGGATTGAAATTTTAACCAATGTCGCCCCGGACAGTTTGAGATATTGTCGTCGCACCCCGCACGGGGTGCGTGGATTGAAATTTTGATAAACAAGCCGCCGCCCGGTGACAGGAACGTCGCACCCCGCACGGGGTGCGTGGATTGAAATAACAGCAAATTGATGAAATACACCTGTCCTTTGGTCGCACCCCGCACGGGGTGCGTGGATTGAAATATTCGTGGCAATACAGAAGCAGGCGACCGAATCGGGTCGCACCCCGCACGGGGTGCGTGGATTGAAATATTCTGGCAGTCATAGTCATTATCGACGCACTGGTCGCACCCCGCACGGGGTGCGTGGATTGAAATAAATGGAAGACCGTATCCAACAGCTGGAGGAACAGTCGCACCCCGCACGGGGTGCGTGGATTGAAATAGAGCTTCCATGAATCGACATGCGAACAGACGAAGTCGCACCCCGCACGGGGTGCGTGGATTGAAATCGTATCGTCCTGCGCCTTTGTTAATCATCACATGTCGCACCCCGCACGGGGTGCGTGGATTCAGAAAATTTCTACAAACTATGAATATTTTAGGGGATGAGCTGGGGCTGTTGAAGCGCAGTAGGGACAGAACAGAGAATATGATCTTGTTCTGTATCATTGTGCGGCACGCATGTATTAATCACAACTTACCTGTTGTGATTCAACGTGTCAATAAAAAATACAATATGATTTAGATATTATCTGGAAACAGAGAAAATGACAAATCATGCACAAAGATGAAGGTGGATTTTCGACTTTTCAGATGCGCCTTTGTTCTGATAAAAACAGCAAAAGACCTTCGGCCTGCGGGCAGAAGGTCTTTTTTACACCTGTTATCGATAGGATACATCTGACAGGTAAATATTTGCCATATCAATTGGAATGCCGCTGCGTTCGAGGAACAGCTTGACCGTTTCGCGGTCGAGTGGACATTTGGGACCGATGGTGATGCTCTGGATAAACGGACCGCAGGGCGGATCGAACAGAACATCACGGTATGGAACCAGATTATTTTGCCGCAGGCGATAGCCAAGTGGCTGCATGCGGAAATTGTCCAATTCCTGCTCGACCATCTGGGCGGACAGCAGCTGCTGGAAACGCGCTTCATCAAAGGTTTCGGTTTCATACGGCGGTGCGGGCAGTTCGGGATAATATACACAACGCCATTCTGCTTCTTCGGAAAAAGCGCTTGACTTGAAAAACGGCAGGGCGGGATACATCATGCGAACCAGCTCGGCAGCTGCTGCTTCCACAGAGGTGCGCAGCGGCAGCCAGCGCATATAGATGCAGAACAGCCGCATACAGGTCGCTTCAATCTCTTTGGTTGAATATTTGATGCTGTGGAACAGCAGACCGGAAGGAAGGGAACAGCTTCCCTTTAATATAAGGTAGCGTTCCGCACGGCGGAACGCTTCACGGAATTCCGTACCGGACGCAACACCGATACACACACCATAACCGTTGTCACCATAGCCGCGCCATTGGCTGAGCAGGTCACGTCGAGAGGAAAAGCAGGCAGCGAGAATCATTGTGTTGTAATCGTGGAACTGGCGCTTCATTTCCGCCAGCAGGGCAGAGGCAAGCTCGGGCTGCTCGGCACAGGGATACGCTGGATTGCTGAGGTTATTTTCGATGTGCTGAAGGCACTGGCGAATGGCCCATTTTTTCTCCATGAAGTCGTTGCTCTTCTCGATGTCGGACAGGCGAAGTGTGTGATTGGATATAATATGAAAAAAGGTTTCGACCGTACAATAGTGATAAACAACATTGGGCAGTTTGGTGTGCCGCAGGATGGTTTTCATAGCGCGGGGCTCCTTTCACATGACGAAAATCAGGTCAATTCTATTGTACACCGAACAGAGAAAAATCCAAAGGGATAACAGGAAGAAAATAGGGAGAATTTTATCATGAATATAAAAAAGTTAAAAATGTGATGAAATTTTCAAAAAAAAGGCCTTTTGCAACTGTAATAGAGAATGTGGAAAATAGTAACAAAAAATTGTGAACTATCACGGCAAAATGTGAATGAATTGTAAACAGTGGCGAAAAAGTTCGCGATTTCCTTGACTTTATGCATTTTATGCGCTACAATTCACATAAATTAAAGCGTGTTACCGATTTGTAATCTGTTTGCATTTTAACTGTAATCTTTGACCGCTGTTCAACGGTGATGTTCCGGGACGGCGGCACCGCATACGCGCAGGTTTTCGTGTGCGGATCTGGCGAAAGGAGTTTTATGAACCTGTTCACATCGATGAAGGTCTTTCATCATGAGTTTGCAAAAGTACATCTGAAGCGCCGTGCTGTCCCGCTGGCAGCGCTCGTTCTGACGACAAGTATGACCGTTCCGGTTCTGGCGGCAGGCGTTGATATTTATGAAATCACCGACGGCACGACTACAGAACGTGTCAGCCTGTATCAGGAGGATGCAGAGAGTGCACTGGCACATTCGTCGTTCGGCGACGGAGACTATGCGATTGTCTCGGTCTATGACAATGGCGATGATGTATTTAGCGTAACGGTTAAGGAAAAATACGACGTCACAGTTGTGGCGGACGGAAAGACGGTTTCCTGCCACACGGGCGACGCACAGGTCTCTGCTGTGCTGCGTCAGGCAGGCATTGAACTGGGTGAGAACGATCTGGTCAGCCCGTCGCTCGATACGAAGATCACCGAGCCGACGCAGATTACTGTGACCCGTGTCACCAAGAAACAGAAGACAGAAACACAGGCAGTTCCGTTTACCACGGAGACTCGTTCGACCAGCGAGCTGTATACCGGCGAGAGCCGTGTGGCACAGCAGGGCGTCAACGGCGTGAAGGAAATCACGTTGGAGTACACCTACCATGACGGCGTACAGGTTTCCTGTGCACAGGTCGGTGAGAAGGTTGTCACTGAGCCGGTCACCAAGATTGTTGAAAACGGCACCAAACAGCCGGCGGTAGCCACTACAGGCGGCACGGTTGCCTATTCCCGTGTCCTGACTGTGGAAGCAACGGCATACAGCGGCGGTGGTGTGACCGCCAGCGGTACCCGCGCACGTGTCGGTGCCATCGCAGTTGACCCGCGCGTCATCCCGCTGGGATCGAAGCTGTATATCACTTCGGCGGATGGCAAGTCCTGGGTTTACGGCTATGCCGTTGCGGAGGACACCGGAGGTGCCATCAAGGGCAACCGCATTGACCTCTACTTCAATTCGGAGTCGCAGTGCAACAGCTTTGGCCGCCAGACGGCAAAGGTTTATATTCTGAACTGAATCATGTGAGACATTTCCTGATCCGGCAGCGTACAGCGCTGCCGGATTTTTGATTTCTTATGAACTTGTTTTGAAATCTTGCTGTCCTGCTGTGAGCATTCCGAAGGTGATTGCGAAGAACAGAAAAACAGTGTATAATGCTAAGCGATCACAGACTTTCCTGAAAGGGAAAACAAATAGAACCAATGATATGAAATTTAATGGAGAATCTGAATGGATCTTTGTAATATAGATGATATCCGCGCGGTACTCGGCAGGCACGGATTCCGCTTTTCCAAGTCGCTGGGTCAGAACTTCCTGACGGCGGCGTGGGTTCCTGCACGCATTGCGGACAGCTGTGGCGTAGATCAAACCGGCTGTGCGTTGGAGATCGGCCCGGGTATGGGCTGCCTGACCGAACAGCTGTCACAGCGCGCAGGTAAAGTCTGCGCCATTGAGCTGGATCGCGCATTGTTTCCGGTGCTTGAGGAAACACTTGCGCACTGCGATAACATTGAAATCGTACAGGGCGATGTGCTGAAGTGTGATCTTGCAGCAATCTGTCGCGAAAAGTTCGGTGATGCGCCGGTATATGCCTGCGCCAACCTGCCGTATTATATCACCACTCCAGCTATTTCTGCGCTGCTGGCATCGAAGTCGTTCGAGGCGATCACTGTTATGGTGCAGAAGGAGGTTGCAGAGCGCATCTGTGCTCCGGCAGGCACCGCTGCCTACAGTGCCTTTTCCATTTATATTGATTACTATGCCGACGCGGAAATCCTGTTTGATGTTCCGCGCAACTGCTTTGTGCCGCAGCCGAAGGTCGATTCCGCTGTTGTACGCCTGACACCGCGCAGTACACCGCCTGTACCGGTGTGCGATGAAAAGCTGTTTTTCTCGCTGGTCAAGGCGGCGTTCGGACAGCGACGCAAGACGCTTGCCAATGCGCTTTCCTCCGTACTCGGCGGCTCGCTGGGTAAGGAAGGGATTGTGCAGCTCATTACCGACTGCGGCTTTGACGCACGCGTGCGCGGCGAAAAGCTCAGCCTTGCGGATTATGCTACACTGACGGAATTGGCACATGAGCGCCTGAACAAATAATTTATATTTTGATGCAACACAGGCCGCAGCATTGCGCTAAGAGAGAAGCCGGGTGAGAATCCCGCACAGTCCCGCTGCCGTATTGCGTGAGGATGCCGATATGACGTCACTGGAGGATGTGATCCTTTGGGAAGACATCGGTATCTGATGACCCTGAGCCGGAAGACCTGCCTGTTTTGTAAGTATCATACGACTCTCTACGGAGTATAGAGGAGGTATATCGATGCGTCATCGCCAATGGTCTCATCTCTGGAAGGATTCCTGACACCTGCATGCAGGATAGAATCAGTTAACAGAAATGAGGAAATGACATGAAACGAAGTGAAAAGATTTTTACCCTGACCTGCATGGCGGTCGGACTGCTCAGTGTGAGCGCTTCTGCTATGCACATCATGGAAGGCTATTTGCCGAAGGGCTGGGCAGCCTTCTGGATTGTTGTATGCCTGCCGTTTGTCGGGATTGGCTTTCGCCGCATCTCGAAGTATGTGCAGGAAAATCCAAAAAATCTGACATTGCTCGCGCTGTGCGGTGCGTTTGCATTTGTCCTGTCTGCGCTGAAAATTCCATCCGTGACCGGATCCTGTTCGCACCCGACAGGTGTCGGCCTCGGTGCCATCCTGTTTGGGCCCACGACCACAACGGTTTTGGGTCTGATTGTGTTGCTCTTTCAGGCGCTGCTGCTGGCGCACGGCGGTCTGACAACATTGGGCGCGAATGTATTTTCCATGGCAATTGTCGGCCCGATCTGCTCGTGGGCGATTTACCGTGGACTGAAAAAGACCGGATGCCCAAAAGCAGCTGCGATTTTCTGTGCGGCTTTCGCGGGCGACCTGCTGACCTATGTCACAACATCGGTTGAGCTGGGACTGGCATATCCGGGCGCGTCCCTTGCGGGCGCAGTGCTCAAGTTTATGGGTATCTTTGCCGTCACACAGCTTCCGCTTGCGGTTGCAGAGGGCCTGTTGACAGTGGTCGTGTTCAACGTGCTGGAAAAATACAGCAGCCGCGAGCTGACCGATCTCGGTGTGCTGTGAGGAGGACAACATGAAACAGACAATCTGGAAAAAGAATCTTGTCCTGCTGCTGCTTGTTGTCGCCATTGTGGTCATTCCACTGGTATTTATCCAGGGAGAATACGGCGGCAGCGATGACCAGGCGACCGACGCGATTGCAGAGCAGAACCCGGACTATGAGCCGTGGTTTTCCTCGCTGTATGAGCCGCCGTCCGGGGAAATTGAATCGCTGCTGTTCTGCGTACAGACGGCAATCGGTGCAGGTGTGGCAGGCTTTGTTCTCGGTCGCCTGACCGCAAAAAAACCGCAGGACGAAAAGAAGGAGTCGGACAAAAAATGATAGGAACCGACCGGTATGCATATGCGTCACGGCTGGCGCATGTGTCGCCGCAGTCCAAGCTGCTGGTGATGGCGGTGACCACCGTACTGTGTTTGTGCCTGGACTGCATTTCGGTCAGCGTGGTCACCATTCTGGCAATGGGGGCGGCGACCGTGTGTCTGGGCGGCGTGCGCCTGCGTGAATTCCGCCGCATGCTGCTCGTTCCGGCGGGCTTTATGATACTCGCCACACTCACGATTTTCATCGGACGGTATGACCCGGGAACAGAGATGCTGGTGGGCATTTCACTCGGAACGCATGGATACGGCGTGACGGCGGCTTCGGCCGTACAGGGCATTTCCATCTGTCTGCGTGCGCTGGGTGTTGTTGCGAGCATGTATTTCCTTGCGATGAATACGCCGATGACCGATATCACGGGTGTGCTGCGGCAGCTGCATGTACCTGAGCTGCTGGTCGAGCTGATGGAGCTGATTTACCGCTTTATTTTTGTCTTATATGAGACCATGCACCGCATTCACACCGCACAGACGTCGCGGCTGGGTTATGACGGGCTGGTTAATGTATACCATTCTACCGGGACACTGGCGGCAATGCTGTTCGTGCGCGCGTGGCAGAAATCCGACCGCGTTTATGCGGCACTGGAGTCGCGCGGCGGCGGGCAGTCGGTGCGCACGCTGGCAGAGGAATATGAAAGCGGACGTGCGGTGTATCTGATGTGCGCCGCGGCGGCAGCACTCCAGTTTGCCGCATTCTGCATGGAAAGGGGGCTGGCGGCATGACACAGCCGATACTGGAAACGCGTCATCTGCGCTATCGGTATGAGCACAGCGAAAGCTGGGCGCTGGATGATGTCTGCTTCCGTGCGCCGAAGGGAAAGATTACCGGATTGATCGGGCCAAACGGTGCGGGCAAATCCACACTGTTTCTCAATTTGAACGGTGTGCTGACACCGACAGAGGGCGAGGTGCTGCTGGACGGCGAGAAGGTCAGCTATACGCGGGCTGGGCTGCGCGAAATGCGCCGCCGTGTTGGTATTGTCTTTCAGGACCCGGATGACCAGCTGTTTTCTGCGGATGTGTACCGCGATATCTCCTTTGGTGCGGTCAATCTCGGTCTGCCGCAGGACGAGGTTCGGCGGCGTGTTGAGGACGCGATGCAGCGCACCGGTGTGTATGAGCTGCGGCAGCGGCCCACACATGCGCTGAGCTATGGGCAGAAAAAGCGTGTGGCCATTGCGGGCGTGCTTGTCATGCAGCCGGATGTGATTGTGCTCGACGAGCCGACAGCGGGTCTCGATCCCAAGGGCGTGTCGGATATTATGAAGCTGCTGTGCGATATGCGTGACCAGATGGGGATAACGATTATCGCGGCGACACATGATATTGACATCGTACCTCTGTATTGTGACTATGCCTATCTGCTCAAGGAGGGCAGGCTGCTGATGGACGGCACACCGGACGAAATTTTTGCGCGGCCGGATATCCTGCGTGAGAACAACCTGCGTCTGCCGCGCATTGCGCATCTGATGGAGATTCTGTCCGACCGCGACGGCATTCCGGTCGACCGGTCGGCGGCGACCATCGGGCGGGCGCGCCGGGAGCTGCTGCGCCTGCTGGAGGAGAAATAACATGAACCGGTATGTAGTCAAAAACCAGAAAAAGCTCGCGCTGGGCTACACAACCGGGAGCTGTGCAGCGGCGGCGGCGAAAGCCGCAGCCATAGCTTTGCTGACTGGGAATCCGGTGCGGCAGGTACAGCTGATGACACCGAAGGGCATTGAGCTGCTGCTGGATGTAGAGGATATGACGCGCACGCCGGACTGCGTGCGCTGTGCAGTGCGCAAGGATGCGGGCGATGACCCCGACATCACGCACGGCATGCTGGTGTATGCCGCTGTGTGCAACATTCCGCACGGCATTGACATCGACGGCGGCAAAGGAGTCGGGCGCGTGACGCGACCCGGACTGGCGCAGCCGGTCGGCACGGCGGCGATCAATCCCGGCCCGCGCCGGCAGATTGCGCGGGCGCTGGAGGAGACCGCGGCGGAATATGGCTATACCGGCGGGTTTTCTGTCGAAATTTCCATCCCACATGGGGAAGAGACTGCCGCGCGCACGTTTAACCCCAATCTGGGTATTGTCGGCGGGTTGTCCGTGCTCGGCACAAGCGGTATTGTCGAGCCGATGAGCGAACAGGCACTGATTGACACGATACATCTGGATATTGACGCGCGGTATGCCGCGGGTGAGCGCACGCTGCTGCTGTGCCCGGGCAATTATGGCGAGGATTTTGCGCGTGACACGCTGGGGCTGGATATAACACGCGGCGTGAAATGCTCCAACTTCATCGGCGAGGCATTGGACTATGCGGTGTACCGCGGCTTTTGCGGTGTACTGCTCGTCGGGCATGCGGGCAAGCTCATCAAGCTGGCGGCGGGCGTGTTTCAGACGCATTCCGCGTATGCCGATGCCAGACAGGAAATATTCGCGTCACATGCGGCACTGTGCGGCGCAGCGGTGGAGACTGTGCGCGCGCTGATGGACGCGGTGACGGTGGATGCCTGTCTCGAGATTTTACAGCGGGAAAAACTGGACCGGCAGGTGCTGGATTCCATTTCACATAAAATACTGGCACATCTGACACATCGGACGTCGACGAAAGCCGGCAGGCCGTTTGCGGTGGAATATGTCATCTTTACTAATACATACGGCGTACTGATGCAGACAGTCGGTGCGGCTGCATGCATCGAGGCGCGCCGGGAACAGGAGAACAGGCAATGAAGCAGGGCGTATTATACGGTGTGGGTGTCGGCCCGGGGGATCCGGAGCTGATGACCGTCAAGGCGGTGCGCATCATCCGGGAGGCGGATGTGGTTGCTGTCCCTGATGGGCAGACTGCACAGAATATTGCGGCGGACTATTTGGAGGGGAAGGAAATCCTTCCCTGTTCGATGCCGATGCTGCGCGACAAGGCACTGCTCGCGCAGAAGCATGACGAGGCGGCAGAGCGTATCTGTGCCCTGCTCGAACAGGGGAAGACAGTGGCGTTCCTGACACTGGGCGATCCGTCTGTGTATTCGACCTATATGTACGTGCATCGGCGTGTGCTGGCGCGCGGCTATGAGGCACAACTCGTTCCGGGTGTGCCGTCATTCTGTGCGGTTGCGGCGCGGCTGGGCGATTCGCTGTGCGAGGGCGCAGAGCCGCTGATGATTGTCCCTGCGTCGTATAGAAATGCCGATGCCTGCCTGGATTTTCCCGGCAACAAGGTATTCATGAAAGCGGGCAGGTCGATGGGTGACCTGCGGGACAAGCTGCGTGCACGCGGGGACAGCGCACAGATGGTGGAAAACTGCGGCATGCAGAACGAGCGGGTGTTCCGCTCGCTGGACGAAATTGATCCGGACGCGGGGTATTTTTCCGTGGTACTGGTCAGACATGGAAAGGATAAACAGATATGATTCATTTTGTCGGAGCAGGCCCCGGAGCGGAGGATCTGATTACCGTGCGCGGTGAAACTTTGCTGAAGCGGGCAGATGTGGTAGTATATGCCGGTTCGCTGGTCAACCCGGCGCATCTGGCGCGCACGAAAGCGGGCTGTGACATCCATGACAGCGCGTCGATGACGCTGGAGCAGGTTATGGACGTCATGATTCCCGCGGCAAAAGCGGGCAAAACGGTTGTCCGCCTGCATACGGGTGATCCATCGATTTATGGTGCCATTCGCGAGCAGATGGACTGGCTGGATGCCCAGGGCATCGACTATGAGGTGTGTCCGGGTGTCTCATCATTCTGCGGCGCGGCAGCGGCATTGCGCGCGGAATATACCCTGCCGGATGTCAGCCAGACGGTGATTCTCAGCCGCATGGCGGGGCGCACACCGGTACCGGAGCGCGAATCCATTCGTTCGCTCGCGGCGCACGGCAGCACAATGGTATTGTTCCTGTCGTCCGGTATGCTCGGAAAGCTGTCTGCGGAGCTGATTGCGGGCGGTTATGCGCCGGAAACCCCGGCGGCGATTGTATACAAAGCGACCTGGCCGGATGAAAAAGTTATCCGCACAACGGTCGCAGGACTGGAGCAGGCGGCGAAGGAAAACGGCATCACCAAAACGGCATTGATTACGGTCGGCGGTTTTCTGGGCGACAGCTATGAGCGCTCGAAGCTGTACGACCCGTCGTTTACGCATGGCTGCCGCGAGGCGAGCCGGTGAACATCAGCATTATTTCTTTTACCGGTCGCGGGCACGCGCTCAGCGCGCGCATTGCCGCGTGCATGCCGGAGGACTGCGTGACGCAGTACGCGAAAGCGGAGGGCTTTGCGGCGTATGACTCAGTGCGTGCGTTCGCCGCGCGCGCAATGGCGGAGGACAGCGCAGTGATTTTTGTCGGTGCGGCCGGCATTGCAGTGCGCGCCGTTGCGCCGTTTGTGCGCGGCAAGGATGTCGATCCGGCAGTGCTCGTCGTAGATGAAAACGGACGGTTTGTGATCCCTGTGTTGTCGGGTCACATCGGCGGTGCGAACCAGCTGGCGGAACAGCTGGCGGAACAGCTGCACGCAATTCCGGTCATCACGACAGCGACCGACGGACGCGGACGATTCGCCGCAGACAGCTGGGCGGTGCAGCATGGCTGTGTTGTCGCCGATATCCGCTGCATTAAGTACATTTCCGGCGCGCTGCTGCGCGGCGATTCGGTCGGCCTGCGCAGTGAGTTCCCGATTTCCGGCGCATTGCCGGAGGGTATTACGGCGGAGGGACAGCCGGAAAACGGCATTCTGATTTCAATTTATGAGCGGGCGGAACGTCCGTTTGCGCATACCCTGTGGCTCGTGCCGCGTATCGTGCATGTCGGCGTGGGCTGCCGGAGAGACCTGCCGCCGGATCAATTAAACGCCCGGGTGGAGGAGCTTCTGGGACAGCTGGGCATTGCGCGTCAGGCAGTGGCGTCGGTTGCATCGATTGACCTGAAGGCGGATGAACCGGCTGTGTGCGAGCTGGCACGCGCATGGAATGTGCCTGCGCAGTTTTATACGGCGGCGGAGCTGGACGAAGTGCCGGGGGAATTCCCACCGTCGGCATTTGTCAGAGAGACAACGGGAACAGACAATGTCTGTCAGCGCGCGGCGGCGCGCGCCTCGAAAAACGGACGCTGCCTGCTGGGCAAGACTGCGGGCGGCGGCACGACGGTTTCTGTGTATTGTGAGGACTGGAGGACGGAGTTTTGAGTATTTGCATGGCGGGGATCGACTGGAAAAGCGCCAATATGGACAAGCGCGAAGCGTTTTCGTTCACAGGCAGCCAGGTCGCACGGCTATGCCGCGTGATCCGGCAGATGAACGGCGTGGACGGCTGTGTGCTGCTGGCGACCTGCAACCGGACAGAATTGTACCTGAGCGGAGCGGATCTTTTGGCTCCGGCGCGCGTTTTGTGCCGTGCCGCAGGCGCGCAGGGGGAGGAAAGCCTGTTCACGGTGCGGTATGGCGACGATGCGGCGCGCCACCTGATGCGCGTCGCGTGCGGCCTGTGCTCACAGATTCTGGGAGAGGATCAGATCGTATCGCAGGTCAAGCGCGCCTATCAGATTGCCCATGAAGCGGACTGTTCGGATGCGGAGCTGAGCCAGCTGTTCCGGCTTGCGGCAACGGCAGGCAAGCGCAGCCGCACACAGGTGCGCCTGTCCGCTGCACCGCTGTCGGTTGCGGGACAGGCGGTTGCGCTGATGGAACAGGCGGCGGGTGATCTGCACGGCAGGCGCGCGCTTGTCATCGGCAACGGCGAGATGGGACGGCTGGCATCCAGCCTGCTCGTTGCGCGCGGCTGTGACGTGACAGTGACACTGCGTTCCTACCACCATGGTCAAACGATTGTCCCGGCGGGCTGTCATACGATTGCCTACGGCGACCGCATGCAGCGCGCGGCGGATTGCGATATTCTTCTCAGCGCGACAACCAGCCCGCATTATACCGTTGCATTGGACGATATGAAGCAGCTTGCGCAGGTGCCGTCCATCGTCTGCGATCTGTCCATGCCGCGCGATATTGAGCCCGCAGTGCGGGAGTTGGACGATGTCGCGGTCTTTTTGGATATGGACAGCATGGGCGGGCGCGATGTGCATGTGGATGCAGACGACCGTCGGCAGGTGGAACGAATCATTGATGAGGAAATGGCGGAATTTGCGCGCTGGCGCTCGTACCGCGAGGCGCTGCCGCTGATTGATGAGCTGTGCGGGCTGGCGGCGGAGCGCGTCGCCACCGGATATGATTTTGCCGTGCTCTCGGACGGGGAGGACGGGAAAACCACAGAAAAAATGGAGAATGCCGCCAGACTGGCGGCACAGAAAACCGCACGGTTGCTGCTGAGCGGCTTACAGGGTGAATTGGGCGACGGCGCGCTGGAAACGTGCCGGGAGGCCATTTTACGCAAGGCACCGCAGCTGCGGGACGGGAGGACAGGATGAAACTTTATGTCATCGGCATTGGGCCGGGCGGCGCGGATCAGATGACGCCGCGCGCGCGTGCCGCTATCGAAGCGAGTGATATCATCGCGGGCTACACCACATATATTGATCTGGTGCGCCCGCTGATCGAAGGCAAAGAAATTTTACAGACCCCAATGAAGCAGGAAATTGACCGCTGCACGCGCGCGCGTGACGCAGCGCTGACCGGAAAGACGGTCGCCATGATCTGTTCGGGCGATGCGGGCGTATATGGCATGGCGGGGCTGATGCACGAGGTCTGTGCGGATCATCCGGACATCGACATTGAAGTCGTGCCGGGCATCACGGCGGCGTGTGCCGGTGCAGCGGTGCTCGGCGCGCCGCTCGTGCATGATTTTGCGGTCATCAGCCTGAGCGATCTGCTTACGCCGTGGGAGAAAATTGAAAAGCGGCTGGATTTTGCATCTCAGGCGGATTTCTGCATCTGTCTGTACAATCCGTCCAGCAAAAAGCGCGCGGATTATCTGCAAAAAGCGTGTGACATTATGCTGAAGAGCAGGCTGCCGGACACCCCCTGCGGTTATGTGCAGAACATCGGGCGCGCGGGCGAGTGCGGCACGGTCTGCACGCTGGCACAGCTGCGCGATACGTCGGTCGATATGTTTACGACGGTCTTTATCGGCAACAGCCAGACGCGTGTGATCGGTGGAAAGCTGGTCACGCCGCGCGGATATGAAACCAAATGAAAACAGTGATTTTTTCCGGGACGAGCGAAGGGCGAACCCTGTGTGAACAGCTGTCCCGCGCGGGACAGGAGGCGGTTGCCTGTGTCGCAACGGAATATGGAAAACAGGTTATGCCGGCGCTGCCGGGCATCCGCGTGCACACCGGGCGCATGGACGCTGCACAGATGGCGGATTTTCTGCGCGGTGTGGAGACAGCCGTCGATGCCACACATCCCTATGCCGTAGAGGTCAGCCAAAATATCCGGCAGGCGTGTCAGCAGGCCGGGTGCCGGTATCTGCGCCTGCTGCGCCCGAAGACGCACGTTGAAGGCGCCGTGCATGTGCCGGACGCACGTGCGGCGGCAGACTATCTTGCGCAGACGGAAGGCGCCGTGCTGCTGACAGTCGGCAGCAAGGAACTGCACTGCTTTACCGCTGTGCCGGACTATACAGAGCGGCTGTGGCCGCGTGTGCTGCCCGCCGAAGCGTCGATGCAGATTTGCAAAACACTCGGTTTTCCGGCGGCGCATCTCATCCTGATGCAAGGCCCGTTTTCGGAAGAGCTGAACTGTGCGCTGATTCACATGAGCGGTGCGAAATGGCTCGTGACCAAGGATACAGGTGAGGCGGGCGGATTGCCGGAAAAGCTGGCGGCTGCAAAAAAATGCGGCTGCCGGGTGATCCTGATCGACCGTCCACAGGAGGACGGCCTGACGCCGGAGCAGGTGCGGCAGCTTCTGCTGCCGGAACCGCCGATGCGTTTTCCGTTGTTTGTCGATCTGACCGGGCGCAGGTGTCTGGTTGTCGGCTGCGGCAAAATTGGCGCGCACCGCGCGGAAGTTCTGCTGCGCTATGGCGCAGAGGTTATTGTCGTTGCACCGGAGGGCGAAGCGCCTGCGGGTGCGGTGCACCATCGCCGCGCATTTGAACCGAACGATCTGGACGGCGTTTTTCTGGTGACAGCGGCGACAGACCGCCGGGACATCAATCACGAAATTTACACGCTGTGTGTACAGCGCAATGTATTTGTCAGCACCGCGGACAACCGGGAGGAATGTACGTTTTTCTTTCCGGCAGTGCGCACGGGTGCGAATCTGTCGGTCGGGCTGGTGTCCGACGGCAGTGACCATAAAAAGACGGCGCGGGCAGCCCGCGCCATTGGGCAGGTTTTGAAGGAGGAGTCGCGGACATGAACAGAGTAATCCGAGTCGGAAGCCGCGAATCCCGGCTGGCGGTGATTCAGAGTGATATGGTGATGGATGCCATCCGCGAAGCAGAGCCCGCCATTTCCACTGAACTGGTGACGATGAAAACCACAGGCGATCGAATTCTCGACCGCACACTGGACAAAGTAGGCGGCAAGGGTCTGTTTGTCAAAGAACTGGACCGCGCCTTGCTCGCAGGCGAGGTTGATCTGACCGTGCATTCGATGAAGGATTTGCCGGCCGAACTCGACCCGCGTCTGCCGCTCGTTGCGGTCTCGCGGCGCGAGACACCGTATGACGTTCTGGTATTGCCGGAGGGGTGTCAGGAATGGGACAAATCCAGACCGGTCGGCTGTGCGTCCGCACGGCGCACGATTCAGTTACAGGCGCTGTATCCGGAGCTGGAGATTCGCCCGGTGCGCGGCAACATTCAGACGCGGCTGCGCAAGCTGGACAGCGGCGAATACGGCGCGCTGGTGCTTGCACAGGCAGGGCTGCATCGCCTCGGGCTGGACAGCCGCATTCACCGCGTTTTTTCGCCGGAGGAACTGATTCCGTCTGCCTGCCAGGGCATTCTGGCGGTGCAGGCGCGGGAGGGCTTTGATACTGCCTGCCTGCGCACCTTTCACGATGCGGATGCATTCGCCTGTGCGATAGCGGAGCGCGCGTTTATCCGCGCGCTGGACGGCGGCTGTTCGTCGCCGGTGGCGGCGTTTGCCCGCCTGACCGATGCGGATACGATGCAGCTGACCGGCCTGTATGTCTCGGATGACCGCACACGTACCCGCGTCGAAACGATAAGCTGTCCGCGTGCCGACGGCGCAGACTGTGCCGCAGAGCTGGCAAAGCGGATGAAACGGGAGGGATGACCATGGGACATGTCACACTGGTGGGAGCAGGGCCGGGGGATCCGGGACTGCTCACTGTGAAGGGCCGCCAGGCGATTGCCGAGGCGGATGTTGTTGTATATGACCGGCTGGTTGGGCCGGAAATTCTGGCGCTGATGCCGAACCACGCCGAACAGATCGATGTGGGCAAGCGCAGCTGCCATCATCCCGTGCCGCAACCGCGCATCAATGAGATTTTGCTGGAAAAGGCGCGTGAGGGAAAAAATGTCGTGCGGCTCAAGGGCGGCGACTGCTTTCTGTTTGGGCGCGGCGGCGAGGAGCTGGAGCTGCTCGCGGAAAACGGCATTGATTTCGATGTCATTCCGGGCGTGACCAGCGCGCTGGCGGTGCCCGCCTATGCGGGAATCCCCGTGACGCACCGTGATTTCACCTCGTCGGTGCACATTATCACAGGTCACGCAAAGAAAAATGGCGAGCTGCACATCGATTTTGACGCGTTGGTGCGCCATGGCGGCACGTTGGTTTTCCTGATGAGCGTGACGAGCACCCCGGCGATTCTGGACGGGCTGATGCAGGCGGGGATGTCTCCCGACCTGCCCGCGGCGATGGTGGAGCGCGGCACGCTGCCGCGCCAGCGCAAGCTGGTCGCTACGGTCGGCACACTCGCGCAGCGCATGCGCGAGATGGGCATTTCCAGCCCGGCGATTTTGATTGTCGGTGCGGTCTGTGCGCTGTCCGACCGGTTTGACTGGTATGACACGCTGCCGCTGCACGGCGTGACCGTCGCGGTCACGCGTCCAAGACAGCGTGCGGGCACGCTGACCGACCGTCTGCGCAGGCTCGGTGCAGATGTCCTTTCCTATCCGTGTATTGAGACACAGGACATCTGGCCGAATATGCCGGTTGTGGAAGCGCTGGCATCGCTGGAGCAGTACAGCTGGCTGGTGCTGACCAGTCCGGCGGGCGTGGATACGCTCGCACGACTTTTGGATGCGGCGGAGATGGATGCGCGCAGCCTTGCGCATCTGAAGCTCGCCGTCATCGGCGCGGGCACGGCGAAAAAACTGCGCGAGCACGGTCTGCGTGCGGATTATGTCCCAGATGTGTACGATTCCGTACATCTGGCGGAGGGATTGATCCGTCTTGTGCGCGACGGTGAGCGCGTGCTGCTGCTGCGTGCGGAGATCGGTACACCGGAACTGCCTGCGTTGCTTTCGGAGGCGTGCGTGGCGTTTGACGATGTTGCAATTTACCGCACAGTATATCGCAGCGAGCGCAGTGAGGAGCTGGCAGGGCTGTTGGCGCGCGGCGCGGTCGATTATGTGACGTTTACCAGCGCCTCTACCGTGCACGGCTTTGTCGGCAGCCTGTCGGCAGATACCGATCTGACGAGCTTTACCGCACTGTGCATCGGCCCGAGCACACAGAAGGCCGCACAGCAGGCGGGCATGCATACCATTACCGCCGCAAATGCGACGATTGACGCGATGATAGACACCCTGCGGGAGCATTGTGCCGCGCGGGACTGACAGGAGAGGAGTAACGAGATGGACACTTCGGAGAGAATGTTTGCAGAGGCCTGTGCCGTCATGCCGGGCGGCGTTAACAGCCCGGTTCGCGCGTATCGTGCCGTCGGCATGACACCGCGGTTTATTCGCAGCGCAAAGGGAGCCTATATCACGGATGTGGATGGCGTGGAATATATCGACTATGTTGGCTCATGGGGGCCGATGATTCTGGGACACAGCCACCCGGATGTGTTGCAGGCGGTTGCGGACACGATGAAGGACGGTTTGAGCTTCGGTGCGCCGACCGGACGTGAGACTGAACTGGCAAAGCTGGTGTGTTCGATGGTGCCGGGCATTGAAATGGTGCGCATGGTCAACTCCGGTACGGAGGCGGTTATGAGTGCCGTCCGTCTGGCGCGCGGTGCAACCGGGCGCGATAAAATCATCAAATTTGAGGGCTGCTATCACGGCCATTCCGATTCCATGCTGGTTAAGGCGGGCTCTGGCGCGCTGACTGCGGGCAGGCCGGATTCCGCCGGTGTGCCGGCGGCGATTGCTTCCGGCACACTGACGGCACAGTACAACAATCTGGACAGCGTGGAAGCGCTGCTGCGCGCGAATGACGGCGAGGTCGCGGCGGTCATTGTCGAGCCGGTTGCAGCAAATATGGGTGTTGTCCCGCCTGCACCGGGCTTTCTGGAAGGACTGCGCCGCCTGTGTGACCAGTACGGCGCGCTGCTGATTTTTGATGAGGTCATCACGGGCTTCCGTCTGGCGCGCGGCGGTGCACAGGAATACTTCGGCGTGCGCGCCGACCTTGTGACATTCGGCAAAATCATCGGCGGCGGCATGCCGGTGGGTGCATTCGCAGGTTCCAAGAAGCTGATGGAGCAGGTTGCGCCGACCGGCCCGGTGTATCAGGCAGGCACGTTGTCCGGCAATCCAGTCGCAATGGCGGCGGGTCTGGCACAGCTGACCATCCTGAACGAGCATCCGGAAATTTATATGCAGATTGAAAACAGTGCCATCTGGCTGGCAACTCAGCTGCGCGCACTGGAGGAGCAGTACCACAAGGGTTGTACGGTCAACCAGATCGGCTCGCTGCTCAGCGTGTTCTTTACCGACCGCCCGGTGACCGATTTTGCGGGCGCAAAGTCGAGCGATACCGAGCGCTATGCGGCGTATTTCCGTGCGATGCTGAAGCAGGGGATTTATCTTGCTCCGGCACAGTTTGAGGCGATGTTCGTCGGTGCAGCGCATACAAAAGACGACCTGATGAACACGGTTCTGGCGGCATCCCGCGTCATGCAGGAGCTGTAAGGACATGGAATTTGTTCTGATTGGCGCGGGCATGGGCTGTGAAGCCCTGCTGACCGCGCAGGCGCGGGAGGAAATTGCGCGCGCGGATATCGTGCTTACGACGCCGCGTCTGGCGGACGGACTGTCCGGCATCCGCGATATCGAAGCCGTGCCGCTCACACAGCTGACAGAGCGTGCGTGCGCCTGTGAAGGCAGGATTGCCATCCTGCTCAGCGGCGACACCGGATTTTTCAGCGCGGCAAAGTCACTGGCGGCAAAGCTGCGCGCGCATGGGCGCGTCCGCATCCTGCCCGGCATGAGCAGCTTGCAGGTGTTTTGCGCGAAGCTGGGCACCTCGTATGACGACGCCGTATTGCTCAGTATGCACGGCAGAGAAGGCGGACTGCTCGGCGCAGTCAGCTGCCACCGCAAGGTGTTTGCGCTGACCGGCGGGAAATTCCGCGCGGACGCGCTGTGTGCGGTGCTTGCAGATGCAGGGCTGAACCATGTGCGCGTGCATGTCGGGGAAAACCTCGGTGCAGTGGATGAGCGCATGGTTTCCGGCTCGCCGGAGGAGCTTTCCCGGCTGAATTTTGCCGATCTCAGCGTGATGCTGGTCGAAAACGACTGCCCGGCGGAGATATCGCGCCCGCTGCGCGACAGCGATTTTGTGCGCGGCGAGGTGCCGATGACCAAACAGGAGGTACGCTGGCTGGCGTGCGACCTGCTGGCAGTCCACCCGGCGGATACCGTCTATGACATCGGCGCGGGTACCGGCTCAGTGTCGATGGAGCTGGCGCGGCGCGCCAATCGCGGACAGGTCTTTGCGGTAGAGTGCAAGCAGGACGCGTTGGAGCTCATCGCGCGCAATCGCGTGCAGACGGGCAATTACCATGTGACGGCGGTTGCGGCAAAGGCGCCCGAGGGGTTGGACATCCTGCCCGCACCGGATTGTGCCTTTATCGGCGGCAGCCGGGGCAATCTGCCGGACATCGTGCGCGCACTGCTGGAGAAAAACCCCAGCGTGCGCATGGTCATCTCTGCCATTGCGTTGGAAACCGTCCATGCGGCGATGCAGGCGCTTTCAGATGCCGGCATACAGCCGGAAATTTCCTGCGTGCAGGTATCGCGCGCGCGTGCGGTCGGCAGCTATCACATGATGACGGCGCAGAATCCTGTTTACCTGATCGGAGGTAACCTGTGAGGGCGGCGCCGCGGCTGGTGATCGGTGGCACGGGCAGCGGCTGCGGCAAGACAACGGTTACCTGTGCGATTTTACAGGCGTTTGTTGACCGCGGGATGGACACGGCGGCATTTAAGTGCGGGCCGGATTATATCGACCCGATGTTCCACAGCCGCATCATCGGTGCGCGTTCACGCAATCTGGACACGTTTTTGTGCGGGCGGGATACCGTCCCGCGCCTGCTGGCGAAACATGCGGGCGACATTTCCGTCATTGAGGGCGTGATGGGCTATTATGACGGGCTGGGCGGCACCTCGAGCGAAAATTCCACCGCCGATCTCGCACGGCTCACCCAGTCCCCGACGGTACTGGTCGTGTCCGCGCGCGGCATGTCGCTGTCACTTGCAGCGCTGCTGCGCGGTTATCTGAATTTTGAAGAAAATACCATTCGCGGCGTGATTCTCAACGGTATTTCTCCGTCGATGACGGATTACTATGCGAATATTGTCGAGCAGCACACCGGTCTGACCGTTTACGGCGCACTGCCGCGCGATGAGAGCTGTGCGGTGGAGAGCCGCCATCTCGGACTGGTCACGGCGGGTGAGATCACGGACTTGAAGCAGAAAATGCAGGTGCTCGCGGGTCACGCCCGCGCGGGTATCGATCTGGACGGGGTGCTGGCGCTGGCGCGCACCGCGCCTGCGCTGGACGATACTCAGCCGGAGTACCCGCATTGCGGGGACGGCTTGCGCATCGCCATGGCACGTGATGAGGCGTTCTGCTTCGATTATGCGGACAGTCTGGATGTACTCACGCAGATGGGTGCGCAGCTTGTGCCGTTTTCACCGCTGCACGATGCGCACCTGCCGGAGCATATCGATGGTTTGCTGCTGTGCGGCGGGTATCCCGAGCTGTATGCGCAGCAGCTGGGCGAAAACCGCACGCTGCTGGACGAGCTGCGCATGGCAGTACAGCGCGGCGTACCGACCGTTGCGGAATGCGGCGGCTTTCTGCTGCTGCATGATACACTGGACGGCGTGCCGATGGCAGGCATCTGCGGCGGCGCGGCGCACATGACGAAAAAATTACAGCAATTCGGCTATGTTACGCTGACAGCAAAGCACGATTCCCTGCTGTGTGCGGCGGGAGAACGCCTGCATGCGCATGAATTTCACTATGCGCAGAGCGAGCGGCAGGGGAATAGCTTCCGCGCGCAGAAGCCGCTGCGGGCGCGCAGCTGGGACTGCGTGGAAGCGACACAAACAGTACATGCGGGATATCCGCATTTCCATTTTGCGGGCAGTGTGCGCGCGGCGCAGAACTTCCTGTCCGCATGCCGGACATATCACGAGGAGGCAGAAGCATGACGCTGGAACAGACGTTAAAACAGATCGCACCGCTGGACAGCGAGGCGATGGCGCGGGCAAAATACCGCTGGGATTCCCTCTCCAAGCCGCTGCACGGCCTGGGCGATTTGGAGGATCTTTTGATTCAGATTGCGGGCATCCGCGGCACGGCGCGTATGGATTTGCGCCGCAAATGTGTCGTCGTGATGTGTTCGGACAACGGCGTTGTCGAAGAGGGCATCTCACAGACCGGGCAGGAGGTCACGGCGATCATCACTGAGAGCCTGTCTGCCGGTACATCAACCGTATGCCATATGGCGCGTGCGGCGGGGGCAGACGTGATTCCGGTGGATATCGGCGTGTCGCGCGAGGTCAAAGGTGATCGCATTCTGCGCCGGAAAATCGCTTATGGTACGAAAAATCTGTACAAAGAACCGGCGATGACGCGCGAACAGGCGGTACGGGCGATTGAGGTCGGCATCGAAACCGCGTACTGGTGCAAACAGCAGGGCTATGACATTGTTGCGACCGGTGAAATGGGCATTGGCAATACGACGACGACAGCGGCAGTTGTCGCGGCGCTGCTGCACGCCCCGGCAGAGCTGGTCACCGGACGCGGCTCAGGGCTGACAACCGCCGGTCTCGAAAAGAAAATCCGCGTCGTCACGGAGGCGCTGGAAAAATGGCAGCCGGATCAGCACGACCCGGTAGATATCCTGAGCAAGGTCGGCGGCTTTGATCTCTGCGGCCTGACCGGTATGTTCCTCGGCGGCGCAGCGTGCGGGTTACCGATGCTCATCGACGGCGTGATTTCGGGCGCGGCGGCACTGTGCGCTGTGCGCATGTGCGAGACCGTGCGCGAATACCTCATTCCGTCGCACCACACGGCGGAGCCTGCGGGCGTACTGATTGAGCAGGCGCTCGACGTACATCCGCTGATCGACGCACATATGGCACTGGGCGAGGGAACGGGTGCAGTGTGCCTGTTCGGGCCGCTGGACATGGCGGCGTCACTGTACTACAATGGCAATACGTTCGATGACAGCAATATCGAAGCGTATGTGCCGCTGGTGTAAGAGATGCTGGTGCTGGTGACGGGCGGCGCGGCGAGCGGAAAGTCCGCGCGTGCGGAGGATATTGTGTGCCGCCTTGCGAACGGAAGGCCAATGCTGTATGTCGCGGCAATGGAGCCATCTGGTGAGGAGGCACAGAGGCGCATTGCGCGCCATCGCGCTCTGCGCGCGGGCAAGGGCTTTGACACGCTCGAGCATGCGAAGCGGTTTGACCGGCTGCGCGTCCCGGCGGGGTATGAAGCCGCACTGTTTGAATGCATGAGCAACGCGCTGGCGAACGAGCTGTTTTCGCCGGACGGCGCGGGGGAGAACTGGAAGAACAGCATCCTGTCCGGCGTGGACGCGCTGGCAGAGGCCTGTCCCCATGTGGTTCTCGTGACCAATGAAGTTTTTTCCGACGGGCGCACGTATGACGCGGGCACAATGGCATATCTGCGCGCGCTTGGACAGCTCAATCTGCTGCTCGCGCAGCGGGCGGATGTGGTGGTCGAGAGCGTGTGCGGCATTCCGGTGATGAGGAAAGGGAGCGCAGATTTTGAGTGATATTTGGAGCGGACTGCTGGTGGCATTCGGGCTGTATTCGGCGCTGCCGCTGCCGCAGGTAGAATGGAAAAAGAATACCATGCGCTTTGCGCTCATTTTTCTGCCGCTGATCGGCGTATTGGTCGGGCTGTGCCAGCTCGGCTGGCTGTGGCTGGCACAGGCATGGAGGCTGAACGCAATGCTGTATGCGGCGGGGGCGGTGCTGGTGCCGGTTATCCTGACGGGCGGCATCCATCTGGACGGCTTTACTGATACGTGCGATGCACTGTGCTCGTATGGCGACCGAGAAAAACGATTGGCTATTTTGAAAGACCCACATGTTGGCGCATTCGGTGTGCTGTGGCTGCTGGTACTGCTGCTGGTGCAGTTCGGCCTGTTCGCACAGCTGTATGACGCGCCGCGCTGTGCCGCTCTGCTCGGCGCGGGCTATGCCATGGCACGTGCATGCGGCGGACACATGATCGTCGCGCAGCCTTGTGCGAAGGACTCCGGTTTGGCGCGGCTGTTTTCCGATCATGCGGATAAAAAAATCGTGGCGCGCGTCATGTGTGTCTGGATGTTTGCATGCGCGGCGGTGCTTGCAGTCACCGGGAACCGGTTCGGTGTGCTGGCAGTCGGCGCGGTGCTGGTATTCTTTGCGTACCATATCCGCAAATGCAAAAAAATTTTTGGCGGCATCACGGGAGATCTGTGCGGCATGTGCATCACCGTATGCGAGACCATCACGCTGGCCGCAGCCGTTATCGGCGGGCTGTGCCTGCGGTGACGTACATAACAGGAGAAACAAATCATGACAATTTTAATTGTCGGCGGGATGGCACAGGGCAAAAGCGCATTTGCGCGCACGCTGTCGCCGGAGGCCGGCGTTGTGGACAATTTACAGGATATTGTGCGGCAGGCGCTGGACACAGGCGCCCCGCTGCCGCAGGCGGCGGAGTTTCTGGGAAAGACTGTCGTCTGTACGGAACTGGGCTGTGGTATTGTGCCGCTGGACGCGGGCGAGCGCGAATGGCGAGAGCAAACCGGGCGGCTGTGCTGTGACATCGCGGCGCAGGCGGACCGTGTGTATCGCCTGACCTGTGGCATCGCACAGTGCATCAAGGGGGAACCATGAGCATTGTTGGAGCAGTCCTGCTGGGCTTTCTGATTGACTGTGTGCTCGGCGACCCGGAACGACTGTGGCATCCGATCTGCGGCATTGGCTCGATGATTTCCTTCTGGAAAAAGCACCTGCGCGCATGGTTTCCGGATACGCCGCGCGGACAGTTCTGGGCGGGCGTGCTTCTGTGGCCGCTCGTGGTTGTGCCGTCGTGGTTCATTCCATTTGCGCTGCTGTATATCGCGGGATTGATTCATCCCGTCGCGCGGTTTGCGCTGGAAACGGTGTTCTGCTGGCAGATTTTTGCGGCGAAGTCGCTCAAGGTCGCTGCGCTGCGCGTGTATCATGCGCTGAAGGCACAGGATCTGTCGGGCGCGCGCAAATATGTCTCGTGGATTGTCGGGAGAGACACCGCGGAGCTGACAGCAGAGCAGGTGACCAAGGCGGCGGTGGAGACCGTCGCGGAAAACGCGAGTGACGGCGTGATCGCGCCGCTGTGCTTTTTGCTGCTGGGCGGTGCACCACTTGGCTTTGCCTATAAGGCAGTCAACACGCTCGACTCGATGGTGGGCTATAAAAACGACGAATTTTTGTATTTCGGACGGTTTTCCGCCAAAATGGATGATGTGTGGAACTTTATTCCGGCGCGGCTCAGCGGTCTGCTGTTTGTGCTGGGCGCGAAGCCTGCGGGATTGGATGCGCACGGCGCATGGTGCTGCTTCCGGCGCGACCGGCTGCGGCATGCCAGCCCGAATTCGGCGCAGACGGAGTCCGCCTGTGCGGGTGCGCTTGGCGTACAGCTGGCGGGCAATGCGTATTATTTCGGCAAGCTGTATGAAAAGCCGACGCTGGGCGATGCACGGCGGCCGATTGAGCCGGAAGACATTGTGCGCACCAACCGGCTGATGATGTGGGCATCTGTATTGGCAGTAATTCTGCTGTGCGCTTTGCGCGCGGCACTTGTGACGATTTTTTGAAAGGCAGGAGCGATGAGATGACGGAAAACCGACATGGCGGCGATATTTACGCTGAGGATTTGATGGGAGAGCCGCTGGACTTTTCCGCCAGCATCAACCCGCTCGGCATGCCGGAGGGCATTCTGTGCGCGGCACAGGAGGCGCTTGCGCGCAGTGGGCATTACCCAGACCCGCTGTGCCGTCGGCTGCGCGCGGCGATTGCCGCGCGGGAGGGCGTGACAGTGGAGCAGGTGTTCTGCGGCGGCGGCGCAGCGGATGTGCTGTTCCGGCTGCTGCTCGCCCTGAAACCGAAAAAGATTCTGCTGCCCGCGCCGACCTTTGGGGAATATGCACAGGCGGCAGCGCTGGCAGGCAGTGAACTTGTCCGCGTTCCGCTGCGCGAGCAGGATAATTTTGACCTGAGAGAGGACTTCTGGGACGCACTCATACCGGACATCGATGCGGTGATTGTGTGCAATCCAAACAATCCTACCGGACGGGTCATTCCCAAATGGCTGGTGAAGAAAGGGATGGAACGCTGTGCGGCCGTCGGCGCGACGCTGATTGTCGACGAGTGTTTCCATGATTTTCCTGACGAGCCGGAAAAGATTGTCATGACCGACTGTGTGCCGGAACACCGCAATTTGGTGCTGCTGCGGTCGTTTACCAAAATGTATGCCATGCCGGGGATACGGGTCGGCTACTGTCTGTCATCCGATACCGGCCTGCTTGATCGCATGTACGATGCGGGCGCACCGTGGTCGGTATCCGTCGTCGCACAGGAATGCGGCATTCGGGCGGCACAGGATACGGAATACTCTGTGCGCACGCGGGAATATATCGCGAAACAGCGCGCACAGCTGGAAGACGGCCTGCGCGGGCTGGGCTTTTCGGTGATCCCCGGCGCGGCAAATTTTGTGTTGTTCCGCAACGATATCATCGAGAATCTTGCAGCACGCCTGCGCGCACGCGGCATTCTGATCCGTTCGTGCGCGAATTTTGAGGGACTGGATGCGCGCTGGTTCCGCGTAGCGGTGCGCACAGAGGCGGAAAATTTTGTGCTGCTGCATGCGCTGCGGGAGCTGAAGGATTCTGTATCAGAGAAAAAGGAGGGGGCAGACCAATGGCAAAGGTAATCATGGTGCAGGGCACGACGTCCAACGCGGGCAAGAGCCTGACAGTCGCGGCATTGTGCCGCATTTTCAAACAGGACGGCCTGCGTGCTGCGCCGTTTAAATCACAAAATATGGCGCTCAATTCGTTTATTACGGCGGACGGCGCGGAGATGGGGCGCGCACAGGTCATGCAGGCGGAGGCCGCCGGGATTGCGCCGGATGTGCGCATGAACCCAATCCTTCTCAAGCCGACGAGCGATTGCGGCTCGCAGGTGATTGTAAACGGCAAAGCGCGCGGTACGATGCCCGCGAAGGAATATTATGCGTATAAAAAGCAGCTGGTACCGGATATCATGGAGGCATACAATAGCCTTGCCGCCGAGTATGATGTTATTGTCATCGAAGGGGCGGGCAGCCCGGCAGAAATCAACCTGCGGGAAAATGATATTGTCAACATGGGTATGGCAGAGATGGCGGACGCACCGGTGTTGTTGGTCGGCGATATTGACCGCGGCGGCGTGTTCGCGTCGCTGTACGGCACGGTGGAGTTGCTCGAACCACAGGAGCGCGCCCGCATCAAGGGCCTGATTGTCAATAAATTTCGCGGCGATGTGGATATTTTAAGGCCGGGGCTGGAGCTCATGGAGCAGCGCCTGCACATTCCGTTTGTCGGTGTTGTACCGTATCTGTATCTTGATCTGGATGACGAGGACAGCCTGTCCGAGCGGCTGCATGCTGACCGGCAGGCAGCACTCATCGATATCGCGGTCATCCGCGTGCCGCGCATTTCCAATTTTACTGATTTTGCTCCGCTCGAGCGCATGCCGGGCGTGTCGGTGCGCTATGTCTCGCGCGCACAGGAACTGAAAAATCCCGATCTGATTGTGCTCCCGGGCAGCAAAAATACGATGGATGACCTCAAATGGATGCGGCAGAACGGCATTGAGGCGGAGATCAGGAAGCATGCCGCGGCGGGCAATCCTGTGTTCGGCGTATGCGGAGGATATCAGATGATGGGCCTGACACTGGCCGACCCGGACGGCGTCGAGGCAGGCGGCACGATGGATGGTATGGGACTGCTGCCGACACATACGGTATTCTGTGCGGACAAGGCGACGACGCAGGTGCACGGTACATTTGAAGCTGTGGACGGTGTGCTGTCCGGCCTGTCCGGTACGGCGTTCGACGGCTATGAAATCCACATGGGTGAGACGACGTATGAACCGGGTGCCAGACCGCTGACGCATCTCACGCGCGGCGAAACGCCGGTCGCAGACGGCGCGCAGAACGGTGTCTGCTGCGGCACATATGTGCACGGCATCTTCGACCGCGAGGCGGTCAGCGAAGCACTGGTTTCCGCACTGCTCGCGCGCCGGGGATTGTCAGATGCGGATATACGCGGTTTTGATACCGAGGCATACAAGCAGCAGCAGTATGACGCGCTCGCGGATGCGGTGCGCGGTGCGCTGGATATGCAGGCGGTTTACCGTATTTTGAATGGAGAATGAGATGGAACAGGGTTTACTTCATATTTACTGCGGCGACGGCAAGGGCAAGACGACCTGTGCCTTCGGCCTGGCGCTGCGCTGCGCGGGCTGCGGGTATGCGGTGCGCATTGCGCAGTTTTTGAAGAGCGGTGAGACCGGCGAGGTGTGCGCAATACAGAACATTCCAAATGTGGAGCTGCTGCGCGCCAAGCAGGGCACAAAATTCACATTTCAGATGAATGCGGAGGAGCGCGCACAGGCTGCGCGCGACCACACGGCGCTGCTCGATCAGGCATTTGCACAGACGGAGCACCTGCGGCTGCTGGTGCTGGATGAGATCATGGCGGCATGCAGCACGGGTATGGTGAACGAGGAGCATCTGATCGACCTGCTGCTTCACCGGCCGCAGGGACTGGAGGTCGTGATGACCGGACGAAACCCGTCTGACCGCCTGCTGGAGCTGGCGGGTTATGTAACAGAGATGCGCAAAATCAAGCATCCGTATGAACAGGGCATCGCGGCGCGCCGCGGGATAGAAAGGTGACAGATATGAGCAAGATGGAATATGTAAAACCGGCAGATATTGAAAAGCGCAGCTTTGCCATTATCACGGAGGAGCTGGGGGGACCGCACGTTTCCGCCGGACATTGCACCGGTGGTCAAGCGCGTGATCCACACCTCCGCCGATTTTTGAATATGCGGACAATCTGGTGTTTTCCGAGGGTGCCGTTGCGCGCGCACGCAAGGCAATTGAGGCCGGCGCGCACATCGTCACCGACACCAATATGGTCAAAGCGGGCATCAACAAAAAGATTCTGGCACAGTTCGGCGGTGAGGTGCACTGCTTTGTCGCGGACGAGGACGTCGCGGCAGAGGCAAAGGCACGCGGCGTGACGCGCTCCACCGTGTCAATGGAACGCGCCGCCGGGCTGGATGTACCGCTGATTTTTGCGATTGGAAATGCGCCGACCGCGCTGGTTGAAATCCGCCGCCTGGTCGATGCGGGGACACTGTCGCCGGAACTGGTGATTGGTGTGCCGGTCGGTTTTGTCAATGTGGTTGAATCGAAAGAGCTGATTCAGGAATCCGGTGTGCCGTATATCGTGGCGCGCGGGCGCAAGGGCGGCAGCAATGTCGCAGCAGCGATTGTCAACGCGCTGCTGTACCAGCTGGTGCGCCGCGAAGGATTTTAAACACATTACAGACCTACCAGCAGGAAAACGCCCGCGAGGATGAGCAGATCGCGGTCGATATTGCCATCGTCGTCTTTTAACAGGAACAGCAGAATGAGCAGGACGAGCAGGGTGTTGTCATCCAGCAGCCTGCCGAGCCCACCCTCTCCGCCGCCAAGCAGATGACTCAGAGAAGACAGCAGCCCGCCCCCGCTGCTGTCTTTTTGTTTGCAGTCGCTGCGGTCATCCCGGCGGGGCGCACAGTCGCAGTCGCGGTGCGGCTCCTGCTTTTGCGGCTCATGCGGGCAGGTGTTTTGCAGGTAACGGTTGTACACAGGTCAGACCTCCCTCTGGTACAGCTGTGGCAGAAGCTGTCCTGCGGCGGCCTGTGTCATGCGCGCGGCGGACAGAATGTGTTCGGCGCGGTCGATCTGTGCGCAGGTCTGCGCCGAGAGAAATGGCCGGAGTGCGTCGAGCAGCTGAGTGCGCTCCGGACAGACCGGGCGGCGGCTGCTCTGGGCGATGGCGGAAATTGCGGGCAGTGCCCGAAGCATGAAGTCAGCAGTCGGATCATCCCCGCCTGCGGCGGGAAGCTCTGCCTGTGCCGGCGGCTCCGATTGCTCCGGCTGCTCCGGCACAGGCGGCGTATCACCCGATGCGCCTGTGCTGCCCATCAGCTGGGATGCAATGCCCGCCAGCTTTTGCATGGTTTCCGGGTCATTCAGCAGGGAGGCGAGCATATCGGAGGATTCCATGGCTCACCGCCCCATCAGTTTCGCAATCTGTGCGGCAAGCCGTGCACCTTCCGGTGTGCGCAGCAGCTCCTGTACGGACTGCTTTGCGCCTTCCAGATTGCCCGCCTGTGCCATGCGGGCGGCGTTTTCCAGCGAGCTGCTGTGACCCTCCAGAATCTTTTGGGCGGCCCGCCGTCCCTCCGGTGTGTTCAGCGCGTCGCGCATACGTCCGGCAGCCTGTGCCGCGTCGGGATTTCCGGTTTCGCGCGAGATGCGACGCATCAGTTCTTCCATATCGCGTTGTTGCATGAGAATAGCCTCCTGTATCTGCGTGTGCTGCGGCCACTGCCGCAGCCGTGTTCATTGCAGTATACGCCATAGCTGCGTCAATTGTTCTTTGACTTTCAGAAAAAAATAGTGTATATTCATTGATAGCATATCTGAGAATGGTTCATATCGTAAAAATGCCATATGGACGGTTCTCAGATATACTGCGTACATGACAGGGGTGTGGAAGGAGGTATTATGATGAAACTGATCGTTTTTTCCGATTCCCACCGCCGGAATAGTTCGGACATGCTTGTTATTATCGACGAGGAAAAGCCGGACGCAGTATTGCATCTGGGCGACGTGGTCGACGATGCAGACGATATTCGTTCGGTATATCCGGATCTGAAGGTGTATAACGTCCGGGGCAATAACGATTATGGCTGGCGCGCACAGGACGTGCAGGATAATCTGATTGTCTGCGCGGGACAGGTGAAGCTGTTCCTGACGCACGGGCATCTGTACGGTGTGCGCCGCAATACAAAGGCGTTGGCAGCTGCTGCGCGCAGACATGACTGCCAGATGGCGCTGTATGGACATACACATGAAGCGGAAATTGATCGGGATGGGGGCATTCTGATCGCCAATCCGGGCAGCATCAGCCTGCCATATGTTGCTGCACCGCCGTCTTATCTGCGGCTGGTGATCGAGGAAACGGACATTCAGCCGGAGATCATCTATCTGGATCAGAAACGCTGAATGCCGCAGAACAACACAGGAGAAGGGATCGAGAGATATGTTACTGGCGATTGACGTTGGCAACACCAACACAGTTTTTGGTATTTATCGCGGGGAGGAGCTGATTGGCAGCTTCCGTCTGTCCACAACGGCGGAACGCACGTCGGATGAGATCGGCATGAAAATTCATCTGTATTACAGCTTTCTCAAGCTGGATACAAGGGACACCGATGCGGTTATCATTGCGTCGGTTGTGCCGCCGGTCATGTATACGCTGATTAACGCAATTCGCAAATATATCGGCGTGAAGCCGCTGATTGTCGGAAAGGACATCGACACGGGACTGGTCAACTGCTATGACAATCCGAAGGAGGTCGGCATTGACCGCCTGGTCAACGCGGTGTCCGCCGTGAAAAAATATGGAAGCCCGCTGATTATCATCGACATCGGCACGGCGACAACGTTTGATGTCATCGACGAGGACGGTGCCTATCGCGGCGGCGCGATTTATCCGGGCATCAAGGTTTCCATGGAGGCGCTGTTTCAGAAGGCGTCCAAGCTGCCGCGTGTCGATATCGTGCGTCCGGACAAGGCCATTGGCACGAATACCGTCATGAGCATGCAGTCGGGTGCTGTGCGCGGCTATGCGGGCGCAATTCAGGGCATTGTCGGCGAGATGCAGGAGGAAATGGGCTGCAAATGCAACGTTGTTGCAACCGGCGGCATGGGTCGTATGATGGCGCAGTACTGCGATATCATCACGCATGTCGATGCAAACCTGACACTCGAGGGTCTGCTGATGATTTATCAGGCCAATAAAGAAAAATTTGACGCAGTGGAGCCGCTCGGCACACTCTGCGTTTCCGCAGACGAGGAAATAGAAACACGGCTGTGAGGACAGAAAAACAGGGGCAGATGCATTGCATCCGCCCCTGTTTCTGTGTGCGCCTATTGCCTGAAATCGAACAGCTTGTCGGGGGAAATGTCCAGAACGGCGCAGATAGAAAAGATGACGTCGAGTGAAACGGCGCACTCAGCGGTTTCAATCCGGCTCATATGGGTGCGGCTGATGCCGACCCGCTCTGCCAGCCTGATCTGTGACATACCGCACTGTTTGCGATAATATGCAATGTTCAGACCGAGCTGCTGATACTTTTGCTGATGCTGTTTGTCCAAATTCACCACTCCCAGCATAGTTTACGCGATAATTGGAGCACGTACGACAACGCGGTAAATTATTTCTGAAACGTGTCAGGTTACATGCTGTGCGTTTTGCTGCGCTGCGGGGTGCGGGTACAGGGATTTTGTCCGGATTTTGACCCGGTCAGAAACAAAAGCTGCAATCCTATGGGAAAATCTGCATGTATCGATTTTGGCTATAGATATAGGTGTGAAAAAAACGCCGGATTCACAGCAATGTGAATGACGGCGTTTTTTTCGATGGTCAGGTGGTTTCGCTGCCGGTTTTGCAGATTTCACGCAGACAGCATTTGTCACACATCGGCTTGCGCGCGGTGCAAACAGCGCGCCCATGCAGCACGAGACGGTGACAGAAGTCGTTGGACGCGGCGGGCGGAACAATGGGACGCAGCGCGCGTTCCAGTCTGCCCGGTTCCTTGATGCCGTCCACCAGCCCGATGCGGTTGGACAGGCGGATGCAATGGGTATCTGCAACGATTGCGGGCTTTCCGTACAGATCGCCGAGGATGAGGTTGGCAGTCTTGCGTCCGACGCCGGGAATTTTGAGCAGTTCCTCCATGGTGCCGGGCACTTTGCCGTCGTGGTGCTCAAGCAGATACTGGGCAGCTGCGTGCAGGTCGCGTGCTTTGGTTTTGCCGAGGCCGCACGGGCGGATGATGGCTTCAATTTCGTCCGGAGTTGCGGCGGCGAAGGATTCCAGCGAAGGGAAGCGGGTGTACAGCTCCTTTGTTACAATGTTGACGCGCGCATCCGTGCACTGGGCGGACAGGCGCGTGGCGAACAGCAGTTCATAATCTTTTTTGTATTGCAGGGCGCAGATTGCGTCCGGATATTCCTGTTCGAGCAGGCGGACGGCAGCTTCGGCGCGTTCGGTTGGCGTCAGCATAAATGGTCTCCTTTATCAGATCGAATTTGGTCAGTGGGTCAAATATAGCCCGGAACATATGTATTGTATCACAAATTCTGCACAAAAAATCGACAACTTTACGAAAATTTTACTGCATTAAAGGGAAAAACTGCTCAAAGGGGAAATGTGCCTTGCAAAAAGAAGAATTTCCTGTTTTAATAGAAGAAGAAAAACTGATTCAAGCCCGATTTTTATGGAGGAGTATTCAGCATGTCCGAAGCCAAGAGAATTGAAGAAAATATTGCGTTTGTCACCAGCATGGATCCTGAGCTGGGTGCAGCAATCCGCAAGGAATATGACCGTCAGTGCCGCAACATCGAGCTGATTGCGTCGGAAAACATCGTTTCCCCGACCGTCATGGCAGCGATGGGTACCGTTCTTACCAACAAGTATGCCGAAGGCTATCCGGGAAAGCGCTACTATGGCGGCTGTGAGTGCGTTGATATTGCCGAGAATCTGGCAATCGAGCGCGTTTGCAAGCTGTTTGGCGCAAAGTTTGCCAATGTACAGCCGCATTCCGGCGCACAGGCAAACATGGCCGTTTATCAGGCACTGTGCAAGCCGGGCGACACCGTTCTGGGCATGTCGCTGGACAACGGCGGCCATCTGACCCATGGTTCTCCGGTCAACCAGTCCGGCCTGCTGTACAACATCGTAGCATATGGCGTTGATGACAACGGCTACATCGATTACGATGCCCTGCGCGCACAGGCAAAGGAAGTCAAGCCGAAGATGATTATTGCAGGCGCTTCCGCATATCCGCGTGAAATTCGTTTCGATATCTTTGCGGACATCGCAAAGGAAGTCGGCGCATATCTGTTTGTCGATATGGCACACATTGCTGGTCTGGTTGCAGCAGGTCTGCACATGAATCCGCTGGAATATGCCGACGTTGTCACCACGACGACTCATAAGACCCTGCGCGGCCCGCGCGGCGGCTGCATCCTGACCAACAACGAGGATCTGGCGAAGAAGTTCAACAAGGCAATCTTCCCGGGTACTCAGGGCGGCCCGCTCATGCATGTCATCGCTGCCAAGGCTGTCTGCTTCGGCGAGGCACTCAAGCCGGAGTTCAAGGAATATCAGACCCAGGTTGCCAAGAATGCAAAGGCACTCGCAGAAGGCCTGATGAAGCGCGGCATCAACCTCGTTTCCGGCGGCACGGATAACCATCTGATGCTGGTTGACCTGCGCGGTACCGATGTCACCGGTAAGGAACTCCAGAACCGTCTGGATGAGGTCTATATCACCGCAAATAAGAACACCGTTCCGAATGAACCGCTCAGCCCGTTCGTCACCTCCGGCGTCCGTCTGGGCACCCCGGCTGTCACAACCCGCGGTTTCAAGGAAGCGGAGATGGACAAGATTGCACAGTTTATCACTTGGGCAATCACTGATTTTGACGCAAAGGCAGACGAAATCCGTGCCGGTGTCGGCGAGATCTGCAAGCAGTTCCCGCTGTACTGATTTGTTTGGAAGACAATATGAAATTTCAGCCTCTGGCCGACCGTATCCGCCCAACCACACTGGCGGATGTGGTTGGCCAGCCGCATATTCTGGGAGAATCCGGCCTGCTGCGCCGGATCATCGAGAGCGGCAGCATTCCGAATATGATTTTTTACGGGCCGTCGGGTGTGGGTAAGACGACGGTCGCATCGATCATTGCCGGACAGACGGAGCGAAAGCTGTACCGGCTCAATGCCACCACGGCGTCCATTTCCGATATCCGGCAGATTTTTGACGAGCTGGGCACGATGCTTGCGCCCAACGGCGCGCTCATCTATCTGGACGAAATCCAGTATTTTAATAAAAAACAGCAGCAGTCACTGCTGGAATTTATCGAGGATGGACGGATTACCCTGATCGCCTCTACGACAGAAAACCCGTATTTCTATGTGTACAGTGCAATTCTCAGCCGGTGCACGGTGTTTGAATTCCGTCCGGTCGGGGCGGAGGAGGTTGAGCCCGCAGTGCGCCGGGCGTTTTCACTGGCAGACCCTTCCCTGTCTGTCTCAGATGAAGTGTGTGCACACATTGCTTCCTCCTGTGGCGGCGATGTGCGCAAGGCGATGAATGCCGTTGAGCTGCTGGCACAGGCGGCACGCGGCGGTACGGTTACGCTGGCGGATGCCGAACAGGCGGCACAGCGCTCCGCGATGCGCTATGACCGCGACGGCGACCAGCATTATGACATTCTGTCCGGCCTGCAAAAATCTATCCGCGGCTCTGATCCGGATGCAGCGGTGCACTATCTGGCCCGGCTGCTCGAGGCGGGCGATCTGATTTCCGCCTGCCGCCGCCTGCTGGTCATTGCAGCGGAGGATGTCGGACTGGCATATCCACAGGCGATTTCCATCGTTAAGGCGTGCGTGGATACGGCAACACAGCTCGGTTTGCCGGAGGCGCGCATTCCGCTCGCAGATGCGGCAATTTTACTTGCGACTGCGCCTAAGTCAAACAGCGGCATCCGCGCGATTGACGCGGCCATGCAGGATGTCCGTGATGGCAAGGCGGGCGAGGTGCCCGACTATCTTAAGGACAGCCATTATTCCGGTGCGGGCAGGCTTGGACATGGGCTGGCCTATCGATTCCCACACGACTATCCGAACCACTGGGTCGAGCAGCAGTACCTGCCGGACACGCTGCGCGGCGCACACTATTATGACTACGGCGAGAACAAGACGGAACAGCGTGCGAAAGCATACTGGGATGCCGTCAAAGGACGGATATAAGCGTCACCGACAATGGACTAGATCAAAGCATCTGGCTGTGCAATGCAGCCAGGTGTTTTTGATTTTTTTGGAAATATATGAACGCGGACAGCCGAATTGCTGAAACGGGGTTGCAATTTGGGAACTATAGTGTTAAAATTTACAACAGAACGCAAAATAAACGGCGTTTTTTGGGCAAAATGCGCAGATACTGCGTGGTTTTGGTACAAAGCAGAACGGAGGTACATATGAAACGAATATTCAGACAGATCGGTGCAGCAGTGCTGACCGGAGCGATGCTGTGCGGCATGAGCGCAGGCGCCTTTGCAGCAGGAGATGTAGCAAAAATCAATTCGACCGGATACAGGACGCTGAACAAGGCGCTTGAAGCGGTCAAAAACGGACAGACCATCGTACTGCTGCAAAATGTCTCCAGTAGTACCGAGTCGTATTGGGGCGGGGAAGGAAAAGGTGTTGCTTACATCCACGAGAGCGCATCTGCCAAATCGTTTACCATCGACCTGAACGGAAAAAAGATCACTGCTTCCGGCAATGCAGATGATGCCCTGCTGATTGCTGCGGACGAAGGCGCAGGAAACCTGTCAGTCACGCTGAAAAACGGCACGATTTCTGCCAGCGGCACAGAGGTGGACAGCATCTGTGTGATGGATCTCGATTCTTCTACGCCGACGACGGTCACGCTGCGCAATATGACTGTTTCGGCAGACGGAGATTCGGCTGTTTATTGCCTCGGCGCCAATCTGGACGTACAGGCGAATATCACCGGCGTTGACGATGCGATTTATGCCGAGGATTCTGCCATCAATCTGCTTGCAGGCAGCTTTAACGCGACCGGAACGGACAGCAATGACGGCGCCATTGCTTCGTATCTGTGGATTGACGATGAGAATATGACGCTGGACATGTCCCGCGTCACGACGGCGGGCGAACCGGCAATTGTCCGCCCGGCAGACTGGAAAACCACCCTGCCGATGAGCCTGTGGGTTACGAATTTCCAGGATGTCCAGCCGGGTGCGGATGGCAAGAATCCGTGGTATTACGATTATGTCTATGAGATGGCAAACCGGGGCGTCGTCAGCGGCGACGGTAATGTCTGGACATTCAGCCCGGCCAAAAACGTTACCCGCGAGCAGTTTGCAGTTATGCTGGCCAGTGCGGCAGGTGCTGACCTGAGTGCGTATGAAAACAAAAAGACATTCAGCGATGTCACGCATGCGTGGTCTGTACGCCAGATCGAATGGGCATATGATAACGGCATTGTCAGCGGTACCGGAAACGGAAAGTTCGCGCCGACGGCGTCAATTACCCGTCAGGAAGTTTGTGTCATGCTGTATAAGTATCAGGCAAATATCCTGAACATTGAGCCGAGACAGGTCGTTGAGGTTCCTGTCTATCCCGACGGCGATCAGGTTGCAACCTGGGCGGAGACTGCCGTACAGACCATGCTTATGGAGGGCATTATCTCTGGCAGCAAGGACAAGGATACCGTCAAGCTCCTGCCGAAGGGCAATGCAACCCGTGCACAAATCTGCACGATGCTGAGAGCAATGTTTAAATTTGCAGCACAGAGCTGATATGGAATTTCAAAACCGTCGGTCTCGGCCGACGGTTTTGTTTTGACAAAAAGGTAACAAAACGTTTACAAAACGGTAAAAATCTGTTACAATATTGGAAAGGATTCCCTGTGGGGGATGAAAAACAACAATGTCAGGAGGTATCTTTGAAAATGCGGAACAAAATAACAAAACGGCTGGGGAGCCTGTTTTTGTCGGCGGCGCTGCTTCTGCCCGCAGCGGCAGGCGCGTTTGCAGTGGAGCCGCAGGCACAGATTGGGACGACCCAATACACCACGCTGTGGGAAGCGCTGGAGAAAGTACAGGACGGACAGACCATTGAAATCCTGCGTGATATTTCCAACGAGGAGCTCACGCTGTTTTGCAGCTGTGAAGCATCGTTCAACATTACCATTGATCTGAACGATCACACCATTTATGAATCGACCACAAATTCGCCGGGATTTTCCTATATCGCGGGCGGTGGATCGGTTGCGCCAAAGGTCACCATCCGTGACGGCACAATCCGATGCACTTCAAAGGCGACGGTCGGCTCGCCGTATGCGAGCGGTATCTGGGTGGAATCGATGGATCGCACCTGTCGGCCGGTACTTGTGCTGGACAACATGACGATTTCATCGGCGAACGATGCGGGCGTCAACTGCATTGATGCGCAGGTCAATGTCATGGGTGCGGCAATCAGTGCCTATGATGACGCGATTTACGCGCAGGATGGGCCGGTGTACATTCAGGCGGGTAATTTCTATACGCCGAACGACGTGAGCAAAAACGGCGCACTTGTTGCCAAAAATAAGGCGACGATCTCTATGACTGCGCAGGACGGCATTATTCGCCCGGAAAACTGGCAGCAGCAGAAGAGCACGCTGGTGCGCGCCATCTGGTTCAAGGATGTGCGTCCGTACGACTGGTTCTATGACAAGGTCTATGACATGACCCGCCGTGGCCTCATCAGTGGTAAGAACAGCTGGACGTTCGGTTCGCTGGACAGCATTACCCGTGCGGAAGCGGTTACGCTGCTTGCGGCGGCATCCGGACAGGATGTCAGCAAATATTCTGCAAGCGCAATGTTCTATGATGTCGATCCGAACTCTTGGTACAATCATTACATTGGCTGGGCGGTGTCGAATGGCATTGCCAACGGCTATGGCTATGGTGCATTCGGCCCGAATGATACCATTACCCGCGAACAGCTGGCGGTCATGCTGTACAGCTATCAGAACAAGATCATGAAGAAGGATGTTGTCGAAACGGTCACACCGTCGGAAATGCCGGATGCGGATCAGATATCCGATTGGGCACAGACTGCGATGGATGCTATGATGCGTGAAGGCATTATCAGCGGTGATCTGGGGCAGGACGATGTTGTCCGGATCAATCCGCAGGCGGAGGCAACCCGCGCGCAGGCGGCCTGCATGCTGTATCAGCTGCTTGCCCTTGCATAACCTGAAAAAAAGAAAATGTGCGTTTCCAGCCGGAAGCGCACATTTTTTATCTGTCGGGATTATTTCTGTTCGGTCATCGCTGAAATAATCTGTGCGCGCACGCGCTCTGGCAGTTCGCGCACCTCCTGGCGGCTCATGCCTGCCGTCGGAATCGGTTCGTGGATGGTCACACGAACCTGTCCCGGATGGATGCGTCCATGTTCTTCGAGCAGGTGATAGGTGCCTTCAATCGTAACCGGAACAATCGGAACCTTTGCACTCGTCGCAATGCGGAAGGCACCGCCCTTGAATTCCTTCACCGGGCCACCCTTGCTGCGTGTGCCCTCCGGGAAGATGGTCATAGAATTGCCTGCCTTGACCAGTTTGGTGCCGTCCATCAGCGCGCGCACCGCCTGTTTCTCGTCGTCGCGGTCGAGAAATACGCACTGGAGCAGATTCATCCAGCCGTGAATGCCCGGGACCTTGGCGAGCGACTGCTTTGCCATCAGCGCATGCGGCTTGCCGACCTGAGTCAGTACAACCGGAATGTCAAAGTCACTCTGGTGGTTTGAGACAAAGACAGCAGTCTCGTCGGGGATATTTTCCTTTCCAATGACTTCCACTTTGCCGCCCGCCAGCCACAGCAGGCGCGATGCCCAGTTGGTCACCATTTTTTCAATGGTAGGCTGAACCTGTGCGCGCTGTCCCTTTTTTATCTTGTGGTTGCAGTACAGCCAGACCGGCGATACAACCGCGAGATACAGGAAAAAATAAATAAACCAGATTATTGTGCGAAGCATATGATGTCTCCTCTCTTTACGCTTCCGCGGCCTGCCGGATGACGGCGTATTTCTCGCACAGGGCATCCAGCTTTACCGCACAGTTGGCAGGAGAGGTGGATGGCAGTACCTGAACGGGTACACCGCACTGCGGCAGGCAATATTTTTTATAGAGTGCGCCTGCCTTTTGTCCCGTGGCGAAAATCGCCCGGATTGGCGCGGCGCGTAAAATTACATTCATATCGTTGGGCACGGGATTGCGGATGGAGGAATCGGATGCGCCCTCAATTTCACAGCTCGCGAGTACATCCCACAGTGCGATGTGCCGCCGGGTCAGAAAATCCTGCTGGGCTGTGATATTACCGATCAGCGGCGGCTCACCGTACAGTGCCGGCAGCACGCGCCAGAAACGGTTTTGCGGATGGGCGTAATAAAATCCTGCCTCGCGCGATTTGGGGGAGGGCATGGTGCCCAGCACCAGCACGCGCGACTGCGTGTCGTACCACGGGCCAAATTCATGTGTTACCAGCATGGTCAGGTCTCCTAAAAAGATGTTTTGTGTTTGAGCACGGATTCCATCGCCGCGAGATCACGTTCGCTGACCATGGTCGCCAGCGTATCGCCTGCTTTGAGCCGCAGCTTGCCGCGCGGAATCAGCTCATTTGCGCCGCGCGTGACGGATACTACAAGGCATTCGGACGGCAGACCGAGATCCTGAATCATGCAGTTGTCCGCTTCGCTGCCTTCTTCAATGATGGATGTAATAATGGATTTTTTATTGCCTGCGCCCTTGACAATGACCTTACCCTTCTGACCTTCCAGAAAGCGCTCGGTTAAGCTCTCAAAGAACGGTTTGCTTCCGAGCGTTTCCGCGACCACATACGCCACAAGTGCCGCGGTGGACAGCGACAGCAGATGGGAAAAGCTGCCGGTCAGCTCTGAAATCAGTACAATACCGGTAACCGGTGCGCGGACAATTGCTGCGAAAAATGCTGCCATTGCAATGATGACGAGATTCGTCGAAAAGTCGCGGTCAAAGCCGAACCAGTCCACAACAGCAGAGCCATATGCGCCGCCGATGAACGCGCCGAGCGTCAGCAGTGGCACCAGCGTGCCACCCGGTGCGGACGAACCGAAGCTGACAGCGGTAAACAGGAATTTTGCCACGATGATGGTCAGGAGCAGACCGAGATTCGGATGCTCCGCGTACAGCATCGCTACCATATGATGGCCGCCGCCCAACAGCTCCGGCATGACGAAGCCAAGCACACCGGCGATGAGAAACGGAATTGCAATACGGCAGACCTGCGGCAGAAAGCCCAGCTTTTTATATAATGTCTGTGCGCCGAGCATGCCTGCGTTGTGCACCGCGCCGAGCACGCCGCACAGTACACCCAGAATTACGATATATGCATACCCGTGCAGCGGGATCATGCCGATGAATTGGAACGAAAAGACCGGTTCCATGCCGAATATGCCGTTTGAGATATAATCCGCAATGAGGGAGGCCGCCATGCAGGACAGCAGCACCATCGCGGAAAAGTTTTTATGAATTTCCTCCAGTGCGAACATCACGCCGGCCAGCGGCGCATTGAATGCGGCGGAAAGTCCCGCCGACGCGCCGCAGGTGATGAGGAAATGCTCTTCCAGCCGGAAACGCTTCAGCCAGCGGGAAACACCTTTGCCTGCCATGCCGCCGAGCTGGATGGATGGGCCTTCGCGTCCGAGTGAGAGTCCGCCGACGATACACAGAAATCCGGCTGCGATCTTGCCAAGGATGACCCGCCACCAGCGTGGGCGGATATAGCCCAGCAGCTCTGCTTCCACCTGCGGGATACCGGAGCCCGAGATCATCGGCTCCCATTTCAGCAGCGCGGTCACCAGAACTGCCAGCACAATCAGGATGCCAAACCAACATGCCATGCGCAGCGGATGCCCGCTGCACAGCCCAAGGGCCGCATTGCGGATATCATCTGCGCGATCCAGCACATACCGGTACAGTGATGTGACCAGACCCGAAACGATGCCGACCAGCAGTCCCTCGAAGACGAGCAGTGTGCGCAGGGAGCTGTACCGGCTGACCATCTGCCCTGCTTTCATTTCCCGAGTTCTTTTCATTTTGTAAACTCCCTTTTCAGGATTTGAAAAACTGTGCCCGTACCCGCACGGACATTTCACTGCCCAGGCACAATTCGACACACTTTTACGCTATTTATTTTAATACGTTGTTCACAAAATGTATACAGAATAGTTTCACGAACTTTCTGTACATTTTGAAGCAAATGAGGTATAATACATAAAAATCAGGAGGTGCTTTTCATGAATCCAAGCTATGATCCTCAAACCTTTCAGGTGAAAAGCGATTCCATTTCATCCTATACAGCCAAAACCTTCGGGTGGATGTTCCTTGGACTGATGACGACCTTTGCTGCTTCGCTGGCAATTTATTTCACCGGTGCCATTTATTATCTTTACAATGGCATCCTGCCGTATGTCCTGCTGATCGCGGAGCTCGGTGTCGTGATCTATCTGTCCGCCCGTCTGCATAAAATGAGCATTGGAATGGCACGCGGGCTGTTTTTTGTCTATGCGTTGTTCAACGCGGTGACATTCAGTTCGATCTTCGCCATCTATTCCGTCTCATCGCTCGTCTTTGTCTTCGGCATGACGGCACTGTATTTCGGCGTCATGGCACTGTACGGTATGGTCACAAAGACTGACCTGTCCCGCATTCGTCCGGTCCTTCTGTTCGGATTGATTACACTGCTCGTGCTTGCGCTGCTGTCTGTGTTCATTCCCGGCATGGAAACCGGCATGTGTCTCATCGGCGTTGTGATTTTCGTCGCGTTTACCGCGTATGATACGCAGATGATCCGCCGCAACTACATGGCATTCCAGAGCAGCCCGGAACTGCTGCAAAAGGCATCTGTTATCTCTGCCCTTCAGCTGTATCTGGATTTCATCAATCTGTTCCTGTATCTGATCCGTCTGTTCGGCAAGCGGGACTGAAAAAACAAATTGTTTTCCGGCAGGACGGCGCAAGCCGTCTTGCTTTTTTTATGCCGTCTGTGTTACACTGGCAGCAGGAAAGGATGTGACAGAAAATGATTACACACATCGTTATGTGGAAATTCAAGGCAGGCGAAGAGGAAAACATGCACAAATTCCTCGACGGGCTGAAGGCGCTGGACGGTGTTATCCCGCAGATTCGCGGCATGCAAGTGCGCGTCAGCTGCAACGAGGCGAATGCTTATGACGCCGTGCTTATCTCGAAGTTCGATTCGCTGGAGGATCTGGATCTTTATAAAAACGATCCGCGTCATGTCGCGGTGTCGCAGCTGTGCAAATCCATCCGCGAGACGCGCGCCGCGATTGATTTTGAAGAATAATATCGGAATGCCGCTGTTTTATACAGCGGTATCTTTCTTTTCCGTTCAAAATCATGTACAATGATAGCAAGACCAACAAGGAGGTTTTTGACTATGTCCATACAGGAACTGTGTACCGTCCGGGAACGACAGGCGCTGAACAGCACGATGTTCGCGCTGACGATGGAAGCGCCGCGCATCAGCGCGGCAGCGCAGCCCGGACAGTTTGTTCATATTACATGCGGGGAAGCGAACCTGCTGCGCCGCCCGATTTCTATCTGCCAGGCGCAAGACGGCCTGCTGAAAATTGTCTTTGTCGTCAAGGGAGAAGGCACAAAATGGCTGTCTGAACGCAAAGCGGGCGATGTGCTCGATATTCTCGGCCCACAGGGTCACGGCTTTGACATGGATGCGCTCGGCGCACACCCGGTGTTTATCGGCGGCGGCATCGGTGTCCCGCCCATGCTGCTGACCATGCAGACGGCACGCGCAAACGGCGCACAGCCGTCCGCGATCCTTGGTTTCCGCAATCGCGATGCGGTCATTCTGGAGGAGGATTTCCAGGCACTCGGCACGACCTATGTCGCAACCGATGACGGCTCCTATGGCATCCACGGCTTTGTATCCGACGTGTTGGGGGCACATATTGAGGAATACACATCGGTCGGCTGTTGTGGTCCGAAGCCGATGCTCCGCGCACTCGCATCCATCGCGGAGGAGGCCGGCATTCCGTGCCAGGTCTCAATGGAGGAGCGCATGGGCTGCGGCATCGGTGCCTGCCTCGTCTGTGCCTGCGCACTCAAGGCAAAGGACGGCGAAACCCGCTATGGGCATGTCTGCAAGGACGGCCCGGTTTTTGACTCGAAGGAGGTGGAGTGGTAATGGCTGATCTTCGCGTGAATTTCTGTGGGGTAGAGCTGAAAAACCCCGTCACGACCGCGTCGGGCACGTTCGGCTTCGGTCACGAGTACGGTGAATTTTATGATCTGGGCGAGCTGGGCGGCATTGGTGTCAAGGGCCTGACGCCGGAGGAACGGCTCGGCAACCCGGCACCGCGCATTGCGGAAACTCCGATGGGTATCCTCAACTGTGTCGGTCTGCAAAATCCGGGCGTTGACCGGTTTATTGCTGAGCAGATTCCGTTCCTGCGCCAGTATGATACGCGTATTATTGCAAATGTCTCCGGCACCTCCGTCGAGGAATACGCTGGAATTGTTGAAAAAATTTCCGATGCCGATGTGGATTTGATCGAGATGAATATCTCCTGCCCGAACGTCAAGTGTGGTGGACTGACCTTTGGCACACAGCCCAAGATGGTCGAGGAGGTTGTTTCTGCGGCGAAAAAGGTCGCAAAGAAACCGTTGATTGTCAAGCTGTCCCCAAATGTCACGGATATCGCGGAAATTGCCCGCGCGGCAGTCTCCGCAGGTGCGGAGGCGCTGTCCCTCATCAATACGCTGCTCGGCATGCGCATTGATGTCGAAAGTCGCCGCCCGATCCTGTCCAATATCATGGGTGGACTGTCCGGCCCGGCTGTATTCCCGGTTGCTGTTCGCATGGTCTATCAGGTGCATCAGGCCGTCGACGTGCCGATCATCGGCATGGGCGGCATCCGTTCCGGCCGCGATATTGTCGAAATGATGCTCGCAGGCGCTTCGGCGGTTGCCATCGGCACTGCATGCTTTGCCGACCCGATGGCGCCGGTCAAGGCGCTGCATGAGCTGGAGCAGTTCCTCGATGACCACGGCATTGCATCCGTCACCGAACTGACAGGAGCGGTGCAGATATGAGTACAACCATTTATCTCGTCCGTCACGCCGAGGCGGAGGGAAACATCGGCCGCCGCTGTCACGGACAGTATGACAGCCTGCTGACCAGACGTGGTCTGGAACAGGCAAAGGTTGTCGGCGAGCGATTTCGAAAGGAACCGATTGATGCGGTGTACTCCAGTGACCTGTGGCGCGCTCGCCATACCGCGCTGGCCATCGCGGAACCGCATGGGCTCCCGGTCATTGAGCGCAAGGCACTGCGCGAGATTGACATGGGTGAATGGGAGGACAAGGCATGGGCAGAGCTGCCGGTTGTTCAGCCGGAGCTGTATGATACGTGGTGCAACCGCCCGTGGCTGTGCCGTGCGCCCGGCGGTGAGACCATCATGGAATCCGGTGTACGCGCGCTGGAGGAAATGCGCCGCATTGCGCGCGATGAGGACGGCAAAACGGTCGTCGTTGTCAGCCATGGTTCTGCCATCCGCGGCATCCTGACGCGCGCGCTCGGCCTGCGCGACGATGAGATGATGCAGGTCGGCTGGGGAGATAATACCTGCGTGGCAAAGATGATTTTCCACGACGACGGATCGATTGAAATCCCATACCGCAACGACAATTCGCATCTGCCGAAGGAGCTTTCCACGTTTTATTCGCTCAAGTGGAGCGACAGCGTGGATGTGCCTGCGTCGCCGCAGATGTGGTTCCGCCCGGTTAACTGGGACGATGCGGCAGATAAGGCGATGGCGCTGGACCTGTTCCACCAGATTTACTGGCCGACCTACGGAAAAGACACCTATACCGACGCGCAGATTGAAGCACGGCTGCGCGGCTTCCAGTCGGTCACGCCGGATGCAGTTTCGTTTGGCATGGTTGACCGCGAAATCGGCGGTATTATTGCGATCAATACGCTGGAAAACCGTGACACGGAGATCGGTGAAATGGGCGGAACCTGCATTCTGGAAAAATTCCGCGGCTTTGGTTTTGGCCCGCAGCTGATCGGAAACGCCGTCAGCGTCTACCGCCGCATGGGGAAAAAGGTGCTCCAGGCGACCCCCGCCAAGCACAATCCCGGCGCGGTAAAATTTTATCAGCGCAACGGGTTTGATCCGGTGGGTGAATATACCGATGAATGCGGCGAATTTTTCATCTTACAGCGCAATATTGAAGTAAAATAAGCAGTAGGCTGCATAAAAAATACCGCAGGATTTCCTGCGGTATTTTGACGTTTCGAGGGAGGGGAAATGCCGTTCAGCTGTTTTGCATCTGCCCGGCGGCGACGGCGCGCTGTGCCAGCTGAGCTTCGAGCCAGCGGCTGATGTCACCGTATACCTCTTCCTTGTTCAGTTCATTCAGAATCTCGTGCCGGGCATCTTTGTAGAAAATCATATCGACATTGCGGCAGCCCGCTGCGCGGTAGCTGGAGGCGAGGCGCTTGACGCCTGTGCCGTAGCTTCCGACCGGGTCGGCGTCGCCCGCAAGAAACAACAGCGGAAGGCTGTTTGAAGTTTCCCGCATGCAGTTCAGACGGCTGCTGTTCTGCATCAGATAACACAGGTCGCGGAAGCCGGAGGCGGTAAAAATATAGTTGCATTTCGCGTCCGACTGAAACAGGGAGACAACCGCGCGGTCGCGTGTCAGCCAGTCAAACGGAGACTGGCAGTCCTGAATGCGTGTGGTGTAATGCTTGAATATCAGGCTGTTGAGCATGCTGCTGCGGTACATCGGCCCGTGTGATCGGATGACGGAATTGGCGAGATGGATGCCGATACCGGCTGCGGCGTTGGGGGCGGGACAGCCGCTCAGGATGCAGCCATCCAGATCACCGTCCGTGCAGCGTGCGAGATACAGGCGTACAATCATGGAGCCCATGGAATGCCCGAACAGGAAATACGGAAGCTCCGGCCAGCGGTTTTGCATTTTCTCTTTTAGTGTGGCGATGTCATCCACCAGCACGCGCCATCCGTTGTGCTGTCCGAAAAAGCCGAGTGCGCCGGAGGGGGGGACGGAAGAACCATGGCCGAGATGGTCATTGCCGCAGACAATGAAGCCGAGCGAGCACAGGTATTTTGCAAAGGATGTATATCGTGTGAAATATTCACACATGCCGTGGGAAATCTGCACGATGCCGCGAGGCTCTACATCGACCGGGCGCAGGATGTAATAGGAAATCGTTGCGCCGGAGCATGCACTCGGGTATGTGCTCTGTGTGCAGCGGATATTCATGCAGGCTTCCTCCTTTCGTTATGTTATTATATCGCTAACGTATTGTATTCATATGATATCATACTCTCGACCAAATGAACGGGAGAAAGACAAAAGTTTACAAACGGTTTAAAATATAATTAGAAGGTGGAAAGGGGGATGCGTTGGGGGGTTGCACATGCTGCCGGGGACAGGTATAATAACAGATAGAAAAAGGGCGCCGCAGGCGTAAAAAAGATGGGAAGGAGAAGGATTGTATGGATAACAACATGGAAGAGCTGGACGGTGTCATGACGCTTATCAATGAAGAAGGCGAAGAGGCAGAATACGAATTTATCGACTCCATCACATATGAAAATGCGGAATATATCGTTCTGTTGCCGGTGGAACAGGAGGACTGTGAGCCGCCCGAGGACGGCTACGAGGCAGTTATCCTTGCGGTCGAGTCCGACGGCGATATGGAGAACTATGTGGCGGTCGATGACGAGGATATCCTCTCCGCGGTCTATGAGATTTTCAAGGAACGCTTTGCCGATCAGCTGGATTTTGCGGACTGATTTTGTACACAGAAAGACCTTTCACGGACATGTGCCGCGAAAGGTCTTTTTTTCTTCCAGGATCGATTGTATTTGCCGGGCACGGTCAGATGCCCTCCGGTTTTGTGTTGACAACATTCCAGTCGACCGGTTCGATGCCGTGGTCATACAGAAACTGGTTTGCCTGTGAAAAATGCCCGCAGCCGAAAAAGCCGCGGTGTGCCGACAGCGGCGAGGGATGCGCGCATTCGAGAATCAGATGCTGCGGCCGGGTAATCAGCTCCTTCTTTTTGCGTGCATTGGCGCCCCAGAGCAGGAAGACCATCGGCGTCTCACGTTCACCGAGCAGGGAGATAATGCGGTCGGTCAGAATCTCCCAGCCCTTGTCCTTGTGGGAATTTGGCTGGCCCTCGCGTACAGTCAGTACCGTGTTCATCAACAGCACGCCTTCGCGTGCCCATGGCACGAGACAGCCGGACTGCGGCGGGAAGATGCCAATGTCGTCGTGCAGCTCCTTGAAGATATTTTGCAGCGAAGGCGGCATAGGTACGCCGGGGCGGACAGAGAAACACATGCCGTGCGCCTGTCCTTCACCGTGGTACGGGTCCTGTCCGAGAATGACGATTTTGACATCCGAGTAGGACGTGTATTTGAGTGCGTTGAAAATATCCTTCATCGGCGGATAGACGCGCGCCGTGCGGTATTCCTGCTTCAGAAATTCGCGCAGCTGCAAATAATAGTCCTTTTCAAATTCATCTGCAAGCAGCGCATCCCATTCATTTCCGATATTGACCATTGGTTTGGATTCCTTTCGTTTTGGATGACCTTAGTATACCATGATTGGGGTGGAAAGAAAACTGTAACCAAACTGTAGTTGTATTTGCCGGCGGCAGACAGTATACTGTGTGTACTAGGCGTAATAGTACACTTGAGAGTGCCTTCATGGCAATTGCGTTCGGCTTCAAACGGTAAGGATGGTGTTTGCGGTGTTTGAATCAAACAAACAGAAAACGATATCAAAGGTGGTATTCGCGGTTTATTTGTTCCTGCTGTGCTGGCTTGTCCTGTTTAAATTCAGCGTCCATATCAGCGAACTGAGCAGAATCCGAAACATCAATCTCGTCCCGTTTGGACAGTCCATGGTGGTAAACGGAAGCCTGAGCATCAAGGAAATTGTGTATAATGCGCTGGTATTTGTTCCGCTGGGCGTATACATGGAACTGTTTCTGTGGAAAAAACCGTTTGTCTTCAAGCTGGGAGCCGGCGCACTGCTCAGCGTGCTGTTTGAAGCCATTCAATTCGTGTTTGCAATCGGAGCGAGCGATATCACGGATGTTATTGCAAATACGCTGGGCTGTCTGCTGGGCATCGCCGGATGCCGGATGTTCCGGGGCGTGCTCCGAGATAAACTGGCTGTCGCCATCAACAGCATCGGCATAGTGATTGAAATTGCTGCGTTGCTGCTGCTGTTTCTGCTGACAATCGCGAATTAGGGCGTGTGGCATGCCCCAGATGGCATGGCTGGCCGGCGGGAGGATATCTCCCGGCCAGCCGATATCAAAATTCAGAGAAAAGGAGGAAAAACGATGATACATCTGGACCTGCACGATCCACGGCCGATGTACGAGCAGGTGGTCGATCAGATGGAAATGCTCGCGGTGCGCGGCGTGCTGGAGGCGGATTCCAAGCTGCCCAGTGTGCGCCAGATGGCGATGGAGCTTTCCCTCAATCCGAACACCGTGCAGAAGGCGTACAGCGAGCTGCTGAGCCGTGGCGTGATTTATTCCGTGCGAGGAAAGGGAAATTTTGTATCGAGTGACTGCTCGCGCATCCGGCGGGAAAAGCTGGAGGAAATACGCAGTGCCATTGGCAGGCTGCTGGAGCAGGCACGCGAACTGGGGGCAACAACACAGCAGTGCAATGAACTGCTGCGGTCATTTATGGAGGTGGAACAAGTATGATTCGGGCACAGGCTGTGCATAAGAGCTTTGGCAGTATGCCGGCGCTCGACTCCGTGACGGCGGAAATCCGTACCGGCTCGATTTACGGGCTGATCGGTTCCAATGGCGCGGGCAAGTCGACCTTCCTGCGCATTCTGGCGGGCATTCTGCGGCCGGACAGCGGGTCGGTGACAATAGACGACCAGCCGGTTTTTGAAAATCCGGAAATCAAGAGCCGGTGCTTTATGATTTCGGATGAACCATATTTTTTCTCCGGCTGTACGCCGCGGGATTTAAAGGAATATTATAAAACGATTTATCCGCATTTTGACGAGGCGCGCTTCCGCAGCCTGATGAACAATTTCGGGTTGGATGAACGGCGCAAGATCCGCACGTTCTCGAAGGGCATGAAAAAACAGGTGTCGGTCATCTGCGCGGTGTCCTCTGGCGCGGATTACTTATTCTGTGACGAGACCTTTGACGGGCTTGATCCGGTCGCGAGGCAGGCAGTCAAGTCGTTGTTTGCGGGCGATGTCGCGGAATTCTGTGCAACACCGGTCATCGCTTCACACAACCTGCGCGAGCTGGAGGATTTCTGCGACTGCATTGGGCTGCTGCATCGCGGCGGCATTCTGTTTTCGCGCGATCTGGACGACATGAAGCTGAATATCCAGAAAATCCAGCTGATTCCCGGCGACATCCCGGCACCTGAAATCCTGCGCGATCTGGATGTGATGGATACACAGCGCAGCGGACGCATGTTGACGGTCACGGTGCGCGGCAACCGTGCGGAAACCGAAGCGCGTCTGCGTGCAGCGAATCCGCTGTATTTTGAGCTTCTTCCGCTGTCGCTGGAAGAAATCTTTATTGCTGAAACGGAGGTGAACGGCTATGACGCGAGAAAGCTCATCGTTTAAGTTCCATACCCTGCTGTCCAACTGCTGCCGCAGGCAGGCGGCGCTGTTCACGCTGTCACTGGTTTCCATGCTTGCCGTTCTGCCGGTCGGCATGATTCTCACCATTCAGTCATTGCTGCGGTATGCCTGGGACAGGAGCGACCCCGATTCCTGGAGTAACATGGTGGACACTGTTCGCAGTGGACTGATGGCACAGGAGCTGGCGAATGTGGTGCTGATGACGCTGGCGGTTGTCGCAGGCATTGCGATGTTCCGCTATCTGCATTCGCGCAGCCAGACGGATTTCTTCGGCGCGCTGCCGGTTCGTCGCGGACAGATTTTTGCCGTCCGCGCGCTCACTGGTGTTTTGTCAGTCCTTCCGGCGTATTTGCTCAGCGTCGTGCTTACCTGCGGCGTATGTGTCGCCTACGGTTTTGCGGACGCCATCGACGGAACACAGCTGGCGTATTCGATTCTGACGCATGTTGCGGGCTTCCTGTTCATTTATGTCGTCAGTATTCTGGCGGCAATCCTTTGCGGGCACACATTGGTGTCGCTGCTCGTGTGCGGCTGGCTGCAATTTGGGCTGTTCTTCGGTGTTTATGGTGTGAGCTGCCTGCTGAGTATCCTGTATCCGGCGCGTGTACCCGCGCAGCCGGACGGCGAGCTGTGGCTGTCGCCTCCGGTGGCGCTGTTCCGCATGACGACAGCGCTCAGCCAGCTGTGGACAGACCAGACGGATTATGCCATGCAGTGTGTGCTGCCCGCACTGGGCTGCCTGATTGCGACGGCTCTGATTCTCGCGCTGTGCTATGTCCTGTGCCGCATCCGCAAGAGTGAACATGCGGGACTTTCCATCGCGTTCCCCGTCATTGAGCTGCCGTTCAAGCTGTATATGGTCAGCGTCGTCGGCATCGTGTGCGGACTGGTCTTTCAGGCTACGACCTGCGACTGGAAGACGATGTTCCTTGGCATTGCCATCGGTGTGGCGGTTGCAGCGTGTGTGGTGGAGATTGTGTACGATCAGGATTTTCACAGCCTGTTCCGTCGCTGGAAGAGCACACTGATATTCGGTGCGGCGGCGGCGATTGTACTCGCCTGCATGGCGATGGATGTCACGCACTGGAACAGCACGCTGCCTGACCGGGAGGACATTGTCGGCGCGGATCTGTCGGCAGATGATCCGTCCTGGAGCTGCGGTACAGATTATGAAAACGGTTGCAGGGTGTACACCAGCTTCTCCATTCTGGGTGTCCCGGTGGAACGGGAAGAGGAATCGGAAGAAGCAATTCCAAGCCTGCTGGAGGAACCGGAAAACATAGATGCGATTTATGCTTCGGCATCCATGGGCGCACAGGCGATGCAGGGGGATCGCAGTACCGTCATGGATGGAACGTGGAGCTATGACGTCACATTCCAGTTAAAAAACGGAAAGATTTTCCGTCGCAATTATTACATGCCGTGTGAAACCGACCAGATTGCAGAGAACAGCACGAAAGTACGCTTTTCTCAGGAATATCTGAATGCACGTACAGCAATTGCACGGGCGGAAAAGAGAAAGCATCAGATTACCTTCCTGATGGTCGGCAACTATGTTGATGTTGGCGATATCAATTCGACGGGCAGCGGAAAAAAGATCAGCAACCAGAGCACGATCATCGACATTCTGGAAACACTGAAAGCGGAGTCCCTGTCCATCACACAGGAATATGCCGAAGCGCATGCACCCGTTGCGATCCTGCGTGCTGCTACACAGGATCTGATCGACCAGTGGGAAGGCGTCAATATAGACCTCTGGGACTGGTCTACCGATCAGGATGGTATATACGACATCCCGGTGTATGAATGCGAAACACGGACGCTGGCGCAGCTCAGGCTGTACGCGAAAGGCTTTGCCCCCGGCTTTGGAGATCAGAAGGTCACAAGTGTTGTTTCGACCGTTTACGACGACGACGGTACAGAGCATGAGACCGTCTATACTGAGCCGGATCAGATTGCCGAATGGAGCAAAAAACTCGTGCCCAGTTCGTTTGATTCGGTCATCGATCCGATTTACGGTCTGGATTATGAAAGCTATGTTGTAAAGCTGGCGGACGGCACAAGCGTTCAGTGCACCGCACATCAGGAGTCCGGCGCGGAGCGTGAGGGCGATGCTGCCAGCAGCACCGGAGTCGGCATCATCGGCGGAACGGATGGCCCGACCGCTGTCATAGTGACAACTTCCTTTGGTTCGCCCAAAGCAATCGTGGCAATTATCCTGCTCACGGTGGGCATCATCGCGGCTGTTGCGGCAGCCTGGCTGATTCACCGGCGCAGAAAACGGCAATAACACTGTGTAGTCAGAAACGACGGCAGCACCTGTGCATACGCGCAGGTGCTGCCTGCTGTCTGCGGAAAATCAGGGCGGAATACGGTTTATTTCCAGAGAAAACCGGAGAAAATGACACAATTGTTTGGTACAACACTTTACAAATAGTTATAAAACCAGTATACTATAAATACCAGACGCAGCCCTGCACGGCAGTGGTATGCGTGTATGCTTTTGAGAGATGGAGCAAACATCAATGGCAAGTGACTTTTCCCGTACTTTGGCGCTGCTGCGCCGCGAAAAGAGAATAAGCCAGCGGACAGCCGCCGGAGACCTTCAGGTTTCACAGGCCCTGCTCAGCCACTATGAGAATGGTTTGCGTGAACCAGGTCTCAGCTTTGTTGTACGCGCAGCTGATTACTATGGCGTCTCCTGCGATTACCTGCTGGGGCGTAGTATGTCGCGCGACGGCGGCACGGCACTCGCACCCACTCCGGCGGAGGCCGGGGAGGACGAGGCGGACAGCGCAGTGCTCAACAAGAAGCTGGTTGCGGATTCCGCATGCGTCCTGCTGGATGCCGCGGCAAAATCCGGCTCACAGCAGCTGGTGGACGAGCTGACGACCTATCTTTCAACAGTGGAGTACAAGCTGTTCCGCTATCTGTATGCGGCGGACAAGTCCAACCCATCGGAAGCCTTCCGCACCGATGAGGATCGCTTTGACGCGCTGTGTGATGCACGCATGAAGCTGACCGAACTGCGCATCCGTTGCGCGGCGAACGGCGGCGGTGCGCTTGGCCTGAAGCAGGAGGATGCGGAGCTTCCTGATCTGTCGCTGGCGGCACTGCCGGATGATTATCCCGGTCGCGCGGAGTCACTGTTGCATGTCCTGCAAAGCGTTTCTGATTCCATTGAAGAGTTCGATCAGACCACTCGAAAAAAGAAGTGAGTCGAATGAAAAAAGTTTTTCAAAAATTTTTGAAAAAAGTGTTGACAGATCGAATGCTTCATGATAATATATAACACGTCGCTGAGAGAACACAGCGGACGACAAAGGCGCGGCACGCTGGTGTAGCTCAGTTGGTAGAGCAGCTGATTTGTAATCAGCAGGTCGGGGGTTCGAGTCCGTCCACCAGCTCCACTTTCTGCGATCAAGTGAATATGGGAGGTTTCCCGAGTGGCCAAAGGGGGCAGACTGTAAATCTGTTGTCAACGACTTCGGTGGTTCGAATCCACCACCTCCCACCAAGCTTTGAAAGCCCGAATCTTTACGATTCGGGCTTTTTTCTGCACATTTCATGCAAATAAAAATCCGAGCGGAATCGAAGAAAAATTTCCGTCCGGATTTTTGTCGTAGTATTGTCGTAAATTTTTTCCGTTACAGCGTGAGGATATCCCCGTCATCCGGCACATGCACCACAGGCGGCTCAGGAACGCCGCTGAGCCATTGATTTGCTTCCGCCAGGTATTTGCCCTTGCGGATTTTTTTGTCCGTCCTGTCCTCCAGATGCCACAGGACGGCGTTTTTTACCTGCATGTCAGCGGATTCCATACACGCTTCCTTCATTGTCGCGTGTTTTTTCTCGTAGGCGTGGAATTGTCCCTCGTCGGCATGGCAACAGAGCACTTCGCGCAACAGCCAGTCCGTATTGCGCCCGATTTCGGCGGTATGGGGCTTTAACGGTTCGTCGCCCGCAAAGACCAGTGTCCGATCACTGTGCAGCCGCAGGGTGTAGCCATATTGCAGCGTTTTTTTCGAGCCGATATCAAAGAAGGTTACCGGCCAGGAGGCAATCTGCCGCGTTTCGCCGGGCTGGACGGCCTCAAAGAAAATATATTTCCCGATCATGCGGTAAAATTTCGGGCGCAGCATCATATTACACATAGCGTCAACCGTGTCCAGAACCTCTCTGTGCCCGTAAAAGGAGAGGGTGCCGTTATAATGACCCGCCTGCATTTTGACAGACAGCACGCGGATGAGCCACAGGGCGCCGAGACAGTGATCCATGTGGGCATGGCTGAGGAAGACATGGTGGATGTCCTCCGGCGCAATATCCATGTCCCGCAGGCGTTTTAACAGGCCATTGCCGCCGCCCGTATCGGTCAGAAAAAGCTCTGCGCCGTCGCGGATCAGAAAACAGGTGTTAAACGCTTCAACTGACGTTGCATTTCCGGTTCCGAGTACATACAGCTGTTCCATTTTTATCTCCCTTCGCTTTGCGTCTGTGCCGGTCTCTGCTATTATTATAGGGGAAACGTGATCTGTCTGCAACCGATCGGCCTGCGCCTGTGCTCTGACGGAATTGTGCAGGCAATTGACGGAATGCGGCAAGAATTTTGGCATGGGATTGTATTATGATAACGATATCATGATGTGGAGGAGAAAAACAACATGCAGATGGAACTGATTCAGAATGTTACCAACGATGGGGAATGGCTGATTGCCACCGATGACACAATGCGTGAAATCAGGTCACATGGTACGGGAGATTTTCCGTTCCAGTGTTACAGCGAGCTTTTTGACTGGAGATACAATATAGGGGATATTGGATGGCACTGGCACCGGGAGCTGGAATTTGTGCTGGTACAGGAGGGGGCCATTGAATATCAGGCAGGGGACAGGGTCGTCAGCCTGAAAAAAGGCGACTGTGCCATGATTAACAGCGGTGTAATTCATCATGGGGGAATGCATAATGCGGGAGAAAAATGGTGCAGATTCATCAATTTCCTGTTCCTGCCGGAGCTGGTTGCGCCGGGAAATTCAGCTATTTACAGGAAATATGTGGAACCGGCGCTGGATTCGGGGGCGGATGTCATTGTATTTAACCGGGACATACCGTGGCGAAAACGTATTTGCGAATGGCTGGAAAACCTCTGGAATATCTGCCGGACGGCGGAGAGCATGCCTGAGCTGCAAATCCATATCAACGTGTGCAATCTGTGGCTGGAGCTGGCGGCACATGTAAATGAATACCGGGAACAGCCGAAAACAGACCGGAATATTGTCATGCAGGCACGCCTGCGCAAAATGATGCAGTTTGTCTGGGAGAATTATACCGAGCGCATTTCTGCGGACGATATTGCCGGTGCAGCCAATATCAGCCAGAGTGCCGCGCTGCGGTGCTTCCGGGCAGGAACCAATATGTCTCCGGTGGAGTATCTGAATGATTACCGGCTGCGGTGTGCGAAGGAAAAGCTGCTGACCACACACAGCATGATATCCGAAATCGCGCTGTCTGTCGGTTTTGAGTCGGTCGGATATTTCAACCGGCTGTTCAAAAGAGAGTTTGGCATGACGCCGCGACAGTTCATTCAGCAGGAGACAAGCTGCAAAAAATGATACATGACGGAATTGTGCAACCATCTGACTGAATTGCGCAAAAAATTGAAAAACAAAAACGGTCTGCCGGAAATGTGCAGGAAAATGCCGGGATAGTGGAATTACATACGGATAAAATGCACTATACTGAAAAGCGAAGAAAGACTTCTGAATGGATATGGCATCAGGAGGTGTTCATAGAAATTTACGTAGTTTCGCTGTTTCTTTTCTTTCTGTCATGATATGACAGAATCTCTTTTGTATCAAACGACAGATAAAGATGGGGCAGCAATGGGAAGCCGCAATACAGCCCATCTTTATCTGGCGGTTTGATCCAAATCCCGACACAAAATGAGAAAGCAGAGGTAGACCACATGAAAATGAAAAAGTTTTTTGCACTGTTGATGGCAGGCATCATGACAGCTGGCATGCTGGCCGGCTGCGGCGGTTCGGAGGATCAGGCTGCACAGGCGAGCGACCCGGCGCCCGATACCAAATTATCGTTTATTGTTTCTTATAAGGATGAATATCTTGGCATGCTGGACATGGCAGTGAAGGCCGCTGCAGAATCCAAAGGGTGTGAACTGACATCGACGGGTTGTGCCGATGATATGGATAAACAGCTTCAGTATGTACGTGCGGCTGCCAGCAATGGGACAGATGCCATTCTGGTCGTCCTTGCGGACGACATGCGTGCCGATGAAGTGGTTGAAGCGGCAGGTGATACAAAAATTGTATTTATCAACCGTATCCCGCAGGATGAATCGGTACTCGACGAAAACCACATCTATGTCGGCTCGGATGAGAGCTGCTCCGGCACCTATCAGGGCGAGATGCTGGCAGGAGAACTCAAAAAGGAAGGCAAGGACAACATCAATTATGTGATGATTGAAGGCACCGCAGGCCTGATCCACACCATCCAGCGTTCGGAAGATGTGCTGAAGGTGCTCGATGAAGAGGGAATCACCGCGACTGCTGCTGTGGAGCCGGTTGACTGCGGCTATGACCGCATCACGGCAATGGATCAGATGACTGTCATGCTGGCAGAGGGGCTGGACATGTCCAAGGTCGACTGCGTGATTGCAAACAATGACGCGATGGCGCTGGGCGCTCTGGAATCGCTCCGGCAGAACGGCATTGATACTTCTGACATTTTGGTTGTCGGCATCGACGGCACCAATGCAGGCCTTACAGCGGTTTCTGACGGTACTATGCTGGCAACGGTATACCAGAACGCGACCGGACAGGCAATTGCAGGCGTGCAGGCAGCGATCAACCTTGCCACAGGCGCCGAACTGACCGAGGGAATGAGCTATGAGACCGATGAGGAAAACAGCAATATTATCTGGGTTCCGTTTGAAAAAGTCACTGCGGACAATGTCGCAGAGTACCTGTAATTCCATATTGTGTAAGACAGAAGGCGCCGGATCCGTCCGGCGCCTTTTTCTGCCTTTTATGGAACATTGTTTTTTTAAATAAAACAGATAAAACCTGCCTGAGCCCCCTGTCCTTTTTTGGTTTTATTTGTTACAATAAAAGAGAATAGAAGAGCCTTGGGATTTCACAGAATTTATGTGAGGAAACGGAGGCTATTATGGAACACTATAATCCATTACTGAAGAACAACGACAGTCCAAAGAAATTTTTTGCGATCGGTGAGATCATGCTCCGCCTGACCCCGCCGAACTATGAAAAAATCCGCATGGCGAGCAATTTTGAAGCGAGCTATGGCGGCAGTGAGGCGAATATTGCGCTTTCCCTCGCCAATCTCGGCGTAGACAGCACCTTTTTCAGCGTCGTGCCGAACAACAGCCTCGGAAAGAGTGCCGTGCGCATGCTGCGCAGCAATGATGTCCACTGTACGCCGATGATTCTGAGCACACCGGAGGAAACGCCATCGCACCGTCTGGGCACGTATTATCTCGAGACCGGCTATGGCATCCGCCCGAGCCAGGTCATTTATGACCGCAAGCACAGCGCAATTACCGAGTACGACTTCAGCGGCGTCGACATTGATGCGCTGCTGGACGGCTTCGATTGGCTGCATTTGAGCGGCATCACGCCCGCACTCAGCGAAAACTGCCGCAAGCTGATTATGGACTGCCTGCGGGTGGCAAAGGAAAAGGGCATGGTTGTCAGCTTTGACGGCAACTTCTGCAGCAAGCTGTGGACCTGGGAGGAAGCGCGTGATTTCTGCACGGGCTGCCTTCCGTATGTCGATGTGCTGCTGGGCATCGAGCCGTATCACCTCTGGCGCGATGAAGACGACCACAGCAAGGGAGATTACAAAGACGGCGTGCCACTCCAACCGAGCTATGAGCAGCAGGATGAGATTTTCCAGGCATTCATCGACCGCTACCCAAATCTCAAATGCATCGCGCGCCATGTGCGCTATGTCCACAGCGGCAGTGAGAACAGCCTGAAGGCATTCATGTGGTATGACGGGCATACGTTTGAGAGCAAACTGTTTACGTTTAACATCCTCGACCGCGTCGGCGGCGGCGATGCATTTGCCAGCGGCCTGATTTACGCGATGATCCATGATTATCGCCCGATGGATATGATTAACTTTGCGGTGGCAAGCAGTGTGCTCAAGCATACCATTCATGGCGACGCGAACATTACCGATGATGCGCAGGGCATCCGCAGCCTGATGAACATGAACTATGATATTCAGCGATGAGCCTGAAAATAGAATGGGAGCGCAGCCAGCGTTGCTGTGCTCCCTTTTGTGTACCGCAAAACCATCGGAATACCGGGGCGTATCTGAAAACCGGTTTTCGGATACCGCCTGCCTTGAGATATGGAAAAGGAGGATAATCTATGGCAAAAAAAGCAAGAGAGAATACGCTGTCCGATGATTTTACACAGGGCAGCATTGCAGGGAAACTCATCAAATTTATGATACCGGTGCTCGGCGCGCTGATTTTACAGGCGATGTACGGCGCGGTCGACCTCATCGTTGTCGGACAGTTTGGTACCAACGCAGGCATTTCCGGCGTTGCCACCGGCAGCAATGTCATCAACCTTGTGACTTTTGTTATCACGAGCCTGACGATGGGCGTCACGGTGCTCATCAGCCGGTATCTGGGCGAACGCAGCGTGGAGCGCGTCGGAAAGGTGATCGGCGGCGCAATCTGCTTTTTTATCGCGCTGGCAGCGGTGTTAATGGCGGTGCTGTTGCTGTTTGCGCCGCAGTTTGCCTCGTGGCTCAATGCGCCGGAGGAGGCATATGACCTTACCGTCACATACATCCGTATCTGTGGTGCAGGCATTGTGTTTGTCGTCGCGTACAACGTCATCAGCGGCATTTTCCGCGGGCTGGGCAATTCTCGTCTGCCGCTGATCTTTGTGCTGATTGCGTGCATCGTCAACGTCATAGGCGATCTGGTCTTTGTCGCAGGGCTTCAGCTGGATGTCGCGGGTGCGGCACTGGCGACGATCCTCGCACAGGCGGTCAGTGTTGTTCTGTCGTTCGTCATTATCCGCCGGCAGAAGCTGCCGTTTACCGTTTCCCGGCGCGATATCCGGTTTAACAGGGAAATCGCAACGTTTTTACAGCTCGGCATCCCGCTGGCATTACAGGAGTGCCTGACGAATATTTCGTTCCTGATCCTGTGCGCGATTATCAATAATATGGGGTTGGAGGCGTCCTCCGGCTATGGCATTGCGCAGAAGGTTGTATCATTTATCATGCTGATCCCGTCCTCGCTGATGCAATCGATGTCCGCCTTTGTCGCACAAAATGTCGGCGCGGGGCTGGAAAAGCGTGCGCGCCGCGCTATGGTCACCGGAATGGCAATCGGCGTGACCATTGGTGTGTTCATCTGTGCACTGTCGTTCTTCAAGGGCGATATCCCGTCGTCCCTGTTCACTTCCAACGAGGTATTTATTGAGAAATCGGCGGAGTATCTGCGCGGCTTCAGCCCGGAGGCAGTTTTGACCTGCATTGTATTCAGCTACATCGGCTATTTTAATGGCCACAGCAAGCCGCTTCCGGTCATGGTGCAGGGCATTACAGCATCGTTCCTTGTCCGCGTGCCGCTGTCCTATCTGTTCAGCCTGAAGCCGGGCGCTTCGCTGGTCGATATCGGTATTGCTGTCCCGCTGGCATCGGTTTACGGCATTCTTTTCTTTGCGGTCTGCTATCTTTTCACGACCCGGAAGATGAAGCGAGACGGTACGCTGTAAGTGCAAAATCGCATAAAAAGAACGGAGCGGATGTGCCGAGGCACATACCGCTCCGTTTTCCTATGTACGATGAAAGAGACAGCTGATTACTGGCTGATGGTTGCCTTGAGGGCGTCGATGGAGGTCTGGAGGCCAGCCTCTACGCTCATGGTCAGGTCTTCCATCTCGAGGGATACATAACCATCGTAGCCCATCATCTTGCAGACGGAGAAGAATTCCTTCCACCACTGCAGGTCACGACCGCAGCCAACTGCTACGTAGTTCCAGGTGCGCTCAGCGGAAGCGTCAACCGGCAGGTTCTCCAGCAGGCCGTCAACGTCAGAGTTGTAGCGCTCGATGCGTGCGTCCTTGCCGTGGATGTAGAAAATCTTGTCGCCCAGTGCGCGTGCAGCAGCGATCGGCTCTGCACCCTGGAGCATCAGGTGGGACGGGTCGAGGTTCAGGCCGAGAACATCGGAATCCTCGCCGACAACTTCACACAGCTTGTTGAAGGTGCGGACGTTGTGTACCAGTGCGCCCGGGAATTCCTCGATTGCAATTCTTTCAACGCCGTTTTCCTTGGCGATCTTGCAGGTTTCTTTCCACCACGCAGCAGCGACTTCCCACTGATACTTTACGCCTTCAACCATGTAGTTGAAGCCGTCGTACTCCGGCCAGGAAACAGTGGAGACAAACCAGTTCGGGGTCTTGTCGCCCGGTGCACCTGCCGGCAGGCCCGACATGGTGACAACTGTCTTGACGCCCAGCTTGCCAGCCAGAACGAAGGTGTCACGCATGGTCTTGCTGTGTGCATGCCCCATCGGGGTGTCGATCAGCGGGTTGCCGGAGCAGTTCAGTGCAGAAATTTCCATACCGCGCTTGTCCAGCTCAGCCTGGAAAGCTGCGCGCTTTGCATCGTCGTTGATGAGCTCTTCCGCAGACGGGATGAAGCAGCAGCCGCCCCAGCCGCCAGCAGTCATTTCGACTGCGTCGATGCCATAAGCCTTAACCTTGTCGAGCATTTCAGTGAACGGGATCTTGCCGAATACGTCAGTGCAAATAGAAAGCTTCATAACAAATTCCTCCATACTTTCATACTTTGTTTGTTGCCGGGGCGCTCAGATCGGCGCCCCGGCAGGGCATGTTGTTGTGTAGAAAAGTGGTATGTGAAGTAAGTTAAATTACTTTACGTCAACCCAGACAGCACCCTTGTCAGCGGACTCTGCGCATGCATTGATCCACTTGATGCCGTCGATGCCGTGCTCCAGATCCGGGTAAACCAGGTTCTTGAGCGTCTCTTCGTCGCCGCGGTTCTTTGCGTCCATTGCAACAGCGAAGCGGCCGTACAGGTTGGACCAGGACTCGATGAGGCCGGTGTAGTGCAGCGCACCCAGACGCTCGTCTTCCTGTGCCTCCGGAGAGAGGTAACCCATGCCACGGTACAGAATCTGCTCCGGCTGGCCCTGCGGCTGATAATGCAGTTCGTCCGGATGCATGTCGTTCCACTCCAGGGAAGCCTTGGAGCCAACGATGCGGATGTGCTGGGAGCTCATGTCGCCGGCGTTGACGCAGGAGCACCACATACGGCCAACCGCACCGTCTTCATAACGCATCAGGACATATGCATTGTCCTCCAGCGGATAACGGGAGCCGACAAAAGCCTGACGGTCACACAGAACCTGCTTCAGCTTCTGATCCGGGCAGATCATCTGGGACATGTAGTAGGTATGGGTGGACAGATCGCCCAGAACGAATGCGCGGCCTACCTTGGACGGGTCAACACGCCACTTCTGGCCTTCGGACTTGACGTCGCCTTCCGGATCACAGCCGAAGCCATGTGCATAGCGCAGGTCGATCATGTTGATCTTGCCCAGCATGCCGGAGGTAACCATCGAACGCATCTGCTGGAGCAGCTCGAAGCCGGAGAAGCCATAGGTAACACAAACGATCTTGCCCTTCTCTTCTGCCAGTCTCTTGATCTCCTCGCCCTGCTCAACCTCGAAAAACAGCGGCTTCTCGCAGATGACATGCAGGCCAGCTTCCAGAGCTGCCTTGGTTGCTTCGTAATGCAGGAAGTTCGGGGTAGCAATGTCAACAGCCTCAATGCCGTCCTCGCGCTTTGCCTCTTCTGCGAACATGGTCTGATAATCCGGATACAGACGATCCTCATCCATGCACAGGTTCTTGCCGAACTCCTTGCAGCGATCGAAGTCAACGTCGAATGCCGCAGCAGTCAGAACGAACGAAGTGTTGTCGCGCATTGCGCCCAGACGATGCTTGTAGCCGACCTGAGAGGTCTTGCCGCCGCCTACGATGCCCCAACGGAAGGGGCGCTCAATTTTCTTTTCACCGATCTGCATACTAGTAATTCCTTTCCTTTTCTGTCTCTTTGTTTCTGTTTTTTTGGGTATTTCACCCAGACTATAAAATCGCCGGTTCAAAGGCGGTTTTCACTTGGAGAATGTTTGGATTTGCTTTATGTGCAATTCAGCAAAAATATGATGGGTTTTGGTAAAAGCTTACGAAAAAACACTGTTTTCTTTGTTATATTTGTTACTTGTGTTCTTTCTGACTGTAGTATAATCTATTATTATATAATCGTAAATACGCGTGGTTGCTATAAAATCCATCGCATTTGCTTTTTGAAATGGAGGCCAGTTTAAGCATGAAAAGTGTTGATCCCGGAATCCTTCCGCAGTCCCATTGTTCCACCTTTCAGCCATCCGAAAGTGCGAGAAAGTCACTGATTTATATGACCTGGTGCGGGCATTATTTTTGCACCAGGCAGTACTATATGAGCCGTGATACATATCCATACAACCTGCTTCTGTTTGTCCGCAGGGGAGAGATGGATCTGCGCTATCAGGGAAGCGAATACCTGGTGCAGAAGGGAGATGTCGTCCTGCTCGACTGTGTGCATCCGCATTATTATCGCGCGCATGACGGACTGGAGTTTGTGTACATTCATTTCGATGGGCTGAATTCCCACGATCTGGTCAACTGGCTGGTTGATCTGAACGGCGGGCCGATTTTCCGGCAGGAAAAAAATCTGGAGGTCGGCAAGGAACTGTATGATACCGCGCTGATGCATGAGCGCGGCACGGTACAGAATGCACTGCATGTGCATTTTTGGATCAATCAGCTGCTGCAAAAGCTGTCGCTGGTTGCGGTTCCGCCGGTGACGGAGGGTTCACCGATTGATGAAGCCATCCAGTATATCATTCACAATGTCGGAGAACAGATCACACTGGATGATCTGGCGCGGCTAACCAATTTCAGTCCGTGCTACCTGTCGCATTCATTTAAAAAGCAGACAGGCTATTCGCCGTCAGAGTACGTCATCAATACACGGCTTGAGAAGGCTCAGCGTTTGCTGACTCATTCGCGTAAGTCGGTCAATGAAATTGCGTTTGAGGTAGGTTACAGCTCGGCCAGCAGCTTTATCAATGTGTTCACACGCAAGGTTGGTTACACGCCGAAGGCATTCCGCACCATGCAGCAGGGCGGCGGTGCGGCGGCAAAAGCGCAAGATTAAATTTCAGAACAGACGCAAAAACAGCCGTTGTCGATGGGGGTCGACAACGGCTGCCTTGCTTGTCATATTAAGGGTGGCGGTCATCATAAAATCCCAAGCAGATGACCGCGCGGATTCCAAATAAATAGAAGAGAAATTCTATGTTCTAAAGAGAAAATACAGCTGATTATGAATGATAGTTGGGGGAAAACATCGTCAGATTACATGTAATCCGCAACGTTGTCCTTGGTAACCGGCTCAAACGGTACCCAAGCGATGGAATCGCTGTAGGATTTACCGGAGTCGTCAAGTGCGTACTCTTCCATGCCCTTGTTCACAGCATCGCCGTTAATCATGTTCATTGCTGCGATAACAGCGCCGCGACCCTGACCAACCGGATTCTGGAATACTGTCATAGCGAGCGAGCCCTCTTCAACTGCCTGTGCGCCGTCCTTGGTGCAGTCGATGCCGACGATCGGGAAATCGATGTCAATGCCGACATCCTTGCAGGCCTCAACACAGCCAAGTGCCATTGCATCGTTGTTCGCAATAATGCAGTCGAACTTGGTACCGCTGGACAGAAGCGGCTGAATCATTTCCTGCGCGGTCGGACGGTCATAGTCGGCAACCAGCGGAGCAGAAGCTTCGGTAGCCGTAATGCCATTGTCTTCAAACGCCTTCAGAACGCCCGCGGAACGCTTGGTGGTGGAAACCTGACCCAGCGTGCCCTGAACCATCAGATACTTGATTTCGTTCTGGCCCTTGTCCTTAAAATACTGTGCAAGGTATTCACCCTGGTAGTAGCCCGAGGTATCCTCATCGGAACCGACGTAGCATACGTTTTCTGCATCCAGTACGTGGAGATCCGTAGGCGGACGGTTTACGAAGACCAGCTTCATATCGCCGGCTGCGTCAACCAGAGACTGTGCAGCTTCTGCGTCTACCATCAGGCAGATAGCAGCTTCCTGTCCTGAGTTTGCACAGGTTTCAAGATACTGAATCTGCTTCGCAGCATCGTTGATTGCGTCCTGGGTAACAATCTTGTAGCCCAGTTTTTCAGCTTCTGAGGACATTGCCTGCTCGAGGCTGGACATGAATTCATCGCGCGATGCGATGACGAACGTCAGCTCTTTCAGATTTTTGTTGGAGGCTGTCGAGCCGCTATCCGAAGAACTGCTGCTGCCGCCGCAGCCTGCCAGCATGCCTACACTCAGCGCACCGGCCAGTGCCAATGCCATCACTTTTTTCAGTTTCATCCTTGTTTCCTCTCTTTCTGTTATAAATATGACAAGTATGTAAAACGGATCAGCAGGTTACGGATTGTAAAATACTGTTCCGATTTTACCGGAATACAGAATGTTTCTTTTAGACACTCTGATATTGTTGAGTTAATTATAATTGATTTGCGAAAATAGTAAATGCGCCTTCTTGTTACATAATTCATTGAATTTACGGATTTATACCGATATAAATTGCGAATAATTGCAGAAAAATTGATTGAATTTGCGACAGAGTTCATCGATTTTGCTGTTATATGTAGTACATGAAAATACTGGAATTGAATCGAAAAATGCACAAGAGTGTGGCAGAAGCCGGGCGTCTGCCGACACGGACTGGTTTCTATTCGGAACATACGACCCGCAGCTGAAACCGAATGCGTAAACTGCCGTACAGTCAGGAGGAAAAACACGAACTTTTGTACGAAAACCGTTGGATATGTCTGGAAAAAACGAAAAAATCGTGTAAAATCAGGTTACAGGTAGTTTACAAAGTCGTAAAAATTTGTTACTCTGATATCAAACAAATATCAGGTGAACAGTTTATCATACATTCAGTGAGAGGAGTTAGAGGGTTGTACATGAAGAAAATGCAGCGAATCGGTGCGATGCTTCTGGCGGCATCCATGGGAATCAGCATGATGCAGACCGGCGTGCTTGCGGCTGATACCGTACAGGCGGATACAGCCTGGCAGCAGACAGCGGCACAGACCTTTACCGGGTTTGCAAATGCCGGCACAAAGATTGCAGAGGTTTCCTTTACCTTTGGACAGGCGGAATCCGAGCTGACGGCACAGATGCCGCAGACGTTGACCGCATATCTGACAGATGGCACAACGGTGGAAATCCCGGTGAGCTGGGTATGCCTTGGCGACTATGCGAACACCGACGATTATTATTATGAATATGTGCCGCAGTGGGATATGAGTGCTTATGCGCCGGAGGGCGTGCTCGACAGCACGAGCGGTGTACCGTATGTGCTGGCATACCGTGTGGATGCGGTGGATTCTAATACGCAGCCCGGCGTATCGACTAAGGCAGCGCTGAGCAGCAATGTCTACACGATTTTTAATTTCCTCGTTTCAGAATGCGGATTTCATGCGGCGGCTGCCTGCGGCGTCATCGCAAACATCGAGTGTGAATCCAATTTCAACCCCAATCTGTGGGGCGATAACAATAAGAGCTACGGCATCTGCCAGTGGCACAATGAACGTCTGACTGCCATGAAGAACTGGTGCGACAGCAACGGCTACAGCTGGAAGACACTCGAAGGCCAGCTCAACTACCTGAAAAAGGAGCTGTCTGCCAACAACAGCGCCTATCTGTATAACGGACTGACCATTGCCAATAAGCTCAAGGCAAAGGCGAATACGGCGGACGGCGCATATGATGCGGGCTATGACTGGTGCTACTACTATGAGGTACCGGCGAACAAGGAGTTCCGCTCCAAAGAGCGCGGCAACCGCGCGAGAGATACATACTGGCCGCAGCTGAAGGATTCCAGCGTCACGGTTGCCCCGGATGAGACACAGTCCGGTCAGGTCTATTCTATTTTCTCCGATGTAAAGAAGGGCGCATGGTACTGCACGCCGATCCAGTATGTATATGACAATGGAATTATGACTGGCACGAGCAAGACCAAATTTGAGCCGAATACCTCGCTGAATCGTGCGATGGCGGCGACTGTACTGTACAAGCTGTCGCAGACCAACAGCAAATTGAAGCTCAGCTCGACCAATAAGGCCAGCTTTTCCGATGTCCCGTCCGATGCATGGTATGCAACGGCGGTCAAATGGGCAGCCGGTGCAGGCATTGTCAAGGGCTATGACAACGGTACCTTTGGGCCCACGGACAAGATCACACGCGAGCAGTTCGCCACGATCCTGTATGCTTATGCGAAGAAGCTCGGCTGCAATGTGTCGGCAACCACCTCGCTGAGCAGCTATTCCGACAGCGGAAGTATTTCCAGCTATGCGACAACCGCGATGAAATGGGCGGTTGCGAAAAAGATTATGAGCGGCAGCGATGGAAAGCTCCGCCCGAAGAGCTCACTGACCCGTGCAGAGGCGGCAGCAATGATTCGGAGCTTTGCGGCAACGGTTGCCTGATAATTCCTGATAACGGAAACCGGAACAGCTGGAATCGACAAGATTCCAGCTGTTTTTGCGCATGTAGCGGGAAGAATATTGTCGATGTGCGGAAAATACAGTATAGTAAAATCAATCTTATTGAGGAGACATATGGAGCTTTTGAAATGTGCCTGCATCGAACCGATGTATGCCGAGCTGCCGTTTCTTGACCGATTTCAGGCGGCAAAAGAGGATGGCTTTGATTATGTGGAATTCTGGAGCTGGACAGATAAGGATCTGGACGCGGTGAAAGCTGCGGCAGAGAAGGCGGGGATCCGGATCAGCGGCTTTAACGGCGACGCGGATTATTCGCTGATTGATCCGACACATAAACAGAAATATCTGGACTTCCTGCGCCAGTCGGCTGCGGCGGCGCAAAAGATCGGCGCAGAAAGCGTCACGATTCATTCCAATGCGCTGGGTGACGGCGGTATTGTCGTCAACCATTATGATGAGCTGTCCGACACGGTCAAGCTGTGTTCGATGTATGACATGCTGCTGGAATGCGCGAAGATTGCGGAGGAGAGCGGCATTTCGATGAATCTTGAGGCGCTCAACATCACGACGGATCATGTCGGCAATTTCCTCAAAAACACGCAGATGGCAGCGGAAATGATCCGGCTGATCGGCTCGCCGAAGCTGAAAATTTTGTACGATGCGTATCACATGCAGCTCAATGAGGGCAAAATCTGTGACACCATTACGGAGTATTTCGACACTATCGGACATATTCATATTGCGGACGCGCCGGGGCGGCATGAGCCGGGTACGGGTGAGATCAATTATAAGCATGTCATGGATGTGCTCAAGAAACTGGGTTATACCGGACGGGTCGGCTGTGAGCTGTTCCCGGCGACCGATACCCCGACTGCGGTCAGGGCAATCATGGAAATTTTCTGATCTGCCGATTTACAGGCAAAAAAAGACAGGCGGCTGTGATTTTTACAGCCGCCTGTTTGCGTCGATTGGGCGTTTGATGTATGGTGTATCTTATGCGTTTTCTGCAGCGGGTTCCTTTTCAAACAGCTTGCGAATACCCATGACGGCAACGATGACGCCGAGTGCGAACAGCAGGACAGCGAAGACCAGCTGGAGGCCGTCGCCGAAGGCGTTGGCAGAGGTGCCGGCCAGCAGACCGCCGCCCAGAGCGATAATCTTGAGCGTCAGGGCAGTGAACGTGATGCCCAGCATGCAGACCATCGGGAACCATAGCATGAAGCCCTTGCGGTGTGTGTGCTTGAGGAAGACGGCACAGGCGATGAGCGACAGTGCACCGAGCAGCTGGTTGGCAGAACCGAACAGCGGCCAGATGTTGGCATAGCCCATCTTTGCCAGTGCAAACGCCAGAATCAGCGTGGCAGCGGTGGCAACATACTTGTTGGAGAAGAACTTGATGGTCGGGGACAGGTTGTCCATGTCAGTGTCAGCATCGACAAAGAATTCCTGGAAGGACAGACGGCCGACACGAGCGACCGAGTCGAGCGAGGTCAGGCCGAAGGCGGAAACCGCCAGCAGGATGAGCGTGGAGGAAACCGTTTCCGAAATGCCCAGCTTGCTCAGGAAGGTTGCAATTGCGGATGCAAAGATCTGCGGAGGCGTGCCTTCCGGCAGCGTAGCGCCGCTTGCGAGGAAACCGACACAGACGAGCGAAATGACGGCCAGCATACTTTCCATCAGCATGGCGCCGAACGAAACCGGAAGCATGTCGCTCTCGTTTTTGATCTGCTTGCTCGCCGTACCGGAGGATACCAGAGAATGGAAACCGGAGATCGCACCGCAGGCGATGGTGACGAACAGCGTCGGGAACAGATAAGAGCCGTTGACGTTGAAGGCAGTGAACGTCGGCAGGTTCATCGACGGGTTGTAGACGACGATGCCGACGACAGCAGCGACAATCATGACAACCAGCAGATAGCTGTTGAGGTAGTCACGCGGCTGGAGCAGTGCCCAGACCGGGACAATGGATGCAATAAAGATGTAGATGAAGACGAACAGGTGCCAGAAGCTGGTGGTCTGGTAAACCGGCAGCGCAAGGCCGATTAAGATGCAGGCAACCAGCAGGGCAATTGCAATGACGGTGTTTGCTGCGGTCGGCAGGTGGGTATACTTCAGGAAGAAGCCCAGGCAGACAGCTGCAACGATAAACAGGATGCTGGTGGTGGCAACCGAGGCGTTGGCAGCGATCTGAGAGCCATCCGCTGCGAAGCCGTTGAACGTGCCTGCAACGATGTCTGCAAATGCTGCGACGACGAGAATGGAGAACAGCCAGCAGAACAGCAGGAACAGCTTCTTGCCCAGCTTGCCGACATACAGCTCAATGATGACACCGATGGAGTGACCCTTGTTCTTTACCGAAGCATACATGGCGGAAAAGTCCTGTACTGCGCCAAAGAATACGCCGCCCAGCAGGCACCACAGCAGAACCGGTACCCAGCCGAAAATTGCCGCCTGAATCGGACCGTTGATCGGGCCGGCGCCGGCGATAGAAGCGAACTGGTGGCCGAAGACAACGCCGCGGTCAGCCGGGACATAGTCCACGCCGTCCTCCAGTTCATAAGCGGGCGTCTTTGCGTTCGGATCGACACCCCAGGTTTTGGCAAGCCACTTGCCGTACAGCAGGTATGCGCCGCCGAGTACAACAATGGCAATTACCATCATGGTAAGACCATTCATAGTAAAAACACTTCCCTTATAAAATTCCCTCCTGATTCCCAAAATCAGAAACAGCCCCCGCCTCCGGCGGGAAAACCGCTGGAGACGGAGGCTGGAATTTTTCCTCCGCGATACCACTCCAATTGTCGTGTGATACGACCGCTCTGCCGCAGCTGCCGGCAGAATCTGCCGCAAGTGCGTTTCCCGATAACGGCGGGATACCGAACCGTATTACTGGACTGGAGGGAACCAGTCGTTGTGCGGCCTGCTCGCAGGGGATAAATCTGCCTGTGTCCTGCCGCCTCGCACCGACCGGCGGCTCTCTGGAAGGTTGAATCAGTCAGACCCGGATTCCTGTTCACTGCATTCTGGAAATCTGAGATTGGTTTTAAGTATACTCCGGAAATGGGAAAAATCAATGGAACAATTCACAAAATATTTACACTTTTAGGGAGCTGTGCGGGACATCTTGGCAAAAACGGAAATAAGTTACCCATAAGATTATCGTGTTTCCACCAGAAAGTGCAGAAAACACAGCTTTTCATTTTCAGATGATTGTGGTATAATACCCCAAGATTGTAATCCGAAGCGAGGGGATGCGAAAATGAATATCTGGCATGATTTACAGCCGGATCTGGTCCGAAGGGAAGAATATACCGTATTTACGGCCAACAGCATGGGAAGTACGGCGCGCCTGTCGTTTGACGGGGATGCAGGTCTGCTGTGCCTGGATCATTTGAGTGATTCCAATATTGGCGCACCCAATAACACCGGCTTTCTGCCGCGCACATGCACAGAGGACGGGCTGCCGATTGAAACCATCCTGCTGTGCAGCCAGCCGCTGCCTGCGATGACGCTGGTGCGCTGCCGCCCGGTCGGCCTGATTGCACTGCATCTGGAGGACGGCGGCACGCGCAATTACATAATTTCCGCCGCCTGTGCGGATGAGTTCTGGAGTGCCTGCCTGACGGTGGATGAAATCCCGACCGCAACGCGCAAGGCGATTGTGCGTTATCTGCGCTATGACCAGCAGCTGGTACGCCGCCCGGTGAGCGCCACTGAGTTCTGCGGTCTGGAGCAGGCGGAGAAGTATTTTGACGCCTGTCAGCAGAATTATCTGCTCCGCTATTGTGGGAAAATCCCGCCGCAGTCCTGAAAAAGTGAACAGGTGGGGGAGATTGCACGATCTCCCCGTTTTTTTGCGCAGGCGTCAGCTGCCGAAATCCTCCAGAAAGGAAGCAAGCTCCTGCTCGGAATACAGCGGGAAGCCCTGCTGCATCAGCTTCTGGTCGTATGCGCGCAGGGAGGAAAGCCGGATATCGGTCACCTCGGCCGCCGTGTCCGAGCCGTAGGGATAGATGGCGAGTACGCCGTCGGTGACGCGCACCATATACAGGGGCTTGTCTTCCTGCTCCTGCGCGGTGAGCGCCTCGGAAGCCGTGACAGCCGGTGCGGAGAACTGCTGCCAGAGCAGCATGGAGAACAGTGCCGCGCAGCACAGCGACAGCGCGATAACAGTTTTTTTCATGACAGGTTCCTCCTCGGGAACAGCACCGCCGTACCATTTCACGGCAGAGCTGCAAAAAATAATATGGAAATTATCCAAAATCATTTGCTCGTTTTGTTACAGTTTCCCCGAAATTTTGGAGATTATACCGGGGATTGCAACTTTGTGTGGATTTTGGAGCAATTTATGGTATAATAAAATAATGGTTACATTTGAAACAATCTGGCCGTGAGACGGCGACGCGGGAGGGAACAAATTTGGCGAACAACCGAAAGAAAAAAAGCAAAGCCAAACGAGTTGGATTTGTCATACTGACGCTGTTTCTCATTGGCCTGACAACAGCAGCCATGTGCATCGGCGCATTTGTGCTGTATCTCAATATTGTGATCCTGCCGGAGGCGGATCTGGACATCAGCAGCCTGTCCATGAAGTTCAACAGTGTCATCTATTATGAGGACGACAACGGACAGCAGCAGGTGCTGCAAAAGCTGGCGAGCCAGGAAAACCGCGAGTGGGTGGACATGGAACAAATTCCTGAAAATCTGGCCAATGCGTTTGTGGCAATCGAGGATCAGCGCTTTTATGAGCACAAGGGCGTGGACTGGAAGCGCACCTTCGGCGCGGCGCTCAACTGGGTGCTGCCCATCGGCTCCGGCTACGGCGGCTCGACCATTACGCAGCAGCTGGTCAAAAACATGACGGATGATGACGACTACTCGGTTAAGCGAAAGATTACCGAGATTATGCGTGCACTGACGCTGGAGAAGAAAATCAACGACAAGGATACCATCCTTGAGCTGTATATGAACATCATTTATTTCGGCAAGAATGCCTATGGCGTGCAGACGGCGGCGAAGACTTACTTTGACAAGCCGGTCAGCGAGCTGGATCTTGCAGAGTGTGCGCTGATCGCCGGACTGACCCAGAATCCGGCGCAGTACAATCCGTTCAAATATCCGGAAAACGCGAAGGAGCGCCAGCAGGCCGTGCTGTTCAAAATGTACGAGCAGGGCTATATCACCGAGAGCGAGTACAATGATGCCGTGGCGGAAGAGATGGTATACCGCGAAGCTTCCTCCAGCAGTCAGAGCAGCGGCCCGTATTCGTATTTTACCGACATGGTCATTACCGATGTTGTCAATGATTTGCAGGAGCAGCTCGGCTATTCCGAGTCGTATGCGCGCACGCTGGTCACCAGCGGCGGTCTGTCTATTTATGCGACGGTCGATATGGATGTACAGGAAACACTGGAAGATGTCTATGAAGACAGCAGCAATTTCCCGAGTATTTCGGAGGATGGCGTCCGGCCGGAATCCGCGATGATTGTGCTCGACCCGACGAATGGACAGATTCGCGGCGTGGTCGGCGGGCGCGGTGAAAAGACCGACAGCCTCGTGCTCAACCGCGCGGCGCAGAGCAAGCGGTCACCCGGCTCGTCCATCAAGCCGATCAGCACCTATGCACCGGCAATTGATCAGGGTCTTATTACGCCCTATTCGGTCGTCACCGACATGCCGGTGTTCAACAACAGCGGCACGGCGTGGCCGAGAAACGAAAACCGCCGCTATGACGGCCAGACGACCATTATGCAGGGCGTTGCGGATTCTACCAACACCGTTGCGGTTCAGGTGCTCAAGATGCTGACTCCGCAGTCTGCCTATAATTTCCTGACCGAAAAGCTCGGCTTTACGACGCTGGAGAATGCGGATATCGATTACGCGCCGATGGCGCTCGGCGGCCTGACCGACGGTGCGACCGTGCGCGAGATGGCGCAGGCGTATACTGCGTTGGCGAACTATGGCAATTATTCGGAAGCGATCAGCTATACCAAGGTGGTCGATGCGAACGGCGAGACCATCCTGTCCAACGAGGACAACACGCCGACACAGGTGTTTGAACATCCGGAATCTACGCCGTATTATATCAATGACCTGCTGACCAACGCCGTTGAAAACGGCACCGGCAAGCTGGCAAAGATCAATGGCATCGACGTCGCAGGCAAGACCGGTACGACGACGGACAACAAGGACCGCTGGTTTGCGGGCTATACACCGTATTATGTCGGCGTCACATGGTTTGGCTATGACGAACGCTATGGTCTGCCGAGCCTGTCACCCAACCCGGCGGTGGCGGTCTGGTCGGAGGTCATGGATCGACTGCATGAGGACAAGGAAGACAAGAGTTTTCAGGAGCCGGCAGAGGGCGATTTCGTGGAAGCGGAATACTGCCTGGACAGCGGCCTGGAGCCGGTGCGTGCCTGCCGCGGCGATGTGCGCGGAAGCCGTATTGAAACCGGCTGGTTCTACAAGGACGATGTGCCGGAGGACACCTGTAACCTGCATAAGTGGCGGTACAGCAGTGTTTCCATGCTCGACCTGACGCGTCTGTTCCCGCTGGATGTCGAGGTAACCGACGAATACTACTGTTATGAAGGAACCAACGATCCGATTGGCGAGGGTCAGCGTGTTTCCAGCCCGAATGGACACTATGTGAGAAAGATCGTGCGTCCTAAGACGACAACACCTACCACGACACCGGATGACACGGACGATACGACGGAGGAACCGACAACGGATAAGCCGACGACGGAGGAACCGACGACGGATGAGCCGACGACGGAGGAACCGACGACACCGACGGAACAGCCCTCAGAGCCACAGGTGCAGAATGCACTCGAGCAGCTGCACGCCTGGTGGAAGCAACTGATCGCGTCATGAGGTGCACACCCGTATCTATATGATTTCAGCAGGGATGCTGCCGGAATGGTTCCGGCAGCATTCTTGCCATTGTAAAGGAGTACTTACCTGTATGCAAAAATGGAAGGAGCGAATGCGCGGCGGCCCGCTGCGCACCGCTGTGTGTGCCGTATGGATGGCGGCGGCATTTATGGGACTCGAGGTCTTTATGCGCCATTACATCTGCCATGATCTGATCTATCCGCTGGCCTTTTCTGTGGTGTGGGCAGTGCTGCTGACGGCGGTCGTGCTGCTGTTCCCGCGGCGCGGCGGAAAGATCGTATTTGGCGTGCTGTATTTTGTCCTGATGGCATACGCCATCGCACAGGCAGGCTATTATCAGATTTTTGGAAAAATGATGTGGCTGACAGATATCCGGTATGCCAGCGAGGGCGCGGAGTTCGCAAACTCAGTATTTGACTTCCTGTCGAAGGGGTTTTATATTTCCATTGTGTTGATGATTGCCATCGGTGTCGTCGGTGTCAAACTGGTTCCACCGACCCGGCGCCGCTGGTATCACCGTGTGACCTGTGCCGCCATCATCGTCGCAGCCTGTGCGGGTCTGTATGTCCTGCCGGGACAGGTGTTCCGGGCAGATGAGGATCTATGGGGTGCGAAGGACGAATACCGCCGTGCACTGTCGCTCGAGGGAACCTACGATATCATGTATGACGCGCGCAAGGTTTACCGCATCTGCGGCCTGTATCAGTACACCATGCGCGATGTTTACAAGCATTTCATCGTGCCGCACACGCCTGCCTATGCCGCAGAGCTGGAGCAGAACCGCGAGACCATTGATGCCTATTTCGATGCGCGCGGGGATGTGCAAACCAACGAAATGACCGGTTTGTTTGAAGGAAAAAATGTGATCGTCGTGCTGATGGAGAGCATGGATGACTGGCTGATTGACGAGGATCTGACGCCCAATATCTGCCGCATGATGGGAGAGGGCATCAATTTTACCGACATGTATACGCCGGGCTATGGCGGCGTGCGCACGTTCAACACCGAGTTCTGTGTCAACACAGGCATTTACCTGCCGACCGATGGCAATCTGGCGTTTTCCTACTGCACGAATGATTTCTCGCAGAGCCTGCCGAGTCTGTTCCGGGCGCGGGGGTATTCCGCCGAATCGTTCCATTACAATCAGCCGATTTTCTACAACCGCGGCGTCATGCATCCGGCGATGGGGTTTGAAGAATATGTCAGCTATGCCGACTATGTGTCGGACAGCACAGACGCTGCGCTGTTCAGCGATACCTTCCCGTTGGATAACGAGGCGGTATGTGAAAAGTTTTTCGGCGGAGACAGCGAGAGCGGGCAGTTTTGCAGCTTCCTGATTACGCGTTCGGCGCATATGCCGTATACCTATGACGATGAACTGAGCCAGTACGCGCTGGAGCAGTATCCGGAATTCAAGGGCAAGACCGGACATGAGGAGGTAGACTGCCTACAGGCAAAGGCGAAGCTGGTGGACGACATGTTCGGTGCGCTCCGCGACAAGCTGGAGGAAACCGGGCATCTGGACGATACAGTTATTGTCGCGTTTACCGACCACTATGTATATGGCATGACGGATAAGGAGAAGCTGTATGAGGAATCCGGCGTGGACGATACGCTGCTGGTGGAAAAAACGCCGTGCTTTATCTGGGCGGACGGCATGCAGCCGGTGACAGTGGACAAGACGCTGAACACGGCGGATATCCTGCCGACCGTGTGTAACCTGTTCGGCATGCAGGGCGAGTATGATTACCTCGGACGCGATGCGTTTGACGACAGCTATGACGGCTATGCGATATTCCCGGACGGCGACTGGATCAGTGGCGGCGTGTTGTACCGCGATGGCGCAGTGGTAAAGGAATTTTATGACGGCGCGGCGGAGCAGGTCGATCTCGACGCGATGAATCAGACCGCACAAGACTTTATTGACATCAGCAATCTGCTGCTGAAATGTGATTATTATGCGAAAAATAATTCCAAATAAAAGAAATTGATTGCATTGAGGTGCTTTCTATAGTATAATATCCTTGCATGTGGGAAAACGATGCTCCGCGTGGCTGCGCTAGCCGGGACGGCAGCGGTGTCCTGTACCTGCAATCCGCTATAGCAGGGGTGAATCCCGGCCCGCGGGCGGCGCGTGTATTGTTTGACCCGGATCGGAAGGCGATGAAGATTCGGTCCTGCGCAACATCGGACTGTGAACCATGTCAGGCGGGGAACCGAGCAGCATTAAGCAGAACCCGGTGTGTGCCGCGGGAACACCGAGTCTGAGCCGGACGGTACGGGTACCAGGTATTACGTTTCGTTCAACGGCCGGTGCGCGGTCGCGCGGAGCACCGTTCTCTCCATGCGAAACAGCAAACAAACGGGCAATTTCGATTGCCCGTTTTTCCGATTTTCGGGAGAGGAGAGACGCATGTACCAGGCATTGTACCGCAAATGGCGCCCGACCCGGTTCGCCGACGTTGTGGGACAGCAGCATATCACCGATACGCTGCGCGCACAGCTGGAGAGCGGGCGCCTGTCGCATGCCTATCTGTTTACCGGGACGCGCGGCACCGGCAAGACCACCTGCGCCAAAATTTTGGCGCGCGCGGTCAACTGCACCAACCTGCAAAACGGCGATCCGTGCGGCGAATGCCCATCCTGCCGCGGTATTCTCGACGGCAGCGTGCTCGATGTTGTGGAAATTGACGCGGCATCCAATAACGGCGTCGACAACATCCGCGACATCCGTGACGAGACGCGCTATACGCCGGCATCGGTCAAAATGCGCGTGTACATCATCGACGAGGTGCACATGCTGTCACAGGGCGCGTTTAACGCGCTGCTCAAGACGCTCGAAGAGCCGCCGGCGCATGTGCTGTTCATTCTGGCGACGACGGAGATCAATAAAGTCCCTGCGACGATTTTATCGCGCTGCCAGCGGTTTGATTTCCGCCGCATTTCGCCGCACGATATCGCGCACCGACTGACTGAAATCGCGGAGCAGGAGCACATCGCGCTGACCGAAGGCGGCGCGCGCATGATTGCGCGGCTGGCGGATGGTGCGCTGCGCGACGCACTGTCCATTCTCGACCGCGCCGCTGCGGGCAGCAGTGAGCCGATTGATGAGGAACATGTGGCGTCCGGCGTCGGAATTCTGGCGGGTGACACAGCAGTTGATCTGATGCAGCACATCCTGACGGGTGATCTGACGGCGGCCATCGGCCAGCTGGCGGAGAGCTATACTGCCGGGCGTGAGCTGGGTGCGGTGCTCGACCAGTTGCTCGGGCTGATCCGCGACATGCTGCTTGTCAAGACCAGCAAAAGCGATGTTTCCACGCTTCTGTCCCCGGCGTATTCGCTCAAAACGGTACAGCGCCTGTGTGAAGGCGTACCTGCGTCGCGTCTGCTCGCGTATACCGGTATTTTGCAGGAGGCGCTCACGCGCATGCCGCATGCGGCCAACCGCCGCATAGAAGCGGAGCTGTGTGTCGTGCGGCTGTGCCAGCTGACGGCGGAGGATTACGATACGCTGAGCGGGCGTGTGGATGCGCTGGAGGAAAAGCTCGCGCACGGTGTGCCTGTTATGGCTGCTGCGCCTGCGGCACAGCAGCCATCGGACGACGGGTTTCCGTCGGATCTGGACGCACCGCCCCCGGGCGATGAAGACATGCCGCTTTGGGACGACATGGATGCACCCGCGCAGGTGCCTGCAAAACCAAAGCAGCCGGAAAAGCTGGAATGCAGCCCGCAATGGAATGACATCACGCTGGCGGCAAAAAAGCTGCTGCCGATGAGCAAATTCGCACAGCTGACCTTTGCCAAAGGTGTGCTGCATGGCAAAGACCTGCTGGTTGTGTGCGAGGATTCGTTTACGTATGAGCTGTGCAACGAGACCAGCGTCAAGCAGGCGCTGGCGCAGGCCGCACAGACGGTTATGGGCAGGGACTATCGCGTAAAGGTACTGGAAGAAAGCAATGTCAGTGCGCTGTCCACAAAGGCAAACCCGGTTGACGATATCATCCGGCGCGCCGGAGAGTTGGATATTGCATGTGAAATAGACGATTGACAGGAGGATATATCAATGGCAAAGGGTTTTAAGAGCCGCGGCATGGCCGGCAGAGGCGGCGCTATGGGCGGCATGGGCGGAATGAACATGAACGCCATGATTAAGAAGGCACAGAAGATGCAGGAGGAAATGGTCAAGGCACAGGAAGAGCTGGGGCAGAAGGAATATACCGCGACCTCCGGCGGCGGCGCTGTCACCGCGGTGGTCAAGGGCTCCAATGAGATTGTCAGCCTGAAGCTCAACCCGGAGGTTGTTGACCCGGATGACATCGAAATGCTGGAGGATCTGATTGTCACGGCAGTCAATCAGGCGCTCAAGACCGCAGATGAGGAGAGCGCGGCAATCATGCGTCAGGCGACCGGCGGCGGTATGCCGGGCATGTTTTAAGCATCCATGAAATTTTTTGCACCATCGGTGGAAACGCTGATCGATGAGTTTGCCAAGCTGCCCGGCATCGGGCGCAAGACGGCACAGCGGCTGGCGTTTCATGTGCTCAACCTGCCGAAGGAACAGGCGGATGCGCTGGCACAGGCAATTACCAATGCCAAGCAGACCGTACACCTGTGCCCGAAATGCCAGAATTTGACGGATGAGGCGCTGTGCCCGATCTGTTCCGATCCGGCGCGCGACACGCATACCATCTGCGTGGTTGCCGACCCGAAGGATGTACTGGCGTTCGAGAAGACGCGCGAATATCATGGGCTGTACCACGTGCTGCACGGCACAATTTCGCCGCTCAACCACATCGGCCCGGATGATTTGCGCATTCGTGAGTTGCTGCACCGCGTCGCGGAGGAGGACATCCAGGAGGTTATCCTGGCAACCAATCCGGACACGGAGGGTGAAGCGACAGCGATGTATCTGGCGCGGCTGTTAAAGCCGTTCCACATCCGCATCAGCCGTCTGGCATATGGCATTCCGGTCGGCGGTCAGCTGGAATATATCGACGAGGTCACGCTGATGCGTGCGCTCGACGGCAGACAGAGCATTGAATAAACGACAGCGGACGGATTCCTTTGGAGTCCGTCCGTTTTTTATCCGGTTTTGTACCAGTGATATGTCGATATTGTGATAGACTTCCCGTATTCCGCCGTGATATAATCGCAACAGAAGGGGAGGAAAGAAACATGAAGGGAAAAAGACTGAAAGATATGTCGAAACGGCAGCGTTACCTGATTTACGACTTTTTCATTGCATATTTTTCAATGGGACTGTATTTGATTCTGATCGGTTCGGCACTGCCGTCCATCAAGGCGGACTATGGCATCAGTTACCGCATTGGCGGACTGATGATGTCCGCGCAGCAGATTGGCTATCTGGTTACCGGTGTGTGTGTCAGCATGATTGCACAGCGGCTTTCCGTCAAGGCAGTTTATCTTGGCTTCGGCATTCTGGCGTTTGTCGGACTCGCACTGATGATGGTGACAGGCAATCCGTTTGTACTGTTGTTTGCCATGCTGCTCACCGGCATCTGCAAGGGCAGCACGTGCAATTTTGGAAACCAGCTTGTCAGCACGATGTCAGGCAGCAATGCGAGCCTGCTCAATCTGGCGCAGGCATTTTTTGCTGTCGGTGCCTGTGCGGCGCCGCTGGTCGCCATGGTGTGCGGCACATCATGGCGTCTGGCATTTGCCATCACAATTGCAGTCGGTATTGTGATGTTTCTGCATGGCATGCGCGTTGAGATCAGACCGGAGGATTCTGTAAGCAACGAGGACAGCGGAACAGTAGACTTCGGCTTTTTCCGCACAAAAATATTCTGGCTGTGCGCAGCGCTTATCATGAGCTATCTTGCCATTGAGGGCTCGGTCATGGGCTGGCTGGTCACTTATTTTGTCGATTCCGGCGTCGCGAAGGAATCGACGGCACAGCTGCTGGCAACTGCGCTCTGGGGAGCCCTGTTGGTCGGGCGGTTTGCAAGCGCCTGGCTGTCCACGCGGTTCCGCCCGCACCATATGATTGCGGTGATGTCGCTCGGTGTCGCAGTGTGCTTTACCGGGCTGATGATGAGCCATACGCTGGTTCCGATGACGGTCAGTGCGATCGGCCTCGGCCTGTTCATGGCAGGCATGTACGGCACGGCACTGGGCGGAAGCGAAAACCTGATGGAGAAATACCCGATGTGCATGGGTATGTTCATTGCCATTCCGGGCATCGGCGCGGCATTGACACAGAGCGCCATCGGCACGATTGCCGACCACATCGGAATTCGCGGCGGCATGTGCTTCCTGTATGTGCTGGTTGCCGTTCTGCTTGTCGCGGCAGCACTGTTTTTTGTGTATCATCAGAAAAAGACGGTAAAATAAGGCAAATAAGAAGAGCAGGTAACCGGGAAAACGGAAACCTGCTCCTCTTTCATATCAATGCATGGAGGTGGTAATGAGATCCAAAAGATTGTAGGAAGAAAAACTTACTCAATGGCAATCCGGTGACTCTGCGGCAGAACCTGCTGTGCCTTCGGGAGGGTCAGCTGAAGGATGCCGTTCTGATAGGATGCGGAAATTGCATTCTCATCAATGCCGGAGATGTCGAAGGAACGGCGGAACGAACCGTAACGGCGTTCGCGGCGGATGTAGTTGCCATTGTCGTCCTTCTGGTCATTGCTTTCGTTGTGCTCGGCAGAAATGGTCAGGATGCCATCCTTGATGTCGAGGCTGATGTCTTCCTTGTTGAAGCCCGGCAATTCGGCGTCGAGCAGATACTTGTCACCCGCGTCGCGGATATCGGTGCGAAATGCAGGCAGGTCAACATTGCTGTTGCCGAAGAAGCTGCGCTCGAAGTTGTCAAATGCGTTAAACAGATTGTGGTCACGGTATTCAAACGGAATCATTCCAAACATAAGTCATTGTCCTTTCGTAATAAAGTAATCAAAGTGATGTGAAGTAAAATGGGGGGATGGCACGGTGTGCTAGCAATTAGATAAGCTAAGTGCTAACAACAGGTAAAGATGAACTGTGTCACGGGACACGCCTTCCTTCTTCTGCGCCCGGTGGTTTGTACTTTCGGTGCGCTCTTTTTTTGTATGACTATAGTATAGAAGTGGATTGTGAATAAAATTCGCAAAAAATGTGACAAAATTGTTAAAATTAGCACTCTCGATAAGAGAGTGCTAATTCAGGTCTGATCGCGCTCGCCGTGCAGCGATTCGAGGTATTTTTTGCGGTATCGGATCGGCGTGGTGCCGACAATGCGGGTGAACAGTGAATTGAAATAGTTCGTGTTGTCATAGCCGACCATGGTCGCGATGCGCGTTGCGGAGTAGTCGCTGGAGATCAGCAGCGTCTGCGCAAGCCCGATGCGGCGGCGGATGGCATATTGGATGGGAGAGTAGCCGGTTGCGTCCTTGAACGTGTGCGCGAGATAGGGGACAGAACACGACAGAGCTTGTGCAATATTCTCCAGCTTGAGCGGTTCGGTGTAATGCGCATCGATGTATTCCTTGATGCGGGTGGTCAGTTGGGAAGCGGTGTCGGAGATATGTTCTTCTTGCGGCGTGGTCGGCATCTGCGCCGCCAGCATGAGCAGGGATGCTCCCAAAAGCTGTACCGTAACCTGGTCAAACGGATTGCTGTTATAGCGGTCGAGAATCTGCTCCGCGAGATCGCGCAGGAAGCGGAACATGCTCTGTGACGGACGCACATGCGGGCTGTCCTGCGGGATGAAGTGATTTTTCGGCATCCCGCGGAAGTGTACATCAGAAAAGCCAAAGCAGTATGTGCCGATTTCCGTGTCATAATTGGACACGACTTCGTGTAGCTCACCCGCATTGTAATAGATGAGATCGCCCTCCTGGATCATATAGGAAAAGGAATCGATATTATAGGTGCCGAAGCCGCGATAACACAGCAGCAGCTCGCAAAGCGAGTCGTGCCCGTGCATGGGGCGGTCGTGTTTTTCGCGCCCGTAGTCCTGCCGGTTTGCATAAACCAGTGTGGGAAGACGGTTGCCTTCAAAGATGTTTGCGAGGGCAGCGTTCGCTTCGTTCATGGGCTTTTGCTCCTTTCACACGCAAATGACAACAAGATAGTGTAGTGTTCAAAAATTGAAGCTGAAATTTGTGCAGAATAACGGCAAAACAAGCGGTCATCCAGACAACTTACTAGAGGTCAGCCGCTAAAATAGGAGTATAATAAAAGCATAACACAGGAAAACAACACAGTCAATCAATGAAGACAGGATACAAACACAGCGGGAGAAACGTAAAATCGTGTAAAAACCCGGGAATATATGGGGTGACAACAAGATACCGTGTTTTCTGCCGCAACAAAGACTTAGAGGATGATAAGGAGTGTGTAAGCTATGAGTATGAATATTTGTGGAGCACCGAGCTGCTGGGGTGTTGATGATCCAAAGAATCCGTATCTGCCGCCTTGGCAGAGAGTCCTTTCCGAGGCGAGCCAGGCAGGCTACCGTGCCATTGAGCTTGGCCCGTGGGGATATATCCCGAACGACGTCGATACCGTTGCGGCAGAACTGGAGAAGAACGGTCTTGCCATTGTCGTTGGCACGATTTTCCATGATCTTGTCGATCCTGCCAACCAGCCGAGCGTCCTTCAGGCAGTCGATGATATCTGCAAGCTGATTACCGATCCGAAGATGCCGAAGCTGCCGGTACATGAGGGACAGAAGTGGCCGACCCCGTACCTGACTGTCATGGACTGGGGCCATGATGAGCGCGACTTCGCGGCAGGTCATTTCGACCGTGCACCGCGCATGAACGACGAAGAATGGGCAGCATTCGTCGGGAATGTCCGCGCTGTCTGCGACCGCGCAAACAGCTGGGGCGTCCGCCCGGTTATCCATCCGCATGCCGGTACGTATATTGAATTCGCTGACGACATCGAGCGGATTACCCGCGATATCCCGTATGAGGTTGCAGGCCTCTGCCTCGACACCGGTCATCTGTATTACTCCGGCATGGATCCCGTCGAGTACCTGAAAAAGTATCAGGACAAGCTGGATTATGTCCATTTCAAGGATGTCAATGAGAAGGTTTACCGTGAAGTTCTCGGTGAGCACATCCGTTTCTTTGATGGCTGCGGCAAGGGCGCAATGTGCCCGATCGGCACCGGCGCGCTCGATTATCCGGCAATCAAGAGGACACTGGAGGAAATCGGTTACAGCGGTTACATTACCATCGAACAGGAGCGTGACCCGCGCAACTCCGATACGTCCCTGCGTGATGTCAAGCGCAGCGTGGATTATCTCAAGTCGGTCGGCTACGCAATCTGAATAACGTACACAATCTGAGCAAACACAATGTGAAGCATGTAATCTGACATAAGCGAGTCCGTTTGGGATTCTGAGTTTGAGGAGGAAATGACTATGATTAACGGTTCCAAGGTACTGGATCATCCGATTCGCTGGGCAATGGTCGGCGGCGGCAAGGGCAGCCAGATCGGCTACATTCATCGTTCCGCAGCGCTGCGCGACAACAATTTCCAGCTGGTTGCAGGTGCATTTGACATCAATCCGGAACGCGGCATGGCGTTTGCCGCAGAGCTGGGTGTCGCACCGGACCGCTGCTATCCGGACTATAAGACCATGTTTGAGGAAGAGGCAAAGCGTGAGGACGGCATTGAGGCTGTTTCCATCGCTACCCCGAACGGCATGCATTACACCGTCTGCAAGGCTGCCCTGGAAGCAGGTTTGCACGTTGTCTGCGAGAAGCCGCTGTGCTTCACCTCTGAGGAGGCAGAAGAGCTGGTTGCCCTCGCAAAGGAAAAGAACCGCGTTGTCGGTGTCACCTATGGCTACTCCGGCCACCAGATGATTCAGCAGGCACGCCAGATGATTCAGCACGGCGACCTCGGCGATATTCGTGTCATCAACATGAGCTTTGCATTCGGCGGCTACAACTACAAAATTGAGGAGACCAACCCGGCAGCCAAGTGGCGTTTTGATCCGACCAAGGCAGGTCCGTCCTTTGCACTGGGCGATGTCGGCACCCATCCGCTGTTCATCATCGAGGCGATGATCCCGGATATGAAGATCGACAACCTGATGTGCACCAAGGATTCGTTCGTCGAAGGCCGTGAGCTGGAGGACAATGCATTCGTCATCATGAGACTGAAGGGCAGCAAGTCTGTCCAGGAGGGCGCAAAGGTATACTGCTGGGCAAGCTCCATCAACTGCGGCGCACGCCATGGCCATAAGATCCGTGTCGTCGGCTCCAAGGCATCCATTGAGTGGGATGATGAGCGTCCGAATCAGATGACCTATGAAATCGAAGGCGAGCCGGTACGCACGCTGGAGCGCGGTGCAGGCTATCTGTATCCGGAAGCACGTGTCGAGGATCGCATCGGCGGCGGTCATGCGGAAGGCTTGTTCGAGGCATGGGCAAATCTGTACCGCAGATTTGCTGTCGCAATGGACGCGGCGAATAACGGCGAAGAATACGGCGACTTCTGGTATCCGAACGTCGAGTCGGGTGCACAGGGCGTGAAGTGGATTGAAAAGTGCGTTGAATCGGCAAACAATGGCGCATGCTGGGTAGATTACGAGTAATCCAGCTTTCTCCCGGGTGAATCACTCCCTTGGCGGCAAGAACCTCGCAGAGGGTCAGAAGGGCGCCATCTGGGCGGACTTCTTCTCCATGCCGCTGCTGACCGCTGTCCTGTTCGGTCTGCTGAGCAAGAAGGCACCGGCCATCGCGCCGAAGATCATTGTTCCGGTACATATGGTACTGTATGGACTGACCAAGGTCATCCCGTTTTTCAGCCAGTTCCATTATCTGTATGTCGTTTTTGCATTGTTTGTCCTCGAATGCATCATTTATTTCGTCTGCATCAAGGCTGCACCGCGCAAGACCGACTGGGAGATGCCGGACGCAAAGGTTCTGGATATGACACCCTGGAAGACGGGCAAATATTGGGCCATTGCAGTTGTTGTCCTGATGTACATTATCTTCTCGCCGCTGGTACTGGCATAATCCCCCTGAAAGCGAGCCACTCTCTCTTTATACTCCAAGACGAAGCAAGACCCGCCAGAACTCCAACCGGCGGGTCTTATTGTATGCTGCTGTTGGTTCAGATGCCTTCGATCTGGTTGCGGATGGCCTCCATCTGGCTGTCAAGCGTGGCACTCATTTCGGCACAGGCTTTGAGCTTTTGGGAGATCTGGTCGTAATGCTCCACATTGCGGATATCTTTTTTATACCGCAGCTTGTGCTCCAGGCTCGCCCAGAAATCCATGGCAATGGTGCGCAGCTGCACCTCCACCTTCATCATGCGCTTTTCATTTTGCAGGAAAATAGGGATTTCAATGATGAGATGCAGGCTGCGGTAGCCGTTTGGTTTGGGATTCTGGATGTAATCCTTGCGCTCGATCAGCGTGACATCATCCTGCCGCAGCAGGCTGTCTGCGAGACGGTAGATGTCCTCGGGGAACGAGCAGATGACACGAACCCCTGCAATATCAAACAGGTTGTTTTCGATGGCTTCCAGTGTAAATGGAAGGCCGCGCCGCTGGATTTTTGCGGCAATGCTTTCCGGACGTTTGAGGCGGGTTTTGATGGTTTCAATCGGGTTGTTTTCACTGTTCAGGGACAGCTGGACATCGAGCACGCGGAATTTTGTCTCCACCTCCATGATCGCACAGCGGTAATAGGTCATCAGACGCTGAAAGGATTCCGCCATGGATGCGAAACCCACGAGGTCGGTTTTCTGCGGGATCAGCTTTGTAAACTGTTCTACGTTGTTTTCTATCATATCTCTCAATTCTTTCTCTGTAATTGGGAAAAACTGCAAAAACTGAGGATTTTACGGTGTTTCCCCGTTGTTTTTATTATACCGTGACACGAAAGGACTGTCAACGAACCTGCTGTGACGAAAGTGTGACCGGAATGTAAAAGAAATGCGCCGCCGGTTTACCGGCGGCGCAGTGCATTTTTTTCAGTGAGGGATTACGGCAGAAATCCAAGATGCTCGAGCAGGATCTTACATCCCATCAGGATGAGCACAATACCGCCGCACAGCTCGGCGCGTGATTTATAGCGGACGCCGAAGGCATTGCCAATTTTGAGGCCGATTGCGGACAGGACAAAGGTTGTGCAGCCGATGAACAGCACGGCGGGCAGGATGTTGACCTGGAGGAAGGCGAACGTGACGCCGACGGCCAGTGCATCGATGCTCGTTGCAATTGCAAGCGGCAGCATGGTTGGGAAGGTGAACGAGTCGTTCAGCTCTTCCGCATCGCCGCGCGATTCACGGATCATGTTTACACCGATCAGCAACAGCAGGATAAAGGCAATCCAGTGATCGATGCTGACGATATAGCGCTGGAACTGCACGCCGAGCACAAAGCCGATGAGCGGCATCAGCGCCTGAAAGCCGCCAAAGTATGCGCCGACAATACAAGCATGCCTGGGTTTGATCTGCCGCACGGACAGCCCCTTACAGACAGAAACGGCAAAAGCGTCCATGGAAAGGCCGACCGCCAGAATAAACAGTTCAAATAAATTCATGTCATTTGCTCCTTGTTTTCCGAAAATTGTGGAATTTTGCCGGAGATCGGGACATACAAAAAGACGAACCCTATCTGCGGCAAGTACTACAGATAAGTCTCGTCATTTCAAACAAAGCCAGGAACCGGTGTTCCAGTATGTTGACTCAGTTACGCCGTGCGCTGACTACTCCCTTATATCTTGTTTACCATATCATGAAGCACTCCGGCTGTCAAGAAAAAATTGGTCGGCTGCTGTCGTGCGGGACGGGAAACAGGCTGAAAATCGGATATGGAGAGAGATTGGCGGCACTGTCCAACCCCAAAAAGGGGCGCAGAGCAGAAAATGAATATGCGAACGGAAAAAAGCATTGGAAAAAGTTAATTCTGTCAGCTCGTAGGCACATTTTTAACATAAAATGGCACCCTGAGCGCAAAAAAATAGCGCATTTTTTGTAAAAGTATAGACGGATTTATTGATATTTTATTAAAAAAATGCTATACTTATGATAGTATATAAGGTAATAGGACACCTAGGGAAAACAGGGAACGGCTTGCGGCGGAAACCGCGGCCTGCACGCAATGGGAAGGATCAGCTCGAATTCTTCTCTGAATGCTTTACAGCTTGCATCGGACGGGGGTGGAGGTCTGTCCGGGGTGTATAGTCTGGCTGTAGGCATGTTCGTGAATGGTGGAGATGCAAAATGAACTACAGGAAAAACAAAATAGAGCGGCTTTCCAGGGTCGCTCATATGTATTATGAGGAGGATCGGACACAAGGCGAAATCGCCGATCTGCTGCATGTGTCCCGTCCGCTCGTCAGCCGCATGCTCCGGGAGGCCAGAGATCTGGGCATTGTGGAGATACGTGTGCATCAGCCTGTATGTGATGTGGATGCGCTGCTGGGACGTCTGTGCCAGCGCTATGGCCTTCAGGGAGGCGTATTGATCCCGGAAGCGGAAAACAACAGCATGAGTGATTTCAACTTGGCACAGAAGCTGCTGGAGTATATTGAAGCGGAGCAGCCGAAGGCACTGGGCATTGGCTGGGGCACCATCATCGGCGCGCTGACTTCGTTGCTGGAGCGCGTTCCGCCCCGGCAGAGCTCGGTTCAGACGGTGTGTCCACTGGTCGGAAACAGCAGCGTCTCATCGCGCCGGTTTCACACAGATGAAAACGTCCGCATCATTGCAGAGGGACTGTGTGCACAGCCGAAATTCCTGTACACTCCGGCCTTCCCGGCTGACATGAATGAGCGGAATCTGCTGTCTGAAACCAGCCATTACCGCGCAATCTCTGAACAGTGGGATCAGTTGGATATGGCAGTTGTCGGCATCCATGAGACAACTGCAGCGGTCGATGTGGATTGTCCGCTGGTGCAGGACAACCGCACGGTTGGTCATATGGTAGCGTATTCGTATGACATCAATGGCCGGTTTATCCGTCCGGAATCGGATTATCTGGTACATATCCCGCTGGAGAAGCTGGCGAAGTGCCGGCAGGTCATCGGCCTGTGTGCGGCAGACGTCAGCCCGCGAGCACTCGCAGGCGCACTGCGAACCGGATTGCTGACCCATGTTTTTGCACGGGAAACGCTGGTCGATGCCGTCATGACGGATAAGTGGAATTATGCATAACAGCTTACAAAAATTTTGAATAACGGGAAAAGAAGCGGGCAATCCGCTTCTTTTTTTGTATCCAAAGGGATCAAATGGTTAAATTGTGGTTTTAATACGTTGCTGTTTTGGTTAATTTAGTGACGGAAAACCGTCAAAAATCGTAAAAAAGTCGGCTCAACCTGTTCCAAAAGTACATGATGACAGATGCGCGCAGGTTGACAAAATTTTTGCGGCATGGTAAGATATTGCCAAAGCGAAACGTGACTTTTTGTTGCATCTGCAAATACGGTTTCTCCGTTTTGTGCTGATGACTTTGGCAGGGCATATGCGGGTTATCAGCTTTTTTTGCGACGAAAGCTCCATTTTCAGCATGAAGCCTTTCCTTCCAGTGTGTGGAAGGGGAGAATCTGTTTCAGGAAAGGAAAAAAACTATGCTTTATTCCGTAGAAGTGGAAAACATGTGTCCGGTAGCTAAGGGCGCATACCATGGCCCGGCTCCGATCCCGCAGGAGGGAAAATGGACTCAGGCAATGGAAATCAAGGATATCAGCGGCCTGACCCATGGCGTCGGCTGGTGTGCACCGGAACAGGGCGCATGTAAGCTGACCCTGAATGTCAAGAACGGCATCATCGAGGAGGCACTCGTTGAGACCATCGGCTGCTCTGGTATGACCCATTCCGCAGCAATGGCTTCGGAGATCCTGCCGGGTAAGACGCTGCTGGAAGCACTGAACACTGACCTCGTATGTGACGCAATCAACGTTGCAATGCGTGAGCTGTTCCTCCAGATCGTTTACGGCCGCACCCAGACCGCATTCTCCGAGAACGGCCTGCCGATCGGCGCTGGCCTGGAAGATCTCGGCAAGGGCCTGAGAAGCCAGGTTGGTACCATGTACGGCACCAAGGCAAAGGGCACCCGTTATCTGGAAATGGCAGAGGGCTATGTCACCCGCCTTGCACTGGATAAGGACAATCTCGTAATCGGCTATGAGTTCGTCCATCTTGGAAAGATGATGGAAGCAATCCGCAAGGGTACTGAGCCGGCAGAAGCAATGAAGAAGAACACCAGCACCTATGGCCGCTTCGCTGAGGGTGTCAAGTTCATCGATCCGCGTGCAGAGTAAGGGAGGACAGTAGATCATGGCTTTATTTGAAAGTTACGAAAGAAGAATTGATAAAATCAATGGCGTCCTCGCTGAGTACGGCATCTCCAGCGTAGAAGAGTGTGCCGAAATCTGCAAGGAAAAGGGCATTGATCCGGCAGCTACCGTTCGCTCTGTACAGCCGATCGCATTTGAGAACGCTTGCTGGGCATACACCGTAGGCGCTGCAATCGCAATCAAGAAGGGCGTTAAGACTGCTGCGGAAGCTGCGGAAGCGCTGGGCATCGGCCTTCAGGCATTCTGCATCCCGGGTTCCGTTGCAGACGACCGCAAGGTTGGTCTTGGCCACGGCAATCTGGCTGCTATGCTGCTGCGTGAGGAGACCAAGTGCTTTGCATTCCTCGCAGGCCATGAGTCCTTCGCTGCTGCAGAAGGCGCAATCGGTCTGGCACGTTCCGCAAACAAGGCTCGCAAGGAGCCGCTGCGTGTTATCCTGAACGGCCTGGGCAAGGATGCGGCTCAGATCATCTCCCGCATCAACGGCTTTACTTACGTACAGACCAAGTTCGATTACTACACCGGCGAGCTGGCAATTGTTCGCGAGATCGCATACTCTGACGGCGAGCGCTCCAAGGTTCGCTGCTTCGGCGCTGACGATGTCCGTGAAGGCGTTGCTATCATGCATCATGAGGGTGTTGACGTTTCCATCACTGGTAACTCCACCAACCCGACCCGCTTCCAGCATCCGGTTGCAGGCACATACAAGAAGGAATGCATTGAGCAGGGCAAGAAGTACTTCTCTGTTGCTTCCGGCGGCGGCACGGGCCGTACCCTGCATCCGGACAACATGGCAGCTGGCCCGGCTTCTTACGGCATGACCGATACCATGGGCCGCATGCACTCCGATGCACAGTTCGCAGGTTCGTCCTCCGTTCCGGCACACGTCGAAATGATGGGCTTCCTGGGCATGGGCAACAACCCGATGGTTGGCGCTTCCGTTGCTGTTGCAGTTGACGTAGCTGCTGCTATGAATGGCTAATTTTCACTAAATTGGCTTAAATAGAACACTTTTTAGGCACCTGAGATTTTCTTGGGTGCCTATTCTTTTGTCCGTGTCCACGTCGCGTCCACGCGATTAAAAAATGTGGACGTGTGGACGTGGACGGGAGAATAGTGGAATTGTCAAGAAAAGTGCAGTCTAAAAACTCACAAATTTTAAGCAGCAGATGAATGATACATATTGTGGTAATGTGTCTTATAAACAGCGGGTGGAAGCCCTAAGGGATTCGACGTATATACTCGCTTCCGATTATAGTAGATAAACACATATCGAAAGATAATAGATTTAACCTCCGCCATTGGCATTCGGTAAGTAGGAATTCTATAGAGCAGTTCCTTCTTCAAAGTTGCGAAGAAGCTCTCCATTCGGGCGTTATCGTAGCAGTGTGCCACACCGCTTAAGCTCTGCAGCATACCATATTCAGAAAGTTTTTTCTTGAACGCCTCGCTGGTATACTGGCTTCCGCGATCGCTATGAAGTGTCGCGCCTCGAACCGGATACCGGCAGGCAACTGCCTTGAGTGTATTGATACAAAGTTCTTTTCGCATATTGTCATCCATCTGAAGAGAAAGAATCTCACCGTTAAAGCAATCCATAATCGGGGAAATATAGAGTTTTCCGTCCAGGCAGCCGATCTGCGTGATATCTGTCAGCAGTTTTTGATACGGGGTATCAGCCCGAAAATCCTGCTTGATCAGATTTTCCTCCTCTTGAATTTCGGTGGCAGCGCGTGTTAAACCATGCGGACGTCTGGGTCTGCCGTGAATCAGACCTTTTTCGTGCATAATTCGCCTGATTCTACGTTTTCCTGTGTGGAATCCGTTCTGCTCCAAGGCAAGCTGCATTCGTTCCACGCCGTAATTGTCATTATAATCGGATTCATTCATAATCCTGTCTATTGCCGCCGAAAGAAGCGCGTCCTTAGACGGCTTACTGAGATTCTTCAGATATCGATAATATCCAGATTCGCTTACATGAAGAATTCTGCATAATAGTTCCACACTCCACTCCTTATCTGAATCTGTCTGCATAGAGTGGATAAAGCGGTATCGCTCATGTGCTTTTACTTCTTTCGGCGCGCTGCGAAAAAACCAAGAGCCTCCTGAAGTATATCGTTAGCTCGTTGGAGCTCTTTGACTTCCTTCTCCAGCTCAAGCATTCTTCGTTCCTGCTCGCTTGCCGGCAGTTGTTTATGACCACTTCCTACAAATGCCTGATCTCCGTATTTCTTTCGCTTACCTCGCCAGGTTGTGACTGTATTGTAGGGGATTCCAAGCTGGTCAGCCGCCTTCTTTGCTCCGATTTCATCTGAGAGCTTCAATGCTTCTTCTTTAAAATCTTTATCGTAGCTTCTTGCCATGATTTCTCACCGTTCCTTTGTTCTTATTCTATCATAGTTTGGTGAGTTTTCCGACTCTACTTAAATGATACCACTCCAATTTTTTATAATGGATTTCTTGACTATCTGATACCAAGGTCAGGGGTATATTCATCCAATCCCATTAACAATCATCCCCTTCCAAAATGTCTCTTCTGGTTGTTGGTTCCTGCTTTTGTACTTTTTTCATGCAGTCTACCTCCTTTTCCTACCACCCCAAGGGCAGCCCAAGCTGCCCGGAGGATTCCCGATTCTGTTTTCGTTTGGGGTGGTGGAGTTAATCTAAATATCTCCATGCGCTGTTGCCGCTCATGTTTTCAAGGTAGAATTCTCTCGCAGTTTTGAATTCTTCTCCGATGAAGCCCAGTCTCAGCATCCAGCACCGGAATGCGTATGCTTCGTTCTCCGTCTGCTGTGGCTTCGGGCTTGCAAATCGAATCTGCTTAGCGAGCTGGCTCATGGCGAGGCAAAGCTGAATCATTGCTTTCAGCTGACCGGCGTGTAGTCCGTTCTGCTTTCCGTTTGCCGGTTCGTCGAACTGGAAAAGTCGGAATTCAATCGTTCCCTTCGTAAAGGTTGCATGCAGGTTCAGCATATGTCTGGCTTTAAAAATGATTTTAAAAATAATGCACCACTGGGAAGGCGTATGTCCCAGTGGTGCATTTGTTCCTATCAAAAAAGAGAAATTTGCTTACTTACTCATCAGAGTCTTTGTCTGCTCCACAATATTTTCGGCGCACAGACCAAATTCATCATTGACGCCGATTCGCTTAACCCGTACTGGATTTTTTTTGGCAAAGACACTGCAAACTGCCTTGCCCAGGCCGCCAATAATATTATGCTCCTCAACGGTAACAATCTTTCCACAACATTATTTTGTACATATACAGCTACTGCGCAAACAATAAGCAGCAGGGTAAATATCCATCTTCTCATTTTCATAACGGATCCTTTTTATAATCATTATTTCACGTATCCCTCTGCCAGATACTGCAACAGTTCAACTGCTGTTGTATCCTCTGACACATTAAACCTCCCTAATTGATATAAAGTTTCCGGTCGATTTTGAACAATAATATTTTTATGGTCACTTTTCGTAGTTAATGTAATCTTATACCCCATTTCATGTACAACTTGTTCTGTCAGCTCAGAATACTGTCCCTTCGGATAGGCCAGTGCAAATAATGTGCTTTCAGTATGTACAGTATACTCGTCCTGATATTTTTTTAAATCATCCCGGAGTGCCTTGATATACACATCATCATCTTCCCCCTCTAACTGCGCTGCAGATTCCCGAACAGGCTTCTGTGTTTCTAATTTTGCCGTCTGATGCATGTCATAGGTATGAGACTGTACCTCTATCAATCCTGAATTCATCATCTCTACTGCTTGTTTGTAAGAAAAATGTGGTGTGATCGGGATATTAGTATCGCCATATGTTTGATATCCAATTGTTTTTCCGATTGCAAAAATAATTGCTTTCATTTGATATTCCTTCAACAGAGGATATGCCCGTTCATAATTACTCAAATATCCGTCATCAAACGTAATACACATCGGTTTAGCCGGTAAATCTTTTCCATAATAAACATACTCTATCAGTTGAGACATCGAAACCGGTTGATATCCCGCATCGCGGATCGTCCTCAAATCCTTTTCCAGAGTTGCCTGTGTTATGACCCACGGGTTGCTGCTCTCATCATCAATATGATGGAACATCAAAATAGGTATTACTGCTTTTTGGGCAGGCTTAGATTCTCCGGATATCTTTTCCTCTGCATTCTTACTCACACCAAATACCGTTTGAACTTGCTCACTGTATATAATCTGAGTTCCATACTGATATAATAAAATGAACAGTGTTGATGCGATTATTATCCCCCATAGTTTTCTAATCCTTTTTGATTTTTCCTTATTACTCATATAAATCTCCCCCTCAGGTTGGAATTGTCAAGAAAAGTGCAGTCTAAAAACTCACAAATTTTAAGCAGCAGATGAATGATACATATTGTGGTAATGTGTCTTATAAACAGCGGGTGGAAGCCCTAAGGGATTCGACGTATATACTCGCTTCCGATTATAGTAGTATAGTGGCTCAGTTGTCAAGACAAAAATCTAAGATTTTTATAATGAACTGATATAGTGGACAAGTTACAAGAAACATGGGGAGAACAGTGGAGCACTCCCCAGATTCAATATATGCTAAGCTACATATGGCATCAACATTGCCGGATAGTAGCATTCAGCCGGTGTTTGGTAATCAAGTGCAGAATGGCGCCGCTCAAAGTTGTAGATGTGGATATACTGTCCGATAGCAACTCTTGCTTCCCTGATGTTGTTGTACTGTGTCAGATAGGCTTCCTCATACTTGAAGCTGCGGAACCAGCGCTCAATCATGATGTTGTCTGCCCAGCGACTTTTTCCATCCATACTCTGGCGGATGCCGTTTTCCTTTACAAAGTCAATGTATTGCTGACTTGTAAACTGACAACCCTGATCTGAATTCAGGATTTGAGGTTTTGCTACTTTGAAAGCTTTTTTCAGGGCACTGATAACCATTCTGGTATCAAGTGTGTCATCCACTTCCCAGCCGACAATACAACGGCTGTACTAGTCGATCACGGCTGTCAGATACAGAAATCCGCGCTTGATCGGGATATATGTAATGTCAATAGACCATGCTTGATTTGGCTTGTCTATGACCGCATTACGAAGAAGATATGGACATACTTTCGCCTGCTGCATTCGCTTGGAAAGATTCATCTTTGGATAGATCGGGTAAATATCCATCTCATTCATGTAGCGTCTTGCCTTGCGGCGCCCAACCTGGTAACCACGGGCTTTTAACTGTGCAGACATTTGTCTTGCGCCCCAAGTGGGATTATCTGTATGGAGATGATCAATGATCTCTTTGCAGGCCAGTTCCTCATCTGAAATAGGGGCGCCCTTGTAATAAATGCTTGTACGGTTGATGTCAAGCAACCTGGCACCAACGGAAGCCGGAATTTCCTTAGTCGTCAAAAGGTTTTGGACTAAACTTACTCTCGTAGTCAGGTCCACAAATTTCTTCAGATTTTTTTTTGAGCCAGTCAACCTGCATGGTTAACTGACCAACCTTTTTGGCATACTCCGCTTTCTCTTTTCGCTCTTCGGCAAGCTTTTCTTTGAGGTTTTCCTCGCGCTTGTCGTCGAACACAACCGAAGCATTGTTCAGGAACTCCTTTTTCCAGTTACGGAGCAGATTTGGTTGGATGCTATTTTCAGCTGCCAGGGTATTGAGATCTTTCTCACCCTTAAGCAGCTCAATTACAAGGTTTGACTTGAATTTGGCACTAAAACTTCTTCTTTGTCTGGACATGATAATGGATCCTTTCTTACATACTGGTTTATGTATATCAGATTCATTAAAATCTGTACGAAAAAGTGTCTTAATTTATGAGACCATTATACACTGTTGCCAGCAGCAGAAGCTCATACCTATGGCATCAAGGGCAATGGTGGATTTTGGAGACGCTCTGAAAGTGCTATTGGACAAAAATTAAAAGAAACTATGAAAAGTCACTTTGGATGATAAAAACCCCGATGCAGTTTTTTATTTCTGCATCGGGGGTACATGGTTTTAGGTGGCATGAGAACGCCTGTATTTGATTTTGATGTGGAGGAATATAGTTTGACCAACAACTGCGAAAAACTCGATATGGACGCTCTCAAGGCGGAATATGAACGCCTTGATAGGATTTTACTGGAAGTCATTGCAGACATGGCAGTTTTAAAATACCACATAGATTATATTGGAAAGGAAAATGATTGATGATAAATGAAGTAGCTTTAGCGGAAAACCTTTTAAATGGTGTAGGAATCAATAAAAAATGTATGTATTCCCACATTTATACGCTTGCAAAGTATTACTTATCGCAAGGGAATGACGAAGCGGAGACACGGAAATTGATTTTCACATGGGCAGGGCAGCAGAAAATCTGGATTGCGGACGAATACAATGTTAACCAGATTATCTATAAAGCACGGCATGATGGGCGTTCAATCCGGGATAAAGATATTATCAGAGTATCAAAAGATGATATAGAAGCAATCAAAGCCCGATTTGATGGTAAAAAAGTTCGCAAAGCAGCCTTGGGATTGCTTTGCACTGCTAAGGCAATAGCAGATCAGGACGGCATATTCCCACTTTCACTGGTATCTTTTAGTAATTGGGTAGGCATTGGCAGCACGCAGATGTGTGAAAAGTACATGCCGGAGCTGATAATGTTTGAATATGTTCAAAAAATCCAATCCGAAGAGCAGAAAACAACGTCATGGAAATTTCAATGGGCTGGTAATTCTAACATAAAGAGCAAATCTAATTCCTATAAGATACTTGTCCCATTCAAAAATGAAGGGGAATATTTACTCAAACATAATGATTTAGATGCTTTGTATGATGAATGCTTTCAATAAAATATTAGTTTTAAAAATAAAATCCGCGCTTATCATGGCGCGGATCGGTTCAATCTATATTCTTTTCTCTCAGAGAATCAACTAAGGCTCTAACCAAACCACAGTCATTTGGAGCAAGGCCGGAGATATCGACAGTTTCTTTCTTTTCCAGACCAAGCAGGTAATCGGAGCTTACATGAAGAACAGACGCAAGTTTAACAATCACTTCCGGGGAAGGAACCCTATCGCCCAATTCGTAAAAAGAAATGATTGTATGCTGTACGCCTATCAGATCTGCAAGTTGTCGTTGCGTTAAGTGCTTTTGTTTGCGTAATCGCTTAAGCTTTTTGCCAAATTCTACCATAATATATACCTCATTCTACATTGATGGTAATATATAAAATTTACAATATGGTAGAAAATATTCATGAAATAGTAGATTTTTTCTGGTGAATATGCTATTCTATCAATGGAGGTGATGTTAAATGTCTTTAATTAAGTGCTGTGAATGTGGGAATCAGGTATCTGATAGAGCTGCTGTATGCCCACATTGCGGTTTTCCAATCGCAAATATTTCATCTAATTCTGAAGGTACTAATGGAACTGTTCGCATTAAATTAGAGCCAACTCCGAAAGTTATAAGCCAAAAAGTTACTATAAGCGGTTGCGGTGCATCTTGGCGTGGAACGACTGGTCAAGTTGCAGAGTTTTGTATTCACAAAGCTGGACAGATCAGAATACTTTATCACTCGACTTTATCGGTTGGCGATGGTGAGTGTACAGCAACTGTCAGTCCAACTTCAAGTAATATATTTGTAGTTCGTCCTAGACCTGTATTTGCGAGGTTGCGAACAAAACTTGATATACAAAGAGTTGACATTATTACCTGATGTTGGATATATGATTGCTTAAAATTCTCTACGTTCTCAAAATTGATATATAGTTGGAGGTATTATTATGGCTAAGAAAATCTGTGCATGTATATTGCTATCATCTTTTCTGGTAGTCGGTCTATCTGGATGTGGAAGTAATGATAAGTATGCCGATACGGTTAAAAGTGGTGTTTCAAAATACTACAGTGGCGAAAGTATGACAAAAGAAGAATATCAAGCAGCAAAGGGATTCCTTGATTGGAAAGAAAAAAATAGTTCGCAGACATATAGCCAATGGGATAATTAATAGAGGTATAGTTTATAGAAAATCCTTGATATTATCCTGCATTTATGTATTCTATATACATAGAAAAGACACACCGATATACGGTGCGTTCTCCCTCAGGCTACATAAAGAAATGACCGCCTAAGTTTGTCACGCTGGGCGGTTATTTCCTTTTGACTTTTTTCTGTTTTTGTGATAAGATAACAATAGAAAAGGAAAGACATACCGATAGACGGTATGTCCGAGCCTGTCGAAGAACCCGGCTGCGCATTAAGCGAGAGCCAGATTTTGGCACATATAGGGAAAAAGCCGGAAAACTGGAATAGGGAAATGGATCTTCCACTTCCACATAGCCAGCTTTTTCAGATTCATGGCAGCAAATTTAAGCTTCACCCAGTTGGTAACTTGAGCCAAGCCTCGATATTGTGTATAGCGCATACCATGCTTTTCTTTGGCATCTGCAAATACACGTTCAATCTTTTGTTGTCGGAGTTTATATAAGTCACGATATTCAGTCATATGACGTGCGTCTTCTGCCAACTCTACATAATCAGCCCATACGTGTCTGGTGACAGTCTTTTCAAACTTTGCACTCGATGTACACAGCTCTCTGGTCGGACAATGTTCGCAGACGTATGACCTGCTCTTATATTCACGATATCCATCTTTGTTCGTTGTTGCATAATGAAGTGTTTTATACTCCGGACAGATTACACAATCATAATACTCATCATAAACATATTTCCACCATTCATGACCGCCTTTCTTTGTCATTGGACGTTTATATGCTGTAGATAATACTCTTCCACTCTCAAAAATACGTTTACAAATCGAAGGAGTTTTGTAGGCGCTGTCTGCTACTATCGTTTTATGTTCTGGGTAATGTTCGCAAAGCTGGTCATATAACGGGTCAAATGCTACACTGTCATGTACATTTCCTGCTGTTACTTCTACGTCGAGAATAAAATTATGCTTGTCACAGGCTGTATGCGCTTCGTAGGCAAAACACTTCTTGTGTTCACCTTTATGGAATACGCCGGCATCCGGATCCGTTGTCGAAACTGTTATTTCTTTCTCCTTTGGCGGTGTTGAATCGTCATCATCGTTGAATGGCTTTTTGTCGTGTTCTTCGCGATCTCTGTTAATTTCTTCCCGCAGCTCCTTTGCATATCGTTTTGCTTCAACTGGAACAGCTTTTCGTGCTTTTTTCTTCATGTTTGCACTTGCTTTGATATGTGTCCCATCGATAAAAATTGCACTCGTATCCAGAAATCCTTCCTTTGCTGCTGTGTTCAATATCCACCGAAATATATATTCTACAGTTGCTGTTGTAAAACGATGCTTAAAATTATAGCTTACTGTTGAAAAATGCGGCACCTGCTCATTCAATGGATAACCGATAAACCACCTGTATGCAACATTCATATTCACTTCTTCCAGCGTCCGCCGGAGCGATGGTATCCCATATATGTGCTGTATCATTACAATCTTAAACAATACTACCGGATCGATACTTGGCCTGCCGTTGTCCTTGCAGTACAAATCATCTACAAATTCATAAATTTGTTTGAAATCTACTGCTGCATCTATTTTCCTCAGTAGATGATCCTCGGGCACTAACATATCCAGACTTACAATCTCTACTGCCTCTCTGTTTTCCTTCCCTTTTACTATCATTTTATCACCTGTCTCTCTTATCTTTATTATAACAGAAAAAGCCGCCTTTCGGCGACTTTTTCGACAGGCTGAGACATACCGATAGACGGTATGTCCAAAATATTTTATCTTTCTTTACAAAAAGAAGTAACTACTTTGGCGGGCGGTTACTTCTTTTTGTTTATCAACTCTATCAACAACATAACAACAATGGAAATGATTGTAAGTACAACCATAAGCATTTCGTAATCGCTCATAGGGCAAGCCCTCCTTTCCTAAAAATCGGAGGGCAAAGAAGTTGCCCTCCGTTTGGAGGACATGCCGCCTACCGTTATGGTATGCCTTTCCCGGAACAAAGTTCCTGCAATTATTATACCAAAATCGGCATATAAGGTCAAGATTTATCAAAATTTGTGCAAAAAATAAACCGCTGGGCAATCCGGCGGTTTATTTATCTATGAAAACATAATGAAGTTAATATTTTAAAAATGTTCAATTAAATCCTCTATGTGGCAATGCAGCAAAGTGCAAATCTTATCAAGGGTGTCCAGCGTAACCATTTTATTTTCCCTCATTTTTTGCATACTTCTTTGGGATATCAAGTTTTGGGTTTGGATAATATAGCTGCTGTATCCCGCAGCTTTTAACGCAGAAATGATATCAATTTTATAACGAAACGGCATGGATCTGACCTCCCCTTTACAGGTTAGTATACCATGCCGTTTTTTTTATGTCTATGCTGTTTTCTGTTCGCGCCGTTTCTTTGCCCGTTCTTTGGCAGCGTGCACGGAAGATTTTGAAAGCCCAAATTTATCACCGACTTGTGATAGGCTCATTCCCGCCTCAACCAGAGCAAGAATCTCGTTATCTCTGTCAATCTGGGTTTTGGGAGCAGAAGATTTGACTGTTTCCAGCTGCTGACGCATGGCTTTTAATAATTCCCTTGATTCTGCTAATTGCCGTTCCTTGTCGCGGGCTTCTCTGTAGTATTTTTGGGATTGTTCCGTTAATTCATTATTAGCCTGAATCAGATCAGCAACATCGGACTGTAAGTCCTCCAGTCGTTCCGACATGTCTTCGAGCTTATCTTGTGCATCTTCCAGCTCTTCAAGTTTATCCTGAAGTCCTTCAGCCTTCAGGCAACCATGCAGATAAGCCAGACAGTAAACAGGCATATAAGCCGATGATATCAGATTTTCAGGGCATTCTATACCGATAATCTGATGTAGTAAGGCTCTCGTTTCTCCTGCACCATAGTTTGACCATGCATCCCGTGCTTCAAATTCACCGGAATACTGAAGATGTTCAAGCACCTTATCAACTTCCGGTGACTGTTTAACCGCCTCTTCCATCTTCCATATACCGGATTTAACACGGCATATCAGTATGATAAAGACGGCAGCAGCCAACAGCCAAATCCTTGCGTATGTAGTGATTGTTGGAAGCTGCACGGCAGCTACTGCAAGTAATATCACAAGTGACAGGCATAGCCGCAGCTTTCCGGCTAATACGTCCAATAACCCAAATGGATTGCATAATAAGAACAAAATCACAAGAGCCGCTATACAGTCCACATACATCTGAATTGTTCCGGCTTGAACAGCCCCATAGTATATGATGACTGGCAACGGTATGAACGGTATGAAATTTTTACATGTTTTCATAGGATCAACTTCCCCTCCCTGCTTTCGTTGACCTGCAAACCATGAGAAATCCTGCAAAATCTTAGTGTATACAGGCTCTAAAGTATTTTTTTACTGCTACTTTTCAGCGTTAAAAACGGTTCGTTCGATGAATTGAACGGTGTTTTCACTACTTTTGAACGGTTTTTCAGTGCATCTGAACGACTTGTTCCGGCTGTAGAACTACCTTGCAAATAAATCATACAGGAATATGAAAAGGAAATCTATTGGCAATATGAACCAAAACGGTTCATATTTTTTTAAATGAAAATTAAGATTTAAAAATCCTTTAAATATTAAGAAAGCCCTCTGGAAAAATTGTTTCTTATGGGCAACATCCAATGGTTGGCGCTTCCGTTGCTGTTGCAGTTGACGTAGCTGCTGCTATGAACAAGTAATTCTTGCTGAATTTACTGGAATAGAAAACTTTTCAGGCACCTGAGATTTTCTCGGGTGCCTGTTTTTCTGCCCGCGTCCACGCAATTGAAAAATGTGGACGTGTGGACGTGGACGGGGAGAGGATTTGATAAAACAAAGGGGCAAATGCAAAAAGCATTTGCCCTTAACTGGTTTGTAGTATCAACATAATCCAAGTTTCCTACACTATGGTTTATTTTTTCAGATGCTGATATATTATATAATATATCATTCGCTTTGATGCTTACCGGAGAAAAGACCGGATTATTTTTTGGGTGTAATACCTTCCAACTTTGTGATATTTTATGTATAATAAAATATGGAGACAAGCAGGGGGAAAGAAACAATTCATCCGACGCACTGTTTCCGCAGTGTGTCGGATTTTTTTATATATAGTTTCACAAAATAAGGAGGAAAAGTATGAAAAAAAGACTGCTGGCGTTTGCTATGACAGTCGTATTTGCTGTGACAGGAATAGTACCAGCATTTGCGGTAGAGCAAACGGACGAAAATTCTACAGAACAGCTTTCGTTAATGTACTTTCGAGGGCATCATTATGAATGGATTGATAATAAAACAACGTGGACAGAAGCAGAGGCGTACTGCGAAGCAATGGGCGGGCATCTGGTAACAATTACATCCCAAGAGGAGCAGGATTTTATTTTAGAATATATAACAGATTATGCGTCATCAGCAGAAGACATTTGGATAGGCTTGACAGATTCTCATTCAGAAGGGGATTGGTCACATTGGGTTACGGGAGAGCCTGTTATATATACAAACTGGGGATCCGGTGAACCTAATGATGGGTGGTCGCCAAATCAGAATTATGCTGTTATTTGTAAAAAGGCAAGAGATGGAAGTGCTGTGGGTGAGTGGGATGATATAAATCCAGATCAGAGGCTCTGTACATTTTTATGTGAATGGGACTTTGATGAGGGGATTTTAACAGGAGACCAGAGCATTGTTGTTGGAGAAACAAATGATTTAACCATTGGCGTATGTATGAAAGACGGCAGTGCGAATAAACTGGCTCAAAAAGCAGAGGTTTCGGTTGAAAACACCACAATCGCATCTGCCAGCAGGGTAAACGGTATTACCAAGCTGCCGGACAGCAAAATTGCATTTTTCACAGTCCGGGTTACTGGCAAGGAAATTGGCTCCACCAAACTGACCGTTAAATGCAGTGACGATGTGACAAAAACCATTACATTGAATGTCGTGGACAAGCCATCAGTTGATATTCATGCACAGGCAAATACAGCGATGGAGCAGGCTGGCATTAGTGAAGACTGTATTATACCGGATGACATTAAACTTTCTCTGGGAGACATCAAAGGCCCTGTCATCCAACTTGGAAAAAAAGAATTTAATCTGTTTGAATTGTCCGGTTCGGTTGAACTGGGCTTTGGTGAAGCAAATTTTCAGACTCTGGTGGATGGAACAGACAAGACCATCAAGATTATGGCAGGCATGAAGCAGGCGGAAAATGCCAGCATTGAACCGGATGGAAAGAAAACCGGTAATACAGACCAGTGGAAGAAATCATATGACCAGGTAAAATCTATGTATCAGGATGTTACCGGAAAGAAGGTAGATACAACCCGGCTGTGGAACAAATATCAAACCCTGCGTAAAAATCTCAAAAAGACAAAGTCCACAATGGTTATCGGTGTAGATGGACAGCTTGCCCTGTATGCGGAATTCAGTTATGCAAGCGGCGAGCCGGAGTTGCTGGAATGCGGTGCAACGCTAGCAGTTTCTGCAAACGGAAGCGTAGACTGCCACGTACACCCACCGGTTTATATTACATTTGGTGCAAAGGTTGGAGCCGACGGCAGCATTGCCCTGACGCCGAATCTGGATGCAAAAACCGTTGCAGCTTTGATGAAAATTACACCGGCATTCACTGCAAACATTGGCATTGGTGTCGGAGAGAAGAAGGCCAAGACATATGTCGAAGGCGGCTTCCAGGGAACAATGGAAGCACCGATTCAGGTATCGACAAATTCCTCTAAAAACAGCGTAGAGGTAAACCTGAAGGGGTCGCTTTACTGGAAGACAGAGGTACTGGGTATCTTTAAAAAGACCGGCACAATGGATTTGGGCGACCCGGTTCAGATATATTCGTCAAATGAAAAATCCAAAGCGCGGAACACGCTGCAGGATATTACAGTGCGAGAGGACGAGTTGGTACCGGAGCCGCGCACGCGGGCAGCTCAGAGCGCAATCAGGCAAGAACGGGAGTCCGGCATCGATGAACTTTGGATCGAAAATACCTTTGGGCACAGCAGTCCGCAAATGGTTATGCTGGAGAACGGCAACCGTGTGCTGATGTGGCTGGGAGAAAACAGCGAAAAGGCGGACGATGACCGGACGACTTTGTATTATTGTGTATATGATGTGGAAGCAGGCGCATGGGGAGATATTGAACCGGCACTGGAAAACAATGCATATAACGGCGTTCCGCAATTGTGTGTCAATGGGAATACTGTATTCCTCGTATGGCAGCGGGCAAGCCAGACGCTGGGAACATCCGGCGATTTGGATGCCGTGAGTGCCTGCCTTGATCTGTGGTATTCTGAGCTGAGGGACGGCAGCTTCACCACACCGGTCTGCATTTCCGAACAGGACAACGGACTGGCAAAGGCCGAATACACCGTTGCAACGGATGGCTCGACGACAGCAGTTGCATGGCTGGAAAATTCGGCAAATGATCTGCTGTATACGGAAGGGACCAATGTATTGTACGTTCGCTCCTGCTCGGAGGGCACCTGGCAGACAATCGAACAGATTGTTTCCACAACGGATATTATTTCGGATGTCGATCTTTCGGTAACCGATGGAACTGTTTCTGTCACCTATCAGTTGAGCGATGATACCGGAGCGGTGTCTCTGTATGTCGACAACGGACAGACAAAGACGATTGAGGAGAATGCACCTGTTACCAAATCCATGTGGTTTGGCGGCAAGCTGTATTACTTAAAGGATTCTGTATTGTATGTTTACGATGGTATCAGTTCCACACAGACCAATCTGACCGATCTGAGCAATTTCGATCTGACAACCAACGGCACGCAGACCTGCCTGACGACGATTGTCAGTGATGGGGAGTGCGGTGAAATTTATCGCAGCGATTACAATGCAACACAGGACATCTGGTCGCCGCTGGTACAGATTTCGGATTATCATACTTATATCCGCAGCTATAGCGCTGTGATGGAATCTACAGGCAGTCTGGAGCTGGCAAACAATCTGGTGGAGCTGACAGACAGTGACGAAGACCGGTATGGGGATGCATCGCTTCGCGTTACCGGACAGACAGAGTATTTTGATCTGTCAGTGGAGGAGGATCTCTACTATGATACGGAAAATGTTGTTCCCGGACAGGAACTTCCGCTGACTCTGACGGTTCACAACAACAGCAATGAAGCAGTCAGCAGTCTGACTGCGGAAATTCTGGATGCAGATGGAAATGTTTTGCAGACCAATCAGGTTGATGTGTCTATTCCATCCGGTGAAAGCGCAGAGGTTAGCACATCGTATACGCTGCCGGAAGACCTGAACCGCCAGATAATTGCTGTCAGAATCAGCGATGAGCATGCGGAGGCTGTAGAGGATAATAACTCTGCGAGCGCCGAGCTGGGCTATGGAGATCTTGCAGTAGAGAATCTGGAAGCAACGATGCAGGAAGGCGTTCCGGTACTGAAGGGCAATCTGGTCAATCGCGGGTATGAAACGGTTGAAAATATTGCATTGAACATCTTTGACCCGAATGCAGAAGAGACAGAGCTGGATACCCTCACACTTTCGACTGCTCTGGAGGCGGGAGAAAGCTGTGAATTTGCGTATTATCTGCCAGAACAATACTGGTCGCTGTTGAATGACAGCATGATGTATGAAATTTGCGTACAGGCAACAACGGATACGCAGGAGAGCCGCTCAGACAACAATGATGCACGTACTGTATTTGGCGATTTACAGCAGACGGTGGATGTGCCGGAGCTCAGTATCATCACTCAGCCGGAAGATTACAGCGGCATAGTTGGCGAAACGGCCAGCTTTACGGTTGATGCGACAGGCAAGAACTTTACCTGTCAGTGGCAGGTAAACACGACAGGAGAATGGAAAAATTCCACTATGACAGGAAATGATACCTGTACACTGAGCGTACCGATCGCAGCAAAGCGCGATGGACAGAAGTATCGCGTTATACTGACGGATGGTGACGGAAATACAGTTACTTCGGAGGAAGCAACGCTGCATGTTCAGCCGGATCCTATTACGATTACATCCCAGCCGGCTGATTATACCGGTGCGGTCGGCGACACTGCAACATTCACAGTAGAAGCCGAAGGCGAAAATCTGAGCTATCAGTGGCAGTACCAGAATGCGGGCTCCAATTCCTGGCAGAAGTCGTCGCAGACCGGCAACCAGACCGACACGGTATGTGTGCCGATTACGGCAAAGCGTGACGGTCAGAAGTACCGCGTCGTGATTACAGATGGAGACGGTAATACACTTACATCGAACGCAGCAACACTGCATGTGGAGGAAGCTGCGATCACGATTAAAACGCAGCCGGCTGATTATACCGGTGCGGTCGGCGACACTGCAACATTCACAGTAGAAGCCGAAGGCGAAAATCTGAGCTATCAGTGGCAGTACCAGAATGCGGGCTCCAATTCCTGGCAGAAGTCGTCGCAGACCGGCAACCAGACCGACACGGTATGTGTGCCGATTACGGCAAAGCGTGACGGTCAGAAGTACCGCGTCGTGATTACAGATGGAGACGGTAATACACTTACATCGAACGCAGCAACACTGCATGTGGAGGAAGCTGCGATCACGATTAAAACGCAGCCAGCTGATTATACCGGTGCGGTCGGCGACACTGCAACATTCACAGTAGAAGCCGAAGGCGAAAATCTGAGCTATCAGTGGCAGTAGCAGAATGCGGGCTCCAATTCCTGGCAGAAGTCGTCGCAGACCGGCAACCAGACCGATGATGTTGTATAATTTTAGTTGACAACTGATTCTCAAGGATTAAAAATATAATCAAGAGAAAAAGGAGACAACAACGATGCCACAAAACAGAACCTATGATATGGAATATAAAGTACAAGCAGTTAAACTGGCGTTGGAAATTGGTACAACGAAGGCAGCCAAAGAACTTGGTATTCCAGCGAACACCCTGCATACATGGATGCGTCAGTACCGTCTGGGCAACTTGAGCCTGGGAGCCGGCACACAGACACCGCAAAGAGCCATGACTCTGAGTGAAGAAATTCAGCTGCTTCGCAAACAGGTTAAAGAGCAGAACAAGGAAATCAAACGGCTCAGAGAAGAAAATGAATTTCTGGAGGAAGCCAGCGCTTTTTTCGCCGCGAGCCGTCGGAGGTCTGCAAGAACGAAAGAATGAAATTCATTGCCTTGAAAACCAACGATGGCCAGAACACGGGGAAAATTGCATTCTACTGTAAGTTGCTCCATGTCAGCAGGCAGGGGTTCTACAAATATCTGAAGGCCCAGACTCGCCCATGGAAGTATCAGGATTTGGCTGATGCCATGCTGGAGATCCTTGCAGAAGACGAATGCAACGATACTTACGGTCGAATCCGCATGTATCAGGCTTTACGTCTGAAACAGCCACAGGGCGTGCAAATTCCAAGTGAACGGACGGTATACCGGATCATGGAGGAACTGGGTATCAGCCACACACCAAGGCGCAAGCCCAATGGCATTACCAGAGCAGATAAGGAAACTCGTAAATCCGATGATCTGCTAAGACGCAATTTTGACGCAGACAAACCACTAACGAAGTGCGTTACGGATATTACTGAAGTCAAAGGAAAAGATGGAAAGCTATATGTATCCGCTGTCTTTGACTGCTACGATTCCTGTGTTCTGGGGCTTGCAATGGATACCAACATGAGAGCATCCCTGTGTGTTCAGACGCTGAAGAATGCCCATGATGCCTGCCACGATCTGCGTGGCGTTATCATTCACAGTGACAGAGGAGCACAATATACCAGTCAGGAGTATCGGGCAGCCATCGGCCGATATGGAATCCTTCAGAGTATGAACAGTGCTGGTGGAAGATGCCATGATAATGCACGCTGCGAAAGCATGTGGGCCAGAATGAAGGTTGAACTACTTTATGGACGTTACAACACCGAAAAGATGACCATTGATGAACTCAAGACGCTGATTTGGAGATTCTTTATCGGGTATTGGAATAACCGCCGTATCTGTTCCAGAAATGGCGGGCTGCCTCCGATGGTAAAACGCCAGAGATACTATCATTCCCTAAAGAAAGCTGCTTAGCAAATCCTTGAGCAAAATGTGTCAACTGATCTTGACAACTTCAAAAATTATGTGAGGAAAATCGCATTGACGGAACTGAAAAATTTGGTCGTGCATGGATGATACCAAAAGATGCAGAAAAACCCGTTGATGGACGTATGAAAACAAGGAACAAACAGGAGGAGAATCATGGAATTTAATGAAAAGCTACAACAGCTTAGGACTGGAAAGAACTTAACGCAGGAACAACTTGCGGAGCAATTATATGTATCAAGAACAGCCATTTCAAAATGGGAAAGCGGCAAGGGTTACCCTAACATTGAGTCGCTCAAGTGTATTTCTAAATTCTTTTCTGTGACCATAGATGAACTGCTATCGGGCGAAGAACTGATTACACTTGCCGAAACTGAAAATCGTTCCAACTTGAAAAAAATTTACAGTTTCATTTATGGAATATTAGATATGATGGCGGTTACTTTTATACTTTTGCCGTTGTATGGTAACCTTGTTGACGGATATATTTATTCTGTCAATCTACTTTCATTTACAGACACTACCCCAATATATCTTGCAATCTATTGGATTGTTTTTATTGTTTTGATTGCACTTGGGATAGCGAAACTGATGTGTGTTTGTTTTGAAAAGGAATCATGGAGCAACATAATCACAAAATGCTCTCTCGTGCTGAGTACGCTTTTTATCTGCTTCTTCGCTGCGGCAAGACAACCCTATGTAACCGCCCTTATGTTTCTGCTATTTGTTGCTAAAATATTTGTCTGGATAAAGCAAACCCAAACAAAGTAAAATGCCATAAACCCTTTAAAATAGGCTCTGACACGATAAGTGTCGGAGCTTTTTTCGTGCTGACATCTATTGTGTCGGCATTGTGACGGTAGATTTCTTGGCTTCTATGCAATACTCGTGGATAATAAGATTGTGGTCAGCGAAAACAAGAACAGCAACCCACGGAAAGGAGAATCAAATATGGATTATATCATTGAAACAGAAAATCTTACGAAGCGATACGGAACAGCCACCGTTGTCGATAAGGTAAATCTTCATGTGCCAAAGGGCAAAATTTATGGTTTGCTCGGCAGAAACGGAGCAGGCAAAACCACAGCAATGAAAATGATGTTGCAGCTTGCTTTCCCAACGGAGGGAACGGTACGCTTGTTTGGCACAAACTATAAGGAAAATATCCATACCCTTTATAGCAAAGTAGGCTCTATTATCGAAACACCGGGATTTTACAGTAATTTAACAGGGTATGAGAATTTGCAAATTCTCGCTAAACTGCGAGGGGGAGTATCTAAAAGTGGAGTAGAAAAAGCTCTTGAAGTTGTGGGGCTGCATAAGGAGAAAAGAAAAGTCTTTTCCGATTATTCCCTCGGAATGAAGCAACGGCTTGGTATTGCCGCCGCCATTATGCACGAGCCGGAGCTTTTAATACTTGACGAACCGATTAACGGACTTGACCCCATTGGAATAGTTGAAATACGCTCATTTTTATCTGAACTTAGTCACAATCATGGCATTACCATTTTTATCTCAAGCCATGTTTTAAGCGAGATTGAACAGATAGCAGATATTATCGGCGTTATGCACGAGGGGCATTTAGTAGAGGAAGTGAATATATCCGAGCTTCACAAAAGGAATCGAAAATACATTCAATTTGATTTATCTGACAGTGAGATAGCCGGAAAGATTTTAGAAAACCACTACCACATGACGGATTTTACAGTGCAGGACGGTACGGTGAGAATTTATGACTTTAGCCAAAGTGTTGGAGAAATCAATCGAGAATTTGCACGAAATGGACTGCTCGTGACAAGGATAAATGATAGTGAGGAAAACTTAGAGGACTACTTTTCTAAACTGATTGGAGGTGGCGGTATTGCTTAATCTTATTTCTTGTGAATTATTAAAACTAAAGCGTTCAAAAATGGTGCTAATTAGTGTGGCAGGGGTATTATCTACCCCACTTTTGATGTTAATAGAAGCCTTGCAAACACATTTTGATAAGCCGGAGATTATCTTTACCTTGTCTGACATATACAGCGACAGTGTACTGTATATCATGCTGCTGGTAAACATTATGATATATGTGGCAATTGCAGCTTACTTGTTTAGCAGAGAGTACACAGAAAGCACCCTCAAAACCATATTGCCCATACCCATTTCAAGGACAAAACTATTAATTGGAAAATTTTGCACCCTGCTTCTTTGGATTGTTATGCTAACCCTTGTAACATGGGCAGGTATATTTATCGTTTGTGGGCTATATGACGCTGTCTTTACATTGGAGGGATATAGCTTACTAGTGGCAATAGTATGGCTCCCCAAGTTTTTGTTTGGCAGTATCCTGATGTTTTTAACAGTTTCTCCTTTTGTGTTTGTTGCTATGAAAACAAAAGGATTTGTCGCCCCGATGATTGGCTCTGCCGTGATTGTCATGGGAAGTGCCGCACTTTCAAATCAAGAATGGGGAGCGTTGTATCCGTGGACAGCCACCTATTTCTTGGTGCAGGGTAAACTTCAGAGTACCGGCTATCCTACACTGCTGTCTGTATCTATTATTATTCTTGTATCAGCAGTTGGTTTTCTTATGACCTTTCATCATTTTAAAAAGGAGGATTTGAAATAATGGTACTTGATTTTATAGAAATTTTAAAAGTTATTTTTCTTGGAATTGTTGAGGGTATTACTGAGTGGCTACCTATCAGCAGCACAGGACATATGATTCTTGTGGACGAATTTATCACACTTAATATGAGCGAAGCATTTAAAGAAATGTTTTTTGTTGTTATTCAACTTGGAGCTATACTCGCAGTGGTTGTAATGTTTTGGAACAAGATGTTTCCCTTTCAATTTAAGAACAAAGCACAGTCAATTGTTAAAAAGGATACTTTCTCGTTGTGGTTCAAGGTTGCGGTAGCTTGTGTACCGTCAGCTATTATGGGGATTCTATTTGATGATTATTTGGATGCTTACCTCCAAACCCCCATTGTGATTTCAATCATGTTAATCTTTTATGGTTTGTTATTCATTCTCATAGAAAATTGGAATAAAAAGCGTACTCCTACTACTATGGCACTTTCTGACATCAGCTATAAAACAGCAATCTTGATAGGGGCATTTCAAGTGTTATCACTTATACCCGGCACATCACGGTCGGGAGCAACGATTATAGGTGCTTTACTCATAGGAGTTTCACGAGTGGCAGCAGCAGAGTTTACTTTTTTCCTCGCAGTACCTACTATGCTTGGAGCAAGTGCTTTTAAGCTGTTAAAATTCGGGTTTGAATTTACAAGTGCAGAACTGCTCGCTCTTGTTCTCGGTATGGCTGTGGCATTTGCGGTATCTGTCTTAGTAATTAAATTCCTAATGAACTTTATCAAAAAACATGATTTTAAGGTGTTTGGTTGGTATCGAATTGTGCTTGGTATACTTGTTGTACTTATAAAATCTTAATAATGCGTTTTCTTTGTGCGCGAATAAAAATGCCAGCTGGTCCTTAAGATCAGCTGGCATTTTTGTTTCTGGGGATGGAAAACAACCCAGAGATTCTCGTTGTCGATCTCCTCCTGATTTTAGTTTGCATGGTGAATTTTGCAAATTGAATCTACAGGAGGTTAATAATGGGATTTAATTATGGATATGAGAAAAAGAAGTTTGATAGTAGATGGAAGCGTTTAGAAGTTGAGTATTGTGATGCAGGGATGAGCGAAGAACAGATTGCTGCCATGAAAGAATATGACTGGGCATGGTTTTGCAGTCAAAGGGTTTTTCAAAACCATACGCAACCAATACCTTGTGAACAATATGATGAAGTATGTGGTCAATCACAGCTGTTCCGAAAGTTTGCATCGTTATCTTATCAATGGGATGTTGATAAGATTGATCAAACGCGATATGGATGGTTGGCTTCGGTGGAAAACGAACAACTACTGTTGAGATTGAAGAAGCTGTCGAAGAAAGATTTGGAGCTATTGACATTACTTTTTGTGGATGGTTATCGTCAAATTGATGTAGCACGTCTTTGGCATTGTGGAATTGTCAAGAAAAGTGCAGTCTAAAAACTCACAAATTTTAAGCAGCAGATGAATGATACATATTGTGGTAATGTGTCTTATAAACAGCGGGTGGAAGCCCTAAGGGATTCGACGTATATACTCGCTTCCGATTATAGTAGATAAACACATATCGAAAGATAATAGATTTAACCTCCGCCATTGGCATTCGGTAAGTAGGAATTCTATAGAGCAGTTCCTTCTTCAAAGTTGCGAAGAAGCTCTCCATTCGGGCGTTATCGTAGCAGTGTGCCACACCGCTTAAGCTCTGCAGCATACCATATTCAGAAAGTTTTTTCTTGAACGCCTCGCTGGTATACTGGCTTCCGCGATCGCTATGAAGTGTCGCGCCTCGAACCGGATACCGGCAGGCAACTGCCTTGAGTGTATTGATACAAAGTTCTTTTCGCATATTGTCATCCATCTGAAGAGAAAGAATCTCACCGTTAAAGCAATCCATAATCGGGAAATATAGAGTTTTCCGTCCAGGCAGCCGATCTGCGTGATATCTGTCAGCAGTTTTTGATACGGGGTATCAGCCCGAAAATCCTGCTTGATCAGATTTTCCTCCTCTTGAATTTCGGTGGCAGCGCGTGTTAAACCATGCGGACGTCTGGGTCTGCCGTGAATCAGACCTTTTTCGTGCATAATTCGCCTGATTCTACGTTTTCCTGTGTGGAATCCGTTCTGCTCCAAGGCAAGCTGCATTCGTTCCACGCCGTAATTGTCATTATAATCGGATTCATTCATAATCCTGTCTATTGCCGCCGAAAGAAGCGCGTCCTTAGACGGCTTACTGAGATTCTTCAGATATCGATAATATCCAGATTCGCTTACATGAAGAATTCTGCATAATAGTTCCACACTCCACTCCTTATCTGAATCTGTCTGTATAGAGTGGATAAAGCGGTATCGCTCATGTGCTTTTACTTCTTTCGGCGCGCTGCGAAAAAACCAAGAGCCTCCTGAAGTATATCGTTAGCTCGTTGGAGCTCTTTGACTTCCTTCTCCAGCTCAAGCATTCTTCGTTCCTGCTCGCTTGCCGGCAGTTGTTTATGACCACTTCCTACAAATGCCTGATCTCCGTATTTCTTTCGCTTACCTCGCCAGGTTGTGACTGTATTGTAGGGGATTCCAAGCTGGTCAGCCGCCTTCTTTGCTCCGATTTCATCTGAGAGCTTCAATGCTTCTTCTTTAAAATCTTTATCGTAGCTTCTTGCCATGATTTCTCACCGTTCCTTTGTTCTTATTCTATCATAGTTTGGTGAGTTTTCCGACTCTACTTAAATGATACCACTCCATTCAAAATTGGGTATTGGAGTTGACACTTTAAAACGTGCCAAGAAACTTGCATCTCTCCCATCAGAAATTCAAGACCTTGTAGAAGTAGGAAACATTTCACCTTCTACCTTATTCAAACTTTTTTAGGTATAATATATTGATTTATGGCTTTAAATTGTGGGAATTACTAACAAAAAAATATAGTATGTTTTAATGATATATCATAGTAAAATACTAGGATATATGATTGGGAGGATTGGTTTTAAATTGAAAAATATTAAACCCATATGATAACAGCATGACAATATTTCACAATTTGTGCTTGAAATTCAAACATATTATAATATTGGTTCAAAAAACATAGCATAAAACCGGTATATATCATTGCAAAAATCGAAGAAATAGACCGAAAAATGACAAAAATACTTCAAAATGTGGAGGAAAATGACTGAGAAAGTTTGAAGATTTAAAATTAAACTTATTTTTTTAAGAATTAGACAGCATACTTTTTTTGATATGTATACTTGGAAATGTCACAAAATGTGAATGAATTTGCATGTATATCATTAAATAATAAGGGATGAAAGCCAAAGCCCTTGTAAACTACAAGAAACAGATCAGCGCAGGATCAACTTTATATATTGTGCGGACATTCTGCCTGTTTATGAATACAAAAGATGTGTCCGGTTTTTATGTTCGGTTTGGCTTTCCGTTTTGCTTCCGGTTTTACTTACATAAATTACCGTTTCATATTTTTCTTCTCTTTCCTTTTTAATGGATAGGCTTGTTCTTGGTGAATGTATTGGCTCGCTGATTGCAAGTCTATCTACTTTTTTTAATACCCACGAATACATAAAGCATAATCTGGTGGAGCAAAGGCAGGTGACAAAAATGAAGAGCTACTATGTTGTACGCGAAAAGCCACACAAAAATTTTATTACTTACGTTGTTTATCAGCGTCAATACCGCCCGGAAATCTGGCGGGAGCTGAAAAAGAAACGATATCATGAATACTATGTGGGCAGCTATAGGGACTATGCGCTGGATCAGTTACCGGATGATGGGATAAAGGCTGCTGTATTCAATTACATAGAAAGACACAAAGGAAAGACATAAAAAATGCGCCCATTAGTAGCCGAGCGTATGTTATTATATATAAAGAGACTGACAGTTTAACCCATATCGCGTCCACAATACGTCCACATACGAGCAAAGCACTGTAAAATACAAGAAAATATGAATGGCTCAAACAAGTTTATTTTCATCGGGGAAAAAGGCAAAATTACCATACAATAAGGGATAGTAAGTTCAGATTTGATATTCTGAGTATAAATTGTTTCTTATGGGCAACAACCCGATGGTTGGCGCTTCCGTTGCTGTTGCAGTTGACGTAGCTGCTGCTATGAACAAGTAAGTTGCTGGTTTTGCAGCTTTCTTAGCATCTTAAAACAGATTTATACCATATCTCCCTCCTGTTACCTGCATTACAGCGGGTGACAGGAGGGAGATTTTCTTTGGATCTGTCTATGACGAGTGGGTTTGTATAACACCAGCTGCGGAAAAAACGCCGATTGTTCCACACAATACACAGGGGAAGTATAAATTTACTGTTTACAAAAAATATAAATTCGTTATTATAAACAACAAAGCAAAGATGCGTGCATATCATGGATGCAGGACACAAAAACTATCATGCAGATGGGAAGAAGGAAAATTCAGGGCAATATTCATCGCAGTCTGAGTCAAAATGTTGCAGGTGTTCGGGAGCGGCTGAAAATGGAGAACAGCAAAGTGTGTAAATATGAATTGTTTGCTTGCGGAAGCGCGTGCTGACTGGCGTGTGCACAGCATCGGTCAATGGGCGTACGATACGCTGGCGGAGTATAAGGAGGCAGTATGATTCAAATAATCCGCGCCGTTCTGGCGACCGCTGCAATTGTCAGCGTGTTGATTGTATATGCATGCTGCGTTGTCGCTGGCAGAACAGACAAGGCGGCGCAGCAGATGAAAATTCCAAAGAAACCAAATGGGAAGCAATAGCAAAGCCCCGCAGCCATGAGTTGGATTTGCGGGGCAGATTTTTGGATAAATCCTGTTTATTGATTTTATTTATGCTGGTACGGACGGACTGTCTGATGGGCAGAATCCTGTTGTCAGGTGCGTGGCAGATGGGATTATTCTCTGGAAGGGGATAATAGATATCCGTCTTTCTGTCCGAACAGCGTCTGCACCAGTTTGCCGTCGCGGATAATCAGTACATGAACCGGGGTATACTCTCGAATACAGTTATCGATGACATGTGCGGTTCCGCGCGATTTGCCATCCCACAGGACAAGAACATAATCACTGTACCGGATGAGTTCAATGTTGCGTTGGAGCGGTGCAGACTTGCGAAAACGCGCATAATTCGGATGGAAAATTTTTAAGGGAAGATGGGCACGCTGTGCATATTTCTGTGCAAGTTCATCTGCACCTTCAGCACCGCCGGAGACAATTTCGCTTGCTCCGCGCGGGATGTACTGCAATATGTCCGAATAACAATCCATCGTGATAGACCGTGAGCCTACAATCGCTACCCTCATGTCAAACTCTCCCTTTTTCTCCTGTGTTTTCCTGTTTCGTCATAGATGTCTATTCTGTGATGTTTATTATACACGGAAATGCCGCATCTGTCATCTGCTTCCTGCATGCATGGAGGAGCCGACAGACATTTCCGTCAGAGGACAGCGGCGGACATGCCGTGCAGACTCTGCCCATAGACCCAGACAAACGCACGAATGTGATTGCCGCATTGCGGTCACGATAAAAGAGGAAGGGAGAGGATGCAATGCGGAAAACATTGGCAAAGCAATGGTGTGCGGCACTGCTGTTGGTTTGTGCTTTGTCACCGAGCGCACAGGCGGCGTCGCAGAAACTGGTTCCGCTGGGCGTACCGGTCGGCGTGCGCATGACAGCGGCGGGCGTCGTCGTGTCAGCTATGACGACAGTAGACAGTCCGGCTGGGGAGATCTGCCCTGGTCAACAGGCCGGACTGGAGGCAGGCGACATTTTACAAGCGGCAAACGGGGAAACCCTTTCGTCCAGCAGCCAGCTTGCGGAAATTGTGAAGCAGAGCAGAGGTAACCCAATTCGGTTTACCGGACTGCGCGGAGATACTGATATTTCCGTGTCAGTCCAACCGGTCAAAAGCAAGACCACTGGAACGTATCAAATTGGGATTCTTGTGCGTGACAGCATGGCAGGTATTGGCACGCTGACGTATGTGGATCCGGAGAGCGGTGAATTTGGTGCGCTCGGTCATCCGGTCAGCGATATTGACAGCGGTGCGCTGATGCCGTTGGAAACTGGTTCTATTGTATCTGCGAGTGTGATCGGTGTTGTCGCGGGTGAAGCAGGTACACCGGGCGAGCTGGTCGGCACGTATGAATTTTCCCGGGAGATTGGTCAGCTGAACGAAAATACGGCGTGCGGCATTTTTGGCACACTGACGGACAGCTCGCTGTATTCTGCCGCTTATGCTGTGGATACGGCAGAGAAAGAGGAAATTTATACCGGAAAGGCGGAAATTCTGTTGTGTGTGTCAGGAAAGACACCAGAGTATTATGAAATTGTGATTGAGAAGGTGGCAATGAACGCCGTGGATGGGCGTTCGCTGACCATTCGTGTCACAGACCCGGAGTTGCTGGAAAAAACTGGCGGGATCGTACCTGGCATGAGCGGCAGCCCGATCTTGCAGGATGGGAAGCTGGTCGGTGCGGTGACACATGTGCTGGTGAACAACCCGGCAAGAGGTTATGGAATCTTTATAGAAAATATGCTGGACGCGGCTGAATAAATAATTATAGCCTTTATCTTGTTGTCCCTATTGACAATTGCGGGATGTGTGATTGATCGTAGGGACAACAATTTCTTTGCAGAATGAAAGTTATATGTTATACTTGGTGCAGATAAATCAGAATTTGGGAGGGCAGCAACTATGCATCTTGAACGAATTACCAATCCATTGCATTCCATGTATAACCGAGCTTTAGAACTGTATCAAATTAGTTTCCCACTTCATGAACAGAGAGAGGCTTTTTCTCAGGCTGAGATTTTGCGTGATGATGACTATCATTTCGATCTGATTTACGATGCGGACATTTTTGTAGGGATTGTTTTGTATTGGGAGAGATTAGACAATGTCTACATCGAGCATTTCTGCATTCTGCCGGAAATGCGAAACAAGCAATATGGGCAGAGGGTGCTCTCGCTTTTAAAGGAAAAGCAGAAGACGCTCATACTTGAAATCGATCCCCCGATTGATGCGATATCCATCAGAAGAAAGGCGTTTTATGAGCGATGCGGATTTGTTGGGAATCCGTATCCGCATGTTCACCCTCCGTACCATAAGGGAAATAAAGGGCATGAGCTGGTCGTCATGAGTAACCCTATGCCGATTTCACAAGTGGAGTATGATGCCTTTTATGATTATCTGCAAAACAGAATCATGAATCATGCATTCGCATAAATTCCAGTTTCCTCAGCATATAACCAGAGTTGTTTACCTAGCAGTCATGCACTTCGGTGCATGGCTGTTTTGCGTCTGCAAAATGGTTCCCTGAATTACAATCACTCGTGAGCAACTTGCCAACAATACGAAATGGGAAGCTGGTCGGCGCGGTGAAACATGTGCTGGTGAACAACCCGGCGCGAGGTTTGACAGCTCGATTGAAAAATGCTCGAAGCAGCAGGATAAGAGAGGAAACGGAAAGGCTCGCCCAATGGTGGGCTTTTCTTTTTGCTTGCTTTCTATGTTTATAAATTGGATTTTCTGTCGAAAAAAATGTTCCTGTTTCCGGGGAAATTTGACAGAAAATCACATAATTCGAGCATAAGATTATCGGATTGACAAAAAAATACTGGATTTACCGGGTGTAAAAGCAGGAATGTCGTCGTACGATTTTTATGAATAAATGGGTAAAATTCATTGTCTTAATTCGGAAAATATGGTAATCTAAAACCGTCGTAAATGCGGCAAATAATTACGGATATGCTGGAAGGCAGGGAATGACATCATGGAGAACAGAATTCGGGTGCTGATTGCCGACGAAGATACAGAGTTTCGCAAATTGCTCGACGAAACATTGACACGGGACAATCGCGTGGAAATAGTTGGTTCATTCGCAGAGGGAAAAGGATTGGCACAGCACATACTGGATAGTATGCCGGATGTGCTGCTGCTCGACCCGATGCTGCCGGGCACGGATGGACTGACCGTCCTGCACGAGCTGAATGACGCTGCACCGGCCAAAATGCCGGTTATTTTTGTCCTGAGCGGCTTTGCCTCGCAGGAGATGACAGCGGAATGCAATGCGCTCGGCGTCAGCTTTTATCTGCGCAAGCCGGTGGATTTGCAGGCGCTCGCACAGCGGGTCAGCCGCTATGGCGGACAGCGCAATTTTTCGCGTACACCGGCAGTGCGTATGCCGGATGAGGATTTGGAAATTGAAATGCGCGTGACCAATATCATTCACCAGATTGGTGTACCGGCACACATCAAAGGATATCAGTATCTGCGTGAAGCCATTATTATGACGATTCACGATATGGAAGCCATCAATGCGATCACAAAGATATTATATCCGACTGTGGCAAAAAAATTCAAAACAACATCCTCCCGCGTGGAGCGCGCCATCCGGCATGCGATTGAAGTCGCCTGGGATCGCGGAGATGTCGATACGCTTCAGGAATATTTCGGCTTTACGGTTTCTGGCACAAAAGGAAAACCGACCAACAGCGAATTTATTTCTATGGTTGCGGATCGCCTGCGGCTGGAGCTGAAAATCAGCTGATTGTTTCAAAAAAATTCAGGGCAATACCATCCTCCGGGTACGCCCTGCATCACAGTTTTTTCTTTTTTTACACCAGAGACTGCGCGCAAGCTGCGGTCTGTGGTGTATTTTTTATTTGGAATAGTAATCAGTTTCCAAAATCAGGTTATTGATTTCGATAAAATCCTGTGCAGTCTGATTCATGGTTGCAATATCTGTCCTCGCCGCTGCGCCATCGGAAAATTCATGGATGATTTCACCGTCCTGATAGACAACATTGCCGTCAATCCAGCTGCCGTCACTGAAAATGGCATAACCGGCGTAATTGGGATCAAAGGCATCGTGTCCGATGTAGTATGTACCCGAGGACAGGCCGAACAGATTGAGCAGTGTGGGTGCGATATCGCTTGTGTTGAGCGTCTTGTCCACTGTCATCGGTTGGAGGTCAGTCGACCAGATGAAAAACGGCGTCTTTTCCACCATGAGGTCGACCGGTACATCTGACAATGCACGCACGCGCTCTTGATCCTTCATCGAGTAGGAATAGTGGTCAGTAACGCCGACGATAACCGTGTTTTCCAGCTGGCCGGCGCGTTCCAGCTCGGCCAGCAGCTGTGAAAAAAAGTTGTCCAGCAGCTTCATTTTTGCGAGGTAGTAGCCAACTTCTTCACACTCGTCCGCGTCGGCATACTGCGGATACTGTTCCATGGCGTATTTGCTGACCGAGTCATCGGAAGAATACGGCATATGTGCGTTGCGCGAGATCACGAAGTTAAAAAACGGCTTGTCCGGCAGCAGCTGTGCACGCAGGTCGGGATTGGTCAGCACAAACGTATCTTCATACAGCTCACTGGAAAACTGGTTGCTGTGCTCTGCGTAATCGGCATAGCAGATGTAGGTTTCATACCCCATCGCGGGGTCCATGACGCCCCGGCTGTAAAAGCTCGGAGAATTGTAATGAAATGCATTTGCGGAATAGCCCGCGGCGCGGAAGGTGTTGGGCAGGCTTTCAGAATAGTCATTGCCGCAGTAGGTAAAGGTCAGACTGCCGTCGGTCGGGGAGAACACGCCGGTGTTGACGGTAAATTCCGTGTTGAACGTGCGCACGCTGCCGTACAGCGGTGTGTACAGGTTGGTGAAGTTGATGCCTTCGCGCATCAGACGGCAGAGGGTCGGCGTGGTATCCTCGCGGATGGTCCAGTCATCTGCACTTTCCATCAGCACGAGAATGACATTTTTGCCCGCCAGTGTTCCGGTCATTTCGTTTTCTGTAGCGGATTCGCGTTGGGCAAAATATGACTCGATGCGCGCGAGCTTCTGGTTTTCTTCTGATTTGTTGCCGGGCAGCTGCGGCTCGAGCAGGTGAACCCAGATATCGCGTCCGGCGGAATGGTACAGCCCGCACATTGTGTAGACCTTGTGCGCGTCATACATCAGGTCATACGCACGGCGCAGCGATTTTCCGGCATAGTAATCGGTTCCCAGCCCACGCTCTAGCTCATCTCCCGCACAGGCGGCATTCAGCAGGTACGGCAGTGCGGCAGCTGCGGTGACAGCACAGAAGCACACTGCGAGCACTTTGGCACGGCTGGCTGTGGTGTTCGGCCGCAGGCGGCAGGCAGCTGCGCCCCACAGAAGCAACAGCACTGCAGCCGGGACAAAACCGGCGGGAAGATAATCAAAAACGGAGCCTGCGAATTCTGCGCCGTCGCGCAGATAGACGAGATAGGTCAGCCACATGAATTTGCCGAAAAGTTCAAAATAGCCCGCCTGTAAGATAGCGAGTGTTGCAGCCGGGTAATACAGCAGGACGAATAAAATACGCGCGGGCAGGCGCGGCAGCAGGAACAAAAATCCGGCCAGGATTCCTGCCCACACTGCTGAGAACGCGAGGGAAAAAGCAGAGGTATCGGTATAGGTGTAGATAAACAATTCCGGCAGAAAAAATGACAGCCAGGGAATCAAAAACGCCGCCGCAGCGGAGCTGCCAAAGCGGCGCAGGATGTGGAGCAGGCGCATGGAACAACTTCCTCTCTCTTACAGATTCGGATAAAACTATTATATCAAGCGCAAAACAATGCGTCAATTTGGAACATATAAACAATATATTTCCCGAACTGCGTGCGCTGTGCCAAAAGTCTGCGCCGATTGGGCAGGAATTCCGTCTTATTTGTTCCCGTCATGACTGGCAATCCATATGGCGGGCATGCTATAATAAATCTGTTTCCAAATACAAGATGTGTAAGGAGGGCGAAGAATGAAGCTGATGGTAATTGACGGCAACAGCATGCTGAACCGTGCGTTTTACGGCGTGCGCCTGATGAACAACCATGAGGGGCTGTTTACCAATGCGGTGTACGGCTTTGTGGCGACGATGTTGAAGCTACAGGGCGAGCATGCACCGGATCGCATCGTCGTCTGCTTTGACGTCAGGGAAAAAACATTCCGCCATAAAGAATATGAAGCCTATAAGGGCACGCGAAGGGGTATGCCGGACGAGCTGGCACAGCAGCTGCCGCTCATCCGAGAGGTGCTCGACGCAATGGGGATCCCGCGCATGGAAAAGCCGGGCTTTGAAGCGGATGACCTGCTCGGCACGCTGAGCCGACAGGCGAACGAGCGCGGGGATACCTGCATGCTGGTCACGGGCGATAAGGATTCCCTCCAGCTCATCGGCGGCGGCACCACGGTGCTGCTCGCGGTCACGCGCCGGGGACAGACCACGACAACGGAATACACGACCGAGGTATTCCGTGAGCAGTACGGCTTTGACCCTATTCATATGATTGACCTCAAAGCGCTGATGGGAGATACGTCTGATAACATCCCGGGCGTGCCCGGCATCGGTGAAAAGACCGCGATGGGCCTGATTCAGAAATTCGGCACGGTGCAGGCGGTGTATGACAACATCGACGATCCGTTTATCAAAAAGGGTCAGCGCACGCGTCTGCTCGAGGGCAGGGAGAGTGCAGAGCAGAGCCTGCATCTGGTCACGATTGTGCGCGATGTGCCGCTGGAGACCAACGTCGCTGACCTGCCGCCCATGCAGATGGATGAGGAAGCGCTGTACAACCTGTTCACGAGATTGGAATTTAAGAATTTCATCACACGCCTGAACCTGCACGCGCCGGAGGCGGTACAGCAAGCCGCACCGGAAAAGAGTATCATCTGCGTTGCGGCAGAGAGCGGGGAGCAGCTGCTCGCCGCCATTGAGGGAAAAGACCGCATCGTGCTGACTGCGCCGCAGTCGCTCTCTGCGCTGTGCGTGTTGGTGGATGATACTGCGTATTTGCTGAGCGCCGACCAGGTCGGGACACAGGCGTGGCATGCATTGCTGGAGCAGCTGTTTTCCGGTGCGTATCCGCTGATTGTGCACGACGGAAAACCATATCTGACTGCCCTGCTCGAAGAGGGAATTGAGGCGGCAGATTTTGCTTTTGATACGGCGCTCGGCGCGTACCTGCTCAATCCGACGGAAAACGGCTATGGACTGGAAAAGACCGCACTCGGCTATCTCAGCCGCGAGCTGCCGCCTGCGTCTGATTACGAGGCAGATGATGCGTTTTCCCCGCTCGGCGGGGCGGAGACAGCGGGACAGACACTGTGTGCGCATGCTGCCGCTGTTGCACAGCTGGAAGAAATCATCCGTCCGAAAATTGATGAAGAGGGCATGCATGAGCTGTATTATGACATCGAGCTGCCGCTGGAAATCGTACTCGCCTCCATGCAGCATGACGGCTTTCAGGCAGATGCGGATGCGCTGCGCACATTCGGCGAAACGCTGACCACCCGCATTGACGAGCTAACTACACAGATCTATGAGCAGGCCGGGCGCGAGTTTAACATCAATTCGACCAAAACCCTCGGAACAATTTTGTTCGACGAGCTGGGACTTCCGGTTATCAAGAAAACCAAGAACGGCTATTCGACAAACATCGATGTGCTCGAAGCATTGCAGGGCTATCATCCGATTGTCGGCATGGTCATCGAATACCGCCAGCTGACAAAGCTGCGTTCGACCTATGTGGACGGGCTGCTCAAGGTCATCGCGGACGATGGACGCATCCATTCCACGTTCCAGCAGATGGTGACTGCGACCGGACGGCTCAGCTCGGTCAATCCGAATTTGCAGAACATTCCCGTCCGGCAGGAACTGGGCAGCGAATTGCGGCATATGTTTGCTGCAAAAGATGGCTGTGTGCTGGTCGATGCGGACTATTCGCAGATCGAACTGCGTGTGCTGGCGCATATTGCGGACGATAAAACAATGATCGATGCGTTCCATTCCGGCATGGACATTCATGCTGTCACCGCGTCGCAGGTATTTCATGTGCCGCTGGACGAGGTCACGCCGTCGATGCGCCGCTCATCCAAAGCGGTCAATTTCGGTATTGTCTACGGTATTTCCGCATTTTCGCTGGCGAATGACATCGGCGTTTCCGTCAAGCAGGCAGGCGAATACATTGACAATTATCTGGCCGTCTATCACGGCGTGCGCGATTACATGGAGCGCATCAAGCAGCAGGCAAAGGAAGACGGCTATGTTTGCTCGATGTTCGGGCGCCGGCGCTATCTGCCTGAGCTGAAATCCAAAAATTTTAACATCCGTTCCTTCGGCGAGCGCGCTGCGCTCAATACGCCGATTCAGGGCACGGCGGCGGACATCATCAAGATTGCCATGGTGCGCGTATATCGCAGACTGAAAAAGGAACAGCTGCGCAGCCGCCTGATTTTGCAGGTGCACGACGAATTGATCCTCGAAACACCGGAGGATGAGATCGAGATCGCGGCAAAGCTGCTCAAAGAGGAAATGGAAGCGGCTTGTGCCCTTGCCGCACCGCTGCGTGCGGATGCCGCATGGGGCCGGGACTGGTACGCGGCAAAGGGGTAAGCATGGTTTTGTTTGTCGATATCAATGACGTCTGCCGCGCGCCGCTGGCAGCTGCGCTGTATCAGCGCGCCTGTGGGAAACCGGCGTACAGTGCAGGCGTGTATGCCGACGAGGGCGCGGCGCTGTGTAAAGCCGTCTGTCCGCCGCTGATCGGGGCACACCGGTCGCGGCAGCTGTCTGCCGCCATGCTGGAAAAGGCGGACGACGTGTGGTGTGTCACGGCGGCGATTGCCCGCCATCTGGCGGAGGAACACCCGCAGCAGGCACATAAAATCCATGCGATGGCGGACATCGAAGACCCGTTCGGCATGGGAAACGAGGCATATGCGCGGTGTGCGGACGAGATCCGTGCACAGGTGGAGGAACTTCCATGAGCGAGATTTGTATCGTCCCATTTGCGGCGGAGCATGTCGGCGCAATTGCGGAAATCGAACGCGCCTGTTTTGCTGACCCATGGACGGAGGACGGACTGCGTGAGGAATTGGACAACATCTGTGCGCGTTTCCTGACAGCGGTGGATGAGAGCGGCACGGTGGCGGGCTATATCGGCTGCCACACCGTTCTCGACGAGGGCTACATTGCCAATGTTGCGGTTGCACCCGCCTTCCGGCGGCGCGGCATCGGGCGCAGACTCGTACAGGCACTGCTCGCGCGGTCAGCTGACCTGACATTTGTGACGCTCGAAGTGCGCGCGTCCAATGCGCCTGCCATTGCGCTGTATACTGCCTGCGGCTTTGTGCCGGTCGGCACGCGCCGCAGGTTTTATTCTCATCCTACGGAGGACGCACTGCTCATGACGGCACAGTTGAAAGAAGGATGAGTGTGAACGCATGGAACATCGGTTTCCTGGTCTGGCTTGCGTGCGGGCTGTTGTTTTTCGGCATCGGCATCCGGTGCTTTTTTACAAAGAAGCAGGTCGGCTTCTGGGCGAATGCGGAGACACCGCAGATGGAGAACGTGAAGGCATATAACCGTGCAGTCGGTGTGCTGTGGCTGGCGTATGCAGCTGTGTTCTGCGTGCTCGGCATTCCGATGCTGATCCCGCAGCCGTCGGCGCTGATTCTGCTGTCCGTGCTCGGCGTGGTGTTTGAAACCATTGTGCTCATTGCTGTTTATATACGCATTGAGCAGAAATACAAAAAGAAATAAACTGGGTAAAGAGCATATGAAAATTTTAGCAATTGAGTCGTCCTGCGACGAGACTGCGGCGGCGGTCATCGAGGACGGCAGGAAAATCTGTTCCAATATTATTCACTCACAGGCGGACGAGCATGCGCTGTATGGCGGTGTCGTGCCGGAAATTGCGAGCCGTGGGCATGTCGAAGCGATCAGCGCAGTGGCACAGGCGGCGGTGCGCGAGGCGGGTATGGAATTTGCCGATGTCGATGCGATTGCGGCAACCTGTACGCCCGGCCTGATCGGCGCACTGCTGGTCGGCGCAAACTATGCAAAATCGCTGGCGTGGTCGCTCGGCAAGCCATTCATTCCGGTGCACCACATCCGCGGACACATCGCGGCGAATCTGTTGGCGTTCCCGGAGCTGGAGCCGCCGTTTCTGTGTCTGTCGGCCTCCGGCGGCTCATCGATGATCGTGCTGGTGCGCGATTACACCGACATGGAAATCCTGGGCGGCACGCGCGACGATGCGGCGGGCGAAGCGTTTGACAAGGTGGCGCGCGTGCTCGGCGTCGGCTATCCCGGCGGCCCGAAGATTGATAAGCTTGCGCAGGGCGGCGACGACAAGGCATATGTCCTGCCGCGCTCGCATGTCGACGGCGCGCCGCTGGACTTCTCGTTCTCCGGTCTCAAGACAGCGGTTATCAACCTCGCGCACAATGCGGAGCAGAAGGGGGAGGAGATCCGGGTGCATGACCTTGCAGCTTCGTTTTCGGCGGCGGTCAGCGATACGCTGGTGCCGCGCCTGAAGCTCGCGGCAGAGCAGACCGGTGTGCACACGCTGGTCGCAGCGGGTGGTGTTGCGGCCAATTCCCGTCTACGCGCAGACCTGGAAGCGATGGCGGCAGGCTTCGGTGTGCCTGTCTATATGCCGCCGCTCAGCCTGTGCGGGGATAACGCCGCTATGATCGGCGCGCAGGCGTACTATGAATTTCTTGCAGGAAATACAGGAACGATTTGGCAAAATGCCTTTGCCACGGCAGAAATTTCGGAAAAAATCTGTCAAAAGCACGGAATTGCAAAAAAACGCGCCAAAAGGTAGAAAATCTGCCAAAAAAGGTGTAATATAGAAATGGTTTTCAAATTCTACCAGCTTTTCTGATTCTGTTCAGCTGCCGTGTGTGACCGGATAAGCAGAGATGCTCCACTTTTGTGGCATACGGGCAGATTTGCAGGATTTCCCAATTTGGCATGCACAAAGAGAAAAAATTTTCTCCAGGAAATGGCAGCACCGTCAGTATGGGCGGAACGGGCAGCAATACAGGAAAGTACATCGCATACCGTATCCCACCCGAACAGGCGGCAGACAGGGGAAAATGCTCTTCTGCGCCGCTCCGATACAGACAGGAGGAATAATCCGTCATGGAAAAGATTAAAATGACTACACCGCTCGTCGAGATGGACGGCGACGAAATGACCCGTGTCATCTGGAAGATGATTAAGGACGAGCTGCTCTGTCCGTTTATCGACCTGAAGACTGAGTATTACGATCTGGGTCTGGAATACCGCAATAAGACCAACGATCAGGTTACGGTCGACTCTGCGGAGGCCACCAAGAAGTACGGCGTTTCCGTCAAGTGTGCAACCATCACGCCGAATGCGGCACGCATGGACGAGTATAACCTGAAGGAGATGTGGAAGAGCCCGAACGGCACCATCCGCGCCATCCTCGACGGCACTGTGTTCCGTGCGCCGATTCTGGTCAAGGGCATTGAACCGTATGTCAAGAACTGGGTTAAGCCGATTACGATTGCACGTCATGCTTACGGCGACGTATACAAGGGCTCTGAGATGAAGATTCCGGGCCCGGGCAAAGTTGAGCTGGTTTATACCGCTGAAGATGGCAGCGAGACCCGCGAGCTGGTACACAACTTTGCAGGCTCCGGCATTGTACAGGGCATGCACAACCTGACCTCCTCCATCGAGAGCTTTGCGAGAAGCTGTTTCAACTTTGCAGTTGATACAAAGCAGAATCTGTGGTTTGCAACCAAGGACACCATTTCCAAGAAGTATGACCACACGTTTAAGGACATCTTCCAGGAAATCTATGACACCGAGTACAAGGAGAAGTTCGAGGAGCTCGGTCTGGAATATTTCTACACTCTGATCGACGATGCCGTTGCCCGCGTCATTCGCTCCAACGGCGGCTACATCTGGGCGTGCAAGAACTACGACGGCGACGTCATGAGCGACATGCTCGCAACTGCATACGGCTCCCTGTCCATGATGACCTCTGTTCTGGTTTCCCCGAAGGGCGTCTATGAATATGAGGCAGCGCATGGCACCGTACAGCGCCATTATTACAAGCACCTGAAGGGCGAGGAAACCTCGACCAATTCCATCGCAACCATCTTTGCCTGGACGGGCGCACTGCGCAAGCGCGGCGAGCTGGACGGCCTGCCGGAATTGTCTGCATTTGCTGACAAGCTCGAAAAGGCTTGCATTGACACCGTAGAATCTGGTAAGATGACAAAAGACCTCGCGCTGATTACCACGCTCGAGGATGTCACCCCACTCAATACGGAAGGCTTCATCAAGGCTGTTCGTGAAACTCTGGAAGCCTCCCTTTGATTAATAAAGGAACTCAGGAGGATTATCCGTGGAAAACGCAAAGCATGTATCCAAGGCAGTCATAAGCCGTCTGCCGCGCTATTACCGCACACTTCGCCAGCTGGCAAATGAAGGAGTCGGACGAATTTCGTCCAAGGATCTGGCAGCGCAGATGGATTTGACTGCGTCGCAGATCCGGCAGGATCTGAGCTGCTTCGGTGGCTTCGGTCAGCAGGGCTACGGATACAGTGTGGACAAGCTGATTGTCGAGCTGGAACGCATTCTCGGCGTCGCCGGCAGTCAGCGCGCCATCCTGCTGGGGGTGGGCAATCTCGGCCGCGCCCTGCTTCGCAATTTTGACTTTTCTTTCTGCGGCGTCCGCCCAATTGCAGCATTTGACACAGCTGCGGAGGTCATTGGCCGCGATTTCCGCGGCATTCCGGTGCATGCGCTGCATGACCTGGAGCTGTTCTGTGAGCGTGAGCGTCCGGATATCGCGGTGCTGTGCGTTCCGGCCGACCAGGCACAGTTGGTCTCCGAGCGCCTGGTGCGCTGTGGTGTGCGCGGCATCTGGAATTTCTCCAATGTGTCGCTGCGTCAGGATCATCTCGGCGTTCCGGTGGAAAATGTGCATTTTTCCGATTCACTGATGAAGCTGTGTTATCACATGAAGGCGACGGATCCGTTTGAGTTCGGCGAATAACACGGGAAACAGATACAGCCCGTTCCGCTTTGGCGGGGCGGGCTGATCTTTTTGGAAAAAACTTCGCTTTGCCTGCACCTCCGGCCTGTCCACCCAATACTATGAGAATGAAATTATGAAACAGGAGGAATTTGTTATGTGCAACAATTCGTGTGGCTTCGGCGGTTTTGACTGCTGCTGGATTATCATCCTGATCCTGATCTTCTGCTGCGGCGGCGGTTCGTTCGGCTGGGGCGGCAATGGCGGCTGCAATGGCGGCAATTCCTGTGACTGCTGCTAAGAGATTTCCGTTTTTCACGCGGATGGCAGCGCATGGCGTTGCATCCCGTGGGGGAATGTGTTAAAATAAAAAGAAAAAAGTAACAGGAGAGATCATATATGGCAAAAACGCCGTTCCGTGAAGAAAAACCGTACCGCAAGTGGCACCGCATCGCATTTTATGTGCTGATGGCAGGAATTGCCATGATCGTCATCTCATGCGTGATCTGTTTTGCAACGCAGGATGCAAACAACCTGATTGCAAACCGTCTGGGCTATGCTGCCATTCTCTGTGTGGTTGTATTTTATGCCATCAACATGGTCAAATGGCGCTGCCCGAACTGCCATAAGCCGCTGCCGCTGATCGGCCCGGTGCTCGAATGCCGGTACTGCAAACGTTCGTTTATGGACAGCAAGGGAAATCAGGTCTGGTAAGGCACTTCTGAAAACGGAAAATGCGGTATGGCTTCGGCTGTACCGCATTTTTTTGTACTCCTGCAAAAAATGTTCCTTGACTTTTTGCCACAGCATGTGCGAAAATAAAGATACCGTGTAGCACAAAGATGTATTTGGTTATCGCAAAGCGTGTAATATCCGAGTTCGGATATTATGCGCTTTTTTCTTTGCATGCAAGGCGGGGATTCACATTATATTGCGCATTGTGCGCAGGAGGAGATACATATGCCGAAGACAAAGACACAGGGCATCATTTTCGGGCTGATTATGTCGTATGCGATGGCATACGGCATGGAGGTCTACAACATCGCTATCAAGATGGGCTTTAACCTGTCGGCGGGCGGATTCAGCAACATGACCGACATCGTGTTCTGGGAGGCGTTTAAGGAAGCGCTGTACATGGGCGTGTTCGTCTTTCTGTTTTCCAATCTGTGGGGCAATCGACTGGGCGCCCGGTTTATGGCACGCCACTGCAATCCGGAGACAGACAACCCGTATTTCTGTCAGCTGATGCGGCAGGCAGGTACGGTCGCTGTGATGTGCCCGACCATGAGCATGGTTGCATCCATTTTGTTCAATCTCATTCTCGGCGGTGCGCCGATTGTTCAGTTGCCCGCCATTTGGGTCGGCACATTCCTGAAAAATTTCCCGATGGCGTTTTTCTGGAACATGTTTGCGGCAGCGCCGTTCACGCACTGGCTGTTCGGAAAGCTGTTCCCCAACAATCACTGATCTTTTTCCTCAGACCGCAGGTAACACGACCTGCGGTCATCTTTTTTGTACAGGGGTCAGAAGCCCCATGCGACAGGCGTCGGGATATACCGCCAGCAGGCGGGAGACGCCCAGGCCGCGCAGCAGGCGCGCCTTGGTGCGCAGCGTATCCGCGTCGTCGAACAGGACGAAATGTGCATGGTCTCCGTCGGAATAGGTGAAATATTTTGCGCACAGCTCGCGGGAGAAAAAAACTGTGGAACCGGTGCGGTGCAGCAGCTTTTGAAATTCCTCAGGCGACAGTGGCGTGCCGTTCGGATTGGCACAGGGGAGGGGAAAATCCGCACACGAGCAAACCAGCTGTGCGGCGATGCGCCCGCGCCCGAAGCGTCGGAGCAGCTCAGAAAAACGCCCCTCGAGACTGCCGCCGGAAATCGCTGTGTCCGCGATGGCGCAGGCGTTTGGTGCATATTCCGCGAGCGGCAGTGGGATGAGCAGCGGCAGCCCGGCGCGGTGGGCTTCACGGTCCAGTGCGGCGGTCAGCTCCTGCAACAGCGGGCGCTCAAAATCCGCCATGATGCCGGCGCAGCCGCGCTCCTGCGCGGCGGAGATCGCTTCGGCGGCAAACAGATCACAGCCGCGCGGCACGCCGCCGCTGTCTGTAATGCCGAGAAAATCTCCACGGGCACTGGCGGGATGAGCCAGCGGGACAAAACGCCCCTCCAGAGAGAGCTGCGTGCACAGGTGCAGACAGGTCAGCCCTGCCTCCCGCGTGCGCACAGCATCGATTCCGGCGGCGGCAATGATCCAGTTTGTTCGGTTCTCCATGCTGTTTTCCTCCGATCACGTTGCATTTCAGTGAAAAATCAAGTACACTAAGTAAGGCTGCATTTTTACAGTCAAAATGGTTCCCAAAGATGAAAGAAGGCATGAAATGGAAGCAGTATTCGGACCCGCGGGCAATGCGGAGTCATTTGCCGCGGCAGGTTTTCGCGCGACTGCGGATGCACCGGCGTGGCTCGCGCAGATGGGGCTGACAGCGTATGAATACCAGTGCGGGCGCGGCGTGCGCGTCGGCACGGAGACCGCACAGAAAATCGGTCAGGCAGCCCGTGATAACGGCATTACGTTGTCGCTGCATGCACCGTATTTTATCAATCTCTCGACGGATGATGACGTACAGCGCGAGAAGAATGCGCGCTATGTGCTGGAGAGCTGCCGCGCGGCACATGATATGGGTGCAGACCGCATTGTTGTGCATACGGGCGGTGTGGGCAAGCGCAGCCGCGCGCAGGCAATGGAAAACAGCCGTGATAACGTGCGCCGCATTCTCGAACAGCGCGATGCGGCAGGTTATGACGATGTCACCATTTGTCTGGAAACAATGGGCAAAATCAATGTCATCGGCACAGCAGAGGAGATCATGGAGCTGGTGGCACTCGATGACCGGCTGCTGCCGTGTATCGACTTCGGCCATCTTAATGCGCGCACGCACGGCGGCATGTGTACCCGTGAGGATGTAGCGGCACTGTTTGACCTGATGGAAAACACCATCGGTATGGAACGTGCGCGCGTATTCCACAGCCACTTTTCCAAGATTGAATATGGGAAGGGCGGCGAGGTGCGCCATCTGACCTTTTCCGACACCGTGTATGGCCCGAAATTCGACGCGGTCGCGCAGGAGACCGCTGCACGCGGCTATACGCCCCGATTTATCTGTGAATCGGCGGGTACGCAGGCGGAGGATGCCGCGGCAATGATGCGCTGTTATCAAGAGTATATGAAACAATTTTCTGCAATAGACAAGAAGGTATGACTTATGCTGAAACAAATTCAAACTGCACTGCGTGAGGCGGACGTCGATGCGGTGCTGATTACCAGTCCGCAGAACCGCCGGTATGCGACCGGTTTTCCGTCCTCGGCGGGCGTGTGCCTGATTGACCAAAAGGGCGGTTATCTGTTTACAGATTTCCGTTATATCGAAGCGGCAAAAAAACGCATTGGCGAAGGCTTTGCCGTTGAGCAGGTAAAAGGCTCCTATGCGCGGATGGTCAATGCCGTCTGTGCACAGGACGATGTGCACACGCTTGCCTTTGAAGAGGGGTTTATGACCTGTGCCGACCATGCGCAATGGGAGCGTGCGCTGGCTGCGAAGCTGAGACCGATGGGTACGCTGCTCAGCAGACTGCGCGAGGTCAAATGCCAGCAGGAAATCGACTGCTGTGTTGCCGCACAGCGCATTGCGGAGCGCGCACTGGAGGAGGTTCTGAATGACATCCGTCCGGGTGTGACGGAGAAGCATATCGCGGCGCTGCTGACCTATCGCATGCTCGATTACGGCGGAGAAGCGATGTCGTTTGAGCCGATTGTCGTCTCCGGTACCAAATCGTCCATGCCGCACGGCGTGCCGTCTGATAAGAAAATTGAGGCAGGCGATTTCGTGACAATGGACTTTGGCTGCACCGTCGAGGGATATTGCTCGGATATGACACGCACAGTCGCGGTTGGGCATGTGACCGATGAAATGCGCAAGGTGTATGACATTGTGCTCGAGGCACAGCGCGCAGGCATTGCCGCAGCTAAGCCGGGCGTCAGTGGGCGCGATGTGGACAAGGCGGCGCGTGATGTCATCGTGCAGGCGGGCTATGGCCCATACTTTGGTCACAGCTTTGGTCATGGCATCGGCATTGACATTCATGAAACACCTGTCGCCGCGCCGAACAACACCAATCCCCTCGAGGCGGGCAATATTATCTCTGCCGAGCCGGGTATCTACCTGCCCGGAAAATTCGGTGTGCGCATTGAAGACATGCTGTGCATCACGCCAGATGGCTGCCGCAACCTGACAAATGCGCCGAAAGAACTGGTAATTTGCGGCTAAGTGCTTGCAAAAGTACGTACAATAGGGTAGAATAATAAGAGATTTAATAAAAAGACATTTTATTCTTTTATATGGAGGACTTTATTTATGACCGCAGGCGAATTTCGTAACGGTGTAACCTTTGAAATGGATGGACAGGTTTACCAGGTAGTTAGTTTCCAGCACGTAAAGCCGGGTAAGGGCGCAGCTTTCGTCCGTACCAAGATGAAGAACGTCATGACCGGTGCTGTTACCGAGCGTTCCTTCAACCCGAATGATAAGTACGACGAAGCATTCGTTGAGCGCAAGGACATGCAGTACCTGTACAACGACGGCGATCTGTACTACTTCATGGATATGGAAACCTATGAGCAGGAGCCGATCGGCAAGGATATCCTGGGCGATGACTTCCGCTTTGTCAAGGAAGAAATGATGTGCAAGATCCTGTCTTACAAGGGCAATGTATTTGCTGTTGAGCCGCCGATGTTCGTTGAGCTCGAAATCACCGAGACCGATCCGGGCTTCAAGGGCAACACGGCTACCAACACCCTGAAGCCGGCTGTCGTTGAGACCGGCGCAACCGTAAAGGTTCCGCTGTTCATCGACCAGGGCGAGAAGATCAAGATCGACACCCGTACCGGCGAGTACCTCGAGCGCGCAAAGGGCTGATTTGTCCTTTTTGTGAGCCGGGAACCTGAGCATCCAGCGTTTGCCAGATAAGGAGGAATGGAACCATGACTGTTACCGAGCGCGTCGCGTATGTGCGCGGCCTGTTTGAAGGCTTTGAAGTCAATGTGGATAAAAAAGAGGGCCGTCTTTTCAAAGAGATCATCGATCTGCTGGAGGATATGGCGCTGTCCATCACCGACCTGGAGGAAGAAAACGAAGCATTGCAGGAAGTCATTGACGCCATGATTGAGGATATCTATGACGATGATGATTCCTATGACGAAGAGGACGTCGAACCCGACGACATGGCATATGATCCGGACAGTGAGCTGTTCGAGGTTGTCTGCCCGAGCTGCGGCGAGGAAATTTATGTCGATGAGGCTGCACTCAGCCAGGGAAGCATTGCGTGCCCGGCCTGCGGCGAGGAACTGGAATTCGATATGTCCGCGCTGGATGGGGATTTTTCGCTGGATGATATCCCGGAGGGCGATATTCCGGAGGACGATATCCCGGCAGATGATTTCCCGGAGATTGAATTCGATTCCGACGAAGAGCCGGATGCAGAGGACGACCTCGACGAGGATGACGACACGGATGATGACTGACCGTTCGCAAGTCTGAAACAGATCGCATGGCTGCCTGTGTGGCCATGCGATTTTTTACCCTTTCTGCACGGCGCAGGCACGGGAAATACCAAAAACTGTGCAGAAAAATTGGTAAAACCACATATGGAAAATCTATGTGAAAAGGTGTATGATTATATTCTTGGGATAACGAAAGGAGGAGAACCGCATGACGTTGGCGGATGCCATTGCCCTCGCGCACCGCGGCGAAACCGAAGGCCTTACCTGCCTGTTCGAGCACACTGCGCCGAATATCTGGATGATGGCCGCCGTACTTGGCTGTCCGTATATCGGAACCGCCGTGACGCAGATTTATCGCCGTGCATGGAATGAGGTCTCCTCGCTGCGTTCCCCGAGTGACCTGCGCGTCTGGATTGGACGCATTGCGTTCGACGAGCTGCTCCGGCAGCCGGAGGATATCGGGCGCAACATTCCTGCGCTGTCGGGTGACAGCGCGGAAGCATACCGCGTGATTTCCGGCTTGCCGCGGCAGGAGCGTACGGCGCTGCTGCTGCTCTGTGGAGATGGCTGCTCCGCGCCGCAGGCGGCGGAGATTTTGTCCCAGCCGGATATCGAGATCAAGCGCGCCATGCGGCGCGCACGCCAGACCATTGCAGCACATATGAAGCAGGTCGGCTGCACGAAAACCTGCAATACGGCATGGCTGATTGCCGTGTTGGAAGAGATGCGGCATGCACAGGCAGATGCGGCGGCAACAGAGCTGGAACAGGTTCTGACCTGCGTGCAGACTGGCGCAGAATACCGCGAAGCGGAGCCGTCTGTACAGATGGAGGAACCTGTGCCGCAGATGGAAGACACGCAGGAGAAAAGTGGATTTTTCCAAAAAATGGTTCCGATCCAGGCGGTTCGGATAAAGAAGCACATGGACGGAACGCGGGAGGAGGTTTCCTGTGTTCCGTTATTTTTTTACAGGAGGATACCAAAATGTCCAAGACAAAGGAAATTCAGAAGCAAATGATGGAAGCACTTAAGGCGAAGGATTCTGCGCGCAAGGATGCGCTGTCCCTGCTGCTCTCTGCCCTCAAGGCGAAGGCAAAGGACAAGCGGGAAGATCTGACCGAAGCAGAAGAGGATGCGATTATCAAAAAGGAAATCAAGCAGACCCGTGAGACGATGGACGCTGCTCCGGCTGACCGTGAGGACATCCGCAGCGAGTGCCAGTTCAAGCTGGATATTTATAAGGAATTTGCTCCGGAGGAAATGGGTGAGGAGCAGATTCGCGCGCTGGTACAGTCCGTACTCGATCAGCTCCAGATTACCGTGCCGACCCCGCGCGATAAGGGCCCGGTGATGAAGCACCTGATGCCGCAGGTCAAGGGCAAGGCGGACGGCAAGCTGGTCAATCAGATTGTCGGGGAGATGCTCAAGGGATGAAGCGCCTGATCTTTATGGGCAAGCACATTGTGCCTGCCGCACGTATTCTGTTCGAGGGCGATGACCGCTATACACCGAAGCAGTATTCGCTCTGGCCGGAGCTGGAGGTCACGCTTCACGATGACGGGCGGTATGCCGTGTGGGTCAATCTGATTGATGACGCAGAGCTGTTGCAGGACACGAAGCGCGACACCAGAGGATTGATCGCAAAGCTCACGCCCTATGTCGACGAAATCATTGAGGACTGAGGCACAAACCGACAGGTTATCCGCTGTGTCTGTGGTACACTGGAGCATAGAAATTCCGGAGGGGAACCAAATATGCTTCATTATATCCGCACAGAACAGAGGGACAGCCAGCAGCGCATATGGTATGGCGTGCTGGCTGTGGAAAACGGGAGAACAGCTGCACAGGCTGACGGACTGACACTGGACGGCGATTCCGCGCAGGCATTTGTACTGCGCATGAATACCGGGCAGGCGTCGCTGCTGCATTTTCCCGAGTTGATTGACGACTATCTCGCGCAGGGCAGCTGAATGGAACACAAACACCGGCAGACGGGTCTGCCGGTGTTTTTTTTGCTAAAGAGCCAACAGAAAAGGGCCGCAGGACAATGTCCTGCGGCCCTGCGACTGAAACAAAGCTCAGTCTGAATGGTTTTTGACCGGAAATCTTATTTGCAGTATCTCTGGATATGCTTTGCAGTCTCTTCAGCAGCAATTCTGATGCACTCGTCGGTGCTCAGTTCGTAGTAATCCGGACGGAATACTTCCATGGTGATGAAGCCGTTCTCAAAGTCATAGCCGATATCCTTCAGGGTGTCAGCGAAACGCTTGTGATCCAAGCAGCCGCGCGGATCAGACGGCCACAGGCGCTTTGCGTCGGTGTTGTAACCAGCGCCAGCCGGAACGTCCTCCGTGTCGTTCAGATGCCATACGAAGATCTTCTTGCCATCAGCCTTCTCCAGCTTGGACCAGTCGGAACGCATGCCATTGAAGTGGTACTGGTCGAGGGTAACGCCCATCAGCGGGGAGTCAACCAGCTTTACGATTTCGTAAGCGTCGTCGAAGGTGTTGATGGACATGGTCGGAGCGCCGCAGAACTCGAGGGACAGCTTCAGGCCAGTCGGCTCGCACTTCTTAATCATTTCCTTCAGGACAGCAACAGCCTCGTCGCGGATTTCCTGACGGGTAGCTTCGATGCCTCTCTCTGCCAGATCGCAGGACGGAACAACAACGACCATGTGGCAGTCGATTGCTGCACACTTCGCGATGATGTCATCCAGTTCCGCCATAACAGCGTCCTTCTCTTCCTGCGTGGACTTCATGTTGAAGAAGCACAGCGCATTGTAGGACAGCGGAACGATGTCATTTTCCTTCATGAAAGCGTTCAGCTCTTCCAGCGTGCCGCCTTCTTCGAGGTACTTATTCAGGCAGTCAAAGCGGATATCGATACCCTTGATGCCATACTTTACACAAGCCTTCAGATCAGCCATCAGGGACTGGTCAGCACAGCCGCGGTTGCCATCCCAAGTGCAGCCTTCGTTAAAACCCATCTTAAGCATGATGATATTCTCCTTATCTGATTACGATATGTATGAAACGAAACAATTACTTCTTGTAGAAGTCCGGGGTGCCGCCGGTAACGACCTTCTCAGCTACGCCGGAAGTCTGAGACTTAACCAGAGCGTCAGCAGTGATGGAAGCAACATAGCCGTCCCAAGCAGAGGAACCGCCGGTCTCACCCTTCAGTGCGTGGTCAACCCAGTCCTGAATCTCAACGTCGTAGGAATCCATAAAGCGGAGAATCCAGTTGTCTTCGATCTTGGTGGAAACGTTGTTTGCATAGCGTACGGTCGGGAAGGACGGGCACGGCAGGTTGATAACGCCGTTCTCGCAGACAACCTCACAGTTGATGTCGTAGCCGAAGCCGCAGTTTACGTTGACTTCCAGAACGGTAACGATACCGGTCTTGGTCTTCATAATCATGATCTGCGGATCCTTCAGGCCTTCATGAGCCTTGGAAGAGGTCTTCGGCATGATGCACTGAACCTCATCCCACTCGTCGTCGATCAGCCACGGCAGAACGTCGATCTCATGGATTGCGGTATCGGTAACAGCCATAGCGGTGGTGTAGCTCGGGTCAACGCCGTCTGCACGATGGGTGCACTTCAGAACCATCGGAGCACCGAACTTGCCTTCATCGATCAGTTCCTTGACCTGCTTGTAGCCACGGTCATAACGACGCATGAAGCCAACCTGTACGAGGTGCTTGCCGCTTGCCATCTCAGCGTCAACGATTTCCTTGCACTCTGCAGCGGTGTTGGTCAGCGGCTTCTCGGTGAATACCGGCTTGCCAGCGGCGATTGCCTGCAGAACCGGATCCTTGTGGAAAGCGCCCGGAGTGGTAACAACTACTGCATTAACGTCAGGATCGTTGATTGCAGCAGCGGAATCGGTGTAAACCTTAGTGCCTTCGCCAGCGATTTCAGCGCCCTTCTTAGCGCCAGCCTCGAAGACGTCGCATACAGCGACAACCTTTGCGTTCTTAATTCTGTTCTGAATGCGGTCAATGTGCTGCTGGCCGATCATACCGCAGCCGATCAGGGCAATTCTCAGTTCATCCATGTCAAAAACCTCCAAATCATAAGTGTGAAACCGTTCCAAGCAGGTTTCATTTGTTGTTGTGCACCTAGTATAACGCAATCTGTTGTGCAAATCAATGCATATTTTTGATAAAAAGACATTTTATTTGTACACAAATACCAGACAACTGCGGTTTTTTGGACTATTTTGCACGCGAAAAGAGGTAAAAATCAAAAAAATCAAGAAAAACCGAACTTTTTTTGTGATGTAAAAATATTCTTTTAAACGCGTTCACGTGAACGCGATGATAATATTTTGACGAAAATTTTACCGTGCATGGGAGCTGGAGGTGCAAAAAAATCCGCTCTGTTTTCCGATTGCGGCTGGAAAACAGGGCGGATACAGTCAGACATTGTATTTATTTTTTATGGCGATATCAGTGAAAAAGTACTTGTTTTCCGGCACTGTACCGGCAAACAGATAGTCAAAAAGGATCATAATGGGCTGATACCCCTGGGTATGGGCATCCTGGTCGATTAAGAAGTCTATACGACTGTCAAGCAAATTTTTGATATTGTTGGGAATCAGATCGTAACAGATGACACGTACACTGCCGGTATAGCCCAGCCGTGCCAGACCACGGCAGACGCCGGACTGTCCGCCCGCAGCCACATAAATAGCAGAGAGATCGGGATGTTCGCGCAGTGTCTGTTCCGTCAGCTGCTGTGTCAGCGCATCATCATCCTGACAGAAAGCCGGCGGCAGAATCTCGACCTGTGGGAAGCAGCGCTCCATTTCAGAACAAAAGCCGTTGATGCGAAGCGTATGCGAATGGTTGGACTGGTGTCCGGAGATGGGGAGAACCAGACCTTTGTTGCCGATGATGGCGCTCATCAGCGACGCGCAGGCGCGCCCGGCCAGCTCACTGTCCTGACCGACGAAGCACAGCCGCCGCGTCCCGTCGATATCGGCGTTAAATGTCACGACAGGAATACCACTGTCAATCAGCTCGTTGATGCGGCTGCGCATGCGGTCATCGTTCGCCGGAGTAATGGCGAGACCGTTGATGTTTTCTGCGACCAGCTCATCAATCAGCCGGAGCTGATGTGCTGCGTCCAGGCCAATCATGGAGCGGATGAGCACCTCTGCGCCGAAATTGGAAACCTCTTTGCGTGCGTCCTCTACGCCGGACAGCAGCAGATGCATAAACGGCGTTTCCGTCGCCTGTGCGATGACGCCGATTTTAATCGGATGCTTTGCCATTGCCAGCGCCTTGCCCGCGCGATTCGGCTGGTATCCCAGCTCCTTGGCAATTGTGCGGATTCGCTCGGCAACTTCGGGATTGATGCGCCCGCGGTTGTACAGTGCGCGGTCTACTGTGCCGCGCGATACGCCTGCGAGCTCTGCAATCTGTTTGAGTGTAACAGCCATATTGAGAAACACCTCTTTTTTTGTCTGGCTTTATTATACCATAGATGCGTGCAGCATGCACATTTTTTAAAACAAACGCACACTGCACGCAAAAGGGGGAAAAGAAGGCTCCGGCAAATTGCCGGAGCCTTCCTGTGTTCGTAGATACTGCGCGAAAGTCAGATTACGATGCGATACCCCAGACGCTCAGCCAGCTGGTCGGTTCGCCGGAAGCTGCGATACCGAGAGGCGAAAGCAGGAGGTAGATTGCAATGGCAAGAATGATGCCGATAACGGCAACAACCTTGCGGTACTTCCACGGGGTCATGTCGACCGCACCAACATCCTTCAGGATGAGTGCTTCCTTGCGCGGAGCGAACTTGTTGCATGCCCACATGACGATCCAGTCAACGAAGAACAGGATTGCAATGGCATACAGATAATGAATCTCTTCCGTCGGGTTCGTCGGATAAACCGGTTTAATCAGCAGGAATGCACCGTAGAATACGACGTCGATGACTGTAATCAACTTCGGCGCCCACTTCGGAATATTCTTGAATACGATTGCGCCGAGGATCGTCCACGCAACTGGCATGGAAATGAAGTTTGCCAGCGAGTTAAGCAGCGTGGTGATGCCGTTGCCGGTGAAGGAAACGAACGGCGCAACGCAGATCGCTACGATACCGGCGATGGTGCCGTAGATCTTGCCAACCTTTACGCACTCAACGTCAGAAGCGGACGGCTTGAAGACAGAGCGGTACAGGTCGAGGGTGAACATGGTGGAAGCGGAGTTCAGTACGGAGTTGAAAGAAGAAAGAATTGCGCCGAACATGACAGCTGCGAAGAAGCCCATGACAGGCCACGGAACGCACTTGACGACCAGCATCGGGTATGCCTGGTCCATCAGGGATACGCCCGGATTGCCCGCGATGCTCTGCATCTGCTCCTGAATGCTCGGCAGGTAGAATGCGATAATGCCCGGAAGAACGAGGTACAGCGGGCCAAGGCACTTCAGGAAGCCACAGTAAATGGCACCCTTCTGGCCTTCTGCGAGGTTCTTAGCGGCCAGCGAACGCTGAACGAACGACTGGTTGCAGCACCACCAGTAAATGTTGGAGAAGAACATACCGGTGATGATGAGCGGCCACGGAACCTGCGGCTGTGCGGAATCCCATGCGTTCACTGCATTCAGCTTGTGGAACTCGGCTTCGTTGTCCAGCAGATAGCGGATACCGTCCATCATGCCGCTGCCGCCGGTCTCCTTTGCCAGAAGCGCAAGACCGAGGAACGGGATCATGAGGCCGCCGATCAGCAGGCCAACGCCGTTGATGGTGTCCGATACCGCGACGGCTTTCAGACCGCCGAAGATCGCGTAACAGCCGCCGACGACACCGATGATGACACAGAGAACCGCAATAGCTGTAAACTTGGTGATACCGAACATGCCGGATACATCGAAGATGTTCTCAAATACGACTGCACCGGAGTACAGAATAACCGGCAGGTTCAGGATAGAGTACATGATGACAATGATTGCGGAGAACATGGTCTTCGTGCTCTTGTCATAGCAGGTCTCCATCATCGACGGGATGGTGGTCGTGCCGATCTTCAGGTAGTTCGGCAGGAAGAAAAATGCGAGTACGAGCAGAGTGAACATGGAACCAACTTCCCAGGCGATGGCGCCCATGTTGGTCTTCCAGCTCTGGCCATTCAGACCGACCAGCTGCTCTGCGGACAGGTTGGTCAGCAGCAGGGAACCTGCGATGACGAAGCCCGGCAGCGAACGGCTGGCAAGGAAGTAGCCCTCTGCGGTTTCGAGGTTATCTCCTCTGGTTTTCCAGGAGGAGATGACTGCTACCATTACTGTAAACAACAGAAATGTGGCAGCAATCCAGATGAGTTGTGTTGTGCTCCAATTCATGTGTAAAACTCTCCCTTTTGTTGTTGTATTGCATAAAACGACACAGGGGAAATTGCGAAGTTTTATGCCCGTCTAAAATTATGAAGGTACAGTTCGGATGCACGCGGCATTTCTACATGCACACATGTGCTGTCAGAGCGTTCAGGAAGCGCAGGCTGCGGGTCAGGAACCGCGGTCTGCATGCGCCGGCAGCGTGTTCAGGAGCTGTGATGCATGTAGAAAAATCAAGGTCAAATTTGTGCATAATTTACAGTGGTATGTACAATTATGTCCAGATTCAACTGTCGATTTTTGTGCGTTATGTATCCTGTAAAAGAATTTAACACAATTATGAGAGAAATGCAAGTATTTTTTGAACATTTTTTGAACAGATATTGAACCGGAAAATTGTTGCAGCTTCACAAAAAACTGGCCAGGCTGTATTTTGGAATAATGGACAAATGTCAGGCGTATGCTTCACAGAGGTGGGTAAGATGCACTATTTTACTGTTATATCAGGAAAGAAACTGGCAATTGGAGCCGCTGTAGTGGCGGGAATTTGCGTGACCGTGCACGCGATTTGGGGCGCGGCAGGCGCGGTTTTGGTATCTGCAACAAAACGCGACCTTCCGATCTACAGTGTGGAGCGTCAGGAAAAGGTATGTTCGCTGACATTTGATGCGGCCTGGGGAAACGAAGATACGGAACAGCTGATTGAAATTCTGGGGGAGCACGACATTCGGGCGACGTTTTTCGTTGTCGGCGAGTGGGTGGAGAAATATCCGGAGTCGGTGAAACAGCTGTCTGATGCCGGGCATGAGGTTATGAACCATTCGTCTACCCATCCGCATATGACACAGCTGTCACCCGATGCCATGATTCAGGAGGTGAAAAGCTGCAATGAGAAGATTGAGAAAATTACAGGGAAATGTCCGACCTTGTTCCGTCCGCCATATGGCGATTACAACGACTCAGTCGTTTCCACCATGCGCTCGATTGACATGTATACCATTCAGTGGGATGTTGATTCATTGGATTGGAAGGATCCTGCACCGTCTGAGATTGTCAGCCGCGTCGTGAAAAATGCACGAAATGGTTCGATTATCCTGTTTCACAATGCGGCGAAAAATACACCGGCGGCTTTGCCGGATGTCATTGATGGTCTGGTAGAAAAGGGCTTCTCATTTGTGCCGGTCTCTGAGCTGATTTATACGGATGGATACACGATGGATCACACTGGTAGACAGATACCCAACACGACAGACCTTGGTTCGGGGACATAAAAAATTCCCCGCCGAAAGGCGGGGAGGGAATCGTGGATGACTCAGCGGAGAACCGCTGACAGATTGTGTGTAATTTTGTCGAGCAGAAGATTCAACTGTTCTTGTTCCTCTTCGGTCAGACCGGCATTGACCTCGAAGGAAAGCTGCTCAAATGCTTTACAGATACTTTCCTGCAGCTGTTGACCATGCGGAGTCAGGCAGAGCAGATAGCTGCGCGCATCGGAGCGGTCAGGCAGGCGCCGGATGAGGTTTTTAGCGACCATGGTCTTCATCAGACTGGTAACGGAGGGATTGCTGATACCCAGATAGAGCTCAATGTTTTTCTGATTGATGCTGTGTCCGGCATGCCAGGCGAGATATTGGATGATTAACGCCTGCTGAATGGTGATGCCGTGCTGCTTTAACAGATGGTTTGCGCGCAGATAGGTCAGATGGTCGGCTGTATGCAGCTTGATAAGTGGCAGATGCGGAGCAGTATCTGTGGACATATGAGTCCCTCCTAATTTCGTTGGATAAGGGGAAATGTGATATTTTGTACCCTTAGTATAGAGGAAATAAAGAAATTTGTCAAATCTTTGACAACAAGTCAGGAACCTCATCAAACCGTTCCGCCGAAGACCGGAGGAAGATCGGAAGAAAGACAAAACGGGGGGAGCAGACGCCTGCTGTCTGGTCATGAGGCTGAACCAGAAGTGAGAAAAATTCATGGCATACGTATATTATTTTTACAGGATTGTGGTATAATATAGCTACCATACTACTTGTAAAAGGAGAATTGAATTATGAAACTGAACAGAGAAGATACCGCCGTTCTGGTTATCGATTATCAGGAAAAGCTGATGCCGGCGATGCACAATAAGGATGCCTTTATTCCGCGCACCCGTATGCTGCTTCAGGGTCTGCATGCGCTTGATATTCCGGTTGTCGTTTCCGAGCAGTACCCGAAGGGGCTCGGCTCTACCGTTCCGGAGATCAAGGAAGTACTGGGGATTGCTCCGGTTCTGCCGAAGACAACATTCAGCTGCCTGGATGACGATGCTATCCGCACCGCAATCGAGGCGACGGAGTGCAGCACCATCCTGATCTGTGGCGCAGAGGCGCATATTTGTGTGCTCCAGTCTGCAATGGATCTGGTTGCAATGGGAAAAACAGTCGTTCTGGTTGAGGACTGCCTCGGCTCCCGCTTTGCACATGACATGGAAATCGGCCTGCGCCGCGCAGAGCAGGAGGGCATTCTGCTGACGACTGCGGAGGCGGTTCTGTTTGAACTTCTGCGCAAGGCTTCCGGCCCGGAATTTAAGACCATTTCCAAGCTTGTCAAGTGATTTGACATTCTGCACAAAAATACGCAGAAAGAAAACAGAGCTTCTCAGCAATTTTTTGGATACCTTATCTGATTTGTAACATCATGCCAGCAAAACATCGCAAATTCACCTGAAATCCGTCATAAAATACATATACAAGTTGCAAAAATGGTGATATAATGACACCGTAAAAAACAAGAGATGTTTTAAAAATGATAGCTTATTATATTTCTTTTCTGAGGTGAATATTATGCGTGACTGGTTAGTTGAACTGAGAAAAAGTAAGGGCCTGACGCAGGAGGTTACTGCGCAGAAAGCTCATATTGCCCGCAGCTATTATACCCGCATCGAGCTGGGCGATTATCGCCTTCCGGTCGGTACCGCAATGCGTATTGCTGAAGCGTTGGATTTTGACTGGGTTCGTTTTTATGAAACGCCGGCGGATTCCAAGTAAGCGAGGAAAACGTGTATGTTTGCCGGAGCGGAGCAATCCGCTCCGGCTTTTTCACACCTGAATAATATTAAATAAGTATAAAATAACGGATGAGAAGTATGATATACGTATAAAGAACTAAAAAGTACGTAAAATATTGAAAAACAAAGAAAAGCACTGGAAATCGGGCGTAAATTGTGAAAAAACACAAGTAAAAAATTGGTGATACCGATTGACATTCCGATGTAATTGCGATATACTTTAACCATGCTAACAAGGGCGTTGCAGAAGGTCTTCTGCGACGCCTTTTTTATCTTTTTGTTAATCTTGAGCATGAGCGGCAGGCTGTTTTCGCAGCTCTTTTTACTGAACCGTCACATTACAGTAAAAGAGACCTTCGTATCATGAAAAGCAAACTCTATTCCTCTATACACATCTTCAATCATCTTCACATTACTCTTTTGGTGGAAACAGTTTGCAGGCTCAGCTCTGGATATAAAAACGCAGCGCAGATCGAATGATCTGCGCTTTCTTTCTGTATCGAAATATCTGTTTACTCGGCGGGTAAGCTGTCCTGCGGTTGAGATTGGCTGTAGGCAAAAGCGAAAAGCCCGTCATGGTCGAGAATGCGGACGGTTTTTTCATGGTGTGACACCAACTGCCGGCGTTCCAGGTCGGCGAGCGCGCGGTACAGCGTTGCACGGCTGATGTTCAGTCTGCGGGCGAGTCCGGCCAGCCCATCCGGCAGCTTGAGGATGTGCTGGGTATGGTTTCCGAGAAGATAGAGCGCCAACGCAACTCCCGGAGAGGCTGCGGTAAAGTGGTCGAGCTGGGGGCCTGCGGACAAAAAGTTGGACTCCAAAAGGAGGGAACTGAATGTATACAAAAGAGCAGGAAGAAATCGCACTAAGAGAATACGAGCGGCTGGGATCAATAGCTGCTGTAATCCGTCGGTTAGGATACCCGAGCGAGTCTACGCTTTACCGCTGGTATGAGCGCAAAAAAGCCGGGTTAGAGAACAGACATGGCCACACAGAAGAGTCTCCCACAGAGATGGATCATCACTGCAACACATCGGGGCATCCAAGGCATCCCTCAGCAGAATTCAAATATGAGGTAATTCACCGTTGCTTTGAATTAGGCGAAGATGTAGAATATGTATCAAGGGAAATCGGATACAGCCGTATGAGCATATACGTCTGGCGCAGGAAATATCTGAAGTATGGGATGGTGGGTCTGATGGCGAAGAGAAAAAGCATACCAAGGGAGCCGTTGCCTCAGGATCATGCATTGCCTGAATCTGAGGAACTGAAGAATCTTCGAACGCAACTCCAGGAACTGCAGTTTGAAGTAGATGTGCTGAAGGAGACCATCTCAGTCTTAAAAAAAGACCCCGGCATCGATCTAACGGTACTCAGAAACCGTGAAAAGGCAGTGATCATCGATGCCTTGAAGGGGAAATATACACTGCCAGCGCTGCTGTCCCGTTTTAAGATGGCCAAAAGCAGTTACTATTACCAGCAAGCTGTTATGAACAAACCCGACAAATATCTATCCCAACGGGCACAAATTACCTCGATTTTTCACGAAAACAGGGGCGTATATGGTTACCGTCGCATTTATCTGGCGCTGAAGCGCAAAGGGATTATGCTCTCCGAGAAGATCATCCGCCGGATCATGAAAAGAAGAAAAACTGGTGGTTTTGCGCTCGAAGAAACGAAAATATAGTTCGTATTTGGGGGAAATCACACCCGAAGTAGAGAACATCATTTTACGCGATTTCCATGCAAATCAGCCGTATGAGAAGTTGCTGACGGATATCACAGAATTTGCCCTTTCGAACGGCAAGCTATATCTCTCCGCCATGATCGATTGTTTTGATGGAATGGTTGTGGGCTGGACGATCGGAACCCGCCCCCAATGCCGATCTGGTCAACACCATGTTGGATCAAGTGATTGCCGATCTGCCAGAGGGCTGTCATCCGATTGTCCATTCTGACAGGGGCTGCCATTATCGATGGCCCGGATGGATTGAACGGATGAATGGGGCTGGTCTCATTCGCTCTATGTCTAAGAAGGGCTGCTCCCCCGATAACGCAGCCTGCGAAGGTTTCTTTGGAAGGCTCAAAAACGAAATGTTCTATGGCCGCTCTTGGACAGGAGTCTCGCTTGACGATTTTAGCCGGGAGATTGACCGCTATATCAATTGGTATAACCATAAACGCATCAAGTTATCTCTAGGTGGGATGAGCCCGATTGAGTATAGACATCATCTTGGTTTTGCTGCATAATCAGTCCAAGATTTTGTCCGCACCCCCTGGCGCGTCAGATTCTGTGTATAGTCCGCGCGGATATGTATGTAATTGCGCGCAAATGCGGGATCCTCTTCAAATTGCGAGAGCATGATGTTTTTATCAAGAAACGTCACGACAGTATTGGTGCGTGCGCGCAGATGCCACGGGAGGATGGTCTGGATCTGGGAAAACATCGGTTCGATTTCAAAAAAATCTCCAGCCTCCAGGGTGTAGAACAGCACGCCGTTTAAGTTACATAAATCCAGACAGCCATCCAGCAGGAAGCCCAGCGCCGAAGCATGGTGAGGAGGTGAACCGATGCGCTGTCCCTTCAGAATGCTGATGGGGGAGAGCGTCTGTACCAGCGGACGATAGCTTTGCGTATCACAGCCGGCAAACAGGGCAGAGCTCAGCAGGCGTTTTTCCTGCTTCACATTTAATGCCATAAAATGCCTCCCCCTTTGCAGTCAGTTTCTTACATGATACCAAAATTATAGACCTATTTCGGCATAACGTCAACCAGATTTTTACAATTTTGGAGATCATATGATGAAAATGTCCGACCAATTTTTTGGAAAGCCCGCGGCAGGCGCTTGACCGAAGGCATATACATGCAGTATGATGACAGAAACCGACAAACCGGAGGCTGGTTATGAAAATTATCGATGCACATATTCACTTTTGTCCGGGAATAGAGAGCTTTCGCATGCTGGCGGAGCAGGCTGGACACAGATATACCGAGGAGCATTTACAGGCAGAATTCAGCCGGTTGGGGATTGAATATGCGGTGGTTATGGGAAACCGGGCGCCTGACGAAGATGTACCGGTCTGTCCGGGTTTTTTGCACTATTGTGTGGGACTGGACAGCGGTTGGGAACAGCTGGACGAACAGCGGCTTGCCGAGCTGGTAGAACAGCATTTGCGCCGTCCGGACTGCGTCGGCATCAAACTGTATCCCGGCTACAGACACCGATATGTTGGGGATCGGCGGTATGCGCCGCTGTATGAACTGGCCGCACAGTATGACAAGCCGGTCGCCATCCATACGGGTGCGACAGCAGGCGGTATGGGGCTGTTGAAATATGCCCATCCGCTGACGGTAGATGAGGCCGCAGCGCAGTTCCCGCAGACGCGGTTTGTACTGTGCCATTTTGGAAATCCGTGGCTGACGGATGCCGCTGCCGTGATGGAGAAAAACGAGAATGTATTTGCCGATCTGTCCGGCCTGTTGGAAGGGCGTGTGGATATGGATACGTTGTTTCAGGAAAATGAAGGGTACTTTTCTCTGCTGCGCACGTGGATGGGCTATGCAGGGGGATATGAAAAGCTGATGTACGGCACGGATTGGCCGCTGGTCAATCTGGAGCAGTATATTGCCTTTATCGCGCGGCTTGTTCCTGAATGCTGGCATGATAAGGTGTTTTATGAGACTGCAAAGCAGGTTTATTCATTGTAATCTTGTAATTGTAATAGATGAGAGCATATCCGTTCCGCAGGTTATTCTTCCTGTGGGGCGGATTTTTTATGCTTTCCACAGCCAGATAATTTATTAACGTGGACAACGGGAAACCGGCGTGTATTATCGAAAGGGAAAGCGCGGGAAGGCGCAGACACCGGAAAGTGATGGAACGATGACGGAACAAAATGAAAAATGTCCCTGCCATGCTGTCAAAGAGCTGGAAAAGGTGACACAGCAGCATACCGTGCAGCTTGCCAAGCACGATGAACGGCTGGAGCGCGGAAATGTTGAATTTGCAGTTATTTCGACGAAATTGAACATCATCATGGCAATTTTGAGTGCGGTAGGTATCGCAGTCTGTGGCGCACTCATATCTATGATACTGTAAGGAGGCGATGAAATGAGCAATCCGGGTCATACCATTGGTTCCGATACCATTGCGCGGACCATTGTACTGGCGCTTGCGCTGTTGAACCAGATCCTTGCCATTGTAGGACACGAAACCATTGCGTTCACGGATAACGATATTTACCAGCTGGTTTCGCTGTGCTGGACAATCGGAGCTTCTCTGGTGGCATGGTGGAAAAACAACAGCTTCACCTGCATTGCCTGTGAAGCAGACGAATGGCGCAAGGCGAGGCTGGAACAGGAAAAGAAAGACGGACAATCGGACAATGAATCGAAAGGGTGAGAACCATCGGTTACGCAGTAAAATTCCAGACAGAAGAGAAATATAAATCCATCCGGTATGGACAGGGAACGATTTACTCCTCTGCCTGTGGCCCGGCGAGTCTGTGCAATGCCTTACAGGTACTCGGCATTGCGGATATCAGCATTCCGACGATGTGCAGCATTGCAGTCGCGGCGGGCGCGCGCGTTGAAGGAGGTACGCTGATGACACCGCTGCTGCGGGCAGCGGCGTCCAAATACCATTTTGCATACAGTACGACCAGCAAAAATGCCGAGCTGCTCACGCATCTGAAAGCAGGAGGCGCAGCAATCCTGCATGCGGGCACAGCATACAAGCTGTTTTCTACAAGTGGGCATTTTGTGACGGCAGCAGCGGCATCCGGACAGACGATTACTGTGCTGGACAGCTATTGGTACAGCGGAAAATATACCGCATCGTCCATCCGCCGCAATTATGTCAGTGTGGTACAAAAGGGCGTGGTCAAGACCAGCCTGACCCAGTGCGGCAAGGCAACCATTGACCGCAGTCCGAGTTATTATCTGATTTCCCGCGAGATTGTGACGGACAGGAAACCGAATGAACAGGAAGAGGAGGATCTCATGCGATATTTTAAGACACTGGATGACATACCCGACTATTACCGCGAGGCGGTAAAAAAACTCGTGGACAAGGGTGCGATTGCCGGAACCGGAACCGGACTGAATCTGAGTGAAGATTTGTGCCGTGCATTTACGATTCTGGACAAAGCAGGTCTGTTATCTGTCTGACAGAAAAAAAGACGTCCCCTTTGGCGAAAAAGCCGGAGGGGACACTTGTCTGTCTGGGGAAAAATCAGGAAAGCATTGTAACAGCCTGTGCAGTCGTGTTATAATATATGATATTATATATGCTATCATACAGCGTTCCGCTGTTGAAAGGAATCTGGAATTATGAAACGAGTGATTACCTACGGTACCTTTGATCTGCTCCACTATGGACATATCAACCTGCTGCGCCGCGCGAAGGCGCTGGGTGATTATCTGATTGTTGCGGTATCGACGGATGAATTTAACTGGAACGAAAAACAGAAAAAGTGCTATTTCTCCTATGAGGAGCGCAAACAGCTGGTGGAAGCGATCCGTTATGTCGATCTGGTTATTCCGGAGGAAAGCTGGGATCAGAAGAAATTCGACGTACATGAATATCATGTCGACACGTTCGTCATCGGCGATGACTGGGAGGGCAAGTTTGATTTCCTGAAAGACGAGGGCTGTGAGGTCGTCTATCTGCCGCGCACGCCGGAGATTTCCACGACCAAGATCAAGAGTGAATTAAATGTAAAGAAGTGAGAAAAAGCAGCCGCGAGGCTGCTTTTTTCTGCATTTATATTTCTGTCAATCGGTCGCTGGGGTGACAGCTCCCTTCTCTGAAGGAGTTTTTATTCCCGGTTTACTCCGCCAGCAGTCGGTCAATCAGCTCATAGCCGTGCTCAATCAGCTTGCCGGTTGCCTTTGCCTGTGCTTCGTTGTACAGCGTGCAGTCGCCTGCGACCGGTTTGGTGCTGTCGTACAGCAGGTATGGAATGGAATCGCTGGTATGTGTGCGGCAGCGGATCGGGGTCGGATGATCCGGCATGACGAGCAGGCGGAAATCCTCTCCGGCTTTGTTCATCTCGTCAATGACGACGCGGATCACACGGCTGTCAAGGTTTTCAATCGACTGTACCTTGTGGTCAACATTGCCCTGATGACCCATTTCATCTGGTGCTTCGACATGGATATAGGCGAAATCCTTGCCGTTGAGCAGGGCGTTTACCGCTGCCATCGCCTTGCCCTCATAGTTGGTGTTCAGCGAACCGGTTGAGCCTTCCACTTCGATGACATCCATGCCTGCGCCGACCGCAATGCCCTTGAGCAGATCGACAGCGGAGATCATGACGCCGGATTTGCCGGTTTTTTCCTCAAATGAGGACAGCGCGGGGCGCGTGCCGGCGCCCCAGAACCACAGACAGTTCGCCTTGTTCAGACCCTTTTTTGCGCGTTCGATGTTGATGGGATGATTGTTCAGAATGTCATAGCTGCGAATCATCATGTCGCGCAGCACCGGGTCGGACGGCAGATACGGCGCGATGACTTCACCCAGATGGTCATGCGGCTGTGCCAGCTCGATGACCTCACCGTGATCCCAGATCAACAGATGGCGGTAGCTCGTGCCGACATAAAACCGATAGGTATCATTCTCAAATTCAGCCTTTACTGCATCGATCAGGACGGCGGCATCTTCTGTGGAGATTTCTCCGGAGCTGTGGTCGAGAATCGTGCGCTGTTCAAACGGGACGCCTTCTTCCTCAGACAGTGTGACAATGTTAGTGCGCAGAGCGATGTCAGTCGGCTTCATGTCGACACCGATGCTCAGCGCCTCCAGCGGGGAGCGTCCGGAATAATATTTGCGCGGATTGTACCCCATGACCGCGAGATTTGCTGTATCACTGCCCGGCTTCATGCCGTCCGGGATGGTATGTACGAGTGCAATTTCCGACTGCGGTGCGAGGGCATCCAGCGTCGGGGTAGAAGCATATTCCAGCGGCGTCTTGCCGCCCAACATGTCAATCGGCTCGTCGGCCATGCCGTCGCCGAGTACAATAATATATTTCATCGGGTTTCTCCTTCACAACAAGTTCTTACCATATTATGATACAAAACAGCGCCTTTGTCCAGCAAAAATGCACGATTTTGCAACTTTTTTGGATTTGTGCGCCGGTGGAGGATGAACAGATGGATTGTCCGTGTACCGCGCACAAATGAACGCGAAAAAGAAAAACGGACAGCGCACCAGGCAAACGCTGTCCGAAAAAGAGAAGTCACAGGATAATACAGATCAGGCCGCCGGAGCCTTCGTTGATGATGCGCTCCAGCGTTTCCTGGAGCTTGCTGCGTGCATCATCCGGCATGCGCGTGAGCTTGGTATTCATGCCTTCGCTGACCAGTTCGTTGAGCGATTTGCCAAAAATATTGGTCTGCCAGATGCGCGCCGGATCACCGTTAAATTCAGACATCAGGTATTGCACAAGGTCTTCCGACTGTTTTTCCGTGCCGACAATCGGGGAGACTTCTGTTTGAATATCCGCGCGGATCATGTGAATCGATGGAGCAGAGGCGGTCAGCCGGACGCCATACCGGCCGCCCTGCTTGACAATCTCCGGCTCATCCAGCTTGAGCTCATCGATGGTCGGCATGACAATACCGTAGCCGGTCTGGCGCACCTGTGCCAGCGCACCGTCAAAGCGTTCATATTCCTTCTGAATTTTTGCGAGTTTTGTCAACAGTGGGATGAGATCTGCTTCGCCCCGAATGGTCAGCCCGGACTGCTCTCCGGCAATCTGGTAAAAGACAGATTGTGGAATGCGCATTACCAGCTGCACGGAACCCGTGCCGAGGTCCATCGACTGCACCTGTGCATCGGAGACATATTCCGTCTGCGCCAGTGCCGCCGCGCACGCCTTCATATCGCGCATGCGTCCGATGTGCGCCGCCTGACTGCGGATGCCGCTGTACACTGCCTCCTTGACGCGGTGCCCGGCGGGCAGCGTTCCCACCCAAGGAGGCAGCACAATGCCGACCTCGCGGACGGGGAATTCATACAATACGGACTTGAGGACATTTGCCATGCGGTCGGCGTCCATATTCAGGCAGTCAACCGCGAGTGCCGTCACATCGTAGGTATCCGCGATCTGGCGGCAGATTTCCTGTGCTGCCGGACCCTGCGGCTGGACAGAGTTGACCAGTACCAGAAATGGCTTGTGCAGGCCGAGCAGCTCGCGGATAACACGGTCTTCCGCCTCGAGATAGTTTTCGCGCGGGATGTCCGTCACTGTGCCGTCGGTCGTCACGACGAGACCGATGGTGGAATGGTCGGCAATGACCTTGCGCGTGCCCAGCTCGGCAGCTTCCGCCATCGGCATCGGCTGGTCGCTCCATGGTGTGGAGACCATGCGCGGTGCATCCTCTTCGGTGTGTCCCAGTGCGCCGTCCACCAGATAGCCAACACAGTCCACCAGACGCACCTTGCAGGTACCGTCACCGTCCAGTGCAATTTCCGCCGCTTCTTCCGGTACAAATTTTGGCTCTGCTGTCATAATGGTGCGCCCGGAACCGGACTGCGGCAGCTCATCCTTTGCGCGTTCGCGGCGGTATACATTTTCAATGCCGGGCAGGACGAGCGTTTCCATAAACCGCTTGATGAGAGTGGATTTTCCCGTCCGCACAGGCCCGACAACACCGATATAGATGGTGCCGCCGGTACGGCGGCTGATGTCTTCATATAGCTTTTGATGTTCCATATGCACCTCCATATGCCTGCGGCGTCACCGCACAGGGATAAGCAGCATTTGTGCGCGTGCGCTCAGGCGGTCGGTATCCAGCTGGTTGGCCTGCCGGATGGCGTCTACGGTTGTGCGGTAATGCTTGGCGATATCCCACAGCCGTTCTTCTGTATCCACATACCGCAGGATCACCGAGACAGGGGAAGCGGCGGGCTGTGCAGTTTCATCGATGGACAGTGCGGACAGGTCGTTCCATTGCAGCGGCTCATCACACAGCAGACTGCACCGTCCGCTGAGCGACAGCACAACCGAATCCTCTCCGCTGATCGTGGCAGAGGCACGGCACTGCATGCCATTCAGACGCACTGACTGGGTGCCGTCCGGCAGGCTGAGCGGCATGTGGATGGCACGGTGCACGGAATAATATTCACCGTCATCCGAACGATAGACAATACACGCCATCATGCGCAGCATCGTGCGCGATGCATCGTGAAGCAGCGTGTCGAGTGTTGCGGTGACATCGGCAATCTGTGCGATTTTCATGCCGACCGGCACGGTTTCCGTCGCTTCACACCCCAGCTCTGCGAGCGGATGGCAGGCAGGCAGCGTGATGGGACGGGTTTCTACATGTACAGGGTGCTCGAGATGATAGACATCGGCGATCACATGAAGCGTATGCGTTTCAAATGCGGTCAGCAGCACGCAGACGCCAAGTCCGACGCCGACCAGACCGTCATCGCGCAGCTCCGCATCCAGATGCCGCACCGAAAAGCTCACGCTGATCTGCTGATTGTCCGTCATGCCGTCCGGGGGTGCGGACAAAATCTTGGACTGATTATGCAGCAAAACCAAGATGATGTCTATACTCAATCGGGCTCATCCCACCTAGAGATAACTTGATGCGTTTATGGTTATACCAATTGATATAGCGGTCAATCTCCCGGCTAAAATCGTCAAGCGAGACTCCTGTCCAAGAGCGGCCATAGAACATTTCGTTTTTGAGCCTTCCAAAGAAACCTTCGCAGGCTGCGTTATCGGGGGAGCAGCCCTTCTTAGACATAGAGCGAATGAGACCGGCCCCATTCATCCGTTCAATCCATCCGGGCCATCGGTAATGGCAGCCCCTGTCAGAATGGACAATCGGATGACAGCCCTCTGGCAGATCGGCAATCACTTGATCCAACATGGTGTTGACCAGATCGGCATTGGGCGGGTTCCGATCGTCCAGCCCACAACCATTCCATCAAAACAATCGATCATGGCGGAGAGATATAGCTTGCCGTTCGAAAGGGCAAATTCTGTGATATCCGTCAGCAACTTCTCATACGGCTGATTTGCATGGAAATCGCGTAAAATGATGTTCTCTACTTCGGTGTGATTTCCCCCAAATACGAACTATATTTTCGTTTCTTCGAGCGCAAAACCACCAGTTTTTCTTCTTCATGATCCGGCGGATGATCTTCTCGGAGAGCATAATCCCTTTGCGCTTCAGCGCCAGATAAATGCGACGGTAACCATATATGCCCCTGTTTTCGTGAAAAATCGAGGTGATTTGTGCCCGTTGGGATAGATATTTGTCGGGTTTGTTCATAACAGCTTGCTGGTAATAGTAACTGCTTTTGGCCATCTTAAAACGGGACAGCAGCGCTGGCAGTGCATATTTCCCCTTCAAGGCATCGATGATCACTGCCTTTTCACGGTTTCTGAGTACCGTTAGATCGATGCCGGGGTCTTTTTTTAAAACTGAGATGGTCTCCTTCAGCACATCTACTTCAAACTGCAGTTCCTGGAGTTGCGTTCGAAGATTCTCCAGTTCCTCAGATTCAGGCAATGCATGATCCTGAGGCAACGGCTCCCTTGGTATGCTTTTTCTCTTCGCCATCAGACCCACCATCCCATACTTCAGATATTTCCTGCGCCAGACGTATATGCTCATACGGCTGTATCCGATTTCCCTTGATACATATTCTACATCTTCGCCTAATTCAAAGCAACGGTGAATTACCTCATATTTGAATTCTGCTGAGGGATGCCTTGGATGCCCCGATGTGTTGCAGTGATGATCCATCTCTGTGGGAGACTCTTCTGTGTGGCCATGTCTGTTCTCTAACCCGGCTTTTTTGCGCTCATACCAGCGGTAAAGCGTAGACTCGCTCGGGTATCCTAACCGACGGATTACAGCAGCTATTGATCCCAGCCGCTCGTATTCTCTTAGTGCGATTTCTTCCTGCTCTTTTGTATACATTCAGTTCCCTCCTTTTGGAGTCCAACTTTTTGTCCGCAGGCCCTCCGCTTCAAAAATCTGTGTAAACGGAACGACGCAGTCGATGTTTTCCAGCGTGTCATCTGTCGTCATCGCCAGCATGTGCAGCGCGACATCACCCTTTAATACGGCTTTTCCGTTCATCAGGCGGCAGTCGGACAGGCGCATTTCTGCGCGCGGGGCAAACATTTCGCGGAAACGCTCGTGATCCGGCAGGTTGACATCTTCCATTAGTGTGAATTCGCGGCGCAGGACACTGGACGGTACAGTGACCGTATGCGTTGTGGTCAGCAGTTCCAGACCGTTGTCCGTTTCGGCAAAGCCATCGGTGAGCTGTGCGGTGTCGGGGGCGAACACCCGGCAGCAGATGGACAGGGTGGCGGTTGCCGACAGCTTGCGTGAATTCATGACATGTGCATCTGCGGCGACAACACGGCAGGTTACAAACAGGCGGCTGTCCTCATTGATCCCCGCGGCTTCTTCAATATGTGCAAAGCTGATTGGAATATCCAGCCGGCGCAGCGCACCGCCGCCCTCCGGCACATATAATACAGTCATACGCACGGCGCCGGAGATGAGGACGCGCCCGGATTGCGGAGCATCGTCCTTGAGCTGCGGGCTGCCATACACAGCAGCAATGCGTGCAATATCCGGGAACGTGTCCGGAACGATGGCATCGGTGGTTTCTTCGTAATTATTCCAGGCGTCCAGAATCAGGCGGCTCAGGGCGACACTGCTTTTGGTTAAATCCATAGAACGTCCTCCTTATCGGTGTTTGTATAGTTCTATGGCACAGAGCGGACAGTTATGCCGGAAAAATGGGATTGCCCGCGGGAAAACGGTGTGGTACAATGTAACACGAAAGGGTGTGTAAACCATGGTTGACTTCGCGGTCATTTTTGATTTTAACGGCACGATGCTGTTTGATACACAGATACAGTTCCGCGCATGGAATGACCTCGCGGAGGAAACATTGGGGCACGGGCTGTCAGAGGAGGAATTCCTGCACTGTACCAACGGTCGCCCAAGCAGGGAAACGGTGGAATACTTCTGGGGCGACGTAGGCGAAGCGCAGATGGGGGAATTGGTTGCGCGCAAACGCGAAAAATACAAACAGCTGTGTCTGGCGCATCCGGAGATATTCCATCTTGCGGACGGCATCACCCAAGTGCTTGACCTGTTGAAGAAAAACGGCATTCTGTTTACCATTGCGACGTCGTCCAACCCGCGCAGCATGGATTTTTATTTTGAACACCTGGGCCTTGCGACATGGTTTAACCGGGAAACTGTCGTTTGCAGCGACCGCAGGTTTCCGGGCAAACCCGCGCCGGATATTTACCGCATCGCGGCGCAGGAGCTGGGCTTTCCACCGGAACAGTGTGTTGTTGTGGAGGATGCGCTGGCCGGTGCCTATGCAGCGCACGGCGCAGGGATTGGTTATATTGTCGTAATTGATCCGGACAGCAGCGGTGACATCTGGATCGGAGATCAGGTGGATTGCGTCATCAGTGAATATCATGACCTGTATGAACAGCTGTGCAATATCATACATGCCTTTCACAGCGAGGCAGAATAGAACCGGAAAAATGAACAGGGCTGACAGTTCAAAAGTTGTCAGCCCTGTTTTTTACTCTGTGATACCGGCGATTTTATTGCGATAAATGCGGCGCATGAACACGCACGAGATGATGGCGGAAATTCCCTCCGCGATGACGAAGGTAAACCAGACCAGCGAGGTCAGGTCGGGATTTGAGATGGCGATATGGGTAAAAATCCAGGCAACCGGAAGCACAAACAACAGCTGGCGGCAGACCGAGACAATCAGCGATTCCCCGCCGCTCTGGAGCGACTGGAAGATGCCCTGGAACGCAATGTTTGCTCCTGCGAACAGAAAACTGAGCGAGACAATGTGCATGGCGCTGATGCACAGCGCTTCGGTTTCACCCGAGAGCCCGAATATGTGGGAAAGCGGGCTGGCAAACAGCTCAAGGAAAATCAGGCCGACAAGCATGATGATGAGCGTATACAGCATGCCGTACTTGATGCCGGCGTTGATGCGTTTTTTGCTGTGCATGCCATAGTTGAACGAAACAATCGGCGTGATGGCATCGCGCAGGCCGAATGCAGCGAACAGGATGAACTGCTGGATTTTGTAGTACAGGCCATAGGCGGTGACAACATTTTCATTGATCGTGCCAAAGATGATGTTCAGGCCGTAGGTCATGATCGACATCAGTGCCTGTGCGATGATCGCCGGCAGGCCGATGGAATAAATCCGGCCGATGATGTGCTTATCCGGCTTCATATAGCGCAGTCCGTTGGAAATCTCCTTGTTGACTGCGATGTGTGAAATCAGCGCGACGAGGAACGAAACAATCTGGCCGACAACGGTGGCAAATGCCGCACCGCGCACACCCATTTCCGGGCAGCCGAGCAGGCCATAGATCATAATCGGGTCGAGCACAATGTTGGTGATGGCACCTGCAATCTGTGCTGCAGTGGAATAAGTCGTCTTGCCGGTCGCCTGCAACAGTTTTTCAAAGCAGTTGAAAAACAGGATGCCAAAAGAAATACAGCAACAGATGCGCAGGTAATCGACAGTCATATCGATGATGACCGGGTTTGTGGTTTGGGACTGCACGTAAATGCGCACGCCAAATAATCCGAACAGCAGGAAGATCACGTACATGACTGCGGAGAGAAAGATGGCATTGCCGGAAACGCGGTTGACTTTTTCCTCATTGCCCTCGCCGAGCGAACGCGACAGCAGCGCATTTGCACCGACACCGGTACCGACACCGACTGCGACCATCAGCACCTGTACCGGGAAGGCAAGAGTCAGCGCGGTCAGCGCGGTTTCGCCACCTGCTGCCATATTGGAAACAAACGCGCTGTCGACAATGTTGTACAATGCCTGGAGCATCATGGAAAGGATGATGGGCAGACCCATCGTGAGCATCAGACGGTTGATTTTCGCCGTGCCCATCTTGTTCATAGTCTGATCCTGTTGCATATAAAACCTCACTGAAAAACGAAAGATTCAGAACAGCAAAAAAGAGCGTAAATCCAGCATGCCTGGATTTACGCTCTTCGCTACTCGGTGAGCCTATTGTAGCAAACAGAGCGGAGAAAAGTCAAGACAAAAAACTGCCATATGTGGCGTCGAAAATTGTGAAAATTGCTGCCTATCACGCGGTTGGAGCCTTTTTGATGCCGAAGATACCGCGGAGGATACCGGCGAGCAGCCTAGGACTTCGGATAACGACGATTTTCATAAAGCGGACTCCTTTCAGCGCAGATGGATGACAACGCCGACCGCGATCAGCAGGATCGACGCAACCGGAACGAGAATACAGGGCGGGAGCAGCGTGGCGAGCAGCAAGCCGAGCCCGAACGCCGCCGCCGTCAGCCCGAAGGTTTTCCAGCAGCAAGCCATTGCCTCACCCCTGCATGCAGTATAGGCAGGGAGAGGCAGCGTGGTGTCTGTCCGCAAAAATTATTTTTTCAGATGGCTGTTGAGTACACGCACGATACAGCGGCGCATAACAAACAGGAACAGATGGATCAGTGCGTAAAGCACGATGATGGCGGGCACCATGCGCGTGAGCAGCAGCAGTATGGAACCGTCACCGTAATCCAGAATCCAGCCGGCAATCAGCGCGACTGCCAGCGTGACCGGCGCATGAATCAGCGTCGCAGTCAGGTCGGTGAAATGTTCGCTCTCATATACCATTGAGACCAGGCCGAGGACAGCGGAAGCGATCAGCCAGACAGTCAGCTCGCGGAGCACATCAGTCATGCCGTGAACGGCCAGAAGGGAGAGCGTACAGACGACAGCACCGATGGCAATGCCGACTGCGGTATACATCAGGACATTGAAGAGATTGTTTGATTTCATAGGTCACAGCTCCTTTATTACATAATCGCGGAAAGCCTTAAAATACTTGCGGGAAATGGTAAGACGGATGTTATGGTCTTTCAGCACGGCTGTGTAGTTGCCGGAAAATTCCGGCTCAACCGACAGCACGCGGTGCGCATTGACGATCACGCTTTTGTTGATTTGGATAAATCCGCTGCCGCGCAGCATGTCTGCCAGCTCATATAGCTTGTACTGTGTTTCCAGCATGTCGCGTGCAGTGTGGGCGAAAATTTTTCCGCCCGATGCTTCAAAATACAGGATATCGTCAACGGGGCACAGATACGCTTTGCCTTCGCGGTACAGGAACAGGCGGGAGATGGCGCGCACGGCATTCAGTGCGGCGATGATCTGCGAGACCTGCGGATCGTTCAGATCGCCGCGGATGATGACCTCCAGTTCGGTGGTTTCCTGCGGTTCAAGTGTCAGCTTCATGAGAGATCCCCTCCTTCTGAAAACAGTATAGCAGACGGGCGCGGCGCTGTCGCGTGGTTTCGGATAAGCGGTTTACTGCATGCGGTGACCGGTTGAAAAAGGAGCATGAAAAACCGGCGGATGTCGGATGACATCCGCCGGTATACAAAAAGGAATATCCTGATTACTCAGCGACAATCTTAGCCAGCTTTGCGAAACGCGGCAGGCCGTTTTCCTTCGGCATCTTGGTCTCGCCCTGAATCAGCGGCAGAGCGTAGTCGATGAACGCCTGAGATACGTTGTTGCCACGCTCGTTGATCCACTCAACCGGAACCTTCTTCTCGTAGTTTGCTACGTCGGAGAGGTTCAGCAGCTTGGTGGTGCAGGAGTAGCCGCCCTCACGGGAGCACTCGAATGCAACCATCTTGTCGGTCTCGCCTGCAACAGCGGAGTTAACCGCGGTCTGGCCAGCGAGGAAGGATTCGTCGATGTCGGTCTGGGAAGCGCAGTGAGCAGCGCAGCGCTGAAGCAGGGACAGCTCGATGCCGCGAACCTTGACGCCCAGCTTTTCCTTGACAACATCCGCCAGCATAGCAGCAAGGCCGCCCAGCTGCGCATGGCCGAAGCCGTCGGTAGCGGAGGTCTTTGCTTCGGATACGAAGGAGCCGTCAGCGTAATGAATACCCTCGGAAACGGCAACGATTACGTTGTGGTTCTTCTCCCACAGAGCGGAAACGTCTTCCAGGAACTCGTCCATGTTGAAGTCAACCTCCGGCAGGTAAACCAGATCAGCAGCGTAACCGGTTACAGCAGCCAGGGAAGCAGCGCCGGCGAGCCAGCCAGCATGACGGCCCATGATCTCGATGATGGAAACCTGGCCCTTGTCATATACGTGGGAATCCTGGTAAACTTCGGTGATGGAAGTTGCGATGTACTTCGCAGCGGAAGCGAAGCCCGGGCAATGGTCGGTGCCGAACAGGTCGTTGTCGATGGTCTTCGGGATGCCCATGACGCGGCAGTCATAGCCGACCTTCTTCATATACTTGGAAATCTTGTTGCAGGTATCCATGGAGTCGTTGCCGCCGTTGTAGAAGAAGTAACGGACGTCGTACTTCTTGAAGATTTCCAGGATGCGCTTGTAATCGGTGTCATCGACATCCGGATCAGCGATCTTGTAACGGCAGGAGCCCAGTGCGGAAGACGGGGTGTACTTCAGAAGCTCCAGCTCAGCCGGATCTTCCTTATCCATAACATACAGCTTATCGTTCAGAACGCCGACGATACCGTTTGCAGCGCCATAAACGGTGGTGATGGAATCAGAATCCAGACCAGCCTTGATTGCGCCATATGCGCTGGCATTGATGACAGAAGTAGGACCACCGGACTGACCGATGATCATTGCGCCCTTCAGCTCACTCATAATCAAAAAACCTCCTAATAATGTGACGAAAGATGTGCGGCGGAAACAGAAAATAGTTACCAAAAACGTTTCATTATGCCGCACTTTCCGATGTTAAATTGAATATACCATATTTTTGACAGAAAATCAATTCTTTTTCCAAATGCACAAATTGTGGACGGAAGCTGGATAAAATTTGCGGAAATTACATAATCGACTTGATTTTATACCGAAAGACTGGTAAAATAATCACATACGGGACCCGCATGCCTGTAAACAGGATGTGTGCGGATTAAATTCTGAAAGGAAGATGAATAATGCCACTCGTAACTACTACTGAAATGTTCAAGAAGGCTTATGACGGCGGCTACGCTGTCGGCGCTTTCAATGTAAACAACATGGAAATCGTCCAGGGCATCACTGAGGCTGCTGGCGAGCTGAATGCTCCGGTTATTCTGCAGGTTTCCAAGGGCGCTCGCGCTTACGCTAACCACACCTATCTGGTAAAGATGGTTGAGGCTGCTGTTATCGAGAACCCGAATATCCCGATCGCTCTGCATCTGGACCACGGCGATTCCTTCGAGGTTTGTAAGTCCTGCATCGACGGCGGCTTTACCTCCGTTATGATCGACGCTTCCTCCAAGCCGTTCGAGGAGAACATTGCTCTGACCAAGAAGGTCGTAGAGTACGCACATGACCACGGCGTTGTTGTCGAGGCTGAACTGGGCACCCTGGCTGGCGTTGAGGATGAGGTCGTTGTTGAAGCTGGTCAGGAAAGCTACACCCATCCGGAAGAGGTTGAGGAATTCGTTTCCCGCACCGGCTGTGACTCCCTGGCGATCGCAATCGGCACCTCCCACGGCGCTTACAAGTTCACTCCGGCTCAGTGCACCCGCAATGAGGACGGCGTTCTCGTTCCGCCTCCGCTGCGCTTCGACGTTCTGGAAGAGTGCATCAAGCGTCTGCCGGGCTTCCCGATCGTTCTGCACGGTTCTTCTTCCGTTCCGCAGGAGTTCGTAAAGCTGGTCAACACCTACGGCGGCGCTATGCCGGATGCAATCGGCATTCCGGAAGAGCAGCTGCGTGAAGCTGCTAAGCTGGCAGTCTGCAAGATCAACATCGACTCTGATATCCGTCTGGCTATCACCGCTTCGATCCGCAAGCACTTCGCAGAGCATCCGGATCACTTCGATCCGCGCCAGTACCTGAAGCCGGCTCGCCAGGCTGTCAAGGACATGGTTGCTCATAAGATCGTCAACGTTCTGGGCTGCGACGGCAAGGCTTAATCGATCTTTCCTTTTTGAAACCAACAGGAACCGCATCCGTTCGGATGCGGTTCTTTTTTATGCCGGTGCTCCAAAAAACGAATCATTCAGCCCATGCAGAAGAAAAAATGCATAGAATCATGCGAAAATGCAGGATGGCAACAGCAAATCAGTCAAAAAATTGCGTTCCCGGCAAAAAAATCCCGCAAGGCTCTTGCAATGTGCAGGCAAGTTATATAAAATACTCTTATACATATTATTTTAATGAAATTCGCTGTATGGCGGGAAAAGAGTGAAATATAACATGCTTAACATTAAGATTACTCCGGCAACAGAAAAGAAGGCTAAACCGGATTCCAAACATCTGGGCTTCGGCGTTTTCTACACCGATAATATGCTGGTTATCGACCACACGGAGGGCATCGGCTGGCATGACGCGCGCATTGTGCCGTATCAGCCGCTTTCCATTGATCCGGCTGCCATGGTTCTCCATTACGCAATGGAGTCGTTCGAGGGTCTGAAGGCGTACCGCAAGCCGGATGGCAGCGTCCAGCTGTTCCGCCCGGACTGCAACGCAGAACGCATGATTAACACCAACAAGCGTATGTGCCTGCCGACCCTGCCGGTCGAGGACTTCGTCCAGGCAGTCAAGACGCTGGTCAAGGTCGAGGAGGATTGGGTTCCGTCCGAGCCGGGTACCTCGCTGTATATCCGTCCGTTTGTCATCGCAACGGAGCCGCATCTGGGTGTCCGCACCTCCAAGACGCATCAGTTCATTATCATCTGCTCCCCGGTTGGTGCATATTATTCTACCGGCATCAATCCGGTTAAGATCTTCGTCGAGGACGAATACACCCGTGCATGCCCGGGCGGCACTGGCTTTACCAAGTGCGGCGGCAACTATGCGGCATCCCTGATCTCTCAGGTCAAGGCACATGACCTCGGCTATGAGCAGACTCTGTGGCTGGACGGCGTAGAGCATAAGTATGTCGAGGAAGTTGGCTCCATGAACTGCTTCTTCAAGATCGACGGCACGATTTACACCGCTCCGTGTGTCGGCACCGTTCTGCCGGGCGTCACCCGCCGTTCCTGCATCGACCTGCTCAAGCATTGGGGCTACACCGTTTCCGAAGAGCGTCTGCCGATTGCAGACGTCATGAAGGCTTCCGAAGAAGGCAAGCTGGAAGAAGTATTCGGCACCGGTACGGCTGCGGTCATCTCCCCGGTTGGCGAGCTGCGCTTTGAGGATCAGGTCGCTTACATCAACAACGGTGAGATCGGCCCGGTAACGCACAAGCTGTACGATACATTGACCGGTATTCAGTGGGGCACTCTGAAGGATGAGATGGGCTGGACTGTTCCGGTTGAATAAACTGATTCATCTGTAAAATAGAGGATGAGACCGCGAGTGTCTTTCGTAGGCCTCATCCTCTTTTTTGTAAAAAAATTGAAAGAAGGGACAAACACATGAAAAAGAGCACAAAACGTGTGCTGGCGATGTGTCTGGCCTGTCTGGCAGTATTGGGCGGTATGTTCTTTCCCGTTACCAAGCCGGCGCAGGCAACAGACGTCATCACCGTCGGCACCAACGCAGAATTCCCGCCGTTTGAGTACATCGGCAACGACGGCCAACCGGATGGATTCGATATGGCGGTCATCAAAGCGATCGGTGAAGCCGAGGGCTTTGAAGTTAAGATCACCAATATGGAATTCAAGTCACTGATTGCGTCGCTGTCCACGGGAAGTCTGGATGCGGTCATTGCGGGCATGACAGTCACGGACGAGCGCAAGCAGTCAGTGGACTTTTCCGACAGCTATTACACCGCGAAGCAGTGTATAGTCGTTCCGGCAGACAGCGACATCAAGAGTCTGGCAGACCTGAATGGCAAGAAGATTGCGGTTCAGGAAGGCACAACCGGTGACCTGCTGTGCACGCCGGCAGAGGACAACGATGTTATCACGGACGCAAGCACGGAGGTCAAGCGTTTTAAGAAGGGCACGGATGCTGTTGTCACGCTGAACAATGGCGGCGTCGATGCAGTTGTCATTGACAAAAACCCGGCAGAAACCTTTGTTGCCAACAACGAAGGCAAGCTCAAGCTGATCGAGGATGAGACCTCTACAGAGGAATATGCCATCGCTGTCGGCAAGGGCAATTCTGAGCTGTTGGAAAAGATCAACAGCGGCCTGAAGAAGATCAAGGAAGACGGCACATTTGACAAGCTGGTAGCGGAATACATCGGCGGCGAAACCGAAGAGGAAACGCCTGCGGATGACGGTGAAAAGCAGGTTGTCAATGTCGGTACCAACGCAGAATTCCCGCCGTTTGAATATATCGGCGATGACGGCGAACCGGACGGCTTTGACATGGCAGTCATCAAGGCAATTGGTGAGGCCGAGGGCTTTGATGTCAAGATCACCAATATGGAATTCAAGTCGCTGATTGCATCGCTGTCCACAGGCAGTCTGGATGCGGTCATTGCAGGCATGACCGTGACGGATGAACGCAAGCAGTCGGTCGATTTCTCTGACAGCTACTACACCGCAACACAGTGCATCGTTGTTGCAAAGGACAGCGGCATCAAGAGTCTGGCAGACCTGAACGGCAAAAAGATTGCGGTTCAGGAAGGCACGACCGGTGACCTGCTGTGCACACCGGGCGAGGATAATGACGTTATCACCGACGAAAACACGGAGGTCAAGCGCTTTAAGAAGGGCACAGACGCCATTGTTTCGTTGAACAACGGCGGCGTCGATGCGGTTGTCATCGACAAGAACCCGGCGGAAAATTTCGTTGCCAGCAACAGCGACAAGCTCAAGCTGATTGAGGACGACACGTCTACCGAGGAATACGCAATCGCCGTCAGCAAGGGAGACACGGAGCTGTTGGAAAAGATCAACAGCGGCCTGGCAAAAATCAAGGAAGACGGCACGTTTGACAAGCTGGTTGCCGAGTACATTGAGGGCAACACGGGAACCGAAAAAGAAACCTCTGACAATGTGATTCAGGAATTTCTGAATAACCTCAAGTATGTATTTGTCGACACCAATGGCTATCAGCTGATGGCCAAGGGCCTCGGCGTGACGATCGGCATTTCGATCTGTGCCGGTATTCTGGGCATTGCGCTCGGCTTTATCCTCGCACTGATGAAACTGACGGAAACGCGCAAAAAGCGCAAGACCGTATGGTCCCGCATTGCGGGCGCCTACATCGACATTATCCGCGGCACACCGGCCATGGTTCAGCTGCTGATTATGTTCATGGTTATTTTCCGCAGTCAGCATGCCTATGTCGCGGCGATCCTGTCGTTTGGCATCAACAGCGGTGCTTATGTCGCGGAGAATATTCGTGCCGGTATTCTTGCCGTGGATGTTGGACAGATGGAAGGTGGCCGTTCGCTCGGCTTCACCTATGGCGAAACCATGCGTTATATTATCCTGCCGCAGGCAATCAAGAACGTCATTCCGGCACTCGGAAATGAAATGATTACGCTGGTCAAGGAGACCTCTATTGTCGGTTATGTCGCAATTGTTGACCTGACCAAGGCGGGCGACTTCATTGTATCGCGCACCTATCAGGCATTCCTGCCGCTGATTGCAGTTGCAATTGTATATTATATCATCGTCAAGATTATGACCAAGATTCTCGCTGTCATTGAAAGGAGGCTGCGTCAAAGTGATAATCGTTAAGGATTTAAAGAAGAGCTTTGGCGATTTGCAGGTTCTCAAAAAAATTGACTGTCACATCAAGCCGGGTGAATGCGTTGTTGTCATTGGCCCGTCCGGTTCGGGCAAGAGTACCTTCCTGCGCTGCCTCAACCGTCTGGAAGAGCCGACAGGCGGCCAGATTATTTTCGACGGCCAGGATGTCACGGATCGTTCCAATGATATCAATAAAATCCGCCAGAAGCTGAGCATGGTGTTCCAGCATTTCAATCTGTTTAACCATCTGACGGTTATGCAGAATCTGACGCTTGCACCGGTCAAGCAGAAGCTGATGAGCGAAGCAGAGGCCGAGAAAAAGGCGATGGAGCTGCTCACGCGCGTCGGCCTGGCTGAGAAGGCGGATGTTTATCCGGCACAGCTGTCCGGCGGCCAGAAGCAGCGTGTCGCCATTGCGCGTTCGCTGGCGATGAACCCGAAGGCCATCCTGTTCGACGAGCCAACCAGTGCACTCGACCCGGAAATGGTCGGTGAGGTTCTGGATGTTATGAAGGCGCTCGCAAAGGACGGCATGACGATGGTTGTCGTGACACATGAGATGGGCTTTGCCCGCGACGTAGCGGACCGTGTGCTGTTTATGTCGGATGGTGTTATCACCGAGGAAGGCACGCCGGAGCAAATCTTCGATAACCCGCAGCAGGAGCGCACCAAAGCATTCCTCAGCGCAGTTTCCAACAAGTAAATTCTTGGATACAAACAGAAGGGCGCAGCCAGTCGGCTGCGCCCTTTTCGCGTGCAAATATTTGTCTGTTATCTCCGCGGTTCACTGCCGGAAGGCACCGGATCGTTCTGATCGGGTTCAAAAAGATACAGCTGTCCTGACAGAAACGCAGAGAGCAGCTCTGTAAGTGCCTGAATCGAAATGGGATGTTGCTGCTGGAACCAGCACAGCAGCAGATGTGCCAACGCGCCGCTGAGCAGCGCTTCGCTGTAAGGCAGGTTTTGGTCTTTGTGGCTGACAAACCGATCTGCAAACAGCGATACGCATTTGGCGATTTCATCCGCAATGATGCCACCCAGCTGATTGTCCAGCATGGATTGCAATAAAGTCCGGTTTCCGTCCAGTACGCTGGCAAAAACCTCCACCGTCTCGTGCAGAGAAATCATCGGTTTGCTGCCGAAGCGATGCAGCTGCTGCTCATATTGCTCGCGCAGGCAGAAGCGCAGCACCTCCTCCTTGGAGTCAAACATGTTGTAAAAGGTCTGGCGCGACAGATCCGCGCGCTTGCAGATGTTTTGAATGGTGATCTGCGCATACGGCTTCTCCTGCATCAGCATGAGGAGACTGTCTGCAATCCAGTGCTGGGATTGCAGCGCGGTGGGGTTGTTTCCCTGATACATGGACATTGCACCTCCCAATGTATAAGTTGCGCTCAAAACGTTGACAAATATCTAACTTGCGAATAAAATGCTATCATAATCTTTGACATATGTCAAGGCTACGGAGAAAGGAGCGAATCTTATGAACAACACGATTCCCGTAGAGCTGTATGCGCAGCCGGAGCAGTACAAAATGCTGGGTATGAAGCCTGGAACTCCCGAAGTATGGGAGGATAGCCTGCGCACCAGTGGTGCACAGGGGGAATACGAATGGTGGTATTTTGATTCCAAGCTGGAGGGCGGCGGAAATCTGGTTATCGTCTTTTATACGATATCGCCGATGGACAACCAGAACGGCGGGTTTGCCCCCCTATGCCACGCTGAATCTTACGCTGCCCGATGGCACGGAAATCAGGGATCGCCTCGACCCGGCAGAGGGTGATTTCAGCTTTGCCAAAGATCACTGCTGTGTCCGAATCGGTCAGTGCCTGTTTGAGGGCGATCTGCACGACTATCAGATTCACTACGAATCCGAACAGGTACGCGCCGATGTAAAGCTGCATGGCAACGTACCTGCATGGCGCACCGGTACCGGCCATATTTTCTTCGGCGAGTCGGATTATTTCGCATGGATTCCCGCCGTGCCGGAGGGCAGCGTACAGGTTTCCATTGTCCGGGATGGAAATGAGGAAAGCTACACAGGCACCGGTTATCATGACCACAACTGGGGAAATATCGGCATGTTTGTCCTGATGCACCATTGGTATTGGGGGCGTTGCAAGGTCGGTGATTATCAGATTATCAGCAGCTATATCACTGCGGGCCCGCAGTACGGCTATGCGCATACTCCAGTGTTCATGCTGGCGAAAGGCGGGGAGATCATCAGTGATACCAATGTGCAGCCTGTATATGAGGAAACAGACCTTGCTTTTGATGAGGTGACCGGCAAGCACTATTTCAAAACACTGATCTATGACTATGACGACGGCAGGCAGCATTACCGCATTACTTACCGGATGGAGGAGATGCTGGAGCAGGATGTCATGATTAAGCAGGAGGCTGTCCGTGTCGCCATGATGCAGCAGGGTCTGGATCCCACCTATACCCGGTTTTCTGGGACTGCTGTTGTGGAACGGCTGGAAAACGGAGCAGTTGTAGAGCATGTGGATGCGCCGGCTCTGTGGGAGCTGATGTATTTTGGTCTGGATGCGCAGGTCTGATTCCGGAAAGATGGGAAAATCATGAGATCACTGATAATAAATTTGCTGATTGTCGCCAGCGGTGTATGCTGGTCGCTGGTATATGTGGATTCCATCCGCACCGGCTTCAAACAGAAAACTTACTGCATGCCGCTGTTTGCCCTCGGACTGAACATCGCGTGGGAGGGCATATATGCCTATACGGATCTGTTTGTTCGCGCAACAGTCAGTGCGCAGGCCATCGCAAATACAGTTTGGTTTTTGCTGGATATTTTCATTGTCATTACATACTTCAAATATGGCAGGGAAGAAGCGCAGGGTGAGCTGGGGAAAAAGTCGTTTATCCCATGGCCGGTGCTGGTGCTGGCCTGCTGCATTGTGCTGCAACTGCTTTTTATTGCCGAGTTTGGGGATGTAGCGGGTGAGAAATATTCCGCATATTTGCAGAACATCGCCATGAGTGTGGCTTATTTGTACATGCTGAACCGCCGCAAATCGTCCAGAGGCCAGACCATGACGATTGCCGTGAGCAAATGCATCGGCACGCTGACGCCGACAATTTATGGCACAATAGAGGGCAACCGCTTTATTTTGGTCACTGGTGTGATCTGCTTTGTCTTCGATGTGATCTATATTTTCTGCCTGCATGGCGTAAAGAAAAAAGAACAGAGCACCGCAGAGAGCAATGCGTGTGCATAAAGTAAGGGCGCAGCCCACCGGCTGCGCCCTTTCCCCGTGTCACGATGGGGCGGAAACAGGCATAGAATGATACAGGGACGGCAAACGCGCCCCCCAGATTATGCAGACAGGAGAGCATTCTTATGGATTTCGAGACCATTATGGCACGCGCCGGCGGGCCGGAGTGTCAGGAGCAGAAACCGTGCGACCGCGATCGTGACCGTGACCGTGATCGCGACTGTGATTGTGACCGTGACCGCGACCGTGACCGAGATCGTGACCGCGACTGCGATTGTGATCGGAAGCGTGATCGGGATCGCGACTGTGACCGTGACCGCAGACGCAGACAGAAACATGTTCATGAAGTTCAGGGCAGCACGCAGATCTTTGGCTGCTGCAATGACGCCCACAACCATCGCTTTGCGACCGTAAGTGGTGAAGCCATCCCGATCGGCGGCAATGACCATGTGCATGAAATTTGCTTCCACACGGACTTTGCTGATGGACATTTCCACGAGTTCAAGGGCCGCACCGGCGGCGCTGTCTTTGTCGGCGGCGGCCGTCATGTCCATTTTGCCGAAGCAAGAACCGAAGAGGAAGACGGACACAGACATTGCTTCCGTGTTGCGTCGCTCATCGATTCGCCGATTGACAAATAAACGCGACAGTATGACAGGCAGCCTGCGGGCTGCCTGTTTCTGTCTTGCAATATAAAAACAGTCCGGGCAAAGCCGGACTGTTGTACATTATCTGCGGTTTTGGTTCTGTCTCTGCTTTCTGCGCTTCTGTGCACGACGTCTTCTGCGGTTGCGGCGGTTGCGTCCCGCGATAAACGAGAGGATCAGGTACAGCAGGAAAGCGGCAACGGCAATGCCCACAATGATGCGAACCGGTGTCAGACGGAAGAATTTCGCGATCTGGTCGAGAATGAACAGGATGACCGAGCGCTTGACTTCGGTCAGGGAGACCAGATCGGCAGTGGCACATTCCATGCCCTCGTAAGAATAGGTGACTGTGCCCAGCTTTTCTCCCTTGGCAATCGGTGCGTCATAGCTGTCTTCGACGGAAATATCGATGTCCAGTTCACTCATATCCAGTCCCTTCGGGACGAGTACCGGAACATCATTTGCCGTAACCAGCGTCACATGGTCGGTGCCGCGCGCCAGACGAACCGGGCACTCCGTGACGGCGGAGCCGGCAGAGGTTGCAGTCTGCATGCGGAAATTGTCAAATGCCCACTCAAACATGCGCTTGGTCTCGGTGAAGCTGCCCGCATAATCCGCGCCATCCTTCGCGCCGAGTACGACGGAGTAATAGGTATATCCGCTCTGCTTGGCGTAGGACACGAGGCAGTAGCCCGCCTGTGAGGTATGTCCGGTCTTGATGCCGTAGCAGTTGTCATAATAGATAGACGAATAACTGCTGAGAATCAGATGATTGGTTGTATAAATGACACGCTCCGGGTTTTTGTTGGTTGCCGGGAGTTTTTTCTGCGCTGTATTGACCACGGTTGCAAAGGTGGAATTCTGCATGGCCTGCTGCGCAATCAGATACAGGTCATAGGCACAGGTATAGTGGTTGTCGTTATGTAAGCCATTCGGATTGGCAAAGTGTGTGTTGACACAGCCCAGCTCTTTGGCGCGGTCGTTCATCATCTGGACGAATTCATCCACGGAACCGGCGACGGTGCGCGCGAGCGCATTGGCAGCTTCGTTGCCGGAGGGGAGCATCAGGCAGTACAGCAGATTCTCCACGGTGATTTTCTCGCCGATTTTCAGACCGGCATTGCTCGCGCCGTTTTTGACATCGGTGAAATCCTCCTCCTGCATCGTCACGACATCGTCCAGATTGCACTTTTCCAGCGCCAGCAGGGCAGTCATGATTTTGGTGCACGATGCGGGATACATCTTTTCTTTTTCGTTATTTGCATGAATGATCTCGCCGGTCTCGGCGTTGACCAGAATGGACGCCTTTGCATCGATGTCGATGGTCGGCATCTGGATCGAACCATCCTCTGCCTCGGCGCCGGTCTGGTTTTTCGGCTGCTCCGTTTCGGCAGGCTGCTGTTCGGTTGGATTCGTCTGCGCGCTGTCTGCGGCATCGGCATTGCTATCTGCTGTGCCAGCGTCGGTTGTGTCGGTGTCGGTTGTGCCGGTGTCGGTTGTGCCGGTGTCGGTGGCGCCGTCCGTCCCCTCTGCGGTCGGGGTGGTATCCGTTGTGGTCTGGGAAGCGGCAGGTGTTTCAGTGTCCGCAGGCTCCGGCTCAGCGAACGACGGTAGCGCCGTTCCGGCGAGCAGTGCAACGGACAACAGCAGTGCCCCCAGTTTCTTATTCCATTTCATGCCCATTGTCCTCCTGTGCGTCTGGTTTTTCTGCCGGTTCCTCGTTTGGTTCGGATGCAGTTTCCGGCTCAGCTGTTTCCGGAGTTTTTGTCGTTTTCGGAGCAGGTGCCATGTCGTCGTCATCCTCCCAAAGATCGGCAAACTGGCTCAGATCGTCGGAGATCAACGGCTTCTGCGGCGGCGTTTCCGGCTCCTCCGGTTTGGATTCGGCCGGGTGCGGCTGGTCATCGGTCTCTTTTTCCTCAAAAAAGAAATCATCGTCGGTGAACCGGCCGCGGATACGCGCGGGCTTGGGTGGCTTGCGCCGCAGCGCATCATATTCAAAGCGGCGGCAGCTGCCTGCCATCGCTACAATGCCGCGGAAATCGCAGACACCCTGATATTCATTGTCCGGCTTGCAGTGCGCACAGTATGCGCAGTGCGGATCGATGGACTCGTTGTATAAGCAGTTCCTGCGGAACAGATTGAACATAGTAAGTCTCCTTTTCGTATCATAGGGCACTATTTCAATATTATAGCGCAAAAGACACGCTGTTTCCAGAGCTATTATTTGAAAATATCGATAAAAAAACGGGATTATGGCGCCTAAATCCCGGCATGTGGGGAGAAACGTCACAATTGTGAAAGACTGGGGAAGATCAGAAGCAGCAGCGCGCACAGAAGTGCCGCCAGACAGGCATGTATGCATTTGCCGTACACGCAGCGGGTGAGCGCCAGGCCTTCCGTGGCGGCGGCGGTCTGAAACAGCACAGACAGCCCGCCAAAGGCGCACAGGAAGGAAACCGCAGTCAGGCGGGCGGAAATGGTCCCGGCATGGTCTGTCAGTCCGGCGAGCCCCTGTGTCAGCTCGACGCAGCCGGTCAGCAGGCTGTGCACACCGGAGGCAGACAGGCCGGAAATTGACAGCAGTGGCGTAAGGGCGGTGCATAATACGGACAGCATACCGGTCAGGCGCAGCAGGCACAGCACAACAGAAAAGAACAGGATGAATGCTGAGATCATCAGGCAGGAATGCCCGGCGGAGGTGACCGCCTGCACCAGACAGTGGAAAAACGGAAGCGGTTTGGTCTGATTTGCCGCATATACGGCGGACTGTGTGCGTTTTGGACGCAGCAGCAGCGCGGTGAGCAGTGCGGACGCGATGTGCACCGCATACAGGAATATGCCCGCGCGCAGTGAGTGAAACAGTCCGCCGCCACACATGCCGACCAGGAAGGCGGGGCCTGTGTTGTTGCAGCAGGCCGCGAGTGCGGAGGCTTCTTCCCGGGTACACAGCCCGCTGTGATACAGTTCGGCGGACATGCGCGCTCCCGCGGGATAGCCGCCGAGAAAGCCGAGTGCCAGCGCTGCCGCGCCACAGCCGGGCAGGTGGAAGCAGCGCCGCATGAATGGGGACAGCAGACGCCCCAGCTCCTGTGCCAGACCGCAGGAGACAGCCAGCGAACTCGCCGCGAAAAAAGGAAACAGCGACGGGATGACGGAGGTCAGGCACAGCGTAACCGCTGCGCGCACGGCGTCCGCGCAGTCTGTAGAATACCGGCACAGCAGCGCGAGGAACAGCACACAGCCGGTACAGACGCACAGCTTTCGCATCAAGACAATCCCCTCCTTTGCTTCATCCTATCGAAACAAGGCAACAAACATGCCCACCCCGCATACAAATTTTTGAGAGGCACCGAAGGGGGTCGGAGCAGATTGGAGCAGAGGTTTCACACACACATGGGCGACCCGACGGTGGAACTGGATGGAAATCGAAGTGTTGTCATTACCGGACGCTGCGCCATTACACTGTACAGCGAGACAGAGATGCGCGTGCGGTGCGGCGGACTGACGGTGCGCGTCAGCGGGGACGGGCTGGAGCTGCGCACGCTGGATGAAGCGGAGCTGTCCATTGTCGGGCTGATTGCGGAAGTGGGCTTTCTGACCGGAGAGGGGTGAGCGCATGGTTTCCAGATGGATCCGCCTGTGCGGCGGCATACTGACCGTGCGCGTACGCGGCGCGGAGCTGGAACGGTTTTTGAACCTGTGCACACAGGAACACATCCGCCTGCGCCGCATTGAGCGCATTGATATCGACGAGCTGCATGCGGAAATTTCGCTGTACGATTTCTGTCGCCTTGCGCGGCTGAAAAAAAGAAAACGGTGCCGCATTCACATTCTGCGGCGGCGCGGTCTGCCGTTTCTGCTGTACAGAATGCGGCGGCGATATGCCCTGTGGGGCGGTCTGCTGCTGTTGTGCCTGGTGTGTTATGAGCTGGGAACACGTATCTGGGTGATTGAAACGGATTTTCCACAGGGGGTGGACGGCTATGCGGTGCTGGAGGAGCTCGATCAGCTCGGCATCGGTGTCGGCACAAAGAGTTCGGATATCGATGCGCATGCGGTAAAGGTGCATATGATGACGACGCTGGACGATTTGAAATTTTTTGCGGTCAACGTCGATGGCAATATTCTGTCTATCCAGACTGCGGCAGCGACCGAAGTGCCGGAGGTAGACCAGAACAACGGTGTGCGCAATGTCGTTGCCCTGCGCGACGGTGTGATTGACAAGATGATTGTCCGGCGCGGCACGGCAAAATGTAAACCGGGAGATGCCGTGCTGGCAGGAGATATCCTTGTCGATGCGCTTGTCGAGCCAAAGGATGAACAGCAGAGCGAGCTGGGCACGCCGCAGCTTGTTGACGCAAATGCGGACATCTGGGCGTCAACACGGTATGCGGTGACGCGGAAAATGGCGCTGGAAGCGGACAAAAAACACAAAACTGGCGCGTCGAAAACGCGATATGCCATATGTTTTGGCAAAACACGGATAAATTTATATTTTGGCAGTAGTCTAATACAGGGGAATTGTGATAGAATAATATCGATTGAGACGGTAAAGCTCAACGACCATCTGGTGCTTCCGGTTTCGCTGTACCGTGAGACCATCACGCCGTACACAACGGAACCTGTGATGCATGAGGCCGCCGACGTACAGCCACAGCTGGAATACGGCGCGCAGCGCGCAGTCGAAGCGCAGCTTGCGGAGGGCAGCGTATCCTCCATGCAGGCGGATGTCAGCGAGGAGGACGGCGCGGCAGTCCTGCGCGCCACAGTCTGGTGCTATGAACAGATTGCCGAAAGCGTGGAGGACGGCAGGACAGAAGCTGACCTGCCACAGAAGGACGAAACGGAACAACCGGATGAATCATAAACAGGGCGCGTTTGATTGTTGCGTTTCAGATACGCCCTAGATGTTCAGACACAAGGAGAGCGAAAACATATATGGCAGAAATGACCATGCACATCGATGCGATTGATCTGATTATGGGCATCTTCGGTGCGTTCGATGAAAATATGAAGGTACTGGAAAAGGAGCTGGACGTGACGGTGCTCAGCCGGGAGACCGAGCTGAAGGTGACCGGTGCGGATGCGGGCAATGTCGAGTTGGCGATGAAGACCATCCAGTCACTGATGCAGCTGGCGGAGCGCGGCGAGAGCATCGGCACGCAGACCGTGCAGTATGTCCTCGGACTGGTGCGCGATGGACGACAGAACCAGGTCTCGGAAATCGGCAAGGATGTGGTGTGCATCACGGCGAAGGGAAAGCCGATCAAGGCGAAGACGCTGGGACAAAAGCGGTATATGGACGCCATGCGCACACATACTGTCACGATTGGCATCGGCCCCGCGGGTACAGGCAAGACCTATCTCGCCGTCGCTGCGGCGGTTGCGGCGTTTCGCGACAAGCAGGTCAGCCGCATCATCCTGACGCGCCCCGCAGTGGAGGCGGGCGAGAAGCTGGGATTCCTGCCGGGCGATTTGCAGAGCAAGGTCGACCCGTATCTGCGTCCGCTGTATGACGGTCTGTTCGATATGATGGGTGCAGAGACATTTAACAAGCTGCTCGAACGCGGCAGCATTGAGGTCGCACCGCTGGCATATATGCGCGGACGCACACTGGACGACTCGTTCATCATCCTCGACGAGGCGCAGAACACGACACCGGAACAGATGAAGATGTTTCTGACACGCATCGGCTTTGGCTCGAAGGCGGTTGTCACGGGTGATATCACGCAGATCGACCTGCCGGGCGACCGCGTAAGCGGCCTGAAGGAAGCGGTCAAGGTGCTGAAAAATGTCGAGGATATTGCCCAGTGCCAGCTGACTGACCGCGACGTTGTGCGCCATGAGCTGGTACAGCGCATCGTCCGCGCTTATGAAAAGTACGAGCAGCAGAAGGTTATGCGGCAGGCGAAGGAAGCACAGAAGCGCCGCCCAGCCGCGAGAAAGTGAGGGAATCACATGGAACACCGCATTCGCATCACCCCGGAGGTGGAAGTGGACGGCCTGGAGGCGGTCAGTGCATTGATCGAACGCTGTGCGAAGGCTGCGTTTGAAATGGAGCACGCGCCGGAGGGCTGCTTTGTCGATGTGACCATCGTGGACGGAGAGACCATCCGCGAGATCAACCGCGAAAACCGTGGAAAGGATGCCGTTACAGACGTGCTGTCCTTCCCAATGCTGGAATTTTTCAACGGCGAATGGCCGGAAGATGTGGAGGAAGAGCGCAATCCGGAGGATGGATCGCTGTTCCTCGGCGATATGGTTCTGAATTATGACCGCGCTGTCGAGCAGGCGGCGGAGTACGGGCACAGTGTGGAGCGCGAGTGCGGCTTTCTGACCGTGCATTCGATGCTGCACCTGCTCGGCTATGACCATGAGCGCAGCGAGGAGGAGCGCCGCATTCAGCGCACACAGGAAGAGGCTGTGCTGTCCTCGTTGGGACTGATCCGCGATGCGGATTGACATCGGCGGCCTGCGCCGGTCGTTTCACTGGGCGGCGCGCGGTGTGTGTCTCGCCCTGCGCGAACGCAATTTCCGCATCCATCTGACGGCGGCATGCTATGTCACGGCTGCCGGATTCCTGGCAGACCTGAGCCGTGCAGAAATCGCCGTGCTATGCCTGTGTTTTGGGCTGGTGACAGCAGCGGAGCTGGTCAACACGGCGATGGAAACGCTGTGCGACCGCGTCACGCGGCAGCATGACCCGCTGATCCGCGACGCGAAGGACATCGCGGCGGGCGCGGTGCTGATGACCGCGCTGTTCAGCGCGGCGGTTGGGCTGGTGCTGTTTGCCCATCCCGCGCCCATCCGCGCCATACTTACCAAGCTGACGCAGCATATCTGGATTGACGCACTGCTGCTGGTATCTGTTCCGGCTGCGGTTGCGTTTGTTTTTGCAGTAGAACAAAAGGGAGAACTCAAATGAGTGTAACAAAAAGTGCTATCATATCCATTGTCGGCAAGCCGAATGTCGGCAAATCGACCCTGCTCAATCAGCTGGTCGGCGCGAAAATCGCAATTGTGTCCAACAAGCCGCAGACGACGCGCACACGCATCACCGGCGTGCTGACAAAGGATGACTGCCAGTTTGTCTTTCTGGACACGCCCGGCCTGCACAAGCCGCGGTCCCGTCTGGGCGACTATATGGTAAAGGTCGTCAACGATACGGTGACCGATGTCGACATTGCCGCACTGGTCGTTGACCCGGTGCCGCGCATCGGCCCGGCGGAGCAGGAGCTGATTGCGCGCATGAAGCAGTATCATATGCCGTCGGTGCTGATTATCAATAAAATTGATACGGTCAAAAACGAAGACCTGCTTGCCGTCATCGCGGCATATTCGCAGGCGCACGAGTGGGACGCGGTTGTGCCGCTGTCCGCGAAGACCGGCGAAAACTGCGACATTCTGTTCGAGGAATTTGCCAAATTTGCGATTGAAGGCCCGCAGCTGTTTCCGGATGATATGCTGTGCGATCAGCCGGAGCGTCAGCTCGTCGCGGAAATTGTCCGCGAGAAGATGCTCGGTCTGCTTGACCGCGAGGTGCCGCATGGCACAGCGGTCGCTGTCGAGCGCATGCGCGAGCGTGACGACGGGCTGATTGAAATCAATGCGACCATTTATTGCGAGAAAAAGAGCCATAAGGGCATCATCATCGGCAAGAGCGGTTCGATGCTCAAGAAGATCGGCGCGCAGGCGCGTGCGGACATTGAGGAACTGCTTGACGCCCGTGTCTTTCTGGAGCTGTGGGTCAAGGTCAAGGAGGACTGGCGCAACAACCAGTACCAGATGCGCAATTTTGGCTATGAGGACGAATAACGGAAAACGAAAGGACAACGGATATGGCACACGTTACGGTGAAGGGACTGGTCATCCGCGAGACGGATTTCGGCGAAGCGGATCGCTATATCACCGTACTGACCGCCGAGCTGGGCAAAATTGAGGTGCTGTGCCGCGGAATCCGGCGCAAAAAAGGACGGCTTGCCAACGCAGTGGGGCTGTTCTGCTACAGCGAATTCACGCTGTTTTCCGGCAGGCGCTATACGCTGAGTGATGCAGAAATTGACACGCAGTTCTGGGGCATTACGGGAAACATTGAGCAATATGCGCTGTGCTGTTACTTTGCGGAGCTGGTCAACATGGCAGCGGATGCGGACAGCGATGTCAGCGGTCTGCTGCCGATGTTCCTGCGTGCACTGTATGCGCTTGACCGACAGAAGCGTCCGGTGCAGACCGTCAAGGCGGCGTTTGAGCTGCGGCTCGCGTCTGAGCTGGGATTTTCACCCGATTTGACTGGATGTGCCGTATGCGGAGCAGCTCAATGTGAGGCGTGGTCGCTTTTGCTGGAGAACGGTGCGCTTGTGTGCAGCGGCTGCCGCAAGCGCGTCGGCGGGACATATTACGACATGCCGCAGGGTGTGCTCGATGCCATGCGGTATATCCTGTCGTGCGACGGCAAAAGGCTGTTTGCGTTTGCGGTGAATGCACAGACGGCAGAGCAGCTCGGGCTGATCTGTGAGAGGTATCTGCTGTACCATCTGGACGTCCACTGCACAACACTGGATTTTTATCACTCTCTGTTCCAGATGCAGTGAGGACAAAAGAAGGGAAAGGTGAAAAAGGATGAAGACAGGGTATCGAACGCGCCTGCACCGGATATTGGAGCTTGGGGCATGGCTGATATTGCTGGCATCACTGCTCGTCGCCGTGTACGGCGTGCGCACGCTGCCGGAGGAGATCGCGACGCATTTCGCGCTTGACGGAACACCGGACGGCTACGGTTCTCCGGCTATCCTATTCCTTACGCCGCTTCTGATGGTGCCCTGTCTGGGTATCGTGAGCCTGATTGCGCATTTGGTAGACCCTGCACAGTGGAATATGCCGTTTGCGGTCAGGGAAGAGCGCAAAGCACCAGTATATGGGGACATACTGACGATGCTGCATGCGATTCAGCTGGAAATTGCGGGCTTTTCCCTGTATATGCAGGTGAAAAGCTATCAGCAGAGCGGTGATGGGCTTGTATTGGCGACCGTGCTGCTGACAGCTGCACTGGCGGTTACCATCATCGGCCTGTGTATCCTCGCATACCGGCACAACCGGTGATCCGTATCCTGTTATGACAATGATCTTTGGAGTTCACATATTATGAGTAAATTATCAGAAAAAAGCTTGAAAACGCTGGAATATTACACCATTCTCGACATGCTGGCAGAACACTGTGTCAGCCGGAAGGCGAAGCAGGCGGCGAAGGCGCTGCGTCCGCTGCATGATGCCGAGGATGTGCGCGAGCTGCTGACCCAGACCGACGATGCCAAGCGCCTCATGACGACAGGCGGCGCGCCCGCCTTCGGCGGCATCCGCGAAGTATCCGCCGCGCTCAGCCGTGCTGAGATGGGCGGCGTACTGTCCACGCGCGAGCTGCTGGATGTGGCATCGCTGCTGCATGCGGCAAATCAGGTGCGCAAATATGGCGCGGAGCAGCAGGAAAAGGGTCTGACAACGACGCTGGATCTGTATTTTTCGCGCATTAACAGCAACAAATATCTCGAAGAAAAAATCAACCGTGCGATTATCAGTGAGGAGGAGATTGCAGATGCGGCGTCCACGACGCTTGCCAACCTGCGCCGCCAGATGCGCGCGCAGAATGTGCGCGTGCGCGAGACACTGAACCATTTTGTCTCGTCTCCGACGTATTCCAAATACTTGCAGGAGAGCCTGATTACCCAGCGTGACGGACGATTTGTTATTCCGGTCAAGAGTGAACACCGCGGCGATATCCCAGGCATGGTACACGATGTATCGTCCTCCGGCGCGACGCTGTTTATTGAGCCGGCACAGGTTGTCGATGCAAATAACCAGCTCAAAATTCTGCTGGGCAAGGAAAAGGCGGAAATTGAGCGCATTCTCGCCGAGCTGACCGCGGATGTCGCGGACTTTTCCGATGCGATTGCGGCGGATTATGATGTACTGTGCAAGCTGGACTTTATCTTTGCCAAGGCGCGGTTCTCGTTTGCACTCAATGCCTGTGCGCCGGAAATCAGCGAAACAACGCAGGTCAATCTGCTGCGTGCGCGCCATCCACTGCTCGACCAGAAAAAGGCAGTGCCGATTGACATCGCGCTCGGCGGGGAGTATGATACGCTGGTCATCACCGGCCCGAACACGGGCGGCAAGACGGTCAGCCTCAAGACGCTCGGTCTGCTGTGCCTGATGGCGGCATCCGGTCTGCACATCCCGGCAAATGAGGAGAGCTCGGTCTGTCTGTTCCAGAACATCTATGCGGATATCGGCGACGAGCAGTCGATTGAGCAGTCGCTGTCCACGTTTTCGGCGCATATGAAGAATATCGTTGCAATCATGGATAAGTGTGGCCCGGATGACCTGATTCTGTTTGACGAGTTGGGCGCCGGTACAGACCCGGAGGAAGGTGCAGCGCTCGCTGTGGCAATCATCGAATATGGCCGTAAAATGTGCTCGCTCGTCGCGGCAACGACGCACTATTCTGAACTGAAAGTATTCGCCTTGACGACGGAAGGCGTTGAAAACGCGTCGTGTGAGTTTGATGTACGCACGCTTCAGCCGACGTATCATCTGCTGACGGGCGTACCGGGCAAATCCAATGCCTTTGCGATTTCCAAACGGCTCGGCCTGCCCCCAGCCATTATTGATCGCGCAAAGGAACAGATTTCTGCGGAAAATCAGCGGTTTGAGGACGTTTTGGAGACACTGGAGCGCGAGCGACACCAGTTGCAGAAGCAGCGCGAGGACGCAGACCGACTGCGCCGTACCGCACAGTCGGAGAAGGATAAGGCGGTGACGCTGAAGGGACGCGCAGAGGATGAAACCGATGCGATCCTGGAAAAGGCCCGCGATCAGGCGGAGCGCATTCTGCGCGAAGCGCGCATGGCGTCGGAGACTGTATTTGCCCAGCTGGACGAAATGAAGAAAAAGGCGGAGACCAATGCTGCCGACCAGAACCTCGCTGCCGCGCGTGCCGCTCTGCGCAGCACGCTGGGACAGGCGGAGAAAAAAGCAATGCGCCGCGAGAAAAAGACGGTTGAGCCGGACAGCGTGCGTCCGCTCAAGGTGGGCGATACCGTCCATCTGCTCAATGTCGGCGTAGATGGCGTTGTGCTCAAGCCGGAGGATAAAGACGGCACAGTTTATGTACAGGCGGGCATCCTGAAGGTCAATGTTCCGCTCAACGAGCTGCGCCTTGTCGAAAAGAAAAAGCCCGCGAAGCCGAAGACGACCTATCGCACACCGGCGGGTGGAATGCGGGAAATAAAGCGCGCCCACGCAAAAAGCGAGCTGGATGTGCGCGGCATGACCGTCGAGGAAGCGCTGCTTGAGGTCGACCGTTATCTGTCCGACTGCCTGATGTCGCACCTCGATCTGGTGACGATTATCCATGGCAAGGGCACAGGTGCCCTGCGCGCTGCGATTCAGCAGCATCTGAAGCATGACAAACATGTCCGGTCCGTGCGCAACGGGCGCTATGGCGAGGGCGACCTCGGCGTTACCGTTGTCGAATTAAAATAGTCTTTGGCACAAAAGCTAAATTTTCGCCGCGAATTGTGCACGTTTGTGTAGATTTGCCCTGTTATTTCGTGAGAGAGGGTGTAAGCGCCTACAAATTCCGGCAGGAAAATGCTCTCTTTTGGTACAAAAGCATATTGACGAAACGAAAAAAAACAGGTATTCTATATATAATCTGTTATCGATTCCAGATCGGAACGATGTTGTATTGTGTTTGTATAGGTTTAGTTTTAATTTTGTTTATAGGAGCGATGTTGAAATGTTTTCACAGGAAGTTCAGGTAACCAATCAGGTTGGGCTGTATGCGCGCCCGGCTACATTTTTCATTCAGTGCGCCAATGGGTTCAAGAGCACCATTCTGGTTGAAAAGGAAGAGCGCAGAGTAAACGCGAAGAGCCTGCTCGGCATTCTTTCCCTCGGCATCACCAAGGGCACGACCATCACGTTGATTGCAGACGGCGTTGACGAGGTTGAGGCTGTCAATGCGCTGACCGATCTCATCCAGTCCAATTTCAGCGACTCGAACTTCAGCGACTGATTTCAATCCAACGCACGCAAGAAGACACCGCTTGTTTTGCGGTGTCTCTTTTTTTCTCCGGGAAAGGAGGCTGCATGTCCAGCAGGGAAGAGCTGCACCAGCGGGTGCTGACACTGCCGCGTGAGCCGGGTGTCTATATCATGAAAAACCGGCAGGGGCAGGTTATTTATGTCGGCAAGGCAAAGGTGCTCAAAAATCGTGTCTCCCAATATTTCCAGAACGAGGCAAAGCATACGCCCAAGACGCGGAAAATGGTAGAAAATATTGATAGCTTCGATATTATTGTGTGTGAATCGGAATTCGAGGCGCTTGTGCTCGAAAACCAGATGATTAAAAAATACAAGCCGAAGTATAATATTTTGCTCAAGGACGACAAGGGCTATCCGTTTATCCGCGTGTCGACAGACCGCCCCTATCCGGAGTTCACGGCCGTCGGGCGGCGCGGGAAGGACACGGCGCGGTATCTCGGACCGTATGCCGGGCGCGGCGCTGCCATGCAGGCGATTGATACGGTCAGCCGGGCACTCGGCCTGCGCACCTGCCGCCGTGTGCTGCCGCGCGACATCGGCAGATCGCGTCCATGCCTGAATGCCCAGCTTGGCCGCTGCTGTGCGCCGTGTGCCGGGACAGTCACGCAGGAGGAATATGCTCAGCGTGTGGCGCAGGCGATTGATGTACTCGAGGGCAATTACAAACAGCTCGCGGAACAGCTGGAACAGCAGATGATGCAGGCTGCGGAGGAGGAGCACTTCGAGCAGGCGGCACAGCTGCGCGACCGCATGCGCGCGATTATGCGCGCGGGACAGCACCAGATGGTCGTCGCAAGCGGATTTTCCGATACCGATATCATCGCATTCGTGCAGGGTGAGACGCGCGGCTGCATTGTCACACTGCACTATATCGCGGGCAATTTCCACGACAAGGAATACACCATGCTGGACGGCACGTCGAGTGAGGACGGTGCAGAGCTGCTCGGCAGCTATATCAAGCAATATTACTCGCTGCGCGGGGTTGTGCCGCCGCTGGTGCTCGTTTCGGAGGAAATTGAGGACATGGCAGCGGTCGAGACATTTTTGCGCTCGGTCGCGGGCAAGAAAGTCACGCTGACCGTCCCACAGCGCGGCAGGCGGCGTGAGCTGATGCACATGGCGAAGAAAAACGCAGAAGAAGAGATTATTCGCATGGAGACAAATGCGGAGCGCCGCCAGAAATCACTGGAGCTGTTCGGCAGCATGATGGGGCTGACAGAGACACCGGTTAGCTTTGAGGCATATGACATCTCCAACCTTGCGGGGACAAATACCGTCGGCTCGATGGTCGTTTTTGAAAACGGAAAGCCCAGGCGCAGCCGATACCGCCGGTTCCGCATTGAATCGGTTGCGAACGGGCAGGATGACTATAAGGCGATGGAAGAAATGCTGGCGCGCCGCATGCAGCGCTGGAAGGACGGTGACGAAAAATTCACCGAGCTGCCCAGTGTGTTCCTCATTGACGGCGGCCTGGGGCATGTGCGCATAGCGAAGCAGGTTCTCGACCACTTCGGCTGCACAAAGCCGGTGTTCGGCATGGTCAAGGACGATCACCACCGCACGCGCGGCCTTGTCGCGCCGGACGGCAGGGAATTCAGCATTTCGGCAACACCTGCGGTCTTTGCGATGGTCGGGCGCATCCAAGAGGAGGTGCATCGTTTTGCGATCACCTATCAGCGTCAGCTGCGCGGGGCAGATGCCATGCGCTCCGAGCTGGACAACATTCCGGGCGTCGGGGAAAAACGGCGCACGGCGCTTCTGAAGACCTTTCAGAGCGTCAAACGCATTCGTGAGGCGACTGTGGAGCAGCTGGAAGCGGCTGTACCGCATTCCACCGCACAGGCGGTCTATCATTATTTTCACAGCGCGCAGGAGGAGACAGAGAAATGAGAGTCATCAGCGGAAGCGCACGCGGTAAGATGCTGGATGCTGTGCCGGGCATGGATACACGCCCGACGACCGACCGCGTCAAAGAATCGGTTTTTAATATTTTACAGTTTCGTGTCGTCGGCGCAACAATGCTCGATTTGTTTGCAGGAACCGGGCAGATGGGGATTGAAGCGCTCAGCCGCGGCGCAGCACGCGCGGTGTTCGTCGATCAGGCACAGAAGGCGGTCTCCGTCATTCAGAAAAATATCGCGGGTGCACGCGTGCAGGCGCGTGCGGAGGTCATCCGAGCGGAGTTCCATCAGGCGCTTGAGCGGCTGCGTGGACAGAAATTTGACATTATTTTCCTCGATCCGCCCTATGGCGGCGAGATATTAAATTCTGCGCTGAATGCTGTAGAATTGTTTGACATCCTGTCGCCGGATGGTATAATAATATGTGAAAGTTCCGTGGAGGATACCGTCATTTGCCCAGACAGCCTGTCCGTACAGAAAACCTATCGGTACGGCACGATTTGCCTGACGGCGATGCGCCGAAAGGGAGCAGAAAACGACTGAGGAGGCTTTCCGCACAGGGGAGCCGGAAAGGCACAGTATGAGAATCGGGGTATATCCCGGCAGCTTTGACCCTGCCACGCTCGGACATTTGGACATTATTCAGCGTGCATCCCGTCTGTTTGACAAGCTCATTGTCGCACCGATGATTAACGGCGAAAAGCATTCGTCGTTTACGATGGAGGAAAAGGTGGACTTTCTTCGGCGCATGACGCGCGATCTTCCCAACGTGGAGGTCGAGAGCTTCGGCGGGCTGCTGGCGGATTATGTGAAGGAAAAAAACGCCTGCGCCATCGTCAAGGGACTGCGCGCAGTGTCCGATTTTGAATATGAATTCCAGATGGCGCTTGCAAACAAAAAGCTGAATCCGGATGTGGATACCGTCTTTTTGATGACGGGACAGAAGTATCTGTTCCTGAGTTCGACAATCGTGCGCGATATTGCACGCCACGGTGGGGACATTACCGGTTTTGTTCCGGAGGAGATCCGCGACGATATTATGAAAAAACTGGATCGGACAAGGTGAGCGTCCGAACGTCAGATAGATTACAATCATGGGAGGGCTCAAGATATGGTTGCTGTTTTAGAAGAACTCGTAAATTCGTTATATGACATGATTCAGGAGGCGCGCAGCGTCCCGCTCAGCACGGAAAAGTGCATGATCGACCGCGAACGGGCGCTGGATATTCTGGACGAAATCCGCACCAGCATGCCGAAGGATCTCGAGATGGCGCGCGCGATTGTCGAGAAGCGCAATGAGATGGTTGCGGCGGGCAAAAAGGAAGCGGATGACCTGCGCCGCAAGGCGGAGGAATATGTGCGCAAGACGGTCAACGAAAGCGCACTGGTTGCAGAAGCACAGAAGCAGGCGGACGAAATCGTTTCCAGCGCGGAGCAGCAGGCAGCACAGCTGCGCAGCGCAGTCAGCACCTATTGCAGCGACAAGCTGAACGCAACTGAGGCCTGCGCACAGGCGACATTGGAGGAGGTACGCAAGTGCCGCCAGCAGTTTGAAAGCGCCAACCAGAAATAAGTGTCTTACATGAGCAGATACAGGGCAGAGAATGGACTCGGTTCGTTCTCTGCCCTTGTTGCTTTGGACGAAGTTGCCAAATACAACCAAAACGGGCGAACATACGTTCGAATGTTCGCAATCTGTTCACAAATCACTAAAAAAGTCTTGCTTTCCACTCAAAAAAATCCCGCATGTCCTTGCATTTTCAGATTACAAAACGTATAATAAAACTACGGTGGGGAAAGGTGGCGCAAAATACCACGGATTTCCGCTGAACGGAGCAGGAGGGCGCAGCTGTGAAGGGTGAGTATCAGCATACCTTGGACGCCAAGGGCCGCCTGTTCATCCCGGCAAAGCTCCGGGAGGAGTTGGGCGACAGCTTTGTTGTGACCAAAGGGCTGGATGAATGCCTGTTCCTGTACCCGCTGGATGCATGGAAGGCGCTGGAAGATAAGATCCGGCAGCTCCCCATGTCGAAATCAAGAAACTTGCAGCGATTCTTCCTGTCGGCGGCGGCTGATGTCACCGTGGACAAGCAGGGTCGCATTGTCGTTCCGCCCGTCCTGCGCAGTCACGCGAAGCTGGTACATGACGTTACGATCATCGGCGTGCTTGACCGCGCGGAAATCTGGGACAGGCAGAAATGGGACGAATACAACGGACAGCTTGACGCGGGCAGTATCGCGGAAGCGATGGAAGATTTGGGCTTTTAACGGAGGATTCAGACAGGAATGGAATTTCAACATATTTCGATTTTGCTTTCCGAATGCCTTGACAGCCTGAACATCCGCCCGGATGGTATTTACGTGGACGCGACGCTGGGCGGCGCGGGGCATTCCCTGCACATCGCGCAGCGGCTGACCGCAGGCGGCAGGCTGATCGCGCTCGACCGCGACGACATGGCGTTGGAAAATGCAAAGGATCGTCTGGCGGATGTCATGGATCGTGTTACACTGGTCAAGAGTGACTTCCGCAATCTAGACACGGCGCTCGCATCGTGCGGCGTGGATCAGGTCGACGGCGTCCTGTTTGACCTCGGCGTGTCATCGCCGCAGCTGGACATCGCCGAGCGCGGCTTCTCCTATATGCAGGATGCACGGCTCGATATGCGCATGGATCAGCAGCAGCAGCTGTCTGCCTATGAGGTTGTCAACCAGTGGGATCGTGCAGAGCTGCGCCGCATTTTACAGGAATACGGCGAGGAGCGCTATGCGCCGCAGATTGCCGCGGCGATTGACCGCGCCAGACAGCAGCAGCCGATTGAAACCACGGTCCAACTCGCGGATATCATCCGCAGCGCAATGCCGCCGGCAGCACGCCGCGAAAAACAGCATCCTGCCAAGCGCAGCTTTCAGGCGATCCGCATTGCGGTCAATGATGAGCTGATGGCTGTACAGGAGGCGATGGATCGCGCCATTGACGCGCTGGCACCCGGCGGGCGTCTGGCGGTCATCACGTTCCATTCTCTGGAGGATCGTATCGTCAAGACCGCGTTCCGAAAGGCCGCACAGGGCTGCACCTGCCCGAAGGACTTCCCCGTCTGCGTGTGTGGGAAGACTGCAAAGGTGAAATTGGTGGCACGCAAGCCGATGCTGCCGTCTATGCAGGAAATCGCTCAAAATCCCCGCGCACGGAGCGCCAAATTGAGAGTGTGTGAGAAATTATCGGATCATTAAGGGAGAGCGGCTCAACAATGAGAGAGTATTCCGGGCGCGGCGGAGCAACTGCCGGCGCCGTTCAAGATAAAAACATAAGTGCAAGCAGAAGAAAGCGGGAGCGTCAGCGTGCGCTGCGCCGCCGCAGACGGATTCATATGCTGGCGATGGGACTCATCGGTGTGATCTGCGCATTTATCGCGGTCACTACGGTGTCGTGCTACGTCCAGATGACCGAACTCAAGGGGCAGGTCGAGCAGAAACAGGCGACCCTTGCGCAGCTGAACAGTGAGTATGTCTCGCTCAACGCGAAAAAAGAAAATTCGGTGGATCTGGATGAGGTGGAGGATTACGCCAAGAATGTCCTGGGTCTCGTCAAGATGGATCGCAGCCAGGAGGAATACCTCGAACTCCAGAAGACTGACCAGGTCGAGGTGAATGAGGCTTCCAGTGGGGTGGACAAGCTGGTCTCCAGCTTTGTAAAGAGCTTCAACGCCATTTTATCATTTTTGCGGTGATGAAACCATATACATATTGAAAGCAGTGGGAGTGAGAAGTGTGAACAACCTTCTGACTCCTGTTTTTTGTCACAATGACGATGAAATGACGCTATAGTTGTGATATAATAACATGTATTCCGTTTTGATACAGGTATCAGGCAGGAAGGAACGATAGGAGAACAGACACATGGCACAAAAACGCCCCAGCAAACCGAATAAATCCATGCGCCAGAGGGTTTCCTTTCTGATACTGGTGTTTGCCGTGCTGGGCTTCGTTGTGGTTGCGGCGAAGCTGTTTTACATGCAGGTGATTAACACCAATTTTTATCAGAGTAAAGCGGCGGAAAATCAGACCAAGGATCTGATTATTACGCCGATGCGCGGCACCATTTATGACCGCAATATGACAGAGCTTGCCGTCAGTGCGACAACGCAGGAAATCAGCGTAGACCCTTCCATCATTCGTGACAAGGGCAAGGCATCCGTGCAAAAACGCACAGATGCCAATGGCAAGACCATCGATCCGACCGACGAAGAAATCGCCGCAGCGGTCGAAACCTATCAGAAGAAAGTCGCCAGCGTGCTCGCGGAAAAGCTGGAGCTGGATTATGACGAAACACTGGAAAAAATTCAGCGAAAAGTGTCGTATGTCCGCATTGCGCGCCGCGTGGACGCGGATATTGCCGACGAGCTGATGCAGGCGCTGGAGGAGGAGAACCTCTCCGGCGTGTATACGACGGCGGATTCCAAGCGCTATTACCGCTATGGCACATTTGCCTCGCAGGTGATCGGCTTTACCAACAACGACGGCGAAGGGCTGTATGGCGTCGAGCTGCAATATAACGATGTGCTCAAGGGCGTCGCGGGCCGCGTGGTCAAGGCGACCAATGCACTTGGCTCGGATATGCCGTATGATTATGAAAAGTATGTGCCGGAGCAGGATGGTGACGGCGTCGTGCTGTCACTCGACGAAGGCGTGCAGCACTATCTGGAAAAGCATCTGGAGGAGGCGCTGAACGACTATCAGGCGAAAAAGGGCGTGTGCGGCATTGTCATGGACATCAAGACGGGCGAAATCCTCGCCATGTCCACCAAGCCGGACTTCGATCTGAACAATCCGCGCACCATTCCGGAGGAATACACCTCGCTGCTCGCTGAGCTGGATAATCTCAGCGGCGAGGAGTACAGCAGCAAATACAGTGAGATCCTGCTGCGCCTGTGGCGCAACAAGGCCATCAACGATACCTATGAGCCCGGTTCGACATTCAAGGTCTTTACGGTTTCGTCCGCACTGGAGGCGGGTGTCGTGGAGGACAGCAGCACGTTTACCTGCGGTGGCTCCAAGATCGTCAAGGATCGCACCATCCGATGCTGGAAGAGCGGCGGTCACGGCACGCAGGTGCTCGGGCAGACGCTGGAAAATTCGTGCAACGTCGCGATGATGGATATCAGTGCTCTGCTGGGGACAGACATGTTCCGCAAATTCTTTGAGGCGTACGGCCTGATGGAAAAGACCGGCATCGATCTGCCGGGTGAGGCGACCGGTATTTTCTTCGACGATCCGATGGGTGAGGTCGACCTGGCGACTGCATCGTTCGGTCAGAACTTCCAGGTCACGCCGATTCAGGAGCTGTGTATGGTCGCAGCAGCCTGCAATGGCGGCGATCTGGTCACACCACATGTGGCGAAGGAGATTGTCGACACCGATGGCAACGTCAAACAGACAATTTCGACAGAGGTCAAGCGGCAGGTTATTTCGGAGGAAACCAGCGATCTGATCCGGACTTATCTGGAGAATGTCGTTTCACAGGGCACTGGTCAGAATGCCTATGTCGCGGGCTACCGTGTCGGCGGCAAGACAGCAACCTCGCAGAAGCAGCCGAAGAGCGATGACTCGCTGCGTATCGCATCGTTTATCGGCGTCGCGCCGATGGATGACCCGCAGTATGCTGTGCTTGTCATGATCGATGAGCCGCAGACCTCGGTCAAGGGCGGCGGCGCGCTTGCAGCGCCGACAGTTGGACGTATTTTTGAGGATATTTTGCCGTATCTCGGCGTGGAAGCAATTTATTCGGAGGATGAAACTGACCGTCAGGAGATCACGATTCCGTCGTTGGTCGGCAAGTCGGTCGAGGACGCCGAGGCCGCGCTGGAAGAGCTTGGGCTGGATTATCGGGTCAAGGGCGATGGCGACACAGTCACCGACCAGCTTCCGGTGGCGGGCATTTCGCTTCAGCCGGACAACAAGGTTGTTCTGTACTGCGGCGAAAACAAACCGGTGGATAAGGTAGAAGTTCCGAATGTCAGCGGCATGAGCATTGAGGCGGCACGCCAGCAGCTCGCGGACTACGGATTATATATGAAGCAGAACGGCATTGCGGACTGGCGCGCCAGCGGCGCATCGGTCGCCATGCAGCAGAGTCCCGCAGCGGGAAGCAAGGTTTCCCCCGGCTCGGTTGTCACGGTAGCATTTGGCAATGCGGTTACCAGCCAGGAATAAAAGGAGGACGCATACAATGAAATTGGAAAAAATCCTCAGCGGCGTTGAAATTGTGGAGCAGACCGCAGACGCTGCATGTGGAATCGGCGAACTGAAGTATGATTCCCGTCAGGTAAAGTCGGGCGATGTGTTTGTCGCCATCACCGGCTTTGAGACCGACGGACACAAATACATCGGCAAGGCAATTGAACTGGGTGCAGGCGTCATTGTCTGCGAATATGTCCCGGAGGGCGGCATTTCCGTGCCGTATGTGCGCGTGCCGTCATCCCGCCGCGCGCTCGCGCAGATGGCAGCAAATTATTTCGACCACCCGGCGGACAGTATGACCATGGTCGGTATCACCGGTACCAACGGCAAGACGACGACAACCTATCTGCTCAAGACCATTCTTGAGGCACAGGGTCATAAGGTCGGTCTGATCGGCACCAACCAGAACATGATCGGCGATGAGATTCTGCCGACCGAGCGCACCACGCCGGAGTCATTTGAATTACAGCGCCTGTTTGCGCAGATGCGCGATGCGGGCTGCTCGCACGTGCTGATGGAGGTTTCCTCGCATTCGCTCGTGCTCGACCGCGTGTACGGTATCACGTTTGCCGTCGGCGCATTTACCAATCTGACACAGGATCATCTGGATTTTCATAAGACGATGGAGGCATACCGTGATGCAAAGGCATTGCTGTTCCATCAGAGCAAAACCGGCGTCATGAACCGCGACGATGCGGATGGCCGGATCATTCTCGCGGAGCAGGCGTGCCCGTTCCTTACCTATGGCGAGGAAGAGGGCTGTGATCTGTGCGCACAGGACATTCAGCTGCATGCAGACAGCATTCAGTTTAACTGCGTGGCAGAAGGTGAATGCGTTCCGGTCTCGCTGGGGATTCCGGGACAGTTTACCGTCTACAATGCGCTGTGCGCGCTGTCCTGTGCAAAAGCGCTGGGTATTTCCATCGCTGCGGTAGCCGCTGCTCTGCGCTGTGCACATGGCGTCAAGGGCCGCGTTGAGGTCGTGCCGACCGATACCGATTACACCGTACTCATTGACTATGCGCATTCCCCGGATGGCGTGGAAAATGTCCTGAAGGCGGCGCGCGGCTTCACAAAGGGTCGCCTGATCGGTTTGTTCGGCTGCGGCGGTGACCGCGACCGCACCAAGCGCCCGAAGATGGGTGCTATTGCGGCACAGTTGTCCGATCTGTGTATCGTCACGTCGGATAATCCGCGCACCGAAAAGCCGGAGGCAATCATCGACGACATCCTCGAGGGCATGAAGGACACCAAAACGCCGTATGAGGTCATTGTCAATCGTCCGGAGGCGATCTGGCACGCGCTGGATATCGCGCAGGCGGGTGATACCATCGTGCTGATGGGTAAGGGGCATGAGACCTATCAGGAAATCAACCACGTCAAGCATCATCTGGATGAGCGCGAAGTGGTTGCAGAATATTTTGAAAAAAAGAAGTAAGCGCTGTCTGAACCCCAGTTTTTGACTGTTCAGATACGCTCAAATGCTCCTGCGGGGGTAAGAGAATGATAAGAGGAGAATCCGAATTATGAAGACAATTACGGCTGCGCAGGCTGCCGCATTTGTGGGCGGCGTGGTCGTCGGAGACGGCAATACGCGCATGACCGGCGTATCCACCGATTCGCGGTCGATTCCGGCGGGAAGCCTGTTCATCCCACTGCGCGGTGAGCGCTTCGACGGGCATGATTTTCTGGAAAAGGCGGTCGAGGCACAGGCGGCGGCAGTGATGTCTGAACGCGATGTCGACCTTCCGGTTCCGGTTATTCGCGTCGATGACACGCGCCGCGCGCTGCTGGCGCTGGCAGGCGGTTATCGCAGCCTGTTTGACATCCCGGTTGTCGGCGTCACCGGCTCGGTCGGCAAGACGACAACCAAGGAAATGACAGCGGCAGTGCTCGCACAGAAGTTCAATACCATTTATACGCAGGGCAACCTGAACAATGAAATCGGCATGCCGCTGACACTGTTCCGCCTGGAGGAAGATACACAGGCGGCAGTGGTAGAGATGGGTATGTCCAATTTCAAGGAGATTTCCCACATGACTGTGCAGGCAAAGCCGGATGTCGCCATTATTACCAACGTTGGTACGGCGCACATTGAATTTCTCGGCTCTCGTGAGGGGATCCGTGATGCGAAGCTGGAAATTCTGGAGGGTCTGCGCCCGGGCGGCACAGCGGTGCTCAACGGCGACGAGCCGCTGCTCTGGTGCAAGAAAAACTGGCTGGGCGTTAAAACGCTGTATTTCGGCATCGACAATCCGGAATGCGACGTGCGTGCGGAGCATATCGTGCTGCATGACGACCGTGTTGAGCTGACAATTGTACATCCCGGCGGCAGCTTTGACGCAGTGCTGAATACAGCGGGTTATCACAACGTATACAATGCGCTGGCGGCGGCAGCAGCGGGGCTGTGTCTCGGGTTGTCGCATGAGCAGATTGCGGTAGGGCTTGCCTCGTTTCACGATCTGCACCAGACGATTACCTACGAAGACGGCTTTGCCATTATTGATGCGTGCTACAACGCCAGCCCGGATGCGGTCGAGGCATCGCTGGAGGTGCTCAAAAGCCTGAGTGTCAACGGCAGGCGGTTTGCCGTGCTCGGCGGCATGCGCGAGCTTGGGCGGTTTGCCGAAGTCGAGCACCGGCGCTGCGGCAAAAAGGCGGCGGCGTGTGCAGACTTCCTTTACTGCTATGGCGATGGTGCGGAGGATTACTGCGCGGGTGCCGCAGAAGCGGGTATGCCGCAGGAAAACATGCATATCCTGTATTCGCATGAGGGCCTTGCCTGTGCGCTGAAGCGCGCGGCAAAGCCGGGCGACGCGCTGCTGTTCAAGGGCAGCCGGTACTGGAAGATGGAAAAAGCACTCGAGCTGTTCCGGGAAAAATAAAAAGAAAGACGGGGATTTTGTACATGACAACCATTATTGCGGTGTCGGTCATTGCGTCGTTTTTGATTACAGCGGCAATCGGACCGTTCCTGATTCGATACTTACGGAAAATGAACTTTGGACAGAAGATTCTGTCCTATGTGCCCGAACATGCGGGCAAGCAGAACACACCAACGATGGGTGGATTTATGTTCATCATCAGCATTACGCTTGTGACGATTGTCGTCAATCTCGTGCTGGGCGGTCTCAGCGTACAGTCGTTTACGGTGCTCGTGCTGTCGCTGTGCTACGGCGTGATCGGCTTCATCGATGACCGTACGAAGATTCGCAAGGCGGAAAATGAAGGCCTGACCTCCGGTCAAAAATTTGCGCTTCAGCTGGTGCTGGCGCTGGTCTTCCTGACAGTCGTGCATATGGGCGGTTATCTGATGCCCAGCCTGTATATTCCGTTTGTCGGCGTTTCGCTCGACATTCCGTGGCTGATTTACGTCGTCATTGCAGCGTTCATCATGGTCGGCTGCAACAATGCGGTCAATCTGACCGACGGTCTGGACGGTCTGGCGGCGGGCGTCACGTTGCCGGTAGCGGTGTATTTCATCGTGATCGGTGCGGTTTCGGGCAATCTGCCGGTTGTCGTATTCGCGTCTGCGCTGGCAGGCGGTCTCGCAGGCTTCCTGATTTTCAACTTCAATCCAGCGAAGGTGTTTATGGGCGACACCGGTTCGCTGTTTCTCGGCGGTGCGGTTGCCGGTCTTGCGTTTGCCTGTGACCAGCCGCTGATCCTCGCGCTGGTCGGCCTGATCTACGTCATTGAGACACTGTCCGACATCATTCAGGTCACCTATTACAAGATGACCAAAAAGCCGGTGCTGGATGAAAACGGCAATCCGGTGCGCGATGCGAAGGGCAATATTAAAATGGAAGGCAAGCGTGTGTTCCGCAAGGCACCGCTGCACCATCATTTCCAGCTGTGCGGCTGGAGCGAAAAGAAGATCGTTCTGGTTTTTGCCGGAATTACCGCGCTGATGTGCATCCTGTCGTATTTCGGTGTTGCACCGCGCTATCTGTAAATCAACAAATCAACGGAGAAACTGATTGCTGTGACGGGAAATGGAGGTGGTCTCTCTGCCTACAGCGTCCAATACAAAGCGACGGGGTTCCCCGCGGCGGCGCGCGGCGTCCCGCAGATCCCCGCAGAAGGCACAGGCGCAGTCCCGGCAGGACAGCCGTGGGAAGCGGCGTGTCCGGCGTTCACGCGCGAAGGTCAGGACGGTGCAGCCGCGCAATGCGTTTCAGGCGGGGCTGCTCGAACAGTCAAAGAAAAAAATTGATGCACCATTGCTGCTCATTACGGTGATGCTGCTGGTTGTCGGCCTGATCGCGCTGCTGTCAGCCAGCTATCCGAAGGGATATTATAGCAGCAATATCGGCCCGTTCTATTATTTCATCCGTCAGCTCGGCATGGCGGTCGTGGGGCTGGTGCTGATGTGGGGCGTTTCCTGTATCAACTATACCATGTACAAGAGATGGGCATTTATCCTGTATTTTATCTCTTTTGTCATGCTGGTGCTGGTGCTTACGCCACTCGGAACGACACTGAATAAATCACGCCGCTGGCTGTTCGGCTTTCAGCCGTCTGAGATTGCGAAGCTGGCGATTATCCTGCTGTTTGCGACGATGGCGAGTGCGAAGCCGGAGAGCGTCCGCAAGGTGAAGGGACTGCTGGTCTATGTCGCGCTGATCGGCGTGTATATCCTGCTGCTCGCAATGGAGCCGCATATGTCGGCGTCAATGATCCTGATTGTCATCGGCTTTGTGATTCTGTTTGTCGCGGGCATGCATGTCTGGTTTCTTGTTCCGGTCGGTATCGGCGGCGGCATTATCGCGGTCATTGCGTATTTTACGCTCAACCACGTACAGGAACGCATCAATATTTTCCTCAATCCGTTTCTCGACGCGAAGGACACCGGCTATCAGGCAGTGCAGTCGCTCATTGCCATCGGTTCGGGCGGCGCGTTCGGGCTTGGTCTCGGACAGAGCAGGCAGAAATTCCTGTATCTGCCGGAGCCGATGAACGACTTTATTTTTTCGGTCATCTGCGAGGAGCTGGGCTTTGTCGGCGCGGCACTGATTCTGGTGCTGTTCGCCTACTTTGTCTACCGCGGCTTCTCCATCGCGCGCCGCGCGGCGGACCGCTTTGGCAGTCTGCTGGCGACGGGCATCACGATGCAGTTTGCGTTCCAGATTCTGCTGAATCTCGCCGTTGTCTCCGGCCTGTTTCCGGTCACCGGCGCGTCTCTGCCGCTGTTCAGCTACGGCGGCACAGCACTTGTCATGCAGCTGGTTGAGATTGGCATTCTGCTCAATATTTCCCGCAATATTCCGCCGTCAAAAAAAGAATGACGGCAGGTTGGATCTGACGAAAAGGGGTAATCCGATATGAAATTGCTCATCACAGGAGGCGGCACCGGAGGTCATGTCAACCCCGGTCTCGCAATCGCAAAATATGTCCAGTCGCGCCGTGCAGACGCAGAGGTACGCTTCGCAGGCACCTCGACCGGTATCGAGTCCCGACTCGTTCCGCGCGAGGGTTATCAGCTGTATACGATAGATGTGCGGGGCCTCAAGCGCTCCTTCTCACCGTCCGCGATTGCATATAACATTGCCACGCTGCAAAAGTCATTGACTGCGACCTCGAAGGCGAAGAAAATCCTGAAGGAATACCGCCCGGATGTCGTCGTCGGCTGCGGCGGCTATGCGAGTTTCCCGATGGTGCGTGCTGCGCAGGAGCTGCATATTCCGACTGTATTGCTCGAGGTCAACGCGTTTCCGGGCGTCGTGACCAAGGCATGCGCGAAAAAGGCAGATCGCGTGTTGATCTGCTTTGAAAACACACGGAAACTGCTGGAAAATCGCCCGAATATCCATTTGACCGGCGCACCGGTGCGCGGCGAAATTATCTTTGTCCGCCGCGAGGACGCGCGCCGCAAGCTCGGCCTTGCGGACGGAGAAAAGCTGGTTGTTTCGTTCTGGGGCAGCATGGGCGCTCTGTATATGAACCGCCACATGGCGGGCTTTATCAAGCTGGAGAGCGAGCATGACGCGTTCCGCCATATTCATGCGACCGGTACGGCGGCATACAAGTGGCTGCCGGACAGCGTGCGCGAGCTGGGTGTAGATCTGGACAAGCACCCGAATATTGAGCTGCGCGAATATATTTACGACATGGCGGATGTCATGGCAGCCGCTGACCTCGTCATCTGCCGTGCAGGCGCGGCAACACTGGGCGAGCTGTGCGTGCTGGGCAAGCCGTCGATTATCGTGCCGTCCCCGTATGTTGCGGAGAACCATCAGGAAAAAAACGCGCGAGCGTTGGAACAGAATGGCGCATGTAAGGTCATCACTGAGCCGGAATGTACGCCGGAAAAGCTGTATGCGGCGGTGACTGAGCTGCTGGCAGACGATGAAAAGCTCGCGGAAATGGGGCGCTGCGCCAAAAAAATGGCGATCGTTGACGCCAGCGAGAAGATTTATCAGCATATTCTGGAGGCTGCCCGCAGATAACCGGCAGTCGGAGAGGAGGGGGACATGGCAAAACAAACGGAGCCCCGACGGAAAACAAATAGTCCGGTGTCATCCCGCAGCGGACAGCAGGCAAACAGAGCCGGGCAGCCTGCCCGCCCGGCGCGCACCTCGCGCAACTCAGAGCGGGCGCGGCAGCAGCGGCAACGGCGGCGCAGACGGAATAAGCTGGTGTTCCGGGTGGTGTGCGGGCTTCTGATCTGCGCGGCGATTGTGCTTGCACCGACGGTTTTTTTTCGTGTATCGCATATCACAGTCACGGGCGATACCCGCTATACCGAACAGGAGCTGATTGATGCGAGCGGTGTGCGCGAGGGCGACAACATGTTTTTCCTCGATTCCAGCCATATCGCGCAGATCCTACAGGCGAAATATCCCTATCTGGATACGGTGAAGCTGCACCGCAGGCTGCCGAGCACATTGCAAATTGAAATCACCGAGCGCACTGCGGCGCTGTCGGTAGAGGTAAACGGCGAATACCTGCTGATGGATATGACGGGAAAGGTTCTGGAGAAGAACGGGCAGGTGGCAGACAATACGGTTGAAGTTGTCGGCGCGGAGGCAGAAAAACTCAAGGTCGGCGATACGGTCGGGGACGAGCAGGAAAAGTTGCAGACAGTACTCGACCTGATGAACCTGATGACGCAATATGAAATGAACGACAAGGTTGGCAGCATTGATATTGAAAAAGCCTATGATGTGCGCATGCGGTTTGACGACCGGTATACCATCCTGCTTGGAAACCTGAGCGATCTGGAGCATAAAATTCAGTTTTTACAGGCTATTTTGAAAGAGCCGTCCTTGCCGGAGACCGGCATCATTGACCTGACGGATGACAAAAAGGCGCATTACCGTCCGGATGATACTGTGAGCACGAGCGAAGAGCAGGATGACACCGAAGAGGCCGACGATGCGGCTGAAACCGGACAGTCCGGGGACAGCACGGACGACGGGCAGGAGCAGGACAGCACGGATGATTCCGCAGAGCAGGAGGAAACTGGTGCGGATGATGCTTCCGGACAGGAGGAACAGGCGGATACCGGCGCACAGGATGGGGACAGCAGCCAGGAGAATTCGGATGGACAGACCACAGGGGTGGTGCTGTATGGAAAAATTATCCTGTAACCTGTTGCCATAGCATCCTTTTTTCTGATTGCTGTGCCGCTGCGCACGGCGGATTCTGCAAAATCCGGAAGTTTTTTTGAACGAATCTGCCATCTTATCTTGCAAAAGCAGCGGGAAAGAGGTAGAATGAAGAAAATAGGGTTATGGGCTCCTGCACCCGGTGGTGCGGCGCTCATCTGAATTTGAAAATGAAAATTACTTCATATAACACAACGGAGGAGATCAAACATGGGTTTCGAGATTGAAATGGATTACGATACCATTGTCAACATCAAGGTCATCGGTGTTGGCGGCGGCGGCAACAACGCGGTAAACCGCATGGTTACCAGCGGCTTACAGGGCGTTGAGTTTATCGCAATAAATACGGACAAGCAGGCACTCAACCGTTCTGAGGCTTCCGTCAAGATCCAGATCGGCGCCAAGCTCACCAAGGGCCAGGGTGCAGGCTCCAGACCGGAAACCGGACGCAAGGCTGCTGAGGAGAGCCGCGAGGATATCTCCAAGGCACTGGAAGGCGCACATATGGTATTCATCACCGCTGGCATGGGCGGCGGCACCGGTACGGGCGGCGCACCGGTTGTTGCGCAGATCGCGCGCGAAATGGGCATTCTGACCGTCGGCGTTGTCACCAGACCGTTCGGCTTCGAGGGCAAGAAGCGCATGCAGCAGGCGAACGAGGGCATTGAAAACCTCAAGGAAAATGTAGACTCCCTCATTGTTATCCCGAACGAGCGTCTGAAGTATGTCTCCGAGCAGAAGATCAGCTTCAAGAACGCATTTGAAATCGCCGACAACGTACTGCGTCAGGCAGTCGCTTCGATCTCCGAGCTGATTACTGTCCCGGGTCTCATCAATCTGGACTTTGCGGACGTTACCTCCGTTATGAAGGGCGCAGGCTATGCGCACATGGGCGTGGGCGCTGCTGCCGGAAAGGACAAGGCAGAGGAAGCTGCGAAGAAGGCAATCCAGTCCCCGCTGCTCGAGACCTCCATTAACGGCGCACACGGCGTCATCCTGTCCATCATCGGTTCTTCCGATATCGGTCTGGATGAAATCGAGCGTGCAGCAAGCATGGTTCAGGCTGCGGCGCATCCGGATGCACACATCATCTTCGGTGCATCCATTGACGACGATGTAGACGATGAGATCCGCGTTGTTGTCATCGCAACCGGCTTCGACGCGCCTCCGGCTGCCAAGCAGGAGCAGACCTCTTCCATCTTCTCCAACGCGAAGAAGGCAGCTTCTACATTCTCCGCACCGGCGCAGACCTTCAGCGCACCGGCAGCGCCGGCTCCGCAGCAGTCTCAGGCTGAGGCGAGCGTGGCTGACGGAAATCCGGTCGAAGCGGATGATCCGTTCGCGGATATCATGAAGATTTTCAGCAGCAAGTAATTTTGCCGACAGGTTCGAGCCTTTTCGAACCGATACAGCAGAAATAAAGGCGAATGGCCCTTCTTCTTCGGAGGAAGGGCTTTTCATCGGGACGAAAGTGAAATGGGAGGTGCATGCGATGATTGAATACTTCAAGGCAGATGCAGGGACGGTGGTCGCGCTGGAACGCGCAGAACCTGGCTGCTGGATCAATCTGGTCAATCCGACGCGGAAAGAAATCGACAGCGTGATCGTGTCCCAGCATGTGGATGCGGGCTTCATCAATGCTGCGCTCGACCCGGAAGAAACCTCCCGTGTGGAGCTGGAGGATGACCAGGCATTGCTTATTGTCGATATCCCGGTTGAGGAGGAAAGCGATAGCATCACGCGCGATGTACAGATGTATGCAACACTCCCAATGGGCATTGTCGTGGCGGAAGATGTCGTCATTACGGTCTGTCTGGAGGACACCAGTGTCACGCGTGATATCGCATCGGGCAAGGTGCGCGGCGTGCAGACCGCCATGCGCACGCGGTTTGTCTTTCAGCTGCTGCTCCGCGTGGCGGGGCGCTTCCTGAATTACCTGCACCGCATTGAGCGCAGCTTCACCGATATCGAGCGCCGCCTGTATGACAGCCTGCGCAACGAAGAACTTATGATGCTGCTCGGCCTGCAAAAATCCCTCGTCTATTTTTCCGCCTCCCTCAAGGGCAATGAGGTGACGATGGAAAAGGTATTGCGCGGACGTATCCTCAAGCTGTATGAGGATGACCGCGACCTGCTGGAGGATGCGCTGATCGAAATCCGTCAGGCAATCGAGATGGCAGGTATTTATTCCTCCATTCTGGCGGGTACGATGGAGACATATTCTTCGGTTGTTTCCAACAACATGAACGACATCATGAAGGCTCTGACTGTCATCACCCTGATTATGACCATCCCGAATATGGTGTTCGGCTTTTACGGCATGAATGTTTCACACCTGCCGGGCGCAATCAGCTTTATCCCGGTGATTATTGCGGTCATCGGCTGCATTGTCGCATGGCAGTTTCTCAAAAAACACAAGCTGTATTGAGTATTTGATTTGACGATAGGAAAGGATAATGCGTATGACAACCAAGACAATCACTTCGGTGGTATCTCTGGCCGGTCTGCTCAAGAGCATTTTTATCTCCGGCCGCTTTAAAAAGGATCTCCCGATGCAGCTGGTTGACTCAAAAGGCAACAAGATTTGCGAAATTCATGAGGAGGACCCGGAGCGCTGGATTCGCACCAATTACAAGGACAGCATTGCCTGCACGCGCAAGCTGTGCACCCGTTCACAGTGGGATAAGATGGATATTGTACAGCAGGTTCGTCTGTGCGACTGCTGGGAGGCGCTGGCTGTCATGGAATACCTCGATGTGGGCTATGATGACGGCAACCGCTTTGAAATTGACGAATACGAGTGCTGATTTGAACTTGAAGATGTGACAGAATTGAAGATGTATCAGGTGGGGAAAGGGTTTGCTTATGGCTGAGACAAAACAGGAAAACAAGATGGGTGTCATGCCGGTAAACAAGCTGTTGATTTCGATGGCGCTGCCGATGATTATTTCCATGCTTGTACAGGCGTTGTATAACATTGTTGACAGTATCTTTGTATCGCGCATTTGTGAGGACGCGCTGACCGCCGTTTCACTGGCGTTTCCGGTGCAGAATCTGATGATTGCGATTTCATCCGGTACCGGTGTCGGTGTCAATGCGTTGCTTTCGCGCTCACTCGGCGCAAAAAATCAGGAAGCTGCGGATAAAGCAGCGAAAAACGGCATTTTTCTGGCGATTTGCAGCTATCTGGTCTTTTTGATTTTGGGACTCACGGCATGCAATCTGTTTTTCCGCACGCAGACCGATAGTGCGACCATTATTGCATATGGTGATACGTATCTCAGCATCTGTATGATCTGCTCGTTCGGCATGTTCATCCAGATGATGTTTGAACGGCTGCTTCAGGCGACCGGCCGCACGATTTATACCATGTTCACACAGGGCACCGGTGCGATTATCAATATCATTCTCGACCCGATCCTGATTTTCGGCATGTTTGGCCTGCCGAAGCTGGGCATCGCGGGTGCGGCGGTCGCAACGGTTGCCGGACAGATTATCGCCAGTGTGATGGCGGTTTTCTTCAACTTTAAGTTTAACACCGATGTCAGCCTGAAGGGCAGATTCCGTCCGAGCGGGCATATCATTGGACAGATTTATTCGGTCGGTATCCCGTCCATCCTGATGATGTCAATTTCGTCGGTCATGGTGTACGGCATGAACCGCATTCTGATCGCGTTTACCTCGACGGCAACTGCGGTTTTCGGTGTATATTTCAAGCTCCAGTCGTTTATTTTCATGCCGATTTTTGGCATGAACAACGGCATGGTTCCGATTATTGCATATAACTACGGTGCCTGTAAACCGGATCGAATCAAGAAAACCATTGCTCTGGCGATGGTCTATGCAGAGTGCATCATGCTGATCGGTTTGTTGGTATTCAAACTCAAGCCGGATTTGCTGCTCAGCTTTTTCAACGCTTCGCCGGAGATGCTTGCCATTGGAGAGCCGGCGCTGCGTACCATTTCGTGGAGTTTCCTGGTCGCGGGAATCTGTATCATCAGCTCGTCCACCTTCCAGGCGCTGGGCAACGGCCTGTACAGCCTGGCCATTTCGTTTGGCCGCCAGCTGGTTGTGTTGCTTCCGGCAGCTTATCTGCTGTCCCTGACCGGCAACATCCATGCAGTCTGGTGGTCGTTCCCGATTGCAGAAGTCGCTTCGCTGGCGTTGTCGCTCACATTTATGTACAAAATCAATCAAAAGATTTTTATCCCACTGCGCAAGATGCAGAGGGAATCGGAAAATTAAACCGGGGCGGAGCCGCGCAGAATGTGCGGCTCCGCTTTTTGCCTTCGGTTTGACGGGACATACATCGTTTGTTATAATTTGAGGCAGAGAGAAAAACGAAAGGGGGCAACGGTATGCTGGGGCTGGAACAGCGCCTGCACGGGTATGAGCCGCTGTTTGGCAGCTGGCACGTGTGCGGGGAAATTGGAAGCGGCAATTTCGGGCGTGTCTATCGCGTGGAAACACGCGATTTGTTCGGCGGGGTACATACTGCGGCGCTCAAGGTGGTGGAAATTCTGCCGGATCGCACACTGGCAGATACGCCGGAACGGGTGCGTGCGCTCGCAAAAAAGGCATATGACAGTGAGGTTGGCACGATGGATACCCTGCGCGGTGCAGACCATGTCGTGCATATGGACGATCATGCCGTGATGGAGCTGTATGAAGATGACAGGCTGGTCGGCTGTGACTTGCTGATCCGCATGGAGCTGTTGGAGAGCCTCGGCACACTGCTTGGCCGAGGAGAGAAAAAGCTGTACACGGCAGAAGAGATTCGCCGCCTCGGTATGGATTTGAGCCGTGGCCTGATCTGTTGCCACAGCGTCAGCATTCTGCACCGCGATATCAATCCCAATAATATTTTCCGCAGCCGGTTCGGCAGTTATAAGCTGGGTGATTTCGGCATTGCCAAGCAGCTGGCAGGTACAGTGCATGCGGGTACGGCAATCGGCACGAAAAAATATGCGGCACCCGAGGTGGTTGCCGGAGAAGAGTATGATGCGCGCGCGGATATCTATTCGCTCGGTATCGTGCTGTATCAGCTGGCAAATGGCGGCTATCTGCCATTTTTCCACAGGGACATGCCGCCGCGCGATTGGGATACCGCAGTGGCACGCCGGCTGAGCGGGGAGGAATTCCCGCCGCCGTCTCAGGCAGATGCTGCCTTCAGCCGTGTGATTTTACAGGCGTGCGCATTTCGTCCGTCTGACCGGTTCTCATCGGCACAGGAGCTGTATGACGCGTTGGATGCGCTGGGTCGTCCGGCATCTGTGCCGGAGAGCAAACCACAGACTGCGTTGGATTTCTGGCAAAGGCCGCAGGAACCCCGGTTTGATTTGCTGGGTATCTTCGGACTGACGGCCACAGTATCACCGGAAATGCGCTATATGGCGCAGCAGCTTGCCGGTTATCCGGTACAGCGCGGGGCGGCACAGCCGACTGGGGTACTGACACCGCGCACGGCGGCACATCTGCCCGCATGGCGTATCCGTATGCCATGGTTTCCGTTCAACCGTCTGTCTGTACGCGGATATTCGTCGATTGGTGACCGCGCATTCCGCGGACGCAAAGACATTATTGCGGTTTCATGCGGCAAGACCGTGAAGAGCATCGGTACAGAGGCATTCCTGCGATGCGGCAATCTCAGTGAGGTGGAGTGTGCGCGCGGACTGGTAAAGATTCTGGACGGCGCGTTTGCAGACTGCGTGCGTTTGTCGCGTTTCCACCTGCCCGATACTGTGCAGGAACTTGGTGAGCGTGCGTTTGCAGGCTGTACGGCACTCGGCTCACTGCGCGTGCCGGAGGGCGTGCAGGTGTTGGGCGATCGATTGTGTGACGGCTGCACAGGATTGCATCAGGTTACGCTGCCATCCGGGCTGCGCAGTGTGGGACATGCTTCATTCCGGGGGAGTGGGCTGAAAAAGCTCCTCTTGCCGGACCGCTGTATCCGGCTGGGAGAAGCCGCCTTTGCGGGCTGTCGGAGTCTCGCTTCGGTACAGCTCTCCCTGCGGCTGGCAGTGATACCGCGAGAGTGCTTTTCCGGTTGTGTATCATTGCGGCAGTTTGATCTGCCGTTCCGGTTGACGGAAATCCGGGAACGTGCCTTTTTCGGCTGCACGGCGCTGGAACAGATTGTGATACCGGAGGGTGTGCGCCGCATCGGCAGGCAGGCGTTTGCACAGTGTGACAGCCTGACAGTCCTTCGTGTGCCGGATTCCGTACAGCACATCGGAGAGGAAGCCTTTGGTGCGGGCGGAGGATTGCTGCGCGGGCGGTTTGGCAAGCTGACTGTCATTGCACACAGCGGAAGCTATGCCTGGCAGTATTGTAAGCAGTGCGGCATTCGGGTGCGCGAGCCATGAAGAACACAATTCGTGCGCGGCTGTTTGCGATGGCGGAAAGGGAATACCGCGATTTTTCGTCCGCACTCGTTCCGGGCTGTGGAACCATGATTGGTGTGCGCCTGCCGCGCCTGCGTGCGTTGGCAAAGGAAATTGCCACAGATGCCGACGCGTATTTTGCCGAACCGTGCGGCGACCTGTTTGAGGAGATTATGCTGCGCGGTATGGTCATCGGCTGCATGAAGTGTCCGACGGATCAGCGCATGCAGCACATACGGGATTTTATCCCGCTCATTGATAACTGGTCAGTGTGTGACAGCTTCTGTAACGGTTTGAAGGAAGCGAAGAAAAAACCGGAGGCTTATTGGGAGTTTATCCTGCCATATCTTTCCGGTGAACAGGAGTTTGCGGTGCGGTTTGGCGTGGTCATGCTGCTTTTCCACTTCGCGCAGGGCGAATGGCTGCCGCGCGTGCTGGCGCAGCTGGAACAGGTATCGCATCCGGGGTATTATGTCAGAATGGCAGTCGGCTGGGCTGTGTCTGTGTGTTATGTCCGTGATCCGGATGATACATGGGACTGGATGCAGCGGGTCACACTGGACACGGAAACTGCACGCATGGCAATACAGAAAATCCTTGATTCGCGCCGTGTGACCGGGGCAGATCGTGAACGCATCGTACAGCTGCGGGAGCAGCGGAAAAAGAAAAAATCCTGAATCGAAAGACTTAATAGTGATAAGGTACTATTTAGCTTTGCGAGGGGCAGAGAACGGTGTGACCGCAATGGTCACGCCGTTTTTCTGCGTCCAAGGGTAGATTTTGCAACAACAGGCTCGGAAATCACAGGAATCTCTACGTCATCCACGAAGTTGAAATAGATTTTTACCTTCTGTACCCGCTTGCCACTGGATTTGTCCGGCGCAAACACCTCAATCTTCTTGATATACTCATTGACTATCGTAGGTGTTAATTCCGGCACATCCACATACTTCTGGGTCAGAGCGACAAAGGCATCTACATCTGCACTCATGGTTTCCTGCGTTTCCAGCCATTCTTCCGTCACTTCAATTTCGAGTTTTAACCGTTCCTGTTCCGCCTCGTAATCGGCGGTCATTTTCTTGTACCGCTCCTTGCTCAGATCGCCCAGGACAAAATCCTCATAGAGTCGGGACAGAAGAACATCCAAGTCAGCCAGCCGCTTCTTGGCCTGCTCCACTCGCTTCCGATCTTCACGGATGTTGCGTTCCTGATCGGAGCGACGGCATTGCAGCCACTCCTCCTGAAAACTCTCCACGTCCTGCCAGATATAGGCATTGACCGCCTGAATGCGCTCCAACACCAGTTCCCGCAGTACATCTCCCCGGGTTAGGACTTGGAATAGGTCTTAAAATTGCAGGTACAGCCGGTGTACTCCATCCGTTCCAGAATACCCGCAACCGATTGAGCAATCCAATGGTAAGGACGCTCCGGCATCTTCTTCCGCTTTTTGGGGTCAGGATGGTTTTCCGACTGTTTGGCATACAGCGCCTTGGTAGTCAACACCTTATCCTGCTCCAGTATACGGGCAATCTGTTCCGGCCCCTTGCCGTCAATGGCCAAGTCAAAGATGCGCTTGACTACTGGGGCGGCATCCTCGTCAATGATCCAATGGTCTTTATCGGCGGGATCGGTGCGATAGCCATAGGGCGGTTTTCCCAGATGCTTTCCGCTGGTGCCTTTCTGACGGAATACGACCCGGACTTTTTTGCTGGTGTCCCGTGGATACCATTCGTTGAACAAATTACGAATAGCGGCAAAGCCGTCGCTGTCGCCTCGTTCACTGTCCACACCATCGTTGACGGCGATAAAGTGTACATCGTAGCTGGGGAAAATGATGTCCGTGTACTGCCCAACGGTCAGGTAATCTCGGCCAAACCTGCTGAGATCTTTGACCAGCCAGCAACCGACAAGCCCCTGCTTAACCAGTGCAAAGCCTTCCTGTACGCCGGGACGGTCAAAATTGGTTCCCGTATATCCGTCGTCCACCAGAATTTTCAGGTTGGTGTAGCCATGCTCGGCTGCGTACCGGGTTAAAAACTCTTTTTGATTCTGTATTGAATTTGATTTTCCATCCAGCGCATCCTCATTGCTGAGGCGGCAGTACAGGATGGTAATTTTCTGCTGATCCAACATAGCGTCCTCCTTTACGGTTGGCTCAGCTGACAGAATCGGTGTGCATGGTGATATTGTAGCATGAATTTGAGTCTGTGTCATGAACAAAGCACCTCCTTATCCGAAAAAATGAGCCGTTTTACCTTGTGGGTAAGCGGCTCATTTCCGTCACATACAGTCTCCAGCAGATACCAGGTATTCCCGATTTTCCGTTCCACCGTACCGGTGAACGGATTCATCCGGTTTTCCCAGCGTTTCCGGCATTCTTCCAGAAAATCAATCGGCGGCTCAAAAATTGGGTCAAAGCAAGATTCAATGTCGATATAACCATAGTCAGGTTCACTCATAAAATCTTTGTATTTTCTCATGCAGTTTCCTCCATCAATTAAAGTTCCATATTCTGCGATTTGCGGCGGGAAGGTTGATCGTGCTGCCTTGTTTGCCGGGCCTGGGTCAAAATGGCGTCAAGAAAAGCCCGCACCTTTTCGGGTGCGAGCTTGACAGCGTCCAGATAGGGCCGTGCCTGTTCTTTCAGCGATTCATATCGCTGTTTCCAGACAGCGGCGCTCTTTTGCGCTTGTTGCAGCTTTTCTTCCAAGCGGCTGTTTTCCGCCTTGGCAAGAATTCCATTGACCGCATAATCCTTGAGCGTGCTGCACTCGGATGGGGTCAGAGTGATGTTGCCGGTGATCGTCTTTTTCCCCATGGAGCGGATTTCCTGCACAGTCAGGGCGGCAGTACGCTGTTCTTTGGTCTGCTTTTGCAGGGATTGCAGCTCCTTCTGTTTTTTCTCAACGGCTGCCTGTGCGGTGTCCAGCGCCTGCTCTGACTGAGTGATTTGAGCAGTCACAGCTTCCAGCCGCTGTTGCTCCTGTGCCACCTTGAACTGGGTCACAGTCAGATGTTCCTCGGTGCTGCCACGCTCTCCACGCTCCACATCGGTATATCCGGCAGCTTTCATATAGTTGAAGAAATCGTCTTGCAGGACACTGTACGATGTCCGCAGGACTTTCTTGCCTTTGGAGGTCAGAAGCGGATTGCCCTGCTCATCCAGAGCAACTTTGGATTCCCACTTTTTGCTCCGGCTGACCTGCATGATTGTTTCTTTGACTGTACCCACAAGGGATTTATCCTTGCACCGCTTCGACCAGAGAATCTGTTTTTCCACCACCGGGACATAGACCACATGAAGGTGGTAGTGGTACACATCCTGCCCCAGAGCTTCTGACATAGCTCGGTTGCGTTCATCGGCGTGCATAACAGCGGAGAGAATATATTGCTCACCGCCCACGATCTCTACGGCAGCGTTATATGCGTCGGTGTAAAATTGCTTGGCGTATTCATAGCCGCCGTGATTGTGGAAGTAAGCGGAGTTCACATCAAAAATCATTTCCCCGTATTTCACCGCATCGGATTTCAGGCCACGGGTGGAGATAACCCCATCGGCAATCATCTGATCGAACATGGCAGCATAGCTGCCGGTGGGGGCTTTGAAGTGGATATTCCGGTAGGTCTGGGTGGTATCAATATCCTGGTTGGAGTAGCTCTTCTTTTCTCGTTCGTTATGCTCCTGAACCTTCGCCACATCATCAAGGGTGGGCAAGTCCTAGTTACGGGCAAAGGTGCGGTCGATTCCGTCGTTTCTGGCCATGGAAATCAGCTCCTTTCTGTTGCGTGGCAGACGGCTTGGGGACGGGGATGCACTTCCTGCGGGAAGTGTAATAACCCACTATGACACTTTCATCCCAGAGGGCTGCAAAGTGCCGTGGGCTCTCCGAGGGAGAATTGCGGTCATTGCGATGACCCCTGCTGAACTGCCCGGAAACCGTCTGCATCGTTTCCTGTTGTTCAGCCCGGACAGCCGATGTTTTGCGAAACATCAGCCATCCGGCGGCAGCGAAAAATCGAATGTTTTCGCCGCCCGTCCATAGCAATACTGCGGTATTGCCATGGGGACGAGAGATACGGAGAATAGGAACGGCAGGCATCATTTGTCCCTCCGCTTCTGCCTCGTCGTCACAAGTTCCGTATCGCTCGCTTCTGTGCAAGCACAAAAGCTCGTTCACTTCGCTGCTCCTCCTCTCCCCACAAGAGTTTCACTCTTGCGGGGTCCCCAAATAATGTCATAGCCAAGGGCGTCGGCAAGCTGTACCGCCTCCACATACCGCAGAGACTCTCTCTGGAGCTTGTTGGACAGGTTGGAAACGCTGTCACTCCAGCCATAATCCTCGGAAAGCCGGTCAACGACTTCCTGCATCGTGTAGCCGGAACGCACGATGAACGACTTGATTTTATTTCTTAAATTGGATTTCATAGAAAATACCTCATTCTTTCGTAAAATTAGTTTGCCGGGGAGCATACTCACTGCACGACTCGACAAACACAGATAATATTCAAAAAAATGCTCCGGACTATGTCCATGAAGAACTGTTCGCAACAGCACCCCATCGACTTTGCCATTAAGTGGGCTTGCAAGCGAAACCGCAAGAATAGCCACCTTTCCGCATACCAGCGTCACTGTTCCGCAAATCACCGAATGATGATTTGTATTCTGCTTACGGTAATGTTCTTCACTGTTTGCACAATCATTGACAGGAAAGCGGCTATTTTAGGAAGTATCTGAGCTGAACAATATAAAAATAAACTTTGAATTTTTGTGTTCGTGCGTTCCTTCGTTCCAAAGGCTGCACCCGATCAGGAACGCATGAACGCACGAACAGAAGGTTTTGAAGTTTCATTACAACTCCATAGGCGAGAGCAGAACATAAATGCCCATATACCCCCGGCACCGTTTTCCGCCGCCGATGTGCAGATTGCTGACCGGTTCCAAATGGTAGCGTTCTGCGTTCTGGCTAAGCTGGTTTGCAAAGCTCTTTGGGGACAGTGGGTTTTCTGCGTTGTCCTCACACCACCGCTTATAGGCTGCGTACAGATTTTTGGTGCTGGATTCATAATCGGCCTTGAATGCCACATAACCCTCAGAATCGAGAAAGTCCAGAATGTTATTGGCATCCCGAACAGCGGAAGAGATATTGTCCCTGGCTCTCTGGCTAATGGTAAAGTGATAGTGATTAGCGATCAACCGCCGCAGTCCCTCCAGCATCCAGAGGAAGATCCCCTCTTTTTCGGCAATCAGTTTCTCGGCAAGAAACGGGTCATCGAACCGATCCGCAGGCTTGTCCTTGGTGGTCAGAATGATTTGGCGGCGAAAGAAACCGTCGCTGCGGTCGTGAAGCGCAGTCAATGCCCCGTTGCCGAAGCAGAGGAAGCGTACATAAAGCTGTCCCTGATAGCTCTGTTCTTTCTTCCTTTCCAAATCCATCCGCAGTTCTGCTGTCACGATTGATTTTACATAGTTGGTCTTGGTCAAGGCATTCATATCCAGATCATCGTCAATCATCAGCAGCTTGCCCTCCAGATCGGCTCTGACGAAACGGTTGTTTTCTACCTTCTGGATAGAAGTGGTGTTCATGTTGAGCCCGAAAATGGCATTCATCACCACACCGATCCGGCTTTTGCCCTCGCCGCCCTTGCCAATCAGCATGAGCATTTTCTGTCCCTTGGTGGAGGGAATCAGGCAGTAGCCCAGATACTCTTGCAAAGCGGGAATATCCTCCGGCTCCAACAGTTCCGAAAGAAAACGTAGCCAGTGTTGCGGTGCAGGAGCATCTGCCCGATAAGACACCGATAGGCGGTTGCCGCAATACTCTTTTTCCTCTGTAAATGTACCGTCCAGAAAATAAGTGCCGTTCGCCACATGGATGCGGTCACATTGCAGGGGCAAAGGGTCTGCGTATGCCGCCAGCTTCAACGCCTTGATCATCTGCTCCACCGTCTGTGCGACCTTGGCATGAAGCCAGGGCGAGATTTCCTCATAAATCGTCCGCTTCAATTTGCTCTCATCCGTCAACGGTCCATCCACAGTATAAAAGCGTTCGTTGATACAGCGCATTGGATGCCGGGTAAGAAAATCCCGGCAGTATTCCGGCTCAACGATTTTCCCCTTATCATCGATCCAAACAGGGTTGTTCATGGTATCGCTCCTCTCTCAGGCAGGTCTGTAATTTGCGGATAAATCCGCCTGCCGTTAGTTCACTCACTACTTCGCCTCGTTCATAGGAATCGCCTTGCAGCAGGATGTCCAGCTGATACTCTGCCCAGGGCAGCCTGTGGCAGGCTTCCACAAACCGCTCGTCCAACACATCTTCCGGCGCTTGCGGCGCATACCGTTTTTCCTAATCCAGAAGCCGCCTCCGATACTCGTTCAAAACAGAAAAGCACAGCTGCTCGTTCTCACGAAGCTGCTGTGCTTTGGTTTTGTGTTTCATTTTCCGGCGAATGGCTTCCGGCAAGGGCTTGTCCGGCTCAAGGTGAAAGTCCGACGCCAGTTTTTGGGCCGCATCATACAGCCGAAGGTCAAACAGTTTGGCGGTTAGGTCGATTACATCCCCGCGTTCTCCGCAGGTGAAACGGTGGTAGTGGTCATCCGATACATACAAGCTGGGGTGATGGTCGTTGTGGAACGGGCACAGCGCCATGCCATGGTGGTTGACGTCGATTCCATACGCCTGCGCTGCTTCCCGTGTGTTGATACTGGCTTTCACCACTTCAAACAGATTCATACAGATTTCCTCCATTTCCTTTTTGATGGGGCAGTTTTCTCACTCCTCTGTATAGGTTATGGGGAAAATCGAAAAAAACAGGCTAATGGCATGACAAGCCGTTTTCAAAAAACATGACCAAGTCTTTGTTGTGTGCTATTATGAAAATAGAAAAACATGACAGGAGGGAGAAGATGGATCAGATCATCAACCATGCGGTTTTATCTCTGGATTTTTGGCAGGACACCGTGACCTATGAGGGGTGTACCATGCCCACAGGAACCATTGGCTGCGAGGTGCTGAACATCCCAGACAGCACCATTGAAAAGCTGGATACTCCCTGCAATGTGCTGAATCAGCTGCTTCAGGGGATGAACACCGGTTCCGTGGATATGGAGCTGCTGCCGCAGGTACAGCAGGCCGCTGGCGAGATCATCTCCTTTTTTGCAGGCCACGCCACCGTTCTCCCGCCTGAATCGAAGCTATTTTGAGCAAAAACTTGCAGCCATCTTTTCCGAAGAATATATGGAGGACACCAAAGCCTATTTACAGCTTACTCAGCAGGAGCAACTAATCTGTGCTTTGACTGGTCAGCACGGCAAGGCAACAATGCTCATCCGAATAGCGCAGGTGCTGGGGCATTTGAGTTATTCTCTGGGGGCAATATAAGGGAGCCTTGACGAAATTTGCAGAGCGGTTGAATGAACCAGGCTATGACCGTACCCCGGACGGTTATGCGGCAATGTTCGGGCAGTTCTTCAAAGGCGAGCCAACTTTATCGCTGGATAACCCGGCCTGGATGACCCTGACCAATGCTTCGGTGCAGTATGTAGCCGCCACTCGGCCCGGAAAGACGGAGCCACAGCTGGTCAAGCGGATGCACTATGTCTCCTTTGTGGGGATGTTCCGTTCCGATTTGTTTGAGGGACTTTGTGTGGGCCATGCGCCCAAGAAATGCCTCATCTGCGGCAGATGGTTTCTTACCATTGACGCACGGCATACCAAATACTGCGGCGGTCTGGCCCCCGGTGACCAGCGTGGACGGACGTGTCGGCAAATTGGCAATCTAAGGGGTCGGGAACAGCGGGAGCTTGCCGACGATCATCCCATCAAGGCAATTTATAACCGGCGCATGAATACCATCCTGCAGAGTACCCGCCGGGGAAAGCTGGATGAAGGAGTTGCATCGGCGATGAAAAAGCTGGCAAAAGATAAGATGCTCCGTGCGCTCTCAGATCAGCGTTATGCCTGCACTGTCTATGAGCAGGAAATGACCCAGCAGGCACTTTTAGAAGCAGTACAAAAGAAATAAGCTGCGAAACATCAGAAAGGCGGTGAGGGAAAATGGATACAGCGTGGATATGGGAGCTGTCCGGCTACTGTGCAAAATACAGTTTTCTGACGGAATCCAAGGGCTTGACCATGCGGGAAGTGGAACGTATCTTTCAGCTTGACTCGGAACCGCCTGTCCATGAAAATCTGAATGATTATATCATTAAGGCCGTGCAGAGCCGAGAACTATGCTGGTTCTCCTTTTTCCTGCACTGCTATGAAAATCGGCTTAATGGCCGTGTTCGCCGTTTCCTGCTGCGGGAGGGGCTGGATTGCTATGACCCAGAACGCTTTTTGGACTACAAAATAGGCTGTGTACTTGCCATGCTGGATTGTCTCCGGGAATACGATCCCGCACAAAGGGCGGATTTTCTGACCTATGCCCATCATTTTATCGGGAATGCCCTTTTAATCTGCCGGATGCAGGAGGAGGGCGGTTCCTTTGAAAATGTGGATGAGTACAAGGCCGTGCGTGGGATTGCATGGCTCTATAATCAATCCGGCCAGTCTGAGCAGGCGGCGATCCAGAAATATGCTCAGAAAAACGGCTGTACCGAGGAAACCGCAGCAAAGTTTTTGGCATTGGCCAAACAAAATCGAAGCCGTGTTCCATTTTATCAGACCGTGCAGGACGAGGACAGCGAAGAAACCGGCGAAGATGTCAGCCGAGATGACCATTGGGACTATGCGGAGATTCTATGGAACGGCATCCAGGCTGAAGCTGTCCGAGAAGCATTTGAAAAGCTGAATTACCGGGAGCAGACCCTTTTGGAAAAACGAAACGCCATCTGTATGACCTGTGGACGGGTCAGCCCCATCAGCACCCGGCTGACCTTTGAAGAACTGGCAGTCCTCTTTGAGGGCAGCACGGCCAGCGGCGCAGAACGAGCCTACCGCAAAGCCGTGGATCATTTGGCCTGTCTGCTGGCAGAAGCCGGGGTGCTTCACATGATTCGCCTAAAACGCAAATCCCAGACCAAACGCAAAAAGAAAATCGCCGCCGCTGTCTACCTCTACCAGGTGGACAACGACGGCGAATGGGGCGAGATTTCATTTGATTTTGAGGCCGGAACAGCGGAGATCATCCGGTTGGCGGAGTGGGATACGACGGTAAGCAAGAAATTTGCAAAGCAAATTATTCAGTGCTTGTTAAGTCCCAATAGCATCTCATTTTCGCAAAATAGTACAGTTATCATTCAATGATAGAACAGCTATGGTATTTGCCATGGCTGTGTTTTATTGTAAGCTCCTTTAGGTGGTAGAGCTTTGCTGAACTATGCCATGAAAATCATCAATCATGGATTGTAGCGTAATTTCTTCCATCGCTTCCTTGACGGCATCTTCAATTTTATGATACGGCGGCTCCAGCACTTTGCGAATATTTTGTGCAACCGGACAAGGGCGGCCATCACAGGGATGAATTCCAATGATGGAGGTCACGCCATCTGGCTCCAGTGCAGAATAGATTTGGTATAAGGTGATTTGGGATGGGTCGGCGCACAATTCTGCACCGCCGGTCCCACGGGGCACCGTAATAAGCCCTGCCTTTTTCAGGGCACTGAGAATGTTGCGGATTACAACGGGATTGCTCCCTGTACTTTCAGCCAAAAGATTGCTGGTCACTTTTGCAATACCTTTCGCTTCATGGATAAAAATCAGGCAGTGAACCGCAACGGAACATTTTATACTGATCTGCATAGAAACTCTATATCCTTTCAAAAACAAACAGGTTATTATTGATGTAATTATTGACTTTACATCTAACAAGTGCTAAACTAACGAAGATGTAATTCTATGTATTACATCTAATATTTTATCGGTTCTTGCGAAAAAAAGCAAGAGAGATTCTATAAAACAAAATTCATGCAGAGAGGTCTTATATGAAAGCGGTCCAAATCAAAAACTACTCAAAAGAAATCAATACGACCCTGAGAGACATCCCGAAGCCTCAGATTTCAGATTCTGAAGTACTGATTCAGGTAAAGGCTGCGGCAGTTAATCCAGTGGAACTGCTGATCCTGACAGGAAGCGTAAAACTGATTCAGGATTATCCGATGCCCCTGACACTGGGCAATGAATGCTCCGGTATTGTGGAGCAGGTAGGCAGCAAGGTTGAGGGATTCAAAAAAGGAGACCGAGTCTACACCCGCCTGCCGATCAGCAAAATTGGTGCCTTTGCAGAATATGTAGCGGTCGAGCAGGATGCCGTTGCCAAAATGCCGGAGGGGTATGATTTCAATACTGCCGCTGCTATCCCGCTGACCGGTTTGACGGCCTATCAGGCTATCGTGGAAGAGCTGGAAGCAAAGCCTGGTCAAACGATTCTGATTCCCGGCGGCTCGGGCAGTTTCGGTCAGATGGCGGTTCCTATCGCCAAGGCGCTGGGACTGAGAGTGATTGTGACAGGCAACGCACGGGCGAAAGAGCAGTTTCTTGCCATGGGAGTTGACCGGTATCTCGACTACAAGACAGAAAACTATTGGGAAGTGTTGTCTGATATGGACCATGTGATCGATACCCTGGGTCCTGCTGAATTTGAACATGAATTAGCAGTGCTGAAACAAGGCGGGCGGTTGGTGAGCCTGCGAACTGGACCCAATAAAGCTTTTGCCCTGCGGCATCAGTTTGGCGTCCTAAAAAAACAGCTGTTCACCCTGGCGGGCAGTAAATTAGACAAGGCTGCTCAAAAGCAGGGCAAAGAATATCGGTTTGTGTTTGTCCGTTCCAATGGGGCACAGCTGCAAAAAATCACCGAGATTGTGGAGAAGCAACAGGTCAAGCCTGCCGTCGATTCTCGTGTTTTTTCTCTGGATCAGGCCAATGAGGCATTACAGCTTGTGGCTAAGGGTCAGCTCAACGGCAAAGTTATGATTCAGCTGTGAGAGAGGGTGAAATACAATGAAATTGTCCATTCCTGTTGTAGAAACCGTTCAAAAACGGCACAGTGTCCGCACTTATGAGAGTAAGCCCTTGCTACCCAAAGATCGAGAAGCCCTGCTTATGTGTATGAAACAGCTGGATAATCCCTTTGATGTTCCTGTTCATACATACATCATTGATCAGAAACTGAATGCAGATGGGGAAAAGATGGGAACCTACGGCGTCATCAAGGGAGCAAGCACTTTCCTGGGAATCTCCATCCCGGATACAAAGCTGGCACCCTTGGCGGCCGGATATGAATTTGAAAATCTCATCTTGTTAGCCACACATATGGGACTGGGTACGGTGTGGTTGGCTGCGACCTTCAACCGGGACGGCTTTGCTTCTGCCATGAAGATTCCAAAGGACGAACTGTTTCCGGCGATTTCACCGGTAGGCTATCCCGCAGCCAAACGCAGCCTGACGGAAAACCTGATGCGCTCCACCATGAAATCTTCTTCCCGAAAAGAGTGGAAAGAGCTATTCTATCAGGCGGATTTTCGCACTCCGCTTACCAAGAACATGGCCGGAGCCTATGCTCAGCCGCTGGAAATGGTGCGGTTGGCTCCCTCGGCAAAAAATGCCCAGCCTTGGCGGGTGCGTAAAACCGAAAACGCCTATCACTTTTATACGGATTATAAACCCGGACTTTCCAAAGGAGAGGAAACCATCAAACAGGTGGATCTGGGCATTGCTCTGTCCCATTTCCATCAGACAGCTTTGGAGCTGGGGCTGACTGGAGCCTTTGAACAGATGGCCCGGGAAGATGAAAACCTTCCTGAGAACATACATTACATGATTTCCTGGCGTATTGCCGAGTAAAAGGAGGATATTCTGATGAAACTTTATGACATCGTGTTCAGTCCCACGGGCGGAACAAAAAAGGTGGCCGACTATTTAACCGATGCACTGGAGGGGGATGTAACCACCGTTGATCTGACCGACAGCAAGCAGGATTTTAATGCCGTTTCACTGACAAAAGAGGATGTAGCAGTCATTTCCGTGCCGTCCTATGGTGGTCGTGTTCCCGCTGTAGCAGTAGAGCGGCTGGGCATGGTACATGGCAACGGTGCCCGAGCCGTTCTGGTTTGTGTTTATGGTAACCGTGCCTATGAGGATACGTTGGTAGAATTGGAGGATACCGCAAAGCAGGCTGGTTTTCAGGTGATTGCGGCAGTTGCCGCCATTGCGGAACATTCCATCGCCCGTCAGTTTGCCGCCGGTCGGCCTGATGCACAGGACGCAACACAGCTTTCCGATTTTGCCAAACAGATTCAGCATAAGCTTTCTACGGCAGACACTTCAGAACCTGCGATGCCCGGTAATCGTCCTTATAAGAAAGCTGGAGGAGCTGGTATGGTGCCCAAAGCAACAAAGGAGTGCACCAACTGTGGGGTCTGTGCAGCAGAGTGTCCTGTGAAGGCCATCGACAAGAAAGACCCGAAGAAAGTGGATGAGAAGGCGTGCATCTCCTGTATGCGTTGTATCGCTGTATGTCCGCAGGGTGCTCGCAAGATCAATCCTGTCATGCTCTGTGCGGCCAGCCTGATGCTGAAGAAGGTTTGCTCTGAGCGGAAAGAATGCGAGCTGTTCCTTTGATGTTGGAAACATCCCGCTTGGAAGGTGAGAATATAGTATGAAAACAGGCGTGATAGATGTAGGCGGCGGGCTGAGAGGTATCTATGCCGTCGGCATATTCGACTATTGTATGGATCACGACATTCATTTTGATTTGGGAATCGGAATCTCAGCAGGGAGTGCAAACCTGGCGTCCTTCGCAGCAGGTCAAAGAGGAAGGAACCATCAATTCTATATGGAATACGCATTTCGCAAGCAGTATATGAGTGTAGGGAATTTCATCCTCAAGCGATCTTTTATCGATATGGATTATGTGTATGGGACGCTGAGTTGTTCAAACGGAGAAAATCCCTTGGATTACTGCGCCTTGCGGGATAACCCGATGGAATTCTATGTAATTGCAGCAGATGCTCGAACCGGACAGGCGAAGTGTTTCGATAAGACAGATATTAGCCAAGATGATTACAGCATCTTTAAGGCTTCTTGTGCAATCCCCTTTGTTTGTAAGCCGTATGAAGTGAAGAACATCCCGTATTATGACGGCGCTTTGGGTGATCCGGTTCCGGTGGAAAAAGCCTTTCAACTGGGATGCGACCAGGTTGTTGTCATCCTCACCAAGCCAGAGGGCGAGTTGAGAACCGCAGATAAAGATGAAAAATTGGCTGCACGCATCCGAAAAAAGTATCCAAAAGCTGCGGAAAAGCTGTGTCAGCGGGCGCAAAGATACAATGAAGGCGTATCGGCGGCACAGAAATATGTCCGGCAGGGCAAAGCTCTCATCCTCTCACCGGACGATACCTGTGGTGTCAGCACCCTAAAAAAAGATAGGACTTCTCTACAACGTCTATACGATAAGGGGTATGCAGACGGGAAAAAGATTTCGGACTTTCTGCTCGCCATAAAATAAGGAAAATACCGCCACCCTATTTCTTCAACGGGAAACTGGGTGGCGGTATTTTCTGCTTAAATAAACAAGGACTTAAAGCCGACTCTCACTTCCCGTGGAACTCCGCAATCGTTCATAGACGACACCCACCAACAAATCACGAACGGTATCTCCGAATTTGGCATCATCCAGAACCCTTTCGCAGAATTGCTGATTCTGTGCCATGCGTCCGATAACCACGTCCATAAACGCATCGTTAAAGGGAAAACGGAAATGTTCTTGTGAATTGTTGCGAGCCTGGACACGCAATTCCTCGTTAGCATCCATATCAGAAACAATTTGTTCCAAGACCTTGTCGATGTTAGTAAACTCTGTGCCAAACTTTTCGTTGATTTTATCAATCAGCTCAGACAGGGGAGCCTTTTCTTCCTCTGGCTTCGGTTTTCCGGGATGAAGTTTATTGGGCAACGGCTCACTCTGCTCCAGCGCAATAGACCCTTCAAAAATCTTCTGAACCCGGTAATATTGGAGCGATACTTCATCATCCAGAAAAATAGGACCGCCGCCCTCTCGCTTTGGCAGTTTCTTCTGAAGAAATTTTGCGTAAGCATGGAACTTATGCAGGTCGGCATCATCTAATCGGATGATGTTGGTGAGGAACGTGTAGGTACGAACAAACTTTGCGAGGGTAGACTTGAATTCTTCCTGCTCGTTCTCATCCAAACCGTTATACCGATCCACTGCCGGGTCAAGGAAACTGTTGAGTACGCCAAAATCCATATTTCCCTGTTTCTTGGTAGGCTTGAAAAATGCTTTAGAGAAGGCCTCAATCTCACTCTGCCAATACACACGAAATTCATCCAATTTGGATTTCAATTCATATACGATGTTGGCGTCTGTTGTCTCCTCAATACTTGTTTCTTCATAATAGGGGGCAAAAGCGGCTCGTATATCCTCGGCAGAATTTACAAAGTCCAGAACAAATGTATCATCTTTTCCGAAGCAGGTTCTGTTCAATCTGGAAAGTGTTTGAACAGCTTTTACACCGCTCAGCTTTTTGTCTACAAACATGGTGTGCAGCAACGGCTCATCAAACCCAGTTTGGTATTTTTCCGCAACCAAAAGCACATGGTACTCGCCGCTGTGGAATTTTTCCGGCAGTTCGCTTTCTTTTATCCCATTTAGACTAACTTCGGTGTATTCCTCGCCGCCATCATGGACAGTCCCAGAAAATGCGATCAGGATACCCAGCTCATTTTCGTATCCCATCTTTTTGATGTAACGCTGAAACTCCTGATAATACCGGACTGCGTGCAGGCGTGAGCCGGTCACTACCATTGCTTTGGCCTTGCCGCCAATCTTGTCTTTGGTGATAGTGCGGAAGTGTTCTACGATGATCTGAGTTTTCTGAGCCAGATTATGCGGATGCAGACTTAAAAATTTGCCAAGCGCCTTATTCGCCTTGCTTTTTTCATAGCGGGGATCATCGGCAATTTTCTTGCCGATTTTGAAATAGGTATCGTAGGTCACGTAGTTTTTCAGAACATCCAGAATAAACCCTTCTTGAATGGCCTGCTTCATCGAGTAAATATGAAAAGCATGAGGAATACCGCTTGCATCCGGGATTCCAAACATCTCCAGCGTTTTTGCCTTGGGTGTTGCGGTAAAGGCAAAGAAGGACAGGTTAGGCAACCGACCATGTGTAGCCATTTCTTTTGCGATTTCATCCTCGCTGTCGGATTGCTTGCGTTCTTCCTTGGCCTCCTCATCCGCAACCTTTTGGAGCTGTTCTTCTTCCGTTAGCCCCTCAGCGTTTCCCAGGATCGCCTTCATTTTTTTGCTGGCTTCTCCGGTCTGGGAAGAATGGGCCTCATCCACAATGACCGCAAACCGTTTGCCGCTTAAATCATCTACCTTTTCAAGGATAAACGGGAACTTCTGAAGTGTGGTAATAATGATTTTCTTGCCTGTGTTCAAAGCATCTGCCAGCTGTGCGGCGTTGTTGTCGATTTTAGTTACAACGCCTTCCACGTGCTCAAACTGGTAGATGGTATCCTGAAGCTGTTTGTCCAATACGAGACGATCTGTAATCACAATGATGCCGTTGAATACAACCTTGTCATTTTTGTCGTGCAGGTTAGACAGGTGATGCGCCAGCCAAGAAATAGAGTTAGATTTTCCGCTTCCCGCACTGCTCCGAACCAGACCGAATACCAGAAACGCTACGACAGCTTGGTGCAGCGCTTCGACCAGGCCAAGACCCGATTGGAAGAAGTGACCGCAGAGATTCAGGAAAAGCAGACGGCCAGCGCCAACATGGGAACCTTCCTGAATGCCTTTGAACAGATGCCCGATGCACTGACGGAGTTCTCCCTTGAAAGCTGGCACAGCATGGTGGACTTCGCCACCGTCTACAGCATCAACGACATCCGCTTCACCTTCAAGAACGGACAGGAAGTACAGGCATAAATCCATAGACGCAGAAACGCCTCACCACTGGTTTTGATGCCAGCGGTGAGGCGCTTTTTCTATAATATTATCTTGAGTAGGATACTACGGTTATCCTTCGATGATTCCATCGTTGTCATCTTCATCAGAATCGACGGTTTCGCCGCAATTAGTGCATTCCCACTCTCCGTCCCAGTACATAATACCACCGCAATTCGGGCAGTTCTTAAAGTATCTTTCACCCTCTTTGTCGGATAATTCACCAGAGCAATATGGGCAATGGCTATATTCAGACTCATCGTAAACCTTATCGCAATATGGACACATCTGCATAATCTCGCCTCCTTTCACTTATTGTCGAGTAATCGAGTTTAGTCATTCTGAGCGGACGTGGTCAATTCCATCATCTTTTGTGCATAGGTATCCCCATCAATTTCTTCATCGGCATACTGCCTCATTAGCTCATCAATTTGCTCTTTCAGTTCCTCTCTGGTCATTTCTTTCACCCTCTTACAGTTAATCATCGTTTGGTAAGTACCATCCATGTTCCCGGTGAATGCTTGGAGCATGTGGAATTTCGTCTCCCCACGCTCTTTTGCTCATTTCCTTGTCGAATCTCCACAGCAGGTTTTGAAATCTGCAGGCTTCTGAAAAATTATCACCTGAGGAGCAATACGTCAGTCTGACTTTTTCTCTTTCTGTACTCAAAGTTTCATCTTAATTTTAACACAAAGTCATTACTTTTCGCAAGATAAAAAACCAAATAAAAGTAATGACTTTTTCTTATAAATCATTATGCGGCAAGACCGTCAAAACATCCATAACGACCAACAATAAATTCAGTAACACCGTAGCGGACTATATGCTCCTCAACAACGGCGCATAGCACTGGGTAAATTTCTTCCGATGTTTCTCTATGCCCAATAAAGAAGCAGCTCTTCTGTCTCACTGAAATCATTCTCCTTTTGCTTGTGTATATCGTTAAAATTATACGATTAGAATTATTAAAAGGCAACGACAAATAAAAGTATAATTTACGAAAAACACAAGCAAAGGGGTGATGCAGGTGAAAGATATTCTCTCTGCCATAACCACATATCGAGAGGATCGGGGCTGGACGGAGTATCAGCTTGCAGAACGCTCTGGTTTGCCGCAGTCTACGATCTCCTCGTGGTACCGCAAGAATATGGTTCCCACTATTCCGTCGTTGGAAAAAATCTGCATGGCTTTTGGCATCACGCTTTCTCAGCTATTTGCAGAAGAAGATTCACCGGTTTCTTTAACCGATTCACAAAGGGAGCTCTTGAAACGATGGTCGAGATTAAGTGAAGAGCAACAAGCCGTAGTGTTTGCTTTGATTGACAAAATGTAAAAAACCGCCAGAAGCAGCATCGCATGGATGTGCCTCTGGCGGTTTTGCTTATCAATCGAAATCTGACTGTGGTATCTCCGTGACGATTCGTAAGTATTTTTCTGGATCACCATTCAAAATCAATTCCGCATAGGACAGCGGGTCGTTGTAAATAAGCCAATCCAGTTCAGAACGCTGGAAACGGCTATTCGCAACCTCAGCCTCAACATCGGTGCAGTTAATGGAAATCATGCTGCCGTCAGAATATCTTAGTTCAACGCAGCCGGTATCCATGTTAAATTCACAAGAAAGTAATGTTTTCATAATGCTATCCTCCAATATAAGCTCTGTTAACAAGAAAAACTCCTGCCTAATTCCTGTTAGGAATCAGACGGGAGTTTCGTATGCACCCGAAAACCGTCAGCTAACAGTTGATAAGCGATTTAGTTCCTTATCACTGTTAAGCCAACCGATTCAGGACTTTTTTTATGCTTCATCCGGTGTATAGAGTGTGCTGCAAAACAGCTCATAAATGTCCGGCAGCTTCTTTTTGAGCGATACCGGACGTCCGTTTTGTCCGACAAAGCAGTGGCTCGTTGTGCCGGTCCCACACAGATGCCCGGTTTTGACATCATAGAATTCATAGGCAACCGCCATGCGCACCTGTGAGACTGCTGTCACGCGCACCTCGATGCGGCAGGTCTGTCCAAAGTGCATCATTTCTTTATAGTCACAGCTGACAGACAGCACAGGGATGGAAATGCCATCATGTTCCATCCGGTCATAGCCATAGCCGAGCTGCTCCATCATTGCGGTACGAGCTTCCTCCATCCAGCGGATATAATTGGAGTGATGTACGATGCGCATACCATCGGTTTCATAATACTGTATGCGGTGTTGATAGGAAAATATTTTGTCCATGTGATCCCTTCCTGCTTTTTTGCTTTCTTTAGCATACACTTTTTCTGGAAAAAAGAACAGAGGAATGGAAGAACTTTTTTGATTCGACCGGTTTTTTTCCACACTTATGAGAAAATGTGTATGAGTTTTCGGGTAATTTGAGAAAATACTTTGTTTATAATTTACAAATGCGCGGAAACATATTATAATATAGCAAACGGTGTGAATCGACCTTCCGCGTTCTGTAGATAAAAACTGAGGGCTTTAGCAGAACGCAGGCAATTGATAATAAGGAGAGAATGTCACATGGAGAAGAAAAAGAGTACGAGAAAGCGCCCGGTACAGAAGGCAGAACAGCCGGCTGCACAGGTTCCATTTATCACGGAATTTGACCAGTATCTGTTCGGCCAGGGCGTTCATTATGAAATTTATAAAAAAATGGGCGCACATGCCGCGGAAAAGGATGGCGAGAAGGGCGTTTATTTTGCTGTCTGGGCACCAAATGCGAAAAGTGTCTGCCTGACCGGTGATTTCAACGGCTGGGATCCGGAGGCAACCCCGATGGAACGACTTGAGCCGCTCGGCATTTATGAAATCTTCGTGCCGGGCATGCAGGAAGGTGACCTGTATAAATACGCTGTTACCGGGCAGGAAGGCAAAACTGTCCTGAAATCCGATCCGTATGGCTTCAGCGCAGAACTGCGTCCGGGTACGGCTTCCAAGGTTGCCTCGATTGATGGCTTCAAGTGGGCAGATACCCGCTGGATGGAAGCGCTCAAGACCTTCCAGTTCAAGAAGGAACCGATGGCGATTTATGAACTTCATCCGGGCTCCTGGAAGAAGCATGAGCCGAAGGATGAGGATGACCCGGGATATTACAATTTCCGTGAGCTGGCACCTGAGCTGGTCGCCTATCTCAAAAAAATGGGCTATACCCATGTCGAGCTGATCGGTGTTGCCGAGCATCCGTTCGATGGCTCCTGGGGCTATCAGGTTACCGGCTATTATGCGCCGACCTCCCGCTATGGTACACCGAAAGATTTCATGTACTTTGTCAACTACTTACACAAGAATAAAATCGGTGTCATTCTCGACTGGGTTCCGGCACATTTCCCGCGCGATGAGCACGGCCTTGCCAATTTCGACGGTTATCCGCTGTATGAATATGGCGACCCGAAGAAGGGCGAACACCCGGACTGGGGTACTAAGATTTTTGATTACGGGCGCAATGAAATCAAGAACTTCCTGATTGCCAATGCACTGTATTGGCTGACGGAATATCATGTTGACGGTCTGCGCATTGACGCCGTTGCATCAATGCTGTATCTCGACTACGGCAAGCAGGATGGACAGTGGATTGCAAACCAGTATGGTGAGAACAAGAACCTGGAAGCAATTGAGTTCTTCCGCCACCTCAATTCCATCGTACATCAGCGCCGCCCAGGTGCAGTTATGATTGCGGAGGAATCCACCGCATGGCCGCAGGTCACCGGTTCCCCAGTTGACGGTGGACTTGGCTTCGACCTCAAGTGGAACATGGGCTGGATGAATGACTTCCTGGAATATCAGAAGTGTGACCCGTATTTCCGCAAGTACAACCACAACAAGATGACATTCTCGATGACGTATGCGTACAGCGAGAACTATGTCCTTGTTATTTCGCACGACGAGGTTGTTCACCTGAAGGGTTCGATGATCGAGAAAATGCCGGGCAATGAGGATCAGAAATTTGCAAACCTCAAGGCGGCATATGCATTCATGCTCGGCCATCCGGGCAAAAAACTGCTGTTCATGGGTCAGGAATTCGGTCAGCGCCGCGAATGGAGCGAAGCGCGTGAGTTGGATTGGGATTGCCTGAAGGATCCGCGCCATCAGGGCTTGTCGGAGTTTGTCAGCCAGCTGTTGACGCTGTATCGGAAATATCCGGCGCTGTATGCGATGGATGACACATGGGATGGCTTCCAGTGGATCAATGCAAACGATGGAGATCGCAGCATTTTCAGCTTTGTTCGTTATTCTCCGTCGAAACGCAATAACCTGCTGTTTGTTGTCAACTTCACTCCGGTTGACCGTCCGGATTATCGTGTCGGTGTGCCGAAGAAAAAGCGTTATACCAAGATTCTGAGCACAAATGCGCCGGAAATTGGCGGTGCAGGCGATACGACGCCGGAGATTTACAAGTCTGAAAAGAGTGAATGTGACGGACAGCCGTTCTCGTTTGAATATCCGCTCCCGGCTTACGGTGTGGCAGTATTTAAGTTCTGATCTCTTTGTTCTCACACAGATAAACCCGGCTGGCAGGCTGTTGCCAGCTGGCAACTTGTCGAAAAAGCATCGCATAAGCGATGCTTTTTTGATATAGCAAAGAAGAAATGTGATATGTCGGTAAAAGGACAGGAAAACAGAAAAGATGTGGGGATTATAAGTCTGAATATGTTCGCAGCAAGTGATGCCTTGCCGAAAAAATAGATGGGCGGTAACTTCCAGTTGAAGATATGAATTGTAGAAGATTTATGTTGCAAAGATAACGGATGATGGAGTTGCACCGATCTTTGCGCACATTGTCTGATAAGATACTTATGCATACCAAATGAAAAATGCAAAAGACCGTAACCAGACAGGCCTAGGTTCATTAGGTTTAAAATAACGAAAGATATCTGGTTGATGGATATTCAGTCTTTTTTCGCCGGTATGGCGCGCATGCTGTTGCCGCAGACCTCTGTCAGGACAACATCGATTTCGTCGCCCTGATTGCCGCAGCCGAGCGGGAGCTCGATGGCAAAATGCCAGCGGCTGTGTGCGGGCTGGCAGTCTGCGCGAGCATGCTCCAGCACGGCGGGAACAGTCTTTCCGACAAAGTCGCGCAGAAAATCACTGGTCAGTCCGAACGCAAGGGTGCGCAGCTCATCTGCGCGCTGTGCGCGCACCGTCTGCGGCACAGAATCCGGCATGGATGCGGCGGGCGTACCTGCGCGTTCGGAATAGGGGAATACATGTACAGCCGCAAACCCACAGCGGCATAGGAACTGCTTTGTCTGTGCAAATTCCTGTTCGGTTTCTCCGGGAAAGCCGGTAATCACATCGGTTGTGATCGAACTGGATGGAAATGCTTTCCGAAGGCTCTCAACACAGGCGAGGTACTGGGCGGTTGTATAGCGCCGGTGCATGCGCTTCAGTGTTGCGTCACAGCCGGACTGCAAGGACAGGTGGAAATGCAGCGCGAGGTTGGGGAAACCGCATAGCGTGTCACAAAATTCCTGTGTGACCATACGCGGCTCCAGTGAGCCGAGTCGGATGCGTACCTGTGGTACAGTGCGGCAGAGCGCCGCAGTCAGTGCAGTTAAATCCGGCTGATCCGGCAGGTCGCGTCCATAGCTTGCGATTTCAATACCGGTCACAACGATTTCCCGTACGCCGTTTTGCGCGAGTCGCTGAGCCTGTTCGACAGCTTGCGCAAGAGGGAGTGAGCGGACATGCCCGCGTGCATACGGAATGATGCAATAGGTGCAGTAGTTGTCACAGCCATCCTGTATCTTGAGCAGAGCGCGTGTATGCCCGGGCAGGACGCCTGCGGGCAGCGCCTCAAAGGTGCGCTTCTGGCGGATATCCGATACGGTACAGATTTTTTTTCGGTTCTGCACCGCCTGCTCACACAGCGTGAGCACAGCGGCGCGGTCTGCCGTGCCGCAGACAATGTCTACGCCGTCCAGCTGTGCCGCGCGTTCCGGTTCGGTCTGCGCGAAGCAGCCGCAGAGTGCGACAACGGCATCCGGATTATCCCGCTGCATTTTGTGCAGTGCGCGCAGGGTTTTGTGATCGCCGGATGATGTAACGGTGCAGGTATTTAAAATGCACACATCAGCGCCGGATTGTGCCAGTGTGTGCCCGCGCGCCTGCGCGAGCTGCGCCAGCGCCTGCGTTTCAAACTGGTTTACCTTGCAGCCGAGCGTGGCAAAGCAGAATTTCATGATAGTCCTCCGTGTATCAAGCCTGTAAACTCCCTGTGAACTTTTGGTTCCAGGCATGGATTGTTTCAAACAAAAATATTATAATAAATTTTACAAAGAGATACAATGGGGGGTACATGCAGATGATTAAGGTTCGGATTCGTCTGGACAGATTGGATGATCTGGCAGAGCTCAATGCGGCAGCAACACGCATGCCGTTTGATATTGACCTCGTATCCGGCTGGTATGTAGCAGATGCAAAGTCTATGGTAGGACTGTTCGGGTTGGATTTGTCCTCGCCGATCCGTGTGGATATCTATACAGACAGACATAGTGCGGAGCCGTTTTTGCGGTATCTCCGCCCGATGATGGTCGAACGATAGGAAAAAGTAAGACATGCTGCCTGAAGCAGAGGGCCGCCTGCGGTGCAGGCGGCTTTTTTGCGCGCAAAATCGGCATGGCGTGCCGCCGCGCCGCATATGGTTGAGGGGAAGACAAAGATGCGACAGAAGGGGCTGTGCCGGAGAGGACTGGTGTGTGAGGATGAAACGAATCTGTGTGATTGGCGCCGTGGTGTGTTGCCTTTTGGCAGTATCCGTTCCGGCGTCCGCTGCCGGGTTGGGAGAAGTCAAGGCAAAATCTGCGATCCTGACGACGGAAGACGGGCAGGTGCTGTTCGAGCAGAATGCGGACGAGGCGCTTCCACCTGCATCAGTGACAAAAATTATGACGATGCTGCTGACAATGGAGGCGGTTGACAGCGGAAAGGCGTCGCTGGATGATCTTGTAACGGCGTCGGCACATGCGGCGGAGATGGGCGGTTCGCAGATTTACCTCAAGGAAGGCGAACAAATGACGCTGGACGATATGCTCAAATCCATCGCAGTCGCGTCGGCAAATGACGCGGCAGTTGCTGTTGCAGAGCATCTGGGCGGCAGCGAGGAGACTTTTGTTTCCATGATGAATGAGCGCGCGAAGGAACTGGGCTGTACGGGTACGACGTTTGTCAATCCGAACGGATTGGATACCGATGGGGAGGAGACGCGCACGACGGCAGCTGATCTCGCCAAAATTTCCGCCGAACTTCTGCGCCATGAAAAGATTTTGGAGTATACTTCCATTTGGATGGATACCGTGCGTGACGGCGCATTTGGTCTGGCCAATACCAATAAAATGCTGCGGTTGTATGATGGTATGATCGGGCTCAAGACGGGCTATACAAGTACAGCGGGATACTGTATTTCCGCTGTTGCAGAGCGCGACGGCATGCGGTTGATTGCGGTTGTACTGGGGGAACCGGATAAGGAATCGCGCAATTCAGACATCACCGCGATGCTCAATTATGGCTTTGCCAATTATGCGATGGCAGATATTCTGGAGGACGGGCAGAAGCTGGACAGCGTGCCGGTTGAGCTGGGCATGCAGTCGTCTGTATCCGTACAGCTCGCCGATGACGCACCGATTTTGATGGAAAAGGCGGGCGCGGAAGGTCTTGAGCGGGAGATCATACAGGAGAACAGCGTGCAGGCACCGGTGAAACAGGGCGAAAAGCTGGGAGAGGTCGTGCTGCGGCGCGGAGAGGAGGAAATTGCCCGTCGGGATATTGTGGCAGCGGAAGACGTTGCGCGCAAGGGAATTTCTGCGATTTACCGCGATTTGCTCGCATATCTGCTTATGAAACGGCAGGCATTTTAAAAATTTTTTACAGGACTGTAAATCTTGCAGCGGAACCTTCGGTTTTCTTTACAAAATCCGTTGTAATTTTTTGCAATTTATGATACCATTGTAACAACCTCATAGTAGATTGGGAGGAAAACTAAAATGGTTAAATTAATTATGGCGGCTACCGGAAGCGGTAAGACCAAGAACATTATCGATCTCGTCAACGAGGCGGCAGCACAGGAGCCGGGCTCCATCGTCTGCATCGCAAAGGGCAATCAGCTGAACTTTGACATTTCTCACAAGGCTCGACTGATTAACGTTCAGGACTATAGTGTTTCAAATTACTCCTCGCTTCTTGGCTTCGTGGCCGGCATTCATGCAGGAAACTACGACATCACCAAGATCTTCATCGACAGCCTGTACAAGGTTGCATGTGATGACAAGCCGGAGGATGCGGATCAGTTCATTCTGGCTCTGGATGAGTTCTCTTCCAAGCACAGCGTAGAATTTACCGTTGCTCTGTCCGGCGACGCGGCTTCTGCCAGTGACGTGATGAAGAAGTACCTGTAATTCAATTGACCATAAAGCCCGCGGGATTGTGTATCCGGCGGGCTTTTTCTTGTTTTAGAAAATGTTTTTCAGCCCGATGGCTTCGGCACGCAACAGGTCATCCACTGCCTGCCGCAGCCCGGCCAGTTCGAGCGCGAGCTGCGTACAGTCACCTGCCTGCACGCCGGCCTGTGTGCGCGCAAAGCCCAGACGCACCTCATCGAGCAGCTTTTCACCGATGACCGCGGACAGATATGCTTCGTGCTGCTGGTAGTCGTCGTGTGCCTGCGCGGTCAGCTGTGCGGCGGTGGAAAGCTGTTCCTGTTGTGCAGCATTCTGTGCCTGCGTGAGTGTGGCGGAGATGTCGTGCACTGTGCTGGAAACGGAGGAAAGGTTATACAATCCGCCTGCGGCGACGGAAACCAGCAGCACGACGGCTGCCCAAAACCGCTTCATGATGTCCCACCGCCGCGCAGCTGGAGGAAAGCATTGCCGCAGTCATCCAATGTCAGCAGAAATACGCTGTCCAGGGAATCGGCACCCCGTTCGCGGCACAATTGGATAATTTCGTCCTCTGTCCTGTACAGCTGCCGGATATTGTAGTGAACCAGCTTCCCTTCAGACACGACAACCAGTGGCATACCCTGTTCTGTGGGCTGCATATGGAGGTCATCCGGCGTCAGCGGCTGCTGTGCAGCGCGCGGGATGACACTGAGCTGTCCGTTGGTCTCGATGATGGCATATCGCACATCCTCCATGCGTGTCACACCCGCAATGCGCAGACCTTCCAGAATGTCCTCCGGCGCGAGCCGGAGCATGCGCAGCATGTTTGTGTCAAACGTCCCATCCCGGATGACGACGCATGGATTGCCGCACAACAGCCGGCGGGCACGGCGGCTGCGACGGCACAGACAGGACAGCAGGACTTCTACTGCGAGCAGCGTCACAAGCGGGACAATGCCGCCGAGCAGCGGAACGGCGGTGTCCTGAAGCGGGATGGATGCCAGCTCGGAAACCAGAATGGTCACGGCAAATTCCGAGGTGGAAAGCTCGCCGAGCTGCCGCTTCCCGGTAAACCGCAGCCCGCCGATGACAGCGGCATAGACCAGAAGTGTGCGCAGAAAGAGCAGAAACAAGCAAAATCACCTCGCCAAAACGGATATGGATACAGTATTTCACACATTGCGCAAAAGCATGCATCCCGCGCGAAAGATTTCCTGTATCTGTCACATCTGGCAGCCAATATGAAAAAAATCGAAAAATCGGTTGACATTTTGGAAATACGAGATATAATAAATCTTACGAGATATGTAAATGCAGAGACCGGAAGGAGTAGCTTCCCCGAAGCTTTCAGAGAGCTGTCGCTTGGTGCAAGGCAGCAGGGGAGGAGAAGTGAACGTCATCCGCGAGCAGTTCGGGCGAACAGGCCTTGGCTTTAGTAACCGGAATCGGGTCAGCCTCCGTTAACGGGCAAGCATTACGTGCAGATTCTGCATCGATGCGTTGAGGTGGCCGTATTTGAGGCGGCAATAAGAGTGGTACCGCAGAGCACAGTCTTTGTCTCTTTTTCAGGAGATAAGGGCTTTTTTATTTGCCTGCATCGGGCGTCGGCGCGGAGCGCGATGGCGTTTTCCGTCCGGGCGCGCAAGATACGAAAAAATATTTCAGGAGAGATTGCTATGAAACTCAATGGTTCACAGATTCTCATTGAGACGCTGCTGGAACAGGGAACCGATACCATTTTCGGTTATCCGGGCGGCGCAGTACTCAACATTTATGACGAACTGTATAAGTATTCCGACCGCATGCACCATGTCCTGACGGCACATGAGCAGGGCGCGTCCCATGCAGCGGACGGTTATGCGCGCGCGACCGGCAAGGTTGGCGTATGCCTTGCGACCTCCGGACCGGGTGCAACCAACCTGGTCACCGGCATTGCAACGGCGTATATGGACTCCATCCCGATGGTTGCCATCACCGGCAACGTCGGCACGTCGTTCATCGGCCGCGACAGCTTCCAGGAGGTCTATATCGCGGGCATCACCATGCCGATTACCAAGCATAACTTTGTTGTCCGCAAGGTCGAGGAGCTGGCGGATACCGTTCGCCTCGCATTTGAAATTGCAATGAGCGGACGCCCGGGCCCGGTTCTGATCGATATTCCGAAGGACGTCACCGCAGCGGTCTGTGAATTTGAGCACAAGCCGGCCGTTCAGCCGCGCCCGCATCCGCAGATTCAGCACGAACAGATCAAGAAGATGGCGGATATGATTAACGCGAGTGAACGCCCGGTTATCTTCTTCGGCGGCGGTGTCATCACATCCGGTGCATCCGACCTGCTCGAACAGCTGATTCACCGCGCAGACATTCCAACATGCCATGCCATGATGGGCATCGGCGCACTCAAGTGTGACGATCCGCTGAATATGGGCATGATCGGCATGCACGGCTGGGTTTCTGCGGGCCGCGCGGTCGACAAGGCTGACCTGCTGATCGCACTCGGCACGCGTTTCTCTGACCGTGTTGCCACCAAGATGGGCGATTTCGCAACCTCGGCAAAGATTGTCCAGGTTGATATCGACCCGGCAGAGGTCAACAAAAACATTGAGGTTGACCACAACGTCATCGGCGATGCGCGCGATGTACTGGAGGCTGTTCTTCCGCTCATCGATCACGCGGATCACACTCCGTGGAAGGAGCAGATTGCAACCTGGAAGAAGCGCATGGATTATCGGCCGAAGGACGACGATTCCGTCATTCGTCCGCACCAGCTGATGAAGAAGATCAACGAGCTGCTGGATAAGGACGATATCGTTGCAACCGATGTCGGCCAGCATCAGATGTGGGCGGCACAGTTCACCGGCCGTGAAAAGCCGCGCACCTTCCTGTCCTCCGGTGGCCTCGGCACAATGGGCTATGGCTACGGTGCAGCCATCGGCGCACAGGTGGCATGCCCGAACCGAAAGGTTGTACATATCACCGGCGACGGCAGCTTCCACATGAACTTGCAGGAGATGTGCACCGCTGTCAGCTATCATCTGCCGGTTGTCACGGTCATTGTCGACAATGCTGTACTCGGCATGGTTCGCCAGTGGCAGACCTCGTTCTATGGCCACCGCTATTCCAATACCGATCCGCACAGAAAGACCGACTTCGTCAAGCTGGCAGAGGCATTCGGTGCAAAGGGAATCCGCTGCAAGACGCTGGCGGAATTTGAAGCGGCGCTGCGCGAGGCTCTGAAGGCGGACGGCCCGGTTATCATCGATGCGATTGTTGATAAGGACGAGCGTGTTCTGCCGTTCATCCCGGCAGGCCAGACCATCAACAACGTTGTGATTGACTGACGGAGGTAGTAAAATATGGAAAAATATATTATTTCAGCCCTCGTTCAGAACCATTCCGGCGTTCTGGCGCGTGTTTCCAGCCTGTTTGGACGCCGCGGCTTTAACATCGATTCGCTGACGGTATCTCCGACGACGGATCCTGAGATTTCCCGCATTACCATTGTTGTCATCGGCGATGAGTACACACTCGGTCAGGTACTCAAGCAGATGGCAAAGCTGGAAGAGTGTATCGAGGTCGTTCACATTGAAGAGGACGAGGCATTCTGCTGGGAACTGGTGTTGGTCAAAATCCGCGGCGATGTCAACGACCGCGAGGCGGTTCGTGAGCTTTGCGGCGTATACCATGCAGACGTTGTCTCTTCCAGTGATGAGACCATTATTGTCCGCATGGACGGCACACCTTCCCGCATTGACACGTTCCTGTCTGTCATCAGCAGCTTTGATATCGTGGAATCCAGCCGCACCGGCGTCACAGCTGTCCATAAGGACAAAAACAACGCCTGAGACGGATGTTATCGGCTTTCGGGCTTGATTTGTGGGCTGTATTATTTTATAATATACAAGTTAGCGGACTTTGGTTCCGCGAATTAGGAGGAAAGCAAAATGGCAACTGTTAAGATGTTTTATGATGCTGACTGCAATCTGTCGCTGCTGGACGGCAAAACCGTTGCAATCATCGGTTTCGGTTCGCAGGGTCATGCACATGCAATGAACCTGAAGGATTCCGGCGTCGATGTCGTTGTAGGTCTGCGTCCGGGTTCCCGCCACACGGCAAAGGCAGAGGGCTATGGCCTGAAGGTTATGACCCCGGCAGAGGCTGCCAAGGCCGGCGATATCATTATGATGCTGTGCCCGGATGAGAAGCAGGCTGACATCTACAAGGATGTAATCGAGCCGAATCTGGAGTCCGGCAATGTTCTGGCCTTTGCACACGGCTTCAATATTCATTATAAGCAGATCATCCCGCCGAAGGATGTCGACGTTATTATGATCGCGCCGAAGGGCCCGGGTCATACCGTTCGCAGCCAGTATGTTGAGGGTCACGGTGTTCCGTGCCTGGCATGCGTAGAGCAGGATGCATCCGGCAAGGCACTGGACATCGCGCTGGCATACGCTTCCGGTATCGGCGGCGGCCGTGCGGGCATCATCGAGTCAACCTTCCGCACCGAGACAGAGACTGACCTGTTCGGTGAGCAGGCTGTCCTGTGTGGCGGCGTCTGCGAACTGATGAAGGCTGGCTTTGAGACGCTGGTAGAAGCAGGTTATGCACCGGAGAATGCTTATTTCGAGTGCGTTCATGAGATGAAGCTGATCGTTGACCTTATCAACGAAGGCGGCTTCGCAAAGATGCGTTATTCCATCTCCGATACCGCTGAGTACGGCGATTACCGCACCGGACGCCGTATCATCACCGAGGAGACCCGCAAGGAAATGAAGCAGATCCTGCGTGAGATTCAGGACGGCACCTTTGCTTCCGAGTGGATTCAGGAGAACCGTGCGGGCGGCCGTGCGAAGTTCCTGGCTACCCGTCAGATGGAAGCTGAGTCCCAGCTGGAAGAGGTCGGCAAGGAGCTGCGCGGCATGATGTCCTGGCTGAAGAAGTAAGGATATACATACCACATCATCCAAACAGACAAACGGGGATGGGACATCAGGTCTCCGTCCCCGTTTTTTAATCGGCGGCAGCTGCCGCCTGTCAGGAGGTACTTATGGAATTGAGAAGTCATAACGTCACGCAGGGCGTGGAGCGTGTACCGCATCGTTCGCTGCTGCGTGCGACCGGCATGACCGAGGAAGAAATGAACCGCCCGATTATCGGCGTCGTTTCTGCGTACAGTGAGATCATCCCGGGTCACATCAATCTGGACAAAATTGCCAATGCAGTCAAGACTGGCGTCAGTATGGCTGGCGGTACGCCGGTTCTGGTTCCGGCCATCGGCGTATGCGACGGCATTGCAATGGGCCACATCGGCATGAAGTTTTCGCTGCCGTCCCGTGAGCTGATTGCGGACTCTGTTGAGACGCTCGCACAGGCACACCAGTTTGACGCACTTGTACTCATCCCGAACTGCGATAAGATCGTTCCGGGCATGGTCATGGCGGCAGCTCGTCTGAACATCCCGGCTATCGTCTGCTCCGGCGGCCCGATGCTGGCAGGCCATCACAATTGCGAGAATGTCTCGCTGTCCTACACGTTCGAGGCAGTCGGTGCGCGCAAGGCAAACCTGATTGACGATACTGAGCTGGCTGATATTGAGCAGCATTCCTGCCCGGGCTGCGGTTCCTGCTCCGGCATGTACACCGCAAACTCGATGAACTGCCTGTGTGAGGCAATCGGCATGGCACTGCCGGGCAACGGCACGATTCCGGCGGTTTATTCCGACCGCATCCAGCTTGCCAAGCATGCTGGCATGAAGATCATGGAGCTGCTGGAAAAGGACATCAAGCCGCGTGATATCATCACCGAAAAGTCCATCCACAACGCACTGGAATGTGAAATGGCACTGGGCTGTTCGACCAATACGGTTCTTCATTTGCTTGCCATCGCACATGAGGCAGGTCTGGAGCTGGATCTGAATAAGCTGAACGAGGTTTCTGCCTGCACGCCGAACCTGTGCCATCTGGCACCGGCAGGCCGTACCTACATTCAGGAGCTGAATGAGGCAGGCGGCATCTATGCAGTTATGAATGAGCTGTCCAAAAAGAATCTGATCGAGCTGGATCAGATCACTGCTACCGGCAAGAAGGTCGGCGAGAACATCGCACACTGCTATAACACCAATCCGGAGGTTATCCGTCCGATTGACAATCCGTACATGCAGACCGGCGGCATTGCAATTCTGTGGGGCAACATTGCCAAGGAAGGCTGTGCCGTCAAGCAGAGCGCAGTTGCACCGGAAATGATGAAGCATACCGGCCCGGCTCGTCTGTTCGACAGCGAAGAAGAGGCAATCGAAGCGATTTACGGCGGCAAGATCAACAAGGGCGATGTCGTTGTCATTCGCTATGAGGGCCCGAAGGGCGGTCCGGGTATGCGCGAAATGCTTAACCCGACCTCTGCACTGGCCGGCATGAAGCTGGATAAGGATGTTGCACTGATTACCGACGGCCGTTTCTCCGGTGCGTCCCGTGGTGCATCCATCGGCCATGTCTGCCCGGAGGCTGCGATGGGCGGTGAAATCGGCCTGCTTCAGGAAGGCGATATCATCGAGATCGACATCCCGGCGCATTCTGTCAATGCGAAGGTTTCCGATGAGGAATTTGCAAAGCGCCGTGAGACCTTCATTCCGAAGGAGCCGAAGATCAAGACCGGCTGGCTGGCACGCTATTCGCGCCTGGTCACCTCTGCGAACAAGGGTGCTGTCCTCAAGTAAGCAGGAAGCAATTGCATAGCATCCCTCGTCTGCCGCGGCAGGCGAGGGGTTTTTTAACAGGGAAATATTTTTAAAAATTATAATTTTGTATTGAAAAAAATATGTTTTATGATTATAATATAAAAAAGAAGATTATGGAAGCTGAATCGTGTAGGAAGGATGTATTATGATGAAGAAGTGAAAAAGGGGAATTTTGTGTATGTTTTGTACACTGCTTTGCTTAGCATCATCGGCATTTGCATACAGCAGAACAGCAGCTATCAATTATTCAAATCAGTATGCGCTTGATCCAAATCCGGCGTATAAGTTTTATGGAGGAGCGGACTGTACAAATTTCGTTTCACAATGCTTTTACGCAGGTGGCATGAAAAAGAGTGCGAGTTGGACTACCAGTTACAATAATGATGGTCAACAGTGTGGGACAACGAATTGGAACAAGGCCGATTCATTTAAGAATTATGTGAAGAGTTTAAACTGGAATAGATTGGGAAATTGGAGCAAAAATGGCGTTACAGGAACGTATGCATATGTAAATAATAGCGCAAAATAATAGCGCAAATCTTACATCTTCTAATATCGGAAAAGTTGTTATTTTTTATGACTGGTATGGGGATGGAGAAATGGATCACTCTTCTTTTTATGTTGTTAATAATGCAAAAACGCAGGATACAGCACATGATGGTAATGTAACAGGAGATCTCATAAATCAGCATAGTATAGAGAGATATCATGTTATTTGGAATCGAGATAAAGAAAATCAGCGTCGTGATTATACAAGAATCTATGCGTTTGAACTACCCACATGATTCAGTAATAAGAGGAGTTGACCTATGATGAAGAAATGGAAGCGAACATTGGCAATTGTGTTGATAAGCGCCTGTTTAGTCGGTGGAACCGCATGGGCAGACTCGCAGACATCGCCAGAAGTAGAAGCGGTAAAAGAGGCATTTATCGGCTCTCAGGATATTTCATATCAGATTGGATATTTTGAATCAGAAAATGGCAAGACTGATATGTTGACAGAGGAACATATTCAGGCATATATTGATGATTTTAACACAAAAATGGATCAGTATTATGCTGAGAGCAATGTTTGCCGTCAAACTTATAAAGAGACAAATGAGAAGATACTTCGTGAAATTGGAAAGAATAGAGTATGTTATGTTGCAGATGCAGGAGTGCTTGATTATACATTTCGTAACGTGAATATTAGTGAAGATGGACAGACAGCAACTGTAAAAGCTGTATGTCAGGTATGGGGGAACTGGGTAGAACAAAATGAAAATGATAAATTAGAAGTTACTGCTCCAATCAATCAAAATACTATAACTGCAACGATGGTAAAAGAGGATGGTCTGTGGAAGCTCCAGAATATTGACGAGATGAATGTGGAATTTGCTGGAGATGCGATCAATGAACTGGAGGAACAAAGAGAGGAGACTGTAGCCATCAGTGCGTACTCTGATGATCAGGTCAAGCAGATGGAAACCATTGACGAATATGTAGAACAAACTTGTTTGACAGAATATGAGACATTTGACGAAGCGTTGGCAGTTGCGGAAAGTTTGAATCCGGATGAAATTAACCCGTTTAAGCTGCTATTGAACAGAATTGAAAACTAACAATAAACAGATATGGATCCCCGTTTGTTTATCAATGGTAAACAGACGGGGATTACTCTGTGTCATAGTAAATTTTTAATAAAAAACTTTTCGTATTGTTGATAAAATTTCAAAGATTGGCTATACTATAATAATTAAGTAAAATAAAAATGGAGAAGGTGGATTATATGCCGAGAAAGCCAAATGAGAGTGGCGCACCGGAGCGGAGCGGCTCGGTCGCCGGCATGGAAGACAACCTGAAAAAGGCCGTTGCAGAGATGCTGGTGCTGTTTCTGCTGAACGAGCGCGATATGTATATTGGGGAAATCCCGGAGGAGCTGAACCGCCGCAGCGGCGGCACGTTCCAGATCGTGTTCCCGTATTCGATCATCTACCGGATGGTGAAATTCGAGTATATCGACGAGTGCAAGAAGCGCATTGCACCGGACGGCAGAAAACGGCAGTATTATGCGATTACCGAAAAGGGCAGGACATATTTGAAGGAATTGCGAGGATTGTTCCGACAGTTTTCTGAGGGAGTAGATACCATTCTGGCATCTGAGGGGGAGACATATGAACAGGAAGAATACAGCGGCGCGGAAGTACCTGAAACAGACGGGCAGGAAGCTGACCTGCGGCATGAGACAGAAACACAGGCTGATGAGCGACCTGAAACGGACGATTGGGATTTTTCTGGACGACTGTCCGGATGCCTCGTATGAGGATTTTCTGGAGGCGTTCGGCAGCCCTGCAGAGATGGCGGCAGAGATGCTGCGCGATGTGCCGGAACAGGAAATTGCAGGCGTTCAGCGCAACAGAAAGTGGATTCGGATTGCGTTGACAGCCTGTCTGGCGGCTGTGGCGGTCGGCGCATGCGGTACGGTTGCCTATTTTATCCGATACCCATATACGGCTGAGATTACAACTGTCATATATGAAGATGAAGATCATATACCGGAATATTGGAAATATGCGGAAAAGTATGGATTAAGTTATGAAATGGATGAAGAGGGAAATATTATTTCAGCAACAGATAGAGACGGAAATACCGTTGAAATCGATCAGAATGGTATACCGTTAGATCAATTAAAGTATGAGTCAGCAGACGGAACTCTTTCGGAGGAAACAGAATGATACATAGAGCAAAAAGAATCCTTTCCCTGTTGTGCATTCTTTGTCTGTGCAGCAGCGTAGCTGCGTCAGCCAGTGATACGGAAACCAGAGCTGTCCAATATTTCGATGGCTCCTATGCGGAGGTAACAGGCACAGAAGAACGGGCAAAGGATTGGACAGAGATGGTCATGGGATCAAAACAGTTTACCTATTATGATCCGCAGGGAAACGTCCTGTTTTCCTATATCATCAAGACACGATATGTTTATGACGGAACAAAAGCAGAGGACACAGGACACTTTACTATGTTTTATGTCTCAGAGGGCTGGGAGAAACAGGAGGACAGCTTTGACGGAAAACATGCAAAGGCAGTGTTTTCCAATGGAGAAACAGAAAAAACAGTTCGGTTAACCCTCTCATGCAGCAAAAACGGGAAAATTTCATAATAGAAATTCCTGCTTGGCAAAACCAGCGGGAATTTTTGATAAATAATATTTTTCATTGACAAATATATAAAATCGTGATAAAATATTTTCAATAAAAAATATTTAAGGAGCATGTATATGAAAAGGAAAGTTTTGGCGTGCGTGGGATTGCTTATTGCAGGTATTTTACTAGGTGCGTGCGGAAGCAGGGAATCAGCCAGTACAGTAGAAAAATCTTTTTCCGATTCATCAATATACAGTGCGGAGGAAATTGATGTTGCAATGGACGCTGTGATTGCTTATTTTGAAGAAGATATGAAGGGATGTACGCTGACCAAGGTAACGTATGACGAGGAAATCAATGAAATGCAGGGAGAAGACTGGGCAGAACAGTTTGATGCCGACAGGGCAATGCTTCTTGGAACAGTCTTTGATGTAAATAGCGAAGAAGGAAACAACGATTTTGAATTTTTGAAATCTGGTAAGACGTATGACTTTTTTGAATGGATTCTGACACAGGATGAAAATGGAAACTGGATCATACACGTGGAAGGTTATACATGATTAAAGAGAAAATCGGAAACTCCCCTGCCAGCCGCTTTTTGCGGCGAACAGGGGAGCTTTCGTTATTATATTGAGAATAATGTGCGGATTTCCTCCACGACATCCATCGTCGTTTTGTCCGCCTGCGCAATCAGTGCCGGATGTCCGTCCGCCATCGCGTACAGCGTGCCCGTGTGGCCGACAAGCGGGAGGTCATTTTCGTTGTCGCCGAAGGCAACGCATTCGCTCTGCGCTACATGCAGGTGGGTGCACAGCACATCTAATGCCGTGCCCTTGCCGCAGCCTTCGCGCAGAAAATCCATCCAACTGCTGCGACCGACTGCCGGGACGAGGTATGGGGCAAATTCGGTGAACTGCGACGCGAGCGCAGCGTCCACACCGCGTTTGCGATAGAGAGAAATTTTGATGAACGGCTCTTCAACCGCACAGATATCATCGACAACGGTTGTGTCGTTGCCCACATAATCGCGCAGGTGGGTGACAAAGTCCGGGTTGTTTGGCTGGGTATAGCAGGTGTGCACGCCGGAGAGCAGCGCTTCGCTGTCCGGCTGTGCAAGAATCTTCCGCATCAATGCTTGTCCAATGGTGCGGTCAATGGTTTCCTTCGAGAGAATTTCTCCCTGCCAAACAACAAGACTGCCGTTTTCACAAATATAGCCGATTTCATCGGCAACCGGTGCGAACAGATGACGGAGATTGCTGTATTGTCTGCCGCTGCATGCGGCAAAATAGACCCCGCGTGCACGCAGCTCGCGGATGAGCGGAAACAGGGCGGGCGGGATCGCATATTCGCCTTCGCGCATCAGCGTACCGTCGATATCGCTTGCAAGTAATCGAATCATAAAAGAATAGCTCCTGAAGTTGTTTTTTTCTTTTATTGTAGCATATCCGGCAGAACAAGAAAACCCTCCCCCGCAGTGGATGCAGGGAAGGGCAAATGTCGTTCCTGAGGAAGCAACTTATCTTGTTTTTGCGGTCTTTTTGGCTGCGCGCTCCGCGTCAATGGTCGGTTGGAAGCGCTTGACCTCCTTGGCAATGACACCGGACAGTGCAAGCAGGGAGATCAGGTTCGGGATTGCCATCAGCGCATTTGCGATATCGGACAGGTTCCAGACCAGATCGAGGGAAGTCGTTGCACCGACAAAAGCGATAAGTGCAAAGATAACACGGTAAGCCATGCAGATAGACGGCTTTCTGACGATGTATTCCAGTGCCTTTTCGCCGTGGTACTCCCAGCCCAGAATGGTCGAGAAGGCGAACAGGACGATGCCGATGGTAACCATCCAGCCGCCGAAGGTACCCAGAACGGATTCAAAGGCTGCGATGGTCAGTGCAGAACCGGTGAGCAGTTCGCCGGTAGCTGGATCAATCGTACCCAGAACACCGGAGCTGCAAATCGCAAGGCCGGTGACGGTGCAGATAACGATGGTGTCAAAGAAGGTACCCGTCATGTTGATATAGCCCTGACGCACCGGATCATCCGTGGTGGCAGCCGCTGCGGTGATTGCTGCCGAGCCCATGCCGGCCTCATTGGAGAATACGCCGCGGGCAACACCGTAACGCATGGAATTCATCATGCCGGAAACAATCGTACCGAGTACACCGCCGGTGACAGCGCCCGGTGTAAAGGCACACTTGAACATCAGAACAATGGCTGCCGGGATCTGGGTGATATTGCCAATGATAACAATGATACCGAAAATCAGATAGAAAACCGCCATAATCGGTACGATGACAGAGGAAACCTTGGACAGGCGGGTGATGCCGCCGAGCAGGATAATCAGAACCAGAACGGTAATCAGTGCGCCGGTAACCCAGGTCGGAACGGAGAAGGTGTTCTTCAGGGCGGAGGAAATGGAGTTTGCCTGCGTCATGTTGCCAATGCCAAACGATGCGATGACAGCGAAGATTGCGAACAGCATGGCCAGAACAGCACCAACGGTTTTATTCTTGAAGCCGCGCTTCATCGTGGTCATCGGGCCGCCGAGCATTTCGCCCTGATCGTTTACTGTGCGGTACTTGATGGCGAGCATACACTCGGAGAACTTGCTGGTCAGGCCGAAGATTGCGGAAATTTCCATCCAAACCAGAGCACCCGGGCCGCCGCTGACAAGAGCAGTTGCAACGCCGACGATGTTGCCGGTACCGATGGTAGCGGCAAGCGCCGTCATCAGTGCAGCGAACGGTGAGATATCACCGGTACCGCGGTTTGTCGTTCTGGCTTCCTTGCTCAGGACGGATTTCAGTGCATAGGGCAGATTGAGCCAGGTGCGGAAACCGATGCGGACTGTCAGGAAAATACCGGTGCCGACCAGCAGGATCAGCATGACCGGACCCCAGACAAAGCTGTCTACAGCGGAGACAATGTTTGAAAATGTTTCCATAGTTTTTTAACTCCCTTCATAAGCGTACAAAAAATGCAGACATACAAATAGCGGGAACGAGACGCCATTGTCTGTCTGCAATCATGCACTTGGTAGGTTATTCTTATCATACCGTATTTGCAGGATGATTTCAAGAAAAATTCAGAAATTTTGTTAATAATTTGTAAATTGCTGCTTAAAATAACATACAAGAAGAAAAAGTGCAGGCATGACGGAGTAAAATACCACTTTTTGCGTATTGCGAAACAGTTTTCTGTTGCAGGATATCCGTTTTATGATATGATACAATCAGAACAGAAAGAACGCAGGAGGAGCACAAACATGAAGAATTTTCGCTTGACCGTACAATACGACGGCAAGAGATACAGCGGCTGGCAGCGGCAGGGGAATACGGACAAAACCGTACAGGGAAAAATAGAGCAGATTCTGAGCCGTATGACCGGGCATGCCGTGGAGATCAACGGCGCAGGACGCACAGATGCGGGAGTGCATGCGCGGGCACAGGTTGCAAATGGAAAGATGAATACCGATAAAACTGCCGCAGAAATTATGGCATATCTGAACCAATACCTTCCGGCGGATATTGCCATAACTGCATGTGCGGAAATGCCGGAGCGATTTCATGCGCGACTGAATGCAAAGGGAAAGCGGTATTGCTACCGACTGTGTGACAGCGGCGTGCCGGATGTGTTCACACGCAGCTATGTATGTGCGTGGGACAACCGGCTGGATGAGTCTGCCATGCGGGAGGCCGCAGCATATCTCATCGGGACGCATGATTACCGCGCGTTTTCCTCCGTCAACAAGCGGTTTAAGAAATCCACTGTGCGCACGATTACCGCACTGGAAATCGAACGGAAGGGACAGGAGCTCTGGATCTCCGTACAGAGCACAGGATTTTTGTATAATATGGTTCGCATTCTCGTCGGAACGCTCGTAGAAGTCGGGGAAGGCAAACGCGCCCCTCAGTCCATGCCGGACATTTTAATCAGCCGTGACCGCCAGCAGGCGGGCATGACCATGCCGCCGCACGGCCTGATGCTGGAGGAAATTTTTTACTGATGGCGTTTACAGGCACTGCATGCCCAGTGCAAGCCCCGCAACAGCTGCGGCGATGCCGCAGAGATAACTTGCGCACAGATACCCCATGCCGACAGCAGGAAGTTTGCCGCGCAATAGATTCAGCGCTTCCACATGCAGTGTGGAAAATGTTGTAAAGCCGCCGAGAAAGCCGGTGCCGAGCAGCGCATACAGCTGGGCAGACAGGCTCCATGCACCCAGAATGCCGAGCACAAAGCTGCCGAGCAGGTTGATACAGAACGTGGCGAGCGGAAAGCTGCCATGCCAATACGCTTTGATGAAATGAGAGCAAGCCGCGCGGCAGACAGCGCCCATACCGCCGCCCAGTGCGACAGAAAGAATACATGCCGGTGTCATTGTTTGCCCTCCTTTGCGCGCGCGCACAGCATCAGCCCGCAGCGTGTGCCTGCATAGGCCGCGCACAGACCGCCGAGCATACTGACTGCGATATTCAGGGCGAGCAGGATATAGTTGTGCCCGAGCAGCAGCACGGCGTTTTCCTTTGAAAACGTCGAGAACGTGGTAAATGCGCCGATGAAGCCCGTTCCGACAGCGGTTCTGACCTTCTGCGGGACACCTGACAGATTGTTCACCAGCGCAAGTGCAAAGCAGCCGGCCAGATTGACAATGAGGGTGGAAAGTGGGAACGGATGCGTTCCGACCCAGCAGGAAATGGCGTACCGGCTGACGGCGCCCAGCGCACCGCACAGCCCGATCTGTAAATACATAGTAACATCCTTTCTGATTTCGTGAGTTCGATAGCTTCTTTTTACAGGAGTACCGCAAAAAACAAGGAATTGAGAAAAAATTTTCGTGTCCGAAAATCAAAAATGCACAAAATCCGGCACAAAAACAGGCATACATCACGTGATTTTTTGGCTTTTGTTGAAATTTTGACAAAAATATTTGTATATTGTAACAACAGTGAAGAACAATTTACGCCGTGTTTTCGACATGATATGCACACTTGCCAAATACAATTGTCTTTGGGTTCGTAATATTGAACAATTCATCTGTTGCGTTTTTGTCGTAAATGACTATAATAAAGATCGTTGAAGGGAACAACACACACACAGAAAGCCCTTCAAAAACATCCTTTCTTTTACCTTCCTTTTCTACTATATTCTGATAAATGCGGTGGGGGCCGCAGGGTACATAAGCGTCGGGAGAACTGTTCGCTGAATGTTGAAATAATTCTCTCTTCTCTCCTTATCCTTGTTGTTATGAAAGAACAGATCAATTCTCTCTGACTCTCGATTGCAGCGTACCCACAAAAAATTCCGCCATTGTGCAAGCAATGGCGGAATTTTTCTTTTATAAGGACTCAGAAGAATTGTCTTCTTCATTTTCCTCCACGCCGCGCATTCTGCGCAGTTCCTTGATGTGTTCATCCAGTGCGTCCATTTCTGCAACATAGGCTTCGGCAGCCGCTTTTTTCTGCTCCGGCGTGCCCTGGGCGAACGGGATTTTCCAGTGCGGTTCGAGATATTCCCGGCTGAACAGGAAACCGATGGCGGCGCCAAACAGCTGGTACCAGCCGACAGAGCCCTTTATCATGCCGAGGGCAAATACCTGGTTGATGACACCGAATACAACCATACCGGCACAGAAGCCGATAATGGCCATATAAAAACGGATGGCGGGCATGCGCCACAGCTGACGTTCGGTAAAATTGGGCTTCAGCGCGATGTAATCCGGATGTACCGGATAGTCCGGATCGGTTTCCGGATCTTTGACCGGTTCCGGCTGGACTTCGGTCTCCTCCGGCTCGTCGGATACCGGATGAATTTTCGATTTGTCAATGTTGCGGTCGTTTATTTCGTCTTTCAACTGGTTAAAGAAACTCATACACTCACTCTTCCTAATGGATTTCAGAGAATGCGGCGGCATTTCCGCGTCCCTGGAGCAACCGATTGCGATATTGCGATATATTATAGCATGAACGCCCCGAATCTGCAACCGATTCGGGGCATTTTGCACAAGCTGTTCGCGGATTGTCTGCGATAAAAAGACAGAATTGTCAAATTCCGGTATGTTCAGCAATCCGGATAGACGGAACGCAATCGATGCAGAACCTGTTCGGCATCAGTCACGCCGGTCGCTGCGCCGACTGTTTCCACCGAAACGGAAGCGCATGCGTTGGCATAGCGCGCACAGCCTGCAAAGCTGTGTCCATCGAGCAGGGCGGAGAGAAAGCCGGCGGCAAAGTTGTCACCCGCACCGGTGGTATCGATGCAGTTTGTGGGGCAGGCTGGGATGTGCTGTTGTCCGGCTTCGTCAGCGATCAGGCAGCCCTTTGCGCCGAGCTTGATGATGACATGCCGCACGCCTGTGTCGAGCAGCGCGTCTGCGACAGCGCTGGGCGATGTCATGCCTGTGATCTGCTGTGCTTCTGCGAGGTTTGCGAAGAAATAGTCCAGATAGCGCAGGGCAGGTGCGAGGTCGGCGAGTGTTTCGCCGTGCTTGGGCAGTGTCATGTCTGCGCAGGTAATCAGCCCGCGCCCGCGCACGCTGCGGAACAGCTGCTCGAGCTCATCGGGACCGATGAGCGGGAATACAAAAATACTCGCAAAGCAGAAGATTTTTGCCCCGTCCAGCGCCTCCGGCGTGATATCGCACGCCTCCAGTGCGCGCAGACTGCCGTGTGGATTGGTGAAAAAGCGGCGTTCGCCGTTGTTGTCGACCAGCACGACATTGATACCCGTGTCCAGACCTTCCATTTCACGAAAATGCTGTGTGTCGATTCCGGCAGAAGCACAGGTGCGCTTGAGATATGCGCCTGCGTCATCGCATCCAATGCGGGTGACCAGCCGCACACGCCTGCCGAGACGGGACAGCACGAGCGCTTCGTTCATCGCGTCACCGCCGGAGGTAAGGATAATGCGTCCGGCGGGCGTCGAGATCCGTGTGAAGACAGATGCATCTGCTGGCACAACAGGGATATCGATAATGGCAGCGCCTGCAATGACAATGTCACAGCAGTCAGACATAAAGCATTCCTCCAAATCAAATCGGATTTTTACGGAAGACCGCGGGGGTCAGACCGGTTTTTCCGGAAAAAGATGTGATAAAATTCGCTTCGCTGTGATAACCGACGCGGAAAGCAATCTGCTTGACCGACAGCTTCGTGGTCAGCAGCAGTTCCTTGGCGGCGTCGATGCGGCGCAGCGTGATAAACTCATGCGGGGAAAAGCCTGTGCGTACTTTGAACAAACGCGACAGGTGCGATGGGCTGAGGTTGACGGAAGCAGCCACATCGCTGACCGACAGGTCTTCAAACAGGTGCTGCGTGATGTAATCGATGACCTGAGAGACTGCGTCGCTGTCATCGTCCTGCTGCATGGAATGCGGCACGACAATGAGCTCGCACAGCAGGCGGTGGATGCGCTGTGACTGCTCGCCTTCGCTCATGCGTCCCGGCAGGCGGAAGGCATTGATGAGCTGAAGCATGGCGGTCTTGGTATTGTGCGAGGACGGGGGAGTCAGTACCAGCCGTTCGCCGTTCATCGTGCGGATATAGGAGAAGAAATCCTTTGTATTGCAGCCCTCCAGATGCATCCAGAGCGCTTCCGTATCCTCACGCGCGTAATAATGGTGCGGCAGCGTGCAGTCGATCAGGGCCACCTGTCCGGGCATCACAATGGCGCTCATACCTGCGTTTTCGACAAACAGCGAACCGGAGCAGATATAAAAAAGCATGCAATTCCGGTGGCTTGGCAGGCGGGCAACCTCAGAGTCATCGGTGAAATTGTATTCGGTTGTGCAGAAGTAGTGGCCACAGCGCGTGATATAGTAAAACAGCTGGCTTGCGGCCGCACTGGGGGTGTTGAAAAAACGGTCGGATTCCAGCAGAACACCGGGTTCATTGCATTTTCCCACAGCACATTCCTCCTTTTTTTTATTATAGCACAAAATCAAAATGAATTGGTTGATTTTTTTATTGTTTTAAAAAAAGAAATGAATATACTGTAAGAAAAGAACCGGAAGAACGCGAACGTACCGCATGTATTGCGGATGGGATTGGATCGCGTTTTTTCTAAATATTTGCATCAAATAACGGGAAAAAAGGGAAGGATTCACTATGATTCGGGACAAAAAGTTCTATAAAACCTTTGCGATTCTGACGCTCAGTATCGCGCTGCAAAACTTGCTGACCTATTCGGTCAATCTGGCAGATAATATCATGATCGGGCGATATTCGCAGGATGCCCTGTCCGGTGTCTCACTGTGCAACCAGTTCCAGTTCTTTTTACAGATGCTGGTTGTCGGTGTGAGTGAGGGCATTGTCGTACTCGGCGCACGGTACTGGGGCAAAAAGGAGATCAAGCCGATTCCCAGCATCATCGGCTGCGGCCTGCGCTTCGGCGGCGGACTGGCGGCAGTATTGTTTGTACTGGCACTGCTGTTCCCGCATCAACTTATCGGTCTGATGACCAATGACGCGGCGGTTGCAGAAGAAGCGATCAAATATCTGCGCATTATTTGCTTTACTTATATTATTTTTGCCATCACCAATATGCTGGCGTCTTCGCTGCGCTCCATTGGCATTGTAAAAATTGGATATATCATTGCGGGCTCTACGCTGTGCATTAACATCGTACTCAATTACATCCTGATTTACGGCCATTTCGGTGCACCTGCGCTCGGTGTGCGCGGCGCTGCCATTGCCACTCTGGTTTCGCGCACAGTAGAGCTGCTGATTGTCATCTGGTATTTGAAATACCGGGAGCATACGCTCAACCTCACGCTGAAAAAGCTGATCTGCATTGATACACGGTATATGGCGGATTATATCCGCATTTCCCTGCCGCTGCTCGTTACACAGGCACTGTGGGGCATCAATTCCATTTTCCAGACCGCAATCATCGGCAACATGGACGATTCTGCATCGGTTCTGCCGGCAAACTCAATTTCAGTTATCGTCTATCAGATTATTTCTGTTGTCGGGTATGGCGCAGCGAGCGCGGCGGCGATTGTCACCGGGCGCACGCTGGGTGAGCATGAGGATGACCCGGTCGCCGGCATTAAGCCCGTGCTGCACACGCTGCAAATTGTCTTTCTTGCCATCGGCGTAGTCACGGGCGTGGTTCTGTACCTGTCTCAGTGGCCAATTCTGATGATCTACAACACGCTGACCCCGCGCGCTGCGGAGCTGACCGGTCAGTTTATCACAGTGCTGGCGGTCACGACGGTCGGCACATGTTACCAGATGGCGACCGACTGCGGCTTCCTCCGCGCCGGCGGCGACACAAAATTCAGCATGATTAACAACAATATCTGGACATGGCTCATCTGTCTGCCGAGTGCGTTCCTGTGCGCATTTGTGTTCCATTTTCCACCTGCTGTTGTCTTCTTCTGCCTGAAGATGGATCAGCTCGGAAAATGCCCGGTTGTGTTCCTGCGCATCCGCTCGTTCAAGTGGATTCACAAGGTTACCCGGTAATGAAATCAAAAGCTGCCCGCAAGCGCGGGCAGCTTTTGTGTATCTACCGGAAGGATCAGAATGGGGACGGCTCACCGACAAAGCCGCTGTCAAACCGCGCGGCATACGCACGGTACTGCTCTGCGGTCATGGTCGGCTGGAAGCGGTCGGTCAGCGCACGCGCCTGCGCAGCATTGTCGCGCAGCAGGCGGTATATTGTCAGTGCAGCGAGCTTTGCGGGCTGTACATAGGCCGCTTTTTCATTAGTAATGCGGAAATCCGCGCCATGCAGTGTGCCGGAAAAGCCGGAAAACGTGAAGTTTACGACCGGCATGCGGTGTGACAGATCGCCGACATCAGTCGATGCTGCGTTGTGCACAAGCGGGCTGACCGATTCAAAGGTATTTCCGTCCGCGTCTGCGAGCAGAGAAGCGGCTTGTGTCAGCGCTTCGCACGGCAGACACGGTACTGTGGGCAGATAACCCATGCCGTCGGTGATTTCAACGTCGGCACCGAAGGCATACGCCGCGCCGCGGTAGGCGCGGTCAATTTTTTTGTCGGTTTCCAGCAGAGCATCCCAGGTCTTTGCGCGCACCTGCAAATCCACAATGACTTCGTCCGGCACTACGTTGACTGCCGTGCTGCGCATGCGCACGACTTCGCCGATGCGGATACAGTCCTCGTCGCGGAAGGTACTGCGCAGCATGCCGATGGCACTGCGCGCGAGTGTCACGACATCCAGCGCATTGATGCCCTTTTCCGGTGAAATGGCGGTGTGTGAAGCGCGCCCTTTGATGCGGATGAGCTTGGACAGGAAACCGCTGGTCGAGTTGCTGCCGAGCAGGAAATCGCTGTCACAGTGCACCATGTGTGCATGTGTGGTCACTGCCACATCGATGCCGTCAAAAGCACGGTCCATCAACAGCTGGGGCTTGCCGCCGCAGTAATCTGCCACGCCATCCTGCTGCAGCTGTGCCATGCGGTTCATCGGCACATGCTCCTCGCATGGGACGGCGAAAAATACCGCACTTCCACCCAGCTCTGCTGCAATTTCCGGGTCGCTCAGTGCAAGTGCTGCGCCCGCAAGGGCGGCCAGCTGCATATGGTGGCCACAGGCGTGGGACATACCGGTTTCCGGTACCGCCAATGGATGTTCCGGGCAGCGAATGCCGTCCAGCTCGCCGATCAGACAGACGGCTGGACGCGCTGTACCCACCTGTGCACGCACACCGGTGACAGCGAGGCCGGTTTCCGGGTGCAGCCCACAGAGATGCTCCAGCCAGTCTGCAACGCGCTGTGCTGTGCGGTGTTCGGTATAGCCCAGCTCGGCGTGCGCATAAATATCGTTGGCAAATGCCGCCAGTTCGGACGCATGGTCATCGAGAATGCGGCAGATGCGTGCTTCGATCGTGTTCATGGAAAAATCCCTCCTGCTGTCTCTCAGTATACCGCGCGCGAAAAACGGTTGCAAGGCGCAAATATCGCGGTATAATGGGAGGTGACAGACAGAACATAGGACAAAAGGAGTAGATGAACATGAAATTTTGCTATGAATGCGGCACCGAGCTGACGGAAAAATATCTCGAACGAGAGGGCATGGTGCAGTTTTGCCCGAAATGTAAACAGTTCCGATTTCCGATCTTTCATACCGCCGTCAGCATGGAAGTGCTCAACCCGGCACAGACACATGTGCTGCTGATCCAGCAGTACGGCAAAACGCGGAATATCCTTGTTGCGGGCTATGTCAGCCGCGGTGAGCAGGCAGAGCAGGCTGTAGCACGTGAGGTACAGGAGGAAACCGGACTGCATGTGCACGATATTACCTTTCGGAAGAGCCAGTTTTTTGAGCCGAGTAATACACTCATGCTGAATTTTTCCTGTGTGGCAGACAGCGAAGATCTGAGCGGCATCACGGACGAGGTTGACCGCGCGGCATGGTTTCCACTGGAGGAGGCATCGCAGGCAATCGCACAGAACAGTCTCGCACAGGCATTCCTGAATAACTTTTTACAGCATCGCGCGCAGTGACATACGCTTCGGGCAGCCGTGCGGATCCAGCTCAAAAAATAATATCCAAAATCTGGAATAAATTTCTCCGGAAAGCCTTTACAGAAAATCCGCCGCATGGTATGATAATTACATGAGAAATTACGATGATACGGCGGTTTCCGCCGAGTTTCAGGACAAAAACGGGGGAATGGACAACGGCGGTGTGCTGCCGTCCTCGCAGATGTTTCTGCACCTTCCGTCAGAGTTTGCGCGGTCTGCGCTGATTTACGCAGCCTATGTCGGGCACTACTTTTGCGATCATACCTATACCGTCCACCGCAACCAGTTCGACTATTATATGCTTGCCGTTGTCGACAGCGGAGGGATGTTTTTTCAGTACAATGGCGAACGGTTTGAAGTGCATGCGGGGGAAGTGATCCTGCTCGACTGCCGCAGACCGCATACCTATGGCGCGATTGACAGCGTTTCGTTCCGGTATATCTATTTCCGCGGCGGCAGCAGCGATGCGTATTACCGGCTGCTGGCGGGAGAAAACGGATATTTTACCCGCCCGGCGCGCTCCGTCGAGGTTCAGAGTGCGATCCAGAGCATTTTCGCGCTTGTTACCGATACCATGTACGACGAGCACCGAGTCTCGGTACAGCTGTACCGGATTCTTGCTGAACTCTCCGGCTCGGATGGGCGCGGCGAATCCGTGCAGAACGCCGCTGTTTTGCATGCGATTGCATATATGGAGCATCATTTCTTTGAAAAGCTCACAATCGAGCAGATTGCAGATCAGGTCAACCTGAGTGAATATTATTTCAGCCGTCTGTTCCGCCGCTGTACATCCATGTCGCCACACGCCTATCTGGTCAATCTGCGCATTACCATGGCGCGCCAGCTGCTCACTGTATCACAGAAATCGGTCGAACGCATCGCGGAGGAGTGCGGCTTCCACAGTACGACGAACTTCATTCGCTCGTTCCGTGAGCATGTCGGCTGTACACCCAAACAGTTCCGCCGCGCCGCAATGGAGGAACACCGCGAAGAAAATACATAAATAATTTATCGTTAACCTGAAAATAAAAATAGGTTGACAATCGCTTTGCATGCGTGTATACTAATCCTTGTCCGGAAAATCGGACAGGGATTTTTTAAATGAATTGAGTGAAAAAAGACAATGGAACAGAAAAAAACCAAGACAAATGTACGTGAAATGGCACTGATTGCGGTTATGGCGGCAGTCACCTGTGTGCTCGGCCCGCTGTCCGTCCCGATCGGCGTCGTTCCGATTTCGTTTACCAACCTCGCGGTTTACCTTGCGATTTATGTGCTCGGTTGCAAGCGCGGCACAATCAGCTACATCGTATACCTGCTGATCGGACTGGTTGGCGTGCCGGTCTTTTCCAGCTTTACCGGCGGTGTCGGCAAACTGTTTGGGCCGACCGGCGGCTACCTCATCGGCTTCATTTTTATGGCGCTGATCTGCGGCTGGTTTATCGACAAATTTGACTGCAAGCTGGTGCCCAGCTTTGTCGGCATGGTGCTTGGCACGATTGTGTGCTATGTGTTCGGCACGGTCTGGCTGGCATATCAGGCTGGGATGTCGTTCTATGCGGCACTGGCAGCAGGTGTTCTGCCGTTTATCATCGGCGATCTCGTCAAGATGGTGATTGCCGCGGTCATCGGCCCGCAGGTTCGCCGCCAGCTGGCACGCGCAGGTCTGACCACAAAATAAAACAGACAGCTTCGGATGACAAAAAGATAGCAAAAAACAGCGCTTCACCTCAGTGCGAAGCGCTGTTTGCGTCTGTATGAATTTATTCCTCTGCACGGCCGAATTCGGCAAGGCGCAGATCGGGGTTTTTGTCCATCGCCCAGTTCATGTTCCACATGCTGGTGAACAGCAGCAGGTAGCGTCCACGGTAATCCTGAACAACCTTGCTGTCCGAGGTGATTTTCAGCTCATCCGGCTGAACTTCCTCGTTTTCAATCCAGCGCAGGTACTGGTACGGCAGGCTCTCCATGACGATATCTACGCGGTATTCGTTCTTCAGACGGTATTCGAGCACGTCCAGCTGAAGGGTGCCGACAACGCCGACAATGACCTCTTCCATGCCGGTGTGCGGCTCCTGGAAAATCTGGATGGCACCTTCCTGTGCAATCTGTTCCATGCCCTTGATGAACTGTTTGCGCTTCATGGTATCCTTCTGGCGGATGCGGCAGAAGACCTCCGGGGCGAAGGTCGGGATACCGGAGAATTTGCAGTCAAAGCCCGGGGTGCAGACCGTGTCACCGATGGAGAAAATGCCCGGGTCAAATACGCCGATGATGTCGCCTGCGTACGCCTCGTCGATAATGGCGCGATCCTGTGCCATCATCTGCTGCGGCTGTGCGAGCTGGATTTTTTTACCTGCCTGCACGTGGTAGACATCCATGCCCTTTTCAAATTTGCCCGAGCAGATGCGCATGAACGCGATGCGGTCACGGTGCGCCTTGTTCATGTTCGCCTGAATCTTGAAAACAAAGGCGGAGAAATGCTCGTCAAACGGGTCGACAATCTCACCATGCGAAGTACGCGCGGTCGGGGGCGGCGTCATCTCCAAAAAGTACTGGAGGAACGGCTCGACGCCGAAGTTGGTCAGGGCAGAGCCGAAGAAGACAGGGGACAGTGTGCCTTCACGCACGCGGTCGAGGTCGAAGTCCTCGCCGGCGCCGCTCAGCAGCTCAATGTCGTCCTGAAGGGTATCCCACAGACGTTCCCCGATCAGCGACTCAAGTGCCGGGTCATCGATGGGATAGATGGTGGACTTTGCCTCCTTGACGCCGGAAACAGAAGCTGCCTCGAACGCCATGATGTGATTTTTCTGGCGGTCATAGACGCCCTTGAACTCCTTGCCGCAGCCAATCGGCCAGTTGACAGCATAGGTGTCGATGCCGAGTTCCTTTTCCAGCTCATCCAGCAGGTCATACGGATCACGCGACTCAAGGTCCATCTTGTTGATAAACGTAAAAATCGGGATACCGCGCATGGAGCAGACCTTGAACAGCTTGCGCGTCTGAGCCTCGACACCCTTGGAGGCATCGATGACCATGATAGCGGAATCTGCCGCCATCAGCGTGCGGTAGGTGTCCTCCGAGAAGTCCTGATGGCCTGGCGTGTCCAGAATGTTGATGCAGTGGCCTGCATACTCGAACTGGAGGACGGACGAGGTGACGGAAATACCGCGCTGCTTTTCGATTTCCATCCAGTCGGAAACCGCATGGCGGGTGTTTTTCTTGCCCTTTACGGTGCCGGCGAGCTGGATGGCTCCGCCGTAGAGCAGGAATTTCTCCGTGATGGTCGTTTTACCGGCGTCCGGGTGCGAAATAATCGCAAACGTGCGGCGTTTGGTGATTTCTGATTTCAGATCTGACAAATGAATAACCTCCGATCAGGGTGATTCAGAATAATTCAGTAAAAAAGCGCCGACAACAATATGCGGCGCATACATATTTAATATAACATAACTCGCCGGAAAATACAATCACATAACCGGCGAAAAATAGGCAGAAAAGCGGCGCGCCGATTTGGTAGGAGATTCGGCGCGCCATACAGTAAAGAGAGAGATATATGAAAGCACAGAATGGGAAAACTGTGCGGTGGCAGGCTAAGAAAAGAAGCCTTAAAGTGAAGGAAAACGGTTTTTTTCTTTTGTTTTGCCTTCTCTTTAGTACACCTATAGTATACGCAGAATAAAGCGCGAAAGCAATGGACAGGATTCATAAAATATGGAAAATTTCGATGCAATGGTGCGGCAGATTGAACAAATGTACACACGATGTATTCATGCGATAGACATGCCCGTGAGCGAAGGACACGGCGGAGGGTATCGGACATTGTGTTTTGCAAGCCGCTGTGGTAAGATGATAGCAAGATGGAATCTGTCCTTCTTGCATTTGTCGCCTGTGTGCAGAGCGGAAAGGGACAGAAATCAAAGGAGAATAACATGAACATTCAGATTTTTGGCAAGAGCAAATGCTTTGATACAAAGAAGGCGGAACGATATTTCAAAGAGCGCCGTGTCAAATACCAGTCGGTCGATCTGCTGCGCTACGGCATGAGCAAGGGGGAATTCACTTCTGTCTGCCGTGCGGTTGGACTAGAGGCGATGATTGACCCGAAGGCAAAGGATCCGGATGCGGCGATGCTGCCCTATCTCGCGTCCGATGAGGCGAAAATGGAAAAGCTGATGGAAAACCCGAAGCTGCTGCGCACCCCAATTGTGCGCAACGGAAAGCAGGCGACTGTCGGCTACTGTCCGGATGTGTGGAAGACATGGGAATGAACTGTCTGCCGCATTTTGTGACCGAAACCGAGTCGATCTGGGACGTTTTGCAGCGCGAAACACGCCCGATTGCACTGTACGGCATGGGTGACGGTGCGGAGAAAATTCTGCGCGTGTGCGGGGAGCGTGGCATCGAAATTGCAGGTATTTTTGCATCGGATGAATTTGTACGCGGGCACAGCTTTGCGGGTTATCCGGTGAAAAAGCGGTCGCAGCTGGAGCAGGAGCTGGGCGATTTTGTCGCCGTGATTGCGTTTGCGTCCAGCCGCCCGGAAGTACTGACTCTGTTTGACGACCTGGATCGCACGCATACGACATATGCGCCGGATGTTCCGGTCGCGGATGGCGCATTGTTCGACCTCGCTTTTGTACAGGCGCACTGCGAACAGCTGGAGCAGGCGTATGATTTGCTTGCAGATGACCGTTCGCGCGCTGTGTTCGCCGCGACGGTCAACTTCAAGCTGAGCGGAAAGCTGCACTGGCTGCGCGATTATACCGACAGCCGGGAAAACGCGTTCCGGACGTATCTCAAGCCGCATGAGCAGGAGCATTTTGTTGATCTCGGCGCATACAACGGCGATACCATTCGTGAGCTACTGGAGTATACGGACGGCAAATATGCGTCGATTACTGCGCTGGAGCCGGATAAAAAGACGTTCAAAAAGCTGAAAAAATATGTGGAACAGGCGGAACTGGAACATATCCGTATTTTGAATGCGGGTGCGTGGTCAGAGCCGGGAGAGATGCTGTTCGGCGGCAAGGCGGGGCGCAATTCTGCACTCACACCGGTCATGCATGCGGTTTCGCATGACAAACATACGGTATCCGTACCGGTTGAATCGGTTGACCATGTGCTGGACGGCGCGCCGTGCACGCTGCTCAAGCTGGATGTCGAGGGTGCGGAATATCAGGCCCTTGTGGGCGCACGGGATACCATTCAGGAATACCGCCCGCGCATTGCCCTTTCCGCGTATCACCGCAGTGAGGATTTATATGAGCTGCCGCTGCTGCTGCACGATATGTGCCCGGAGGTATACATCGGGATGCTGCATCATCCGTATGTCCCGGCGTGGGAGACAAATTTTTATGTAACTTTTTCCAGAGGTCTGGAAAATTCGGTGTGATTGCGGTATACTGAAGATACCCCAAAGAAACGAAAAGAGAAATAGTAGGAAAAGGAGACGATACCAATGGCAACTGCACCGAATTGTTTTTATTGTGATCCGAATCATGAGGGCCGTCTGGCGCTGATGATCCCGGTTGGCAAGATGAAGGTCAGCACCCTGCACCTGTTCAAGGATCAGGCTCATAAGGGTCGCTGCATCGTTTCGCTCAACGATCACAAGTCCGAGCTGTTTGACCTGACCGAAGAGCAGCGCAAGGATTACATGGACGACGTTGCTGCCGCTGCCGCAGCTGTTAAGAAGCTGTGGGGCTGCACCAAGGTGAATCTGGGTGCATACGGCGACAAGCTGCCGCACCTGCATTTCCACATCGTACCGAAGTACGAGGGCGGCCCGGAGTTCGGCGGTTCGTTCGCAATCAGCTATGAGAATCCGGTATTCCTGTCTGACGACGAGTATGCCGAAATGATCGCACAGCTCAAGGCAGAGCTGAACATCGACTGATTTTTATCACAAACGGAGGAGGGCAGAGTGCATGGCGCTTTGCCCTCTGTTTTTGTCCGGTTTGTAAAATCCCCCTGATTTGCTTGAAATCTGCCTGTTTTCCGGCTATACTATAATGCATATTCCTGTATTTTTCAATACAGGTGTCAATTTGCTTTTCAGGAGAAGGATTGATTTATGTTTTCGGGCAATTGGAACGACATTTTGATAGAGTTGCTTATCAGCATCCCGGCTGTGCTGCTGTGCCTGAGCGTGCACGAAGCCGCGCATGGCTTTGCGGCGAATGCGCTGGGCGATCCAACCGCGAAAAATGCGGGGCGGCTGACGCTCGATCCGATTCATCATCTGGATCCGATCGGCACGATTTGCCTGCTTCTGTTCCATGTCGGCTGGGCAAAGCCGGTTCCGGTCGATGTGCGTTATTTTAAAAAGCCACGGCGCGATATTGCGCTGGTTTCACTGGCAGGGCCGCTGTCCAATTTTCTGCTTGCGCTCATCGCGCTGTTTTTACAGCGGATCTTCATGTCAGGCAATTCGACGATCCTGCTTGCTCTCGGCTTGTTCTGCTATTCGACCGCGGTTATGAGTATCGGTCTCGGTGTGTTCAATCTCATCCCGGTGCCGCCGCTGGACGGCTCGAAAATTCTGTTTTCCTTTCTGCCGTATCAGGCTGAATTTAAATTTGCGCGGTATCAGCAGTATATCCAGTTCGGCCTGCTGATCCTGCTGCTGCTCGGTGTGTTGGATACGCCGATCAATGTTGTCATCAATTTTGTTTACCGCATCCTGTCTGCGGTTGTCGGACTGGTGCTGTGATTTATGACGGAGAAAATGACCTTCCATCTGACCGCCTTTGACGGCCCGCTGGATTTATTGTTACATCTGATTGCGAAAAACAAAGTCAATATCTATGACATTCCGATTTCGCTGATTCTCGAGCAGTACATGGAGGTGCTGCGTGAGGTACAGTCGGCGGATATGGAGGTTGCAGGCGACTTTATCACAATGGCGGCGCAGCTGATGCTGATTAAATCGCGTATGCTGCTGCCGAAGGAAAAAAACGAAGAAGACGAAGACGACGACCCGCGCGCACAGCTGGTGGAGCAGCTGCTGGAATACCAGCGCATCCGTGAGGTACAGCCGTTTTTCCGTGCGCACAGCGACGCGGCGCGCGATATTCTGACGCGTCCGCCTGAACCGCTGGAGCGCAAAAAAAAGTTTGAAGGCACGCTGCCGCCGGAGAAGCTGCCGGATGCCGCGCGGCGCATGCTGACGCGCATCGGGCGCAAGCTGCCGCCGCCAGTCAGTGCATTTTCCGGCATTGTCGGACGTGAGCGCGTGCCGGTGCATACACGCATTACATCGATTTTGCTGCGGTTTCGCCGGAAGGCAACACTGAATTTCCGCAGCCTGTTTGACGATACGCACAGCCGGTCGGAGATTGTTGCGACATTTCTCGCCGTGCTGGAGCTGTCCAAGACGCGCCGCATCCATATTGACGGCGAGGGCGATGAGACAGAGCTTTCGCTGTGCACCGGTGAGGAGCGCACAGAAATTCGGGAGGAACGCATTTCATGAATGAATTGTCCTGCCTGCTGGAGGGCATTTTATTTGCATCGGGTGAACCTGTGTATGAGCAAAAGCTGATGCAGGTGCTCGGCATCGATGCGGACATGCTGCACCGCCTGGCACAGAACCTTGCGGACAGCTATGACGCGGAAAAACGTGGCTTTCAGCTGATCCATTTGCAGGACAGCTATCAGATGGTTTCGCGCGCGGAATATGCGGATACCATCCGCCGCGCACTGGAGGTGCGGCGTGCGCCGGGACTTTCGGCAGCGGCACTTGAGGTGCTTTCGATTGTCGCATACCGACAGCCGGTCACACGCGCTTATGTCGAACAGCTGCGCGGCGTGGACAGCTCAAACACCATCCTGACGCTGCTGGATAAAGGCCTGATTGAGGGCTGTGGGCGGCTGGATGTGCCGGGCAGGCCGATGATTTACCGCACAACAACGGCGTTTTTGCGGGCATTCTCCATTTCCTCGCTGGATGACCTGCCTGACTTGCCGGAGCTGACGGAGCTGGAACAGAAAAGAGAGGCAGAACGCGCGGAGGAACAGGCATGATTGTTCTCAAAATCATCGGCATTTTGCTGCTGGCAGTCCTCGGTCTGGGGATTGTGCTTGCGGTTTTGCTGATGTGCCTGCCGGCGCGTGTTGAGGTCAGGCGGCGCCTGCCGGACGGCCCTTTGCGTGTGCGCATTGGCTTCGGCCCGGTCAGACGGGTGTGGACGCTGGGACAGACGGGAAAAAGCAAACAAAAACGACAGAAAAAGCCGGAAAAAGTGCCCGCAAAGCCCAAAGAAAAAAAGCCGCGCGCCCCGATGATTGACGTCAGGAAGCTGGATTATGAGCAGGCGCTTTCGCTCGCACTCGATCTGATTGACGATATGGCGGGAACCATGACATGGGAGCGGCTGCATGTCACCGTCATCCTGCACACGCCGGACGCGGCACAGACAGGCAACCTGCTGGGTGCTCTGTCTGCACTGATCGGCAATCTGTATCCGTATTTCGAGCGCGCCTTTGTACTGAAGGATACGAAAATTGTACTCGATGCGGATTTTGACGCGGAACAGACCGTTTGGGGCGTGGATTGTTCCGTTATGACGCGCATTGGCCGCTTTCCGCGCGTCTTCTGGCGCAGGAGGAAGGCACTCTGGGCGCTGTGGAAATCCATCCGCACGACAAAGGAAGAAGCAAAACAATGGGAAGCGGAGCACGCAGCTTCACAGCCCATGGAGCAGAGATAACAAATACAGAATGAGGGCGGGGACATTTTTACGAACACGCCCGGCAGAAAGGAAGAGGACGAAATGGCAGAACATGCAGTAAATGGCCTGATGGCAGAGACAATGGAAAAAATCCGTTCGATGGTGGATGTCAATACGATCATCGGCGACCCGATTGTTACGCAGGACGGCACGACGCTCATACCGATTTCCAAGGTCACATTTGGCTTTGGTTCCGGCGGCAGCGATTTTAAATCGAGAAACAGCTCGGACAATGCGCCGCTGTGCTTTGGCGGCGGCGGTGGTGCAGGCGTCAGCATCACGCCGATCGCGTTTCTGATTGTCAACGGCGGGGATGCGCGCATTCTTCCGGTCAATATGCCGGCAGAAAACAGCACGGATCGCCTGATTGAGATGATTCCGGGTGCAATCAACGGCATTCAGAACTTTGTATCCGGACGCCGCGGCAAGCAGGATGAAAGTGATTCCTCTGCGCCGGTTCAGACGGGAGAGACTGCACCGACAGCGGAATAAACCGAACAAAAGAGGGGCAGGATGCGCTGCTCCTCTTTTTGGTTGTGCGCATAAATCTCCGCCTTGATCCGTAAAAATGAGGGGGAGGGGATGCGCATGAGAAAACGGCTGCTCTTTTGTATCTGTCTGGCAGTATTGCTGTGCGCGCGGCATGCGCTGGCCTACTCCGCGTCGGCCTATGCCGTACTGTCGGCGGATACCGGCGTCCTGCTGGACGGCTCACAGGAAAACCAGCGCCTGCCTATGGCGAGCACGACAAAAATCATGACCGGTTTGCTTGCGGCGGAGGACCCCGATCTGGAACGGGAAATCACGGTTCCCGCGGCGTGTGCAGGTGTGGAAGGCTCATCAATGTACCTCAAGGCGGGGGAAAAACTGCCGCTGCGAGAGATTCTGTATGGACTGATGCTGTGTTCCGGTAATGACGCGGCAGAATGTATCGCAGCGGTATGCGGCGGGCGCGAGGATTTCATTGCGCGCATGAACACGCGCGCAGAGCAGCTCGGTCTGGCCAACACGCATTTTGACAATCCGAGCGGGCTGGACGGCGAGACGCATTACACAACCGCGTATGAACTGGCGAAGCTCGCGGCATTTGCCCTGAAAAATGAGACATTTGCCGAAGTCGTTGCAACGACAAGCCATACGTATGGCACGCGAACCATGGTCAACCACAACAAAATGCTGCGGCTGTATGACGGTGCAATCGGGGTCAAAACCGGATTTACCCGGACAGCAGGGCGTTGCCTGGTCAGTGCGGCAGAGCGGGACGGGCGCACCGTTGTCGTTGTGACGCTGAACGACGGAAATGATTGGAACGATCATATTTCCATGTTGGACGCGGCATTTGCCGGTATGAAAGAAACCTCTTGGGCACAGAAGGGAGAAGCTGCCTGCGAGATTTCGGTACAGACCGGGCAGGCAGAGACGGTTTCTGCGGTGTATGCAGACGATCTCAGTGCGACGATGCTGGCGGGGGAACAGGCAGAGCTGCGCATTTTCTGTGCACCATTTTTGTATGCGCCTGTCGAGAAGGGTATGGTCTGCGGCTTCGCACAGGTGGTGTGCGGTGATACCGTGCTGTGTGAGACAGAGCTGCTGTGCGCAAACGCCGTCGCCGCCGATGAAACGCAGGCGGACACCGGCTGGTGGGAACGGTTTCTGCTGTGGCTCGACCGTATACGCGGACGGGAAATAGAAGAAATGCAGTGAGGATGCATTGATAGAAAATAGAGAAGCCTAGAGCGGAAAGAGGAAAAAACGTGCAGGAAAGATTACAGAAAATCCTGTCCGGGGCGGGCGTATGCTCGCGCCGGGCGGCGGAAAAGCTGATGGAGAGTGGGGCTGTGACCGTCAACGGTGTGACCGCAAAACCGGGAGACCGTGCGGATACGCAGGTCGATGATATTTGTGTCAACGGAAAACGCATCGGCGGACATGAAGAACTGCATACCATCATGCTGTACAAGCCTGCGGGTGTTGTTACGACGATGTCGGATGAGAAAAACCGCAGAACAGTGGCGCAGCTGGTGCAGCGCTGTCCGGTACGCGTGCTGCCGGTCGGGCGGCTCGACCAGTATTCCGAGGGACTGCTGCTGCTGACCAACGACGGCGCGCTGCTCGATGCGCTGACCCATCCGCGATATCATGTGGATAAGACCTATGAAGTCACAGTGCGCGGGCAGGAGCAGAATCTCCCCAGATTGTCCGAGCCGATGGACATCGACGGCTACCGTATCCGCCCGGCACAGGTCCGGGTAACCGCCCGGCAGCCGGACGGTACCTTCGTGCTGCATATGACCATTCATGAGGGGCGCAACCGGCAGATTCGGAAGATGTGTGCACAGTGCGGGTTCAAAGTGCTTCGGTTGTGCCGGATCGCGGTGGGAAAGCTCCGGCTCGACCGTTCGCTGCGTCCGGGACAGTGGCGCGAGCTGTCCGGCGGCGAAATGGCTGTGCTTCGCCGGGATACTTTACAGAAATGATACAATATGAAGCGAATCCTGCATAATTTTTGCAATTGGAAGCGGAAACACTTGCATTTTTTTGCAGCAGCAGATACAATGAAAGATACATGGAATATCAAGAAAATGTGAGGGTAAGAGGCACAAACTATGAATGATTTAATGAGCAAAATCCAGAATAATCTGTCTAAATTCTCCAAAGGGCAGCGTCTGATTGCGAAGTATATCATTGAGCATTATGACAAGGCGGCATTTCTGACCGCAAGCAAGCTGGGCGCGACCGTCGGCGTCAGCGAATCGACCGTGGTCCGGTTTGCCACGGAGCTGGGATATGACGGTTATCCGCATCTGCAAAAGGCATTGCAGGAGATGATCCGCAACAAGCTCACCGCCGTCCAGCGTATGGAGGTCACAAGCGACCGTATGGGCGATCAGGATATTCTGCGCACCGTGCTGTCGTCTGATATTGATAAAATCCGCATGACACTGGATGAAATCGACCGCCGATCCTTTGAAGGTGCGGTAGAGGCGATTCTGGGAGCCAGACATATTTATATTCTGGGCGTGCGTTCTTCGGCTGCGCTGTCCAGCTTTTTGGGATTTTACTTCAACCTGCTGTTTGACAATGCAAGATTGATCCATACCAACAGCGTCAGCGAGATTTTTGAACAGATTTTGCGCGTCGGCGAGGGTGATGTTGTGCTCGGCGTCAGCTTCCCGCGCTATTCCAAGCGCACGCTCAAGGCATTGGAGTATTCCAAAAAATCCGGTGCAACTGTCATTGCGCTGACCGACAGCCGCCTGTCACCGCTCAGCCAGACGGCGGATTATACGCTGCTTGCAAAGAGTGATATGGCTTCGTTTGTCGATTCCCTCGTTGCGCCGCTCAGCGTTATCAATGCGCTGATTGTCGCCATCGGCATGCGCAAGCAGAATGAAATCAGCGATACCTTTAACAAGCTGGAAGCAATTTGGGACGAATATCAGGTATATGAAAAACTCGACAATGAATAATCTGACCGTTGCGGTCATTGGTGCCGGTGCGGCTGGACTGATGGCGGCGGGGACAGCGGCACAACAGGGCGCTTGTGTGCTGCTGTTTGAGCACAATGAAAAGGTCGGGCGCAAGCTCGCCATTACAGGCAAAGGTCGCTGCAATGTCACAAACAACTGTGATGCGCAGACCTTTCTGACCAATGTGCCGCAAAATCCGCGCTTTCTGTACAGCGCACTCGGCGCGTTTTCCGTACAGGACACCATGGCGTTTTTTGAAAAGCTGGGCGTACCGCTCAAGACCGAGCGCGGCAGCCGTGTGTTTCCGGTTTCCGACCGGGCACTGGATGTCGTCGATGCGCTGTATGGCTGGGTACGCCGGTGTGGTGTGACGATTGTGCACGATGAGGTGACGGATCTCTGCGTGGAAGAAGAAACGGGTGCCGTTTGCGGTGTGATGGCAGGCGGCAGGCTGCGGCGCGCTGACCGCGTGATTGTTGCCACCGGCGGAAAATCCTATCCGCTGACCGGCTCGACCGGTGACGGATATGTCTGGGCGGAAAAGCTCGGGCATACAGTGACACCGCTGCGCGCATCCCTTGTACCGCTGGTCTGTGCGGGAAAGGACTGCCCCCGTTTGCAGGGGCTGTCGCTCAAAAATGTCACGTTGACCATATTTGAAAACAACAAAAAGCTGCATGAGGGCTTTGGTGAGATGCTGTTTACGCACTTCGGCATTTCCGGCCCGCTGGTGCTCAGCGCATCGTCGCACATGCGTAAATGGGATAAGGCGACATACCGCGCGGAGATCGATTTCAAGCCCGCACTGGACGAGGCGACGCTGGACAAGCGCATTCTTTCGGATTTTTCCGGTGAGCTGAACACGGATTTCCGCAATTCGCTCGGCGCGCTTTTGCCGCGCAAGCTGATTCCGATTGTCGTGGAGCGTTCCGGCATTGATCCGCATCAGAAGGTCAATGCAATTACCAAAAAGCAGCGGCATGCGCTGGTGCGCGTGCTCAAGCATTTTGAACTGGAAATCACGGAGCCACGCCCGGTTTCAGACGCCATTGTCACATCGGGCGGTATTTCGGTGCGTGAAATCACACCGAAGACAATGGAATCGAAAAAGGTGCCGAACCTGTATTTTGCCGGCGAGATCATCGATGTGGATGCGTATACCGGCGGCTTTAATTTGCAGATCGCGTGGTCAACCGGCTACCTGGCAGGGTTGAATGCCGGACAGAGCACGGGAGAATAAAGAGATAAGGTAGGAGAATTGACATGAAATCAATTGCGGTTGCCATTGACGGCCCATCCGGCGCGGGGAAGAGTACGATTGCGCGCGCTGCTGCGGGACGTCTTGGCTTTGTCTATGTAGATACCGGTGCGATGTACCGCACCATTGGGTTGGCGGTTTGTCGTGCCGGTGTACAGCTGGGCGACACGGCGGGTATTTTGCCGGTGCTGCCGGGTATTGAGGTCAATCTGAGCTATGAGGACGGCGTGCAGCATGTCCTGCTCAACGGGGAGGATGTATCCGACCTCATTCGTACACCCGAAATGTCGAAATATGCGTCATTTGTATCCGCTGTACCGGAGGTGCGCGCGTTCCTGCTGGACACCCAGCGCGATATGGCGAAAAAGTGCAGCGTCATCATGGATGGGCGCGATATCGGCACGGTCATTCTGCCGGATGCGGAGGTCAAAATTTTTCTGACCGCTTCGCCGGAGGCGCGCGCCAGACGCCGCTATCTGGAGCTGCAACAGAAGGGTGAGAACGTGACACTGGATGAGGTGCTGGCGGATATGATCCAGCGCGACCGTGATGACACCACCCGTGCGGAAGCACCGCTCCGTCAGGCAGAAGATGCCGTTCTGGTCGATACCAGTGAGCTGACACTTGAGGAGTCCATGGATGCGGTTGAAGCTGTCATCCGCCGCGTACTGGAGGGACAGGTATGAAGTATCACCGCAGATTTCAATGGCTTGCCATTCCATTTGTGACGTTGTATGACCATATTAAGTACGATTACCACGTCGTCGGCCGTGAGAATATCCCGGAGGGCGGATGTGTTGTCGTGGCAAACCACAGCCAGTGGGCAGACCCGACAATGGTCGCCACCGCGCTCGGCAACAAGCACGATTTCGCCGCAATGGCGAAAAAAGAGCTGTTTGATATCAAGGGCCTGTCCCCGCTGATTACGGCGCTGGGAGCGTTCCCGGTCGACCGCAGCCGTGCCGACATCAATGCCATCAAGCTGGCACTCAAGGCGGTGCGCGACGGCAGAAAGCTGTTGATTTTCCCGGAGGGGACGACCAAGCACAAGGAAGGCGACGAGGCAAAGGAAGGCGCAGCGCGCATTGCGCTCAAGACCGGTGCGCCGATTCTGCCGATTTATATTCCGGAAAACAAGAAATTCCGATCCAAAGTGTGCGTGATTATCGGTGAGCCATTTGTGCCGGAGCCGACCCGTTCCAAGGAGGGCTACCGTGAGCTGGCCGATGAGATCATGCGCCGCATTTATGCACTGAAGGAGACTGACTAATGGTTACAGTTGCCAAAACGGCGGGGTTCTGCTTCGGCGTGCGCCGCGCGGTCGAAATGGCTGAACAGGCGTGCACGCAGTACGGCAGCATCTGGGCGCTGGGCGATATCATTCACAACACGCATGAGGTCGAGCGTCTGGAAGCGCTCGGCGTGCACAAGGCAGAGCATGTGGACGATGTGCCGGACAATGTGCCGGTGCTCATCCGCGCGCACGGCGTGCCGGAGTCGGTCATGCTCCGGCTGAAGGAAAAGGGCTGTACACCGGTCGATGCTACCTGCCCGTTTGTCGGCAAAATACACCATATTGTGCGGGAAGAGAGCCAGAATGGGCGGCATATTATCATAATCGGCTCGAGAAATCACCCGGAAGTGGTAGGGATTCAGGGCTGGTGTGGGGCGTCGGACGTCTTCGAGACACCGGAGGAGCTGGAAAAAGCGCTCTCCGGCGACACGGAGAAAGCCAGACAGCTGCGCGAAAAGCCGGTTGGAATCGTGGCGCAGACAACCATCAATCGAAAAATATTTGATATTTGCAGTAAATTTATAAAAAAAGAGTGTACAAATGCCAAAATATTTGATACAATATGTAATGCGACAGACGAGCGTCAGAAGGAAGCTCGTTTGCTGGCCGGTAAGTCGGACATTATGATTGTGATTGGCGACAGGAAAAGCTCTAACACAAAGCGTCTGTATGAAATCAGCACATCTCTTTGTGACCGTGTGCTATACATCGAAGATGCCAGCGGACTGACAGGACAGGAGGTCCGGGGTATGGAGCGACCATTCATCGGGATTACAGCAGGCGCGTCCACACCGGCTTGGATAATTAAGGAGGTCAGAAACATGATGAGTGACGAGACAAGAATTGAAACCGGCAGCGAAGACTTCGCTGCTATGCTGGAGGAATCCTTCAAGACTTTAAATACAGGAGATAAGGTAACGGGTACCGTTCTGAAGATTTCTCAGAATGAAGTGCATGTCGACCTGGGCGTCAAGCATGCAGCTTATATCCCGATGCATGAGCTGTCCGACGATCCGTCCTTCAACCTGGAGGAGAGCATCCATGTCGGCGACGAGATCGAGGCAGTTGTTGTTCGCGTAAACGACGCGGAGGGTACCATCGTACTGTCCAAGAAGCGCGTTGACCAGATGAAGGGCTGGGAGTCCATCGAGGCTGCCAAGGAAGAGAAGACCGTCATCGAGGGCAAGGTCAGCGAAGAGAACAAGGGCGGCGTTGTTGCAAGCGCATTCGGCGTCCGTGTCTTTATCCCGGCTTCCCAGACCGGTATCCCGAAGGGTCAGCCGCTGAGCCAGCTGGTCGGCCAGGTTGCACGCTTCCGCATCACCGAGATCAACCGCCAGAGAAAGCGCGTTGTCGGCTCCATCCGTGCGGTTCTGCAGGAAGAGCGCCGCGCTGCTGCTGAGAAGGTTTGGGAGACCATCGAGGTCGGCAACGAGTACACCGGTACCGTAAAGTCCCTCACTTCCTACGGCGCATTTGTTGACATCGGCGGTGTTGACGGCATGATCCACATCTCTGAGCTGTCCTGGGGCCGCATCAAGCATCCGTCCGAGGTTGTCAACGTCGGCGATACCGTCAATGTTTACGTCATCGGCCTGGATCGCGAGAACAAGAAGATTTCCCTCGGCTACAAGCGTCCGGAGGACAATCCGTGGAACGTCTTCACCACCAACTATGAGGTTGGCGACACCGCTACCGTACGCATCCTGAAGTTCATGCCGTTCGGTGCATTCGCTCAGATCATCCCGGGCGTTGACGGCCTGATCCACATTTCTCAGATCGCAAACCGCCGCATCGAGAAGCCGGAAGAGGTTCTGACGAAGGACGAAGAGGTAGAGGCTAAGATCATCGACATCGATACCGAGAAGAAGAAAGTTTCCCTGTCGATCCGCGCTCTGCTGAATCAGGACGACGAGTAATTTTTAAGAATTCACGAGGAGCATCCGCCTTTGCGGGTGCTCCTTTTGCGTGGAAAAAAAGAGGAACCGCCCGCACGGTGCCCGCATACCCTGCTGTCAGCCGAAAGGGGAATGGGTATGAATCTGCACATACGAACGGCACTGGCGCGCCACCGCACCAGAAGGCGCGCGGGACGCGGCCACACATACGGATGGATTTTTCTGGTAGTGCTGTTTGCCTGCCCGGTTGGACTGCATGCGCTGCGTCCGCGGCTGACGGAATACGCGGTCAACTACGTACAGTATCAGGTTACGTCTATCATGGAGCAATCGGTGGCGGCGTGCGCCGGAGAGATGGAGGAAATCGGCCGCATGCAGACGGATGAGACCGGTGCAGTCACCTCACTCACGACGGACACGGCGGCAGTCAATCGTCTGCGCACAGCTGTGGTACGGCAGGTGTATGACAACATCGGCACATTGGAAAACGCGCACACAGCTGTGTCACTTGGGACACTGGTTGATCCACAGTATCTGGCAGGCGTGGGGCCGGAGCTGCCGTTCGGCGTGACGGCGCTCGGCTGCGTGAGCGCGAAGGTAAAGTCGGATTTTTCCAACGCGGGCATCAACCAGACGATTCACACGCTGACCATCCGTATGACAGCGGATTTCTCCATTCGCACGCTCGGACGGGCGCAAACAGTCACCGTTTCGGCGGAATATCCACTGGAAGAGACGATTGTTGTCGGAGATGTGCCCCTTATCGCCGCAAATTCGTAAAACAGGCGGAAAAACACGTATTTTTCCCTTTTCCAACAGGAATATTTTTGATATAATAAAATGTACGTTTGGAAAGGATGAACAGCATGGAAATCGCACAGCAGGTCGCGGCTTTGCGCGAAGCCCTGCGCTATCATAACAAAAAATATTACGATGAGGACGCGCCCGAAATTTCGGACTTCGAGTACGACCGCATGCTGCGTTCCCTCGAAACGCTGGAACAGGCGTATCCGGAGTACGATGACCCGGATTCCCCGACGCATCATGTCGGCGGAAGTGCGTCGGATAAGTTTTCATCCGTTACCCATCCGTGGCCGCTGGAAAGCTTACAGGATGTGTTCTCGTTTGACGAACTCGCGGAGTTCTATACGCGCGCACAGGCGGATGAATATGTGGTCGAATACAAAATTGACGGCCTGTCAGTGTCGCTGGAGTATCAGAACGGCATTTTTGTGCGCGGCGCGACGCGCGGCGACGGCGTGACGGGCGAGGATGTCACCGACAACCTGCGCACCATTGAGGAAATCCCGAAGGTGCTGAAGGATGCACCGCCCGAATTGGTGGTGCGCGGCGAGGTATATATGCGCCGGTCGGTGTTCGATGCCATCAATGCCCAGCGGGAGCTGGACGGACAGCCGCTGCTCGCCAATCCGCGCAACGCGGCGGCAGGCTCTCTGCGGCAGTTGGACAGCGCGGTGACGCGCGCACGCAAGCTCTCGATTTTCTGCTTTAACATCCAGAACAGCAGTGAGCTGCCGCTCACATCACATGTGCAGGCGCTGGATTATCTGAAGCAGCTGGGCTTTCCGGTTTCTCCGCGCTATCCGGTATATACTGACCCGGGTGAGATTGAGCAGGAAATCCGGCGCATGGGCGACAGCCGCGGCGAGCTGGATTTTGACATCGACGGCGCGGTTGTCAAAGTCAACAGCTTTGCCAGACGGCAGGCGCTTGGCTCGACGGCAAAATATCCGCGCTGGGCATCGGCGTATAAATATCCGCCGGAAATCAAGGAGACTCTGCTGCGCGATATCGTCATAACGGTCGGGCGCACTGGTGTGCTGACACCGAATGCGGTGCTGGAACCGGTTCGGCTGGCGGGCACGACGGTCAGTCGTGCGACGCTGCACAACCGCGATTTTATCCGCGAGAAGGATGTGCGCATCGGCGATACTGTGCGCGTGCGCAAGGCGGGCGAAATTATCCCGGAAATTCTCGGATATGTGCCGGAAAAGCGCCCCGCAGACAGCGTTTCCTATGAAATGCCGAAGGTGTGCCCGGTGTGCGGCGCGCCGGTGTTCGAGGACGAGGATGAAGCCGCAATCCGCTGCACGGGTGCGGAATGTCCCGCACAGCTGCTGCGCAACCTGATGCACTTTGTTTCGCGCGATGCGATGGACATCGACGGCTGCGGGCAGGCGGTGCTGCAATCGCTCATTGATGCGGATTTGATTCACTCTGCCGCGGATTTATACACACTGAAGGTGGAGGAGGTTGAGCCGCTCGAGCGCATGGGGCACAAGTCGGCGGAAAACCTGATTGCGGCAATTGAAAAATCCAAACAGAATGATCTGTCGCGTCTGCTGTTTGCATTCGGCATCCGCCATGTCGGACAGAAGGCGGCGAAGGTTCTGTCCGGTACGTTCGGTTCACTTGACGCAATTCTCGAAGCGGATGTGGAACAGCTGACCGAGGTGCGCGATATCGGCGGTGCAACCGCACAGGCCATCGTGGCGTGGCGCGGACAGGAGCAGTCGAAGCATCTGATTGCGCGGCTGCGCGAGCTGGGTGTCAACTTCAAAGGCGAACAGACGGTCAAGAGCGACCTGCTCGCTGGGAAGACGATTGTCCTGACCGGTACGCTGACGCTGTTCACGCGCAAGCAGGCGACCGAGATCATCGAACGCCTCGGCGGGCGCGCTTCCGGCTCAGTCTCTAAAAAGACCACCTATGTTGTCGCGGGTGAAAACGCGGGCAGCAAACTCAAAAAAGCAAATGACCTCGGCATTCCGGTTCTGACCGAACAGGAATTCCGGGATTTGATACAGGAGGATGAACAATAATGGCTATCACCAGAGAAAACGTCGAATATATCGCCAATCTTGCGCGGCTCGACCCGAAAGGCGAGGGCTTTGACAAAATCGCGGAGGATATGCAGAGCATCGTCGCGATGGTCGACCAGCTTCAGGAGCTGGATCTGGGCGACATCACGGACGTCATTGATACCGAACGCAAAAATGCAATGCGTGAGGACGTGCCGGTACCGTCGTATGACAAGGAAACCATTCTGGCGAATGCACCGAGCGTGGAATGCGGCGGTGTCAGCGTACCGCGTGTCGTAGAATAAGGGAGGCAACACAATGGAACTGTACCAGAAAACAGCAGCCGAGCTTTCGGCGATGCTGAACAATAAAGAGGTCAGCTCGGTCGAGCTGACGAAGGCGGCCTTTGCACGCACGGCGCAGGTCGAGGACAAGGTCGGCGCATATATCACGCTGACCGAAGAACAGGCGCTGGCAGATGCCGCTGCGATCGATGAAAAGCGCGCAGCAGGTGAGACACTGTCTCCGCTGGCCGGTGTCCCGGTTTCTGTGAAGGATAACATTTGTACGAAGGGCGTCAAGACCACGTGTGCATCCAGAATGCTGGAGAATTTCCTGCCGCCGTACAATGCGACCGTTATGGACAAGCTGCATGCGGCAGGCCTTGTCATGACCGGCAAGACCAATCTGGACGAATTCGCCATGGGTTCTTCCTGTGAGAATTCCGCACTCCAGAAGACGCGCAATCCGCACAATCTCGACCATGTCACCGGCGGTTCGTCCGGCGGCGCGGCGGCCTCGGTTGCAGCAGGCGAGGTTTCGATTGCAGTCGGTTCGGATACCGGCGGTTCCATCCGTCAGCCGGCGTCGTTCTGCGGTGTCGTCGGCATGAAGCCGACCTATGGCACGGTTTCCCGCTATGGTCTGATTGCGTTTGCTTCCTCTCTCGACCAGATTGGCCCGTTTGGCCGCTGTGTTGAAGATGCTGCCATGCTGGCAGATGTGCTGATGGGTCATGACAAAATGGATTCCACCAGCGTGCCGCGCGAATATGCGAGCCTGACCGCGGGCATGAATGCGGACATCCGCGGCATGAAGATCGGCCTGCCGAAGGAATACTTCGGGGAGGGCATCTCTGAGGAGGTCAGCAAGGCTGTTCTCGCGGCTGCGGAAACCTACAAGCAGCTGGGCGCAGAGGTTGTGGAAATCTCTCTGCCGCTGTCCAAGTATGCGCTGCCGATTTATTATATCCTGTCCTCCGCGGAGGCATCATCCAACCTGGCACGTTTCGACGGCGTCAAGTACGGCTACCGCGCAAAGGATTTTGACGGTTTGGTTGACCTGTATGTCAAGTCCAGAAGCGAGGGCTTTGGACCGGAGGTACAGCGCCGCATCATGCTCGGCACCTATGTTCTGTCCTCCGGATATTACGATGCCTACTATAAAAAGGCACGTGCCGCACAGCGCGCCATCCGTGCGGACTATGCAAAGACATTTGAGCAGGTTGACGTCATTCTGACACCGGTTGCGCCGACGACTGCTTACAAAATCGGCGAGAAGACCAGCGATCCGCTTCAGATGTACATGGGCGATATCTGCACGGTTTCGGTCAATATCGCAGGCCTGCCGGCACTGGTTCAGCCGTGCGGCTATGATGCGGAAAAGCTGCCGATTGGCATGCAGCTGATCGGCCCGCGCTTCGGTGAGCAGAAGCTGGTCAACGCAGGTCTGGCATTTGAAAAGGCATCCGGCCTGTCCAACATCGTCGCGCTGTAAGGGAGGAACAACAATCATGAGATACGAGCCAGTCATCGGCCTGGAGGTCCATGCCGAGCTTTCTACCAAGACAAAGATTTTCTGCGGATGCAGCACTGCATTCGGCGCAGAAATCAATACACATGTGTGCCCGGTCTGCACGGGTCAGCCGGGCGCGCTGCCGGTGCTCAACAAGCAGGTTGTCCACTATGCCGCGAAGATGGGTGTTGCGACCCACTGCCGCATCAACCAGCTGTGCAAGTCCGACCGAAAGAACTATTTCTATCCGGATCTGCCGAAGGCATATCAGATTTCTCAGTTCGATGTACCGATCTGTGAAGACGGCTATGTCGATTTCGAGGTCGACGGTGAGCCGAAGCGTGTCCGCTTTGAGCGCATTCATTTTGAGGAAGACGCAGGCAAGCTGCTGCACGACGAGGGCGAGGGCACGGTTGTCGATTTCAACCGCTGCGGCGTGCCGCTGATTGAGATGGTAACCAAGCCGGATATCCATTCCTCCGCCGAGGCAAAGGAGTTTTTGGAGACCATCAAAACCACGCTATCTTATCTCCAGATCTGTGACTGCCGCATGGAGGAAGGCTCCATCCGCTGCGATGTCAACGTATCGGTCAGACCGGAAGGCTCTGAGGAGCTGGGTACCCGCGTCGAGATGAAAAACATCAACTCGTTTTCCGCGGCTGTCCGCGCCATTGACTACGAGGTAAACCGTCAGATTGAGGTACTCGAGGACGGCGGCAAGATCATTCAGGAAACCCGCCGTTGGGACGACTCCAAGGTCAAGAACCTTGTCATGCGTTCCAAGGAGGATGCACAGGATTACCGTTACTTCCCGGACCCGGATCTGGTTGCAGTGGAAATCGACGACGCCTGGATGGAACAGATCAAGTCGGAAATTCCGGAGCTGCCGCAGTCGCGCTATAAGCGCTATATCGAGGAAATCGGCCTCCAGCCGAAGGAAGCGCGCATCATTTCCGACGCGTTTGACAAGGCATGTCTGCTCGACGAGGGTGTTGGCATGAATCGTGTCGATTCCAAGACGATTGCAAACTGGATTCTGTCCGATATTTCCAAGTACCTGAACGACAAGGGCATTGAGCTGAAGGATACCAAGCTGACGGCTGCCAAGCTGGTTGATATGATCGAGCTGATTGAGAAGAATGTCATCTCCGGCAACGCAGGCAAGAAGGTGCTGATCCAGCTGTTTGAGACGGACGATTCGGTCGATGCCATCGTTGAAAAGCTCGGCCTGAAGCAGGTCTCCGACGAGGGTGCCATTCAGAAGCTCGTCGATGAGGTTCTGGCTGCGAATCCGAAGTCTGTGGAAGACTACAAGGGCGGCAAGAAGAATGTTGTCGGCTTCCTGGTTGGCCAGTGCATGAAGGCCTCCAAGGGCAAGGGCAACCCGAAGATGATTAACCAGTGCCTGAACAAGACACTGGCGAAGCTGTAAAACCCAAACGTATCGTCAGATAACCGGACAGGCGTGCTGTTTTTGTGAAACGGCGCGCCTGTCCCTATCTTTCCATTGGTTATATGTTTACTTTCACGAACTAACGTGTTACAATATAGCTGATATTAACGAAGGGACGGGAGAATACTCCCGGCGGAGGCATAGAATTGATGAACAGCAAGCTCAGAGGAAAATCTATGGATGATCTGTTTCAGGCCATTCTGAATTTGAAGGACATCGACGAGTGCAGCAACTTTTTTGAGGATTTGTGCACAATCAGTGAGCTGCGCGCCATGGAGCAGCGGTTTCAGGTTGCGCAGATGCTGGACGAAGGGCGCATCTACAGTGATATTGCGCGCGAAACCGGCGCATCGACCGCGACCATCAGCCGTGTTAACAAGTGTTTGACCTATGGTTCGGACGGCTATCGCACGGCGCTCGACCGTATGAAGGGGAACGGCAGGCATGAGTGAATATTCAGAGTACGCATTGCTCTCGGAATACTATGACCGCTTCACCGATGACGTACCATACGAACGGTGGGCGGATTTTTTTGAGCGGATTTTTGCACAGAAGCAGGTTAAGCCGAATATTATCCTCGACCTCGCCTGCGGCACCGGCTCGCTGACGCGCATTCTCGCGCAGCGAGGATATGACATGATTGGTGCTGACCAGTCGGAGGATATGCTGATGATGGCGCAGGAGAACTGCTGCGGATTGGATGTCAAATCCCCTGTCCTGCTGCTGCACCAGCCGATGCAGCAGCTTGACCTGTACGGCAGCATAGACGCGTGTGTCTGCTGTCTGGATTCGGTTAATTATGTGACCGACCCGGATGTTCTGCGCGAGGCATTCCGCCGCGTGCATCTGTTTTTGGAACCGGGCGGTGTATTTATTTTTGATATCAACACGAGGAAAAAGCTCGAGCGCATCGACGGACAGAGCTTCGTGCGCGAAGATGAGGATGTATTCTGTGTCTGGCAGGCTGTGATTGAAAACGGTGCTCTGTGCCACTATGATTTCGATATTTTTGAGCTGAATGAGGACGGCGCGTGGAACCGCTATCAGGAGCACCATGTCGAGCGCATCTATGAGCCGGATATGCTGCGCGGTATGCTGGAACAGGCGGGCTTTGCAGAAATCGAGCTGCGCGGAGAACTGTCGGATGACGCGCCGCGCGCGGATGAGGAGCGCATCTTTTTCATTGCGCGCAAACCATTGAAATGAGGAACAAGCATGAATGATACACTGATTCGCGTGATCTGCCGCAATGCGGAGATCAAGTTTACTGCAGTGCGCACGACTGAACTGGTCGAGCGCGCGCGCCAGATTCACCGCACCCTGCCGCTGGCGACAGCGGCACTCGGGCGCACGCTGTCCGCGGCGTCCATGATGGGGCGTGAGCTGAAGGATGACAACGGCTCTGTGACGCTGCAAATCAAGGGCAACGGCCCGCTGGGTACGATTACGGCTGTCGGCGACTGTGATGGCTGTGTACGCGGTTACTTGCAGAATCCGGCAGCAGAGCTGCCGCTCGAACCGAATGGACATCTGGACGTCGGCAGCGGCGTCGGACGCGGCTATCTGATGGTCATCAAGGATATCGGCGTAGGTGAGCCGTTTACGGGTACCACGGCGCTGCATAACGGTGAGATTGCCGAGGACATCACGAAGTATTTCGCGGAGAGTGAGCAGGTTCCATCCGCTGTGGCACTTGGTGTGCTTGTGGACACCGACCAGAGCGTCAAGCAGGCGGGCGGCTATATCGTGCAGCTGATGCCGGGCGCGACAGATGAGGACATCACGCGGCTGGAACATAACATTGCGGCGGCGGGCGCCTTCACGACTATGCTCGAGAAGGGCATGAGCCTGGAGGACATTGCGCGCGCTGTGCTGGATGGCTTTGAGATTGAGGTACTTGAGCGCGTGCCGATTTCTTACCGCTGCGGCTGCTCGCATGCCAAGGTGACGCGTGCTCTTATCAGCCTCGGCAAGGACGAGCTGACGCGCCTGCGCGATGAGGAGGACGGCATCGAGGTCACCTGCCAGTTCTGCGACAAGGTCTACAACCTCACGCGGGAAGATATCGATGTCCTGCTCACGGCGGCGACTGCAAGAGAGCAGAAAAACGGCTGATTTCCGCCATTTCTGCGCAATTTCGACACCAAAAAGAACATTTTCGAAAAAAGTCAAAAAACTGAAAAAAACTGTTGACAAAATGCCGTCCGTTGAGTATACTATAATAGTCGCTGGACGGTACGGAAGTTTAGCTCAGCTGGGAGAGCATCTGCCTTACAAGCAGAGGGTCACAGGTTCGAGCCCTGTAACTTCCACCATCTGGCCCAGTAGTTCAGTTGGTTAGAACGCTAGCCTGTCACGCTAGAGGTCGACGGTTCGAGCCCGTTCTGGGTCGCCAGCAAGATTTGTTTCGATTCATCGTCTTCGGACGATGAATCGGGATAAAACTTCTGAAAAGAAGAAAAAATGCTTGACAATCGGTCAACAAAGTGATATAATAACAAACGTTGTCTGACAAGAAAGCATATGCCTCTGTAGCTCAGTTGGTAGAGCAGGGGACTGAAAATCCCCGTGTCGGTGGTTCGATTCCGCCCGGAGGCACCACAATTTGCGGATGTAGCTCATTTGGTAGAGCGCCACCTTGCCAAGGTGGAGGTAGCGAGTTCGAGCCTCGTCATCCGCTCCATATGGTGCCATAGCCAAGCGGTAAGGCAGTGGACTGCAACTCCTTGATCCCCAGTTCGATTCTGGGTGGCACCTCCATTTTCGGTGTAGAAAACCGAAAAACCATCATAGTGACCATCTTCATAGATGGTCACTTTTTTTATGATTTTCCGGATAATCTGCTGAAGCTCCAGACGAGACATATTTTCAAGGCTGCGGACCTCCACAATATAATCCTTCAGCATATCTGAATCAATCTTGTGTGTGTTCAGCTCATCAATCTGATAATCAATTTTTCTGCGCTGTGCTTCCAGCTCGTCCAGCTTTTCACGCAGACGGTCAGACGGGGAGTCAATCAGAAGCTCAATCGTGTTGTCAATTTTTCGATCCAGTTTCTCGGCAGATTTCCGAAGCTGCTCCTGCTGGGTGAGAATATCCAGATTTAATTCATTGGCGTGGGTCTGGATATAGTTCTGAATGTATGCAACACTTTGCTGTGAAAAGAGCATTTTTACGTAGTCCAGAATTTTTGTTTCGATCTCATCACGAGGTACACACCGTTTTTTGCAGGCGTGCTTCCGTACCTTTGCCTGACACTCATATGAATAGTAAACATATTCTCCGCCATTCTTTTTCTTTCTGCTTCGATGTCCGGACATCGGAGAACCGCATTCACCGCAGAACAGCAGTCCGGAGAGAAGATACGGTTCACGGGCTGTTACCATTCCCTTGGTCTGACGTTTATGCAGAATCGCCTGAACCTTTTCCCACTGTGGTTTAGAAACGATTGCAGGAATTGCGTTTTCCACGATAATCGGCTGTGAGCGATGTTCTTTCAGATTGCCAACAGGGGAGTAGACGTAATCACCGGTGTATCTTCTGTTCTTCAGGATGTAATAAAATGTACTGGCTGTAAAAACTCTGCCCTGACGGGTATGGATGCCTTTGTTCCGCAGTTCTTCAAGCAAACCTCCATAGCCGCACTGCGATTCACAGCAATCAAAAATCTTTCGGACAACGACTGCTTCCTCTTCGTTGATATGATATTTCTGATCTTCACCAACATAGTAACCGTATAAAACATTACCGCCGGTGTATCGTGCTTCCAGCGCAGTCTCTCGAAGTCCCTTTCGGGTTTCACGGGCAAGATTCTTGGAGTAGTATTCTGAAAATCCCTCTAAAACGGATTCCAGAACGACGGACTCAGGTGAATCATCCAGATTTTCCAGTACGGAACGGAGCTGTACTTTGGCATTGCGCAGCTCACGCCGATAATATGCGTGGTCATATCGGTCTCGGCTGAAACGATCCAGTTTATGAACGATGACAACATCAAACAGATGCTTTTTAGAATCCGCAATCATTCGCTGGAAATCGGTACGCTTGTCACTGCGTGCAGATTGTGCTCGGTCAATGTATTCTCCGACTACCACCATTTTATTATGCCGGGCATAATCACGGCAGGCTCGAAGCTGTGCGGTAATCGATTCTTCCGATTGGTTTTCTGAAGAATATCTTGCGTAAATAACTGCATTCATATTGTTTTTTCCTCCTATAATCGGTTATAATAGAGGAGCAGATGGGTTTTTGCAATTTATCTGCTCTTTGATCCCGTTTCGGCGTTACAGCACCGGAACGGGATTTTTTAAGTCATTATCATGCAAATGATAGTGGCTTTATTTTTTTGTCTGTCTTTGCAGAATCCGCTCAACAAACTTTAAAGCTGTGAATCTGAATTTTCTGCGGTTTTGTCCCGACGATATTTTTTGATAGAATGAATATCTTTCAGATACGTCATCACTTTTTCTTTTCCTTCTTCAGACAAATCTTCATATGTGTCTGCAAGAATTCTAAGGTTCGGGTCATCCTTACGTCGGCGTGGATGAACTGGCGGCTTTGTCAGAAGTGGATCACCGTTCAGTCTTTCCAGTGAAACATTCAATCCAAGATGGAGCTTGTAAGCGACGTCAAGTGCGATACGCTTTTGCTTCCGGTTAAAGATGCTGCGAAGAGTGGCTTCAGAAACGTCACACATTTTTGCAGCCTCACGGATACCAATATCTTGTTCATTTAAAATTTCCTCAAGAATTTTATAGAAATCCATAGGATACTCCTTTCGATTTTTTATGATCTCCTCTTCGTTTTGCAGGCATGATGCTTCTTTTATAAAAACTATAGCACAATTTATCGTGCAACGCAATTATATTTTTTGAAATATATTGACAACAAATGCGGTGAAATATAGTATAGAAACGCAGTTTCCAAAAACTGTAATAATTTTTATACGTTAGGAGAATCGAAATGTATGAAAATGTTTTTTTCGAGAACCTCAGAGTAGAGATGGCCCGCAGATGTCTTTCGTTAAAGGACATCAGTGAGGCTACCTGTATGAATCGAAATACGCTGGGGGCAAAATTTTCAGGAAAGAAAAAGCTGTACCTTGATGAAGCAGTAAGGATTCAGCAGAGCTGTTTTCCTGATTGTGAAATTGATTATCTTTTTAAGGAAGTGCTTGAGACAAAGAAAGCAGGTGCTTGAAATGAATCAGCTGCATTTTGACATTGAGTTAACTGATGAAGTGAAAAATGGGGGAGCTGATTTTATCGCACAGATTTTCGTAGACATTGTGGAGAAAAAATACACAGAACAACGGAAATCATGCAGTGGAAAAAAGAGGGGTGATGAAGAGGACAATGATTGGCAGCAGACAGACTGCTCTGAATGATAGGCTCAGAGTACAGCGAAGAAAACGAGGTGACATACATGGAACAGGATGAAATTTATGACGAGAATATGAGCGAATATCGGCGCCGTACTCTTCAGCATGTCAACGATGCTGACTTTCTTCCGTATATGTCGATGACTGAGCTGTATGACACCGTTTATACAGCAAAAAAGTGTATCATAGAGAATCTGCTGTATGCCGGAACCTACATACTCGCCGGTGCTCCGAAAATAGGAAAATCATTTCTGGCAGCACAGCTGGCATATCATGTGAGCAACGGTCTCCCGATTTGGGGACGAGCCGTTTACGAAGGAACCGTTCTCTATCTTGCACTGGAAGACCCATTTCAGAGATTGCAGGATAGATTGTATCGAATGTTCGGTGCAGACAACAGCGAAAAATTGAAGCTGGCCATCTGGTGTCATCCGCTTGGCGGTGGTTTGGAAAAACAGCTGAAAGGTTTTGTGCAGGAATATCCGGATACACAACTCATCATTGTAGATGTTCTGCAGAAAGTCCGCAGTGACGGCGGAGATACTTACAGCTATGCGAGAGACTATGAGGCCGTAACAGCTTTCAAACAAATGGCTGACGAATGGAATATCTGCATCCTGCTGATTCATCACACCAGAAAAATGAATTCCAATGATAAGTTTGAAATGATAAGCGGAACCAACGGAATACAAGGTGCAGCCGATGGCGCACTTGTGCTGTATACCGATGAACGGATCAGCGCAAATGCGGTTCTTGATGTAATCGGACGGGATCAGCCGAGCCAGCGGCTTTTGCTTTCCAGAAATCCAAAACGGCTGATCTGGGAGCTGGAAAAAGAAGAAGGCGAAATTTATCGTGTTCCGGCTGAACCGGAGCTGGAAGCAATCGCAGCTTTTATCACAGAAGAACATCCGCATTGGGAAGGCACTCCATCTGAATTACTCGAAGAACTTAAAATTGAAGAATCTGCAAACAGCTTTTTCAAAAAATTAAACTGCCGTGCGGGACGCTTGTATCTGGATTATCAGATTCGGTATGAGCGTAGACGCACACGGGAAAAGAGGTATATTACGCTTGATTATGAGCAATCGTAATAACATAGAAATTGTTCGGAGCGTGACGGGTGTGACAGGTGTGACGGGTTATTTAGCCCCGATATTTGTCGTCACAGCCGTCACACCCGTCACAGATTAAACTTTTTTTCATGACTTAACGAGGTGAATGAATTTTGGTAAAAGTTATTTTAAGTGTTCTGGGCGTGTTTGCGGTTTTGGATTCTATTGCGCTTTACTGCTGCATCCTTATCGGCGCACAGGATGATCGAATGATGGAACAGGCACAGCGTATGCGTGAGGAGAAGAAACATGAATCCGACAAATGATTTATACCCATATACCTGCATCCTGTCGGCACATGAATTCGACTGCATCATGGATGCACTGGAACAGATAGAGAAGCTCATTTCCTCTGCCAGAGGTATGGAACGCATTCATTACAGTCTGCACTGTTTGCAGAAAGCACTGTGCCGATTTTCTTATTTTGACGCAGAGCATCGAATGGTCATGATGTATCTGATGGACTGGGAGCAGAAGCTGCTCTTAGAAATTTGCGATTATTATGCACCGCCGATGGATTTTCAGAAATCCTTTTTCACCAGCTGCATCAACCGTACCGACTGCCGGACATGGAGCGCGATGTCATGACTACAGCAGAACGAATGCTGTATCTGAGAGGCAAACGGGAATGGACGCAGAGCCATGCAGCACAGCAGTCCCATATTTGCCAATCCAATTACAGCAAATATGAAAGCGGTCATTTACAGCCGAATGCAAATACCATTCAGAAAATTGCAGACGCATTTCAAATTCATCCATGTGCGCTGACCGGCTTTTCAGTTTATCAGCCGGACAGCAGAATCCCCAATCATCTGTTGTTTCTGCTCATGCTGCTGCACCGTTCCCATATATTCCTGCTGGATGGTGAACGGGATGAAACACAGCATTTGAAGCCGGATTCCTTACGATTTTCTGTACATATACCGAAATCTGCATTGACAGATTTGATTCACTGGGAATATCTCTATTCGCAGTCGGATTGGAAACAAAATGAATTCTCCAGACAAAAGCTGGAGCAGTTGGAAATTGAACTTTTATCAAAGTCATAACCGCAATATTTTTATGCCGCTTTTGGCACAAATTTACTACCCAGCAAGCATAGCAAACTGGGACCCATTTGCGGCAGTTTACAATTTCGTCAAAATTGAAAAACTGAAACTTGGGAAAATCCCAAACCCTTTGAAATCGAAAGAAGGTGCGGACTTGGAGAAACGAACTCGTCATGTGAACCTGCATTTTCGCGTCACACCAGAGGAAAAAGAAAAAATTCAGGGAATCATGAAAGAGTATCACTGTAATGATTTCGGGCAGTATGCCCGTCGGATGTTGCTTGCAGGTCATATACTGATTCTTGACTGGAAAGAGATTTCCAATATCCGACGTCAGATTGCAGGCATTGCCACCAACATCAATCAGATTGCGTTTCGGGTCAATGCCACACACCGCATTTACTATGATGAGATTCGGCAGCTTCAAAATCAGCTGACAGAAATCTTCCGCTTGCTGAATCTGTATGCAGAAGTCTTTGAGAAGCTGGACGATCTGCTCGACAAGGTTTCTGATTGAAATGGGCATCGTGAAAGCAAGCAGACCGATTCACAACACGCTGGCAAAAGCGATTGCGTACATCATCAACGATGCGAAAACGAAAGATGGAACGTTAGTTTCCGGATTCGGCTGTAATCCGCAGGATGCAGCTGTGCGGTTTCAAGAAACTACTGATTTGCAGAAGCATATTTCTGGAAGAAATCGAAAGTTGGAGAATGGCAAAAAAGAGGTTGTTGCCTATCACTGGATTCAGTCCTTTGATGCAGATGATAATTTGACACCGGAAGAAATTCATGAAATCGGCATGGAATGGGTGCATGAGGTTTTGGGAGATCGGTTTGAATTTATACTTGCAACGCATGTGAATACGGAGAATCCGCATAATCATCTAATTTTTAACGCAGTTTCCTATGCGGATGGACGGAAATTTCATTCACAGAAAAACAAAACCATTGCATTTTTCAGAGCAAAAAATGACGAGGTGCGCCGTCGGTACGGCTTACAGATCACAGTGGACGAAGGCAAAGCGCAGGCTCCGATTCATCCGAATCCGAAATCCTATCGTTCTCAGCTTCGGACGATCATCAATGAAACCATTCGACATTCAGCCGATTTTCAGGACTTCCGGCAGCTCATGCAGGAGCAAGGTGTGGAAATCAAGGAAGGAAAATATCTTTCCTTTCGTATGTCTGGTCAGCAGCGGTTTGTCCGTGATAAAACACTGGGCGATCTGTTTTCAAAAGCTGCAATCATTCATCGCATTGACCAGAAAAATCAGTATGCAAATCGGGTACATACACTGTCACGCAGCAAGCGGATTTCTGCGGCAAAGGATTTGGCAGATGCTTTGTTTACCATGCGCCGTGAGGATATCGAGCAGTTTTCCGATTTTGATTTGCGGATTTCCGCATTGCGAAAACAGGCTGCCGATACCAAAGCAGATATTTCCAAACTGAATGATAAAATCCATCAGGCAGAATGGCTGGTGCAGGTTGTTGGCATCTATCAGAAATATAAACCGCTTGCCGATGAGTTGGAGAGTAAAACGGTTTTCGGAAAGAAAGCCTTTCAGAAAACATATTCCGAGGAGCTCAAGCTGTTTCAGTCGGCAAAGGCAAAACTGGAGCAGCAGGGCATTTCTCTGCATATTCGGACGGATGCACTGGAACGTATCATTACCCGAAGTGAGGGTGAAGCAGATGACCTGCATCAAACCTTAGAGAATATTGAGAATCGAATTGATCGGCTGGTGGATGCACAGAACATCGTAGACCGGTTGGAAAATGGCGAAGAGTATGTATTCATCCGGCATCAGAAGCAGGATGAGCAGGAGAAGAAAAAACACCGGACGGAGGATTACAGCCTATGAGAAAAGTTTTGACCGTCTTGCAGGTTATTCTAATCGTTATCTGCATTGCAGCCGGTGCAGTGTTGGCATATCTGCATTTTCAGGAACAGGACAGCATGGCCATGTACGATGAATGCCGTCTGGTTTACCGAACAATATCGAAAGATACTCCGCAGGAATCAGAAGAAGATCAGCCTGCGGACAGCAGCGGAATTGACTTTGATGCACTGAACGCAGTAAACCAGGATGTTATCGGATGGATTACCATTCCTGACACGAACATAGATTATCCGATTGTACAGGGTACAAATAATTCGCATTATCTGAATTATGCTTACAACGGAAAACGAAACTGGATGGGAAGTATTTTTATGGATTACCGCAATAAACCGGATTTTTCGGACTACAATACGGTAATTTACGGACATTATCTTTCTGCCAAACATACAATGTTCAGTCAGTTGAACAATTATCTGGAAGAGAATTTCTGGAACGATCACAAACAGTTTGTAATTGACTGCGAAGATGGCAGCCGGTATACATATATGATTTTTGCCGTCTATCTGAGCGGTGCAGACAGCATTGCATTCAATCCGGATTTGGACGAAAATTCTTTTTCCGGTTTTCTGCAATCTGCCTGTGAGAATGCACAGTATGATACCGGAACAGAAGTGAACACGGATAATCAGGTTGTCACGCTGGTGTGCTGTTACGCAAAGAATTTTAATAAACGTGTTGTGGTTCAGGGAATCCGCATTTCATGAAAGGATAAGTTTTATGGGTACGATTTATAAGAAAATACCGAAGATAGTAAAAATTCTGATGAAGATAATCTGCGCTGTGTTAGCTGTCATTCCAATGGCGTTGCTGCTGTTATTCTCAACAGGCAGTTTTATTCTGGCATTCATAGCTGGATTGTGCGGTATCGGTGCGTCTATGTCTATACTGGCTATTGTTGTCATGGTTATCAGCGGAACGTTTGCACTGAAATATCTGTTGATGGCATCAGGCTGTGCGCTGTTTCTGATTCTGCTGACGCTGGCATTGACAGTCGGACAGGCAGCGGTTCCGATGCTGCTGAGAGGGCTGACAGAGAAGTTGATAAAGGTGGTGAAAGAGCCAATGTAAAGGACAAAATAAAAAGTTACCAAAACATAATAATGAGTTCCGTAATTTCTTTACGGAAGCGGTTGACTTATTAAAATGAATTGGTTATCCTAATGGGAAGGAGGGAATGATATGCTGAGATTATTTGAGGTTGAAGGATTTAAAAACTTTCGAGATCGAATCACTTTGGATTTTTCAAATGTCCGTGATTATCGTTTTAATAAAGAATGTATTACAGATAACTTCCTTGGAAAAATGATTATCTATGGAAAGAACTCTGTGGGCAAGACGAACTTTGGTTTGGCTTTGTTTGATATTGTTGCGCATTTGACTACAAAAAATGTATCACCACATTTATATGATTACTATTTAAATGCGGATAACAGCAACGGGTATGCGGCTTTTCACTATGTGTTTGCTTTTGAAAACAGAATCGTGGATTATGTTTACCATAAGAACGATAAGCAGGAGCTTCTGTATGAACAGCTGCACATCGATGATGAACTTCTCTTTTCCTTTGATTATGTGAAGAAGACAGGTGATTTATCGGGAATTGCAAAGATTTCTCCGACACTGAATTGCGATTTTGATGATATTGGTTGTGTTTTGACGTATATCGTAAATAATACAATTCTTGAAGAGAATCATCCATTGCGCAAAATGATGTATTATGTAAATCATATGCTGTGGTTCCGTGTGCTGGATGAAAACCGCTACATTGGCTATACAGCCAGCAGCAAGAATTACTTTGATTTTATTTTCGAGAATGATCTTGTACAGGAGTTTGAGACATTTCTCCATAAAGCCGGTGTTCATGAAGACTTGATTGCATTGACTGATCCGGATGGCAAGAAACGGCTGTACTTTAATGCGAAAGTGCCGCTTCCATTCTTCAGCGTTGCTTCGAGTGGAACAAAGGCATTGTATACTTTTTTCTACTGGTATAAAACAGCAGAGGATGTATCTTTTATGTTTTTGGATGAATTCGATGCGTATTATCATTATGAACTGTCTGAAACTATTGTAAAGATAGCTGAACAAATGAAACATACGCAGGTCATTTTCACTTCTCATAATACCAATTTATTAAGCAATCGCATCATGCGTCCGGACTGCTATTTTATTCTTACTCCGAATAAATTAACATCTATTGTAGATGCAACAGACCGTGAACTGCGTGAAGGACATAATCTGGAGAAATTATATATGAGCGGTGAATTTGATGGCTAAGAAAGCAAAAATTCTTATGCTTGTTGAAGGAGCAAAAACAGATGTAAAACTAATGCAGCATCTGCTAAACGTGTATGGCATTAATGAAAGTCATCAGATTGTTTCTTATAACACAAACATTTATGAATTATATAATCGGATGTTCAGAGATGGACAGCAGGATTCTTGTGATTTATTGCAGATCTTAAAAGAAAAGGAAAAAGATGGAGAGAAAAAGAAGATATTTGATGACAGATATTCAGATATTCTGCTGATTTTTGATCTTGATCCGCAAGATCCGCAATTTTCACCAGAGCATATTCTGGAAATGCTCCGATATTTTTCAGAATCCACTGACCAAGGCAAATTATACTTGAATTATCCTATGGTTGAAGCATTTTATCACATGAAAGCAATACCGGATGAAATGTACAATTCGTATGCTGCAACGATGCGGGAACTGAAAAACGGAAGTTACAAAACTCGTGTACGAAACGAAAATCGGAATAAGGATTATAGAAAATTTGCAATTGATTGCGATGAATGCAATATCGTAATCTGGCAGAATATCAAAAAGGGACTGTGGATGACAGGTGTTGCGGAAGATACACAAAATATTTTACCTGAATCAGAATCCATTCTTAATGTTCAGTTAGCTAAAATAAAGTGTGATGACAGTGTTTCTGTTCTGTGCACCTGTGTATATTATATTGCCGAGTATAATCCCAACTTATTGACTGATGGTACATGACTAAAATCTTGTTGAACCGCTTGCAGCTGCAGGCGGTTTTTTATATCTCTGCCTGTTGAAAAAAGTCAAACCAGAATTCAATCCGAACGCCAGTATCTATATCGGTAGAACGCCCCTCTCCGGCATCAACAGACGGAGCAATATGAATTTCATCGGCAGCATTACAAAGCTGAATCAGAATTTCTTTGCTGTCTGGATAACAGGTTAGTTCTTCAGAAACAAAGCTGATACAGCCGGTCATATCTTCGGTATAAATCATCAGATTCAGCCGACGATCTTTTGCAAATAAATTGCAGGCATGGGGGTGCGGACAAAATCTTGGACTGATTATGCAGCAAAACCAAGATGATGTCTATACTCAATCGGGCTCATCCCACCTAGAGATAACTTGATGCGTTTATGGTTATACCAATTGATATAGCGGTCAATCTCCCGGCTAAAATCGTCAAGCGAGACTCCTGTCCAAGAGCGGCCATAGAACATTTCGTTTTTGAGCCTTCCAAAGAAACCTTCGCAGGCTGCGTTATCGGGGGAGCAGCCCTTCTTAGACATAGAGCGAATGAGACCGGCCCCATTCATCCGTTCAATCCATCCGGGCCATCGGTAATGGCAGCCCCTGTCAGAATGGACAATCGGATGACAGCCCTCTGGCAGATCGGCAATCACTTGATCCAACATGGTGTTGACCAGATCGGCATTGGGCGGGTTCCGATCGTCCAGCCCACAACCATTCCATCAAAACAATCGATCATGGCGGAGAGATATAGCTTGCCGTTCGAAAGGGCAAATTCTGTGATATCCGTCAGCAACTTCTCATACGGCTGATTTGCATGGAAATCGCGTAAAATGATGTTCTCTACTTCGGGTGTGATTTCCCCAAATACGAACTATATTTTCGTTTCTTCGAGCGCAAAACCACCAGTTTTTCTTCTTCATGATCCGGCGGATGATCTTCTCGGAGAGCATAATCCCTTTGCGCTTCAGCGCCAGATAAATGCGACGGTAACCATATATGCCCCTGTTTTCGTGAAAAATCGAGGTGATTTGTGCCCGTTGGGATAGATATTTGTCGGGTTTGTTCATAACAGCTTGCTGGTAATAGTAACTGCTTTTGGCCATCTTAAAACGGGACAGCAGCGCTGGCAGTGCATATTTCCCCTTCAAGGCATCGATGATCACTGCCTTTTCACGGTTTCTGAGTACCGTTAGATCGATGCCGGGGTCTTTTTTTAAAACTGAGATGGTCTCCTTCAGCACATCTACTTCAAACTGCAGTTCCTGGAGTTGCGTTCGAAGATTCTCCAGTTCCTCAGATTCAGGCAATGCATGATCCTGAGGCAACGGCTCCCTTGGTATGCTTTTTCTCTTCGCCATCAGACCCACCATCCCATACTTCAGATATTTCCTGCGCCAGACGTATATGCTCATACGGCTGTATCCGATTTCCCTTGATACATATTCTACATCTTCGCCTAATTCAAAGCAACGGTGAATTACCTCATATTTGAATTCTGCTGAGGGATGCCTTGGATGCCCCGATGTGTTGCAGTGATGATCCATCTCTGTGGGAGACTCTTCTGTGTGGCCATGTCTGTTCTCTAACCCGGCTTTTTTGCGCTCATACCAGCGGTAAAGCGTAGACTCGCTCGGGTATCCTAACCGACGGATTACAGCAGCTATTGATCCCAGCCGCTCGTATTCTCTTAGTGCGATTTCTTCCTGCTCTTTTGTATACATTCAGTTCCCTCCTTTTGGAGTCCAACTTTTTGTCCGCAGGCCCCATTGACAAGCGAACAGAACGTATTGTATTTGGCGGGATCAACGATTGTGCAGAGCTTGTCCGGGAGCGGAAGAAGCTGTGATAATACCTCAGAAATAGATTTGTCCAGTTCCTGCATAAGGTGCTGACAATCTTCTTTCGGAACGTCCTGCAAAGCCTCAGACTGCAGCATGAGGTATTCTTTTGAAATTTCTAACTGTTCATTCCAATATTCCCGATCATCGGAATAATAAAATTTTTCTGTAATAATGTCCATATCCTAAGTCCTCACCAATCACAATAATTGACCAGTATAGCGGTCAATATCTTGCTTGATTTTATCATACAATATCCGTAGTTGCAACCAATACTGGTCAATTTACGGGAGTAAGGAAATGGAGCAAAAAATCAGACGAGACAGAAATATGGGCGATAATTTACGTCGGCTCCGTGCTGATGCAGGCATTTCTCAGGAAAAATTGTGTACAAAGCTTCAACAGAGAGGCTGTGACATTGGCAGAACAACATACGCAAAATATGAAGCTGGTGAATTGAACATTCGAGCCAGCGTATTGATTGAGTTGAGAAAGCTTTATAACTGTTCGTATGATGAATTCTTTGCAGGATTAGATAATACGGAATAAAAATAGGACGGAACACCCCAGAATCATCTGTAATGTTCCGTCCTTATTTCTGCTCAGAAAAGTTTTTCAAAATCTGTCTGAGAAATCTGTTCCAGCTTTCTTCGCACCACCTCCACATCATCTCGCACATCCTGATCTTCAATATACGGCAGATTCTTCTGGATATTGGCAATCGTACCAGCCAACGTAGGATTGTTGTCTAGATGATAAATCCGAATCAAATCCTCTTCATAGACTGTAAAATTTATTTCATTCATACCTGCGGCTCCTTTCTTGACTGGAATTCGTGAGAATTGCCCGTATTTTGCGTCTGTGCAATCTTTTTTGCTGCCGAAATCCTATCTGAGAGACGGGATGAAAGCGCATCATGGAACTTCTCCGGCTGTTTGCGGACAGCTTGCTCCTGCTTTGGTTCAGTTTCCTGACGGAACAGATGAATAAAACCATCCAAGACAGCAGGATGGCTGTCGACCCGAAAGCTGGAACGGCGATCTTCGTCAAAAACGTTGTTGTCCGGTTGGCTGTCAATTGTATGCGCCCAGCTTTTGTTTCGTGGAGAAAATCTGCCGTCATGCTCAAGAAGCTGCACCGTAGTTGCCAGCACATACGCAACACGTTCTTTTCCAAACGATGTAATAACGTCTTTAGCGGCATCATGATTCAGCCGCATTCCATCAAAATTATCATGAATTGACTGTTCAATCGCATCTTTACAGGCGATATTTGCTGTTCTGGATGCCTGATACTGTTCCAATTCACCATGTTCCTTTGCATAAGTGTATGGGAACGGATAGACAGGAAGCGGTTCAGCAGACAGTTTCAGATATGGCTGTGTTTTGCTCCATTCTGTGAAATCCAGAATAACCGGCTTGCTGGCATAATTGCCGTCCGGCTGAAGCGGATAATCCTGCACCTGCTCATAGCCGATTTTTTGAGCTGTTTCGGAAATCATATCAAGGACAACAGCATCTGTGTTCAAATCATTCTGCCGGACAAAATCTGTTACCATGACATTTTTACCGTCTCTGACATGAAGAATATCAGTGGCACTCGGTTTGTCCAGACGGTCAATGCCAAGCGTCAGCCGTGCAGACGGCAAACCGGAACGATTCAACATAGTTTCCTGATTGTATGCCTGCGGACGCAGCTCATCAAAACGAGCCTTTGCTTCTTCAAAGGTCAGATAGTATTCAATCGGTGTCTGATCTGCGGAATTGGCTGCCCATGTGTTCAGGTCAGGAATGATATAATACCGCCATTCACTGGGTGTTGTGTGGTCAGTGATGAACTGTACACAGTCCGCACGAACTGTGCTCTCATAAACCGTCTTGTTCTCTGCTTTAACGAGGAAAGTCTGAGCAGTTTCATCGAGTTCAATACGATATTCCGGCTGGTAATTCTGTTCTGGAATCTTATAATTCAAAATTTTCTCTCGTTCCGATACAAAGTCAGGAAGTTCGGTAAATCCGATAGAATCCACAAAATGCGCTTCTGATTTGCCATTTTGATGCAGGACGATGACATCGCTGACAGACAGCGAATGACCGGAATAATCTTCGGGATGATGCAGACTAAAGCGTGTATAGATGGTGTCTAATGTGTCATTTTCTGCCAGCGTATCGCCGTAGATAAATTCATAATTCGCACCGTCAACCGTTAAATTCTGTTCTTCCAGATAGTCCATTCCGGTAAAACGTAGCATTGCATTTTCCTCAGCAGCACGCAGCTGATAAATACCAAATCGAGGCTCGGCAGCACGCATCAGAACCTGTTCGGAACAGTGCTGATATTCCCGAATACTCAGCTCACCATCTGCAAAATTCAGACCATTTCCCAGACAAAGAAAGCCTTGTTCCGGTATTTCCAGCGGAGCTGCCGTGATAACCGAACCGGCATGATTGACTGTGACAGCGGATTCAATCGTAACCGGAATACCGGGATCATCGTCAGAGCCTCTCAAGTCATATAAGTACAATCCATCCGGCAGAATATCGGGATTAACTCTGCCATTGGTGAACAATGCAGGCTGCTCAAACAGCTCGACAGCCTGATATTTCTCATCCAGAGCCTGCGAAAGCTGCTGTTCACGGAGCTTTTCCAGTTCATTATCAATCGCATCAATTAGCTGACACGCCTGCTTTTGAATCACAGTCAGACTGGCTTGCAGCTCTTTGAGTTCATGGCTGCTGCTCCAGCTTGCCAGATAATCAAAGGTGTAATCAGATGTATCTACATCGAGGTGATTGCAGACGACAAAAGCGACGCTTTCAGCCTGCACCTCACGGGTAGCACGATCCGCCCGTTTCTCTGATGGCAAATCCCGTTCCGGCGCATGAAGCACAGCATGAGCCAGTTCGTGGATGACAGTTTTTACTGTCTGAACTTCACTCATACCCTGACGGACATGAATTTCCTGCATGAGAAAATCACAATATCCATGTGTATCCGGCGAATGACTGTTCAGGTCATCAAAGAGTATCGGAAACGGCGAAATATGCTGCAAAATCGGAATTAAATCCGCATAATTCTGCACCAGACCGGTCAATTCGGCTCCAATCTCCGGCAGCGGTTCGCCATAGGTCTGGCTGACATCAAAGACATAAACCGGACGGTAATGCGGGATCAAATGTTCTTCAATGATCATGATCGGATTGCCGTCTTTACCATATATAATGCGTCCGTCTGCATCCTTCATCTCGACCTCAACTTCCTTTTTGTAAGGCGTGTAGCCGAGAATCTGAATACCTTTCTGACCTCGAATAACAGTTCGTTTGAACTTTTTCTGCCATGTCTGAAATCCGGCCACATGAGTAGCATCCGGTTTCTGCATGGCGATCAGCATGCAGTTGCGGTAAGAATATTGATGAAATTTGGACATGGTACGCAGAAAATGCAGATAGCGTTCGCTGGTGAATACCTCCTGCGTACCGGTTTCAATTTGTTTCAGCAGAGCGTTGACTTTTTCAGCACGAGCCTGCTGGTTTTCCTGTTTGTTTGGCATAATATCAGCTCCTTTACATCGCTAAGTCACGATTCCGGTTATTCCCGTCGTGGCTTTTGTTATATTCATCCGCAATCTTTTTCGCAGTGATGATACGTTCAGACAGACTTCTGGACAGCTTCGGACGTTCAGCGGCTTCGGATGACTTTTCCGGTGTTTCCGCTTCCGGCTCTGCGGATCGTTCCGGTTCGTCTCCCATATTCAGCTCGATATCCAGTTCTGCCAGACGAGCTGATTTTTCCTTTAATTCGGATTCCTGCGGAAATGGTTTGCCGATTTCTTCCTTCGCAGCAGCTTCCTGTTGATGCAGATTATCCAGATCAGCTATTGCATTCTCAAGCAGCTTCGGAATCGTCGCTAAATGGTTGTCCAGACGCAGAAAATTGCCTCTGGAATCCGTTCCAAGCGTTACTCTGTGCCGAATGGCACCCTTAAGAATGGCATCAAAATTCTGCTCAAAGCTGTTGAAGCACAGCTCTAACGAAAAGCCTCGATACCGTCCAACTAGAGTTGGTTCGGAGCCGGAAATGGTATTGCACAAGCTGAGCAGAATCAGGCCAGCATCATTTTTATCTGTAAACTGCTGTCCGTTCAGTTCAATTCCGCAGAATGAGTCTTTGCCCTGCGGATGAGCCTCAAAGGTTTTCAAATCCGCAGTTAATCCGGCTATCAGAGCTTTCTGACTGCGGATTTCAGATGGGAAATATTTCAGCAGTCTATCCTCTAAGCGGAACTGTTTGCTCTGATGGTCAGCTTTCAAAACCTTCAGCTTTGCAACTTCAACATCCAGATTCATTTTTTCACGGATAAGCGGATTCCCGGCACACAATGCCTTGACCTCTGCATAGGACAAAGCCTGTTCATCCACATCCTCACAGGAGCGTACCGGTGATTTACTGGTCATAATCTGACTGATAAAACGCTGTTTATTCTCCAGCGTCTGCCAGAGATAACTATCAAATGTGCCGTTCGTCACATATTGATATATATGTACCAGCTTGTTTTCATTGCCCTGACGAATGATTCTGCCGTTTCTCTGTGTAAGATCAGCCGGTCTCCAACCAACATCCAAATGATGAAGAGCAACCAGTTTTGTTTGAATATTTGTACCTGCACCGCATTTTTGTGTACTTCCCAGCAGAATTCTCACCTGACCGGAACGCAGCTTTGCAAACAGTTCCTTTTTCTGTACTTCCGTATTTGCATTGTGAATGAAGGTAATTTCGTTTTCCGGGATGCCGCGTTTAATCAGCTTGGCTTTCACATCATCATATACATTGAATTCACCGTTTGCTTTCGGAGTAGAGGTGTCGCAGAAGATGATCTGTGTCAGCCGGTCATCGGCGGTTTCATCCCAGATATCAAATACTTTCTGTACGCAGGCATTAACCTTGCTGTTCGGGTCATCCGGCAGCAGCGGATTCATCAAACGCTGATCCAGTCCGATTTTGCGTCCGTCTGAGGTAATACGCAGCATATTGTCAATTGACGGGTCAACATTTCCGGCGTGAATGTCCGCTGCACGGTCAGACAGGGAGGCAACCATATCCTTCTGAATTTCAGACGGCTGCACAACAATGGTTTCCGTTTCAACCTCCGGAACCGGAAGATGTAACTGGTCTGATGTCTTGATGTCCGCCACCTCTTTGAACATCGTCATCAATTCCGGCAGATTGAAGAATTTTGCAAAGCGTGTTCTGGCACGGTAACCGGTACCTTCTGGTGCAAGCTCAATCGCTGTTGTGGTTTCTCCAAATGTACTTGCCCATGCGTCAAAATGCGTCAGTCCCTTTTGCTGCAAGGTATGATATTGCAGATAACGCATGACGGTATACAGCTCCGTGATGGAGTTGCTGACCGGCGTACCGGTTGCAAAAATAATGCCCTTGCCTCCGGTCAGCTCGTCCATGTACTGACACTTCATAAACATATCAGAACTTTTCTGGGATTCGGAAGTGGATAATCCGGCGACATTCCGCATTTTCGTGTATAAAAACAGATTTTTGAATGCCTGTGATTCGTCTACAAACAACCGGTCGACACCCAGCTGTTCAAAGTAAATGACATCGTCCTTACGGGTTGTATCATTCAGCTTATCCAAACGAGATTCCAGCGTTTTGCGTGTTTTCTCCATCTGTTTGATGGTAAAATTTTCGCCGTTGCTTCGCTTTACCTCATCAATCGCAGCGGTAATGTCATCAATCTGACTTCGCAGCAATCGTTCCTGACGTTCCGGCGAAACCGGAATCCGTTCAAACTGACTGTGACCGATGATGACGGCATCATAATCGCCAGTGGCAATCCGGGAACAGAATTTCTTGCGGTTTGCCGTTTCAAAATCCTTTTTGCTGGCAACCAGCAGCTTTGCACTGGGATATAAGCGCAGAAACTCATTTGCCCACTGTAAAGTCAGGTGATTCGGCACAACAAACAGACTTTTCTGGCACAAACCTAGCCGTTTACTTTCCATTGCGGACGCTGCCATTTCAAAGCTCTTTCCAGCGCCTACTTCGTGTGCCAGAAGTGTATTTCCGCCGTACAGAACACGGGCAATCGCATTGATCTGATGCGGACGGAGACGAATATCGGGATTCATGCCGATGAACTGAATATGTGAGCCGTCATATTCACGGGGACGTACTGAATTGAACAATTCGTTATATTTAGCAGTCAGAACTTCTCTGCGTGCAGGAGATTTCCAAATCCATTCCTGAAAAGCATCCTTGATTGCCTGCTGTTTCTGCTGGGCAAGCATGGTTTCTTTTTTATTGAGCAAGCGCTTTTTCTTTCCTTCGGAATCTTCGACGGTATCATAAATACGGGCATCCTTCAGATTAAGCGTATCTTCCAGAATCTTATAAGCGTTTGCGCGGTCTGTGCCGTAGGTCACATAAGCGGCAACATCGTTATGACTTGGGTGGCTTTTGTTTGTGATGCGCCATTCAGAGGTGTAAGCAGAAAACTGCACTTGAATGTTGTCACGGAGATAAAACGGCGTTTCAAAGGTTTCAATCATGAAATCATGGATGTAATCTGATGTTGTATAATTTTAGTTGACAACTGATTCTCAAGGATTAAAAATATAATCAAGAGAAAAAGGAGACAACAACGATGCCACAAAACAGAACCTATGATATGGAATATAAAGTACAAGCAGTTAAACTGGCGTTGGAAATTGGTACAACGAAGGCAGCCAAAGAACTTGGTATTCCAGCGAACACCCTGCATACATGGATGCGTCAGTACCGTCTGGGCAACTTGAGCCTGGGAGCCGGCACACAGACACCGCAAAGAGCCATGACTCTGAGTGAAGAAATTCAGCTGCTTCGCAAACAGGTTAAAGAGCAGAACAAGGAAATCAAACGGCTCAGAGAAGAAAATGAATTTCTGGAGGAAGCCAGCGCTTTTTTCGCCGCGAGCCGTCGGAGGTCTGCAAGAACGAAAGAATGAAATTCATTGCCTTGAAAACCAACGATGGCCAGAACACGGGGAAAATTGCATTCTACTGTAAGTTGCTCCATGTCAGCAGGCAGGGGTTCTACAAATATCTGAAGGCCCAGACTCGCCCATGGAAGTATCAGGATTTGGCTGATGCCATGCTGGAGATCCTTGCAGAAGACGAATGCAACGATACTTACGGTCGAATCCGCATGTATCAGGCTTTACGTCTGAAACAGCCACAGGGCGTGCAAATTCCAAGTGAACGGACGGTATACCGGATCATGGAGGAACTGGGTATCAGCCACACACCAAGGCGCAAGCCCAATGGCATTACCAGAGCAGATAAGGAAACTCGTAAATCCGATGATCTGCTAAGACGCAATTTTGACGCAGACAAACCACTAACGAAGTGCGTTACGGATATTACTGAAGTCAAAGGAAAAGATGGAAAGCTATATGTATCCGCTGTCTTTGACTGCTACGATTCCTGTGTTCTGGGGCTTGCAATGGATACCAACATGAGAGCATCCCTGTGTGTTCAGACGCTGAAGAATGCCCATGATGCCTGCCACGATCTGCGTGGCGTTATCATTCACAGTGACAGAGGAGCACAATATACCAGTCAGGAGTATCGGGCAGCCATCGGCCGATATGGAATCCTTCAGAGTATGAACAGTGCTGGTGGAAGATGCCATGATAATGCACGCTGCGAAAGCATGTGGGCCAGAATGAAGGTTGAACTACTTTATGGACGTTACAACACCGAAAAGATGACCATTGATGAACTCAAGACGCTGATTTGGAGATTCTTTATCGGGTATTGGAATAACCGCCGTATCTGTTCCAGAAATGGCGGGCTGCCTCCGATGGTAAAACGCCAGAGATACTATCATTCCCTAAAGAAAGCTGCTTAGCAAATCCTTGAGCAAAATGTGTCAACTGATCTTGACAACTTCAATCAGCGTCAATCCATGTTGCACCCAGCCGGACATCAATTTCGGAAGCGTCTAAATCCTTCGGCTGTGCCTTTTGCAGTGCTTCCACATTGATATTGAAAGCGGAATCACGGTTCGCCGCCATCTGTGCGATACGCAGCTTGCTTCTCACATCACCGGAAAGGTATTCATCCGCAGTCTGCCAACCGGATGTTATGCTTTTGTCTGCCAGCGGATCTTTGAAAATAATACCCTTTAAGTCAGCGATGATCGTATCGTATTCATCCGGCGTCCCCAGCAGCTGTGCCATGTAGGGCAGATCAACCTTGCCATGTTCGCCGAGACTGACAGCCAGTGCTTCACTCGGCGTATCAACAGAAGTAATGCTGTGTGCCGGCCGGATGGTGCGCCTGGTGAACATATCTGCTTTGCTCTCCAGATTGCCGTTTTCATCCAGATTTTCCAGTGAACAGAGCAGATAATAGGAGGAATCCTGCGAAAATGCGGAAGTATTCGCACGGGAGTTGATAAGACCGTATTTCTTTGTAAATGCATCATAAGCCGTATTCAGCTCCTGCTGTTTGGCGATAATTTCAGCATCAGGATAATCCTCTAACTGATATTCAATCAGCTCATTGACGATCTGGCGCAGATTGACCATACCGGCAATTCTGCCTTTGGAAGTCGCATTGATGTCTGCACGGGTCATGATAGAGTTTTCCCGATAATAGATTTCACCGTCAACAACGGTATACGAAAAATTCTTTACATCCGGGTCAGCCGGAAGAATATCTGTATTTTCTTCGGCGGCATGGTCAATGATTTCCGCAGGCTGGTAACTGCCGTGAATATGGCTGACAGCTTCATGCAGCTGCTCCGCAAGATCAGCTCCCTTTATCGGGAGAACGGTACACTCTTCTTTGCCATACTGTGTGCTGGCAGTTGTCAGCTGTCCCAGCACCATTTCAGGATGCTCAATAAAATAGCTGTTGAGCGTAATGCCATCCTCTGTCTGTGAGAGATGCACCCAATCCGGTTCTACATCCATCTGCATTTCACGCTTTTGCAGGAACAGAATATCGGATACAACATCCGTACCGGCATTCGCACGAAACGCATTGTTCGGCAGACGGATAGCTCCCAGCAGTTCTGCACGCTGGGCAATGTATTTGCGTACATCCGGCGAACGCTGATCCATTGTGTAGCGGCTGGTCACAAAGGCGACAATGCCTCCGGCACGCACCTGATCAAGTGCTTTTGCAACGAAATAATTGTGGATGGAAAAGCCTAATTTGTTGTATGCCTTATCATTTACTTTATAATTGCCAAACGGCACATTTCCGACTGCTAAATCATAAAAATCACGTTTATCGGTGGTTTCAAAGCCTACAACCGTAATATCTGCATCGGGATAGAGTTTCTGTGCGATGCGTCCGGTGATGGAATCCAGCTCCACGCCATAGAGCCTGCTTTCCTGCATTTCTTCCGGCAGAAGTCCGAAGAAATTGCCGATACCGCAGGACGGCTCCAGAATATTGCCGGTCCGAAATCCGAGCTGTCCAACAGCTTCATAAATTGCCTTGATAACGGTAGGACTGGTGTAATGGGCGTTCAGGGTAGAGGCACGAGCCATGCCGTATGCATCCTCAGGCAGCAGTTCCTTTAAGGTCTGATATTCCTGCGCCCATGCAGATTTGTTGGCATCAAACGCATCTGACAGACCGCCCCAGCCGACATACTGGGACAGAATCTGCTGCTCTTCCGGTGCTGCAGGACGATTTTCTTCTTCCAACGTGAACAGTGTTCGTATGGCTTCGATATTGCGGTTGAATTTAACCTTTGCGGAGCCTTCGCCAAGATGATCGTCCGTGATATGGAAATTGGAAGCTGAGATTTGTTTGGGGACGGAAACAGGTTTTTCAACAGCTGGTGCAGGTTCTGCAGAAAACAGGTTTAATTGAGAATCAGCTCCTGCATCACGATTTCCTCCGTCTGTGCTTGCAGACTGTTCATGTGCTGTACCCATTCCATCTGATTGTTTTTCTTGTCCAGCGGAGGATTCCTCCGGAGCAGTTCGCTCATGATCTGTTCGTGCAACCGGTTCGCCTGTTCCTCGATCTGGTACAGGTGCGGATACAGGCTCCCGTTCAGCAGCATTTCGTTGAACAGCAGCAGATTGGTCTCCTGAAGAAAGCTCCGGCGCAGCCTGCCGTACCTGCCCAGCGGACGGTTGTGGTTCTGATTGTTGGTTGTCTCGTTCATGTTCCTGTGTCCTTTCCTGTTCATATTTACGGATTGCAGCTTCAATCGTTCGCAGCATCTGTGATGAAACATTGCTGACTGTTGCACCTAATGCAGTGACTGCCTGTGGATTCAGCATGGAAACCGTCTCAAATGTATGAAAATCCTGCGGATTGATCTTATTTCCGCAGCGCATATACAGTGAGAAAATCACGCTGGAAACCGCTGTATCATAAAAGGATTTTGCCTGTTTTGCCGGAATCCGTTCCTCGAAATAGGTACGGTTTGCATTCCAGAAATCAGAGGTCAGTTTAACGGCAGTGCGTGCCATCTGATCTTCCAAGGTGAAATGCTCAGATGGAACACCGAATCGGTTAGATAAAGACTGGTGAACGGTCTGACGGTGTTCATCTGACATAGACCAGAGCTGCACCGGAACGGCATTCTTTCTTGGAGAAGTATCCGATATATCGAAGACATAGCGCATTCTCGGATAATCTGAATTTGCGTCAAACAGTGCAATACCGGAGGTTCCGGCATTGATGGAACGGTGCATCCGCTTATTCCAGAACACGAAATCCGCACAGGCAGTAGCTTCCGGTTTTTGTGCAAAAATCATCAGCTGATCGGGATAGCTGTATTTATAGTTGTTTGCAGCAGTGGACAGAAATGCTGCCCATTGAGACGGACTGCTTGCAATGCGCTGCATGGTTTCGCTGACAAGCTGGCTGTATTGCTGTATTTTGTTTGGCATGAAAATTCACTTCTTTCAAAAAGAAAAGGCGGAGCAGTGAAGCTCCGCCTTGATAACCGGAGCTTCCGGTTCAATGGATGGATGAGTATTTTCTTGCAATGGAAACGCTTTTCACAGCAGACCAACTGCCATAAACCTTTGTGCCGTTCACGGTTTTATACGCACGAACTTTGAAATAACGGTTATATACTTTAGAGCTGCGAGTGGAAGTAAAGGTTTTGGAGACTGCTGTTGTATTGCAGGAGCCGTCATCGACTGTCATGCTGGAATTACCTCCATATAGAATCTGATAACCGGAAGCTCCGGAAATCTTGCTCCACGACAGTTTGACCGCTGCTTTTGTCTTAGAGGGATAGCTGACGCTGATCCTTACATTAGGTGCAGCAAGCTTTGATGCTGAACTGCTTGCCAGCTTGACAGTTTGTGCGGTGCTGGCAGCAGAAGCCGGAACAACATTTCCAGCGAGTGCAGCAGTAGAAAGCACTGCAGCCAGAGCCGCTGCAGAAATCCGGCGTTTAATGAAAAATTTCATGGAAATCACCTCGTTACAAGATCAGTGCTTCTTCATCCTGCGGCGCAGGAACAGGAATGCACCGGTTCCCATCAGACCGATACCGGTAATGGTGAACAGGGCAGTGCCCATACCGCCGGTGCCCGGCAGCTTTACACCCTTGACATTGGTAATGGTCAGAGTTTCGACATTCTGATAATCACCGATAGAAATGGCGTTGTTCAGCTGGGAATCATTGACCCTGATGACGAAAGTACCGTCATACTCGCCGGAAGCGTTCTTAGTCGCAGAAACATTGATGGTGTAAACTGCGTCAGAGATTGCATAGCCTTCCGGTGCAATCATTTCCTGAAGGTAATATGTACCTGGCTTGAGCGTGCTGGAATGAATGGTGCCAGTGGTTTCATTGGTGGTCAGGGATTCCAGCAGCTTGGTGCAGTCCTTATCAGAGTACACACCAAAGGTTGCTGCCAGCTTGGTGTTGGCATCATCCTCATCAATCTTCTCGATACCGACCATGGTAGTGAAAGAGGTTACGATGTCACGAATCTTGGATGTTGTGCCGGTGTAATAGTTGTTGGTATATTCCAGTGTTGCACCATTCGGGTTACCGGTACCGTTGTAGTTTTCATCCTCGACAGAAGTGTAATCTGCAATGGTCAGACCGGTATTCTTGTTGATAACGGCATTCTGGTTCAGTGCAGCTGCAAAGGTTACAGTTACTGTTGCACCCGGTGTCAGCCTAGAGTAATCAAAATCAACAGAGAAACCGCCGTCGCTGTTCGGAATCAGATTGTAATGAGACTTTTCCGTCAGCTTGGTATCACCCATCTTTACGGTTATAGATTCCATCTTGACAGTCAGTGCCTTGGATGGATTATCAGTGATCTTGTAGGTAATTTTCGACTTGTCAATGTCATCGCCGTAAGCCGGAACAGTGGAATCAATCTGATAATTGATGTCGCTGCCGATCTTGGAATTAGAGGTATCCACCAGATTACCGGTATCGTCCTCAATGATCTTTTTGGTCAGGCTGGTGGAAGAGGATTTCGGCTTCTTTGTGACGTTGTAAACCCACTGATCATCCGCAGCGGATGGAATTGCAACCAGCAGGGGAGAGGTTACTGTACCCGGAACAGCTGCATCCGACTTCTGCACGACCATGTAATAGCCAATCGGCAGGGTAGAGGCAGAGTTGCCGTCAATGGTGTAGTCAGCTGCAATAGAGCTGCTGAATTTGCCCATCATGGTATTCAGAAAATTCTGTACTTCGGCAGAATCGTACTTGCTCAGCTGCTTGGCAGTTACACCATTGAGCATAGAGGAATACTTGCTGTTTGCTTCATAGGTGTAGGCATTGTTGCCGGGAATAGCAGTGTACAGCTTGTAGACATCATACTTACCATCACTGCTGACGGTGAGTGTGCCGGTGGCAGCCGTCGGCTGAAAGCCGGACATCTGTACATCGGCAGCAGAGGCACAGATTGCTGTGCCGATAGTAATTGCACCAGCCAGTGCAATGGCACTGAACCGCTTTAACATAGATTTGAATTTCATAGAGAGTTCCTCCTTCGGGTAGATGAGAAATTATTTTTTACCGGCAGAGCAGCTGGTAAATTTACGCTTGATAAATGTAACGACTGCCAGAAGTACACAGGAAACTGCTGAAATGACGGCTGGAAAGGTGTAATTCACGGCGTCTACACCGGTTTTCGGTGATGAAGAGGTTGGCGGTGTGGCAGTAGTTTCTGGTGTATGTTCTGCTTTCGGCTCTGCTGTCACAGAATAGGAACCATCTTCGGACGGAATGGCAATCAAAGACGGAGAAGTCACCTCATAATTGTCCAGAGAATTGGTCTGTACCAGCAGATATAAGCCTTCTTCCACATCATGAAAGACAGCCTGTCCGGAAGAATCAGTTTCGGCTGTTCCGGCAGGAAAGAGATTCTTTTCCGTAATGGCAGCGTTCAGCTTGGAAATATCCTCACTGTCCGGCTTCGTGATGTTGACACTCAAATCAGACAGCGCATCAATCAGCTGAAACGCCAGAGATAAATGCTCTCTGCGTTCTGCAACCTTGTAGATGCTGAATTGAGCATTTGAAATACCGATACCGTCATACAAATAGGAAACAGTAATGGTTCCGGTCTGCATTTCTACAGCAGAGCCGGTTTCGGTTTCATCGGGCTGCTGAATCGTTTCTGTGTCACCAGGGGGAACGTCCTCAGCTGCAAACGCAGGAACCGCAGACAATACGAGCAGCGAACACAGAGACAATGAGCTGACCGTGCGTTTGAATTTATGTTTCATAGTGTTTGCCTCCAATCAGAAATTTGTTGCGAAAATGATGAATACCAGCCAGAAATACCAGCAGAAACAGCGTAGAAATGACGAAATGCAGATGACTTGTATGACTGGTTCCAGATACTGTATCTGTTTTCTGCGCATCTTCAACCCGCACACCTCGAACAAGCAGCCGATGGGTGTTTACACCATACGGTGTACAGGTCAGAAGTGTTACATAATCCTTGTTGGAATCAATCTGCAAAGCACTGGTATCATCCGGCTCGACAACAAGAATCTGATCGACCTGATAGGTTAGCTCTTTTCCGAGTACATGGATGATAAATGTATCACCATTTTGCAGCTGCTCCAGATTGGTAAACAGCATCTTCCCCGGCAGTCCGGTATGTCCGGCGATAACTGCATGTGTGCCTTTACCGCCGACCGGAAATGATGTTCCCTGAATGTGTCCTGCACCCTTTTCCAACGTTTCTGAATCTGTACCGTGATAAATCGGCAGATAAACGTTGATAGATGGAATCTCAATGTACGCCATAATGCCGTTGCTCATATCAAGCAGAGAATCATAATCGTTGGAATCAGTGGAAGATGAAGTGTCCGAAAACGGGTCTGTAATTGCGGAACCGGACAGCTTTTCGTTGTATTCCTGTGCATGTTTGAGCATTTCCGCTGACTGTGCATCGGTCATGTCGGAGACAACGGCGTTATACTGTTCAATCTCAACTCTGCTGGTTTTCTGCACAATCCAGTCGCTGATCGTGGGATAGAGGAACACCAGCGCACCTGCGAGAAAAAACATCAGCATCAGGATTGTTCCGGCATGGTGCTTCTTCATTTTCTATGAATCTTCTTTCTATACAGAAACAGCATTGCAGCAGCACCCATCAGACTGACACCGGTAATGGGAAACAACCGTGTTCCCATGCCTCCGGTTTCCGGCATAACAATCAGCGGTTCATCTGCCATCGTGACAGAAGAAGCAGCCTTGCCGCTGATGGTCACGACATTTCCGCTACTGTTGGCAGTGACAGTGAATGTAATATCATCTGCTGTGAAATAGCCATCCGGTGCAGCGGTTTCATGCAGCCGGTAGGTCTTGCCAATAGTCAGTGTAGAGATCACATGAGCAGAGGTGCCGGAAGTCCATGCTTCAACCTGCTTATTGGAGGAATCGTAGACAACCAGCTTTGCACCGGCAAGCGGTGTGCCGGTTTCATCTACCTTGAGGAATGGAACATCGACCGGTGTCGGCGTATCAGCAAAATACTTGCTGTCCAGATTTGCTACCGTTGAAGTGGTGTCGGCTGTGACCGTTACCGAATAATATTTTGGGTCAATCTCATAATTGGCTGGTGCCTTGGTTTCCTTGACCAGATACATACCAACCGGAACATCTTTCAGCGTATATACACCGGAGCTTTCGGTCATTGTACCGTATTGAGTATCGGTTCCCGAATCAAAGGTTCCGTTTTTATTGGTGTCGGTATAGACGGTAAAGGCTGCACCGGACAGCTTTTCACTGGTATCATCGGCATTCACCTTGGTCAGCTGAATCGTGCCTTTTCGGACTTCTGTACTGATCGTCAGCGTTCCGGTCTGCGCATTGATCGGATATGTACCGACAAGCATCTTCTGCGCACTGCTGTTTGAGGAGTTAATCAGGATAACACTGGTAAGCTCATCGGTCGGAAGATTTTTGGTCATCGTAATCTGCACATTGGACAGATCGGCTGTCGTATAAATCGTCATCGTATTTCCACTGTATGAAAAATTCACATTGCTGTTGGAGCAGGATGCAGACCAGTAATAGCCGCTGTTGATGACCTTGTTGGTATCGGTCAGCGTTGCCTCATACCGCTGATTGGTGTCAGACCATTTCAGTGTCGTAGATGAGCCAAGAAAGCTCGGCTGGGTGGTGGCGTTCTTAATATTGTTTAGAATGCCCCTGTATGCAGTAATGACATTGGAATAGCCTTTGTCATTCATCGCATACCAGAAACGCTGCCGAATATCAAAGGAGGAATCTCCAAGATATTCACGCAGTCGGGACTGATGTGTTTTCTCCAAATCTGCATACTCGCTCAGAAATGAGCCATTCAGTCCTGCTGTCGGATTATCACCATCCGCAGAGGTGCGGTATGCCAGCGCATATTCCCACATGATCCACTGCGTTGCGACATACAGTGCATTTTCATCAGTTATACCGTAGTTAAAGTTCGGATAACCGAAATTGGATGTATATGCAATACCGGAAATCTGTGCATCACTCAAGCCTGCGCTTTGCAGTGTATTCCAGAAAGAGGTGGTTTCTGTCAGAGCAACACCGGTTGTCATGTCCTTGTGGAATTCCAGACAATATGCAGGAAGTCCCTTGTAATTGCCGCTGGAAACAGTGGCTTTTGTTTGTGAGCGATAACCCAGCTTGGATGAGACACCGGAAAGATACTGATAACCGGAAGAAGTAGTGGTAACAATATCAGAAGCTGCCAGAGCCGGTGCGACACTGCTGACCAGCATGAAAGCGGATAATACACCGCCGATGACACGTTTCAGAAATTTCATTTCAGCACCTCCTGTTGAACTTCTTTGATGTACGAAATAATTTCATCCAGAAACTGCTCCGGCGGATAACTGCCGTTCTGAATCAGAGAAAGCATCTGTTCCCAGTGTGCTGTCAGCTCTGGTGAAGTAATGCGGTCATCCAGAATGGCAATCAGCTGCATTCCTTTCTCTGTTGGAATCAGCGTTTTGCCCTGACGCTTCACATAACCGGTGCGAATAATGCTTTCAATCGTTCCGGCACGGGTTGCCGGTGTTCCCAAACCGCAGTCACGGACAGCAGAACGGAGTTCGGCATCTTCAATGCTTTTACCAGCGTGCTCCATTGCGGCCAGCAAGGTATCTTCGGTGAATGGCTTCGGCGGAGCGGTCTGTTTCGGTTCATTGAGCAGATTGATAACTGGATAGGAATCATTCTGCTTCGGAATGGAAGAAACTTCTTCCGGCTCGTTTTCTTCGGCGGGTTTACCAAACAGCACAGAGTACAAATCCTTCCAGCCTCGTTTGGTGATCTCTTTCAGTTTGGTTTCAAACGCATAGCCTGCAATATCCGCTTTAATCGTGTGCGTGCGGAATTCCTGCGGCGGAGCCGCTGCCAGAATCAGACGGCAGACCATGAGATACAGCAGATTGTGCTGTGCTTCGGAGAGTTCCGAAAGATCTTCCGATATGACAGAAGCAGTCGGAACCAGTGCGTGATGGTCTGTAATTTTCTCGTCACAGATCAGCTGGTCTGTTTCCAGAAACTGGATCGGAAAGGATTTGCGGAAGCGGTCCGGCAGAAGATTGGGTGTATCCATCAGCTGTTCAATCAGCCGTGCAGTCTGGAAGTGCATTTCATGCGGAAGATACCGGCTGTCCGTTCTCGGATAGGTGCACAGTTTTTTCTCATACAATGACTGAATTGTGTCCAGCGTTTTCTGTGCCGAATAGCCGTAAATGCGGTTGGCATCTCTCTGCATGTCGGTCAGGTTGTAGAGCCTTGGTGGTCTGCTCTGACCATTTTTGCTTTCAACAGAAGTGATGACCGCATTCTGTCCGATGCAGGCTTCACAGATTGCATTTGCTTCCGCTTCGGTTTCCACACGCATTTGCAGCTTCAAGCCTCCGGTATCTGCGGTAATCAACCGGTAAAACTGCGGTGAAAATCCGTGAATTTCCTTGTCACGCTGGACGATCAGATTCACTGTCGGAGACTGCACACGCCCGATGGTCAGCCGATTGTCATACTTCAAAGAAAATATGCGGGAAAGATTCATGCCAATCAGCCAGTCTGCCTTTGCACGGCAGAGCGCAGCCAGATACAGGCCGTCATATTCCGAAGCCGGTTTGAGATTTTCCATGCCGTTCCGAATGGCTTCTTCTTCGATACTGTTTACCCACAAGCGTTTGACTGACTTGCGGCAATTCGCCTTGTCATAGACGAGCCGGAAAATCAGTTCGCCCTCACGTCCGGCATCTGTTGCACAGATGATTTCATGCACAGCGGAATCATTCATCAGACCTTTCAGAATACGGAACTGTTTTTCCGTCTTTGCCAGAATCTCTGTTTTCCAGTCAACTGGAATAATCGGCAGATCATCCATGCTCCAGACATGATAGCGTTTGTCATATTCATCCGGTTTGCAGAAGCTGATCAAATGCCCTTGACACCAGCTGACAATGTAGTGATTGCCGTCCATGTAACCGGCATGACGGTTCTTCACGCCGATTGCCGCTGCAATCGCTTCGCCAACAGTTTTTTTCTCTGCAATAATTAAGGTTTTCATGTGTTTTCACTCCCATCCTGCTTGTCTGCGGACTGCTCGTATTGTTCATGGAGCTCCAGCAGAAAATCATCAAATTCCGGTCTGGTCATGCGGTGACTGACCAGTGCAGCCAGCTTGTCGATATAATCAAAGACCTGATCTATCGTCAGGCCGGTTTTCTTTGCCTTGTTCCATAAATCGTTCTGACCGGTTTGTCTGCTGCTGATTTCCAGCTGCTTTGCCCGTTCTGTGTCAGCACGGATACGCTGCTGTAATTTCTGCAATTCCAGACGCTGACGGTCAAATTTAGATAATTTTTCTTTCTTTTCTGCCATATCTGCCTCCTAATAGTTCGGGATACCGTAGCCGAGAATATCTGCTTCACCGATGGTGTAATGACGCTCATGCACGGCATCCGATGAATTGCCTTCGATGGTGTAAACGGTGCTGCCCTCAACCTTTTCGACAATGCCCACATGATGACTGACACCGGAACCGGTCCAGTCAAAGTAAATGATGTCGCCTGGAGACGGAACATAATTGCGGTTCTGCCATTGACCATGCTGCTGGAACCAGCTGACACCGGATGCACACGCAGCATGCTTCGGGATAATACCGGCATCAATGTAACCGCACTGATTGGCGCACCATGATACGAACGATGCACACCATGCAACACGGCTGCTGAAGCCCATGTATGACCAGTATGGCTGACCGCCCTGCTGTCCGAGCTGGGAACGTGCAACCTCGACAATATCTGTGGAGCCGACGTTGGAACCGGTTCCAGCGGTCGAAGCGTTATAGAGATAAAAGCATGGATTCAGAGAAATCCCATTTTTCGTGTATTCCATGTGCAGTGAACTGCTCACACAGCCGGAGCCTGCACTGCCGACTTTGGCGATTGCGTCGCCTTTCTCAACGGTATCGCCCTCAGAAACCAGCGTACGGGCAAGATTTCCGTACAGGAATTTGTTGTTTCCGCTTTGCAGAATCAGATAGGTTCCGTTTTCAGTATTGGAACCGATTTTCGTCACTGTGCCGGAGCAGACGGCAAGCACTGCTGCACCGGCATTTGCGGCAATATCAGCACCGAAATGCTGTTTGACTGAGCCGGAATAGTAGTAGCCGTATCTGCGGGAGACATACCACGAATCGGTTTCCAGCGGAGAAGCATAATTCATACGGGTTGTATACTGACCGATCTGGTTCATCAGCTGAGACTTGTCTTTCTGGTCATCGTCCATCCGGTCCTGCAGATAGCTTCTCACGGATTGTGTTGTGACTTTGACCTTCATGTGAGAAACAGTTCCGGAGCCGACAGCCGGAAGATAAATGCCGCCTGCAATTGAGCCGTTCATGATGTAGACTGACGCATACTGAACGCCAAGCGAATTCGCACGCTGATGATCTGCGACGAAAACATCTATGTGATTGCCCTTAATCGCACCGCCGCAGTCCTCTGCGATAAAGTCACCCCAGCCGTCAATATGTACCTTGGTGCCGTAAGGAATCACTGTCGGGTCAACGGCAATCGTGCGTCCTTCCTGTGCTGTTACGCCGGTTGAAGTCATGTTGCCGTATTGTTCGGAGCAGATGACACAGCCGCAGTAAAATGTCAGCTTAAAGGTTCCGGCACAGATAGAATTGCTTAATATTGCAGTATTGAGTGTTGAGCCGGGCTTTTTGCTGACCGGATTACCATAAACCGGTGTATAAGTGGAAATCAGATCAGGTGAGCTGGGTTCCTGTGTATCTGGATCAACGACTGTATCACTTTCGCTGGTTGTGCCGACATTCTGCGTGTACTTGGTCAGATCAATCTGGTACAAATCGGAATATATTTCGTTGATTTTGTCCTTGACTTCCGCAAATTTGTAATCGCCATATACACAGTCCAGATAATTCAGCATCTGGTCTGCGTCGGTAAAAATTTCGATGGTATCGACGGTCTGAGAGCCGTTTAAGTAGTAATCCACAACATCTGCATCCGAGCGGTAGTCATAGATTTTCTTGGACAGATTTGCGTCAAGCTCTGTGATGTAGGAATATACTTCGGTAATTGTTTCGTCATCTGCTGCAATGGATGCAGCACCGGTCAGCGCATACGCTGCCGGAATCATGGTCATGACCAGAACGAGCAGAAGCGAGACACCGGAAATCAAACTGAGAGAGCTTATACCGGATACAGCGGCAGAAGTGATTTTAGAAGCAATTCTGCCGACACTGGAAACAGTATTGGAAACAAACGCCGGTGCCTGCCGGAGTGTCTGCCAAACAGAGCGTTTCGGCTGATTTCCAAATAATCTTCGGGCATAGGACACATTGCGGACAGTGTTCTTGGTTTTCACTATCGCCTGAATGCCAAGATCATCCGAGCCTTCAAAATCTTCCGCAATGACCAGACCTTCCTTGACCAATCGGCTTCCGGCATCGGCAATCAAGCCTTTGCCTTCCTGTAAGCTGAACTTTCCAGCCTGTAAAGCGGCAGTTTTCCGGTCTTTTATCAGTCCATCCATCCTATACTGATGGGTTCTTAAACCGAATTTACCGATACGCTTTACAGATTTTGCGGTTGCCTTTGCAGCACCATAGGTCATTACAGCACCGGAAATCACGGCGCGCTTGCCCTGACCGCCTGCACGATCTGTAAAATCGTCACCGGCTCCGGCAGAATGGAGTACACCACGATAAGCGGTCTGCTTCATACCGGAAAGCATGGAGGACGGATTTTCTGGCTCACGAACAGCTTGAGCAAAAGTCTGTGCACTGCCGGTGGAAAGCATGTCTGCGAAGTGGTTTTCTGCCGGAATATCCGGCTGATTTCGTTCTGTTTTAGAACTGTTCGGCGGAACTATATTCGGAACACCTGGCTGTTTGGGGGTTGCGTTCGATTTATCGTGAGAAACTGATTTGAAAACATCCGGCTCCCTGGATGGTATCTCGTCAGAGTGAGAAACCGGGACGTTCAGAATTTCAGCGGAATAACTGGTTCCTGATACCTGTACAACTGGCGGTACAGGTGAAACAAAATCCGGCGGATGTTCATCATGCAGCAGGTCAGAGGAAGGACTGTTTTCTTGATTCTTTGTTTCATTTATAGAATGAGATGCCATACCGGACACGGCATTTCTGCGTTCAGGTATGCTGGATTTTTGTTTTGGGCGGAAACCTGCATCCGTCAAAAGGGGGGGAGCGGATGCAGGGACATCGCCGTGTATAGAAAAAGAGGAAAACGGCTCCTGATTCTCTATATTTGGCGGCAGAAAGGATGAAGGACCACTGGATATAGTAGTTTCAGAAGCGGTATGAACTACGGTACTGCCGGAGTGACCGGTTTCGTGCCGATATATTTCCTGAGAGGAGGACGGCATAGAAACGGAATTCAGCACATCATCAAATGCAGGCTTGTACAGCTTCTTTGGTGAAGCTGAACTGTTTTCCGGATGAATTATGCTTTCAGCGGTATCTGTAATCAGCGAATTCTTTTCCTGTTCCATATCGTGTCCTCCTCTCAGATGATTTTAAGTGAGAATTTTTGTTTTCCAGAGCGTATCTGCAAGCTCTGTCGGAATGTCAAAGGAATATCGTCCTTCGGCATCGGTTTTTGTTGCCAAAACAGCAGTTTCGAGTGCAAAATCATTGCTTTCTGCATGGAACAGCGCAACAATTTGATCTGCCATAGGCTGACCGTCCTCATCGTACTTTGTACCGGAGAACGGCTGATACAGTACCGGTGCAGGGATGATGTCCGGCAGCTGCATGAGTTGTTCATGCACTTCCGGCTGTAGATCCAGTTCTGCATCCGCAGGCTGTCCTGTCTGCCCGAGCAGGAATTTACCGGTCAGCATGGTTGAGATGCTCCATGTTTCACCGTCACGTTCAGCGTGAGCCGCAGCACTTCCGGCAGGAAGGACCGTACCGTCAAGTGCGGTCAAATCATGATCTGCGTACAGAATGAAATCCATCTTTCGGTCAGCTGTAGTTAAGCCAAACGGCTCAGATGCTGCAATATTGGTCAGAAATTCAATTCTGACAGACTTTTCCGGCAGAACAATCGGAATATTTGTGTCGTTTGCAATCTCGATGATACGAGGAACATCCGGCAGCTGATAGCAGTCGGGTACGTGAGCGGCGGAGACGGCATACCGTCCGGCAGGCAGATGAATCATGCATTTGCCGGACTGGTCTGTGCGGATTTTTCGCACCTTGTCCGGTTCTGTTTCGCTCTGAATTTCAAACGCTGCGTCACCAATACCGATCTGTTCAAACAGCGGAATATCTTCAGTGACAGTGGTGAACTGCTTGCCGAATACCTGCAAGGTCAGCGTGAACAGAGCTTCTTCAGAAATTGGTTCAGGTTCTTCGGCTGCCTGCGAATAATGGGATAACGTCTTGTGATACCGCTGAGCTGAGACTTCTTCCAGCTTGGTGGTCATGGCTGCATACAGTTTGGTGTGCTTCGGGAACTCCGAATTGAACGGGATAATCCGACCTTCGACATACATTAGGCCATGACCCTTTGGCGCATTGGTCACATAATGCAGCTGCTGAGAGGAAATGTTCAGCAGCTCGGCAAGCTGTACACTATCATTTTTGGACTGGTTCAGCATGACTACGAAATCAGAGTTGGACAGCATTCGCCGTGCAGTATCGGACAGCAGAAGTGTTTCTACATTCTGCGTTGTACCAGTCGGAACTGCGCCCCATTTTCTTGCTCTTGACCACAATTCAAAGAAATAGGTAGAGCAGTAGTCATTGGAGAACAACAGCTGCATTTCATCAATATAAATCCATGTGCGCTTACCCTTTTCACGGTTGGAAGTGACCTTGTTCCAGATCTGGTCAAGCACGGTCAGCATACCGACAGTGCGAAGATGCTTGCCCAACTGCTTGATGTCATAGATGACAAGACGCTTTTCCGTGTTGACATTGGTGCGGTAGCTGAATACGTTCAGCGAACCGGTGATGTAGGCTTCCAGCTGGAGCGCAATCGCTCTGGCTCTCGGTTCTTCCTGATCATTCAGGACGTTGTAAAAATCAACGAGTGTCGGCATCTGTGCCGGTTCGGGATTCTGGAAATATTTGCGATAGGTTTCATGCAGCGCACGGTCAATGATACTGATGTCGCTGCCGTCCAGACCAGCACGGCTTGCAGACAACTGCTCGATAAATGAGCACATGAAATCCAGCTTCATTGCCAGAGGATCATCGGTATCGCCGTAATTTTCGGTGATATCCAGCGGATTGAGATGGGTGTCACTGCCGCCGTAAATACGCAGCACTTCAGAATCCTCCGGAAAACAATCCGCAAGTGGCGCATATTCTGCTTCCGGGTCAATGATGATAATGTCATCGTTCAGCCGGTCAAGGAAAACATTGACCAGCTCCTGCTTGGTAAACATACCCTTACCGCTGCCCGGTGTGCCGAGAATGACACCGTTTGCTGCACGGAGCATCAGACGATTAAAGGAAATCATGGCATTGGAACGGGCATTGACACCGTAGTTGATACCGCCCGGCTGCTGCAATTCCACAGCCATAAACGGCATGAAAATGGAAACGGCAGCGGTGGTTAATGTCCGGCGATACTGTACAAAGTTGCGTCCTAATGGAAGAATGCTGTTCATGCCGTATTCCTGCTCATAATCCAGAGTGGTAAACGTAACACCCAGCTTACGGGCAGTGGCAATGATCTGTGCGGAATCTTTCAAGACATCTTCTTCCGTATCGCCGTAAGTAAACGCCATCAGCGTTGTGCGGAACAAATGCTGATCCTTGTACTGCATATCGTTAATCAGGTTTGTTGCTTTGTCATAGGTGAACTTGAATTCATGCGGAAGTGCCAGTTCAGCGGAATATCCGGCTTTGGTTGCTTTGCGTTGTTTTTCGGATGCTTCTTCATCCATAAAGCCGATCTGCCGTCTGACATATTCCAGAGCTTTGTTCTGATCTTCTGCCTGTACATGGAGTGACAGAGCAAGGTTAATCGGCAGGTCAGCAATGTCAGACAGAATGTTGTCAGAAAGCGTATCCGGCAGACCGGTTGCGCATAAAATCTGTCCGTATTTATCGCCAAACCGGAAGGTTCGTACCGGTTTGAAATCAAACGAGGACGGACAGACAGCGTCTTTCGTCGTGCCTCCGCTGATGACCAGATTTTCATAGGAAAACTGGAACGGCTCAGCCGGACGAAGCAGACTGCTGATGACAGCAAGCCGCTGTTCACCGTCGAGCTGGTGCATGGCACTGCCCATTGCCTTGAACTGTGCTGCTGCATCGGTGTCCAGACGGTTGAGCTTCTGACGGGCAAGGTCTGCATCCTGCGACTGCACGCCGTAGGTAATGTATCGTTCTCTGACGATGCTGTTGTTGCCTTCCATGCCGCGCTGAGCACGAACCGCATTCATCTCCTTGCGGTAGATGTCGTACTGATCTCCACGGAGCGGAGAATACATCTTATCCATGAAATCATCACGGTCAACAGTACGGTTGATAAGCAGCATTTGATAAAAGGTTTCCGGATCATGATAGTTCTGAATTTCACACCATTTAGTGAAAAACTCGACCTGATCATCCCGTCGGCTCAGCCGATAATTGACATCATCGAACGCATAGGTACGGGAGTACATATTATCAGCAAGCACGCACATACCATCCTGCATCATCTGCTCATAAAAGATGGAATCCTGTGCAGTCAGACGGCTTTGTTCCTGCTTTCTGCGGGATTTATTCTGTTTTCCGGACAGACGCTGCTTCCTGCTGTGCTTCATATTTTCGCCTCCTGTTCAGGTTCGATGTGGGTTTGTGGTATGGAATTTCGTGAACGGCATCCGGCTCCAGTAAATCCGGCAGCAATGTCCGTGCATATAATCTTGGCTGGGTTCCACGCTTGCGGTGCCGGTAAACCAGAAGCAGATGCTGTTCAAATGTGCGTCCGTGAATGCGGATGAATCCGAGTGCCATAAACGGCGCACAGACTGCGACAATGCAATACGATGCAATGGATAATGGAACGGAAAGCAGATGGGTCAGCACGAAATATGAGCCGATACCCACTGCAACGGCAAGAGAAGCGAAGCCCAGCTGACGAATGGAAAGACCGAAGATGATTTTCTCCTGATAGTCACGAATTTCCTTTGGAATGGATGTTTGCAGCAATATTCCGGCCTCCTTTACATAGCGTTGCAGATGGACTTTGCCCATTTGCTGGTTGAGAATACGGCGATAATCAGAACGACACCATAGCCAATCAATCCGGTTGCAATGGCAAGGAAATCGCTGCTGCCGCTTAATACCGTGCCTGCGATATACGGGAAGAATGACAATACAAGGAATATCAATGTGCCCTGTATGCAGACAGCAGCAAAGGATTTGAGAAAGCCCTTGCCGATCTGGGACAGCTCCGGTGACGGGAGTGCTGCAATCGGCACCGGAGCAACGCAGAAATACAGATACAGCTCGATAAAACGGGTAATGACGATAATTTTTGCCATCAGCATTGCAAATTTCATAATGAGCCATGTGAGCAGCATAATAATCATGGCACCAAATTTTGACCAGAAATCCAGATCATCTATGATGTCCTTGAGTGCATCTATATCCAGACCGGTCAGGCTTGCAGAGCTGAAATAATGACTTGCCTGTGAGGTGAAGCTGGTCGAGACATCATAAATTGCATTCAGGATGGTAGGACAATTATCAATCGCCCAGATGCACAGTGTCAGCTTAATGAGCAGATGCACTACAATTTCCACACCCATTGTCGTACTGCCGGAGCCTTCAGATTTGACCGCTGCATCATAGAGCGCAAGTACGCAGAACAGCGACAGCACTACATAGGCAATCGGCAGCGCCACATTGGTTTGAATACTGGTGATGTAGCCATACAGACTGCCGGAAAAGCTGTCCATTGTGCCGGTCAGTGCATTGCTGGCTGACAGACTGGTCAGATCGCCGTTTATGCTCTCCAGCAGCATCAAGATGAAATCTGTCATGCGGATTCCTCCGTCAGCTCAGGCTGGAGAACAGCGCAGCAGCTGCAATGATGACACCGCCGCCGACAATACGCCAGATGCCCTGCTGAATACCGGGACCGTTATGGTCATTCAGACCGGAGCCGAGCACAACAGCACCCCAGACACACAGGACACCGCCTGCCAGCTTGACATAGGTGGTCAAGGTGGTCAGTACTGTATTCAAGGTGGCTGCTCCTGGATCATCTGCAAATGCAGATGGAACGAGCATAGATAGTACAAATGCGCCAGCCAGTGCCGGAGCAGCGGATGAAGCAATATTGCGGACAGCTTTTGCCGTTTTGCGGATGCACGGATACCGTGCCAGCTGCTGATGCAGACGGGCTTTGCGTTCAGAAAACCAGATGTTTTTCTTCATGGGAAAGTCTCCTTTCTTGCGAAAATGTTATATTGAATCAGGATTCCTGTACAGAATCGTTGATTTCCTGCTTTAAGGATTCGTCTACTTCAATCGAAAGAATCTTACTGTCTGCTTCTGCATCTTCGGGAATGTCCGGTTCTTCGTCATCAGACAGATCTTTTCGTTTCCGCAGATCAAACCATTTGTTTTTGTCAGCAAGTGCAGTCTTGGAATAGTTCGGATGCTTCGCCGGATCATATTTCAATGACCGAAACGGCATTTTGTGTGAAATCAGCAGCACACATTCCTCACTGTGCAGACGGGCAAGCTCATCCGGCGTAATCAATTCACGGGCAAGAATCTGATTTGCAATGGAATATGACCCGTTCATACCCTTGCTTTCACTGGCATTTTTGTTGTCTACGGTTGTTTTTCCGATAAGCTTGGAAATGTACTCCAGCGTGAATTGCTCCATGCTGCCGAGAAACAGCAGACTGTCGCAGTTGGTAACGATGATTTCCCAGTGGTCTTTGTACATCTTTTTGAGCTGTGACAGACCTTGCAGGATAATATCTGCGGAAATATTTCTGGAACGAATGGTTGCCAGTTTCTTGTCGAAATCAGGAATTTCACCGATATTGGAGAACTCATCGAGCAGAAAGCGCACCGGACACGGCAGCTTGCCGTGATAGACGTTATCGGCTCTGCGGATGAGCATGTCGAACAGCTGCTGATACATCATCGCTGCAAGAAAATTCAAGGAGCTGTCTGTATCAGACAGAACAATAAACAGTGCCACCGGATGCTCCGGGTCATCGCCGATATGATCAAAATGCAGATCATCTTTGGAAGTCAGTTCCGCTACGGAATCGACATAAAATTTATCCAGACGGCTGTTTGCAGTCGCAAGGATAGAAGCTGCAGTTCGTCCCTTGGACTGCTTGAACTTTTTGTACTGCACGACAGCAAAGCAGTCCGGCTTGCGTTCTGCCAGCTCGTCAAACATGACATCCAGCGGCGTATGTAAATCGTCATTATCCTCTCGGACTTCTGCCAATAGCATGAGATTCAAAACATTTTTCATTGTCCGGTCTGCCGGTTCGGTTTCGTACAGCAAATACGCAAACAAAGCACAGTAAATACCTCTTGCCTGATCGAGCCAAAAGGTATCACCGGATGACGCATCCGGGTCTTTGGTGTTTTTCATCAGATTGTCCACCAGACGCATGATGTCTAGATCGTCCTTCAAGTAGCAGAACGGATTGTAATGGTCTGAATGCGCCAGATCAACCAGATTCAGAACACGAATGGTATAACCGTTTTCCTGCAGCATATCGCCCATTTGATACAGCAGATTGCCCTTTGGGTCTGTAATGACATAACTGCTGTGCATCTGCATCACATTCGGAGCCAGATACCGACGGGTTTTACCGGAACCGGAGCCTCCGACAATCAGGACATTATGATTTGGGTCATAGGTGTCCAGACCAATCTTGATGAATTTGGATTGAATGGAAATCCATTCGGTCTGTGTAAGAATGATATTGTTTTGAAATTCAGCATCCTTGAAATATTTGCTGTCTTTTTCTGTGCCCCAACGTGCAGAGCCATGCTCGATACCGGGCATATAATTGCCGGTATCAGCCAGCTTGTACAGCACACTGAGCCAGATTGCCGTCAATGCGATGGCAGCAATCAGCAGAGCGTACGGATGCAGGCTGATATAAAAAGGACGAGTTACAATATCTGTCCAGACAGAGTTACAGGCATCAGGAATATTCAGAATCGGAGAACCGCCCATGGACAGACAGAGTGCAGCAATACGGTCAGAGACAAAAGCAGCCGGAGCAGAGCAGATACCGGCGAAAATAAGAAGCTGTTTGTGGTTCTTTTTCATTGTTTCGGTGTATCCTTATTCTGCTCATGAGCACGATGCGGAGATTTCTGTTCCTGTGCCTGATTGAGCTGTTCTGCTTTTGCTTTGGCTGCTGCAATCGTCTGCGAAAGCCGTTTGGACTGATCTGGGTTCAGATTCTTTACAATGTGCTTGAGCGCGCTGTAAACACGATCAACATCCTGTGCTTTAAAATAAACCTGCATGGTGCCGTCTGGCTCCTTGAGTACGCTGAAATCCACAGAATAGCGGTTCAGCTGCTTTTTCAGGTTTTTGATGTCCTCATCTGTGATGGGAATGGCTTGTATCTCGCTATTTTGCAGGTTCAGCTTTTTCAGACTTTGCTCACCGTGAACAATCTGATAGTTCCGGTTATGCAGTCTTCTCAGGAGCTGCGGAAGAATGTATATCAGTTCTTTTCCGGTTGATGCGGAAATCTTGCAGCTAAGCTGTATGACTTTATCTTGGTATTCACTCATTTTCCTCACTCCAATCTGAATTTGAATTGCCTTAAAACCACTTATATCATAGAAATAAGCGAAATCAAGACACTATTTATGGCTGTACATGAGGTGGTGTGAGGTTGGAATACGAAGTATAAGACAATAGAACAAGAGGCTGAGAATTTATAGCAATGCAACTATAACTTTGAAAAAATGACATGAAAAAATCGTGTACAGGAGGTCTGCACACGATGTACAAGAAGTGGTTGAAAAAGTTCGGAAAACTGCGGAATATTTACAGAATAGCTATCGAAAGATGCAAAGTAATGTGGTATACTTTATGTAACGTGATTTCGGACAAAACAAAATCCCGACTATCATTTTTTGATAATCGGGACTGGATAGACAGGAGTGAACGATATGAGTATGATTCCGCAGGAGAACAATATGGAACGGTCAAAGTTCCCGCCCACACAAGGACGCAAGGGACATAAACAGAAGCGCATCAACATGGCATACACACCGGAAAATTATGAGTTCCTGCATCGCAAAGCAAGAATGCTGGGAATTTCCATGACGGAGTATATGAATCTGCTGATTGACGCAGCACGGAGAGAGAACTGAATACAGAGTCTTTGATGACCTTCAGTTGGAAACAGCTGGAGGTTTTCTTTTTGCAGACGAAAAAGCATCACAGCATAGTGCTGCAATGGAAAGCTTTCTGGCTTCGTTGTGTAATATCATAATCACCTCTTGACTTAAGCATGTCACCAATGTCAAGATTTTGCGCTATTTTATTGAAAAGCTATAATTGGGTAAAGAACTGTATCTCTCGCCAACTTGGCGAGAGACACAGTGTACACATCATCCCTACTTGGGATGATGTGTAGCACCAAGCAGATTACTTATTCAAAATACTATAGCGAAGAACTATAAATTGATTTTGCTTGCTTAAGTGATATAATTTATCTGAGTAAACTGAAATGAACTTATAAACATATACAAGATTTATCTACTCACTTTAGAAACATAATATTTTCGTTCTCGAACTCTACCATTGATTTTAGAAACATAATGTGCTATAACTATCTTTAAATACTGAGTTACTTTAAAGAGGAATACCTTTGATGGAAACAAAAGGTTACGGATTCGAGAGGTAAACGCATGGTTATTAGTTATAAAAAATTATGGAAATTACTTATAGACAAGGACATGAAGAAACAGGATCTGCGGATGGCTGCGCAACTCAGCTCATCTACAGTAGCGAAGCTCGCTCACGGGGAGAATGTCAGCACAGCGGTTCTCTTGAAGATATGTACTGCGCTTCAGTGTGACATTTCTGATATTATGGAAGTCGTACCGGATGGAAGTCTCGCATCCGAGAAGCAGTTACAGGAAAGAATGTAGGGCGCTGATATGTTTGATTTTGGAAATGCAAATGAAGGGCAACGGAAGGCGATAGCCGCTGCAAAAGGCCCTGCCTTGATTACGAGACCCCTGAAAATTTCGTGTAAACGACAAGCTTCGGCAGTATGATTGAACTCCAATCCGTCAAGAATGGAAGCAACCACCTAAACGGAAAAGGAGACAATAATCATGCAGAGAGTACCACAGGATTTATTACGGGAATACGTGAAAAGCCAACACTTTACCAGCACAGCCGACATCATGCAAGCTATGAAAGAGATGTTCCGAGACGTCATTCAGCAGGTGATGGAAGTGGAGATGGAGGAGGAACTCGGTCATGAAAGATGCCAGCGTTCTGCCCCTACAGCAGGAGATCAACCCAGGAATTACCGCAACGGCTATTCCCAGAAGAAAGTAAAAACCCAGTTAGGCGAGATTGACATCAGGGTCCCGCGTGACCGCAACGGCAGCTTTGAGCCAAAGATTATTGGCAAGTATAGTCGGAATGCGGATGGGATGGAGGACAAGATTCTGGCCCTATACGCCTGCGGGATGAGCCAGCGGGATATTGCAGAGCAGATCAAGAGCCTGTATGACGTGGACATTTCTCCTGAGTTGGTCACAAAGATCAGTGAGAAAATTATGCCAGAAGTTACAGCCTGGCATAATCGCCCGCTGGAACCGGTCTACCCATTTATCTTTATGGATGCTATCCACTACAAGGTCAAGGAGGATCACCGATATGTGACCAAGGCTGCCTATGTAGTGCTGGGTATCACGATGGACGGTCAGAAGGATATCTTAGGTGTCTGGATTGGAGAGCACGAGAGCAGCAAATTTTGGCTAAATGTGTTGAATGACCTGAAAAGCAGAGGAGTTTTGGATGTTTATCTGTTCTGCACCGATGGTCTCTGTGGAATGCCCCAGGCGATTGAGGCGGTCTATCCCAAGGCAAGGCTGCAGCGCTGCATCGTGCACCAGATTCGCAGTTCTACCAAATATGTTAGCTACAAAGACATCCGTCAAGTCGTTGCCGATCTGAAGAAAATCTACACGGCAGTGACAGAAGACGAGGCCATACAACAACTGAAAAACTTTGCAGAAAAATGGTGCAGCCAATATCCTTCCTGCGTCAAGAGTTGGGAAGAGAATTGGGACGTGCTCAGCACCTTCTTCGAATATCCCATGGAGATTCGGAAGATCATATACACGACGAACATTATTGAGGGGCTGAACCGCCAGTTCCGGCAAATGACGAAGAACAAGCCGTCGTTCACCAACGACGATTCCTTGCGCCGGATGCTTTATCTGGCCTCACAGCGGATTGTGAAGCACTGGCATGCCCGGTGCCAGAACTGGGATCTGATTCTGAGCCAGTTGGAGATCATGTTCGCCGACCGCAGCGTTACCTGATTCCCAGGCTGTAGGCTTCCCGGCAGGCTCTGGCAGCATTCACGCCCTGCGGGCGCGCATATTGCAGAGCCTGCACGGGAGAACGGTAGCCAAGGGAATTCAGGCCAGCACATGCGCAGAAAACTGCACCATTCTTGACATTTGTCGAATATCGCTTACACAAAATTCTACGGAGTACCTTTCTCGGAATCATCTGTGGAATCTCTTTTCTTGTCACAAAGCGAAAACGGCCACACGAGACAATAGCAGGTAAGACATATGCCTCTTCAATCAATTTGAAGAGGTATATGTCTTGCTAAAACAGTTGAAATAATCACAGATTCGTGATATTATAAACAGAAACGACATGGAATGCATGTCCCAATTTGGAGGTGTAGTATGGCCGTCAGCTATATAAAACTGTTTCATATGATGCTCGACCGAAAGATTACCAATGTACAGCTAAAGGATATGGCTGGGGTTAGTGCCAATATTATTACTCGTCTTAAACGTGACGAGTATGTGTCGATAGAGAGCATAGAAAAAATATGCAAGGCATTAGGTTGCGGCGTGGATGATATTTTAGAATTCATCGACGAGGAGGAAAAGCATGAAAATTAACGATTATAGCGCAACATTAGATGAAAAAATGTCTGAGTTTGATATGTGGGTAACTCCATCTCTTGGCGAAATAAGAGACACCCCTCAATTCAGAACAAATCTTGAGCAACTAAAAAAAGGCTTTGATTATATGGCGGATATAACTGCAAATTTTGCAGACGTTTCACATTGTTCTTCGTCCGCCTTGGCCACAAATGTGTTGACTTATTTGTCAGATAAAGATGATGGCACTGCCAAGGATATACTTGATAGTATATGTAATGTCCTTTTATTGGCTACCGGAAAAACTGATAATAACTTAAAATGTCAATTTCCGCTTATGCTTAGGAATCAAATTGGGATAAGTACATATCCACAGAAAATGAACGGAGGAAGGTGGAAAGATAAAGATATTCCCCGAGCATTTTCTATGACAGACGTCACTAAAACAATAGTACAACTCACTGGCCAAGATGATTATAGAAGAATATTTGTTGAAAGCTATTTCCATTTGATCGTATCAGATGAGGATTATGCAAAACAACTCTGGAGTTTAGGAAATGCGTATGTGTCCCAGAAAGAGGTGGGAACCGCAGACGCACTTATTAGCTCGATAGTAATCTTTCAGTCCAGAGGATCTATTACAGCTACACAAGGTCATATTCCAGAAACTATATTGAGAAGCTACATGGCAGATTGGGGGTTGCGTGCCGGAACTGATTTTAACACGCAGGACGTTGAAGTGGGCGAAATTCTTGGGGATTTGCCTGTAGACAAAAAACTCAAAAAGAGAAAGTATGATTTTATTGTTCCGTTCCAGTCGAGAAAGTCTGGTGCAAAGGTTTTTATACAAAGTCAATTTTATGCCGGTGATTCAGGAAGTGTATCGCACAAAGTTGTCGATCAAACTGATAGTACCAGGGAAGTGACTTTGAAAAAATATCCAGATGCTGTATTTATAGAATATCTTGATGGGGCAGGTTATTTTTCATCTCTAAACGGAGATTTGCGTAAAATGTTGGCAAAGCCAACAACCAAAGACTTTATTCAAATTAGAACAGCACCACTTAAATTGCGTAGAGCATTGCAAGGGATTATGTTCCTTACACCTCTTGAAATTGAACATGCTGTAATCCGAACATCTGGAAAAGAGGATGAGATTTATCAACTTTTAAGAGACGAGGGATATATTGACGAAGAAATCAGACGAGCATTATCTACTTCGGTGACGGAAGATAATATTGTGGCATATGGCGAGCACTGCTATAAGATCAGTCCTGATCGTGTGGAAATTGTTCGTAAATATTGCTTGTTAGATATTATTGCAAATTATGGAGCTCCTGTTTCCATAGGAAATGAGCCTGGATGTTTATTTGTTGCAGGTTTTGAAACATCTTGGGGACTACCCCAAAACGAAACAATTAAAATAGCACAAGAGGTTTTTCCGGGATTAGGAGAACTGTGGTCTAATGTCCAGGATGCGTTTGATGATATTCAGTGGTTAATTAATAAAGGGTTTGTCATTACAAAATAAAGGAGAACATTCATGACAGTATCGGAAAAAATCAAACACGCCCTGGAGATTGATGGAGTTGCTATTCTTCCTCCAATGGATGTGTTTGAGTCTATTGCAGTACTTAAAGATGCAAATATAGCTCTTGACTGCACTATGCTTGACCCTTGGTATAATAAAGGGTATGGTGGAGAATTGCCCACAGATGAGTATGATGACTTCATAACAAGGTTGCTAAATAAGACGGGAGAGATAAGCGATTTAATGTATCTGTGGGGATTCCCTGAAATAATTGGACCGTATGTAAGGTATGCACCGAATGGGTTTTATATGGCTGCATGGTTGACATGGTACTATAAAAATTGCCCATCAGTTATTAGAGGATGGCGATCCAGCCAAAATGCTTGTTTGCAATTTATGCGGAAGGGGCATAAATTGCATCCTGAACATTTTTTAAATGCTGAGCAAAAAGAAAAGTTTGAATCCGGGAAAATGAGATTTGTTCCTGGTCCGCCAAGTGTAATCGAAGCACCGCTGATTATCGGTTTTGTTGGAAAAAATGAAAGAACAGGCCACCCCTCTCAAAAGCCAGAGGCTGTATTTGATAGGCTGCTTTTGATGGCTTGTCAAAAAGGAGACGTCGTGTTTGATCCCATGGCGGGGTCCGGAACAACCGCAGCTTGTGCAAAAAAGCACGGAATGAAAAGTATTGTTTGTGACATGAACGAAGATTATATCCAAATGATTGAGAAAAGAATGGGTGTAAAAAGAATTGAGCTTTAATTTGAAGTTAATTCTAAGTACTAACACGCACGATACGGCATATACTACTATGCTGACACCGAGGAACAGTTAGGTCTGCAACGGTATTTTGACGAAAAAGGTTGGAAGATTTTAAGTTGTTGCCGGAGCTAAGTCAGGAAACTTTAATGTTGTATATCTAACAGAAAGGCGATCAGCTACGGCTGGTCGCTTCTTCATAAATAAAGAGAAAAGAGAATGCAGATGAATCAAAAAGAATATATAAATCCTTTTTCTCAAGTATCGGAAATCTATGCGCAAAAACTTGATGACGCTTCGATGTCGGGAGATATTGTGCTACTTGAGCAGTTAGTATGCGAAATTGAAAAAACACTGCCTGACGTTGATGCCGCATCGCAAGCTCGATTGTACTATTCAATTGGTACTGTATACAGCGATGTTGCACAAGCGAAGTCGTTATCGCACGAAAAATCAATAAAGAAACAATTGTACGCTTTTAGAAAAAGTGTAGGCATTATCGAGGATGAGGAATATTCAAAAGAAGAATATGGGCCGTATGTAAACCCCTTCAAGTGCCTCTTGTATACTAATTACGGAAATATGCTTTGTTCTTGTGGGAGAAATATAGAGGCGATAGCACAGTATAAAAAGGCAATAAACATTTATCCATTATTTGGAATGGCAATTGGAAATCTTGGACGAGTATATCAAGACTATGGTGTCATGGACTATGATGATGGACACCAAGATTATTTCCATTATTTTGCATATTCTTTGCTAAAAAAGGCTGTTGAATGCAAAGATCCCAACACTCATAAAGCAGCCAAAGACTGTTTCCTTAGGGCAATGGCTGTATATACTCCTCAATATGTTGAAGGATTTCTGCAAAAGGATTTGGAAATCCCACAGTTTTCTTATGAAAACATTGAGGAAAAAATGTATCGAGAATGGGCTGTAGAAAACAATTTGTTTTTGAATACTCTAAATGACTTACCGGTAGTAGAATTGTGTTTTGCTACTGATGTGTTACAGCTTCCGGATATGATTGTATCTATAGATGCAAAACCCATTTTTCATGGAATGTTTAACCAAATAAAGCAGGAATATGTGTATGCGAGGTATCAGTATTATTTATCTTTGCAATTTCGTGAAGAAGTACATTATGCTGACAAAGATACCCACCTCATCAACTTTGCTGATTTTCCACAGTATGGAATACGTATTGAGCAATTGAAGTCTGCTTTCAAAACTTTATATGGTCTATTCGACAAAATAGCGTATTTTCTCAATTCCTACTTCGAGTTGGGGATACATGAAAGAGATGTTAGCTTTAATCATATATGGTTAACTGGATTTGGAGCAGGAAAGAACCATTATGAATATAAAAATGTTCTTAATCACAAAGAAAACTTTGCATTGGCATCTTTATATTGGATTAGTAGAGATTTTTATGACAAGTTTGAGGACTCTCCCAATCCTCGTCTGAAGCGCATTAGTGATGTTCGTAATGCACTTGAGCATAAATATGTCAAAGTGACTAATGGATGGTTTCCTGCAAGAGTTAATGGTGAAATTGATGATCTTGCTCTATATGTGACTGAAGATGAACTTTCCGCATTAACACTGGAATTAATGCACATTGTACGAGAAGCAATTATTTGCGTATCTTTGTGTGTTCATGTAGAAGAACAGAAAAACAGAGACCAACTTCAAAATAAGTTGATTATGCCTATGCCGTTGATGGAATATGACGACGAATGGAAATTGTAACAAATCAGCCGAGCAGCGTCCCACGAGACCCCTGAAAATTTCGTGTAAACGACAAGCTTCGGCAGTATGATTGAACTCCAATCCGTCAAGAATGGAAGCAACCACCTAAACGGAAAAGGAGACAATAATCATGCAGAGAGTACCACAGGATTTATTACGGGAATACGTGAAAAGCCAACACTTTACCAGCACAGCCGACATCATGCAAGCTATGAAAGAGATGTTCCGAGACGTCATTCAGCAGGTGATGGAAGTGGAGATGGAGGAGGAACTCGGTCATGAAAGATGCCAGCGTTCTGCCCCTACAGCAGGAGATCAACCCAGGAATTACCGCAACGGCTATTCCCAGAAGAAAGTAAAAACCCAGTTAGGCGAGATTGACATCAGGGTCCCGCGTGACCGCAACGGCAGCTTTGAGCCAAAGATTATTGGCAAGTATAGTCGGAATGCGGATGGGATGGAGGACAAGATTCTGGCCCTATACGCCTGCGGGATGAGCCAGCGGGATATTGCAGAGCAGATCAAGAGCCTGTATGACGTGGACATTTCTCCTGAGTTGGTCACAAAGATCAGTGAGAAAATTATGCCAGAAGTTACAGCCTGGCATAATCGCCCGCTGGAACCGGTCTACCCATTTATCTTTATGGATGCTATCCACTACAAGGTCAAGGAGGATCACCGATATGTGACCAAGGCTGCCTATGTAGTGCTGGGTATCACGATGGACGGTCAGAAGGATATCTTGGGTGTCTGGATTGGAGAGCACGAGAGCAGCAAATTTTGGCTAAATGTGTTGAATGACCTGAAAAGCAGAGGAGTTTTGGATGTTTATCTGTTCTGCACCGATGGTCTCTGTGGAATGCCCCAGGCGATTGAGGCGGTCTATCCCAAGGCAAGGCTGCAGCGCTGCATCGTGCACCAGATTCGCAGTTCTACCAAATATGTTAGCTACAAAGACATCCGTCAAGTCGTTGCCGATCTGAAGAAAATCTACACGGCAGTGACAGAAGACGAGGCCATACAACAACTGAAAAACTTTGCAGAAAAATGGCGCAGCCAATATCCTTCCTGCGTCAAGAGTTGGGAAGAGAATTGGGACGTGCTCAGCACCTTCTTCGAATATCCCATGGAGATTCGGAAGATCATATACACGACGAACATTATTGAGGGGCTGAACCGCCAGTTCCGGCAAATGACGAAGAACAAGCCGGGAGTATCCCATGGATTGTGTAAAGCTTCATTGCAGTGTAGAATAAAAGCACAGCAATGGAGGTTTTACAAATGGCAAGAAGGAAGCGTACACCAGAGGAAGAAGCGCGGAGAACAAAAATCAGAGAATTATTGCAGGCAAGCAATGTGGGGAGCATGGAGGATATCCAAAATCTGTTCAAGGAAACCATTGCCGAATTTATGGAAACGGGGCTTGATGCAGAACTTGATGAAGAACTTGGATACAGCAAGTACGACTATCGGAACAAAAAGACGGATAACAGCCGCAACGGACACAGCCAGAAAACGCTGCGAACCAGTTTCGGCGATGTAGAAGTAGATATTCCCAGAGACCGGAAAGGAGAATTCGAGCCTCAGCTGATAAAAAAACATCAAACCAGCATCAGCCAGGATATCGAGGAAAAGATTTTGTCCATGTATGCGAAAGGGATGACGACGAGTGATATTGAAACGCATATCCAGGACATTTACGGTGTAGAAGTCTCTGATACAACGATTAGCCGGATAACGGATAAGATTCTGCCGATTGCAAAAGAATGGCAGCAGCGGCCATTGGAGAGCATTTATGCAGTGGTATTTCTGGATGCAATCCATTATCATGTCCGCAGCGAGGGTCGAATCGTCAAAAAGGCAGTATATATCGCCATTGGTATTGATCTGGATGGACATAAAGATGTACTGGGCATGTGGGTCGGAGAAAATGAGAGCGCCAAATATTGGGCAACTGTTTTGAACGGACTGCGCAATCGCGGAGTGGAGGATATCTTTATTGCGTGCACGGATAATCTGACTGGATTTGCTGCTGCAATTGAAGCTGTATTTCCGAAAACTGAGATCCAGAACTGCATTATCCATCAGCTGAGAAATTCCAGCAAATATGTCTCCTATAAGGATTTAAAGGCACTAATGGCCGATTTGAAGGCAGTTTATGCCGCTGTAGATGAAGATGCAGCTCTGTCTGCCCTGGACGCCTTTTCTGCCAAATGGGATGCGAAATATCCCAAAATTTCGTCTTCCTGGCGAGATAACTGGGCAAATCTCAGCACCTATTTTAAATACCCACAGGAACTGAGGAAGCTGATTTATACGACCAATGCGATAGAAGGATTCAACCGCCAGCTGCGGAAAGTTACCAAAGCAAAGACCATCTTCCCTACGGATGACAGCCTGTTTAAGATGCTGTATCTGGCAATGATGGATATCACAAAAAAATGGACTGGCCGGCGTCAGGATTGGGGCAGAATTTACTCTAATCTGGCGATCTATTTTGAGGATCGAATGCCCGACTAACAGCAAACCGCCCCGGCATCAAGGATAAATAACCAGCGGCTTTCGCCGCTGCCCTTGACACCAGAACGGTATTGCCGTTATAGTGTGAGCAAGGGAACGGCAGATATGCCGTCCCCCCTCATCATAAAATAGGGGGTGCGGACAAAATCTTGGACTGATTATGCAGCAAAACCAAGATGATGTCTATACTCAATCGGGCTCATCCCACCTAGAGATAACTTGATGCGTTTATGGTTATACCAATTGATATAGCGGTCAATCTCCCGGCTAAAATCGTCAAGCGAGACTCCTGTCCAAGAGCGGCCATAGAACATTTCGTTTTTGAGCCTTCCAAAGAAACCTTCGCAGGCTGCGTTATCGGGGGAGCAGCCCTTCTTAGACATAGAGCGAATGAGACCGGCCCCATTCATCCGTTCAATCCATCCGGGCCATCGGTAATGGCAGCCCCTGTCAGAATGGACAATCGGATGACAGCCCTCTGGCAGATCGGCAATCACTTGATCCAACATGGTGTTGACCAGATCGGCATTGGGGCGGGTTCCGATCGTCCAGCCCACAACCATTCCATCAAAACAATCGATCATGGCGGAGAGATATAGCTTGCCGTTCGAAAGGGCAAATTCTGTGATATCCGTCAGCAACTTCTCATACGGCTGATTTGCATGGAAATCGCGTAAAATGATGTTCTCTACTTCGGGTGTGATTTCCCCCCAAATACGAACTATATTTTCGTTTCTTCGAGCGCAAAACCACCAGTTTTTCTTCTTTCATGATCCGGCGGATGATCTTCTCGGAGAGCATAATCCCTTTGCGCTTCAGCGCCAGATAAATGCGACGGTAACCATATATGCCCCTGTTTTCGTGAAAAATCGAGGTGATTTGTGCCCGTTGGGATAGATATTTGTCGGGTTTGTTCATAACAGCTTGCTGGTAATAGTAACTGCTTTTGGCCATCTTAAAACGGGACAGCAGCGCTGGCAGTGCATATTTCCCCTTCAAGGCATCGATGATCACTGCCTTTTCACGGTTTCTGAGTACCGTTAGATCGATGCCGGGTCTTTTTTTAAAACTGAGATGGTCTCCTTCAGCACATCTACTTCAAACTGCAGTTCCTGGAGTTGCGTTCGAAGATTCTCCAGTTCCTCAGATTCAGGCAATGCATGATCCTGAGGCAACGGCTCCCTTGGTATGCTTTTTCTCTTCGCCATCAGACCCACCATCCCATACTTCAGATATTTCCTGCGCCAGACGTATATGCTCATACGGCTGTATCCGATTTCCCTTGATACATATTCTACATCTTCGCCTAATTCAAAGCAACGGTGAATTACCTCATATTTGAATTCTGCTGAGGGATGCCTTGGATGCCCCGATGTGTTGCAGTGATGATCCATCTCTGTGGGAGACTCTTCTGTGTGGCCATGTCTGTTCTCTAACCCGGCTTTTTTGCGCTCATACCAGCGGTAAAGCGTAGACTCGCTCGGGTATCCTAACCGACGGATTACAGCAGCTATTGATCCCAGCCGCTCGTATTCTCTTAGTGCGATTTCTTCCTGCTCTTTTGTATACATTCAGTTCCCTCCTTTTGGAGTCGGGGGTGCGGACAAAATCTTGGACTGACTATACATCATCACATCGATAAACATATTGGCGGCTAACATTATATCGGATAGCAGCCTTGGTTGCTCCATGTTTCAGTGCGTATTCAACTATTGCTTGCCGAAACCGCATCTTCTGTGTTATTGTATTCATGGCGAATATAGTGCACCTGCCCTTCGGTTTTGTCTCGACAACTTAACCTTATCACAGGTTCGCTCTATATTCGCTTTTTATTTTTACTTTTTGTCACGCATCATTGTAACACCTACACTTTCAATTTGCGTATGTATTTTATCACTATTGACAAGCAAAAAATAATTATGTATTATAATAGTAACTTGTACCACAACAAGAAACATTTGGTTACTGCAATAAGGCAGTATGCCTCAGAGCTCCGCCCCAGCCACTTTTATGGTTGGGGCGTCTCTGATTTTATAGAGAAAGAGAGGGGGAAATATGAAATACACACTCGGTCTTGATATGGGTATTGGCTCTGTTGGTTGGGCGGTGTTACAGAATGGGGCGGATGACGCACCGGTAAAAATTAAAGACCTTGGAGTACGTGTTTTTACAGAAGCGGAGCAGCCTAAAACGGGTGCCAGTCTTGCACTCCCGAGGCGGGAGGCGCGCAGTTCCAGACGAAGAATTCGTCGGCGCAGGCATCGCAAAGAAAGGATCAAATATTTAATCGAAGAACAGGGAATCATGACTCGAGATGAGATGATTCATCTTTTTGAAAACAGTGATTTTGTTCAGGATGTTTATGAGCTTCGTGCAGACGGACTGGACCGCCGTTTGATGCAGAATGAGTGGGTACGTGTTTTAATTCATCTTGCACAGCGAAGGGGATACCGTTCCAACAGCGCAGCAGAGGCTGCAAAGGATCAGGAAACCGGTGCGGTAAAGCAGGCACTGTCAGCCAATGAGGAGCTGATGAAGGAAAAGAATTATCGGACGGTCGGAGAAATGTTTTGCAAGGATGAGAAATTTACTCTTATCATGCCGGATGGCAGGACAATACGAAAAACACGAAATGCTCCGAATTCATATCGTTTTACAGTAACACGGGATGTGATAGAAGCAGAAGCAAAGCTTTTGTTTGAGAAGCAGAGATTATTTGGAAACGAATATGCGTCCGCGGCATTTGAAGAAGCATATCTGGCGATTTTGCTTGGACAGAGAAATTTTGATGAGGGTCCCGGAGGGAACAGCCCTTACCGAAATCCTGACCTTCGAGGATATTGTATCTTTGAGAAGGAAGAACGCAGAGCATTTAAGGCATGCTATACGTTCGAGTATTTTAAGCTGCTTCAGGATATCAACCATATCCGGCTGGTGTCCAATGAGACCCAGCCGACAGAACTGGATCAGCAACAGAGGGAAAAGATCATTGCATTGGCAATGAAAACTGCAAATCTGAACTATCAGAGAATTAGAAAAGAATTGCAGATTCCGGACAGACTGCGTTTCAATATGGTTCGATACGAGACCGAAAAGCCGGCTGAAGAATATGAGAAGAAAACGAAATTCTCCGAGATGCAGTCCTATCATAAGATAAAGAAAGTCTTGGGAACGTCGTTTCATTCGCTGTCTGTGGAGCAATTAGATGGGATTGGGGAAATTCTCAGTCTGTATAAGTCGGACAAAAGAAGAATAGAGAATCTTGAACAACTGGGACTTACGGCAGAGATGATTGAACCGCTTCTTTCGCTGTCATTCAGCAAGGCAGGCAATCTCTCGCTCACTGCAATGAGAAGGCTGATTCCGCATTTGGAACAGGGAATCAACTATTCGGATGCTTGTACAATCGTATATGGCGATCACAGAGCGCATATTGGCGTGCAGAAGACAAAACTTCTTTCCTATAATCGCCTTCGGGAAGATGGAGCACTCGAGGCAATTACGAATCCGGTTGTTCTTCGTGCGGTATCCCAGATCATTAAAGTTATCAATGCGATTGTTCGGAAATATGGTTCGCCGCAGTTTGTCAATATTGAATTAGCACGTGAGATGAGCCGCAATAAGGCACAACGAGATAAGATTGAAAAACAGAATGAGAAGAAACGCTCCGCCAATGATGCTGCCCGCGAACAAATTGAGGAAGTGAAAAAAGCGCGTGCAACCGGATTGGATATTATCAAGTACAAACTGTTCTGTGAGCAGAAAGAAGTCTGCATGTATTCCGGTACCCCACTGGATATCAACAGACTGTTTGAACCCGGTTATGTCGATATAGACCATATCATTCCGTATAGTCGTTCATTTGATGACAGCTATACCAATAAAGTACTCGTTTTATCTTCTGAGAACCGACAAAAGGGAGATCGTCTCCCGCTCGCATATATGGCAGACGATGTACAGAAGGCGGAGCAATTCCGAATTCGTGTTGAGACGACAATACGCGATTATCGAAAGAGGCAAAAGCTCCTGAAAGAACACATGAGTTATCAGGAGGAAAAGAGTTTTCGTGAACGCAATCTGAGTGATACACAGTATATTACCAGAGCAGTTTACAACATTCTCAATGATTATCTGGAGTGTGAGCCATCGAAATCCAAACGTCCGGTGCGTGCGGTTAACGGCGTGATCACAGATTATATCCGGAAACGACTTGGATTGAAAAAGGTTCGGGAAGACGGAGATCTTCATCACGCGATGGATGCGGCGGTTGTCGCTATTACAACCAACGCAATGATTCAGCGGATTTCCAACTACTCCAAGCGGAGAGAATGGAATAAAAAACGGACATCGGACTATGTGGATCCGGAAACAGGAGCGCTGATGACTCGGGAAGCGTATGACAGCAAATATGCGCCTGATTTCCCGGAACCATGGCTGATGTTCCGGAAGGAATTGGAAGCACGGCTTTCCGAATATCCCTATGACGAGATTATGCATCTGCATCTTCCGATGTACGATGCGGAAGAGGAAATCAAACCGGTTTTCGTTTCCCGTATGCCAAACCGCAAGGTCACTGGTCCTGCACATAAAGAGACCATTCGCAGTGCAAAGATGCCGGGGAATGCAGTTGCAAAAACGGCATTGACGGAATTAAAACTCAACAAAGACGGCGAAATTGAGGGATACTACAAACCGGACAGTGATTTGCTGCTGTATGAGGCGTTAAAAAACCGCCTGAAGGAATACGGTGGAAAAGCGGAAAAGGCATTTACTGAACCGTTCCACAAACCGAAGCGGGATGGAACGCCGGGGCCGATTGTCCGTACGGTAAAGACTTATAAAAAGACCAGCCTGAACGTATGCACCAATGGCGGTATTGCAGATAACGGCGCGATGGTCCGCATTGACGTATACTATGTGCCAGATGACGGGTATTACTTTGTTCCGATTTATACTGCAGATACGGTCAAGGAGCGCTTGCCTAATCGTGCGGTGGTAGCACATAAGGAGTATAATCAATGGAAGCCGATGCAGGAAGAGCAGTTCCGGTTTTCACTCTATCCAGGGGATTTGGTGCTGGTGAGAAGCAAAAAAGAGATCAAGCTGTCCCTTGTCAATAAAAAATCGACGGCGCAGTCAACCATAGCCAAGAACGAATGGCTGCTGTATTATGGAGGAGCGAATATTGCAGGTGCAACGCTTGAGATGACGACACATGATCGGAAATATAAGATTGAGAGTATGGGCGTCAAGCGTCTGCTTTCGATGGAAAAATATGAGGTGGATGTTCTGGGAGAATATCACAAGGTACATCTGCCGGAAATCCGGACGGACTTCCGATGAGTGAGGTGATTGGGGATGGAATATCGCTCGGTTTTCCTCGCAAATCCGGCACAGTTGTCGGTGCGCAATCAGCAGTTGGTCATTCGGAAGGGGCAGGAGGTTTCTATCCCGATGGAGGATATCTCCGGCTTGCTGATTGAATCACAGCAGGTCACGATCACATCTGCGGCAATGCAAAAACTGACGGAGTATGGTGTGACAGTCTATTTTTGTGATGAAAAACATCTGCCTGCGGCATTGCTCCTGCCGATGAACCGTCACAGCCGTCAGCTCAAACAGATTCAAAGCCAGATTGTGCTGTCTCTGCCGACGAAAAAGCGTCTGTGGCAGTCGATTGTACAGCAGAAGATTCATAATCAGGCGCGGTGTCTGGAGTTTCTGGAATGCCCTTGTGTGTCGGAGCTGCACAGCATGGCGGACGATGTCCGCTCGGGAGACCCGGACAACTGCGAGGCAATGGCCGCCATTCGCTATTTTCCCGCGTTATTCGGCACGGGATTTTCGCGGGGAGAGGAATGCGTTACCAATGCCGCTTTGAACTACGGATATACGATTCTGCGCGGTGCAATTGCCAGAAATCTGGTGATGCATGGTTTAGAGCCGTGTCTGGGAATCTTTCACCACAGCGAACTCAATTTCATGAAAATCGTTTGCGAGCCGAGATCCCACCACACGGGTCGATTCGCATGCTGGTTATCACGGAAAAACAGTATCACAGCATCCGGATTCTGCTTGGGAGACCGACGGTATATGATGAACCGCAAAGCTCGGATTCTCTCATGATTTTCTAAAAAACGAAAAAAATGAGGGGAACACCGGAGATTGCATCAAAAAAAAGCCCATTCCATATTTCATGGAATGGGCTTTTTTCGTCCCATTTCTTTCATTTTCTGTCATTTTCTCACGAAAAAGATGAGAAAAACACCGCGTCCGGATGCGTCTATTATACCACAACAAGAAACATCTGGGAACTACAACCCAATCCTTTCAATTGTCATAATCGCATGGATTATACCACAACAAGAAACATCTGGGAACTACAACGATGACGCAAAGGTACAATTAGCCCCTGTTATTATACCACAACAAGAAACATCTGGGAACTACAACGCATAAGTATCACAAAGAATTATTGGTGCTCTGTCAAGATTTCGTACAAGTGAAAATAAGAATTTGAACTGTTCGCTTGCCAAAATTTCCGCCTCACGATGTCCTCTCGTACAGCTTTTCAAAATCAACCGGAGATATGTAATCACAGCAGCTATGAATACGTTTGGTGTTATAGAAAGCCTCCAAATATTCAAATACTAAACGATATGCCTGTTCATAGTTGCGAATTTTAAAACGATTCAACCATTCACGTTTGATAGATAATAGTGTGAAAAGATTCGATATAGGCATTGTCCCTACCTTCAGAAATTCCTATTGAAGAGCAGAAAAAATATATTGATTCATTGGCGCATGTCCTTAGATGGTCAGGCTTCAAGATTGAAACGGAAGATGACACTATTTTTGTTTCAAAGAAGAATTCTAAAAAACAGTAATGTATTGTTCTTTATTCCTGCAACAGCCAATCCGCTATATCGTGAATTTCAATTCCTTCATAGCTATACTTCGGATGCCGGGTTCGGGCGATGACCATCTTCGGATAAGCATCCCGAATCTGAAGCAGTGGAGATACTTCCCGTTCAAAAGTCTCCTGCCCGGAAATGTTGTCACTCACCTGAAGATAGATTTTCTCACTGCCCCTTTGTGCAACAAAGTCAATTTCTTTCTGATACAGCTTTCCCACATAAACATCGTATCCACGGCGGAGCAACTCGATACAAACCATATTTTCATAAACCCTGCCGTAATCCATATTTCTGCTTCCGAGGATTGCATAACGAATACCGCTGTCGCAGAGGTAAAACTTTTCAGAGCTCTCCAGATATTTTTTCCCCCGAATATCATAACGTTTCACATCATAAAACACGAACGCATTACACAGATATTTCATGTATCTGCCAATCGTTACATGATTTGTTGGGGTGTCGTTCGCTGTCAGCAGCTGACTGATCTTATTGGGAGAGGTCAGGTTGCTGATATTATCCATAAGGAACTCACCCAGACGCTGCAAAACCAGAGTATCCGGCAGAGAATATTTCTGTACAAGATCTCTTGTCACAATGGTTTCATATACCTCTTTGATATAATTGGTTCTGTCTTTCTCCGTTCTGTAAGCATAAGAGCCAGACAAACCGCCTTTTATCGCGTATTCATCAAAAAGTTTATCTTTATCGCCGACACCATCATAATACTGGCAATACTCCTGGAAACTAAACGGAAAAACATGAATCTCAATGTAGCGTCCGGTAAAAAGGGTTGCCAGATCTGCACTCAGCAAAAAAGCATTGGAGCCGGTCACATAGATGTCATATTTGCCCTTCGAGTAAAGGCTGTTGATTGCCAGCTCAAACTTGGGACACATCTGAACCTCATCTACAAAAAGATAGTTGGTTTTCCCGGCTTGATAATGATCTTCTACATAAGCGTGTAATGCATGGTATTCCTTAATCTCTTCATACGCCAAATCCATGTAGTCAATGAAGATGATGTTGATGCTTTCAAAATGACTTTTCAGATACTCGATATATGCCTGCATCAATTTTGATTTACCGGAACGACGAATGCCTGTAATAATCTTGATGTCGGGAGTGCCGTTCAGTTCAATGATCCGATCGAGATATTTGGTCCTCGTAATTGTTTTCATATAGCCGCCCGCTTTCAAAACTTAAATTTTTTTCGGTTTTTGAAACCGCTCTGCTGTAGCTATTATACTGTCTGCAAAGAGTATATGCAAGATGCCGGTTTCAAAATCGTAAATTTTTTTATTTTTTGAAACTGTGTCTATGGAACGATTACTTCTCGGGACAGCATAATGAGTCGGTTAATGAACTCTGATGACTATTGAATGGGCAGCCTAACTTATTACGAAAATCATTGCATTTGCACCTGATTTCGTAATAGGAATCTTCAGCCACCCCGTCAAAACAAAATCGGGCTGTTATTCCAAGACTTCTTTCACACGGCTTGCGAAGGCTGATATGTTCCCCCATACATAAGGAGTAGATTTATTCCCGTGTACTGTGGACATTCAAGCCATTGTCTCGTGGCATGTTGAGACCGTAGTTCTTCTGTCACGAAACAAGTAAAAAAGTTCTGAAAAGCCCAGAAATAAAGGGATTTCGAGAGATTGCCGTATTTGGCAGTTTCCCGGAATCCCTTTTCTTTTTGCTTTGACAATCGTTCTATCGCCTGGGTTTTGGCAGGGTTGAGACAATAAACTACTTTTTTCGCTGTTGAGACGATAGGACTATTGTCAGCGTGATGAGCTTAAAAACCGGTAGAATTCTACACAGTTTTTGACGCACATTCTTGTGACAATTATGTGGTCAGATTGACTTGCTATTCTCTCCCGTCAGAGCCAATATACTGGAATTGTCAAGAAAAGTGCAGTCTAAAAACTCACAAATTTTAAGCAGCAGATGAATGGTCAGCTCTCTGGAGGCGAAGCGGAATCAGGGGCGTGGTCAGTATTACGACCGGGCGATTCAGAATCAGATCACAAAACAACAGGCCATGGCTTTGCTCTATTATCAGCAGCACGGCTTTACCGGTGTGGAGGACTTGAAACTTGCGAGGACGAGCGTCGCCGAAGGTGCAATCTTCGTTCATAAGGGGATTGGGGGCGCCGGTCTCCGGTGGAGACCGTTTAGCGCGGATCGAGTCGGGAGACGAGGCTGCCCCAACAAGCATAAACAGAAAGTTCCGCCTACGGGCGGAATCTTTTTGTTTGGGCCTTCCTGATCAGGAAGGAATTGCTTGCACAAGAAGTAGGCTCCTCAAGAAGTCGGGTCCAGATAGGATTTGATTGAAAAAAATAAATCATTTAGAGTGCTTGACAAGGTTCTAAATCGAGCCTATAATATAAATCAAATTATATAAAATAATTTATGCAATTAGGGGGAGGAAACTAAAATGGCAAGAAAAACGCAGATTTCCAAAGAAGTTATTTTGGAAGCGGCATTGAAAATGCTGATCCGTGATGGGTATTCCGCAATCAATATCAAGACCTTATCAAAGGCAATCGGCTGCTCTACGCAGCCCCTGGTATGGCACTTTGGTAACATGGAGGGACTCCGCAAGGCGTTAGCCGATCACGCGCTGAAATACGCGAACAGCAAAATGCGCCCCTCAGCCAGTGAGTCAGTCAATGCTTTTGAGCAGGTAGGGCAAGCCTATATAAAAATGGCGTTGTATGAACCTAATCTTTTTCAATTTGTATTTCTGAATGGAAGTGACTGCTATCCTGTGGGAGATTCTGATGTGATTCTTGACGATAAAGATAACCGTGAGCTGATCAAAATGATAGCGGCGGAATTTCAGATATCAGAGAAAAGCGCAGAGCAGTATGTTCAAAACACTGTAATATATACACATGGGATCGCTTCCTTTTTAGCAACCGGTATGATGCACTTATCGGAAGGAGAAATCATGAGCATGATACATCAGGCAGGTAATAGTTTCCTCAAGCAGGCAGGGATTCCGGAGGATAGAATTCCGAATCCATGAAGTACGAGGAAAATGAGCAAAAATTAAGCAGCAGGAGGATACATTATATGAATAAACGCATACGTCAATATATTGGGCTGCTTTCCGCGGTGTTGATGTACTATATCATACACGAAGGCGCGCATCTGATTTATGCGCTGTCTGTCGGAGCGTTTCGCAAGATCAATTTTATGGGGCTTGGTATGCAGATTGGAATATATGAGGAACGAATGAGTGAAACAGGGCTTGGTATTTTTTGCAGTGTCGGTGTTGCGGCGACAATGATAACAGCTTATGTGCTGACATTGACATCAGCTCAAATTTGCAAGGTCAAATCTAAAACCTTCAAAGTCTGTCTGTATTATATTACGATTGCCATGCTGCTGATTGATCCGTTGTATCTGAGCATATTGTGCGGTTTTTTCGGCGGAGGCGATATGAATGGAATTGCACTGTTGTTCCCTGAATGGGCTGTAAGAATCTTTTTTGGAGTAATGTTGGTGATCCATTGCCTGCTGTTTTGGAGAATTGTTTTACCAATGTACAAGAGAGCGTTTATGACAAGAGAGCCTGATGCTTAGACACGGGGCTTGCGGTGTGCGCTGCGTTTTTACAGTGCAGGACACCGAAGGAGGATACATGCAGATATACGACAATGACCTGCGATATAAGCAGATACAGAATAAAATAATGAATATGCCCCAATGGGCAAAAGCGGAGCATATGGAAATGAGCGTCCCGGAAAAAGAGCTTTGGCGTTATAGCGGGGATGTTATGTGCCCTTCACAAAAACACCGAAGGCACAGAGGTGTGCTTCTCACTCTGTCTATGGCACCAGGCAGACTCTTCAGATTTATAAAATAGACACAAATGTCTGCGGAAACGTACTATCCGCGCGGCGACGGTTACGGTAGCATGGGAACAAAACCGAGAAAAGGAGACCACAAAAATGGACGCTTCAGAACAGAAATTGGGAAGCAGACCGCTAAAAGCATGGAAAAGAATCGTGATCGCGCTGGCGGTCGCCGCGGCTATCCTGGCGGCGGTCTTTCTGGCGGGCCGCTATGGGTGGAAGCTGCTTGGCTTCCGAGCCTGTCAGGGCGCGGGAATTGAAGCCGTGGAGGTAAGCGAGGACAAAGTACATATCTCTGGGTTTTATCCCGGCTCTTTTCCCGAGGGGTTCTGCGGCTGCTATAGCGAGGAACGGGACGGGATGCTCTATGTTGGCTTTCGGTTCAGTGCGGTGTTCGGCTTTTTTGAGACAGGAGATTTTGACGTGACCGTCCCCGTCAAGGGCGAAATCAGCGAGGTGATCCTCAAGACCTCCAGAAACGAGTCGGCGCTGTGGGAGCGGGAGACGGGATTTTTGCCGCAATCGGAGCGATATGGCGTGTATGTAAAGCTGGAGCGGGACGACATATTTTCCGTTTCCATGTCCTATGACGGCTCCAGCAGTGGCGGGCTTCGCGCGGACGGCGGCGCTTGGGAGAGCGGAAAATACGTTTTTATGGACAACGATATTATGATGGCCGCAAAGGATGCGGAAGCGCCTGTCCCCTTTACGATCACTGCAAAAGGTAAGGATGGAACCGTTTTGGCTACCAGAAAGCTTCATTTTGACGCTGACAAGGAGAAAATGTATCTCACCGTCACCGCCGACGGTCAAATCGTGGAGGACGAGGCGGTTATTTGATGGCAGGACATGGAGTTGAAATCAAGAAGGCTGTTTCCGATTGCGTGGAATGGCAGCGACAGCAGGGCTGCAAAGGCGCAGACTTTGTTTATCAGAAAATACGGCAAGGAAAAGCTTTTACACGCCCACGAGAAACTGAATGAAGTTTATGATTTCAAAAAAAGCGCAGGAGTTATTGGGAACGGATGTTAAAACAGGACTTAAAATATTAGAAAATGATGGAGGAGAAAACCATGCTGAAAATTGAACATCTGACAAAAGCCTACGGTGAGAAAAAAGCCGTGGATGATCTGAATTTACATATCGCCCCCGGCGAGATTTACGGCTTTATTGGCCACAACGGGGCGGGAAAGACCACAACGTTAAAATCCGTGGCGGGCATTTTGCAGTTTGACGCGGGAGAAATCACCATTGGCGGGATATCCATCAAGGAAAATCCCCTGGAATGCAAGCGGCGCTTTGCCTACATCCCAGACAATCCCGACCTGTACGACTACATGACGGGCATCAAGTACCTGAATTTCATCGCCGACATTTTCGGCGTAGGCGCAAATGAGCGGCAGGCGCGCATCCGCAAATACGCCGACGACTTTGAACTCACCGCCGATTTGGCGCAGCCCATCGCCGCCTACTCCCACGGCATGAAGCAGAAGCTGGCCATCATCGCCGCCTGGCTCCATGAGCCGAAGCTCATCCTCATGGATGAACCCTTCGTGGGGCTGGACCCGAAAGCGTCCCACTTGCTGAAAGAAATGATGCGGGAGGTGTGCGACGAGGGCGGGGCCATCTTCTTCTCCACCCATGTACTTGAGGTGGCGGAAAAGCTGTGCGATAAAGTTGCCATCATCAAGGGAGGCAGGCTCATCCGCTCCGGCGCCATGGAGGAGGTCAAGGGGGACGAGTCTCTGGAGGACGTGTTCCTGGAGTTGGAGGGAGAAGTATGCTGAAGGTCTTGGTAAAAAAGGAGCTGGCGGAAATATTCCGCAGCTATTTCTATAACGCGAAAAAGAACAAGGCCCGCTCCAAGGGGGCCACGGCGGCCTATTTTGTCCTCTTTGCCCTTCTGATGGCGGGTGTCCTGGGTGGGATGTTCGCGATGCTGGCCAAGACCCTCTGCGCTCCTCTCCACGCTGCCGGTGTGGGCTGGCTCTACTTTGCCATGATGGGGATGATCGCCGTTTTGCTGGGGGCTTTCGGCAGCGTGTTCACCACCTACTCCACGCTGTACCTGGCCAAGGACAACGATTTACTGCTGTCTTTGCCCATTCCGGTGAGTGTGCTGATGGCCTCCCGGATGACCACGGTTTACCTCATGGGCCTTCTGTATTCCGGCGTGGTGATCCTTCCGGCGATACTTGTCTACTGGGTAGAGGCGGCATTCGGCTTGCAAACCGTGCTGGGCTCGCTGCTGCTTACCGCGCTGATCTCCGTTTTTGTCATGACGGTCTCCTGCGCCCTGGGCTGGGTGGTGGCCAAGATCAGCCTGAAGCTAAAGCGCAAGAGCCTCATTACCGTCATCGTCTCTCTGGCGTTTTTCGCCGTGTACTACTTCGCGGTGTTCAAGGCCCAGACCCTGATCAGCGAGCTGCTATCCAACGCAGAGGCCTTTGGCGAGGCCGTCAAGGGCGCCGCCTATCCCCTCTACCTGTTCGGCCAAGTGGGCGTGGGCGACCCCATCCCGTGTCTGGTTATTTCTCTGGTTGTGGCGGCACTGTTCGCCCTGATGTGGGCGCTCATCTCCCGCAGCTTTTTGAAGCTGGTCACCTCCACCGGGAAATCGGAACGGAAGGTCTATAAGGAAACCGCCGTCAGGCAGAAAAGCGTCTCCTCCGCCCTGCTGGGGAAAGAATTTTCCCGGTTTCTCGCCAACCCCAACTATATGCTCAACTGCGGCCTGGGCATCCTGATGCTGCCCGTCTGCGGCATCCTGCTGCTGTGGAAGGGTGGGGCGTTCCTCACGGTCATGAACGAGGTGTTCGGCGAAAAGCCGGGCAGCGTTCCGGTGCTGCTGTGCGCCATGGGGTGCATGATCGCCTCCATGAACGATATGGCAGTTCCCTCCGTGTCACTGGAGGGTAAATCCCTGTGGCTTATGCAGTCTCTGCCGGTAAAGCCCTGGCAGGCGCTTCGGGCAAAGCTTTCCGTGCAGCTGTTGCTCACCGGCGTCCCCATGCTGTTTTGCCTATTGTGTCTTGCGATGGTCTGCCCCTTTGCCCCGCTGGATGTCGCGCTTGCGGCGGTTCAGACGCTGTCCTTTGTGCTGCTCTCGGCGCTGTTCGGGCTGTTTATGGGGCTGAAGATGCCCAATCTCAACTGGACGCAGGAGATCACGGTCATCAAGCAGAGCATGGGAGTGATGATCGCCATGTTCGGCGGCTGGGCCTACACCATCCTCTTTTGCGTGGGCTTTCTGCTGCTCCCCGGCTGGAAGCTGGGCTTTGCAGGATACATGGGAGCGTTCATCGGGCTGGACCTTGTTCTCTGCGGGGTGCTGTATCTGTGGCTGAAGAAGCGGGGCTGCGGGGTGTTTGCGGCATTGTAAATGGGGTGGCATTTGCTATGAAACATCCAAAACGAAATATTGCGGGAAGCAGGCCGTTAATAGCATGGAAAAGAATCGTGAGAGCGAAGCGCGGAGCAATCCGTGGACTTATACAATGTGGTGGTGCCTGCGCCAGCAGGCATGGGAGTTTAGCTGCTGTTCCTTCGGAACGCTTCACGAGAATACAAACAAGATAGAAACCGAATCAGGGAGGAAGCTGTCATGCTGACAAAAGAACGGAAGAAACAACTGGATACAGATTTGTGGATCATCGCCGGTGTGTCCCTGCTGGTTCTTGTCATCTATACCGTTTTCGGCAGGGAGATCGACAACATCGCCGCCGACACCGCGATCCCGATTGTGCTGCGGGTTGTGTTCATGGGCGGCATCTTTCAGTTCGGCATTGCCGGACTGGGAATCACCATCGTGGCCATTGTCAGAAAGGAACGATTTTCAGATCACGGCCTTACCCGTAAGCATTTGCTGAGCGCCATTGCGCTGAGCGCACTGTGCTGCGTACCGGATCTCCTGTATAACCTCTTTGCGGGAAATGTGCATACATGGCTTCCCTTTTCCGCTGTGCAAACGACGGCGGAGGCGATTGAGAGCGGTTTCCCGGAGAACGTTCTTGCCATGCTGCTCACCGCGCTTTTCTGGGGCTTTTTTGAGGGCTTCAATTATGTGGTGATTTCCGATAAAATCGGCGAGCGCTATCCGTCCAAAAACAGGCTGTGGGATTGGGGCGCTTTCGTCTGCGCGGCCATGTGTATTCTGATACACGGGGTCGTGGGTGTGACGCCGGACGCGGTGGCGGAGATGCTGTGTACTCTCTTTTTGATCTATGGAATGTTGATCGTCCGAAAAGCCACCGGAAACGCTTGGGGATGTATTCTGATCTTCGTGTTTTATTGGAACGCGCTATAGGAGATACGAAACAGTGAATTGGACGATTTATGGGATGGAATGTGTTGGGGCGCTGATCCTGTTTACCTGCCTGATCATGATCCCGCTGTGCAGAAATCCAGTTTGGTGGATCCACGATTATCCCAAGGACATTCAGGAAAAATATTTTGAAACCCATGAGCGCATTCCCACCGAGGTGCTCAGTGCCTCGGTGTTCTTGAAAAAGGGCTTTGCAGTGTTGCTGGCTTTATCCATTCTGACGGCATTGGCGCTTGCGGCAGGAGCGACGGATTTCAAGACCGGCTTCCTGTACGCATACGGTCTATGGCTGCTGGTGGACTGGTACGACTGCTTTTTCCTGGACTGGGTGCTGTTTGCCAACGTCAAGCGCATCCGTTTGCCGGGAACGGAGCACATGGACAAGGCGTATCACCAGAAGAAGTATCATGTAGTGCGCTCGGTGATCGGCATGGCGCTTGGTCTCGTTCCCTGCTTGCTGTGCGCCCTGATTGTGGCGGTGCTGGGATAGAGAACGAACAGGGCTTTCTGTTTGTCGGATGAGATTGGAGAAATAGCTCCGGTCACGCCGCCTCGTAGTCCTTAGACTTTGACCGGATGAGCCGGGGACATTCGTTAAGGAATATGGCAATCAAGCAATACGTGTTTTGGGCATATAACCGCAACTGGGATCGACAAGGAGAAGAAGCATGAACGAGAGAACATATTCGACACCATTGGGCAAAATCCATTATTGGGTGCATCTGATTTCACCGGACGCAATAACGTTGGTGTTCCTGCCCGGTCTGACGGCGGATCACCGGTTGTTTGACAAACAAATCGTGTATTTTGAAGGGAAATACAATGTCCTTGTGTGGGACGCCCCCGGCCACGCCGCCTCCTGGCCCTTTGCCTTTGACTTCGATTTGATGGACAAGGCAAGGTGGCTGGACGGAATTCTGGAGCAGGAGGGGATCACAAAACCCGTTATCGTGGGGCAGTCTATGGGCGGCTATGTGGGACAGGCGTATGCGCAAATTTACCACGAAAAGCTGAAGGGCTTTGTGTCCATCGACTCCGCGCCGCTGCAACGAAAGTATATGACAAAGCCGGAGCTTTGGCTGCTGAAACGAATGGAGCCAGTCTATCGCCACTATCCGTGGAAGGCCCTCTTAGAGTCCGGGACAAAGGGCGTCGCCCTGTCGGAATACGGAAGGAACCTGATGCGGGACATGATGCTGGTGTATGACGGCGACCAGGAGCGCTACGCAAAGCTTTCCGGCTACGGCTACCGAATCCTTGCCGAGGCGGTGGAGCGGGATTTGCCGTATGAAATCAAATGCCCCGCCCTGCTCATCTGCGGCGAACAGGACAAGGCGGGGTCTTGCGTTAGATACAACAAGGCGTGGCATAAGGACACCGGAATTCCCCTGGAATGGATCAAAGATGCTGGGCACAACTCCAACACCGACCAGCCGGAAATCGTAAACCGGCTGATTGAACGGCTGGCGGAGGGAATGCGGTGACGGCAAAGAGAGGATAAAATGGAACGGAAAGACGGAATCGTACTGAAAACCGCCGGGGCAATGCTTGTGCTGCTGCTGTTCTTTTTCGCGCAAGGAGCAATCGTGGTGATCACAGGAATAGAGGGCATTCGCTCCGCGCTGATCAGGGGCGCTGTGATCTGGGGGCTTGTAATTATCACATTGGCGAATTCCATCATCCGATACAAAGGAATCTCAAAGCTGGGATTTCGAAGTGCGGAAAAAGGGGCGGCAAAGAGAATGCTCTATTTTTCGCCGCTTTTGCTCATTGCCCTTTCCCCTTTTGCGGCGGGAATAAACTTTAACGGCGGTGCGGCATTGATTTTAGCAAACTTGTTTTTGACGCTTGGAATCGGTATGGCGGAGGAAATTTTCTTTCGGGGCATCATCTGCGGCCTGTGGCTGGGGCGCGGCGTGGGAAAGGCGATGATGCTTTCCTCCGTCCTTTTCGGGTTCAGCCATATTCTGAATCTGGCAGGCGGCGCGGACTTTGTGGAGACGATCCTTCAGATCTGCTTCGCCCTGGTCTACGGAATGATATTTGCCCTGATATTCGCGGAAAGCGGCAGTCTTCTCCCCTGCGTATTGCTCCACGCTCTGCATGACTTCTGCGCCTTTATCAGCGGAGAGGGTTCCGCGCAGTTTGAGATAATTCTGGGCGCGGTACAGTTTATCGTATTGCTGGTCTATTTCCTCTATCTGTTCCGAATAATTGCTCGCAAAAGGGAACCGGCTATGAAAGGCAGGTGAAAACCGATGAAAAAGTATCAGGTCATGTACTACGCGGGAGCTGCGATCAGCCTGCTGGTGGGGCTGTGGCACTTTACCGTGCCGTGGATGTTTGGCTGGGCTTCCTATATCCCCTATGAGACATTGGTGGTTCCAATCAATTATGTAAACCTATGCTTTTCCTTTTTGCTGTCGGGGCTAAGCCTTACTGTCATTCTGTGGGGCAAAAAGGTGTTTGCTCAGAACCCGGAGGCGTTCTATCTCTACGGCTTTTTGCTGGCCCTTTGGATTTTCCGGGTGGTTGTGGCGGTGATTTATCCCTGCCCGCCGGAATCAAATGTGTGGATGTCCTACGGGCAGCTGGGCGGTTCTATTCTGGTATGTCTTCTGCTGCTTGTACCGTTTATCCGAGTGGCCTGCACAAGGAAGAATCAAAAAAAGTAACAGGTCGCCTTGCGTTTTGCTCATGGCTAAAACAAGATTCATTTGAGGAGTTGCATTATGAAATATCCGATGGAAGAACTTCTCCCTTATCCCCTGCTTGCCCTTTTTGTGCTGGCGGTGTTTTATGGCATTTATTTTGCCAAGATGTTGGCGCAGAAGCGCCGCGGCATCCGGACGCGGCAAATCGGACAGCGAAAAGAAACGTCCATTCACACGGTGGAACTGCTGATGAGCATGGCCACGCTGGGCGTTGTGATCGTGCAGCTTGTGTCCATAGCGTTCGGCTGGAGCTGCCTTGCGGCAAACGCACGCTTTACCGGCTTTGTCACCGGGATGCTCGGTGACTTGACCTTTCTCCTTTCCGTTCTCAGTATGAAGGATAGCTGGAGGGTGGGCATCCCGGATTGGGATCGCACAGAGCTGGTCACATCCGGCATCTATCAGTTCAGCCGCAATCCGGCCTTTCTCGGCTTTGACCTCATGTATATCGGTGTGATACTAATGTACTGTAACTTGCTGACCGTGCCGCTTACGGTGTTTGCCATTGTGATGCTGCATTTACAGATTTTGCAGGAGGAACGGTATCTGGAGGAAACATTCGGCACGCCGTACCGGGAATACAAGCGGCATACATTCCGCTATCTTGGGCGGCGATAAATATGGCAAACAGGCGGTCGTGGCTTTTCTGGACTATTTTAAGAAAAAGCACAACGCCGAGAAGTTGTATATCAGCGTGTCTTTGGATAACGCAGTCGTGCGCGGGATGTACGCTGATATTGGTTTTGAAGAGATCAAAGAGGTTGCGTACTTGTTTCCCGGAAGACAATTCCGGGAAATGCAGATGGTAAAGACATTGTAAGAAAGGAATGAAAATTTATGCGTGACTTTATGATGGCGGCGGTGCCGCTGGTGGTGGCCGGGATCGCTTTGGCGGTGTTCTTCGCCAGACGGGCAGAAAAGAAAAAGAAGCAGGAAAAGGAAAACGGCTATGAGGCCATGGGGATGAGCCTGGGGATGTGCTTCGGGGCCGCCGTTGGCGCCATTTTCCCGGAGTACATCGGCGTCACCCTGTCTATGGGGATGCTCACTGGGCTGGTCATCGGAATGTGTTTCGGGAAGAAGCACGAATGAGAAAATGAGAGGAATGGAACACCTATGTGGAATGGATTTATTGATTTTTTATTTGCCGCTTTGCCCTGGGTCGCTCTGGGCCTGGTGACCGCTGCTGTCGTAGTCAAAAATAGAAAGAAAAAGAAGGGCCGGGTGTTCCGTACCGTTTTCCTGTGCATTTTCATCACGGTGCTTCTTTTGGCTGAGGTATTTACATATTTCGGCGGATTTGGAACCGGTGAAAGTGCGGACCCGGAAGAATTTGCAAAATACGCCGAGACTGTCCAAAGCCTGACAATTCCGGAAGGGGTAAGGGTAGTCGCACTGGGAGAGGCATCTCATGGCAACAGCGAATTCCAGCAGTTAAAGCTGGATGTGTTTCAACTGCTGGTAGAAAACGAAGGCGTAAAAGCATTCGCACTGGAAGGCGATTTCGGCGGATGTGAGATGGTAAACCGATATATTCACGGCGGCACCGGCACTGCCGAGGAAGCGGCGGCAAACATCGGATTTGCGATTTACCGTACAGATGAAATGGCTGCGCTCATTTCCTATATGCGAGAATACAATGAGAAAGCTCCGAAAGGGGAGGATCTTCGATTCTACGGGTTTGATATGCAAAGAGGCCTGTACACCTATCAGCTTCTTCTGGAAGAATGCGAAAAACTGAGGGTATCCGCTGCCAAGATCGAACCTCTGGTGACCGGTGAAGACTGGAATCCGGAGTACGATTACCCACAGAGACAAGCGCATTTCGAGCAGATCAAAGCGCTTTTAGCGGCAAAAGAGGAAAGCGACCTTGGCGTACATCTGGCGGAAATGCTGATTCAAAATTGTCAGTTGAATTCTGGCGAAGGCACCAGCGCGGAGTATATCTCGCTGAGGGATTCATTTATGAAAGAGAATACGCTGTGGATCCTGGAGCAGGAGGAAAAGCTCGGGAGAGAATGTATTTTTGTTTCCGGTCATAATGGGCATGTTGAAAAGGTTACAGGCTACGAGAACATGGGTGGCCTTTTGTATGAGGAACTGGAAGACGATTACTATGTGATCGGGACGGATTTCTACAAGACGACCTGTAATTTGCCCCGCGGCAGAAACGGAAACCGGACCAATCAGACCTTCTATTCCTATGACCCTCTCGCAAAAGCGGCTAAGAGAGCAGGGTTTAACATCTGCTGGCTGGATTTCTCGAAAATACCGGAGGATTCTTCCCTGAAGCAATATACCGCAGATTATATTTATAATGGATCCCTTGGAGAGGGGTACAACCTCATCATAAGGACGATCCCAATGTCATACAGGGTATTTGAAAATCCGGAAATGGCTTATGACAGTATGCTTTATGTTTCGGAAGGAACACCGACAAGAATTAAGCAAGCAAAGTGAGAAAAATACCATGAAAAATTTGATTGCCTGCTGCGGGCTGGACTGCGAAACCTGCGATGCCCGCGTCGCTACGCTGAACAATGACAACGCACTCCGGGAAAAGACCGCAAAGCTCTGGAGCGGGCTGAACGAGGTTCCCATCACCCCTGATATGATCAACTGCCTGGGCTGCCGCACGGAGGGAGTCAAGACACCGTTTTGCGACAAACTGTGCCCCATCCGCCAGTGCGTTTTGAAAAAGGGCCTTGCCACCTGCGGCGACTGCCCGGACAGGGGCGGCTGCCCCACGGTGGGTGCGGTCTGGAACAGCAATTCGGAGGCAAAGTCACGGCTGCTTGAGCGTGACCGGTGATGATAGACAAGCGAAAGCGAGATAACCTTGAATATTTTGACCGTGCGCGATAGAAGGCAGAGAAATCGGAAGGAGAAAATGAAATGAAAAAAATACTGAATAAACTTTTCATCATAGCAAGTTTAGGTTTGATCGTAGCGGGTGCAATCTTTCTGTGCGTCAGCATTTTTGACGGAAATGAGACCGCGACACCATTGGCAATCGCAGTAGTGAGTATATTGCTGTCAAACCTTTTTAATGTGATTCGGATGAATATGGATAAGAAATAGCAACTTGATCATGTTTGATCAAACCAAATCTGAATTCGGAAAGGAAACCATTTTGAAACAGCAAAAATTTTTCGTTATCGTTATAACCGTCTGCGCCCTCCTGCTGACCCTTGTGGGGTGCGCGTCCAGCTCCGCCTTTGACGGCAGCAGCGCAAAGAACGCGGATTCCTACCACTTGGATGTCAAAACCATGAACGGCACGGACACCCACACCCTGGAGCTGAAGCAGGGTGATACGCTCAAAATTTTATTCGAGACGGTGAAAGGGTCGCTGGAGATGAAGATCACGTCACCGGACGGAACATCGCTCTATCAGGGAGACGGAACCGTCGAATTCCGCTGTGGAAGAAGAAAGCCTTCCCGCTGAGGCTCCCACCAGGGAAACGACGGACGCCTCCGTTTCCATCGCGCCGCCGGTGCAGGAGCAAAATAATCCGGATGCCGTGACAGCGGACGATCTGGTCGGCCCGTGGCATCTGGTGGAAGATGAAAAAGACAATGCCACCGCTATGGAGGCGATCCCCGGCGCTATGGAATTTGGCAGCAGCATGGAGATCACAAGCGATGGCCATATCTCATGGTACATCGGCGCGGACGGCGGTATCGGTACTTATTCACTGAGCGGAAACATCCTCTCCGCCGATATGACCAATGATTTTGAAGGAAGCTCCATGAAAATGGAATTTACGGCGGAGAAAACAGACGGCGTACTTTTCCTGTATACGGAATACAAGGGCCTTTTGCTGTGCTGGTCCCAGGGAGAGGGCGAGACGGGAAAAGACGGAGAAGATACGGGTGAAGCAGCTCATCCGGGAGCGGATGTGGTGGAGCTTGTGAATCTCCGTGGCGACACGACAACAGTATATAAATTGGCGGACGGCACCTATATGGATCGTATTGAACGCCGTTTTGCCTATAACGGTACGGATACCTGGATAGACGAGGACGGAGTTGAGTGGAATGAGGTTGTAAAATGAAAGAATAGAGAAAAGCAGATAAACTTGGATTGTAGGAGAAAAATCATGAAAATCACTTGGGACAGGCTCCCCTATGCGGTCTCGGTACTGGCGCTGTTCTACGGCGTTTACCTTATTTTGTTCCGGCACCGCTTTCCTTTGGCTTTTCACTTCTCCCTTCCTTTTGGATTGGAAAAGCGATGGCAGGGGGAAATCTTCTTTGTCTGCTGCTGTCCATTGCGGCAGGAGGCTGTTGGATCACGGTTTTGTGGGTTAGAGCTTTTAAGCTTTGCGAGTGAGAGAAAACGCGAAAAAACTCCTATTGTCGATGTCCTTTGGTTTATGCCGATGCAGTACAGCACGAAAACAGAGGTCGCTGAAATTTTATCTGATTATCAAAAATCTGCTAACAAGACTCGGCGTGCTTTTGGATGATTTGAGTTGAATGAAATACCGACGGTTTCAACAATCATTTTCTTGATCCAGATGATCATTTTGTTCATCTCTGAAATGGACCTGAGCAACTGCAAATTTACACTTGCAGGATACAGATAAATGTGTTATAGTAGCAAGGCAACTAAATATGGTTTAATTGGAAACGCACAATCCGCCAGGATGATAACGAACAACACATAAATTTTGATTATCAAACAGGAGGATTTTTTTATGCCCAAAAACAAATTTCAGGATGTAGTCTTTACCGCTATTATGGCAACCATCATGGTTTACGGAATGATTGTATATAACGTTGCCTTAAATATGGGCGGCGTCACCGGCGAGACTTTTTTTGCCGCCCTGCATGAACTTCCTATTATGGCCCCGATTGCTTTTATTCTTGAGCTTTTCATCGTTGGCAAGCTGGCCGCAAAGATGGCATTTACAGTTATGAAGCCCACGGACAGACCTCAGTTTATTACATATATGATATCCATCTGCATTTGCTGCATCATGTGCCCGGTTATGAGCCTGATCGCAACTCTGCTGTTCAAGGATGTGAAAACCTTTGGCACTTGGATTCAGACCTGGGGAATGAATTTTCCAATGGCGATTCTCTATCAGCTGTTCTACTGCGGTCCTTTTGTCCGTCTCATTTTTAGAACAATTTTTCACGAGAAAAAGCAATAAGCTCACGCAGTTTCTAACAGCGCAGCATTCATATTATGATTGCTGCGCTGTTTTTCTCTTTTAACAGATAATCGATGCACAAATTTTTCTGCAATTACGGCCTATGATGTTGTATAATTTTAGTTGACAACTTATTCTCAGGGATTAAAAATATCATTAAGAGAAAAAGGAGAACAACAACGATGCCACAAAACAGAACCTATGATATGGAATATAAAGTACAAGCAGTTAAACTGGCGTTGGAAATTGGTACAACGAAGGCAGCCAAAGAACTTGGTATTCCAGCGAACACCCTGCATACATGGATGCGTCAGTACCGTCTGGGCAACTTGAGCCTGGGAGCCGGCACACAGACACCGCAAAGAGCCATGACTCTGAGTGAAGAAATTCAGCTGCTTCGCAAACAGGTTAAAGAGCAGAACAAGGAAATCAAACGGCTCAGAGAAGAAAATGAATTTCTGGAGGAAGCCAGCGCTTTTTTCGCCGCGAGCCGTCGGAGGTCTGCAAGAACGAAAGAATGAAATTCATTGCCTTGAAAACCAACGATGGCCAGAACACGGGGAAAATCGCATTCTACTGTAAGTTGCTCCATGTCAGCAGGCAGGGGTTATACAAATATCTGAAGGCCCAGACTCGCCCATGGAAGTATCAGGATTTGGCTGATGCCATGCTGGAGATCCTTGCAGAAGACGAATGCAACGATACTTACGGTCGAATCCGCATATATCAGGCTTTACGTCTGAAACAGCCACAGGGCGTGCAAATTCCAAGTGAACGGACGGTATACCGGATCATGGAGGAACTGGGTATCAGCCACACACCAAGGCGCAAGCCCAATGGCATTACCAGAGCAGATAAGGAAACTCGTAAATCCGACGATCTGCTAAGACGCAATTTTGACGCAGACAAACCACTAACGAAGTGCGTTACGGATATTACTGAAGTCAAAGGAAAAGATGGAAAGCTATATGTATCCGCTGTCTTTGACTGCTACGATTCCTGTGTTCTGGGGCTTGCAATGGATACCAACATGAGAGCATTGATGTTGTATCATTTTAGCTGACAACTTATTCTCAGGGATTAAAAATATAATCAAGAGAAAAAGGAGACAACAACGATGCCGCAAAACAGAACCTATGATATGGAATATAAAGCAGAAGCGGTTAAACTGGCGTTGGAAATTGGTAAAACGAAGGCAACCCGAGAACTTGATATTCCAGCAAACACCCTGCATACATGGATGCGTCAGTACCGTTTAGGCAATCTGACGCTGGGAGCGGGCACACAGACACCACAAAGAGCCATGACTCTGAGTAAGGAAATTCAGCAGCTTCGCAAACAGGTGAAAGAACAGAATAAGGAAATCAAACGGCTCAGAGAAGAAAATGAATTTTTGGAGGAAGCCAGCGCTTTTTTCGCTGCGAGCCGTCGGAGGTCTGCAAGAACGAAAGAATGAAATTCATTGCCTTGAAAACCAATGTAAAAAAGATCGTATTAACAGCCATCGGGCTGATTGGAGGCGGATATGCCATATATAAGGGCATCAATAAAGAACCATCTAAATACAGCTTGGAATGGATAAAAGGATTATCCGATGACCAATGGGCGACGGAATGCGAAATCGTACAAAATCAATTTCGAAATCCAGAATTAGATACTGCATTTCGAGAGAATTGTCATCGGATTTTAGACCTATTCGACAAGGTGAAGAGTGCGAGAGATTGGGCAGGTAAAACACCGCAAGGTCCAGCTTACCATCGTGAACATGGATTTGGGTTGTATAAACCAGATTAATCAAAATCTCATATCCAATTCAGTAAGGACAGGATTCCGCTTCTTTGTGAAATCCTGTCCTTGTTTTTTCGATTTTACATCTTCAATTCACATACAGAAATAAAAGTGTGATTCACACACCGCAAAACCTATATAATTTTGTGATTGGAGTTGTATTTTCCGAGATTTCTGCATATAATAAAAATGTGATTGAGAGACACTAAAACTCCAATAAAAATGTGAGGAGTGAGTTTATGGAACGATTCATTTTGAAAAAGCTGCTGGACTGGAAGAATTTTCCCTACCGTAAGCCTTTGATTTTAAAAGGTGTTCGTCAGGTGGGCAAGACCTGGATTCTGAAAGAGTTCGGCAAGCGTTACTATGAAAATACTGCTTACTTCAACTTCGATGAGAACGAGGAATACAAACAGTTCTTCGAAACCACCAAGGACGTTGATCGCATCCTGCAGAACCTGATGCTGGCCAGCGGTCAGAAGATCATGCCGGAAAAGACCCTTATCATCTTTGACGAGGTGCAGGATTGCCCCAAGGTCATCAACTCCATGAAGTATTTCTGCGAAAACGCTCCGCAGTATCACATTGCCTGCGCCGGTTCTCTGCTGGGCATTGCTCTGGCAAAGCCATCTTCTTTCCCTGTAGGCAAGGTCAACTTCATGCAGATTGACCCTATGACCTTCTCAGAATTCCTGATTGCCAATGGTGATGAAAACCTTGCCACATATCTGGAAAGTGTGGACACCATTGAACCGATCCCCGATGCGTTCTTCAATCCTCTGTACGAGAAATTGAAGATGTACTATGTCACCGGTGGTATGCCTGAACCCGTTCTGATGTGGACGGAAGCCCGTGATGTTTCCGCTATGCAGGAAGCCTTGTCCGGCATTATCGGTGCCTATGAGCGTGACTTTGCAAAGCATCCTAACATCAGTCAGTTCCCGAAGATTTCTATGATCTGGAAGTCTGTTCCATCTCAGCTGGCAAGAGAGAACAAGAAGTTCATCTACAAGGTTGTAAAGGAGGGTGCAAGAGCCCGTGAATACGAGGATGCTCTGCAGTGGCTGGTAGATGCCCGACTGGTTCATAAAATCTACCGCAGCTCCGCTCCTGGCCTTCCTGTGGCAGCTTACGATGACCTATCCGCCTTTAAGATTTATCTGGTGGACGTGGGTCTGCTCCGCCGTCTGGCGCAGTTGGCTCCTACAGCCTTCGGAGAGGGCAACCGCCTATTCACCGAGTTCAAGGGCGCACTGACCGAGAACTTTGTGCTGCAAACTTTGATTACGCAGTTTGAGGTGGTCCCACGCTACTGGACACAGAGCAATCCTCCGTACGAGGTAGACTTCCTGATTCAGCGGGAAAATGATATTTTCCCTGTTGAGGTCAAATCCGAAGCCAATACGTCCAGCAAGAGCCTCAAAAAGTTTAAGGAGTTATTCCCAGATAAGGTAAAACTCCGTGTACGCTTCTCGCTTGATAACCTGAAGCTGGATGATGATGTGCTGAATATTCCGCTGTTTATGGCAGATCAGGCAGATCGGTTGATTGGACTGGCGTTGAAAAAGCAGGGACAACAACCAGTATCTTGAGTAAATCATTTTTCTGCGAAAAGGCAGACGTATGGATTCTTATAGTGCAGATGATATCCTGGCTGTTGTGCTTTGGGCAAATGCGCTTCCCCGTAAGATTTTGGGCTATCGGACACCAGAAGGAGCTTTTGAAGCCGAGATGAATGCAATATATGCCGCATAGTCATCAATCTGACCTTGACATCAGCCGAGGTCAGATTGGTGACCCTCTAACACAGAAAATGCTCAACTTGTTATTGCAATTTGGGGTTTTCTAAAATTTTAAAATCGACAAATCAAAATTGACAATTCAGGAGAGTTTGGATAAACTGGAGGTATGAAAGAAGCATAGATGCAGAAGTACTTTGAGTAACGTGCTTTACTGCATTTGAGTGGAGGTATGCACATGCTTCCCAACACAGGAATCAAGCCGCAAGTACAGACCGAAATCTGTCAGCTTGCCGAAAAATATCATCTGAACCGAGTCATTCTGTTCGGGTCCCGCGCACGGGGGGACTACTGGAGAGCCAGTGACATCGACCTTGCGGTTTCCGGTGGCGATATCATACGGTTTTCGCTGGATGTAGAGGAGGAAACATCTACGTTGTTGTCTTATGATGTTATCAATCTGGATGAGACGGTATCTCCAGAGCTGCTGGCGTGCATTCAGAAGGAAGGTTTGGTTCTGTATGAAAAAGTTTGAACATTACTGTTCGAATCTGAATGTCCTGTCCCGTGCAGGACAGGAGGATTTGACCAATGAATTTATTATCGGCGGAATTATTGATAAATTCCATATTCAGTTTGAGCTTGGCTGGAAGGTACTCAAAGAGCTTCTGAAATACGAAGGCAGACAGGAAGGCAATACCGGCTCGCCCAGAGAGATTTTGAAAGCGGCATATTCCATCTATGGATTTTTGGATGAAGAAATCTGGCTCTCTATGCTCAAAAGCCGCAGCAGCATGACGCACATCTATGACGGCGCAGAAGCGCAAAAGCTGGTGCATGTCATTCTGGACAGCTATATTCCGGAATTTATCCGACTGAGGGATAACCTGCAAAAGCGATATCCCTCTTTGCTGGAAACACTCTGAAATGGAAGTTTAAGAAATGGCAGGAAGAATGCGAACAGCAGAGGAAGAAGCGCAGAACCAAAAATCAGCCCGGAAAGCATGATTCCGAGGCTGATTCTGTGGTAAATTATTATGAGGGTGTACGTATTGTAATGCTCTATCTCAGGAAAAAGTTATCTTTGCGGCATCTTCATTTGCCCGGAGACGGAAAAAAGGGGAATGTCACCCAACGTAGCGTTCTTTAGGGTGGCACCTCCATGAAAGACGGTTTCAAACGAAACCGTCTTTTTTGCTGCGCAAAAACAAGACGCAAAAAATAGAAAAAGAACATAAAAACTTGTTATTCTCTTGGCCAGCGATTATAATAAAAGTATCGTAATTTACATACTTTTACAGCATTTGACATGCAAAGGGAGATTGTTTTATTTTGAAATTAAAACGGGGAAAAAACGGACGCGCGTACCGTGTTTTGCTGCTGTGCGGAATATGCCTGCTGCTTCTGCGCGTGCCGGCAGGCGCGCAGCGAATGGGCTCTGTCGACGTTAATGGTTCAGAAGTCGCATATCAGGCGCAATATGATGCGTATACCAAGGCGGCCTCGCAGGACGGTGCCGTGGTCTGCAAGTTGAGCGTGGAAAATCCGACAGCGGGGAAAAACGGTGCAGTAGCCCGCATTGTCATGCCAGACGGTAAAAACACATATCTGTACATGGATGAGGGCTCACTCGCGGTTATGCAGTTTGACGGTTCGGAATATAAAAAGTTCAAAGAAGAATATGAGCTGAAAAAGAACACGACCTATACGCTTTGCGTCTTTCAGGATGGACTGGTATTTCTGGACGGCGTGAACTGCTACAAATACAGCGGTGACTTTTACGGTTTTACTGATGTTGCTGCGGGCTGGAGCGATCAGTCCAATGTCTTTTCTGTTTTACTGGAAAAGAGCAATGCAGTGGAACCGGATACAGAAGACGGGGAAAAAACGGACACCACAGAGGAGAAATCCGAGCAGGAGACAAAAGCCAGTCCGTCAGCTTCCTTTCCGTCAGTCTGGATCATTCTGGTAATGCTGCTCGCTGTGACCAGCAATTTGGTAGCGCTGGCGGCGTTGCGCACTTCAAACATCGCATTGCGTGCGGTCCGACCGAACCGGCCGAATACGCCCCGACACACTGTGGCATCTTCTGTACAGCGAAAAGAACCGCAGAAGGTGGTGCGGCAACATCGTCCGGCTCCTCAGCCGGTGAAGCAACAGAAAAAACAGTCGGCACCGCAGAGCAGGTCGGCGCGACCTGCGGCAAAGCCGCAAGAACAGACGACAGCAAAGAAGCGTCCCACACCGGAGCTGTTCGATCAGGAAAACATCATGCAGACGGACGCAGAGCAGACACCTGAACCAAAGACTGCTGCGCGCAAGCAATATACGCTCGCGCAACCGTTCGACCTGTATCGGAATCCGTATTGGCGCGCGAATCCGGCGCAGTTTGTGCCGTACCGGTTTGGTAGCTTTGACCGGGGATATTGTACCTTTGAACGGGGCAGAAATCTTTCCCATGACCTGTTTGTCCTGCTGGACAGGAATTGCATCTGGCTCAATCCGATTCGGTTTCATCCGCGTGCGCAGGGACAGGGCGTACCGATCGGTATGGCGGAATATTCGGAGCTCTCGATGGTATTTGATTTCTGCCATGTCGGCACGGGCGTGCGGGAAATTGCGCTGTCTGTCGATGTGGAGATGGTTAATTTCCGTCCGGCACGCATCAGAAAAAACTCTGATGATGTCTGGGAGCTGGATCAGCGCGGTATTATTGTATTTGAATAACAGCAAAACAGTATGGAAAAGCCCGCAGCATCTGCTGCGGGCTTTGTGTCGTTATCCAAGCGGCATATCGCGGAATTTGCGCGGAGAAATGCCAATTTTTTCGGTAAAGGCTCCGGTGAAGCTGGTTTCCGTGCCATAGCCGACCTCTGCCGCGATGGCCTTGATCGGCAAATCAGTGGTTTTGAGCAGATACTTTGCACGATCCATCCGGCATCGGATGACATATTCATGCGGCGAATAGTGCAGCTCGGCACGGAACAGGCGGATCAGATGAGATGGGCTGAGATGCACCTCTGCTGCGAGTCGCTTCAGGCTCAGATCGCCGCTCAAATGGTTGTGGATATATTGTACAGCCTGCTGTGTCGGTGTATGTTCCGACAGGCTGCCTGTGTCGCGGTTGCCCGGCATGAGGTAACAGAGGGCGCTGTAGATCAGGCGGGACTGCTCGGCGTCGCTGATGATCTGTTCTGTTGTGAACTGGCGCAGCAGCGCACGTATCTGTATGGCTGCATTTTTTGTATTCGGCATGTGAAACAATGGACTGCCATGCACGCGTGTCAGATGGGAGCACAGCTCGAGGCTGTTTGCCCCGGCAAAATGCATCCAGTAAAACTCTGCATAGGGGTCAGCAGTATAGCGCTGCGGATCTGCACAGTCAATCAGGACCATATCACCTTCTCCGGCGGAAAATTCCTTTTCGTGGTAGCTGAATTGCATGGAACCCTTTTCCACTAGAATCAGCAGCAGGCTGTCGTAGTATTGGCGGTCGATGATATACTGATCGTCACAGTAATAGTGTCCGCACAGGCTGGTATAGTAAAACAGATTGCTGATATGGGAATCAATTGTATTGAAAAAGAATTCGGAACCGGATAATACGCCGGCTTCGTTTTGGCGCAGCATAGAAATTCCTCCTATGTCATATTAAACCAATATTTTAACACGCAGAAATGCAGTGCGCAATAGGAAAGAGAAGGAAATACCTTTGAAAAATTATCATTTTTTTCTACGGAAAAAACCTATGTTTTTGAAGGGATTGCCGGGGAAAAAGAAAAATGCGCATTTTTCGCAGGCTTTTTCTGTAAAATGAATACAGCATCCAGAAAAAACAAAGATAATACCTATATTTTAGGCAACTAGCACAATGGAATTGGACAATTTTATGATTGTCAAACTGCACAATTCAAAATTTTGGAGTATCTTGCACTGGTTGAAAAGGAAAATTTTCTGTGATAAGATACAGCCATGGAACACAAAAGCTGTTTGAAATGAGAAACAGATGAAAAAAACTTCCCAAAATGAACCATCGATTGACAGGGATAGACGATTTGGAGAAATGAGTTGAAAGGAGTCCGTTTTATGAGATTCGACCAGTGCACCAACGGCAATATTTTTATGCATGGCTGGACAAAAGAACAGGCAGTCATGAGTGAGCACGACAAGGCAATCCTTCAGGAGCTGGCAAAGAAAATGCGTTCCTATGCGGAAAAACCGGAGCAGGAAGAGCTGATGCAGCTGTGGCGTGACCACAATGACCTCAAGGAAACCCGTCCGCTCATCTATCTTGACCTTGAGAATGGCTGGAACGAGCTGCTGCCGCAGGAATTTACCTGTGAATGCGAAGGTGAGATGGCGCAGGAATGGGAGATGTGGTTGCACAAAGAGATCATCTACGCGGAGAAGGTCAAGTGTGACAAGCCGATTGAGGCAAAGTTCTACATCCCCTATCAGGCACATGACACCAAGTGGGGCGTTGACAAAAAGATCATTGGCGATTTCTATGGCGGCGAGGCATATACCTGGGAGAGCCCGATTACAGAGGATATGATGGAGGATGACTTTGATGTTGCCGGGCTCATCCAGATTCCGCAGATCACGATCGACTGGGAGGCAACGGATGCCTTCACCGAGATTGCACATGATGTATTCGATGGCATTCTGGAAGTCGAACGCCGCCAGTGGTGGTGGTGGGGCCTCGAACTGACGCACCCATATGTTGATCTGCGCGGCTTTGAGAGCATGCTGATGGACTTTTATGATTACCCCGAAAAGATGCATGAAATTCTCGGCCGATTCACTGAGGGCTATCTGGCAAAGATTGATTTTCTGGAACAGAACAAGCTGTTTACCGCCAATACAGGCAACTGCTATGTCGGTTCCGGCGGACTGGGTATTTCGGGCAGCCTGAATCCGAAGGCAGAGGTTCCGACGAGCGCAATGGATATCTGGGGCTTCCACGAAAGTCAGGAGACCGGTGAGGTTTCCCCGGAGATGTTTGCAGAATTTGTCCTGCCGTATCAGATCAAGCTGGCGGAGCGTTTTGGCTTGAACTATTATGGCTGCTGTGAGGGTCTTGACCGCCGTTGGGAATATGTCAAGCAGATTCCGCGCCTGCGCCGCGTATCGGTTTCCCAGTGGGCAGATATCCCGAAGATGAGCGAAATGCTCGGCAGTGATTATGTCTTCTGCCACAAGGTAAGCCCGACGGATATCGCCGTTCCGGAAATTGATGAAGACCACATCCGCACCCGCCTGCATCAGGTGCTCATCGACTGCAAGCGCTGCGGCAACCATGTCGAATTGATTATGAAGGACAACCATACCATTGCCAATACGCCGAGAAATGTCTATCGTTGGGTCGAGATTGCACGTGAGGAAGTGGCAAAGGTTTACGGCTGAGTCCACCGTTATATGATAGAAAAGGAAGACGGCAGACCACGCAGATGCATGGAGCCGGACTGTGCGAGGAAGTGATCTGGATGGAATTTCAACAGCAGGCATTGCAGGTGTGTGAGAATATCCGCATTCTAACCGGCGTCTGTTGCACGCTGCTGGACATGCAGGCAAAGCACTCCTGTAAATCGTCGTTCCGGCAAAGCTGTATGCTGGAAAACGGGAGCTGCCGTGCAGACGCAGTGCACAGTGCTGGCTGTGCCGAGGCATGGCGCTGGGATGGGCGGTACATGTACCGCTGTCCGTGCGGATATCTGTTTCTGGCGGTATCGGTCCGGCAGCTGCATCAGGCGGAATATGGATTGATTGCCGGACCGTTTCTTCTCTCGGACAGCGGCACGCCGGAGGCGGCACAGGCAGCAGGACAGATCCCATGCCTGACAACGGAACAAGCGCGTGCACTGGGAGAAACCGTACAGGCAGTCTGCAGCTCTCTTGTCGGCGGCAAACAGCTGCCGGTCAGCGATTCAGATGTGCAGCAGGAAGCATTGCACACGATGTATTCCATGACACGGCATGAGGAGCGCATTCGCTATCCGATTGAAGATGAGCGTCGCTTGCAGCAGCTGATTCGTTCCGGAGAGAAAAAGGAAGCACAGCAGCTGCTCAATGATCTGCTGCTGGAGCTGTATCTCGCGGGCGGAAATGATCTGCTGATGCTCAAGCTGCGCATCCGCGATCTGATTACGCTGATGTCGCGTGCTGCGACGGACAGCGGCGCGGATGTTGCAGAGGTGTTCGCGCTGTGTGACCGCAGTGTGGTTGAAATCGAGCGCATGCGCGATTTCGATTCCCTGGATGCCTGGCTTGGCGCGATGCTGCACCACTTTTTCGATCTGGTGTTTGACTTTCATGATGTCAAGCATCAGACAATCATCCGGCAGATCTCGGCTTATATTCAGGAGCATTTGTCCGAGAAGCTGACGCTGGAACAGGTTGCAGGCGAGGTACATCTGTCCAAATCGTATCTGTGCCGCATTCTGAAAGAGGAACTGGGCTGCACCTTTACGGAATACACCAACCGCCTGCGCATCGAGCGCAGCAAAACCTATCTGCACCGCAGTTCCATGCCGCTTTCGGAAATTGCCTGCGCGGTCGGATTTGATGACCAGAGCTATTTTACCCGTATTTTTAAACGTGTTGTGGGCATGCCGCCCGGAAAATACCGTGCAAACAACCTGAGTGCATGACCATACGGAATGCGTATTTTGCATATCGATAAGGAGAGACTTTACTATGAAAATGAATATGGAACAGTGGACAAAGGAGCTGCTGGAGGCTCCGGTCAAGAAGGCAATCCCGGTGCTGTCCTTTCCATCCATCCAGCTGCTGGATATCACGGTACGCGACCTGATTTCTGACAGTGTGCTTCAGGCGAAGGGCATGAAGGCAGTGGCAGACCGCACGCCGAAGGCGGGCGGTTCGGTCAGCCTGATGGATCTGTCTGTCGAAGCAGAGTGCTTTGGCGCACCGATTCGTGTCGCAGATGATGAGGTGCCGACAGTTGTCGGCTCAGTTCTCGATACGGAAATCGATGAGGATGAGCGCATGGCACAGGCCGAAGCCATGGAGGTTCCGGAAATCGGTGCAGGCCGCACGCAGATTTACATCGATGCGATTGCAAAGGCAGTTGATGAAATCACCGATCGACCGGTATTTGCGGGCGTAATCGGTCCGTTCTCGCTGGCAGGCCGCCTGATGGATGTCACCTCTTCCATGATTTATTGCTATGACGAGCCGGATATGGTTCATATCGTGCTCGAGAAGGCGACGGAATTCATTATCAACTACATCAATGCGTATAAGGCAGTGGGTGCAAACGGTGTCGTCATGGCGGAGCCGCTCGCAGGTCTGCTCTCTCCGATGCTGGCGCAGGAATTTTCCGGCGACTACTGCAAGAAGATTGTAGAAGCTGTGCGCGATGAGAATTTTGCATTCATTTATCATAACTGTGGCAATACCGCGAATGTGACACTGGACTCTATCCTGTCCTGTGGCGCAAACGCATATCATTTCGGCAACGCCGTTGACATGGCGGAAATTCTGTCCAAGGTTCCGGCGGATACCATCTGCATGGGCAATGTTGATCCGGCAGGCGAATTCCGCAACGGTACGCCGGAGTCTGTCCGCAAGGCAACGCTGGATGTCATGGAGAAGTGCTGCTCCCATCCGAATTTTGTCATTTCCTCCGGCTGCGATATTCCGCCGCTTTCCAGCTGGGACAACATTGATGCGTTCTTTGCAGCAGTAGACGAATACTACGCAGGATAACAAAAGTATCGTTGCATACATCAAAGGGTACGCCGCTTCAGCGTACCCTTTTTTGGATAGAATCGGTTCAATCCGGCGTTTGAGACAATCATTTTGTTCAAAGTACAAGTGGGTAAAAATGTACCAAAAACTGCAACAGAGTACAAGATAAAACACAGACGGCATGGTATGATAAAAACAACAACAGGGCAGTGCAGGATACTGCCTGTGGAATTGATGAAACAGGAACTGTTGAGAGGAGAGAAATACAATGAGCACATTGAGCGAAATCAGCGAATGGCTGCAAAAGGGCCGCGCACCGAAGGTAAAGGCATTCGTACAGCAGGCACTGGATGAAGGCATTCCGGCAAGCGAAATTTTACAGGATGGTCTGCTGGACGGCATGAACATCATTGGTCAGAAGTTTAAGAATAACGAGGTATTCGTACCGGAGGTTCTGGTTGCAGCGCGCGCGATGAACCGCGGCGTTGAGGTTCTGCGTCCGTATCTGGTAGCAGACGGCGTAGAAGAGAAGGGCACCGTTGTTCTCGGCACCGTCAAGGGCGATATGCATGATATCGGCAAGAACCTCGTCCGCATGATGATGGAAGGCAAGGGCCTGAAGGTAATCGATCTGGGCGTTGACGTACCGGTTGATAAGTTCCTGGATGCAGCACGTGAGAACGATGCAAAGATCATCTGCTGCTCCGCACTGCTGACCACCACGATGGGTGAGATGCGCAACGTTGTTGAGGCAGTTCAGGCTTCTGAGATGAAGGGCAAGGTTAAGGTCATGATCGGTGGCGCACCGATTACCCAGACCTTCTGTGACCAGATCGGCGCAGATTGCTATACTCCGGACGCAGCAAGCGCAGCAGACGCAGCTGTTGCATATTTTGAATAATCTGCACGCAATTGAAATCCCTGTGGAATCATTCCACAGGAATTTTTATGCCTGTATCAAGGCATGATTTTGAGGATTTGTGTGAAAAAGTGCTTAAAATATTTTTAACCATGCAATCTGAAACAGAATCATCATTCCGATTGAGACAGTTGTATGACGCGAAAACAGCGGTATCCGGGATTTCCGGGTACCGCTGCTCTGCTTGCTCAGAACTGCATGAACGCCATGCAGTCGACATAGTAATCCATAAATTCCGCGCTGGTGGACAGTGACAGCTCGACCGCACTTTGAGCAAGCTGTTCGGTTTGCTCACGCAGGCTGCGGTTCATGAGCAGCATGCTTGCGCCGCCGAGTGCACCATTTCCGATAAAGACGGTGTGGTCGCGCAGCCCTGCGGGGAACAGGCCGATTTCTGCGGCAGAATCCTGATTGATGGTGTTGCCGAAGCCGCCTGCGATGGCAAAACGGGATACATCGTCCACTGACAGCCCTTCGTGCTCCAGCAGGGTTATCAGACCCGCGCAGATTGCAGATTTTGCCAGCTGAATCTGGCGCACATCGCGCTGCGTGATGCTCACGCCGCTGCCGCCGATTTCCCAGACATCGTCTTCTTCGCTGTCTTCGTTCTCCAAATAACCGGAGTCGTCGATGATTTCGGTTTTCAGCATGACGGACAGCGCATCCAGAATGCCTGACCCGCAGATGCGCAGGCGGGTTCCTCTCCGACAGTCTCATATGTGACGGTGCCGTTTTTCTCGGTTACAGTACGGATGGCACCGGGGGCGGCGGGCATGCCGCAGCTCAGTCCGGCACCCTCAAAGGCAGGGCCTGCCGCCGTTGCACAGCACAGCAGCTTCCCATTCCATGCCAGTGCCATCTCGCCGTTGGTGCCGATATCCGTCAGCAGCTGGATACCGCCGCGCATCAGGTCGGCGGCAAGAATCGCGCAGGTGATGTCTGCGCCGACATAGGCGCCGACACAGCGGGGCAGATATACCGGTGAACCTGCGAGCGTGCGGCGGCTGTAACAGCCAAAATATGACTGTACATCAAACGGCACGACGGCGAGAGATGCCGGGTCAAGCCCTTCGTACAAGTGCAGCATTGTGGAGTTGCCCGTGACAACCGACTCTTCTACATGGGAAATCCCGGCTTCGCGCAGGCATTCCTGTGCCATGCCCTCGATTTGCTCCGAGATGCGGTCGGACAGGACATCAAGTCCGACGGTTTTGCACGCTTCAATGCGTGAAATGACGTCTGCGCCATAGCCGCGCTGGGCATTTTCGGCGAGACGTTCCGCCAGAATCGCGCCGCTTGTGCGGTCGATCAGCTGTACGGCGACCGTCGTCGTGCCGATGTCAACGGCGAAGCCACAGCCGCTCTCTGTGCGTTCAAAGTCCGGAGTTTTGTACCACGCGACGATTTTAGACGTACCTTCGTCGTGCAGTGTCACGACAGCGTCGCCCTGAATGCGGCAGGCACATGCCAGGCGCACGCCGTCTGCCAGCGCCTGTGCGCCGAGCAGATGCACTTCGCTCTCTCCGGCGGGTTCTACTGCACCCTCGACATGGACGCGGCATTTGCCGCAGGTGTGGTTGCCGGCGCAGGGAAGTGCGAACGATGGGATATATCGCTGAAGCAGGTCACTTACCAGCTGTCCGGCTTCTGCCGGGACAGTGCGGCGATGACCGCCTGTACAGATTGTCAGTTCAAACATGCAGATCCTCCTTGTGATCGGGGCTGAGGTTGGTGCCCGCGGTTACAGAAATGCGGGTGGCGAGCCGGATGCATCCGCCGCCTGCGGCAGAGGTTATGTCATCCGTTGTGGTTTCAAACGACAGCACGCCGACTGCACCCTGCGCGCGCAGGCGCTGCTCCGCCAGTGCTTTCAGACGGCCTGTGCTCCAGATAACAGCATCTTCTTCGCTGGCAAAATATGCCGGGGATTCGCCTTCACAGAGCACCTCGAAATCCCCTTGTTTGTCATCCTCAGGGGACAGTCCGTGTGGGCGGATTTCCGCCGAGACTTTGACCGACATCTGGCCGGTCACGGCGCCGACCGCGTTGGCGACGGCAGCACAGTCAGGAATGATGCACGGCGCACCGAGAGCCCGGGCCGCTTCGGGAAGGAACAGATGCACCGGCCCGCCGATGCCAACGAGCGGTGCGACAGAACGGAATGCGTATTGCAGCAGCGATGGGCTGTCGGAGTTGCGGGTTTCCCACTGCATGCGCAGCAGCTCCCGGATGCCGTCATCCAGTCCGTTCTGCCGGAAATGCGGCGAGGCATGCTCGAGCAGCATCTGGGCTACGGCATAAAATACTTCGCGCGAAATGTGTTCATAGACCTCTTCGCAGAGCTCTTCCAAACTTATGCCCAGCGACTGCGCGGTAAAGCGTGCGGCGAGCAGAGAAGCTTTGCGGTCATAGGCGGTGTAATCGCCGCGCACGTGCATGATATCTGTCGGCGTCAGACCTGCGCGCAGCACGACACCAGCGCGTTCGAGTGATTGCGTGCGCAGGCAATACTTGTCCACACCAAGTGCATCCGCGGCCTGCTGGAAGCTCTTCGGTCCATCCTCCAGTGTCAGGCACAGACCGATTTCCTGTTTCGTCAGCGGGAGTTTTCTCCAGTCCGTGCGGTTCAATGTCAGAAATTCATGCAGAGGCAGGGTGTGAGATGGGATACGTTCCACCTGTGCGCGCAGGATTTCAGTGATCTCCGGATGGCGGGAAGCGAGCACACACAGCGGAATGACACGATCCGGGCCGAGTGTCAATGCACCGTTTTTGTCCCAGCGCACGGCGCTGTCACCGCCCAGTGCGAAGGAAGTGGCAAACAGGCCGCGCACCAGTGTTTTCCATTGTCCGACACGGATGCCATCTTCTGAGAGCAGCGGCGCGCCATGTTCGATCAGGGCGACATCGGTTGTCGTGCCGCCGATATCCACAATGACAGCGGCCTCTTCTTGTGCGAGCGCGCTGCCACCCAAAGCGGATGCAGCGGGGCCGGACAGCAGGGTTTCCACGGCATGCTCTGCGGAATATTGCAGCCCCATCAGACTGCTGTCTGAGCGCACAATAAAAATTTCCGCCTCAATGCCGCGCGCGCGGAACGCGCGCGCGACTGCATTGAGAAAGTCCTGTGTCAGCGGGAGAAGACCCGCATTGAGCACAGCGCTTGCCGCGCGTTCCAGGCTGGACAGCCCGCCGAACAGTGTGCTCGCGCAGACGGTCGGCAGCCCGGTCTCTTCGCGGACAATTTGTGCTGCCTGTTTTTCCAGTACACCGCCGTTGCGGATGCCATATACTTCACAGACCGCACAGCCCTCAACATCGGAGAACCATTCCTTTGCGTGTGCGCGCAGATAATCCCAGTCCGGCTGTTGTTCAATCTGTCCGGTGATGGTGGTGCGGCAAGGCAGGTAACGGATGTCATCCGGGTCAGAAAAGCCGTAATCCGCACCATAGCGCTCGATGCCGGTTCGGTCAATGCCGAGCAGGAGCAGGCGGGGACGGCGAAATTTGCCCTCAACACAGGCGTTGGTGGCGAGCGTAGTGGACAGTCCGGCAACGGAAGCCTGTTTGCACAGGACGGGGTCGAGCCCGTCGAGCGCTTCCAGAATGCCGCGTGTCAGGTCGTCATAGGTGGTCAGTGCCTTGTTGCGGCACAAAACGGCTCCGGTTTCAAAATCATATAAAACGGCGTCGGTACACGTACCGCCGGTGTCGATGCCGATTGCGAGCTTCATATTGATCTCCCTTTCCCGGGGGAGGACACTCCCCCTGATACTGTAGTATCTTATTATACTCTGTTTTTGCTTTCCCTGTATAGCACGATTGTCAATTGGTTTATGACAAAATTGCCTGATTTTCAAACGATCTTCTCCAATGAGAGAAAAACGCTTGCGGCGTGTAGAAAGTGGCGGTATACTTGCGGTAGTAAAGCAAACGGAGGAAAATGTGATGAGGATAGCATTGATCGGGTGTATGGTCACGAATCGGGAAATCAGCAGGCTGGCGGCTGAGAGCGGACATGTTGTGCGCGTGTGGTGGCTGCGGCAGGGACTGCACGACACACCGGATATCCTGCGTGCCGAGCTGCAAAAGACCATCGACGCGGTGGAATGTGAGAATGAAGCCCTGCGGGAAAACCTGCGATTTGACGCGATTGTGCTGGCATACGGGCTGTGTTCTAATGGCGTGCTCGGCCTGCGCAGCCAGACGCTGCCGGTTGTCGTGCCGCGCTGCGACGATTGCATTTCGCTGTTTCTTGGCTCGGCAGAGCGCTACCGCGAGCTGTTCCGCAGCATGCCGGGTGCCTACTGGTACAATCGCGGCTGGATTGAGCAGGCTTTTACACCGTCAAAGGAGAATTATCGCATCCAGCGCGCGCAGTATGTGGAAGAATATGGCGAGGAAAACGCGGATTACCTGATGGAGTGCACGAACAACTGGATGACGAATTATGCCTACTGCGGGTATATCACCTGTCCATATGGAGATTGTCCGGAGCATGAGGCATATGCGCGGCAGGCAGCGGACGACTTCGGCTGGGAATTTCGCAAAGTAAATGGGAGCATGGAGTATTTGCAGGCACTGGTCAATGGTCCGTGGGATGACGCGCGCTTTTTGACGTGCCCGCCGCACAATCGCATTGAGGCGGATTATACCGACCGGAAATTCCGCAGCGTACCGTGTGAAATCGATGACTGGGAGGGACAGGCATGAAGCTGACGCATATCAATGAGAACGGCGACGCGCATATGGTGGATGTCGGGGAAAAGGACATCACGCGGCGCGAAGCACAGGCGCAGGCGGTTGTGACGATGCAGCCGGAGACCCTGCGCATGATTCTGTCCGACCGGACAAAAAAAGGCGATGTGCTCGGTTGTGCACGCATTGCGGGCATCATGGCGGCGAAGCGCACAGCCGAACTGATTCCAATGTGCCATGCCATTCCGATTGACAACGTCACCGTGGACATCGAACCGCAAAACGACACACAGCTGCGCATTGTCGTGACGGCGCGGTGTACCTGGAAGACCGGTATAGAGATGGAGGCGCTGACAGCGGCCTCGACCGCCGCGCTGACGATTTATGACATGTGCAAGGCGGTCGACCGGGGCATGCACATCGACGAAATTTATCTGCTGCACAAAAGCGGCGGAAAGTCGGGCGAATTCCGGCGGGAAGAAGCCTTACCGGGATCACCGATACGGTAAATAATCAAGAAACCGCTTTACGGCAAGTGAAGCGGTTTCTTTGTCCCTCAGAGCGAGCCCGATGCTGCGGTATGCCGGAACATCCAGTTCCTTTGCAACAATGCGATACGGCACCCGCTTCAGAATCAGCTGCGGTAAAATGCTGATGCCCAGGCCGCTTTCCACCATCGACATGACGGCATAATCATCCCATGTCGTAAACCGCACATCCGGTACCAGTCCATTTGATTCAAATATTTCTGATATCTCCGCTTTTCCCCCTTTTTCCAGCAGCAGAAAGGGTTCTGTGCACAACGCGGAAATAGGAAATTTTTCGCAGTCCTTCAGCGGATGATTCTCGGGAAGAATTGCCATCAGCTGATCCTGTTCGAGAAAAATTGTGTCGAGCTCCGGATGCGCTGGCAGCCGCAGGAAACCGCAGTCGACCCGCCCGTCCAGAATCCATGTCTCAATTTCGGAGTAATCTCCGAGCAGCAGTTCATATTCGATCTGTGGATAGCTCTTTTGGAATTCTCGAATGATGTTTGGCAGCCAGTGCGTGGCAACGCTGGAAAAGGTGCCGATTCGGATGAGACCGGATTGCAGCCCGTTCAGCTCATCCACCTGCATTTGCAGCTTTTCATATTCTGCAACCAGATTTTTTGCATGCGGCAGCAGCTTCATTCCCTCAGAGGTCAGACGGACACCGTCCTTTCGGCGTTCCAACAGAACGATGTTCCATTCCTTTTCGAGATCGCCAATCATGCGGCTGATTCCCGACTGAGAATAATGCAGTCGTTCTGCCGCTTTTGTAAAGCTGCCGTACTCGACAGCTTTTACAAACGACATATATTTCTGAATGTTCCTGTCCATGATTCGGCCTCCTGATATCTGATTTTGTCATGCTTATAATGAAAAACATTCGCTTTTTCGATAGATATATCTATGATACAATAACGAAGGAAAAAATCAAGAAAAAATGCAGTGAATGCCACCGCAGGGGGGAGGGCATTCGCTGCACGAGGGAAAGGAAACCGGATGAAGCGTTCTTTTGTTAAGTATTTGTTGGCTCTGCTGTTGTTTGGCACAAACGGCATTGTCGCAAGCTATATTGAACTGGACAGCCTGCACATTGTGTTGCTCCGCACATGCATCGGAGGTCTCCTGCTGATGGCACTGTTTGTTCTGACGGGAGGCAGGTTCACATTTTTCAGGCACAGGAGGCAGATGATATTTCTCGCTGTCTCCGGCATTGCGATGGGGACAAGCTGGATGTTTTTGTATGAGGCGTATTTTCGCATTGGTGTGGGCATCGCATCGCTGTTATATTATTGCGGACCTGTCATTGTCATGGTGCTGTCGCCGCTTGTGTTTGGAGAAAAACTGACGGGATACAAGATAGCCGGATTTCTGTCCGTACTGATCGGGGTTGTCATGTTAAACGGAACTGCGCAGGGCGGCAGCGATCCGTTTGGGATTTTGTGAGGGCTGCTGTCAGCGGTGATGTATTCCCTCATGGTGATCTGCAACAAGAAAGCGAAGGATATTGCGGGACTGGAAAATGCAGCACTGCAATTGCTGACCGGTTTTTTGACCGTTGCGGTTTTTGTGGGACTGAAGCAGGGATATGCGATGGAAATTCCCGCTGAGAGTCTTGCACCGGTCTGTATTCTCGGCCTGCTCAATACAGGCATAGGATGTTATCTGTATTTTTCATCAATTGGAAACCTGTCGGTGCAGACGGTTGCGATCTGTGGCTATCTGGAGCCGCTTTCGGCGGTGTTCTTCTCTACGGTACTCCTGAAGGAGGCCATGCTGCCTGTACAGTTTCTGGGTGCAGTCCTGATTCTTGGCGGTGCAATGTTCGGAGAACTTATGGGACAAAAGCACCTGTCTGTCCGGGGATAACGGAGCTGCGCTTTCTTTTGACCGCTGCAAAGAGAACGTTGTTCCAATCAAATACGGTGCAGCCCGAAGGCCACACCGTATGTTGCTTCTGTTTCAATCAGTATGTGCTTTTGGTCGTGTAGTTGACTTTGCCGTTTACCGTACGCTTCAGCGTATAGGTGTTGCCGGATTTGGAAACCGACAGGCTGACAGATGGCGGTTTGACCTGTTCCGTCGTGAGCAGCTGGACGGTCAGTGTTCCGTCGGAAATCCACGACTTAATCTTAATATTGTAATTGGTGTTGTTCTTGAACTGGAAATTTTTCGAGCCGTAGTAAATACCGGCATCGCGTCCCACCGGACAATAGTTGACCTTCTGCGAATGAGGGTAGCGTTCGACGATGGTGCTGTTGGCGAGCAGGGCGGTGTTGAACATGGTGGATGCGACCTGGCAGATGCCGCCGCCGACCTCCTGCGCAGTACCGGAGCTGCCGGTAAAGATAGTGGCGGGCTTGTAGCCCTTTTCCGGTGTGCGCACGCCGAGTGTACCGTTGAAGGAGAAGGTTTCGCCCGGCTTGAGGATGGTACCGTTGATGGTTTTGCACGCAATATTGAGATTGGTCGTGCGGTTTACCTGAGAGGATTTGTACTGGGTGCTGTATGTGGCATAGACATTGCCGTATGGTTTTGCCGTCGGGACGGCGCTGATGCCTGTGGTGTTGTAGGGTCCCTTGACGATGGTGCCGTCGGACAGCTTGCAGAATGCCGCAACCGTATAATAATAGCGCTGACCGGTTTTCAGACCGGTGTTGGTGTAGTTGTCGCGCGTAGAGCCGGTGAGGTCGCCGATACACGTCCATGCCTCAGAGGTGCTCGTCCTGCGGTACATGCGGTAGCCGCTTGCACCACTGACTGTACCCCAGGTGAGGGTAATGCTGGTCGCGCTCGCAGAAACCGCACTCTTGAGCGCCGGGGCAGCGGGAAGTGCCTTTCCGCTGATGCCTGCTTCGTCGTAGCTGCTGTAGATCTTCTTGTCCCCCACCGTGCAGTAGGCAGACAGTGTGTAATAATAGGTCTGTCCGCAGGTCACTGTGGTATCGGTATAGCTGTCTGTTGTACCACTGGTGATGGTTGTGAGCTTGGTCCAGCTGTCAGTCGGGCTGGTGCGGCGGTAGAGGACATAGCCCTCGGCCTTGTGCACCTCAGTCCAGGTGACGGTCAGGCGGTCATAGGCGCTCGAAGAGATGTCTTCGAGATGCGGAACAGAGATTGTGACAGCTGTAGCGGAAACGCCCACAGCGTCATAATCGCTGAGCAGAATTTTTTTGCCGCCGCGGCTGAATGCGCGGACGGTATACGTATATGTGGTGGCGGGTTCTGCCGAAGCGTCGATATAGCTGGTTGCGGATGGACTCTTGATGACGCGCAGCAGATCCCATTTGCTGCCGTTTTTGCGGTAAACGCGGTAGCCGCTCGCACCGGACACTGCATTCCAGCTGATGCGGATGCCGCCGGAAGACAGGGCTTCTGCTCCGACCAGCACCGGGGCAGCGGGCCGTGCAGGAATATCGAGTTCAGGTTGCTGTTCGACCACAGGCACCTCTGCGCAGACATAGTCGCTCCAGAGTGTTTCTTCATCGTCGGTCTGGCTGTTGCGCAGCTTGTAGGCGCGCACGCCATATTGCCAACCGGTAACAGCGGTCATGGTCATATCCGTCCAATTCGTTCCGGTCAGCGTTTCCATGTCCTGCCATTCATCCGATTCGGATGCCCGGCGGGAAACGCGATAGCCGTCGCAGTCCGGGACAGGATCCCAGGACAGCGATGCATGCTGTTCGTCATCGATGACAATGCTGGAAAGCGTCGGTGCAGTGAGGCCGACCTGCACGGTGCAGGTTGCCGAAACACTGCCCGCTTGAGCGGTAATCTCAGCGGTACCGTTGTTCAATGCGGTGACAGTGCCATCTTCGCTGACCGAGCAGACAGAAGAATCGTTGCCCGACCACGAAACGGTTTCTTCGCAATCGTCTGGCAGGATGGAAGCGGTGAGCTGTGTCTGCTCGCCGGCACGCATCCAGAGCTGATTCGGATAAATAGAGATGCTTTGTGCATCGGTCGCAGTCTGTTCCTGTACCGCAGGCTGGTTTTCAGCCACCTGTACGGAGGGCGCGGGGGACTGGGCTTCAACCGCCTGCGCGGAAACTGCAAGCTCGCCGACTCCGCTGAAAAGCAGCGTACCAGCGAGGAGAACAGAAAGTAGTCTCGTTTTCATGGATATACCTCCCTGTATGTCAGCAGATTTGTGAAATGTGCTAATATTTCTTCTTATATTATAGACCATATGGACAAAGATGACAATAACAATATGCTGACAGTTTCCTTTCAGTCTGGTATCAGAAAAAAATCCCCTTCGGCGTGTGTCTCCGAAGGGGAAGCGGTTCAGGAAGCAGAGTTTGTCCCGGCGGGGGCATTGCCGCCGAAGTTGTCATAGATCGCATTTTCCACCGGCAGGATCAGCAGCAGGGTGGACAGTGCCTGTACGCAGACCAGCGCCATTGCGATAATGCTCGACCAGTTCGGCACGAAAAGAAATGATGCAAACAGCAGGGTCAGCGAGGCGATGAGCAGGATAGCTCCCTGCCTGCGGCAGCGTGCAGCAAAGCAGTGGTGTGCAAATGTCCACGTTTCATCTGATTTGCAGGCGAGTGTGGTGTGGTAGCTGAGCTTTGCGTCGCGTGCCGGTACGGAGGTCTTCCAGCGGAAGCCGAGAACCAGCATAATCACGGGCAGCAGACAGGAGACACAAAGCAACGGGAGTGAGAAAAACATAGAAATCGTCCTTTCCGATTGTTGTTATTGTATGTAATACTATCCTACCGTATAGGGCAGTTGTTTGCAACGTGCAAAATGACGGCTAAGTTGTGTAAACTTTACCAGACAACTGGAAGAACATGCAAAGCAAATGCAATTTCTTCGTATGCCTCCGGTAAAGTTTGAAAAATTCGGTTGACTTTGTCCGGTCAGTATTGTAGATTCTAACAGGAAACACAAAGAGAAAGAGACATAGAATAGGCAGAGGAGGTGAGTGCATTGATTCAGATTTGGGATTATTACCATGCGGACCCGAAGCGTCCGGACATCGATGACATGATTTTCGGTGATGAGCATCCGCACAGCGAAAAGTGAGAAACAACAACGATTTTACAAAATTCATACATTTTATTTATATAAATCATTCATTTTGCGAAAAATGAGTGATTTTTTGCATTTACAAACATTTTACGAAAAGCCGGTAGATGACTTTACACAGCGCGTTTAGAATAGACACTGTTGAAAGCAAATATCGAAAACAACAAAGACATGAAAGGAAATCAACATGAAATTTACAACGGCAATGAAAAAGTTCGGCGCAATGACGCTGACAGGTATCGTACTGATGAGCGCACTTGCAGGCTGCGGCAGTTCTTCTGACGCCGGCACCGACAGCGCGGCGGCAGACCAGGGTTCCGGTTCTTCCGCAGCAGCTTCCATGAGCGGCGCAATCGATGTCGTATCCCGTGAGGATGGTTCCGGCACGCGCGGCGCGTTTATCGAACTGTTCGGCATCCAGACCAAGAACGGCGATGAAAAGGTCGACAACACCACCGCGGATGCGATCATCGCAAACCAGACGGAAGTCATGATGCAGAACGTATCCGGTGATAAGAATGCCATCGGCTATGCATCCCTGGGCTCTGTCAACGATTCCATCAAGGTACTCGCCATAGACGGCGCAGAAGCAACGACCGAGAATGTCCTGAACGGCAGCTACAAGGTATCCCGTCCGTTCAACATCGCAACCAAGGGTGAGCCGACCGGTGCAGCCAAGGACTTCATGAACTTCATCCTGTCGGCAGACGGTCAGAAGGTTGTCACCGACAACGGCTACATCCAGATCAATGAGGATGCAGACGCGTTTACCTCTGACGGCTCCACCGGCGAGATCACGGTTGCAGGTTCCTCCTCCGTCACTCCGGTTATGGAGAAGCTGAAGGAAGCATATGAAGCGGTCAATCCGAACGTCAAGATCACCATCCAGGAGTCTGACTCCACCACCGGTATGAACAACACCATTGAGGGCGTATGCGACATCGGCATGGCATCCCGTGAGCTGAGCGAGGAAGAGCTGGCGACCCTGACCCCGGTTCAGATTGCACTGGACGGCATTGCGGTCATCGTCAATCCGGAGAACCCGATTGAGGAGCTGTCCACCGAGCAGGTATGCAGCATCTTCACCGGTGAAACCACCGACTGGAGCGAAATCGGCTGAATGTGACACAGCTTCCCTCCGTCGGACGTATTGTCCGCCGGAGGGAACTGTTGTATCTGAACGTATTTTTGAGGTTGGATTTTATGAAACGACAAAAAATTATGGAACGCGGTATGTCATGGCTGTTTGCCCTGTGCGCATGTATGTCCATTGTCGCGGTTGTCCTGATCTGTGTGTTCCTGTTCGCAAACGGCATTCCGGCGATGAAGGAAATCGGATTTGTTGACTTCCTGTTTGGAACCAAGTGGGCACCGAAAAACGAACCGGCATCCTATGGCATTCTTCCGATGATAGTCGGCAGCCTGTGTGTCACGCTGGGTGCGGTCATCATCGGTGTGCCGATTGGCGTGTTGACTGCGGTATATCTGTCCCGCTTCTGTCCGAAAAAACTGCACAGCATTCTGGAACCTCTGGTTCAATTGATGGCGGGAATTCCATCTATTATTTACGGCTTTTTCGGACTGGTTGTCATGGTTCCGCTCGCACGTATGATTCCGGGCTGTACCGGTGTCAGCATGCTGACGGCGGCAGTTCTGCTCGGCATTATGATTCTGCCGACGGTCATCAACTTGAGTGAATCGTCTATCAATGCTGTTCCGAACAGCTATTATGAGGGCGCGCTGGCACTCGGTGCGACGCATGAGCGTTCGGTTTTCTTTGCAGTTCTTCCGGCGGCAAAGTCCGGCCTGCTTGCGGCAGTCGTACTCGGAATCGGCCGCGCCATCGGTGAAACCATGGCGGTTATCATGGTTGCCGGCAATCAGGCTGCCATGCCGCGCGGCATTTTCAAGGGAATCCGCACCATGACTGCCAACATTGTACTGGAGATGGGCTATGCGACCGGCCTGCACCGCGAAGCTCTGATTGCGACCGGCGTTGTCCTGTTTATCTTTATTCTGTTGATTAACTTTGCATTTGCACTGATTAAAAAGAGAGGTGAAAAGGCATGAGCAATCCCGCTGGCGGCGTAATATCCATGCCGCGCGAAACCGTGCGCACGGGCAGGCGCGACTCTGAACCGAAATCGACACAGGGGATTTTGTCTCTGCTTCTGCGTGTCCTTGTTTACAGTGCGGCAATCTTTACCTTTGCTGTGCTTCTGTTTCTGATCGGTTATATCCTGATTCGGGGCATTCCGTATCTGACCCCCGACCTGTTTTCGCTGGAGTACACATCGGAAAACTGTTCGATGATGCCTTCTATCATCACAACGGTTGAAATGACGCTGCTTTCGCTGCTGATTGCGATTCCAATCAGCGTATTTACCGCCGTTTATCTGGTTGAATACGCGAAAAAGGGCAACAAGCTGGTCGGCCTGATGCGCCTGACGACCGAAACGCTGTCCGGTATCCCGTCGATCGTTTACGGCCTGTTCGGCATGCTGTTTTTCGTTACACAGCTCGGCTGGAAAATGTCGCTGCTGTCCGGTGCGCTGACGCTGTCCATTATGATCCTCCCGCTCATCATGCGAAGCACAGAGGAGGCACTGCTTGCTGTGCCGGACATGTACCGTGAGGCGAGCTTTGGCCTGGGTGCAGGCAAGCTGCGCACCGTTTTCCGCATTGTTCTTCCGTCAGCCATGCCGGGTATTCTGGCGGGCATTATTCTGGCGGTCGGCCGTGTCGTCGGCGAAACTGCTGCACTCATGTATACAGCGGGCACGGCGACAGATATTCCGACCAGCCTGTTTTCTTCCGGCCGCACGCTGGCAGTCCATATGTACTGCCTGTCCAGCGAGGGCCTGCATACCGACCAGGCATATGCAACCGCAGTTGTCCTGCTGCTTATTGTACTGGTTATGAATACCGTTTCCGCTCTCATTGCGCGAAAGCTGACAAAAAAGTAAGAGGAGTCTGTTATGGCTGTGAATACAAAATATTCCATCAAAAATCTTGACCTGCATTACGGCGATTTCCATGCGCTCAAGAACATCAATCTGGAGCTGCCAGAGAAAGAAATCACCGCATTTATCGGTCCCTCCGGCTGCGGCAAATCCACGCTGCTCAAAACACTCAACCGCATGAACGATCTGGTTGAGGGCTGCCACATCGACGGCACAGTTTTACTGGACGGAGAAGATATCTTCGACCGCATGGATGTCAATGTCCTGCGCCGTCGCGTCGGCATGGTGTTCCAGAAGCCGAATCCGTTCCCGATGAGCATTTATGACAACATCGCCTTCGGCCCGCGCACGCACGGTATCCGCAACAAGGCAAAGCTGGATGTCATTGTCGAAAAGAGTCTGCGCGATGCGGCAATCTGGGACGAGGTCAAGGATCGCCTGCACAAGAGTGCGCTGGGTATGTCCGGCGGACAGCAGCAGCGTCTTTGTATCGCGCGTGCGCTCGCCATCCAGCCAGAGGTTTTGCTGATGGACGAGCCAACCAGTGCACTTGACCCGATTTCCACGATGAAGGTCGAAGATCTGGTACAGGAGCTCAAAAAGGATTATACCATCGTCATGGTAACGCACAACATGCAGCAGGCGACACGCGTATCTGATAAGACTGCGTTCTTCCTGCTGGGTGAGGTCATCGAATTTGAAAACACCGAGGAATTGTTCTCCATGCCGAAGGATCAGAGAACAGAAAATTATATCACCGGACGTTTCGGCTGATGGAGGGGTACCCATGAGAAACCGTTTTGACAGAGAACTAACCAGAATGCACGAGGATCTGATTTCGATGGCAGCCCTTGTGGAAACAGCGATCAGCCGTGCCGTTGAGGCATTGAAAAAATATGACGCTGATCTGGCACGCATAACGATGGCGGGCGACAAGGAGGTCGACCAGAAGGAGCGTGAAATTGAGAGTGCCTGCCTCAAGCTGCTGCTTCAGCAGCAGCCGGTGGCGCGTGATCTGCGCGAAATTTCGACTGCCCTCAAAATGATTACCGATATGGAACGGATCGGCGACCTCGCGGAGGATATTGCAGAGGTCACGCTGTTCCTGTGTGAAAAGCCGTCGTATGTTGCGCCGGAGCAGCTGTCGTATATGGCGGAGGCGACCATTAAAATGGTACGTGATTCTATCGATGCCTTTGTTGCACGAGACCTTGCGGCAGCACATGCCGTTGTTGAGTATGATGATGTCGTAGACAAGTTGTTTTCGGAGACACGTACCGTGCTGGTGGAGCGCATCCACGAATCGCTTGAGGACGCAGAGCAGGCGATGGACATCATGATGATTGCCAAGTATTTTGAACGCATTGGAGATCACGCGGTCAATATCTCCGAGTGGGTTGAATTTTCCATCACCGGCACGCATAAAAAGATGCGCGTGCTGGGCTGAAGCACAGAGAGGGAAAGGGAATGAACATCTATCTGGTCGAAGACGATGAGAGCATCCGCACGATGGTGCTGTACGCGCTCAGCGGCAACGGATTTGAGGCGAGCGGATTTGAAAGTGGCCGGGAGCTGAATGTAGCCATGCGCGCGCGTCTGCCTGATATGATCCTGCTGGATATTATGCTGCCGGGTGAGAATGGACTGTCCATTTTGAAGCGACTGCGCGCATCCGACCGGACTGCGTCCATCCCCATCATCATGCTGACTGCAAAGGCATCGGAAATGGATAAGGTGACCGGGTTGGATCTCGGCGCCGACGATTATGTGGCAAAGCCGTTCGGTATCCTTGAGCTGCTTTCGCGCATCCGCGCGGTTGCACGGCGAACAGGCGCGAATGGAGAGGATACAGAGGAACATTATACATATAAGGATGTATCCATCTTTGGAGACAGCCATATTGTCACCCTGCGCGGTGAGGAAATCCATCTGACACGCAAGGAGTTCAAGCTGCTGTGGTTTCTGCTGGAAAATCAGGGGCGCGTTGTCACGCGCGAAAGCATTATGGAGCATGTGTGGGACACAGGCTATGATGTCGAAACACGCACGGTGGATATCCATATCAATACGCTGCGCCGGAAAATCGATGACGACGGCACCAAAATTCAGACCATCCGCGGCGTGGGTTATAAAATCGGCTGATGCATTCCCTCATATATTTGCGCGAATATGCGGTATATATGAGGGGATTTTTTTATGTATGGTTGACATGTGCGCATCATTCTGATACCTTGAATATAGGCCGTCAGAGCGGACGGTCATTCTGAATACGGAAAGAAGGAAAAGACTGTATGGATCGTTTGAGAGAGAAATCCGGCTTTATCTGTGATATGGACGGTGTCATCTACCACGGGAACAAAATTCTGCCCGGCGTGCGTGAGTTTGTCGACTGGCTCCAGCGCGAAAACAAGCATTTTCTGTTCCTGACCAATTCCAGCCACTATACGCCGAAGGAGCTTCAGCAGAAGCTGGCGCGCATGGGTCTGGATGTCGATGAGTCACACTTTTATACGAGTGCACTGGCGACGGCGAGCTTCCTCAGCCATCAGGCGCCGGGATGCAGCGCTTATGTCGTCGGTGACCATGGCTTACAGAATGCATTGTTTGCCGCAGGCATCACGGTCAATGAGATTGATCCGGATTATGTTGTTATCGGCGAGCCGGAGTCATTCAGCTATGACAATATTGTCCGTGCGATCCGCCTGGTCAACAAGGGGGCAAAGCTGATCGGTACGAATTCCGATATCACTGGCCCGACGGAAAGCGGGATTGTGCCCGGCTGCGGCGCGCTGATCGCTCCGATTGAGCGGGCGACCGGTAAGAAGGCATACTTTGTCGGAAAGCCGAACCCGCTGATGATGCGCACCGGCCTGCGCATGCTCGGTGTGCATTCTGAAGAGGCCGCAATGGTGGGTGACCGCATGGACACTGATATGATCGCGGGCATTGAATCCGGCCTGGATACCGTTCTCGTGCTGTCCGGTGTAACCGCTCCGGAGGATATCGATAAATTCCCGTACCGTCCGCGCCTTGTGCTGTCCGGTGTCGGCGAAATTCCGCCCGCAGCAGAATAAACTGCATATTTTTATAAATTGCGCCCGGACAGGTTTTGGCTCTGTTCGGGTGCTTTTTTGCTCAAAACCGGCATAAACCACTCAGAATTGGACACAATAGCCTCGGCGAAACATACGATTGATCGGGCGAAAATATCTTGTTAATCATGCATAAAAACAATTGACTGTTTTTGTGCAATATGGTATAATCCGATTAGGATGTTAGGGGATAGGAACAACCCATAAAAGTACAAAGAATTTGTACTTTGTTGGGAAATTGTTGGTTTCGTTTGCACTGAATTGGTGCGGTGTGAGGGCATTTGAGAATGGATGCCCGTGGGTATTTTGTGAGGTATTGGTTATGAGAAAAACGAAAATTATTTGTACGATGGGCCCGTCTACCGACGACATCGAGGTTTTGCGGCAGATGGCGCAGGCCGGCATGAACGTCGCGCGCTTCAACTTTTCGCATGGCTCGCATGAGGAGCACAAGCAGCGCATGGACTGCCTGAAGAAAGTTCGTGAGGAAGCTGGTCTGCCGATCGCCATCCTGCTGGACACCAAGGGACCGGAAATCCGTACCGGCGATATGAAGGACGGAAAGATTTTCCTGAAGAAGGGCGAGGTGCTCCGCCTGACCCCGCGCGCCTGCCTGGGTACGCCGGAAAAGATTCAGATTACCTATCCGGATCTGTACAAGGATGTGCAGACGGGCACGAGCATTCTGATCGACGACGGTCTGATTGAGCTGCGTGTGGAGCAGACGCAGGAGCAGGATATTCTGTGCCGTGTCCTGAATGATGGCGCAGTTTCCAACCACAAGGGCATCAATGTACCGGACGTACATCTGTCCATTCCGTATCTGAGCGATAAGGATAAGGAAGACATCAAGTTCGGCATTGAGCAAGGTGTTGACTTTATCGCGGCATCGTTTGTCCGCACGCCGGACGACGTACAGCAGCTGCGCATGCTGCTGGATGAGAATGGCGGCGAAAACATCAACATCATTGCAAAGATTGAAAATCAGCAGGGCGTTGAGAACATCGACGGCATTGTTGCGCTGGCAGATGGTGTTATGATTGCCCGCGGCGACATGGGCGTTGAAATTCCGGCAGAGGATGTTCCGTCGATCCAGAAGCTGCTGATTAAGAAGGTTACGCTGGCAGGTAAGCAGGTCATCACGGCGACGCAGATGCTGGATTCCATGATGAAGAATCCGCGCCCGACTCGTGCGGAGGTCACCGACGTTGCAAACGCAATTTATGACGGTACCGGCGCAATCATGCTGTCCGGCGAAACCGCTGCCGGCCTGTACCCGGTTGAGGCGCTGACCATGATGGCGCGCATTGCGGAGCGCACAGAGGAAGACATCGACTACCGCAAGCGCTTCTTTGTCCGCGACAGAAAGGCAAATCCGGATATTACGGATGCAATCTGCCATGCGACCTGCACGACAGCGCATGACCTGAATGCGCGCGCAATTGTCACGGTAACCAAGTCCGGCCGCTCGGCGCGTATGGTTGCACGCTATCGTCCGGATTGTGATATCATCGGCTGTACGCCGTCCGAAACGGTCGCACACCAGCTCAACCTCGTATGGGGTGTCAGCCCGGTTCTGGTTGAGGAAAAGAACAATGTATTTGATCTGTTCGATTACGCATTGGATACTACCAGAGATCAGGGGCTGATGAAGGAAGGCGACATCGCTGTCATTACGTCTGGTGTTCCGATCGGTGTTTCCGGCACGACCAACATGATTAAGGTTCAGGTTGTCGGCAGCAACGCATAACATACGTCAAATACTTCGATTTTTATTAAAATAAAACCGGCACAGCCCGAGATGAACTGCCCCCATTTGTCAGACAGTATGAGATACTATCTGCAAATGAGGTGCATGTCACGTTCAGGCTGTGCCGGTTTCATCTTTATACAATGCAGCTAACTCTTCGATTATTTTAACGATGTGCTCCATTTTGTGAGGTGGAATCTGTCGCATGGCAAGCTGGATGCGGGTTTCCTGTTCACGGGTGCTGTCCAGGTTGTCGCAGGAAAAGAAATCTGACAGCGAGATTCCCAGTGCATCGGTGATGCGGTGAAGGGTATCGATGGTCGGACATTTCAGTCCACGCTCCAAATGTCCGAGATAGGCCGGACTCATTCCAATTTTCAGCGCAAGCGCTTCCTGACTGATGCCGCGCAGCTGGCGGAAATGGCGGATTCGCTGTCCGGTTTCCGCTGTAATCTTTTGCTTTTGACTATCTATCACAATCACTTCCCACATGGTTTACTTATAATGTATGCGAAATTTGTGACTCTATCAAAATTCTAAAGATATTATATATAAATATCTTTAGATATTGACAGGCGGAAGGAAATATGATATCTTAGATACAGGAAATAGCCTATTTCTATATGCTGATTTTTTCTTGTACCTGTTCGGTTTGTTGCGGCGGCAAGGCGCTGCGCGAGCTGGTTGAAGGGGATTTGAAAAGTCAACACTGGGGGATTGCGCCCGGGGGCGCACTGCGGAAGGGCATGCCGTGTTCCATACAGGGACGGCATGCCCTTTGTTATGTTTCCGATGGAATAAATTCACCTTGTTTCAGGAAACCTAAGGATATTCCAGACAGAAACGAGGCGAAAGCAGATGCTGGATTTGATTATTGTCGGTGCAGGTGTCGCGGGGTTGAGCGCGTCCGTTTATGCGCAGCGCGCAGCACTGGAGGCGCGCACACTCGAACGCGACGGCATGGGTGGCGGACAACTGGCAGAAGCCGTGCAGGTGGAAAATTATCCCGGAATGACACAGATATCCGGATTTGACCTCGCACAGGCGATGCGCAGGCATGCGGAAGCACTGGGCAGTGTGTTTGAGACCGCAGAGGTATTGCGCCTTATTCAAAGGCAATCACATTGGGAGGTGCAGTGTGCGGATGGAACGCGATATAAGGCGCGCGCAGTCATCGCCGCCATGGGCACGCAGCGACGCAGGCTGGAGGTGCCGGGAGAGGAACAGTATACCGGACACGGTGTGTCATACTGTGCAACCTGTGATGGCGCATTTTTTCGTGGAAAGACGGTCGCGGTTGTCGGAGGCGGGGATACCGCCGTGGACGATGCCTTATATCTGTCCGACTTGGCGGAAACCGTGTATCTGGTACACCGGCGTGAGACTCTGCGCGCCAACCGGCGGCGGCAGGAATTGCTGCGCACAAAGAAAAATGTAGTTTTTTTGTGGAACACTGTCGTGCTGGCGATTCACGGGAAGGAGCAGGTCACGGCATTTACCACAGATACACAGGGCGTAAAACGCACGATCCCAACGGACGGTGTGTTTATTGCAGTCGGCTCCGTGCCGCATACGGATTGTCTGCCGCCGGAGACCGCACGCGATGCGGCCGGATATCTGCTGACGGGAGAGGACGGCAAAACGAATCTGCCCGGCCTGTTTGCAGCAGGAGACATCCGCAGCAAGCCGCTGCGTCAGGCTGTGACGGCAGCGGCAGACGGCGCGAGCTGTGTTGTATCTGCGGAACGATATTTGCAGGGAGAAAGCAAAGCGCTCATCTGAACTCTGTTCAGATGAGCGCTTTTTCAAAGATTTCGCGGTTATTCTGATTCAGCTTCCAGCTCCTGCAAGAGCTTACGGTCGCGCTTATCCTGCGGTTCAAACTTCGCAAACAGGTCCGGGCGGTCGTTTTTGGTTCGTTCCAGACTTTTTTTGCGCCGCCAGGTTTCAATGTTGGCGTGATGCCCGGATAGCAGGACATCCGGCACGGCGCGGTCGTGCCAGATCGCAGGCTTGGTATACTGCGGATATTCCAGCAGGCCGCTCCAGTGGCTCTCTTCGGTGAAGCAGACCTCTTCTGCGAGTACACCGGGCACCATGCGGCAGACCGCGTCTGCGACTGCCATCGCAGGAATTTCGCCGCCAGTCAGCACAAAGTCGCCGATGGAAATTTCCTCGTCGACGCACTCGTCGATAAAACGCTGGTCAATGCCTTCATAATGGCCGCAGACGAGGATGACATGCTCGTGCGCCAACAGCTCGCGTGCCTTATTCTGGCAGAACGGCGCGCCCTGTGCACTCATCAGGACGGTGTGGACATGTGTGCCGCCGGTCACGTGTTCGTGGCAGCGGTACAGCGGATCGGCCTGCATGACCATACCCTTGCCGCCGCCATAGGGCGTGTCATCCACGCGGTTGTGCTTGTCCAACGTGAAATCGCGGATGTTGACAGCATTGATTTCAATCAGCCCCGCCTGCTGTGCGCGTCCGATGACACTGGTGTGCATCACGCAGTCCACCATTTCGGGGAACAGGGTGAGAATATCAATCTTCATCGCTGAGCAGCCCTTCAATCGTGCGGACAGTGACCCGGCCGTTTTCCAAATCGACATTTTCGACAAACGGCATGCCCGGAATCAGATGCTGAGATTTGCCGTCCTGAATGACATACAAATCGCCCGCAGGGCCGTCGTTGATCTCCTTAACCACGCCGATTTCATGGCCGACCCGTTCGTCATAGACCGGCAGGCCGATGACATCCTGAATGAAGAACGCGCCTTCCTCCAGTTCGACGTCGTCGCGGTTCATATACAGTGTCATGCCGCGCAGCTGCTGCGCCTGCTCCATGGTGTCCACGCCCTCGAGATGCATGAGCACACAGCCCTTGTGCACCTTCGCGGAGAGAATGGTCACCGGTGTCCGATCCTTGCGGTATAACGTATCGAATTCGGCGAGAAAGTCGGGGGAATCGCACCACGGCTGCACCTTGACATCGCCGCGCACGCCATGCGTGTTGACAATCTTGCCGATTTCCAGAAATTGCTTCTTCATAAAATCCTCCACGGGGAATGCAGGGCGTGAGCTACGCCCGAAATTTCAATAGCAGAAAAAAAGAGCCGCGATGCGGCTCTCGAAAAGACTCAGTCGACGATTTCGACAGATACCTTTTTATTTTGACGATTTCCGGCCGCCTTCATCAAAGTACGAATTTCCTTTGCGATGCGACCATGACGGCCGATAACCTTACCCATATCATCAGGAGCGACGCGGAGTTCAAAAATGATCTCCTCGCCCTGCGTGGTTTCGGTCACACTGACAGCGTCCGGGTCGTTTACAAGGTTCTTTGCGATGTAGGTCAAAAGTTCTTTCATCTAAAACAACCTCACTTGCATTACAGTACGCCGGATTTCTTCAGCAGTGCACGTACGGTATCGGTCGGCTGTGCGCCATTCTTGATCCACTGCTGTGCGCGCTCGCCATCGATCTTGATCTCAACCGGGTTAACCAGCGGATTGTAGGTGCCGATTTCCTCGATGAAACGGCCGTCACGCGGGTAACGGGAATCAGCGACAACGATACGGTAGAAAGGAGCCTTCTTAGCACCCAGTCTGCGAAGTCTGATTTTTACCATGGTTTTCACCTCCTGTGAATTGATTATTGTAAATTTCTTTACACGATATTAAAACGGGAAGCGGAAGCCGCCGCCGCGTTTGCCTAAGTTACCTATGCCGGGGAAGTTCATGCCGCCGCGCTTTTTGCCGCGCTTTGTCATGCCGTTCAGCTGCTTGGTCATCTTCTGCATCATCTCAAACTGCTTGAGCAGACGATTGACATCCTCAATTTTCAGGCCGCAGCCCGCCGCAATACGCTTTTTGCGGCTGAAGTTGATGATGGAGGGATTTTCCCGCTCCTTCAGCGTCATGGAACTGATGATCGCTTCGACATGTGCGACCGCCTTTTCATCGACCTGCGCGCCAGAAAGTGCCTTGGAGTCCATGCCCGGGATCATGGAGAGCATGTTCTGCATGGCTTCCGGGTCTTTGAACTGCGCGAGCTGATCGGCGAAATCCGTCAGCGTCAGGCGGTTGGCACGCATTTTCTTTTCCAGCTCCGCGGCCTTCTTGGCGTCGTAATTCTCCTGTGCCTTTTCAATCAGCGTGAGCATGTCGCCCATGCCCAGGATGCGGGATGCCATGCGGTCGGGGTGGAACGGTTCGATGTCGGCGAGCTTTTCGCCTGTGCCGATGAATTTAATCGGCTTGCCGGTGACGGCCTTGGTGGAGAGGGCTGCGCCGCCGCGAGCGTCACCGTCCATCTTTGCCATCAGAATGCCGTCGATCCCGAGTGCATCGTCAAACGCGGTTGCCACGTTGACGGCGTCCTGACCGGTCATCGCGTCGACAACCAGCATGATTTCGGAGGGCTGAACCTCCGCCTTGATGTTTTTCAGCTCATCCATCAGCGCTTCGTCGATGTGGAGCCGTCCGGCGGTGTCGAGGAAGACCATGTCATACGCATTCTTCTTTGCGTAATCCACGCCCGCCTTGGCAATTTCCACCGGGTCGCCCTGTCCCATTTCAAAGACCGGGATATCCAACTTTTCGCCGACAACCTTGAGCTGATCGATGGCAGCAGGGCGGTACACGTCGCAGGCGACGAGCAGCGGGCGCTTCTGCTGCTGTTTTTTGAACAATCCAGCGAGCTTGGCGCCGTTTGTTGTCTTACCGGCACCTTGCAGGCCGACCATCATGACGACAGTCGGGGGATTGGGGGAGATGTTAATTTTTGCGTTGGAGCCGCCCATGAGCTTGGTCAGCTCTTCGTTGACAATTTTGATGACCTGCTGCGCAGGCGAGAGGCTTTCGAGAATCTCTGCACCGGTTGCTCGCTCGGTCACGGTTTTGGTAAAGTCCTTGACGACCTTAAAGTTGACATCTGCTTCGAGCAGCGCCAGCTTGATTTCGCGCATTGCGCTTTTGACGTCGGCCTCGCTCAGACGGCCGCGGCTTTTCAGCTTCTTAAAGGCAGAAGTGATTTTTTCGGAAAGACCTTCAAATGCCATGATTTCTCCTTATTCCGAAAGCTGTTTGGCAATCTGGAATGCCTGTTCGCACAATTCTGCAATCTTCGGATCGTGGTAGCGCACGTTGTTGATGCCGCGCAGCTCCCAGACGATATCCGCCAGACGCTCCAGATCGGATTGTGTCTGACCGTATTTTGCGACCAGCCCGAGCTTTTCCTCGGTGTCGCGCAGCGTGCGTTCCGCGCGCAAGATGCCGTCGCGCACGCCCTGACGGGTAATGCCCATGTGTTCGGAAATTTCCGCCAGCGAGAGGTCATCGTTGTAATACAGGTCGAACAGCTCTTTTTGCTTCGCCGTGAGTATTTCACCGTAAAAATCATAGAGCATGCACATTTCAAACGGTTTGTTCTTCATGACACACCTCCGATGAAACACTGTGGTGTAAAGGCTTTGACCTTTGTAAAGGTATTTTGCTTTACAACACTTTTGGTATTCTAAACCCGTCTGTGTTTTTTGTCAAGAGATTTTCGCATAATTTTTGTGATTTTTTTGAGAAAAAATCCGATCAGGTCGAGCACAGCGAGAATCAGTGTGACAGACATTGCGCCGAGGACGTTTAAGATGATATCATCGATGTCACATGAGCCCAGCCCGGTGAGGTATTGTGTCAGCTCGATGCCTGCGCTCAGCACAAAACCAACGAGGAATGTGCGGCCAAGGCTCAGGCTGCGCGTGACCAGCGGAATCAGAATGCCGATGGGCATAAATGCGACGATATTTCCGGCGAGGTTGCGCACTGCGACGGACGCGGGAACGCGGCCGGAGAACGCGTAAAAACGGATGGTCTGGAACGGGACGAGATTGACACGGGTATACGCCAGCTCGTCAGTATCATTTAATATGTTGACAATGGTGTCGTGATCGAATTTAAACAGAATTACCTTGAGCAAAAGCAGCACATAGGCAATCAGGCACAGCCAGAGCAGCACCGTAATCAGCGGAGAGCGCCGTTTTTTTACCGACACGCACAAAACTCCTTTCCGGTTTTCATTGAATTATAATCATACCACTCGCAGGCGGCAAATGCAATCAAAATGGCAGTGAAAGCAAAAAACGACACAGTAACGGGTAGACGAAAGGTAAAAACAGCGATATAATAGCACAGAGAAACGGGCGTTCTGCGCCATTGCCATGTAACGGAGACAAATATGTACCATACAACGAGAATGTCACTGAAAGACGGGATCGGGCTGACCTGCGTGACAACCAAACAGTCCAAGACCTCGTGCCTGAGCGCGATGCTTGCGCTTCCGCTGGGCGCAGAGGGAAGAAGCAAATCGGCGCTGCTGCCTTATGTTCTGCGCAGCAGCAGCCGCGCCTATCCGGGGCACCAGGCAGTTGCGGCACAGCTGGACAACCTGTATGGCGCGCGGCTGGAACCGATTGTGCGCAAGCGCGGCGAGGCACAGCTGGTGGGTTTTGTCGCGGATGTGATTGATGAGCGATTTGCTATGCCGGGTGAGGGCAGCCTGTTTGCCGGGACGGCACAGCTGCTTTCCGCGCTGCTGCTTGAACCGGACAGATTTGAGGCCGGGACGGTTGCCCGTGAGGCAGAGCAGCTGTGTGCGCGCATTGCGTCACTGCCGGATGACAAACGGTCATGGGCGGTGCGGCGTATGTACCAGCATATGTGTGCACAGGAGGCATACAGTGCGGTGGAGCTGGGTGACATCGATGCTGTCCGTGCGGTCTCGCCGGAGGCGTTGGAGATGCACTATCAAAGCGTCATTCAGACCGCGCCGCTTGAGCTGTTCTATTGCGGCTCGCTGCCGGCGGAAACTGTCGCACAACAGCTGCGCGAGGCGATGCAGGCGTTCCCGGAGCGAAATGCACTGATCTGCCCGCAGTTTGATGCGCCGCGCGCGTCGCAGGGCACAGCGCTGCGTGAAGTGACCGAGGAAGAGCCGGTCGCACAGGGCAAGCTGACCATTGGCCTGCGCACGGGCATCACCGCATTTGACGATGACTATCCCGCGATGGTGCTGTTTAACGCCTGCTTCGGCGGTACGACCTCGTCGCGTCTGTTCCGCACGGTACGTGAGCAGCTGAGCCTGTGCTATTATGCGTCTTCCCAGACGGACAAGCTCAAGGGCGTCATGGCGGTATCTTCCGGCATTGAGAACCAAAGCGAACCGAAGGCGCGCGCAGAGATTTTGCATCAGCTGGAGGAGATGCAGGACGGCATGACTGTCGATGAGGTCGAGGTTGCGCGCCGGTCAGTGACGGCATCACTGCGGGCGATGCAGGATTCTCCGCTGTCGCTGGAAAATTTTTACCAGACGCAGGCAGCGGCAGGTCTGACTGAAACACTGGATGAGCTGATTGCGCGCATCCAGACGGTGACGGCAGAGGACGTCACCCGTGCGGCGCGCAGAGCGGTGCCGGACACGGTATATTTTCTCAAAGGAGCGGGCGCATGACTACCATTTCGTATCCGAATTTAGATGACTGCATCCAGACGACGGTTCTGGACAACGGCCTGCATATTTACTGCGTCCCGCGCGAGCGCGGCACAAAGACATTTGCCATGCTCGCCGTGAATTTCGGTTCGGTTGACTGCCGGTTTACACTGGACGGGACAAAGTACGACGTCACGCCGGGCATTGCACATTTCCTTGAGCACAAGATGTTTGAGGAGGAGGACGGCAATGCGCTGCAAAAGTTTACCGCGCTCGGCGCGCAGCCGAACGCGTTCACCAGCCATACGATGACGGCATACCATGTTACGTGCACCGATCGGTTTTATGACTGCCTGGAAATTTTGCTGCGGTTTGTGACAACACCGTATTTTACAGATCAGAATGTTGCGAAGGAAAAGGGCATCATCGGGCAGGAGATTGGTATGCTGGATGATACACCGAGCTGGCAGGCTTATGTCGGCGTGCTGGAGGGGCTGTATGCCGAGCATCCGGTGCGCATTTCAGTCGCCGGCAGCAAGCAGACGATTGAACCGATTGACCCGCAGGTGCTGGGCGTCTGCCATTGCGCCTTTTATTCTCCTGCAAATCTTGCGCTGATTGTATGCGGCCGGTACGACTTTGACCGCGTCGTGGAGATGGCAGAGCGAATGACACCGAAGAAATCCGCGCGCATTGCGGCGCGTGACTATGGTACGGAGCCGAAACAGGCAATGCTACCTTATATAGAGCGACGTATGGCGGTGTCGCGCCCGATGTTTATCCTGGGCTGTAAAGATACCGTGCCGGAGCAGCCGTATGCGCGTCAGCTGATTGGTGAGTTGGCAGCAACTTGCGTATGCGGCAAGTCCGCGCCGCTGTACGAGCGTTTGTACCGTGACGGATTGATTGACCGCACGTTTGACCCGGATTACTTTACGTTCCCGGACGGCGCATGTGCCATGTTCAGTGGTGAGAGCCGTGACCCGCAGGCGGTGCGCGCGGCGCTGGAGGCGGAAATGCGCCGCATCGCAGACGGTGGACTGGAGGACGCGGTGTTTACACGCATGAAAAAGGCGGCATATGGCAAATATATCCGCAGGACAAATGATCCGGCAGAGGTGTGCCGCATGCAGGCAGAAGCATGCTTTTCCGGCGCATCGTGTTTCGACTTCGCGGAGGTCTTCCATTCCGTCACGAAGCAGGACATTGTGCGGCGTATCCGGCAGTGGTCGGCAGATGGCATGACTTCGCTTGCCGTTATCGCGCCGCAGAGGGAGGACAATACATGAGCCAGACGGTATCGTTCCCCGGACTGGGGCTTGAATTTCATTTTTCCAGTGTGGCATTTACCATTGGTTCCAAACCGATTTACTGGTATGGTATTGTGATTACACTGGGCATTCTTCTCGCGATTGCCTATGCATCCAAACGGTCGCAGCAGTTCGGCGTCAAATCGGACGACCTGCTCGATATGATGCTGTTTGTGCTTCCCATTGCAATTATCTGTGCGCGACTGTACTATGTCGCGTTTGAATGGGAGAAGTATAAGGACAACCCAGCGGAGATCTTCGCCGTATGGCACGGTGGTCTTGCGATTTACGGTGGCCTGATTGGCGGTCTGATTACGGCGATTGTGTTCTGTCGTGTCAGGAAAATCGACTGCATGGATATGCTTGACCTTGTTGCGGGCGCTGTGCCCATCGGGCAGGTGCTCGGGCGCTGGGGCAATTTCTTTAATTGTGAGGCGTTTGGCAGTGAGACTTCGCTTCCGTGGCGCATGGTCATCGGCAAGGGCCTTGACGAGGCGGGACAATTCGGCAACCATCCGACGTTTTTTTACGAATCGGCATGGAATGCCATCGGCTTTGTGCTGCTGTATTTTTACTCAAAAAAGCGGAAATACCGCGGAGAGGTTCTGCTGCTCTATTTCGGGTGGTATGGCCTCGGGCGGTTCTTCATAGAAGGTCTTCGCACGGACAGCCTGTACCTGTGGGGCACAGGCATCCGGGTCTCACAGGTGGTGGCACTGATTTCTGTTATCATCGGCTTTGGCGGCTTCCTGCTCAATCGGGTTATGCCGTTTTTGCGTGAGACAGCTGCGGAGGTCAACGACAACGATACAAACACGGAGGAAACAACATGAGTGCAATTCGAATGGACGGCAAAATGGTTTCCGCGAAGGTTCGCGGAAGCATTCTGGATGAGGTAAACAGACTGAAGGAGCGCGGCGTGCGTCCGGGTCTTGCGGTTATTATCGTCGGTGAGGATCCGGCGTCGCAGGTCTATGTGCGCAATAAGGAGCGCGCGTGTGAGGAGTGCGGTTTTTACTCGGAAAAATATGCGCTGCCGGAGGAAACGACGCAGGAGCAGCTGCTCGGCCTGATTGATGAGCTCAATCGCAATCCGCGCATTGACGGCATCCTGTGCCAGCTGCCGGTACCGAAGCACATCAGCGAGCAGGCTGTCATTGATGCCATTGACCCGAGCAAGGATGTCGATGCGTTCCATCCGGTCAATGTCGGCAAGATCATGGTCGGCAATTTTGATTTTCTGCCGTGCACCCCGGCAGGCGTCATGCAGCTGCTGGATGAATACAACATTGACCCGAAGGGTAAAAACTGTGTCGTGATCGGCCGCTCCAACATCGTCGGCAAGCCGATGGCTATGCTGCTGCTGCACCGCCATGGTACTGTGACCATCTGCCATTCCCGCACACAGAACCTGAAAGAGGTCTGTGCGCAGGCGGATATTCTCGTTGCCGCTGTCGGCAAGGTGGATTTCGTCACAGCTGATATGGTTAAGGAAGGCGCGACTGTCATCGATGTCGGCATGAACCGCAAGAACGGCAAGCTGTGCGGCGATGTCTGCTTTGATGAGGTCAATGAAAAGGCCGCATATCTGACGCCGGTACCGGGCGGTGTCGGCCCGATGACCATCACGATGCTGATGAAAAATACACTGAAAGCGGCTAAGCTGCACGCAGGCATCGAGGACTGAAAAAACACGAAATTTGGTATTGACAGCGGGCGACTGCTGTGATACTATATGAAAAGCCGCATTGACCGGGTTGGAAAAGTGTGCCTCATGACACCGCCCGTGAGAGCGTGACTCTATCAAAGAAAGAGAGGTGCTACCGCATGTACGCAATTTTAGAGACCGGTGGCAAGCAGTACAAGGTATCCGAAGGTGACGTTATTTACGTTGAGAAGCTCGGCGTAGAAGACGGTGCTTCCGTAACGTTCGACAAGGTCCTGGCAGTTGGCGAGGGCGCAGACCTGAAGGTTGGTGCTCCGTATGTTGAGGGCGCTACCGTTGCTGGCACGGCTGAGAAGACCGGCAAGCAGAAGAAGATCATCGTTTACAAGATGAAGCCGAAGAAGGGCTACCGCCGCAAGCAGGGTCACAGACAGCCCTACACCAAGGTAACCATCGGCGCAATCAACGCGTAAGATGACAACCGCCCGTTTTTTTACAACAGGCAGCCGCATTGATGCAGTGGAAGTAACCGGACACGCGGGCTACGCGGAGGAAGGCGAAGACATTGTCTGTGCGGCGGTATCTGCGAATCTGGATCTGACAAGCTGCCTGCTTGCCGACGTTCTGGGTCTGGACATCAAGACCGAAGTCGACGACGAACAGGCGCGCATCCGCATCGAGCTTCCGAAGAAGCTGGATGAAGCAGATGAGATGCAGGCGCAGAACGCACTTGACGCCTTGATGCTGTATTTTGTCAACCTCAAGGCACGATATCAGGATTTTATCGAAGTAATGGAGGTGTAAGTCATGCTTCAGATTAGCTTACAGTTTTTCGCTCATAAAAAGGGCGTAGGTTCTACCAAGAACGGCCGTGATTCCGAGTCCAAGAGACTTGGCGTTAAGCGTGCTGATGGTCAGGTTGTACCGGCAGGCAACATTCTGGTTCGCCAGCGCGGCACCCACATCCATCCGGGCGTAAATGTCGGCATTGGTTCCGATGACACCCTTTTTGCAAAGGTTACCGGCGTTGTTCGTTTCGAGCGTCTCGGCCGTGACCGCAAGCAGGTTTCTGTTTACGAAATCGAGCAGTAAGATATTCTTTGATGCGAAAGGCACCTCGGACATATTGTCTGAGGTGCTTTTTTTCAGGAACACTCTGGAAAGGAGTTCATATGCCACAGTTTATTGATACCGCGAAAATCTGGATTCGTTCCGGCAAGGGCGGCGACGGAAAGGTATCGTTCCACCGCGAGAAATACATTGCTTCCGGCGGTCCGGACGGCGGTGACGGCGGCCGCGGCGGTTCGATTGTGTTTCAGGTGGATGACAACCTGTCGACACTGATGGATTTCCGCTATAAAAAGAAATATACCGCGCCCGCAGGCGAACCGGGCGGCAGCAAGCGCTGCTCCGGCAAGGACGGCAAGGATCTGGTCATCCGCGTGCCGCGCGGCACCATTCTGCGCGACGCGAAGAGCGGACAGGTAATCAAGGATTTGTCTGATTCCGAGCCGTTTGTTGCGGCACGTGGCGGCAAGGGCGGATGGGGCAATGTCCATTTTGCCACCCCGACCCGTCAGGCACCGCGGTTTGCCAAGCCGGGTCTGCCCGGTCAGGAGCTGGAAATCCGTCTGGAGCTCAAGCTGCTGGCGGACGTCGGACTGGTCGGCTTCCCGAATGTGGGCAAATCCACACTGCTGTCGATGGCATCGGCGGCGCGTCCGAAGATTGCCAATTATCATTTTACCACGCTGGTACCGAATCTCGGCGTTGTATCGATTGGCGAGGGCGAATCGTTCGTCATGGCAGATATTCCGGGCATCATCGAAGGTGCGTCTGAAGGCGCCGGTCTGGGACATGCGTTTCTGCGTCATATTGACCGCTGCCGCCTGCTGCTGCATATCGTCGATGCGGCAGGCAGTGAAGGGCGCGACCCGATTGATGATCTGGAAAAGATCAACAGCGAGCTGGGACAGTATTCCATTGATCTGGAAAACCGCCCGCAGATTGTCGTTGCGAACAAAATTGACCTGCTGGGCGACAACCGTGAGCCGTTGGAAGCCATCCGCAAATGGGCAGAGGATCATGGTTTTGCCTATGCGGAGATGTCTGCCGCGACCAATCAGGGTGTGCGTGAGCTGATGAACCAGACTTGGCACGCGCTCGAGGAGCTGCCGCCGGTGCTCGTTTATGAGCCGGAGTTCATTCCGGAGCCGGCAGATAAACCGGTCACCGAGGACGATATCGAAATTACGAAGGACGGCGACTATTATATTGTATCCGGCGCGTGGATTGATCGCGTCACCGGTTCGGTCAATTTTGACGACTATGAATCCCGCCAGTATCTCGACCGCCGCCTGCGCGCAGCCGGTGTGTTCGACAAGCTGGAAGCCATGGGCATTCAGGATGGCGACCCGGTTATCATGGGCGAGATGGAATTTGAATACGAGAGATAACCGTACTTTTCTTTTTGAGGAAAAGAAAAGTAGGCAAAAGAAAACCTTGTGGCTCGCTCCCGCGCGCTGCAAACATGTCGGATGAACGATCCGCCAGTTTGCCCGTCTGAAGGAAAAGGAGGAGAGCGTTCTGTGAAGAGAAAACGCAAGTGTAAGATTACAGTGCTCAGAAAGGAACTGTTTACCGATTTACAGGAGGAATATCTGGCAGACCCGAACGCTGGTGTCTGTCCGATATTCGAGGTTGGACAGGAATTTATTCTGGAACGCAGCGACAAGCGCGATGATTTCTGGCACATGATGGACGGAAAATTTTGTGCGGAGGCATGGGACTGTATCAGCCGCTATGTCTATGCGGCATTACAGGGTGGTTCGATTATGGACGGCTGGACAAATGATGAGCGCGTCATGATCGCGTGCTGCAACGACGGTACCCGTCCGGTTATTTTCAAAATTGAGCGCATAGACGGAGAGTAGGAAAAACACAGGAGTTGAAATTGGTTTAACTCCTGTGTTTCTTTTTTATGAAGGATCACGCGATTACTCTATCAGGTAAAGTACTTTGGGGAATTTTTTACCGCAGGCACATGTCAGTACGGCCTGCGGTAAAACGGCGTCTGTGTCCAGCTGGTTCCGGCGGGGGCGGGGAAATAAAACTGGTCATCAGCAGACAGAGTCAGGTTCCAGAGGCGGGCGGCAGTTCCGGTCAGTGTGCGCGCCTGCGTCGGCTTTACAATGACCGGGAGGGAGCAGGTTTGCTTCATGGTTCGCAGCACCTCGCGGCCGCGCGTGTTCATGGCAAGTACAGTCACGAAGGCGGGCGGCAGTGCGGTGAGTTCCTGTGTGATGCCGAGATAGGCGCACAGCACCAGGCGGCGCACACGGCTGAGCGGATGGCGGCGCGAACGAACTCTGTCCCACAGTTCATCCAGCGTTTGTGCCTTCTGGCATGCCTGATAAAACCGATTTTCCAGCCCTTCGGATACACCGGGCAGCGCACGGATGTCTTCCGGAGTCAGGCGTCGCAGATAAGGGAGCACGGCGGAGGCAAGATCATCCCAACTGTGCCGGCGTGCCACGCTGCCGCGTTCCCGGCAGGCGGAGGGGAGCAGATCGAATGCCTCATCTGCCCGTCCCGCGCGCAGCAGGCGGCGTACATGCGAGGCCGATGGGATGCCGTCTTCCGGCGTGCCGTCATGTGCCGCGCCGCGCCGGCGCACGGCAATCGGCTGAACCCCCGGACAGATTTTCTGTAAAAACCGGCAGTATTGTACAGCGAGCAGGTCGTTGGGGGAGTCCAGCAGGGATGCCGCCTGCGGGCACAGTTCCTGTGCGGCGGCAGCTGCTGCGTGCGCATAGCTGGCGCTGTTCGGCAACAGGGCGCGCAGACGAGCAGAGAATTCATCTGTGTTCAGGCAGGCGGCCAGCTGCATCAGATATTCTTCTGTCCCGGTTTCACAGCCAAAGGAGAGGTGTGTCACGCAGCCGAGTGCAGCGGCTAGATGGATTCCTCCCTGTGCAAATCCTTCGGCAGAGGAGAGCGCTGCCGTCAACGGCAGTTCCAGTACGAGATCGGGCCCGCCTGCGTCCACGGCACACGCCGCGCGCAAGTATTTGTCCCAGATTGCAGGCTCACCGCGCTGGACATAATTGCCGCTCATGAGCGAAATAACCGCACAATCCGGCAATCGTCGGCGAACTTCTTCAATTTGATAGGCATGTCCTGCATGAAACGGATTGTATTCTGTTATGATCGCGCAGATATTCATAAATCCTCCACAAATTTCTAAGGAAAGTAGTTGAGAAATTTTATCAGGTGGTGTAAAATAAAATTACTGATAAGTTTATTGTACTATGATGACGATATTCTTGCAATGTTATGATTATGATAAAGGAGTATGAGAGAAATGAATGTACTTGTTATTAATGCGGGCAGTTCTTCGCTCAAGTATCAGCTGTTTGACATGGACAACAAGGCAGTTCTTGCCAAGGGTCTGTGTGAGAGAATCGGAATTGACGGTCGTCTGACTCATACAAACCCGAATAAGTCGGAAAAGTATTGTGAAAACGTACCGATGAAGGATCATGCGGACGCAATCCGTGCGGTTATCAACATCCTTGTCGACAAGGAGTGGGGCGTCATCGAGTCCATGAAGGAAATCGATGCAGTCGGACACCGCGTTGTACACGGCGGCGAGTACTTTGCTGATTCCGTTATTATCGACGATTCCGTTATCAAGGCAATTGAGGACTGTATCCCGCTTGCACCGCTTCACAACACCGCAAACCTGATCGGCATCGACGCCTGCAAGGATGTCATGGGTGCCGACATTCCGCAGGTTGCCGTATTTGATACCGCATTCCATCAGACGATGGATCCAGTCGATTACATTTATTCCATCCCTTACGACTACTATAAGAAGTATAAGATCCGCCGTTACGGCTTCCATGGCACCTCTCATAAGTACGTTGCACAGCAGGCTTCTGAAATGCTGGGCATCCCGCTGGAGCACCTGCGCGTCATCACCTGCCATCTGGGCAACGGTTCTTCCGTAACCGCAGTCAAGGGCGGCAAGTCGGTGGACACCTCCATGGGCTTCACCCCGCTGGCAGGCCTGCCGATGGGCACCCGTTCGGGCGATATCGATCCGGCAATCATCAACTTCCTGTGTGAGCATGAGGGCAAGAGCGCAGAGGAAATCCTCGAGGTCATGAACAAGGAATCCGGTGTATACGGCGTTTCCGGCGTATCCTCCGACTTCCGCGATCTGGATACCGCAATCAACGAGGGCAATGAGCGCGCTAAGCTGGCAAAGGATATCTTCATCAACTCGGTTAAGAAGCTGATTGGCTCCTACATCGCAGAAATGGGCGGCGTTGACGCAGTCGTATTCACCGCAGGTGTCGGCGAGAACGACCGTTCTGTTCGTTGGGACGTTTGTGAGCACATGGAATACCTCGGCATCAAGGTTGACCCGGAGAAGAACAAGTACCGCGGCCGTCAGATGGATATTTCCGTCGATTACGCGCGTGTCCGTGTTCTGGTCATCCCGACCAACGAGGAGCTGGTTATCGCAGAGGATACCAAGCGCCTGGTTGAGGCAGCAGAGGACGAATAATCTGAAAAAGAGAACGATTTGGGGGCAGGAAAATCAGTTTCCTGCCCCCTGTTTTATCGCCGGAAAAATCAGCAAAGGCTGTCTCCGGCTTATCGGAGACAGCCCGCTTTGCTGTGCACAGAATTACGACTCATCCGAGCTGCCGCTGTGCAGCTTGGAATAAAAGGTGAGCGCCCACAGGCCCGCCAGACCGATCACGGCGTAAATTATGCGGCTGATCATCGCGCCCTGCCCGCCGAACAGCGCACCGACGATATCCAGCCCAAACAGGCCGATACAGCCCCAGTTGACCGCGCCGATGATGACGAGCGTCAGGACAAATTTGTCCATATAAAAACCTCCTTTTCATGCTATATTCAGTATGACCGGTTTTCGCTGACTTATGCGTGTGGCACTTGTGTTTCGCGTTCACAGGCGGTATAATGAATCATAATTTGCTGCACGAAATGAGGAAATTCGCAATGACAACAGATTTGCATACACATACCGCCTATTCCTATGACGCCGCAGACCGGCCGCTCCGGCAGCACGTGCAGGCGGCAATACAGGGCGGCATCGATGTGCTGGGGTTTACCGAGCATTTGGAATTTTTCCGGACGGATGCGCTGTCAGCGTCGGACTTTGCACCGGATGAGGTGGATTTTGCGGGATATGCGCGTGAAATTGCGCCGTTCCGCAGCGGACGTATGATTCTGCCGGATATCGCAGCACAGCAGCGGGATATTGCCGCTTGCCGGGAGGAATTTGTCGGAACGATTACGCTGCGCGCGGGAATTGAGATGGGACAGCCGCATGCAGCACCAGAGCTTGCGGACAAGCTGCAAAAAGAATTTTCGTTTGACTATGTCATTGGTTCGATTCATCAGACGGCGGCTGATATGGACATGTATTTTTACCGCTATGAGAATATCAACCAGAACGATTTCCTGCACGCATATTTTGACGAGATGGAAGCCATGCTGGCATATGGCCATTTTCAGATTCTGGGGCACATCGATTATCCGCTGCGCGTCATGAAGCTGCCGCACAACCGCCCGTCCCTGAAGGGCTACATGGAGCGTGTGGATATCATTTTGAAGGGCATCATTGAGCGTGGCATCGCGCTGGAATGCAATGCAAAAGGATTATTTGGCTGGCAGCAATCGGTCGGGCCGGAGGATTTCGTGCTGACGCGGTATCGCGAGCTGGGCGGCACATATATCACGACCGGTTCGGATTCCCATGCGCCGGAGAGCATCGGCGCAGGCATTCCACAGGCACTTGACCGTTTGCGCGCATTTGGCTTTGCCTACATAACCGATTTTGAAAACGGAAAAGCAATCCAGCACAGACTGTGAGACAGGGGGAGAGAATATGAAACAGGCAACGGCAGAGGCACATGCCAAAATCAATCTGACGTTGGACGTCACAGGAAAGCGCTCCAATGGCTATCACGATGTCTGCATGGTCATGCAGTCCATCGGGCTGCACGACATGGTGACAGCTTGCGTCGGCACGGGCAGTTGCATCCGGCTGTCTGTCGAAGGCAGCGACCTGCCCGCTGACAACAGCAATCTGGCCTATCGTGCGGCGGAGCTGTTTCTCAGCGAGACTGGAACGCCATGTGACGGCATTTCGATTGTTATTGAGAAAAATATTCCTGTGGCGGCAGGACTTGCGGGCGGCAGCACGGATGCCGCTGCGGTGTTGGTGCTGTTGGATGAACTGTATGATACCCATCTGGGTGAGAAAAAACTCATGGAGATCGGGTTGAAGCTGGGGGCGGATGTACCGTTCTGCATTTCCGGCGGTACGATGCTGGCGGAGGGCATCGGTGAGGTGTTGACGCGCCTGCCTGATGTACCGCAGACACATGTTGTACTGTGCAAGCCGCCGATTGCGGTTTCCACGCCGGCGATTTACCGCGCAATTGATTCCGCAGAGATCGCGGAGCGCCCAGACACACAGGCGATGTGCGCCGCAATTGCCGCCGGGGACTGTTTCCGTGTGGCACAGCTGCTGTGCAATGTCATGCAGCCGGTTACGGCGGGTATGCACCCCGAGGTGGAGGCAATCTGCGGCACGCTGCGCAGCTGCGGCGCAATGGGCGCGATTATGAGCGGTTCGGGGCCGTCGAATTTCGGCCTGTTTGAGAAGCCGGAGGAGGCGCAGGCGGCGTGCGATACCCTTGCGGCGCAGTATCCGGAAACCTATCTGACGAATTTTTGTACGGCGGCACAGGTTAAACGCTGACACAACAGGCGATACTTTTGATATCTTCAGATATCGAAAGGAAGCTGTACTTATGAAAATCAAAAACATGCGCCGCGCGCGCTGGGAATTGACGGTTGCACTCACACTTTTTTTCGCGCTGTGTTATGCAGCGGCTTGTGATACCGTACAGAAGGAGCTGGCGGACGATGTTCTGCGCCTGCGCGTGGTCGCTCATTCGGACTCGGAAGAAGATCAGGCGCTCAAGCTGCGCGTACGCGACCGCGTGCTGGAACTCATGCAGCCGCTGGAGCAGCAGGCAGACAGCCGTGCGGATATGCAGCAAATGCTGCGTGCGCACATGCAGGAAATCGCCAATGCCGCCCAGCAGGAGGTCTATGACAACGGGCACACCGAGCACGTTACTGCATGCTTGGCTGAGGAATGGTACCCGACACGCGATTACGCGGCATTTTCGCTTCCGGCAGGACAGTATGAAGGGCTCCAGATTCGTATCGGACAGGCGGAGGGTCACAACTGGTGGTGTGTGCTGTATCCGTCGCTGTGTTACGACGCCGCAAGCGGGGAACGGGCTTTAACGGAGGAAGAAGATGCACTGATTCACAGGGACGGTACACAGTATGAGATCCGTTTCCGCACGGCGGAGCTGTTGGGCAGCCTGCGCGGCGTGCTGCAATAAACCGGGGAAAGGAATTTTGCTTATGTCACAACAACAACCTGCTGCGGCGGGGCAGACGTACCTGCGGCAGCATCTGCCGCAGCTGATTTTGCTGCTGTTTATCGCGCAGCCAGGTATGGATGTGCTGTCCTACTGGCTGGATGCACTGGGCGGAGGAAATACTGTCTCCCTGTTGTTGCGGTTTGCCATGCTCGCCGGGACAGCGCTGGTGGGCTTTGGGCTGAGCCGGAACAGAAAAATTTATTTTGCGCTGTGTGCCGTGCTCATGCTGCTGGCAGCAGGGCATATCTGGGCGTGCGGGACAGCAGGCTATTCCGATCCGGTCTATGATCTCACCAATTACATCCGTGTGGCACAGATTCCACTGTTTGTCTTCTGCTTTGTCACGTTCCTGCGTGAGGGCGGGGAGGACAGCTACCGCGCGATAGAGCGCGGCTTTGCCGTCAATTTTGTCATGATTGTCGCGGTCGAGCTGCTCAGTGCGGCAACCGGAACCAATCCGTATACATATCCCAACAAGTCCATTGGCTTGCTCGGCTGGTTTTATTTCGCCAATTCGCAGAGTGCGATTTTATCGGCATTGGTTCCCGTGCTGCTGATGCAGGCGATCCGGGCCAAAAAAACACTGTGGACAGTGGCAGCAGCAGTAGCTTCGTTCGGGGTGCTGTATCTGTTTGCGACGCGGCTGGCGTATTTGGCGATTTTCGTCAGCGCCGCCGGACTGATTCTCGTCATGCTGCTGTGCCGTCGATTGGACAAAAAGGCGGCAGCTATTTTGCTGGCAGGGGCAGTTATCTGCGGTGCGGGCTATTTTGTTTCACCGATGTACCGCAATCAGGCGGAGCATCAGGACATTGTACGCGAAAAGCAGCAGCGCGCAGACGAGATGATTGCACAGGCAGAGGAGGAATACGGCACAACGGTGGAGCAGTCGCCGGAGCTGTGTCTGCTCCCGGTTTATGAGGAGCATCTGGGCGGGCTGGTCGATCGGTTCGGCGCGGCGCGTGTCATGCAGCAATACGGCTATTCACGCGATGCGGAGCGCCTGTCCGGCTGGCGCGAGATGAAAATCACGTATTGTCGGCTTTTGATGGAAGACACCGGTCTGCCTGCCGTACTGTTCGGCATGGAGCTGTCCGACATGACGTGGGACGGCGAGACCTATGATGTGGAGAACGATTTTCACGGCATCTTTTATCTGTACGGTGCTGTCGGGCTTGCAGCGTTTATTCTGTTCCTGTTGTATTTTGCGTGGCTGATCGTGCGAGCCATGCTGCGTGATTTTTCACGGTATTTCACGCTGGAAGCGGGCGCGTTCGGCATATCGCTGTGCCTGCTGCTCGTGCATGTCTATTGTACGGCCGGCGTTGTGCGTCGTCCAAATGCTTCGTTTTACCTGTCCGTTGTGCTGGCAGTAATCTATTATTTTGTAAAAATCAAAGCGTACAGCGCGGAGCAGGAAGAGCTGCCGCCTGCTTGACAAGTTTCTTGTCGAACGGTATAATGTGTTGCGTTATCCAAGGGAAAATTGCTGTTTTCCCGCATATGGCAAATAGAGAAAGGGTATTGTTAGGAGTCTATGATGGCTGTTCAATTGTTGGAGCGATGCCGGTCAGTGCTGAAACAGCATCTGGCTGTGTGTATCTTTGTTTTATTCGCCGCCCAGCCGGCGATGGATGTCCTGTCCTTCTGGCTGGATCGATTGGGAATGAGCACCGCACCTTCGCTGCTGCTGCGCATGCTGGTGCTGGCGGCAACGGCGCTGGCGGGTTACATCCTTTCCGACCGCCGGAAGTATTACTGGTATCTTGCGGCAGTATGCGCGGTCTTTTTTGTGCTGCATATGGCGGGCTGCTTCATCGCGGGGTATGTCAGCCCGGTTGCGGATTTCACGAATTATATCCGTGTGATTCAAATCCCGCTGTTCACCTTCTGTTTTATTTCGTTTTTAAAGGCTGACCCGCGCACATTCCGCTGGGTCAAAGCTGGATTTTTTATTTCCTTCGGTATCATCACGATTGTCGTTCTGCTCAGTGTCATCACCGGCACCAATCCGCATACCTATGTGGACACGCAGTCGGGGATTCTGGGCTGGTTTTCGACTACCAATTCACAGGCATCCATTATGAGTATGCTGACACCGGTGCTGCTCTGTATGGCATATCGGGCAAAACAGCCATGGATTTTGGCTGTGGTGGCCGTCCTGAGCTGTGGACAGCTGTATTTTCTCGGTACCCGGCTGGCATATATGGCGATTTTTGCCTCCACCATCGGCATTCTTTTTGTCACGGCGGTATGCGGGTATGCAGATAAAGTGAAATATGGTATTCTCGTGCTGGTTGCAGCCATCAGCCTTGTGTGTTTCAAAATTTCTCCGATGTATGAGCATCAGATGAGCTATGGCCAGACGATGCAGGAAAAGCAGAGTGTGCTCAACTCGATGTCGGCTGACCGCGGTACCTCTGTTCTGACAGAGGAAGAGAAGGAAGAAGAAACCAGCATCGATAAAATGCGTCAGTTCAATCAGATTTATGTGTATTACCGTTCTGACCTCGTACAGCGGTTTGGCGTGGAGAAGGTGATGGAAAACTGCAATTTTTCCACGGATGTCTCCCAGATCACCGGTGCACGCATGAGTAAAATCATGTTCTGCTCGCTGCTGATGGATGAGGAGCCGTTCTCATCCCGCCTGTTTGGCCTGGAACGCGATAAGATGGTATACAAGGGTGACATGTATGACGTAGAGAACGATTTCCACGGCATCTATTTCCTGTATGGCATCGTCGGGCTTATTTTGTTTCTGGCATTTCTGGCGTATTTCCTGTATCTTGTCGGCTGGGCGCTGGTGAAGGACGCGAAAAAATATTTCACGCTGGATGCGGGCGCCTTTGGCATTTCGCTGTTGCTGGCACTGATTAACGCATATAATACGGCAGGTATCCTGCGCCGTCCGAATGCGTCATTCTATCTGTCTGTGATTCTGGCAGTTATCTATTACCTGGTAAAGATCAGAAAATATCCTCAGACGGCGAAGTCTTCCAGAAGAAAATCCTTGTTTGCATTGCGGAAGAAAAAGTCTGTTTGAATTTCCAATCCCGTTCGGAATTTGTTCCGGGCGGGATTTTTCAGAACCGTTCCACATACATTGTTTTGCGGCGGAGGTGAGGCGCAGTGGCACGGAAAAAGAAAAAAGTATCATCGGGTGCCATGCTCTGGCTGCTGTTCGGTGCCATTCTCGCCGTTACGCTGTCGGCATGTGTGCTGTATGCGGTTTTCGGCCCGGAGTCTTCACAGGAGCAATCGGACGCACCGGATTCCATTGCAGGTCTTGCCGTACATACCGATTACATCCCGCAGGATTCACCGGCGCGTCCGGAGAAAAAACGCACGGTGCGCTATATTGTAATCCATGAAACTGACAATACGGGTGCGCATGCAACCGCAAAGGCACACAACGAATACATCCATGAAAATTGCTGGAAGGAACAGAAAAGCTGGCATTATACGGTAGACGATACGGAAATCTGGCATCATCTGCCGGACAACGAGGTTGGTTACCATGCGGGTGACCGCATGACACCGGGCGGCGGCAATCAGTGCGGTATTGGCATTGAGCTGTGCGTCAATGCGGGCGGAAATTTTGACCACACAATGCGCAACGCGGCACAGCTGACGGCATATCTGCTGCTCAAATATGACTTGCCGCTGGATGCTGTCAAGCAGCACCGCGATTTTTCCGGAAAAATCTGTCCACAGACCATCATTCATGAGAACAAATGGAACGATTTTCTCAATATGGTACAGGGAGCCTATGATGCACAAGCGCTCCAGAACGCACAGCAGAGTGAATAAATTGTGCGCGGGCGGGCATGCTATAGGTGAACCAATCAAAAGGAGGACATTGTTATGATGGACAAATGTCATGCAAACAAGAGCATCCGCTGTTCGGTACAGCAGTGCAAGAACCATTGTTCTGACGCAGATTATTGCGCGCTCGAGAGCATTCAGGTCGGCACCCATGAGATGAACCCGACTGAGAAGAAGTGCACTGACTGCGAATCGTTCCAGATGGGCTGATCGCCTGCCGGACAGGCCGGGCAGCCGTCTGGCCGGAGCGTTCGGACAGGAACCATTGTTCTGCGGGAGAAGCATGGCATGTATGCCATGCTTCTTCTGCGTTTTGTGCAAGACACAGCGTACAAAATAACTTGCATTTATGGGCATTTTGTATTACATTAGTAAAGGAAACAAACGTGCGCATGCTGTGTGCTGTGCGCCGCTTAGGAGGAAGTACATTGGGTAAGATTATTTTGACCGGAGACCGTCCGACCGGCAGACTGCATGTAGGACATTATGTCGGCTCGCTGAGACGGCGTGTTGAATTACAGAATTCCGGAGAATATGATAAAATTTACATCATGATTGCAGACGCGCAGGCATTGACCGACAACGCCGACAATCCGGAGAAGGTTCGCCAGAACATCATTGAGGTCGCACTGGACTATCTGTCCTGTGGTCTGGATCCGGCAAAGTCTACACTGTTTATTCAGTCACAGGTGCCGCAGCTGTGCGAGTTGACGACCTATTATATGAATCTCGTCACGGTATCCCGCCTGCAACGCAACCCGACCGTCAAGTCGGAAATCCAGATGCGCAATTTTGAGGCCAGCATTCCGGTTGGTTTCTTCACCTATCCGATCAGCCAGGCGTCCGATATCACCGCATTCCAGGCGACTACTGTCCCGGCGGGCGAGGATCAGATGCCGATGGTCGAGCAGACGCGCGAAATCGTCCATAAGTTCAACAGTGTATACGGCGAGACCCTGACCATGCCGCAGATTCTTCTGCCGGACAATCAGGCATGCATGCGCCTGCCGGGCATTGATGGTAAGGCGAAGATGAGCAAATCGCTCGGCAACTGCATTTACCTGTCGGATGAACCGGAGGAAGTGCGCAAGAAAATCATGAGCATGTATACCGATCCGGATCACATCCGCGTACAGGACCCCGGCAAGATTGAAGGCAATACGGTCTTTACCTATCTGGATGCATTCTGCAAGCCGGAGCATTTCGAGCGCTACTGGCCGGAGTATGCAAATCTCGATGAACTCAAGGCCCATTACCAGCGCGGCGGTCTCGGTGATGTCAAGGTTAAGAAATTCCTGAACAATGTCCTTCAGGAAGAGCTGGAGCCGATTCGTCAGCGCCGTAAGGAGTTGCAGAAGGATATTCCGGCGATTTATGAAATCCTGAAGGAAGGCAGCGCAAAGGCGCGTGAGGTCGCAGCACAGACGTTGCATGATGTGCGCGATGCGATGAAAATCAACTATTTCGATGACGTGGATCTGATTGCAAGCCAGTCGGAGAAGTTTCGTCAGGACTGAAATGGATAACATATCTGAAAAGTTGAAAATTTCGCCTGTTTTTGCAAATGCGGGGTGATTCCTTGCGTTTGCGAAATCGTCGAAAATTTCTTCGGTTTCAGATCGCGCAAAAAAATCCACCTGCAAGGGTGGATTTTTTGCGTGTATTTGTGTGTTTATTGCGCTTTCAGCTGTGCGGTAATTTCATTTGCCTTGGCGTAAATCGATGCAGGATCTTCGCCGACATCGAACTGTCCGTTTTCATACAAAATTTTACCGGCAACCATTGTCAGCACGACGTTCTGCTTGCTGCCGCTGTAGACGATGTTTTTGCTGATGTTGTTCAGCGGCTGCATGTTTGGCTGGTTCAGGTCGAGGACGATCAGGTCTGCCTGGCTGCCCGGAGTCAGTGTCTCGCAGTCGGTCAGGCGCATGGCCTTCGCTCCGCCGACTGTCGCCATGCGCAGCACGGCGTTTGCATCGACGGCGGAGGCGTCATTTTCGCGTACCTTGGCGAGCGCTGTAGTCAGGAACATCTCGCGGAACATGTCGAGACAGTTGTTGCTCGCCGGACCGTCCGTACCGATGGCGAGATTGACGCCTGCATCCAGCAGCGCCTGAATCGGTGCGATGCCGCTGGCGAGCTTGAGATTGGATGCCGGGTTTGTGATGACGGAAATACCGCGCTGCTTGAAAATCTCAATGTCCTCCGGCGTGATGTGGACGCAGTGATATCCGCCGCCGCCGTAGTCGAACAGGTGCAGTGAGTCGAGGTACTGTGTCGGTGTCATGCCGGTCTTTTCGACACAGGACTGCACTTCGGATGCGGTTTCTGAATTGTGTGTGTAGACCGGGGCGCGGTACAGCGCAGCGAGTGCCGCGAGATCCTCAAGAATATCGCGCGAGGTGGTGTATTCCGCATGGAAACCAAGCTCGAATGAGATCAGCGGGTGATAACCGTTGTATTTCTGGTACCATTCACCGATCAGGGCGGCAGACTGGCTGAAATCGTTGACGGCACCGGTCAGTACGGTGCGGAAGCCGCAGTCAATGGACGCCTGTAGAATGGAATCCGGTGTGAGATACATGTCGAAATTCGCCGTGATACCACTTGTGAGGTATTCCAGAATGGCGAGCTTGGACAGATGGTAGATCAGGTCTTCGTTCAGTTTGGCCTCCATCGGGAATACCTGTGTGTTCAGCCAATCGTGCAACGGCAGGTCATCGGCATACGAGCGCAGGAATGTCATCGCAGAATGCGTGTGCGCATTTTTGAAGCCGGGCAGAATCAGATTGCCGCAGACATTGCGCTCGACATCCCAATGGATCTCCGTCGGCTTTTCCGCGCCGACATAAGTAATTTTGTCGTTTTCAATCCAGATTTCGCCCCAGATGGGTTCAGTTCCGTCCGCCATGGTCAGAATGCGGGCGTTATACAGGCGGGTGTTCAAAGCGGATTCCTCCCTTCGCCGGATTGTCCGGCGGTTTTCTGTGCAAAGACCGTGCGCAGGCTTTCGGTATATGGCGCGCGGCAGATGCCGTATTCGGTGACAATGCCGGAGATCAGGCTTTGGTCGGTGACATCAAATGCGGGATTGTAGCACTTGACCTCCGGCAGCGCCATCGGTTCGGCATAGAATTTCTGTTTGATTTCCTCAGGGTCGCGCTGTTCAATCGGAATATCCGCGCCGGTCGCACAGGACAGATCAATGGTGGACGTCGGGCCGAGTACATAGAACGGAATACCGTAGTGCCGGGCAAGAATGGCGACGCCGGAGGTACCGATTTTGTTTGCGGTATCTCCATTGGCCGCGACGCGGTCACAGCCGACAAAGCACGCCTGTATCCAGCCATTTTTCATGACCAGGCTGGCCATATTGTCGCAGATCAGAGTGACGTCAATGCCCGCGCGGCTGAGTTCATAGGAGGTAAGCCGCGCGCCCTGAAGCAGTGGACGGGTTTCATCGGAAAAGACATGGAAATGCATGCCGCGTTCTTTGCCGAGGAACAGCGGGCCGAGTGCAGTGCCGTAGCGCGAGGTGGCCAGTGGACCTGCATTGCAGTGCGTCAGGATGCCGTCGCCGTCTTTGATAAGCGTCAGGCCGTATTCCGAAATGGCGCGGCACATTGCGATGTCTTCCTCGTGGATGGCGATACATTCGCGGTGCAGGGCGGACAGCATGTCCGCGATGGATGTCTGTGCAGCGGCGATGTCCAGCATACGGTTCAGCGCCCAGCTCAGATTGACCGCAGTCGGGCGGGAGGATGCCAGATAGTCCGCCTGCTGCCGGAGCTGTGTGAGGAATGCCTCCGGTGTATCGGACGAAACCTGCTGTGCGAGCACATACAGGTCATATGCCGCACAGATACCGATGGCGGGCGCACCACGTACCTGCAAAAGCCGGATGGCATCGAACATTTCCTGCGCTGTGCGCAGAGTCAGATATTCTGTGCGGCAGGGGAGCTGTGTCTGGTCGAGGATGACGACAGCTGTGCCGTCGTCAGTCAGATGGACGTGGTCGGACAGATATTCATTCATGGTAGGGTTTGCTTCCTTCCTCATCGATGACCGCCGGAATTGGGCTGCCCGTACTCATGGCGAGCCGGACTATTTTGGCGGAATCCTCGACGTATATACTGTTGGTGTACGCCTGCTCGAGAGTGGCTCCTGTTGTCACAACGCCGTGGTTGGCGAGCAGACAGGCGGGTTTGCGGCGCAGAATAGGCAGACAGTGTGTGCCGACGGCGGCGGAGCCCTGGGCGGCATATGCCGCGACCTCGATGCTGCCGCCGAGGAACAGCAGCATTTCAACAAGCACGCACGGGATTTCCCGGCGCAGCACGGCATAGGCGGTGGCGTTGGGCGAGTGCGTGTGCACGACGGCGCGCACCTCCGGCAGATTTTGATAAAGCTCTGCGTGCATTTTCCATTCGGACGACGGCTTGCCGCCGTCCAGCACGGTGCCGTCCAGCTGCATCAGAACGATGTCCTCCGGTGTCATGACCGAATAATCCATGTTGCTCGGCGTAATCGCCATACAGCCGCTCTCCGGGTCATAGCAGCTCAGGTTTCCGCTGGTTCCTGCCATCAGGCCGGAATGATATGCACGCTGCGCGGTCGAGACAATGTCTGCCCGCAGCGGCGTGAGATGACATAAGGATGGTTTCATCTGTGATTCCCTCCAATCAATACCATAGTTATTATACTGAAATTTTACGTGCTGTTCAACTCGGAGCCGGCAGAAATGCTTGCATTTTACACGACAGAACGTATAATAAAAGAAGCGATAGAAATGCATAATATGACCGCAATAAAATAAAAAGATATTCATTCACAGAAATGAATTGGGAGGATACCTATGATTCAGGAAATTGGACAGCATATGCTCAGTACCGAATTTGCAAAACCAAAGCCGAAGGCAACCGATTTTGTGCTGCTGTTTGAGCATACCGATGTGTTCCTGCTGCCGGAAACCGGCACGCTGCCGACATATCGTGACTGGTGTGCACTGGGCGGCTCGGATGAGCTGCTGGTACATATGCTGGAGGTGGACGGCATCCAGTTTTTCACTGTACTCGATCTGCCGGAGGATATCCGCAGTCAGTTGAAAAAGGATGTTTCGCGCTGCCTGCGTACCGCCCAACCGCGCTGGCTGCGGCTTGCAGCAGTTACCGGCCTGCATCTGTACCAGTGGTTCCAGACACATCGCTTCTGCGGTGTGTGCGGCGCTCCGATGCGCCCGGATGCAAAAGAGCTGGCCATGCGCTGTACCAATGAGGACTGCCATTCGGTCACCTATCCGACCGTGTGTCCGGCAGTGATTGTCGGTGTGCGCAATGGTGACCGCATTTTGCTGACCCGTTCTTCGGTCTATAAAAATCCAGTCTATGCACTGGTTTCCGGTTATATGAGCGTGGGCGAAACGATGGAGGAGACCGTGCATCGTGAGGTACTCGAAGAAACTGGTCTGAAGATTAAGAATCTGCAATACTATGGCAATCAGCCGTGGGGCTTCTCTGGGGCACAGATGATCGGCTACTGGGCAGAACTGGACGGCAGCGATAAAATCACGCTTCAGGAAGATGAACTGAAGGAAGCAGGATGGTTTACACCGGATGAAATTCCGCCGGCATATGAGGAAGACCCGCTTGATCTGACGCATTATATGATCGAACAGTTCCGCGCACGCAGGCTGCCCGGACAGATGCAGGCATGACGATCTCGGACGAGAAAATCAAACAGCTTGGCGCGCAGATGAATGCAAAATCGCAGTTCACCATTCCGCTCGTACAGCCGGTAAAAAATTGCTTCCGCATCGTCATGAATGAGGAAGAAGCAGACTTTCTCCTTGCCGTGGGCGCGCGGCAGATGACACGGGAGCAGCTGTGTGAACTGTATGGCAAGCCACAGCAGTTTGACGCATTTTTTGCGGATATTCTGCGCAAGAGCCTGATGTGGAAGCGGAACGGAGCCTATGAGCTCGCACCGATTTTTCCAGGTTGGATTGAGGTCTATGGCGGCGGCTCGCTGGATGATCCCGCTCGCAGGCGTATGATGGAGGAATTTGCGGCATTTGAAGACTGGCTGCTGCGGCTCAATATCCCGCCGGTGCGCCTGTATATGAACCATGTCAACAGCCGCACGATTCAGCAGCTGCCCGCACGCATGTCGGTTACGGTTTCGCGCGGCAAAAAGAGCATCGCGCTGGATGAACCGATTACGGCAGAGCAGGCGGTCACGACAGCGGGGGAAATCATGCCCATGCTCGAACGACATGCGGATCAGCTGGCGGTGATGAACTGTTTCTGCCGCACGCTGAGGCGCGTGAAGGGGGAAAGCTGTGCGTTTGACCTATCGCTGGAAGGCTGTATGATGGTCGGTGCGCTCAGCGAACAGATTGCAGACAGCGGCATCGGCCGAAAAATCAGTCTGGAGGAAGCCAGACGCATGATTGCGGATTTTGAGCAGAAGGGCTGTATCCACACGATTTATCACTATGGCATGGACACCAATCAAGAGGAAATCGCGATCTGTAACTGTTGTGTCGACTGTTGTTTTCTCTATCACGGCTATCGCAGCGGGTCGCTGTCGCAAATTCTGGTGAAGGCATACGTTATGCCGGAGATTGTGGATGAGAACGCCTGTGTCGGTTGCGGCAAATGCGGAAATTTCTGCCCGACGGAGGCGACCTGGTATGACAAAAAACAGAAAAAGCTGAACTTCCTGCCGGAAAGCTGCATTGGATGCGGACAGTGTGCGGTACAGTGTCCATTCCCGGTGCGCGTACTGCGCAGGAACGAGCGGCAGGTGTTTGTCCGGACAAAGAGGCGCACCCATGCATGAGGGCGCAGTCTGCCGGGAAATTCTGCTGATCGCGGAGCGTGCCGCGCAGCAGCACGGCATTCGCGATATCACCGGCATTACGCTTGCTGTCGGTGCGCAGTCCTGTGTCAATCCGGCGCAGCTGCAATTCTTTTTTGAGATTGCGAAGCAGGGCACGCAGGCGTCACATGCCGTGTTGACCATCGAACAGGATGACACGATTACAGGCGCGCGGCAGGAATTTGTCCGCGGCATAGAGGGGGATTGACAGTTTGAAGCAAGTGGAACTGAATGAATCGGTTTATGCGCGCAATGACAACATTGCACAGCGTGTGCGGCACAGACTGGATGCGCAGGGCATCCGCCTGTTCAATCTGCTCGGCACGCCCGGATCGGGTAAGACGACACTGCTGGAACAGCTGCTCCGGCAGGACGCAGCACACATTGCGGTCATCGAAGGTGACCTGTTTACCGACGAGGACGCGCAGCGCATACGTGCCTGTGGGGTGCAGGCAGTACAGCTCAATACACAGGGCGCCTGCCATCTGGAGGCAGATGCAATCGAAGCCGCACTGGATCAGTTCAATCTGGACGGGATTACAACGATTATCATCGACAATGTTGGCAATCTGGTTTGTACGGCGGAATTTGCACTCGGTGAGCACAAGCGGATTGCCGTCATCAGTGTGACCGAGGGAAATGACAAACCGCGCAAATATCCGCTGATTTTCCAGACATCCGATCTGGTGGTGCTGAATAAGATGGATTTGCTGCCATATACCAACTTTGACCCGGTGCGTTTTGCACAGGATGTGCATGAACTGAATCCACGGGCGAAAATTGTGCATTGCTCTGCGGTTCACGGTGACGGCGTGCAGAAGCTGAGAGAAGATATGATGAGAGATTGAGAACAGGAGGAATGGCTGTGGTCGGGAAGCTGATATCTTCGCCGCGCGGAGCGACGTATTATTGGGTGGAGCGCCATGCGGACGCCGATGCGCCGTGTATTGTATTTACACATGGCATTGCAGTAAACCACCATGCGTTTGACAAACAGGTACCGTATTTTGGGCGCGATTACACCGTTTTGACATGGGACATTCCACTGCATGGCAGGTCGCGTGCCTATCAGGATTTCTCGTATGCGCATGCAGCGGAGGAGCTGGAAGCGATTTTGCAGCGGGAAAGGCTGTCCCGTGTGATTTTGGTGGGTGTCGGCATTGGCGGCTATGTCTGTCAGGAGTATACAGCTCAGCACCCGGAAAAGGTACAGGCATTTATCGGTGTCGGCGTCATGCCGTTTGGCGATCAGTATTATTCGGCGGCAGAGATGCGGCAGATGCGCCGCGTACCGATGTCGGTCAAACGTCTGCCGGAGCATCTGCTGCACACCAGTTTGGCGCGGGCACGCGGGCAATCCAGCTATGGCTATCACAATGCACTCGCCATGATTGAGCAGATGCCGAAGCGTGAGATCGTCCAGGTATTTCGTGACACATTTGAAGACCGGTTTACACGCAGAGAAGCGATTGATTTCACCTGTCCGGTGCTGCTGATTGTCGGTGCTTTGGACTACGAAGGTAAATTTGCGGAATACTGCCGCAAATGGTCAGAGCAGAGCGGATATCCGATGCATGTTATTTCGGCGGCGGCACACAATGCCAATGCGGATAATTTTGACGAATTCAACGATGTGGTGGGAAAGTTCCTTCGCAGAAAGGTTTTAAGATAAGAACAGAACAAAAGCTCCTGTCCCTTTTTATCGGGAACAGGAGCTTTTATCATGCATATCATATATTATTCGTCACTGTTAGAGCTGTTGGAGCTGCTGTTTTTGGACTGGTCATAATCAACCAGTGCGTCGTACAGCTGGTCGACGGAATCCTTGTAGTAGATACCATCATGTCCCTGATGTGCCGCCATGACGACGACGACATATTTCGGGTTCTCCGACGGGGCGAAGGTGACAATCCAGGCGTTGGTGTTGGTGCCGGTCTGCGCCGTGCCTGTCTTTGCCGCGATATCCCAGCCCTCCGGGCCGACATAATCGAAGCCGTAATGCTCTGCTGCCAGTGTCATTGCGCTGGTGACCTGATCTGCCGTTTCCTTACTGGTCACGGTAGTCAGCTCGGTGGTCTGTCCGGTCGTGACGTTTTTGCCATCGCCGGTGTCGATAGACTGAATCATGTACGGCTTGAGCATGACACCGTCATTGCCGATCGCCTGTGCAGCCATAGCCATGTAGAGTGGCGTGACTTCGGTTTTGCCCTGACCAAAAGCAATGGAGCCAACAACCTCATCGCGGTAGTCCTCAAAATCGAGATTGGAGCTGAGCGTTGTGAAATCCAGCTGAATGTCTTCGCCGAGCAGGAACTTGCGCAGACTTGCCTCCAGCTTGTCGCTGCCCATTTCCAGCGCCTTGGTGATAAAATAGACGTTGGAAGAGTTCTTGATCGCGCCGTCCAGATCGATTTCGCCGAATGCACGGCTGTCATAGTTGGTGATTGTCTGGCCGTTTTTAAAGGTATACGAGCCCTGGTCGTTGACTGTGGTATCTGCTACGCCGTTGTCAATGACCGCGCAGGCCGTAATGATTTTGAAGTCAGAACCGGGGGCAAAGGTCGATTTATAGGCGTTCGGCAGGAACAGGCCATCTACCGAGCACAGCTCCGACCAGTTGTCCTCGAGCGTTTCCGGCTCATAGGTCGGTGTGGATGCCAGCGCGAGAATTTCACCGGTCTGCGCATCGAGCACAACTGCGGCGCCCTCTGCAATGTTGGAAATCGAATCATATGCGGCGTTTTGCAGATCGCGGTCCAGCGTCAGCGTGATGTCGTGACCCTTTTTGGTATCACCCTTGCATTTGCTGGAGACCAGCTCGGTGTTAAATGTCTTTTCAATACCGGTGGTACCGTAAATCCGCGAGAAATAGCCGGTTACTGTGGAAAAAGCGCGTCCGCCGGTGTATTTGCGGGTGCCGTTGACCTCTTCGGAATAGTTGATTGCTTTTCCGTCGCGGTCATAGATTGTGCCGCGCAGATAGGTGCGCTGTGCGGTTTCCGCCGCCGCAGCTTCACGGCTCTCAGGATTTCCGAGCGTTGTCCACACCAGTCCGACGCCGACTGCGATTGCGCACAGAAGAAACGCGGTTTGTATGCACTGTACGCGCTTTTTGAAGCTTGGTTTCATAATGGGAGTAGTCCCTCCTTCCATCCCAGAGATTTCCTGCGGAGATTACGAGGATAACCGCCAGGAAGATAAACGTTGACATGAGCGAGGAACCGCCGCGGGAGATGAGCGGCAGCGTGATGCCGGTGAGCGGGAACATGCCAATCGAACCGCCGATGATGATAAATGCCTGAAGAATCAGCTGGAAGCACAGGCCTGCGCATACAGCCTGATGGTAGCGATCCGAGCAACGGAAATAGATGCGCGTGCCGCGAACCAGCAGCAGACCGAACAGGATGCAGACCGTCAGCGCGATCAGCAGGCCGCAGCGCTCGGTGAGCGCCGGGAATACCATGTCGTTGGTTGGGTTGGACAGCGGTGTTGTCGTGTCGCTGCCGAACAGGTTGGAATTGAGCAGCGCCTTGCGCGCCTGTAAAATCTGATAGCCTGCGCCCTGCGCATCACTTGCCGGGTCAAGCCAGTAGACAAATCGGTTGGAAATTTTCTTGATCTGTGCCAGAATAAAGCTCATCGGGCCGAAATCACTTGTGCCGCCGGTTACCTTGAGCAGTGCCATGCAGCAGGCTGTGACCGCTGTGCCGCCCGCCAGCAGAATGCTGAAGACGGAAATGAATACCTTGATATCTGGGACAAACAGGAAAATAAATGCGAGAAATGTGCACAGAATCAGCAGGAAGGTGCCGAACTCGCCCTGAATACCGAGGAAGCCGAGGTTGACCAGTGTGAACAGGATGGAAGTCCAAATGCGCTTGCGCCCGGGCTGATCCTTGGTGCACAGCAGACCTGCCATGACGAGGACATAAATGCCCTTGTTAAATTCAGACGGCTGGATGGACATACCGCCGATGCGGATCCAGTTGCGCACGCCGCCGCCGACTGCCGCGCCGAGAACCAGCGTGGCGAGATAGAGCACGACGGATGCGATCATCAGGATCGCCACGCCATTGGCCGATGCGATCACCGGCATACGGCGGTAAAGGAAGCCGCAGATCAGACCTGCGGCAGCTGCCAGCGCATAGATGACGATCAGCGATTTCGGAATACCGTCCTCCTTGAGGAGCATGCATTGAATCATTGTGCCGAAAGTCAGCAGCATAGCGGCGTTGATAAAGAAAGAGATTTCCGCGCCGATGCGATTGACAAGGAACCAACCGCCGTAGGTGATAACCAACAGCGGGATCATCATATACAGGTATGCGGTGCCGCGTCCGCTGACCATGACAATAAGCAGAGAAACCAGCTGGAACAGAACGAACAGGACAATCGGCTGGGAACCGATGGTGCGCAATTCTGAACGAGCCGGTCTCTGCTTTTTCGTTTTTGGTGCCTTGGCTGTTTTTGGGGATTTTTTATTAGCCATAATGCTCTCAATCACCTCCGGATAAACTGCGTATCATCCGACACGTCATCGATTGCGCGTTCGATCTGAAGGATGGTCGTGCCGAGCTGGATGCGTTCTCCGCCGACAATCGGCGTCTCGGAACGGGGAACCTTATTGACAATTGTGCCATTGAGCGAGCCGAGGTCGCGCAGGCAGACCTGTCCATTCTTGCGGAACAGTTCGGCATGCTGGCGGGAAACCGTCGAATCGGTGATAATCAGGTCGTTGTCATTGCGGCTGCCGATGGTGAACGGGTAATGTGTGACCGGCACACGCCGACCGACATAGACGATAAAAAATTCGATCGGGGTCTGCATCGGCGGTTCAGGCTTCGGCGATGCCGGCGGTTCCTTTTCCGGCTTCTGTTTGCCGGACGGCTGGTCAGACGTTGCGAAGCTGTTTGCCTTTACTATAATCAGTACTGTCAGAATCACGATAACAGCAATAAGTATTGGTTTCAAAAAACTCATCGGTAATCCTCCTGTGTCTCTCCATATTATAGCATAAAAATTGAAATTGCAAATAGTTTTTATAAAATATATCGCGAATCTTAAAAAACCACCAATTTTTGCCCTAAACATGTCCGTTCTTTGTAAATAAAATGCGGATGTCGTTCAAAAAGTATCAGGCTTGTATGACATAGCAAATTCTTAACACTGCGTCGCTTGTTTCCGCCGCAGACGGTTGCTATAATAGAAAGATAATCTGCCGGATTAGCCGGAATTCGTTGGGCTTCGGCAGGAAAGGGGAAAATTGCATGCAAAGAAAAGAAAAAGAGAAGCATCGCAGGCGGGTGCATATCAGCCGCCGAAATGTACTCGATTTATGTATTACTACAGCGATTGTGGCGGTGACAACCGGGGCGTCTGCGCTGCTGGTAAAGTGGACGGACAGCTCCGCCAACGTCACAGCGCTGTATATGCTTGCTGCCCTGCTGGTTGCCCGTACCACAGAGGGCTATGGCTGGGGTATTCTCGCATCGGTCATGGGTGTATTTGCCGTCAACTATGCCTTTACCGATCCGTTTTACAAGCTCAATTTTACGGCGGCGGGCTATCCGGTTATCTTCATATCGCTGCTGCTGATTTCGATCATTACCAGTGCGACCACCGGCAGCGTCAAGCAGCAGGCGCGCCGTTCGCGTGCGAGCGAGCAGCGCATCCGCAGGCTGTACGAGTTTTCCCAGCAGCTGGCCAATGCACATGACACCGACAGCATGATTGACCTGACGCTGCGCTATCTGCACGAGCTGTTGGGCTGCCCGGTGCTGTATTTCCAGAATGAGGACAGTCTGGTAAACAATCAGGAGCGCGTTTGTGGGGAAATCAGCGGTTTTGTATCCGATTCCATCGAACGCGGCGCGGTGGAGGCATGCTTCCGGGAAAAGAAAGCTGCCGGTGCGGGAACCCTGCTGGCACCGTATGCGATGTTCCACTATATTCCACTGATGAGCGGTGAGACCATGCTCGGATGCTATGGACTTCTGTGGAAAGACAATCCGATTGACGAGGAGACAATGGAGCATGTCCGTGCGATTCTCGCTCAGACCGGTATTTCGCTGGAGCGCCAGATGCTGGCGGAGGAACGCAACCGCGCTGCGCTGGCTGCCGACCGCGAGATGATCCGCAGCAACCTGCTTCGCTCTATCTCACACGATCTGCGTACACCGCTGACCGGTATCATCGGCGCATCTGCTGCAATCGAGGAGAGTGGAGACCGCATCGGCGCAGTGGAGACCAAAAAGCTCGCCGCTGACATCCATGAAGACGCGGAATGGTTGCTGCGTATGGTGGAGAATCTGCTCTCCGTCACGCGCGTATCACAGGTGACGAACCTGAAAAAATCGGAGGAAGCTGCCGAAGAAGTCATTGCTGAAGCAGTAGCGCGGTGCAAGAAGCGCTATCCGGACGCACAGATCAGTGTACATCTGCCGGAGGAGATGCTGTTTGTCCCGATGGATGTGACACTGATTGTGCAGGTGCTCATCAATCTCATTGAAAATGCCATCCGCTATGCGGGTACACCTGTAGAGGTCAGCCTTCGCCGCCAGAACGGAAATGCACAGTTTACGGTGCGTGATTTTGGCCCCGGCATTCCGAAGGAGCAGCGCGACACATTGTTTGAAACGACGCAGGTGCATGCGGACAGCAGGCGCGGCGGCCTCGGCATTGGCCTGACGCTGTGCCGATCCATCATCGCGGCACATGAAGGCGAGATCAGTGAAATCAACCACCTGGACGGCGGCGCCCAGTTTGTATTCACCCTGCCGATGGAGGAGAACACATGAACAGGGAAACAATTTTAATTGTAGAAGATGAACAGCCGATTGCGCATGTCCTGACCACTGTCCTGACCGCCAACGGCTACCACACGCTTCAGGCGGAGACCGCAAGCCTTGCGCGGTCTATTATCAATTCACATTGCCCGAGCCTGATCCTCCTCGACCTCGGTCTGCCGGATATGGACGGTCTCGAGCTGCTGCGCTGGCTGCGCGGTTGGTCGGGGGTTCCGGTGCTTATCGTGTCAGCGCGAGAGGAGGAGAGCCAGAAGGTAGAGGCACTCGACCTCGGAGCGGATGATTACATCACCAAGCCGTTCGGCACCTCGGAACTGCTCGCGCGCATCCGCACGGCACTGCGCCATCAGGCGAAGCTGGATTCCGGCGATGAGTTGCCGCGCGGCAGCTATACGGTGCGCGACCTGACGGTAGATTTTGAGCGCAGACAGGTTCTGCTCGCCGGCGAAATTGTCCATCTGACCCAGATTGAATATAAGATTGTCGAGCTGATCGCCCGCCGACCCGGCCGCGTGCTGACCTATGATTACATCATCAGCCGCATCTGGGGGCCGTATGCGACCGACAACAATCGCATTCTGCGCGTCAACATGGCACATATCCGGCGCAAGCTCGAGCCGAACCCGGCAGAACCGTACTATATCCGCACGGAAATCGGTGTCGGTTACCGTATGGCGGAGGAATAAAACCGACAATACAATGATAAATATAAAAACCTGAGGCAATTCGCAGCGTGCGGACGGTCTCAGGTTTCTTTTTTTCTGTCAGGAATTGGCGTGCAGTTCGTTCAGCGGGTACGGCGGTTTCTCGTGCACGATGAGGAGGATTTTGACGCGCGGCTTGTCTACGTCAAAGCGAATCCGTTTGATATAGATGTGGTGCGGATGCTTCTCCACAAATTCATGGTAGGTTTTGGAATCCCTGTCGTTCAGGCGGCCGATTTCCTCACCTTCCTCCGTGATGACGGTGCAGTTAGCTCCGTTGGAATCACAGATGATAAACGCGGGCTGCCCCTTGACACATTCCTCAATGACCTGACGCCGCGCCTTTTTCCCGGTGCCCTTGAGCTTCCAGATGAGGCGCACATCGCCGTTGGAAACGGGAGTCGTCGGTATCTTGCCTGCGGAATCGTGCGCAGCCTGTACAGCCTGTTCATCCTGTTTTTGCTCTGTCTGTTCCATTTACAGGCACCACCTTCCCATTCATATCCATATAACACAATTATCATATCATAAAATACTCATGCAATCAATGTAGCGGCGCGAAAAAACACAGGGGGAGAGGTATGTGGAGCAACAAAACTGTGCATGCGAAAAATGTAAAAATTGGATATTTATTTAAGCACAGTTCATGATATAATGGAGACCAAAGTAAAAACCGCGCGATTGCTACCAATAAATTATGTGAGGGATCAGTATGTCTGAACGTTATGAATTGAACAAGCAGCTTGCCCAGATGCTGAAGGGCGGCGTTATTATGGACGTTACTACGCCGGAACAGGCGAAGATTGCAGAGCAGGCAGGTGCCTGCGCGGTCATGGCACTCGAGCGCATTCCGGCGGATATCCGCGCGGCAGGCGGTGTATCTCGCATGAGTGATCCGAAGATGATCCGCGGCATTCAGGAAGCGGTTTCCATCCCGGTCATGGCGAAGGTTCGCATCGGCCACATTGTCGAGGCACAGATTCTCGAGGCAATTGAAATCGACTACATCGACGAATCCGAGGTTCTTTCTCCGGCGGATGATGTATATCATATTGACAAGACGAAGTTTAAGGTGCCGTTTGTCTGCGGCGCGCGTGATCTCGGCGAGGCACTGCGCCGCATTGCCGAGGGTGCATCCATGATCCGAACCAAGGGCGAGCCGGGCACCGGTGACGTTGTACAGGCGGTACGCCATATGCGCAAGATGATGAGCGAGATTCGCCGCGTTGCATCCATGCAGCCGGATGAGCTGTTCGAGGCAGCAAAGCAGCTTCAGGTTCCGCTGGATCTGCTGCTCCAGGTACATGAGGCCGGCCGCCTTCCGGTTGTCAATTTCGCCGCAGGTGGTGTTGCGACTCCGGCAGATGCAGCGCTGATGATGCAGCTGGGTGCAGAGGGCGTCTTTGTCGGCTCCGGTATCTTCAAGTCCGGCGATCCGGAAAAACGTGCCACTGCCATCGTACAGGCTGTCACGAACTTCAATGACCCCTATAAGCTGGCAGAGCTGTCCGAAGACCTCGGCGAGGCGATGGTCGGCATCAATGCGGACGAGATTGAGCTGATTATGGAGGCGCGCGGACAATGATAACCATTGGCGTGCTCGCCGTACAGGGCGCATTCATCGAGCATGAGCACCGGATGGAGCAGCTGGGTGCACGGACTGTGGAATTGCGCTGTGCCGAGGATCTCAATCAGCCGCTGGATGGTCTGATTTTGCCCGGCGGCGAATCGACTGCGATGGGCAAACTGCTGCGTGAGCTGGGCATGCTCGACACGCTGCGGGAAAAGATCCGCGCCGGACTGCCGGTGTTTGGCACCTGCGCGGGGCTGCTCCTGCTGGCGGAGGACATGGAAAACGACAGCCGCCGTCATATTGCAACTATGCATATCACGGCCTGCCGCAACGCCTATGGCAGACAGTTGGGCAGCTTTTTCACCTGCGCACCGTTTGCGGATGCGGGCAACATCCCGATGACCTTTATCCGTGCGCCATATATTGCATCTGTGGGCGAGGGCACGGAGGTTCTTGCGACTGTCGACGGCAGGATTGTCGCAGCACGGCAGGACATGCAGCTTGTGACCGCATTCCACCCGGAGCTGGGGGACAGCACAGCCGTACACCAGTATTTTCTTTCCATGGTGCGCGAACATCTGGCCAATGGCGCGGCATAAAATTCAACAGAATATGCATTCGTGTTGGGCAACAAAAAGTCTTCCCGCAGAGTGATGGAAAAATGACCAAAACTTAAGATTGGTCATTTTTCTGATAAAAAAGTTACGATTATTGGACAAAATTTTTAAAACGTCCGGTTTAAAAAAGAAATTGTTGAATTCTGTCGGAAATGGTGCTATGATAAGACAAATTTAAGGTTAGAGGTGATTATCATGGATACCCTGAAGCATAAGGCGGAGCGTGCGGCTTTCGGTGTCGCAATTGATGGTGCTCTGAAATATGTTCGGCGGGACCGGGAGCAGGCATTGCTCAAAATTGTCGATCTGGCTGAAAAGTTTATGGGTGATACATTTACCGAGGAAAACTACAATTCGGTTCGCAACATGATTCAGGACCCGGACAACAAGTGGGTACAGTATGCATATCGCGCGCTGGATGAGCTCGATCCGCATGTCATCAAAATGACGGCGCTGAATTTGGGCTTTGAGGCATTTTTGCATGGAACAAAAACCATCCGAAAAATGCGTGAGGTGCATCAGTGCAACATCCCGTGGCTGATCCTGATGGATCCGACCACGGCATGCAACCTGCACTGTACCGGCTGCTGGGCTGCCGAATATGGCAACCGCATGAACCTTTCGTTTGACGATATGGATCGTATTGTCACGCAAGGCAAGGAACTCGGTGTTTATTTTTATATGCTGACCGGCGGCGAACCGCTTGTCCGCAAGGCGGATGTCATCCGCCTGTGCGAGAAGCACAACGATTGCGAGTTTTTCGCATATACCAACGGCACGCTGGTTGACCAGGCATTCTGCGATGACATGAAGCGCGTCGGCAACCTGATGCTTGCGATCAGCCTGGAGGGCTTTACCGATGTCAATGACCTGCGCCGCGGCGCAGGTGTGTTCGACAAGGTCATGCATGCGTTTGACCTGCTTAAGGCGAACGGTCTGATTTTCGGCACATCAATTTGCTATACGAGAGCGAATATCGAGACCGTCACCAGTGACGAGTTCCTCGATATGATTATTGAAAAGGGCTGCCGGTATTCGCTGTACTTCCACTATATGCCGGTCGGCAACGAGGCAGCGCCTGACCTGCTGCCGACAATGGAGCAGCGCAAGTATATGTTGCACCGTGTCCGCGAGATTCGCGGTCTGACCGGCGGCAAGCAGCTGTTCTGCATGGACTTCCAGAACGACGGTGAATTTGTCGGCGGCTGCATTGCAGGCGGCAGAAACTATTTCCATATCAATGCAAACGGCGATTGTGAGCCGTGCGTGTTTATCCATTACTCCGGCGCGAATATCCACGAGTGCTCCATTCTCGAGGCACTCAAGCAGCCGCTGTTCATGGCGTACTACAACAACCAGCCGTTCAATGAAAACCATCTGCGGCCGTGTCCGATGCTGGAGAATCCAGAAATTTTGCAGCGCATTGTAAAGGAATCCGGCGCAAAGTCCACCGATTTGCAGTCTCCTGAGAGCGCCGAACACCTGTGCGCAAAGTGTGAACACTATGCACAGGAGTGGGCGGTATGTGCAGATGAAATCTGGAATGAAAAGCAGCACAAGCAGCCGCGGTATGAAAACTACAAGCGGTGCAGAAAAAATCAGTAAACATCGTACAACGACCGAGGAACCGGGGCTTTTATGCCCCGGTTCCTTTTTACAGGAAGGTTTTCATCTGGTCGATGTTGGCCTGTTCCGTCGCCAGCAGTTTTTCTGCGAGATTGGATACCGCCTTATCGCGTACATCACAGGTCTTCATGGTTTGCAGGCTCTTGGTGACGCCCATCGTGCTGCCCTCGATCATCATGCGTGCGAGGTTGGACTGAGAGGAATCCATCATGGTTTTCAGCCCGGCAGACAATTCACTTGACCATTTGGCAAATGAGCTGAGATCCTCCGGTACGCCGTTGTGCCGGCGGAGAAGAGTGTCGGCGGAGTCGTGCAGCTTGCGGTATTCGGTGCGCTGCTGTTCCAGTGCCTGGCGGAATGAACCGTCTGCATATTCCATTACGGAGTCAATGCCTTCGACTCCCATTTCTGTGGTTTGCCGGATATGGTTGAGCAGGGTACAGTCATCTTTCATGTCGCTTCACCTCAAAACACAGTATCTGCCGGATAGAGGAAAACGATACCTGTGCAGTGCAAAAAAAAATCCCGCGTGCCGGGCACGCGGGATGGGGTGACTGGTGTATTATTCATCGAACAGCGGGGTGCTGAAATAGCGTTCGGCTGTGTCCGGCAGGACAGTGACGACTGTTTTGCCGGGGCCGAGCTTCTTTGCGAGCTTACAGGCTGCAGCAACATTGGTGCCGCTGGAAATGCCGCACATCAGGCCCTCTTTGCGGGCAAGATCCTTTGCGGTCGTGATGGCTTCCTCATCGGTGACGATATAGATATCATCATAAATGCCAGTGTTGAGGATGCCGGGAATCAGGCCGTCGCCGATGCCCATTTGCAGATGGGTACCGACGGTACCGCCTGCGAGAATTGCGGCGTTTTCCGGCTCGACCGCCCAGATGGTCATATGCGGGTTTTTCTCACGCAGTACTTCGCCGATGCCGGTGATGGTGCCGCCCGTACCGATGCCGGAGCAGAAGCCGTCAATCGGACCGTCCACCTGCGCCAGAATTTCCAGCGCGGTCTGGTTGCGATGTACTTCCGGGTTGGCCGGATTTTCAAACTGCTGCGGGACATAGACCTTCGGGTTTTCCGCTGCCATGCGCAGTGCCGTGTTCAGGCATTCGTCAATGCATTTGCCAATATCGCCGTCATCATGGATGAGGATGACTTCGGCGCCGTAATGGCGCACCAGCTTGCGGCGCTCCTCGCTGACCGAATCCGGCATGACGATGATGGTCTGATAGCCGCGAACAGCACCGATGAGTGCGAGGCCGATGCCCTGGTTGCCGCTGGTCGGCTCGACGATGATGGAATCCGGGCCGATCAGGCCTTTTTCCTCTGCTTCAGCGATCATATTGTACGCTGTACGCGTTTTAATAGAGCCACCGACGTTCAGTCCTTCAAATTTGACGAGGACATCTGCGCTGTCCGGCGCCGTCATATGGTTCAGCCGGATGACCGGCGTATGTCCCATGGCTTCGAGTACGTTGTTATAAATCATTGATATCCTTCCTCTATAAGCCCGCACTGCCGGCGCGGGCAATTATTTCGCATGTTGCCACATCAAAGAAATATTATACCGTATTTGTCGAAGCATTGCAATCATTTGCGCGGGAAAACAGCACAGCTATGGCGGTCAGGTTATGCGGCAGTATTGGATGCCGGTTCCTCTTCGGCGGCATAGGTGACCGGGATTGTGCTGCCAATTACATATTCTCCAAAAATTTCTGCGGCAACACTGCGCAGATGGGCGGGACTCATCTGGCAGCGCCCTGCGAGTGCATGAGAGGATGCCATGGACTCTGTATAATCATCCAAAGGAACGACACGGTAGCCGCGCCAGCTGGAATTGAAATAGCAGACCAGCAGCATGACTCCCGGATTTTCGACGACAACGGAGCCATCTTTCTGGCGGGTGAGTGTCACCTGGAGCATGGCCTCCACCATGGTATTGGTCTGATTCTGCGCAGAAATAAAATTCCCGGTCGAATAGATACAGAACGCGCGGTTACCATTTTCTGATTCAATCCATTCGCATGGCTGGCAGACATGTGGATGTCCGCCGATAATCAGCGTCGCGCCGTTTTCCGTCAGAAATTCCGCGAGTTCGTTTTGCTCACTGTTTTCGACGGTCTGATATTCTTCCCCCCAGTGCATCAGCACAACAACTGCGTCGCATTGCTCCCTGACTGCTGCCAGCTCAGCAGCAATTTTTTCTTTGTCAATCAGTGAAACGAGGTCGGGATTGGTACCCGGCAGAGAATAGCCGTTCAGTCCATAGGTATAGGTCAGAAAACCGATTTTTATGCCGTTTCGCTCGAGATAGCGAACTTTGGCGCGGTCTTCTGCATCACGTGCAATGCCGATACGGATCACACCGCTGTCTGCCCGGCTGTCCCAAAAATCCAGCGTGTCATACACTGCGCTGGAGCCGGAGTCCATTGCGTGGTTGTTAGCGTGGGACACCACATCAAAACCGGCATCGATCAATGCATCCCCACACGCCTGCGGTGTATTGAAGCTCGGATACCCGGAGGGTGTTCCTGTGCCGAGAGGGGATTCCTGGTTGACAATGGCAATGTCAGCTGCCTGTATATACGGCTTGATGTCCTCATAAAATGGTGTAAAATCATACGAACCTCCGCCTTCATACGCATCCTTCAGCAGAGTGTTGTGAATCAGATTATCGCCGACCGCAATCAGAGAGACACTTGCCGGCTGGTATTTTTCGAGAGTCGCTGCGGATTTGCGGATTGTTCCTGCGGCTGCATATTTTTCCGGTTGCTGGTCGGATTGGCGTTCTTTGCTGCCGGACAGGGCATGGATGATGCCGGCGGCGGAAACCAGCAGCACCACACAGCAGAGAAGGAGAAAGGCACGGTGTCGGTTCCGCCGACACCGTTGTGCTCGTTGCTTTTTGGATGAGGAAGTTGTTCGGTTCATAGCGTTGTTCTCCTGTTGCAAGATGTTACAATACCAGTTTGACAATAATACACAATAATGTCAAGGGAAATTTGCCTGAATTCAGAAGAAAGGACAAAAAACTGGGAAAATCCATGGCGCACACGGTTGACTTTTGCTGCACAGTGAATTACGATATAATTACATGAAGAGTGAGAAAATGCACAGGAGGAGAAAGCTACATGGGGCGAAAGAATAAATTGCAGCGTACAGTCAATGTCATTGGCCATAAAAATCCGGATACCGATTCGATCTGTTCCGCCATTGCCTATGCACATTTGAAAAATATCACGACAGACCGTGAATATGAACCGCGCCGTGCAGGTGAAATCAATCAGGAAACGGCGTTTGTACTGAATAAATTTGACATGAAACCTCCCAGAATCTGTCTGGATGTACATGCAAAAGTACGAGATATTGATATCCGTTATATCGATGGCGTGGACGGACAGATGACACTGCGCCGCGCGTGGGAGACGATGCGAGATCAGGATATTACCACGCTGCCGATCACGAACAGTGACAACAAGCTGGAAGGCCTGATTACTCTGAAACGGCTGGCCATGGCGAATATGGACAGCCTTGATCCGCATGCGGTTGCAAATGCGAAGACGTCGGTTTCCAATATTGTGGAAACACTCAACGGTACGCTGGTCACCGGCTCGACGGATATGCGCATTGACCATGGCAAGATTGTCATTGCCGCAGGCAGCCCGGAGGCAATGGAAAATATGGTAGACCCGGGCGACATTGTTCTGGTTGCAAACCGCTATGAGGCACAGTTGTGTGCCATTGAACTGGAGGCAGCCTGTCTCGTCGTCTGCATGACGCCGAACATTGCAAAGACCATTATCAAAATTGCGAAAGAGCACAACTGTACTGTCATCAGTACGCCATATGATACGTATGCGGCGTCCTGTCTGATTAACCAGAGTATTCCCATCTGCCACCCCATGGCACGTTCCATGATTATGTTTCAGCTCTCTACCCCGGTTGAAGAAGCGCGGAAGATCATGGGACAGGTGCGTCACAATTACTTTCCTGTTGTGGATAAGGCAGGCATCTATCAGGGTGTCATTTCCCGCCGTAATTTGTTGAATTTACAGCGGAAACAGCTCATTCTAGTCGATCACAATGAAAAAACGCAGTGTGTCGATGGCTTTGAGGATGCAGAAATTCTTGAAATTATCGATCATCACCGCATTGGCAATCTGGAAACCAATGGCCCGGTGTTTTTCCGCAATCAGCCGGTCGGCTGTACGGCGACCATTGTATTCCAGATGTATCAGGAATACAATGTGGAAATAGAACCGAATATTGCGGGAATCCTGTGCAGTGCCATTCTGTCGGATACCTTGATTTTCCGTTCTCCGACTTGTACACCGCAGGATGAATATGCGGCAAGGCAGCTTGCGAGCATTGCGGGCGTTGAAGTGGAAGCGCTTGCGACAGAGATGTTTGAAGCGGGCGAAAATCTGGAAGGCAAGACCGCCGAACAGCTGCTGCTGCAGGACTATAAAATCTTTGTCAGTGGAAAGACACGCTTTGGCGTTGGTCAGGGCAGTTATGTCAGTGAGAAAAACCGTGAGGCTGCGAAGAATATGCTGTCAGGATATCTGGAGTCGGTGCTGGAACATGAGGATGTGGACATGGTATTTTATCTTGTCACCAATATTCTTGACCAGTCGAGTGAGGTTTTGTTTGCGGGAAAGGATGCGCCGGAACTGTTGTCGCGTTCATTTAACAGGGATGTCGACACGAGCAAGCCACTTGAGCTGCCCGGTCTGGTTTCGCGCAAAAAACAGTTCATTCCTGCGATTATCAACACCCTTCAAAATTTATAAAAACACCTTTCCTGCCGGATGTTCCGGCAGGAAAATTTTTGTCATAAGGGCTTGCATTTTGAAAGCGAGCGTGCTATTATAATAAAGCACTTGGGCTCGTAGCTCAGCTGGGAGAGCGCCGCGTTCGCAACGCGGAGGTCGAGAGTTCGATCCTCTTCGGGTCCACCAATTAAACCGTCTGTTTCATACGAAATGGACGGTTTTTCTGTTTTTAGTTGTCTGTTGATAGATGATATTTCATGAAGAGAGGTGCGCTGCGATGAAACCACTTGTTTTTCATGTTGATGTAAACAGTGCGTATCTTTCCTGGGAAGCAGCAAGGCGTGTTTCACAGGGAAAGGAAGATATCAGACTGATTCCGGCGGCAATCGGCGGAGATCGGGAAAAACGCACCGGTGTCATTCTGGCCAAATCTATCCCCGCAAAAAAGTTTGGCATCCGCACAGGAGAGCCGGTTGCAAAGGCATTGGAGAAGTGCCCGGAGCTGTTTCTTGCCAGACCGGATTTCCGGCTCTATGAGACGTGTTCCAAAGCATTTATGGATATTTGCCGCAGTTATGCGCCTGTAGTGGAAAAGTATTCTATTGATGAATGCTTTCTTGATATGAGCGGCACAGAGCATATTTATCCTGATCCGGTCGCGGTTGCGCACAAAATAAAGGATGAAATCCGCGATACATTAGGGTTTACTGTCAATGTCGGTATCGGAACAAATAAGCTGCTTGCAAAAATGGCAAGTGACTTTGAAAAACCGGATAAGGTACACACTCTGTTTCCAGATGAGATACAGGCGAAGCTTTGGCCGTTGCCAGTACGGGAGCTGTTTACTGTAGGAGCATCTACAGCCGCCAGAATGGAAAAGGCGCATATTCGTACAATAGGAGATCTTGCTCGAAGTGATCTGAGACAGGTACAGGCACTGGTCGGCGTGAAGCTGGGCAGACAGATTCACAATTTTGCAAATGGAATAGACGATTCGCCGGTACTGGCGCAGCCGGAGGAGGCGAAGGGATACAGCATTTCCACAACATTGGCAGAAGATGTGACAACTGTTACAGAAGCCCACCGGATTCTGCTTGCACTCGCGGACAGTGTTGCAGCACGTATGCGGGCAGATGACGCACGGGCGTATTGCATTTCGGTTACCATTCGGGCAAATGATTTTAAAAATCATTCACATCAACGCAAATTGGATGAAGCGACGGATATTACATCTGAAATCCTGTCGGTCAGCAAACAATTGTTCCGGGAGCTTTGGGATGGACGGACACCGCTGCGGCTGATCGGTATTTCGCTGACACAGATTACTCGTGAAGAAGCCATACAACTCACCCTGTTTCCCGATGAACAAAAAGAAAAAGCGAGGAAAATGGACAAAGCAGTGGATGCCATTCGCAGCAGATTCGGCTCCGAGCTGATTCAGCGCGGAATGTCAGACCAATCGTTCAATGTAGGCAAGAAATATAAAGCACAGTTGGAAAACCGCTCGGGGAAAGATGGAAAATAAAGCGGAAAAGGGGAATAGTGAATTGCACCCTATTTAATGGAATGGAAAATTTTAGTCATTGTTATTTTAGATTTTGTCGTCAAAAAGTCGTCAAAATTTTTAAGTGGTAAAAATAGTTAAGAAGACCCGCTATTTCGTAAGAAATAGCGGGTCTTTGTGGTACGCCCGGTGCGATTCGAACGCATGGCCTTCAGAGTCGGAGTCTGACGCTCTATCCAACTGAGCTACGGGCGCGTGTCTAACTGTTATTATAGCAACCCTGCCATCATTTGTAAAGTTTTTTTTGAAGAATTGCGCACTTCGCAGAGGAATGGTATACTGTTTTCAGTATTTCCGCGCACGAAAGGAACATTTTATCTATGAATCGACTGATTGACCGCCTTTCGGCTGAGCATGTTCTTCCACGGACAGATTTTGTGCAGCTGATTTCGGCGTTTGCACCGGAAACTGCCTCCTATGCCGCTGAATGTGCACGCAAAACCGCGCAGGCAGTTTTTGGAAACAAAATATATATTCGTGGTCTGATTGAACTGAGCAATTTCTGTCGCAATGACTGCTATTATTGTGGAATCCGACGTTCCAACCGCAAGGCACAACGCTATCGGCTGGAAAAAGAAGAAATCCTGCAATGTGCGGCAGAGGGGTATGCACTGGGATTTCGCACATTTGTTTTGCAGGGCGGAGAAGATGGATACTATACTACGGAGCGCATGGCAGACATCGTATCGTCCATCAAACGGCAGCACCCGGACTGTGCTGTTACATTGTCGGTCGGAGAACAGACCAGAGAGACGTATCAGGCATATTTTGACGCAGGAGCAGATCGTTATCTGCTGCGGCATGAAACAGCAGATGAGGCACACTACAGCCGCCTGCATCCCGCAGAGCTTTCCGGTGCACATCGCAAACAGTGCCTGCGATGGCTGAAGGAGATCGGTTTTCAGACTGGTTCCGGGTTTATGGTCGGCTCACCGTTCCAGACGGCGGAAAATTTGGCAGATGATCTGTTGTTTCTGGCAGATTTACAGCCGGAAATGATCGGAATCGGGCCGTTTATCCCGCATCAGGATACTCCATTTGCACAGATGCCGCAGGGGTCAGTGGAACTGACCCTGTTCCTGCTATCACTGCTGCGGCTGATGTTTCCGGATGTGCTGCTGCCCGCGACAACAGCGTTGGGAACGCTCGATCCGGTTGGGCGCGAAAAAGGCATCCTGGCGGGTGCAAATGTCGTCATGCCGAATCTCAGCCCACAGGCAGTGCGCAGCAAATACATGTTGTATGACAACAAGCTGGCAACCGGCGCAGAATCAGCACAGCATATTGCCGATCTGCGCGCACGGTTTGCCAAAATTGGATATGAAATTCAGATCGACCGCGGCGATTCTCCGCGCGTCAAAACATCGAATTGAACTGGTCGGCAACCATCTGTGCCTCCGGATAGGAATCACAGCGGCGGTAGCCGAACTGTTCACACCAGATTTCTGTGGCTTCAAAATCTGGAAGGGAATCCTCATCTGCCAGATCCGGATCCCATTCGCCCTCGTCACAGACGCGGGCATAAAGTTCACATTCCTCTTCGTCATAAACGAGGAAAACGCCCCAGCCGGTGGAGGGGCAGACAAAGGTTTCACTGATTATTTTCATAGGTCATTCTTCCTTATGTTATTGAAATTGGAGGTAATTTTGCTATGCGTATTGTTACAGCCGCACAGATGAAGCAGATTGAATGCAATGCCGACGCGGGCGGGCTTTCCTATCTGCAAATGATGGAAAATGCCGGGACAGCTGCTTATCAGATCATCCGTGCGCACAAGCCGGATGCACATGTACTTGCCATTGTTGCCGGAAAGGGCAACAACGGCGGCGATGGATTTGTCATTGCGCGCCTTGCCGCACAGGATGGGTTGGCCGTACGGGTTGTGCTTGCAGAGGGGGAGCCGGTCACGGTGGATGCAAAGACTAATTTTCACCGCCTGGATGGGTTGAATGTAACCGTCTGCCCAATTGAGCAGATTGATCGGCTGACAGATGCAGATGTTGTCATCGACGCGCTGTATGGCACAGGATTTCACGGTACTCTGCGTCCATCCGGCGCAAAGGCATGCTGCTTCATGAATGAATCGGGGGCGTATCTTGCTGCACTTGACCTGCCAAGCGGGATTCATGCGGATACAGGCGCTGTTGCGGAAGGCGCGGTGCATGCCGATCTGACCGTGACCTTTGATTCATATAAACCGCTGCATGTGCAGGAAACATCCAAACCATATTGCGGTGAAATCGTACTGGCAGATATCGGCATTTCAGAGGAGTGTCATAACGGCATCGGGTGAATACCCGATGCCGTTTGGCTTTTGTTATGCCTTTGCTTTCTGATAGACTTTGTAAATCGCTTCTTTATCCAGCGGTACAAAGCGGCCGATTTTGCGCGTATCCATAAAGCTGCACTTATAGGCGAGTTCGCGCATGTCCTCTTCGGTCAGTTCAATGCCCATCTGATTGATGCGAACCGGCATGCCGATGGACTGGAAAAAGGCTTCCATTGCGTCAATGCCGCGGTTAGCAGTTTCGATGTCGTCTGCCCCCGGCTGTACGCCCATGACCTGGATGGCAAATTTTGCAAAGCGCGCGGGATTGGCAGGCATGACAGTCCGTGCCCAGCTCGACCAGACAGCACACAGGCCTGCGCCATGTGCGACGTCATATTTGCCGCTCAGCTCATGCTCCAGCTGATGGCAGGACCAGTCGCCGCCGTCCGTGCCGCAGCCGGTCAGGCCGTTGTGCGACAGGCTGCTTGCCCACATCAGTCCGGCACGTGCGTCATAATCCTCCGGATTTTTCAGCGCAGCGGTTACGTCGCGCATGACGGATTTCAACAGGCTCTCTGCGATGGAATCGGTGAGACCGAGTGTGTCTACCTGCGTGAAATAACGCTCCATTGTGTGCATCATAACATCGGCGGCGCCGCTTGCCGTCTGGTATGCCGGGAGTGTATAGGTCAGCGTCGGGTCCATAATGGCGAATTTACAGCGACACAGCTCGGTACTCAGTCCGCGCTTGAGCCATCCGTCCTCGTTGGTGATGACGGAGGAATTGCTCATTTCACTGCCTGCCGCTGCGATGGTTAGGATTGTACCGACCGGGGCACACGCCTGTGGTACGCGCTTCTTGGCGTAAAAATCCCATACATCGCCGTCGTTTGCAATGCCATAAGCAATCGCCTTGGAGGAATCGATAACCGAGCCGCCGCCGACTGCGAGGATGAAATCGACGCCCTCGCGCTTGCACAGCGCAATGCCTTCGCGCACAAGGCCGAGGCGCGGATTGGGTACGACACCGCCCAGCATGACATAGGAAATCCCGGACTGTTCCAGCGCATCTGTGACGCGATCGAGCAGTCCGCTGCGCTTAGCCGAACCGCCGCCGTAATGGATCAGAACCTTTTTGCCGTTCTGACCTGTGATGAGTTCGCCGACGCGTTCTACGGCATGTTTGCCGAATACGACATGCGTCGGGGTATAGTATTCAAAATCCTGCATAGATAAGCCTTCCTTTCGCAAAACCAGTCTATCAATTACTGCCTTTATTGTAACGGATTTGTGGCAGCTGTGCAAGGTGCTGCGGCAGAGTTATGTGCGAAAGTGCGCGCCCTCCAGCGTCAGAAGCTGTGCTTTTGCGCGCAGGCCGCCTGCATATCCGGTCAGGCTGCCGTCCGCGCCGAGTACACGGTGACAGGGAATCAGGATACTGATGGGATTGTGCCCGACCGCGCCGCCGACTGCTTGTGCGGAAATGCGCTTTCCGGTCTGCTGTTCCAGCTGCACCGCAATTTGTCCATAGGTCATGGTTTCACCGTATGGAATGCGGAAAAGAATGTCCCAGACTGTCTGCCGGAAGGCACTGCCCTCCGGCGCAAGCGGGAGCGTCATAGCAGGTGCTTCGCCGTGAAAATAACGGTTGAGCCAGTCGATGGTCTGTGCAAAAACAACAAGATTTTGCTCTGTGGCATTCGGTGCGAGTGTGCTGCCGAAATACTTCTGATGCTCCAGCCACAGCCCAGTCAGCTGTGTCCCGTCGGAGGCGAGTGTCAGCACGCCGACAGGGGAATAATAGGTCGTAAGATATGGACTGCGATTCATTTTCAGTTCCTCTCTTCCTGTGCGTTGACCGTATCATATCACAGAAACAGACACGAGACAAGGCGGGGAAAAAACAATAATCTGCTACTCTGACTTTCAAGATTCTGCTATAATAAAGTGCATAGAGAAAGAAACAAGAGGAGAGGAGAAAAAACGATGGCGCAGCAGAATCCACTCAATGTGCAGTGCTTTGTGAAGAAGGATTTTCAGTCGGTATTTGTCGGGGAAAACGACCCCAAATTGCTTTACGTCAGCAGGATTTCGCCGGATGCAAGCACACATCCGCGCGTGATGCATGCACACAGGGATTTTGTAGAGCTGCTCCTGATTTGCAGCGGCAGCAGTGAATATCTGATTCATGACAAGAAACAGCTCATCAAGCCGGGTGATCTGCTGATTTACAATGCCAATGTTGTGCACGATGAAATTTCCGGACCGGGCATCGAAGTCGGCAGTTACTGTGTTGCGGTCGGCGGGCTACATATGCCCGGCCTGCGTGAAAATGCGCTGATTCCCGACGATGCGGGTTATATTTTCCCGACCGGAGAACACTTTGAAGCCATGCGCACAATCTGTGAAATGATGTTTCACAGTCTGTCCTCCGGAGAGCCGCGTGCAGAAGCGTTCTGCCATAGCCTGATGCATGCGCTGCTGGTCAAGGCGCTGACTGTTGTCGGCGGAAGAGAGGCTGCTGCGGATGAACCGGAGGTTGAGGAACCGCATGTACTTGGCCTGCGCATTAAATCGTACATCGACGAGCACTATATGGAACCAATTACGTTGCAGAGCATGGGGGAGGCGCTGCATATCAGTCCGTATTATCTCTCACATGTGTTCAAGCAGATGAGCGGATATTCCCCGGTGCAGTATTTGCTGCGCCGCCGCATCGGCGAGGCGCAGACACTGCTTATCACGACCGATTTGCCGATTACAACAATTGCCGGTATGGTAGGTTACGATACCCAGAGCTATTTTAATCTCCAGTTTACGAAAAATGTCGGTATGCCGCCGAAAAAATACCGGCAAAATTATATTGTCAGCGTCGAGGAGGAAACCAAGCGGGCAAAAAAGAAGAAGAAAAAAGAATAAAAAAACAAGAAGGTGCTGCCGAAAACAGGAAATATTCCGGGTTTCGGCAGCTTTTTTGTGCCCATCACGTGGAAAAACGGTGCGGATCATGGGCTGATATTTTGTGAAATCGCAGGATTTTATAAAATTCGTTCCGGCGGACGCTGTCTGCATATACGGGGATTTTAAGATGAAGGGAATAAAAAATACACAGGAATATCAATTTTGATAAAAAAACGGACGGGAAACAGATTTTTTTGGTAAAAACAGATAAGCCAAGAAGTTGAAAGACGAAATTGCCGCCGGATGATATACTAAAGTCACAATAAAGAAACGAAACATACCGAAGAGGAAAGGAAGGTATTTTGAATATGTTGGACCCGAAGAAAGTAAAAATTGGAATTGCTCCGATTGCATGGACAGAGGATGACATGCCGGAGATGGGCGCGGAGAACAGCTTTCTCCAGACCATCAGTGAAATCGCACTGAGCGGTTATGTCGGCACAGAAATCGGCTGCCAGTATCCGAGAAATCCGGCAGTCCTGAATGAGGAATTCGGCCGCCGCGGCATCTCTGCCATCACGGCATGGATCAGCACGTATCTCAACGAGCAGCCGATGTGGTGGAATGAACGCGCATTTGTCGACCACATGAATTTCCTGAAGGCCATCGGTGCTGAGGTCATCAATGTCTCTGACCAGAGCTTCTCGATTCAGCATCAGTGGAACACCCCGCTGGCGAACAAGAAGGTTCTGAACGATGATGAGTGGGAGGTTCTCACCAAGGGCCTCGATCATCTGGGCAAGATCGCTTATGACAGCGGCATGAAGATCGTTTATCATCACCACATGACGACCACCGTACAGAAGACGGGGGAGATCGACCGCCTGATGGAGATGACTGATCCGAAGTATGTCAGCCTGATTTATGATACCGGTCATCTGACCTTCTCCGGCGAAGATCCGATTGAAATCCTCAAGAAGCATCACGACCGCATCGGCCATGTACATCTGAAGAATGTCCGCAAGCCGGCAATGGAAAAGTGTTATGCAGAAAACAAGAGCTTCCTGCGCTCGATTCCGGAAGGCGTATTCACGGTACCGGGCGACCCGGAGGGCTGCGTAGACTTCCCGACCGTCTTCAAGCTGCTGGATGAGTACAATTATGAAGGCTGGCTGGTTGTCGAAGCGGAGCAGGATCCGGCAAAGGCAAATCCGCTTGACTATGCACGCATGGCGCGCGCCTATGTCAACAAGTATACTGGCCTGTAATCGGACACAATAACGAGTTTATTTCTATCATATAACCATACGTAAGGAGAGAGTTCGTATGAAAAAGCTGAAAATCGGTATCATTGGTGTCGGCCGTCTGGGCTATGAGCATGCCTGCAATATCGCAAACCGCGTACCGGGTTCTGAACTGGTTGCAATCTGTGATGGTAATTTTGCACGTGCAAAGGAAGTTGCAGAGGAACTGGGTGTGACCGCTGTTTACAGCGATCCGAAGGAAATGTGTGCAAATCCGGAGGTTGAGGCGGTTGCCATCGTCACCAACACTGCATCCCATGTTGAAATGATTCAGATTGCCATGGATGCAGGCAAGCATGTCTTCTGCGAAAAGCCGCTGGCAGACACGGTTGAGAAGTGCAAAGAAGCGGAGAAGATCATCGAGTCCCATCCGGAACTGATCTTCATGCTGGGCTTCATGCGCCGCTACGATCATTCCTATCAGGTTGCCAAGCAGAAGATGGAAAATGGTGACATCGGCGATGTTATCCTCGTTCGCTGCTATTCTCAGGATCCGATTTCCATCATTCAGGGCACGCTCGAGTATGCACCGCGCTCCGGTGGACAGTTCATCGACATGTCCATTCATGATATCGACCTGATCCGCTGGCTGACCGGCTCCGAGCCGAAGAAGCTGTGGGCAATCGGCGGCTGCTTCGAGTTCAAGCAGTACAAGGATTGGGACGACGGCGACAATGTTTCCTGCCTGATGCAGTGCGAGAACGATGCAATGGCATTCTTCTTCGCAGGCCGTGCAGCAGCACATGGCTCCCATGTTGAGACCGAAATCGTCGGCACCCGTGGCACGCTGCGCATCGCAGGCGTACCGGCAAGCTCCATGGTTGAAGTTATGAGCGAGCATGGCGTATGCCGTGAGTGCTATCAGGACTTCGTTACCCGTTGGCATGATGCTTACATCACCGAGATGGAAGAGTTCTGTGACTGTGTTGCAAAGGGTCGTCAGGGCAGCCCGAATGTATATGACGGCACTGCATCCACCAACATCGCGTTCCGCTGCAAGGAATCGTTCCTCAAGAATGAGCTGCTGATGCTGGAGTAAATCCAGTTCGATTCCCCCATTTTATTGCTAATATCTCCTATCTGAATATAAGTCTCTGAAAAGCCCCGCCGCTTCGTTTGGAAGCTGGCGAGGCTTTTCCATGTTCAGGTATTGAAAACGTATTTGTCCAGACGGCGGAATGCTTCCTGCACACGGCTGAAGGGCAGGGCAAGGTTCATGCGGATGGCACAGGGGGCTTGGAACATGCAGCCATCCTGCCAGGCAACGCCGACATTCCAGCCGGCTTTTTGCAGTTCCTGCACGGTCTTGCCGTGCGCTTCACACCATTCCGTACAGTCGAGGAACAGCATATAGGTACCCTCTGGCTTGCTGACCCGGATGCCATCAAAATGCTGTACAATGAAGTCATACGCATAGTCTATATTTTGCGTCAGAACCTGACACAGCTCGTCCACCCATTCATATCCCTCAGGCTGATATGCACCAATGAGTGCGTGCATGGAAAGCACATTCATGCTGTTGTAATGCGGCTTGCCGCTCTTTGCACGCACGCGGTCGCGCAGATAGCGGTTGTAGATAATGTGGTAGCTTCCGACCAGACCGGCGAGATTGAATGTCTTGCTCGGAGCATAGACGGCAACTGTACGGTTCTTTGCGTCCTCACTGACCGACTGGGTGGGGATGTGTTTGTGTCCGGACAGCAGAAGATCTGACCAGATTTCGTCCGAAATAACAACGCAGTCGTTGGCACGATAGACCTCCATGGCCTTGTCCAGCTCCCAGCGCTCCCAGACGCGCCCGGTGGGGTTATGTGGGCTGCAAAAGACAGCAACATGGATGTGATGCTGTTTGATTTTTGCATCCATGTCATCGAAATCCATGCGCCAGACACCGTCTGTATCCAATTGGAGCGGGCTGTGGACAATGTGGAAGCCGTTGTCTTCGATGCTGTTGGTAAAGCCAATGTAGGTCGGGCTGTGCAGCAGCACGGCGTCGCCCGGGGCGGCGAATGCGGTTAGCGCGGAAATAACACAGCCAAGCACACCGTTTTCATAGCCGATACAGCTGGCTGTCAGGCCGGTCACACCGTTGCGGCATTCCTGCCATTGAATGATCGATTGGTAATATTCTTTGGTTGGATTGAAATAGCCGAACGCCGGATGCTGGGCGCGTGCAAGAATCGCCTGCGGAATGGTAGGAACAGTGGGGAAATTCATATCTGCAACCCACATCGGAATGGCATCAAAGCCCTCCTTGGGCGCTTCCGGCGCAAAGCCGGGCATAGTTCCAAGGCTGTCAACTGCGATGGCGTCCTTGCCATGGCGATCCAGAATCGAAGTGAAATCATATTTCATGGCAGATGCTCCTTTCTCTGTTATGTGATTGCACCTATTGTAACACACATATCGTTTGCGGGCAAAAAAATCCCCTTCCGGATTTTCCGGAAGGGGATACAAGCCGTATGAAAAGACTCAGCCCATCAGCATCGGGACGAGCTTCAAGAAGAAGCCTGCCGCAGCAGCGGAGCCGATAACACCGGCAACGTTCGGGCCCATGGCGTGCATGAGCAGGAAGTTGGACGGGTTTTCCTTCTGGCCTTCAATCTGTGCAACACGTGCAGCCATCGGTACGGCAGATACGCCTGCGGAACCAATCAGCGGGTTGATCTTGCCCTTGCTAATCCAGCACATGATATCGCCGAAAATGACGCCGCCGAAGGTAGACAGTGCAAATGCAACCAGACCCATCAGGATGATCTCGAGCGTCTGCCAAGTCAGGAACGTATCAGCAGCAGCAGTAGCGCCGACAGACAGACCCAGGAAAATGGTGACGATATTCATCAGGGCATTCTGTACGGTTTCGTCCAGACGAGCGGTTACGCCGCAGACGTGGAACAGGTTGCCGAGCATCAGCATGCCGATCAGCGGAGCGGTATCCGGCAGCAGCAGGATGACGACAGTTGCAACCGCGATCGGGAAGACGATCTTCTCGGTGTTGGATACCTCGCGCAGCTGGGTCATCCTGATCTGACGATCCTTCTTGCGGGTAAACAGACGCATAATCGGCGGCTGAATCATTGGGATCAGCGCCATGTATGAGTACGCGGCGATTGCGATTGCGGACAGATACTCCGGTGCCAGCTTGGAGGTAACCATGATGGCAGTCGGGCCGTCTGCGCCGCCGATGATGCCGATGGCAGCGGCGACGTTGACCGGGAACTTAAAGATCAGCAGCGAGCCGAGGAATGCGGTGAAGATACCGAACTGTGCGGCAGCGCCAAGGATCAGCGAGGACGGGCGCGCAATCAGCGGACCGAAGTCGGTCATCGCGCCGACACCCATAAAGATCAAAGGCGGGTAAATATCCAGCTTTACGCCGGTATACAGCCAGTGCAGCAATCCGTCATTATCCACATTGGAAATCATGTTGGAGAACGGCAGATTCGCCAGCAGCATGCCGAAAGCGATGGTGACGAGCAGCAGCGGCTCGAATTTCTTTGCGATGCCCAGATACAGTAGGACAAACGCGATGAGAATCATAAGCAGGTTTTTCCAACCGCCATCCATGAAAAAGCCTGCATAGCCGGATTCTCCGAGAATTTTGCCGAGAACGGCAGTGAAAGAAAAATCCATTACACGCGACCTCCGTTAAGAGATGGTGCACAGAACACTGCCGGTATCAACCGACGCGCCCTTGGATACACATACGGAAGTGACCGTACCGTCCTTGCTGGCGAAGATTTCGTTCTCCATCTTCATTGCTTCCAGGATGAACAGGATGTCGCCGTTCTTGACGGTCTGGCCCTGCTGGCAGCGGACATCGAGGATGGTGCCCGGCATCGGAGCAGTGATTGGATCGCCTGCGCCTGCCGGAGCGGCCGGAGCAGCAGCCGGAGCCGGAGCGGCAGCCGGTGCAGCGGCCGGAGCCGGAGCAGCAGCAACCGGAGCCGGAGCAGGTGCTTCGCCGATGTAAGCAGCAACAGCCTTGCCCTTTTCTACTTCGACCTCATACTGTTTGTCATTCAGCGTTACAATATATTTCATGTTGTTTGTACCTCCCAATTAAAGCGCCTGAATGCGTCTGAACTGAAGCTCGCCCAGCGGAATATCGGTCTCATCGCTGATGATGGCCATAATGCAGGCAGCAGTTTCCTCATCGACATCGATGAGCTGAAGCTTGCCGTCCCACGGCTTGGAGGGCTTTTCCTCTTCCTTCGCCGGAGCGGGAGCCGGAGCTGCGGTCTCAGCAGCCGGAGCGGCAGCCTTGCCCTTTCCCTCGATTGTCATAACGACAGCAGAAATGACCTTGATGACGAGAATCAGGAACAGGAGAAGGAGGAATACGGTTACAAAGCCACAGAGAGAAATCAGCAGGGCTTCGCCTACGCCAATGTTCATAGTTGCCCCTCCTTAGTCGTCAACCTTCTGGATGGAATACGTTACCTTCATGCCCTTATGCTCTTCGCGGTACTGGAAGAACTTCTCTGCCTGCTGCGGGAAAGCAACATAGGACAGAACGTCCTCTTCGCAGGTAGCCAGATCGCCCAGCTTCTCGACAGCTGCCGGGATTTCCGGCTCGAGGGTCTCAGCGTAACGGCCTTCCATCGGCTTCTCATCGCCCATAACCTTCTTGACCAGTTCCGGATTGACAGGTGCCGGGGAGGTGCCGTACTCGCCGCGGATATAAGCGCGGATTTCCTTGGTGATGTTCTTGTAGCGCTCGCCCATCAGGACGTTGTTAACAGCCTGCGAACCAACCATCTGGCTCAGCGGGGTAACCAGCGGCGGGTAACCCATATCCTTGCGGACATTCGGAACCTCTGCCAGAACCTCGTTCAGGCGATCAAGTGCCTTCATATCGGTCAGGTTTGCGATCAGGTTGGACAGCATGCCTCCCGGAATCTTGTAGTGCAGGGCGTTGGTGTTGACGTTCATGACGAACGGATTGATCTTGCCCTCGGTGACATAAGCCTTCTTGATCGGCTCAAAGAACTCGTTGACCTTGCGCATTTCCGCTCTGTCCAGACCGGTTTCATAGCCCATCTGAGTCAGAACGTGATCCATTGCCTCGGTGCACGGCTGGGACGTACCGCCGGCGAACGGGGAGATCGCGCAGTCAATGACCTCAGCGCCTGCCTCGACAGCCTTCAGGTAGGTCATGGAGCCCAGACCGGTGGTGGCATGGGTGTGAACGACAATCGGAATCTTGACCTCGGACTTGAGCGCAGTGACGAGGTCAAATGCCTCCTGCGGGCTCATGACGCCGGCCATGTCCTTGATGCACAGGGAGGTGCAGCCCAGCTCTTCGATGCGCTTGCCGAGCTTTGCGTAGTTCTCAAGCGTATGTACCGGGGACTGGGTGTAGGAAATGGTGCCCTGCGCTTCGCCGCCAGCCTTCTGACACTCGTCAACAGCGGTCTCGATGTTGCGCATGTCATTCAGTGCGTCGAAGATGCGGATGATGTCGATGCCGTTTTCCACGCTCTTGCGGACAAATGCGCGGACGGTATCGTCAGAATAATGCTTGTAGCCCAGGATGTTCTGGCCGCGAAGCAGCATCTGCAGCTTGGTATCCGGCATCAGCTCACGGATGGTGCGCAGACGAACCCACGGATCTTCGTTCAGGTAACGAAGGCAGGAATCGAACGTTGCACCGCCCCAGCATTCGACGGAATGATAACCAACCTTGTTCATGGTCTCGAGAATCGGCTTGAACTCCGACATCGGGAGACGGGTTGCGCACAGAGACTGGTTGGCGTCACGAAGGACGGTCTCTGTGATCTTCAGTTTTTTTGGCACAGTGTATCAGCTCCTTTTGAAAGATAAAAGATGACAAATAGATACAGTTTGGAAGGGGAAATGCCGATACCAGTCGATTCTGGTGAAAATGATGGTAATCCGGGCGAAAAACACCTCCACCAAACAGGAATATTATACAACAGAATCGTGTGCATTTGCAACGAAAAATTCGAAAAATCAGGCATTTTTGCCTGAAAATTAACAGAGTTTGCAATCGATTGAAATCTTTGCTGTAGAAATGCACAAAGAAAAATGTGAATAAAGTGTAAACTATGGTATTGTTGACAAAATTGGTGCAAGTGATGCAAGAATTAACCCGTTGCAAGCGCAATCTGCATGCCGCCGGACAGATAGGAAACCTGTGCACCCAGCTCGCGACGCAGGATTTCATAGGACGGCATGCCGGTGCAGTGGCAGGTGAAATAGCGCGCTGGAGTGCGTCGGAGCTCGTCGGCAATCGCACAGACAGTCTCCTCCGGTTCATGGATGCCGCGCGAGGGCTGGCACAGATGGAAACCAGAGACAACGTGTGTCATCGGGCGGCCTGCGACCTGCTGTGCCTGCTCCATGATGTTGAGGATGCCGGTGTGTGCACAGCCTGCGACCAGCAGACAGATATCGCCCTCTTCGACGATCAGGCTCTGCTCATGAGAAAAATCATCCGGCAGGCGGGAGCCGTCTGCCTGCTCCATTTGCAGGCCTGCGCAGGAGGAGGCGAGGAATCGGTGTCCGGGTGCGCCGGAAATCAGCGTCAATCCATCCCCCAGATGCGTCACACCGTCGGTGTAATGCAGGCGCGGGCTTGTTTTCAGAGACTGTTCCAGTCCGATATACCGCGTGGCGGATGACCAATGAGGGATGAAGGCATTTTTGTGCAGGTAAATCGGTGCATGGTCATTAACCTGCAAAAAAGCAGGCAGTCCGCCGCCATGGTCATAGTGCCCGTGCGACAGAATTGCGAGGTCTGCCGCGGCGATATCCACACCCAGTTCCGCCGCGTTGTGCAGGAATGTGTCATCCGGACCGAAATCGAATACAATGCGGTGCGCCGCAGTTTCCAGATACAGCGACAGCCCGTGCCGCGATTGGATTTCCGGCACATGCGAGGTATTTTCCAGCAGGGAAATCAGCTTCATTTTCAAATATCCTTTCTCAGTAAAAAAACAGTGCAGGAAGCATTCCTGCACTGTCAGTGTATCAAATTGGAGGCGGGAAATCAATCCGCGCGGCGGCAGGCGTCCTTTATGGACTTCACATATTCTGCGACCGGCTGCACGCTGTCACGACCGTATTTTGCAATCAGCTTGACAATTGCCGAGCCGACGATGGCACCGTCTGCCTGACGGCACATGGACTCCGCCTGTTCCGGCGTGGAGATGCCAAAGCCGACTGCGCACGGGATGTCGTTGACTTCCTTGACGAGTTTGACCATCGCGCCGATGTCGGTGGTGATATTGCTTCTCGTGCCTGTGACGCCGAGCGAGGAGACACAGTACAGGAAGCCCTCTGCCTGCTCCGCAATGGCGCGGATGCGGTCATGCGAGGTCGGCGCAATCATGGAAATCTGTGCCAGACCATACTTTTTGCACAGAGGCTCGAATTCCTGCTTTTCCTCAAACGGAACATCCGGCACAATAATGCCGTTCATGCCGATTTCTGCGGCGGTTTTGAGGAATTTTTCTGCACCGTAAGAGAAGATGACATTCGCATAGGTCATGAAAACCATCGGGATGCTGACCGTCTGGCGCACACGGCGAACCATATCAAAAATCTTGTCGGTGGTCACGCCGCCGGACAGCGCGCGCAGGTTTGCGTCCTGAATGACCGGGCCTTCGGCGGTCGGATCAGAGAACGGGATACCCAGCTCAATCAGATCTGCTCCTGCGTCTGCAATGGCGGAAATGAGTTTTTCTGTGGTCTCCAAATCGGGATCTCCACAGGTCAGAAACGGGATAAACGCCTTGCCATTTGCAAAGGCATCTGCAATTTTAGTCATGGAGATCCTCCCCTCTGTAGCGGGCAATGGCAGCGACATCCTTGTCGCCGCGGCCGGAGACGTTGATTACAATAATCTGATCAGGCGACATAGTCGGTGCGAGCTTGCACGCATAAGAAATGGCATGTGCGGACTCGATAGCCGGAATGATACCCTCGGTGCGGGACAGGTACTCGAATGCCTGAACCGCTTCTTCATCGGTGACAGGGACATACTTGGCACGGCCGGAATCGAACAGCATCGCGTGCTCCGGGCCGATGCCCGGATAGTCCAGACCGGCAGAAATGGAGTAAACCGGTGCAATCTGACCGTATTCATCCTGACAGAAGTAGGATTTCATACCGTGGAAAATGCCGAGGCGTCCGGTGGACAGCGTTGCGGCGGTTTCCTTTGTATTGATGCCGCGGCCTGCGGCCTCACAGCCGATCAGCTGTACCTCAGGATCGTCAATAAAGTTGTAAAACGCGCCGATGGCATTGGAACCGCCGCCGACACAGGCGATAACCGCATTCGGCAGGCGGCCTTCACGCTCCAGCATTTCCTGCTTGATTTCCTTCGAGATTACCGACTGGAAATCACGGACAATCGTTGGGAACGGATGTGGACCCATGACCGACCCGAGGACATAGTGCGTGTCGTCGATGCGGCTGACCCACTCGCGGAAGGTCTCGGAAACGGCGTCCTTGAGCGTCGCTGTGCCGCTGTCGACCGGGTGTACCTTGGTGCCCAGCAGCTTCATGCGGTAGACATTGAGCGCCTGACGCTCGGTGTCGAGACGGCCCATATAGACCTCGCATTCCAGGCCGAGCAGTGCGGCTGCGGTTGCGGTGGCAACGCCATGCTGACCTGCGCCGGTCTCCGCGATGACGCGTGTCTTGCCCATTTTCTTTGCGAGCAGGCACTGTGCGAGTGCGTTGTTGATTTTGTGTGAGCCGGTGTGGTTGAGATCCTCACGCTTGAGATAAATCTTTGCACCGCCGAGGTCTTTGGTCATTTTCTCGGCATAGTACAGCAGGGAGGGGCGGCCGACATAGTTCCTCATCAGTTCGTCCAGCTCTGCGTTGAATTCCGGATCGTCTTTATAGCGGTTGTACGCTTCTTCCAGTTCATGAATGGCATTCATCAGGGTTTCGGGGATGTATTGTCCGCCGTGAATGCCGAATCTTCCGTTAGACATGTTTAGAAACTCCTTATTTGTTCGATCAGCGCGCGGATTTTGTCAGCGTCTTTGACGCCGTCCGTTTCCGCGCCGCTGGAAATGTCCATGACATACGGCTGCATCTTTGCCGCATCACTGAGATTATCTGCCCGCAGTCCGCCTGCGAGTGCGAATGGTCTGCCGATATCGCGCACAAGCGTCCAGTCAAACACTTCGCCGGTGCCATATCCGTTGTCCAGCAGCACGAGATCTGCGCTGCTGTGGCGTGCCGCGTCCAGATCAGCCTGTGACCGAATGCGGAATGCCTTCCAGACTGGCTTTCCGGTGCGCGCCTGCAATTTTTGGACAAAGGCATCGTCCTCCTGTCCGTGCAGCTGGATGATGTCCACTGTGTGGCTGTTCAGCAGTGCGGCGTTGTACGCGAGCGGTTGGTTGACGGTCACGCCGACCGCCGGGATTTCAGGGGACAGGTCTGTCCGGAGCAGCCATGCCTGTTCCGGGGTCAGGCTTCGATGGCTTTTGGGAAAGTTGATGACAAAGCCGATGTAATCCGGGCGATATTGATTGACCACTTGAATGTCTTCCGGGCGTTTGAGCCCGCAGATTTTTACTTTCATCGGATTACCCCCGCATCTGTGCCAGCAGAGCAGCTTTATCCGGGGCGCGCATCAGGACTTCACCCATCAGCACGGCGTCCGCGCCGATGCTGCGCAGAGCGGCGACATCAGCCGCGTTTTTGACGCCGGATTCCGCGACATATACGCAGTCCGCCGGGATCAGGTCGCGCAGGCGTGCGGCGTTGGAAAAGTCGACAGAAAAATCCTTCAGATTTCGGTTGTTGACGCCGATGAGTCGGGCACCGGCCTCAACTGCGGAACGGATTTCCGCTTCGTCATGTGTTTCCACGAGAGCGGACAGGCCGAGCTTTTCGCAAATTTCCAGATGGTGCGCGATGGTCTGTGTGTCCAGAAGCGCACAGATGAGCAGGACGGCGTCCGCACCCATCAGCTTTGCCTGATAAATCTGGTATTCGTCTACCGTAAAATCCTTCCGAATCATCGGTGTGTTCACGCGGCTGCGGATATCGGTGAAGATTCTGTCGCTGCCGAGGAACCATTTCGGCTCAGTGAGACAGGAGATGCAGTCCGCGCCTGCCTGCTCATATTCTGCGGCAATGTCCAGATAGGGGAACGATTTTGAAATAATGCCCTTGGACGGAGAGGCTTTCTTAACCTCACAGATAAAGGAAAGGCCGTCGCCGCGCAGCGCTCGTTCAAAGCAAAACGGCGGGCGGGAAGGAGCCGCACCGTCTGCGCACAGATGTTGCAGCGCATCGAGAGAAGTTTTTTCTTTGTCAGCCGCGACGCGCACGCGGGCATAATCGGCAAGTTGATCTAAAATCATGATTTTCTACCTTATCATATTATACTTGCAACGCGATATACTCAGGCATTGGAAACGGCAATATATGCGTTCAGCGTTTCCATTGCCTTGCCGGAGTCGATCATCTCCGCCGCCAGCTTGATGCCATCGGCAATCGAAGCTGCCTTGCCGCTGATGTAAAGGGCAGCGCCTGCGTTCATCAGGACGATATCACGCTTTGCGCCGCGCTCCGTGCCGGACAGGATTGCGCGGGTGATCTGTGCATTTTCTTCCGCACTGCCACCGGTGATATCGCTCTTCTGTGCGCGGGACAGGCCGAAGTCCTCCGGTTGGATGGTGTAGGTCTTGTATTCACCGCCGCCAAAGTCGCAGACTGTCGTCGGTGCGCTGATAGAGATTTCATCCATGCGATCCTGACCATAGACAACCAGGCCGCGCTTGACACCCAGATTGGTGAGCACGCGTGCCATCGGCTCAACCAGATACTCGTCATAGACACCGAGCAGCTGGTAGCACGGGCTGGCCGGATTGGTGATCGGCCCGAGAATATTGAATACGGTGCGGATGCCCAGCTCCCTGCGGATTGCACCGACATACTTCATGGAAGTGTGATATTTCTGTGCGAAGAAGAAGCAGATACCTGCGGTTTTCAGTTCTTCCACACATTTTTCCGGGGACTGGTCGATATTGACGCCCAGTGCTTCCAGACAGTCCGCTGCGCCGGATTTCGAGGAAGCGGCGCGATTGCCGTGCTTTGCAACCGGCTGGTCGGCTGCTGCGATGACGAGTGCAGCAGTGGAGGAAATATTGAACGAGTTGGAGCGGTCGCCGCCGGTTCCGACAATTTCCAGGCATTCAATGTCACCGGTATCGACCATCAGCGCATGGCTGCGCATTGCAGCGGCACAGCCGGAGATTTCATCGACGGTTTCTGCCTTGGCGCTCTTGGTGGACAATGCCGCGAGAAATGCAGCATTCTGTGTGGGCGAGGTTTCGCCGCTCATAATTTCATTCATGACCTGATATGCTTCGTCATAGGTCAGATCTTCCTTCATAACGATTTTTTCAATTGCTTCTTTAATCATGGTAAACGCTCCTTTTTCCGATCCATACACGCATGCTCACAGAGCAAGAAAATTCGTCAGGATAACGGCGCCGTCCGGCGTCAGAATGGATTCCGGATGGAATTGCAGGCCGTATACCTGCTTATCACGGTTCATGACTGCCATGACCTCGCCCACGCTGTCAGCGGAAACAACGGTCAGAGCATCCGGCAGGTCGGTGCCGATGAGGGAATGGTAACGTGCGACCGGAATGTGATCGGGCAGCCCGTCAAACAGGGGGCATGCGGGATCGAGTGAAACGACGCTCTGCTTGCCGTGCATCAGACGGCGCGCATGGGTGACAGTACCGCCGAAGGTCTCACAGATGGCCTGATGACCGAGGCATACGCCGAGCATCGGGATTTTTCCGGCAAATTCGCGGATCACATCTTCGCAGATACCGGCGTCACAGGGACGACCCGGGCCGGGCGAGAGGATGATATGTGACGGCGCGAGTGCACGGATTTCATCTAATGTAATCGCATTGTTGCGTACAACGAGGATATCCGGCTCGATTGCGCCGCACATCTGGTACAGATTATAGGAAAAGCTGTCGTAGTTATCAATCAGTAAAAGCATGCTGCAACCCCCTCTCAGTCCGCATCAACTTCTGCGGCGCGCTCGATGGCGGAGATGACCGCGCCTGCCTTGTTCTGTGATTCCATGTATTCGTTTTCCGGTACGGAGTCGGCGACAATGCCGCCGCCCGCCTGTACGGTAACACGGCCGTTTTTCTTGACTGCCATGCGGATGGCAATGCAGGTGTCCATGTTGCCGGTGAAATCGACATAGCCGAGTGCGCCGCCATATACGCCGCGTGCGCACGGCTCCAGCTCCTCGATGATCTCACAGGCGCGGATCTTGGGTGCGCCGGACAGAGTTCCGGCAGGGAGCAGGGTGGAGATGGCGTCAAAGGCGTCAAACTCCGGTTTGATATCGCCTTCAACCACGGAAGTGATGTGCATGATGCGTGAATAGCGGTGGATCATCTGATAATCGGTGACCTCGACCGAGCCAAATTCAGACAGGCGGCCGATGTCGTTTCTGCCGAGATCGACGAGCATATTGTGCTCGGCAAGCTCCTTCTCATCCGATAGCAGGTCAGCTTCCAGCGCCTGATCCTCGGCCTGTGTTGCACCGCGCGGGCGGGAGCCGGCGACCGGGAAGGTGGCGAGACGGCCGTTGCGCAGGCGGACAAGTGTTTCCGGAGAGGTGCTCATCAGTTCAATGTCGTTCTGATGCAGGTAAACCATGTACGGCGACGGGTTAGTGGTGCGCAGGACGCGGTAGGCATCGAGCAGGCTGTCGGTATACGGCGTTTCAAACCGGCGTGAAAGGACTGCCTGGAAGATATCGCCGTCTACAATATATTGCTTGGTTTTGTTTACAATGTCACAGTACTCTTCCTTTGTTACATTGCAGGTGAAGTTCGGCTTGCAGTGGCTGCGCGTGACGGGCAGCGGCATCGGCTCGCGGATCAGACGGATGATTTTTTCGATTTCCGCGCGTGCAGTGCCGTAATTCTCCAGCATATCGTCCGTCCGCATGTTGACAATGACGTCGATTTTCTGCGACAGGTGGTCATAGGCGATGACCTTGTCGAACAGCATCAGGTCGAAGTCATCGACATCGCTCGAGCGCAGGTTCAGGGTCGGTTCGGCATAGCCGATCATGCGGTAGGCGTAGTAGCCGACCAGACCGCCGGTGAACGGCGGGAAGCCCTCAATGCGGGGCGCCTTGTATTGTGCCATCAGTGTGCGCAGCACTTCATTCGGGGTGTCGGTCGTGACGGTCTCCGTGGGGCGTCCGTCGGTGTACTCTGTCGTGACGACATGATCCTTGCAGGTTACGTGCACAATCGGATCGAAGCCGAGGAACGAATACCGGCCCCAGCGCTCGCCGCCCTCGACGCTTTCCAGCAGGAAATAGCGGTCGGAGACCTGTGCGATTTTGCGCAGCAGCGCAATCGGCGTCGTGATATCCGCATAAATTTCGCGGCACAGCGGAATTGTGGAATAATCGGCTGCATAAGCCTGAATTTCTGAAGCAGTTGGTTTCAGCATGGAGAATCTTCCTTTCTTACGATTTGCGGCGGGAAGGGCAACAAAAAAAGCCTTCATCCCGAGTTTGTTCCAAACTCAAGGGACAAAAGCCAAAGCCTCTGCGGTGCCACCCTGTATTGCCGATCCGAAAGGAATCGACCACTCGCCGCACACCATCATGTGCGTTCCGATATAACGGTCGGAGACCGTCAGCGCCTACTGGCCGAAGCGTTCAGGCTGCCCTCACGAGTCCATTCCGCGATCTGTGCGCCGCCGCAATCCCACCACCTGCGGCTCTCTGCATGCGTATCTCGAAAGCGTACTTCTCTCGTTCAACGGTTTTACTTTATTGCATTAAAGATATCACAGAATTGCGACATTGTCAACAGGGAATTGAAAAAACGGTGTTACCAGAAAAAACCTAATCTTGAAAAAGTGAGGGCAATATGCACAAAACGAATTTTTTTACCGAGAAAATCTGACGAAAATCTGTAAAAATATGTTGGAGAATTTGGCAATGCGTTATAAAATGGGGGATGTAAGGCAGGTTTTAGTTGAAAACATTTCAAATCATGGTATAATATTCATATCTCAGATAGGGTCTTGCCGGATTGGGCAGAGGAAGCATGACAGTACGACGGCGTAAACCGCTGCGTATGCCTCCGGCGGAGCCTGTTGCTTACGATCAGAAAGGTGGTATATTCACACGATGAATTGCTCAAAAATTATGGACAACATGGAGGTCTACCTGCGAAGTGACCTTCGCAAAGACCTCGACGAGGCCAATGCGCAGGACCTGCACCATGCACTGTCCAAGGCGATCATGTCAGAAATTGCCGAGCCGTGGAAAGAAAGCCTGCTTCTTCACCAGGCAGGACGCCATGCATATTATATGTCTGCGGAATTCCTCATCGGCCGCGCGATTTACAACAACCTGCTCTGCCTTGGCATCTACGACGAGGTCGAGGAGAAGTTCAAGGAAAGGGGTCTCGACCTGTCTATGCTGGAAGAGGTTGAGGACGCATCGCTCGGCAACGGCGGCCTGGGCCGTCTGGCAGCTTGCTTCCTGGACTCCGCAGCAACGCTCGACCTGCCGCTCGACGGCTATGGCATCCGCTACCGCTACGGCCTGTTCAAGCAGTATATTCAGGACGGCTTCCAGAAGGAGACCGCGGATGACTGGACCCGTTTCGGCGATCCGTGGAGCATCCGTTCCGACTCCGATGCAGTTCTGGTCAAGTTTGCAGACCAGACCGTCCGCGCAGTACCGTATGATATTCCGATCATCGGCTACGGCACCAAGCACATCGGCAACCTGCGCCTGTGGCAGGCAGAGTCCATCTCTTCCTTCGACTTCAACGAGTTCAATGCGCAGCATTACGATGCATCCGTCCGCGAGAAGAACCGCGCAGAGGACATCTCCCGCGTTCTGTACCCGAACGACTCCACCGACGAGGGCAAGAAGCTCCGCCTGAAGCAGCAGTATTTCTTCTGCTCTGCATCCCTTCAGGACATCATCAAGAAGTACAAGGCAAATCACGGCAATGATTTCACCCGTTTTGCTGAGTTCAACGCAATCCAGCTGAACGATACCCATCCGGTTATCTCGATTCCGGAGCTCGTCCGCCTGCTGACCACCTATGAGGGCGTTGAGTTCCGTCAGGCCGTTGAGATTGCGCAGAAGACCTTCGCTTACACCAACCACACCATCCTGCCGGAGGCGCTGGAGAAGTGGAACAAGCATCTGCTGATTGCTGTTGTACCGGAAATCTACGAGATCATCGAGAAGATCAACAACATGTTCATTGACGAGCTGTACAAGCAGCAGCGCAACCCGGATTTCATCCAGGATGTACAGATCATCAAGCACGACATGGTTCACATGGCAAACCTTGCGATGTACGGCTCCAGCTACGTCAACGGCGTTGCTGCGATCCACACCGAGATTCTGAAGAAGAACACCCTGCACTCGTTCTATGAACTGTGGCCGGAGCGCTTCCAGAACAAGACCAACGGCATCACGCAGCGCCGCTGGCTGGCGATGAACAACCGCGAGCTGTCTGCGCTGATTACCCGCCTGCTTGGCTCGGATGCGTGGGTTACCGACCTGACTCAGCTCAAGAAGCTGGAGAAGTATGCGCATGACGAAGCGGTTCTGGACGAGTTCTGGAACATCAAGCACCAGAAGAAGCGCCAGCTCGGCATGTTCATGCTCAAGCACGACGGCACTGCGCCGATCAAGGGCTCGATCTATGATATCCAGATCAAGCGTCTGCATGAGTACAAGCGCCAGTTCCTGAACGCACTGTCCATCCTGTACATTTACTACGGTATCAAGGACGGTTCCATCCAGGACTTCTACCCGACCACGTTCATTTTCGGCGCAAAGGCTGCTCCGGGCTATGACCGTGCAAAGGGCATCATCAAGCTCATCAACGAGATTGCGCGTCTGATTGAGAATGACGGTCAGGTACGTGACAAGATCCGCGTTGTCTTTGTCTCCAACTACAACGTATCCTATGCGGAGAAGCTGGTTGCGGCTGCAAATGTATCCGAGCAGATTTCTACCGCAGGCACCGAGGCTTCCGGTACCGGTAACATGAAGCTGATGCTCAACGGCGCAGTTACGCTGGGTACGATGGACGGTGCAAACGTCGAGATTGTCGAAGAGGCAGGTCTCGAGAACGAATACATCTTCGGCGGCACAGTCGAAGAGATCGAGCGTCAGGAGAACAACAACTATATCCCGTACAACATTTACAACGGCGATCCGAAGATCAAGCGCGTTATGGAAGCACTGGTCAACGGCACGCTCAACGATGGCGGCACGGGTATCTTCCGCGAGCTGTATGATTCCATCATCCATAAGGTTGACTGGGGTCAGAGCCATCCGGATAAGTACTTCCTCATGTACGACTTCCAGAGCTATGTCGACACCAAGCTGCGTCTGAACCGCGATTACCGCGACAAGTATGCATTTGCATCCAAGTGCTGGATGAACATCTGCAATGCAGGCAAGTTCAGCTCTGACCGCACCATCCAGGACTATGCTGCCAACATCTGGCACATTGATCCGGTTGAGTTCGAGTAATTCACCGTTTGAAATAACAGATATGCCAATGTCGGCATCGCCCTTGCGGCGATGCCGACATTTTTTTGCACAGGAACGTCATATAATGAAACAATACGGCTTTTCTATATATGCGTCGGGAAAAAATGTAAAAAATGACGAAAGCCCCCTCGTAATTTGTGCATGATTGCGATATAATGAAACAGGGACAGCCCTGCTGTGATACAACAGAATGAATAACAGGATAAGAAGGAGGGCGGCTGACATGCTTCCCAAGGAATTGCTGGTCAACCGGGAGTTGAGCTGGCTGGAATTTAATAAACGAGTGCTTTCCGAAGCGCTGCGCGCGGATGTGCCGCTGTTTGAACGGCTGAAATTTGCTGCCATCTATTTTTCCAATCTGGACGAGTTCTTCATGGTGCGCGTCGGCTCGCTGACCGACCAGAGCATTATGGATCCCGATAAGCTCGATGACAAGACCGGCTGGAATGCGGCAGAACAGGTTGCACGTATGCTCGAAATGGTGCACTCCTTTGAGCCGATGACCGAAGAGATGTATACCTCCCTTGTCATTGAGCTCAAGCAGCACAGCATCGACTTCATCAATTTTAAGAAGATCAGCAATATGGACGAGATGATTGCGCAGAAGTATTTTACCGAGGAGATCAAGCCGTTGCTTTCGCCGCAGATTGTCGACCGACATCATCCGTTCCCATTCCTGCGCAACAAGGAAAAATATGTCGTCACCTGTCACAACAACAAAAACGGCGGGGAACGGTTTGGGGTTATCCCGATCGGCCATCTGCCGGATTATTTCGTCGTCAGCTTTGACGGGCGCAAAAAGGTGTTGTTCACGTGCGACATTGTGGAGCACTTTATTGGGCAGCTGTTTACCAAGCAGAAAATCGTTGAAAAGGCGACCATTCGCGTCACGAGAAATGCGGATATTGCGGTGGATGAGGCATTGCTGGATTATGATATGGACTTCCGCGGCGTGATGCAGGAGCTGCTCAAAAAGCGCCGCCGTCTGTTTGCTGTCCGTTTGCAGATGTCCTGCAAGTCGGAAAAAATTCAGAAATATCTCTGTGAGCATCTGGAAGTCACGCTTCCGGGCGTTTTCATCCAAAAAATTCCGCTTGATTTTGGCTTTGGCTTTTCCCTTGCCGGGAAGGCGAAGGAAACCGATATCTCGCTGTTTTATCCGGAGCGCAAGCCGCAGGTTCCGGCAGTGTATCATCAGAATATCCCGATCCGTACACTGGCGGACAATGAGATCCTGCTGGCGTATCCGTTCCACAGCTATAATCCGTTCCTCAACATGCTGTATGAGGCGGCAGATGACCCGGAGGTCGTTTCCATCAAGATTTCCCTGTATCGTCTGGCTGGGCACAGCAAGGTGGTTTCCGCGCTGTGCTATGCGGCGGACCGTGGCAAAGATGTGCTGTGCATGCTGGAGCTGCGTGCGCGCTTCGACGAGCAGAGCAACATTGATTATTCCGCAATCCTGGAGGAGGCAGGCTGCCGCGTCATCTACGGACTGAGTGACTACAAGGTGCACGCAAAGCTGTGCCTGATTACGCGCAAGGATGCCGACGGCAACGTCAGCTATACCACTCAGGTCGGCACGGGCAACTATAACGAGAAGACGTCCGAGCAGTATACCGATCTGTGCTTTATCACCAACGAGGAGGCCGTCGGGCGCGATGCGACCGAAGTGTTCAATAATCTCTCCATCGGTGAGACGACGGAACAGACGGAATCGCTTTGGGTTGCGCCGCACTGCTACCGCACACATGTGCTGGAGCTGCTCGACCGCGAGATCGAGGTGCAGAAGAACGGCGGGCATGGTTATGTAGCGATGAAGATCAATTCGTTCAACGATGTCGGTATCATGGAAAAAATGATCGAGGCGTCACAGGCGGGTGTAGAAATCCATCTGTATATCCGTGGTATTTGCTGTCTGCGCCCGGGAATTGAGGGCAGTACGGACAACATTACCATTCGTGCGATAATTGGCCGCTATCTGGAGCATTCGCGCATCTTTGTCTTTGGCGAGGGCGAGCGCCAGCGCATTTATCTCGGTTCGGGCGATCTGCTCAACCGCAATACGCAGCGCCGCGTCGAGATTTTTGCGGAGCCGAAATCGAAGGAAATTCGCAAGCAGCTGTTGTATATTATGAAGACATTGGAAACCGACAACAGCCAGTCGTGGCTGATGCAGCCGGATGGCACCTATGAGCGCGTCGTCTGTCGCGAAGGAGAACGCCCAGTCAACAGCCAGATGAAGCTGTATGACTATTTTAACTGCGATACCGTGACGGCATCCGCCATTCCACCCGCAGCGAAACAGAAGCCGGTTGTTGCTGCCGCGCCGAAAGCGTCGCAGCCGAAATCACAGCCGAAACCCGGATTTTTCCGGCGGCTGTTGGATAGTCTGTTCAAAAAATAATACAAAATTATACAGCGCAGATGGCACAGCTGACCTGCCCAAATCGGACGGGCGGCTGTGCCGTTTTTGCATTATGGCAGAATGTTTACAATACAAACCTTGACAGCGCGATAATACCTGCTTAGAATAATAAAATGATACCGAATACAAACAAGTAGGAGTGATAGTATGAAAAAGCGGGCAGCTGGCCGGGCAGCCGGCATGATTGTTGTATCTGCGCTGCTCTGCGCGGCTGTTGCGGCGCAGCCACAGCCGCGTGCGCCGCAGGACACAGGCTCCGCGCCGGAGGAAAAACCGGCGGCCGCAGAGCTGAGGCCCAATACAGAGGATGTCCTGTTTGAGATACAGGAACCGGTCGGCATTGCGCGCGCCATCGGCGTCAGGGATACACTGACGCCCGCCTCCGATTATGGGCAGATTCTGCCGTATGCTGCAAAAGTGATTGGCTGGAAGCAGGATGGCACACCGGTTTACCGCTATGCACTTGCGGATTCTGCCGGAGAATTGGTCACCAATCCGGTTTATACCTCTGTGGAGCGCAAAACCTGTCAGGATCAGCTGATCTGGTTGATGGTGCAGGACACGGAGGAGGGTACACGTGTTTCCTGTGCCGCACACGACGGCAGTTGGGTACTCGGCCCGTTTGACGGCAGCATTACCGTGAACGAAAGCTGTATTTTTGTTCAGCGCACCGGAAACTCGGTCACAACGGTGTATGACAGCGATGGTAAGATCATCGGGCAAGTGAACGGCGTTGTCTCGTCGTGCACGGATGGCATCATTGTGAGTCGGGAGAGCGCAGAGGACACCACGATCTGGCATATCAGTGACGCAGATTCCACTGAGAGCCGCGCTGCGCTCGCGGCTGTGAAGGTCGGTGCATTTTCTGACGGTACTGCGACGGTACAGCTCACAGAGAATGAATGGGGCTTTATCGACGAGGACGGCACGGTAACAGAGGTGGATGCGGCCTGGCTGGATGAGAGCTGTGACGGTTATGCGCTGGCAAAGAATGCCGAAGGCAAGTTCGGCGTGCTCGATTCATCCGGCAAGACTGTGGCAAAATTCCAGTATAGCAATGGCACGCAGTGCGGCGATGCGCTTCCGCTGTATCAGTTGTGGGAAACAGAGGACGAATGCATGGTTCTCAGCGCCGCGATGGGGCAGAAGCTGATGCTGCCGAAGGATCTGAATGCACAGCAGCTGATTGCACTGCCGGAGAGCTACTTCGCCTATACTGATGCGGAGGGAAATTCGGTTGTATTTGACGATCTCGAGAGCTTTGCGTTTGAGGGCGAGGCATCGTTTTACCGGCAGGGCAGAGAGCGGATGATAGTCGCTCTGGAGGACGGCTATCAGGTCTTTGATCTCGAAGAGGCCAAGGTCGGCAAGCTGCGCCCGTATCTATATACCGCGCCGCAAACGCAGGCCGCATATGACGACTCTGTGTTTACGATTACCGATCCGGAGACCGGCTTGCAGGGCATCGGCGATACCAAGGGACGCATTGTGCTCGAGCCGGAATATAACAGCATTTCCAGCGTGGACGGTTCGTATTTTGCGGCAGTATCCGGCTGCTGGTCGGGCATTGTGGATTCCAATGGCGATTGGATTGTCCGGACAATGCTCACGGGTATAAATTGAGGAGGCGAGCGACGATGAAGAACAGAAACGGTTTGTTCGCGGCGGTGCTGTGCACCGTCCTGCTGGCGGGCTGCGGTGCGGCTCCGGTGCAGGAGGGAAGCGCAGCAGGCTCGGCTTCTGAGGAACCGGCACAGTCTGCGACGGTGGAAAAGATTCCCGCAGACGGACTGGAAGCCTTTGGCGGCTGTGAATCGCTCAGCCTGCCCGGAAATCTGGCGGCAGCCGCGGCGACTGGCGGCGATTATGAGGATGCTTCCGCCCTCACTTCGTTTTATGGCACGAGTGAGGAGGCGTGGCAGCGACTGCTGGACGGAGATCTGGATATCGTGCTGGCGTATGCGCCGGACAGTGAGACCGAGGCGAAGCTGAAGGAACAGGGCGTTTTATTGCAGCCGGTCGGCACAGATGCACTGGTCTTTCTGGCAGGCAGCGCACAGGAATCTTCCGCAGCATTGACACGGGACGAGATTGCAGCAGCCTATAAGGGCAGCTCGGCAAACTGGAAGGGCTATGCATCCGCGCCCAGCGCGGACAGCCGAAAGCTGTTTGCACAGCTGTTTGGTGCGGACAGCGCTGGCGTGCAGGTAAAGGATGGAGAGGATATGCTGACAGCGGCTTGCCCGCATACAGCAGGAACCCTCTGCTATACAACCTGGCTGGAGATGCAGGAAAACGGCATTCCGCAGGGCACTGCGGTCGTTGCGGTGGATGGTATCATGCCGACTGTGCAGACGCTGACAGAGGCCGCAGGTTCTGCGGTGTATCCGCTGCGGGCACAGTATTCTCTTGCCGTATGCGGCGGGCTGGAGGAAGACGATCCCGCGATGCTGTTTTATCGCTGGCTGACGTCGGAGGACGGCATGAACTGGCTTGCGGAAGCTGTTGCTGCACTCCAGGGCGGGGATGCTGCGGATAACACGCAAAGCGAAGAGGAAGCCGGTTCCGGTGAAAGCTGATACTCCTTCTTGCAGGAGTATACTTATTCAGAATTATTTTGGGTTAGTGCTTGACAGTTTGCTGACAGCATGATATCATATCCCTGTAAAACAAAGGCGTTTTATGGTTTTTTACCGTAGAACGCCTTCTTTTTTTATGTTGGAGGCGACAAATTTGCATATACAGGAAGCCAATGATTGGGTAATTTTTAACAATATCACATATCAGATCCATCAGATCAGCGACTTCAATGAAATGTGCCGGAATTTTCTGGAACAGATGCATCTCCTGATGGATTTTGATGGCGCGGTCTTTTATTATTCCTCCGAACAGGAGCTGCCACAGTTGCGGCATGCAGTTTGCAATTCCTATTCAGAGCGCGTTGCAAAGGAATATCTCGACAATTATCAGAAGCTGGACTTCAGCCGCGGCCTGCTTATGGGCGGCAAGAGCATGGTTTACCGCGAGAGTGATGTCTTTTCTGAGGACGAACGCATGGAAACCGAGTGTTATCAGCGCTTTTCCAAGGCGGAGGGCTTTCATCACAGTGTCCATATCCTGCCCGCATTTGAGGGAAAAGTACTCGCAAAAATTTCATTTTACCGCCGTCGCGGGCAGCCGGATTTCCTGTATGACGATGTCTTCCTGCTGGATATGTTCAAGGAACATCTGGCGCTGCGCACTGCACGGTATTATGAAGACCGTGCGCGCCAGCACGAGAAGCTGAGCATCCATGAATGTGAGGAGCGCTTTCATCTGACGGCGCGGGAGACAACCATCCTCGGTCTGCTGATGCAGGGTCTGCCGAATGATGTCATCTGCGCACAGCTGACCATCACCAATAACACGCTGAAGAAACATATTTTAAACATTTACAAAAAGCTGAGTATCCGCAACCGGACACAGCTGTTTAAAATGGTACGTGAATATGCTGACTGAGAAAAAGGGGTTTATCTTTCGAGGAAGATAAACCCCTTGCAGTTGATGTGAACGGAACCGGCAAAAACGGACAATGACACAACAACCCTTGAGGTAGGAGAATAAAACCAGCTCAGGTTGCATTTTGCAGGGCGGCATGCGTCTGCTGGGGATTTGAAAATAACTGCACGCGCCGCATGTCACAGAAGGATGCCGGGCAGATTGTCGTCATTAAGGGACTGTGCTCGGGCTGCGGCTCGCTGCTGCTTGCACTGGCGGTAGGGGAGACGTTTCCTGAGCCTGGTTTTATTGCGCTTACAATGCTGCTGGGTTTTGTCGCATATGGATTGAGTATTTTCTTCTATGTTCGCGCACAGCGCGAGCTTGGCGCGGCAAAAACCAGCGCGTATTATGCAATTGCACCCTTTATCGGAACTGGTCTGTCGCTGCTCCTGTTTCGACAGCGGCCATCGGTTTCGTTCCTCGTTGCGCTTGCAATCATGGCAGCCGGGACATATTTTGCGTCGACGGAGGGCAGACCAAGCCGGAAGGCCTGCCCGCTCCGCTGGGATTAACTGCGCAGGCGGCAGCCCTGCACGCTGTCGCGGCGTTTGAGCTCGCGGTCGATGGCGGCGAGCACAGCGCGCTTGTTGCGGCTCCAGTCGGGCGCGAGCAGATCTTCGCCTTTGCCGTCACCGGTTAGACGTTGGATGACCACATGCGGCGGCAGAACCTCCAGTTGGTCACAGATGACGGAGACATACTGTTCCATGGTCAGACATGAATATTCTGTTTCGGCGAGCGGTGTGCCGCGCAGGATGTGCAGCGCGTGCAGCTTGACTGCGTCGATGCCCATGCTGCCGATCAGACGGGCGGATTGCACCATCTGTTCCGGTGTTTCGCCGGGAAGACCGTCGATCAGATGGACGCACACGGATACCGGCATGCGGCGCAGCCGTTCGAGTGCACGCTCGAAATCTGCAAACGTGTGGTGCATGTTGCACCGCGCGGCAGTAGCATCGAATACCGTCTGCACACCCAGTTCAATGGTCAGGTCAGCCTGTTGTGCGAGCTCCGCGAGCAGCGCACAGACCTCCTCTCCGACGCAGTCCGGGCGGGTGGCAATGGACAGCCCGACTGCATCCGGGAGCGAAAGTGCCTGTGTGTACAGCTCGCGCAGGCGGGATACAGGCGCATATGTCCCGGTAAACGACTGGAAATAGGGGATATAGCCGACCGGCTCCCATTTGCGGAGCATTTGTGTGCGATAGCGGTCGAACTGTGCGCGCAGAGAGGATTCCGGTGCGGCGATAAAATCTCCGCTCCCGGCGGCGGAGCAGTAGCTGCATCCGCCGGTGCCCTTCGTGCCGTCGCGGTTGGGACAGGTGAAACCACCGTCCAGCGGAACCTTTGCGATGCGGCCGCCGTATGTTGTTTTCAGATACCAGAAATACGGATAAAACCGTTTGCCCGAGCCGTCAAAAGGCAGAGACATGGAAAAAACCTCCCCGGACAGAAAAAAGCCGACGCGGCTTCGTTTGATGCGAGCAGCGTCGGCTTTCTGTTTGTGTTTACTTGGTGCCGAACAGACGGTCTCCTGCGTCGCCTACGCCGGGGACGATATAGCCCTTGGAATTGAGCTTTTCGTCGATGGCTGCGCAGTAGACTTCGACATCCGGATGCTCTTCCTGAATGGCCTGAAGCGATTCCGGAACAGCGAGAATGGAAATCAGCTTGATGTTCTGCACGCCGTAGTTCTTGAGGAACTGGATGGCAGCGATGGCAGAACCGCCGGTTGCCAGCATCGGGTCTACAATAATGACATCGCGGCTGCTGATATCAGTCGGCAGCTTGCAGTAATATTCGACCGGCTGCAAGGTATCCGGATCGCGATACAGACCGATATGACCGATCTTGGCATTCGGGATCAGATCGAGAACGCCGTCAACCATGCCGAGGCCGGCGCGCAGAATGCAGACGATAGCCAGCTTTTTGCCGGAAATAAAGCTCGCCTTGGTGCGGGCGATCGGGGTTTCAATTTCAACTTCCTTGAGCGGAAGGTCGCGGGTAGCCTCATAGCACAGCAAGGTGGAGATTTCCTCAACTGCCTCGCGGAATTCTTTGGGGCCGGTAGACTTGTCGCGCATGAGAGACAGCTTGTGTACAATCAGCGGATGATCCATTACGTGAACCTGAGCCATGATTCGTTACTCCTTTGTTGTAATGTGGGTGGTTTGAGCAGCCTCGCGTGCGAGCCGTTCGCGGACGGCCTGCGGCTGGCGCAAATAGCACGGCAGCAGCTGCGCGGCAGATATCAGGTGCCCTTCCTGTGCAAGGCGGTGCGCTTCCATGGCAGCGCCGTGGGCACAGGGGAAAATCAAACCGGGTGGTGCGGGGACAACATCCAGTTCCCCCGAACCGATGAACTCATTATAGCACATTTGTGCGCCATCTCCAACCAAAAGAACGGATTTTCCCAAAGAAATCAGTTCTTTTTTGAGATCGCTTTTGGTAATCAGCCGATCGGGCGTCAGTCGTTCCAGATTGCCGCCGGAGCTGGTAAACAGCGCGTTGTAGAGCTGACTGCGGCGCGCGTCCATAACCGGACAGATAATGCGGTCGGTCAGCGTGACATTCCATGCCGCGCCTGCGAGGCTGGAAACGCCGATGCACGGCAGGCTTTTGCCGTCTGCAATGCCTTTGGCAGTAGCGACGCCGATGCGGATGCCGGTGAAGGAACCGGGGCCGGTGACGGCGGCGACGGCATCGATGTCATCCATCGTCAGCTGGGATGCCGCCATGACATGGTCGATCATTGGCAGCAGGGTTGCGCTGTGCGTCAGCCCGCAGTTCTGGAATGACTGTGCCAGCAGTTTGGTGTCTTCTGTCACGCAGACCGAAGCGGACAGCGAGGAGGATTCCAGTGTAAGAATTTTCAAAGTGTAGTCCCTCCGTCTATCGTGATGATGCGGTCGGTTTCGCCTGCGCCGCGGCGGATATCGACCGTGACATGCGGCTCCGGCAGAGCACCTGCAATGTTTTCGCTCCATTCGACGAGCAAAATGGTATCGCCGTCGAAATAGTCATCCCAGCCGATGTCGTACAGCGCGTCCTCATCCAGGATGCGGTACATATCGAAATGGCAGACACGGCACAGATCGGTGTCATATTCGTTGACAATGGCAAAGGTCGGGCTGGTGACGCGCCCGGTATAGCCAAGCGCATGCAGGAAGCCGCGGCAGAATGCCGTTTTGCCTGCGCCGAGGTCGCCGGTAAAAGCCACGAGTGCACCCGGGGACAGCTTTTTGGCCAGCATACCGCCCGCGCGCTCCGTGTCAGCAACATTGTGTGTTTGAATTACCATAATCAGAACAGTCCGGTGATGCGTCCTTCCTCATCGACATCGATGTTAAAGGCAGCCGGCTTCTTCGGCAGACCCGGCATGGTCATGATTGCACCGGTCTCACAGACAACAAAGCCTGCGCCCGCGCTGACGCGCACCGTGCGGACATTGACAGTGAAGCCGGTCGGACGGCCGAGCTTTGCGGCGTCATCAGACAGAGAATACTGGGTTTTTGCGATGCAGACCGGAAGATTGCCATAGCCCAGCTTCGTGATTGCATCGATGGACTTTTCCGCTGCCGGAGAATAGGAAACACCGTCTGCGCCATAGATTTCCTTTGCGACGGTCTCAATCTTTTCTCTGAGCGGCATCTCGTCCGGATACAGCGGCGAGAAAGCGGCCTTGCCGCTGTCTGCTTCTTCGATGACCATCTGTGCCAGCTCCATGCCGCCGTCTGCGCCCTTTGCAAATACCTCAGACAGGGCATAGCGTGCGCCCATATCGTGGCACAGCGTGCGCAGGTATTCGATTTCCGCGTCAGTATCGGAAGCGAAGCGGTTGATTGCGACAACGACCGGGACATGGTACTTGCCGATGTTCTCGATGTGCTTCTGAAGGTTGACCGAACCGGCCTTGAGCGCTTCCAGGTTTTCCGTACCGAGATCTGCCTTGGCAACGCCGCCATTGTACTTCAGTGCACGGATGGTTGCGACGAGGACAACGCAGTCCGGATGCAGACCGGCCTTGCGGCACTTGATGTCGAAGAATTTTTCTGCGCCGAGGTCTGCACCGAAGCCGGCCTCGGTAACAGTATAATCCGCCAGCTTGAGCGCCATACGCGTCGCGGAGATGGAGTTACAGCCGTGTGCAATATTGGCAAACGGACCGCCATGCATCAGGCAAGGAGAACCGGTCAGCGTCTGTACCAGATTCGGCTTGAGTGCATCCTTGAGCAGGGCAGTCATGGCGCCGTCTGCCTTGAGGTCACGTGCGAATACCGGAGAGCCGTCATAACGGTATGCAACCAGAATATCGCCGCAGCGCTTTTTCAGGTCAGACAGGCTGGTAGCCAGACAGAGGATTGCCATGACCTCACTGGCGACAGTAATCATATAGTGATCCTCGCGCGGTACACCGCTCATCGGACCGCCCATACCAACGACAATGTTGCGCAGTGCGCGGTCGTTCATGTCGACGACACGGGTAAAGACAATGCGGCGCGGGTCGATCTGAAGCTCGTTGCCCTGCTGCAAATGGTTGTCAATCATTGCGCACAGCAGATTGTTTGCCGCGCCGATGGCGTGCATGTCACCGGTAAAGTGCAGATTGATATCCTCCATCGGGACAACCTGTGCATAGCCGCCGCCGGCAGCGCCGCCCTTTACGCCGAATACCGGGCCGAGCGACGGCTCGCGCAGCGCGATGATAGAGCTTTTGCCCATCTTGTCCAACGCCTGTCCCAGACCGACAGTCGTGGTCGTTTTGCCTTCGCCCGCAGGTGTCGGGTTGATGGCGGTTACCAGAATCAGCTTGCCGTCCGGCTTGTCCTTCAGTCGTTTCCAGGCATCGTCGGAAATCTTAGCCTTGTACTTTCCATAGTACTCCAGTTCGTCCTCCAGAAGGCCCGCCTTTGCCGCAACGTCGCGGATCGGCTGCATGGAACAATTCTGTGCAATTTCGATATCAGTAAGCATAAGAAAAACTCCTTTTTCAAACTGAGATTTGTGTTCGTGTGCGAATGGCATCCGTTGCCGGAGGCCCAAATATATTTCCTATTATACCATGAATATATGGAAAATGAAGCCTAAGTTTTGCAAATTACGGAGAATTCCGTACAAAACTGTAAATTTGTGCGAGATGACGGCAATCCGCGTGCGGGAAAATGCGATTTGCAGCAAAAAACTATTTACCACGTGCGACAAAGGTGGTATGATTATTAGGTATTAAATCTGAAACGGATGCGGTTGAATCCCAGTCTGTGTACAGGTCTTCCGCAGCCGCGGAAACGGATTTCCGTTTTCCGGAAAGGGTATCAGTTCATGCAACATTTGAAAGAGAAAATGAGCCGGTATTTTCGGACGATGGACTATTTTCTGCTGCTGATCGCGCTGTTTTGTTCGGCGTTCGGCATGGTTTTGATTTATTCCGCAACCCACAGCCTGGATGGCGGCAGTACGCGGTATATGGTCATCCAGGGTCTGGCGATTGTACTCGGTCTGATCGGCTTTGTGATCGTGTCCTGTGTCGATCTGGAAAAGCTGGCGGGCTGGTGGCGGATTGTCCTCGTCGTGAATGTTCTGTTCCAGCTGTCGCTGATTCTGTTTGGCTATGAGGACGGCGGCAATAAGAGCTGGCTGCGCTTCGGTGGAATCGGCATTCAGCCGGCAGAGCTGGGCAAGCTGTTGTTTATTTTCACGTTTGCCAAGCACATCAACCTGCTGCGTTATCGGCTCAATCGTGTGCGCAGCCTGCTGATGCTGGGTGCGCACCTGCTTGCGATCATGGCAGCAATCATCCTGCCGTCGCATGATGTCGGTATGTCGTTGCCGTATGTCTTTATCGCTGTGCTTATGCTGTTCTCCGCAGGCCTCAGCTTAAAGTGGTTTGCCGGCGGTGCGATTCTGGCCTGCGCGGCAGTACCGATCCTGTGGCAGGTACTCAGTAGCATTCAGAAGAACCGTATTCTGGTTCTGTTTGATCCGACGATTGCACCGGATACATATTGGCAGCAGGAGCAGAGCCGCATTGCCATCGGTTCAGGCAAGCTGTTCGGCACCGGTTTCCTCCAGGGCAACCAGACGCAAAACAACATGTTGCCGGAGAAGCAGACCGATTTTATTTTCGGCGTTGCCGGAGAGGAATGGGGACTGGTCGGATGCATGGTCATCGTAATCGCACTGATGGCTTTGATATTCCGTACTTTTTTCATTGCATATCATGCACACGGACAAATTTCATCGCTCATATGCGTCGGTGTGGGCAGTATGATGCTGTTCCAGACCTATGAAAATATTTTCATGTGCCTCGGCATCGGCCCGGTTATGGGTCTGACGCTGCCGTTTTTCAGCTATGGCGGTTCGTCGATTGCAACGATGTATCTGGCACTCGGTATGGTAGTCAGCGTTTCCCGGCGTGAAAAAAAGCGCAGGCTGAAGGGACTTCCGGCAGGGGAACACCTCGTTTCGGAGGAGGCAGAGCGTTTGGGCGAAAAGCGTTCCAATGAAACTGCTGTGCCGCTGCGGCAGCAGCTCCAGCAGCTCGGAGACAGGGCAAAGGATCTGAAATCGCGTGTGAAAATCGATTGGGTGCCCCAAAAAAAGAAAAAAGACAGCTCCGGGAAACGGGATGAGAATTCCGGAGACAAATAAAAAGCGGAGTTCGCGCGTTGCGAACTCCGTTTTTTGCTGATATGTGAATTATTTGCTCTTTACATTTGTTTCGGGATAATCTTCCATTGGCATGCCAGCGATGTCCAGTGTGCGGCACAGGGCATCCGCAGAGCTGTCACGAAGATCCTTAATTTCCAGTTCAACCGGAAGATCGGTAGAAGACAGCTTGAAATAACCGGCGCAGACGATAGATTCCCCGGGATCGAGCAGCGTGAGCAGGGCAGAGTATTCCGGGTCAGTCTCGGCCGGGGTGGCATAGTCCAGCGCTTCCTGTGGATCACCCTGATACGCATTGGGGATGACGGTTGTGCTGAACGAAGCAGACGATTTGGAATCATTTCGGAATTGGCATTCTACACGCAGCGCCGGCTCGCCGTCACGGTCTTCACGGATGCTGTAGCCGAGGATGGTCACAGAACAGTCGCGGTAGACACGTGTATTGGGATCCTCCTGTGCAGATGACGATCCGGATGCGGAACCGGGGGACGGAACAGCAGAACCGGAAGGAATGACAGGCTCAGCGGGAGCTGAACCGGTATCCGATGTATCGGCGGAGCCTGCCGGCGTGGCTGGCGTTGTACCGCAGGCAGTTAAAGTAAGACTCAGAAGACAGGTTGCGAGCATTGCGCCCAGCTTTTTCATGGCAGAAACCTCCCTATTTGTGAAACGTCGAATAATATCATAACATTTTGTTAACACAGATACAAGTAAAAAAATGGGCTTTGCCGAGTTTTTGTACAGAAGTTTCATACGCATCGGAAGGTTTCTGTCAACATCGTACAGAAAAGAACAAAAAGAGCTTGCATGCCTATTTTTCCTACTGTATAATAGGAAAAGGAGGAAGATGGCATGAGAATTTCGACAAAGGGCCGGTATGCGCTTCGCCTGATGCTTGATCTGGCGCTGCATGACACCGGCGAAAATATAGCACTGAAAACAATCGCAAAGCGTCAGAACATCAGCGGGAAGTATCTCGAGCAGATCATTGGTATGCTGACGAAGGCGGGTTTTGTCAAGAGTGTGCGCGGTTCATCCGGCGGCTACCGCCTGGCAAAAGCACCGGAGGAATACACGGTAGGTGACATCCTGCGCCTGACGGAGGGTTCACTCGTGCCGGTTGCCTGCGTGGAGGAGGGCGTGGAGACCTGTCCGAAGGCAGAAAACTGTGTCACCCTGACGCTGTGGAAGCAGCTCAATGATGCAATCAACGGCGTAGTTGACCATGTGACACTGGCTGATTTGGTCGAGCGCAGCGAGAACATGGGCGATTTTTATTCCATATAAATCGGATTCCATCTGACGGCGAAACAGCCGGGGCATTGCCCCGGCTGTTGTGTTTACTGCTGGTTTCCCGATGCTTCATAGGCCTTTTCTCCGAAGTCATCTACGGTCAGCTCGGGATTTTTGACACTGACGCGCGAGAAGGGCGGAATAGAGGAGGTAATAAATGCATTGCCGCCGATGGTACAGCCCTTGCCGATGACAGTCTGGCCGCCCAGAATCGAAACATTGGAATAAATCGTGACGTCGTCCTCAATGGTCGGGTGGCGCTTTTTGCCTGCCAGCTTGAGACCGGCACGGGTGGAAAGTGCACCCAGTGTGACGCCCTGATAGATTTTGACATTGTTGCCGATGGTGGTGGTCTCGCCAATCACGACGCCGGTGCCGTGGTCGATGAAGAAATATTCACCGATGGTCGCGCCGGAGTTAATATCAATGCCGGTCAGGCCGTGGACATATTCACTCATGATGCGTGGGATATACGGAATATCGCGCAGATACAGTTCATGTGCAATACGATGGACAAAGATCGCATTCAGGCCCGGATAGGAAAAGATGACCTGCTCACGGCTGCCTGCGGCAGGGTCGCCGTTGAGTGCGGCTTCTACATCGATGAGTAGCAGCTTTTGAATGCGCGGCAATTCCATGAGCAGTTCGGAGGCAGCTTCCTCGGCGCGCAGCGTGATGCTTTTTGTGCGGCCGCCTTCTCGGTAGGCGAGCGCCAGCTCAATCTGTGGACACAGCTCTTCATAAATGCGGGTCAACATATGGCCTGCGAAATAAGGCGCAGAGGTGCGTGTCGGCTTCTCGTCGCCGAAATAGCCGGGGAACAGAAGCTGGCGGAAATCATTCAGAATCTGAATGATGGCGTTGCGGTTTGGCCGTTCCAGACCGTCGCGGGTAAAAAATAAGTCACTGGACTGGTAGCCGGTTTGCAGCTGCCGGACGATATCGTCCAGATGGTCGTTAAAATGGGACATGGCGGTGATCTCCTTATACATATAAACGGCTGCGAGAGGCAGCCATTTCCTACCGTACTAGTATAACAATAAATGCGGCACAATGCAACAACCAGTGCATTGACAGTCCGCAGCCTGCTGCACTATACTGGAACAAATACAATTCAATTGATATCAAACCGGGAGGACAAACTATGCGGGAAGAATTTGTGCGCACTGAAGCAGTATTTGGCACGGAAGCGATGGAACGGCTGGAACGGGCACGGGTTGCTGTGTTCGGCATCGGCGGTGTGGGCGGTCATGCTGTGGATGCACTGGCGCGCAGCGGCGTCGGCGCACTCGATCTGTTTGACGATGACACGGTGTCGCTTTCCAATATCAACCGGCAGCTTGTGGCGACGCATGCGACGCTCGGACGGCAGAAGACAGAGGTCATGCGAGAGCACATTCTGGATATCAATCCGGACTGCGCGGTCACAGTGCACAATCTGTTTTATCTGCCGGAGACCGCAGACCGCATTGATTTGAGCGTATATGATTATATCATCGACGCAGTTGACACTGTGTCAGCCAAAATCGAGCTGGTATGCCGGGCCAATCAGGCGGGCGTGCCGATCATCTGCTCCATGGGTGCAGGCAACAAGCTCGATCCGACGCGCTTTGAAGTGGCGGATATTTATCAGACATCCGTTGACCCGCTGGCGCGCGTTATGCGGCGCGAACTGAAAAAACGCGGAATCCGCCATCTGAAAACAGTATATTCCAGAGAAGAGCCGTCTGCGCTCAAACGTGAGATTGCAAACGCTACTGTAGCGGGACGTCCGGGCAACAGCAAAAAGCAGGCACCGGGCAGTCTGGCGTTTGTGCCGTCCATTGCCGGGCTGATTTTAGCCGGAGAGGTGCTCAAGGATCTGGCGGGGATTTCCTCGCGCGCATGAAAAATGCGGACTGTCGAATGATAACGACGGTCCGCATTTTCTGTATTGGTTATTTCTGTCCCATCAGGATTTTTTCCGGTTTGATCGGCAGGGTGGTCACACGCACGCCGGTCGCCTGGCATACAGCCTGTGCAATCGCGGGAGCGGGTGTGTTGATGACGACTTCACCGATGGATTTTGCGCCGTACGGGCCGGTCGACTCGTAGCTTTCGGAGAAGTCCACGACAATTTCGCCCGTATCCATACGGGTTGGGATTTTATAATTCATAAAGCTGTCGGTCATCATTTTGCCGTTCTGCTGATACTGTACGTCTTCGAACAGGGCGAAGCCGATGCCCTGAGACAGTCCGCCTTCGGTCTGCACGCGGGCGAGCGCGCGGTTGATCGGCGTGCCGCAGTCGACGACACCGACCATTTTAATGACATCGGTTTTGCCGGTTTCCGGGTCAGTCTCGGTTTCAACAAAGCCTGCCATAAACGGCGGTGGAGAGATCGGGGAGCCATGAGATGCGGTTGCGACCAACTGATGTGTCTGCGGGCCTGCAACAAGTGCTGATGCGAGATCGTCGAGCGCGAGCGATTTCCCGTCCTCGGAGGTGACGGCTGCGCCGTCAAAGGTGAGCGCTTCACGCGGGCAGTCCATGCGCACTGCCGCCTCATCCAGAATCAGCTCCTGCATGTGTTCGCAGGCCTTGACAACTGCCATGCCGGTGACATAGGTGGAAGCAGAGGCATATGAGCCCGGGTCATACGGCGATACATCGGTATCGACGCCGTGCACCATGACTTTTTCCATCGGGCAGTTCATCGCATCGGCGACCATCTGTGCAAAAATTGTATCACAGCCCGTGCCCATGTCAGTTGCGCCGATCATCAGCGTGTAAAAACCGAAATCCTCCAGCCGCAGCTCGACAGAGGCGGTGTCGACATTCGCAATGCCGGAGCCCTGCATGCAGATTGCCATGCCCATGCCGCGGATTTTTCCGTCCGGCATGACCTGGCGGTGTGGCTTTTCGTTCCAGCCGCTCAGCTCCATGCCGCGGGTGATGCAGCCGCGCAGGCCGGTGGAGTTCAGGTATTTGATTTCCGGCGTCATAAAGACCTCTGCGCCTTCCTTTGCGATGTTGCGCAGGCGCAGCTCTGCCGGGTCAATGCCTGCCTTTTCTGCGAGCTGGTTGATGGTAGATTCCAGTGCAAACGTGCCCTGTGTCGCGCCGTAGCCGCGGAAGGCAGCGGCGGGCTCCATGTTGGTGTATACGACATCCCAGGTAAACCGTCCGCCCTTGAGCTTGTTGTACAGCGGGATGGTCTTGTGTCCGACCAAGCCGACGACTGTTGAGCCGTGTTCGCCGTATGCGCCGGTGTTGGACAGTGATTCCATGGAAATTGCGGTGATGTTGCCCTCTGCGTCACAGCCTGCACGCGCACGCACGCGCATCTGATGGCGGCTGTTGGAGCAGGCAAACGCCTCCTGCCGCGTAAAGATCAGCTTGGACGGCTTGCCGGTCAGCCAAGTGACCGCAGCCGGATAAAATTCAGAGACCGAGGTCTGCTTTGCGCCGAAGCCGCCGCCAATGCGCGGCTTGATGATGCGTACCTTTGTGTATGGGATGCCGAGCATGGTTGCCACATGGCGGCGGGCATGGAACGGAACCTGCGTGGAAGAGACCAGCGTCAGGCGGCCGGAATATTCCATATAGGCGTAGGAACGGAAGGTCTCCATCATGCACTGTTGCTGTGCGGGGGTGTAATAGGTACAGTCGACCGTGTAAGCACATTTGGCAAATTCCGCGTCGAAGTCACCGAAATCTTCACTGCCGGAGGTAATAATGTTGCGTTCCGGGGCATAGCCGAACGGCGCTTTGGCAAAGCTGTCATCGTCGTGCACACGGATTGGGTTGTCCTTCGCCGTTTCAAAGTCCAGAACCGGTTCGAGTACCTGATATATGACTTTGATGAGCTTGCACGCCTGCTCGGCGTGTTTTTCGGTATCCGCCGCGACGATGGCTGCGACATCGCCGACATAGCGCATGGTGTCATCGCACAGCACGCGGTCATAGGGCGACCATTCGGGATAGGTCTGCCCTGCGGAGGTATAGCGGTGGCGCGGTGCGTTTTTACAGGTGAGGATCAGCTCGACACCCGGCACCTTTTCCGCAATTTTTGTGTCGATATCGACAATTTTTGCGTGTGCATGCGGGGAGCGGAGCAGCTTGATAATCAGGCAGTCCTTCGGCGCGAGGTCGTCGGTATACACCGGCTTGCCCTGTACCAGCGCATCCGCATCCAGCTTCTTCACTGCGGTATTGACGTATTTCACGCTTCCACCTCCATATATTTGCGGATGGCGCGCATCTGCCCCATGTAACCGGTGCAGCGGCACAGGTTGCCGGACAGATACTGCCGGATTTCCTCTTCTGTCGGGTTGGACAGCTCGCGCTTCATTGCGAGCACATTCATGATAAAGCCGGGGGAGCAGAAGCCGCACTGCTCTGCGCCCTCTGCGGCGAGGAAATCGGTAAATTTTTTGGATTCCTCCAGTACACCCTCCAGCGTGGTGATTTCATGCCCTGCGGCACGCGCCGCGAGCACCGAGCAGGACAGCACGGGCGTGCCATCCATCCAGACCGTACACAGGCCGCAGTTGGTGGTTTCACAGCCGCACTTGACGGAATAACAGCCGCAGTCACGGACAAAGGTGTATAGTGTGGTGTCCGGATCGACGAGGCGGGTATATTTTTTGCCGTTGATGGCGATGGTTATCTGCATGCCTGTACCTCCTCAAGCGCACGGCGGATGAGAACGGGACAGATTTTGCGGCGGTACTCCGCACTGGCCCGCATGTTGGATGAAAAATTCAGGCTGTCGGTAATGGCCTGTGCGTCCGGTGCCTGCCCCTGGTAGGCGAGACATGCCTTCTGCGGGCGCGCGCCAACCGAAATGCGGTGTATGCCGTCCCGACAGGAAACCGCACAGGTCAGCACGGGAAAATCGGTTGCCTGAAAGCGCATATGCTGATAGGATGCGGCATACGCTTGTTTGGGCAGGATGATGCACTCCAGAATATCCTTTTCATACGGCATAGCGGCGAAGTCCTCGATGGAAACCGTGCCGCGATGGTATAGCCTGACCTGTGCGGGCAGGGCGAGCAGCGCGGTGAGCACATCGGAAAAGCCGAAACGCCCGTACACGCTGCCGCCAACGGTCGCCGTGTTGCGGAACTGTGTGCCGACGATGCCGGAAACCGCGTCGCGGAACAGCGTTCCGTATTGCTGGCGCAGCAGCTCGCTGGTTTCGAGCTGGCGCAGGGAAACCATGGCACCGATTTCAATGGTATCGCCTGTATCGGTAATGCGGTCCAGACCCAGCGCAGAAAGGTCGATGGCGGTGCCGATGGCGCGCCGGCCGAGCCGCAGCCACATGCAGCCGCCCAGAACCGTGTTGTTGCGCGCCGCAGTCAGCGCCTGGTAGGCTTCTTCCAGACTGGAAGGGCATAGAAACTGACGGATGGTATACATATTTTCTCTTCTCCTCCTGCAAAATGGAGCATAATACAAATACTATCATTATAACAAAATTTACTGAGAAAACAAGAAAAACAAACGATTTCAATGATAATATCGGACAAAAAAGTAAAAGGTGTGGAAAAACATACGGATAGCGCGAAAGGAACGGATTTTTCTTTGAAACAGAAATTGAAAACAATTGACAATCCAGTGAAAAAAGATGATAATAATAAGCAAGATTATTACACTGGCGGAGTTTTGATTACCGCTCGCTATAGAATAAAACGAGGTGAGTCACTTGTCTGAACAGAGTCGGAACACAAGGCCGAATTCTTACAGCAGTGTACCGGGAGATATACCTGCTTCCATGCGGCAGGATGATATGGAAACGATTTTACAAAACATGGAATCCGTGCTGCGCGTGCGCAACCGGAAGAACTTCTTTCACCCAATGCGGGAGATTGGCGGCTTTAAGACCTGTCCCGGATACTGTCTGCAAAATGGCGCCTTTGAATTGCCGGGCGGCATCAATTTTACCATTACGTCGCAGGGTGCAACCAGCGTCGAGCTGGTTCTGTTCAAGCGCCGCCAGTCGGAGCCGTTTGCGGTGCTCCCGTTTCCCGATGAATACCGCGTCGGCAGCGTCTATTCTATGATTGTCTTCGGGCTTCAGATCGATGAATTTGAGTATGCATATCGGATTGGTGGCCCGTATGACCCGAAAAAAGGCCTGCTGTATGATAAGAAAAATCTCCTGCTCGATCCGTATGCCCGTGCGGTTGCGGGTCAGTCTGCCTGGGGCACGCGCCCGCAGACCGGCTTTGAGTACCGCGGACGCATTGTTTCGTCCAATTTCGACTGGCATGGCGTGCGTTCCCCGCACATTGAGATGCAGGATCTGGTCATCTATGAAACACATGTGCGCGGTTTTACGCGCCATGAATCGTCTGATGTCACACATCCGGGAACCTTTGACGGACTGATGGAAAAAATCCCATATCTCAGGGATCTGGGTGTCAACGCCGTCGAGCTGATGCCGATTTTCGAGTTCGATGAAATGCGCGATATGCGCGTGCATGACGGTAAGCTGCTGCTCGATTACTGGGGATATAACCCAGTGGCATTCTTTGCGCCCAATACGGCGTATTCTGCCGAGCATGAATTTACCAACGAGGGAGACGAGCTGCGCCGTCTGGTCCGTGCGCTGCATAAAAACGGCATGGAAGTCATTCTGGACGTCGTGTTCAACCACACGGCCGAGGGCAATGAGGACGGCTCGATTTTCTCGTTTAAGGGTGTGGACAATTCCGTCTATTATCTGCTCGAACCGGACGGAAAATACTATAATTTCAGCGGCTGCGGCAATACGGTCAACTGTAACCATCCGGTTGTCCATCAGATGATTGTCGAGTGCCTGCGCTATTGGGTCATTGAATACCGCATCGATGGTTTCCGCTTCGACCTGGCATCCATTCTCGGGCGCAATGAGGACGGCACACCGATGCACAACCCGCCGCTGCTCGAATCGCTCGCAGCTGATCCGCTGCTCGCGGGCGTCAAGCTGATTGCGGAGGCATGGGACGCAGGTGGACTGTATCAGGTTGGCTCGTTCCCATCGCGCGGCGACCGCTGGGCGGAATGGAACGGCAAGTACCGCGATGACCTGCGCTGCTTCCTCAAGGGTGACAGCGGCATGGCAAAAGCCACATCTTACCGCATTCTGGGTTCGCAGGATCTATACCCGCCGACCAAGCGCGGCGAGTGTGCATCCGTCAACTTTATTACCTGTCACGACGGCTTTACGCTGTATGATCTGTATACCTATAACAAAAAGCACAACGATGCCAACGGCTGGGACAACACGGACGGTGAATCCAACAACAACAGCTGGAACTGCGGCGTGGAGGGCGAAACAGATCGCCAGGATGTCAATGATCTGCGCCGCCGATTGCAAAAAAATGCGGCTGCGGTGCTGATGTGCTCCCGCGGTACGCCGATGTTCCTCGCGGGGGATGAATTCGGCAATACGCAGTTTGGCAACAACAATGCATATTGTCAGGACAATGAAATTTCCTGGTTGGACTGGAATCTGCTGGAGAAAAACCGGTCACTGCATGATTTCTTCCGTTATATGATTCATTTCCGCAAAAAGCATCCGATTCTGCGCGGACATACCAAGCCGGCAGAGAGTCGCTTCCCGGAGACCAGCCTGCACTCCGCAAAGCCGTGGGATGCCAATTATCAGGAAGATACACGCGTCATCGGCGTGACCTTTGCCGGGCGCAATGAAGACGACACGGCGGATGATATTGTGCACATTGCCCTCAATTCTCACTGGGAAGGGCATCAGGTGCAGCTGCCGGAGCTGCCGGACGGCATGTATTGGAGGATCGCAGTCAATACGTTTAACGGTCCGGAGAGCGATTGTATTGAAAACATTGAGGATATGCCCGTATCGCACAGTGGAATTGTCTGGCTTGAGCCGCGTTCTGTGATGATTCTCGTGGCAGCAGAGGGCAAATGACGGAAAAAGAACGTCTGAATGAGGCAGTTGATGCGCTGTGCCGCTGGTATCGCGCCGGGCATCGTGATTTGCCATGGCGCCGGACGCCTACACCGTACCATGTGTGGGTGTCGGAGATTATGCTTCAGCAGACGCGCGTGCAGGCGGTGCTGCCATATTATGAGCGCTTCATGCGCGCACTGCCGACGGTGCAGGCGCTTGCAGAGGTGCCGGAGGAACAGCTGATGAAGCTGTGGGAAGGCCTTGGCTATTACAGCCGTGCGCGCAACCTGCAAAAAGCGGCACGCGTGGTGTGCACACAGTACGGCGGTGAGATGCCATGCACCCGTGACGAACTTCTTGCCCTGCCGGGCATCGGCCCGTATACGGCGGGAGCAGTGGCGTCCATTGCGGGCGGGCAGACGTGCCCGGCTGTGGATGGCAATGTGCTGCGCGTGCTGTCTCGCCTGTTTGCACGCGAATGGGATATCCGGGCGCAGGCAGTCAAGCGGCAGGCGGAACGCGAGCTGACAGCCGTGATTCCGGCGGACTGTCCGGGCGACTGCAACCAGGCGCTGATGGAGCTGGGCGCGATGGTGTGCCTGCCGAACGGTGCACCGCTGTGCGATCACTGTCCAGTGGCAGGACTGTGTCTGGCACATGCAGCGGGAGTTGAGCAGAGGCTCCCGGTTCGCGCGCCGAAAAAACAGCGTCCTGTGGAAAACCGCACGGTTGTTCTGCTGTGGAAGGACGGCAGAATCGCGCTGCGCAAGCGTCCCAATCGTGGCCTTCTGGCGGGACTGTGGGAATTCCCAAACTTTCTGGAGGGAGAAGACGCGGAAAAACAGCTCGGTGTGCGCCTGATGGAAATTCGTCCGCTCAAGCGTGCAAAGCATGTGTTCACTCATCTGGAGTGGCATATGACCGGTATTTCTGCACGAACGGAGGACGGCGGTCTGTTTACATGGGTCACGCCGGAGCAACTGGAACACGACATTGCGCTGCCCAGTGCGTTCTGTGCCTATCGCGCCATTGCGCTTGAACAATTCAAATTGTAAACACAGGTGTATTTTCGCCCCCGGCGGCGGAGATACACCTTTTGCTTTGGACGGATTTATGGTACAATGGACAGGAACAAGAGGCTTTTTGAAACAGGATACATTTGATTCAAAAGAGAGGGATTGCAATGAAAAAGTATTACATTGGCGCAGATATCGGCGGCACAACGGTAAAAATGGGCCTGTATAGTGAAGAAGCCGGATGGGTTGAAAAATGGGAAATCCCAACCCGTACGGAAAAAAGCGGAGCATATATTCTGCCGGATGTTGCGGATACGATTGCGCAGACCTGCGCCGGGCACGGCATTTCCATGGCCGATGTCGCAGGCATCGGCGTGGGCGTGCCGGGACCTGTCCTGCGCAACGGCACGGTCAACGGCTGTGTCAATCTCGGCTGGGGTGTGGTCAATGTCGCCGATGTACTCGGCGGGCTGACGAACTTGCCGGTTTATGTGGCAAACGATGCAAACATTGCAGCACTCGGCGAGCAGTGGAAGGGCGCAGGCAGTGCATACCAGAGCGTTGTCCTGTTGACGCTGGGCACTGGTGTTGGCGGCGGCGTCATTCTGGATGGCAGAATTGTAACCGGCGTTGTCGGTGGTGCAGGCGAGGTCGGACATATGCCGGTATTTGACCACAGCGAGGGCGCATGCAACTGCGGCAAGGACAACTGTCTGGAGCTGGCTGGCTCCGCGACAGGCGTACTGCGCGATGCAAAGCGGCGTCTGGCGGAGAGCGATGCGCCATCTGCCATGCGCGGAATTGAAAATCTGACTGCCAAGGATGTCTGTGACTGCTGCGCAGCGGGCGATACGCTGGCACAGGCGTGCATCCGTCGCACGACGGATGCGCTCGGCACGGCGATTGCAAGCATTGGCTGTGTGCTCAACCCGGAAGCGTTCCTGTTTGGCGGCGGCATGGCGGCAGCGGGGGAACTGCTGCTCGAGCCGATTCGTAAGGTCTACCGCGAAAAGGTATTCCCGCCGCTGCGCGACACACCGGTGCTGCGTGCGACGCTCGGCAATGAGGCCGGTATCACAGGCGGCGTCCGTCTGGTACAGGTTTCGCAGGAAAAGTAAATAACAGGAGATCTGGACCGCGCTGCATCGAAGAACATTCCGGTGCAGGCGGTCTTTTTTTGCGCCGCGCTGCATAGGATAACAGGGAAGGAGGGACGACCGAATGGGGGAGACAATTCGGAGTGCGCTGTGGTGCACCGTGGTCTGTCTGGGAATTCTTCTGACAGCCCGGATGCTGCGTGCGTCCGGCGCGCTGTCCTTCCTGCCGGAGAACGATGCGGGGAAGGCAGCTGCGGTGCTCGGCAGTGCCGTTTCACAGGACGGATGGTCGGAGGAGCTGGTGGCAGTATTCGCGGCGCAGGGAGAGTAACGGCGGCAAAGCTGCGTGCAGAGCCGTCGTTTTATGTATTCTGGGCGGTGTTCTGCCTGCTGGACAGCGAAGGTGTGCTTCCGGTATTCGCAGGTGCGGCGTTGGTGCACGAGCTGGGACATGTGTTCGCCATCTATGCGTGCGGCGGACAGGTGGAATATGTCAGGTTGTCCGCGTGTGGTGCAGTGCTCCGGCAGAGCAGGCCGCTCAGCGATCTGTCCGACTGTGCGATTGCATTGGCAGGACCGACGGCAGGCATAACGGCGGCTTTGTTGCTCTCAGCCGTGGGTTTCCCCACGGCAGCGGGTGCCAATGTGATTCTGTCAGCGTTCAACTGTCTGCCGCTTCTGCCGCTGGACGGCGGCTGTGCCTTGGCCGCCCTGCTTGCCTTGCTGCCGCCGCGCGCCGCAGAAACAGGACAGCGTGCGCTGGTACAGCTCTCGCTTGCCGGCACATGTATGCTGATTTTGGGCGGTGCGGCGCTGCTGCTGCACACCGGACGCAATGCGACCGTGCTGGCAGCGGGGTTGTTTTTACTCGGCGCGAACCGCTCTTTGTTGCATGAACTGACTAATTATGGTATGATACAATAGAAATCATACTGTACATCCATCGGATGAAAAACGGTGGAAACAGGGGTGATGAATTGACCTTTTCTGTCGGGGATCATGTGCTCCATCCGCTGCATGGCGCGGGCACAATTACATCGATTTCCGTCCGGCAGACCGGCAGCGGCGCGCAAAAATATTATGTGCTGCATCTGGCGCTGGATGGTGCGGTGGTGTATGTCCCGATTTCCTGCTGCAAACAGGTCGGGCTGCGCCCGGTTTGCAGTGCGCAGGAGGCACAGTGTATTCTGTGCGGTGAAATTGGCGTTTTGCCGCCGCAGCCATCGGATTGGGGCGTGCGGTATCGAAACAATATGGAACGCATGCGTTCCGGCGATATCCGAAAGGTTGCACAGGTCGTGTGCTGCCTGCGGCAGAGAAACCGCAGGCGTGCGCTGGCGGGAAGTGAAAAACGCATGCTGGAATGCGCGGAGCGGATCCTGCATTCTGAGCTGATGCTCGCCGCCGGGCTGAGCCGGGACGAGGTAAGACAGAGACTCGAACAACTGTGGAAACGGCTGAGATAACAGAACGGATAGAGGAAAAATATGCTGGATTTATTTAAGAAAAGACCGCAGGACAGGCACGAGCCGGAAACACGCGGCAAGAAGGTATATGCCATTATTCCGGCCGCGGGTTCCTCGCGCAGGATGGGCGGCGGAAATAAGCTGGTAATGGAGCTGGGCGGACAGCCGATTTTGTGCCGGACACTCCGGGTTTTCAATGCGTGCGATGTAATTGACGGCATCATTTTGGTCTGCCGCAGGCAGGATCAGAAGACGTATGCCTCGCTGTGCGCGGACTGGAAGATTGACAAAGTGGCGAAGATTGTCGAGGGTGGCCCGTCGCGTGAGCATTCGGTGCTCAACGGCGTGCTTGCCTGCGGAAAGGAAATCGGCTATGTCGCCATTCATGATGCCGCACGCCCGCTGATTACGGAAGACATCATCCGGGAGACTGTGGAGGCGGCAAAGCGCGATTCGGCGGCGGCTCCGGCGGTCGGCGTCAAGGACAGCATTCAGCGCGTCCAGAAGGGAAAAATGATGGAAAATGTCGACCGCGAGACCATCATGGCGGTGCAGACACCGCAGTGTTTTGACATTGACCTCATCCGTGCGGCGCTGACGAAGGCGATTGACAGCGGCACAAGCCTGACGGATGACTGCGGCGCAGTCACAAAGCTCGGTCAGCCGGTCAGCATGACGCGCGGCAGTTATGACAACATTAAGATCACAACGCCGGAGGATGTCATCCTCGGCGAGGTTATTCTGAAAGGACGGTCGCGCCGATGAGAATTGGACATGGGTATGACGTACATCGCCTTGTGGAAGGGCGTGCCTGTATCATCGGCGGCGTGAATATTCCATATGAAAAGGGGCTTCTCGGGCACAGCGATGCGGATGTGTTGACGCATGCCGTCATGGATGCGCTGCTCGGTGCGGCGGCGCTGGGGGATATCGGACATCTGTTCCCTGACAATGACGATGCATTCCTCGGCGCGGATAGTCTGCTGCTGCTGCGCCGTGTCAACAGCGTGCTGAAGGAGCACGGCTGGAAGCTGGGCAATCTGGACGCGACGGTCGTCGCACAGGCACCGAAGATGGCGCCGCACATCGTACAGATGCGGCAGAACCTCGCGGACTGCCTGGAGGCGGATCTTTCGTGCGTCAGCGTCAAGGCAACGACGGAGGAACACATGGGCTTTACCGGCTCCGGCGAGGGAATTGCGGCACATGCGGTATGCCTGCTCGAAACAATTTGAATGCTCCGATTCCCACAGCCGGTTCAGCCGGTTTGTGGGAATTTTTCATGCGCTTTTATGAAAAAAGCGGAAATAATTTTGGGTATCATCTGCGCCTGACAGGGAAATGCTAACGTCGAGGTGAGAAAAGCAATGGCAGATTATAGGAACCTGACCGAAATGCTCGACCGCGACCGAACCGTGAATGAATATTATCAGGCGCTGCCGGATTTTATCCGCAGCCAGTTGAAGGACGCGGAGATCACATCTTTTGACGAGCTTCAGAAGTATGTGCAGAAAATCGAGATGCAGGAGCGGACAGAATATCCGGAGCTTTAACCGGGATGAAAACAGGGCGGCTTCCGTTGTCGGAAGCCGCCCGCTGTGCTAAAATAGGGGGAAAAGAAGGTGAAGAGACATGATATTGCAGACAAAACGGTGTGTCCTGCGCCCGTGGCGCGAATCGGACGCGCCGGCACTGTATGAATATGCGCGTGACCCGCGTATCGGGCCGGCCGCGGGCTGGCCAGTACATACGGATGTGCAAAACAGCCGCCGGATTATCCAGGAGGTGCTGTCGGAGGAGGAGACCTATGCGGTTGTGCTGCGCGGAGACAGCGCAGATCGACCGGTTGGAAGCATCGGTCTGATGTTCGGCACGGCGAGCAATCTGCCGCTTGGTGAAGGTGAAGCTGAGCTGGGCTACTGGGTTGGCGTGCCATTCTGGGGACAGGGACTCATTCCTGAGGCGGCACATGAGCTGATGCGGCATGGATTTGAGACGCTTGGTCTGCACACCATCTGGTGCGGCTATTTTGCGGGCAACGAAAAATCACGCCGGGTGCAGGAAAAATGCGGCTTCCGCCCGCACCATGTCAACAAAGATCAGCCGTGGCCGCTGATGGGCGATATCCGCACCGAATATATCACGTGTATCACGCGTGCGCAGTGGGAGGAATTGTGTGAAGCCAAAAATTCTGATTGATGCAGACGGCTGTCCGGTCGTCGATTTGACCGTGCACATGGCGTGTGAAGCGGGACTGGAATGCCTGATCCTGTGTGACACCTCACATGTGTTTGATAAGCCGGGTGCGCAGACCCTGATCGTGTCCAAGGGCGCGGACAGCGTGGATTTTGCGCTGGTCAACCGCGTGCAGCGCGGTGATATCGTGGTTACACAGGACTACGGGCTTGCCGCCATGTGTCTGGCGCGCGGTGCGCGCGTGCTGCGGCAGGACGGACTCGAATACACGGCGGACAACATGGATGCGCTGTTGATGGCGCGGCACACGGCGAAAAAAGTCCGTCGCTCCGGCGGGCGCCTGCACGGGAATGCGCGGCGTACAAAGGAGGAAGACCGGAAGTTTATGCGCGCACTGCGCGCTGTGATTGCGGGATAACGTCAAAATTCGATTTTATTTTACACTTTTGTTTCCGGTCTGTCATTGACTGCGGGTACAAAGAAACGTATGATAGCAATAGAATCTATAACCAAGCGTTTCTGGAACAGGAGTGTAAATGACATGAAAACTTTGGGAAATCTGCTCTGGTTTATTTTCGGCGGATGTCTTTCCGGTCTGAGTTGGTGTCTTGCCGGTCTGCTGTGGAGCATTACGATTGTCGGGATTCCGATTGGCAGACAGTGCTTTAAGTTTGCACAAGTGAGTTTTTTCCCGTTCGGCAAGCAAATCGAATACGGCGGCGGTACGGTGTCAATGCTGGTCAATATCATCTGGCTGATTGTGTCCGGCTTCCCGCTTGCACTGGAGCATCTGGCATCCGGCGCTGTGCTGTGTGTGACCATTATCGGCATTCCGTTCGGCTTGCAGCAGTTCAAGCTGGCAAAGCTGGCGCTGATGCCGTTCGGTGCGCGCATTGTTTGAAATTGACAGAAAAAACTGGAGTGAGAGAAGTATGGTAAAACCAATTATGAAGGATATCTTTTTCCTTCAGCAGAAATCAGAGCCCGCAGCAGCGGCGGACGCGCAGGTCATGCGCGACCTGCTGGACACATTACAGGCGCACAGAGAAGAGTGCGTCGGCATGGCAGCGAATATGATCGGCGTGAAGAAGCGCATCATTGCGGTCTGCATCGGGCCGATCCAGCTGCTGATGGTCAACCCGGAAATCGTCAAAAAATCCGAGTCGTATGAGGCAGAGGAGGGCTGTCTGTCGCTGCCCGGCGTGCGCCGCACGACGCGCTATCAGAGCATTGAAGTGGAATATCAGGATCAGCAGTTGAAGCCGCACCGGCAGGCGTTCAGCGGCTGGACGGCACAGATCATCCAGCACGAGGTCGACCACTGCAACGGCATTCTGATCTGATAGAAGGTTTGGGTAAGCAGATGATGTATGAGGAAGACCGGTTCGGAGATCTGTTTTACCGGCTGTCGCGGTCAAAATTCCGCAGCCGGTTTTATCTGAACGAAAAGGAAAAACAGTATGTGCATGACAAGGGCATGGATACCATCCGCCGCCATGCGGAAGATTTTGTCCGCCAGCGCCTTGCGCCTGCTGTCATCCCGAACGACGGGAAGCAGACGCCAATGCGCGGCCATCCGGCTTTTGTTGCACAGCATGCAACGGCGACCTGCTGCCGTGGATGCCTGTCTAAATGGCATCATATTCCGGCAGGCGTGCCGCTGACACAGGCACAGCAGGACTATGTTGTGGATGTTATGATGGCATGGATTGCGCGGCAGATGCGCATGCAGTGAATACAAAGGTACACAGAGGGCCGGAACGGGCAAAATAATCCGTTCCGGCTCATTTTGCAGGTCTGCGGCGGAGTTGGTCTGGTGTTTCTGGCGGCGATATGGTATGATAGAATCAACAAATATACGGCAACATGCATGGAAGGGAGCGGCAGATTTCGGTGAAAGACGGTTACGGAAGAACCATTGATTATCTGCGGATTTCGATTACCGACCGCTGTAATCTCCGCTGTACCTATTGCATGCCGGAGGAGGGCATTCCGTACCTGGCGCACGGTGATATCCTGACCTATGAGGAAATTGAGACTATTTGCCGCGCGATGGCACAAATCGGGCTGAAGCATGTGCGCATCACGGGCGGCGAGCCGCTGGTGCGGCGGCAGTGCTGGCGGCTGGTGAAAAAGCTCCGGCGTGTTCCGGGGCTTCAGACCGTTACGCTGACCACCAACGGGATTTTGCTGGAGGAGCAGGCACAGCAGCTGGTTGCGGCAGGATTGGATGGCGTGAACATCAGTCTGGACACACTGGATGCCGCCGTTTACCGGAGTATTACGCGTTGTGGCGATGTCAGCCGCGTGCTCGCCGGGCTGGAGCAGATGCAGAAATATCCGCAGGTCACGGTAAAGCTGAATTGTGTGCTGGGCGGCGTACAGTGGGAACAAACCGCTGTAGCCGTTGCGGGTCTGGCCAAGCGCTGTCCGGTGCATGTGCGCTTCATTGAGCGCATGCCGCTGGCAGAGGAGGATACACAGAGCTGTGCGCAGGACGATGTGCTCGCCGCACTCGAGGCTGTTTACGGCGCGGCGCAGCCGTGCGAAAAGCCGATGGGGTTCGGCCCGAGCACCTATGTACAGTTTGCAGGCTTTTTGGGCAAAGTCGGGTTTATCAGCGCAGTGAGTCACAAATTCTGCGCGGACTGCAACCGCATCCGCCTGACGGCGGACGGGAAGCTCCGGCTGTGCCTGCAATCCGACCGAATGGTCGACCTGCGGGCGCTGGTGCGCGGCGGGCGCACAGCAGAATTGATTTCCACTGTGCAGGAAGCATTGAAGGAAAAGCCGCAGGCGCATTGCTTTGAGCAGCGCGGGATTGAAACTGCGTGTATGTCGCGCATCGGCGGATAGACAATCCGCATGGCAGGACAGTCGGCGGAATACAATAACAGAACAGGGAGGGGAACGTATGCATGTCGTAGGAAAAGCGCTGCCGCGCGTGGATATCCGCGGCAAAGTGACGGGCGAGGCGAAATATACCGCCGATCTGGAACCCGCCGGTATTCTGCACGGGAAGGTGGTGCACTCCACCATTGCAAATGGTGTAGTTACGGGTTTTGATCTGGAGAAAGCGTTGGCTGTACCCGGTGTCGTCAAAATTGTGACCTGCTTTGATGTGCCGGATCATCCGTTCCCGACCGCCGGACATCCGTGGAGCGTGGAAACACGCCATCAGGATATCCGTGACCGAAAACTGCTCAATCAGCGCGTGCGCTATTACGGCGATGATATTGCGGCGGTTGTGGCGGAGACTGAGCTGGCTGCGGAAAAAGCGGCGCGGCTGGTAAAAGTACAATACGAGGAATACCAGCCGATTGTCACGACGGAGGCGGCGATGCGCGAGGGCGCAACCCCACTGCACCCTGAGCTGAGAAAGGACAACGTCATCGTACATTCCCATATGACAATGGGACCGTCGGATTTTACTTTTGAAGAAGGCAGAAAACAGGCGGAGGAACAGTACGGGGCGGACAACATCGCAGTTGTCGACCGGGTTTATCATACCCCGCGTGTTTCACATTGTCACCTTGAACTTCCGACTTCATGGGCATATGTGGAAACCAACGGCAAAATTACCGTTGTGACTTCCACACAAATTCCGCATATTGTGCGCCGGTGTACGGCGCAGGCGCTCGGCGTCCCGGTGGGACAGGTGCGCATCATTAAACCGTATATCGGCGGCGGCTTCGGCAATAAGCAGGATACCCTGTATGAGCCACTCAATGCCTATCTGTCGCTTTCAGTCGGCGGCAGGGCAGTCAGGCTGGAAATCAGCCGTGAGGAGACCATTGTCAGCACGCGCACCCGCCATGCCATTGACGGGCATTGCCGCGGCATCGTCACCAAGGACGGGCGCATTTTGGCGCGCCAGTTGGAGGCGTATGCCAACAACGGTGCGTATGCGTCGCACGGGCATGCCATCTGTGCCAACTGCGGCAATGTCTTTAAGGATTTGTACCGTGACGAGATGGGCGCGGAAATCGACTGCTGGACGGTGTATACCTCGTCCCCGACGGCGGGCGCCATGCGTGGCTATGGCATTCCGCAGTCCATCTGGATGGCGGAATGTCTGACGGATGATCTGGCATATGCCATCGGCGCAGACCCCTGCCAGTTTCGACTGGACAACTGCATGCAGGCTGGCTTTGTCGATCCCGCGAACGGCATCACATTCCATTCCTATGGTCTGAAGAAATGCATCGAAGCGGGACGAAAACACATTGGCTGGGATGAAAAGTGGGAAAATTACCGTCATCAGACCGGCTCTGTGCGCCGCGGCGTGGGCATGGCGATTTTTTGCTATAAGACAGGCGTGCATCCGATTTCACTCGAGACCGCATCCGTCCGCATGGTGCTCAACCAGGATGGTTCGATACAGTTGTGCATGGGAGCGACGGAAATCGGGCAGGGTGCGGATACCGTGTTCACCCAGATGGCGGCAGAAACAACCGGCATCACACCCGACCGTATCTATGCCGTTTCAACACAGGATACGGATATCACGCCGTTTGATACCGGTGCATATGCCTCTCGACAGACCTATGTCTCCGGCATGGCGTGTAAAAAGTGCGCCGAAGAGCTGCGCGCCAAAATTCTGGCGTATGCGGTGCGCATGCTCAATCAGGACGGAATCCAGATGGAGCAGACCATTTATGCCGGTCAGGTGAAACAGGCTGTCCAAAAATTACAGCAGTCGATTGGCCTGCGTGACGGCGAGCCGGTCTCTGCGGATATGCTGGACATCGTGGACAACAAAATTGTCGTTTCCGGCGGCGAACCGGTGCTGTTCGACGTCGCTGAGGTCGCTACGACGGCGTTTTATTCGCTCGATGATTCGCGGCACCTGACTGCGGAGGTCACCAACCAGTGCAAGGACAATTCGTTTGCGTCCGGCTGCTGCTTCGTGGAAATTGAGATTGACCTCCCGCTCGGACTTGTCACCGTGAAGGATATCATCAATGTGCATGATTCGGGTACGATCATCAATCCGCAGACCGCGCGCGGGCAGGTACAGGGCGGCATGAGCATGGGTCTTGGCTACGGTCTTTCTGAAGAGTTGCTGATAGATGAAAAGACCGGTCGCGTACGGAATGACAACCTGCTGGATTATAAAATTCCGACTGCGATGGATACACCTGATCTGCATGTGGAATTTATTGAACTGGATGACCCCACCGGGCCGTATGGAAACAAATCACTCGGCGAGCCGCCTGCCATCCCGGTGGCACCCGCCATCCGCAACGCGATTCTGAACGCGACCGGTGTGGCAATGGACACGGCGCCCATGACTGCACAGCGGCTGATTGCGGCGTTCCGGCAGCATGGGTTGATTTAAGTCTCTGAGATCGGAGGGAGCATACCATGTATGACATCAAATCGTTTTACGAGGCTTCGAGTGTTTCGGATGCGGTCGATGCGCTGGTGCGCGAGCCGGATGCGGAGATTATCAGCGGCGGCACAGATGTGCTCATCCGCGTGCGAAATGGACGCGACACCGGGAAAGCACTCGTTTCCATCCACAATCTGAACGAATGGAAGGGCGTGCGCCTGACGGAAGACGGCGACCTTTGGATTGGTGCGGGCACTGCATTTTCTCACATCACCGCAGATCCGTTGATTCAACGATATGTGCCGATGCTGGGCGAAGCAGTCGATCAGGTCGGCGGCCCACAGATTCGCAATGTCGCCACCATCGGCGGCAACATCTGCAACGGTGCGACATCGGCGGATTCTGCGTCTACCATGTGCACACTGGAAGCAGAGGTCGTACTGAGCGGCCCGAACGGGCAGCGTGTTGTCCCGGTGTGCGAGTTTTACACTGGACCGGGCAAGACCGTGCGCGAGCGGACGGAGGTTTGCACGCATTTTCTCATCCGGCGGGAAAATTTTGAGGGATGGTCGGGCGAGTATATCAAGTACGGCAAGCGCCGGGCGATGGAAATTGCGACGCTCGGCTGTGCCGTGCGCGTCAAGCTGTCACAGGATAAAACGCGCTTTGAAGATGTGCGGCTGGCTTATGGCGTGGCCGCACCGACGCCGGTGCGCTGCCGGGCTGCGGAGGATGTGCTGCGCGGCTGTGCGGTTGCGGACAGCCAAGCAGCCGCAGCATTTGCCAAAACCGCGCTGACTGAGGTCAATCCGCGCTCGTCGTGGCGCGCATCGAAGGAATTTCGTTTGCAGCTGGTAGAGGAACTCGCCAAACGCGCGCTGTACGCAGCAGTACAGAAGGCAGGAGGGATCCCATATGCTTAACATTGTACATATGACGGTCAACGGGAAGGAACAGGAGCTTGCTGTTGATGTGCGTGAGTCTCTGCTGGATACATTGCGGAATCGCTTGCATCTGACCTCGGTCAAAAAAGGCTGTGAGGTCGGCGAATGTGGGGCATGTACGGTGCTGGTCGACGGCGAGGCAGTAGACAGCTGCCTGTATCTGACCATGTGGGCAGATGGCAAACATGTGCTGACTGTAGAGGGGCTGAAGGGGCCGAACGGTGAGCTGTCGCCCATCCAGCAGGCCTTCATTGATGAAGCTGCCGTGCAGTGCGGCTTCTGTACGCCCGGACTGATCCTGACCGCAGTAGAAATCGTCGGAACCGGTAAGACATACAGCAGGGAGCAACTGAAAAAGCTGATTTCCGGCCATTTGTGCCGCTGCACCGGCTATGAGAGCATTTTAAACGCCATGGAACGCATTGCCGGAGAAAAACGGGAGCAGACAGCATCGGACGACAGATAACAACACATAAAAATGCACACCCTCGTTCGGGGGTGTGCATTGCTGCATAACAGGGAATTTATTCTCCTGCTTGCGCCGTGGCAAGCTCCGGCTCAAACTGGATGGTTACGCCGCTGACTTCCACATTGTCCTCGGCGCGAATCAGGATGTACTTGATGCCGTCGATGGTTTTTGTCTGAATCAGGTCGCGCGCTTCCGGCTTGACCTGAATGGTCACACCGGTTGTTTTGATATCGAAGCGCCGGTTGTCGATGATGTTTTTCGGGCTGACTGTCTGTCCTGCGCCAAAAGCGGCATCGAACTGCTCTTGAAAGGCATCGAGATGTTGTTCGGAAACGCCGCAGTCCTCCAATACCTCTTCGACTGTTTCGCGGTTAATCATCAGCGGTTCGGGCACTTTGCTTTCCTTGTGCATCTGGATCAGATCACTGAGCTGCTCGTGCACCGCCTGCACGACCTCCATGCTGCACTCTTCTTCCAGAGAAGCGGACAGCACTGTCTCAAAGCTGCGCCGCTGCTCCATGGCGGGTTTGGGCGCTTCTGCCTGGAAAATTGTGCTGATAAATTCCTCATGCGCATCGTCATCGCTGCGGGTATAGCACAGTGAATTATACAGGTTGGTCGTGCGGTCGTCGAAGGCGGGGAACAGGAAGCCGAGCTGCGGCGGGGAAACCAGCCAGTTTCCGGCAATGGTGCAGAACGACTGCTGCTGATAATCATAGCCCAGCCCCGGTTTGGATTTTTTCACCGGGCAAATGCTGCAAATAATATGGGAGAATACATCCTCGGAACCGTCGGACAGCTCGAGGTCATCCTTTCCACGATATGGCACATCATAGGCGTTGTGCGCCATCAGGATGAGGTAATTTTCCCCAAGCGATACGCAGGAGATGACCTTCTGATAGAAGGTATTGCGCGCATCGGCGTCCTCCAGACGGCTGTCGCGCAGCTTCATCAGCAGCGCGTGCGCTTCGCCATGCATCACCTGTTCGTTGCTGAACGGGATATCGAGCAGATTTTTGCCGAGCGTGCCCGAAAGACTTTTTTTCAGCAGCCCGAGATATGCCTCGGATTCCTCTTGTGTCGTCAGCCCGAGAGACTGCTCGAAGGTGGAGACAATCGTGCGGTTTTCATTGACATAGCAGCCATATACCTTTGAAATTCCACTGCGATCCGGGCGAAGCTGACGGCGCAGTTCGGAAACTTCTTTTTCAATCATAGCATAACTCCTGTTCTGGGTAATCGAAAATGTATTGCCATTTTACCGCGCAACCGGAGGAATTGTCAACATGGGTGTGCCGCAGAAAAAAGCCCGGCGTCCGCGCAGATGACGCGGTACCGGGCAAAAGCCAGACAGGCTTAGTGACTGTGCCGAATCAGACCACATGCCTTGGAAAACTCCATGACTGCCACGGGGACGAAAATCAGCACCAGCCCGATGAGATACAGGCTTACCGGCAGGCGAACCAGTCCGAACGGGATGGACAGCGGCGTAAACAGCACCAGAGCGACCAGCACAATGGATACCAGTGCTGCCTGATTCAGTCTTCGATTGCGGAACACGCCGATGCGGAACAGCGAGTGCTCAGAGCGCATGTTAAATGCCTGAATGACCTGGGACAGCGAAAGGACGAGGAATGCCAGTGTCTGTCCGCCAGCCAGCTCGCCGGTGACGGTCTGTCCGATGTGGAAGGCAAGCAGACACAACGCACCGAACAGAACGCCTTGAAGTACGATGCGCACGCCAAAGCCGTGGGCAAATAAGCTCTCATTTTTCGGGCGCGGTTTCTGATCCATGACATCCGATTCAACTGCCTCCATGCCGAGCGCAATAGCGGGCAGACTGTCGGTGACGAGGTTGGTCCACAGCAGCTGCATGGACAACAGCGGTGATCTGTGCCACAGCAGCATGGCGGCAAAGACAGCAATGACCTCGCCGATGTTGGTTCCGAGCAGGAAGCCGACGACCTTTTTGATGTTTGCATAAATGCCGCGTCCTTCGCGCACTGCGTCGACAATGGTGGCAAAGTTGTCATCTGTCAGTGTGATATCAGCGGCGCCCTTGGCGACATCCGTGCCGGTGATGCCCATCGCGCAGCCGATATCAGCGGCCTTGAGTGCGGGTGCGTCGTTGACGCCGTCGCCGGTCATGGACACGATCTGGTCTTTGCGTTGCCATGCCTTGACGATGCGGATTTTATTTTCCGGTGAAACGCGCGCATAGACGGAGATGTGTTCCACCTGTGCGTCCAGTTCCGTTTCACTCATCGCATCGAGCTCAGTTCCGGTAACAGCGCGGTCGCCGTCTTGAAAAATACCCAGTTCGCGCGCGATAGCTGTGGCAGTTACAACATGGTCGCCGGTAATCATCACTGGCTTAATGCCGGCTTTGCGGCAGACGCCGACGGCTTTCTGTGCTTCCGGGCGCGGCGGATCGATCATGCCGACCAGACCCAGGAAGATCAGCCTGCTTTCCAGCTCTTCCGGAATCGGCACGGTGGGGACACAGTCGATTTCTTTGTATGCGACTGCCAGCACGCGCAGGGCGGAGGCGCTCAGCTGTTCGGTGATACGCTGTGCGGCTTCCAGATTGCCGCTGATACAGCGCGACGCCATCACATCAAACGCACCCTTGACGATGACAACATACCTGCCATCGATTTTATTTATCGTGCTCATGAGTTTGCGGTCGGAATCGAATGGGATTTCTGCCAAACGGGGGCATGCCCGGTTGAGCTCGTTCTTCGGCATGCCGTTTTTGTGGGCGGCAAGAATAATAGCGGTTTCAGTCGGGTCGCCGATGTGCTGTTCTTGGCCGTTTTCAAATACAACGGAGCCATCACAGCAGAGCGCACCATATCGCAGCAGCTGTTTGATTTCTTTGGAATTGTCTGTGGAGATGTCCTCCGGGCTGTCCATACCGTCGAGCCATGCCTTGGTGAGCGTCATGCGGTTTTGGGTCAGCGTGCCGGTTTTATCCGAGCAAATTATAGACGCACTTCCCAGTGTCTCGACAGCGGGGAGGCGGCGGATAATTGCGTTTTTGCTGACCATGCGCTGCACGCCGATGGACAGAACGATGGTGACAATGGCCGGAAGACCCTCTGGAATTGCGGAAACAGCGAGGGAAACGGCGGTCATGAAGATTTCCATCGACGGGATACCGTTCAGAATGCCGACAACAAAGATAATTGCACAGGCAGCGAGTGCGAGAATGCCCAGATATTTGCCGAGCTGCGCCAGCTTTTTCTGGAGCGGCGTCATGCTTTCCTCCTCGGCTTCGAGGAGGTTGGCAATGTTACCCATCTCGGTGTTCATACCGGTAGCGGTGACGACAGCTGTTGCGGTGCCGTAGGTGATGCTGCAACCGGAAAAGACCATGTTGGTGCGGTCGCCCAGCGGGGCGTCCTCTGCAATGACCGCTTGTGCGTCCTTTTCTGCGGGGACGGATTCACCGGTGAGGGCGGATTCTTCACTTTTCAGACTGGCACTCTGGATAAGCCGCGCATCTGCGGGGATAAAATCGCCTGCTTCCAGGCGGATAATGTCGCCTGGGACAAGCTCACTCGCGTCAATAACGGTTTCTTTTCCGTCGCGCAGGACACGGGCATGCGGTGCGGAGAGATTTTTGAGCGCGTCGAGCGCTTTTTCTGCCTTGCTCTCCTGCAGGACACCCATCATTGCGTTGAGTACGACAATGAGCAGGATGAGCACTGGCTCAAAGAAGCCTTCCGGATCGCCTTCGATACAGGCGATGACAAAGGAAACTGCGGCAGCTGCAATCAGAATCAGGATCATAACATCCTTGAATTGATCGATAAACCGGCGCAGATTGCTTTTTTTCTTCTTTTCACGCAGCCTGTTTGATCCATACTGCTGTTTGCGCTGCACAGCCTGGCTGCTGCTCAGACCGTCGGACAGGCTGGAAGCAAGCTCCTGCATGACGGTCTCACCCGTTTCATGATGGAATATCATAGAGCATCCTCCTTGTTTGGGAATATTGGAATATCAAGACAGCTAGGGCGTATCAGAAAAGTCGAAACGTTTGACTCTTTCTACAAGTGCGGATCGCTTCATCGTTAAAAACACTTGAAATCCGAACGGATTCCTGCGAGCTTTTGTCGAGAATCGACCTCGCCTTTGCGAAATATTCGTCATTTTCTTGGTTTTTAGATAGCGCCTGGAAAAAGTTCGATATTTCCTCAGATTACAGAATCTGCTGCGCTTTTGGACATTATACATGATTCATGCGGAAAATACATGCAGATTCCCGTTTTTGTTGTGTTAAGGATGATCTGACCGGCAACGGAGGATGGATGGCGGAAGAGACAAAAGAAGTACCTGCAAGATGTACGGAGATTACCCCTGCTACTGCTCCGGGGGAAGCCGAACACGCCGATGTTGCAGAATGGAGCGGAAAAAAGCACGATTTTTGCAAAGAAATAGAAGGAATTCCGCGCTTTTTGATTGAAGAATTGAAAAAGATATCATATAATATTTCTAAAGAACAGCAGAACGGCTTTGTGTGGACATCTGCGCAGGCCGGGACGTTGTCCGCAAAACCAGAGTATTCGATAACGATTTCCAATCGATGACGAATAAAGAAGGGAGCAAATCAAATGGTCAAATTATATGACGGCGGCGTATATCTGGTCGGCGGCAAGGAAATTGTCGCAGAGCAGGATGCAGCGAAGGTACAGGCACTGACCGGACAGGCGGCAGACAAGGAGGAAGCAAAGAAGGGCACGATTGCCTATTCCATCCTCTCCGCGCACAACACCTCCGGCAACATGGACAAGCTGAAAATTAAGTTTGACGCCATGACTTCGCATGACATCACGTTTGTCGGCATTGTCCAGACAGCCAAAGCATCCGGCATGGAGAAATTCCCGATCCCGTATGTCCTGACCAACTGCCACAACTCGCTGTGTGCGGTCGGCGGTACCATCAACGAGGACGACCATGTATTCGGCCTGTCCGCTGCGAAGAAGTATGGCGGCATTTATGTTCCGCCGCATCTGGCAGTTATCCACCAGTACATGCGCGAAAAAATGGCAGGCTGCGGCAAGATGATTCTCGGCTCGGACAGCCACACCCGTTATGGCGCACTGGGCACCATGGCAATCGGCGAAGGCGGCGGCGAGCTGGTCAAGCAGCTGCTGTGTGATACCTATGATGTCAGCTATCCGGGCGTTGTCGGCATTTATCTGGACGGCAAGCCGCAGCCGGGTGTCGGCCCGCAGGATATCGCACTGGCAATCATCGGCGCAGTCTTCAAGTGCGGCTATGTCAAGAACAAGGTCATGGAATTTGTCGGCCCGGGCATCGCTTCGATGACCACCGATTTCCGCAACGGCGTCGATGTTATGACGACGGAGACCACCTGCCTGTCTTCGATCTGGTGCACGGATGACGACACCAAGGCATATCTGACGATGCATGGCCGCGGCGATGACTATAAGAAGCTCAATCCGGCGGATGTTGCATACTATGATGGCATGGTTTATGTTGACCTGAGCACCGTCAAGCCGATGATCGCACTGCCGTTCCATCCGAGCAACACCTATGAGATCGACGAGCTGAACGCAAACCTCGGCGATATCCTGCGTGCAGTAGAGAAGGATGCGGAGCGCCTGATCGGTGGCAATTCCGATATCAAGTTTACGCTGATCGATAAGATTGTAAATGGCAAGCTACAGGTACAGCAGGGCATCATTGCCGGCTGCGCAGGCGGCGGCTACACCAATGTCATGGAAGCAGCACACATCCTGCGCGGCGCACAGTGCGGCGCGGACGAGTTCACACTGTCCGTCTATCCGTCTTCCATGCCGGTTTACATGGATCTCGTCAAGAAGGGCGCAGTTTCCGAGCTGATGGCAGCAGGTGCTGTTCTCAAGACCGCATTCTGCGGCCCGTGCTTCGGTGCAGGCGACACACCGGCAAACAACGGCCTGAGCATCCGCCATACGACGAGAAACTTCCCGAACCGCGAGGGCTCGAAGCCGGGCAGCGGTCAGATGTCCTCTGTCGCACTGATGGACGCGCGTTCCATCGCGGCAACGGCGGCAAACGGCGGCATTCTGACTCCGGCAACCGCAGTGGTCGACGATTATGTTGTACCGGAATACGAGTTCGACGATTCGTCCTATCGTTCCCGCGTCTATCAGGGCTACAATGCACCGGTTGAGGGTGCAGAGCTGGTTTACGGCCCGAATATCAAGGACTGGCCGCAGATGAGCGCACTGACCGACAACATCCTGCTCAAGGTATGTACCAAGATCATGGACGACGTCACTACGACTGATGAGCTGATTCCGTCCGGTGAGACCTCATCCTACCGCTCCAACCCGCTGGGTCTGGCAGAGTTTACGCTGTCCCGCCGCGATCCGAAGTATGTCGGACGCTCCAAGGAGGTCGACAAGCTGGAAAAGGCGCGCGCCGCAGGCAAGAATCCGGTTGACCTTGAGCCGGAGCTGGAGAAGGTTTATGCACAGATCAAGACCATCGATCCGGACATGGTTCCGGCCGATACCGAAATCGGCAGCATGATCTACTGTGTCAAGCCGGGCGATGGCTCTGCGCGTGAGCAGGCGGCTTCCTGCCAGCGTGTCATTGGTGGTCTGGCAAACATCTGCCGCGAATATGCGACCAAGCGGTATCGCTCCAACGTCATGAACTGGGGCATGCTTCCGTTCCAGATGAAGGGCGAGCCGGAGTTTGAGATCGGCGATTACATCTATATCCCGAATGTCAAGGTCGCACTTGACGGCGATATGCAGGACATCAAGGCGTACGTTCTCGGCGAGCAGGTAAAGGAGATTTCCCTTTACATCGCGGATATGACGCCGGATGAAAAGAAGATTGTCAAGGCAGGCTGCCTGATTAACTACAATCGCAATCGCAACCGCTGAGTTGTGGCAAATCAAGATGCCTGAAAGAATACAAAAGGAGGGGCTGCACAAGCAGCCCCTCTGAGCCTGTCGAAGAACCCGGCTGCGCATTAAGCGAGAGCCAGATTTTGGCACATATAGGGAAAAAGCCGGAAAACTGGAATAGGGAAATGGATCTTCCACTTCCACATAGCCAGCTTTTTCAGATTCATGGCAGCAAATTTAAGCTTCACCCAGTTGGTAACTTGAGCCAAGCCTCGATATTGTGTATAGCGCATACCATGCTTTTCTTTGGCATCTGCAAATACACGTTCAATCTTTTGTTGTCGGAGTTTATATAAGTCACGATATTCAGTCATATGACGTGCGTCTTCTGCCAACTCTACATAATCAGCCCATACGTGTCTGGTGACAGTCTTTTCAAACTTTGCACTCGATGTACACAGCTCTCTGGTCGGACAATGTTCGCAGACGTATGACCTGCTCTTATATTCACGATATCCATCTTTGTTCGTTGTTGCATAATGAAGTGTTTTATACTCCGGACAGATTACACAATCATAATACTCATCATAAACATATTTCCACCATTCATGACCGCCTTTCTTTGTCATTGGACGTTTATATGCTGTAGATAATACTCTTCCACTCTCAAAAATACGTTTACAAATCGAAGGAGTTTTGTAGGCGCTGTCTGCTACTATCGTTTTATGTTCTGGGTAATGTTCGCAAAGCTGGTCATATAACGGGTCAAATGCTACACTGTCATGTACATTTCCTGCTGTTACTTCTACGTCGAGAATAAAATTATGCTTGTCACAGGCTGTATGCGCTTCGTAGGCAAAACACTTCTTGTGTTCACCTTTATGGAATACGCCGGCATCCGGATCCGTTGTCGAAACTGTTATTTCTTTCTCCTTTGGCGGTGTTGAATCGTCATCATCGTTGAATGGCTTTTTGTCGTGTTCTTCGCGATCTCTGTTAATTTCTTCCGCAGCTCCTTTGCATATCGTTTTGCTTCAACTGGAACAGCTTTTCGTGCTTTTTTCTTCATGTTTGCACTTGCTTTGATATGTGTCCCATCGATAAAAATTGCACTCGTATCCAGAAATCCTTCCTTTGCTGCTGTGTTCAATATCCACCGAAATATATATTCTACAGTTGCTGTTGTAAAACGATGGGCCTGCGGACAAAAAGTTGGACTCCAAAAGGAGGGAACTGAATGTATACAAAAGAGCAGGAAGAAATCGCACTAAGAGAATACGAGCGGCTGGGATCAATAGCTGCTGTAATCCGTCGGTTAGGATACCCGAGCGAGTCTACGCTTTACCGCTGGTATGAGCGCAAAAAAGCCGGGTTAGAGAACAGACATGGCCACACAGAAGAGTCTCCCACAGAGATGGATCATCACTGCAACACATCGGGGCATCCAAGGCATCCCTCAGCAGAATTCAAATATGAGGTAATTCACCGTTGCTTTGAATTAGGCGAAGATGTAGAATATGTATCAAGGGAAATCGGATACAGCCGTATGAGCATATACGTCTGGCGCAGGAAATATCTGAAGTATGGGATGGTGGGTCTGATGGCGAAGAGAAAAAGCATACCAAGGGAGCCGTTGCCTCAGGATCATGCATTGCCTGAATCTGAGGAACTGGAGAATCTTCGAACGCAACTCCAGGAACTGCAGTTTGAAGTAGATGTGCTGAAGGAGACCATCTCAGTTTTAAAAAAAGACCCCGGCATCGATCTAACGGTACTCAGAAACCGTGAAAAGGCAGTGATCATCGATGCCTTGAAGGGGAAATATGCACTGCCAGCGCTGCTGTCCCGTTTTAAGATGGCCAAAAGCAGTTACTATTACCAGCAAGCTGTTATGAACAAACCCGACAAATATCTATCCCAACGGGCACAAATCACCTCGATTTTTCACGAAAACAGGGGCATATATGGTTACCGTCGCATTTATCTGGCGCTGAAGCGCAAAGGGATTATGCTCTCCGAGAAGATCATCCGCCGGATCATGAAAGAAGAAAAACTGGTGGTTTTGCGCTCGAAGAAACGAAAATATAGTTCGTATTTGGGGGAAATCACACCCGAAGTAGAGAACATCATTTTACGCGATTTCCATGCAAATCAGCCGTATGAGAAGTTGCTGACGGATATCACAGAATTTGCCCTTTCGAACGGCAAGCTATATCTCTCCGCCATGATCGATTGTTTTGATGGAATGGTTGTGGGCTGGACGATCGGAACCCGCCCCAATGCCGATCTGGTCAACACCATGTTGGATCAAGTGATTGCCGATCTGCCAGAGGGCTGTCATCCGATTGTCCATTCTGACAGGGGCTGCCATTATCGATGGCCCGGATGGATTGAACGGATGAATGGGGCTGGTCTCATTCGCTCTATGTCTAAGAAGGGCTGCTCCCCCGATAACGCAGCCTGCGAAGGTTTCTTTGGAAGGCTCAAAAACGAAATGTTCTATGGCCGCTCTTGGACAGGAGTCTCGCTTGACGATTTTAGCCGGGAGATTGACCGCTATATCAATTGGTATAACCATAAACGCATCAAGTTATCTTTAGGCGGGCTGAGCCCGATTGAGTATAGACATCATCTTGGTTTTGCTGCATAATCAGTCCAAGATTTTGTCCGCACCCCGATGCTTAAAATTATAGCTTACTGTTGAAAAATGCGGCACCTGCTCATTCAATGGATAACCGATAAACCACCTGTATGCAACATTCATATTCACTTCTTCCAGCGTCCGCCGGAGCGATGGTATCCCATATATGTGCTGTATCATTACAATCTTAAACAATACTACCGGATCGATACTTGGCCTGCCGTTGTCCTTGCAGTACAAATCATCTACAAATTCATAAATTTGTTTGAAATCTACTGCTGCATCTATTTTCCTCAGTAGATGATCCTCGGGCACTAACATATCCAGACTTACAATCTCTACTGCCTCTCTGTTTTCCTTCCCTTTTACTATCATTTTATCACCTGTCTCTCTTATCTTTATTATAACAGAAAAAGCCGCCTTTCGGCGACTTTTTCGACAGGCTGGGAGGGGCTGCACAAGCAGCCCCTCTTTTTTGCATGTGGTTGCATCCGAGCGTGTTCTGGTGTAAAATAACAGGGAAAACAGACAGGAAATACAGATGAGAAACACAGGAGGTTTTTTTATGCTGCCACAGGATCCGATTATGCTGCTGAGCTATGTCAACACTAAGTTGCGCGACTCGTATTCGTCGCTGGACATGCTTTGCAGTGATCTGAATATCGACCGGGAAACGCTCGTGCGCAAGCTGGACGCCGTCAATTATACCTACGATTCCCAGCAGAACCGCTTTGTTTGACCGCTGTGGTCAGACAGCAGAATCAGCCTCGACTCGCAGCTGCGTTGCAGCAATGGCGGTGGGAGGCTGTTTTTCATGTGCAGGTATGACCGTCCCGCCTGTATTGAAAATAATATGGTGCTTTTTTGACAAAAAATAGTGAAAAATACCATTGATTTTTATCTCGAAATCTGATTAGCTAATAAGTAGTATTTTTTTACGAAAATTCCGCAATCTGTACAGTGAGGTAATCGAACATGAGTACGAAAGAAATGAAGCCGATTAAGGAAGGCAAGGTTCGTGAGATCTATGACAACGGTGACAGCCTGATTATGGTTGCAACTGACCGCATCAGCTGCTTTGATGTCATCCTGAAAAATCAGGTCACCAAGAAGGGCACTGTCCTGACCCAGATGTCCAAGTTCTGGTTTGACATGACGCAGGATATTCTCCCCAATCATATGATTTCCGTCGATGTAAAGGATATGCCGGAATTTTTCCAGCAGCCGAAGTTTGACGGCAACAGCATGATGTGCCGTAAGCTGGAGATGTTGCCGGTCGAGTGCATCGTCCGCGGCTATATCACGGGCAGCGGTTGGGCGAGCTATCAGAAGGATGGCACGGTCTGTGGCATCAAGCTGCCGGAGGGCCTGAAGGAGTCCGACAAGCTGCCGGAGCCGATCTATACCCCGTCCACCAAGGCGGAAATCGGCGACCATGACGAAAATATTTCCTATGAGCAGAGCATTGCTTATCTGGAAAAGCGCTTCCCGGGCAAGGGCGAGGAATATGCTTCCAAGCTCCGCGATTATACCATTGCACTGTACAAGAAGTGCGCTGATTATGCACTCAGCCGCGGTATTATTATTGCAGATACGAAGTTCGAGTTCGGTCTGGACGAAGAGGGCAATATCGTGATCGGCGACGAAATGCTGACCCCGGACAGCTCCCGCTTCTGGCCGGCAGATGGCTATGAGCCGGGCCATGGCCAGCCGTCTTTTGACAAGCAGTTTGCGCGTGACTGGCTCAAGTCCAATGAGCATGACTGGGAGCTGCCGCAGGAAATTGTCGATAAGACGATTGCCAAGTATCTCCAGGCATACGAGCTGCTGACCGGCAAGAAGCTGTAACAATTATTTGCTGCACAGAAATACCATGTCGGTGGCTGCTTTCGGCAGCTGCCGGCATTTTTTGTGCACAGGGGAGCAAGACAACATGTTAATCAAAGATAAAAAATTTTACCGTTCATTTCTCATGCTGTGCCTGCCGATTGTCCTGCAAAATGTCATTGCGCTCAGCGTCAACCTGACGGACAATCTGATGCTGGGACGATATGCGGAGAGCGCGCTGTCCGGCGTAACAGCGGTCAATCAGATCCAGTTCATTTATCAGAATCTGCTGATGGGCATCGGTGACGGTATGGTCATCCTTGCCGCACAGTATTGGGGAAAAAAAGACACGGCTTCGATTCGCAAGGTAGCGGGTGTTGCCATGCAGACTGCGCTTGTGTTAATGGCGCTGCTGTTCCTCATCGTGTCGTTCTTTCCGGCGCAGGTGGTCGGCTTATTTACGGAAGATCCGGCGATTATCGCGGAGGGTGTGCGCTATCTGAATATCGTTCGCTTTACCTATCCGTTCTTTTGTATCACAACGATCCTGTTGGCAGTTCTGCGCAGCACAGAGGTCGTAAAGATTGCTTTTTTTCTGTCACTGAGCACGTTGTGCATCAATTTCAGCATTAACTGGGTGCTGATTTACGGACATTTTGGCATGCCGCGCCTGGGTGCAGCGGGCGCTGCCATCGGCACGCTGACCGCGCGTATCATTGAATGCGTTGTCCTTTTGCTTTATATCAAAAAGAAAGAAGTCAATCTACACCTGAAGCTCAAGGATTTCCTGCATGCTGACCGCACGATTGCCGGAGATTATTTCCGTGTCAGTGCGCCGATTATCCTGCTGCAAAGCCTGTGGGGCGTCAATACGGCGTTGCAGACAGCGATCCTCGGACATCTGACCTCGAGCGCAATTGCAGCAAACAGCATGGCATCCAACCTGTTCCTGATTGTCAAGACAGTTGCGGTCGGCTCTGCTTCGACGGCGAATGTCATGATCGGCAAGGCGATTGGCGAAGGCGAGATGAAGACGGTCAAGGATTACGCGAAGACCTTTCAGGTGGTCTTCCTGTGCATGGGTATTTGCTGTGGTATCCTGCTGTTCGCATTGACCGAACCGGTATTGTCGCTGTACAGCTTTTCGGATGAAAGCCGCCAGTTGGCGCGCTCGTTCCTGCATATTCTGTGTATTGTCATGGTCGGCATGTCTTATCAGATGCCAGTCAATGCCGGTATCATCAAGGGCGGCGGCGATACCAAGTATGTCATGAAGCTCGACCTCATCAGCATCTGGTGTATCGTCATTCCACTTTCGTTCATTATGGCGTTTGTCGTGAAGGCGTCGCCCATAGTCGTCGTCTGGTGTCTGAACCTCGATCAGCTGTTCAAATGCGTCCCGGCGTTTATCAAGGTAAACTACGGCCACTGGGTGAAAAAACTGACCCGGTAAAGAAAGTAAAAGTACATAGAAAAAAGGTGCTGATTCCCGGCAAAGGAGTCAGCACCTTTTTACAATTCTATGGAATGTGGTCACAGGAACAGCTTGAGCAAAATTCCGGCTGCGGCGAACAGCAGAAGAGTAGGGGCAGGAGACAGCGTGAGTTGTTTGCCGATTGCCGCATACCAAAGAACGGAAAACACAAGCGGCAGAGTGCAATTGTCGAACTCTTCGTCAGCGGGGCGGATGTTGCGTTTCATGAATCAGCCGCCTTGAACCATACCGTTGTTTGGACAAAAAAACAGAGCAAGCGAAATTTCGCTTGCTCTACATGGTCGAGGTGGCGGGACTTGAACCCACGGCCTCTGCGTCCCGAACGCAGCGCTCTACCAAACTGAGCCACACCTCGATATTCTGTTCAGCAGCTTTCCTCGCTGCAACGATAATTATTATATCAGCCTGACCGAACAATGTCAACAATTTTTTTCAAATTCTGCGAAAAATTTTTAAACGCAGGATTTTGGGGCGAATCCTGCAAAAAAAGGAGAAAAACGCGACAACACGCGGGAATTGTGGTACAATAAAAACCGCATGGACAGGAGGAATTGCATATGACTGGTTTGGGAACAGATATGATAGAGATCCGCCGCATCGAGCAGGCATTGCGCCGTCCTGCCTTTGCACAGCGCGTGTTCACACAAGCGGAGCGTGACTGGCTGGATGGGCAGGGAAACAACCTCCCGCAGTCTGCCGCAGGTCTGTTCTGCGCAAAGGAAGCAGTTGCAAAGGCATTGGGAACCGGCTTTCGCAATGGACTGAATCTGAAGGATATCGAAATCAGCCATACGGAGCTGGGTGCACCGTTTGTGCTGCATCCGCATCGGAATTTTCTGTTGAGCATTGCGCATTGTCAGAGTTATGCGACGGCGACAGCGATTTTGCTGGATGGAGGGAATGCGGAATGACTGTCATTGACTGGAATTATGTTGCGGCGCACATCCGGCCGCGTCAGCCGGAGAGCGACAAAAATACCTATGGCCGTGTGCTTGCCATTTGTGGCTGCCGGGATTACATCGGAGCGCCGTATTTTGCGGCACAGGCTGCCGTGCGCACCGGTTCGGGTATCGTAACGCTTGCCGTGCCGCAGTGTATTTACCCGATTCTGGCGGGCAAGCTCAATGAGCCGACTTTTTTGCCGCTGGAGGCGGACGAAAACGGCAAAATTACGGCAGACTGTCTGCCGCCGCTTGCGCGGCGCGCGGCTATTCTGGCAGGACCGGGATTGGGCATCAGCGAAGGCGTTGCACAGGCGGTGCAAACAATCATCCGTGAGGCAGAATGTCCCATTATTGTCGATGCAGACGGTATAAATGTGCTCGCCGGACATATACATGTACTGGAGGAAGCCAGGTACCCGGTGATTCTGACCCCACATGCACGCGAATTTTCGCGCATTTGTGACATTCCCTGCACAGGAATTCCGGAGCGGGATGCCGCAGCCTTTGCACAAAAACATCACTGTGTGCTGCTGCTCAAGGGACACCGCACGGTTGTTGCGGGGCCGGATGGGACGGTGCTGCAAAATGTGCACGGCAATCCCGGTATGGCGAAGGGCGGCAGCGGAGATGTGCTGTCCGGCATCATTCTGTCACTGCTGGGACAGGGGGTGCCGCCGCTGGCAGCTGCTGCTTGCGGCGCGTATATCCACAGCCGTGCAGGCGATTTGTGCGCCAATGAAATCGGTGAGTTTGGCATGACGCCGACCGATATGCTGTCCCGTATCCCACAGGTACTCAAACCGCTGAACTCCAGGGAGTGGTAAGTGTTTGTTTCGACGCTGTTTTTGCGCTGTGGCAGCTGTCTTTCTACTGACCGGCTGTTCTGCGGTAAAAAACCCCGAAGAAATCGCCGCATCCGTCCGGGATGTGTATGCGGCGGCTTCGTCCATCGAGACAGTTGCAGACATCACATCCGATTTGAATGAAGAGACTATGACCTATCAAATCGGCTATGACTATGAAAAAAAGGAAGGGACAGCGACTGCTGTCATGACCGTGCTTGCACCGGAATCCATTGCGGGGATTCAGGCTGAGGTAACGGGGGAAGACGTTACGTTCTCTTATGACGGCACAGAGCTGGAAACTGCCATGCCGGACCGCAAAGGTCTGACGCCCGCAGATGTCACCACCTATCTGCTGTATGATCTGATGAATACCGTTCCGGAGCAGGTATGGATGGAGGGCGAGCTGTTGGCGCTCCGTTTTGAGGAGGTCACGGATGAATGCACGGCAGTGAAGGAAGTTTATTTGAATGCAGAGACAGGCGCCTTGTCTGAGGCGCGTATTTACTGCGACGGAAAACAAATCATGCGGTGTACGTTTGCATCGTGCACGCTGAATGGAAAGTGAGCATCAAACAGTATGGAAATCCCCAATAAAACCAGCCGGAGCTGGGCAGAAATCAATCTGAACAATTTGGAATTCAACTTTACGCAGATCAGGCAGCGCGTCAAAGCGATCATGCCGGAGGCAAAGGTACTCGGCGTTGTCAAGGCGGACGCGTATGGACATGGCGCGGTGCAGGCGGCGCGGACATTGGAGCGTGCAGGCGCGGACTTTTTTGCCGTTGCAACTGCGCTGGAGGGCGTTGAACTGCGCGAAGCGGGCTTTACTCTGCCAATTCTGGTTCTCGGTTATGTCGGGGACGAGGACGCGCCGCTGCTGGCGCGCTATGATATTGCCGCAGCGTTGTGCGACAGGGACAATGCGGAAGCCTTTTCCCGGGCCGCACAGGCGGAAGGCAAGCCCATCCGCGTACATATTGCCCTCAATACCGGCATGACCCGTATCGGCTTTGAAACGCGCAGCACAAAGGAAAATGTTCGACAGATTCTGGATGCAGTGGCACTGCCGGGTATCGAGACAGAAGGTATCTTTACCCACTTTGCCGTTGCTGATGTTGATGGCGGCGAGGAATTTACAGAATTACAGTATCGCCGCTTTGTCGACATGTGTCTGGAACTGGAAAAGCATGGTGTGAGCCTGCGCTACCGCCACTGTGCAAACAGTGCGGCGATTTTACAGCACAGCCAGACATTTACCACCGACCTGTATCAGGATGGCGTGTTCAATATGGTGCGCGCGGGCATTATCCTCTATGGCTATTATCCGGACAGTACAACCCAAAAAACCATCCTGTTAAAACCGGTTATGACTGTCAAGGCACGCGTGGTTCAAGTGCGTGATATCCCGGCGGGCGATTCCATCGGCTATGGCCGCACGTTTACGGCGGACAAACCGATGCGCGTGGCGGTGTTCACAATGGGCTATGCGGACGGTTATCCGCGCTGCGCGAGCAACCATATTTCCGTCGTCATAGGCGGCAGGGTTGTCCCAACCGTCGGACGCATTTGCATGGACATGGCGTGGGCGGATGTCTCTGGTATGGATGTCAGACGCGGTGATGAGGTCGTAATTTTCGGCGATGGCCCGGTGACGGCGGATACACTCGCGGAAGCTGCCAATACGATTTCCTATGAGGTGCTGTGCGATATCAGCAAGCGCGTTCCGCGCATTTATATCGGCGAATAAAGCGCGCATGCAACCGCCGTGCGCAGGCCGCATAAGATGAGACAGAAAAATATTCATACGATGCATGATTAAAGCAATGGGTTGCTGGGGAAAGTAACAGTAACAGGCGGGAAGTGAATCGCTTCCTCCTGAAATTTCTTTCCTTTGGAGTGTGATTAGATTGGATCATCATGTCAAGCGCGGAGACATTTATTATGCAGATCTTTCGCCTGTTGTCGGCAGTGAACAGGGCGGCATGCGCCCGGTGCTGATTGTGCAGAACAATGTCGGCAATCGGTACAGCCCGACCGTTATCGCAGCCGCGATTACATCGCAGGTCAATAAAGCCAAAATGCCGACACATATTTCCCTCGGCGCGCGCAGCTTCGGCCTGACGCGGGATTCCGTGATTCTGACCGAACAGATCCGGACGCTGGATAAACGCCGCCTGCGCGAGAAAATGGGTACGCTGGATGAATCACACATGGATGAGGTTGACCGTGCGCTGGCTGTCAGCTTTGGTTTGACCGCGCGGGAGTAAAGAGAAACGGTTTCGGCCGATGCTTACATAAAACACCGGCCGGACTGGTAATAGAACTCCCCTGCATGGCATATGCTGTGCAGGGGAACCTCTTTTTTTGCAGGAAAAATTCGGTGTGTGCCGCGAAAGGAGTCGGAGCCATGCGCATCAGCAGGAACGGAGAGGACTGGGGCGAGATCACTGTACAGACGGACGGACAGCAGGTGAAGTTCCGTGCGCACGGCGCGCTGCCGAAATACGGTGAGATTTTACGCGTCTGGGGCATACGCGACGGCGCCCAGCCGCTGCTCATCGGCGTAGCGGAGCCGGATGGCGATGGGCTGGCGGTCAGCCGCACGATGAGCCGACAGTATCTCGCGTCTCTAGGATATACGGAACTGCCGGAGCAGTATGTCGCCGGTGTCCGCGCACCGGAGCTGGCAGAGATGCCGCATACAGATGACCCGCTGGTGCAGCAGGCGATGCAGGACGGGACGGTCAGTGTGCGCAGAGAAGAGGGAGTAGACGTACTGTCATGTACATTTGAAAAAAACCATGCCTTCCCGCTGGCCTTTGCCTGCTGCTGCTGTACGGTACAGGGAGGGCGGGCACAGCTGGTCTGGGACAGAAAAAAGGGCTGTCCAGTGTGGACAGCCCCATAAAGTCATTGCTTATCTGACGATCAGTTTGGATTCCATATAATAGCGCTTTTCATGCGCTTCGCCCATGGAGAAGGTCTTTCTCGGCAGGACGCCGTCGATGATGACACCGCGGAACAGGTCATTCTTTTCGATATCGGGCAGGAAGAAGCCCATGTTGCCCTCCGCTCTGCCGAGCGAGTTTACAACATCTGTACCGTGGATGTAGTCGATTTTTGCGTCTGTATGCTGATCCAAATAGGCATCGAGGAACGCCTGAAGCGTGCCGAGCGGGATACCCCACTTCGGATTCTTCACAGTCAGCACTCCGGTTTTTTCACCGCAGCAGATACCGACGGTATGTACGTTTTCTTCCTGTTTCAGGCTGTATGCGGTCGGGCTGTCGCTGAGGAAATATTCGCATTCGCTGCCGTTTGCTGCATAAAACTCCTTTGAGGAAGCCAGCAGGTCATCTGCGTTGACATGGAACATTACGCGGTGGATCGGCTCGATGATGAGGCTTTCGTCGTGAATATTGACGATTTCACACAGCGCAAAGCGTGCCGGATGGGTCGCCTGCTCTTCCGGTGTCAGGTTCTTTTTGACATCCTCCCAGTATGCCTTTGCGGTCGCCATCGAATGGTTGCCGTCACCGACTGCGAACGGCAGCAGCGGCAGGTCTTCGGTCAGACGGTATTTCTTATTGAAGGTCTCGCGGTCGTTCAGTGCATCCATCGCAGAAAGCAGATGATCGGTCAGCGCACCTTCCGGAATGAACCAACCGTTGATGTGACCGCCGTCCTGCATCAGATCGGTGTTGTAAACCTGCTCCAGTTCTGCGGTTTTTTTAAACATCGGCTCAATCACGGTGCGATCCGGGTCATCGATGAGCAGCATGATATGCGGAACCTCGATCGACGCATTTTTGCGGATTTCCAAGCGTGGCGGGATGCGCTCGACAACCGTCTTTTCGGTTGGACGGACGAGGGAACGGGAGCCTGCGGTATATTCATAGCACTCGAGGTCAATTGCTGCGACAAGGCCGCGGCGCGGCGTTTCTCCGCCGGAGAAGCGTTCGGTCAGGATAAAGCCTGCCGGCAATTCGGTCAGTACACCGTCGGACAGGTACTGCTTCATCGTGGTATTGATCTCATCGGTCAATGCTGCGACATCACCGGTTTCCAGAAAGACCTCCGGCAGTGTAATGCGCAGGGTGGACGGTGCATCGCCGACAATGCGGTCAGTTTCTTCCCAGTATTCCGGCTGGGATGTATACTGGTCGCAGGCGACAACGGACCATTTATACAGGTCAGTGCCTTTTTTAGGCATCAGAATTTTCGGTACGGATACACAAGACATGATTATTCCTCCAGAAATATAAAGAAATCATTTCAGCTTTCTCTATTATACCGGACAAGCTGCCATGATTCAAAACAAAATACATATTTTAGACAAATACTGGCATAGTCCATAAAATATATGGGAAATGATACATGTGTTTGCGGGAAAACGACAACGAATGGATGCAAAACCGGGGGCTGGACATGGCGTCCAAATTTGACCGAATAACCAAATGTTTCTGGCAATTTCGACATTCTTTTTGCATAGGATTTTTAAATTTCCATACACTATTAGCACAGAGGACGGACGGGGACCAAAAAAGGAGAGAACGATTATGAACCGCAACTCGAACAAACTGACTGTACCGGAAGCTAAGGCCGCAATGGAACGTTTCAAGATGGAAGCGGCGAATGAGGTTGGTGTCAACCTGAAGGAAGGCTACAACGGCGATCTGACCTCCCGTCAGGCAGGCTCGGTCGGCGGCCAGATGGTCAAGAAGATGATCGAGGCATACGAGAACAGCATCAAGTAACGCACAGAAAACGCGAAAGAACAACTGTTGTGGTGACAACGGGATTTTGCGATTGAATTGGGAACAGGCACCTGTACAGGTGCCTGTTCTGCAATGGTGCATGAGCAATTGAACCGATAAAAACGGACAATGTTTTTTACAGTTTTAGAGTGGAGCACACAAGCAAAATTGCGAAGTGTGGCTATACTCCGACAAAACGAGGGTGTCCCAAGGATCCCCCCTTGGCACACAACATTTGGAACAAAGGTATATTGGGGCGTGCGAGGATAAGAAGAAAGGGAGGGGGGTGCGGACAAAATCTTGGACTGATTATGCAGCAAAACCAAGATGATGTCTATACTCAATCGGGCTCATCCCACCTAGAGATAACTTGATGCGTTTATGGTTATACCAATTGATATAGCGGTCAATCTCCCGGCTAAAATCGTCAAGCGAGACTCCTGTCCAAGAGCGGCCATAGAACATTTCGTTTTTGAGCCTTCCAAAGAAACCTTCGCAGGCTGCGTTATCGGGGGAGCAGCCCTTCTTAGACATAGAGCGAATGAGACCAGCCCCATTCATCCGTTCAATCCATCCGGGCCATCGATAATGGCAGCCCCTGTCAGAATGGACAATCGGATGACAGCCCTCTGGCAGATCGGCAATCACTTGATCCAACATGGTGTTGACCAGATCGGCATTGGGGCGGGTTCCGATCGTCCAGCCCACAACCATTCCATCAAAACAATCGATCATGGCGGAGAGATATAGCTTGCCGTTCGAAAGGGCAAATTCTGTGATATCCGTCAGCAACTTCTCATACGGCTGATTTGCATGGAAATCGCGTAAAATGATGTTCTCTACTTCGGGTGTGATTTCCCCCAAATACGAACTATATTTTCGTTTCTTCGAGCGCAAAACCACCAGTTTTTCTTCTTTCATGATCCGGCGGATGATCTTCTCGGAGAGCATAATCCCTTTGCGCTTCAGCGCCAGATAAATGCGACGGTAACCATATACGCCCCTGTTTTCGTGAAAAATCGAGGTAATTTGTGCCCGTTGGGATAGATATTTGTCGGGTTTGTTCATAACAGCTTGCTGGTAATAGTAACTGCTTTTGGCCATCTTAAAACGGGACAGCAGCGCTGGCAGTGTATATTTCCCCTTCAAGGCATCGATGATCACTGCCTTTTCACGGTTTCTGAGTACCGTTAGATCGATGCCGGGGTCTTTTTTTAAGACTGAGATGGTCTCCTTCAGCACATCTACTTCAAACTGCAGTTCCTGGAGTTGCGTTCGAAGATTCTTCAGTTCCTCAGATTCAGGCAATGCATGATCCTGAGGCAACGGCTCCCTTGGTATGCTTTTTCTCTTCGCCATCAGACCCACCATCCCATACTTCAGATATTTCCTGCGCCAGACGTATATGCTCATACGGCTGTATCCGATTTCCCTTGATACATATTCTACATCTTCGCCTAATTCAAAGCAACGGTGAATTACCTCATATTTGAATTCTGCTGAGGGATGCCTTGGATGCCCCGATGTGTTGCAGTGATGATCCATCTCTGTGGGAGACTCTTCTGTGTGGCCATGTCTGTTCTCTAACCCGGCTTTTTTGCGCTCATACCAGCGGTAAAGCGTAGACTCGCTCGGGTATCCTAACCGACGGATTACAGCAGCTATTGATCCCAGCCGCTCGTATTCTCTTAGTGCGATTTCTTCCTGCTCTTTTGTATACATTCAGTTCCCTCCTTTTGGAGTCCAACTTTTTGTCCGCAGGCCCCCCGAGAATCCCAAATTCTGTGTAAACGCTGAATAGCAGTGTAGAAAAGAATAGATATTTTATGATGAGGGGGACGGCATATCTGCCGTTCCCTTGCTCACACTATAACGGCAATACCGTTCTGGTGTCAAGGGCAGCGGCGAAAGCCGCTGTTTATTTATCCTTGATGCCGGGGCGGTTTGCTGTTAGTCGGGCATTCGATCCTCAAAATAGATCGCCAGATTAGAGTAAATTCTGCCCCAATCCTGACGTCGGCCAGTCCACTTTTTCGTGATGTCCATCATTGCCAGATACAGCATCTTAAACAGGCTGTCATCCGTAGGGAAGATGGTCTTTGCTTTGGTTACCTTGCGAAGTTGGCGGTTGAAGCCTTCTATCGCATTGGTCGTATAAATCAGCTTTCTCAGTTCCTGTGGGTATTTAAAATAGGTGCTGAGATTTGCCCAGTTATCTCGCCAGGAGGACGAAATTTTGGGATATTTCGCATCCCATTTGGCAGAAAAGGTGTCTAGGGCAGACAGAGCTGCATCTTCATCTACAGCGGCGTAAACTGCCTTCAAATCGGCCATTAGTGCCTTTAAATCCTTATAGGAGACATATTTGCTGGAATTTCTCAGCTGATGGATAATGCAGTTCTGGATCTCAGTTTTCGGAAATACAGCTTCAATTGCAGCAGCAAATCCAGTCAGATTATCAGTGCACGCAATGAAGATATCCTCCACTCCGCGATTGCGCAGTCCGTTCAAAACAGTTGCCCAATATTTGGCACTCTCATTTTCTCCGACCCACATGCCCAGGACATCTTTATGTCCATCCAGATCAATGCCAATAGCGATATATACTGCCTTTTTGACGATTCTACCCTCGCTGCGAACATGATAATGGATTGCATCCAGAAATACCACTGCATAAATGCTCTCCAACGGCCGCTGCTGCCATTCTTTTGCAATCGGCAGAATTTTATCCGTTATCCGGCTAATCGTTGTATCTGAGACTTCTACACCGTAAATGTCCTGGATATGCGTTTCAATATCGCTCGTCGTCATCCCTTTCGCATACATGGACAAAATCTTTTCCTCGATATCCTGGCTGATGCTGGTTTGATGTTTTTTAATCAGCTGAGGCTCGAATTCTCCTTTTCGGTCTCTGGGAATATCTACTTCTACATCTCCGAAACTGGTTCGCAGCGTTTTCTGGCTGTGACCATTCCTGCTGTTATCCGTCTTTTTGTTCCGATAGTCATACTTGCTGTATCCAAGTTCCTCATCAAGTTCTGCATCGAGTCCGGCTTCCATAAATTCGGCAATGGTTTCCTTGAACAGATTCTGGATATCCTCCATGCTGCCCACATTGCTTGCCTGCAATAATTCTCTGATTTTTGTTCTCCGGGCTTCTTCCTCGGGTGTTCGCTTTCTTCTTGCCATTTGTAAAAACCTCCATTGCTGTGCTTTTATTCTACACTGCAATGAAGGTTTACACAATCCATGGGATACTCGGGGGTGCGGACAAAATCTTGGACTGATTATGCAGCAAAACCAAGATGATGTCTATACTCAATCGGGCTCATCCCACCTAGAGATAACTTGATGCGTTTATGGTTATACCAATTGATATAGCGGTCAATCTCCCGGCTAAAATCGTCAAGCGAGACTCCTGTCCAAGAGCGGCCATAGAACATTTCGTTTTTGAGCCTTCCAAAGAAACCTTCGCAGGCTGCGTTATCGGGGGAGCAGCCCTTCTTAGACATAGAGCGAATGAGACCGGCCCCATTCATCCGTTCAATCCATCCGGGCCATCGGTAATGGCAGCCCCTGTCAGAATGGACAATCGGATGACAGCCCTCTGGCAGATCGGCAATCACTTGATCCAACATGGTGTTGACCAGATCGGCATTGGGGGCGGGTTCCGATCGTCCAGCCCACAACCATTCCATCAAAACAATCGATCATGGCGGAGAGATATAGCTTGCCGTTCGAAAGGGCAAATTCTGTGATATCCGTCAGCAACTTCTCATACGGCTGATTTGCATGGAAATCGCGTAAAATGATGTTCTCTACTTCGGGTGTGATTTCCCCCCAAATACGAACTATATTTTCGTTTCTTCGAGCGCAAAACCACCAGTTTTTCTTCTTTCATGATCCGGCGGATGATCTTCTCGGAGAGCATAATCCCTTTGCGCTTCAGCGCCAGATAAATGCGACGGTAACCATATATGCCCCTGTTTTCGTGAAAAATCGAGGTGATTTGTGCCCGTTGGGATAGATATTTGTCGGGTTTGTTCATAACAGCTTGCTGGTAATAGTAACTGCTTTTGGCCATCTTAAAACGGGACAGCAGCGCTGGCAGTGCATATTTCCCCTTCAAGGCATCGATGATCACTGCCTTTTCACGGTTTCTGAGTACCGTTAGATCGATGCCGGGTCTTTTTTTAAAACTGAGATGGTCTCCTTCAGCACATCTACTTCAAACTGCAGTTCCTGGAGTTGCGTTCGAAGATTCTCCAGTTCCTCAGATTCAGGCAATGCATGATCCTGAGGCAACGGCTCCCTTGGTATGCTTTTTCTCTTCGCCATCAGACCCACCATCCCATACTTCAGATATTTCCTGCGCCAGACGTATATGCTCATACGGCTGTATCCGATTTCCCTTGATACATATTCTACATCTTCGCCTAATTCAAAGCAACGGTGAATTACCTCATATTTGAATTCTGCTGAGGGATGCCTTGGATGCCCCGATGTGTTGCAGTGATGATCCATCTCTGTGGGAGACTCTTCTGTGTGGCCATGTCTGTTCTCTAACCCGGCTTTTTTGCGCTCATACCAGCGGTAAAGCGTAGACTCGCTCGGGTATCCTAACCGACGGATTACAGCAGCTATTGATCCCAGCCGCTCGTATTCTCTTAGTGCGATTTCTTCCTGCTCTTTTGTATACATTCAGTTCCCTCCTTTTGGAGTCCAACTTTTTGTCCGCAGGCCCCTCCCAGAAGAAATTAACCTATGTCCAGCAGCCAATCCTCTGTTTCCTCATCGAAGTAAACTGTTTCTCCATCTAATGTTATGTAGGTCATATAGACTATATTGCTATACTCTGGAACATAGTAGCACCGGGCTGTTACCTCATGCAAAATATTTTGTCCGAATGCATTGGTTGTTTCATAGGCGGTCCGAATGAGATAATAATAGGCCGTATATCCATCACTTGTTTGTGAATCGCTGATATAACTATACGCCGTATGAGTCCACTTATAATCACTGTATGGAACACCAATTCATGATTTTTTCAGTTTGCGCTGGCTGCTCAGACGGCTTTGTAATCTGTCCGAATGCTTATTATAACTACCGGAAACACCGGAAGGCGGATTATTATACCCAAAAATCAGAGGTGCAGTCACAAATCATGGATATTTACCATGAGCACATGGGCGTGGATGGATATCGGAGCATGACGGTTTATCTGGCGCGCAGAGGATATCATTACAGTCGAACACCCATTCATAAATATATGAATAATAAAACTGTTCTCTGTCGTGCGTCCGAAAAAGCCGGATTATGGACATGGCAAGCCACAGCTACATAAAGTGTTTGAAAATAAGCTCCATCAGGATTTTACTGCTGAAAAGCCAAATCAAAAATGGTGTACGGATTTCACATATCTGTTTTTGAAAAACCATGGAGTACGGTATAACTGCACCATTCTGGATCTGTATGACCGCAGCGTAATCGCCAGTACACTGGATCGAAACATTACCAGTGAGCTTGCCATCCGCACGCTGAAAAAGCGTTGAAATCACAGCCGTCTATCAAAGTCGGAGTGATCCTGCATTCCGATCAGGGGACACAGTATACGTCGAAAGCATTTACCGAATTTTGTGAATCTCAAAATGTGACGCAAAGCATGAGCAGGGCAGGTTATCCATATGACAATGCACCAATGGAGCGATACTTTAACACGTTGAAAAGCGAGTGTACAAATTTATATGAATTTGCAACGGAAGAATCGCTCTATCAGAAAGTGGAGGAATTTGCATACGTTGACTACAATCATGTACGACCATACACCTTCAATGGATATCGGACCCCATTCGAGGCCGGAATGCAGCGTAACTGATTTATGATATTTTTAGCCATAAGTGTTACAAAAAAGCTTGACCACAACATTTCCAATCTCATAGTAATAGGTAGACTTGGACGACCCCAGCGCTTTCAGTAAGTATTTCAGGGTGTATCCTTCTTCGCGCAGTTCTTTGACGAGCGCTGCTTTCTCGCCTTGAGTTGCGCTACACATCTCTCTTCTCTCAAGGCGATCTCTTTTTTTATTACGGCATTCTCCGCTTTCAGTCGCTCATTTTCCGCTCTGAGCCGAATCATCTCTTCGCGTTCTGACGGTGTCAGTTTATGCTGGACACCTCCTATTATGATAAGGAGTTAGCGGATTACGCGGTCAGCTTTGTTGAGTGCCTTTACCATACTAAGGGAACCTGGGCCGGTAAGCCATTTAAGCTCTTGGACTGGCAGGAACAGATTATCAGAGATCTGTTCGGTACGGTTAAACCCAATGGGTACCGACAGTTCAACACTGCATATATCGAAATTCCGAAGAAAAACGGCAAGAGCGAGCTGGCAGCAGCGGTTGCCCTCTTACTTTGCTGTGGAGACGGTGAACAGCGTGCCGAGATCTATGGCTGTGCAGCAGATCGAGGGCAGGCTACCATTGTTTTTGATGTGGCTGCGGATATGGTTCGCATGTGTCCGGCTCTGAATAAGCGCTGCAAAATTCTGACCTCCTAGAAGCGTATTCTTTTTACGCCAACCAATAGCTTTTATCAGGTGTTGTCGGCAGAAGCCTATAGTAAACACGGCTTTAATATTCACGGTGTTGTATTTGATGAGCTTCATACACATCCAAACCGAAAGCTGTTTGACGTCATGACCAAAGGCTCCGGCGATGCCCGTATGCAGCCGCTATATTTTCTGATTACAACGGCCGGCACGGATACACATAGCATCTGTTTTGAAACCCATCGGAAAGCATTGGATATTTTGGAGGGCAGAAAAATTGATCCAACTTTCTACCCGGTGATTTATGGTGCCGGTGATACAGAAGATTGGACTGATCCTAAGGTCTGGCTGAAATCAAATCCATCTTTGGGTGAGACCATCGGAATGGATAAAGTTGAGGCCGCTTGCGAAAGTGCAAAGCAGAATCCCGGTGAGGAGAACTCCTTCCGACAGTTGCGTCTGAACCAATGGGTGAAGCAAGCTGCGCGTTGGATGCCGATGGACAAATGGGATGCCTTTGCTTATCCAGTCGATGAAGAAATGCTGGAAGGCCGCGTCTGTTATGGCGGCTTGGACTTATCTTCTACCACAGACCTTACTTCCTTCTGCTTGGTGTTCCCTCCAGAGGATGAGGACGAGCCATATTATGTATTGCCGTATTTCTGGGTTCCTGAGGATACGTTGGAGCTTCGCGTCAAGCGCGACCATGTTCCATATGACCTTTGGCACCGACAGGGATATTTAGAAACCACAGAAGGTAATGTTGTTCACTACGGTTATATCGAAAAATTTATTGAACGGCTGGGAGAATGTTTTAACATTCGGGAGATTGCCTTTGACCGTTGGGGTGCTGTTCAGATGGTACAGAACTTAGAAGGTATGGGATTTACAGTCGTTCCGATGGGACAGGGTTTTGCCAGCATGTCTCCTCCAACGAAGGAACTGATGAAACTGACGCTGGAAAAGAAGCTGGCACACGGTGGGCATCCAGTACTTCGCTGGAATATGGATAATATTTTCATCCGTACTGACCCTGCCGGAAACATCAAAGCGGATAAAGCAAAGTCAACAGAGAAGATTGACGGTGCCATCGCCATGATTATGGCATTAGACCGTGCAATTCGCTGCGGCAACGATGTCAGTGAATCGGTCTATGACAGCCGAGGACTGCTGTTTATCTGACGGCACACAGTTGGATTTTTTGCCCTAGCAAGTCGAAAACTATCGAATATAAAGAAGTTTTAGACTTACACTTCAGAAACTATTTACTTTCTCGAGATTTTGGATATAATAGAATCAAGAAATTCAGGAGGTGCGTTATGACCGAATTGATTAATCGACCCCAATATCTGAATCAGCTGATTCAAAACAAAGATGTGGATTTGGTGAAAATCGTCACCGGCATCCGACGCTGCGGAAAATCGTCCTTGCTGGATTTGTTTCATCAGTATCTGTTGGAGCAAGGTGTGCCGGATTCTCATATTATCCACATGAACCTGGAGTCTTTGCGCTATCGTGACTTGACCGATTATCTTTCGTTTTATGATTATGTCAGCAAGCAGATTGCTGAGGAAGGAAAGACCTACCTTATCTTTGATGAACTGCAGGCAGTGGAGCACTGGGAAAAAGCAATCGAGTCGTTCCGTTTGGATTTTGATGTAGACATCTATATCACGGGCTCCAATGCTTACCTGTTGTCCACAGAATTTTCTACGCTGCTCTCCGGCAGATATGTAGAGATACGGATGCTGCCGCTGTCGTTTAAGGAGTTTCTGGACTTTTATGAATTTGCAGCCGATGTAACTATGGATGAAAAATTCCAGAAGTATCTCCAATTCGGCGGGATGCCTATTTTGCGAGAATATAAGTTCAACGAAGCCAGAAGCAACCAGGCGTTGGAGGGTATCTATTCCACTGTAGTACTGCGGGATATTTTGCAGCGCAACAGTGGAGCAGACCAGGCAATGCTTCAGAAAATCATGCTGTTTCTGTGCTCCAACATCGGCAGTATCACTTCCCCAAACAGCATCGGAAATGTGCTCTCCAACGAGGGAGATATTCATACCGGAAAGCAGAAAAACATCGCAGGGAAAACGGTGGACAAATATATTTCCATGCTGTGCAATGCATTTGTATTCTTCTCTGTTGGTCGGTACGATGTAAAAGGCAAGCAGCTTTTGAAAACGCTGGGCAAGAACTATATCATTGATATGGGCTTTCGCAATATGCTGTTAGGCTATCGAGATGTTGACCGCGGGCATATTATTGAGAACATCGTATTTCTGGAACTTCTCCGCCGTGACTATCGGATGTATATCGGAAAAGTTGGAGAAACAGAGGTTGACTTCGTTGCGGAAAAGCCAAATGATAAGGTATATATCCAAGTGACGGAGAGTATGCAGTCACCGGAGACCCGTGAACGGGAGCTTCGCCCACTGCGCCTGATTCCAGACAACTATGAAAAAATCGTGCTGTCTATGGACCGCAGCTTTATCAATTCCTATGATGGCATCAAGTCCGAAAATCTCATAGATTGGCTGCTCACCGAATAAGCATTGCATTTTCGATGCGGAATCAAAAGTTTCTGCATTTCAAGTCGGAAACTCCTAAAATCAGAACACTTTCGGACTTGAAAATAGCTACATTCAAACTCTTCAAAGCATCTGTCTGATAGGCAGGTGCATTTGGTACTATAAAAGCGTAAGTGTAAGGCACCGACGGGTGTTTCACATTTGCGCTTATTCTTTTACAATAAGGGAGTAATTGGTCTGGCGTGGTGCTTTTTGGAGCGAAGCCTCCGACATAAAAACTGCCAGCCATCCCTTATTGTAAACATTCGATTAAGCAGGTTGAAACCGGAATGGGCTTTCGCGTAACGAACCAAACTGAATAGCAATAAGTGCAGATGGGATTACAATTACAGATTTCAATCAGGAGGGTTCAACATGACAAGCGTTGGCATTGATGTATCGAAGGTCAAAAGTACCGTCTGTATTCTCCGACCATACGGAGAAGTAATTGCTTCACCATATGAAGTACAGCACAGTGAGCCGGAGATCAAAGAGCTCATATCCCGAATCAAGGCTGTTGACGGAGAGGTTCAGATCGTAATGGAAGCCACCGGAGCTTATCATCTACCGTTGCTTTCCAGTTTCAAGGAAGCTGGCCTTTTTGTGAGCGTTGTCAATCCGTTGTCTATGAAGCGGTATGCTTCGACGGCCATTCGCAAGGGCAAAACCGATAAAATGGATGCCGTGAGAATTGCAAACTACGGGATTGACAATTGGTTTAAGCTGGTGGATTATATACTGCCGGATGAAATATACGCCCAGCTTAGAATTTTGGGGCGGCAATACGCCCACTATATTACGATTCGGATTGAAAGTAAACTGGCTTTGACTAATCTGTTGGACAGGACTATGCCCGGAATAAAGAGCTTACTCAGCTGAAAACGTTCGGAAGAGCCAACAAAGGACAAACTCAGTGATTTTGTAGCGGAATACTGGCATTTTGACAACATTACAAAGAAAAGTGAAGCTCAGTTCGTTCGGTGTTATTGTAACTGGGCCAAAAAGAAAGGATACCATGCAAGTGAATCCAAGGCAAAAGAAATTTACACCTTGGCTTGCAATGGTATCCCTACTTTGCCCTCCGGCGCCGCATCGACCAAAATGTTAACGCTGGAGGCTGTGAGAGTCCTAAAAGAAGTGAACAAGACTCTGGAAACTATTTTAGCACAAATGCAGGAGCTTGCAACTACTTTACCCGAATACAATACTGTTCGTGCTATGAATGGCGTTGGTGATGTTTTAGCGCCAAGGCTGATTGCCGAGATTGGCGATGTTCGACGCTTCCATAGCGGAAGCGCACTAATTGCCTTTGCCGGGATTGACTCGCCACCGTTTCAGTCAGGCAGCTTTACAGGGACACAGCGTAAAATCTCTAAACGAGGATCTTCACTGCTTCGTAAAACCGGATATGAAGTAATGAAATGCCTAAAGGCTGTGAAACCAACCGAGGACGCGGCTGTTTATCTGTATATGCTCAAAAAAGAAGCCAAGGGTAAACCTAAAAAAGTGGCAAAGATTGCAGCCCTCAACAAGTTCCTGCATATTTATTACGCCCGCGTGAGCGAGGTGTACGCAGCGGAATAATAATCCCAGCTTCATTAGGTCAGCGGATTCCCGGTGGCCCGCTTTGCTATACCTTTTTTCTCAATAATATTTTTCTCGTCTTGCTAAGATTTGTCCTTGACTTTTCTTAGCAGGTTTTTATACGGTGAAGCTGGATGCCGGTGATTTCACGGCGGTCAGTGAAAAGATGAAAAACAAGCCGGATGCGGAAAACCTGAAATCTGCCTGCACAGGAGCGCCGGCGGTGATCCGAAGTGTGAAGCAGAAGGAGAAATCCGAAAAAGCCCCGGCGCTCTATGACCTGACGACACTCCAGAGAGATGCCAACCGTATCCTGGGCTTTACCGCTCAGCAGACGCTGGACTATCTTCAGTCCCTGTATGAGAAAAAGCTCTGCACCTATCCGCGAACCGACAGCCGCTTCCTGACGGACGATATGGAAAGCGGAGTTCCGGCCGTCGCGGCCTGCGCCGCCGTCATTCCTACGATGGCTGCCGGAGAAGCCGAACTCTCTGCTCTGACAGCCGGAGAGCGCGAGGTGCTGAAGCTGGTTGCCCGTCAGGTTCTGATGGCGGTCAGTGCGCCGTACACCTATCTGGAAACGGTGGCAACCGTCGAATGCGGCGGACAGGTTTTCACCGCAAAAGGAAAAACCGTGCTGAACGCCGGTTGGAAAAGCTATGCGGCGGGCGAACAGAAGGAAAAGGTGCTCCCTCCGATGACCGAAGGACAGTCCATTGACAGTTTTGCTGTTTCGATGGAGGAAGGAAAAACAAAGCCGCCTGCCCGATAAACCGAGGATACGCTGCTTTCCGCCATGGAAAATGCGGGAGCCAAGGAAATGCCGGACGATGCCGAGCGCAAGAGGCTGGGCACGCCCGCTACCCGCGCCGGGATTCTGGAGAAACTGGTTTCCTCCGGCTTTGTGGAGCGAAAGAAAAATAAAAAGGCGGTCAGCCTGGTTCCCCAGGATATCGGCATCTCCCTGATCACGGTGCTTCCGGAGCAGCTTCAGTCTCCGCTGTTAATTGCGGAATGGGAGAACATGCTGAAGGAGATCGAGCGCGGCGAGCTCTCTCCGGAGGCGTTTATGGCGCAGATCAGCCGCATGGTTTCCGAGCTGGTGCGTGACTACGAACCTGTGAGCGGTGCGGAGGTGCTGTTCCCGTCCGGACGCCCGGTGGTCGGAAAATGTCCCCGCTGCGGCAGTCCGGTTACGGAGAGCAAGACCGGCTTTTTCTGTGAGCGCCGCGACTGCCGCTTCGGACTCTGGAAGGACAACCGCTATCTGTCCGCAAAGCACATCATTCTGACAAAAAAGATGGCGGAGGCGCTTCTGAAGGATGGAAAAACCTTTGTCAGCGGCATGTACTCCGAAAAGACCGGCAAAAGCTATTCTGCCTACCTCGTACTGACGGACGACGGGCAGAAATCCAGCTACGCACTGGAGTTTGACAGGGAGAAAACCGGCGCATGAAGCTGAGCCCCGCAGAACGCGAAACGATTATCCTGTTTTCCGATGCAGACGATACCACCAGCGTCTACACCTACGACAGGAGGCTGATTAAAAAGCTGGACGCCCTTTGCAGAAAATGTCCGGAAGAAGTGTATGAGGAGAAGAAGCGTTCCTCTGCCGGTGCGAAAAGCTGTGTTTCCGTCCGAGAGCCGTTTTCCAGAGCGCGGCGCGAGGCGGCCAGCAGGCGTGCAAAGGAGGCCGGCACCGTCCCGCCGGACAGAAGCAAAGGCCGCGATTCAGATGAATAATGCAGGGAGATGGGCGCAGGGCTTCGGCTCTGCGCCCTGTTTCCCGGAAAGGATGGTATATGGCAGAAAAACAGAACAGCAAGGACAGGCTGAAGGAGATCACAGCGAGCATTGAGGACGGCATCAAGGAGCTGTTCCAGTCGGAGACCTATGCGCAGTATCTTCAGACCATGAGCCGGTTTCACCATTACAGCGTCAACAATCAGGTGCTGATCCACATGCAAAAGCCGGACGCCACGCTGGTGGCGGGCTTCAATAAGTGGAAAAATCAGTTCGGCAGAAATGTCATCAAGGGAGAACACGGCATAAAAATCATCGCCCCGACTCCCTTTAAGAAGAAAATCGAGCAGGAAACGCTCGACCCGGATACGCATCTTCCCATGCTGGATGCGGACGGGAAAGTTATTACAGAGGAAAAGACCATCCAGATTCCCATGTACAAGCCGGTGACGGTGTTCGACGTTTCGCAGACCGAGGGCAAGCCTTTGCCCCAGCTGGCCCATGACCTGTCGGGCAATGTGGCGAATTACGATGTGTTCATGGAGGCGCTGCGCCGCTCCTCTCCGGTTCCCATCTCCATGGAAGTGATGGGCGGCGGCATGGACGGTTACTTTGACCTGGAGCATCAGGATATCGCCATCCGCAGAGGCATGAGCGAAGTGCAGACGGTATCTGCGGTCATACATGAGATGGCGCATGCCCTACTTCACAATCGCAAGACAGCGGATGAACCTGCTCCGGGCTGGAATGTGGTTATGGTCAGCGAAGGAGGAACGAAGCGCGCATTCAGTTCCGGTTTTGAGACTGAGGAAGAAGCGGAGAAGTTCGCTGAGTCGGAGGGCTGGCGCTATGTGGATGAGAATGAATTTGAGTGGCGTCTGGAAGTTGAGGAAGCATCCTCCGAAGTGAAGGTACAGACACTCTCCCGCAGTACCGAAGAAGTACAGGCGGAAAGTATCTCTTATGCGGTGTGCGCTTATTACGGCATCGCTACCGGCGACAACAGCTTCGGCTATATTGCATCTTGGTCGAAGGATAAAACTCTGCCGGAGCTACGGGAAAGTCTGGAAGTGATCAGCAAGACTGCCGACGGTCTTATCAACGATATCGACCGGCATTATGCGGAAATCCTGAAAGAGCGCGAGGCGGAGCTGATTGCCGCTGAACCTGCCATGGCGATGGAGCGCCTTTATGCCGTGGATGAGCGGTATCTTCATGTTCAGCGCACAGACACTGGTGTGGATTACACGATTTACGATAAGGCATCCATGAAGGAACTCGACGGCGGTCAGCTGGATATGGAGATCAGCACGCTGGCCGGCGCGGTGCTTGAAATCTGCAACTCCCATGGAATCGGGCAGAAGGCCCCGCTTCAGGTTGCAGATATCGGGATACTGGATGAGCTGCAGGCCGCGCAGGATGCAGCGATTGCCATCGAGCCGCCTGTGCAGGAGAATCCGGAGCCGGAGACGGACATTCCACCTGACCCGGCAATTTCCGTGGAGGCACGGAACGCTTACGGCTATACGGATGATGCGATGCTCCCGCTGACAAAAGAACGTGCTATGGAGCTGTTTGAACGCGATGTGCCGGTGTATCTTCTCTATGGAGATACATCATCAACAACGGTCCAAAGGAACAGCCGGAGGTCAAGCCAAAGGCGCCCGATTTATCGGCGCTGTTTGAAGCCGCAAAACAGGTTATTCAGGAAGATAAGCAGGATTCTGAACCGGGTAAAAAGCCTTCCGTTCTGGCAATGCTCCACGCACCCGCGCCGTCCAGAAGCGAAAAGACCGCGCAGACAAAAAAGCGCAGAAAGGGATTTGATATGACGAAGTTCACCAATGATGAGATGAATCTGATGTGCATCTACAGCGCCGGCAGCAGCCGTGCCGGTCTGATGCAGAAACTCACGGAAATGAAGAAGTACCTGGAACGCGATGAGGTGCAGCTTCTGGAGCTGACCGAGGGGGCGCTTGCAAAACTGGGAACAATGACCGATGAGGAGTTCGGGCAGCTGGAGCTCTACCCCGATTTCGATATCTGATTCTATTCCGAAAAAAAGGTGCAAACGCACCCAATTTCGGAATACAGTTTGATTTTTATTTCAGATTTTTGCGGGAAACCGCAAAAATCTTTCGTAGACCGGTTGTAAAATGACTTCGCGCGAGGTATAATACTATTGCAGATAATTGCAGTAAACCGCAAAAATCTGCAATAGGAGGTGCGCTGCATGGAAATTAAAAGAGACCGTTACCTGAATCTGCTGATCAGCAAGAAGCATAACGGATTGATTAAAGTGATAACCGGCATGAGGAGATGCGGAAAGTCTTATCTTCTGTTCAATCTCTTCAAGGATTACCTGCTTTCGGAAGGAGTAGAGAAAAGCCACATCATTGAGATTGCATTTGATGCTTATGAAAACAAGCAGTACCGTGATCCCGATGTGCTCTATCCTTACCTGAAGGAGCAGATCAAAGACGACGGCATGTATTATGTGCTGCTTGACGAGGTGCAGCTGCTTGGGGAATTTGAGGCAATCCTGAACAGCCTGACCCGAATGAAAAACGTGGATGTGTATGTGACCGGAAGTAATGCCCGCTTCCTCTCCAAAGATGTGATCACCGAGTTCAGAGGACGCGGCGATGAAGTGCATATGTATCCACTCAGCTTTGCGGAATTCATGTCGGTTTGTCCTGGTACGAAGCAGGATGGCTGGAATGAGTATATGCTGTACGGCGGTCTGCCGCTGGTACTGAGCTTTACTACTCCGGATCAGAAAATCGCGTTTCTGAAATCTCTCTTTGAGGAAACCTATATTTCGGATATTGTCGGAAGGCACAACATCCGCAACAAGGCGGAGCTGGAAGAGCTTCTGAACATTCTATCCTCCGCAATCGGTTCGCTGACAAACCCTGAAAAACTGGCTGCAACCTTCCGGTCGGTCAAAAACAAGAAAATCAGCAGCAGTACAATCAAGAAGTATATTGATTATCTCTGCGATTCCTTCCTGATCGACAGCGCCGTCCGGTATGATGTGAAAGGCAAAAAATACATTGATACCCCGATGAAATACTACTTCACCGATATGGGGCTGAGAAATGCCCGTCTGAATTTCAGACAGCTGGAAGAAACGCACAGTATGGAAAACATCATCTTCAATGAGCTGAAAATCCGCGGCTTCAATGTGGATGTGGGCGTTATCATGCAGTATGATACCAACGAAAAGGGAAACAGCATCCGCAAGCAGTTGGAGATTGACTTCGTCTGCAATAAAGGCTCCAAACGCTATTATATCCAGTCGGCTTACGCGATTCCGGATCAGGCAAAGATGGAGCAGGAACAGCGTTCTCTGATGCTGACCGGAGATTTCTTCAAGCGGATTATCATCACCAAGGATACTCCAGCGCCGCATTACAATGAGAATGGTGTCCTGATTATGAGCGTCTATGATTTCCTGCTGAACGAAAACAGTCTGGATATCTAAAGCAATGGGAAAGAGCAATAAGGTCTGCACGAACTGCGGACGAAGGATGAAACAGCAGTTCATCGGCTTGCAGCATTGTAAATGCGGGATGAGCTGGAAAAAAGATATTGGCTTTTTTGAACGGACGTCGGATATGGTGTTCGGACTCCGGCATAATGCGCCGGGTAAAAAGCCAAGCCGGATGATCGAGATCAGACGGGAAAACTGAATACAATTCAAAGTGTTGTGGTCAAGCTTTTTTGTAACACTTTGACCTGATTTTTACTGCATAGGTTTTACGCCCCGTAGCGTGCCTCGAAAGGCGTTTTGTAATTATTATAAGAATGCGGTCGTTCATGGTTATAATGGACATACGCAAATTCTTCGATGGATGTATATAATTCTTTCTCAGAATGATAGTAATGATGATTTATCAATTCATTCTTGAGAGTGTTGTAATATCGCTCCATAGGGGCATTATCGTATGGATATCCAGCCTTGCTCATACTTTGCGTTATACCAACTGATTCGCAGTATTCTGTGAATTCCTTTGAGGTATACTGGCTTCCCTGATCCGAGTGAAGAATCAGGCAGCTGGGATCTAAGCCCGGCTGGGAATCAATTGCTTTCTGCAGGGTCCTTTTTGCAAGCTCTGCGGTTATGTGTTTGTCGGTAATGCTGGCAATAACGCTTCTGTCATATAGATCAATAATCGTGCAATTATAACGTTTGCTGCCATTCGTTAAAAATAAACAGGTAAAATCAGTGCACCATTTCTGGTTAATGGATTCTGCCTTAAAATCCTGATGGAGCTTATTCTCAAACACTTTATGAGGTGCACCGTATTCATAGTCCGGCTTGCGTTTCCTTACAATTGAGAATAACTGAAGCTCTGTATTCATGTATTTATGGACAGTTATGCGACTGATGTTATATCCTCTGCGAAGGAGATATGGCTATCAGTACGGAACAGTTTTCGAACTCGCCACCCCAGCATCTTTTTAGATAAATGCCATCAACGAAGATATAAGGATATTCCACCGTAAGCTTTCGGTTTCTCCATTCCTCAATGTGTCCATAGGCCTTTTTGTTGAGATTGCTGATCGTACCAGGAGAGACTTTTGTTCCCCATAATGCTTCGGAGATGTCTTCCACTCGACGGACAGATACACCGGCCAGATACATCTCAATCAGAGCTTCTTCAACGGAAGTTTCCCGGCGTTTATATCGTTCGATGATGGATGTTTCAAAGGTCAGCCCTTTGAGCTTCGGCATCTTCAGATTTACCTCGCCGGATGAAGTGGTGAATGAACGATCATAATGCCCGGATCGATACCCCTTTCGTTCTTCATCACGTGCGTAGCGGTCTGCATTGACGAGTTTATCCGCCTCTGCATCCAGCATGGCGTTCAAAGCCTCCTCTACACTGTTTCTGACGAGATCTTTCAATTCGGTATGGATTAGATCTTGATTTACGTGTATAATGTTATCAGACATAGTTCTTGACTCCTTTCGAATTGTTGTGTGGTAACTCAATTCTACTTCATTGTCAGAGCTATGTCTATTTCATGTTAGGATCGGAATCATATCCGAAGGAATTTGCGAAACTAATTATACGTTATCCGTCTGTATCCGGAAGGAGATGCGGCGTCCCGATTTCCGAGAATTGGAATGGGAACACTGTATGTGTACTGTACAGATGACGGACTGTATCGAAAATACATCCGGCGGGAAAGAAAAGCATGAAAAAATCCCTCAGACCGCTGGTCTGAGGGATTGCTGTTTATAAGAGAAGTTTACTTTGCAGCGATGACATCCGACATGTCATACATACCCGGCTGAGTATGTGCGCCAAGAAAAGCCGCTGCATCGACTGCGCCAACAGCAAAGACTTCACGGGACAGGGCAACATGGCGAATTTCAATCAATTCGTCACGGCCTGCAAACAGAACCTCATGTTCGCCGACAATTGTGCCGCCGCGGACAGTATGAATACCGATTTCATGTTCCGGGCGCTTCATGCGGCGCTCATGGCGGTCATACACATACTCGGCATCGTACGGCAGTGCTTCGTTGACTGCATCGGCCAGCATCAGCGCCGTGCCGGACGGAGCGTCCAGTTTCTGATTGTGATGCTTTTCCGTGATTTCCACATCGTAGCCGTCGCCGAGGACAGAAGCTGCCTTGCGCAGCAGATCCATCATCAGATTGATGCCAATGGACATGTTGCCGGAACGAAAGACAGGAATTTCCGCAGAAGCGGCGCGCATTTCTGCAAGCTGCTCCTTGCTGTGGCCGGTGGTGCAGATGACAACCGGTGTCTTAGTCTTCTTGCAATAATCCAACAGCATTTCGAGTGAATTTGCATTCGAGAAGTCGATAATAACGTCACATGCACCGGTAAACTCATGCGGATCAGCGTAAACCGGGTAATCCGACAGTTTTTCGGTGTAGGCATCAAAGCCTGCAACAATTTTCATGTTTTCTTTTTTGGAGACAATGTCAGTGATGACCTTGCCCATGCGGCCATTGCAGCCGCAGAGTCCAATTTTCAACATCTGTTTGTGCTCCTTATTCTGCCAGCTTGAGGCCCGCTTCGGTCATGGCAGCTTTGAGCTGTGCCACATGCGCATCTGTCATGTCACAGAGCGGCATGCGCAGTTCGCCGACATCCCAGCCGAGGAAACGCATTGCCATCTTGACCGGAATCGGGTTGACCTCGAGGAACAGCGCATTGATGAGATCAAGGTATTTGATCTGCATTTCCCGTGCTTCGGCATACTGACCGTCGAGACATTTCTGTGCAATGCCATGTGCGATATCCGGTGCGACGTTAGCGAGGACGGAGATAACACCCTTGCCGCCCATTGCCATCAGCGGTACAATCATGTCGTCGTTGCCCGACCAGAAGTTCAGCTCATCGCCGCAGAGACGCATGGCTTCTGCCAGCAGGGAGAAGTCGCCGGAGGCTTCCTTTGCACCGTTGATATTCGGATGCTTAGAGAGCTCAAAATAGGTTTCGGGCTTGATGGTCATGCCGGTGCGGCTCGGTACGTTGTAGACAACGATCGGGGTTGTCGTTGCATCAGCCAGCGTATAAAAATGCTTAATCAGACCCTGCTGGGTGGTCTTGTTGTAATACGGGGTGACAGTCAGCAGGCCGTCAGCGCCCGCCTGGGATGCGAATTTACCCAGTTCAACGGCATATCTCGTGTCATTGGAGCCGGTACCTGCGATAACCGGAACACGGCCGTTGACATAGTCGATACAGAACTGGATGGTATCCTTGTGCTCTTTGTCAGTCAGGGTGGAACCCTCGCCGGTCGTACCGCAGATCGTGATGGAATCAATGCCGCGGTTGATCTGGTCGTCGATGATGCGTTTAAATTCCGGATAGTTGACGCCGGTAGCGGTCATCGGTGTAATAATAGCGACGTTAGCGCCGGTAAAGATAGGCTGTTTCATGAAGTTTTCCCTCCGATCAAATTGGTGTCTATCTGCTCTCCAGCGGAACCGTTCCCGGTTTCAGAGAAACGGGAACGGGTTCTGTTGTTGGAACAATCAATCCATGTAGCCCTCGGCACACAGCAGCTCTGCCATTTCAACAGCGCCGCCTGCAGCACCGCGCAGGGTGTTGTGTGACAGGCTGACAAAACGGTAATCAAAAATGACATCGTCGCGCAGTCTGCCAATGGAAACGGCCATACCGCCCTCGAGATTGCGGTCCAGACGTGCCTGCGGGCGGTCATCCTCTTCAAAATAGTGCAGGAACTGCTTCGGTGCGCTCGGCAGATTCAGCTCCTGTGCACGGCCGCTGTAGTTTGCCCATGCTTCCAGAATCTGCTCCTTGGTCGGCTTGTTCTTGAACTTGACGAAGGCAGCGGCGGTGTGACCGTCGCTGACCGGGACACGCAGACACTGCGCAGAAATCACCGGTTCAGAAGCTGCAACAATTTCATTGCCCTCGATGTGGCCCCAGACCTTCATCGGCTCCTTCTCGGATTTCTCTTCTTCGCCGCCGATGTACGGAATGACGTTGTCAACCATCTCCGGCCAGGTCTCGAAGGTTTTTCCGGCGCCGGAAATTGCCTGATAGGTGCAGACAGCGACCTTCTCAATGCCGAAATCCTTGAGTGCGGTCAGAGCCGGAACATAGGACTGGATGGAGCAGTTGGACTTAACGGCAATAAAGCCGCGCTTGGTTCCCAGACGCTCGCGCTGTGCCGGGATGATCTTTGCATGGTCTGCGTTAACTTCCGGGATAATCATCGGAACATCCGGGGTAAAGCGGTGTGCGCTGTTGTTGGAGATAACCGGGCATTCCAGCTTTGCATACTTCTCTTCGAGGGCGCGGATGACGTCCTTCTTCATATTGACAGCGCAGAAGGTGAAGTCGACCTTAGAAGCGAACTCCTCCGCATCTGCCTCTGCGTCGTACAGAACCATGTCCTTGACGTTCTCCGGCATCGGGGTGGTCATCTTCCAGCGACCCTCGACCGCTTCCGCATAGGTCTTGCCCTTGTTGCGGCCACTGGCTGCGATTGCAGCGACAGTAAGCCACGGATGGTCTGCGAGCAGGGTGACAAAACGCTGACCTACCATACCGGTGGCGCCAATGATGCCGACTCTGTAATTCTTCATGTTGGGTATCCTCCTGAAAAGCAAATGTTTTGTCATTATTATAGTCCGCAGCACGCAGTTTGCGCCGGCTTTTTGAGCAAGAAAAAGCCGGTCGGAAAAAGCCGGCCGGAGATGCGGAACAAAGTGCCTGCACGAAGCCGCACAGGGAACAAGTAGCGATAGCGCATCACGGGAGCAAACCGGTGACAGCCGGGCAGATGTTCTCGTACCCGTCCAGACAGACGTCAGCGAACGAAACGCCCTCTTCGGCGGCAGACCCTTTTGTGTCCGGTCATCGGAGCATTCGCCTCCTGTTCGGACAGTACTGATGAAAACCGCGCCTCAATCGTACTATGAAATTATGCTTTCCTTATTTTATCATGGTACAAAAAACTTTGTCAAGCCGATTCCATGGGGAAATCGCACAAAACGACGGCTTTTCCCGCACTTGATTTCGTATGTGCTTTGCGATATGATAGAAGCCGTATCATTCCGGGCAGAATTTTTACTGCTGCAAGGGGATAAGGAGGCAGGCGCGCTGTACTCGCGCCAACAATGTGAACGATGAAAACAAGTGATTTTTATTATGACCTGCCGGAACGTCTGATTGCACAGACACCGCTCGACCACCGGGACGAGTCGCGTCTGCTTGCGCTCTGTAAGGACACCGGCGAGATTCAGCACAGGCATTTTTATGACCTGCCGGACTTCCTGCGTCCGGGTGACACGCTGGTGCTCAACAATTCCCGCGTGATTCCGGCGCGCCTGCTCGGTGTGCGTGAAGATACCGGATATCCGATTGAGCTGGTGCTGCTGACGGATAAGGGCGACGGTGTATGGGAATGCCTGACGCGCCCAGGCAAAAAATGCCGCGAGGGCGCAAAGCTGAGCTTTGGCGACGGCAAACTGACTGCCACAGTCGAGGAAATCCTGCCGGACGGTGGCAACCGCCTGATCCGTTTCCATTACGAGGGAATTTTCCTGGAAATTCTGGAGGAGCTTGGCATGATGCCGCTGCCGCCATATATCAAGGAAAAGCTGGATGACCCGGAGCGTTATCAGACAGTTTACAGCAAGACGCCGGGCTCTGCAGCTGCACCGACGGCAGGTCTGCATTTTACACCGGAGCTGCTGGAGAAAATCAGGGCAATGGGTGTCAACATCGCCTGTGTGACACTGCATGTCGGTCTGGGCACGTTCCGTCCGGTCAAGGTGGACGATGTGCAGGATCATGTCATGCATTCTGAGTTTTATATGATGGACGAAGAAAACGCGGCAATCATCAACAACACCCGCAAAAACGGCGGACGCGTTTTTGCAGTCGGTACGACGGCAACGCGCACGCTGGAAACCATTGCGGCAGAGGATGGTTCGGTGCGCGCCTGCTCCGGCTGGACGAATATCTTTATCTATCCGGGCTACCGCTTCAAGGCGATCGACTGCCTTGTGACCAATTTCCATCTGCCGGAGAGCACGCTGATGATGCTGATTTCCGCTTTTGCAGGGCGTGATATGATTATGAATGCCTATCAAATCGCTGTCGAACAGGAATACCGCTTTTTCAGCTTTGGCGACAGCATGCTGATCTACACCGAAAACGCACACAGGGAGGACACGAATGTTTAAGGTACTGCGTACAGAGGGCAATGCCCGCCGCGGCGAATTTACCTGTGCCCATGGCACGGTGCAGACGCCGGTTTTTCAGAATGTCGGTACACAGGGCGCGATTAAGGGTGCTGTTTCCGCACAGGACTTGAAGGAACTGGGCTGCCAGATTGAGCTTTCCAACACCTATCATCTGCATGTGCGTCCGGGTGACCAGATTGTGCGCGCGATGGGCGGTTTGCATAAGTTTATGAACTGGGACGGTCCGATTCTGACCGACAGCGGTGGATTTCAGGTGTTTTCACTGTCGTCCCTGCGCCGCATCAAGGAAGAGGGCGTATATTTTTCTTCGCATGTAGACGGCCGGAAGATTTTCATGGGTCCGGAGGAGAGCATGCAGATCCAGTCCAATCTCGGCTCTGATATCGCGATGGCATTTGACGAGTGCTGTGAGAACCCATCGCCGTATGAATATGTCAAAAAATCCTGTGAGCGCACGACGCGCTGGCTGTATCGCTGCAAAGCGGAACTGGATCGCCTGAATAGTCTGCCGACTACGGTCAATCCGCAGCAGATGCTGTTTGGCATCAACCAGGGCGGCACGTATGATGACCTGCGCATCCAGCATATGAAGGACATCGCGCAGCTCGACTTGCCGGGCTATGCCATCGGCGGCCTTGCCGTGGGCGAGTCCACCGAGACCATGTACCACATTCTTGATGTCGTGCTGCCGCACGCACCGGCGGACAAGCCGCGCTATCTGATGGGTGTCGGCACACCGTCCAATATCATCGAAGCCGTCTGGCGCGGTGTAGACTTTTTTGACTGCGTCATGCCGACGCGAAATGCGCGCCATGGTCACCTGTTTACCTGGGACGGCATCCGAAATCTGAACAATGCAAAATATCAACTGGATGACAAGCCGATTGATGAGCGCTGCAACTGTCCGGTCTGCCGCACCTACAGCAGGGCATATATCCGCCATTTGCTCAAGTCGGGCGAAATGCTCGGCCAGCGCCTGACGGTCATGCACAATCTGTGGTTCTACAACAACCTGATGGCGGAAATCCGCAAGGCGCTTGATGAGGGCCGCTTTGCCGAATTCCGCGCGCAGTGGAGCGACCGGCTGAGCCAGCGCATCTGATGAAACAACACCGCGTGCAGTGGAGAGCCGGTATGCTTTCCCTGCACGCTTTTTGCGGCATCATGCGCCGCACAGACACCTCTGAGGGGAGGCAACGTATGCAAGTAGTAGAAACCTTTGGAAAACTGATAGAAAACTGGAGCGATACCAGCCCGGCGCGTGCACAGTGGCTGCTCAAAACCGGCTGGGAGGCGCAGAATCTGAAAAATCAATGGAAGCCGGACAGACGGCTGCTTCCGGCAGACCGATATATGGCGAAAATGATGATGGATGCCATGCTGAAGCCGCTGCAAAAGCCGAAGCAGTCTGTCATTGTCAGCGTGTTTACACCGTGTGAGCTGATGCAGGAGGTCGGCTTGAACCCGTATAATGTCGAGAGCTTTTCCTGCTTCCTGGCGGCGTCGAAGGCGGAGCGTGCGATGCTCCAGCAGGCGGAGAACAGCGGGCTGTCCGAAACGCTGTGCAGCTATCACAAGACATTTCTCGGCGCGGCGGAAAAGGGATTGCTGCCCCGGCCAAAGTGCATTGTTTACACCAACCTCACTTGTGACGCGAATCTTGTGACGTTCCGCAGGCTGGCGGAACTGTTTGATGTGCCGTCATTCGCCATAGATGTGCCGATGCAGCAGAACGGCGAAAACGTTGCCTATGTTGCGGACCAGCTGCGCGGGCTGGCCGCATTTCTGGAACAGCAGACAGGCAAAACGATCAAAGAAGATCGGCTCATCCGTCGTCTGGAGACCAGCCGCCGTACATTGCGGCAGCATGAGACCTTCCAGATGCTGCGTGCGGACAAATATATCCCGGAGGATCTGGTCTCCCCACTGTATGCGGGTATGGCGAACAATATTTTGCTCGGCACATCGGAACAGGAGAAATATACGAAGCTGCTGCTTCGTGATGTGAAGAAAGCGCCTCCGGCAAAGGGAAAACGCATTTACTGGATGCACACGATTCCGTATTGGTCGGATGCGGTGCGTGATGCGCTGCGGTTCAATCCCGATGCGCAGATTGTCGGCTGTGAGCTTTCCCAGACATGGACCAAAGATTTTGACCCGGACAAGCCGTATGAAGCAATGGCATCCCGCATGGTCTATCATGCGCTCAACGGCTGTGTTTCGCGCCGCATCGATCATGGCATCAAATGCGCCAGACAGGCGGGCGCGGATGGCGCAGTCTGGTTCTGCCACTGGGGCTGCAAACATACGCTCGGCGGCGCACAGCTGGCGAAAAAGAAATTTGAGGAAAACGGTATCCCGCTGCTGATTCTGGATGGCGACGGCTGTGACCGCAGCCACGGCGGAGAGGGACAGACTGCAACCCGCCTCGGTGCGTTCCTTGAAATGCTGGGAGGGGTAGAGCATGAATAAAACCTATTATGTCTGCAAATATACACCGGTTGAGCTGCTCACGGCGTTTGGCGCGCAGTGTGAAAACCTCAATCAGATGCCGCAGGGCTTTGAGCTGGCAGATCAGATTGCGCACCCGAATCTCTGCGGCTTTGGCAAGGCGCTGATCGAGGCAGTCATGGCGGGCGAGGTAAAAGAACTGGTACTCGTCAACTGCTGTGATACCATCCGCAGTGTGTATGATATTCTGGAGGACAGCGGCAAGCTGGATTTCCTGTATCTGGTCGATATTCTGCACAGCGATGGCACGTGCAGCCGTGCGCGCACAGCGGTGCAGCTCAAAGGACTGGCGCGCGCCTATGGTGCATACAAGGGAACGGCGTTTAACGAAGAGAAATTCCGCGCCGCGTTTGTGCGGCCGCATCAACTGCATGAACCATATCTGACGGTGCTCGGCGCGCGCATGGGGCGCGAGCTGTTCAGCATGGTGCAGGAGGCGATGCCACTGCCTGTGCAGAACAACAGCTGTGTGCACAACCGTTCGGTCGGTGAGGAACAGCCGCCGGAGGGACTGGATTTTGATGCGCTGATGGAATGGTATGCGGGCGAGCTGCTGCATCAGCTGCCGTGCATGCGCATGCTGGACAACACCGGGCGCAAACAGCTGTATCATGACCCGAACCTGCGCGGTATCATCTATCATACGGTCAAATTCTGTGATTTTTACAGCTTTGAATATGCAGAGCTCAAGCAGCATGCTGCCGTGCCGCTGCTGAAAATTGAATCGGATTACACGGTGCAGAGCAGCGGGCAGCTGCTGACGCGGCTGGAGGCGTTTGCGGAGAGCATCGATCCGGCACAGTGTGAAGGAAAGGAGATCAGCATGGGGAAAGGATATTTTGCGGGCATTGACAGCGGCTCGACGAGTACGGACGTTGTCATTTTAAATAGAGATAGAGAGATTGTCACAGATATCATCCTGCCGACCGGTGCAGGCGCTGCCATCGGCGCGGAGCGCGCACTCGAAGAGGCACTGAAGCATGCAGGGCTGGAGCGCAATGACATCGATGCGCTCGTTACGACCGGTTATGGCCGCACGGCGATTGAGCAGGGCGATAAGAGCATTACAGAAATTACCTGCCATGCGCGCGGTGCACATTATCTCGACCCGGAGGTGCGCACGGTCATCGATATCGGCGGGCAGGACAGCAAGGTCATCCGCTTGAATGAGGACGGTTCGGTTGCAAATTTTGTCATGAACGACAAGTGCGCGGCGGGCACCGGGCGCTTTCTGGAAATGATGGCGCGCACGATGGAGATGAGCCTGGACGAGATGAGCGTTACCGGACTGGAGTACGGTGAGGATATCACGATTTCGAGCATGTGTACGGTGTTTGCGGAATCCGAGGTTGTCTCGCTGATTGCACAGAACAAGGCGACAGATGACATTGTCCACGGATTGAATAAAGCGGTTGCGGCAAAGACCGCATCACTGGCGAAACGCGTCGGCGGTGCGGAAAAATATATGATGACCGGCGGCGTATCCAAAAACAAGGGACTGGTCAAAACGCTGGAGGAACGACTGGGTACAGAACTGGTCATCAGCGATAAGGCACAGCTGTGCGGCGCGCTCGGCGCGGCACTGTTTGCAGCCGATATGGTAAAATAAATTGTAAAAAAGTGACAGCTGCCGGGGCATAACAGCCCCGGCAGTTTGTATATTCAGCGCATCCTAAGTGGATTTTATCGCCTTGGTCTGATATAATGAACGCAGAGAGACAACCGAATTGTTGAGATGGAAGGGAGAACAGGATATGGGATTGATTAAGGCAGCGTTTGGCTCCGCAGGCGGCGTTCTGGCCGACCAGTGGAAGGAATATTTTTATTGTGATGCACTGGAAGCCGATGTCATCGCGGCAAAGGGACAGAAGCGCACTTCGAAACGCTCCTCCAATAAACGCGGCAATGAAAACATCATTACGAGCGGCTCAGTGATTGCGGTTGCCGACGGACAGTGCATGATGATCGTCGAGCAAGGCAAGGTTGTCGATATCTGCGCCGAACCGGGCGAATATACCTATGATGCGGCGACTGAGCCGTCGGTTTTCTGCGGCGATCTGAGCAAAAACATACCGGCGGTGCTGAAAAATATCGGTAAGCGGTTCACCTTTGGCGGTGAAGCGCCGATGGATCAGCGCATTTACTATTTCAACACCAAAGAGCTGATCGGCAACAAGTACGGCACGCCGTCCCCGGTGCCGTTCCGCGTGGTGGATACCAATGTTGGCCTTGATGTCGACATTTCCATCCGTTGCTTTGGCGAATACAGCTATCGTGTGACCAATCCGGTGCTGTTTTATACAAATGTCTGCGGCAATGTGGACGGTGTTTATGAACGCAGCGAACTGGACGGACAGTTGAAATCCGAGCTGTTGACGGCATTGCAGCCTGCGTTTGCGCGTATCAGTGAACTGGGTGTGCGCTATTCCGCGCTGCCCGGACATACAGCGGAAATTGCGGCGGCGCTCAACGAGATTCTCTCGGCAAAGTGGAAGGATCTGCGCGGCATTGAGATTGTATCCTTCGGTGTATCCAGCGTCAAGGCGTCGGATGAGGATGAGCAGATGATTAAGGAGCTGCAACGCAATGCAGCGTTCCGCAATCCGACAATGGCAGCGGCACACATGGTCGGCGCACAGGCGGCAGCGATGCAGAGCGCGGCGGCGAACGAGGGTGCAGGCCCCGCCATGGCGTTTATGGGCATGAACATGGCACAGGGCGCAGGCGGAGCCAATGCACAGCAGCTGTTCCAAATGGGGCAGCAGGCACAGCCTGCTCCTTCTCAGCCTGCGGCAGCATCGGCGGCGTCGGGAGCCGGTTGGACGTGTACCTGTGGACATACGGGCAATACTGGCAAATTCTGTACGGAATGCGGTGCGAAAAAGCCGGATGCGGACGGTTGGGTCTGCCCGTCCTGCGGTACAGTGAACAAGGGGAAATTCTGCTCTGAGTGCGGAACGAAGAAACCGGCGGGTGTTCCGCAGTATCGGTGCGACAAGTGCGGCTGGGAACCGGAGGATCCGGCACACCCGCCAAAATTCTGTCCGGAGTGCGGCGACCCGTTCGATGATGGCGATATCAGATAAACGACATATTTTCGGGAGAGGGGTATACCGATGCCGACACAGGTAAAAAATTATCAGTGCCCTGCCTGCACCGGGCCGCTGCATTTTGACGCGGCGACCGGAAAGCTGGCGTGTGATTACTGCGGCTCATCCTATGAGATCGCGGAAATCGAGGCAATGTATGCACAACAGGAACAAAAAACAGAACAGGCAGAACAGGCCACACAGACCGGGCAGAAGGAGGAAGCGAAAACAGATGCGTGGGATACCTTCGGTATGGCAGGCGAATGGCACGCGGACAGTATGCGCGCCTATACCTGCCCGTCCTGCGGCGCGGAGCTGATTTGTGATGCGAACACAGCGGCGACGAGCTGCCCATACTGCGGCAATCCGACTGTTGTGCCCGGGCGGCTCGAGGGTATGCTCAAGCCGGACTACATCATTCCGTTTAAGGTGGATAAAAAAGCTGCAGTGGAAGCGCTGAAAAAGCATTACAAAGGCAAGCGCCTGCTGCCCAAGGCATTCACCAGTGAGAACCATATTGAGGAAATCAAGGGCATTTATGTCCCGTTCTGGCTGTTTGACGGCACGGCAGATGCGGATGTGCGCTTTCATGCGACCCGATCCTTTATGCATTCGGACGGGGAATATGAGATTACGACCACCCAACATTTCGAGGTGCACCGCGCGGGTACCATCCCGTTTCAGCGCATTCCGGTTGATGCATCCAGCAAGATGCCGGATGCGCATATGGATTCCATCGAGCCGTTTGAGTATGCGGATTTGGAGCCGTTTTCCATGGGGTATCTGCCCGGTTATTTGGCCGATAAATATGATGTCAGCATAGAGGAATGCGCTGAACGTGTAGAAGATCGCGTACAGCGCAGCGCCGTTGAGGCCATGCAGGCAACGGTACATGGCTATGAAATGTGCGTGCCGGAGCGTGCAGATGTGCAGCTGCATCGGGGAAAGGTAAGCTATGCGCTGCTTCCGGTCTGGATGCTCAGCACACAGTGGAACGGGAAGAATTTTCTGTTTGCCATGAACGGGCAGACCGGAAAGCTGGTTGGCGATCTTCCTGTAAGCTGGGGCAGATTCTGGGCATGGTTCGCAGGCATTGCATTGCCGCTGGCGGCAGTGCTTGCGCTGGTGCTGTTTTTATGAGGAGGGCAGGACAATGAAAAAACGGATAACTGCGTTCCTTTTTGCACTGTGTCTGTTGCTTGCATTCCCAGTGGCAGCTTGCGCAGCGGATGCGGATTTTGTCGTCGATGAAGCTGGTCTTCTGACCGATACAGAAAAGTCGGAGCTCACGCAGCGTGCGTCTGCCATCTCGCAGCAGTATGCATGCGGTGTCTATATCGCCGTGTTGCAGGATTTCACCGACGGCGGTTATACGGATATTCTGGCGTGTGCGAAGGATTATTACAGAAACAACGATCTCGGCGTAGGTGAAGGCAGGGACGGCGAGCTTCTGATGCTGAGCATGGGGGATCGCGATTTTGCACTTATCGCGTATGGGGATTTCGGCAACGCCTCGTTTACCGATTACGGCAAGGAGGTGCTGGAGGATGAATTTCTCGACGATTTTGCCGATGACAACTGGTATGACGGCTTTTCCGACTATCTGGACAAGAGTGAGGAAATGCTGGCGCTGTCGCAGAACGGCACACCGCTGGATGTGGGCAGCGATCCGGATGCGGCGCGCCGGTCGATGGGCACCAATCTCGCCATTGTCATTGTCGTGCCGTGCCTGATTGCGGGCGTTGTCTGCCTGATTTTCCGCATGCAGATGCGGACGGTACATGCCGCGCCGACTGCGCGCGATTACATCGCAGCGGATGCTGTGGCCCTCACACTGCATACAGATATGTACACCTACACGACCGAAACGCGGACGAAGATTCATAAGGATTCGGACAGCGGGGGAACGAGTGTGGGTTCGGACGGTTTTTCCGGCGACAGCGGAAAATTCTGACCAAACGATGTGAAAAAACGGGAAAAGGGAATCCTGCCGGCGGGCGGATTCCCTTTTTGGCGGATGGAAACAACTTTTTTGTGAAAAAATGGTTTCTTCCCGCCACAAAAGCACACATCTGTGTTATACTTGCTTTGAAGAAATTTTTGCTTTTCATCACATTTGTTTTTTTGATGCATAAGGAGGAAACCCATGGGAGGATTTTTTGGCGTTGCTGCGAAGGATGACTGCGTGTTTGACCTGTTTTTCGGAACGGATTATCATTCTCATCTCGGAACGCGTCGCGGCGGTATGGCGGTGTATGGCGAAAACGGCTTTGACCGTTCCATCCATAACATTGAAAATGCACCGTTCCGTACAAAGTTTGACAAGGATGTCCAGGAGATGAAGGGCTATCTGGGCATCGGCTGTATCTCCGACTACGAACCGCAGCCGTTGATTGTGCGCTCGCATCACGGCACCTACGCTATTACAACGGTCAGCAAGATCAACAACACCGATGAAATCGTCAGCACCATTTTTGACAATGGTAATTCGCATTTTCTGGAGATGAGCGGCGGTGACGTCAACCCGACTGAGTTGGTCGCGGCGCTGATTAACCAGAAAGAAAATCTCATCGAGGGCATCCATTATGCGCTGGAGACCATCGACGGCTCGCTGACGCTGATGGTCATGACGCCGAAGGGTATTTATGCCGCGAGAGACAAATACGGCAGAACGCCGATCACCATCGGCAAAAAGGACGATGCCTATTGTATCGCCTTTGAAAAGTTCTCCTATCTCAATCTCGGCTATCAGGATTACAAGGAGCTCGGTCCGGGAGAAATTGATGTCGTGACGCCGGAGGGAGTCAAGACACTGATTGCGCCCGGAAAGGATATGAAGATTTGCACGTTCCTCTGGGTCTATTATGGCTATCCGTCCAGCTCGTATGAGGGCGTGAGCGTCGAGCAGATGCGCTACCGCTGCGGACAGAAAATGGCAAAACGCGACCATGTCCGCCCGGATACCGTCGCAGGCGTGCCGGACTCCGGCATTGCGCATGCAGTCGGCTATTCCAACGCGTCAGGCATTCCGTATTCCCGTCCGTTCATCAAGTATACGCCGACCTGGCCGCGCTCGTTCATGCCGACCATTCAGAGCAAACGCAATCTGATTGCAAAGATGAAGCTGATCCCGGTGCACGACCTAATCCGCGGCAAGCGCCTGATGCTGATCGACGATTCCATCGTCCGCGGCACACAGATGCGCGAGACGACGGAATTTCTGTATCAGAGCGGTGCGAGCGAAGTACATATCCGTTCGGCCTGCCCGCCGCTGGTATACGGCTGCAAATATCTCAATTTCTCGCGCTCGTCGTCGGAGATGGATCTGATTACCCGCCGTGTCATCGCACGGCTGGAAGGTACGGAGGATGTTTCTGACGAGGTGCTTCAGCAGTATACCGATCCGGAATCCCCGAAATATGACACCATGGTCGAGGAAATTCGCAAGGAGCTGGACTTCACGTCACTGCGCTATAACCGTCTGGACGATATGCTGGAAGCGGTTGGCATTCCGAAGGAAAATCTCTGCACCTATTGCTGGGACGGCAGGGAATGACAGAAACAGAAAATTGACCCGCGACGGGGCTGCCGGTGTGCAGCCCCGTTTTTGCTGTATTTGATAACCATTTTTGAATGTGATATAATTACCGCGACAGAAACAAAGGGAAAAGGTGGAAGAGGGTACATGAAGCTGGGATTCAGGCAGAAAAGCATACTGAGCATGATTTTTGTATCGATGATTGTGTCCATTGCATTGTCTGCGGTATTATATAACAATTCCGTGGATGTCATCGAGGAAAATTATACCGATTCAGCGACCAACAGCCTGACTGTCTGTGCCGGAATGTTTGACGACATGATGCGGGAGGCGTACTATACGGCAATCAATGCAGCGACGGATACAGAACTGCAGCAGCTCGTACAGGACTACGACAGCAGCACCGATCCTCAGATTCTGGAACGGCTGGCATCGTACCGCAACGGCAGCATTGATTCGGTTTACTGCTTTCTTCCGTCACAGAGCCTCGCGCTCAAGGTGACGCAGTCAGAACAGCTGGCTCAACCGTGCAGTGAAGAAGATGTCTTGTGGATGTACCGCCTGACCGATGTGCAGGACGACCCGCTTTCGCCACAGTATGTGACAGATGAGACCTCTGTCGTGAAAAAACAGATTTTCACCTATGCAAAGCCTGTGCACAATACAACAGACGGGCAGACGGTGGGATATATCATTGTCAATGTGGACGAGCGCGATGTATATTTCAGCTGTTTGCAGGGGCATGGAAATCCCGGCAGGGGGAGCAGCTATATTATCACGCCGGATGGACGTGTGGCTTCGGGAACAAACCTGAAGCTGCTCGGAACACAGCGGAAGGAACCGCAGGACAATATGCTTGTCACAAGCGTGACAGCGCCACTGAGCCAGTATGAGATGACCATTGTAGCGGACAGGAGTGTTATCACAGGCGACATCACGCGCACAAGAAACCAGATATTCCTGATTGCGCTCCTGCTCAACCTTCTGGCATGCATCCTGATTCTGGTCATTGTCACCAAGATGCTGCGCCCGTTGAAAAATCTGGAGGAAACGATGGATCAGGTCAGCCAGGGCGACCTGACGGCGCGTACAGAAGTACAGTCGGAGGATGAAATCGGACGCCTGTCCAAAGGATTTAATGATATGATCGGACAGGTTGAGGATTTAATTGACCAGCTGGTTACGGAAAAGCTGCTTAAAAAGGAAGCGGAAATCGAGGCGCTCAAATATCAGATTACACCGCATTTCATGTATAATACGCTCAATTCCATCAAATACGCCGCGGTTTTGCAGAATTCCTCCGAGATCGCGGAGCAGCTGGAGGCATTTATCGAGCTGCTGCAGCTCAGCGCGAGCGACCGCGGCGCGTTTATCACCATGGAGCAGGAGATTCACATGGTGCAGAATTATACAAAGCTCCAGCTGTTCCGTTATGCCAACAGCTTTACAGTGGATTTCGATGTCAGTCCGGATATTGCACGCTGCTATGTGCCCAGCCTGCTCATTCAGCCGCTGGTGGAAAATGCAATCCTGCACGGCATCGACCTCAAGAAATCGGGCGGGCGCATTGTTGTCCGCGCGGCAAAGGAAGGGGATATGCTGGCAATCAGCGTCGAGGACAACGGCAGAGGCATGACAGAAGACGATCTGAAGCAGTTGATGAGCGGCGAACGGCGCAGCAAATTCAGCGGCATCGGCGTGCGCAATGTGCGCGAGCGGCTGCAATTATACTATGGAGAAAAGGGAAAGCTCGCATTTTATTCCGGAGCGCAGTACGGCACGGTGGCCGTGATTACCATGCCGGCTTCCTATGATGCGGAGGAGTATACGATTTGAGAAGGCATGCAATTAAAATTGCTGTATTGCTGCTGGCAGCGCTTTTGCTGGCCGGCTGTGGCAGTGAGGAGCAAACGCAGGAAAAGCGCACGATCTGCGTCGTACTCAAAGCGATGGACTCAGTGCACTGGCTGTCTGTGGAGGACGGCTTGAAAAGCGCGGCAAATGATTACGGTGTTTCAGTCAACATCCTGTGGCCGTCGCATGAGGACGATGTGGAGGCGCAGAATACCATTTTGCAGGATGTAATCGATTCTGAACCGGATGCCATTGCGGTCTCACCGTGTGATTCGGATGGTGCTGATGTGCTGGGTCTGGCTGCGCGGGAGGACATTCCATGCTTTTATATTGATACGGTGGCGGATCGGTTTGATTTTCCATATATCGGCGCAAACAATCATCAGATCGGCGTGCTGGCGGCAAAAGCACTGGACAGAAAGCTGGGGAGCGGAAAGGTTGCCGTCATCACCGGCAGCCGCAGGCAGAGTACGCATGAGGAGCGTTTGCAGGGCTTTACTTACTACATCGAACAATATACAGATTTAGAGCTTTGTGCGGTCGAAGAGGCAGAGAGCAGCAGCTATGTCGAGGGCACAGCCTGTATGGAACAGCTGATGCGGGAGAACCCGGATATTGAAGGTGTCTTCTGCACCAGCGCAGTGATTGTGCTCGGCGCAATGCAGCAGCTTGAGCGCACCGGCGGTGATGTGCAGCTGGTTGGTGTGGACATGCAGAGCGATGCGATGGCAGGCGTTGAGGATGGAAAAATTCTCGCGCTGGTCGGACAAAACGGCTATGAAATCGGATATCAGACCGTTGCGACCATTGTACATTCGTTGGATGGGGAGGAAATTTCCCACCATACATATGTGGAGACACCGCTGATTACACAGGGAAATGTGGCGGAATATTTAGAAAAATATCTGACGGAGAGAGGTGAGAGTGATGACTAAGATACTGCTTGTGGATGATGATTTCCTTGTCCGCACATTCTTATCGCGCCTGACGGACTGGGAAAAGCACGGCTACACACTGGTCGGTGCAGCGCAGGACGGAGAGGAAGCGCTGCGCATGACGGAGGAATACCGGCCGGATATCATCATCACCGACATCAGCATGCCGGTGATGGACGGCATTGAACTGATCCGCAGGCTCAGACAGCAGGAAAATACCGCGTGTATCGTCGTACTGAGCTGCCATGACGACTTTGACTATGTCAGGGAAGCCATGAAGCTCGGCGCAAATGAATATGTCCTCAAAAATCTGCTGACAGAGGACACGCTGCTCAAGCTGCTCGTCGATTTGAAGAAGAAGATTGTATCGACATCACAGGGCGGGCTTCAGTTCGATGCGCCGGAGGTGGAGCGGGCCTATTACCTGAAGCTGCTGCAGGGCAGCGCGCCGCGGCCGGAGGACGGCTTCCACACAGGGGCTGCACTTGCGGTGCTGATTCTCGATTATGAAACCCGGGTCTCTGCAATGGAGCTGGAGCAGCAGAAACGATTCCATTCCTCATTTGCTCAGATTTGCCGCGAGGTGTGCCGCAACCAGTCGGCCATCCGCTGTATCCATGTGCAGCAGGGGGAATATGCATTGCTGCTGGATTTTTCCGGCATTTCGAGCGTATATGAACGCCGGGAGAAAATACAGCAATATGCATCGGCGGTTGTGCGGTATGCGGAGCGGTATCTGGCAGTTTCGGTGTGCGTCGGCACGAGCCGGGCAGAGAATTTCAATCCGAAAGCTGACGAATGCTGGCAGGAAGCACAGGAAGCACGGAACGAGCGGTTTTATTCGGCGCAGACCGTCCTGTATGGCTGGCAGATTGAGCCATGTGGAAAAGAAATCCCGTCTGCGGCGCAGCGGTTCAGTGAGGAAGTGCCGAAGTATATGGAAAAGCGGGATGGCGGGCTGCTGCGGCAGCGGTGGGAGGAAGCACTGGCGGCATTCCGCGCGGAACATACCGAGGCGCGGCTGGTACAGGAATGGCTGCGGCAGACAGACCGGAAAGCTGGGATTCCCCAGCGCACTGCGCCGGATATGCTTGACGGCTTCCGCGGCTTGGAACGTGCCTACCTGACCTTCCGCGAGGAAATCCTTCCGCAGCCGGACAACTACAGCAGTGCGGTCAGCCGCACCATCCGCTATCTCCAGCAAAACCATACCGGTGAAGCCACACTGATCGAAGCGGCAGAACAGGTTCACCTCAACCCGGCATATCTGAGCCATATTTTCAGCAAGGAAACCGGCATCACGTTTTCGGAATACCTGCTTTCCTGCCGCCTTGGCACGGCGAAGGAACTGCTGGTGAATACGGATGATAAAATCCGGGAGGTCAGCGTAAAGAGCGGTTTTAATGACTACCGTAATTTCTGCAAGGTGTTCAAAAAAACTGTGGGAGAGACCCCACAGAATTACCGGAAACAGTGCAGGACAAAATAAACCACAGGAAAACAGGCAGGGCAGAAGGCATATGCTTTCTGCCCTGTTTTTTTGCCTAAAAAAATGACACAATTCCAAAAGATGAACACAAAAAAACGGGAGACAAACGTGGCAGACCTAAAATAATGACACATTGAGAAAATGTTTGTACAGTTTTCCGAACAGCTTTTGACCAAAGTGCAAAACCAACAACACAAAATCTAAACAAACTGACATTTTTCTGCCTGTATTTTCGCAGTACAATAGCGCCAGCAAAAGACAATGACAGCTTCTGCAAAATAATTCACGAAAAAGGAGAGATTTTCATGAAGGTTGGTATTATCGGTGCTGGACGTATTGGCAAGGTTCATGCAAAAAACATTTCCATGTTTGTCCCGGAAATGGAGATCAAGACAATTGCGGATCCGTTCGCAAACGACGCGACCCGCGAATTTGCAGCACAGTGCCGCATTCCGAATGTATCCAACGACCCGGCGGATATCCTGAACGACCCGGAGATTGAGGCAGTCCTGATCTGCTCCTCCACCGACACGCACTCCCACTTCATCATCGAAGCGGCAAAGTCAAAGAAGCACATCTTCTGTGAGAAGCCGATTGATTACGATCTGAACAAGGTTCATGAAGCAATCAACGCGGCAAAGGAAGCAGGTGTCAAGCTGCAGATCGGATTCTGCCGCCGTTTCGACCACAACCACCGCGCAGTATATGACATGGTTCAGAGCGGTAAGGTTGGCAAGGTAAACATCATCAAGGTGTCTTCCCGTGACCCGGAGCCCCCTCCGGTATCTTATGTCAAGGTTTCCGGCGGCATCTTCTATGATATGATGATCCATGACTTCGATATGGTTCGCTTCCTCGCAGGCTCCGAAGTCACTGAGGTCAGCGCATATGGTTCTGTTCTGGTCGATCCGGGCATCGGCGAGGCAGGCGACGTTGACACCGCAGTTGTCACCCTCAAGTTTGAGAACGGTGCAATCGGCGTCATCGACAACTCCCGCAAGGCAGTTTACGGCTATGACCAGCGTGTTGAAGTCTTCGGCTCCGAAGGATGCGCACAGGATGAAAACGACATCCCGTCCACCGCTGTTCTGTCCACCGCAGACGGCACGAGCTATGGCACTGCATACAAGGTCATGTGGGATCGCTACACCGGCGCATTTGTCTCTGAGATGAAGGCATTTGCAGATGCTGTCATCAACGATACTGAGACTCCGGTAACCGGCGAAGATGGTCTGTATCCGGTTCTGATGGCTGCTGCTGCAACCAAGTCCCTGAAGGAAGGCCGTCCGGTCAAGATCTCGGAGGTAGAGTAACATGGCACTGAGAAAATGCGCGTGCATTGACACCCTGTATACCGAGCTGCCGTGGCTGGAGCGCTTCCGGGCGGCAAAGGATGACGGCTTTGAAGCGGTAGAGTTCTGGGACTGGCGCATTCGTGATCTGGATGCGACCCGCGAAGCGGCGGAAAAGGCTGGCATCGCGATCTCCGGCTTCAACGGCGATGCGGATTATTCCCTCGTTGATCCGACCCATAAGGAAAAGTACATCGACTACCTCAGACAGTCGATTGCAGCGGCAAAGAAGGTCGGCGCTTCCAGCGTAACCATTCATTCCAACGCACTGGGCGACGGCGGCATTGTCGTCAACCACTATGACGATCTCTCGCACACCGTCAAGCTGTGCTCCATGTACGACATGCTGCTGGAGTGCGCAAAGATTGCAGAGGAAGAGGAAATCAATCTCAACCTCGAGGCGCTGAACATCACAACCGACCATGTCGGCAACTTCCTTGAAACCACCCAGATGGGTGCGGAAATCTGCCGCCTGATTGGCTCCCCGCGCCTCAAGCTGCTGTATGATGTCTATCACATGCAGATCAACGAAGGCTGCATCTGTGACACCATCAGCAACTACAGCGACCAGTTCGGTCACATCCATGTTGCGGATGCACCGGGCCGCCATGAGCCGGGCACCGGCGAGATCAACTATACCAAGGTGATTCGTCATCTGGAAGCCTGCGGCTATACTGGCCGCGTCGGCTATGAGCTGTTCCCGTCCACCGACACTGCGACTGCTGTCAAGGCAATCATGGAGAACTGCTGAGCCGGGCATTTTGCCTGTAATTTGGGAACGAACTGCCATACATGGCAGTTCGTATAGAGTTTATAGTTTTTCTCAAAACATCTTCAACTCACGTGAAAGAGGAAACGCTCCTTTCGAACCCCGGCGCAGGATTCCGGGACGGCGGCTATTGGGAGGCCGCTGTCCCAATGGGATCTTTCACAGCAGGGAAGGGAAGAAGAAATGAGAAACAGTTAAAGCATCATTCCTTTACAAATAGAAAAAGCGGGTTTGAGTCCCGCATTGCGAATCAAAAGAAGAGAATAGAAAGAGAGGGTATAGAGATATGCTTTGGACACTGATTACCTTTATCGGCTTTACGATTCTGGTTGCGGTCATCTCGTATGTCAAGACGAAGGGTGACGACCAGACGACAGCCGACGGTTATTTCCTCGCAGGACGCGGCCTGCCGGGCTTCGTCATTGCAGGATCCCTGCTGCTGACCAACCTGTCCGCAGAACAGTTGGTCGGAACCAACGGACAGACCTGGGCAGTTGGCATGAGCCCGATGGCATTTGAGGTTCTGGCTGCTACTGCACTGATTGTACTGGCACTTTGGGCGGCACCACGCTATCTGAAGAGCGGTATTACCACCATTCCACAGCTGATCGGCCTGCGCTTCGACCGCAGCACCAAGCTCTGGTTCTGCATCGCATACATCATCCTGTACCTGGTTGTACAGATTCCGGTTATCCTGTATTCCGGTTCCCTGGTCTTTGAGAATATTTTCGGCGTTTCGCAGCTGCTGCACATCACCAAGTTCCAGTCCATCGTTGTTCTGTGTATCTTAATCAGCGTTGTCGGTTCGATTTATGCGATTTTCGGCGGCCTGAAGGCAGTTGCCGTTTCCGATACCGTCAACGGTATCGGCCTGCTGATCGGCGGCCTGATGATTCCGTTCTTTGCACTGCATGTGCTGGGCAATGCCACCGGTTCGGAGGGCCTTGCCATTGTCGATGGCTTCAAGTATCTGGTTCAGAACTATCCGGAGAAGCTGAATTCCATCGCCCCGGCTGATTCCCTGCCGCCGGCAGTTCCGTGGCCGACCGTATTCACCGGCCTTGTATTTCTTGGCCTCCAGTCCTGGTGCACGCACCAGTCGTTCATTCAGCGCGTACTCGCTGCTGAAAATCTGAAGGAAGCACAGAAGGGCGCACTGTACTGTGCATTCCTGAAAATCCTGGGCTTTATGTTCCTCGCACTGCCGGGTGTCATTGCATACGCGCTGTTCGAGGTACAGGGCAATCAGGTTACCATGATGGATGACGCATATCCGCAGCTGGTTACGCAGGTCATCCCGGCACCGCTGATGGGCTTCTTTGCAGCCGTTATGTTCGGCGCGATTCTGTCCTCGTTTAATTCCGTTCTGAACTCGGTTAACACCATGTTCACGATGGATATCTATAAGGAATTTATCAACACAAACGCTTCGGAAGAAAAGCTGGTCAAGGTTGGCAAGAATGTCGGCATCGTCTTTGCGGTTGCTACCACCATTGTCGGCCCGATGGTTTACTTCTTCCCGGCAGGTCTGAAGACCTTCCTCGATTCGTTTGTCATGCTGATCGGCCTTCCGGTTCTGTCGGCAGTATTCGGCGGTTTCTTCTTCAAGTATCTGCCGAAATATGTGGCGAAGGTTATCATGGTATTCCACATTGCCGTTTATGGCATTTTCATGATTACAATGAGCAGCGATCTGCATTATCTGTATGCAGTTGCCGTTCTGTGGCCGATTGAGCTGATTATGATGGCAATCATGAACAGCCGCAACAAGGCAAAGAATCCGCAGCTGAAGGCCTGGGAGCAGGAGGATGTCAAGGCAGTTGACCTGACACCGTGGAAGTACCGCAAGATTGTCAGCGTAATTGTTCTGATCTGCGTCATTGCGGTTTACATCGCATTCTCCCCGCTCGGAATTGGCGCATAAAACAGCTATCTACTTTTTGCACTTTTGTGTTTTCTCTCAACTTGTCGGAAACAGAGCCTTATGCCATGGGGCTCTGTTTCCCATTTTACGGAAAAAAGAGAACAATAATCCCCTTCCGCACCGGATGCGAAAGGGGATATTTGCTGTTTGGACGAAAAAGCAGACATCAGTGAAAATCGGAGGAATCCGGGTTCCCGGCGGAAGGGGAAGCCATCTCCTGATATTGCTCGAAGGAATTGGTGTTGTTGCGATATGCCTTCGGCGTTGTACCTGTGATGCGCTTGAACAGGCGGCTGAAATAGTAGACATCCGGAATGCCGCATTTCAAGGCGACCGATTTGATGGGCATTTCCGTGCTGATAAGCAGCTTTTGAGCGTGTGAAATGCGCCGATGGTTGACAAAATCTGTCAGAGACATGCCCATTTCCTTTTTGAACAGTGTAGAAAGATAGCTCGCATTGACCGACAGACGCTCGGAAAGTGCCTTCAGACTAAGGTCGGCGCACAGCTCGGTGTCCACATAGGTGATAATTTTTTGTGTCAACAGGGAATAATCCTTCAGGTTGTGCTTGCGAACGAGCAGGCAATAGGAGCGGATCATCTTTGAGCGAAAGCTCCGGCACTGTTCGATGCTGGAAAGCTGCTCGATCAGCTGGATGTTTCGATTGGATACCGAATCGATGTGGATGGGATGCACGCCCGCCTGTTCTACTGTTTTTCGCAGCAGAGTGTTGAGCGTAATCATATAGTCCTTGCTGTCACGCAGTTCGTTGGCTAAGCGCTGGGGAATTACATGTGCGGTCCAGCGCGCACAGGATGCAAGAGCTTTGCTTTCATTTCCGTTGGCGACAGCATTGAGCGTCGCATTTTCCAGCTCATACCGCTCTTCAATCATCTGGATGCTCAGAAACGGCTTGTCCGGAACACGGTAATAGTACTCATAGCTTTGAAACAGCTCTTTCATGGAGCCGAAATCCGAATAAATCGCCTCATAGTTGTTTTCTCCAAACAACTGATTGCCGAGTATCGTAAATACACTCAGGTACAGGGTTTGCGCGGGGATGAATACCACGCGGTAATAGTAATCCCGAATCTGGTCGCGCAGTTCTTCCGGCACATTCAGCTTGTCGCAGATTTGTGTCAGTCGTGCGGCGCGGATCTCTTCGAACAGAACCGGACCGCACACAAGCATTTCATCGCTGTCCGGCAGCCGGATCAGTGTATAGTTGCACTGAAAGTCATCGGTGGTGTGATAGATTTTGTTCTTCTGGAGCGTAGCGAGCCAGTGGTTCAACTCATCCGTAGAGGAGGAAACATCTGAATGCAGAATGCTTTCACGAAGTCCCATGTCGAGCCATGTCAGGTTGTCACAAGGTGGTTGAATAAAACGAACCGGAATGTGGTTGATTTTTAAAAACTGGTATACAAAATCGATTGAAGTGTTTTTCATGCCCTATCCTCTCCCAAGCGGCGCAAAATCCTCTGACGTGCTGTCCTGACAATATCATACGGACTGTTTTTTGCCGATGGACTGCTTTTGGATTTCTTTGTACAAAATTTAGGTTGATTGTATTTCATCCAAAAAACAGACAAAAACAGCTGAAAATTCTGCATAGCAAATCGTCGAGATTGACAATATAATAACATTAACAAAAAAACAGGAAAATGCAAATGAAATTGTGCAGAAAGTCAGTCATACTTCGTGCGTTTTACAGTTAAAATGTGTATTGATGAGTAAAAATTGTTAATTTATACAAAAAATATTGCCGGATTTAGAGTGATAACGCATAAAATGTTTTTAAAAAAACACAAATGTCAAGGAAGGTGATAAAAAATGTTAAAATATTCGATGTTGTATCCGGAAAATACATGTTCCAGACGTTCTGTCAACCTGAGTGGTATGTGGAGGTTCCAGACAGACCCACAGTCATGCGGCGTGGAGCAGGGCTGGAATGACGGCCTCCCGGCGCCCGACATGATTCCGGTACCGGCGAGCTTTGCAGATTTTTACACTGACAAAGAAACACGCGAATTTTGCGGTGATTTCTGGTATGAAACCGATGTCTTTGTGCCGGATGAATGGAAGGGCAGAGAGATCGATCTCCGTTTCGGCAGTGTAACTCACCGTGCGACGGTTTACTTTAACGGCGTTGAGATTGCGACGCATGAGGGCGGTTTTCTTCCATTCTGCGTTAGAATCACAGAGATCGCGCGTTATGGCGCAAACAACCGGCTTGTCGTTCTCGGCAACAATGAACTGAGCGAAACCACACTCCCGTGCGGTTCGGTTTCCACCCTGCCAAGTGGGCGCAAAATCGCAAAGCCGTATTTTGATTTTTATAATTACGCAGGCATTCACCGTCCGGTCTGGCTGATTGCGACACCGAAGGAATCCATCTTTGATTTCTCCGTATCCCATGCCATCAGCGGCTCCGACGCAGTGGTCAGCTATCACACCGTCACGACGGGCGACAACGAGGTTACAATCGAAGTAAAGGACGAGGCGGGAAACACCGTTGCTATGGCAAAAGGCAAGGACGGGGAGATCGATATCCCGAATGTCCACCTGTGGAAGGTGCGCGATGCGTATCTGTATCAGTTTATCATCCGCATTGTCGACGGAGAAACCGTTGTCGATGAATATACCGAGCATATTGGTATCCGGACTGTTGTAATTCAGAACAATAATATTCTCATCAATGGCGAGCCGGTGTATCTGAAGGGCTTTGGCAAGCATGAGGACAGCGACATCGTTGGCCGCGGCTTCAACATGGGCGTGATGAAACGGGATTTCGAGCTCATGAAATGGATCGGTGCCAATTGTTTCCGCACCAGCCATTATCCGTACAGCGAGGAAATCTATCAGTTGGCAGACCGCGAGGGCTTCCTGGTGATCGACGAGGTTCCGGCAGTCGGCATGTTCCCGAGCCTGATGAACTTCACCGATGCGTCCAGCGGCAAACAGACTGCATTCTTTGCGCAGGAGACCGCACCGGAGCTGCAAAAAAATCATCTGCTTCAGGTAGAGGAAATGATTGCCCGCGACAAAAATCATGCCTGTGTATTCGCATGGAGCCTGCTCAATGAGCCGGACACGCTGGACGAATCATCTACCGTTTATTTTGAGAAAATTTTTGACCGCTGCCGTGAGCTTGATCCGCAGAAACGTCCAAGAACCTTCGCATTGCTGATGAATAGCACGCCGGATAAATGCAAATGCTGGCAGTTATCAGACTTTATTTCGCTCAACCGCTATTTTGGTTGGTATGTTCTGGGCGGCGCGGATATTGAGAGCGCGGAGATCGCATTCCGCAAGGAAATGGATGCATGGGCACAGCTGGTCGGGGATCGCCCGATGATTTTCACCGAATATGGCGGCGATACCAATGGCCAGATGGACAAGCTCCCGAGCGTCATGTGGAGCCAGGAATACCAGATCGAGTGTCTGGATATGTGCCACCGTGTCTTTGACAGCTATCCGTTTGTCAAGGGCGAGCTGGTCTGGAACTTTGCAGATTTCCAGACGACAGAGGGTATTATGCGCATGGACGGCAACAAAAAGGGCATTTTTACCCGTCAGCGCCAGCCCAAGCGTGCGGCATTCACTTTCAAGCAGCGTTGGGAGAGCTTGCCGCTCGATTACAAGGCAAAGTGAAACACAGCATGGCTTTCATGCTGACAAACATACAGTAAGGAGATTAGGAGGAAAACTATGCGCAACATTATCAACATCAATGACGGCTGGCAGTTTATCCAGAAGGACGTTGGCCTTCCGGCATCCATGCCGACCGACTGGCAGTGCATTGATCTGCCGCATACGTGGAATGCTGTTGATGGGCATGACGGAAATGGCAGCTATGATCGCGGCACCTATTGGTATGCCAGAACCTTCGCAACCCCGAAGCAGCCGCTGGCAGGCGGTCGCGTATACGTGGAAATTCTGGCGGCAGGCCAGCAGGCTTCCGTATATGTCAACGGCGAGAAGGTTACCTATCATGAAGGCGGTTATTCCATCTTCCGTGCAGATGTCACTGACCTGTGCAAAAACGGCGAAGATAACCTGCTGGTTGTCGAGTGCAGCAATGTAAACAAGAGCAGCGTATATCCGCAGTCAGCTGACTTCACCTTCTACGGTGGCCTGTACCGCGGCGTCAACATCATCAGCGTACCGGAAACTCATTTCGATCTGGATTTTTGCGGCAGCAACGGTCTGCGCGTCACTCCGAAGCCGTGTGACTGTGGCGGTGCCTGCTTCGAGGTGAATTCCTGGGTCAAGAATGCAGATGAAAACTTCACCGTTCTGTACACCATCACCGATGCAGACGGCAAGGAAGTGGGTTCCGCATCCCGCCCGGCAGACGCTACAAAGACGACAATTTATGTACCGGATGCGAAGCTGTGGGAGATTGACAGTCCGTATCTGTATACAGTGACCGCAACCCTCCAGCGCCGCAATGAGGCATATGATGAGGTATCTGCTAAGGTCGGCGTCCGCAGCTTCTCCTGCGATCCGGACAAGGGCTTCATCATCAACGGCAAGGCAACTCCGCTGCGCGGTGTCAGCCGCCATCAGGATCAGCTCTACAAGGGCAATGCCCTGACCCGCGAGGATCATTTTAAGGACGCGGAAATCATCAAGGAACTGGGTGCAAACACCATCCGTCTGGCACATTATCAGCATTCCCAGGATTTCTATGATGCATGCGATGAGCTGGGCTTCATCATCTGGGCAGAGATTCCGTTTATCAGCGTGATGAACAACGATCCGCAGGCACATCAGAACTGCATCAGCCAGATGAAAGAACTGATTGCACAGAACTACAACCATCCGTCCATCTGTTTCTGGGGTGTTTCCAATGAAATCCTCATCGGCGGCATTTCCGAGCAGCTGGTTGAAAACCACAAGGAGCTGAACGCACTGTGTAAGGAGATGGATCCGACTCGTCTGACCACCATTGCGCACGTTTCCATGACGCCGGTTGACAGCCCGATGCACGGCATCACCGATGTCGAGAGCTACAACCATTACTTCGGCTGGTATGGCGGAAAGATGGAGGACAACGGCCCGTGGTTCGATGACTTCCATAAAAAGCATCCGGAAATTTGCATCGGCGTTTCCGAGTACGGCTGTGAGGGCATTATCACCTACCATAGCTCCAACCCGATGTGCAAGGATTATTCCGAAGAGTATCAGGCTCTGTACCATGAGCACATGGCAAAGGTGCTGGACGAGCGTCCGTATATCTGGTCGAGCCATGTCTGGAATATGTTCGACTTCGGCTGCGCAGCACGCGACGAAGGCGGCGTGGCAGGCAGAAACAACAAGGGCCTCGTCACAATGGATCGAAAGACCAAAAAGGACAGCTACTATATCTACAAAGCATACTGGAACAGCGAGCCGATGGTTCACCTGTGCGGCAGACGCTATGCACAGCGTGCAGGCGAGACCACCCAGATTCGTGTTTACTCCAACCAGTCCCCGGTTTCGCTGTATGTCAACGGCAAGCTGATCGATGTCAAGGCAGCTGACAAGGTATTCGTATTTGACGGCGTTGCACTGGATGACGGCATGAACATCATTGTCGCTGAGGCATGCGGCGTAAAGGACACCATGACGCTCGAGAAGGTCGAGACCGAACCGTCTATCTACGTTCTGCCGGAGTTCAACGAGAGACAGGAAGGCGTTGCCAACTGGTTCAAGCTGGCAGGCGACCTCGACCTCAAGGCTCCGATGGAATTCCCGGAGGGCAAGTACAACGTTAAGTACACGATGGAAGAGCTTGCAGAGAGCGAAGAGGCACTGGCAGTTGTCGCTGAAGCGGTTAAGCTGGCAACCAACTTCAATCTTGTACCGGGCGAAGGCATGTGGGATATGATGAAGGCCATGTCGCCTGAGCGCATGATGGCGATGGCGGGCAATACCCTGCCGGAGGGCTTCCTCGAGAGCCTCAACGCCAAGCTGATTCAGATCTCTAAGGCATAACAGTGCCTTAGAGATAGAGAGAATTGATTTGAAAGAAAGAGAGGGAAAAATAATGGCAGCTAATTCTACATCTGTGCGGCCGTTTGGCATGAAGGATAAGATAGGCTACATGTTTGGTGACTTCGGCAATGACTTCACCTTCATCCTGTCCTCCAGCTTTATGCTGAAGTTTTATACCGACGTAATGGGAATCGGTGCAGGCGTAGTCGGATTGCTGATGATGGCAGCCCGCTTCGTCGATGCGGTAACTGACGTTACGATGGGTCAGATCGTTGACCGTTCCAAGCCGACCAAGGACGGCAAGTTCCGCCCGTGGATCAAGCGCATGTGCGGCCCGGTTGCAATCGCTTCATTCCTGATTTATCAGTCAGAATTCGCAGGCATGTCCTACGGATTCAAGGTATTCTGGATGGTTGTCACCTACATCCTGTGGGGTTCCATCTTCTATACCTCCATCAACATTCCGTACGGTTCGATGGCATCGGCAATTTCTTCCGATCCGACTGACCGTGCACAGCTTTCTACCTGGAGAACAGTCGGCTCTACACTGGCAAGCTTGGTTATCGGCGTTGGTACGCCGCTGGTTGCGTATGAAACCGTACAGGGCAACACCGTTCTTTCCGGTTCCCGCATGACCATCATTGCAGGCGTATTCAGCATTTGCGCCATCATCTGCTATCTGCTTTGCTTCAACCTGGTTCGCGAGCGCGTTGAGGTTCCTGCAAATACCGAAAAGCTCGATGTGGTAAAAATGCTCAAGAGCATTTTCACAAATCGCGCACTGCTGGGCATCATTGCAGCTGCAATCCTGCTGCTGCTTGGCATGCTCGGCATGCAGGGTATGTCCGCTTATGTATTCCCGAACTACTATGGCAGCGCAGCGGCGCAGTCCGCAGCCGCGATGGCAGGTTCCGTTGCAGTACTGGTTGTTTGTGCACCGCTTGCAACCAAGCTCTCGGCGAAGTTTGGCAAAAAAGAGCTGGCTACCGTTTCCTGCCTGTTTGGCGCAGCAGTATACGTTGTCTGCCTGATTCTGCGTCCATCCAATCCATATGTGTACGTTGCGTTCTACACGCTGGCATTTATCGGCCTCGGCTTCTTCAACACGATTATCTGGGCCATGATTACCGACGTTATCGACGATGCGGAAATCAAGAACGGCATCCGTGAGGATGGCACGATCTATTCCGTTTACTCGTTTGCACGTAAGCTGGGTCAGGCGTTCTCCTCTGGCCTGGTAGGCGGTATTCTGGGCATGATCGGTTACACCCCGGAAACTGCATTTGATCCGGCTGTTACGTCCAAGATTTTTGATATGTCCTGCATCATTCCGGCTGTCGGCCTGTTTGCCGTTGCATTGGCACTGCTGTTCATCTACCCGCTGAGCAAGAACAAGGTAGAAGCGAACGTAGCAGAACTGGCACGCCGCCGCGGTGAAGGCTAAAATCCATCCTCCAACCACATAACTCTCCAACTGACCGGAAGGGAGAGGGCTTTCAGGGAGCCCTCTCCCACCCGGGAGGGAAGAAAGGCAGGATTGCTATGGCGAATCAGCTCGAACGTTTTGTAAAACGGAAAAATTACCTGGTTTTTGTCGACAGTGACGGATGCGCCATGGATACCATGGAGAGAAAACATACACAGTGCTTCGGCCCCGGCCTTGTGGCGGAATGGGGACTGGAGCCGGCGCGCGGCCTGGTTCTGTCGCGCTGGAATGAAATCAATTTGTATTCGATGACACGCGGAATCAACCGCTTTGAAGGTCTGGCATTGATCCTGAAAGAGATCAGTGATGCAGGCGGTGATATTCCGGGGCTGGACGATCTGCTGCGGTGGACATCCGCCGGCGGAGTGCTCAATCATCGCACACTTCGGGCGGAGATTGAACAAACCGACAGCATTTGTCTGAAAAAGGCACTGCTTTGGAGCAGGGAGGTCAATCGTCAGGTTGCCCTGCTGCCAAAGGAAGACCGACGCCCGTTTGAGGGTGTACAGCGTGCACTGGCACGGGCGCACCGCTATGCGGATGTTGCCGTCATTTCCAATGCACCGCTGGAAACCGTATTGGAAGAATGGGACATGTATGGGCTGCTGGAACACACAGATATTGTTCTGGCAGAGGATTGCGGAAGCAAGGAACGCTGTATTGCGGGGCTGCTCGAAATGGGCTATTCCCGCGACCATGTGCTCGCCTGCGGCGATGCTTGCGATGACCTGCGTGCGGCAGAGCGGAGCGGTGTGTTCTTTTATCCCATTCTGGTAAAGCATGAAAATGAGAGCTGGGCGGAGTTTGCATCCGACGGCCTGAACTGCCTGCGCACCGGAACCTATGCCGGTGCCTATCAGCAGGAGAAAATAGAACAATTTTTAGCGAATCTTTCCAAATGAGTTGTTATTGGGAACGAGAAAAAATTGACAGAGATACTATAAATGATAGGGTTTAGTATGAGATTTATAACAGTGAGCAGTAAGGAGGATTTTTTATGCAGATGACATTCCGTTGGTACGGCGAGGGCAATGACAGCATCACGCCGGAAATGATTAAGCAGATCCCGGGCGTCACCGGACTGGTCTGGGCACTGCATGACAAGCAGGCAGGCGAGGTCTGGACGGTCGAGGAGATCGAAGAGGCTCGCAAGCAGATTGAGGGCGCAGGCTTCAATATGGATGTCGTAGAGAGCGTCAATGTGCACGACGACATTAAGATTGGCCTTCCGACCCGTGACAAGTATATCGAAAACTACAAGACGACACTGAAAAATCTGGCGCAGTTCGGTGTCAAGGTTGTTACCTACAACTTTATGCCGATCTTCGACTGGACGCGTACCGACCTGTTCCATCCGATGGGAGACGGCGCAACCGCACTGTACTACGAAAAGTCCAAAATTCAGCAGGATTACAAGGAAATGGCAGATTACATCCTCGGCAACCTGCATGGCATGACGTTCCCAGGCTGGGAGCCGGAGCGCATGGCGAAGCTGGACGAGTTGTTTGAGGCGTATAAGCCCGTTACCAAGGAAAAGCTGTGGGAGAACCTGAAGTATTTCCTCGAAGCCATTATGCCGACCTGCCATGAGACTGGCATCAAAATGGCGATTCATCAGGACGATCCCCCCTGGGATATCTTTGGTCTGCCGCGCCTGCTGGTTGACAAGGAATCCATTGGACGCTTCCTGAACATGGTGGACGATGACCACAACTGCCTGTGCCTGTGCTCCGGTTCGCTGGGCGCAAACCCGAAGAACAATGTCGCAGATATCGTCCGCACCTATTGCGACCGCATTGCGTTCGCACATGTGCGCAATGTCAAGCATTTTGACAACGGCGACTTCACCGAAGCCTCTCATCGTGACTGCGATGGCGATGTCGGCATTCTTGACATCATGAAGGCGTACCACGACTGCGGCTATCAGGGCTACATGCGTCCGGATCATGGACGTCATATCTGGGGCGAGGAATGCAGACCGGGTTATGGCCTGTATGACCGCGCACTCGGCATTATGTACCTCTGGGGCTGCTGGGATATGCTCGACAAGACTGAGGGCAAAGTATAAGCAACAGGAGGCGCAGGTATGAAACCGTTTCTGGATCAGGATTTTCTGCTTTCCACTGAGACAGCAAAAAAGCTGTACCATGAAGTAGCGGAGCAGATGCCGATTATCGACTATCACTGCCATATCAATCCGCAGGAAATTGCTGAGGATCGGAAATTTGATAACATTTCTCAGGTCTGGCTCGGCGGCGACCACTATAAATGGCGCGTGATGCGTGCAGCCGGAACGACCGAAGACAAGGTCACCGGTGACGCAGATGACCGCGAAAAATTCCGTGCTTTTGCGGCGACTATGCCCCAGCTGATTGGCAATCCGCTGTATCACTGGAGCCATCTTGAGTTGCAGCGCGGCTTTGGTATCACAGAGCCGCTGACGCCGGATAATGCGGACGAAATCTATGACAAATGCAATGAAATCCTGAAGGGATATTCCGCACGCAGCCTCATGGAGAAGTTCAATGTCAAGGCGATTTGCACGACCGATGATCCGGTGGACGACCTGCACTGGCATGAGCTGATTGCCGCAGACGAGTCATTTTCGATCAAAGTGCTGCCGGCATTCCGTCCGGATAAGGCGGTCAATATCGAAAAACCTGGGTTTGATGCGTATATCCGGAAGCTGTCCGGCGTTGTCGGACGCGAGCTCACAAGCGCGGAGGATGTCGCGGCGGCGCTGTGTGAGCGCATTGCGTATTTCAGTGCAAAGGGCTGTCTGTGTGCAGACCATGGCCTGGATTACTGCATGTATGCCGCACCGGATTCCGCGGCAGCCAATGAGGCATTTGCTCTTGCGATGGCTGGAAAGAAGCCGGATCAGGCGCTGGCGGATGCATATAAGACGCTGGTTACCATTGCATGTGCAAAGAAATACACGGAGCTGAACTGGGTCATGCAGATTCACTTCGGCTGTCTGCGCGATAACAACAAACCGCAGTTTGCAAAGCTCGGCCCGGACACCGGCTATGACGCCGTCAACAGCCAGTCCGGTGTGGAAAATGTCGCACCGCTGCTCAATGCCTTTGCGGAAAACGACGGTCTGCCCAAGATCATCCTGTATTCGCTCAATCCGGTAGATAATACCGCGATTGCAACGATTATGGCATGTTTTCAGGGCGGCGGCGTTGCAGGCAAGATGCAGCAGGGAAGCGCGTGGTGGTTCAACGACAACCGCCCGGGTATGCGCCAGCAGCTGATTGACCTCGCGTCGAACGGCGTGTTGGGACGCTTTGTCGGCATGCTGACCGATTCGCGTTCGTTCCTGAGCTATACGCGGCATGAATATTTCCGCCGTGTCCTGTGTGAACTGATCGGCGAATGGGTCGAGAGTGGACAGTATCCGGCTGACGAAACGCAGCTCAGAAAACTGGTGGAAGACCTGTGCTATCACAATACCAATGAATTTTTCCGCTTTGGCGTGTGAATTTTTAAAGAGAAAGAGATGGGAAAATTATGAAGCTTTCGTTACAATCCATTCAGAATAAGGACGCATGGAAGGGCTACCATCTTCCGAGCTTTGACCCGGCGGAGATCGTTGCCAATACGGCGAAAAAGCCGCAGTGGATGCATTTCGGTTCGGGCAACATCTTCCGCATTTTCCCGGCGGCACTGTGCCAGCGCCTGATCGAACAGGGCAAGATGGACACCGGCATCATCTGCTGCGAGAGCTATGACGACGAAGTGATTACCAAATGCTTCCGTCCGTATGATAACCTGACCATTGCTGTTACGCTGAACGCAGACGGCAAACTGGACAAGGAGGTTATCGGTTCGATGGCGGACAGCCTGACCATGCTGTATGACGGCGATAAAATTGCCGAAATCTTCAAGCAGCCGTCGCTCCAGATGGTTTCGTTCACCATCACGGAGAAGGGCTACAGCCTGCGCAATGCAAAGCATGAGCTGGTTCCGGCTGTTGTCGAGGATATGGCAAACGGCCCGGAGGGCTGCAAATCGTTCATGGCACAGCTGGCTGCCATGTGTCTCGGCAGAAAGCATGCCTGCGGCGCGCCGCTCGCACTGGTATCTATGGACAACTGCTCGCACAATGGTGAGAAGCTCCAGATGGCAGTGATGGAAATCGCCAAGGCATGGCTGGATAACGGTAAGATTTCCGCAGAGGATTACGCATATCTCGAAAACGATATCGCATTCCCGTGGAGCATGATCGATAAGATCACCCCGCGCCCGCATCCAGTTGTTGAAAAGCAGCTGATTGAAGACGGTCTGGAGGATATCAGCCCGTTTACGACGGCAAAGCATACCTATACCGCACCGTTTGTCAATGCAGAAAAGACGCAGTATCTGGTTATCGAGGATCAGTTCCCGAACGGCAGACCGCCGCTGGAGGACGCTGGTGTCATCATCACTTCCCGTGACACCGTCAACAAGGTCGAAAAGATGAAGGTCTGCACTTGCCTGAACCCGCTGCACACCTGCCTCGCTGTTTACGGCTGCATTCTGGGCTATACCTCTATCGCAGAGGAAATGAAGGACCCGGAGCTGAGTGCATTTATCGATAAGATGAGCCATGTCGAAGGCATGCCGTTTGTCGTTGATCCAGGCGTCATCGAGCCGAAGAAGTTCCTCGAAGAGGTACTGACTGCACGTTTCCCGAATCCGTTCATGCCGGACACCCCGCAGCGCATCGCAACGGATACGTCGCAGAAACTGTCCATCCGCTTCGGCGAAACCATCAAGGCATATATCGCATCGCCTGACCGCGAAGCTTCCGAGCTGAACCTCATTCCGCTGGTACTGGCTGGCTGGCTGCGTTACCTCATCGGCGTGGACGACGAGGGCAAGCCGTTTGACATCAGCCCTGACCCGTTGCTTCCGGCTATGCAGGAGAAGCTCACCGGCATCACGCTGGGCGGCGAGATCGACGCAGAGCAGCTGCGCCCAATTCTGTCCGACGCATCTATTTTTGCAGTTGATCTGTACGAATGCGGTCTGGCAGAGAAGGTCATCGGCTACTTCCAGGAACTGATGGCGGGCCCGGGCGCAGTCCGTGCAACGCTGAAGAAGTATGTCCACTGACGGCAGGAGGATGCAACTATGAATGCACTGAATCAGGCAATTTCCGACATCGGCGTAGTCCCTGTTATTAAGTTAAACAACCCGGAGCGCGATGCCGCTCCGCTGGCAAAGGCACTGTGCGAAGGCGGCGTTCCGGTCGCTGAAGTCACCTTCCGTGCAGCAGGCGCACCGCTCGCCATCAAGGCAATGAAGGAGACCTGCCCGGACATGATCGTCGGCGCAGGTACTGTAACTACCACCGCGCAGATCGACGATGCGATTGCAGCAGGTGCACAGTTTATCGTAACCCCGGGATTTGATCCGGAGCTGGTTGCATATGCACAGAGCAAGGACATCGCCATTTATCCGGGCTGCACCACCCCAACCGATTACCATGCGGCTCTGAAGTTTGGTCTGGAAGTCCTGAAGTTCTTCCCGGCTGAGCAGTCCGGCGGCCTCGCTAAGATCAAGGCAATGAGCGCACCGTTCCCGCAGTTCAAGGTTATGCCGACCGGCGGCGTATCCCTCAAGAACCTGAAGGACTATTTGTCCAGCCCGGTAATTGCAGCATGCGGCGGCTCCTACATGGTAACTGCTGATCTAATCGATAACCAGAAGTGGGATGAAATCACCGACCTGTGCAAAAAGTCCCGTGAAATCGTAAAGGAGGCGCGCAATGGCTAAAGTAATTACCTTCGGCGAAATTATGCTTCGCCTTGCTCCGAACGGTTACTATCGTTTTTTCCAGAATGACCAGATGCAGGCAACCTTTGGCGGCGGCGAAGCCAATGTCGCCGTTTCGCTGGCAAACTATGGCATTGATACGGCATTTGTCACCAAGCTGCCGGAGCATGCCATCGGACAGGCAGCTGTCAACAGCCTGCGCCATTACGGTGTAGATACCTCTATGATCGTCCGCGGCGGCGACCGTGTCGGCATCTACTATCTGGAAAAGGGTGCATCCCAGCGCGGCTCGGTATGCATCTATGATCGTGCCCACTCTTCTATTCAGGAATCCTCTGCGTCCGAGTATGACTGGAACGCAATTTTCGAGGGCGCAGAGTGGTTCCATTTTACCGGAATTACCCCGGCACTCGGCCCGAATGTCGTTGAAATCTGCCGCGAGGCATGCAAGGCGGCAAAGGCACACGGCGTCAAGATCTCCTGCGATCTGAACTACCGCGGTAAGCTGTGGACGCGTGAAGAAGCGCGCGCAGCAATGACCGATCTGTGCCAGTATGTCGACGTCTGCATCTCCAACGAAGAGGATGCAAAGGATGTCTTCGGCATCGAAGCAGAGAACACAGATATTTACGGCGGAAAGCTGAACAAGGAAGGCTACAAGTCGGTAGCCAAGCAGCTGGCTGACAAGTTTGGCTTCGAGAAGGTTGCCATCACCCTGCGCACCTCGATTTCCGCAAGTGACAACGACTGGGCAGCAATGCTGTACGACGGTGAGAACTACTGTTTCTCCAAGGAGTATCACCTGCACATCACCGACCGCGTCGGCGGCGGCGACAGCTTTGGCGGCGGCCTGATTTACTCCCTGCTGACTGGCAAGTCCACGCAGGATGCGGTTGAGTTTGCTGTTGCGGCATCCGCACTCAAGCACTCCATCGAAGGCGACTACAACCTGGTTACGGTTTCTGAGGTTGAAAAGCTCGCCGGCGGCGACGGTTCCGGCCGTGTTCAGAGATAATCTACCAATCCCCTTACTTTCCCTATGAAGTGCAGGACAGCATTTCCTGAGAGGGAAGCTGTCCTGCATAAAATCCTTTCCTTATTTTGATATCTGATTTCTCATTTGATAGCATCCAGTAATACACCTTTCCTGCTTGAGCCCGTCCGCCTTTTTTGGCGGACGGGCTCAAAACTTTGTATCGAAATACTCACAGGATAGAATACAGGAGGATTTTTTCCGTGTTTTCCTCGTCGTATTCAATTTCTTCGGAATAGCGCCTGCACAGATCAATTTGTCGGGCATGCGTCAGGCATCCCTCTGTCAGCCATGTCTGTATGTCCAGCAACTGGATCATGCAGGTGCTGATGAGCGCAAAATTGACACGCCCACACAGCATGCCATCCCAGCGAGCTCCCATAAAATGGCGATACAGGAAGTAGAGAAGCAGCTGTTCATATTCATACAGATTATCCTGATAACAGGAAAGAAACGCCTGTCTGTGGCGCAGGAGTTCAGGCAGCTGTGCTTTTGTCTCGAAGAGCAGGTCACGCCATGCAGGTTCATTGATTTCCAGCGTGAGAAAGAAATCGAGCAGACGGGTGAGCGATCCCAGCTGCCAGAATGCATCCGTCCAATTGGGGACGTATGCAGCTTCGGCGGCAGAAAACATCCATGTATCACAGGTTTTCTGCATGTTGACGGCAGTGCTGTACAGCCGGTTCATGCGTTCCTCCAGCGGCAGATATGGTTCTGCTTTGACGATGTGAAACAGCTCGTCCCGCATGCGGAACAGCTCATGCTCTGCGGCGCGCTCGTCTTCTGAAAGCGCTTCTGGTTCAAAGTCGTCATCGGGGACGGCTTCCAGCGCGGGAACACTGGTATTTTGCAGAATCAGCTCAGCGGCAGCCTCACAGCACAATCCGACACCGGCTTCTGTCCCATCGGAAAACCAATCGTAATAGCGCGGATGCTCGGTGCAGATCTGACAGAGGTGTTCTGCACCTAGCTCGGTATAAATATCGCACAGGTTGTGCTTACCCAGAAACGGGCAGCGTCCCTGTGTATCGAGCATAAAATGTGCGGTTTCGCCCGGCTCAGCGGGCAGTGCGATATGTGCCCGCAGGCGGTCACCACATGCACCATCGACCTGCTGGTAATAGGTGAGCGTTTCGTCGTCGATGTCGATTTCCCAGCCCGCAAGACAGCAGTTGTGCGTACAGGCGGATGCCGTACAGCGGAATTTTGGATAATAAGACGGGTATCTCAGATAACCCATGCAGCATTCCTCCCAGATGGAAAATGTCGTTCCCATTATAGCAAACGGAGCGCGGAAAGTACACAGCCGCGTTCTAAATGCAATGGTTCCGGCAAAACAAAAAGAAGAGGCTTTCGATCAGTTGACCAAAAGCCTCTCCCTTTTTAGGAAAGCAAAATTTTAGGAAATAATCAGTTGTTAATCAGCTTGTCGCTCTCGTTGTTCCAGCTGTACAGCTTGCGGATCTCCTCGCCGACCTTCTCGGACGGATGCTCAGCATGCAGCTTTCTCATCGCCTTGAAGTGAACCTGCTTGCCGGCATCAGCCATGTCGAGCAGGAAGTCCTTTGCGAAGGTGCCGTCCTGAATGTCAGCCAGAACCTTCTTCATTGCCTTCTTGGTGTCCTCAGTGATGATCTTCGGACCAGTGATGTAGTCGCCGTATTCAGCGGTGTTGGAGATGGAGTATCTCATGCCTGCGAAGCCGCTCTGGTAAATCAGGTCGACAATCAGCTTCATCTCATGGATGCATTCAAAGTATGCATTTCTCGGATCATAGCCAGCTTCGCACAGAGTCTCGAAGCCTGCCTGCATCAGAGCGCAGACACCGCCGCACAGAACAGCCTGCTCGCCGAACAGGTCGGTCTCAGTCTCAACGCGGAACGTGGTTTCCAGAACGCCAGCGCGTGCGCCGCCGATAGCGGAAGCATAAGCCAGTGCAAGATCCAGAGCCTTGCCGGTAGCGTCCTGCTCAACAGCAACCAGGCACGGGGTGCCCTTGCCAGCGAGGTATTCACTTCTTACGGTGTGGCCCGGAGCCTTCGGCGCGATCATGGTGACATCGACATTCTTCGGCGGAACGATGCAGCCGTAATGGATGTTGAAACCATGTGCGAACATCAGCATGTTGCCCTCTTCCAGATTCGGGCGGATGCTTTCCTCGTACAGCTGAGCCTGCTTCTCATCGTTGATGAGGATCATGATGATGTCAGCCTTCTTGGCAGCCTCGGCAGCGGTATAAACCTCGAAGCCAGCTTTTTCAGCCTTAGCCCAGGAACGGGAGCCTTCGTAAAGGCCGATGATGACATTGCAGCCGGATTCCTTCAGGTTCAGTGCATGTGCATGACCCTGGGAGCCGTAGCCGATGATGGCAATGGTCTTGCCATCCAGCAGTGCAATATTACAATCTTCCTGATAGTAAATTCTTGCGTTTTCCATGGGTAATTACTCCTTTTCGCATCTATAGAATTGAAATCGAAAACAAAAACAGGTGCGGTCTATCGTCCGCTGTCCTCCATGTTTTTCTGAATCCAGTCAGTCGTGAATGTCCAAAACCGTTTTTCTGCCGCTGACATCTCCTGATTTTTGCGCCGCACGAGAAATACATTTCGCGTGAAGCTGTCGTCACAGAACGGGATGACGGCAACATTGTCATCTGCATACTGCTCAGCGAAGAAGTCCGCCGTGATACCGGCACACCAGTTTTGCCGCGCAGCTTCCACAATCAAAGAATCATCGCTGATTTCCAGCAGAATCTGCGGCGTCAGTCCACCGCGTGAGAATTTTGTCATATTGACCGGATAGAACGAATAATCCCGCCCCTTAATGGCGAGAGGGATGCCGTTCAGGTCGCGGTACTCGACGCAATCTCTGTCTGCCAGCGGATGTGCTTTGTTGACAACCAGACAGTATCTGTGGGAAAAACAGTATTCGATCTCATACTTGACAATGTCAATCGGTTCGGGGAGAAATGCAAAATCAATTTTCCCCTCATCCAGCATGTCGAAGATGGGATATTCCGGATATTCGACCAGATCAAGATGAATGCTTGGATTCTCGCGGTAAAAATCCTGAATGAACGCGAGTGACAGGCGCTTCGGCACACCGTAGGTCGATGCGATATGCAGTGTGCAGGTTGAGTCACTGGTCTGCCCGCTGAACACAGCGCGCACACGCTCATATTCGTTCAGAATGATGTTAGCGCTGTAAGCCAGCTGATGTGCGTGCGGCGTCGGTGTCAGGCCGGAAGGGGAGCGGTCGAACAGTGTCTGTCCCAGTTCTTCCTCAAGCCGCTGAAGCCGTTTGCTCATCGACTGCGGAGAGATATACAGTTCATCCGCCGCCTTGTGGATGCTTCCCAGCTGGTATAGCTTTGTAAAACAAATCAGACTGTATGAATCCATTGAAGTCCTCCGTGCATTATCATGCTCAGACGGAACGCTGTGTCAAATTTCTGTTGCTACGCGCTCCGACATCAAATAGCATAGCTTATTTTTTATCAGCCGTCAATTCATGTCATAATTGCGGCCTTATCTGTGAGGACGTTACTATTATAGCTGAATTTCCCAACATCAGATATCACAAAGGAGGAGACTGGTATCACATTTTCGTTGATACCTTGTGCGATACCATCCACGTTTTGCTGATAGCGTATCAGTGCATGCGTGATTCTGTACAGAAAATTGCGGGGAGCAGACGGCCGCAGCACGGTCTGTCCTGCGGCGAAGCGAAAAGAATAGTGTTCCGGCTTTGGATGCATACTGACAGTATCAATTGAAAAAAGTGCCGGGCAATGCTACAATAAAGGCGGTATATCAAATAACTGCATGCATGGTAGAAGATGGTGCGTGTGATCCGGGAGAATTTTGTATGAAATATGACGTAATTATTATAGGTGCAGGGCCGGGCGGTATTTTTTCCGCCTATGAACTGTGCAAAAAGGGCAGTGGGTTGCGTATTGCCGTATTTGAGGCAGGATATCCGCTGGAAAAGCGGCGATGCCCGATCGACCGCAGCAAGGTAAAATCGTGCATCAACTGTGAAACCTGTGCGATTATGAACGGCTTCGGCGGTGCAGGTGCTTTTTCTGACGGAAAATACAACATCACAAACGATTTCGGCGGCACGCTGTATGAGTATATCGGCAGGGAAGAGGCTATTTCACTGATGAAATATGTCGACGGCATCAATGTCTCGCACGGCGGAGCGCATACGAAGATGTATTCGACTGCCGGAACGAAATTCAAAAAGCTGTGCATGCAGAATAAGCTGAAGCTGTTGGATGCCTCTGTCCGGCATCTCGGCACGGACATCAATTATGTCGTGCTGGAAAATCTCTACAATGAACTGAAGGACTGCGTTGACTTCTATTTCCATACACCGGTCACCGATTTGGAATGTATCGAGGACGGATACCGCGTGCGGTATACAGATGGCTTTGCCGACTGTACCAAATGTATTGTTTCGGTCGGACGGAGCGGAAGCAAGTGGATGGAACGTATTTGCAGCAGTCTGGACATCCCGACGAAATCCAATCGTGTGGACATCGGTGTGCGCGTAGAGCTTCCCGCTGTGATTTTCTCTCATCTGACAGACGAGCTGTATGAGAGCAAAATCGTCTATCGGACGGAAAAATTTGAGGACAATGTCCGGACATTCTGCATGAACCCCTACGGCATTGTCGTCAATGAGAATACAAATGGCATTGTAACAGTCAACGGTCACAGCTATGAGGACCCGGAGCACCAGACAGAAAATACCAATTTTGCGCTGCTGGTGGCAAAGCATTTTTCCGAACCATTCAAAGACAGCAACGGATATGGCGAGAGCATTGCGCGCTTGTCCAACATGCTGGGAGGCGGTGTCATTGTCCAGCGCTTTGGTGACCTGATCCGTGGCAGGCGGAGCACAGCGAAGCGCATGGAGGAGGGCATGGTCGTTCCGACGCTCACGGCGACACCGGGCGATCTGAGCCTTGTACTGCCCAAACGTATTTTGGACGGTATTGTTGAGATGATCTATGCGTTGGATAAAATTGCGCCGGGAACGGCGAATGATGATACGCTGCTCTATGGTGTAGAGGTCAAGTTCTATAACATGGAAGTGGATTTGGACAAAAATCTGGAGACAAAGCACAGGGGACTGTATGTCATCGGCGACGGCAGCGGTGTCACGCATTCGCTGTCACATGCATCCGCGAGCGGAATCTATGTCGCAAGGCATATTTTAGGTGAATAACCATTGCAATGGGGCTCCCGGCTGTGCCTGCAGCTGACAGGAGCCCTGTTTTTTTACAAAGACATTACATTGTTTTACAGAAAAGTGGTAGAATCGAGTTAAAATTACTGGTTTAATAATGATAAAAGCGATTGATTCATAATAGGGAGGATATCAATGGATACCACATGCTATACAAACAGAGAGCTGTCCTGGTTACAGTTCAACGAACGGGTACTGAATGAAGCAGGGAATGCCAGAGTTCCACTGGCAGAGCGCCTGAGCTTTGCGGCGATCTATCAGTCCAATTTGGATGAATTTTTCATGGTTCGCGTCGGCACATTGATGGTTCAAATGCATTCCGATGAAAAAATTCGTGAGAATAAGACGAATATGACCAGCGAGGAGCAGGTAAAGGCCATCCTCAAACGTGTTGCGGAGCTGGAACAGAAGAAATCCAGAATTTATGAACAGCTGATGGGCGAGTTGGAGCCGCAGGGTATCCGCATCATCAATTTTAACAAGCTGTCGAACGAGGAAGGCGCTCTGCTGGAGACCTATTTCGACCAGAATATTGCGCCGTTCCTGTCCCCGATGATTATCGGCAAGCAGCAGCCGTTCCCATTCCTCAACAACAAGCAGTTGTATGCGCTGGTTTTGCTGTCCACAAAGGGCGGCAAGGGCAAGATGGGAATCGTGCCATGCACAAACAGTGTATTTAAGCGCCTGATTGAAATCCCCTCCCGTCCGGGCACGTTTATGCTGTGCGAGGAGCTGATTCTGCACTTTGCCTCTAAGCTGTATCCGAAATATACCGTCAGAGAAAAGTCCATCATGCGCGTAACCCGCAATGCAGATATTGACGCAACAGATGTACTGGATGAAGATCTCGATTACCGCGATGTCATGGAGCATCTGATTAAACAGCGCACCCGCCTGAGCCCGGTGCGTCTGGAGCTGAGTCGGCAGATCAATGATAAGACACAGAAGGAGCTTGCAAAGTTCCTCGGCGTACATAAGCGGCATATCATCAAGGTAGACACCCCGCTCGACCTGTCGTTTGGCTTCCAGCTGCAAGGCTATCTGCGAGATAAGACCAACCTGTTTTATGAGCGCAGAAGCCCGCAGATGACGCCCGCACTCAACCTTAAGGAAAGCATTCTGGATCAGGTCGCAAAGAAGGATGTCCTGCTGTCCTATCCGTTTGAGAGCATGAAACCGTTCCTGCGCATGCTGCATGAGGCGGCAGAGGATGACAGTGTGGTATCCATCAAAATGACGTTGTACCGCGTTGCAGAGCGCAGTAAGGTCATCGATGCACTGATCGAAGCGGCAGAAAACGGAAAAGAAGTTGTCGTATTGGTTGAACTGCGCGCCCGGTTTGATGAGGCGAACAATATCGAGATGTCCAAGCGGCTCGAAGACGCTGGCTGCCACATCATTTACGGTCTCGGCATGTACAAGGTACATTCCAAGCTGTGCCTCATTACGCGCCATACCGAACAGGGGCTGTCCTATATCACCCAGATCGGTACGGGCAATTACAACGAAAAGACTTCGCGGCTGTATACCGATCTGTCGCTGCTCACGGGCAACCAGAAAATTGGTGCAGAAGCGGCACGCGTATTCAAATCGTTGATGCTCGGCGAGACGGTGGAACAGACGGAACACCTGCTGGTTGCACCGAAGTGCCTGCAAAACAAAGTTATCGCGATGATCGACGCCGAAGAACAGAAGGCATTGCGCGGTGAGCCTGCTTATGTCGGCGTAAAGATCAATTCGCTCACAGACAAGGCCATCATTGAAAAGCTGATTGAAGCATCGAAGGCGGGCGTAAAGATTGAGCTGATTGTCCGCGGCATCTGCTGCCTTGTTCCGGGCATTCCCGGCGAGACAGAAAATATCACGGTGGTCAGTGTTGTCGGACGTTTCCTCGAGCATTCACGTATCTATCGCTTCGGCGTAGGGGCAGACGAGAAGATTTATATCGCTTCTGCCGATTTCATGACGCGCAATACCATCAAACGCGTTGAGGTCGCCGCGCCGATTTATGATGAAGAAATTCGTGACCGCCTGCGCCATATTTTTGATACAGTTATGGCGGACGACGAGAAGGGCAAGCAGCAGACCTGTGACCGCGCATATGTTGATCGGAATCTCCATGAGAAAAAGCTCAATTCACAGGAGCTGTTCTATGAGGAGGCATACCGCGCAACTGCGACACAGGATCCGGCAACTGCCGCACAGGATCAGGATAACTGAGAAGATATCTGCGCAAAATTGTGAAAACAGCAGCCGGAAGCTGCAAAATGCGGCTTCCGGCTGCTGTTATTTGTTCAGAGATTCTGTATCACGGCTCATTCTCCCGCCTTGCCGGTGATGATCCACGGTGCCGGCTGGGTGTCAAAATTGTTTTTGCTGTTGAGCTTGGAGACCGAAATCTGGATGATATCCGGGTCGTTGATGCCGAGACTCTTGCACAGCGCAGGCATTTCGGCGGCAACTCTGAAGTCCAGTGTATAGATGACAAATTCCATGTTCGGATTGAGCTTGAGCAGGCACTTCATTTCCTGCTCCATGCTGGCGGATGCGACGAGCATCGTGACGTCCGGAACAGGCAATCCCTTCATGGTCTCGTCATCGACATGATCGATGATGGTGACATTGTTCAGACCAAACTGGTTGATGTTGTCTTCCAGAGTCTTGCGGTCGCGGGAGTTGTATTCTACGGCGATAACTGTACCTTCGCCGCCGAGGATGGCAGCTTCGACAGCGATGGATTCGCCCGAAATGACACACAGATTTTTCTGTGGATCGATCTGCATCTTGCTCAGGATGACAGCACGGATTTCCGATCCGACATACCGGACAGAGCCGAAGGCAAAGGAAAGGTTGTTCATGCCGAATTTAAACGTGCTGCGTGCCTTGGGATTGAGAATCAGCATGCCGGCAGAGGCATTGATGCCGCGGTTCATCATATCATAAACCTTGTTCTGCTTGATCGGGCCGCTCGGTTCACTGCCTTCGTTGTAGATAACGGTGCATTCACCCAGACCGGCGTTATACATGCGATAGAAGATATCCGGATGGCCGGCTTCGGTAAACACCAGAACAGAACGATGGGACTCAACAGTCGGAATCAAGTTTTTGTTTTTTCGGGTGATATCCAGAATTTTGACCCGTTCCAGATCAACATCTGCGTTGTCCGTAAAATACTGAAGCCATGCCAGAATATGGGCATTTGTAAAAAGGTTGTTTTCCATATAAAAACGCTCCTTTGCGTTTGGTTTCTCTTATCATATCATACTTTCGTGAGAAATGCACGAAATATAAAGAAGAATAGAGAAGTTTTTTGTGTGAATGCGCCTGCGGACAGGCCAATACCTTCTGTGGGAAATTGCCAAATCCCCTTGTCAGTCTTTCGGAGGTGTGCTATGCTAACAATAATTCCTGAGAATGAAAGTCAGAGAGGGACTGGTATGGCAGACGAAAACAGGCTTGAAATCATTGACGGAACCCTGAGACGATGCATCGGCGGAGCAGGAAAGCTCGTCCTGCCGCACGCAGTGGAACGGATTGCAGCACAGGCATTTGAAAGCTGTACGTCTGTGGAGAAAATAGAATTGCCGGGCAATCAGCTCCGGCTGCTCGCAGAGCATATTTTCTCCGGCTGTACGTCGCTGAAAAAACTGTCACTCTGGGGTGAAGTAGAAGATGCGGAAGGAAAGCGTTTTACAAGCCGGGCTCGGTTGAGAGAATACCTTGGGCTGGAAGAAAACGTACAGCTGGAATGGGAGTGCCCGACTGTTTGGTGTCTGGAAGACCGGTGCCAGTTCTGCGGCGGAATGCTTTGGGACGGCGTAATGCGCGTCTGTTCCTTCTGCGGAAGAATCAACTGATGGATGCGCTGCATCTATGGGAAAGGAGAACAGAAATGACATTTGAGCAACTGGAACAGAAATTTATCGGCAGAGAGGTCGATGAGGACAGACTGAATTATTATTTTACCATGATGGGAAGGTTTGGCAAGGCATCGATGTATACGTTCTCGTTCCATACGGAAGGATATACCATTTCAGCGGATGTATGTGTCGAACAGGGCAGAATCACGGGTATTGTGCCGGAAAAGGAGCCGCGTGAAGATGAATGGGGCCGTGTTCCCGATCCCGGCCCGGCAGATATCCAGCCGGAAGAATACGAGTCGATGGCAATGTATTTTCAGAGCGTGGTAATTTAGGAGTATCTGAACAGATAGTGCCTAAGCTCCACATGCCGCAGACGATGCAGCGACAGAGGAAAAGGGAAAAGGCAGACCAGAAGCAAGTTGTGCTTTCGGTCTGCCTTTTTTGCAGGAAAATAGATTGGGTTTTGTAGGTTAGGTTTAGTAATGAGAGTTTATTTTGTGAGAATTAGGGAACCTCTGATTTAATCCTCACCACCATATAGGTTGGGGATATGATAAAATAAGACTATCAAAACAAAGGTGGTGCATGACAATGAAGCAGGAAACATTTACAGACATGGAATACAGCTTCCGCAAGAAGAAAACCAAGCGGGAAGAATTTCTGGAAATCATGGACGAGATCATCCCCTGGGATGAGTGGGTAGGTGTCATTGCACCCTACTACCCCAAGGGAAAACGAGGCCGTCCACCTATGGGAATTGAGAAAATGCTGCGGATGTATCTGCTTCAGATCTGGTTCAACCTGTCTGACCCGGCAACCGAGGATGCCATTTACGACAGCTATGCCATGCGGAAATTTACAGGCATTGACTTCATGACGGAAGCGGTGCCGGATGAAACGACGCTGTGTAAATTCCGCCATCTTCTGGAAGAAAACGGGCTGAATAAACTGTTTTTTGACGCAATCAACCGGGTTATGGTAGGAACCGGACACATGATGAAGGGCGGCACCATCGTGGACGCGACGATCATCAATGCTCCCAGCTCCACAAAAAACGCTGAGAAAGCTCGTGACCCCGAAATGCACCAGACCAAGAAGGGGAAAGAATGGCGGTTTGGGATGAAATGTCATATCGGCGTAGATGCAGGCAGCGGCCTGGTTCACACGATAACCGTCACAGCAGCAAACGAGCATGACATCACGCAAGTAGCGAATCTGCTCCGGGAAGATGACGAGGTAGTCTATGGGGATTCCGGCTATCTTGGAGTACAAAAACGTCCTGAAATTGCCAACAATGCGCATTTTTCAAAGATTGACTTTCGTATTAACCGCCGTCCCAGAAGTCTTCCTAAAGTCAGTGACAAAGCCACTGACTGGGAACGGTATATCGAAAACCACAAATCCTCGGTGCGGTGCAAAGTAGAGCATGTGTTTCGGATCATCAAGTGTCAGTTCGGCTACAAGAAAACGGTGTATCGTGGACTGATGAAAAACGAGAATCGACTATACGCCATGTTCGCCTGTGCCAATTTGTACGCTCTCGCCATCGCCGGGCGAAAACTTTCCACAACCTGATATAGGGGTAGTCTGCCCTTTTTCGGGAAAAGGAGCCGAAAAACAGAAGAATAACGGCTATTTCGCTCTGAAATCGCCTTAACCAAGCGCAAAAACGGCAATGTATCGAGTGGGAACAGAATAAAGGCTATTTATTCAGAGGTTCCTTAACTTAATAACAGGGACTACGCCGATGTCGGAAATTGCCTGATTCAGTGCATTCATTTTGTTTCCCTCCAGATTTGTTTTGAATTATGAAACTGCGTTTTGTATTTCCCTTTGCTGATTCTTATTATGTACCCTTTGCCAAAAAAACAAGCGGAAATTCGTGAATTGATTGACAAAAATATCTTGTAATTTTTATGAAAAACCGATAAAATAGAAACAGAGTTTCATAATTCAAAACAGAGAGGAGATTGACCATGGCTGAAAAGAGTTCTCCCGTGCAGTCGCTCGACCGTGCATTTGATATCATGGAGCGACTCTGCGAAGCGCGCGACGGACTGACCATTCACACACTCACTGAGATGACCGGACTGCACAAGAGCACCGTGCACCGGATGCTGTCTGCCATGGTAACACGCGGCTATGTGCGCAAGGATGAGGAGACAAACAAATACCGCATGACGACGCGCCTGTATGCGCTGGCAGGACAGGTCGTGGAAAACCTCGACCTGGTACAGATTGCCCGCGGGCCGATGGAGCGCCTGCGCGACGAGGTCGGAGAGACTGTGCATTTGGTCGTGCCGGACGGCAGCGACATTGTCTATGTCCACAAGGTGGAGGCAGAAAACAGTGCCATCCGCATGTTCTCGCGCATTGGCATGCGCCGCCCGATGTACTGCACGGGTGTGGGCAAGGCGATTCTTGCGAGCCTGACCGATAAAGAGGTGGATGCGATCTGGGAACAGAGCGACATTCAGCCGTATACGCAGCACACAATTGTGACGAGGGAACGCTTGCAGGATGTACTGGAGGCGATCCGGCGCCGCGGTTATGCGTTTGACAACGAGGAAAATGAACTCGGCGTGCGCTGTATTGCAACGGCGATTTACGATTACACAGGCCGGGCCTGCGGTGCGATCTCACTCAGCGCCCCGCTGATGCGCATGACAGATACCTATCTGGCACAGCTCCAGCCGCATCTGATGGCGGCGCGTGACCGCATCTCACGTGACATGGGCTGGAGGGGATGACATGTCCCTGTCCGGCAGATAGAGCAAAGCCCTCCCGTAATCGGTTGGCGGAAGGGCTTTGCTGTTTTTACGGGATTTTCCGGAAGGAAATCAAAATCAGTAGCTCAGACCGAAGTTGAGTTCATAGTAGTTGCCTGCGGTGTCGCGGTATGCATATGCCTTGCCGTTTTCGTCCTTGAGCGCATCCGGCATGTACAGATCCTTGTCATAGCCCGGGACGTCGTTCGGGCTGACACAGCGGCCTTCGGCGTCGACAGCGAGGACCTCATCGCCGCGCGGCAGCGTGATGGGCAATTTGCCGGTTGCCGCATACCGACCGAGCATGACGTCGACAGTTGCGGAGAGATAGGTGTCATAGCCTGCGGTGAGCGCATCGACATGAGGCTCAATATTGCCCACCTGCCATGCAAGCGTGAAATTGATGTTGGCAATGACTTTGCCGCCGTTTGCGTGGACGGCAGCTGCGATGTCCACAATGCGTTTTGCACCGGGGAGCGTGGTTTCTGTGTGCGTTTCTGCGACCGGACGGCCCGTTTCATCGACGTTCGGCACTGTCTTGTCTTCACAGATATCCAGTTCGAGATAACCCGATGTGGCGTTAAAGTATTCGCCGGAGGACGGAGAAATCATCAGGATGGCATAGTCCGCCTGTGCGGGATCTTCGACAATCACAGCACCTTCCAACAGCTTTTTCAGTTCGGCGGTGTCTTTTTCTGCAAGCTCCGGCTGCTTGTAAAATGCCTCCGCATAGACCTTTTTGCCGGTGAGACTGTCGGCAGTCAGCGGCAGTGTGCCATCATTTTTCAGCAGAGTTACGCTCTTGCGGTGCGCATCCATTGCATTCGCCCAGTCGGTCTGGTTGGCGGTGACGGCCTTCGCCTCCGCCGGATCACGGTACGGATTGTCAAACATGCCGAGTGCAAACATCTCGGTCATTGTGCGGATGACAGCGCGGTTCAGCGCTTCTTCGGTCAGTTCAAGCTCCTCTCTGCGGAAGCCGTCCGGGACGGGATGTGTGTCGTAATAGCCATTCTTTGTACGCGCCAGTGCTTCCTTGCCGTAATCAATGTCAAACAGACCGCTGATGAGGTCGACACCGCCATTGTTCAGCGCGAATGCAATGCGCTCCGGCTGGTCGAGCATTTCAACACCCCAGCCCATGTTATGGACAATGCCGGTATCCGAATTGATATAGCCCTGGAAGCCCATCTGCTTGCGCAGCATGCCGTCGATAAACGGTTTGTTATATGCGAAGCCGAACGGCTGCATTTCTATCGGATGGCCGTTTTTGTCTGTCTGCGGTGCGCTCTTTTCGGCGGACGGCTTGGAATAGTATGGCATGATCGCGGAGGCATGGTTGTCTACAGCAACCTGGAAGGCTGGGATGTGGTATTTCTGGAGGCTGCCCTCGGTGGCGTAGACGTTCCACTGTCCTGCGGCATAGTGTGGGTCAAAGCCATTTTCCCGTGCGCCGCCGCCCGGGAAATGCTTGACTGTCATGGCGACGCCATCGTTCGTGACACCATCTGAACTGCCCTGAATACGCGGCAGAAGGTGCTCGAAAATCTCGCAGATCAGTGCCGGATCTTCGCCGAAGGTACCATAGGTGCGCTGCCAGCGCGGATCGGTCATGACATCCGCCATATACATATATCCCTTGCGCAGGCCGGTTGCATTCCAGCTGCGGCGGATTGCGTCGGCAAACTGGTCGGCGATTTCGATGCTGTCGCCCTTGATGGCGGCCGCAATGCCAAGCGTACCCGGCCAGGTGGCAAAGACACCGGAAGCATCATTCATGCCGAATACGGGAATTGCATGCTCATTGCGCGAGTTGGAAGCTGCCTGTACCGGGACAAAATGTTCACATTCCTCGGCGACGGCCTGCATCTGGTTGAGGAAGTCGGTCAGATATTTTGCGTCAGGATTGGCACGCAGAATAAAATGCCGTGCCCACCAGTTCTTCAGCAGGAAAGAAGTGCTGGGCAGGTGTTGCTCGCCGAAAATGGTTTTGCCGTGTAATTCGCCTTCGTCCAGAAGGCCGGATTCATCCAGCAGACTTTTGTCCTTTTGCGCCTCGCCGGTGCGCCAATCTGAAATAAAAATCTGTCCCAGCTTTTCCTCTGTGGTCAGCGTCTGCGCATAGGCGCGGGCGCGTTCCTCTGCGGGCAGACGCCAGTCCGCAACCGGGTTCAGCGTGCCGGAGCCGTCGATGTCCTTAAAATAACAACCATCCTGCTCAATGATACGGCGTGCAACCGTGCCGATCACCGGCCCGTTTGCATTTTTATAGTATGTTACGTGTTCAGAAGCCTTTTTTGCCATGTCATGTCCTCCTGTCTCTGTCCCGACAGCAATCGGGATAAAAAATTCTATTTGGGATACAAAGAGTAACTATCACGTGCTTCTATTATACCATGTTCTTTTGGGCGAAAACGGGGTAGTTCTCATCTAAAAATATACAATTTTATGTTTTTTTTGCATTTTTGTTTTGTTTTCAGAGAAAAGCGGCAGGACACTTTGCGATTGGAAGAGCCTGTGCTATAATAGCGGTATCCAAAATAAAACCTATTTCACGACAGGAGTGAAACAAAATGAGAAAGAGCTTTGGCGCAAAGTCGTTTCTGTATCCGCAGCCGGTGCTGATGATCGCATCCTATGACGCGGACGGCATGCCGGATGTCATGAACGCCGCATGGGGCTGCATCAGCGATTCCAACCAGATCGCCCTGTATCTCAGCGCCGGACACAAGACCGTCAAGAATATTCTTGCCAGAAAGGCATTTACCGTCAGCATGGCAGATGAAGCGCATGTAGTTGCCTGCGATTATGTCGGCATTGTCTCCGGCAATCAGGTGCCGGACAAGGTTGCACGCGCGGGCTTCCATACGACAAAGAGTGAACTGGTGGATGCGCCGATGATCGATGAGCTGCCGATGACACTGGAATGCCGATTGGTCAGCTATGACGAACAGTCGGAGTGCATGCTCGGCGAGATTGTAAATGTCAGCGCGGAGGAGATCATCCTTGGGGCCGACGGCAATATTGACCCGTCCCGGCTGCACCCGATTGCGTTTGACCCGGTCAACCGCACGTATCTGGCGCTGGGCGAAAAAGTCGGAAATGCATTTCAGGATGGAGCAAAGTTGAAATAAAGGAGAACAATCACATGAGAATCAATAAGAATACGACAATCGGCGCACTGCTGGAGGCCATTCCGGAAGCAGCGGATATCCTGACCAATATGGGCATGCACTGCATCGGCTGCCCGTCCGCCCGTATGGAGACACTCGAGCAGGCGGCAGAGGTTCACGGCATGGATGCAGATGATCTGATTGAGGATCTCAAGGGCTTCCTGGGTGCGTGAGCACGGCAAGCGTTCCATATAGACAAATGCACCCGCTGCGCATGCAGCGAGTGCATTTTTTCTGCCGATAGGGGCGGTTTGCAAAGAAAATTCCGCCCGACTGTGGCAGAGCGGCGGGCGGCGTGGTACAATAAGGACGATAAAACAACTGGCTCAGGGGGCATTGGATGGAAAATCTGATATTTGAACAGGGAAAACGCGGGGCAGTGCTGGTAAAATCCAACAGCAGCGCCGCGTTTCTGACGGTTCCGGACACGTGGCAGGGTGTGCCGGTGACGGAAATCGGAGATTATGCCTTTGCGCAGCAGCCGCAGCTCCGGCGTGTCGCGCTACCGGGAAGTGTCGATTCCATCGGCAATCATGCATTTTATAACTGCGCTGCGCTGGAACAGCTGGTGCTGCAAAACGGCCTGCGCTCGGTCGGCGACGGCGCATTCAAAAACTGCCGGGCGCTTCACCACATTTTTGTGAGGGGGCTGGCCTGGCTCAAAAGCATTGTGACCGATTTTACCAACGAAATTACGCTGACCATCGAGACAGGGGACAGACAGACAGTTGTCCTCCTGTTCCCGGAATATGATTATGCCTTTCAGGAGATCATTCCACCGCGCGAATTCCGTTCAGTCACCTATGGTTCCGGTTCGTTTTACCGGATGTGTGTGACGCGCAACGGCGTCAATTTCGACGAATATGACCGCACCTTCCCGCGCGCAGTGCGCGAGGACGAGCCGGAAGCTGTGCAGGCGATCGCGTTTTACCGCCTGCTGTACCCATACCAGCTGCGCGCGAAATATCGGACAGCGTATCTGGATTATCTGTCCGCGCATGCAGCGGAAGTCGTTTCCGATGTGCTGACAGCGCGTGATTTGCCGCGGCTGGAGCTGTTGATTCGAGAAGAGCTGCTGACCCGGGAGCAACTGGAAGACGCGATTGCGGCAGCATCGGAACGTGAGTTCCCAGAGGGTGTCAGCCTGCTCATGGATCACCGGTTGTCGCGTTTCGGACGCCGGGCAAACCGGTTTGCGCTGTAGGGGGTGCGGCATGAATGCACTTCATGAACAGCTGATCCGGATCGGAGACCGCATTCTGTCACTGGCACGCAGTGAGCTGTACCTGTCTATGCGGTTTCTGGATGTGGCGCTGTCCGCACTGTCCTATGAATTAAATCTGAATACGCGAACCATTGCCACTGATGGCGTGCACATCTTTTACAATCCCAATTATCTGATTTCTGCCTATCAGGACGACCCGGTGGGTGTCAACCGCACTTATCTGCATATGGTGCTGCATTGTATTTTTCGGCATATGACGCAGGACGAAGACCGCGATGCGGAGGACTGGAATCTTGCATGTGATATTGCGGTGGAATCCGTATTGGATTCCATGGAGTATCCGTGCGTGCAGCGTCTGGTGACTGACCGCAGGCAGGAATATTATGACCGTCTGGAATTGTCAGTCTGCAACGCGGAACAGGTTTACGGTGCGCTGTCTCACATGTCCTACGTTGACAAGCGGCGCATGCAGGAAGAATTTCTGGCGGACGATCACAAATTCTGGGAACAGCTGAAAGATGACAAAAACGACGGGCAGCCATCGCCCGACAGCGATTCCCCGGACAGTCCGCCGCCTGACCGGGAGGAAGTCGATCGGAAATGGCAGGACATCAGCCGCAAGACACAGACCTCGATGGAGACCTTTCACCGGGAGCTCAACCTCATGGCGGGCAGCCTGCGGCAGCAATTACAGATTGAAAACCGGGAACGCTGTGACTACCGCAAATTTTTGCAGAAATTTGCGGTCACGCGTGAGGAGGTTCGCATCGATCCGGACAGCTTTGACTATGGGTATTACAACTACAGCATGCAGCTGTACCAAAATATGCCGCTGATAGAAGAACTGGAATACCGTGAGGCGCGCAAAATCCACGATTTTGTCATTGCGGTAGACACCTCCGGTTCGTGCAGCGGCGAGCTGGTACGGCGGTTTCTGGAACAGACAGTGAGTCTGCTGCTGGATACCGGCAGCTTTTTTCGCTCAGTCAATGTCCACGTTATCCAGTGCGACGCCGACATCCAGTCAGATTTGAAAATAACCGATACCACGCATCTGACGGAGGTTTTGCAGACGTTTGAGGTCTGCGGAAACGGTGACACGGATTTTCGACCGGTCTTTGACTATGTGGAACAGCTACAGCGGCAGGGTGAGCTACTGCACCTGCGCGGCATGCTGTTTTTTACCGATGGATTTGGCATTTTTCCGCAGAAACGCCCGCCCTATGATGTCGCGTTTCTGTTTCTGGATGACAATTATGCCGACCATATGGTGCCGCCGTGGGCGATGAAGCTCGTCCTGGGCACAGACGATATCACAAAAGGGATGAAACGATGAATATACTACGCGCAAAACAGGAAATCATTCACACCGTGCGGGCCTATCTGGCGAAGGATGGGGAGGGGAATTACTGCATTCCCTCCGTGCACCAGCGTCCGGTTTTGCTGATGGGCCCTCCGGGCATCGGCAAGACCGCGATTATGGAACAGGTCGCCGCAGAGTGCGGCATTGCACTGGTGTCTTATACCATCACGCACCACACCAGACAGAGCGCCATCGGTCTGCCGTATCTGACAAAGCGAAATTACAGCGGCAAAGAACTGACCATCACGGAATACACGATGAGCGAAATTATCGCGTCCGTATACGACAAGATGGAGGAGACTGACCTGCGCGAGGGCATTCTGTTCATCGATGAGATCAACTGCGTTTCCGAAACACTTGCACCGACCATGCTCCAGCTGTTACAGCGCAAATCCTTCGGAAGCCATTTTGTGCCGGAGGGCTGGATCATTGTTGCCGCCGGAAATCCGCCGGAATACAACAAATCTGTGCGCGATTTCGATGTTGTCACGCTCGACCGCCTGCGTCGTATTGATGTGCAGGAGGATTATGCAGTCTGGAAGAAGTATGCTTACCGCAGCCGCATCCATCCGGCGATTCTCTCTTATCTGGACATTAAGAAGCAGAATTTTTATGCGTTTGAAACCACAGTAGACGGACAGGCATTTGTCACCGCGCGCGGCTGGGAGGATCTGTCGCAGTTCCTTCTCACCTGCGAGCAGCTGGATTTGCCGGTCGATGAACCGGTCATTCTGGAATATCTTCAGCATCCGCGCATTGCGCGCGATTTTGCCGCGTATTATGATCTGTTCTGCAAATACCAGTCGGATTACCATGTGGAGGAAATCCTGTCCGGCGGGCTGCCTGCCGCCGCACTGGAGCGGCTGAAAACCGCGCCGTTCGATGAACGGCTCAGCGTGATCGGCCTGCTGATCGGCCGCCTGACAGAGGCTTTTTCCACAGCGTATTACACGGACATGTCAGCTTCACGCCTGTTTGAGGGCCTGAAATCGGTCAAACGATATCTCGGCCAGCAGCCGCTGGGCGAGCTGCTGGCGCGCGAGTCCGACCGCATCCGTACATCGCTGTATGCCCGTCAAAAAGCTGCGGCTGTCGACCGGAGGGAGGTCTCCGCACTGCTGCGGGCAGCACAACAGCTGGAGGATGACCGGGCAGTGTTGTCTGCGGAGGCAGTCCGCAGCGATGACGACGGTTTTGTGCTTCTCTCGGAACGCTTTCAGGCAGAAGTACAGAAAATGGAGGAGCAGGCAGACTCTGCATCACAGCAGCTGGAGCACGCCTTTGCCTTCCTGGAAACCGCCTTTGGCAAAAGTCAGGAGCTGGTGGTCTTTGTTACCGAGTTGAATACAAACTTTTTCAGCACGTGGTTTATCGGGCAGTATGGCAGCGAGGCATACGCCCGCAACAACAAAGAGCTGATGATCGGAAAGCGGCGGCAACAGCTGCTGGGCGATATCGGGAAAATTCAGAGCTTCCTGACCGGACTTTGAGAAACCGGGACAGAGAGGATAGAAAAAAATCCGGATGGCATTTTTTACCAGCCGGATTTTTGTATGCTCACAGCTCATCAACATGTATTTTGTGGGCGATGCGAATACAGGATTTCATTGCCTCAACAAATTCATCCGGTTTCATACAGTCCTTGCTGAGAATCCATCGCTCGATCGAAAGCAGGAATGCATCGGCAAAGAAATTCAGCTGGATATCATTGACATCCGGCTCGTCGACCAGCGTTTCCAGTACGTGGGTAAAGATCGGGAGGCAGAGCTCCCGAAAATGCTCAGAGAAGGCGTTTTGCCCTCTGATTTTCAGTGCCTTTCGATAGAATGGCCTGTTATCATAAAAATAATTGCACAGATCGCGGTAAAAATTCCAGGCGTTGGGATTTTGCGCACCGTTCTCAATCTCTTCGATGAATTCGGTGTCGAAAATCCAGTTCACCAGATCGTATTTGTCTTTGAAATGATAATAGAAGCTCTTGCGGTTCATGCTGCATTTTGCGCAGATATCCGCAATATTGATCTTGGAAAACGGTTTTTCCTCCATCAGCTCCTTGAGCGCTGCGGCAAGTGCATGCTTTGTTGTATTGGAATCAGCCAAGGGCTGGACACATCCTTTCTGTTACGGCATGGAGCGAGAAAAAGACAGAACTCGTCTGCCGGGCAGATACGTTCCATCGCTTCCAATGATGCCGGAAAACGCGGGGTCTCTGTGGCTGGCATCATGCTGTACCGTGCCGGCTGTTTCGGCGCTATTATAGCAGAAAAAAGGCTGATTTGCAATACAATTCGACGGATTACGCTGTAATTGCGTCATAGCGGATGCCGCATATAGCTGAGTGGAAGCTCCAGTCCGTTGGCCTCGAGTAATTCCCGGTCAGTCAGGATATCTGCTGTCGGGCCGTCACGCACAATGGTTCCGTTCGCCATCAAAATAGTGCGTTCGCACGTGTCGAGGATCATATCCAGATCGTGGGAGGCGATGAGCTTCAGACCCGGAAGGTCGTTCAGAATATGAATCAGCTGCCTGCGGTTGCGCGGGTCGAGCGCAATCGACGGCTCGTCCATGAGGATGATATCCGGCGTCATGGAGAGAATTGTGGCGATAGAAACCATCTTCTTTTCGCCGCCGGACATTTTATAAATCTGTTTATCGCGCAGATGGTCAATGCCAATCAGTTCCAGCGCGTGGTGTACGCGCGCATCCACTTCTGCTTCAGAAAAACCGTAGTTGCGCGGGGCAAAGGCAATATCCTCATATGCTGTTGACAGGAATAACTGGCTGTCCGAGTCCTGAAAGACATAGCCGGTTTTCTCCCGGATCTGTGGAAGCGTCTTTTTTTCCACAGGCAGTCCGTTGACATGGATGCTGCCGGAAAAGGCAAGGTTCAGCCCGACCAGCAGCTTGAGCAGCGTCGATTTTCCCACACCGTTTGCGCCGACCAATCCAATCGCTTCTGACCCGGATGCGTGAAACGTGATATCGTGCAGAATCTGTCGGCTGTCTTCATATGCAAAAGAGAGGTTTTCCACCTCGATTTGTGGCTGATTCATGTAAACAGACCTCCTGTCAGGTTGCCGATTAAGATGAAAACCGGATATTTGCGGAACAGTGTCAGCACCGTCAGCCAGACTGCAAAGAATGCGATGTCCTGCGCGCGCAGGCGCGTTTTTTCGCCGATGTATGCAAAGCTGCCGCGATAGCCGCGCAGTACCATGCTTTCATAGACAACATTTGCACGGTCAACGCTGCGCAGCAAAAGCTGTCCCGTCAATGAGCCCCAGGCGGTGATATGAATGCCCTTTTGATTGGGCGCACGCAGTGCATATGCCTGCATCATGCGGCTGACCTCTTCGAGCAATACCGTGATATAACGATAGGTCAGAAGAATCTGAGTCATCAGGATTTTGGGCATATGCAACAGACGGAATGCATAGCAGAGCTGATCGATGGATGTGGTCGCAATCAGCAGATACGAGGCGAGTAAACTGAATACGCCCTTACAAATCAGTGTCAGCATGGACAACACGCCTGCGCTCATCTCAATGCCGCCGAGTTCAATTGTTGTATGATCCAGAAACGGGTTCAGGATTCCGACGACGCAGACCAGCGGCAGGACGAGCTTCAACCGCCGCAGGCAGTCGGAAAACGAAAGCTCAGACAGCAGAAACATAACGAGAGGATATATCACCATACCGCATATACCAATCACATCATATTTGGAAAATGAAACAGTCAGCGCAATATAATACACGGTCAGGAGAAATTTGACCAGTGGGTGAAGGCGGTTTGCCCACTGATCCTGAGATGCGGCGCAGTCCATGCGATGGATTTCACGGACTGCATTTTCTGCTCTGCTCATGCCGATTTTTTCTTCCGGAAGAATTTGAACACACAGCAGACAAGTGTGCACAGGACAATGACAACAATACCGCCGATCAGACCGGAACAGGCCGTTCCGAGTGCGGATTCCGAGCTTTTAAACGCATAATCCGGCAAAAGTGCGGTTGCCTGCTGAATTGCGCCTGCTGCTTCATAGACGCCGCCGGAGGAGGTGAGTTCGGTCGAGCCGGTCAGCCTGGCAATGGACCATTCCAGACCGTCCGGATTGGAGGAAGCGAAATAGGACAGTCCGCCGCCGATTACAGCTGCGGCTGCGGCGAGGATTGCCAGCGTCTTGCGGAAGGAACAACGCCCTTCTGCCTGTTTGGCATATTTATGGCAAAACAGGAGTTCCGGGCGTGCTTCATAGACGAACAGAAGCACTGCCGCTGTAATCAGGCCTTCCACCAGGCCGATGGCAAGGTGAATCGGCTGCATGACAGCGAAAAAGGCAGCGAACGGGAGTTCCGTTACCCCGGAGGCGAGTGTTTCCAGCGTGACGCTGAACGCACCGCACTGGAGTGTCAGCATACAGCCGAGGATTGAGGCCGCGATAATTTTTTTCTTCGACATACCGGTTTTCATCATTGGCTTCCAGATGAACAGGGCACCGAGGAAACAGCCGTAAAATGCCATATTCCAGATGTTGCAGCCGAGTGCGAGCAGACCGCCGTCTGCGAACAACAGGCACTGGATGAGCAGCACGCCAATCATCGTCAGAAAGCCGGCATATGGTCCCAATAGCGCGGACAGCAGCATGCCGCCGCACAGATGTCCGCTCGATCCTGTGCCGGGGATGGTAAAGTTAATCATCTGCGCCGCAAATACGAATGCACCCATGACACCCATCAACGGAATTTTTCTGGAATCGCTTTCCATACGGACTTTTTTGATGGAATAGCCCGCTGCGGCGGCGGAACAGAAATACATTGTTCCGGCTACTGCGGGCGTTACCAGTGCGTCAGCCATATGCATGATAAAATCCTCCTTGTGAATAATTTGAGATTTAGACTTGCAATTTTATATTCCTCACTTTACCACAGGAAATTGTCTGCGCAAGCCCCCAAGGGGGTTGTTTTTTTCTTTTGGTTCAACCAGAGACTGGCAGAACGGGGCAATTTTGGCTTGTCAGAATCGCGGATTTCATGCTATACTGTTCCGTACAGAAAGGGGAGTTCTCTATGGATCAACACGAGCATGAACGTCTGCATGCTGCCGGAATCCCACATGAGCACGGCGCATCACAGGAACACGGGCATACGCATGCCAACACCAAAGCTGTTATCAATCGGCTGTCACGTGCAATCGGACATCTGGAATCCGTCAAAAAAATGGTGGAGGATGGGCGCGACTGCCCGGAGGTGCTCATTCAGCTCGCGGCGGTGCGCGCCGCGCTGACCAACACGGGCAAGGTGATTCTCAAGGATCACATCGAGCATTGCATTGTCGATGCTGTCGAGCAGGGCGACGAGCAGGCTATCCGCGATCTGGAGCGCGCCATCGATCAGTTTATGAAATGATTTCGAGAATGGTTTTTGGATTGTTTCCAGATTTTGCTTGACAATTCGGGAACAGTTTTGTATACTGTTGTCGAAATAAATCATCCCCTACGTAGGGATGTATACAGAGGCAGACAACGGAGTCGCACAAAATGACTCTCCCAGTCTGTCTTTTTTTATGCGCAGTCTACAGAGTTGTTTGCATGCTCTGCTGACTGCGATTTTTTATTTACTCGGACAGAGAGGAGCAATATTATGCGTCTGAATCCAAAGGAGCAGGAAAAGCTGATGCTGCACATGGCAGGCAATCTTGCAAAGGAGCGCAAGGAGCGCGGCCTGAAGCTGAACTATGTCGAAGCGCTGGCGTATATCAGCTCGGAGCTGCTGGAGCTTGCCAGAGACGGAAAGACAGTTGTTGAGCTGATGCAGCTCGGCACCAAAATCTTGACCAAAGAGGATGTTATGGACGGTGTAGCCGATATGATCGGTGAGGTTCAGGTAGAAGCCACCTTCCCGGACGGCACCAAGCTGGTCACCGTCCACAACCCGATTCAGTGAGGAGGCAGGAACATGAAAATCGGCGAAATCATGCCCGCAGATCGCGATATCGTTCTGAATGAAGGCAAAAAGACTGTTACCATCGTTGTTGCAAATAAGGGCGACCGTCCGGTTCAGGTCGGCTCGCATTTCCATTTCTTTGAGGCAAATAAGTGCCTGTCCTTTGACCGCGATGCGGCATATGGCTACCATCTGGATATTCCCTCCGGTACAGCTGTCCGCTTTGAGCCGGGCGAGGAAAAGGAAGTCCAGCTTACCGAGATGGGCGGCCGTAAGCGTGTGTTTGGCCTGAATGACCTGACCTGCGCACAGGCAACCGATGCAACCAAGGCGGCTTCGCTGGAAAATGCCAAGCGCAAGGGATTTCTGTAAGGAGGGACAATCATGAGCATTTCGATTTCTGGCAGCAAGTATGCTGCAATGTACGGCCCCACGGTCGGCGACAAGGTCCGTCTGGCGGATACCAGCCTGGTCATTGAGGTCGAGAAGGATTACACCACCTACGGCGACGAAGCCAAGTTCGGTGGCGGCAAGACGCTGCGTGACGGCATGGGTCAGTCGGTCAAAACCCGCAGCATGGACGGCGACCTTGATCTCGTCATCACCAATGCACTGATTGTCGATTCCACCGGCATTATTAAGGCGGATATTGGCATCAAGGACGGTAAGATTGCGGGCATCGGCAAGGCGGGCAACCCGGATACGATGGACGGCGTCACGCCGGGCATGACGGTCGGCGCGTCCACCGAGGCACTCGCGGGCGAGGGCATGCTGGTCACCGCGGGCGGCATTGATACCCACATCCATTTCATCAGCCCGCAGCAGATTGACTGTGCACTGTACAGCGGTGTCACCACGATGATCGGCGGCGGCACCGGTCCGGCGGACGGCACGAATGCAACCACCTGTACTCCGGGTCCGTGGAACATCAAGATGATGCTCAAGGCGGCGGAGGAATACCCGATGAACCTCGGCTTCCTCGGTAAGGGCAACTGCTCTGATGAACAGCCGCTGATTGAACAGGTCAAGGCGGGCGCGATGGGTCTGAAGATTCATGAGGACTGGGGCGCAACCCCGGCTGTTATCGACCACTGCCTCAACGTCGCGGATGAATACGACGTACAGGTTGCCATCCACACCGATACCCTGAACGAGGGCGGCTGTGTTGAGGATACGCTGGACGCGATTGCCGGACGCACCATTCACACCTACCACACGGAGGGCGCAGGCGGCGGACATGCGCCGGATATCATCCGCGCGGCAGCAGCACCGAATGTACTCCCGTCTTCCACCAACCCGACCATGCCGTTCACTGTCAACACGCTGGACGAGCATATGGACATGCTGATGGTCTGCCACCATCTGGACAAAAACATTCCGGAGGATATTGCGTTTGCGGATTCCCGCATCCGTCCGGAGACCATTGCGGCGGAAGATGTCCTGCACGATATGGGTATTTTCAGCATGATGAGCTCTGACTCGCAGGCAATGGGTCGTGTCGGCGAGGTTATTACCCGCACCTGGCAGACCGCCAGCAAGATGAAGGACGAGCGCGGTGCATTGCCGGAGGACGAGGGTCACGGCAACGACAATTTCCGCGTCAAGCGTTACATTGCAAAGTATACCATCAACCCGGCGCTGACCCACGGCATTGCCGACTATGTCGGTTCGGTCGAGACGGGCAAGTTCGCCGATCTGGTTCTGTGGAACCCGGCATTCTTCGGCGCAAAGCCGGACATTATCATCAAGGGCGGCATGATCCTCGCCTCCAAGATGGGCGATGCGAATGCATCCATTCCGACCACCCAGCCGGTGCTGTATCAGCCGATGTTTGCGGCGCACGGCAAGGCAAAGTTCGAGTCCTGCCTGACCTTTGTCTCTAAGGCTGCCATGGACGCGGATGTCAAGGGCGCATACGGTCTGGAAAAGACGGTCGTTCCGGTTTCCGGCTGCCGCAAGATCACCAAGAAGGACATGGTTTACAACGACCGCACGCCGGCGCTTACCGTTGATCCGGAGACCTATGAGGTCACGGTTGACGGCGAACCCATCAGCTCCAAGCCGGCAGAAAAGCTGCCGCTGACACAGCTGTACAGCCTGTTCTAATTCTACTGCATTCAGGAGGAAACCAATATGTTAGGCGTTTGCCTGTTATTCGTTGGCATTGTACTGATTAACAACGGTATGTGCAACCTTTATCACGTGGACGGCAAGTCCGCCGCCGTGATGAATATCTTCACCGGCGGCCTGTCGCTGTTCATCAACTTTGTCAATCTGGTTCAGGGCAACTACTATGCCGCCGGCACCGGACTGCTGTTCTGCTTCACCTATCTGTTTGTCGCCGTGAACAATTTCCTCGGCAAGGCAAATCCGATCCCGTTTGCGTGGTTTTCCACGTTTGTCGCGGTCAATGCCGTCATTTTCGGCATCATTGAGGGCGTCACCGGCAGCGCGGCACTCGGCATTGTGCCGGACTGGCGCTGGGCTGTGATCTGGTGGCTGTGGGCCATCCTCTGGGGCACTGCCTTTGTCGAGGACATCATGGGCAAGAAGCTGGGCAAGTTTACGCCCTGCCTCCAGGTTTTTGAAGGCGTTGTCACTGCCTGGATTCCGGGCGTCATGATGCTGCTTCAGATCTGGTAAAACAAACACGAAATGAGGAATTGAGTTATGCTTTGCGAACAGGTTTTTGGCACGCTGCGCGATATTGATACGGTCGGCAAGACGGTGGAGACCGTCGATATCGAGTGGCATGAGGCGTTTAAGAAAATCCACAGAAAGACGACAGACAAGGGTCATGAAGTCGGTATCCGTATGGATGATTCCGTGCTCACGCGCGGCCTGCGTCAGGACGATGTGATTTATGTGGATGACAATACGGTGGTTGTGGTGAACATCCCGCCCTGCGAGGCGATCCGGGCAGAGGTACGCCGGGATCATCCGCGCCAGATTGCGAAGCTCTGCTACGAAGTCGGAAACACGCATACAACGATGTTCCGCGGCGAGGATGATTTTACGTTTTACATCCCGTATCATGAGCCGATGATGGACAAGCTGGGCAAAATCCACGGTGTGACGGTCGAAAAGACAACAGTACGGTTCGATTTTGACAAGTCTCTGTCATCGACCATCAACAACCACCATCACTGATGGGTGCGGACATGAACGAAACACAGTTTTATCTTTTACAGGTCAACGATGCACTGTTCCCGATTGGTGCTTATTCGCATTCGCAGGGACTGGAAACTTATATCCAGAAGGGCATTGTTCATGATGAAGCGACAGCGGAGGAATATATCTCGCACAAGCTGCGCTGGAATCTGGCATATACCGATCTGCTCGCTGTGCGCCTTGCCTATGAGCGCGCGCAGGCAGAAGATCTTGCCGGGCTGATGCGGCTGGAAGATCTGCTGGCAGCATCTCGTTTGCCGATGGAGCAGCGGGAGGCTTCCCGCAAGATGGGTTCCCGGTTTGCGAAGACGATACAGAAGCTGGAGATCAACGGTCTCGGCGCGGTTTTTTCCGAATATCTTGCCGCACGCAGCAGGAAGCCGATGACACACTGCTGTATTTACGGCGTCTTCTGTGCGGCACTCGGGATCGGACTGGATGATGCGTTGTCGCATTACCTGTATGCCCAGACATCCGCTATGGTCACCAACTGTGTCAAGACCATCCCACTCAGTCAAAGCGCCGGACAAAAACTGCTGAGCAGCTGTTACAATTCCTTTCAGGAAATTCTCTCCTCCGTCCGCGAATGGACGGAGGAAGATCTCTGCCTCTCGGCGCCCGGTTTTGACCTGCGGGGCATTCAGCATGAAAAGCTGTATTCCCGCCTCTATATGTCATAACAAACAGAAATGGAGTAAGCAATTATGTCTTATGTAAAAATTGGTGTCGCCGGGCCGGTCGGTTCGGGCAAAACTGCGCTGATCGAAGCGCTGTCCAGACGCATGGCAGAAGAATACAGCATCGGTGTCATTACCAACGATATCTATACCAAGGAGGACGCGGAATTCCTTGCGAAGAACAGCGTCCTGCCGATTGAGCGCATTATCGGCGTCGAAACCGGCGGCTGTCCGCACACCGCAATCCGTGAGGATGCTTCGATGAATCTGGAAGCGGTCGATGATATGATGGAGCGCTTCCCGGATATTGAACTGCTGTTTATTGAGAGCGGCGGTGACAATCTCTCCGCAACCTTCAGCCCGGAGCTGGTCGATGCGACCATTTTTGTCATCGACGTCGCAGAGGGTGACAAAATCCCGCGCAAGGGCGGCCCGGGTATTACGCGTTCCGATCTGCTGGTTATCAATAAGATTGATCTTGCACCGTATGTCGGCGCGAGCCTCGAGGTGATGGAGCGTGACTCCAAAAAAATGCGAGGAGATCGCCCGTTCCTGTTCACCAATATCCGCAGCGGCGAGCATGTGGACGAGGTCGTCGACTGGATCAAGAAGAACGTCCTGCTGGAAGGAATCTAAATGGACAATCAATTCGGAAAAACCTCCCGGCTTTCGGTTTCAGCGGTATGCCGCGATGGCAGGACAATTCTGGACGATGTGTCCTTTACCGCACCATATAAGCTGATGAAGCCGTTTCCCAAAGCAAATGGCGGCATACAGATTATGCCGGTGTGCGCGTCGGCGGGTATCATGCGCGGCGATACGCAGGAATTTGCATATCATGTCGGCGCAGGTGCCGATCTCGAGGTACTGTCGCAGTCATTTGACAAAATCCATAAAATGGACAGCGGTTCGGCATCCCGGCACATCCACATTGAAGTGGAGCCGGACGCCGTGCTGTATTATGCGCCGCAGCCGGTCATTCCGTTTGCACAGTCCGCTTTTGACAGCGAGATGGATATTCATCTTGCGGATGTTTCTTCTCGCTTTTTTTTGCAGGATATCATTTCCTGCGGCAGAACTGCCTATGACGAACGGTTTGCCTACCGCAGATTTTCATCAAAGGTATGGATTACGCGCGGGGAGGAACTGATTTACCGCGACAACACGCGGTACGAGCCGGACAAAATGCCAATGGAGGGCATGGGTATGTATGAGGGCTATACGCACATGGCGAATTTGTTCCTCTCCGGCCCATGCACACAGCTTCAGGAGCCGATCTGGGACATTCTGGAGCAGGCAGAGGCAGAAGGCGGTGTGACCGCGCTGACACAGGGCGATCTCGCGGTTCGTATTTTCGGAACTCGTGCGCAGCAGCTCCAGCAGACTGCGGAGAAAATTCGCCAGCTGTATGAAAACAATCTTTGACCAGAATATTCTGTGATAAAAAGAGGCTCTCGAATTGCTGTTCGGGAGCCTCTTGACACGTTATTGGTCTTTTTTTGCGTGTTCCAGTCGGACGAGCAGGAGAGAGCTGACAAGCATGCCCGCGACAGCGGCGGTGATTGCCATCATGCCGGCAGAGATACCCAGTCGTGCACCGACTGCACCCGTGATATACGGCATGACGATTGCTCCAATTCCGGCAGTAGGCAAAAGAATGCCCATGGCACGCGCCGACATGGCAGAGCCGACACAGGCGACGGCCGTCGGGTTGATGCCTGCGATGGACAGTCCGAACAGTGCGAGAAAGGCCAGAGCTGCCACAGAATGGTGCGCGTTCATCAGCCCGACATAGGTGATAAGACAGCAGACTGACATGAGCGCCAGCGCGCGCGGGCGGCTGCGGATGGGCAGGACAAATGCAACGGCAAGTCGTCCGATCAGCGTCGCCAGCCAGATCACAGTGATGGTTCCCTGACTCCAGAAGGGCGGCAGGATACCGGTATCCTTAAAATAGGTGACCATCCAGCCGGTCACGCTGATTTCTGTGCAGTTTTGGAAGAAAATCAGGGCAGTCAGAATCCAGAAGCGTGTGCTGCGCAGAAAGCTCCAGTCGCTGTCTGCCTGTCCGGATGTCCGGCGGGTGGTGGACAGCCCTGCCTGCGAAAATAGCAGCCACAGCAGAAGGCCGCAGACTGCAAAGCCAAACATGGACGCGTTCCAGCTGATCCGACTCAATGCGGCGATAAACAGCGGGGAGAGCAGCGCGCCGACGGCATATGCTGCGTGAATGAGGTTCAAAGAGCGCGTGCGGTCGACGGCTTTTCCGGCGAGCACGTTGCTGGCGTTGAGTGTGCTGCCCTTTCCGATGCCTGCCAGAAAGAAAGCGGCGAACAGCCAGAGCGGATTGCCTGAAACTGCCATCAGACAAAAGCTGAGCATATAGCCTGCCGAGAGCAGGAGAACCGTGCGCCGGTCACCGAGATATGCGGGCAGCATGCCGGTCAGAAAGGCAGAAACCAGATTGCCGACGCTGAGCGCTGCGAGAAGGGTTCCGCCCAATTCATAATCAAATCCGTACCGATCCTGTAAAATTGTGAGCAGCACGCCGCCGCTTGCGACACATGCGCCGCTGAAAAACATCGTGCCGCGGGCGCAGATATCCGGCCGTAATGCCTGTGTTGCCATTGTTGTCCTCCTGTATTGTCAAAATTATCAAATTTTGTTGCTCTGAAAATCATACCGCATATATTCTGGTGTTGTCAACCGCAATTTCGACAAGAACCGCATTGGGTGTCGGCGTTGATTTTTGTGTACGGATACCGTATACTGAAAGGCAAATAAAACAGATGGATACATATTATATAGGATGGATTTTGACGATGAGATATTATTTTGCCCCGCTGGAAGGGATCACCGGATATATATTCAGAAACACCTATCAGGAGCATTTTGGCGCGATCGATGCCTATTTTTCCCCTTTTTTGGGGCCGAATCGCGACGGCGGGCTTCGGTCAGGGGAAATCAATGACATTCTGCCGCAGAATAACAGCAGAATACATCTGGTACCGCAGATTCTGACCAATGATGCTGCCGCGTTTGGAACGGTCGCAGACCGGCTGTGCGAATACGGCTATGAGGAGGTCAATTTGAACCTCGGCTGTCCATCCGGGACTGTTGTCGCCAAGAAAAAGGGTGCAGGTCTTCTGGCGGAGATGGAACGGTTGGAACGCTTTCTGGATGAAATTTTTTCGCAGTGCTCCATTCGGATTTCCATTAAAACCAGAATTGGCAAGGACAGCCCAGAGGAATTCCCGGCACTGCTGGAGCTGTTTAACCGGTACCCGGTTTCTGAGCTGATTGTCCACCCGCGCGTACAGACAGATTTTTATAGAAACCAGCCCAACTGGGAGGCCTTTGCCTGCGCTGTAAACGGCGCAAACATGCCGGTGTGTTACAACGGTGATTTATTCACGACAGAAGACATCTACCGCTTTGCGGCACGGTTTCCCACGGTAGAGACAGTCATGCTTGGGCGCGGTTTGCTGTCCAATCCCGGTCTTGCGGCGCAGGCAGAGGGACATGCACCGACAGATAAAAAGCACCTGTATGGCTTCCATGACGCGCTGCTGGAACGATATCAGGAGGTTTTATCCGGACAGCGCAATGTGTTGTTCAAGATGAAGGAGCTGTGGGTATATCTCAGCTGCCTGTTTGAACATCCCGAAAAATACGCCAAAAAAATCCGAAAAGCGCAGACGCTGGCGGCATACCGCAAGGCAGTCGATGAGCTGTTCGCGGAGCAGGAACTGCGGAACGAATCCAGCTTTGCAGGATAATGGAATCGGACACATGGTCTGCGCTTCTGTGCATGCAGAGCGTAGATTTTTGTACCCTTGCGCCGAGATGGACGAGACACGGAAGTTAGTGAATGCTTAAAATTTTACCGGTAGTGATTGACAGCCCGTTAGATGTGTGATATGCTGAAAACTAGTTAGCATAAGCTAATAAGATATGCTTTTTCGGCAACCATATATGCCGGAGAGACAGGAGGAGGCAGGTAGATGGAACTGACAAGTACACATCTGCGCTATTTATTGACAATGTACGAGCTGTCAAAGACCGGGAATGATATTCGACTGACAGAAATTGCGAGTATCCTACAGGTCAAAAAAGCGTCAGCAGCGCGCATTGTCGCTGTTTTTCGTGACAAAGAGCTGGTGATTCAGCAGCCGTATGGCAAGGTCCATCTAACGGAATATGGCAGGCAGACGGCGGGCCTGTATGAGCAGTGTGTGGACAACCTCGCAGCGTGCCTGATCCGTGCAGGACTTCCTCTGAGCGCGCAGGAAGCACAGCAGGCCGCCTGTGTTCTGTTGACAGAGCTGCCAGAGGCGTGTATCCGAAAGATGAAAAAAGTTGTTGACAACTAACAAGAGACGCGCTATAATTTACCTGTCAGAAATAAGAAGAAAAGTTGCGTGGAGAGTTTGCTCCACGCAACTGCTTTTTTCAAAGAAAGTTAGCTCATACTAACAACACCACACGCGGACAGAAAGGAAAGTAACGTGAAAAAGAATAACAGATTTGCAGTACGTGCGTGCAGCATTGTGACCGCAGGCGGCATGTTGCTCGGCAGCGGTGCAGCGTTGGCGGCGAATTCGGATATCACCGGACATTGGGCAGAAGCTACGCTTCAGGCATTTATTAACAAGGGTTATCTGGCAGGCTACGGTGACGGCATTTACAAGCCGGACAACACCATTACCCGCGCAGAGTTCTCTGCGATTGCGAATGAAGTCAAGCAGTACACCGAAGGCAGCGCGAATATCGCACGATATACAGATGTTTCGGAAAAAGATTGGTTTTATGCGGATCTGAGTGCGGCGCTGAAGGCTGGATATATGAAGGGTACCACTGCAACTACGATGGAGCCGAATAAAAATCTGACACGTGCAGAGGGCTTTACGATGGTTGCCAATATGCTTGGTCTGGAATGCAACGGAACACGTGCGGATTTGAAGGGCTTTGCGGATGCGGCAGACGTTCCGGAGTGGGCGGTACCGTATGTCGGTGCACTCGTGCGCGAAGGTCTGATTGCGGGCTATCAGGCTGCCGACGGCAGTGTGACCATTCAGACGGGCAACAGCATGACGCGCGCAGAGGCCATTGTCATGCTGAACAAGTGCCTGATGGGAGATCCGGATGAATTGGTCTATGTCAGCATGAATATCCCGTATGCGGATTTCTATGCGGCGGAAATCAACAATACGGATGCGGTCGATGCCGTTTCGTCCGCAACCAATGCCAAGTCGATCAAGAATGGCGAGGGTGAACTGAACGAAGGTACCTATAACGACTACAATGCAGATACCTGGGTTGCCGGGGAGTCGCGTGTCAATATCAAGGGTGTGACCTATCCGGTTGCGGTTTGCAGAGGTGATCTGGCGAAGCTGCCGCAGGCGCAGAGCGCACAGTCGGATTATTATTACACCATGCTCGACAGTGCGCCCGCTGTTTACAAGACGCTGACCGTCGATGGAGACAAGCTGACATTTGGAAAGGCGGAGTGCGAGGCGCAGAAGTTGGAAGCTGGCGTTTCGATTTCGACCAACAGCGCGTGGGGCGATTACCAGTTAGAAATTGACACCGATGCATTTGACAATGCCAAGGTGTATGGTGTCGTCCTGTCTGCGGAGAAGGACGGCGTGACAACCGCCTATGGTATGCGCCATCAGGAGAACATCTGGAGAAAAACGGAAATCGCATGGTCGTCCGGCATCAAGACCACGGAGCCGCACGGCAATACGCTCAATTCGGAGCACTATGTCGGCCTGATGGGCAGCACGATCCAGTCGGTGACATATTATACCGATGCGGGTGTGTATACCATTGACTGCAATGCTTATGTGGCAAAGAAGTTTGTCAGCACGCTTGCCGTTGAAAATGCACCGGCAGATAGTGGCCGCACTGCTGTCTCAATGGAAGACTTCCCGGAGGACTATGACAAGCAGTATGTGGTCACCAATGCAAAGGGAGAAACGGTTGAAGGCTTTGCCTGCGATGGTCAGAGTGTTTCCTGGACGGGGACTCCGACTGTCGGTCAATATACATTGACGGTTTCCGACCAGAGCGGCGTCTATGCACCGGTATCTACGTCCTTTGTGCTGACAAGTGATGCGGTTGTAGCGGCTTATGACGCGCAGAATATCCAACTGATTCGTGCCGAGGATGCTGCGGAGGATGATTTCTCCAATTATCTGGCCAATATCGCAAGCGTCACAGTCGGTGAAACCTCCTATAATGCGAGTGGAAAGCGTTCCGTCAAAATCATCAATGATGACGGTACAATCAACTTGGAAGCAAAGTCAGGTGAGACGGCGATTTTTGAAGCAGGCAAGACCTATTCCGTCGAAGTCACGGCGACGGGCTATACCAAAAATCTGAGCTTTACGTTGTCTGTTCCGGGCGGTGAGCAGACGCTGACCGGAACTGCGACCACTGAGCCGGATGAATTCCACGATTTTGACGCCTATGATATTACCATTGACGTCGTTGTGGAGAACGATGTTGTGAAGTCGATTGCGCTGAACACCGGCTGCAAAATTGATGACGAAAATCTGACCTATTTCAACAAGGCAATGAACGGCAGAGGCTCGAAGGCAGGTATCGCCGCACAGCTGACCGGCAAAAGTGTCTCGGAGCTCTCTTCTGTGGAGTGCGACGCCGTTTCCACTGCAACCTGCTCCTCCAATGCGATTGTGAAGGCAGTGCAGAATGCAGTCAAGGGCGAATAACGAACAACAGGTAATACAAACGGCATGCCTCGGCCGGGTCTTCCGGCCGGGGCACGCTGTCTGGCGGGAGGATTTTACGTGGAGCTGAAAAAACAGGATATCATTTTGATCTGTGGCCTTTTGGCAGGAAGCCTGCTGTTCGGTTCCGCTCTCGCGCTGGGACGAACGGACGGAGATACGGTTGTCGTACGTGTCTCCGGAGAGAAGGTTGCAGAGTTTTCACAGAACCGAAACACGGTATATTGTATTGAGGGCGCAGGCAGCGGAGTCAATGCACTTGTGATACAGGACAGAGAGGTCTGGCTGGAGGACGCGAGCTGTCCGGATCAGCTGTGCGTGCATCAGGGTCATATCCGGCATGTGGGAGAAAGTATTATCTGTCTGCCCAATGAGGTGGTTGTTGCCATCGAAGGAAAAGCAGAAGGAAGCGCGGCGCCGGATGTTGTGGCGTCTTGAATACACTGTGAAAGGGAGCAATCGATGAGAAAGACCAAATGTTTGGCTGAATATGGCATGCTGGCGGCACTCGCCATGGTGCTCAGCTATTTGGAAACGCTGATTCCGGCATTTTTTGCCGTGCCCGGTATGAAGCTGGGATTGACCAATCTCGTGGTGCTGGCAGCGCTGTACCGTATGGGTGCGCGGCCGGCAATCACCATCAATTTTGTGCGCATTATCCTGACGTCGATGCTGTTCGGCACGGCGGTCAGCCTGTGGTATTCACTGGTCGGCGGCCTGATGTCCGGGGCGGTTATGATTGCGCTGAAGCAGACCGGAAAATTTCAGCCGCTGACAGTCAGCATAGCGGGCGGCGTGGCACACAACGTCGGACAGATTGTGGTCGCCATGCTTGTCATGCAGACAACCGCGGTTGCATGGTATCTGCTGGCATTGTGGGTGTCCGGCATTGCGGCAGGTGCGGTTATCGGACTGCTGGGTGGCTGGCTGATTGACCGCCTTCCGAAAACAGAAGGGAGCATGGCATGAGAAAAGATTGGATTGCAGGCGCGCTTACCGTCTGTCTGCTGCTCACGGGCTGCGGCACGGGAGCAGAAAATACAGCAGAAGCCGCAGGGAGCAGCGTGCAGACAAATACAGAAGAACCTGTGAGCAGGGAAATCTTTGCAATGGATACCTATATGATCATCACAGCCTACGGTGAAAATGGACAGGAGGCAGTGGATGCCGCCGAACAGGAAATTGATCGGCTGGATGCACTGTTGTCTACCGGCTCGGCGGACAGTGAAATCTCGAGACTCAATGCCGCAGGAACAGCACAGCTGTCAGAGGATTCCGCAGAACTGGTGTCCCGCGCGCTGGAAATCAATCGCGGAACAGGCGGCGCATTTGATATCACAGTCTATCCGCTCATGCAGGCGTGGGGCTTCACGGACGAAGCCTATCAGGTTCCGTCGGACAGTACGATTGCGGCGCTGTTGGAGCACACCGGAAGCGATCAGCTGGACTGGGATGATGACAGCAACACACTCACGCTGGGAGATGGACAGGCAGTTGATCTCGGCGGCATTGCAAAGGGCTATACCTCCGGCCGCATTATGGAGTTGTTTGATGAATACGGCGTTCAGAGCGGTCTGGTTTCGCTCGGCGGAAATGTGCACGTGCACGGCACAAAACCGGACGGCGATAAATGGCGCGTCGGTGTTCAGGACCCCGAAAATTCGGAGAATGTTGTCGGTGTGCTCGAGGTGACTGACTGTGCAGTTATCACCTCTGGTGGCTATGAGCGGTATTTTGAGCAGAACGGAACAACGTATCATCATATTATAGATCCGTCCACGGGCAAGCCTGCGGACAGCGGACTGTCTTCCGTTACCATTGTGAGTGCCGACGGCACACTTGCAGATGGCCTTTCAACGGCGTTGTTTGTCATGGGCGCAGATAAAGCAGCAGAATACTGGCGGCAGCATGCGGATGAATTTGACGCAGTGCTGATTGCAGATGACGGTTCGATTTCTGTGACGGAGGGTATCGCGGATGCCTTTTCCAGCGATCAGTCCTTTGAAATAATTTCACGAAAGTAATGCGGGAGGCAGAACATGCGTATTTTTCACAATGATACAGTTGACAGACTGGCAAAACGACTGATTCCGGGCGTGGCGGTTGCAGGTCTTGCCGCATGGGGCATTGCATATGGCGGACCGGAGCTGGAAAATGTTCCGGGGCTGATTCCACGGGCGGAGGCAGTTGAGCTGGAAAACGGGGAAAGCACATCTTCGGGTTCCGCCGCGGGTACACTTGCGGCGCTCAATGCGGCAAGCCAGGGAGGAACTTCTTCCGACCCGTTTACAGACGGTACCTATAAAGATGGCACGTATACTGGTACGGCACGGGGCTTTGGCGGCAATATTACCGTGAAGGTAACCATTTCGGGCGGGAAAATTGCATCGATTGATGTCGTTTCTGCACCGGCGGAAACGCCGTCCTATTTCGCACGTGCCAAGGGCGTCATCTCTCAAATTCTGTCCAAACAGAGCCCCAACGTAGACACGGTATCCGGTGCGACCTATTCCTCCAACGGAATCATCAATGCGGTCAAGCGTGCGCTCACGCAGGCGGCAGGCGGCACCTCCAGCGGGGAGGATGAAACATCGTCTGTTCCGGCAAACCCGACTACACCGACTGAACCGGCCAAGCCAGATGATTTTACAGACGGCACATATAAGGATGGGGCTTATACCGGCACTGCTGAGGGCTTTGGCGGCAATATTACCGTGAAGGTAACCATTTCGGGCGGGCAGATCAAAGCCATTGATGTGGTTTCTGCAAAGGATGAAACACCGTCATATTTTGAAAGGGCAAAGGCAGTCATTGCACAGGTCATTGCAAAACAGACACCAAATGTTGATACAGTGTCCGGCGCAACCTATTCGTCCAATGGCATCCTGAATGCGGTGCGGCGCGCACTCACACAGGCTTCCGGACAACCCGAAGAGCCGGAGCAGCCCGATACACCGGAACAGCCGGAGGAACCGACGACGCCTCAGGAGCCGGATGAGAATACAGAGACAGAGGACATGGTCTATTCGGCAGAGGTATCCTGCGTGCCGGATGAATTCGGCGATTTTGACGCGTATGATATGACGGTTGCCGTTACGGTGCGCCAGACGACCAAAACCGAGACCCAAACGGCAACAGATGCGGACGGGAACACGAAGACCGTAACGAAAAAAACGGTAACACGTGCGCTTTCCAATATCGCTGTTACCCGGCCGGATGCCGCTTCTGAAAATTGGCGGTATATCACCTGGGCATTGGACGGCAGAGGCAGTGCAGCGGGTATCAAGGCACAGGCAATCGAAAAACAGAGCTTTGGCGGGCTGGATGTGGTCAGTCGGGCAACCTGTTCGTCCAAATCCATCGTGGAAGCGGGCAAAATGCTTGACCTGGCGCTCGGCACGACAGTCACGGAGGAGGAACAGTGAAGCATCGCGAATTTTGGATGCGCGCGGCAAGTCTGATTGTCGCAGTGGGTGCGCTGGGGATTTATCAGGCAAATGCGCTGCAATGGCAGCGCGCGGAGGAGGCCAATCAGCTCGCCATGCAGCGGGCACAGGAACACAATGCTGCCGCGCAGCAGGCAGTTTTTGATACAGCAGCGGACTATCAGGACGGTACCTATGCCGGAAGCGGTGAAGGCTTCGGCGGGACAGTTTCCGTTGAGGTCACTGTATCCGAAGGAAAGTTGGCGGATATTGCCGTCACAGCCGCAAATGGCGAAGATGCTGCCTATCTGGATCGGGCAAAGCAGATCATTGACCGCATGCTCGCAGCACAGAGTGCGGAGGTGGATACCATCAGTGGTGCGACCTTCAGCTCGACCGGCATCAAGACTGCTGTACAGCAGGCGTTGGAAGGGGCGAAAAAATGATTTCATCGAAAACAGAACAAAAGCCCGTGTCTCCGAAGAAGCGCGTGGCACAGCGCCGCCGCCTGCGGGCAGGCATTCAGCTGATCTTTTTCCTGCTCGCACCATCAGTCTATACCGCAGCGTTTTCCGGCACCAAGGAAATTGCCACAGCAATTGGCGCGGGTGAGCCGCTTGCATTCAGTTCTTTTGCTGCCGCATTGCTGGTGATATGCGTATATACGATCTTGTTTGGACGGTTTTTCTGCGGCTACGCGTGCGCATTCGGCTCATTTGGCGATGCGGTTTACGCGCTGTCCCAGCTGATCCAGCGCAAGATCGGACACCGCCTGCCACAGCCTCCCGAATTGGCCGTGCACCGGATGCAGAAAATCAAGTATCTGGTGCTGGCAGCCATTGTGATTTTGTGCGCGGCGGGCGTCTATGCAGGCCTGTCCGGCTGGAGTCCATGGGATGTCTTTTCCATGCTGACAGCACTTAAATGGTGTGGGTCGGCGTATGCGCTGGGCAGTATCCTGCTGGCGCTGATTGTGGTCGGCATGGCGGTAAAGGAACGGTTTTTCTGCCAGTTCTTGTGCCCGATGGGCGCGGTATTTGCGCTGTTGCCCGTCGTCGGGCGATATACACGCAACCGGGAAAGCTGCCTGATGCGCTGCTCTGCATGCGCGAAAAGCTGCCCGGTCTGTGTTGAAACGGATGCGGACAATGTGCGCATGGGTGAATGTATTTCCTGCGGCAAATGCAGCGACATCTGTCCAAAGCGCAACATCTCGTATGCAGGGCACATCAGCGATGGCAATGCGCCGCTCGCAGTGCTGCTTCGCGCCGGGATTCTGTTTGCCGTATGTGTAGTGTTTGGACTGGTGCGCGTGTTATAAATAATCCTCCTTTTATCTGTCCATCAGAACAGGAAAGAGTGGAACTGCGGAAGAATAGCAGGTCGGCTCTTTTCCTGCGTGTGTGGGCACCTTCCGGCGATTCTGTGGGCTTGGCCGGCTTGTGCCGGACTGGATAGAAGAATCCGCTTTACTTTCCTCTGCATTTGCACTAAAATAAGGAAAAACAGCTGCGGCAAACGGGCAGTATGTACCGGGAAAACCGGCAGAACAGCAGGTGAATCGGAGGCTTTCTTATTATGGCAGTCACACTCAAAACGCTCGCTGAGCATACAGGCTTTTCCCTCGCTACAATTTCACGCGTCCTCAACAATGATCCTTCTATGACGGTCAGTGAGGAGACACGTCGGATTATTTTCGATACAGCGAAAAAGCTGGGGTATGCAGGCGGTTCCGGGCGGCGGACACAGCGCATTGTTACGGATACCATGACAATTGGTATTGCAGAAATGCTTTCCCCGGCGGAACAGATGGCAGACCCTTATTTTATGTATCTGAAGAATTTTGTCGAGCAGACCTGCTATGAGCAGAAAATGCAGACGGTCATGCTGCGTGCCGATTCAGATGGATATCATGCGTTGTCTGCCTCCGGCATCGATGGCATCATTGCCATCGGATATTTTTCCGATGTACAGATTGCCTCCATGCAGATGCTCAGCAATAACATTACTTTTTTGGATTCTTCTCCGGACGAACTCCGACACGATTCAGTTGTGCTGAATTTTGAATTGGGCATGAAACAGGCGCTGGATTATCTGCGTGAACTGGGGCACAGCCGCATTGGATTTATCGGTCCCAAACGGCTCGGTGATGAGACCAAACGCATTGTGCGCGAGCCACGGCGGCGGTATTATGAGCATTATATGCGGGAACGTGGACTGTTTCGCCCCGATTTGGTAATTGAAGCGCCGATGCGTGACCAGATGATTGTGGAAAATGAATTCAGCATGCGTCTGCGCGCAATGGAGCGGGATTCTGCACCGACAGCGATCGTCACAGTAAATGAGGAATGCGCCATCGGCGCGATTCATGCGCTGCGCAAGTTGCAGGTACAGGTGCCGACGGATATGAGCATCGTCAGCTTTAATGATACCGTGATGTCATCCGTGGTCGAGCCGCCGTTGACCAGCGTCAGCCCGCATTTGGACTTTATGGCGGCGACTGCCGTGCATCTGGTCATGCAGCGCGCCTCTACGCCTGCACACCGACCGGAACGGCGCTATCCGCAGAAGATCGTGATCCCGCCCGCGCTGGTCAGACGCAGCAGCACGGCACCATATATAGAGAAAGAATAGCAGAAGCGTTACCCCGTTCGGTTTTCCCATTTGATATGTACCTCCAATACTGGACACCCAGTATTGGAGGTACATATCATTATCATAGGTTTGTTCTATATCCGCTTTTTTACCCCCTGTTATTGTAATATTTCCAGCAGTTTTGCTCGGCTTATCGAAAAAGCACCGCTTATGCGGTACTTTTTCGATATAATAAAGAGGGGGATGTGCTGGTAAATGGGCAGGAGAACAGAGTAGTAGAGAGCGTCAGTTTAGATATGTTAGTTCCGCGGGATGATCTGCTGAGAAAAAATAGATGCAGCAGTAGACTTCAATCGAATTTATGAATTTGTAGATGATTTCTTCGTTTTGTTTTTTGCATTTGTGTTTTTTCTCCCATATACTTCAAAAACCTGCTTTGGCGTGATACCAAAGCAGGCTTTTTCTACAAATAGCAGGAGTATATCCAAAAGGCTGTCACAGCCGTTTTTTTGCCGGCACTATTTTTCGGTTGCCTGTGATATCGATGGATGTTTCATTGGATTATTTAGCAAAAATCAAAAGTATGCTATTGACTTTTGTGCGTATGTGCAATATAATGGAATCCATTGAGGAGGTGCTGATATGACCGATCAAAATTCCTGTGGGATGCTGCTCAAACAGATCAATGACGAACTGGAAAAGAGAGCCAACAATAAACTGCGGGCGCAGGACTTAACAATGGCTCAGCTCTGCGCACTCATGATGCTAAACCAAGCGTCTGAACGGCAGATGACGCTGAAAGAATTGGAACGAAAGCTCCATGTTGCCCAATCCACAGCAGCGGGCATTATCACTCGACTGGAGCAGAAGGGATTTGTTGAAGGTTTCGGAGATGCCGCAGACCGCAGAATCAAAATGGTACGCATCACGAAACTGGGAATTCAGTGCTGCATGACAGCTGAAAAGAATATGGAGCAGGAGGAAGCCACGCTTCTCTCTGGGCTGACGGATACAGAACGGATTGTTTTTATCAGTCTGCTCCAGAAAGTCCGCAATACACTCTCATAAAAACGGTCCGATTTCAGTCGGACTTTTCCAAAACTATATCAATAGCATGCGATTGACAGCATGCTTGTGTTTAAGGAGCAACTTCAATGGAAAATCAAAAATCAATGGAAGTTTTTAGTTCTATGCCAGTGCCAAAGGCGGTGTTCAAGAATGCAGTCCCCGCGATGGCTGCTATGCTGATGGTTTTGATCTATAATCTGGCCGATACCTTTTTTATCGGGCAGACACATGATGCCTTACAGGTGGCTGCTGTTTCTTTAGCAACGCCGGTGTTTCTGATTTTTATGTCCATCGGTTCCATCTTAGGTATTGGTGGTACTTCTGTGATCTCCAGAGCGATAGGAGAGGGACGTTTTGAATATGCACGGAAGGTGTGCGCCTTCTGTATGTGGAGTTGTGTCGATATCGGTATTGTGTTGTCCACGCTGATGCTGATTTTTATGGACCAGATTCTTGCCCTGGTCGGCGCAAGTGCGGATACATGGGAACTGGCAAAAAGCTATCTGACCATCGTTACCTGTTGTGGGCCATTCGTCCTGATCTCCAATTGCTATTCCAATGTAATCCGTGCGGAGGGAGAATCCGGAAAGGCTATGATGGGACAACTTCTGGGAAATCTTCTGAATGTCATTCTCGATCCAATCATGATCTTAGGCTTTGGTTGGAATATTGTAGGTGCTGCCATTGCTACCGTTATTGGTAATGTGGTAGGTGCAGGCTATTATATTCTCTATTTCCTGCGTGGGAAGTCCTCTCTCAGTGTCAATATCAAGGATTTCACACTGAAGGGTAAGGTGTGCAGCAGTGTCCTGGCCATCGGTGTCCCTGCCGCTCTGGGATCTCTGCTTATGAGTGTTTCACAGATCATTATCAACAGCCAGATGGCCGAATACGGAGATATGACCATCGCCGCTATGGGCGTTGCCATGAAGGTCGTGACTATTACTGGTATGGTATCCATGGGGCTCGGCCAGGGCGTCCAGCCGCTGCTGGGATACTGCGTCGGTGCAAAGCTCTGGGGTCGATTCAAGAAGGTGCTTCGCTTCTCTCTGACCTTTGCGTTGTGTTTGAGCCTTGTTTTGACTGCGGTATGCTATCTGTTTACCAATCAGATTGTCAGTGCATTCCTGACGGACGCCATGGCGTTTGATTACGCAGTACAGTTCGCACGCATCCTGCTGACCACCAGCTTTTTGTTTGGTGTCTTTTATGTAATAATTAACGCACTTCAGGCCATGGGTGCCGCTACAGAATCTCTGATTATCAACTTGAGCCGTCAGGGTATCATCTTCATCCCAGCGCTGTTTCTTTTGAAAGAAATGATGGGTCTGACTGGTCTTGTCTGGGCGCAGCCTGTTGCAGATTTGATTTCTATCGTATTTGCGGTTATTCTATATATCCGTATTTCACAAAAAATGATGAATACAAACACTGTTTTAAATTGATTTCCTGATTTTCGCAGATTTTCGACTGGCTGCCGAATCTGGTTGCAATCCAACAAATATAATGTAATATAAACAGTAGGAGGCTGCTCTTGAAATGGAGCAGCCTCCTTTGGCATGACACAGAATACATATGGGAAAACGGAATTTCGTTTGGATTCAGGCAAATGAACATAAATTCCTGATATCGTTCAGCAGGTCAGCTTTGAAATACCTCAAATTGCCGTTTTGGACCTCCGCATACTGGACAGCGATCTGGAACCGGATCTCCGGTCATCACATAACCGCAAATCGGACATACATAAACTGTTTCTTTATCAAAGTTGTCGATTGCTGCTGCTTCCTTTAGCAGTTCGGTATGAACTTTTTCGGCAGCAGCAGCTCCCGAAAACGCTTGTTTTGTCAGTGGTGCGTCTTTTTGGAGCGCATACTCTTCCATCATTTTGTAAAAATGTTGATATTCAAACTCTTCGCCGGGAATAAATGCTTCCACCGACTCTCCGAATGGCATTTTATTTTGAATGACTGAATAAAAATTTCTGGCATGATGATATTCTGATGCTGCCAATGCTTCGAAAAGATTGGCAATTCGATCCATTCCACGTCTTTTTGCGCGATCCGCAAACATCAGATATTTCAGATGTGCCATCAGTTCGGACGCTACTGTCTTTTCGAGATTTTCTCTCAAAATAGGCACTTTTCGTTCTGTGTCATAAGCGTTTTCGGAGAGCTCATCAAATCGGTATGCAAGCTCATTTTTTTCCATGAAAAAGTGAACCATATGATGCTCTACGTCACATGCCCGAATATCCTCCGACACATCTTCTATGAGGGCACCTCCGCCACCTGTACAGATCAGGGGAATCCCATCTATACGATCTTCAAATCTGGAATGCACGTGGCCACACAGGAAATATTTTACCTTGTTCTTCCATGGTGTGTAGGCCTCTTTTAGCCGTTCGAATTCTTCTTCAGATACAGAATTTCGAATAAAATGATTTGGGATTGGAATATGAAAGGCAATAATGACCTGATGAACCTCTTCCATTTGAAGTACTTGCTTCAGAAGTTCCAGTCCATCTGATTCAAAGGTTCGCATGGCATTGTCCAGAACGACCACAGAAAACTCTTTTGCAAGTAATGCATAGTTTTTTCTTCCGAAATAATCGGTATAAGCTCCGGTATCATGATTTCCGCGCAGTACATAGATATCGTTATGTGCAATTACTTCGGTTAATGCACTGATTTCTTCGTAATAATGTGCATTTCCTGCCGGAACCAGATCACCTGCAATCAATGTAATGTCGTCTTCGGCACTCTTTTCCAGTGTCCCCGCATACACCTTCATATTGTATGTGCCCAGTCCTTCACAACCGGGATCACCAATGACTCCCATGGAATTTACCCACGGGAGACGTATAACTGGTTGCTCTACTTTCTGAATTTTCATAATATGCATACCTCATCTTTCTATCATAAATCATTACGTATATGAAATCCTGTTGCCGGAAGTTGGAATAGTTGTTCTGATAGCAGGGGCATATTGGATTATCAACTTCTGTCGTTTCACTATCACTATTATCATACCATAATCTTTGACGCAACACTACAGCAATGCAAATAAATAGTGCATTCTGTTGACAGATATTACGATCGATAGGGTATATGGTATCTATTTTTGCCGCTTTATTTTTTCACCTATGATGAATTGGAAAATCGGACCAGCACGAAGGGCAGAGATACCATACGTGCCACATAGAATTGAGCACTGCTAGCCAGTATTTTCATTTCATGTTATAATATTATAATATTTGTTTTAATGGTATGAATAAGGGGAGATGGAGGAGATAGATCGATGACGAATACGAGGGACAACGATACGCAAAAACACTCGGAAAATCTGATTGTTTTTGCCGATAGTGGCGCGGACATCGAAGAGGCTGAATGGTTAGCACAGCGATTGAGCGTAGAAATCACATGGGACAAGTCCAATGCGGAACACGCGGATTTGATGCTTCGGTTGGATGCCGACGGCCTTTCGTTGGTAAGCGGAGAACTGGTGCTGCGCGGTGATTTCACCCATATGCTGCCGCGGCTCAGACCTGCTAATCTGCAACGTGAACTTCTTGTGCGTGCGGCGAAAATAAAAAACGCGGATTATACACTGAAAGCAGTTGATGCCACCGCCGGACTGGGAGAAGATGCGCTTTTGCTGGCAGCAGCTGGATTTTCTGTACAGCTCTACGAATATGATCCGGTGATCGCGGCACTGCTGCGGGATGCCCTGCGACGGGCAGCGGAATTGCCGGAGTTGGCAGAGATTGTCGGACGAATGCAGCTTTTGGAAGAGGATAGTTTGGCTGCACTGCCGCAGCTGGCAACTGCGCCAGATGTGATTTTGCTTGACCCTATGTTCCCGGAACGGCAGAAAAGTGCACTGATAAAAAAGAAGTTCCAGCTCCTTCAAAAGCTGGAACGGCCGTGTGCGGATGAGATTGAGTTAGTTAATGCAGCTGTTGCGGCACATCCTCGCAAAGTGGTTATCAAAAGGCCGCTCAAAGGACCGTACTTGGCGGGTCGCAAACCCAGCTATTCACTTAAGGGAAAGGCGATTCGATATGACTGTCTTGTATTGCCGTAATCATACGTATATACACAAATGGATTGGAAAATTATGCTGGTTATGCCAATGAACGTGAAAATTATTTGTTTGTACGCACGAGCAAGGAGACAGTTGTAACATGTCTGAATCTGGTTCATTTTGATATCACAAAACAAAAAAGAGGTAAGGTAAACAACCTGTGTGATGGGAAAGATGGCTGCCTCTGATGCACTGCAATGATAAAATGAAAAAGTATAACATCAATACCCGGAAGGAAAAAGAAACACATGAGACTGTTATACGCTGAGGACGAACGCGGCATGTCTGAAGCAGTCGTAGACATTTTGACCTATCACAATTACATTGTAGATGCTGTTTACGACGGAGAAGAAGCACTTGCGTTTGCCCAGACGCAGCAATATGCTGGATATCATGATGTCAAAAATAGATGGACTGGAAGTGCTGAAGCGTCTGCGGGCAGGTGGATGCAGTACGCCGATTTTGCTCCTGACAGCAAAATCGCAGATTGAAGATCAGATTATGGGTCTGGATATGGGCGCGGATGATTATTTGCCCAAACCCTTTTCTATGAAGCTGCTGCTGGCCCGTGTTCGTGCCATGCTTCGCCGCCGAAACGAATTTACACCTGATATTTTAAGATGCGGCAATATTTCTCTCAACCAGCAGAGTTATGCGCTGTCCTGTGGGAATCAGACTGTCGTGCTGCCAAAGCTGGAATACCAGCTGATGGAGCTGCTGATGTTGAACGAAGGCATGTATCTTTCTACAGAGGAACTGCTGTGCAGAGATTTCAGACCGGGAGACCAGGCAAAACCAACGCCCCGACACCCCTGCAGATCTGCCGGGAATGGAACGCTCTCAGGATCCACTGCCCTTTGGCAATCGAAAAAATGAGGAGGATATATGGATGTCCTCCAATTTTTTTGTCGTTCGTCTGAATGAATCGGGAGAGGTGATTTATGTGGATGTCAGCCGCACCTCAACGGTCACCCAAGAGGAAGCCGTTGTGTTGGCAGGACAGGCAGAGGACAATGCAACGAAATCCGGAAGGATTGGGCAGTACCGGTATCAGATCACACAAATGAATACTGCAGAAGGAACTGTGGTGGTATTTTTAGATACTTCAGATGAAATGTTGTCATATCTGCGGGTTTTGCTGCTTTCAGGAAGCGTAGGAATAGTTTGCTGGTGCCTGATGCTATTGTCGGTATTTCTGCTTTCCAAACAGGCGATCCGTCCGATTGCGGAAAATATGGAAAAACAAAAACAGTTTGTTACCAATGCGGGACATGAAATCAAGACTCCTCTCGCAATTATTCAATCCAATACAGAGGCAATGGAATTATATCAGGGAGAAAACAAATGGAGCCGGAACATCAAAGAACAGACAGAACGCCTTTCCGATTTGATGCAGCATTTGCTGCTGCTTTCCCGGATGGATGAAGGAGTGGAGCATGTGCATGCAATTGACTTTTGCTTTAGCGATCTGCTCATGGAATCTGTACGGAGTTTTATGCCATTGATGGAATCCAAACAGATTGATGTACATACGCATATTCCGTCGGATGTCCAAATCCATGCGGATCAGAGTCAGATAGAACAGTTGTGCTCCATTTTGCTGGATAACGCTGTAAAATATACCAACGAAGGCGGCCGGATTCAGATTGAGCTGATGCAGAAAGAAAAACATCTGCAATTCACGGTGCAAAATACCTGCAAGAGACTGCCTGCTGTATCGCCGGATAAGTTGTTTGACAGATTTTTTCGCTCGGATGAAGCACGTACACAGAAAAGCGGCGGGTATGGGATTGGGCTTTCGGTGGCAAAAGCTATCGTTCAGGCAAATCACGGGGACATTCGTGCATCTTATATGGAACCGGATGTGATTTGTTTTACCATTTGTGTGTAAACGCATGATTCTCTGAATATTCACAAGGACTTCACGAAATCTTCGTGGAGTCCTGTCTTTTTCTAAGCTTGGACTGGAGTGGTATCATTTAAGTAGAGTCGGAAAACTCACCAAACTATGATAGAATAAGAACAAAGGAACGGTGAGAAATCATGGCAAGAAGCTACGATAAAGATTTTAAAGAAGAAGCATTGAAGCTCTCAGATGAAATCGGAGCAAAGAAGGCGGCTGACCAGCTTGGAATCCCCTACAATACAGTCACAACCTGGCGAGGTAAGCGAAAGAAATACGGAGATCAGGCATTTGAAGTTGTCAAGATCAGTTGACACATTTTGCTCAAGGATTTGCTAAGCAGCTTTCTTTAGGGAATGATAGTATCTCTGGCGCTTTACCATCGGAGGCAGCCCGCCATTTCTGGAACAGATACGGCGGTTATTCCAATACCCGATAAAGAATCTCCAAATCATCGTCTTGAGTTCATCAATGGTCATCTTTTCGGTGTTGTAACGTCCATAAAGTAGTTCAACCTTCATTCTGGCCCACATGCTTTCGCAGCGTGCATTATCATGGCATCTTCCACCAGCACTGTTCATACTCTGAAGGATTCCATATCGGCCGATGGCTGCCCGATACTCCTGACTGGTATATTGTGCTCCTCTGTCACTGTGAATGATAACGCCACGCAGATCGTGGCAGGCATCATGGGCATTCTTCAGCGTCTGAACACACAGGGATGCTCTCATGTTGGTATCCATTGCAAGCCCCAGAACACAGGAATCGTAGCAGTCAAAGACAGCGGATACATATAGCTTTCCATCTTTTCCTTTGACTTCAGTAATATCCGTAACGCACTTCGTTAGTGGTTTGTCTGCGTCAAAATTGCGTCTTAGCAGATCATCGGATTTACGAGTTTCCTTATCTGCTCTGGTAATGCCATTGGGCTTGCGCCTTGGTGTGTGGCTGATACCCAGTTCCTCCATGATCCGGTATACCGTCCGTTCACTTGGAATTTGCACGCCCTGTGGCTGTTTCAGACGTAAAGCCTGATACATGCGGATTCGACCGTAAGTATCGTTGCATTCGTCTTCTGCAAGGATCTCCAGCATGGCATCAGCCAAATCCTGATACTTCCATGGGCGAGTCTGGGCCTTCAGATATTTGTAGAACCCCTGCCTGCTGACATGGAGCGACTTACAGTAGAATGCGATTTTCCCCGTGTTCTGGCCATCGTTGGTTTTCAAGGCAATGAATTTCATTCTTTCGTTCTTGCAGACCTCCGACGGCTCGCGGCGAAAAAAGCGCTGGCTTCCTCCAGAAATTCATTTTCTTCTCTGAGGCGTTTGATTTCCTTGTTCTGCTCTTTCACCTGTTTGCGAAGCAGCTGAATTTCTTCACTCAGAGTCATGGCTCTTTGCGGTGTCTGTGTGCCGGCTCCCAGGCTCAAGTTGCCCAGACGGTACTGACGCATCCATGTATGCAGGGTGTTCGCTGGAATACCAAGTTCTTTGGCTGCCTTCGTTGTACCAATTTCCAACGCCAGTTTAACTGCTTGTACTTTATATTCCATATCATAGGTTCTGTTTTGTGGCATCGTTGTTGTCTCCTTTTTCTCTTGATTATATTTTTAATCCTTGAGAATCAGTTGTCAACTAAAATTATACAACATCAATTTGTAGGAAGTGGTCATAAACAACTGCCGGCAAGCGAGCAGGAACGAAGAATGCTTGAGCTGGAGAAGGAAGTCAAAGAGCTCCAACGAGCTAACGATATACTTCAGGAGGCTCTTGGTTTTTTCGCAGCGCGCCGAAAGAAGTAAAAGCACATGAGCGATACCGCTTTATCCACTCTATACAGACAGATTCAGATAAGGAGTGGAGTGTGGAACTATTATGCAGAATTCTTCATGTAAGCGAATCTGGATATTATCGATATCTGAAGAATCTCAGTAAGCCGTCTAAGGACGCGCTTCTTTCGGCGGCAATAGACAGGATTATGAATGAATCCGATTATAATGACAATTACGGCGTGGAACGAATGCAGCTTGCCTTGGAGCAGAACGGATTCCACACAGGAAAACGTAGAATCAGGCGAATTATGCACGAAAAAGGTCTGATTCACGGCAGACCCAGACGTCCGCATGGTTTAACACGCGCTGCCACCGAAATTCAAGAGGAGGAAAATCTGATCAAGCAGGATTTTCGGGCTGATACCCCGTATCAAAAACTGCTGACAGATATCACGCAGATCGGCTGCCTGGACGGAAAACTCTATATTTCCCCGATTATGGATTGCTTTAACGGTGAGATTCTTTCTCTTCAGATGGATGACAATATGCGAAAAGAACTTTGTATCAATACACTCAAGGCAGTTGCCTGCCGGTATCCGGTTCGAGGCGCGACACTTCATAGCGATCGCGGAAGCCAGTATACCAGCGAGGCGTTCAAGAAAAAACTTTCTGAATATGGTATGCTGCAGAGCTTAAGCGGTGTGGCACACTGCTACGATAACGCCCGAATGGAGAGCTTCTTCGCAACTTTGAAGAAGGCACTGCTCTATAGAATTCCTACTTACCGAATGCCAATGGCGGAGGTTAAATCTATTATCTTTCGATATGTGTTTATCTACTATAATCGGAAGCGAGTATATACGTCGAATCCCTTAGGGCTTCCACCCGCTGTTTATAAGACACATTACCACAATATGTATCATTCATCTGCTGCTTAAAATTTGTGAGTTTTTAGACTGCACTTTTCTTGACAATTCCAGACTAAGGTTATCGGGGTAAAATGTTTTCATAACATTTTTGAAAAGGAGGACGGCGATGATGGACTTTCGGCATGAATGGAAACATGAGATCAGCTGCGCGGATCTGTTTGCTTTACGCCCGAGATTGACGGCGGTTATGCAGCCGGATGCACATGCCGTGCATGGCCGGTATGAAATCCGCAGTATGTATTTTGACAATCTGCAGGACAAAGCGTTACGGGAAAAGATAGATGGCGTGAACAGTCGGGAAAAATTCCGTATCCGATATTATAATGCGGACATTTCGCTGATTTTGCTGGAAAAGAAAAGCAAAATGAACGGACTTTGCGGCAAAGAAAAGGAAAAATTGACGTTGGAGGAAGTGCAAGGCATCGCAAGCGGAGATTGGACTGTCGCTGCGGACACGAAAAAAACCTTGCTTCAGGAGCTGTATTTAAAGCAAAAGATTCAAGGACTTCGCCCCAAAACCATTGTGGATTATACGAGAGAGCCGTTTGTGTATGCGGCAGGAAATGTACGGGTGACACTGGATTATCATATCCGGACAGGGATGCGGTGCACGGATTTTTTGAATCCACAGTGTGTTATGGTGCCCGCCGGGGATGCACCGATCATTCTGGAGGTCAAGTGGGAAACCTTTTTGCCCGCGGTAATCCGGGATATTGTACAGATTCCGGGCACACATACGTCGGCATTTTCCAAATATGCAGCTTGCCGGATTTATGGATAATCCGGCTCCGTGTTTTGTAAAGGAGATCCATTCATATGACATTTAATAATATTTTCAAATCAGATTTTTTAGAGAACATCACAAGCATCTCTGTTTTTGATATGGTGCTTGCCATGGTATTGTCTTTCGGTATCGGCTTGTTTATCTTTCTGATATACAAAAAAACCTTTGCCGGAGTTATGTACTCATCCAGTTTTGGTGTAACGCTTGTGGCGATAACCATGATTTCGACGTTTGTTATCCTTGCGGTAACTTCTAATGTCGTACTTTCTTTGGGCATGGTTGGCGCCCTTTCCATTGTACGGTTTCGCACCGCAATCAAGGAACCGCTGGACATTGCGTTTCTGTTCTGGGCCATTGCGGCAGGCATTGTTCTGGCTTCCGGTATGATTCCGCTCGCTGTATTCGGCAGCGTGATTATAGGCATTGTACTTCTGGTTTTTGCCAACAAGAAGACGCATTTAAATCCTTATATTGTTGTGCTCCGCTGTGAAAACCATGACAGTGAGCTGGCGGCTGTGGATTTTCTGAAAGAGCAGGTAAAGAAATGTGTTGTAAAAAGCAAAACTGCGCAAAAGGGCTCGATTGAGCTTACTTTGGAAATCCGTATGAAGGAGGACAATACCGATTTCATCAATACCCTTTCCGAGCTACATGGTGTAAACAGTGCTGTGCTGGTCAGCTATAACGGCGAATATATGGGATAGAATAAGGAGACAACCATATGTCAACGCACAAATATATAGACCGCATTTGCTGTGCCGTTCTTGCGTGCATCCTTCTGCTGACGGTTTTGCTGATGACGCATGCGGAAAGCCTTGGCATCATGCAGACGGACAGTCATATGGGGTATGAAGATCTTCTGTTTGATACGTCCTCTGTCCATACCATAGACATTGTGATGGATGATTGGGATGGGTTCCTTGAAACATGCACCGATGAAACGTATGCGCTCTGTTCCGTGGTGATCGACAATGAAGCCTACAAAAATGTAGCCATTCGAGCCAAAGGCAATACCTCGCTGACGCAGGTAGAAAGCTATGGAAATAATCGTTATAGTTTTAAGATTGAGTTCGACCATTATGACAATTCCGCCACCTATCATGGCTTGGATAAACTGAGTCTGAACAATCTGATTCAGGATAATACTTACATGAAGGATTATCTTACCTATCAGATGAGGGGATCGTTTCAGGTGGATGCTCCGCTTTGCAGCTTTGTTTATATTACAGTAAATGGCGAAGATTGGGGCTTATATCTGGCAGTAGAAGGCGTGGAGGATTCGTTTTTACAACGCAATTATGGTTCGGATTCCGGTGAGCTGTATAAACCTGACAGTCAGAGCATGGGAGGTGGCCGTGGCAATGGCGGTGATTTCCATATGGATGACTCGGATGACAGTGCAGAACAGCCAGATGAATCGGTTGACAGTGGCAATATCGATTCTCAGAATGACAGAAAGATGCCAGATAAACAACAAAATGGTGGAGGTATGGGAAGCAGCGATGTTTCATTGATCTATTCTGATGATGAATATACCAGCTATCAGAATGTTTTTGACAATGCAAAGACGGAGATTACCGATGCGGATAAGGATCGGCTCATCGCAGCCATCCGGCAGTTGAATGAAAATACCAATATCGAAGAGACCGTCGATACAGATGAAGTGATTCGGTATTTTGTCGTGCATAATTTTGTATGTAATTTTGACAGTTATACCGGCTCTATGATTCACAATTATTACCTTTATGAAGAGGATGGACAGCTGTCCATGATCCCATGGGATTATAATCTGGCCTTTGGCGGCTTTATGTCGTCTTCTGACGCCACAGAACTTGTCAACTATCCCATTGATTCTCCGGTGTCTGGCGGGACAATTGAATCCAGACCTATGCTGGCATGGATTTTTTCCAATGAAACATATACAGAACAGTATCATCAATATTTTGCGGAATGGATCGCGGATTATTTTGACAGCGGTTACTTTTCTGACATGATAGACCGTGTGCAGGAAATGATTGCTCCTTATGTTGAAAAAGATCCCACCAAATTCTGTACCTATGAAGAATTCGAGACAGGAATAGAAACATTGAAAGAATTTTGCCTGCTCCGGGCTGACAGTGTCCGAGGACAGCTTGACGGCAGCATCGCGTCAACCTCTGACGGACGGGCACAGAATCCGGATGGAAGGATAGATGCCTCCGATCTTACGATTTCGGATATGGGAACGATGAACCACGGCAAAGGCGGTGATACAGCCCAGCCGGCAGGAGACAAGACGGAAAATGAGGATTCATCTGCTGTGTCAGAACGTACTGTACCGAATGAACGTGGGTCTTCTACGGAGAACGGAACACAGCCGGACGTCCGAAGGCAGCCCGGACAGCCGGGGAATGGACAGGATGAACCGGCAATGGCATCGGATGCCGCGTCGCAGCAGGATGAATCCATGCAGCCGGGTGTGCCATCAGATGAGAACAGCAATGTGGAGCGAAGTGAGACAACGCGCAGAGAGACACAGTCTGTTTCACCGGACCAGGCACAGTCTGAGCCAATCGACTGGCGTTTGCTGATTCCCTCTGTGATGGTATTGGCAGCGGGCATTATTCTGGCGGGTTTGTATCGAAAACGCGTCTGAAAACGAGAAAAAAGGGCGGCAATCCGTAAATAGATTGCCGCCCTCAGCCTGTGGAAAAACTTTAAGAATTATCTGGACTGTACCTATTATGATTTCCATTTATAGACCGCATAGATCGTGTTTGAGAAATTACAGAGCATTCGTTGCGAAGGATGCTCCTGATATGTTATAATAACAATATCACGGTTTTTTTAACCAAAAAAAGAACCAGAAACAGAAAGATCACAGAGGGCATGCTTGGAGAAACGGAGAAAGTCGACGGAGTGACGGCAGGTATGCTTTCCAATACACAAGATATCTATGGTCGAAGGAAACCTGTTTACAATTTTCTTTCTATAAACAGTAAAGATTGATTCGACTTTTGAAAATTACGAACTTTTACAAAGGATGTGCGATAATCAACATGAGACTGGACAAATATTTAAAGGTATCCCGCCTGATTAAGCGGCGAACGATTGCAAATGAAGCGTGTGACAATGACCGTATTCTGGTCAACGGCAAGCAGGCAAAGGCTTCCTATCAGGTCAAGGTTGGAGATATCATTGAAATTTCCTTCGGCCAGCGCACACTCAAGGTTGAAGTATTGAACATTGCCGAGCATGTGCTCAAAAATGATGCATCTGCGCTGTACCGCGAACTGCAATAATACCGTCATATTGTTCTGCCCGAACGCATAAGCTGAAGCGTTCGGGCATTGCTTTTTTACGGAGGGGATGACATGGAGCGCGATGCAAAAGGGGAAAGCCGGGCGTTGCCGCATGGTCTGTCGTTGCAGGATCGACAAAAGTTGGCGATTTCAGGTGTAAGTGATGTGATAAACTTCGATGAGAATCAGGTGATTGTCTCTACTGGACTGGGCACGCTGACCATTCGCGGCAACGGGCTGCATGTTGACCAGCTCAGTCTGGAAAGTGGGGAACTGCGTGTGACTGGAACGGTTGACCTGCTGGAATACGATGACAGTGGAACGCCGGGAGGTGGATTCCTCCGGCGGTTGTTTCAGTGACTGTGGTTAATCCGCTGCCGGAGCAGCTCTGGACGATCCTTATGGCGCTTCTTTCAGGAGCAGCCTGCGGTGCGGTATATGATGTTTTAAGAGAAATCCGGCTGGTTGTGGGACGGCGCTGGCTGGAGTTGCTGCTCGATGCGTTGTTTTCTGTTCTCGTTGCAGCTATTCTATTTGTACTTGTTGCAGGCATATCGCAGATGCGCCTGCGCGGCTTTATGCCGGTGTCCATGCTTGCGGGCGGTATTCTTTGGAGCGCGACCGCCGGGCGACTGCTCCGCTGGCTGCTGCGAAAGTGCGGAAGAATGGTGAAAACAGGCAGCATGATCCTGCGCGGCGTTTGCGCCCGGTTTGCGCGGCCACTGCGCAATCATAGAAAAAATAGAGAGAAATAGCATTCAGTTTTAGAGAAATCGCGAAAAAATAAAAAAAGTTCTTCCATTTTTGCCTGCGGTGGTATAAAATAAAGTAGTATTGTTATTCGTGATGTAAGGAGGAGTACGATGAAACGCCGCAGGAAGTCAAAGCTGCATCCGCTTGTCAAAGCTCTGCTGGTTCTCGTTGTTGTATTTGCCGGAGTCCGGCTTGTTTCCCTCCAGCTTCAGATCAACGACCTACAGCAGCAGTGCGAGGAACTGGATAAAGAGATCAAACATAAGGAACTGGCAAATAAGGAGCTGAAGGAATCGCTGGACGAAGGCGTCACAGACGAAGCAATTGCAAAAATCGCGCGTGATGTGCTGGGCTACGCATCCCCTGGCGAGCGCATTTTTATTGACAGTTCGGAGCAGTAACCACATTCATGGAGGAAAAATCAAAAAGGTATGGAGTTGGCCGTAGGAGAAATCATTTCCGGTAAGGTAACCGGAATCACAAAGTTTGGCGCATTCGTTTCCCTGCCGGAGGGAAAGACGGGACTGGTACATATTTCTGAGGTAGATCAGTCATATGTCAGCAATATCCGCGATCATCTGACAGAGGGTCAGGAGGTCAGGGTTAAGATCATCGCAATTGATGACACCGGCCGCGTCAATCTGTCCATCAAAAAAGCGCAGCCGCGCGCGAATACGGAGCGTCGCCCGGCAGGCCGCAGCTCTGCGGGAAACGGAAGCTATGCGCCGCGTTCCAACGGCGGAAAGAAATCCCTGCGTTCCTCCTCTGGCGGCGGTTATGTCCCGCGTCAGCAGGCGAAGGATGTACCGGCTTCGTTTGAGGATAAGCTCAAGCACTTTATGCAGGACAGCGAAAGTCGTATGGCTGACATCCGCCATAACCGCGATAAAAAGACCGGTGCGCGCCGCCGCAAATAAGCTGAAATCGAAATGCCGCCCGATGGTTTTGGCGGCATTTTTTCTGCAAACAAAAAAACACCCTTCGGAAAACCGAAGGGTAAAATGGATTGTGGGGATAAAGATATGAACGGTGCATGGATGGCAGCATCCTGCCACCGTGGTTATCGTACCATGATTTCCAATAAATGTCAATTAGTTTTTTCACCGCATAAGGAATTGTTATGATTATTTGCAACGGAAAAATTGTTCCCATGGAAGGGGAAATCATCGAAAACGGTTTTATTTCGTTTGAAAATGGAAAAATTACCGCGATTGGGTCGATGGAAAATCTTCCTGCCGGAGAATACTTCGATGCGCACGGCGGCTGGGTTATGCCGGGGCTGGTCGATGCGCACACCCATCTGGGACTGTTTGAGGATTCTATCGGCTTCGAGGGAGAAGACGGAAATGAAGATACCGATCCGATCACGCCGCAGCTGCGTGTCATTGACGGCATCAATCCGATGGAGCGCAGCTTTGCCGAAGCACGCGCCGCAGGCGTGACCTGCTGTGTGGTTTCTCCCGGCAGCTGTAACCCGATTGCCGGACAGGCAGCTGCGATTAAGACCAACGGATGCCGCATTGATGATATGATTGTTCAGGCGCCCTGCGCTATGAAATTTGCACTGGGTGAAAATCCCAAATCGTGTTATAATGATAAAGATGAGGCACCGGTTACACGTATGGCGACCGCAGCACTCATTCGCGAAACACTGCATAAGGCGCAGGAATATGCCGCACAGAAAAAGCGTGCGGACGATCCTGCCGATGCACCGGAATATGATGCAAAAATGGAGGCGCTGATTCCTGTGCTTGACGGAAGCTGTCAGGCACATTTTCACGCACACCGTGCAGATGATATGTTCACTGCTCTGCGCATTGCAAAGGAGTTTTCGCTGCATGCGGTCATCCTGCACGGCACAGAAGCACATCTGGTTTCGGATATTCTGGCAGAGGAGGGCGTGCCGATCTGTTCGGGCCCGTTCCTGACCGACCGCTCCAAACCGGAGCTGCGGCATCTGACCGAACAGTCCCCCGCGCTGCTGACGCGCGCCGGGATTCTGACGTCTATCAGCACCGATCATCCGGAAACGCCGCTCAAGCATCTCATGCGCTGTGCTGTCGCTGCTGTTCAGGCAGGTATGCAGCCAATGGATGCGTTGCGCGCGATTACATGCATTCCGGCACAGATTGCCGGGATTGATGACCGCGTCGGTTCGCTCTGTGTCGGGAAAGATGCAGATATCCTGATTACCAGCGGAGACCCGCTGGATTACCGCACCAAAGTAACTGCTGTATTTATCAACGGAACCCAAATCAAGCAGGAGGATTGTAAGATATGAGAACCATCGAAGCAAAAGAAATCACCGCGCTCGTTCGCGAGCTGTGCATGAAGGCCAACTATGTCCTGCCGGAGGACATCCGCCAGTCGTATCTGGACGGACAGGAAGCGGAGCAGTCCCCGCTCGGCAAGACCATCTTCGGCAAGATGATCGAGAATTGTGACATCGCCTGTAAAAATCAGGTTCCGATCTGCCAGGATTGCGGCATGGCGGTTGTCTTTGTCGAGGTCGGACAGGACGTCCACATTACCGGCGGTCTGATGGAGGACGCTGTGGACGAAGGCGTGCGTCAGGGCTATATTGATGGTTATCTTCGTCTGTCTGTCGTGCGTGATCCGCTTGACCGCGTCAATACCAATGACAACACCCCGGCAATCCTGTACACCCGTATTGTCGAGGGAGATCAGATTCATATCACCATTGCACCAAAGGGCTTCGGCAGCGAGAACATGAGCGCTATGAAGATGTTCACTCCGGCAGCAACGCGCGAAGATATTATTGACTTTATCGTTGAGTCCTGTGATCGCGCCGGTTCCAACCCGTGCCCGCCGATTGTCATCGGTGTCGGACTTGGCGGCACTTCGGACAAGGCTGCCTATCTCGCAAAGCGTGCACTGATGCGCCCCGCCGGACAGTTCAATGAGAACCCATTCTATGCGGAGATGGAGAAGGAAATCATCGAGCGTGTCAATGCGCTCGGCATTGGACCGCAGGGACTGGGCGGAACTGTTACCGCGCTGATGGCGGCCATTGAGCCGTTCCCGACGCATATTGCCGGTTTGCCGTGCGTTGTCAACATCGGTTGTCATGTCACGCGCCACGCGGATGGAACGATTTGATATTTGAAGAAATTTCACGAAAACAAGAGATAATCGAAGATATTTTTTATACAACCTGTCCCAGGGTCGAATTTGCCTGAATTTGCCATGGGACAGGTTTTCTAATATGTGGTATACTTAAAGTAACAAAAGGAAGCGTAAGTTTTTTCGTGATTTATACGATACATCTGCCGGCGGTTGCCGGGACGCATTTCCGCACAATTGAATATCGGAAACTGGGTCGTATTGACCATAAGGAGCTGATGTTATGAAGATCACCATCGTTGAAAGAAAAATGCAGATTAGCGACGAGCTTCGCGCTTACGCCATCAAGAAAGTAACCAAGCTGGATCGCTACTTCCACAAAGATACTTCTGCAACAATTACTTTCAGTGAGTTGAAGGGCAGACAGACGGCGGAAGTAACCGTCAGACACAGCGGAATGGTTTTCCGTGCAGAGGAAACCACGACCGATATGTTTGCTTCTGTGGATGGTATGATCCGTAGCATCGAGAAGCAGATCCGCAGAAATAAGACTCGTCTGGAAAAGAAACTGCGTGAAGGCGCATTCGACAAGGCTGCCGCAAACGATGCGAGCATGGCAGACTATGTTGAGGATACCTATGATGTCATCCGCCGCAAGCGCTTCGATGTCACCCCAATGACGGTTGAGGAAGCAATTCTTCAGATGAATCTGCTGGGACACCAGTTCTTCTTCTTCAAGAATGCGGAATCTGACGACACACCTGCCGTAATCTACAAGAGAGCGGCTGGCGGCTACGGTCTCATTGAAAGCAATTGACAGTTTATCGATATACGTGAGAAATAAAATCTGGGTATAGAGCAACCCCGCAGCCGGCTTCGGCTGCGGGGTTGATTTTTGCGTGTGTCAGTGTTTTTGATTGTAGAAAAACATCGCAATGGAAGTGCCGCAGATGATGATATAGCCGATAATGCTGAGCGCATCCGGAATCTGCTCGAGGAAGACAAAGCCGAGCAGCGCGGCGAAAACAATCTGTGAGTAATCGAAGACGGAGATTTCACGCGCCGGCGCATTGGCATAGGCTGCTGTAATGGCGAACTGTCCGCCCGCTGCGGCCAGACCGGCGAGCAGCAGGAACACGAGCTGCTGCATGGTCATCGGGTGATAGGCGAACAGCAGATAGGGCAGACAGAAGACACATGAAAATGCGGAGAAGAAAAAGACGATAAACGGCCCGCGTTCGCCGTTCAGACTGAGCTTGCGCACCATCGTGTACGCTGCACCTGCGCCGAGTCCGCCCAGCGCGCCGAGCAGTGCGGGGCCTGTTGTAAGCGAGGAAAAGCCCGGTTTGATGATGCACAGTGCGCCGAGGAAAGCGATGATAACCGCCGAGATCTGAAACGGCGTGACTTTTTCCTTCAGGTAGAAATATGAGATAATGACGGCGAAAAACGGTGACAGCTTGTTGAGCATAGATGCATCCGACAGCACCAGATGGTCAACCGCATAATAGTTGCATAAAATGCCGAGCGTGCCAAATGTAGCGCGCAGAATCAGCAGCGGGAGATTTTTGTGGTTGAATTTGAACTTTTCCTCTGACCGCAGCAGGACCGCAAGTGCAAAAATAAATGCAACGAAATTGCGGAAAAAGCTCTTCTGCATGGACGGCAGATCACCGGACAGCCGCACAAACAGATTCATCAGCGCAAAACAGAACGCCGACAGAATGATAAATAAAATACCTTTTGTTTTTTTTGACATGATTCACCGTTCCAATCTATATCATTTTTTTTGGCAGCAAAAAAGGCGGTTTGCAATCCGCCTTGTTCTGCCGTTATTCTTCGTAGTTATGCGTGAGTGTGGACAGCAGCTGCTGATACATCTCTTCGGCATGTTTTTTGAAGTTCTGTTCGAGAAGCGCGGCCTGCTGGAGGCTGACGACATTCATGCGGACGGAAAAGACGTCCTGCATGGTCATTTCGACGACAAAATCCTTTTCGTCCTTCTGCTCCGTGGTTACGAAAACCTGTGCATCGCGGCGTATTTTGCGGATCACGCGCAATGCGGACAGTTCAGCTGCCTCGCGCACAGTATAGGGCAGACGGTTCTGGAAAGCATCTGCGGTCTCGCGGCCCTTCTGTGTGATGGAAAACACTTCTTCGCCGTCGGTTTTCGTTTTTTGCACATGTTTGGAATCCTGAAGCTCGGAAAATGCCTCAGACAGCTCGAAATAACCGAACCCATCGTCACACCAGGTACAGATATCTACGATAGCGTCGTAGGATACCGGAAACGGCAGGTAAGTCATACAGGTCAGGATCAAAAATTTGATTTCGTCTTTGGTACGGATAAAGCCGTAACGGATCATGCGAACACCTCGAATCATTCAGTATTGTATTCAGTATAACACAAACAATTGGAAATGCAAAGTGAAACGCGGCAGATCATGTCAAAGCTACTTGTCTGACCGGCGAAAGTATAGTACAATGAAACACACGCCGCATTCTGCGGCAATTATGGAAGGATTTTTATATATGGAATATGAATTTTGCTGTCCGACCCTGTTCGGACTGGAGGGAATCGTCGGCGATGAGCTGCGCCATGGCGGCGGGCTGACCGATGTCCGTGTCGAAAACGGGCGGGTATTTTTTTCCGGCGATGCGCGCACACTGGTATGGGCTAATCTGTGGCTGCGCTGCGCGGAGCGCGTGTTGATTAAAGTGGGAGAATTCCCGGCACGTACCTTTGAAGAGCTGTTTGAGGGTGTTTACGAGCTCCCGTGGCTGGACTACATTGAAAAGGACTGTGCGTTCCCGGTCAAGGGTTATTCGCTGAATTCAAATTTGCACAGCATCCCGGACTGCCAGAGCATTGTAAAAAAAGCGATTGTCAAAAGCCTGTCGGAATCCTACGGCATTGGCTGGTTTGAGGAGACTGGCCCGCGCTGCCAGGTACAGTTCTCTATCATGGATAATATTGCAACACTGTATCTGGATACCTCGGGTGCTGGACTGCACAAGCGCGGTTACCGCGCGAATGCAAACGAAGCGCCGCTGCGCGAGACGCTTGCGGCGGCGATGGTGCATCTCTCACGTTACCGCGGGCGGGGAGAATTTCTCGACCCATTCTGCGGTTCGGGTACGATCCCGATCGAGGCGGCGATGATTGCCATGAACCGCGCGCCTGGACTGGCGCGTTCCTTTGACGCGGAAAAATGGGCATGTATCGACCCGGAGCTGTGGCGGCAGGGAAGGGAACAGGCACTTGACGTCATCTACCGTGACCGCTGCTATGACATCTGCGGCAGTGATATCGATCCGGCATGCGTTGAGCTGTCTGCGGAAAATGCGAAAAAGGCGGGCGTAGAGCATACGGTGCGTTTCGAGACACGTGATGCCTGCACACTGCGCCTGGACAGACGCGAGGGCACACTGATCTGCAATCCACCGTACGGTGAGCGCATGATGGACGTTGCTTCTGCGCGCAAGCTGCTGCGAAATTTTGGCACAACCGCCTCTCGTTCGCCAATGAAGCAGTATATTATCAGCTCTGACGAGAAATTTGAGGAGTTTTTCGGGGTAAAAGCGGATAAAAAAAGAAAACTGTACAACGGCATGCTGCGCTGTAATCTGTTTATGTATTATCAGCCGCCTGAAAAGCGAAAGCGGTTCCGTTCGTTTGCCAACACAAAGAATAACATGAAAAAAGTTCAGAAAAATCGCAATAATCGCCCAAACAAGCGGTTTGAGGGTCATTCATAAATTGTTTACAAAAATATTGGAAAAATCGGAAAAAAACTCTTGCGTATTCGGGGCAAATGATATAATATAATATACGTTAGCACTCCGGGTAATCGAGTGCTAAACCTGAAGAAGTTATTTTAATCATCTTAGGAGGATTTTTATTATGAAGCTCAAGCCTTTATCTGACCGCGTTGTCATCAAGATGACCGAAGCAGAAGAAACCACCAAGAGCGGTATCATTCTCACCGGCTCTGCAAAGGAAAAGCCGCAGGTAGCAGAAGTTCTGGCTGTTGGCCCGGGTGGTGTTGTCGACGGCAAGGAAGTCGTTATGCAGGTTAAGGTTGGCGATAAGGTAATCACCAGCAAGTACTCCGGCACCGAGGTCAAGATTGACGGCGAGGAACTGATCGTTGTCCGTCAGAACGACATTCTGGCTGTTGTCGAGTAAGTTTAAGCATTTATTACCCATCATTTAGGAGGCTATTATATCATGGCAAAGCAGATTCTTTTCGGCGAGGAAGCTCGCCGTGCACTGGGTCGCGGCGTAGACCAGCTGGCTGATACGGTTAAGGTAACTCTCGGTCCGAAGGGCCGCAACGTCGTTCTCGACAAGAAGTACGGCACCCCGCTGATCACCAACGACGGCGTTACCATCGCAAAGGACATCGAGCTGGATGATCCGTTCGAGAACATGGGCGCACAGCTGGTCAAGGAAGTTGCAACCAAGACCAACGATCTGGCAGGCGACGGCACTACGACTGCTACCGTTCTGGCTCAGGCTATCATCACTGAGGGTATGAAGAACGTTGCAGCAGGCGCAAATCCGATGATTATGCGCAAGGGTATCGCCAAGGGCGTTGCTACTGCGGTTGAAGCAATCAAGGGTAACTCCGAGAACATCAAGGGCACCAGCGATATTGCTCGTGTTGCAGCGATTTCTTCCAGCGACGTTGCAATCGGCGATCTGATTGCTGAGGCAATGGAGAAGGTTTCCGCTGACGGCGTTATTACCGTCGAGGAGTCCAAGACCGCTGAGACCTATTCTGAAATCGTAGAAGGCATGCAGTTCGATCGCGGCTACATCACGCCGTACATGGTAACGGATACCGATAAGATGGAGGCAGTTCTGGATGATGCTGTTATCCTGATTACCGATAAGAAGATTTCCAACATTCAGGATCTGCTGCCGCTGCTGGAGCAGATTGTCAAGACCGGCAAGAAGCTGCTCATCATTGCAGAGGATCTGGAAGGCGAAGCACTGTCTACCCTGCTTCTGAACAAGCTGCGCGGCACCTTCACCTGTGTTGCAGTTAAGGCTCCGGGCTTTGGCGATCGCCGCAAGGAGATGCTGAAGGATATCGCTGTTCTGACCGGCGGCCAGGTTATTTCGGAAGAGATCGGCCTCGAGCTGAAGGACGCTACGCTGGATATGCTGGGTCGTGCACGTCAGGTCAAGGTTAACAAGGAAGGCACTGTCATTGTTGACGGCGCTGGCGCACAGGAAGAAATTGCGGCACGCGTTGCAAACATCCGTCATGCAATTGAGATGACCACCTCTGATTTCGACCGTGAGAAGCTCCAGGAGAGACTGGCAAAGCTGGCTGGCGGTGTCGCTGTCATCAAGGTTGGTGCTGCAACTGAGACTGAAATGAAGGAAAAGAAGCTGCGTGTTGAGGATGCACTGAACGCTACCCGCGCTGCTGTTGAAGAGGGTATTGTTGCCGGCGGCGGCGTTGCATATGTCAATGCAGTTTCCGCAGTTGCTGCTGTTGCTGATACCTGCGAAGGTGATGAGAAGACTGGTGTCAGCATCGTTGCAAAGGCACTTCAGGCTCCGATCAAGCAGATTGCTGCAAACGCAGGCATCGATGGCGCAGTTGTTCTGGAGAAGATCCGCGAATCCGGCAAGGTTGGCTATGGCTTCGACGCTTACAGCGAGACCTACTGCGATATGATCGAGTCCGGTATTGTTGATCCGACGAAGGTTAACCGTTCTGCTTTGCAGAATGCGGCTTCTGTGGCAGCTACCGTACTGACAACCGAGTCCATTGTTACCGACATCAAGGAGCCGGCTCCGGCTGCTGCTCCGGCTGCTCCGGACATGGGTGGCATGTACTAAGTCAGTGCCATAACACAAGGTACACCAAATTTACGAGAGATTCTCGATTTAAGAATTCCCGCCGAAAGGCGGGAATTTCAGCCTGTCGAAAAAGTCGCCGAAAGGCGGCTTTTTCTGTTATAATAAAGATAAGAGAGACAGGTGATAAAATGATAGTAAAAGGGAAGGAAAACAGAGAGGCAGTAGAGATTGTAAGTCTGGATATGTTAGTGCCCGAGGATCATCTACTGAGGAAAATAGATGCAGCAGTAGATTTCAAACAAATTTATGAATTTGTAGATGATTTGTACTGCAAGGACAACGGCAGGCCAAGTATCGATCCGGTAGTATTGTTTAAGATTGTAATGATACAGCACATATATGGGATACCATCGCTCCGGCGGACGCTGGAAGAAGTGAATATGAATGTTGCATACAGGTGGTTTATCGGTTATCCATTGAATGAGCAGGTGCCGCATTTTTCAACAGTAAGCTATAATTTTAAGCATCGTTTTACAACAGCAACTGTAGAATATATATTTCGGTGGATATTGAACACAGCAGCAAAGGAAGGATTTCTGGATACGAGTGCAATTTTTATCGATGGGACACATATCAAAGCAAGTGCAAACATGAAGAAAAAAGCACGAAAAGCTGTTCCAGTTGAAGCAAAACGATATGCAAAGGAGCTGCGGGAAGAAATTAACAGAGATCGCGAAGAACACGACAAAAAGCCATTCAACGATGATGACGATTCAACACCGCCAAAGGAGAAAGAAATAACAGTTTCGACAACGGATCCGGATGCCGGCGTATTCCATAAAGGTGAACACAAGAAGTGTTTTGCCTACGAAGCGCATACAGCCTGTGACAAGCATAATTTTATTCTCGACGTAGAAGTAACAGCAGGAAATGTACATGACAGTGTAGCATTTGACCCGTTATATGACCAGCTTTGCGAACATTACCCAGAACATAAAACGATAGTAGCAGACAGCGCCTACAAAACTCCTTCGATTTGTAAACGTATTTTTGAGAGTGGAAGAGTATTATCTACAGCATATAAACGTCCAATGACAAAGAAAGGCGGTCATGAATGGTGGAAATATGTTTATGATGAGTATTATGATTGTGTAATCTGTCCGGAGTATAAAACACTTCATTATGCAACAACGAACAAAGATGGATATCGTGAATATAAGAGCAGGTCATACGTCTGCGAACATTGTCCGACCAGAGAGCTGTGTACATCGAGTGCAAAGTTTGAAAAGACTGTCACCAGACACGTATGGGCTGATTATGTAGAGTTGGCAGAAGACGCACGTCATATGACTGAATATCGTGACTTATATAAACTCCGACAACAAAAGATTGAACGTGTATTTGCAGATGCCAAAGAAAAGCATGGTATGCGCTATACACAATATCGAGGCTTGGCTCAAGTTACCAACTGGGTGAAGCTTAAATTTGCTGCCATGAATCTGAAAAAGCTGGCTATGTGGAAGTGGAAGATCCATTTCCCTATTCCAGTTTTCCGGCTTTTTCCCTATATGTGCCAAAATCTGGCTCTCGCTTAATGCGCAGCCGGGTTCTTCGACAGGCTCGAATTCCCGCCGAAAGGCGGGAATTTTTTTGCTTTTATACACATTTTTTAACTGATGTCAAAATCAAAGCTTTACATTTTAAGAAGACTTAACCAAAATTTTACGCTGGTATGGTAGATTGCAGCATTGGGGGCAGATACGATAGGGAAGAGGTGATTTTATGAATATCAACGGTTTTACCGAAACAGGAACATGGTACAAAGGCAATTTGCACTGCCATTCGACAAATTCAGATGGATTATTGAAACCTGACGAAGTTGCTGCATTATATAAAGAGCATGGATATCATTTTCTGGCCATCAGCGATCACGATTTATATTCCGATTACCGCAACGAATTGGGCAGTGATACGTTTCTTATTTTGCCCGCTCTGGAGGCATCAGCCGTGTTGTATGAGGATGAGAGTAAAACGGAACGATTGCGGATTCATCATATTCACGGCATCCTGGGAACGGAAGAGATGCAAAAGAACGCAGAACACAATCTGTTTCATCATCTGGAATATTATCCGCCGCGTCTGTTTTACGGCAACTGGGATGGCGCAGCTGTGGCGCAGGAGCTTCAGGATGATCTGAAAAAACATGGATGCATTACTACCTACAATCACCCTGTCTGGTCCAGAGTCAGGGAGGATGAATTTATCGATATTGAGGGTTGTACGGCAATGGAAATTTTTAATTACGGCACGGTGAACGAAAGTGCAACAGGAGTTGATTCTCTGCATTGGGATGTTATGCTGCGCAAGGGAAAGAAAATTTTTGCCGTTGCTTCGGATGACAACCACAATGATGGCATTGTGGAGGACAGTTTTGGCGGATATATCGTAGTCAAAGCGGAGAAGCTGAACCATGAATCGATTGTTCAGGCCATTGTGGACGGAAATTATTATTCTTCTTCTGGCCCGGAAATCTTTGACTGGGGTATTCGGGACAATGTGGCATATGTGCAGTGCAGTTCAGTAAACAGAGTAAATTTTATCGCAGGCAATTACATCAATGCAGGAGGATGTGTGGTATCCCGGTCAGGGAAAGATGACATAACCGAGGCGAGGTTTGCATTGCGCGGCAATGAGGATTACATCCGGGTTGAATGCACCGACCGACACGGAAATACCGCATGGACGAATCCAATCTTTTTAAAGGGACTCAGATGAGTCCCTTTTTCGCACACCCAAAAATACAGAGGAAAGACAACATGGTCAAATATGTACTTTCAATTTCAGAACTGGCAAAATTAAAAAACATCACAAGTGAAACTCTGAGATATTACGACAGAATCGGGCTGCTGAAACCGGATTATACCTCGGAGAGCGGACGACGGTATTATTCGATCCGCCAGTATGAACGCCTCGGAACCATTCTTGAACTGCGTCAGGCCGGTATGAGTCTGAATATGATTCAGGAATACCTTGACAATCGGAATTTTCAAAAGTCTCTTTCGATGCTGGAGGAGTATCAGAGGGAATTTGAACGAAAATTACAGGAACAAATGCAGTTGAATGAGGCGCTGCTCCGGAAGCTGGCGTTTTTGAGAAGTTTGTCTGACCTTCCGCAAATGGAAACCGTATTTGAAATGGAATTTCCAATCCGTTATATGGTTACCTTTGGAAAGGAAGCGGGCGACAGGGAAGAGCATGCGATGGCGTTCACCAAGCTGGAGAATTATATCAGAGAAAAAATACCGATCCTTGCCAGTGACCGGGTAGGAGTCATAGCTGACGAGAGATTGCTTGTCCCCAACGATCAGCTTATTCCGGCTGTACCGATGCTGCTGGTTTCTCCCGAAAAGGCGGACACAACTTATTTGAGGGAAATTCCGTCAGGTAAGTATGTCTGCATGTACTATAAAAATGGAGTTCTGGAAAAATATGATCGCTGTTTTGAGAAAATCAAGCAGTACATTCAGGAGAAAAACTATCGAATTTGCGGCAAGATTTTGCAAATATATAAAATCGATGTCACATTGACCAACAATGCGGAGGAAACCGTGCTGGAAATTCAAATTCCGGTACAATAGCGGTCAGAATTTTCTTGAATTTAACAAACTTTACTGATTCATGAGTTGAAGTTTTTGCTGCACAAAGAAGTATGCTGTAAAAGAAGTCAAAAAAGATCCATTTAATTTCAGGAGGTAACAATGAAAAAGAGATTCATTCAATTGACGGCTGCGGTTTTAACAGCTACGATTTCTGCCGCATGTCTTGCAGGCTGCGGAAGTACAGGCAGCACACAAACAGAAAGTGTAGATTTGAACAGCATGTCTCTGGAAGAGATTACAGCCAAGGCGAAAGAAGAAGGAGAAGTTAATTCCGTAGGTATGCCGGATGACTGGGCAAACTGGGATGATACGTGGAGCGGAATTTACGATACATATGGATTGAAGCACACCGATGTCGACCTGTCTTCCGCAGAGGAACTGGCGATGTTCGAGGCGGAGAAGAACAATGCGACCAAGGATATCGGTGATGTGGGTGAGACCTACGGCGCAGTTGCAGAAGAAAAGGGCCTGACTCTCAAATATAAGACCAGCTATTGGGATGAAATCCCGGATTGGGCAAAAGATGATGATGGCGACTGGGTGGTTGCATATTACGGAACCATGGCGCTGATGACCAACAAGAGGCTGGTTCCGGATGCGCCGACGTCATTCCAGGATCTGCTGGACGGCGACTATGTCGTATCCATCGGTGACGTTGCAAAGTCCACCAGAGCACAGTATGCTGTGCTGGCTGCGGCTTATGCAATGGGCGGAGATGAAAGCAACATTCAACCGGGTCTGGATTTCTTCCGCCAGCTTGCGGAGCAGGGACGTCTGGATAAGGGAGAATTCAATTTCAGCCGCATTGAAAAGGGTGAAATTGGCGTTGCAATTATTTGGGATTTCGTAGGAATCGGCTACCGCGAACAGATCAAGGAAAACAATCCGGATGCAGATTTTGAGATGTGCATTCCGAGCGACTGTTCGGTACAGAGTGGTTACACAACTATCATCAACGCGTATACCAAACGTCCGTATGCGGCAGCTTTGACGAGAGAATATATTCTGAGTGATGAGGGACAGTTGAATCTGGCAAAGGGGTATGCGAAAACAGTGCGCGATATAGATCTGCCGGCCGAGCTGGAGGAAAAAATGATCCCGGATAATCAGTATAACAATGTAAAGATGGTAGAAGATCAGGAAGCATGGGAAGAAACCGTGGCAGAGCTTCCCTCTCTGTGGAATGAAGAAGTCATGGCATACGCCAAATAAACAGGGAGTGGAATTATGAGGAAGACGCAGACAAAAAAGTATTTGCTGGCATTGCTTCCGTTCGTGATTCTGGTGGGGCTGTTTGAGATTATCCCGATTGCAACCATTATCGTAAGAAGCTTTACACCAGAGAGCGGAGAGATTGGTCTTACCTTGGCCAATTATGTCCAGGTTTTTACCAAAAAACTATATCGGTCAGCTATTTTTAATAGCCTGATTATTGCGGTGTTCTCATCTGTCATCGGCCTGTTTGTGGCATTCTTTGGATCCAAGGCGGCCTATGAAAAAGGCGGCAGAGCGAAAAAGATTTTCATGAGCCTGCTCAATATGGTTTCCAATTTTTCGGGCGTTCCGCTGGCATTTGCCTACATTATCATGCTGGGCAACACGGGCATTCTCACCCTGATCGGACAGAAATACGGCATTCAATTTCTGGCAGAATTTCCGTTGTATTCGGTTGTAGGCCTGATGTTTACCTATATTTACTTCCAGATTCCGCTGTCCACACTTCTGCTGCTCCCGGCATTCGAGTCCATCAAAAAGGAATGGAAGGATGCTGTCGGGCTGCTGGGAGGTACCAGCAGAACATTCTGGATGAAGGTTGGTATTCCGGTACTGATGCCGAGCATCCTGGGTACCTTTTCCACGATGTTTGCCAATGCCATCGCGGCCTATGCGACTGCGTATGCTCTGGTGATGAACAATGTTTCGATTCTCCCGATTCGGATTTCGGAACAGTTTGTCGGAGATGTCGTACAAAATCCGCATCTCGGCGGCGCACTGGCTGTCATACTGATGGCACTGATGGTCCTTTCCGTTTTCATCAATGAGAAGATTCTACAGAAAGACAGGGGGCACCAGGAATGAGAGAAACCGGAAAGAAAAGAGGAAGCAGTGGGCTTCTGTGGGTTATCGGAATTTATCTTTTGTTCCCATTGCTTTTGACCTTTATCTATTCGCTGTTTACCGAATGGATTACGATTCTTCCCAAAGGATTTACACTGAATGCCTATCTGGAACTGTTCCGGGATTCGTATTTTTGGAGCTGCATTGGAAGAACAGTCCTGATCTCCGTTGTGCCGATTGTCATTTGTACCATTGTTGTCCTGCTTGCCATGTATGTGGTAGTGGTGTACCTGCCTAAGCTGGACAGCATCATGAAGGTGATTTGTACGATCCCATATGCCATTCAGGGCGTTATCCTTCCGATCAGTGTGCTGGGATTGTATGTCAATGCGCCGGAGCCATTTTCCAACCGCGTATTCATGCTGGTCTGCACCTACTGCATCGTCGTGCTTCCCTATATTTATCAGGGTGTGCGCAATAATCTGAATGCAGTACACGCGCCGAGACTACTGGAAGCGGCACAGATGCTGGGGGCTGGAAGGTTTTATGCATTTTGGAACATCATCCTTCCCAACATTGCAAGTGGTGTTATGGTCTCCGCCATGCTGGCATTGTCGATTGTGTTTGGCGATTTTGTCATCATCAATACGCTGGCGGGCAACTACTTCCCAACCGGACAGATGTATCTGTATGCTGTCATGAAGCAGTCCGGACAAAAGGCAAGCGCCGTTATTGTATTGCTGTTTATCGTAACGCTGCTGATTTCTCTGGCAGTATTCGGCCTACAGAAAGACAAAAAGAAGGAGAGGTAAATTCCAGATGGCATATATTGAATTCAGGAATATTGATAAATTTTATGGCGAAAATCACGTGCTCAAAAATGTGAATTTGAATATCGAAAAGGGGCAGTTTGTCACGTTGCTGGGACCGTCTGGCTGCGGCAAGAGCACGCTTCTGCGTTGTCTGTCTGGTCTGGAGGAAATTTCCTCCGGACAGATTATCATGGACGGCAAGGATATCACCGGACTTGAGCCAAAAGATAGAAACATCGGCATGGTGTTCCAGCATTACAGCCTGTTCCCAAACATGACGGTAGAGGAAAATATCGCGTTTGGTCTGAAAATGAAAAAGAAGCCACAGGATGAAATCGACAGTAAGGTGAAGGAAGTCATGGAAATGGTCGAGCTGACCGGGAAGGAGAAGGCCTATCCGGTCAGTCTGTCTGGCGGACAGCAGCAGAGAGTTGCACTGGCACGCAGCATTGTGCAGCAGTCGAAGGTGCTGCTGTTGGACGAGCCGCTCAGTGCCATCGATGCCAAGCTGAGAAAGGCACTCCAGCAGAGCATCCGCGAGGTGCATAAAAAGCTGGGTCTCACCAGTATCTTTGTCACGCACGATCAGGATGAGGCGATGGTCATGTCGGACACCATCCATCTGTTCCATGACGGAAAAATTGAGCAGTCGAGTGATCCGATCGGCATGTATACTGCGCCGGTCAGCAAATTTGCCGCTACCTTTATCGGAAATTATAATATCCTGTCGGAAGAGCAGTTTGCAGCTGTCACAGGCAAGCGTGTGACGGCACCGGAAGGTATTGCCATCCGCCCGGAAACGCTGCAATTTGTCGATGGTGAAACAGACGAAGAATATTGCTTTACTGGCACGATTGTCGACAACACGCCGAAGGGCAATGTGTTGCAGTACCGTGTCCGGGTCAATGGAATCATTCTCAAGGTTGATGTCCTGTTCCGCAGCAAAACACTTTTCCAGAACGGGAATAAGGTCAAACTGGCAGTTGCAGACCACAACTGTATTAGATTATAATGAAAGAGAACAAATATATGAAATACGGAACAGTAAATTCTTTACAATCCCCAAGATTTGCCGGAGTTAAGACGTTCATGCGGATGCAGAATATCAGAACGCTGGATGACATTGATTTCGCTGTGCTCGGAATTCCGTTTGATACCTGCGCAACCTATCGCGCAGGCGCGCGTTTTGGCCCGGCTTCTATCCGGGAAATGTCATCGCTCGCGGCAAAGCCGTATCATCCGGAACTGGAGGTTGACATCTTTGCGCAGTGCTCCGGTGTCGATTACGGCGATATCGGCTCTGTACCGGGATATGTGGAAGAGTCGTTTGATGTGATGCAGAAAGAGATGAAGGAGATTTTTGCGCGGGGCATCATTCCGATTGCCATGGGCGGAGATCACAGTGTTACCCTGCCGGAGCTGCGGGCGTGCAGCGAAGTGTATGGCCCGGTTGCACTGGTTCATTTTGATGCGCATTACGATACGATTTCCGAATACTTCGGAAAGCCCTACAGCCATGGCACACCATTCTATCATGCCGCAATGGAAGGTCTGGTGGACACCGCACATTCCATTCAGTTGGGCATACGGGAGGGGCTGTACGGTGCGGAGGACGCAGAGAATTCCGCAAAGCTCGGCTACCAATCGATAACAGCGGCACAGATGCATGAGATGTCCGGTGAGGATGTGATCCGATGCATTTGTGCGCGCACAGAGGGGAAAAAGGTATTCCTCACGTTCGATATCGATTTTCTCGATCCTGCCTTTGCTCCGGGCACCGGAACGCCGGTTCCGGGCGGATTTTCCACCTGGGAGGCGCTTAAGATTCTTCGTGGTCTGAAGGAACTGGACATTGTAGGCTATGATATCGTTGAAGTCGCCCCGGCTTTTGACGGCAGCGGGATTACATCGATTGCAGCCGCCGGAATCATACAGGAATTTATGTCCCTGATTGCATGGAGGAAAAAACATGGAAAACTTTGAGACGCTCATATCGGACTCTCGTGTTCTGGAATCACTCAGACAGGGACAGGAGGTTGTTTGGATCAATCCTGATAAACGCTGTCTGGAACAGAGTATGCAGGGCTGTGAGCTGAATCAGAGCGACATAGATGACGCGGAACAGAGGCTTTTTCGGTTTGCACCGCTCATTCAGGCATATTTTCCGGAGACGCAGCCGCAGGGTGGTCTGATTGAATCGCCGCTTGTGGCGATTGACGCGATGCAGGCATGCCTGAACCGGAAATACGGCAGCGTACAGACCGGCAAACTCCTGCTGAAAAAGGACAGTCATCTTGCCATTGCCGGGTCTGTCAAAGCGCGCGGCGGCATTTATGAGGTGCTCAAGCACACGGAAGATCTTGTCCTGCGGCATCACCTGTTGGAGCCGGGCGAAAGCTATGCGAAGATGGGAGATCCGGATAAGAAAGCATTTTTTCGTGCATATACCATCCAGGTCGGTTCTACCGGCAATCTGGGGCTGAGCATCGGTATCATCAGTGCAGTACTCGGATACCATGTGGTTGTCCATATGTCTGCCGATGCAAAGCAGTGGAAGAAAGATTTGCTGCGGAGCTATGGTGTCGATGTGCGCGAATATGAGGGCGACTACAGTGAAGCCGTCAGGAATGGCAGAATGCTTTCCGATGCAGACCCCAAGAGTTATTTTGTAGACGATGAAAATTCCAGAAATCTGTTTCTCGGTTATGCCGTAGCTGGAAAACGCCTGAAGCAGCAGTTAGATGAGATGGAAATTGTTGTGGATCAAGACCATCCGTTGTTTGTCTATATCCCGTGTGGTGTCGGCGGCGCACCGGGCGGCATCACCTTTGGTCTCAAGCAGGTGTTTGGCGATGATGTTCATTGCTTTTTCGTTGAGCCGACACAGGCACCCTGCATGCTGCTCGGCCTGGCAACCGGTTTGAACAACAAAATTTCAGTGCAGGATATCGGTCTGAGCGGCGAGACACAGGCGGATGGCCTTGCTGTGGGAAGACCATCTGCTTTTGTAGGCGGCATAATGAAAACCATGCTGAGCGGCGCATGTACCGTTGCCGATGAAAAGCTGTATCGATATATGAAGGACATGATGGATACCGAAGGGATCTTTCTGGAACCGAGTGCATGTGCGGCCGTGCACGGTGCAGTGTGCATGAATACAGAATCGGAGACAAGACGCTATCTGGAAGACAATCAGCTTGTTTCGCGGATGGCAAATGCCACGCAGATTGTATGGGCAACCGGCGGAGGCCTTGTGCCTCAGACGATCCGGGACGACTATATGCGCACAGCAGCGGAACTGGAAAAGGACAGTTGAAATGTACGATACACATATGCATACGACGCCGTTTTCTTCTGACAGCCGAATGAAAATTGCCGAGGTTCAGCAGTATGTGCGGCAAACTGGAATCGGTGTCGTGCTGACGGAACATATGGATTATGAATTTCCAGAGCCAAAGGTATATGAATTTGATCCGGAAGCGTACTTTTCCGCATATGCGCCACATCGGAGCGACACGCTTCTCCTCGGTGTGGAGATCGGATTGCAGCGCTTTGTTGAGGGGAAGAATCAAACGTTGGTTTGTTCCTATCCCTTTGATATGGTGATTGGTTCCATTCATGCTGTATGTGGCAGGGATTTATATGATCCGTCGTATTTTCAGCTTTTTCCGGACAGGAAAAGCGCTTATACGGCATATCTGGAAGCCATGTATGAAAATGTCAGAAGCTATGATGATTTCGATACCCTGGCACACATCGATTATGTCAGCCGACACGCGCCATATGAAAATTCTATCCTGCTGTACGAGGAGTTTCCAAATCTGTTTGACAGAATACTGGAATGTCTCGCGGCAAAAGGAAAATCGCTTGAAATCAATACCCGGCAGTTTGGAGATGGGCGGGCAGTAGCTGCACTTCGTAAGCTGTGCTGTCGGTTTGCTGAGTCGGGTGGGCGTACTGTGACCATCGGTTCGGACGCACACGACTGCGGCAGCATAGGGGCGTATCTGAAAGAGGCATACCAGCTGGCCGCAGCGTGCGGGCTGACTCCGGTATATTACAAAGAGCGACAGGCCTGCATGGCGCTGTGACACTGAATGCTTTCAAGGGCAGGTATTCCTTTCATCTCGTGATATTTCATCTTATGATAAATGACACCCGATCTTCCACGGTATGAAGATCGGGCTTTTTCATAGATTTTACCTTATTGCCATCTTTTTGTTACGGTGTTGTTGTGTACATTGCCGTGTGGATATGATATAGTAAACAAAGAAGGAGGGTGAGCGATGTGATGCTGATTTCAACTGTGTCACCGGTGTGTTTCTGGCTGGTTGTGCTCATCGCCTGTCTGATAATAGAAGCAGTGACGACACAGCTTGTCACACTCTGGTTTGCGGCCGGTTCCATCGGTGCGCTGCTTGCGGCAAATGCCGGTTTGAGCTGGGCGGGACAGTTTGGAATCTTCCTTGTCCTGTCGTTCGTGCTTTTGTTGTTGCTTCGTCCGTTGCTGCGCAGGGTTCTGCGCCCGCAGCGGGATAGAACCAATGCAGACCGCATTCTCGGACAGGAGGCGGTTGTGGTACAGGCGATTGACAACAGGAATGGCACGGGTCAGATCCGCCTGATGGGTCAGATCTGGACCGCCAGAAGTATCCACAATGAACAGATTGCAGAAGGAGAAACCGTTGTTGTGCGGGAAATATCCGGCGTAAAGGCAATGGTGGAACACTGTGATGAAAATGGAGGTAATGGATCGTGGTATTTGTGATCATTGTTTTGGCACTGATTGTGCTCATCGTACTGGTTTCCAACATCAAGATTGTCCCGCAGGCAAAAGCCTACACCATTGAGCGCCTTGGTTCGTATCAGGGCACATGGCAGACCGGCCTGCATTTTAAAATTCCGCTGATTGAAAAGATTGCGCGCAAGGTCACACTCAAAGAACAGGTCGTTGATTTCGAGCCGCAGCCGGTTATCACGAAGGATAACGTCACGATGCAGATCGATACGGTTGTTTATTTCCAGATTACCGATCCGAAGCTGTTCACCTATGGCGTGGAAAACCCGATGGCAGCGATTGAAAACCTGACCGCGACGACACTGCGAAATATCATTGGAGATCTCGAACTCGATGAAACGCTGACCTCCCGCGATGTTATCAACACCAAGATGCGCACCATTCTGGATGAAGCAACCGATGCATGGGGCATCAAGGTCAACCGTGTCGAGTTGAAAAACATCATTCCGCCGAAGGCAATTCAGGAATCGATGGAAAAACAGATGAAGGCGGAGCGTGAACGCCGTGAGGCAATCCTTGTTGCAGAAGGCCAAAAGCAGTCCGCCATTCTTGTCGCACAGGGTGAGAAGGAGTCTATGGTACTGCGCGCAGATGCAAAGCGCGAAGCACAGATCAAAGAAGCACAGGGTCAGGCAGAGGCGCTGATGACTGTGCAGAAGGCACTGGCGGATTCCCTCGAGCTTTTGAACAAGGCGGCACCGAATGACCAGGTCATTCGCCTGAAGGCGTTGGAGGCATTTGCAAAAGCCGCAGACGGCAAGGCGACCAAGATTATCATTCCGTCGGAAATCCAGGGACTTGCAGGGCTTGCAACCTCGCTCCAGGAGGTCTGGAAGACGGAAACTCCGGATAAATAATCAGATAATGCAGCAGCTCCACCGGACAGATGATCTGGTGGAGCTTTTTTGTACGTATATTTTTTTGGACATACGCATACGCTGTGCACAGGGAATGGAGTGGTGCAGATTTGAGTGGAGTAAAAAAATTCCGTATTACTCTGATTGTCGCAATCTGTGCGGCAATTGGCGTGGCAGCCTTCAGCAGGCTGTATGTAGGAAGGACACTGCCGGAACACGATCCCGGCACGGCAGAGTTGCAGGAGCATGCAGCTGAGGAAACAGAAGGAGATTCCGGTGAACAGACAGAACTTGTGCTCGGAGAAGAGGTTTTTCTTTCGGCTGTAGAGGAAGCACTGGGCGGACAGCTGGAAGTGTCCGATTTATCCGCAGAGATCGGTGAAAATGGGGTAGTCCTATTATCCGGTTCTGTGAATAAGTCTGATGCTGCGGCACTGTTAAAGGAGCAGGATGACAGCATTTCCTCGGCATATCTCTCCGTTCTGGATTTGCTGCCGGATAGCCTGCCGCTTCAGCTGGAGCTTACATTGTGTGCCGATGGCGGCGCGGTTGCAGTTGTGCCGAAAAGCCTGAAGGTGGCGACGATGGAAATTCCGGATACAGTGGTGGGGGCAGATGCGTTCAATCAGCTGGAAACGAGCATAAATCGAAGTCTGGCCGGAAAACTCAGCCGGGTGGAATCGATTTCCTCTGCCGACGGAAAATTGACTGTAACAGGGGCGAAGGCATAAAGAAAACCCGACTGGGAAACCAGTCGGGTTATTTGCTATGTAAATCAATAACGGCCTGCGCCAACGTAATGCGAAGAATAGTAGCTGCTGTTCAGGCTGTCGGTGCAGACACCTCTGCGGGAGTTTGCCGCGTGGATGATCTGACCATTGCCCATGTAAATCGCTACATGACCGACACCGCTGCCGTCGTTGGTGAAGAATACCAGATCGCCCGGCTGAAGGCTGGACTTGGAAATCTTCTTGCAGCTGGAATACTGCGAAGCGGAAGAGCGCGGGATGGATTTACCGAAGTGCTTGTACACGTACTGGGTAAAACCAGAGCAGTCGAAGGAGCTCGGGCCGGATGCACCGTAAACATACGAGCAACCGAGGAAGCTCTTAGCGTACGAAACAATGCTGGAGCCGGAAACACTGCCGCCGGTGCTCGGGGTCGTATCCGAAACACTGCCGCCGCTGGATGGCTTGGTAGAAGACAGGTAGCTGGAGCCGACATAGCCGTAACCGCTGCCGTACTTGATCTTATACCAGTAACTGGAGGTATTGACTACGCTGACCTGCTGGCCATAGGAAAGGGTGCCCTTGGAAGCGTAGGAAGTGCCTGCGCCGGAGCGGACATTCAAACCGGAAACCGTGCAGTACATCGTCTTTTCCTTGTTGGACGGAGCAGAAACCGGAGTGGTGGAGCTGCCGGACGGCTTGGAAGAGGACAGGTACTTGGAACCGACATAGCCGTAACCGCTGCCGTACTTGATCTTATACCAGTAACTGGAGGTATTGACTACGCTGACCTGCTGGCCATAGGACAGGGTGCCCTTGGAAGCGTAAGAAGTACCCTTGCCGGAGCGGACATTCAGACCGGAAACCGTGCAGTACATCGTCTTGGAAGAGGAAGTGGTGCTGGACGAACCGGAATCAGAATCTACTGCCGAAGAGGATGTATACTTGCTGCTGATGTAGCCATAGCCGCTGCCGTACTTGATCTTATACCAGCTGCCGGAGGTGCCAACAACCGTTGCTGACTTGCCCTTGCTCAGGCCGCCAACAACACCATAGGAAGTACCCGGGCCGGAGCGGACATTCAGTGCAGAGGCTGTGATATAAACGGTCTTGGATGAGGTCGTGGAAGGAGTCGTCGAAGAAGACGAGCTGCCGCTGGTCAGGTACTTGCTGTAGACATAACCAGTCTTGCCGTTTACCGTGACCTTTGCCCAACTGCCGGAAGTGCCCAGCTGAGAGGTAGTGGTTCCCTTTTTCATCACGGTAAGCACAGAATATGAGCTACCTGGGCCGGAGCGAACATTTACATCCGTGGTAGAAGTTACGTTTGCTGCCAGAGCGCCTGTGCAGACAACAGCAGTAGCTGCTGCCGTTGTTACGGCGAACTTCATCTTCTTCGAACTTATCATGGTAGGAACCCTCCTGATTTCACTAAAATTATTTGGCTGACAGCGCCCTGTTGAGCCAGACTACAGCGATATCCAGTGCTGTATAAAGGCCATCTTTTTCCGTTTTCTTTACAATTCTGTCCTTTGGACGGACGCTGGGGGATGTCTGCTGCAACTGAACGGAAACACGCGTTGCGACCTCGAGATCCTTGACCATCTTAGTCTCGAGAATCTGCATCATGATGATATAGCGGTCGCTCATGCTGCCGTAATAAATGATATTGTCATGTCTCATCAGAGGGTGGCCCTTGTATGTGAGGATGCCGTCATCCGCATCTTTTTTGGAAGTAGCTGACATAAGGTAATCTCCTTTGCAAAATAAATTTCGTTTCACACGCAATAGGATTAGTATACCACGTGAGAGATTTCATGTCAAACAGGGGACAAGCACACACGCCGCACATCGAGGTTACAAAACGCCTCATCAAACATTACAATACGGTTACATTTTCTTTAGTATAGCACATGACACCTGTACTGTCAAATATTTTGTTACCATTTTGCAAAGAAAAAAGCGTGAAACCCCGGGATATTGGGGTTTCACGCCGCAGTGTTTTGCTATTTTGGAAGGTTACATAGAGTTATTGGGTGTATTTTGCGCTGATATAGCCGGTTTTTCCGTTGAATTTCATACGATACCAGCCGTTCTTTTTCTCGAAGACCTCCACGGTTTTCCCTTTTTTCAGAGTGCCAATGGCCTTGTATTCCTTGCCGGGGCCGGAGCGAACATAGAGGTCGGTGGTGATGGTTACCGTTTTACCCGCGGCGGGCTTTTCGGGTGCAACCTCTTTGGCATACTTCTTGCTGATGTAAGCATATCCGTCCTTATACTCAATCTTGTACCAGTCTTTTGTCTCTGCAACAACAGTCGCAGTTTTGCCCTTCTTGAGGGTTCCGATGGACTTATATTCCTTGCCGGGGCCGGAACGGACATTCAGCGAGGATGCAGTCACCTCAACTGTTTTGGTGATATCCTTCGTGTATTTGCTGCTGATATAGCCGTACTTGCCTTTGTATTCAATCTTATACCATTTGCCGGATGTTTCGACAACGACAGCCTCGCCGCCCTTTTTCAGATATCCGATGGTGCTGTATTTCGTTCCCGGGCCGGAACGGACGCGCAGCGAAGAGGCAGTGACAGAAACAGTCTTTTTCTCCACATTTGCGTCATCAGGGGAATCGGGAGCATCCTTCAAATATTTGCCGTATACATAACCGGTCTTACCGTCGACCTTTACCTTGATCCAGTTGCCGCTCTTTCCCAGCTTCTCTGCTGAGGTGCCCCTTTTCATGACTGCGACAACAGCGCAGGAATTATCGGGGCCGGAGCGAACATTGACATCAGTGACAGAAACAACATTGGCGGCGAATGCGCCGGTGCAGACAATCACAGTCGCAACTGCGGCAGCAGCCGCTATTTTCATCATTTTGGTACGCAGCATGTCAGAGAACCTCCTTCTGTTCAGGCAGGTAATCTCTCCCGGGATTGATTGGTTTGTGCGCAATTTCCGTATTCAATAGCTATTTCGTTGTATCAATCATACCACGATCCAGAGCATATAGCAAACACAATACAGAAACGATATGGAAACACTTCAGTAACACTTTTGGGTAAGTATCCTCCAACATCTGACCAGAAAAACACAGGACGTCCGAAGACGCCCTGTGAAAATCCCTGTATTACAGTTCAAGATAGTTGGAAATCAATTCCTGCATCAGCTCGTCACGATCAATTTTGCGAATCAGGCTGCGTGCATTGTTGTAGTTGGTAATATACGTCGGATCCTCCGAGAGCAGATAACCAACGATCTGGTTGATCGGATTATAGCCCTTCTCTTTGAGAGCGTCATATACCGTCTGAAGCACACGCTTCATTTCCTTGTCACTTTCTTCTTTCATACTGAACTGTCTGGTTCCGTCAAGCATTGCGGGCCCTCCTTTCAACGTACTTTCATAATAATACAGAAATCTCAATTTGTAAAGAGCTTTGTTACGAGTTTGTTACTTACGGAGCTTTGCGTCGAACTGCTTCTCCAGAGCGGCGATGGCCTTTTTCATTGCGCCGTCGCACTCTTCATCGGTCAGCGTGCGGTCACTGCGGCGCAGTCTGAGGGAATAAGCAACACTCTTTTTGCCTTCCGGAACCTGGTCGCCCTTGTAAACATCGAACAGAGAAACCGCTTCCAGAATGCCGCCGACGGCCTTGGAAATTGCCTTTTCCATATGTGCGACCGGAATGCTCTCGTCGCACAGAACTGCGATGTCGCGGGTAGAAGCCGGATACTTCGGCAGCGGCTGGTAAATCTTTTCTGTGGAGAGACAGCCGAACATAACATCGAGATTCAACTCGGCAGCCAGCACCTCGCTGTTGCCAGCGCCGTAGTTCTTTGCAACAACCGGATGAACCGTGCCGAATACACCAATCTCCGTATCGCCGGAAAGGACTCTTGCGCAGCGGCCCGGATGATAGGATGGATGATCGGTGACCGGTTCAAACGATACATCCTGTACACCCGTGTCGTTCAGGATTCGCTCGATGACGCCCTTGAACTGGAAGAAGGACAGGCGGCCATACGAGCCGAGCGTCAGGATATGCGGCTCCTGCGGGAGGGTCTCTGCGTCAACCTCACCGTCCTTGAGTGCCGGAAGATAAATCGTCGCGATTTCATACAGGCTTGCAGTTGCATTGCGATAGTTGAAGTTGTGCATCAGGCAATCCAGCATGGACGGCAGGGAAGTGGTGCGCATGACGCTGAATTCTTCGCCCAGCGGATTGAGAATCTTGACCGACTTGCGCTTTTCACTGTCCTCCGGCAGGCCGATGCTGTCATACATCTTCGGGCTGCCGAATGAGAAGTTCAATGCCTCGTCAAAACCGCAGGCGCGTGCCAGAATGCCGATATTCTTTTCAAAGTTCTGCTTCGGAGTCAGTGCACCGAGTACGGATTCACCGCCGAACAGCGTAGTCGGGATGTTGTCATAGCCGTACATACGGGCAACCTCTTCGGCGAGGTCGCACATGCGCGAGATATCAGTGCGGTAGAATGGAACGACAACCTCATCGCCCTCAACTGCAAAGCCAAGGCGCTCCAGATAACCGACAATTTCCTCACGGGACAGGTCAATACCGAGCAGGGCATTCATCTTGTCGCATTCCAGCGGCAGGCGCTTGTGCGCATCGCTGGTTGCGTCGACATCGATGATGCCGTCGACAACTTCACCTGCACCGAGCATTTCGACCAGCTCGCAGGCACGATTGACTGCATCGACGGTCATGCGCGGGTCAAGACCCTTTTCAAAGCGGCCGGAGGCCTCTGTGCGCATACCCAGCTTCTTTGCAGTGATACGGACCGTTGCACCGTGGAAGTTCGCCGACTCAAAGACGACCGTGTTGGTGTTTTCGGTGATTTCGCTCTCATAGCCGCCCATGACACCTGCAACCGCAGTGGCAGTGGTTCCGTCAGCGATGCAGACCATGTCATTATCGAGATAATGATTCTGTCCGTCCAGCGTCTGGATAAATTCGCCGTCCTTCGGGCGACGGACAATGATCTTGCTGTCTTTCAGGCAGGCGTAGTCGAATGCATGCATCGGCTGACCATATTCCAGCATGACATAGTTGGTGATGTCGACGATATTGTTGATCGGGCGGACACCGGCAGCATGCAGGCGCTCGCGCATCCAGGCCGGGGACGGCTCGATTTTAATGTTCTTAACCAGGCGCGCGGTGTAACGCGGGCACAGATCCGGTGCATCAACCTCGACAGACAGACTGTTGTTGATGTCACCGCCGCAGCCCTTGACAACCGGTGCATGCAGCTTGAGCGGGCGGTTAAAGGTAGCCGCAGTTTCGCGTGCGAGGCCGATGATGCTCAGGCAGTCCGGACGGTTGGATGTAATTTCAAAATCGGTGACATATTCGTCGAGACCGATGACGGTGCGGATGTCAACGCCGACCGGAGTTCCCTCCGGCATGAGCAGCAGGCCGTTCGGATCGCCGTACGGGATTTCGTTGAGCGTCAGCCCCAGTTCCTCATGGGAGCACATCATGCCGTTGGACGGTACACCGCGCAGTTTGCCCTTGGTGATCTTCACACCGCCCGGCAGCTGGGATTTGTGCAGGGCAACCGGTACAATGCTGCCGACATGTGCGTTCGGCGCACCGGTAACGATCTGAATCGGCTCTTCCTTGCCGACATCGACCATGCAGATGACCAGATGGTCGGAATCCGGGTGTGGTTCGTTGGACAGAATCTTACCCGTGACAACATTTTTGAATTCTTCGCCGAGGTAATCAATTTCCTCGACCTTCGAGCCGGACATCGTCATCTTATCCGCATATTCCTTGTTGGTGATGCCCGACATATCTACAAATTCGGAAAGCCAGCTCATTGGCAGCTTCATGATTTCATTCCTCCAGAGTTCAGTATAGTATCCGTTTGCGTGTTCTCAGCTTAAAACTGGTGCAGGAAGCGCACATCGTTTTCATAGAACATACGGATGTCGTTGATCTTGTAGCGGCTCATAACGATGCGCTCCAGACCGATGCCGAAGGCATAGCCGGAATACTCGTCCGGATCAATGCCGCAGACCTCGAGAACCTTCGGATGAACCATGCCGCAGCCGAGGATTTCAATCCAGCCCTCGCCCTTGCAGAGCGGACAGCCCTCGCCGTGGCACTGGAAGCACTGCATATCCATCTCTGCGGACGGCTCGGTGAACGGGAAGTGATGCGGGCGGAAACGGACAACGGTGTCCTCGCCGTACAGCTTCTTTGCGAACATTTCCAGAATGCCCTTCAGGTCGGACATGCGGATGCCCTTGTCGACAACCAGACCCTCGATCTGATGGAACAGGGGGGAATGCGTTGCATCGACAGCATCGGAGCGGAAGACGCGGCCGGGGGCAATGATGCGGATCGGCGGCTTCTTATGCTCCATCGTACGAATCTGAATTGGAGAGGTCTGCGTGCGCAGAACCACGTTGTCGGAAATATAGAAGGTGTCCTGTGTGTCGCGTGCCGGATGATCCTTCGGGATATTCAGCGCTTCAAAGTTATACCAGTCCTTCTCGACCTCCGGGCCTTCGCCGATGGAGAAGCCCATGCCGATGAAGATATCCTTGACCTCGTCGAGCACGGTGCTGATCGGGTGCTTGGTGCCGACGGTGACTTCCTCGCCCGGCATTGTAACGTCAATGGTCTCGCTCTTGAGCTTGGCCTCCAGTGCGATGGCCTCCAGACGCGCCTTGTTTTCTGCCAGACCAGCTTCAATGGATGCGCGAAGGTCGTTGACCAGCTGGCCGAACGCCGGGCGCTCTTCCGGAGCCAGATTGCGCATGTTCTTCATCAGCGCCGTGACCTCGCCCTTTTTGCCGAGGTACTTGACGCGAATGGCGTCGAGCTCACGGGCGTCCTTGCTGGCAGCCATCGCCTGTTCAGCAAGCTCCCGGATAGACTGTAATTTCTCCTTCATCTGTTAAAACAACTCCTTGCGAATTTTATTGCACAAAAAAACCTCCCGCCCCACTTGAGAAAACAGGGACGAAAGGCAAGGGAATGCTTCCGCGGTACCACCCGGATTCCGGCGCACAGCCGGCACTTGGGGATTGGTAACGGGAATCTCCCGCCGGTGCTTTTAGACACCGGAGCTCCCGGGCGAACTTCACCGTACCGTTTCGGCGGACAGCTTTCAGCCGATGGCTGTCCTTCTCTGGTGCCGCAGTGGGCGTCGGTTACTCTTCCCGTTCCTGGCTTTTTTCACGTTGCAATTGAATATACTACTATTTTATATCATATGAGCGTGCAAAAATCAAGTGTATTCTTGACAACAATACCGGAAGATACTATAATATACTGGTCTTAAATAAAAGAAAGGCGTTGAAGAAGAGGAGTACATTCCTGTACAGCCGGCAAAGAGAGGGAACGGTCGGTGTAAGTTCCTGCGGCAGGGGATGGAAGGTCGCTTCTGAGCCGAAGTACCCAAACCGGTTTTCGTTCCGGCGGTAGGTGCTTCCGATTTGCCCCCGTTACGCGGCACAAAGTGCGCACAGGTTTTCTGTGCGAATTTAGGTGGTACCACGGAGCTTTCCCTTCGTCCTGATGATTCCGGACGGAGGGTTTTCTTTTTTATTCCGGTACACCTGCCCTCAGATTTGAATGATATTCTTATAGGAAGGAGGCAATACTCGTGACCAACGAATTGCCAAAGACGTATGATCCCAGCGCCACGGAAGATAAGCTGTACAAAACGTGGGAAGAAAAGGGATATTTCAATGCCGAAGTAGACGAAACCAAAAAACCGTTTACCATTGTTATTCCGCCTCCGAATGTCACCGGTCAGCTGCACATGGGCCATGCATTCGATGAGACATTACAGGATATCCTCATCCGCACCAAGCGTATGCAGGGCTATTCCGCCCTGTGGATGCCGGGCACCGACCATGCGGGCATTGCAACCCAGATTAAGGTAGAGGAAAACCTGCGCAACGAGGAAGGGCTGACTCGTTATGATCTCGGCCGCGAAAAGTTCCTTGAGCGCGTCTGGGACTGGAAAAATCAGTACGGCAACCGCATCATTCAGCAGCTGAAAAAGCTCGGCTCGTCCTGCGACTGGCGCCGTGAACGCTTTACCATGGATGAGGGTTGCTCGAAGGCAGTCAAGGAAGTTTTTGTCAACCTGTATGACAAGGGCCTGATTTACAAGGGCAGCCGTATCATCAACTGGTGTCCGCACTGCGCAACTGCCCTGTCTGACGCAGAGGTAGAGTATGAAACCCAGCCGGGCAAGCTGTGGTATATCAAGTATGATATCAAGGATTCCGAGGAGAGCATCATTGTCGCAACTACCCGTCCGGAGACCTTTATGGGCGATACCGGTGTTGCGGTCAATCCGGACGACGAGCGCTATCAGCACCTGATTGGCAAGAAGGCAATCCTGCCAATTATCGGCCGTGAAATTCCGATTTTTGCCGATGATTATGTCGATAAGGAATTTGGTACCGGCTGCGTCAAAACGACGCCGTGCCATGACCCGAATGACTTTGAAATGGGACAGCGCCACAATCTGGAACAGATTCTGGTGTTCAATGAGGATGCGACTGTCAACGAAAACGGCGGTAAGTATCAGGGAATGGATCGTTACGAATGCCGCAAGGCAGTTCTGGCGGATCTGGAAGCCGAGGGACGTCTGGTCAAGATTGAGGATCACACGCACAACGTCGGCACCTGCTACCGCTGCGGCACGACGGTTGAGCCGATGACCTCCGCGCAGTGGTTCGTCAAGATGGCACCGCTTGCAAAGGAAGCGATCCGTGTCGTTGAAGACGGGGAGATTAAGTTTGTTCCGGAGCGCTTCAGCAAGACGTATATCCGCTGGATGGAAAATGTCCATGACTGGTGCATTTCCCGTCAGCTGTGGTGGGGTCACCGCATCCCGGCATATTACTGTGAGGACTGCGGCGAAATGGTTGTCGCCAAGGAAGATGTCACCGTATGCCCGAAGTGCGGCAGCACGCACATCCGTCAGGAGGAAGATGTACTGGATACCTGGTTCTCCTCTGCACTGTGGCCGTTCTCCACGCTTGGATGGCCGGAAAAGACCAAGGAACTGGAGTACTTCTATCCGACGGATACGCTGGTCACCGGCTATGATATCATCTTCTTCTGGGTTGCCCGCATGATTTTCTCCGGCATGGAGCACATGAAGCAGGTACCGTTTAAAACGGTATATATCCATGGCCTTGTCCGAGACGAGCAGGGCAGAAAGATGTCCAAGTCGCTCGGCAACGGCATTGACCCGCTGAAGGTCATCGACCAGTACGGTGCAGACGCACTGCGCTTCACGCTGGCAACCGGTAACTCGCCCGGAAATGACATGCGCTATTCCAAGGATCGTGTCGAGGCGAGCCGCAACTTCTGCAATAAGATCTGGAATGCATCCCGCTTTATCCAGATGAATCTGACCATCGATAAGGTAGCGTTGCCGAAGACGCTGACGATGGAGGACAAATGGATTCTGTCCAAGTACAATACGCTGGTTCAGGATGTCACGACCAACATTGACAAGTATGAGCTTGGCATTGCCGCACAGAAGCTGAATGATTTTATCTGGGATGTTTTCTGTGACTGGTATATTGAGATCGCAAAGACTCGCCTCCAGAACAAGGAGGACAAGGAGACCTGCGAGAATGTCCAGAATGTCCTGTGCTATGTCCTGTCCGGCTCGATGCAGCTGCTGCATCCGTTCATGCCGTTTATCACGGAGACCATCTGGCTTGCATTGCCGCATGAGGGCGAGACTGTCATGCTGTCCAAGTGGCCGACCTATTCGGAAGAGCTGCACTTCGAGGCAGAGGAAGCACAGATGGAAATCCTCATGGAGAGCATCCGTGCAATCCGCAACCGCCGCGCTGAAATGAATGTTCCGCCGTCCAAGAAGGCCCAGATTTACGTTGTCACCGAAAATGCAGAGCATCAGTCTGTATTTAAGGAAGGCGAAGCTTGTTTCCTCAAGCTGGCGTACTCCAGTGCGCTTAGCATTTCTGATACTGCACCGGCTGACGCGGCAAAGATGGTATCGGTTGTCACCGGCGATGTACAGATGTATATGCCGATGAATGAGCTGATCGACTTTGAGAAGGAAAAAGCACGTCTCAACAAGGAAAAGGCAAAGGCACAGAAGGATCTGTCCTTTATCGAGAAGAAGCTGGGCAATCCGGGATTCCTCAAGAAAGCGCCGGAGCAGGTTGTCGAGGGCGAGCGCACCAAGGCAGCCAAGCTGAAGGAGCAGATCGCCAAGCTGGATGAGAGCCTGGCTGCACTGGACTGAAGCATATGAGCGATTACGAACAGATTTTATCTGCTATTCATGCGCACGGCCGGTTCAGCGGAACACCGTGCCTCGACCGCATTCGCGCATTGCTCGCCGCACTGGGCAATCCGCAGAAAAAACTGAAATTTGTTCACATCGCGGGAACCAACGGAAAAGGCAGCATTGCCGTGCTGACGGCGGCTGCTCTGGAACAGGCCGGTTATCGAACCGGTCTGTTCGTTTCTCCGTTTGTTGTCGATTTCTGTGAACGCATTCGTATAAACGGCACATATATCCCACGGGAAGACCTGTGCCGCATTGCATCGCGCGTCCTCGAGATTGAGCAGTATTTACAGCTGCCGGAAGGGGAGTGTATCGGTGAGTTTGAATTTACCACCGCGTGCGCGATGCTGTATTTCCTCGAACAGGGCTGTGATATTGTCGTGCTGGAGGTTGGACTCGGCGGGCGTTTTGATGCGACCAATGTCATTGACTGCCCGGAGGCCGCTGTTATGGCGCATGTAGCGCTCGATCACATGGCGGTGCTCGGCAATACGGTGGAAGAAATTGCCGCGGATAAAAGCTATATTGTAAAATCCGGCTCGCTGCTCATCAACTATCCGAAGCAGAAGCCGTCGGTCGATCAGGTGCTGAAAAAGCGTTGCTATGACATGTGCGTGCCCTATCTTCCAGCCGCACAGCCGGAAAATATTGCGTGCACGCTGGAGGGCACGGAATGTGTGATTGACGGTCAATCGTTTTGCCTGCGGATGATTGGCAGGCATCAGGCGTATAACGCCGCTACTGCATATACAACTCTGACTGCTCTGCGCGGCAAAGGCTGGAGCATCCCGGACGAGGCGATTTCTGCGGGCTTTGCCAAAGCATGCATGACTGCCCGTCAGGAGATTGTCCGGCGCGAACCGCTGCTGATGATCGATGGCGCACACAATGTCGATGGCGTGACCGCATTGTGCGAAACGCTGGACAGCATGCTGCCCCAGGGCGGCATTTCGCTTGTACTCGGCATGGTCGCAGATAAGCAGTATGAGGCGTGTGTGCGCATGCTGACGCGCCGCGCGGATGCCATTTATACCGTTCAGCCGGACAATCCGCGCGCGCTGTCCAGCCGCCAGCTTGCTTCCACAATCCGTGAATTTTCGCCGTATACCAATGTATTTGACTGCGGTGATATCGGTTCTGCCCTCCGGCGCGCACTCGGATCTGCGCAGGACGATGATGTTGTGATTGTCTGCGGCTCGCTTTATGTCGCAGGAGAAGCAAAAAATGCCCTCAAAGACGGCATTATCTGACAGAAAAAATAGATCGCTTTGACTATAATAGAACTGCCTGAAAACAGGCAGTTCTATTTTTTTTCGGGAGTTGAAAAACAAATGAAATGTTCACACAAGCGGGAGAACTGCGGGATTGTCATCCGCTTTAACGGTGAGTTGGGTCATCACGAAGCGGCACAGTGCGTGGAATATCTCGAGAAAACAATGACCTTGTATGCGACGGAACCAATTTTTCTCGATCTGTCCGGATTGACCTTTATGGACAGCTCTGGTATTGCGGTCGTGCTCGGGGCACAGCGCAATGTGCTTGGGGCAGGTCAGACATTTACTGTTGTCGGCACGCCGCCTACAGCCATGCGTATTTTTCAGGCGAGCGGTATCGTCAGGCGCATACAGTTTATTCCGGAGCTGCCGCATCTGCCGGAGCCGGAGGATGAGGAGGAAGAGCCATGCACAGCGAAATCAACCAGATGAGTATCAAATTCCAAAGTCGTTCCAATAATGAGGCATTTGCGCGGCAGGCAGTTGCAGCCTTTGCCGCGCAGCTCGATCCGACGATTGAGGAGATTAACGATATCAAGACGGCGGTGAGCGAGGCAGTGACAAACTGTATTGTTCATGCGTATCGGGATACACTCGGATACATAACTGTTGCGGCGAAGCTGTATGATGACGGGGAAATCCAGATTGTTGTACGAGATAAGGGCTGTGGCATTGCGGATATTCAGAAGGCGCGCCAGCCGATGTTTACCACCGGCGACGCAGGGCGCTCCGGCATGGGTTTTACCATTATGGAGAGCTTTATGGATCGCCTGCGCGTGCGCTCGCGTGAAGGGGTTGGAACACAGGTCACAATGACCAAACGGATTGCGGCGCGCCTTGGACAGAAATAATGCCGCAGAGCAGCTCCGCCTGATCCGGCGTGCACAAGCAGGGGAGGAAGATGCCTGTGAAACGCTGATTCGGGAAAACAGCGGTCTGATTTGGAGCATTGTCCGTCGCTATGCCGGGCGCGGCGTCGACATGGAGGATTTGTATCAGCTTGGAAGTCTTGGTTTTGTCAAAGCAGTGCAGGGCTTTGACTGTGAGTATGGCACGCGTTTTTCCACTTATGCTGTGCCGAAAATCAGCGGGGAAATCCGGCGTTTTCTGCGCGATAACGGCACAGTCAAGGTCAGCCGCACCATCAAATCACTTGCTATTCGCGTCAATGCCGCACGCGAACAGCTTTCGATGAAGACGGGGCGTGAGCCGACGATTTCCGAGTTATCTGAGCTGCTGGATGCCTCACCGGAAGAGATTGCAGCGTGTGAAAGTGCGCTGGTTCCGACTGACTCGCTCCAGCGGGAAATCGGTGACGACGGCGCGACGCTGGAGCACCTTGTGGGTGACGACGGCATTGAGGAAAAAGTGCTTGAATCTGTCCTGCTGCGCGACAGCATCCACCGTCTGAATGAAAAGGAGCAAAAAGTCATCTTGTTGCGTTATTTCCGCAGCCAGACACAGCAGCAGTGTGCGGCTGCGCTGGGAATTTCACAGGTACAGGTGTCGCGGCTGGAACGGCGCGCGATTGAGCACATGCGGGAGATGATGACGGAGGCATAGCGGCTGTATCAAAAGGCACTGCTGTTGTAGCGAAAAACGACCGGGCAGGATGAGATCTGCCATCACCCCCCTGGTTTTGCGTCTGTTAACAAAAATGACATATTTTGTTTTCATGATCGACATAAAGTTTTCCCGTTTTGTTCACCCAAACACGAGTACAATGCAGTATGATAATACCAGTACAAAACGTTGTACAAACCACATTCTGTATCGCTCTTACAGGCCAGCTGCCCGGCCCGATCATCGGATCAAAAGCGGCAGACAACCTGCCCCATCGGGTTGGGAGTTCCTCTTTTCTTCCAATTCGATTTACTCTTATATTTTTCATATTTTTCCTTTCTAATGCCGCAGCCGTTTCTGGCTGCGGCATTGCTCTGCATAAAAATACTACGTATTTACACGAGTGCTATCAGACAGGATTGCATATGTCACGAAAAAGTGGTATTTTTTCTTCAATCTGTTATCAGACTATTGATTGTCATTCCTAGGACAATCAGAGCGACACCGAGAAAACTCAGTGCAGATGGAGCGGAATCCCCGAGAAGCAGGACACCGCCCAGAAGAGTAAAGATAACCTCTCCGGACTGTGTCGCTTCGATCATGGCGAGCTGTCTGGGATTGTTTTTTACCATATCGGTTGCATGGAAAAACAGATACGTCGCAATTACGCCGGAAAACAGCGCGACAAGAAAAGACTGTATGTTTTGTCCGGCGTTCGGCCATCCGGCCTGACTGTAGGCAACTGCCGAGCAGATCAGCCAGAAGGGCATACTGCACAGGGTCATGCCGAAAATTCTCTGAATCGCAGTGATGTGTGAGGGACAGCCTGCCATTGTCATGCGGTTGCCCAGCGGATAGGAGAAGGCTGCAATCAGAATGGGAGTCAGAACCTTGACAATTGTGCCAGGGTGCGATGTTCCCCAGTGAGAGCCCTGCATGATGAAGATTCCTGCGAGGATCAGAAAGGACATGGCGAGATTTTCAGCGGAATTTTTTGTCCGAACAGTGGTGTCAGCAAAACGCCTGCCACAATGGTAATCTGCCAGGTGGATGCAATCAGCCAGGATTCTCCATAGGAAGAAGCCAGAGACAGGGGGCGTAAAAAGGCCCGAACCCGACGGTACTCCAGAGAATCCAGAAGGCAGGTCTTTGGCGGATTTCATGCAAAATAGCCTTCCACTGATGCTTTTGCCATAGAATAAGGAAAAGCATCGGCAGTGTATAAAGATAGCGCAGGCTTGCGCTCCACATCCAGTAACCGCCACTCAAATCCATGCTCCGATTTAAAATAAAAGTAAAGGCAAAGAAAAATGCCCCGGCAATGCCGGAAAATAATGCTTTTCTCATAGAAACTCCTTTATATGTAAAAAAGTAAAGCCGAAGATTATTTTAGAATATGGGAAAAAGATAGTCAAGCACGGGGATGTGCCGGGCGAGAATGGTTCTTTTTTGTCGTTCATGATTCAGAAACAAATACGTCGTAAAATTGTAAAAAATTTTTCGCAATTCTGTCACCAAAGAAAGGAAAAAATAGTGTATTCTATTACCAGAGTTAAGAAACAAACAAATGAAACACATCTCTCGGCCAGCTGCCCGGCCGGTTTCCTCAGAGAAACAAAAGCGGCAGACAACCAATCCGCTCCATCCAGCTTTGTGCCGGATGTGAATTGACATATTACTCTTATTTCTCTCTCTTTTTCATTTTAATTCCTTTCATTTTATTTAAGCGTACTGAATTTTCCTGATTTTCAGAGAACGCGCCTGAAATACCGTAGCACCGCTGCGGTATTTTTATTTTGGCATCAGGCAGGGAGATACAAAAACAGCTGCCGTATATGTGCGGCAGCTGTCAGTCTTTATGCAGGTTGCGTTTCCTCCCGCATAATACGGAAGGTCTTGCCAAAGATTACCTGGATAATCAGCGGGATGACCATAATAAACCAGATAATCGGTTCAGATACGATGACACCCATATAATCCAGACGCGGGACGAGCAGCACGACAATCAGCACTTTGCCGACCAATTCGATGCTGCTGGACACCAGCGGCGTGACCATGTCGCCCATGCCCTGGAGCGAATTGCGCAGGACAGAAATCACAACGGTGACAAAATAGAAAATGCAGTTGATATGCAGATATTTTGTCGCGGTATTGAGAATTTCCGCAGTTGTGCTGCCGGTTACCATGTAGATCAGCGTTGGCACAATGGAGTAGCATATGACGATGACAATGCCGCACCAGATCCATGAGAGTATGAGTGCGCGCCATATGCCCGCTTTGATGCGCTCGATTTTGCCTGCGCCAAGGTTCTGACTGCAATAGGTAGCCATTGTTGTGGCAAGCACGGAAAATGGCATCATGAACAGCTCAGTCAGCTTGCGCGCCGCTGTGTGCGCGACGATGGTGTTGGCACCGAAGGTATTGATGGCACTTTGCAGTACAACAGAACCGATGTTGACGAGTGACAGCATGAAGCCCATCGAAAGACCGGTGCTGTACATCCAGCTGACCAGATGACGGTCGTGGAACAGACGCATGAAGTCATCGCAGCATGGCACAAGCTCCGGGTAGCGCTTTTTGATGAACAGCAGGCATAGGATAACCGAAATGCCCTGAGCGAGCACCGTGGCAATGGCCGCACCCGGTACACCGCTGTGGAACACACAGATAAACAGCAGGTCGAGGCCGACATTGGAAACTGTGGCAATGACAAGGAAAATCAATGGAGTTACACTGTCGCCCACTGCGCGCAGCGTCGCTGCACAGCCGTTATAGAACACTGTGACCATCATGCCGAGCAGAATGATACGGAAATAGGAAGCGGCCTGTACGAGCAGATAGTCGGGCGTATTGAGGATGCGGAGAAGCGGGGTCAGGAATACGACTGACAGAACGGTGAGAACCGCGACGGTACCGGCGGCGAGCACAATGGTACCTGCGATTGCCTTTTTCATGCTCTTTCGGTCATCTGCACCGAAAAAACGCGCTGTGACGATTGCAAAACCGTTCGTCATTCCCATCAACAGTCCGATTACAAGTGAATTGAGAGAAGAGGTCGCGCCGACCGCCGCCAGTGCTTCCTCGCCAAGGAAGCTGCCGACGATACGCGTATCTGCCAGGCTGTATACCTGCTGAAACAGATTGCTGATGAGCAATGGAATGGCAAATTGCAGAATCAGTCTGGTCGGGTTTCCCTTTGTCATATCCTTCATGGCTGTTTGCATCCTTTGCAAAAAAATAATCTGATGCCCTCGCAGGCACCAGATTATCTTACCACGTTCAAAAGGTCTTTACAATTGCAAATACAACCAAAAAAACGGATGAATTTCGCAAGGAAATCGAGTATATTTCAATTGCCGGAAATGTGCGGTGACAATGCTGTCAAATCGCATTAAATATCGAATCTATGATTTCGGAAATGCGTGTACCCGAAACCGAGCGGTCAGCGCAGGATACATAAATGCGTTTGCGCCGGTTGTACAGCAGACGTGTCTGCTTCTCTTTGTCGCCCTGTAGCAGGGGGCGGGAGGTGTCACGGCTGAGATTCTGGACAATACGATAAAACGGCGTATTCAAATGGATGAGCAGACCGTTCTTTTTGTACTGCTCGACATTTTCCGCGCGGAGAACTGCACCGCCGCCCAGCGCAATGACACAGTCGGTTTTGTCCGCAATTTCATGCGCGCACCGGGTCTCGATATCGCGGAAGCCTTCTTCTCCAACCTCTGCAAAGATATCGGAGATTTTCTTGCCTTCGCGCTCTTCCAGATAATCGTCCATATCGATAAACTCGCATTGCAGCGCCCGCGCCAGTTTGCGGCCAATGGTGGTTTTTCCGCTGCCCATGAAGCCACACAGGACGATATTGCTTTTGCCATAGATTGTCTTGAGGCGTTTTTTTGCCATGTCGCCCGCGAGCAGGCGTAGAATGCGCGTCAGGCTTGCCTGTTCAAACTGCGTACCGAACCAGATGGTCTGGGCATAGGCCGCTTGAAGTACCAGCATCAGCAGGCCATTGCGCGTCTTGGCATTGCCCGGCGCGAGCCGCATGATTGTAGTGAGCGGGGGATTGTAGACTGCATCAAAAACATAAGTTGTGCCGACTGGCAGCTTGTCCAACGGAGTGCCGTCTTCATGCGGATACATGCCGAGCGGTGTGCCGTTGACGACGATTTCAGTAGCACGCGGCAGCTGGGTGGCGGGCATAATGTCGATATCCGCCTCCGGCAGATAACCGCGCAGCTCATTGCGCAGCGCTTTTGCCTTAGCCAGATTGCGCCCGGTAATCAACACTTTGGCGCCTACATTGGCGAGATGATAGGCCATGACACGCGAAACACCGCCATAGCCGCACACGACGGCGATTTTACCCTTTGGATCGATACCGTCAAATTCCAGAGAACCGGAGAAGCCGAGGATGTCGGTATTATAGCCGATGGCTTTGCCGTCCCGGAAATGCACGGTGTTGACACTGCCGAGGTCACGCGCGGCTTCATCAACGGCATCAAGATAGTCGAAAACCGCCTTTTTGTGCGGAATGGTCAGGTTCAGACCGCCGCATTTTTCGCTGGCGATCTGCATGGCCTCCGCGAGATCCTCTGGCGGCACATCGACTGCGAAATAGGTACAATCCTTGCCCGATGCTGCAAACAGCAGTGCGTGCAGTTCCGGCGACATGGTGTGTGCAATCGGGTGCCCGAACAGCGCGAAGGTCGGTTTTTCAGGCTGGTATGCCCGAAATTCTTCCATTGTCAGAATCATAGCTTCGACCTCCTGCCGGATGCTTCGTTGTTTTTCAGGCTATCCAGCGTATCGAAGAACGTCGGATAGGAAATGGCGACACAGGCTGGGTCATCGATGGAGGACGAGCCTTCGCAGGCCAGCGCACACACCGCCATGCTCATTGCAACGCGGTGGTCAGCATAGCTGAGAAAATCCGCGCCGTGGAGCGGCTTGCCGCCACAGATAACCATGCCGTCTTCTGTTTCACGGACATCCGCACCTGTGCGGGACAGTTCCGTTGTCATCGCCGCGATACGGTTGGATTCCTTGACCTTGAGTTCCTGTGCGTCGCGGATGACGGTTTCACCCTCGGCAAATGCGGCTGCAACTGCCAAAACCGGCAGCTCGTCAATCAGCCGCGGGATGATATCGCCGCCGATGACTGTGCCGTGCAGACGGGAGGAACGCACGCGCAGGTCGCAGACCGGCTCGACATCGCCGCGTTCATTCAGACGCTCAATATCTGCCCCCATCGCGTCCAGTGCATCCAGAATGCCGGTGCGCGTCGGATTGACGCCGACATTGCGGATAATAATTTCGCTGTCCGGCAGAATCAGGCCGGCCACGAGAAAATAAGCTGCGGAGGAGATATCGCCGGGAACTTCAACATCGACAGCGCGCAGCGTATCCGGCGGTGTCAGTGTGATGACATTGCCCACAGTCTCCACCTTTGCGCCGAGTCCGCGCAGCATGCGTTCCGTGTGGTCGCGCGAGGCAGCGGGTTCTACTACTGTTGTCTGTCCGTCGGCAAACAGTCCGGCGAGCAGGACTGCAGATTTTAGCTGTGCACTCGCAACCGGCAGCTCATAGCGGATGCCGGAGAGCGGCGCAGGATGAATGGTCAGCGGGCAGAGATTGCCGTCCTTGCCGTCGATATCCGCGCCCATCAGGCGCAGTGGCTTGATGATGCGCCCCATCGGACGTTTCTGAATGGAGGCATCGCCGTTGAGAACAGAGGAAAAGGGCTGTCCGGCGAGGATGCCGCACAGCAGGCGGGTGGTTGTGCCGGAATTGCCGGTGTACAGAAGTTCGGTCGGCGCTTTCAGACCGTGCAGGCCTGCGCCATGCACAACAACCTCTTCATCTGAAACTTCAATGTCAATACCCATCTTGCGAAAGCAGGAGATGGTGGACAGACAGTCCTCACCCATCAAAAAACCGGTGATGTGGGTCGTACCCTCCGCGAGTGCGCCGAGCATAACCGCGCGGTGGGAAATGGATTTGTCTCCCGGCACAGTCACGGTACCGCGCAGTGCGGGGACAGGGGAAAGTGTCAAACTCATTTTGTGCCCTCCTCCTGGCTGACCGGATACGAACCGAGCACACGGACATAGGCGCATTCCTGTGTCAGCTGATAGATCAGCGCACGTGTATCCTGGTCGAGCAGATTTCCATCAAAATCAATATAGAAGCAATAATTCCACGGCATATCCGGAAGCGGACGAGAATGAATTTCCGTCATGTTCAGGCCGTAGTCAGCAAACACGGCGAGCGAACCGTACAGGCTGCCGACGACATGCGGAAGCGTCAGCACAAGGCTGACACGGGTATCACCCGGTTGTGCGGACAGTGTGCGCTGCACTGCAATGAACCGCGTCTGGTTGTAGTCACCGTCGTTGACGCTTGTTTCCAGAATTTCCAGGCCGTATAGCTTCGCCGCAGCCTCGGAGCAGATGGCAGCTTTGGTCGGATCAGCGAGCTGTGCAATTTTATTTGCGGCAACCGCTGTGTTGCTTTCCTCCAGCAGCATGTAGCCGTGCTTCTTGATGTACTGCTGGCACTGGCGGAGCGCCTGTGGATGGGAATACACCTCTTTTACACTATCAAGGGTAGTACCTTTACATCCGGCGATACAGTGCCGGATTACCTTGACATGCGAATGAGAAATATACAAACCATACTGCTGGAGTAAATCATATATTTCGTTGACAGTTCCTGCCGTCGAGTTTTCGACCGGAACGACGCCAGCATCAGCTTCGCCGTTTACCACAGCGCGAAAAACGTCCTCCCATGATTCCATGGGGCGTCTTTCTGCGTTCGGGAACAATTCCGAGCAGGCCATATCCTGATAGGATGCGGGAAGTCCGCCGTAATAAACCATCTTCGGGTCGGTAATGCGCGGCTGGATGTCCAGCTTGAGCCGTTCCGGCTCGGCCTCCAGCATGCGGAAGTACTGGTGCTTGCGGCTGACGCGCGTTGTGGTGCGAAGCAGGGAGGAATACTCCAGCTTGAGCTCATCCGGAATGTCCTTCAGCATCGTGTCCAGCAGCTCAGTTTCTCTCGATGGAACGAGCACTTGTCCGCCGTTCGCCATTTTATAATCGGAAACTTCCTCCGCACATTTCATGCGCTTGAGGAACAGCTTTAGAATTTCGTGGTCAATCGCGTTGATATCACGGCGAATGTCTTCAATCTTGCGCATATCCGTAGGCCTCCAAATACAAATCGGTCATGGCAACCGCGACGGCTGCTTCGACAACAGGTGCGGCACGCGTGACGATACACGGGTCGTGCCGTCCCTTGATGACCAGAGGTTCCACCTTGCCGTCCGCCAGATTGAGCGTCATCTGCTCACGGGAGATGGACGGCGTCGGCTTAATCGCTGCGCGTACAACTATTGGCATGCCGCTTGTGATGCCGCCCAGAATACCGCCATTGTTGTTGGTTTCGGTTTTGACCACACCGTCTTCGAGAATCATGCGGTCATTTGCCTCTGAACCGTGCATGGCGGAAATGGAGAAGCCTGCGCCAAATTCTACGCCCTTGACCGCCGGAACAGCGAACAAAAGGGAAGAGATGCGGCCCTCAGCCGGACACAGCATCGGAGAGCCCAGACCGGCGGGAACGCCGATGACGGCGCATTCAATGATACCGCCGAGCGAATCCAGCGCTTCGCGCGCCTGATCGATTTGATCGAGCATCGCCTGCTGTGCACGCGGATTGATGATTGGATACTGCTGTGTGCGCAGGGTTTCCAGCTGTTCTGCCGGAATGCATACGTCATCAAACGGCGTGTCCATAATCTGACCGATGGAAGCGATATGTGAGCCAACTGCCATCCCCTTCGAGCGCAGGAACAGCTTGCACATGGCACCCGCGAATACGAGCGGGGCAGTCAGGCGTCCGGAAAAATGTCCGCCGCCGCGCGGGTCGTTGCAGCCATGGAAGCGAATGCGTCCGGTGTAGTCCGCATGACCGGGGCGCGGATGGTCGATCAAATTGCGATAATCACCCGAACGGGTATCGGTATTTTCAATGACACACGAAATTGGTGTACCAGTGGTTTTTCCCTCAAATACGCCGGAAAGGACCTTCGGCAGGTCCTTTTCACGGCGCGCCGTGGACTGACGGTTTTTGCCCGGTGCACGGCGATCCATTTCCGACAGAATAAATTCCTCGTCATAGGCTACGCCGGCTGGAAAGCCGTCGAGTACGCAGCCAATGCCGCCGCCATGTGATTCGCCGAAAATGGTCAGTTTGAAATTATTTCCCCAAACAGAACCCATAGTTCCTCCTTACAGCGCTGTGATGAGCTGGTGCAGCTGCTCCAGCGGGATTTTATGAATAACAGCCTTGCCGAGCGGATGTACCAGAATGAAGTTCATGGTGTCCGCCGTGCGCTTTTTATCGTGCAGCAGAGCGGTGTAGATGTCCTCTGTCGGATATGGGAGCTCAGTCGGCAGGTCGTGTGCCTTGCAAGCGGCAACAATCTGTTCGGTCAGGTCGGCTTCGCCCAGCGCAGCGCCCAGCTTTGCGGCCTGTACCATGCCGATGGCAACTGCCTGACCGTGTGACAGCTCGGTGAAATGACCGACCTTCTCTGCCGCATGGCCAATGGTATGACCGAAATTCAGAATCATACGCAGACCGGTGTCGTGTTCGTCCTGCTGAACGACGTCGCGTTTGATGCGCACCGATTCGTATACAATCTGTTCCATATTCGACTTGAAGTCCGGCTCTGCAATCAGTTCGAGAATCGTCGGATTGGAAATACAGCCATATTTGATGACCTCTGCCATGCCGTCGTTAAAAATGCGCTCTGGCAGGGAAGTCAGAATGTCTGTGTCAATCATGACCAGCTCCGGCTGATAAAACGCGCCGACAAGGTTTTTGCCCTGCGGCAGGTCGACACCGGTCTTGCCGCCGACAGAGGAATCAACCTGCGACAGCAGCGTGGTCGGAATCTGGCAGACATGAATGCCGCGCAGATAGGTTGCCGCAGCAAAGCCGGTGATATCGCCGACGACACCGCCGCCCAGTGCAATGACAAGGTCGGAACGGGTCAGCTCGGCTTTACTCATGTCGGCATAAATGCCTGCAACAGTATCGAGGTTTTTGTATTCTTCACCTGCGGGAATGACAGTCGTCGTGATATTCAGCGGGAACTCCGCACACAGCTCCTTGAGATAGAGCGGTGCAACATTGGAGTCCGTGACGACATGAATGCGTGCGGGCTTGAATTTTTCTGCAACGCGCTTGGCAGTCTGTTGGAACACACCTGCGCCGATATAGATATCAGATGTGCTGGTAGAGCCCTGAAGGGAAAGATGATACATTGTTTTGCCTCCTGCTTAGATTTCGCGGCCGATTGCACCGGCAACCGCACGAATCTTGCCCATTGTGCGAGCGAAGTGCTCATAGGTCAGCGACTGTGCGCCGTCGGACAGCGCGTGCGCCGGATCGTTGTGCACTTCGATAATGAGGCCGTCTGCGCCTGCGGCGATGGCAGACATTGCCAGCGGCTCTACCATCCAGTAGATACCTGCGGCATGCGACGGATCGACCACAACCGGCAGATGGCTCAGGCGCTTGAGTGCCGGAACTGCGCTGATATCCAGCGTGTTTCTCGTGTAGGTTTCATAGGTACGGATGCCGCGTTCGCACAGGATAACCTGCTCATTGCCGCCCGCCATGATGTACTCGGCGGACATCAGGAACTCCTCCAGCGTGTTGGCGAAGCCGCGCTTCAGCAGAACCGGTGTACGGGTCTTACCCAGTTCCTTGAGCAGCTCAAAGTTCTGCATATTGCGCGCGCCGACCTGATAGCAGTCGACCTTGCCCTCGAACAGCTCGATATGAGCCGGATTGGTAATTTCCGTGACAATCGGCAGACCGGTCTTTTCCTTCGCCTTGCACAGCAGTTCGAGACCCTGTGCCTTCATGCCCTGGAAAGAGTACGGGGAGGAACGCGGCTTCCACGCACCGCCGCGCAGAATCGCTGCACCCTGACGCTGGACTTCTGCGGCGATCTCGCAGATCTGCGGCTCGCTCTCGACGGAGCACGGGCCGGCCATGACGACCAGCTTATTGCCGCCGACCTTGACGCCGTTGATATCGACAACGGTATTTTCCGGATGCATCTGACGGTTTGCGAGCTTGAACGGCTCCTGTACCTTCATGACGCGGTCAACCCACTGGTTGAGCATCAGGGTATCCTTATCAACCGCAGAGGTATCGCCGACAAGACCAAGGATTGTGGTTTCTTCACCGACAATCGGATTTACACTGACATGAAAATGCTCAATCCAACCAGTAAGCCGTTCAACTTCGTCCTTCGGGCAACCTTTTTTCAATACAACGATCATGATACATTTCTCCTTGAAACAGATATTTCCCGGCTGAACACAGCAAGAAAAGTAAGCATAAAAAAAGTCCTTCCTCCCGCATCGCAAGGGACGAAAGACAAACATTCCGTGGTACCACCCAAATTCGGCACTTATGCCGCACTTTATTCAAATACGGGGCCGGGAAGCCCGATATTCTAGCCCGGTAACGGGGGCAGCCGTCTGCACCTACTGTAGTTCAGCGCAAAAGCTCGGGAGGGAACTTCAATTCGTCCGGCTCAAAGCCCGCTTTCAGTCTGTGGCGTGCTATCCCTGGTGAGCCGATGCGGATTTACTTTTCTCCGTCATCGCAGTGCTGTTATCAAAATTTGTATACAGTATAACGCAACGGGAATAGAATGTCAAGAAAAATTTAGGGAGATAAAGTGAACCGTGGAGGAACGGGGCGCAGTTCATTATACCATATCTGCAAAAACCAACAACAAATACCGGATTTTGCTCCTGCGCAGCTACCACTTTTTGCTGATTTCTTTTGCAAAATTTGCCGCAAGCTCTTGACAGCAGGGGAGAATCGTCATATAATAGGAATCGTAATATTTGAAAAATGTGATGAACGGGTAAAGTAACTGTCAGCCGTCTTCAGAGAGCTGCCGTGTGGTGCAAGGCAGTGGCGTTCAGCAGCGAAACTCACCCGGGAACAGTCCGCTGAACCAGGCTCTGCCCTGATTAGGTTGGAACGGATTTCCCACCGTTACAGGGGAAGCGCATTGCTGGATGCGTTGAGCGGTCGCTTATTTATGTAACAATGGCGGCAAGTAGAGTGGTACCGCGGAAGTTTGCTTTCGTCTCTGTTTCCAAATTTATTTGGCGAGATGAAGGCTTTTTTTATGCCTGTCCCGTCCACTTCTTTGAACCAGTAATTTTTAATTATTTTTGGAGGATAAAGTCATGTCAAAGCAGATCAGAATTTTTGACACCACCCTCAGAGACGGCGAACAGTCTCCCGGATGCAGCATGAACCTCAGCGAAAAGATTGAGGTTGCCCGCCAGCTGGAAACGCTGGGCGTCGATATCATCGAAGCAGGCTTCGCAATTGCGTCGCCGGGCGATGCGGCAGCCATTGCTACCATTGCCAATACCGTTAAGAATTCCACCGTTTGCTCGCTTGCGCGCTGTGTGGAAAAGGACATCGATGTTGCGTACAGCTCGGTCAAGGATGCGGTTGATCCGCGTATCCATGTATTCCTTGCAACCTCTCCGGTTCATATGGAGTATAAGCTGAAGATGAAGCCGGAAGAGGTACTCGAGAGCGTTGCACATCACGTTGCATACACCACAAAGCTGCTGTCCAATGTCGAGTTCTCCGCAGAGGATGCAACCCGTTCCGACTGGGATTTCCTGTGCCGCGTTGTTGATGTCGCAATCAAGAACGGCGCTACCACCATCAATATTCCGGATACCACCGGCTATCTGACTCCGGACGAGTATGCGAACCTGATCCGTTACATCCGTGAGCACGTTGACGGCACGGAAAATATTATTCTGTCCTGCCATAACCACAATGACCTCGGCATGGGCGTTGCAAACTCTCTGGCAGGCATTCAGGCGGGCATCGGTCAGGTTGAATGTACCATCAACGGCATCGGCGAGCGTGCGGGCAATGCATCCCTCGAGGAAATTGTCATGGCGCTCAAGACCCGCAAGGACTTCTTCGACGCGGATACCCGCATCGATACCACGCAGATCTATCGTTCCAGCCGCATGATCCAGACCATCACCGGCGTTCCGGTTGCACCGACCAAGCCGATTGTCGGCGCGAATGCGTTCGCACATGAGTCCGGCATCCATCAGCATGGCGTACTGAACAACAAGAGCACCTACGAGATCATGACACCGGAATCCGTCGGTATCCCGCAGAATGCCATTGTCCTTGGCAAGCATTCCGGCAGACATGCTTTTGAGGCACGCCTGAAGGATCTCGGTTATACGCTGTCCAAGGAGAAAATCGACAAGGCATTTGCCAAGTTCAAGGTACTGGCTGATAAGAAAAAGGTCATCAAGGATCGTGACCTCGAAGCACTCATCGGCGTGGTTCCGGTTTCCGGCCCGGTTCGTTATACCCTCAAGCAGTATGTCATCAACAGCGGCAACACCATCAGCACCACTGCTGTTGTCAAGATGACCAAGGGTGACGAGGAGTTCGAGCGCGCTGCACTGAGCGATGGCCCGATCAATGCTTCTTATGCTGCGATCAATAAGATTACCGGCCTGAAGATTGAGCTTCAGGACTACTCGCTGCGTGCACTGACCGATGGACAGGATGCACAGAGTGAAGCTGTCGTCAAGATGACATTCGACGGCAGCGAGGATGAGGTCGTTACCGGCCGCGGCGTATCTGTCGATATCGTAGAGGCTTCTATCAAGGCATACATCAACGGCATCAACAAGTATCTCAACAGCTAATTGCACTGCATATCTGCCTGCCCGCGCAGGGCAGGCAGATTTTTATGAAAAGAGGAGGTAATTTCTCATGGCAATGACTATGACACAGAAAATTCTCGCCAGTCATGCGGGGCTGGAAAGCGTAACCGCAGGTCAGCTGATCGAGGCAAATCTCGACCTGACACTGGCGAATGATATTACCGGCCCGGTTGCCATCCGTGAGATGGAAAAGGCTGGATTTGACAAGGTGTTTGATCGCAACAAGGTTGCGCTCGTTATGGATCATTTCGCACCGAACAAAGACATCAAGTCCGCAGAGCAGTGCCTGACCTGCCGCAATTTCGCAGGCAAGCACGAGGTCGTCAATTTCTTCGATGTCGGACAGATGGGCATTGAACATGCCCTGCTGCCGGAAAAAGGCCTGGTCGGCCCGGGCGAACTGATTATCGGCGCGGACTCCCATACCTGTACATATGGTGCACTGGGTGCATTTTCCACCGGCGTCGGTTCCACAGACCTCGCGGCAGGCATGGCAACCGGCAAGGCATGGTTCAAGGTTCCGTCTGCCATCAAATTCAATCTGATCGGCTCTCTGCCGAAGTATGTTTCCGGCAAGGATGTTATCCTGCACATTATTGGCAAGATTGGCGTCGACGGCGCACTGTACCGTTCGATGGAATTCACCGGTGAAGGCGTTGCTTCGCTGTCGATGGATGACCGCTTCACGATCTGCAATATGGCGATCGAGGCGGGCGCAAAGAACGGCATTTTCCCGGTTGACGAGAAGACTATGGAATACATCGAAGGCCGCGTCAACCGTCCGGTTATCAGATATGAAGCAGATCCGGATGCGGTTTATGATGAGACCTATGATATTGATCTGTCTGCACTGCGCCCGACGGTTGCCTGCCCGCACCTGCCGGAGAACACAAAGACGATTGATGAGCTCGGCAAGATTGAAATTCAGCAGGCTGTCATCGGTTCCTGCACCAACGGCCGCATTCAGGATATGCGCGAAGCCGCTGCGATTCTGAAGGGCAAGAAGGTCAAGAAGAACGTCCGCACGATTGTCATTCCGGCAACACAGGAGATTTATCTCCAGTGCATCCGCGAAGGTCTCGCAGAAATCTTCGTTGAGGCAGGTGCGATTCTTTCCACACCGACCTGCGGCCCGTGCCTCGGCGGACATATGGGCATTCTGGCACACGGTGAGCGTGCAATTTCTACGACCAACCGCAACTTTGTCGGCCGTATGGGTCATGTTTCTTCGGAAATCTATCTGGCAAGCCCGGCGGTAGCTGCTGCATCCGCAATCACCGGCTATATTACCGACCCGGCAGACGTCGCAGAATAAAGGAGGAACAGTCATGAAAGCAAGAGGTTCTGTTTTTAAATATGGCGATAACGTCGATACCGACGTTATCATTCCGGCTCGTTATCTGAACATTGCCGATCCGGTTGAACTGGCAACTCACTGCATGGAGGATATCGACACCGAATTCGTCAAGAACGTCAAGAAGGGCGACATTATGGTTGCAACCAAGAATTTCGGCTGCGGCTCTTCCCGTGAGCATGCACCGCAGGTTATCCGTGACAATGGTATTTCCTGCGTTATCGCATCGTCCTTTGCGCGTATTTTCTACCGCAGCTCCATCAACATCGGCCTGCCGATCATGGAGAGTGAAGAAGCTGCGAATGCCATCAGTGCAGGCGATGAGGTAGAGGTCGATTTCGATACCGGCATCATCACGGATATCACTACGGGCGAGCAGTTCCAGGCAGCGGCATTCCCGCCGTTCTTACAGAATATTATCCGTGCAGGCGGTTTACTCAAGAGCCTGAAGGAAAGAGAGGGTTAATCGATGCAGTACAATATTGCAGTCATCAAGGGCGACGGCATCGGCCCGGAAATCGTAACAGAGGCCATGAAGGCACTTGAGGTTGTCGGTGAAAAGTTCGGTCATACCTTCCAGTTTACCGAGTGCTATGCGGGCGGCAACGCCATTGACAAGTACGGCATTCCGCTGCCGCAGGAGACACTGGATATCTGCAAGGCGTCTGATTCCGTCCTGCTGGGTGCTGTCGGTGGCCCGAAGTGGGACAGCGTTCCGTCGGATAAGCGTCCGGAGCGCGCACTGCTCGGTCTGCGTTCGGGTCTGGGCCTGTTTGTTAACCTGCGCCCGGCACAGATGCACGCAGCACTGGCAGAGGCTTGCCCGATCAAACCGGAGATCATCGGTGATGGCTTTGACATCCTGGTCTGCCGCGAGCTGACCGGCGACGTTTATTTCGGCAAGCGCGGCCGCAGAGAGAGCGAACTGGGTGAAACCGGCTGGGATGACATGAACTATTCTGTCACCGAGGTCGAGCGCATCGGTCGCCGTGGTTTCGATATGGCAATGAAGCGCGGCAAGAAGCTGGTTTCCGTAGATAAGGCAAATGTACTGGAAACCTCCCGCGTATGGCGTGAAACAATGCACAAGCTGCGCGAGGAGTATCCAGAGGTCGAATATCAGGATATGTATGTCGACAATGCGGCGATGCAGCTGGTTCGCAATCCGGGGCAGTTTGACGTCATTGTGACCGGAAATCTGTTCGGCGACATTCTGTCAGATGAAGCGAGCATGATTACCGGCTCGATTGGCATGCTGCCGTCTGCTTCTATCGGCGAGAGCAAGCTGGGCATGTACGAGCCAATTCATGGCTCTGCACCGGACATTGCAGGCAAGGGCATTGCAAACCCGATTGCAACTATCCTGTCCTGTGCAATGATGCTGCGCTATTCGTTCGGTCTGGGCGAGGAAGCTGACTGCATCGAAGCAGCCGTTGAAAAGGCACTGAACGATGGACACCGCACTGCGGATATCGCCAAGGAAGGTGAGAAGGTGCTGTCTACCTCCGAGATGGGCGCGATTATCTGCGCAAATATCAGAGGTTAATTTCGGAAAAAACGATAAAAAGATCCGGGCTGTCAGCGGCGAAGCCGACGGCCCGGATTTTGTTATGTATGCGGGTTGAGATACTGCCCGTGTTTTTGCGTGTTTTTTCCGTACTGGATCGCAAAGTGTGGACAGCGGTGCAGGCAGCCGAGGCACATGGCACACCTGTCTGTTGTCCAGACCGGCGTTCCGTTTTCGAGTCGGATTGCGTCTGCCGGACAGTTCTGTTCGCACAGGCCACAACCAATACAGGACGATTCTACGGTAAAATGGCTGGTTTTCCGCATATAATCGTAGTATTTTTCAAAAATTGGAATGAGAAACCGCGGTACTCTGGATTTTAAATAATTTCCACCGGTATAATGCCGGGCTCTCTGGATGATGCGGTCAATCTGTGGCTCTGCGCGGTCATTGATCTGCTGCACCTTTTCTTTGTCTGACAGGTCAAACATCGGTGTCCAGGTATCCGGCATCTTCACGCCGAAACGGGCGTCAAATTTTCGACCCGTGCGCGCGTACAGCTGCTGGTTTGCTGTATAGCCGATGGTACCCGGTGTCGTACCAAACGTCGCAACAAAGTAAAAATATGCACTTCCGTTTGTATGCAGCTCCATGCGCTGCATAAATTCCTGGGCTACAGACGGAAGTCCCCATGCATATGTGGGAAATACAAATCCAACCCGTTCGTCTGTCTGGATTTCAAATGAAAGCCTGCCATTTTTCAGACAGTCGACAATGGAAACGATTTCACTGTCCAGTGCACGTGCGAGTCGATTTGCGACATATTTTGAGTTTCCGGTTGCCGAAAAATAAAAGATCACGTAAATTCCCTTCCTTCGTTCAGCGAGTGATAGCCGGACATTCGCTGTCTGCAAAAATCATACACCATGCGCTGCTGTTTTGTAAAGACAGGAAGTTGCTTTACAGATATTCCTGTCGGATCCGTTCCAATATGGCGACATCTGCCGGGCAGAATGGATACCGGTCGATTTCCTGCGGCGTGATCCACTGAAGCGCGTTGTGTTCCAGCAGCTGCGGTGTGCCTGCGGCAATGCGCGCATGGAACAGCGTCAGGTGTACCGTGAGGTCGGGATACTGATGTGTGACGTCCATAAAGACATCGCCGACGGAAACGGTGATGCCGAGTTCTTCGCGGCATTCGCGCACCAGTGCCTGCTGCCCGGTTTCACCAGGCTCGATCTTTCCGCCGACAAATTCCCACAGCAGACCGCGCGCCTTGTGCGGCGGGCGCTGGCAGATCAGGAACCGATCTGCATCCCAGAGGAGCGCCGCGACCACTTCAGTCGTTTTCAGAATCTGAATGGCCTGCCGGTATGTTTCGACTCGTTGTCGATCCTGCCCGGTGATGTGTTCGAGCCGAGACAGATCACTGTTGTGTGCGAGATCAGCAAGCTTTACAGCGACTGCAATGGGATTGTCACGCAGCGTGCGAATGTAGTCCAGATAGGCAACAGAAGGGTCGTGCGTCAGCTGGCGCACGGCTTCAATGGCTTCCGGCAGGAAGCCGTTTTCCCTCAGGTCATCCAGCGTGAGCGGGGTATCCTCCACGGTGTCATGCAGCAGAGCGGCCACTGTGGACACCTCATCGGTCATCTGTTCCGCGACATGGAGAACATGGTGGATATAGGGCAGGCCACTCCGATCTGTTTGTTCATGATGTGCGGTATAGGCGAGCTTCATCGCCCGTCTGGTTTGTTCTGTGTAAATCATGGCTTATTTCCCTTTGATCTGAATGGAAACCATTCCGTCGTTGTCGATGGCGAGGGAAAGAGATTTGATATATTTTTCATAGAACTGGTGCTTTTCCGTTTCCGACATGACAGCACGGGTGGAGCGGTACATTTCGTCCATCATCTGGTTGACATTCAGGTCGATATGTGCGGCAAGGTAGCGTTTCATTTCGGTCAGCAGAGCGGTCAGCTTGATATCCTTGCCCATGCCGGAATAGAAATCGTCGATATAACAGTAGAAAATGCCGTTTTCATCCAGCGCTTCTTTGAGCTTTTCACTGCACTTTTCATGTTCCACCATGACGAGATAGCGCGCTTCCGGTAAGGTGGAAATCAGACTCCAGTAATCTGAATCGCTTGCGACCAACACAAATGAGTCGACATGGTTGGCATAAAACTCACGGCAGACGCCGACGGTCAGATGCGTATCGACCAGCGATTTGTCATCCTTGAGGCGCTTAACCTCAATGCGTTCAATCGGGATTTCTGTGTGTTCTGCGAGCACCTGCCAGGCAGTGGAGGTATGTACATCGTCAAACAGCATGATTTTGCTGATCTTATCGCGCAGCTCATCTTCCAGATTGTTCAGTGTTGCACACAGATCATATGGATCTGAATTTTCGCAGTCGACAGCAATGACTGTGTTCTGACTTTCCTCAAGAAAACGGAAAATATTGGTTTTAACTGAATGATCGACGTTGGAAACACGGTTGAAATCGGTGAATTCGTCTTCATGCCATTTGTACAGCAGCGATGTGAATTTTTTGTCGTTAAACAGGATATTACCATCACTCGGAAAGAACACCCAGTTGAGATAGACCTGATACGGATAATTGCCTTTTTCAGCGTAATACAGGTCGGAAGCTGCCTTCGTCCCGTCTTCTTTCAGTCCATTGGGCATGATAAAAATATCGCGCACATAATTCCAGTCGAGCCAGAGCGGAAATAGATTTTTACAGTTATTGATTCGATCAGAAATATTTTTATTGATGTCTACAATATATTGCGCGAGCCGTGCGTTTTTCTTTAAAATATGGATGCCGCAGGCGCTCAGCTCGGTCAGACAGGACATGGGAATGTATTCATCCAGCGAAGTCAACAGGCGGAAATTATGGTACATTTCGTGATTGATCTTTTTAAAATTGCGGATAATTGCTGTGCGCAGCATGCATAAATTACGAATAATACAGGCGTTTTTATTATATTTCAGTTTGTCATATATTTCCAATTGCGGCGGCTCATGCTCATTTTCAAAGGTATGCTGCGGGACGCCAATTAAAAAAGCTATGGTAGAAATGAGTGTATAGGTATTGGTTGTGCTTTTTGTACAGAAATAAGTTGGTTTTTCCTCTTCAGGATGGATTGGAACGGGTGTCGTGGTCATTGATTTCATCCTTTCTGTTTTTCGGTATCCATAGTAGTTCTATTGTATCGTGGCCAGAGAAAAATTTCAATCATATTTGAACGAATAGCACGATTTTCCACGTCTCAAGGGGGGATCAAACCCCTTCACACAGCGCGGACAGACGAGATAATCCGAAGAAACGGATTGTTTGCCTGACTGTGTCAGATTGATATCTTTTCCGGTTCTTTTTGTTCTCTGCCGTTGACAAGCCGACAAAATCTGATTATAATAACGTAAAAAGGGAGTAGCTGGCGTCCGGTGCGGACGTTTACTTTTCGTCAATACGGTCTTTTGAGGCCCGGAGAGTGACTAAACGGCGAGACTTTTGTTGTATTCACAGCAGAGGTCTCGATTTTTTTATCCTCTGCTGCCATCTGCTATCTGGAAGGAGAAAAGAAATATGTTAAATTTTGTGCTGCTCGTTGTCGGATTTGTTATGCTGGTAAAGGGCGCTGACTGGTTTGTAGAGGGTGCTGCATCGCTTGCGGCAAAATTCGGTATTCCACAGCTCGTTATCGGTCTTACTATTGTGGCGATGGGAACCAGCATGCCGGAAGCTGCGGTCAGTATTACGGCTGCTCTGAAGGGCAATGCGGGTATTACAGTCGGCAATGTCGTCGGCAGTAATATCATGAATGTACTGGTCATTCTCGGCGTTACGGCGGTGATTACCAATGTCGCAATTCAGAAATCGACGCTCAAGGTTGAAATCCCGTATATGTTGTTTGTCACGGTTGTGATGATTGCCATGGGCTTAACCGGCAATGAGATCACATTGATTGAGGGCGTAATGCTGTGGGTGCTGTTTCTCATTTATCTGGCATATCTGTTCTATCTGTCTAAGAAGGGCGTGGCAGAGGATGAGCCTGCACATGCGCCGATGCGCATCGCAAAATGTCTGCTTTTTATTGTTGTTGGCGGTGTGATTGTTGTGCTGGGCAGTGATTTTGCTGTCGATGGCGCCACCGGCATTGCACGTATGATCGGTTTGAGCGAACGCTTTATCGGTTTGACCATTGTCGCCCTTGGAACTTCGCTGCCGGAGCTGGTCACCTCGGTGACGGCGGCACGCCGAGGCAATGCGGGCATCGCAATCGGCAACATTGTCGGCAGCAACCTCTTCAATATGCTGTTTGTCATTGGCACTACTGCACTGATTACACCGGTTGTATTTGCGTCTGCGTTTGTCATTGATGCGCTTGTGGCAATTGCAGCCGGCGTTCTGCTGTGGCTGGGAACCTTCCGCACCAAAGAGCTGCGCAGGCCGGTCGGTGTCCTCATGCTGCTGGGCTATGCCGCATATTTCGTGTATCTGCTGGCATGACGGCTTGACAGGAGAAAACCGATCTGTTACAATCAGAACCGATAAAATCTGGATGGGAGTGAATACCATTGCGTCATTTTTCCTGCTAATGAAAATACGGCACTGTGAACCGACAGGGTTTGTCTCTGCCGGGTGTGTTTGTCGTGCCGCTGCGGGAATGTGACAGCTTGTATTTGCTCTGCTTGATGGCATACGTGCGTTTGGGCTACAGGATACCATTCCTGTAGCCCATTTTTGATGTATGGAGGAAGAAATACATGTCATTGATTCAAACAGATCATCTTACCTTTACACATGAAGGAAATGCAGAGCCTGTTTTTGATGGATTGAGCATGCAGCTGGATACTGATTGGAAAACAGGTGTGATCGGAAGAAACGGGCGCGGAAAGACGACCTTTCTGCGTCTGCTGCACGGGGATTTTGCATACAGCGGTGGTATCTATATGAATGTCGCGTGCGATTATTTTCCATTTCCGGTAGACAATCCAGGGAGACCGACTGCGCAGCTGATACAGACATTCGTTCCGGCGGGAGAGGAATGGCAGTTGGAGCGTGAACTCAATTTGCTTGAGGTATCTCCGGATGTACTGGAACGCCCGTTTGCCGCACTGTCTGGCGGCGAACAGACAAAGGTTTTGCTTGCGGCACTGTTCCTGCGCGAGGATCATTTTCTGCTGATTGATGAGCCGACCAACCATCTGGACCGCCATGCCCGTGAGGTTGTCAGCCGATATTTGCGGCGCAAGCACGGTTTCCTGCTGGTTTCACATGACCGCGCGTTTCTGGATGGATGTGTCGACCATATTCTGTCATTTGAGCGCACCGGAGTGAAAATTCAGCGCGGAAATTATTCGTCATGGAATGAAAATCGGCAAAGGCAGGAACAGTTTGAGCGCTCGCAGGACAGAAAACTGCGGAAGGATATCAGTCGGCTGGAAGCTGCCGCCGCGCGCACCTCGAACTGGTCGGACAAAATGGAAAAAACCAAGCGTGGCACGCGCAATTCCGGTTTGCGGCCGGATACCGGATATATCGGGCACAGATCGGCCAAAATGATGAAACGCTCCAAAGCAATTGAGGCGCGGCAGCAGGCAGCGATTGATGAAAAATCCCAGCTGCTGCACAATATGGAACAGGCGCCCCCGCTCCGGCTGTCGCCGTTGCGGTATTGTGTGGAAACGCTTGCGGAGCTGAAACAGGTGAGCATTCGATACGACGGTCGGGATATCTGTTGTCCGGTCGACCTCACCATTTCGCGCGGCGACTGCGTCGCGCTGGTCGGAAAAAATGGTGCCGGGAAGAGCAGTCTGCTGAAGCTGCTGTGTGGTGCGCCGGTTGATTATTCCGGCAGGCTGTACATCGGCAGCGGGCTGCGCATTTCTTATGTTCCGCAGGATACCTCGTTCCTGACCGGCGGGCTGGAGTCGTTTGCCTGTCAGCGCGGCATTGACCGCAGCCTGTTTTATACCATTCTGCGCAAGCTGGATTTTTCCCGTACCCTGTTTGAACAAGATATGCGCACTTACAGTGCGGGTCAGAAGAAGAAGGTTCTGCTTGCTGCCAGCTTGTGTGAGCAGGCACATCTGTATTTATGGGATGAACCGCTCAATTATATTGATATCGATTCCCGCATTCAGATCGAAGAGCTGTTGAAACAATATCGCCCGACGATGCTGCTTGTCGAGCATGACCGCGCCTTTTGCGATGCGGTCGCTGCACGGACTGTCGAGCTGGTGTGAAAAATGACCTCCCACCGCGAGTGGGAGGTCGGTTTTTGATAAAATTATGTCGGAGCTCTTGACAGGAGACCGCAAACATGGTATTCTTTTGGCTGATAAACATATTAAACCGATAGGAATAATAAATTCTTTGAATTTATCTGTACAGCAGGAGTATGACACAATTATGATTAGAGAAATTCAGGACGAGATTCTGCGCTTAAAGAAGGAGCAGGACGTTTGTATTCTGGCACACAGCTATCAGGCGAGAGAAATTGCGGAGGTCGCCGACTTCGTCGGCGATTCTTATCAGCTGAGCGTCAAGGCAACCACTGCACCGCAGAAAACCGTTATTATGTGCGGCGTGCGCTTTATGGCGGAGACGGTAAAAATCCTTTCACCGGAGAAGACCGTTTATCTTGCCAATCCCATCGCCGGATGTCCGATGGCGGAGCAGATGGATCGCGATTTGATCTCCATGTGGAAACGCGCCAATCCGGATTACACGGTGGTCGCGTACATCAATACCACCGCAGAACTGAAGACCATCTGTGATGTCTGTGTGACTTCGTCTTCTGCGGTCAAGATTGTCAAAAAGCTCGAGAGTGATAAAATTGTCTTTATCCCGGACTGCAATCTCGGTCAGTATGTCGCGGATCAGGTGCCGGAAAAGGAAATCAAGCTGTTGCAGGGTGGCTGCCCGATTCATGCCGCAGTCACGGCGAAGGATGTTGAGAAGGCGCGTGCGCAGCACTCGGATGCGCTGCTGCTTGTCCACCCGGAATGTGTCCCGGCTGTTGTGAATCAGGCGGATTTCGTCGGTTCGACCTCTGCTATTATGGAATATGCAAAGGCATCCGATGCGAAGGAATTCATTATTGGCACGGAGATTAGCATCGCTGAGCATTTGCAGTATGACTGTCCGAAAAAGGAATTCTATCCGTTGAGCAAAAAACTCATCTGTCCCAATATGAAGTCCACCACGCTGGTCGATGTACTGCATGTGCTTCAGGGTCGCGCAGGTGAGGAAATCCGGATGGACGAGGAAACCCGTCTTGCGGCAAAGCGCTGCATCGATGAAATGATTCGTCTCGGCTAAATTTGAAAGATATGCGACAGCTCTGCTTTTTTGACAAAGGCAGGGCTGTTTCTCTGAGGGAGTGTGCAAATTGAAGGAAAAAATACTCGCTGCCATGAGCGGCGGTGTGGATAGCTCGGCAAGCGCGCTGTTGCTGCTGGAACAGGGCTATGATGTCGCGGGTGTGACAATGGCGCTGTACGATCAGGGCGATTTGGGAAAATCCACGCGCTCATGCTGTTCTGCGGACGATATTTCGGACGCGCGCAGCGTGTGCAGCCGACTGGGCATTGAGCACTATGTATTCAATATGGGAGATACGTTCCACCGGCAGGTCATTGATCGGTTCATTGCGGGATATGCCTGTGGCCAGACGCCAAATCCGTGCATCGACTGCAATCGATATGTCAAATTCGATGCGCTTCTGCGCCGTGCGGAGGATGTTGGCTGTTGGCGCATTGCAACCGGGCATTATGCGCGCATCGAATACGATCACGCATGCGAACGCATCCTGCTCAAAACGGCATGCGACCAGCATAAGGATCAGAGCTATGTGCTGTACAGTATGACACAGCAGCAGCTGGCGCGCGTCAAATTTCCGCTGGGTGAACTGACGAAGCAGCAGACACGCGCGCTGGCAGAACGCGCCTCGCTGCGCAATGCCGACAAGCCGGACAGTCAGGATATCTGCTTTGTGCCGGATGGCGATTATGCTGCATTTATTCAGCGTACGACAGGAAATCCCCCTGAGCCGGGTGCGTTTCTCGATGCGGAGGGGAACTGCATCGGTACGCACCGCGGGCTGGTGCATTATACGGTCGGACAGCGCAAGGGACTGGGCTTTGCCTTTCCTGAGCCACATTATGTCTGCGCCAAGGATGCGGCACACAATACTGTGACCATCGGCACAAAGGAGGCACTGTTTTCCCGCCGCCTGACAGCGGAGGATTGCAACTGGATTGCTGTGGAGCAGTTGACCAGACCAATGCGTGTACAGGCAAAAATTCGCTATGGTCAGGAGGGACAGCCTGCCATGCTGTTCCCGAGTGAGACTGGACGGGTTATAGTAGAATTTGACCAGCCACAGCGTGCCATTTCGCCGGGACAGGCGACTGTATGGTATGACGGCGATGTTGTCATCGGCGGCGGAACAATTGCATTTTAACGCGAAAGAGAAAGAAACTGTCCCCTGTGCCGGGCGCATGCGGCAACAGGGGACAGCTGGTTCAGCCGGGCAATGACTCGGCTTTCTTTTTGCCGTCTGTCCTGCCCTTATTGCATCGAATGGTATTCGATGCGTGCACCGGTGACATGCATTCCCATATTGGTCAGACAGTCGCGCAGCTTCTGTGGGGTTACGCCGGTGTCATCGAAATCAATCGTAACCACATTGCGGTCGAGACCGACGGCAACAGAAAGAACACCATCGCATGTCCGGTCGATCTCCTGCCGGATGCGCTTCAGGTCATGCATTCCGTTCAGGGAGGAAACGGAGAAATAGGCACTGTTTTTTGACATCTGAAATCACCTCACGGAAAGTATGGACGGCAGGATATTGTTTTATACCGGCAGGACATGCCTTGACATTTGATAGGGAAGACCATAGAATAAAAACAGATTAACACTGATTTGAGGAGGAATTGTTACGAAAATTCCGGGCAGCCGGGCGTTGGCGCGGCCAAATGCGTCGGCTTCGCAGCGCAGACAGGCGATCCTGCTGACAATCCTTTTTCTGTGCGCTGTGGCCGGCTATGTTGTTGTCGATCACGACGATGCATGGTATACCAGTACCATTGCGGTCATTACAGAAATCCAGACCGAACACACCGAGACACAGAGCGGCGTGAGCATCGGAAATGAAAACTATTATGTACAGACGATTGCCGCGCGGCTCACAAATGGCACACGGGCAGGGGAAACCATCCGGCTGTCTAACCAGTACACCGATTCCGGCGTGCGTGATGAATGCTATCGGGTTGGCGATAAACTGTTTGTCGAACCGGGCGGCAATGGGGAAATCGGAAAAATCATTGGTCAGAAGCGTGACACGCTGATTTATCTGCTTGCGGCGGCATTGCTGCTCGGCATGCTTGCGGTCGCGGGTGCCTCCGGTCTGCTCGCAACCCTGTCTTTGCTGTTTAATATCGCGCTGCTGACCATCGCGTTGCGCTGCTATCTGGATGGCTGGAATATTTTTGCACTGACAGGCGTGCTCATTTTGTTGTTCACCATACTTTCCCTGCTTATCGCAAACGGCTGGAACCGGCGCTCAGTGCTCGCCATTGCGGTCACGCTGCTGTCGATTGCTGCCACAGCAGGGATTTTTCTGGTTGTTCGCGCCTACACACCTGCACTGCAATATCAGATGCTGGAATATGCTGTTGTACCGGATGACCTGAGCGCGCTGTTCTTCTGCGAAATCATGGTCGGTGGTTTGGGCGCGGTCATGGATGTCGCCATTTCGCTGATTTCCACAGCAGATGAGCTGTTGATGCACAATCCGGATCTTTCCTATGAACAGCTGCGCGATTCGGTGCGTGCGGTATCCGACGATATTATGGGCACGATGGTCAATGTCCTGTTTTTCACCTATATTTGTGGTGGACTGCCGGAAATGCTGCTTATGCTGCGCAACAATCTGACCGTATCTTTCGTCTGGGAATATGTGCTGTCATTTGAGCTGGTGCGTTTTCTGGTCGGTTCCATCGGTCTGGTGCTTGCTGTGCCGATTTCCCAGCTGGTGCTGAAGCTCTGGACAAATCGACGGAAGGGGGCGCAGCATGGTTAAGATATTGGGCATTATCCTGTTGGCGCTTATGTTTCTCATTGGGCATGACCGCGGTTTGCAGGCATTTTTGACCATTCTGATGAATATGGCTGTCTTAGCGGGAGTTGTCCTCGCTATTGTATATGGTGCGAATCCATTGGCGGTCAGTGCGGCGGCGGGTATTCTGCTGACTGTTCTGATTTTGTTCTATCAAAATGGCAACAATCTGAAAACGCGTGTCTCGTTTCTGGTCATTCTCGTAGTTTTGCTGGTGACATTTGTCATTGGCTTGCTGCTGTGCCGCGCAGGACATGCGGGCGGCTACAGCGAAGTGAAGATTAACCTCGATGACGGCCTGTTCCTTGACGGAAATGTCAGCCTGTCCATGTATCAGGTTGAAATTGGCGTGATCCTGCTCGGACTGCTGGGCGCGGTAAAGGATGCCGCTGTCGCGGTGACGTCGGCCGTCTATGAGGTGCATCGAAACAATCCGACGTTGCTGTCGTCACAGCTGTTTGCCTCCGGGCTCAACATCGGCAGGGAAATCCTATCCACTACAATCAATACGTTGTTTTTCTCCTGTGTGGGAGAATCGCTGCTGTTGTTTCACATCGTGTGCTACTGGGGCTATTCTTTCGGGTATTTTCTCAACTCCAAGGCGTTGTATCAGGTTTTCCTGTTTTCCGGTGTGGCAGGACTGGGCTGCATTGCGGCAATTCCGCTTGCAGCGTTTGCCATGACGGTGGAACTCAAACGGAAGGAAGGCAGGTTGGATGACAAAGCAAATGGAAATTGACGGGATTTCCGTCACGGTTGTCCGCAAGAACATCAAATCATTGAACCTGTATGTCAAGGCGCCGGACGGGCGCGTGCATCTGTCTGTTCCGGCACATACCAGTGACCGGGCGGTGCGCGTATTTGTACACGCACACATGGATTGGATTGTCAGACAACAACGCCTTGTGCGTGCGCGGCATGTCCCGCGCCGGTATGAGACCGGCGAACAGATATTTGTATTCGGGGAGCCCTGCTCACTGGAGGTGCACGAGACGGAAACACGACGGGATTGCGGTGTGCGGCGAACAGGGAATTGCCTTGTGCTGACGGCATCCGTCAAAAGCACCTGTGAACAGCGCGAACAGCTGGTTTGGCGCTGGCAGCGGGAACAATTGCGCGAGGTGGCGGGCGATTTGCTCGCACACTGGGCGCCGGTGATGCACGTACAGGTGAGAGAATGGCACATCAAACGTATGAAAACCAGATGGGGCACCTGTAATTACAGCGCGCACCGCATCTGGCTGAATCTCGCGTTGGCAGAGCGGCCGCTGGAATGCGTGGAATATGTCGTGGTGCATGAGCTGTGCCATCTGCTGGAGGCGAGCCACAGTGAACGGTTTTGGAAGCTCATGACGAAATTCCTACCGGACTGGCCGGAGCGCCGGGCGCGCCTAAATCAAAAAGAAAAAGCAGAATGACGTGTGTTGTGGTCAAGCTTTTTTGTAACACTTTGACCTGATTTTTACTGCATAGGTTTTACGCCCCGTAGCGTGCCTCGAAAGGCGTTTTGTAATTATTATAAGAATGCGGTCGTTCATGGTTATAATGGACATACGCAAATTCTTCGATGGATGTATATAATTCTTTCTCAGAATGATAGTAATGATGATTTATCAATTCATTCTTGAGAGTGTTGTAATATCGCTCCATAGGGGCATTATCGTATGGATATCCAGCCTTGCTCATACTTTGCGTTATACCAACTGATTCGCAGTATTCTGTGAATTCCTTTGAGGTATACTGGCTTCCCTGATCCGAGTGAAGAATCAGGCAGCTGGGATCTAAGCCCGGCTGGGAATCAATTGCTTTCTGCAGGGTCCTTTTTGCAAGCTCTGCGGTTATGTGTTTGTCGGTAATGCTGGCAATAACGCTTCTGTCATATAGATCAATAATCGTGCAATTATAACGTTTGCTGCCATTCGTTAAAAATAAACAGGTAAAATCAGTGCACCATTTCTGGTTAATGGATTCTGCCTTAAAATCCTGATGGAGCTTATTCTCAAACACTTTATGAGGTGCACCGTATTCATAGTCCGGCTTGCGTTTCCTTACAATTGAGAATAACTGAAGCTCTGTATTCATGTATTTATGGACAGTTATGCGACTGATGTTATATCCTCTGCGAAGGAGATAAGCATGCATGGTTCTGTAACCATCTGTGCCGTTGTGAGAGTGGTATATATTCACAATTTCACGCTTGATTTTGTCCTTATGCTTATGATAATCACATTTTCTGTTTTTCAGAAAATTATAATAAGCATTTGGTAAGATATTCAGTCTTTTCAACAACCAACGGACACCATATTTGTGCCCATACTGCTGAATAAATCGATAAGCCGCTAATCGATTTCCTTCGCAAAGAATGCCGCCGCTTTTTTTAGGAAGTCATTTTCCTTCTGAAGTTCTGCCAACTGCTTTTTCAATTGCAGATTCTCCTTCATGTAATCATAATCAGCTTTGGCTTCTTCATTTGTTTGGCATTCTTTGCGGAACTGCTTGATCCAGATAGATATACTTGCCTTGGATACACCATATTCGGCAGCAAGCCCTTTGAGGGTTCTTCCCTCCTCAAGATGAAGACGAACTATCTTCTTCTTGAATTCTGGTTCATAGTGTTTACTCATTTGTGACATACCTCGTTTCCTCCTAAGATTATATCCTATTAGGTCGAGGTGTTACAACTATATTATATCACAACACCTTCTGCAAAGAATGTAATGGATGCTTTAGAAAAATGCATAGAAATCACTTCTGATTGTCCGTACAGAAGAACCTTTCATTCTGATCAAGGTTGGGCTTACCAGATGAAGGCATATTCACACAGATTAAAATCAGAACGAATATTTCAGAGTATGTCTAGAAAAGGAAATTGTCTTGATAACTCTGTAATGGAAAACTTCTTTGGATTGCTTAAACAAGAGATATACTATGGTGTTGTTTACTATAGCTTTGATGAATTAAAATTTGAAATAGAACGATTTATAAAATATTACAATGAGCGAAGAATCAAAGAAAAGTTAGGATGGAGGAGTCCTGTCCAATATAGGCTCCATCTTTTAGCTGCATAAAAAACGAGACGGCCAAAGCCGTCTCGAAAAAAGTCTAACTTTGAGGGGTCACCTCAACGGTTTTATTTCGCCATCATTCCGCTTTTTAGATACATATGAAGCTATCTGTCCTGTACGGCACGGACAAAAGAAAGCATCTGCTGCACGGTTCCTTCGGTGCCCAACAGGCTGCTGTCAATCGAGAGGTGATAGGTTTGTGCCTCTGCCCATTTGTTGTCTGTGCGTTCTGTATAATAGGATGCACGCTTTTTGTCCATCTGCTGTGTCAGGCTCTTTGCCTTGGATTCACTCAGATGATATTGCTGCGCCACACGCACTGCCCGCCACTGTAGCGGTGCATGAATGAAAAAGCTGATGCGTCCAGGGTCATCGACAAAAACTGCATCAGCGGCGCGCCCAATAAACACGCACGGTCCTTCCTTTGCCAGATTGCGCATGGTTTCCTCTTCCGCAAGGCCGACCTGCTGTTCAAATGACAACCCATGCTGTCCGAGTGGATACATATTTGCTGCGATAGAAAACAGCAGGCTGTTGGTAGGGGAGGGGCGTTCTTCGCTCATAATGCGTGCATAAATGCCATAATCCCTCATGGCCTGTGCAATTGCGTCTTTGTCGAACAGTGGCAGCTCCAGCTCTTTGGCCAGCAGTCCACCGATTTCACGTCCACCGCTTCCAAATTGTCGGCTGATGGTGATAAGCATTCGATTCTTCATAGCAGCACCTTCTTTCTTTTTTATTATACTATAAAATGTGCTACACTGGCGTTAGATTTAACATTTATTCCTTTCTTATTCAGATTCAGGCAGTAGGCTCCGGCGATGGACAAAAGATGCGGTGCGGTGTTATAATAGATGGCATAATTTGAAGCGGCCTGTTGTTTAAATTGGAGTGGAACTATGAAAAAAGAATCGGCGGAATATCCTTATTTTGACATGTATTCCAGGGATGGCTCAAATATTGCGTTTGAATGCTGGACAGACTGCCGGTCTGTGGGCATGCATCAGCATGGATATTATGAGCTGCTCTTTGTCGGACGCGGCTCGTGCCGCCACATGTACAACGGGACAGAGACGTTGCTGATTCAGGGCGACGCAGTCATTGTGACGGAGCACCAGCCACATGGATTCTCACTGCATGGGGAGACTGTGATTTATAACTGTCAATTCCAGCTGGATGCACTGGAAGCGAAGGTTGCAGAAGAGCTGCGGGCGGGCGAACCATTTTTACATGTGCCGGATCTTTCTCTCCATGAAGATGTCCGCACCTGGCAGGATCGACTGAACGAACGGGAAAGATTTTATCAGGACAGCCAGCTTCATGTCGGCTATGAGCTGAACAACAGCAAGCAGGGCGTGATTCACCTGAGTCCGATGGAATTTTCCTTTGTCAATCTGGTTTTACAGCATGGCATTGAGGAGCAGGAAAATCCTGACGGACTGGGTGTGCTGATGAAGCAGAAATATCTGGAGGTTATTTTGCTCGAGCTGAAAAAAGCAATGGCGCGTCAGAATGAGAAATATCATGTGTGCTCGAAGTCCAATCAAAAGGCAATCGCAGAGGTTCTGATGTACATGGAGGAGCATCTGGATGAAGCACTGGATTTCAATGAGGTCGCGCAGAACTATTGTTTCAGCCCGAATCATTTCCGGAAAATATTCAAGGAAATCACAGGGTTGTCACCGGTTTCCTATCTCAACCGCCTGCGCATCCTGCGCGCCTGCGAATACATGCAGAAGGATAAAATGACCATCCGCGAGGCGGCGGAGCAGGTCGGGATTTACGATTTTAATTACTTTTCCCGACTGTTTAAAAAGATCATGGGATGCTCACCGAGCAGGATATAATACGACCGTAGCCGGAGGACGAAACCGCCTCCGGCATTTTTTGTGCCTGAAAGTGTAAAAAAATATGCAAATATCATAATTCTGTGCTAAAAGCGGAATGTTTTGTTCTCGATGATACAATGAAAACCACGCTATAATAGAAAAAAGATGTATAGACCATCGGATCATAGAACCGAAATGGATGGAAAGACAATGGATAAAAGCGTATATCCGTATTTCGACATGTATTCCAGAGACGGCTCCAATATTTCATTCGAGCGCTGGACAGACTCCCGTTCTGTCGATATGCACCGGCATGAATATTATGAGCTTTTATTCGTCGGACAGGGTTCATGCCGACATATGTACAACAGCACAGAGACGTTATTGATACAGGGTGATGTCGTGATTGTCGCGGCGCACCGCGTACATGGCTTTTCCCTGAGTGGGCAGACGTTAATTTACAACTGTCAGTTTCTGCTGGAATCGCTGGATGAACGTGTGGTACACGCATTGCGGGGGTATGAGGCATTTGCAGAGGACACCGGATTGGAAGAAGACGCAAATTCCTGCGAGGAAAAGACACTTCTGACCGAACGGGAGACATACTACCATCATGGACAACTGCGCATTGGCTATGAGCTGAACAGCAGCAAACAGGGAGTTGTGCATCTGAACCCGATGGAGATCCCATTTGTCAAGTCGGTTTTGCAGCATGGCGTCGACGTACAGGAATCCACGGAGCACATCAGTCTGCTGATGAAACAGAAATATCTGGAGGTTTTCCTGCTGGAGCTGACGAAGGCGATGGGACGTCAGAACCAGATGTATGCGGTGTGCTCGAAGTCCAACCAGAAAGCTGTGGCAGATGTTCTGATGCTGATTGAAGAGCATCTGGACGAAACGTTGGATTTCAATGAAATCGCACGGGAGTATTCCTTCAGCCCCAACTATTTCCGAAAGATCTTCAAGGACATCACGGGATTTTCTCCGATCACCTATGTCAACCGCCTGCGCATTGTCCGTGCCTGTGAGTACATACAGAGGGATAACATGCCGATCCGCGAAGCGGCGGAACGCGTCGGCATCTATGACCTCAACTATTTTTCGCGGCTGTTCAAAAAGATCATGGGCTGCGCGCCGAGCAAAATGTAACCCCATCGAATGTAACCTGCCGGGAGGAAAAAACCTCTCGGCAGGTTTTTTGTGCTAGGATTCATAATATCAGCATGGTTTTGTGCGAAATCCGAATAGATGGGCGGAGATGCGGTTGATTTTAGCAATATATACAAAATAATTGCTGTAAAAACGTCGTTTTGACAAAAAAGGCGAGGATCTGAAATTTGTGCTAAATTTAAGATATTCTGTTCTCGATGTTACAAAACAAAATGAATATAATAAACTCACAAAGCAAACGAACCGGCCGAATGCATGCGCTTTGCAATATCATTCGCGTGCCTGTGCCATACAGGGCATGCGATATACTGATGAAAAAGGAGAGATACCATGAGCTTTTTCAATTCCATGATCTGGGTGTCATTACCTTCCTGTTTTTCACCGCTTTGGTTGCCGTTATTTCAGCAGTCAAAACACGCGGAGATCAGCTGGATACCAATGACGGCTACTTCCTTGCAGGACGCGGCCTTCCGGGTTTGGTCATTGCCGGATCACTGTTGTTAACCAACCTGTCAGCAGAACAGCTGGTCGGCACCAATGGCCAGGGATGGGCGACCAATATGAGCCCGATGGCATTCGAGGTCGGTTCTCTGTTCACGCTGTTCGCACTGGCATACTTTTTCCTGCCGACGTATCTGAAATACGGCGTTACGACCATGCCGGAGCTGATGGAGGCCCGATTTGATCGAACCACCCGGTTGATTTTCTCGGTACTTACCGTTATTATGTACTCCATTCTGAATCTGCCGGTTATCCTGTATTCCGGTGCAGTAGCCTTTGAGAGAATCTTCGACTTTTCCGGTGCGCTCAACATCAGCCGGTTTGCATCGGTTGCTATCCTCTGCGTTATCATTGGTGTCATCGGTGCCTGCTATGCAATTTTCGGAGGTCTGAAGGCAGTTGCCGTATCCGACACCATCAACGGCATTGGCCTGCTGATTGGCGGTCTGTTGGTTCCGTTCCTCGGACTGGCCATGCTGGCCAAAGAGACCGGCGGAAGCGGTATTATCGATGGATTTATGTATATGGTTCATACCGAACCGGCCAAGCTGAATGCCTGGGCATCCTGGGATGCGTCGCAGCCGGCTCTCCCGTGGCCGCTGATCTTCACCGGCATGTTCTTCTATAACCTGTTTGCATGGTGCACCCATCAGTCGTTCGTACAGCGTACACTGGCAGCTGAGTCTCTGGCAGAAGGCCAGAAGGGAGCGATTTACTGTGGATTCCTGAAGTCCATCGGTTTCTTCTATTTGGTTCTGCCGGGCGTTATCGCATACTTCCTGCCGTCCATTCAGGACACGATTGCAGCGGCAGGCAGCAATGCCATCGACGTCGCATATCCGGCATTGATCGCTGCGGTGATCCCGAAGCCGATTCTGGGATTTTTCGCTGCTGTCCTGTTCGGTGCGATCCTGTCCTCGTTTAACTCGGTACTGAACTCTGCGTCCACCATGTTCGCTCTGGATATCGTCAAGGCGGTTGTCAAGCCGGATCAGCCGGAGGTGTATTATGTCAAAATCGCCAAGCGCTTTGGCACGCTGGTCGCAGTCGTCTCGATTGCAATTTCCCCGTTTGTTGCTTATGCAAATGGTATTACTACCTTCCTGAACTCCATGATGCAGTTCCTCGGGCTGCCGATTCTGACCACCATCATGGGTGCCGTCTTCTTCAAGCGTGTACCCAACTGGACACCGAAGGTTGTCACTGTATTCCATCTTGTAGTTTATGCGATCTTCCTGATTGTCGCCCCGACCTATCCGACCAATGGAGAGCCGATCCATTACCTGTATGCAATGGCTGTCCTGTTTGTCCTTGAGGTTGCATTCTATGCAATTTTGAATCATACGAGCAAGAAAGAAGAGTGGAATCCGCCTGCAACCGGAACCGTTGACATGACGCCGTGGAAATACCGCCACATTGTCTGCCTTGCCGGTATCGTGCTTGCCATCGCGTTGTATATCTTCTTCTCGCCGATTGGCATTGCAGCATAACTGCGCTTATATCATTACAACTTCTCCATAGCGGCGGAGATGATATACTCTCCCTCTCCGCCCAAAAGAAAAGCTGCCATCAGACGCTCCGATCTGGTGGCAGCTTTTTGTGCTATTTTGAGTGATATCTGGAGAACTCAAACGAAATTCGTGCTATATCAGACAGTTCAAAAATAGGAATTGTATAAAATACACATAAAAACACGGGTAAATATGGTATCAATAGCAGAGTGCATAAATAATTCGTGGAAATAACAGCAGATTGCCGAAAGAAAGGAATATCGTTATTTCGTGCTAAAATTGAATTTTTCTGTTCTCGATGTTGCACGGCATTCTGAATATAATAGACTCAACAAAGGAAAAACACCTACAGCGACACAATAAAATATTTAAGATAGGAGAATTTATCATGATTAACGGTGAAAAAATTGTAGATCAGCCGATTCGCTGGGCAATGATTGGCGGCGGCAGAGGAAGCCAGATCGGTTATATCCATCGCTCCGCAGCACTGCGCGATGCAAACTTTGAACTGGTTGCGGGTGCGTTCGACGTCGACCCGGAGCGCGGCAAGGACTTCGGTATCAACTGCCATGTCGATCCGGATCGCTGCTATCCGGATTACAAGACCCTGATTGAGGAAGAAGCAAAGCGTCCGGACGGCGTCCAGGCTGTTTCGATTGCCACCCCGAATTTCACACATTTTGAAATCGCAAAGGCTGCGCTGGAGGCCGGTCTGCATGTTTACTGTGAGAAGCCGCTGTGCTTCACGACGGAAGAGGCAGAGGAACTGGAAGCTCTGGTAAAAAAGACCGGCAAGGTTATGTTCATCTCTTATGGCTACTGCGGCCATCAGATGATTGAGCAGGCGCGTCAGATGATTGCACGCGGCGACCTCGGCAAAATCCGCATCGTAAACATGCAGTTTGCACACGGCGCACACAACGTAGCAGTTGAAAAGAAGTCCGGTTCGACCGCATGGCGCGTTGATCCGAAGAAGGCAGGTCCGGCTTACGTCCTCGGCGATGTCGGCACCCATATGGTTTACCTGTCTGAGGCAATGATGCCGGATATGAACATCAAGCGCCTGATGTGCTCCAAGCAGTCGTTCGTAGAGGGCCGCCAGTTGGAGGACAATGCGATGACCATTATGGAATATGACAACGGCGCTGTCGGTTACATCTGGTCGAGCTGTGTCAACGCGGGTTCTGAGTTCGGTGCACGCTTCCGTATCGTCGGTGAAAAGGCTTCGATTGCATGGGATGTTGAGCATCCGAATCAGCTGGCATATGAAGTACAGGGCAAGCCGCAGAGTGTCATGCAGCGCGGCGCAGGCTATCTGTATCCGGAAGCTGTCGCAGATGACCGCATCGGCGGCGGACATCCGGAAGGTCTGTTCGAGTCCTGGAGCAATCTGTATACCCGTTTCGCAAAAGCAATCGATAAAAACGAGAAGGGCGAAGAAATCGACTTCTGGTATCCGGACATCCATGCAGGCGTTCTGGGTGTCAAGTGGGTCGAGAAATGCGCACAGTCCGGCGATCAGGGCGGCGCATGGATTGATTTTTAACATTCCAAGTATATCAACAAGCAAGAAAATTCCTCCGTCAACGCGGACTGCGTTGACGGAGAGAGCCAAATAGAGGAGTCAAGGAGAATTCTTATGAGCATCAATCCGAAAGATTTTGATATGCCGGTTGCATCGTTTAACCCGAACCCGATGAAACTTGGCCTGTTTACCGACGGCCTGCCGGACATGCCGTTTGAACAGGTACTCGACACAGCCTGTGAGATGGGCATCGAGGTGCTGGAGCTCGGTACCGGCGGCTATTCCTGCGCACCGCATCTGGACATGGAGAAGCTGCTGCACAGTGCAGAGGCACGCAAAGAGTATTTAAATGCCATCGAGAGCCGCGGCCTGAAAATTGCAGCATTGAACTGCTCTGCAAACGCAATCGGCCCGGGTGAGCGGTGGGCAAGCCATGCGCCGGATGTCATGAACACATTCCGACTGGCAGAACTGCTGGGTGTTGAGCATGTCGTTTCACAGTCCGGCCTTCCGGCAGGCAGCCCGAATGATGAAACCCTGAACTGGGTACTGCACACATACCCGCCGGAAATGATGGATGTACTGAAATACCAGTGGGATGTCACGATCGATTTCTGGAGCAAGGCTGCCGATCTGGCTAAGAAATGCGGCGTCAAGACCATTGCGCTGGAAAACCACCCGATGAACATGGTATTCAATGTCAGCACACTGATGCATCTGAGAAACGCAGTCGGCGATATTATCGGACTGAACCTCGACCCGAGCCATCTGTTCTTTATGGGCGGCGACCCGATGATGATTGCACGCAAGCTGTGTGAAGAGAAGGCAATCTATCACGTACATGGCAAGGACACCCGCCTGAATGACCACATCAAGGGTCTGGAGTGCTTCGAGCTTGGCGCATACAACGGCCCGGCGGTTGACCGCGTCTGGAATTATGTCGCTGTCGGCTATGGCCACGACCACCTGTGGTGGAAGGAATTCTTCGCAACGCTGGCAATGGGCGATTACCATGGTCCGGTTTGCATCGAGGTAGAAGACCCGTCGATGCCGAACAATCTGGTTGCAATCCAGAAGTCTGCGAAGTTCCTGAAGGAAACTATGCTTTCCTGATACACAGCAACGACAACCGATATGAGAATATAATGTGAATTCTGATTTGAGGAGGAAAAACCATGAAAATCGCATTTGACGGAAGCGCGTTCTGGGAAACCGGAATGACCTACGAGGAGCAGTACGACACTGTAGCGAGAGCCGGATATGAGTACATCAATCCGTACAACGCGGATTTCCCGGGCTTCTGGAAGCGCCCGAAGGCAACGAACGATGAGGTTAAGTGGCATAAGAAGGCGATTGCCGATGCAGGACTGAAGATTGCATCTCTGACCACTGGCTTCCGCTGGGCTGATCCGGATGAATTTGTCCGCGAATATGCCATTGACTGCTGGAAACGAATGATTGAAATCGCAGAAATTCTGGACGTCAAGGTATTCAACACCGAGCTTGGCCCTGGACGCGACAACCCGGAGCTGCGCGAAGCAAAGCTGATGCGTTCGCTGGATGTACTGGTACCGCTGCTCGAGAGCAAGGGCATGCGTCTGGACGTTCAGGCACATCCGGACGATTTCTATGAGCACAACAACGATGCCTATGACATTATCCGTTACTATGACAGCCCGGCACTGGCTTATCTGTATTCCATCCCGCATACCTTCCACTATGACGGCGGTAAGGGCGACATTGAGAAGAACCTGAAGTACACCCGGAAGCATCTGAAGCATGTCCTGTTTGCAGATACCTACGATTATACCAAGCTGTTCCGCTACAACGTCAACCCGTCTCCGCTGTATGCAAACGGCTCCGTCCGCTGCCATGCGCACATCGGCCATCTGGGCGAAGGCGACGTCGATTTTGACCGTATCTTCAAGACGCTGCGCGAGATGGGCTTTAATGAGCAGGATGATACCATTGCGACCTTCAACCCGTTGGGCTTCCCGGAGAGAGCCATTGAAGATGGTGCGTATACGCGCAAGATGATTGAAGATAATCTGGTCAATGTACCGAGCATCACTGAGCCGGAACCGGAATCCTATGGATTCTTCGCACGCTAATCACACAGTACCCGTTCAAAATATTCGTTATATTCGTTTTCTTCCTCCCGTCTCATGCTTCCTGCATGAGGCAGGAGAGGAAATAAAATCAATATTGGCTATTTGCCTTGCATGTGGCATGTAGCATAGATCATTTTCAGTTCCTTTTTACTCTCTTCCTTTTTTATTTGCAATTGCGGAAATGAAACTGCGCTCGACAGTTCTTTTTTGCCCGGACGATAATCGAACGCAATGCAGCGATGGGAGGCTGCATTGCGTTCAGGAGGTTATCTGTATTTGTTTTGAAAATATGTTATTTTAGAACAATGACACCGAGAGAAATATGGAGGTAACACAAATGAAAAATAAACGGCTTCTGGCACTGCTTGCAGCAGGTGTGATGACGGTAGGGTGTCTGGCAGGCTGCGGCGGCAGCGCAGAAACAGCAGACAACGGTTCCGCGGCATCGAACGGCGGCTCCGGCAGCACGGGAAATATGACCCTGATTATGGCACAGCGCGATGACTTCCTGTCTACCCTTGAATCGGCCGCTACCAAAGCTGGTGAGGAAAGAGGCTACAAGATCGTAGCGCAGGACGCGCAGAACGATGCGCAGAAGCAGATTCAGTTCGTTGAAACCGCAAAGAACGGTGGAGATTCGGCCTGCATTGTCAATCCGGTCGATTCCGACGCTGCACAGTCGGTTGTAGATGCAGCAGACGGCATGCCGCTGGTATTCGTCAACCGTGGTCCTTCGGATTATCACGTGCTGGATGCAGAAAATGTTGCATTTGTCGGTTCCAATGAAACCGATGCCGGTAAGTATCAGGCGGATGCACTGGCCGAGTACTTTAAGGCACAGGGCAAGACTGAGATTAAGTATGTTCTGCTTCAGGGTACACTCGGACAGGTCTCGCAGATCAAGCGTTGTGCCGGTGTTCTGGACGGCCTGAAGGAGAATGGTATTACCGCAACGCCGGTTGTTGAGCTGGCGGCGGAATATGACCGTGCAAAGGCAATCGACAAGATCAGCCCGGTTCTGACTTCGGGTCAGGAGTTTGACTGCATCATTTCCAACAACGACTCGATGGCATGCGGTGCTGTTGAGGCCTGTGAAGCGGCGAATGTTGATCCGTCTACTATCCCGATCGTCGGTGTCGATTGCACCAAGGATGGTGCGCAGATGGTTCAGGAGGGCAAGATGCTGATGACTGTCTTCCAGAATCCGGAGGGTCAGGGTGTTGGCGCTGTTGAAGCGGCGATCAATCTGATTAACGGAAAGCCCGCGAATGAGAACACGCAGTTTGTCAAGGATGAAAGCGGCGAATCCTACAGTGATTCCATCGTTTGGATCCCGTTTGAGCCGGTAAACAAGGACAACGTAGCGGATTATATGTAAGCCGAATGGTTCCTTGGTAGAGGATCGAAAAAGAATAAATGAGACTGCCGCCCAGCTGAGTTTTTCGCCGGGCGGCAGTTTTCTGCTCGTAGACAGCTATCACGGTTTCGACAATGGTCTGGTTTCCGCTTTGCTATGCGTATCAATATTTATGCGTTGTCTAGCGTCTGCCGCGCGTCTGAGTCATCCGGCAGCGCAATGCCCAGTTCCCGTATTGCATCCATGATATGGCTGGTGGAATAATCGCGCATTTCAGGCTCCCCGAAGACGGAGAACAGCCATTCGACGCTCAGTTCCAGCCATTTCTCGACATGCGGGCTGACAACCTGACTGGAACCGTCCGCACTGGCTGCATTGGCCAGACTGTAGCCGTGAGGCCCTCTGCCGAAGATATGGCATTCCATCGGCACGTTGCAGCGTTCATAGGCCATGGCGAGTTCCAGCGACATGCGGCGCGTCATGGCATCGTCCCATGTTGTAAACAGGAAGACCGGCGGAGAATCCGGTGTAACCTGTGTCTGGAGGCTGATCCAGGGGGCATTGTCATCCTGTTCATCGAACAGGGTGCGGATCAAGGCGCTTTCAGAACTGCTGAAATCGATTGCAGGATAGCCCAGGATCACGCCGTTTGGGCGTTCCTGCCCAAGCAGGCCGCCGGCAAGCGCAAGATGCCCGCCCGCGGAAAAACCACAGGTGAAGATTTTTTGCGGATCAATGTGCCATTCGGCGGCATGACTGCGCAGGAGCGCAATTGCCCAGTCCAGTTCTGTGAGCGGGGCAAAGCCTGCGGTATCCCAGCCGAGGGAATAGTTCAAAACAAAGGCGTGAATTCCTCTGGCAGCATAGGCCATGGCAACTGGTTCCGCTTCGCGCGGGGACAGGTATACATAACCGCCGCCCGGACAGATCATGACAGCGGGACGAGCCGTATCCTGCCCGAGGCGCAGGCCGGAGTCCAACAGATAACAGTCGAGAAAAACCTTTGGCTTTCCCGGAAATGGAATTCGCTCACAGTGCATGCATATCACGCTCCTTTTTGTTTCAGTTTAGCATGTAAAGCGGCGTGCGGCAAGCGACAGAATGGACTGTTTGGTACAAAGGATGTGAAATGGGAAAATTTTGCTGCTTCGGGTGAAAAATAAGCAGGAAGGCGTGAATCTCCCCGACTTTTGTGGTATACTGATCTTGATTCTATTTTTGGAAGCGCCCGGCAGAGCTGCCCGGCGGATGAAAACGCACACAAACAGAAAACACGGATAATAAGGGGAGGAGATTCTCGTTACGATCGGATTTGATAACGAAAAATATCTGAAGCTACAGTCCCAGCATATCCGGGACAGAATTGCACAGTTTGGAAACAAGCTGTATCTGGAATTCGGCGGCAAGCTGTTCGACGACTACCATGCATCGCGCGTTCTGCCCGGCTTCCAGCCGGATTCCAAGCTGCAAATGCTGCTGCAATTGAAGGATCAGGCGGAAATTGTCATTGTCATCAGTGCGGAAGATATTGAGGAAAACAAGGTGCGAGGCGATTATGGGATTACCTATGATCTCGACGTACTGCGGCTGATTGATGTGTTTCAGGAAGCCGGACTTTTTGTGGGAAGCGTCTGCCTGACCAAGTTTGCGGGACAGGCTTCCGCCGAGCTGTTCCAGAAGCGGCTCGAGAGCATGGGGATTCGCTCTTACCGCCACTATAAAATTCCGGGCTATCCCGGCGATGTAAATCGAATTGTCAGCGATGAGGGCTATGGGAAGAATGAGTACATCGAGACCGAACGCCCGCTGGTCGTCATTACGGCACCTGGCCCGGGCAGCGGCAAGATGGCAACCTGCCTTTCCCAGCTGTACCATGAACACAAGCGCGGCATTCAGGCCGGTTATGCAAAATTTGAGACATTCCCGATCTGGAATATCCCGCTCAAGCACCCGGTCAATCTGGCCTATGAAGCGGCGACAGCTGACCTGAACGATGTCAATATGATTGACCCGTTCCATCTGGAAGCATACGGTGTCACAACGGTTAATTACAATCGTGATATTGAAATTTTCCCGGTGGTCAATGCCATGTTTGAGCTGATTTCAGGCAAAAGCCCGTATCGCTCGCCCACCGATATGGGCGTCAACATGGCGGGAAAATGTATCATTGATGACGATGCCTGTCGCTGGGCGTCCAGACAGGAAATTATACGCAGGTATTACAACTGCCTGTGTGAGCACAAGAAAAACGGCGCCTCCCGCGACGACCGCTTTAAGCTGGAGCTGCTGATGAAACAGGCTGGTGTCAGCATCAAGGATCGTTTTGTCGTCGATGCGGCACTGAAAAAGGAAGCGGAGACAAATGGACAGCCTGCGGCAGCCATTGAGTTGGAGGATGGTACCATTGTCACAGGACGCACAAGTGACCTGCTCGGCGCATCTGCTGCGGCACTGCTCAATGCACTCAAGAAGCTGGCAGGCATTGACCACGGCAAAAAGCTGGTTTCTCCTGATGCAATTGAGCCGATTCAGCGCTTGAAAACCGACTATCTCGGCAGCCGCAACCCAAGACTGCATACGGATGAAATCTTGATTGCACTCTCTTCCTCAGCGGCGCACAACCCTGTTGCCAGACTGGCGATGGAGCAGCTGCCGAAGCTGCGGGGGTGTCAGGCACATTCGACCGTTCTGCTTTCCTCGGTGGATGAGCAGGTGTTTAAAAAGCTGGGCATTCTGCTGACCTGCGAGCCGAAATACGAGCAGGAAGACAGAAAGTATCACAAGCGGTAAGAATAAGCTGTGAACAGAAAAAGGACGACACTGACAGCGCCAGTGATCGTCCTTTTTATATGCTTGAGAGGTAACTTTGTGTTACTCAGCCGCGTCTTTGGTATGAATTTTACGCATCAGGAACAGAACAGCAATCATGAGCACCAATGTGATGGGAGTCGCAGCCAGAGCCAGAGAGTCCTCTGAATAGTAGCCCAGAATGCCCGCGATGATGTAGCCAACGAAGGAGACCGCGGCAGCCGTCATGACATACGGCAACTGGGTTGACACATGGTTGACATGATCGCAGTGCGCACCGGCTGAGGCCATGATGGTGGTGTCGGAAATCGGGGAGCAGTGGTCACCGCATACAGCGCCGGAGAGGCAGGCTGCAATGGAGATAACCAGCATCTCATAGGTGTCTCCGTTGCCAAAGACGTTGCACACAATCGGGATCAGAATTGCAAAGGTTCCCCAGCTTGTACCGGTGGAGAACGCCAGAAACAGCGCAACGACGAAGATAATTGCCGGCAGGAACATGTTCAGAGCACCGGCAGAAGCGGACACCAGGTCGTGTACATAGTACTTTGCACCCAACAGACCGGTCATGCCGGACAGCGTCCATGCCATGGTCAGAATCAGGATGGGCGCTACCATCGCTTTAAAGCCTTCGGGGATACAGCTGGTAAATTCCTGGAAGGTCATCACGCCGCGAACCATGTAGAAGCAGAATGTAATAATCAATGTGACCATGCTGCCGAGAACCAGACCCATAGAGGCATCCGCATTTGCAAATGCGTTTACAAAGCTCTCGCCCGAGAAGAATCCGCCGGTGTAGATCATGCCGACAATACAGCTGGCGATCAGGACAGCAATCGGGAAAACCAGATCGAAGACCTTGCCCTTTGGATTGGTGGGTTCCTCGTCGGCGTTGCCATAAGGCCGGGATTCTGTGGTAAAGAGGTCTCCGTTTAATGCATTTTTCTCGTGCAGGTACATCGGGCCGTAATCCAGCTTGGAAACGATGACGATTACGACCATGAGCAGAGTTGCCAGTGCATAGAAATTGTACGGAATTGTGTGCAGGAACATGGAAAAGCCGTTGATGTCGGAGCCTTCCGGTACAGAAGAGGTGACAGCGGCAGCCCAGCTGGAAACCGGCGCGATGATGCACACAGGTGCGGCCGTGGCATCAATGAGATACGCCAGCTTCGCACGGGAGACCTGATAGCGGTCAGTGACCGGGCGCATGACAGAACCAACAGTCAGGCAGTTAAAATAATCATCGACAAAGATCAGTACGCCAAGAACCATTGTGGCAAGCTGTGCGCCGACACGGGTTTTGATATGGGTGGAAGCCCATTGGCCAAAGGCCGCAGAGCCGCCTACCAGATTCATCAGCGCGACCATAATTCCCAGGATAACCAGGAACACCAGAATACCGACATTCCAACTGTCAGCCAGTTTGTAGATCATGCCGCCGTCTTCATTGAAGAGCATGGTGTTGAGCATCAGCTCCAGATTGCCGTTGGCATACAGCAGGGCACCTGCGACAATGCCGACAAACAGGGAGGAATAGACCTCCTTGGTAATCAGTGCCAGTGCAATTGCGATGATCGGCGGCAACAGCGCACCCGGCGTGGAATAGACTGCCGGAACATAGTTCTCTGGGTCGATGGTGCCGGGGGTATTGATGGTAAAGCCAATCAGCAGTGCTGCAATTCCGACGGCAACAACCAGAAACAGGATGTTTTTCTTTTTCATATGTTCTCCTCTCTCAAAATTCAAAGCTGCCTGAAAAAGAACAAAGCATGAGCACAAAAAGCACCCATGCTTTCCAATACGATCAGGCATTGCTCCATGTATTATGGAGACAGATCGGTACACCTCTGTATCTATATACTATAGCACGGTTCGACAGGATCGGTCAAGATGAAACAAACTTTTAACAGTTGCAGTCTTTGCAGGTGTCACGCATCATTGCAACACCTGTATCGCCCGTGACAAATTCTCATCCGTTGATATTCACAACCGGATTCTGCTATGATATACTAAATGTGTATTACATTTGTGTATTCTCCCGCATGGCGGGAACAAATGCGCATCAAAAATGCCATTTGATGCGATACTATTTCTGGAAGTAAGGAAGTTTCGGTATTGAATCAAATCATTATCCGTCCCGCGACAGAGGCAGATGCCGGGGAAATGCTGGGATTGTACGCACCGTATGTCATTCATACAACGGTGACAAGTGAATACGAGCCGCCGAGTCTGGAAGAGTTTCTCGGCCGCATTCGCACGTATACAGCGAAGACGCCGTGGCTGTGCTGTGAAATGGACGGACAGATCGTCGGCTATGGCTATGCATCTCCGCACCGCAAGCGTGCTGCGTATCAGTGGTCATGCGAGACCTCGATTTATACGCGCATGGGATGCCATCGCCGCGGCATTGCGTCCGCACTGTACACTGCGCTGTTTGAAATCCTGGCATATCAGGGCTATTACAGCATCTATGTCGGTATCACCTGCCCCAACCCGCGCAGCATGGCGTTTCATATGTCAATGGGGTTTGAGCGCATGGGAGCTTATCACAACAGCATGTATAAATTCGGACAATGGCGGGACGTCATCTGGATGGGGAAATCGCTGCGGCACCATGATGGTGCACCGCAGCCCACAATCCCATATCCGGAAATTCGGGACAGCGCATTCTGCCGCGAGGTACTTGCGCATGCGGCGGAGCTGGTGCATGAACCGCGAGGGGAGCAGCCTCATGAGTGAACCGCTTTACCTCCGGCTGTATCACCAGATTCGGGACGAAATTGAGGCCGGGCGGCTCGCACCCGGGACACGGCTGCCATCTATCCGGCAGATGACGCACGATTCTGCGGTCAGCCGCACGACGGTGGAAACTGCCTATGAACACCTGTGTGCGGATGGCATTGTCAACTGCATTCCGCAGAGCGGATATTATGTCAACGATATTCCACATCGCCCGCCTGTCTGCCAGGACATTGAGCCGGAGCCGCAGCCGGAGCAGTGCCGGTATGACTTTTCTGGTCACCGCATGGACCCGGAGCTGTTTGACTTCGATATCTGGCGCAAGCTGTCGCGTTCGGTCATGATGGACAGCGACCCGTTTCTCGGCTACGGTGAAAATCAGGGAGAACGCGCGCTGCGTGAGCAGATTGCGCGGTATCTGTCCGCCGGGCGCGGTGTGTATACGACAGCGGAGCATGTCGTCATCAGCGCGGGCATCCAGAGTTTGCTCGGTATTCTGTGCGAAATGTTTGACAAGAGCTGCCAGCGCATTGCGTTTGAAGATCCCGGTTTCCGAAAAGGTTTTCGTGTGTTTGCCGACCATGGCTATGATACTGTGTTTATCCGCGGCGGCGCATCCGGCATTGACTTGGGCGAGCTGCGGCAGTCAGAGGCAAATATGCTGTATATTTCTCCATCACATTCGTTTCCTTCCGGTGCGAGTCTGACCCATCAGAAACGGGTGCAGCTGCTGCGATGGGCACAGCAGAACAGCGCCGTCATCTTCGAGGATGATTATGACGGCGAGTTGCGCTATACAGGAAAGCCGCTCGCAACGCTTTCTGCGCTGGATTCGGGCGGCAATGTTATTTATCTGGGCGCATTTTCCAAGCTGCTGCCGCCGTCCATCCGCATCAGCTATGCAGTGCTTCCGCCCCGGCTGCTGCCGCTGTACCGTGCCGTGGCTCAGCATTACAATCAGACATCGAGCACCATGGAACAGCTGACCATGGCGCGATTTATCGAACAGGGACGGCTGGAAAAGCAGGTGCGCCGCCTGCGCCGCATTTATGCACACAAAAATGCGCGCATTGCCGAAGCCTTTGCCGAGCATTTCGGTGCGCGCGCCGCAGTGCGACCGAATGACACCGGCTTACATGTCATTGTTTCGCTGGCGGGGCATGGGAATGCGGAGGAAATGTGCGAACAGGCCAGACAGGTCGGCGTCCGCATTGTGCCGATGTCTTCGTATCAGCTCGGGCGGCAGCGCATGCATGCCGCAGTATTTTACCTGTCCAGCGCAGGTATTTCCGAGGAGGATATCGAACCGGCGATTGCGCAGCTGCGCACAGTTTGGATTTGATGGTGTTTACAGAGCGGACAGAGATTCCATACGCAGAGAGGAGCTGTTATCATGGCAGGAGAAATACATCAGAATCATCGCGCACGCATGCGCAAACGGTTTCTGGAACATGGATTGGACAATTTTGCCGATCATGAAATACTGGAGCTTCTGCTGTTCTATGCCATTCCGCGTGGGGATGTCAATCCGCTGGCACACCGTTTGATTGAGGAGTTCGGCTCACTGGCAGGCGTGCTGGAGGCGTCACCTGTCGATATTCAAAAGGTAGAGGGGGCAGGGGCGTCTGTCGCTGCACTGCTTCATCTGATGCCGCCGCTGTTCAAGCGTTATCAGATGGCCAAGCTGAAGGGCAAACAGTACAACAATACGGAAAAGCTGTCCGAGCTGCTCATGAGCTATTATGCCGACAAGCCCAGAGAAGCGGCCATTGCCGTCCTGCTCGACAACAACTGTCGCCTGATCCGCATTTGTGAAATCGGGCAGGGAAGTGCCTGCGCCGTAAAAATCAGCGATCGCGAGCTGTTAAAGGCAGTTTTGAAGTACAACGCCGCCAATGTCGTGCTTGCGCACAACCATCCCCGCGGGGAATGTCTGCCATCCCGCGCCGATATCAACGAGACCGCCCGCCTGCGGGCGCTGCTTCAGCAGGTCGAGGTTCATCTGGCCGATCATATTATCGTCACAGAAAACCACTGGATTTCTCTTTCCAGCAGCCAGGATATCACGTACTGAATCGAAAATCGAACATTTGTTCTTGCATTCGGACAGAGCCTGCATTATAATAGAGCACACAGGAGGCGCGTGTACATGCCGAAATTTGAAATTGTATCGGAATATCAGCCTGCCGGCGATCAGCCGCAGGCCATTGAAAAGCTGGCACAGGGGGTAAAACTGGGCTTTGAGGAGCAGACACTGCTCGGTGTCACCGGTTCAGGCAAGACCTTCACCATGGCCAATATCATTCAGGCAGTGCAGAAGCCAACGCTGGTGCTGGCACATAATAAAACACTGGCGGCACAGCTGTGCTCGGAGCTGCGCGAATTTTTTCCCAACAACGCGGTAGAATTCTTTGTATCCTACTATGATTACTACCAGCCGGAGGCGTATATTGCCTCGACGGATACCTATATTGAGAAGGATTCCGCCATTAACGAGGAGATCGAACGCCTGCGTCATTCTGCTACCTCATCGCTGTTTGAACGGGAAGATGTCATTATCGTCGCGTCGGTCTCGTGCATCTACTCCCTCGGCGATCCGATTGACTATAAAAATATGGTCATCTCGCTGCGCCCCGGTATGGAGATTCCGCGCGATACGCTGACCCGACGCCTGACTGAAATCCAGTATGAGCGCAATGACATCGCGTTTGAACGCAATCGGTTCCGGGTACGCGGCGATACAGTGGAAATCTGGCCGGTATATACCGATTCGTTTGCTTATCGCGTAGAGTTTTTCGGCGACGAGATCGACCGCATCAGTGAGGTCAATCCACTGACGGGCGCACGCATGCGCGATGTACAGCACGCCGCGATTTATCCGGCGTCACATTATGTCGCCTCCAAGGAGAAAATGGAGGCTGCGCTGAAGGAAATTGAGCGTGAAATGAATGAGCGCGTCAAATGGTTCGAGGACAACGGCAAGCTGGTCGAAGCACAGCGCATCGGACAGCGCACACGCTATGATATGGAAATGATGCAGGAAATCGGGTTTTGCAGCGGTATTGAGAACTATTCGCGTGTGATTTCCGGGCGCGCGCCGGGTTCAGCGCCGTTTACGCTGTTGGACTATTTCCCGAAGGATTTTTTGATGATTATCGACGAATCGCATGTCACGCTGCCGCAGGTGCGTGCGATGTACCACGGCGACTATGCCCGCAAAAAGAGCCTGATTGACAACGGATTCCGCTTGCCGTCTGCGCTGGACAACCGTCCGCTCAATTTTGAAGAATTTCAGTCGCGTATCCATCAGGTCATTTACGTCAGCGCGACACCGTCGGATTTTGAGAAGAGCCGTTCCAGCCAGATTGTCGAGCAGCTGATCCGCCCGACCGGACTGCTCGATCCGAAGATCGATGTCCGCCCGATTGAAGGACAAATTGATGATCTGATCGGGGAGATCAACACCCGCGCCGCGCAGAAGGAGCGCGTGCTGGTCACCACACTGACAAAGAAAATGGCGGAGGATTTGACCGCATATCTGGAAAATGCGGGCATTCGTGTGCGCTATCTGCACCACGATGTCAAAACCATTGAGCGCATGGAGCTGATCCGCGACCTGCGCCTGGGTCTGTTCGATGTACTGGTCGGCATTAACCTGCTGCGCGAAGGCCTTGACCTGCCAGAGGTATCGCTTGTTGCGATTTTGGATGCGGATAAAGAGGGCTTTCTGCGTTCAGAGACCTCTCTGGTGCAGACCATTGGCCGCGCGGCGCGAAACGCCAACGGCGAAGTTATTTTGTATGCAGATACCATTACGCCGTCCATGGCGAATGCCATTCGTGAGACAGAACGCCGCCGCACCATTCAGCAGCAGTTCAATCAGGAACACGGCATTGTGCCCAAGACGATTGTCAAACAGGTGCATGATGTCATTGAGATTTCCGCTCCAGCGACGGAGGTCGGCGCCGTGCTCAGCCAGAACAAGCTGAACAAGACCCAGCGGCTGCAAAAAATTGCTGTGCTGCGCAGGGAAATGAAGGAGGCCGCCAAGATGCTGGAATTTGAGCTGGCAGCTGAACTGCGCGATCAGATTCGCGCACTGGAGCAGGACTAGGGCGTATCTGAAAAGTTGAAAATACGGACTGCTTCTTTGTTAAAAACACCTGAAATCCGAAAGGGTTCCAGCGTGCTGTTGCCTTGAACCAGTCTCGCCTTTGCGAAATATTCGTCATTTTCTTGGTTTTCAGATAGCGCCTAATCGGAAAGAATTGGGAGTAGGCAAAGAAATGCAGGAATATATACATGTAAAAGGAGCCCGCGAGCACAACCTCAAAAATGTGGAGGTGTGGATTCCGCGCGATAAGCTGGTTGTTCTGACCGGACTGTCCGGCAGCGGAAAGTCCTCGCTGGCTTTTGATACCATCTATGCGGAGGGACAGCGACGTTATGTCGAATCGCTGTCATCCTATGCGCGTCAGTTTCTCGGCCAGATGGACAAGCCGGATGTGGATTTTATTGAAGGTCTGTCGCCGGCGATTTCCATCGATCAGAAGACCACGAGCCGTAATCCGCGTTCCACGGTTGGCACGGTTACAGAAATCTATGACTATTTGCGCCTGCTGTGGGCACGTGTCGGCACACCACACTGTCCGAAGTGCGGAAAGGAAATCAAGCAGCAGACCATCGACCAGATTGTTGACCAGCTTATGGCGCTCCCCGAGCGCACCAAGGTGCAGATTCTCGCGCCTGTTGTACGTCAGCGGAAAGGCGAGCATGTCAAGGTGCTTGCCGATGCCCGCAAGAGCGGTTATGTACGTGCGCGTGTCGACGGCAATCTATACGATTTGTCTGAAGAGATCAAACTGGAGAAAAACAAGAAGCATAGCATTGAAATTGTGGTTGACCGCCTTGTCATCAAGCCGGAGATACGCAGCCGCATGAATGACTCAGTCGAAACGGCATCTGCGCTGGCGGGTGGGTTGGTGCTGGCGGATATCGTCGGCGGCGAAACCCTCTCATTCTCGCAGAACTATGCATGTGATGACTGCGGGATTTCCATTGAAGAGTTGACACCGCGCATGTTTTCGTTTAACAATCCGTATGGTGCCTGCCCGACCTGCACCGGTCTCGGTGTACAGCTGAAAATCGACCCTGACCGCATCATTCCGAACAAAAAGCTCTCTATTCGCAAAGGCGCGATTCAAGCGAGCGGATGGACGAATTGTGACGACGGAACGATTGCAAAGATGTATTATGATGCCCTTGGCAAGCGATACCACTTTACACTGGATACGCCGATTGAAAAGATGAGTGCAGAGGCGGTACATGCCATTTTGTACGGAACCGGCGAGGAAAAACTGCTGCTGCGCACGGCGCATTATTCCGGCAAAAAAATGGAGCAGCCATTTGAAGGTGTCATCCGCAATCTGGAGCGTCGCCACCGTGAGACCAATTCTGAATGGGCGCGCGCGGAAATTGAAGACAGCATGAGTGAGATTCCGTGCCCGGATTGTGCCGGACGCCGTCTGAAAAAGGAAATTCTTGCCGTTACGGTCGGCGGATTGAATATCATGGAATTCTGTGAAAAGTCTGTCTCGCAGGAGCTGGACTTTCTCGACCACCTGACGCTGACCGAACAGCAGATGCGCATTGCGGAACGCATTCTGAAGGAAGCGCGCGAGCGCCTCGGCTTTCTCAACAACGTCGGCCTGAATTATCTGACACTTGCGCGCGCCTCTGCCACGCTGTCCGGCGGCGAGAGCCAGCGCATCCGCCTTGCAACCCAGATCGGCTCATACCTGATGGGAGTGCTGTATATTCTCGACGAGCCGTCCATCGGCCTGCACCAGCGCGACAACGATAAACTGCTTGCCACGCTCAAACGTTTGCGCGATCTCGGCAATACGCTGATTGTCGTTGAACACGATGAAGATACCATGTATGCGGCAGATCATATCATTGACGTAGGGCCCGCAGCGGGAACCGGCGGCGGCAATATTGTCTACTCGGGTGATATTGACGGATTGTTGAAATGCGAAGAATCCATAACCGGACAGTATTTGAGCGGAAAACGCAAAATTGACGTGCCAGATACGCGAAGAACAGGGAATGGAAAGTTTATCACCTTTACAGATTGCTGCGTCAACAATCTGAAAAATCAGACGTTTACGATCCCGCTCGGCGAGCTGACCTGCGTTACCGGTGTGTCGGGAAGCGGCAAATCTTCATTCGTCAACGAGATCCTGTATAAAAAGCTGGCAGCTGATCTCAATGGCGCGAAAACCCGGCCGGGCTCGTTTGGTGAAGTTATCGGCATGGAACATCTGGATAAGGTGATTGATATTGACCAGTCCCCCATTGGACGTACGCCGCGCTCCAATCCGGCCACGTATACCGGACTGTTCAATGACATCCGCGCGCTGTTTGCACAGACACAGGATGCGAAAATGCGCGGCTATGGGCCGGGACGATTTTCGTTCAACGTAAAAGGCGGACGCTGTGAGGCATGCACCGGCGACGGCCTGCTGAAAATTGAAATGCATTTCCTGCCCGATCTGTATGTTCCGTGTGAGGTGTGCAAGGGAAAACGCTATAATAAGGAGACCCTGGAGGTGCGCTACAAGGGAAAGAGCATCGCAGATGTGCTTGATATGACAGTAGACGAAGCGGTGGTTTTCTTTGAAAATGTGCCGAAGATTTACCGCCGATTGCTGACACTTCAGGACGTTGGTCTGGGATATGTCAAGCTCGGACAGTCGTCAACCACGTTATCCGGCGGTGAAAGCCAGCGTGTCAAGCTAGCGACTGAGCTTTCCAAGCGCGCCACTGGACGCACGATGTATATTCTCGATGAGCCGACGACGGGCCTGCATGTCGCGGATGTACACCGCCTGGTCGATGTGCTGCAAAAGCTGGTCGATGCAGGCAACACGGTAATTGTCATTGAACACAATCTCGATGTCATCAAGGTTGCTGACCATATCATTGATCTTGGCCCGGAGGGCGGTGATGGCGGCGGCACAATCGTCTGCACCGGTACGCCGGAAGAAATTGTGCGTTGTGAGACGTCATATACCGGACAGTATCTTGCGAAGTATTTGAAATAACGGATGTGATTACAGCGGAGCAAGCACTTGCTCCGCTCAGCCTGTCGAAGAACCCGGCTCTCGCTTAATGCGCAGCCGGGTTCTTCGACAGGCTCAGGTGCCGCATATGTGGCACCTTTTGTTATATCTGAGCGGTTATTCATCGTCTTCTGACGATTTTTTTTTATGTTTATAACTGGAGAGAGGGTTTTTACTAGCAGCGTCCTTCATGTTTGCATCGTTAATATGGGTATAAATCATCGTAGTATTGACATTTTCGTGTCCCAAAACATCCTGTAAAGTTCGGATATCTACACCGTTTTTGTACATCAGTGTTGCAGCGGTATGGCGCAGCTTATGCGCGGAGAATTTGGACGGATCAAGTCCGGCTTGTGCGATGTATTTCTTGACCAGGTGCTCCACGGTTGTCTTGCGTATCCGGTTTTTTTGTCGGCTGACAAACAGCGCACCTGCGGAATCGGAATCCTTGTTTGGCTCAACCCGGTGGGGGAGATAGGCGTTGATGGCGTCTACGCAGGCTTCGTTCAGGTACAGCATGCGTTCTTTGTTTCCCTTGCCGAGCACACGGATCTGATTTTCTTTGATATCAGACACATTCAACCCGCACAGCTCGGATACACGCAGACCGCAGTTGAGGAACAACATCAGGATACAGTAATCGCGCTCTTTATAGGGGCCATCGACCGATTCAAGCAGAGCAATGCTCTCGTCAACGGTCAGGTATTTCGGAAGGGACCGCCGCACAGACGGATACTCGAGGTTCTGAATGGGATTGTGTGACAACAAATGTGCCTTGTCGGTGAGGTATTTGAAAAAAGAACGAAGAGCAGAGACTTTGCGTGCACGGGAGGTGGACAACAGTCCGACATCGCTGTGGTCGGAATTGTTGTGTTTCAGACGATCCTGTGCAGTATACATCAGAAACGCATACGCATCTGAAAGAGTGATTGTTCGTATGAATTCAATATCAATATCTGTGATCGGAATTTCGTCGAACGGGATATCATCAGCCAGACCGCGCTGTTGCTTGATAAATCGGAAAAACATGCGCAGATCCAGATAGTACTCGTGTGCAGTCTTTTGTGATTTTCCTTTTACAGTATAAAGGTACGCCAGAAAATCATTTAAAATCTGAGGCGACTGCTTGTCAGTTTTCATAAATGTGTTCACGCTCCATTCTCTCATGACATTTTATATCATGCGATAGGGGAAAATCAAGTGTATGGATAGGGAAGTGACAGCTAACCGGTTTATCGGCATATTTCGCGGCAGAAGATGGTCGTTTTCTCACTTTGTTACACGATTGCATCGCATACTACGGTGCGTTATGCAAATCCATTTGCCAAATGCGCTGTCATGTGATAGAATTATTCTGTAAAATTGCGGGCTTTTGATTAGGGTGTATCTGACAAGTTGAAAATGTTGATTATTTCTGCAAATTCAGATAGCGCCTAAAATAATAACAGAAAAAGCTCATACAGCGATTTGCAAGAATGCAATCAATGATAAAACGAAATGAATGTGCCGATATGCCGTGAGACGGCAGGCGCAATACGGAGGTACTTCTGTGGGAAGAAAAGAAGCAAGAGAAATTGCACTTCATCTGATTTTTGAACTGAGCTTCAAGCAGTTCAGTGACGAGGAACTGCTGTCTGACCGTCTGGAAAAGTCGGTTATGGATTCGTTGGCGGGCGATATTGCATTGTATGCAGGAGAACTGCCGGAAGATCAGAAGGTATATATTCGCAATACCGTTATGGGTGTCTGCGCACATTGTACAGAGCTGGACGCAGTTGTCGAGGAGCATTCCACTAACTGGAATACGAACCGCCTGTCCCATATGACGATGTCGCTGCTGCGGCTTGCTCTGTATGAGATGCAGTACGTCGAGGATGTTCCGGTTGGAACTGCAATTGACGAAGCAGTGGAGCTGGCGAAAAAATATGAATCCGAGGAAGTTCCGGGGTACATCAATGGCGTACTCGGCGCTGCTGCACGCGAGCTGGCGGCAGACTGATGGCACGTTTTCTTGGTATTGACACTTCCAATTACCGCACTTCTGCGGCACTGTTTGACAGTGAAAGCCGCGCATGGCACAATGCCGGACGGCTGTTGGAGGTGCCGGAGGGTCGTATCGGACTGCGGCAAAGTGATGCGCTGTTTCAGCATGTACAGCATCTGCCGGAACGGATTCTCGAACTGGAAAAGGGCTTCGGCACACAGATCGCGGCAATTGCGGCAAGTACCCGGCCACGTGCAGTTGAGGGGTCTTATATGCCGTGTTTTCTTGCCGGAGCAGGTGTTGCACGCAGTATGGCACATGCACAGGGAATCCCATTCTATGAGGTTTCACATCAACAGGGGCATTTAGCGGCAGCAGCATTCTCTGCAAACGCCCTGCATTTGCTGCGTGAGCCGTTTCTGGCATGGCATTTGTCCGGCGGCACGACCGAGTTGTTATATGTCAAACCGGATGCACCGCTATTTTCGGCGGAAATCATTGGTGGCACGGATGATCTGGCAGCAGGCCAGTTGATTGACCGTGCCGGAAATCTGCTGGGGCTTCCATTTCCGGCAGGAGCACAGCTGGAACAGCTGGCAAATGATTGTACGGAGCCGGAAAAGCCGTTCCGTCCGAAGGTAGCAGGCTGTCGGTTTTCACTGTCCGGCGCACAGAATAAAATTGAAAAGCTGTATCAGACAGGCGCGCCGCGTGAAACCGTTGCGCGCTATACAATTGATATTGTTGGCAGTGCTGTGATGGATGCAACGCGGCAGGCTGTGGAAGAATTTCATTTGCCCGTGCTGTGTGCGGGCGGCGTGATGTCCAACCGTCGGCTTCAACAGCGCATGCGCGATGCATTTGATGCACAGTTTGCCGAACCGACACTGTCGGGCGATAATGCAGTAGGTGTTGCGGTCCTGGCGGCATTGCTGAGTGGGGAGCTGTTATGAAGCAACAGACAGTTTATACGGTTTCACAGGTCAATCATGCGATAAAACAGATGCTGGAAGAGCATGAGCCGTTTCGCAATTTGTATGTACAGGGCGAGATTTCCAATTATAAGGCACATTCCTCCGGACACAGATATCTGACCCTCAAGGATAAAGATGGTGTGCTTTCTGCGGTGATGTTCCGTTCAGATGCTGCACGACTGCGTTTCCGACCGGAAAATGGTATGAAGGTCATTGCGCGCGGACGCATCAGTTGTTATCCAAAATATGGACAGTATCAGATGTATATTGCGGATATGATGCCGGATGGTATTGGCGCACTTACCATTGCCTTTGAACAGCTCAAGCAGAAATTATATGCCGAAGGACTGTTTGATGAGGCGCGCAAAAAGCCGATTCCGCGTCTGTCACAGACAATTGCTGTTGTCACTTCACCGACCGGTGCGGCAGTGCGCGATATGCTTCGCATTCTCAGACGTCGGTATCCGTTGGCGCAGGTGCAGATTTATCCGGTTCTTGTGCAGGGCGAAGGGGCAGCGGCTCAAATTGCAGATGCCATTGCAGCAGTAAACCGGCGCGGGGAAGCGGATGTGATTATTACCGGACGCGGCGGCGGTTCGTTGGAAGACCTGTGGGCATTTAACGAAGAAATTGTGGCGCGTGCCATTGCGGCATCAGAAATTCCGGTGATTTCTGCCGTAGGGCATGAACCGGATGTTACGATATCAGATTTTGCCGCCGATGTTCGCGCTTCCACGCCGTCCAATGCGGCAGAAATCTGTGTGCCGGATGTCGCAGAGCTCCGGCGTTTTCTCCGCACGGCGGACAGCATCCTGCGCAGCGATATAGAAGCGGTTTTGCAGGGCAAGCGTGCACAGTTGGATGCACTGGACAAGCGCAGAAAGCTGCGAACTCCGATCGGATATATTCAGGACAAACGCTTTGAACTGGAGCATGTAGCTGGACAGATGACTGCTGCCATGCAGCAAATTCTTGCGGCGAGAAGACAGGAATTTGTACGGCAGGCGGCATATCTCGACGCGTACAGTCCGCTCAAGGTTCTGGCACGTGGTTATTCTGTCGTAACGAAGGATGGCACAGTTGTCGCAAGCAGTGCCAAATTGCGCCGTGAGGACGAAATCTTTGTCCGGTTTGCCAAAGGCGGCGCGGTGTGCACGGTGAAACAAGTCAAGCGAAAATGCTGAGGAAATAGATATGGAAGACATGACATTTGAACAGGCGATGAAACGTCTGGAGGAAATTGTAGCCCAGCTGGAAGCCGGAGAGGTGCCGCTGGATAAGAGCATGGCGCTATTTGAAGAGGGAACGAAACTCTCTGCTTATCTGTCTGGCCTGCTTGACCGCGCCGAACAGAAGGTAACGATGGTGACAACGCAAAATGGCGAAGAAGTTGAGCTGCCATTTGATACGCAGGAAGGAGAATGACAGATGACACTGAATGAACAGCTTGCAGCCTACAGTGCAATGGTGGAAAAAAAGCTGATGGAATATTTGCAGCCGCAGGAAGATAAAGGTCAGAGTGTAATTTTTGAGGCATGCCAGTATTCTGCAATGGCAGGAGGCAAGCGCCTGCGTCCTGCACTGGTGCTGGAGTTCTGCCGACTGAGTGGTGGAAAGATCGAAGCGGCGCTGCCGTTTGCGTGTGCACTGGAAATGATTCACACATATTCTCTTATTCACGACGATCTGCCGTGCATGGATGATGATGACCTGCGCCGCGGCAAGCCAACCAATCATAAAGTGTATGGCGAAGCGATGGCAGTGCTTGCCGGCGACGGCCTGCTCAATCTGGCATTCGAGACCGCGTCTGACCCGGCAAACACCGCGCTGGTCAGCGCTGAAATACAGCTGAAAGCTGTCCGCGCGTTGTCACGCGCCTCTGGTATGGAAGGCATGATCGGCGGTCAGGTTTTGGACATGAAGGCTGAAGAAGAACAGATTTCGCTTGACCAGCTCAAAACCCTTCAGGAACTCAAGACAGGCGCACTGATTTGTGTTGCAGCACAGCTTGGCTGTCTGATTGGCGGTGCAAGTGAAGAACAGACGGCAGCAGCGCTGGAATACGCACGCTGCATCGGACTTGCGTTTCAGGTTCAGGATGACATTCTGGATATCGAGGGCGATGAGGAAGCACTGGGCAAGCCAATCGGCTCGGATGCTGAAAACGGCAAGAGTACATATCCGTCGCTGCTCGGCGTAGAACGCTGTCATGAGCTCGTGCGTGAGCTGTCGGAGCAGGCCATTCAGGCATTGACGCCGTTTGCAGATACCGGCATGCTGCCGGCACTCGCACGTACACTGGCCGAGCGCAAGTATTAAATCAATCTAGAATAAATTGTAAACAAATGGAGCGACAACTTGCAAATTTCTAAACAATATGGTAAATTATGAAGCGGTGGCGCAGTATTCTAGTCAGTTCTTTACGTTCCTAAGACGGGCCTAAAAATCCGTAGACGGGCATATCGATGAAGTCCCTGGTGTTTGCTTCTTACGCCCAGTTTGGGGTGGATGCTGGGGGTTAAGGTTTCAGGGCGTCTTTCAATGGCATGAAATCACGACCCTGTTACCGTGGAGACCTGTTGCTGTGGAGCACCTATACATCTTCAGATTGATGGATGCTCTACGGGGCAGGAGAAGAACCTGCAATGCGGTGCAAAGTACCTTTACGGTCCAACGACGCTGTGTGCAGTGTAGCCTGCCTTGAGTGGGCATGGTGAATCGGGTGTCCGCAGGTTGTTGTCACGGCCATGGCATAATCTGTATTGACCTGTGAAACCATGTCTGCAAAAGAGGCTAAGAACGTGGGGAGCTGTCGCGGAAAACGCCTAGACTGTCGTAACTGGGCAGGCAGAGGATTGCAGTACGGACTAAGTGGCAATTCGGTCCCGGAATCGGTGACGACCCGGCACAGACCATAATGGGAAACCGCCAGCTGGCAACGGCTGGTCGCCTGCGGGGAAATCCAACCGAACCTCAAGCCGTAAGATTTACTCTGTCTGCTGCCACCCTTGATGAAAAAGTAATACGGCACCATTTCGCTGTTTTTGAAGTGTCCCTGTCAAGGAGACTGAGTAAAAAACAAAAATATCTGGTTACATAATCCCGCCTTGCTGTGCAGCAGGGCGGGATTTTTATGCTGTTTTATTTGTAAATCTGCGGAGCTTCTGTCAGCGCATAAATCGGAATTTGAATCAAAGTTCAAATTGTATATGGATACCCGCTGTGTGAAGAGGGACAGCAAATAAATCACAGTAAAAATCAAAGGAATCAAAGACAATATGTATTTTCTTTGGTATATTATAGATACTGTGTGAGATAAACAGACGAACGATTCAGGAAAGTTGGCACGGTCGCCTGAGGGAATCCTGTGTGGTTGGGAGAAGGAATATAATGAAAAAGAAGATGAAATTTCCTGCTCTGTCGGGAACCCAACTGGGGATGATACTGACCGGCAGCCTGTGTCTGCTCATTGTCGGTATGATTCTGGTGATACAGAGCCGTCTGGAACGTCAGATTTCGACAGATACAGAACAGACCATATATTATGACAGGCATTATGCGATGCTGCTGGAAGATAACGAAGATCCGTTCTGGGCATCCGTCTACGACAGTGCGAAACAGACAGGAGAGGAGGAAAATGTCTGTGTGGAGCTGGTTGGAGAGAGCCTGCCGTTATCACTTGATCTGGCGGACAAGCTGTCCCTTGTCATTCATTCCCGCGGATGGCATTATCATCCGCTCGGACGCATCGCAGGAGGTAAATGATCTGATTGCAGAGGCAAAGGAGCAGGATATTCCCGTTGTTTCTGTGATAGATGATTACAGCGGACAGACACAGGATTATGTCGGCGTCAGCAGCTATGATGTTGGACAGGCGTATGGACAGCTTGTACTCGACTTGCAAAAGACAGACGAAGTGCAGAAAGTCACAATCTTGCAGACGGCGGAGGATTCAGAAAACACCATTCGGAGTGTAGAAGCCAGCCTGTTGGAAGTGCTGCCGGATGAGATTGCTCTTGACAGAAAAATAATCGAGGGCAGCGATACATTTTCGATTGAGGAGAACATACAGGATTTTATCCTGTCGGAAGATGCGCCGGATGTACTGATTTGTATGAGCACCGTTGCTGCAATCTGCGCCTATCATATAGTCGTGGATTGCAATCGGGTCGGTGACATTCAGCTGCTGGTGAATTACGCGACTGGCGAAATACTCGATGCAATTGAAAAGGGCGGTATCTTTGCATCCGTATCATTAGATACGCAAAAGCTGGGCAGCAGCTGCGTGCAATGCCTGGATGATCTTGTGTGCGAGGGGAAAAAGAGCAGCTACCGTTCGATTCCACTGAAAGTGATTACCATTGACAATGTGGCGGAGTACCGCAGCACCCTGGAGGGAACGCAATGAAAAAGCGGATTAGATCGCACCTGCAATATTGTTCTCTGAGAAAAAAGATTGGATTCGTGTTCGGCATGACAATGATGCTTGTATGCCTGGTCAATCTGGTTACTTATATGAATCTGAATCGGCTTGAAAAAACGGTCAATTCTGTCTATGACAACAATCGGAATCTACAGCAGATTCTGACAACCATGGAGGAAATCCAGTCCAATGTCTATGCATATCTGAATACCAGAGGAACGGATGATCTGGAAGGCTATTATCGAGCCAGTGCGGATTTTCGGGAATATATGGAAGCGTTTAACGACCAGCCGACCAATGATTTCATTCAGCTGCGGGAGAAAAATATCCGTTCACAGGGAGAAACCTGGCTCGGCTTTACAGAACAGGCGATCAATGCCAAACGTGGACGGGACATCGCGGGCTATGGTCGGGCATATCAGCAGGCGGAAGAGGTGTACCAGTATTTACAGATAGAACTGGAAAGCCTGAGTACAGAGCTGTTTTCCAGAAGAACAGAACAGTATCAGATGCTTTCACAGTCTCATCAGCGCATTTTGGTGCTGAGCATTTGTGAAAGTCTGATGGTGCTGCTTTTCAACCTGTTGGCGCTGCTGTGTTGCCTCGATCACTTTACACAGCCGCTGGATGCGCTGGCGGGGCATGCAGAACAGGTTGGTAAGGGAGAACTTGACCTGCCGCCGCTCACGGTACAGAGTCATGATGAGGTAGGCATTGTGAGCGATGCATTCAATCGAATGGTGCAGAGCTTGCAGAAATACATTGTCCTGCTTCGGCAGCAAATGGAGGCGGAAAGCCGGCTGAAGGAGGAAAATCTGTTGATGGAAGTGCATCTGAAGGATGCACAGATGGGTGCGTTACAGGCACGCATCAATCCGCATTTCCTCTACAATACCATGAACGCAGGCGCACAGCTTGCCATGATGGAGGATGCAGACCGGACGTATGCATTTTTGGAAAATGTCACAGATTTCTTCCGATACAACACCAAAAACAACGGCAAAGAGACCTGGCTGGAAGAGGAAATCACACAGGCGGAAAGCTATATCTATATTATGAATACGCGATATGCCGGCGAGATTGATTACCAGTCCTGCTATCCGGAGCGCCTGCCGCGCGTCCGCATTCCGGGCATGGTGTTTGCAGCCGCTGATGGAGAATGCAATCGAACATGGCATACGCGGGCTGGAAGGATATAAGCGGCTGCGACTTTCTGTCAGAGAAGAGGAGGATTGAATCATTGTCGAGGTGGAAGACAACGGCGTCGGAATGTCCGCAGAAAAGATCGAACGCCTGATGCAGGAAACAGAACAGTTCCATCCGGTCGGTGAAAGGGGAATTGGTTTGCACAATGTAATCAATCGCTTGCGCCTGTATTATGGGACGGAAGATGCGGTCATGATTTACAGTGAGGGAAAAAATAAGGGAACACGGATTCAAATCAGGATTCCGAGGGAGGTACAGGATGTATCGGATCATGCTGGCAGATGATGAAGGGTTGGAACTGACTGCACTGAAATATATGATAGAACGAAAATTCGGCAGCCAGTGCGAAATACAGACGGCACGGAGCGGACGGGCTGCGATTGAACTGGCGGACAGCTTCCGGCCGGATATTGCGATCATGGATATTCAGATGCCGGGTATTAACGGGATTTATGCAATGCAGGAAATCTTACCCAATCACCCGGATATGCAGTTTATCGTCCTGTCCGCGTATGATAACTTTGACTATGCACAAAAATCAATCAAGCTCGGCGTGCAGGAATATCTGACCAAACCGGTAAAAAAGGATCTTTTGCTCAAGACGCTGGAAGATGTCACGGAAGAGCCGCAGCAATGATCTGCAACTGCGCGAAAAGTTGGAAACCGCACTGCCGATGCTGGAGCATGGCTTTATCTATTCCGTCATCATGGGGCAGGATACAGCGGGACTGATGGAACAGTATCGGGAACTGCTGGGGATTCATCAGAAATATGGCTGTTTTCTGGTGCTGGCGGCACAGCCCCCGAAGAAGGATGCGGACAGTATCCAGTGGAACCTCAATCTGAACCGCATGTATGAGAGAATACGCGAATTGACGCATGAGATTTTCTCCGCTATCTGCGGCCCTTTGATGGGGGATAAAGTGTTGTGCGTGGTGATGTGCGACACGCAGGAGGACGAATATACAACACGCCTGCATATGATGGAGCAGGCAAAGGAGTTGAACCGAAGGCTGACTACAGCCGTCGGACAGCAGTTCCAGATTGGAATCGGCTCAGTTGTTCCGGTCAAAGAGCTGGCACGGTCACATAAGCAGGCAATCAATGCACTCCGGCAGAACAAAGGTGAGGTGTGTCATTTCAATGATCTGCCGCTGCAAAAAAGCTGAGAGAAAGGGTATCCGGTTGATCTGGAATATCAGCTATATGAAGAAGTCAGGTGCGGGGACGAAAATGCAGTTCAGACCGCAGAACAATTTTTTGACTGGATGCTGATGATCCATGGAGAAAATGTGACGGATATCAAGCTGAAAACACTGGAACTGGTGCTGCAGTGTGAGAATCGTGCGTTCCACACGGGCGGCCGAGAATACCGCTTTCTGGAACGGCATGGCTATCTGGAACAGATCAACAAAACCAGCGAGATGAAGGAGCTGAAGAAATGGTTTCAGGATAGAATCCGCAATGCGCTGGAAAGTATACATCTGACAAAGGAACACCAGACGATTGACATGGTAAAACGGGCTGAGCAGTATATTCAGCAGCATTATACGGAGGAGCTCACACTCAACCGAGTGTCTGAGATCATCCATGTCAGCCCGCCATACATCAGCAAACTGTTTAAGGAAAAGCTGGGCATGACATTTTTGGAATATCTGACGCGGCTCCGTATGGAGAAAGCAAAGCAGATGCTGCGGGAGACACAGGAGAGCATTCGCAAGATTGGATGTGATGTGGGGTATCAGGATCTGAAGTATTTTAGCCGGGCCTTTAAGAAATATGAGGACGTCACACCGAGGGAATATCGAGATAATGGGAGCAATATGGAATGAAAAAATACTGGCGGCAAGTCTGCTGCTCTGTCTGCTGCGGAATATGCCTATGACATCGTCAGCGAGGAATTGCAGAAAGGCAATAAAATTGACGGCGTCATGTGCGGCAACGACGATCTGGCCGGTCAGGCGTTCCAGGCGCTGTCGGAATACCAGAAAGCAGGACAGGTGGTGCTGGTAGGACAGGATGCAGAGCTGTCAGCATGCCAGCGGATTGCAGAGGGAACCCAGACGATGACCGTCTATAAGCCATTTATCGAACTGGCAAGTCTGGCGGCGGAATATGCGGTGCAGTTGAGCCGGGGAGAGACACCGCAAACAGAGGACACCGTATACAATGGAAGTATCTTCGTTCCGTGCTGCATGCTTGAGCCGACCGCGGTCACAGCAGATAATCTGGACGAAGTTATCATCCAGAGCGGCTTCCATTCGCGTGCACAGGTGTACCGCAATACTCCAGATACGGACAACAAATAGCTGTACGATTTTAAAGAGACCTTCGGGTCTCTTTGAGCCTGTCGAAGAACCCGGCTGCGCATTAAGCGAGAGCCAGATTTTGGCACATATAGGGAAAAAGCCGGAAAACTGGAATAGGGAAATGGATCTTCCACTTCCACATAGCCAGCTTTTTCAGATTCATGGCAGCAAATTTAAGCTTCACCCAGTTGGTAACTTGAGCCAAGCCTCGATATTGTGTATAGCGCATACCATGCTTTTCTTTGGCATCTGCAAATACACGTTCAATCTTTTGTTGTCGGAGTTTATATAAGTCACGATATTCAGTCATATGACGTGCGTCTTCTGCCAACTCTACATAATCAGCCCATACGTGTCTGGTGACAGTCTTTTCAAACTTTGCACTCGATGTACACAGCTCTCTGGTCGGACAATGTTCGCAGACGTATGACCTGCTCTTATATTCACGATATCCATCTTTGTTCGTTGTTGCATAATGAAGTGTTTTATACTCCGGACAGATTACACAATCATAATACTCATCATAAACATATTTCCACCATTCATGACCGCCTTTCTTTGTCATTGGACGTTTATATGCTGTAGATAATACTCTTCCACTCTCAAAAATACGTTTACAAATCGAAGGAGTTTTGTAGGCGCTGTCTGCTACTATCGTTTTATGTTCTGGGTAATGTTCGCAAAGCTGGTCATATAACGGGTCAAATGCTACACTGTCATGTACATTTCCTGCTGTTACTTCTACGTCGAGAATAAAATTATGCTTGTCACAGGCTGTATGCGCTTCGTAGGCAAAACACTTCTTGTGTTCACCTTTATGGAATACGCCGGCATCCGGATCCGTTGTCGAAACTGTTATTTCTTTCTCCTTTGGCGGTGTTGAATCGTCATCATCGTTGAATGGCTTTTTGTCGTGTTCTTCGCGATCTCTGTTAATTTCTTCCCGCAGCTCCTTTGCATATCGTTTTGCTTCAACTGGAACAGCTTTTCGTGCTTTTTTCTTCATGTTTGCACTTGCTTTGATATGTGTCCCATCGATAAAAATTGCACTCGTATCCAGAAATCCTTCCTTTGCTGCTGTGTTCAATATCCACCGAAATATATATTCTACAGTTGCTGTTGTAAAACGATGCTTAAAATTATAGCTTACTGTTGAAAAATGCGGCACCTGCTCATTCAATGGATAACCGATAAACCACCTGTATGCAACATTCATATTCACTTCTTCCAGCGTCCGCCGGAGCGATGGTATCCCATATATGTGCTGTATCATTACAATCTTAAACAATACTACCGGATCGATACTTGGCCTGCCGTTGTCCTTGCAGTACAAATCATCTACAAATTCATAAATTTGTTTGAAATCTACTGCTGCATCTATTTTCCTCAGTAGATGATCCTCGGGCACTAACATATCCAGACTTACAATCTCTACTGCCTCTCTGTTTTCCTTCCCTTTTACTATCATTTTATCACCTGTCTCTCTTATCTTTATTATAACAGAAAAAGCCGCCTTTCGGCGACTTTTTCGACAGGCTGAAAGAGACCTTCGGGTCTCTTTCTTTTTGTGCTAGTCATTGTAACATATGCATTTTGCTGAATAGAATCATCCAAAAAACGGCTTGATTTGTCTATTTTGTTTGGCGCATAGTTGGCGTATCATAAATACAACAAGGAAATCCTGAAAAAAAGACAGGATTCTACAAGCGGAAATGGAGGTATCCATTATGAAAAAGAGATTGATGGCTATGCTGATGGCAGCGGTTATGGCGGTCAGCCTGACTGCCTGTGGCGGAGGCGGAAGCTCAGCGGGCAGCGACAGCAGCGGCGGAGACGGCAAGGCAAAAATCGGCCTGTCCATGCCGACGCAGTCGTTGGAGAGATGGAACCGTGACGGCGCATATCTGGAAGAGCAGTTCCAGAATGCCGGCTACGACACCATTCTGACCTACTCGGACAACGATTCCGGTAAGCAGGTCAATGACATTCAGAATATGCTTGCTGATGGCGCCGATCTGCTGGTCATCGCAGCGATTGACGGCGAGGCGCTGAACACCGCGTTGGACGAAGCGGCAGAAGCAGGTGTTCCGGTTATCGCATATGACCGCTTGATTAAAAATGATGCGGTGTCCTATTATGTATCCTTTGATAACTATACGGTAGGCACACTGCAGGGCCAGTTCGTCATCGACCAGCTGGATCTGGACAATACCGACAAGACCTACAATATGGAGTTTACCGCGGGTGATCCGGCAGACAACAATGCAGGCTATTTCTTCAACGGTGCGTTTGATACACTGAAGCCGTACATTGATTCCGGCAAGCTGAATGTTGTTTCCGGCCAGAAGGATTTCAACACGGTTGCTACCGAGCAGTGGAACACCGACGTCGCACTGGAGCGCGCACAGAATATTCTTGGTTCCTACTACGCAGACGGTACACAGCTGGATGTATGGCTGTGTTCCAATGACTCCACCGCACTGGGCGTTGCACAGGCTATTGAGTCCGACTACAAGGGCAACAACGATATCATCATCACCGGGCAGGACGGTGACGAAGCAAACCTGAAGAACATCGTCGACGGCAAGCAGACTATGACGGTATATAAGAACGTATCCAATGAATGCATTGCCACGCTGGATCTGGTAAACGGCATTCTGGATGACAAGACAATCGATCAGGACTTCATCGATAAGGCTGGCTGGGAGTTTGACTGCGTATATGATACCACCTCCTACCAGACCTCCGATGGAAATAACTGCAACTCCCTGCTTCTGGTTCCGGCAGTTATCACCAAGGACAACTTGCAGGATCTGGTCGACACGGGTCTGTACACCATGGGAGACGACGGGTATCTGTCTGTAGCACAGTAAGAAACCGTTTGTTATTATCATTCACCTCTGAGCTTGCGGCAGACGGGGCAATGCCCTGTCTGCCGGCTCGAAAAGCGGCGATGGAGATACAGGAAGGAGGAGACCTGTTTGGGCAGACATCATTCTGGAAATGAAATCCATTACAAAGGAATTTCCGGGTGTCAAGGCACTGGATAATGTCAATCTGGTTGTCAAACGTGGCGAAATTCATGCGCTGATTGGAGAGAACGGCGCAGGCAAATCCATCCTGATGAACGTCTTGTCCGGTATTTATCCGGCAGATTCCTATACGGGTGAGATTTATTATAATGGGGAGCTGTGCCAGTTCAAAACGCTGAAGGACAGCGAAGCGAAGGGCATTGTTATTATTCATCAGGAGCTGGCTTTGATCCCGCTGCTGACAATTGGAGAAAATATGTTCCTCGGCAATGAAATTAAGACGAAATCAGGTTTCATTGACTGGGATAAAACGTATCATGAAGCAGAAAAACACATGGCGCAGGTAGGTCTGTATGAATCGGCACAGACGCTCATCAAGGACATCGGCACCGGCAAGCAGCAACTGGTTGAAATTGCAAAGGCATTTTCCAAAAATGTCAAGCTGCTGATCCTGGATGAGCCGACCTCTTCACTGAACGATGAGGACGCAAAGATGCTGTTGGATCTGCTGATCGCCTTTAAAAAAGAGGGACTCACCTCGATTATTATCACACACAAGCTCAACGAGATCATCTATTGTGCGGACAAGGTTACGATCATCCGCGATGGCGCCACCATCGAAACGCTGGTCAAGGGCGTAGATGAACTGAGCGAAGAGCGCATCATCAAGGGAATGGTCGGCCGCGCTATGGAAGACCGTTACCCGAAGCGCGAACCGTGCATCCATCCGGAGGTTCTTCTGGAGGTAAAGGATTGGACCGTGCACCATCCGCTGTATCCGGAGCGCATTGTCGACGACCATATTTCCTTCAAGGTACATAAGGGAGAAGTGGTCGGCTTTTCCGGCCTACAGGGCGCAGGACGTACTGAGCTGGCAATGTCCATCTTTGGACGAAGCTACGGACAGAATATCAGCGGCGAGCTGTATCTGAACGGCAAAAAGGTACATCTGAAGAATCCCAAGGACGCAATTGAACATCATATGGCATATGTGACTGAGGACCGAAAGGTCAACGGTCTGGTTCTGGATGAGAGTATCCGGTTTAACACGACCCTGGCAGCCATGCAGAAGATTTGCAGCGGCGGCGTGATTGACAAGGACAAGGAAGTTCAGGTCACAGAGGATATGACTCGGGCAATGGGAACCAAGACCCCGTCCATTGAGCAAAAGGTCAGCCATCTGTCCGGCGGCAATCAACAGAAGGCTCTGCTCGGCAAATGGATGTTTACCGAACCGGATGTGCTCATTCTGGATGAGCCAACCCGAGGCATCGATGTCGGCGCAAAATATAATATTTACTGTCTTGTCAATAAAATGGTGGCGAGTGGAAAGTCCGTTATTATGATCTCCTCGGAGATGCCGGAACTTCTGGGCATGTGTGATCGAATCTATGTCATGAACGAAGGCAAGATGCTGGCTGAACTGGATGCGAAAACTGCAACACAGGAGAGCATCATGAGCTATATCATCCGTTCCACCGTAAAATAATGCAAAGGAGCGTGCAAAATGAAAAAGGAAACCAAGTTTAATCTTGTGGCGTTTATGACCAAGTATTCAATGGTCATTGCCCTTGCAGTCGTTTTTGTCCTGTTTTATTTCCTGACAAACGGAAGACTGCTGTATCCGCAGAATATGTCCAACCTGATGCTGCAAAACGGCTATGTTCTGGTTATGGCTTGCGGCATGCTGCTCTGCATCCTGACAGGCGGCAACATTGACCTTTCTGTTGGCTCTGTTATCTGTCTGGTCGGCGGTGTCGCAGTCGTTATGATTACCAATAAGGGTATGAATCCAATCCTGACCATCGTTATCTGCCTGCTGATCGGCCTGATTGCCGGTGTATGGCAGGGCTTCTGGATTGGTTATGTACGCATTCCGCCGTTCATCACTACACTGGCCGGCATGTTCATATTCCGCGGTATTGGCCGCCTTGTTCTGGACAGCAAGACAGTTTCCGTACAGAATAAGACCTTCCTGAACATTTTTACAGCATATATCAAGATTCCAGGTCTAAAGCTGGGCATCATTGCAGTTTCCCGTGACTGCTTTCCGATTGCACTTTCCACGCAGCGCCGCGAGAACATTGTAAAGGCATATGGCGAAGAAATTTATAATTGTACCGTAACCGTAGAGAATGAGTTGGATATGCTCAAGGCAGTTGCAGATGTAAAGAAAGTCGGCTGCAATGCGCTGGTTGTCTTCCTGGGGAATTTCGGTCCGGAGACCCCGGAAACACAGATTGCACAGAACTTTGACGGTCCATGCATGTTTGTCGCAGCTGCCGAAGGCGACGGCGATATGATTGACGGACGCGGCGATGCGTATTGCGGTATGTTGAACTGCTCATATAATCTGGGCATGCGGCATCTGAAGGGTTATATCCCGGAATATCCGGTGGGAACAGCTGAGGAAGTCGCACAGATGATCCGGGAATTTGTCCCGGTTGCCCGCGCCATTATCGGCATTTCCAGTCTGAAGATTATCACCTTCGGCCCGCGCCCCCAGGACTTCTTCGCCTGCAATGCACCAATCAAGGGACTGTATGAGCTGGGTGTTGAAGTAGAAGAAAATTCCGAACTTGATCTGCTCGTTTCGTACAAGGAGCATGCGGACGATTTGCGTATTCCGGCAGTCTGTGAGGATATGGCGAAGGAAATGGGCGAGGGGGTCTATTATCCTGAACTGAGTGCCCGCATGGCACAGTTTGAGCTGACGCTGCTCGACTGGGCAGAAAACCACAAGGGCAGCAAGAAATACGTTGCATTTGCCGACAAGTGCTGGCCGGCATTCCCGAGCCAGTTCGGTTTTGAACCATGTTATGTTAATTCCCGTCTGGTTTCCCGCGGAATTCCGGTCTCTTGCGAGGTAGATATCTATGGCGCGCTGTCCGAGTATATCGGTATGTGTGTATCGGGTGATACCGTTACGCTGCTGGATATCAACAATTCAGTACCGAAGTACATCTATGACGAAGATATCAAGGGCAAGTATGCATGCGATCTGACGGATACCTTTATGGGATTCCATTGCGGCAACACGCCGAGCTGCAAGATGTGCGCAAGCCGTGCTGTGAAATACCAGTTGATCCAGCACCGTCTTCTCGAGCCGGAAGGCTCAGAGCCGGATTTCACCCGCGGTACGCTGGAGGGCGATATCGCTGCCAGCCCGATTACGTTCTATCGTTTGCAGTGTGATTCCGACGGCGTCCTGCGTTCGTATATTGCAGAGGGCGAGGTACTTGACGTACCGACCCGCTCCTTCGGCGGAATCGGCATCTTTGCCATTCCGGAAATGGGCCGTTTCTACCGCCATGTGCTTATTCAGAAGCGTTATCCGCATCATGGTGCAGTTGCCTTCGCGCATGTCGGCAAGGCGCTGTTTGAAGTGATGAAATATCTCGGCGTACAGGATATTGCATACAATCAGCCAAAGAACTTGCCGTATCCGACGGAAAATCCATTCTCCTGATGTTCCCTTTCCTTACTTCCTTTTTGTTTCCCATACCTGCCCAGTGCGGTATGGGAAACAAAGATACCAAAGCTGCTGCATAAGGATTGTGATTGAAATGATGAAAAAAGAGCACAGAAAACATCCCCTGACGCAGATGAATCTGTTGCTGCGCACCGTGATCGGTGGATATCTGTTGTATCTGGTTTATCTGCTTCGGAATGAATTCGGAACGCTTCCGTTTACCATCGCAATGGCAGTATTCCTGATAGCAGCAGTGATACTGATTGTCGATTCTGTCAAACGAATCCTGACCGGACAATATGACATTCCCGGCGCACAGGATGAGGAAGGGACGGATGAACAGGAGGAAGTATGATTACAAAAGACTTTTTTGGAACAACCTGCGGAGGAGATCCTGTTACGCGATATACGCTGACCAACCGGAATGGTATGACTGTATGTGCGCTGGATTACGGCTGTGTCATTCAGTCGATTGTGATACCGGACCGGGATGGAAGCGCAGTGGATGTTGTACTGGGATATGACACGCTGGAAGGCTATGAGCAGGGAAGTGTGTTCCATGGCGCATTTGTCGGACGGTATGCCAACCGCATTGCGGCAAGCCAGTTCCCTTTGAACGGAAAAACCTATCTGCTGCATCCAAATGAAGGAAAAAATCATCTTCACGGCGTCTATCCCACGAGTATGTTTCAGGCTGAGACCACGGAAAACAGTATTGTATTCCGCAGAATAAGCCCAGACGGGGAAGAAGGCTATCCAGGTAACGTAGAGCTGGCAATCACGTATACACTGACGGAAAACAACGAACTGGTTTTGGATTATCAGGCAGTGTCGGATGCAGATACGGTCATCAACCTGACCAATCACAGCTATTTCAATCTGGATGGTCATGGTGCCGGTTCTGTCGCAGAGCAAATGCTGTGTATAGGCGCATCCCGATTCACTGTTGTGAAGCCGGACAGCATTCCGACAGGAGAGCTGCGGCCGGTAGCGCATACGCCGTTTGATTTTCGCACTGCGAAGCCAATTTACAATGCCAATTTTGTGCAGGAAGATACGGCACTGTGCAAAGCGAAAAACGGCGCAGTATATACAAAGCGCGGCGCGTTTTGTCTGGAAACCCAGCATTTCCCGGATTCCCCGAATCATCCTGATTTTCCCTCTGCGATTCTGCGGAGGAATGAACAGTATCATGAAACTACAATTTACCGGTTCAGCATTCAGGGCTGATTCTATATAGCTCCTGTATTGCTTCCGTACAAACAAGTTCATTACACAGCGGCCCCGCAACAAAAAATAAAACATTACTGGAACAACGACAACATGTGGAACCGCTGTGTAGAAATAAAAAACAAAAGGGCATAAATCAATACGGACAGCTGCTTTCATAGTCGGTGCAGCCTCTGTTATTCGTCACTTTCTCGATCAAATACCAGAGTCGATGTACTTTTTGTTTTTTTATCGGTGTAAGGCAGGTAGAGCGCATCGGTTCTTTCCATTTTATAAGTGATGCTCCGGTCGTCTTTCATGGACTGCCAGGAATGAGGGGGATCAAAATCTACCTTTTATAAATGAGTGGATGAAATCTTCTCCCTATGATATAATGCTCTTAGGATATTTTTTGTAACAGTACGCTGCTGTTTTAAGGAGGGCTATGTATGAATGGTGTTTTGATTCTTGTCCTGTTTGCGTCGGTTCTTTCTCTGGCGTATGCCGTGTTCAACTTCTTTGACGTAAAGAAAATGGACGAAGGCACGGAGCAGATGTCTGAGATTGCGTCTGCAATCCGCGTGGGTGCGAATGCGTTTATTCACTATGAATATCGTATCTTATTTTCGGTGGCGCCCTCCCATTTATTTTTTCCGGTATCCTGATCGAAGCAGTTGCCAAGGCTGCCCGCAAGATGGTCGATGAGGTGCGACGCCAGTTCCGCGAAATGCCCGGCATTCTGGCTGGCACGGCCAAGCCGGATTATAAAACATGTATTGAAATTTCTTCCAGAGGTGCCATCGGTGAGATGAAGATTCCGGCTCTGCTGGCGGTTATCGTTCCAGTCCTTTGTGGCTTTGTATTTGGCCCGGAATTTGTCGGCGGTATATTGATTGGATCTACAATTTGTGCTATCATGCTGGCTATTTTTACCGGAAATGCAGGTGGCGCATGGGACAATGCCAAAAAGTATATTGAAACAGGTGCCATTGAGGGACACAGCAAGGGCTCTGAGGCTCATAAAGCAGCCGTTGTCGGTGATACCGTAGGTGATCCGTTAAAAGACACCGTTGGGCCGTGTCTCGATATCTTTATTAAAATTATGGCAAATATTTCTCTGGTCACCGTATCAATCTTCAGCCAGTACAATCTATGGAGCTGGATCAGCAGCATGTAAAACAGGTAGATTTATTTGAATTGCTTTTTTGAGACACGTTTAGCAGGAGGACATACCATGATTGATTATACAGAAGGTGCCGGTTATCAGTATCATATCGGATTAAAGCCGGAGCAGGTCGGGAAGTATGTGATCCTGACCGGTGATCCAAAGCGTTGTAAAAATATTGCAGCCTATTTCGATCATGCTGTTTTGGAGGCTGACAGCCGTGAATTTGTCACGTATACGGGTGAATGGAATGGGACACGGATAAGTGTGACCTCTACCGGGATCGGAGGTCCCTCGGCAGCCATTGCACTGGAGGAACTGGTGCATTGCGGTGCGCATACCTTTATCCGTGTCGGAACGAGTGGCGGTATGCAGCCGGAAATCATGGGTGGAGATTTGGTCATTGCGAGTGGTGCAGTCCGAATGGAAGGCACAAGCAAAGAGTACGCGCCGATTGAGTTTCCGGCAGTTGCTGATGTAACCGTCGTTCAGGCGCTTGCAGAAGCTGCCAATGAGTTGGATGCAACGCATCATATTGGTGTGGTTCAGTGCAAGGACTCCTTTTACGGTCAGCATGAACCGGAAGCCAAACCGGTGGGCTATGAGTTGATGAACAAATGGGATGCATGGATTCGCTGCGGATGCCTTGCCTCTGAGATGGAGTCTGCTGCCTTGTTTGTTGTGGCAAGCTGCCTGCGTGTGCGGATCGGTACAGTTTTGCTGGTGCTTGCCAATCAGGAGCGTGCGAAGCGCGGGCTCAGCAACCATCAGGTGCATGATACGGATCTGGCAGTGAGAACAGCTGTCAGGGCAATAAAAAAGCTGATCGGGCAGGAAAAACAGTAACAATTTTGACGCCAGCTGCATAAAAGTGAAATCATCCGGCAAGGCTGGTAAAAGCGTTTCCACAGCAACGGCAGGGTATGGATAGGAAGAGGAGGCCGAATTACAGTGTCATTACAACAAGACAGTTTTGCATTAAAAGGTAATATCTGTTACAGTATCAATCCCCGGGAAGTGTATTGTGGTGAAAACTGTTATGTGGTCTGCGCAGAAGGACGATCTGCCGGTGTATTTCGTGAACTGCCAGAGCAGTTTTCCAAGCTCCACGTATATGATTGCGGCGATTGTGTAATCATTCCCGGACTGACAGATTTGCATACTCATGCACCACAGTTTGCCAACCGCGGAATGGCAATGGATTTGCAGCTGCTGGACTGGCTGAACACATATACCTTTCCGGAGGAAACAAAATTCGCAGATCTGGAATATGCCCGGCGCGCGTATGGAATGTTTGTCCATGAACTGAAGCAGGGAGCAACAACACGTGCCTGCATCTTCGCAACAGTTCATGTTCCGGCTACTGTTTGGCTGATGGACGAATTGGAGCGCAGTGGATTGTGCACATATGTCGGCAAAGTGAATATGGATCGCAACAGTCCGAAGGAACTTGTGGAACGTACAGCAGATTCGATTGCAGACACGACAGCATGGCTGAGACAGATTGACGGGCGTTACAGCAGAACAAGCCCTATGCTGACTCCACGGTTTATTCCAAGCTGTACCGATGAACTGTTACGGGAGCTGGGGCATATGGCACAGCAATATCAGCTTCCGGTGCAGTCACATTTGTCGGAAAATCCGGCAGAGGTGGCATGGGTAAAAGAGCTTTGCCCCTGGGCAAAAACCTACGGACATGCCTATGACAAATGGGGCCTTTTTGGAAGCACGCCAACCATTATGGCACATTGTGTCTGGTGTCCCGATGCTGAAATGGAACTGATGAAAAAGAACGGCGTTACGATTGCGCACAGCCCATCTTCCAATAGAAATCTTTCTTCGGGAATTGCGCCGGCAAAGGACTGCCTGGATGCCGGACTGAAAATCGGTCTGGCAACCGATTTGTCCGCCGGAGAATCGTCATCCATTTTGAAAGTGATGTCGGATGCGATTGCAGTTTCCAAATTGCGCTGGCGCTATATAGAGGAACAGACACCACCGTTAACGATGGAAGAGGCTTTCTATATGGGTACGATTGGAGGCGGCAGTTTCTTTGGCAAGGTCGGCAGCTTGGAAGCTGGCTATGAATTTGATGCTGTTGTGATAGATGACCATGAATTGATACATCCACAGGAGCTGACCCTTCATCAGAGGCTGGAACGAATCATTCATTTATCTGCACACTGTCACGTTGTGAAAAAATATGTGCGTGGAAGAGAAATTTTTCTGTGAAGTATGCGCTTTCAGACCTTTTTCTATCGGCGCATGACATATCAGGTAAAAATACACGACAATGAGAAAAACCACGATCCACTCTCCGCCATGGAGAATGGATCGTGGTTTTATATGCAATCCTGTTCACAAAATTCCGCAGCTGACAGCAGGCAGCCGCGCTGTTTGGCCAGTTCCATCAGCTGCCCATTTCTGCGGTTCATGGTTCCGGTCTGTTCCAGACAGCAGATAACGGTACTGCACTGGCGTATACTTTCTTCCGCCCGATGGAATGTGGCTTCACTGATTGGCTCAAATGCTTGCTCTTCGATGATTTGTGCTGCCAGTGCCTGCGCAATTGGATAATCCAGATCATTGGTGTGCAGGATACCGGCTACAAACGGGATGCCACGCCGCTGGAGCCTGCGGTAAATGGGGATGCCTGTACCGCCGCCGCCGATGACAAAAACCTTTGGCTCTCCCTGCGGTGCATCCAGCTCCAGAGACCCATAAAATTCATTATAACTGCCGCGGTTTACACGATACAGATCGCGGATATAGGTACCGGTAAAGATATCTTCCGGTGGTCCATAGCGGTCAATGTGGTCGTCTTTGATGCAAACGACGAAATCGGAAATCTTTTGTGCCAGATCCAGTTCATGCAGTGACAGGATGACAGCAAGATTTTTCTGCCGCACCAGGTCTTTTAAAATGGAAAGCAACTCCAGCTTGTGCCGGATATCCAGAAATGAGGTCGGTTCGTCCAACACCAGAATATCCGGCTCCTGACAGATTGCACGTGCCAGCATGACACGCTGCCGCTGTCCGTCGCTGATACAATTGAAATTCCGGTCGGCAAGTTCGGTCACATGCACCAGTTCCATTGCTTCTGCAACCTGTTTGTGGTCGTAGTCTGACAAAATACCCAGACGTCCGGTATAGGGAAAACGTCCGGATTCCACGACTTCCTCGCACCGCATCAGCTCCGGCTCAACCCAACCGGTCATCATGATTGACACCGTTCGCGCGAGTTCCTGCTCCTTTATCTGGTGGAGTGGTTTGTCTCCGATCCACACCGTTCCCGCAACCGGTTCCAGTTGGCGGGTAATGCTTTTCAAAATTGTGGATTTTCCGGCGCCATTCGGCCCGATCAGTGTCAGAATCTGTCCCGGGCATACGGAGATATCGATGCCGTGAATCAGTGGCTTTTTGTTATATCCGACAGTCAGCTGCTTTGTGTGAAGAATGGCTTCTTTCATATTTCCGTCACCCCTTCTGCGTTTTGCCGCCACGGTGCAGCATCATCCAGATGACAATCGGAGCACCGAAGACGGCAGTTACTGAACTGATGCTGAGCTCTGTGGGCGCAAACGTCGTTCGGGCAAGCAGGTCACAGAACAGGCAGAACACGGCACCGCCTAAAAAGCTCGCCGGAATAATCAGAATTGGTTTTGCTGTGCGGAACAGGCTCTTTACCAGATGGGGCACAGCAATTCCGACAAAGGAGATCGGTCCGGCAAATGCCGTGACGCAGGCGGACAGGATGCTGGACAATAGAATCAGTTCGATACGGAATCGTCGGATATTTACCCCGATATTCTGCGCGTACATTTCTCCGAGCTGATATGCGCCCATCGGTTTGGAAAGCAGGAAGGTGAGAAGCAGGGAGATAAATACGACCACTGTCATTGTCCGCAGATTGCTCCAGTTCATGCCGGAAAAGCTGCCCATCGACCAGTTGTGCAGATTGACAATATTGGAATCATCGGCAAAGGTAACGACAAAATCCGTGACGGCGGAACAAATATAGCCGATCATCACGCCGCTGATAACCAGCAGGGACATTTTCTTTACCTGATTGGAAATCAGGAGTATGAATCCCATCGAGATCATCGAACCGACAAAGGCGGCAACAATCAATGCAGCTGAGTTCAGGACAATCCCTTGTCCCAGAGCAAAAATCATGACCAGTGCAACAACGAGCTTGGCCCCGGAGGAAATACCCAGAACAAACGGGCCTGCAATTGGATTGGCAAAAAAGGTCTGCAACAGAAAGCCGGAAACAGACAGTGCACCGCCCAAAATAGCTGCCGCCAGCATACGGGGCAGGCGGATCTCCCAGATAATTGCCGTATGGTCTGTCTGTTCTCCCGACAGAATGTGTAGCACTTGTCCGGCGGACAAGTGGACGCTGCCCGCATTGAGGTTCAACAGAAACAGAAGCAGCAGGAGCGCGGCCAGTACAATATATCCGGCCAGATACCGCAGACAACGGGTTTGTTTCATTGTGCACCTCCTGTCACTTCAAACGGTGTAAAAAAGTAAGTTGGTCGACAGCGTCTGCCTCACCGGTAAGAATGGCATGCAAATCGGATACCATATCAGCAGCTCCGGTGGTCTGCTGGAACATATTCTGTTCTGTGCACCATACATTGTGCTGTTGAACAGCTTTGAAATCCGCCAGCAGTTCACTCTTTTGCAGCAGTTGCTCAATGGTATCCAGTTCCCCATCAATGGTACTGTTATAAATAAGGTAGTCGGCATCGCGCGCAGCGTCGTAAAATGCCTCCATCTGCATATTCATCGTGGACAGCGCATTTTCGTCCACATTCAAATCCTCCGCGGAGAGAATATAGGTTCCGCCCGCCAGTTCGATCATTTTGGAAATATAATCTCCGGGCTTGCGTACATTGACATATCCACTGGAGCTGATATAAAAGAATGCTACGGTTTTACCAGTACTGTCACCGGTCAGGATATTGTCCAGTTGGGAAACTTTTTCATCGAAAAATGCCTCCGCTTCGTCGGCTTTGCCGAGAAGCAGGCCATACAACTTGATCCATTCCATGCGTCCCAATGGGTGGGATTCATAGCTCGAACGCTCCACCATGACCGGAATGCCCAGACTTTCCAGCTGTTCCTGGGTTTCCGGGTTGTGATAAATCATGGTGGATTCAATTGCCAGCCCACAGTTTTCCGATAACACGGTTTCATAGTCCGGTGTATTGTATTTTCCAACATACAGAATTTTCTCCTGCTGGATTGCCTGTTGAACTTTGGGCAGGCACCAGTCTGCCAGCTTGGTACTCGTCATACGGACGCTGTCTAACGACTGCAATCCGCTGAACAGATCCATGGCAGAGGATGCCGCTACGTACAGGTTTTCCAGCGGCTGTTGCAGGATAGTAATGTCGCTGTCCACACCGTCGGGAACTGTTCCATTCTCCGGAACGAGCAGATACCGGTCGGAATCTCCGATGGTAATGAGGGAATAGCCGCCGGCATAATACTCCACCTGAAACTGGCTGGCATATTCCAAGTGCATGCTGCCGGTGGGCTTCCGGTCTGCCCGGTTATTTGCAGAATCCGATGCTGCGGAGCCGCAGCCGGACAGGAGAGGAAGACAGAAAAAGAAAAGCAGAACAGCTGCCAACCGCCGCTGTTTTCTATGCTGCATCATTTTTTCTGAAGGGTTGAGGAATCGAAGTACAGCGTGTATTCGATTTCATGCGGCGTGCTCATGGCGGTCGTATCTGCGGAAACCGGCATCTTGTAATCAAATCCGGTCACAGGAATCTCGAACGTAGAATTGCCTTCTGTATTCAGACAATTGAATTGAGTTCCATCCACTTTCATATAATCATAATTGGCACTGCTCCAGATGATTTTAGCCGTCACATTTCCATCTGCGACGGTCAGTGTTGCCGGAGATTCCACGCTTGCACGGCCAGAGCCGCCTTCCAGCGAGACATCAATCGAATAGGTGCCGTCTTCCAGATTCAGGCTTTCCGGTGTCGTTATCGCGTTGTTGGAAAGGGCATCGGCAGGGAGGGAGTCTGCACGGAAGACCAGTGTCCGGTCATACCACTTTTCCTTGTTTTTGCTGAATGCTGCACAGTCAATGCCCGCATCCAGTGCTTCTACCGGAACGGTGAAGGTGTGTTCTCCCTTTTCGTTTTCCTCAAAGGGGATATAGCTGCTTTGCTGCGCCTGTGCGGCTTCTTCTCCGGTGCCCATGAAGACATACAGGTAACCGGTGCCTCCCATCGTCATGACAGCAGTCATGTTGCCGTTCTGGACAGTTAACTCACAGCTGGTGATATTGAACATAGAGGAGCTGGAGTCCACTGTGACCTGATATACGCCGTCTTTTACATCGCTGCCGGGAACAGGCTCCATATCGTCCTCCACAACCTGCTCCGGTTTTACCATTTCCGATGCGGAGGCAACCTGGCTGCTGGCAGAGCCTGTATCGGCAGAGCCGGAGGTGTCAGCACTGGAATCTGCGCCACAGCCGGACAGAAGGGACAGCACCAGTGTCAGTGCAGCCATAACAGAAAGAAATTTCTTTTTCATTTTGTTCTTACCTTTCAAAAGGGACGGCTCGAAATGCTCCGAACCGTCCCATACGATTGTGATTTCGACTTACTGATTCAGAGAATCAATGGCCTCCTGTGCATGGTCGATGTAAATCTGACGGATTTCCTCGTTTTCGCCCAGACCGTGAAGCACGCATTCAACCTCATAGCCTGCGTCTTCAAATATGGTTTTCCACGAACCCTCTTCATCGCCTGCCATATCGTTGTTGGCATGATCGCCGGCTACGACCATCAGCGGCTGCAATACAACACGCTTGTAATTGCCTGCTTTTACAGCTGCCAGTACATCGTCCAGAGAAGGCGTTGCTTCGACAGTGCCGACAAAGTAATTCTTATAGCCATCGGCCGTCAGCTTGTCCTGCATCTTCTGATAGACCTGATTGGATTCCGCTTCTGTGCCGTGACCCATAAAGCAGATTGCGGTTTCGCCGTCGTCATACTCCTTCGTCCATTCTGTGATTGCCTTTTCTACTCTTGCAAAGTCGTCATCACTCGTCAGGAGCGGCTTGCCAAATGCAACCTTGTCAAATGCATCCGAATATTCAGCGACCTTGTCCACCAGCTCCTGATATTCCAGACCGTCCATCAGATGGGTAGGCTGTACGACCAGGTTTTTGACACCGTTATCCACGGCGCGGTTCAGTGCCGCATCAACATCGTCAATCAGGATGCCATCGCGCCTTTGAACATGGTTGATAACAATGTTTGCGGTAAAGCCTCTTCTGACAGAATAATCCGGGAAAGCTGCTTCCAGATCATTCTCGATTGCACCGATGGTCAGGCGACGGCTGTCGTTGAAGCTGGTGCCGAAGCTGAGGACAAGAAGCTCGTTTTCACCGATGTCATCCTGATTGCGGACATTGTCCAGCGAAGCATCACCGGTATTGTAGTTCTCCTCATCTTCTTCACTGACTGCGGTAGCAGCAGAACCGGTATCAGCAGAAGCATTTGCCGAGCCGGTGTCGGCTGTGCTGCCCGAGCTGGACGAGGAGCATCCGGCCAGCAGCATTGTGATTGTTACCGAAAGGGTAAGCAGTAAAGCGGTCAATTTCTTCATTCTATGACCCTCCTTTTAAAGTTTCCAAACAATTGGATACAATAAAAGTACAGAAACTACATACCCCTCTACCGGCGGGAGAAAAGAAAAAGCTCTTTCCCTTAAGCCGGGTAAAGAGCAATACGATTAAACCACTGCCATATGCAGCGGCAAAACGGTACGATCAATACCTCGTGATCTGGAATATACCATTCCTGTACCAAATAACCGGCAGGTTTCCTGACTCAGGGATCATCGTACAAAGCAGCCTTCCCAACAATGTTGTCAGTGGCTGTGCCGAAGCACATTTGCTTTATCCTTTCCCATTACAGTGACGAGATCGCACAGGATTTACACCTGTTTCCCTTTTACCCTCTGGCACAAAACCAGAGGCACCGATTATTTTGATTCAATTGTTTTGGTTCACGTCCGGAACTGCCCCAGACGATTATAGTGTGTATTATAACATGGAGGGACACGGAATGCAATGTGTGTCTTGCCGGGGTGCGCGGATGGAATCGCAAATTGATTGCTTTTCCACACTTCGCCATGTGCGCGGGAACAGGGCGACGGGACGGATGCCGGGCTTCATGGGGAGCGGGGAATGGTCGGTTGACAAAATTTTTGTTTATGGTATGATATAAACATCTTAATGTGCCCGAAAGCCGTTAAGATTGCCTCTTCTTTCTCAGGAGGGCAACAAAATTGAACGATAAATGGAGGTCAGGTCACTTGGACAGTGATTCCGGCAAACCGAAGAAAAAAACAAAAAACAAACAGAGTGGCGGCGTGAATGTCCGATGGATTGTGACCATCAGTGTGGTCAGCTTCTTTATGTCGGTCACCATGTCGTATCTTTCGCAGCGTGCGCTGGAGAATGTGGGCAATATTGTGGCATTTGTCATTCTGCTCGCATTCATCGGCTTCGGCATCATCTTTGACATCATCGGCGTGGCGTCCACGGCCTCGTCGGAAAAGCGTTTTCACTCGATGGCGGCGCGGAAGGTGCCGGGCGCGAAGCAGGCGATTTGGATCGTACGCAATGCGGAAAAGGTCGGCAGCTTCTGCAATGACGTTGTTGGCGATATTTCCGGCATTATTTCGGGCGCAACGAGCGCAGTCATTATTACACATCTGACGAATAACGCGGCAGACCTGCGGTCGGTTCTGCTTTCGCTTGCGATCACAGGCTGTGTCGCTTCGCTGACAATTGGCGGCAAGGCAGTCGGAAAAACATTGGGTATTTCACGCAGTGAGGATATTGTTTTTCTCGTCGGCCGCCTGCTGGCCTTTTTTTCGTGGAAAAAATAAGCAGGCATTTGCCTGATATGGATTGGATTCAGGGATAATGGAAAATCAAAATCATATACGGTACGGTCTGCTGGACCGCGAAGATCTCTGCTCAGCGATCAAAACGATGTCGAAGGAGAATCTGGATGAGCTGTGCGCGGAAATCCGGCAGTTCCTGCTCGAGCATGTCTCCCAAACAGGAGGGCATCTTGCGTCCAATCTGGGCGTTGTCGAGCTTACTGTTGCATTGCACCGCTGTTTTGACACAGCGGAAGACCGGCTGATTTTCGATGTCGGCCACCAGTGCTATACCCATAAATTGTTGACCGGACGGCGTGCGGGGTTTGATGCGCTGCGCCAGTTCGGCGGTATGTCCGGCTTTCTGAAGCCAGAGGAATCGCCGCACGACCCCTGCATCACCGGACATGCATCCGGTTCTGTATCGGTTGCGCTGGGCATGGCGCACGCCCGCACACTACAGCACAGAGACTATTCTGTTGTCGCTGTCATCGGTGACGGCGCACTGACCGGCGGCATGGCATATGAGGCGCTCAACTCTGCCGGCGGCAGTGGGGAGCCGTTGATCGTCGTGCTCAACGACAACAATATGTCGATTGACAAAAATGTCGGCGCAATGAGCCGGCATCTGAGCCGGTTGCGTGTCCGTCCCCATTATCTTCAGATGAAGAAGGATGTCAAGACGGCGCTCGGCCACATTCCGGGCGGCGAAGGCGCAGTGAATCTGATTTCCAGATCCAAGCGTGCTGTAAAATCCGTCGTGCTGCCCAGCCCAATGTTTGAGGAAATGGGGTTTACCTATCTCGGGCCGGTTGACGGCCATGATGTGTTGGCGATGTGCCAGCTGTTCCAGTCCGCGAGGGAAATGAACAAGCCGGTGCTCATCCATGTGATGACACGCAAGGGCAAGGGATATTCCTATGCCGAGCAGAAGCCGGAGAAATACCACGGTGTCTCCAAATTTGACGTTGAAACCGGTCTGCCGCTGAAAAAATCCGCGCCGAACTTTTCGGCGGTCTTTGGGGCGGAACTGGTGAAGCTCGCGCAGGAGAATCCAAAAATTTGTGCAGTGACGGCGGCAATGCCATCCGGCACGGGACTGTCGGCGTTTTCCAAGCGATATCCCGACCGCTTTTTTGATGTCGGCATAGCAGAAGAACATGCCGTAGCAATGTCCGCTGGCATGGCAAAGCAGGGGATGCGCCCGGTCTGCGCGCTGTATTCGACATTTTTGCAGCGTTCCTATGACCAGCTCATTCACGACGTTGCGATCGACCATATTCCGTTGGTGCTGGCCATTGACCGTGCAGGTATCGTTGGAGAGGACGGCGCGACGCACAACGGCGTATTTGATGTTGGCTTTCTCCGTCAGATTCCCGGCATGACATTGCTTGCACCGGCGAGCTTTGCTGAGCTGCGCAGTATGCTGCGCAGTGCTGTGGCGCATCTGTCCGGCCCGATCGCGCTGCGTTATCCGCGCGGCGGCGAGGGGGCATATACGGAGGATCACAGCGAAGGCCCGGATGCCTGCCTGCGTGAGGGAACAGATATTGTGCTGGTGTCATACGGCACGATGATTAACCAAACGCTCGAAGCAGCTGAGATTTTGAACAAAAATAACGTGATTTCTGCTGTTGTAAAGTTGAACGACTTAACAGCTGATTTTTCTGCGGAACTGCTTCAGCGCATTGCAGACTGCGGCCGTGTTGCCGTTGTCGAGGATGTTGTCCATGCGGGCGGCATGGGACAGGCGCTGGCAGAAACACTGGCGCGGAGTGGTATTGCGACGCGCTGGATCCGATTATGCAACACCGGTGATACCTTTGCCCCACAGGGCGCCGTAAGCCGGATTTATGAATATTACCACCTGGACGGCAACGGGATTGCCGCGACATGTCTGGAGGCCATGCAACATGAAAAAGAGACTGGACGTCCTTCTGTTTGAGAAGGGCATGGTGCCATCCCGCGAGCGGGCAAAAGCCATTATTATGAGCGGGATTGTCTATGTCAACAACCAGAAAGCGGACAAGGCAGGCATGAGTATCCCAGAGGATGCCGAGATCGAAATCCGCGGAAAGACAAACTCGTTTGTCAGCCGGGGCGGCCTGAAAATTGAAAAAGCACTCAATTATTTTGAAATTGACCCGTCCGGCCTGTGTGTTATGGATATCGGCGCATCGACCGGCGGATTTACCGATTGTCTGCTGACCCGCGGCGCACGGAAGGTTTTTTCCATTGATGTCGGCTATGGTCAGCTCGCCTGGAAGCTGCGGCAGGATCCACGCGTCGTGTGCATGGAGCGCACCAACATCCGGCATGTGACGCCGGAAATGCTGGACGGAGAGGTGCCGGAGCTTGCGGTTATAGATGTTTCGTTTATCTCGCTGCGGCTGGTTTTGCCGGTTGTGGCAAATCTGCTGAACGAGCATGGTCGTATCGCCTGCCTGATTAAGCCGCAGTTTGAAGCGGGTAAAGGCAAGGTCGGCAAAAAGGGAGTCGTGCGTGAGCCGGAAATTCATCAGGAGGTGCTCGAGACGTTTATCGAAAATGCACACGAGGCAGGCTTTCACGTCTATCAGCTGACCTTCTCGCCCATCAAAGGCCCGGAGGGCAACATCGAATTTCTCGGCTATCTCGGCAAGGACGGCGAAGACGGGGAACTTGACCCGGCTTCGCTGGTTGCCGAAGCACATGGAGCACTTGCAAAGCATGACGAATAAGCAGAAAAAATGCGGCACGATCCGAAAGGTGCTGCTTTGGCCCAATACAGGAAAAAAGGGTATGGCGTTCGCCGTCCGACAGGCCGCGGAGGTCATCCGCGAATTCGGAGCACAGGTCATTCTGACCGATCTTGCACTGACAATCGGCATTAAGCCAGACGGGTTTCTTGTGTATTCGGTGCAAAAGGCAATGATTGAGGCGGACTTTATCGTTGTACTTGGCGGTGACGGCACGATTCTCGCCATGGCACAGCAGGCGGCACCGTACCATGTGCCGATTCTTGGCGTCAATCTCGGACATGTCGGCTTTATGAGTGAGCTGGAATTTCCGGAACTGCGCCTCATCGGACGCGTATTCAACGGAGAATACACCATTGACGAACGCATGATGCTGGATGTCGAGGTTCTGCGCGGAGAAGAAATTGTATACCGCACGATGGCGCTCAACGAGGCGATTATCAAGACCGGCTCGATTTTCCGCATCAGCCTGCTGGATATTCTGTGTGACCGTGAGCCGGTCTGTTCGCTGCACGGAGACGGCGTCATTATTTCCACACCGACTGGCAGCACGGCCTATTCGCTTGCGGCAGGCGGCCCGGTCATCGAACCGTCTGCGGAGAATATTTCCGTCGTCCCGATTTGTCCGCACGGTGTACAGCCGCGGTCGTATCTGTTTTCCCCGCACCGTGAAATCTGTATACAGCCGCGTTTCTTTAATGATGCGACCATTTTTGTATCCAGTGACGGGCGAAGGGGTTTTGAACTGACGGATGGCGACCATGTTTTTGTGCGCAAAGCACCGTTTTGCACCCGGCTGCTCCGTGTAAAGGGCAACAGCTTTTATTCTCTGCTGAATGAAAAACTGACGATTGGCCGCAATTGAGCGGGAGAAAGGACATTTTATGAAATTCCAGCGCCAGGCAAAAATTCTCGAGCTCATTGAGCACAATGAAATTGAAACGCAGGAAGAGCTGTCCATGCGCCTGCGCGATCTCGGATATGACACAACACAGGCGACAGTTTCCCGTGATATCAAGGATCTGCGCCTGATTAAAATTCTATCTCCGTCCGGCAAATACCGCTATGCGACGTCAACACAGGAGGCAGAGAACAGCTTTGTCAGCAGACTGCAAAATATTTTCCGCGAGTGCGTCACAGGTGTGGATGCCGCACAGAATATCGTCGTCATTAAGACGCTTCCGGCGCTCGCATCTGCGGCAGCCATGGCGATTGACGCGATGCGCGTGCCGAAGGTTGTCGGCACGATCAGTGGCGATGACACAGTATTTATTGTCATGCGCGACAACGAAAGCGCGCTTGATTTTTGTGAAGATACCAAAAATATGCTGAAATAAATAGAATTTAAAGGAGAACAGACATGTTAAGCCTGCTTCATATTGAAAATATCGCTGTCATTGAGCAGGCGGATATTGTCCTTCAGCCGGGCTTTACCGTCCTGACCGGTGAGACCGGCGCGGGCAAATCGATTATCATCGATTCCATTGGCGCAATTATGGGACAGCGCACGAGCCGTGAGCTGATCCGAAACGGCGAAAAGAAAGGCTTTGTCAGCGCGGTGTTTGAACAGGTCTCCCCGGAGCTGGAAAAACAGCTCCAGGAGCTGGGTCTGGACACCGGTGAGGACAGTACTGTCCGCATTCAGCGCGAGCTGTCTGCGGAGGGCAGAAGCGTGTGCCGCGTCAATATGCGGCCAGTGCCTGCGTCTGTACTCAAGACAATCAGCCCGTATTTGATCAATATCCACGGCCAGCACGACGGTCAGAAGCTGATGCAGGAGGAATATCATATCGATTTTCTCGACAGCTTCTGCGATACCGAGCCGCTGCTGGAGCAATACCGCCCGCTGTATACGCGCCTGTTTTCACTGCGAAGCAAAATCCGTGAGCTGGAAAAAAGCGAGCAGCAGCGCGCCCAACGCATTGATATGCTGCGCTATCAGTTTGATGAAATCGCCGCGGCGAATCTCAAGCCGGGCGAGGAAGAGGAGCTGAACGAGCGCAGGCAGTTTTTTGACAACGCCGGAAAGCTGGCATATGCGCTGCAAAATGCGTCTATGATGCTCGCCGGCGATGAGGATACCGATGGCGCATGCGACCTGCTCGCACAGACTTCGGAAGAGTTGACGGATATCTCAACCCTGTCGACGGAGCTGAACAACGCGGCGAAAAAAGCCGAAGAGCTGCGCTATCTCGCGGAGGATCTGCGTGAAACGGTGTCTGATCTGGCTTCGCGCGTCGATTTTTCTGAGCAGGAACGCGACGCAGTAGAGGAACGGCTGGATGTCATTTACCGTCTGCGCCGAAAATATGGTGCGACGGTTGAGGAAGTTCTGGCTTACTGTGACAGCGCGGCTTCTGAGTTGGAGGAGCTGGAGAATGCGGACGACCGCAAGGAGCAGCTTGTCACGGAATACCGCGAAACACTGTCAGCAGCGCGCGAAATTGCTGGAGAGCTGTCGCGCCTGCGGCGCGACGCGGCCATTGAGCTGGAAGCAAAAATCATTGAACAGCTCGAAGACTTGGACATGGCCAAGGTGCGCCTGTCCATCTCCGTGTCTCCGCAGACCAAGCTCAACCCACGCGGTGCGGACGAGGTCCGCTTCCTGATTTCCACCAATCCAGGCGAACCGGTTAAGCCGCTCAGCCGGATTGCATCCGGCGGCGAATTGTCTCGCATCATGCTTGCGATAAAAAATGTGTTGACGCAGTCGGAAGATGTGGGTACACTTATCTTTGACGAAATTGACACTGGTGTGAGCGGACGGGCGGCACAGAAAATCGCTGTTAAGCTCGGAGAAATCTCCCGCAGTAAGCAGACACTGTGCGTTACGCACCTGCCGCAACTGGCAGCAATGGGCGACCATCACCTGCTCATCCAGAAATCGGTTTCGGATGAGCGCACCTATACCGATGTGCGCCCACTGGAAGGGGAAGCGCGCGCGCAGGAACTGGCGCGCATGATTTCCGGTGACGCGATTACTGAGCTTTCTCTGCGCAATGCGGAGGAGCTTCTCACGCGCGCGGCGAAAAGCAAGACAATGTGAGCAATTGGCCTGTCTTTCGGCTGTGCCAAATGACGATAAATAGAAAGGGTTTCAACAACGATGTCACAAGTATATGAAGAATTACAGGCACGCGGCCTGATCGCCCAGTGCACCAACGAAGAAAAAGTACGCGATCTGCTGGATAATCATCAGACTACGTTCTACATCGGCTTCGACGCAACGGCAGATTCGCTGCACGTCGGTCATTTTCTCCAGTTGGTTGTCATGGCGCGTTTGCAGCAGGCCGGTCATCGCCCGATTGCGCTGATCGGCGGCGGTACTACAATGATCGGTGACCCGACGGGCAAGACCGACATGCGCAAGATGCTGACCAAGGAAGAGATCAACCACAATGCGGAGTGCTTCCGGCAGCAGATGCGCCGCCTCGTCGATTTCAACGACGGCAAGGCAACGATGCTCAACAATGCCGACTGGATTCTCAAGTTCAACTATATGGACTTCCTGCGTGAGGTCGGCGTACACTTCTCTGTCAACCGTATGCTGACGGCTGAGTGCTTCAAGACCCGTCTGGAAAAAGGTCTGAGCTTCATCGAGTTCAACTATATGCTGCTTCAGAGCTATGACTTCCTGCACCTGTACCGCACAGAGGACTGCCACCTTGAATTGGGCGGTGACGATCAGTGGTCGAACATTATCAATGGCGCTGACCTCATCCGCCGCGTCGAAGGCAAGGACGATGCCTATGGTCTGACCTTCACCCTGCTGACCACTTCGGAAGGCAAGAAGATGGGCAAGACCGAGAAGGGTGCTGTCTGGCTCGACCCGGAAAAGACTTCCCCGTACGACTTCTTCCAGTACTGGAGAAACATCAACGACGCAGATGTCATCCGCGTCATGAAGATGCTGACCTTTATGCCGCTCGACGAAATCGCCGAGTACGAAAAGCTGGAGGGCGCAGGTCTCAACCGTGCCAAGGAAAAACTGGCTTACGAGATTACTGCCATGGTTCACGGCAAGGAAGAAGCCGAGAAGGCACTGGCGGCGGCGAGAGCAGTTTTTGCCGGCGGCGCATCTGCGGCTGATATGCCAACCACGCAGCTGTCTGCGGATGACCTGACCGATGGACAGATCGGTGCACTCGATCTGCTGGTCAAGACCGGTCTGGTCAAGTCCAAGAGTGAGGCACGCCAGGTTGTCAAGCAGGGCGGCCTGACCATCAACGATGCAAAGGTAACCGACATGTTCGCCATGTACGGTGCGGATGCATTCGGCGAGGACGGCATGATTATCCGCAAGGGTAAGAAGACATTCCACAAGGTTACGCTGTAACAGCAATTCAAACTTCCCTTTTTCCGTGTGAAAAAGGGAAGTTTTTTGTGCAGTTGTGCACAGGAACGAAACAAATCCATGGTTGAACCGATATGGCAATGATGGTATAATAAACAAATGGTAATTGAAAAAACGCCATAGAGGAGGAACAATCGTTGAACAGAGTTTCCATTCTCGGCGTACAGTTTGACGCGGTCACACAGTCCGAAGCGGTTACGCGCGCGATGGCGCGCATCCGCGAAGGAAAGAAGGGCTACGTTGTCACGCCGAATTCTGAAATTGTATATATGGCCCGCTCGGACGAACATCTGAAGAAGCTGCTCAATGCGGCGGCACTTGTCCTTCCGGACGGCATCGGCGTGATTCACGCGGCAAAAATTCTCAAAAAGCCGCTGACCGAAAAGGTCGCAGGAATTGAGTTCGCCACTTCATTGATGGAGGCGATGGCAAAGGAAGGGCGCAGCATCTTCCTGTTCGGCGCAAAACCGGGCATCGCGGAAAAAGCAGCGGAAAATCTCAAGCAGAAGTATCCGGGTCTGATTGTCACAGGCTGCCGTGATGGCTATTTTAAGGATGACGCTGAGGCTGTGCGCGACATCAACGCTGCCGGGCATTCGGATGTCATTCTGGTGTGTCTCGGCGCACCGAAGCAGGAAATTTTTATGGAGCAGCATTTGGACGAGCTGAACGGCACCATGCTGTGCGGCTTGGGCGGTTCGCTGGATGTCTATGCTGGCGTTGTTGAACGCGCACCGGACTTTTACGTCAGGCACGGACTGGAGTGGTTTTATCGTCTCAAAAAGGAGCCGTGGCGCGCAAAGCGCATGACAGCGCTGCCGAAATTCCTGTTGACAGTTATGAAATCTAAAGTAACGGGAGAAGACAAATGAACGTAAAGCTGATTGCATATACCCCCATGCCGGAGCAGTTGATCTCTGCGGCGGCGAAAACCTGTTATTCCGCCGCGACAGTTGACACTCTGCTGGACGGACTGGACGAAGAAAAGACACAATCGTATCTGACTATGCTGACTGAGATTGGGCATGAAAGCCCGATTGAACATGCATCGTTTACGTTTGCCATTGAGGGCATTTCCCGTTCGCTGCTGGCGCAGATTACGCGGCACCGCATGGCTTCTTTCAGTGTACAGTCGCAGCGTTATGTGCGCGAGCATGCGTTTGAATTTGTCATCCCACATGAAATCGAGGCCATTCCCGAAGCAAAGGAAGCGTTTCTGAAGGCAATGGAGGACGATCAGAAGACCTATGAAAATCTGACGGCCATTTTGCAGGAGCGCCACATGCAGACGTTCCTTGCAGAGGGTTGCTCCGAAAAGGAAGCACGCCGCAAAGCCGAAAAAAAGGCGATCGAGGACGCACGCTATGTGCTGCCGAATGCGTGTGCGACCAAGATGGTCATGACGGCAAATGCCCGTTCACTGTATAATTTCTTCCGCTTGCGCTGCTGCAACCGCGCACAGTGGGAAATCCGTGAGCTGGCAGAAGAGATGTACCGTCAGGTTTATGCCGTTGCACCGACCCTGTTCCGCAAGGCGGGCCCGTCCTGCACCTGCGGCACCTGCTCGGAAGGCAAGATGAGCTGCGGGAAGGCGCAGGAGGTGCGTGAAAAGTATGAGCGCATCCGTGCGGAGGCCGGAAAATGAGTGGAAAACTGTTGGTGCTCGAGGGCACGGATGCATCCGGCAAATCGACGCAGTTTGAACGGCTGTGCGCGTTTTTAGATGAGCGCGGTATTTCCTACCGCCGCCTTGTGTTTCCGCGCTATCAGGAGGAATCGTCCGCACTCATCCGCATGTATCTGGGCGGACAGTTCGGTGAGCATCCGGATGATGTCAGCGCCTATACGGCATCTACCTTTTTTGCGGTCGATCGGTATGCATCCTATCAGACCGAATGGAAAGACTATTATGAAAACGGCGGGCTGGTGCTCGCCGACCGTTATACTACATCCAATGCGGTGCATCAGGCATCCAAGCTGGAAGAGGAGGAGCAAAAGGCATTCCTCGACTGGCTGTTCGATTTTGAGTATCGTATTATGGGCATTCCTGCGCCCGACGATGTGTATTTTCTCGATATGCCCACCGAAGCGGTGCACGACCTGCTCGAACATCGTCAGGGCAAAACACAGGATATTCATGAACAGGATATGGAATATCTCAAACACTGTTACCAGACTGCATCGAAGCTGGCTGATACATTCGGCTGGCACCGCATCCGCTGCACGCAGGACGGACGTATCCGCACGATTGAGGACATCTCGGCGGAGCTCACGGCGGCGGTGCTTCGCGCAATACCCTAAAAGGAGACTCGCATTTTTTTATGCTACCATTTAAACCAGTTACGTTAGAGGATAAGGCAAACGCAGACATCTGCACCGCAAAGCACAATTACCGGATCTGTGAACACTGTTTTGCGGATCTGTTTATCTGGAAGGATCATTATGACACCCAGATATGCTTTGTGAATGGATATATGTTCATAAAAATGGCAACCTTCCCGGATAAGATTCCGATGTATCTCGCGCCGATCGGCGCGGGTGACCTGAAAGCGGCTATGCTGGCGCTGGAGGACGATGCACGTGAGCGCGGCATCCCGTTTGCCATGTGCGGCATCCCGGAGCCGCTGCTTGAGCAGATAGAAACCGTTCTTCCGGGACGATATACCTTTACCGATGGCGTGGACTCTGCGGACTATATCTATTCCGCCGAAAAGCTCATGACGCTTTCCGGCAAAAAATTGCAGTCCAAACGCAATTTTGTCAACCGTTTTAAGAAAAACTATGAAGGCCGCTGGTCGTATGAGGAACTGACCGACGAGAATCGCCAGGAGGCATATGATTTCCACCTGCACTGGTGCAGCACCGGGGACAACTGTCCGAACGGCATGATGTATTCCGGTGAAACCTGTGCGGTTACCCTTGCGCTGAACAATCGAGAAGCGCTTGGCATGAAGGGCGGCATCCTGCGATTGGACGGCAATGTCATCGCGTTTACGATGGGCTGCCCGGTCAGCCCTGACACTTATGTGATTCAGCTGGAAAAGGCAGAAGCATCGATTGCAGGCGCATATCCGATGATTAACCAGCAGTTCGCACAGCACAACTGTGCGGAATATACCTACATCAACCGCGAGGATGACCTCGGCATGGAAGGACTGCGCAAGGCAAAGCAGTCCTATCATCCGGTGATGATGGGCAAGAAATTCCTGGCGGTGAAGAACGCATGATCCGGTTTGCAGATAACCGCGATTTTGACGCGGTGCGCACGCTCTGGAAGCGCTGCTTTCCGGGCGATGAAGCGTTTACGCAATGGTTTTTTGAAAATCAATACAATCCGGCGGTTACACTGCTGGATGAGGAGGACGGCAGGCTTTGCTCCATGGTGCAAATGCTGCCGTATCAGCTGCGCGATGCGCGCGGTGTGCGCCCGGTCACTTATATCTATGGCGCATGCACTGCGCCGGAATGCCGGCGGCAGCACCGCATGGATCGTCTGCTCACACACTCGTTTGAGCTTGACCGGCAGGCGGGACGTGCGGCTTCCATCCTGATCCCACAGGAGGAATGGCTGTTTGGATTTTACGATCAGTTTGGCTATCGGACAGCATTTTTTGTCGATACAAACACAGCTTCCCGTTCCGATGTGCCGGAGGGAGCGTTCCTGCTCCGCCACCTGACAGAAGATGATATTCCGGCGATACAGGCACTGTATCCCGCGGAGGGCATGTGCCTGCTGCGGTCTCCGGACGACTGGCGCGCGCAGCTTGCACTGTTCCGTGCGCTTGGAGCCGGTGCCTTTGGGCTGGAACGCGGAGGCTTGCTGACGGCATATGCGTTTGTCTGGCAGGACGGCGCGGACAAGCTGTGGGCACAGGAAGCCTGTGGAGCAGATGTTCCCGTGCTGACACAGGCGATATTGCACGCCTGCGGCTGCTCGGAAATGCGTGTGACCACGCCAGGAACTTCGCAGAAGCTGGGATGTATTCGCTACCACGATGATACACCGGTGCAAAACGGTTATTTCAACCTGCTGTTCAACTAGGACGTATCTGAAAACCAAGAAAATGGCGAATATTTCGCAAAGGGAGGTCGATTCAAGACAAAAGCACGCAGAAATCCTTTCGGATTTCAAGTGTTTTAACGATGAAGCGATCCGCATCTGTAGAAATAGTCCAAAGTTTCGACTTTTCAGATAGCCCCGAAGATGTGTTTTATAACGAAGGAGGACGCTGATTATGGTATATATCTTTCATGTAGACGGCTATGAAGACACCGAGATGATTGCGCCGCTCGACATGCTGACCCGTGCGGGCATTCCGGTAACGCGCGTCGGCGTGACTGGCAAGACAATCACGAGCAAGATGGGCATGACCATCGAGGCGGATATTCTGCCCGAACAGCTCGACCTGTCCGACTGCGAAATGATTTTCCTGCCGGGCGGCCCGGGGACGAAAAACTATTATGACAAGCCGGTTATCGACAAGGCAATTGCGTATTGTGTCGCGCATGATTGCTATATCGCTGCCATCTGTGCGGCACCGTCTGTGCTGGCGGCGAAAGGCGTGCTCGAGGGCAAAAATGCGGTGTGCCATTTCAGCGTAAACGACAAAATGGCAGGCGCAACTGTGCGCGATGAGCTGGTCTGTGTCGATGGGAAGATCATCACCGGCTGTGGTGCGGCGGCTTCGATTGAGCTCGGTCTGACCATGGTTGAGCTGTTGCGCGGAAAAGAAGCCGCTGATCGAGTGCGTCATGGCATTGGATACCATGGATAAGGCTTCTCTGCGGCGTGAGCTGCTCCGGCAGCGCAAACAGACCGCACCGGCAGAAAAAGCTGCCATCGACCGCGCCATCACAGAAAAAGTGCTGCAAAGCGAGCTGTACCGGCGCAGCCGGACGCTGTTTGTCTATTATTCGACTGCGGACGAAATTGACACGCATGCAATTATTGCGGATGCATTGCGGTGCGGTAAGCGCGTCTGTCTGCCAAAATGCCTGCCGGGACATATCATGCAGCCCCGCATCATTACATCGGAACGCGACCTGACCGAAGAGACCTTCGGTATCCCGGAGCCGGGTGCACACTGCACGGCGGTGCTGCCGAATGAAATTGATTTGTGCCTTGTCCCTGCGCTGGCATGCGATCAAACCGGCGCGCGGCTGGGCTATGGCGGCGGCTTTTACGACCGCTTTCTGCCGCAGACGTCTGCAAATTGTATTGCGCTGTGCGCGCAGGCACGTCTGCTTGGACATGTGCCTGCTGAGCCGCACGACATCCGCTGCGGCTGTATCATAACCGAACAGGAGGTGGTGCTGGTTCATGAAGGATAAAAGTACCATGCTGCCGGGTCTGATGCTGTTTGCCTGTTTTATCATCCTGACAGTATGCAGCCTGGGGTTTGATTTTGCATTTTCTTCCGTCCCGGCGCTGGGCGTGATCGTCGTCGAGCTGTTGGCATTTGTCCCGCCGGCATACTGCATGTACAAGGCACAGGATGAGACATTCACGCTGAATTTTCGATGGAAGCGCCGACAGAATGCAGTGGTCTATTTCGGATTTACAGTAAAATTTGCACTTGCCGTATCATTTCTGTCCTTTCTGGCAAATCTTGTTGTATATGTCATCTGCGGTGCGACCGATATGGATCTCAGCAGCATGATTACAACCAGCGGCGTTGGGAATCAGTACGGCTTTCTGAGCTTTTTGGGCATCGTTATTCTGTCGCCCATTGCTGAGGAGATTTTTGTGCGCGGTGCGCTGTTTTCCGCATTTGAGCGCGAAGCCGGAACGGCTGTGAGCATTCTGCTCTGCGGTGTCTGCTTCGCCATGCTGCACGGCTCGCTACTGAATTTCATCGGCCCGCTGATTGCAGGCTGCGCCTACGCGTTTCTGGTCTATTCATTCGATTCGATCTGGCCGGCAGTTCTGGCGCATGTCATCAACAACTGCTATTATTATGTCATCAATTATTTGATTCATCTGTACAGTTCCTTTGGAATCTGGAAATACTTTACACACATCAATGTGATCCTGTTCCTGCTGACTCTTTATCTGACGCTGCGCTCGCTGGAAACACAGGTTCAGCTGCACACGCTGCGGCCGTTTACGCCATCTGGTCGACCTGTCAGTGAGGTCCTGTGGGACTGTCTGATTAACCCTGGATTTTTTATTTTTATCTCCAGCTTTGTTGTCAGCATCGCGCTCAAATAAGAAGAAAAGCCCCGTCCTTCTGCCGCTTCCGGCAGAGGGAGAAAGGATACGGATATGAAGTTGTTTGGAAACAAAAATAATACAAAAAACGAGTCACAAACCAAAAAACGAACCAAAAAAAAGCGCTCTACGCGCCACAACAGTCTGTTGTATCTGATCGGTATCCTGCTGGTTTCCGCAGTTTTGGCGACAACCGGAATTCTGCTCGGCAATGACCTGTTTGCTTTGGCAAAGGAGGACCGTGAGATCACGGTCACAATTCCGGAGGATGCCACGGTTGGACAGGTTTCCAAGCTGCTGGATAAGAGCGGTGTCGTCAATTACGGCTCATTCTTCCGGCTGTTTACCACCATCATTTATCGGGATGTCACATTCCGCCCGGGCATGTGGACGCTCAATTCCAATATGGATTACCGCCACATTGTCAATGAAATCCGCCTGACCAACCGGAGCACACAGACAGTTACGATCCCGGAAGGCTATACGATTGAACAGATTATCGATACGCTGGTGGAAAATGGTCTGAGCTCGAAGGATGAACTGACCAGTGTGCTTCAGGACGGCGAATTCAACTATGATTTCCTGCCGGACGATCTGGGCAATGAGACCAACCGTCTCGAGGGCTATCTGTTCCCGGATACCTATGAGTTCTATCTGAGCGATGACGCAGATACCATCATCAATAAAATGCTTGGAAATTTCCAGAATAAGCTGAACGACGATTCGGAGGGCGACAGTCTGGCGGAACTGTGCGAAGCCAAAGGCATGTCCGTTGCGGATATGGTCAACATCGCCTCCATGATTGAAAAAGAAGCTGTCAATGCTGACGATATGTATCAGGTTTCCGGCGTTATCGCCAACCGTCTGAACCATTCGTCCGAATATCCGTACCTCAACATTGACGCGACCATTCAATACGCGGTCGGCCATCTCGAACTGACGGATGAGGATATGAAGACCGACAGCCCGTACAATACCTATACCAGCAAGGGCCTGCCGCCCGGGCCGATCTGCAATCCGGGTCTTGACGCGATGAAGGCAGCAGTCAGCCCGGCACAGCATGATTATTATTACTATGTTGCAAATGCGGATGGCTCAGCGCATATTTATGCGAAAACGCAGGAGGAACAGACCGCCAATATCAAGAAGGTACAGGCGGAAAAGAACGCAAATTAACAAGAGGATTTTTATGAACAAACCTGAAATTCTGTCCCCGGCAGGGGATATGGAACGGCTGAAATACGCGATTGCATACGGTGCGGATGCCGTTTATCTGGCAGGAAAACACTTTGGCATGCGCGCGGCATCCGACAATTTTACCGACGATGAGCTGCGCGAGGGCATCGCCTATGCGCATGCGCGCGGCGTCAAGGTCTATGTTACGGTCAATATTTCACCGCGCTCAAACGAATTCGCTGAGCTGGAAACCTATCTGCAAAAGCTGTATGAATACGGCGCAGATGCGGCGATTGTCTCTGACCTCGGCGTGATCCGCGTGGCAAAACGCGTGGTGCCGCAGCTGCCGCTGCATATCAGCACCCAGACGAGCATCCTCAACTATGAGGCCGCACAATTTTGGGTTGAGATGGGCGCGGAGCGCATTGTGCTCGCGCGTGAGTTGACGCTGGAGGAAATCAGAACCATCCGCGACCACATCCCGCCGGAGGTCGAAATCGAGTGCTTTGTCCACGGAGCGATGTGCATTTCGTATTCCGGGCGCTGCCTGATTTCCAACTACACGACCGGGCGCGATGCCAACCACGGCGCTTGTGCACAGTCCTGCCGCTGGAAGTATGCCTTGATGGAGGAGAAGCGGCCGGGACAGTTTTTTCCGGTGGATGAGGACGAGCGCGGCACGTATCTGTACAATTCCAAGGATATGTGCATGATTGACCATATTCCGGAGCTGATCGCTGCGGGAATTACCTCATTCAAAATCGAAGGCCGTGCAAAGACTGCCTATTATACGGCGGGCATTACTGCCGCATACCGCCGCGCTGTTGATGCTTATCTGGCGAATCCAACACCGGACTTCAAGGTTCCGGATGATATCCGCGAGGAAATCGGAAAGATCAGCCACCGCGAATACTTTACCGGATTTTACTTCGGGCGCGACCCGAAGGGACAGTATTACCCAGACGTCATGTACATACGCGACTGGGAAATCGCTGCACTGTTTGAGTCGTGTGATGCAGACGGCAACGCCGTATTCGTACTCAAAAACCGCTTTTTCAGCGGCGATACGCTTGAGCTGATGCAGCCGGGCAAGCCGGTTTATTCCTTCCGCGTGGAGGAAATGCGCAACGATGACGGGGAAATTCTGGATGCCGCGCGTTCTGCCATGATGCGTATTCATATGAAATTCCCGTTCCACGTCTCGGATTTCTCAATCCTGCGCAAGGAAAAAGCGGCAAATCCAGTCAAAAACGGTTGACAAATTCACACAAACGTGTATAATGAAAGCGTTATACAGCTAGTTTGGCAATGACGGAACGAGACAGCGCATACCGCCTTGCAGAGAGCGGGGGACGGTGGAAGCCCCGCAGCGCAGGAGCCTGTCAGCCATTTCTGAGCCATCCGGGAAAGAACCGGATCGTCTGCCCGCGTTAAGGGCGCACTGAGATGCCGGATTTCCGGCAAATTAGGGTGGTACCGCGAGCAAAGCCTTCGCCCCTATACCGGGCGAGGGCTTTTTTGTGTCTGTAAAACAATAAATTTATATCAATAGTTGGAGGCAATTTTCATGCAGTACATGGGTTTAAACGAAATCCGTGAAAAGTTTCTCGCATTCTTTGAGTCCAAGGATCACCTGAGACTGCCGAGCTTTTCTCTGATTCCGCAGGGTGACAAGTCGCTGCTGCTCATCAATTCCGGTATGGCACCGCTCAAGCCGTACTTTACCGGAGAACAGGAGCCGCCGCGCCGCCGCGTCACGACCTGTCAGAAATGTATCCGCACCGGCGACATCGAGAATGTCGGCAAGACCGCGCGTCATGGCACATTCTTTGAAATGCTGGGTAACTTCTCCTTCGGCGATTACTTTAAGAAAGAAGCCATCGCCTGGAGCTGGGAATTCCTGACTGAGGTCATGGGTCTCGACCCGAACCGCCTGTATCCGTCCATCTATGAGGATGATGACGAGGCATTTGAAATCTGGAACAAGCAGATCGGCATTCCGGCAGAGCGCATTTTCCGCTTCGGCAAGGAAGACAACTTCTGGGAGCATGGCTCCGGTCCGTGCGGCCCGTGCTCCGAGATTTACTACGATCGCGGCGAGAAGTACGGCTGCGGCAAGCCGGGCTGTACGGTCGGCTGCGATTGTGACCGCTATATGGAGGTCTGGAACAACGTATTCTCCCAGTTCAACAACGACGGTCACGGCAACTATACTGAACTGGTTCAGAAGAACATCGATACCGGTATGGGTCTGGAGCGTCTGGCTGTTGTCATGCAGGACGTCGATTCTCTGTTTGATGTCGACACCGTCCGCAACATCACCGACCATGTTTCCCGCATTTCCGGCAAGACCTACGGAGAGTCGTACAAAACGGACGTTTCGCTGCGCGTCATCACCGACCACATCCGTTCGACCGTCATGATGATTTGCGACGGTGTTATTCCGTCCAACGAAGGCCGCGGCTACGTCCTGCGCCGTCTGCTGCGCCGTGCGGCACGTCATGGCAAGCTGCTCGGCATCGACAAGCCGTTCCTGTATCAGGTATGTGATACCGTCATTCAGGAGAGCGGCGGTGCGTATCCGGCACTGATCGAAAAGCAGGAGTATATCCGCAAGGTAATTCAGGTCGAAGAGGAACGCTTTGATGCAACGGTTGACGCGGGTCTGAGCATTCTCAATGACATGATCGAGGCTGCAAAGAAGGAAGGCAAAACCGAGCTTCCGGCTGCTGACGCCTTCAAGCTGCACGACACCTACGGCTTCCCGATTGACCTGACCATCGAAATCCTCGAGGAGCAGGGCATGACCACCGACCGCGACGGCTTTGATGCGCTGATTCAGGAACAGAAGGAGCGTTCCCGTGAGGACCGCAAGCGCATGGGCGACCTCGGCTGGGCATCGGAAGACCTCGGTCTGGACAAATCGCTGAGCACCGAATTCTGTGGTTATGATAATCTGGAAGCAACTGCCAATGTCCTCGCAATTGTCTCGGAAGGCGAGAGCACTGATGCAGTCCGTGCAGGTGCCAAGCTGACGCTCGTACTCGACCGCACGCCGTTCTATGCGGAAATGGGCGGCCAGGTACCGGATCACGGTATCATTTCGCACGGCGACTGTGAGATTGAAATTGATAACGTACAGAAGAGCGGCGACGGACGCATGTACCTGCATTCTGGCGTCGTCAAGAGCGGTGTTGTCAGCCGCGGTGATACTGTCACCTGTAAGGTAGACAAGGAGCGCCGTCAGGCGATCTGCCGTTCGCACACTGCAACCCACCTGTTGCAGCAGGCACTGCGCGAGGTACTGGGCAGCCATGTCGAGCAGGCTGGTTCCTACACCGATGCCGACCATGTCCGCTTTGACTTCACGCACTTTGCTGCCATGACGCCGGAGGAGATTGTAAAGGTTGAGAGCATTGTCAACAATGCAATCCTGGAAGGCATGGAGGTTCGCACGGACGAAATGCCGATCGATGAGGCAAAGAAACTGGGCGCTATGGCGCTGTTCGGTGAAAAATACGGCGATATCGTCCGTGTTGTCCGCGCAGGTGATTTCTCCATCGAATTCTGCGGCGGCACACATCTGGACAATACTGCAAAGGCTGGCATGTTCAAGATCGTCGGCGAGGCTTCTGTTGCGGCAGGCGTCCGTCGTATCGAGGCACTGACCGGCCGTGCATTCCTTGAGATGTTCGAGAAGCGTCAGGAGACACTGGCTGAGATTGCATCTGAGCTGAAGACGACCCCGAACGATGTTGTCGTCCGTGCGGGTCAGATGGTCGACGAAATGCGAGATCTGCGCCGCAATATCGAATCGCTCAACGGAAAGCTGGCTGAAATGAAGCTGGTCGAGCTGTTTAACCTGTCGCGTGACGTTCATGGCGTCAATGTTCTGGCTGCCAAGCTGGACGATGAGTCTCCGGAGATCATGCGCACACTGGGCGACCTGATTAAGGAGCGTGCGCCGAAGATGGTTGCTGTTCTTGCGGTTGTCACCGGCGAGAGCAAGGTACAGCTGCTCTGTGTCTGCGGCAAGGAAGCATTGGCGGCAGGTGCACATGCGGGCAAGATCGTCAAGGAAGTTGCCAAGCTCTGCGGCGGTGGCGGCGGCGGCCGTCCGGATTCCGCATCCGCAGGCGGCAAGAATCCGGCAAAGCTGGAGGAAGCCCTCGAAGCAGTCAACAACATTGTCGATGCAATGCTGAAATAAATCTCACAGTTCGATTCATCTGGAAGGAGGATGTTCGATGGAAGATTGTCTGTTCTGTAAAATTATTGCAGGGGAAATCCCCTCCAAAAAGGTGTATGAGGATGATGATGTCTATGCATTTTATGACATCGACCCGCAGGCGCCGACACATTTCCTCGTGATTCCGAAGCAGCACATTCCGTCTGCGGCGGCAGTCACGCCGGAAAACAGCATGGTTGTGGCAAAGTGCTTTGAAGCCATTGCCAAAATCGCAAAGGAGATGGGCATGGAGAGCTTCCGTGTTGTCTCCAACATCGGTGAGCAGGCACAGCAGAGCGTGTTCCACCTGCATTTTCATGTGCTGTCCGGCCGTGATATGACATGGCCGCCCGGTTGATCTGCTGATATCGGAACATAGGCATTGTGAGGTGGCGCTGCTGTGCGGTGCCACCTTTCGCATCCTGTTCACAGATAGGGGGAGATTGCCATGCAGCGTCCGCTGATCTGGTTTTCTGTGGCGTTTGCTGTCGGCTGTGGGATTGCCCTGTTTGGCGTATCGATTCCGCTTGCGGCGGCTGTGCTCATGCTGGCTGCGTCTATTATCATCGGCAGGTTGGTTTCACCGACGATTCCGGTGTGTGTACTGCTGGCAGGACTGACCTGCGGCCTGGCATATACAGATGCGTATCACAGGTATATCACCGATCCGGTTTCCGGGCTGGAAGGGCTCTCACAACACATGACTGTCACTGCGGCAGATTATGCCGTGCAGTATGAAGACAGCCAGCGCCTCGAAGTGCGGGTTGACGGCAGCGACGTCGGGCTGAAAACCGGTTTCCGCACGCTGGCATATTTGCCGCTGACCGAGGAAGAAATCAAACCGGGCGATACGATTACCGGCAAATTTGAATTTTATATCTCTGGATTGCGGGAGGGCTTCGACCGCGAGAGCTATTACCGCTCACAGGGCTATTTTGTGCTGGCATCGGTGAATAAAAATGCGGAAATTACTGTCACACAGCCGGAATACCGTCCGCTCTCGTATTATCCCAAATTGTTCGCGCAGAAGCTGCGCGACGTATTTGCGCAGTATGGCACGGAACGACAGATATCTTTTTGGAATGCACTGGCGACCGGTGACCGATCTGATCTGACAACCGCAGACAGAGATCACCTTCGCAAGGCGGGGCTTTCGCATGTCATCGCACTGTCCGGCATGCATGTCGGCTTTTTGATTTCGCTGTTGCTGCTTGTATTCGGCAGGAAACTCGGCACAGCGCTCGGCATTCCCGCACTGCTTGCATTTTATCTGATGGTCGGCTGGTCACCGTCGGTTGTGCGCGCCTGTGTGATGTATGGGATTTTGCTGTTGTCCTTCTGGGTCAGACGGCAGAGCGACAGCATGAACTCGCTGTTCGCGGCGTTGCTGTTGATTCTGGTCATTTTGCCCGATTCGCTGACCTCTGTCAGTTTACAGCTCTCCTTTGCCGCAACATTTGGCATTCTGTGCTTTGCGTCGCGCATCCAATATCTGCTGGCGCTGCCGAAGCGCGTGCGGAATCCGGTCAAGCGTCTGTACCGGGTGTTGTCAGGTACAGTGGCCTGCACGGTCAGTTCGACCGCAATAACCGCGCCGATTTTGCTGTATCACTTTAGCTATCTGTCGGTATTTTCCGTGCTGTCCAATCTGCTTGCACTGTGGGCGGTGTCGTTGGTATTTCCGTTGCTGTTTATCGGCGGAGTTTCCGGATTGTTCGTGCCCACAGCAGCGGCAGTGCTGCTGACGCCCGCAGGCTGGCTGACCGATTATATTTTGTGGGTCAGTGACTGGATAGCAGGACTTCCATATGGACTTCTGTACTGCGAAAATCATGTCGATTTTGCCTTTGCCATTGTACTGAGCGCACTTGCCGCGCTGTTGCTGTGGAAGGGCAGCCGCCGCGTGCTTGCGGCAGGCATACCGCTGCTTGTGCTGCTTGTCGTCGGAATCAGTGTCTGGCGCGGTACAGCGGTACAGAATGACCTGCATATTTCTGTGTTACCAGAGGGCAGCGGGCAGGCGATTGTCATTTCCTGCGGGGAACAGGCGGCGCTTATCGATTGCAGTGGTTCTGGCTATCACAATGCGGCGGAGGATGTCGCGGCATACCTCGACTGGTATGGCATCGATTCGCTCGATCTGGTCATTCTAACCTCGGTCGATCTCGGACATGCGCGCAATGTGTGCGAGCTGTTCCGGGAAATACCGGTAGAGCGTGTGCTTCTGCCACAGAAAAACCGGGAAAATAAGACCCCTTATCCCGAAGTCATCCAGACGATGGAAACACTGGGCATTTCCTATGAAATGCTGGCTCCGGAAACGGAGACCGCGGTGGGCAATGACTCACTCGGATTGTCCGTGCTCGGCGCAGTCGAGCGCAAGCTGGTTGTACGCATCCAATCGGAAGATCAGGACATTGTGACGGTACATGCCCTGACACAGAATATGCTGCTGGAGCTGACCGATCAAACGCCGTTGCCCTGCGATACACTGCTGGTATCCGGTGGATTTTCCGAAAACACTGAGAAAATGCAGGAACTGCTGCGCCGTATTGCTCCCTCACAGATCGTGCTGGAAAGCGGCTGGGAGAGCGGCACAGATTACGGTGGGATTCCGATTGTCAACCCATATTACACAGGACAGATTGACTGGAAGACCGAACGGGATTAAGATAGACTGGAAGGGAGGCGTAGTATGCCGAAGAAACCGACAAAAGCTGACGGTGTGCAGCAGTTGAAAACTGACCTGAAAAATCACACCATCGGCTCGCTGTACCTGATCGGCGGGGAAGAGAGTTATCTCAAGGAGCATTATCTCGCTGCATTGGAAAAGGAGGTTGTTGATGAGACCTTCCGCGATTTTAATTACGATGTGTTTGAAGGAGCATCCCTGACTGTCGAGCGGCTGACAGAGGCTGTGGACAGCTATCCCGCAATGGCAGAGCGGCGCATGGTTGTTGTCAGAGATCTGGATGTATACAAGGCTCCTGCCGCAATGAAAGAGGAATTGCCCGGCATTCTGTCCGATTTGCCGGCATATGTATGCCTCGTTTTTTATTACGATACGGTTGCGTTGAAGCCAGATAAGCGCACCAAGCTGCACAGTATTATTACAAAAAACGGCTGTATTGCGGATTTTTCACACTTGGAACGGCATGACTTGATTCCCTGGGTTAAGCGGCATGCGAAGGATGCCGGCAAGGTGATCGACACCGATACGTGCGATTATCTGCTGTTCCTGTGCGGCACTTCGATGACCAATCTGACATTGGAAATCGAAAAAGCATGTGCGCACAGCGCGACAGATACTGTGAAACGCAGCGACATTGATGCCGTCTGCACAAAAGTGTTGGATGCAGTTACATTTGATCTGACCGATGCCATTACCGCACAGCGGTTTGACCGCGCGCTGGGATTGGTCAACGATCTGATTGCGCAGAAAAATGAGCCGATTGTGCTGCTCGCAGCGATTGCGCGCCATATCCAACGCCTGTATGCCGCAAAGCTCGCCATGCAGGCGCATAAAAGCGATAAAGAACTGATGGAACTGCTCGGCAGCAAATCGACATACTATGCGCGCAAAATGCGCGATTCCGCCGCGCGCCTGGACACGAAATGGCTGCGGCGAACACTGTTGCTGTGCGGCGAGAGCGATGTAGCGATGAAATCCGCCGGGGCGGACAGACAAAAGGTTCTGGAATTGATGCTGCTTCAGATGGCGGCGAACTTTGGAGAAAAGGCGGTGCGGAGATGATTCACATCCGCGAAGCGATTGTCGTAGAGGGCCGCTATGACGTCAACAAAATCAGGCAGCTGGTCGATACCGTTGTCATCGAGACCGGTGGCTTTGCGATTTTTAACAACAAAGAAAAGCTGGCGCTTATCCGCCGCATTGCGGCAGAGCGCGGCATTCTCGTGCTGACCGACAGCGACGGAGCAGGTTTTGTCATCCGAAATTATCTGCGCGGTGCCATTCCAAAGGGACAGGTGAGACACGCCTATATCCCACAGATCGCCGGCAAGGAACGACGCAAAGCACATGGCTCCAAGGAAGGAACGCTGGGTGTCGAGGGTGTACCGGATGCTGTTATTTTGCAGGCGCTCAAAAAAGCGGGTGTGACGTGTCTGCCGGAGGCGGATCACAACCCCAAAATCACAAAGGCAGATTTTTATGCGTGGGGCCTGTCCGGCGTACCGGGCAGCGATGCAAAGCGCAAAAAGCTGCTGCGCGCGCTCGACCTGCCGCAGCACATGACGGCGAACGCACTGCTCGAATTTATTAACGCCATTGCAGATTACGATGAGGTCAGACGTTTGATCGAGGGGCTGGCCGAATCATAATCCGCACACACAGCAGGCAGATTGCGCGATTTTCTACTTGACAACAGAAACGCTGTGTATGTATGATAAAAGAAATCTGTGTTGTTTCAGAACAAACAGGATCAGGAGGATGGAATCAATGAAACGTGGATATCACAGCACGCAGAGCAAATATTTTAACACGGTGCCCCGGTCGGAGTTTTTGGGACTGGCACTTGGCTTTGCGATTGGTATGTTTTTAACCGGCCTGTTCCGTATGGACAGCTCTGCACTGGAAATTGTCGGAGCAGTAATCGGTTTTGCAGTCGGCTATTGGATTGACGGAAAATATTTTGCGGAAAAGGATATTCCGGCAGAGCAGATTGAAGCGGAACAGGCGGAAGAAGCTGAAAAAGCTGACGACGCGGAGCAGTCCTGACGCTGCAGAAAATAAATCTGGGAAGGGAGTTCAGGCCGTGAGTGATTTTAGCCAAAGAGCCGAGCAGTTTCTCCGGCAGGCGGAGCAGCAGTATCAGCCGCCGTTTGAAACGCAATATGATGTGACGTGCTGTGGAAAGGTGTTTCCGATGGTCACAGGATATGAAAAGCGAGATCCCCGCTATTTGTTCGGAATCAAGTCTAATATTTCCAGAGAAAGTCTGTGCGGCGAATTGTGCTTTTTTGACTGCTGTGAGCAGCTGACAGAGGCATTGTTCGCGCAGTATCTGGAACTGTTTCGCAAAATTCAGGACGAACGGGTACCGTCCGGTGACCCGTCCCATGACTATACGCTGATTAGCTTTGTGCTTTGCACGGATGTCGTTGACCCGCGGATACAGCGCAAAATCAAGCGGAGTGAAGACTATCGCCAATACAAAAAAGGCGAATATGGCTGGAGTGCGCTGCGTATCTGTGTTGCTGACTTGTCGAAGCACACCTACTATTGCAATTCGATGGGCAAAGCAATTGTCGAATGCCTGACGCGTAATTCCGAACCGCAGCGGGAGAAAAAACGCTTCGGGCTGTTCTGAGTCCGTTTTTACTGTAGAGAAATGAAGAAGCTGACAACGGGATTGTCCCACTATTTTACAAAGGGGACAATCTTTTTATCCGCACACTGTTTAAATATGTGACAGACCTTTCCTGCTAAGCTGTTAATTTTTTACAACTTGAGAAATTCTTCTGGGGAATTGTGAAAAGTTGCTAATATTCTCATTGCATATTGACAAATACTAGGAATTGTGTTAAAAAATAAATTGTGTAAAAAAGCACAAACTGAGGTGATTTCTGTGCCGAGAAAAGTGACGATCAATATGGTTGCAAAACAGGCGGGGGTGTCGCGCGGCACGGTCGACCGTGTGCTCAATCAGCGTCCACATGTCAAGCCGGAGCTGCACGAGCGCATTGTCAAAGCAATGAAGGAGCTGGGTTATGTCCCCCCACGTGAAGATCAGGCAAAGGCACTTGGGCTCGCAGTACCATCTTTGCAGCCATCCGTGCTCGGTGTACTGCTGTCCAATGAGAAGGGACATTTTCGGAATGAAATTATGCGCGGTATCCGGGATGTGCAGGCGCTGCTCGCAGATTATTCCATTGAAGTTCTGGTTGAAGAGTGTGAAACCAATCTCCCCAGCGAAACGCTCGAACGTATAGACCATCTGATTGAGCAGGGTGCATGCGGGATAGCGATCTGCGCCATAGATCATAGCAAAATAGCGGAGAAAATCGACGAATTATACGATAAAAATATCCCTGTTGTGACATTCAATTCGGATATTTCCAATTGCAAGCGGCTGTGCTTTGTCGGCGAGGATGTTGTGAGTGGAGGCCGCGTTGCAGGCGAGCTGGTCTCCAAATACATCGGTCCTGACGATGCTTTCCTGGTCGCAATCGGAAATCCGGAATTTAATGGCCATCGACTTCGCTTGCAGGGCTTCTGCGAACGAATTTATGAAAAAGGCTTCAGCGGTGGACAGATTGAGCTGATTGAAACATACAATGATTACTCGCTCACTTACCGCAAGGTAAAGGAAGTGCTGGAGCGTGTACCGAATATCCGTGCGATTTATATGGCAAACCACAGCGTGACCGGTTGTGTGGATGCCATTCATGAGGTCGGACGCACGGGTGAGATCTTTGTGGTCAGCCACGACTTAACGGACTCCACCAAGCGACTTCTGAAAAGCGGCGATATCGATTTTGCCATTGCACAGGATATTTACCATCAAGGCTATCGTCCGCTCTGGGTTTTACGGAACTATGTGCAGAAGCATATAGAACGGTCTGATGAAACGGACAAAACATCAATTGACATTATTTGCTCGGAAAAGGGCCTGCGGACAAAAAGTTGGACTCCAAAGGAGGGAACTGAATGTATACAAAAGAGCAGGAAGAAATCGCACTAAGAGAATACGAGCGGCTGGGATCAATAGCTGCTGTAATCCGTCGGTTAGGATACCCGAGCGAGTCTACGCTTTACCGCTGGTATGAGCGCAAAAAAGCCGGGTTAGAGAACAGACATGGCCACACAGAAGAGTCTCCCACAGAGATGGATCATCACTGCAACACATCGGGGCATCCAAGGCATCCCTCAGCAGAATTCAAATATGAGGTAATTCACCGTTGCTTTGAATTAGGCGAAGATGTAGAATATGTATCAAGGGAAATCGGATACAGCCGTATGAGCATATACGTCTGGCGCAGGAAATATCTGAAGTATGGGATGGTGGGTCTGATGGCGAAGAGAAAAAGCATACCAAGGAGCCGTTGCCTCAGGATCATGCATTGCCTGAATCTGAGGAACTGGAGAATCTTCGAACGCAACTCCAGGAACTGCAGTTTGAAGTAGATGTGCTGAAGGAGACCATCTCAGTTTTAAAAAAAGACCCCCGGCATCGATCTAACGGTACTCAGAAACCGTGAAAAGGCAGTGATCATCGATGCCTTGAAGGGGAAATATGCACTGCCAGCGCTGCTGTCCCGTTTTAAGATGGCCAAAAGCAGTTACTATTACCAGCAAGCTGTTATGAACAAACCCGACAAATATCTATCCCAACGGGCACAAATCACCTCGATTTTTCACGAAAACAGGGGCATATATGGTTACCGTCGCATTTATCTGGCGCTGAAGCGCAAAGGGATTATGCTCTCCGAGAAGATCATCCGCCGGATCATGAAAGAAGAAAAACTGGTGGTTTTGCGCTCGAAGAAACGAAAATATAGTTCGTATTTGGGGGAAATCACACCCGAAGTAGAGAACATCATTTTACGCGATTTCCATGCAAATCAGCCGTATGAGAAGTTGCTGACGGATATCACAGAATTTGCCCTTTCGAACGGCAAGCTATATCTCTCCGCCATGATCGATTGTTTTGATGGAATGGTTGTGGGCTGGACGATCGGAACCCGCCCCAATGCCGATCTGGTCAACACCATGTTGGATCAAGTGATTGCCGATCTGCCAGAGGGCTGTCATCCGATTGTCCATTCTGACAGGGGCTGCCATTATCGATGGCCCGGATGGATTGAACGGATGAATGGGGCTGGTCTCATTCGCTCTATGTCTAAGAAGGGCTGCTCCCCCCGATAACGCAGCCTGCGAAGGTTTCTTTGGAAGGCTCAAAAACGAAATGTTCTATGGCCGCTCTTGGACAGGAGTCTCGCTTGACGATTTTAGCCGGGAGATTGACCGCTATATCAATTGGTATAACCATAAACGCATCAAGTTATCTTTAGGCGGGCTGAGCCCGATTGAGTATAGACATCATCTTGGTTTTGCTGCATAATCAGTCCAAGATTTTGTCCGCACCCCCAAATCTGAGCACATTCACGTAAAGTCAACCACCATTCCAACAAAGATAGAATCTGAATGGACAGGAACCGACAGACAGGTTTCTGTCTTTTTTTGCGCAAAATTGTGCGATGCACTTCTGCGTACATGTGCACGCAACGACTTTTTTTCGGAATAATAGGGTGTCATGTGCAAAATACACAAAAAACAGAGGAAAAAATGTATAGACAAGTCCGGCTCTTGCAAGGAAAGGTACGCAAAATTGAAAAAATGATGGAAAAAGGAAAGCACAAAAAAGCACAAAATTTGCACAATTTATGATTTATCCTAAATTTAGCAACTTTTATGCCGATAAATAACGTTGACTTCGACAAAAATGTGTGATATAAAATAATTGTGCTTAATAACACAATAAAAACAAGGAGCACGGGTGAACGAATGGGACGTGTCACAATTCAAATGATTGCAGAAAACTCCGGCGTTTCACGCGGGACTGTCGATCGTGTGTTGCACAATCGGCCAAACGTGAAGCCTGAAGTTCGAGAGCATGTGCTGAAAACAGCCAAAAGACTGGGATATATTTCCTCACCCAAATTCGAGCATACGCTTGTAAAACGGATTGGCGTCCTGTTTCCCGGCAGCGGATGGTTTGACGCAAATCTGAGACGGGAATGGCTGCGGGGTGTCAATGATGCCAGGCATATGATCGAACCGCTCGGGTTTACTGTAGATGTGGTTGAGTGTGAAACCGATCTGCCGAATGAGTTTGTCGACCGAATAACTGAAATGCGAAAGCAGGGGATTGGCGGCATTGCTCTCTGCGTCAAGAACAGTCCCGTGATTCAGCGTCTGATTCTGGAATTGACATATGCTGATATTCCGGTTGTCACATACAACAGTGATATTCCGAACAGTGGACGTACTTGTTTCATCGGACAAGATCCCTATCAAAGCGGAAGGGTCGCCGCAGACCTGATCGTTAAAATGCTAAAGGAACAGGATGAGGTTCTTGTGGTCGTTGGAAACCTCGAAATCGATGGCCACAGGCAGCGCGTGCAGGGCTTTTGCGATAAATGCCGGGAAGTCGGCATTTCGTCCTATCGAATCACCATTATTGAGAGCTTCAACGAATATTTGCTTACATACGAAAAGGTCAGTGAGATTCTGGAGAAGCAGCCGAGGTTGTCCGCCATCTATATGGCGAATGAAAATGTCGTCGCGTGCACCGAGGCGGTCGCCGCCAGCGAACGCATGGACAGGATCATGATTGTGGGCAATGATCTCACCGCTGAGACCAAGCGTCTGCTGGCAGAAGATCGCATTGATTTCATTATTAAACAAGATATCTACTGGCAGGGTTACCAGCCGGTCATTCTGTTAAAAAATCTGATTTTATCACCGGAAACACCGGTAGAGCCGATTTCCTTCACGGAAATCAGTGTTGTAAATTCAGAAAACATGGGATGATATCCGTCCCTTGTCTGTTTTATTTCATTAGCCATAATTTATAATTATGATAAATTTGGAAAAGGAGAGTTATTATGAAAGTAGGAATTATTGGTGCGGGACGCATCGGCAAGGTTCATGCAAAGAACATTTCCATGTTTGTCCCGGAGATGGAGATCAAGACCATCGCGGATCCGTTTGCGAACGATGCAACTCGTGAGTTTGCGGCACAGTGCCACATCCCAAACGTTTCCACCGATCCGGCAGATATCCTGAACGATCCGGAGATTGAAGCAGTTCTGATCTGCTCCTCCACGGATACGCACTCTCATTTCATCATCGAAGCGGCGAAGGCAAAGAAGCATATCTTCTGTGAGAAGCCGATTGATTATGATCTGAACAAGGTTCACGAAGCAATCAATGCGGCAAAGGAAGCCGGCGTCAAGCTCCAGATCGGATTCTGCCGCCGCTTCGACCACAACCACCGTGCCGTATACGATATGGTTCAGAGCGGCAAGGTTGGCAAGGTCAACATCATTAAGGTGTCCTCCCGTGACCCGGAGCCCCCTCCGGTATCCTATGTCAAGGTTTCCGGCGGTATCTTTTATGACATGATGATCCACGACTTCGATATGGTTCGCTTCCTCGCGGACTCTGAGGTAACGGAAGTCAGCGCATACGGTTCGGTTCTGGTTGATCCGGGCATTGGCGAAGCAGGCGACGTAGATACCGCAGTTGTCACCCTCAAGTTTGAGAACGGCGCAATCGGCATCATCGATAACTCCCGCAAGGCAGTTTATGGTTATGACCAGCGCGTTGAGGTCTTCGGTTCCGAGGGCTGCGCACAGGATGAAAACGATATCCCGTCCACCGCTGTTCTGTCCACTGCGGATGGCACAACCTATGGTACCGCATACAAGGTTATGTGGGATCGTTACACCGGTGCATTTGTCTCTGAGATGAAGGCATTTGCAGATGCTGTCATCAACGACACAGAGACCCCGGTAACCGGCGAAGACGGTCTGTATCCGGTTCTGATGGCTGCTGCTGCAACCAAGTCCCTGAAGGAAGGCCGTCCGGTCAAGATTTCGGAGGTAGAGTAATATGGCATTGAGAAAATGCGCATGCATTGACACCCTGTATACTGAGCTGCCGTGGCTGGAACGCTTCCAGGCGGCAAAAGATGACGGCTTTGAAGCCGTAGAGTTCTGGGACTGGCGCATTCGTGATCTGGATGCGACCCGTGAAGCTGCTGAAAAGGCAGGCATCGCGATCTCCGGCTTCAACGGCGATGCGGATTATTCCCTCGTTGATCCGACCCATAAGGAAAAGTACATCGACTACCTCAGACAGTCGATTGCAGCGGCAAAGAAGGTCGGCGCTTCCAGCGTAACCATTCATTCCAACGCACTGGGCGACGGCGGCATTGTCGTCAACCACTATGACGATCTCTCGCACACCGTCAAGCTGTGCTCCATGTACGACATGCTGCTGGAGTGCGCAAAGATTGCAGAGGAAGAGGAAATCAATCTCAACCTCGAGGCGCTGAACATCACAACCGACCATGTCGGCAACTTCCTTGAAACCACCCAGATGGGTGCGGAAATCTGCCGCCTGATTGGCTCCCCGCGCCTCAAGCTGTTGTACGATGTCTATCACATGCAGATCAACGAAGGCTGTATCTGTGACACCATCAGCAAGTACAGCGATCAGTTTGGCCACATTCATGTGGCAGATGCGCCGGGCCGCCACGAGCCGGGCACGGGCGAGATCAACTATACCAAGGTGATCCGTCATCTGGAGGCCTGTGGTTATACCGGCCGCGTCGGCTATGAGCTGTTCCCGTCCACCGACACAAAGACCGCTGTTAAGGCAATTATGGAGAATTGCTGAATTTATCTATCGTGAAACATCGGGAGGACCTTTCTTCCGATGTTTCTGAATAGAACAAAAGAAAAGGAGTAAAGGAGAAACAAGGTATGTTGAAAAAAAGATTGATGGCCATGTTGATGGCAGGCGTAATGGCAACGACATTGACCGCATGCGGCGGCAGTTCCTCTGGCGGAGACAGCTCTGCGAGTAGTTCGGGCAGCACAGGAGCTGACAACGGCGACATCAAGATCAGCTTCATCATGAAAACTCTGGCTTCCGAGCACTGGCAGTTTATGAAAGCTGGTGCAGAAGCAGCTTCGGAAGATCTGGGCGTTACTGTCGATATCAAGGGACCTCCGTCTGAGACCTCTTACGACGAGCAGCAGAACCAGATCGAGACTGACCTCGCGGCTGACTACGATGCGTACTGCATCGCTCCGTTACAGTCTGACCTGGTTGCAAACCTGATTTCTGGTCAGACCACCCCGATTATTGCAGTCGATACCAACATTGATGCACCGGAAGTTATTTCTTTCGTAGGTACTGGTAACGAGGCAGCTGCTAAGGCCGGCGCAGAGGCTGCTGTAAAGCTCGCCAAGGAAGCTGGTTGGGCGGAAGTCAACTGCATCGAAATTGCAGGCGTTCAGGGTGACGCAACCAATACTGCTCGTATGACTGGTTATCAGAAGGGCATCGAGGAGAGCGGCGGCACATTCCTGGCGGACGAGACTCAGTATGCAGATGCAGTCGCTGACAAAGCTGTTAACGCTATGGAAGCTATCATGCAGACCCATCCGGAAGGCGTTGCAATCATTTGCGCAAATAACGACGACATGGCGGTTGCAGCAGCTCGTACTGCTCAGGAATCCGGCAATGAAAACTACAAGAACACCATCTTCCTCGGCTTTGACGGACAGATCACGGCTTGTGAATCCATTCTGAACGGCCAGCTGACCCTGACTGCTGCACAGCAGGCATATGACATGGGCTATCTGGCAGTTGAGACTGCACTGAAGGCAGCTAAGGGTGAAGAGGTCGACGAAGTTGTCGATTCCGGTACTGAAATCGTTACCAAGGATAATGCACAGGAGCGCATTGACAGACTGAATGGTTACCTCGGAAAGTAATATGTTTGATGTACAGGATCTGCGGCGGCAGCGCCACAGATCTTGTACATAGGAAAATGAATATGGAACAGGTGGAGATTATATCACCTGTTCCATTTCATGCAACCGATTTAACGGAGAAAAGGGTGAACTGTCAATGAGTGAATATATCGTAGAGCTGCGGGATTGTACCAAAACATTCCCGGGTGTTGTGGCTCTCGACAAGATGCAGCTTGCGGTCAAGCCTGGCGAAATCCTCGGTCTGATCGGTGAGAACGGCGCAGGCAAGTCTACATTGATTAAAGTGCTTACCGGTGTCCATCAGCCGGATGAGGGCGAAATTTATGTCAATGGCGAGCGGAAAACCTTCCGCAATCCGAATGAATCCGCAGCGGCAGGCATTGCCTGTGTCTATCAGGAGCTGAACATTGAGAAACTGCTCAGCATTACCGATAATATTTTTATCAATAAGTGGATCAAGGGCAAAAACGGACTGCTGGATTACAAGACAATGAACAAAAAGGCAAAGGAAGTCATGGCTTCCCTCGGACAGGATGTTGATCCGGAGAAGCCGGCTGGAACCTTTGGCATGGGCGTTCAGCAGATGATCGAAATCGCAAAAGCGGTTCTGATCGACGCAAAAATGATTATTATGGATGAGCCGACCTCCTCGCTCGGCGAAAAAGAGGTTGCTCAGCTTATGAAAACCTGCCGCGAGCTCCGCGACCGCGGCATTGGTATTGTATTTGTATCTCACAAGCTGGAAGAGCTGTTTGAGCTGTGTGACCGCGTCACAGTTATCCGTGACGGCCAGTATATCGACACGCGCGATATCAAGGACTGGACAAATGATTCTCTGATTTCCGCAATGGTCGGCCGTACACTGGACAATCTGTTCCCGAAGGAATTCGGCAAAAAGGGCGATGTCGCCCTCAAGGTCGAAGGCCTGGAGGAAGGCGGCGTACTGTTTGGCGTCGACTTTGAAGCGTACAGCGGTCAGATTCTGGGCTTTGCCGGACTGGTTGGTGCAGGCCGAACGGAGACTATGCGTGCAATTTTCGGCGCTGATCCGATTGACGGCGGCAAGATTTATATCCACGGCAAAGAGGTTCATATCAAGAGCCCGCGTCAGGCCATCAAAGAGGGCATTGCATTCCTCACTGAAGACCGAAAGGGACAGGGCCTTGTATTGGCGCAGACCATCCGCACCAATCTGATTCTTGCGAACATGAAGGGTTTCCAGTCCGGATTGTTCCTCGATGAGAAAAAGATTGAGGAGCGGGGCGAAGAGAACATCAATTCGCTCCGTATCAAGACACCGTCCATCGATGAAATCGTAGGACAGCTGTCCGGCGGCAATCAGCAAAAGGTCGTCATCGGCAAATGGGTCAATACGGATGCGGATATCTACATCTTCGATGAGCCAACCCGTGGCATCGATGTCGGCGCAAAGATCGAGGTTTACAATGTCATGAACCGCCTTGTCAAGGAAGGTAAGTGCGTCATCATGGTTTCGTCTGAAATGCCGGAGATTCTCGGTATGTCCGACCGCGTTGTTGTCATGCGCGGCGGCAGGGTCATGGCGACCGTAGACCGCGACAGCAAACACTTTAACCAGGAAAGCCTGATGAAGGCAGCATGGGGAGGTACGTTAGATGAATAAGAAAAAGAAATCCAATGGCAGTTCCATTCTTGGAACACTGGCGGCGCTGATTATTCTGTGCGTCGTACTTACGATTTGCAGCAATAAATTCCTTACTTACAGCAACATCATGTCTGTCCTGAAGCAGACTACATTTACAGCACTGCTGGCAAGCGGCATGCTGCTCTGCCTGATTACCGCAGGTATCGACCTTTCGGTCGGCGCGAACGCGACCTTCTGTGCCTGCGTCATGGGCATGATGGTCAAGGCTGGTATCACCAATCCGGTTCTTTTGCTGGTTGTCGCACTGGTTGTCGGCACGCTTATCGGTCTGATTAACGGCCTGCTGCTGACCCGCCTGCATCTGCCGCATCCGTTCGTATCTACCCTCGGCATGAAGAACTTCCTGTGGGGTGCTTCGCTGCTGGTTACCGGTTCTCAGATGATTTCCGGTTTCCCGAAGGGAGTTACAGCTCTCGGTTCCGCAACCATCGGCGGTTTCCCGGTCAGCTTTATTGTCCTGATCGTGATCTATATCATCATGCATATTATGTTGACCCGCACTGCACTGGGCCGTTCCATTTACTGCGCAGGCGGCAACATGGAAGCAACCCGTCTGTCGGGCATCAACTCCGCGAATGTTCTGACATTCTGCTACGTGGTATCCGGCTTCATGGCGGCACTGGCAGGCATCGTATCTGTTGGCCGTTCCGGCATCTGCAACGGCGCAAATGCAATCCAGCCGTATGACACCGACGCAATTGCAGCCTGTGTTATCGGCGGTGCATCGTTCATGGGCGGCAAGGGCACCATGGCTGGCACGCTGATCGGCGCTCTGGTCATCGCAGTTCTGCGCAACGGCTTCACGCTGCTGGCAATTGACTCTTCGATTCAGAACATGGTTCTCGGTCTGGTTATCATCGGCGCGGTTCTGCTCGATGTCACCCGTGAGTCCATGGCAGCAAAGGCTCGCCGCAAGGAAGCTGCTGCCAAGGCATAAGTTTTGATTTTCAGTTTCTTCTCTTCATTTACTTTTATTCACGAGTGGACCTGCTGTAAAGCAGGTCCACTTGCCATCAAATATCTGAAGCATCCTGCAACAGAATGGATCTCTTCGGACATGCTTCCACAGTCACAGCAGGTTCCATGACTTGCTGTGACTCTCTCAAAAACCCCAATCAGAGCCTGCTGCCTCAATGGACAGCAGGCTTCTGATTTTCTCAGAAAAAGAAGAAAAGCGCCGGATCAGATCACTCTCCAATCCAGCGCATTTTCAGGTTAGCCCAGACGCCTTTTGAAATCATCATATCCGAAGGATACAAGCTGTTTGAGCGTTCGGTCAGCACGCAGCAGCCAGATATCGGGCAGCGGCATGCCATTAAAAGTGTTATTTTTGCATGTAGTATAAATTGCCATATCTCCGAAAACCAGGCGGTCGCCTTCGCGAAGCGGTGCGGGAAAGCTATAGTCGCCAATGATATCTCCCGCCAGACAGGTGGGACCGCCAAGGCGGTAGGTATGCGCGTGAACACCTGCGTCGCCCGCACCATAGAGCGGCGGTCGATAAGGCATTTCAATGACATCCGGCGTGTGGCAGGCAGCTGACATGTCGAGAATCGCCGGATAAGTGGTACCGTTTTGCAGGACATCGAGAACCTCTGTGACCAGATATCCGGCATTGAGTGCACACGCTTCTCCTGGCTCAAGATAAACCGTGACACCATAGCGGTCACGCGTTCGTACAATCAGCCGTTCCAGACGGCGGATATCGTAATCACGGCGTGTAATATGATGACCGCCGCCGAAATTGATCCAGCTCATATGTGACAAAATATCGCCGAATTTCTGTTCAACAGCATCCAGCGTTGTCTCCAGCGCGTCGGCGGTCTGCTCGCACAGGGTATGAAAATGCAGCCCGTCCAACAGACCAAATAATTCCGGTGTTATCGCGGCATCCCATTGAGCGCGTGTGGTGCCCAGTCTGCTGCCCGGCGCACAGGGATCATAAATTTCATGCCCATCCTGTGTGGAGCATTCCGGATTGATACGCAAACCGATGCTTTTCCCTGCATCCTTTGCACGTGCACCGAATTTTTTCAGCTGGCGCGGAGAGTTGAATACAATATGGTCGGCGTATTGCAGCAGTTCTGGAAATTCGCGCTCGCGGTATGCTCCGCAGAAAACATGTACCTCGCCTTGAGGCATTTCCTCTTTGCCGAGGCGTGCTTCATATAACCCGCTTGCCTCTGTACCACACAGGTACGGCGCAAGTACGGGGTACAGTGGGAAGTTGGAAAACGCCTTTTGAGCGAGCAGGATGCGGCATCCGGTGCGCTGTTGTACACCACGCAGAATCTTACCATTTTGCAGCAACTGTGCTTCGTCCAACACATAGCACGGAGTTGGCAGATCGGCGAACAGCTGTGTGACATCCAAACCGGACAGTCCGGCGAATGGTGGACGTATATCTTTGTTCTGCATCAGTCAACCAGCACCGGCGCATGGCTTTCACTGCGCGGCAGTCCATATTTATCCAGCGCATCCAGATACGGATCCGGATCGAATTCTTCGACCGTGTAAACGCCGGGTTTGTTCCATTTGCCGGTCAGCAGCATGAGCGCACCACACATTGCGGGAACGCCGGTGGTGTACGAAACCGCCTGTGAACCGACTTCTTTGTAGCAGGCTTCGTGGTCACAGATGTTATAGATATAGTAGGTCTTATCCTTGCCATCTTTTTTGCCGGTAAAGATACAGCCGATGTTGGTCTTGCCCTTGGTGCGCGGGCCAAGCGTCGCCGGATCAGGGAGCAGTGCTTTAAGGAACTGAATCGGGACGATTTCTTTGCCTTCAAATAGAATCGGTGTAGTCGACAGCATGCCGACATTTTCCAGACAGCGCATGTGGTCGAGGTAGCTTTGACCGAAGGTCATGAAGAAGCGAATGCGCCGGACACCCGGAATGTTCTGTGCCAGTGATTCGATTTCCTCGTGGTGCAGCAGATACATGTCCTTGTGTCCAACCTGATCAAAATCATATTCGCGCTTGATGCTCATCGCAGGAATCTCTACCCAATGACCATTCTCCCAGTAACTGCCCGGCGCAGATACCTCACGCAGGTTGATCTCCGGGTTGAAATTGGTGGCGAAGGGATAGCTGTGATCGCCGCCGTTGCAGTCGAGAATGTCGATGGTGTCAATCTGGTCAAATTCGTGCTTTGCTGCGTAAGCGCAATATGCCTGCGTGACACCGGGGTCAAAGCCGCTGCCGAGCAGGGCAGTGAGTCCGGCCTGTTCAAACTTTTCGCGGTATGCCCACTGCCAGCTATAGTCAAAATACGCGGAGAAGCCTTCTTTTTCACAGCGAGCTTCATAAATCCTGCGCCATGCCGGATCATCAGTGTCCTCCGGCTCATAATTGGCGGTATCCATATAATTCACTCCACACGCAAGGCATGCATCCATGATGGTCAGATCCTGATAGGGCAGGGCGATGTTCATAACGAGCTCTGGCTGATAAGAGCGAATCAGTGCAATGACCTCGTCCGTGTTATCCGCGTTGACCTGTGCAGTGGTAATCTTCGTGGAGGTTGTAGGAGCCAGCTTTGCCGCCAGCTTATCGCACTTGGATTTGGTGCGGCTGGCGATGCAGATTTCGGTAAACACATCGCTTACCTGACAGCACTTGTGAATGGCGACGGATGCAACGCCGCCGCAGCCGATGATAAGAACCTTGCTCATGATTGATCTCCTTTTTGGCAGAATATGGGGTGGTTAGTTGCTTCGATTGCGTGCAAGGGCGAGCATCAGCTCGCGCAGAACTTTGCATGCGAGTGCGGTGGAAGCGCCGGATGCATCGAGCATCGGCGCAAGTTCATTGATGTCAGCTGCAACAACATGGGTGCGGCTGACCTGTTGAATGGCGTGCAACAGGGAAGGGAAATCCACACCGCCCGCCTCCGGCGTACCAGTACCGGGGAAGCAGGACGGGTCGAGACAGTCGAGATCGATGGTGAAATACACCGGTGTGTCTGCTGCGATTAGCGGCTGAAGGACATCCTCCAACCCGTCAAAGGAAAATTTGTGCATATCTGTATGAATATCGGCAAACTGGAATTCCTCCCGGTCACCGCTGCGAATGCAGAACTGGTGAATGCGCCCGTCACCCATCAGATCGTAACAGCGGTGCAGGACACAGGCGTGGCTGAGCTGCACGCCGAGATAGTCCTCGCGCAGATCTGCGTGCGCGTCAAAATGGATGATATGCAGATTGGGAAAGTGGTTCAGCGCCGCACGCACGGCACCGAGTGTGACCAGATGCTCTCCGCCCATCAGCAGCGGCAGCTTTCCGTCCGAAAGAATCACCTCTGCCCGCTCCTGAATGGCTTCCAGTGCCAGCTCGCTGCTGCCAAAGCACAGCTCGAGATCGCCGCTGTCAAAAATCGCATAATCAGTCAGGTCAGCATCCTGATAGGGGCTGTAGGTTTCGAGACCAAAGCTTTCATGCCGCATTGCGGATGGGCCGAAGCGTGCACCCGGACGATAACTGGTGGTGGAATCAAACGGCGCGCCAAACAGCACGAGATCGGCAGATGTATAATCCGCATCACAGCCGAGAAAGGTCTCTATGTTGGGCGAAAGCATCACTCCACCTCCTCAAGCATGCGTTCCAGAAAAGCAGGAAGATAAAACGCGCCGATGTGCAGACGAGTTGTATAATAGCGCGTGCGCAGGTGATGTGCATTCCACGCAGCACTATCCAGATCGTCAATCGGATGAAATTTTTTGCTGGCGAAGCCGAACAGCCAGTAACCTGCGGCGTACGTCGGGATATGTGCCTGATAGACACGGCTGATGGGGAAGGTGCTTGCAATGCGCTTATGACTGCGCTGCATGGCGTGCGCATCCTCGGCATAAAATGGGCTGCCCTGCTGGTTGACCATAATGCCGTCCTTTTTCAACGCTTTGTAACAGTTTCCGTAAAATTCTCGCGTAAATAAGCCTTCGGACGGGCCGAATGGGTCGTTGGAATCGACGATGATGAGATCATATTCCTCCTCACAGCGTCGAATAAATTTCAGGCCGTTTTCAAAATAGATGTGCACGCGTTCGTCGTCCAGGCGGCACGCATTGTCCGGCAGGTACTGGCGGCACGCCTCTACAACCAGTTCATCCATTTCTACGAGATCAATGCGTCTGATTTGCTCATAGCGCGTCAGCTCGCGCACGACACCGCCATCCCCTGCGCCGATAACCAGCACTTTGGTGATATCCGGATGTACTGCCATGGGGACATGGACGATCATTTCGTCGTAAATAAATTCGTCGCGCTCGGTCAGCATAATATTGCCGTCCAGCGCCAGCACACGCCCAAATTCGGGTGTGTCAAACACATCAATGCGCTGATAATCACTCTGTTTGGAATACAGTTGACGGTTGACACGCAGACTGAGCTTGACGTCCTCGGTGTGATTTTCACTGAACCATAATTCCATTGTCCGCCTCCTTACTGCAATACATTGAGCTGTTCGATGTTCGGGTCTTCCGGGCCGGTCATGCTACAGCCCTTTGCCTTGGCATATTCAATATAATTTAAAATTTCGCGTGTGATTTTTTCACCTGGTGCCAGAATCGGGATGCCGGGCGGATAGCACATGACAAATTCACTGCAAATACGTCCTTCGGTTTCGCGCAGCGGCAGGCTGACTTTTTCGGCATAAAAAGCCTCCTGCGGGGTGGCGACAACTTCCGGGTCGATATACTCCTGGCTGAGCATGCCGCTCGGGTCGCGCTGAAAACGACGTCGAATCTCTGCCAGTGCACTGACCAGACGTTCGACCTCCTGTACGCGGTCTCCGATAGACAGGTAGGCCAGAATGTTGCCGATGTCACCGAATTCGATCTGAATATCGTAGTCATCGCGGAGAATATCATACACCTCAATACCCGCCAGACCAATATCACGCGTGTGAATGCTGAGCTTGGTTGGGTCAAACGCATAGATTGCGTCGCTGTCCACCAGTTCCTGACCAAATGCATCATACCCGCCGATCAGATTGATTTCACTGCGCGCATATTCGGCCAGCAGGCGCACCTGCTCGAAGACCTTCCGGCCGCGCAGCGCCAGATTCCGGCGGGAGATATCCAGGCTGGACATGAGCAGGTAACTGCCGGACGTCGTTTGAGTCAGATTGATGATCTGTCGGACATACCCGGCATGGACATTGGGGCCGGTCAGCAGAAAACTGGACTGGGTCAGGCTGCCGCCGCTCTTGTGCATGGACACAGCAGCCATATCTGCCCCCGCTGCCATAGCGGAAACCGGAAAATTCTCGCCAAAATAGAAATGTGTACCGTGTGCTTCATCGACAAGGCAGAGCATGCCCGCTGCATGTACCATACGGACGATCTCACGAAGGTCAGAACAGATACCGTAATAGGTCGGATTGTTGACCAGAACGGCAACTGCACGCGGATGCTCTGCAATTGCTTTGGCGACTTGCTCGCGCTTCATGCCGAGTGAGATGCCGAGCCGTGTGTCGACCTCCGGGTTGATATAGACGGGAACTGCACCGCAAAGCACCAGCGCATTGATGACGCTGCGGTGTACATTGCGGGGAAGAATGATCTCATCGCCGCGCTTGCAGGCAGTGAGCACCATGCTTTGTACTGCGCTGGTCGTGCCGCCCACCATCAAAAAAGCCTGTGCTGCACCGAATGCATCGGCGGCCAGTTGCTCCGCTTCACGGATGACGGAAACCGGATGGCACAGATTATCCAACGGTTTCATGCTGTTTACATCCACACCAACGCACTGATGCCCAAGAAATGCCGTCAGTTCGGGATTGCCGCGACCGCGTTTGTGCCCCGGAACATCAAAGGGAACCACCCGAATGCGGCGGAACTGTTCCAGCGCTTCATGAATCGGCGCACGATTCTGATCGAGTGCATATGTCGAATTCCCCATTCTCTCACCTCATTTTTTCAAAAAAAATAAAACGCAGGACCTGCGCCATACTTTGAGCGCTGTCTTGCGTTTCCATTGTGCTGACAAAATGAGAACCTGCTGTGCTACGTCCGGTTGACCTGCCATGCGGGCACAGGGCAACAGAAGGGAGGTTCTTTTTGAAATTACATTGGATATTGTCAGAGTCTATATAGCAATCATACTTTTACTACTCGTATTGACCGTTTCACAAGCAGCACCCCGCGGGCGCTATTCGGTTTATAAGAAACCAACTGGTTGTTAAGCAACCAACTTATAAAATTTGAGCTTTTAACTCAATCAATAGGCAACAATGTTGCCAGTCGGCAGTGGACCCGGCTGTCCGTATGGCCTTGACTTCATCTGTGAAGTGGTCCAAGAATAATTGCTTTAGAAAGACTCTGTCAATCTATCTTTCCAAAACTGGAATCATTGTAGCATATCACAGAAATCCTGTCAAGAAATTTCTCTGAGATCAATTCCAGACATGCCTTGAGAAAGGGTTGAAAGTATTTTCCATGATTAAATTGATTATTTTTTGATTATAAGATATAATTCTTTATATGTCGTTTTGTCGGGCACCTTGTGTTCCCGTCGAAATCAGATAAAATATAAAGAAATTTTTCAGATAGGAGAGAGAAATGCTTCAGATCATTGAACAAATCAACACATATGTGAACAATTTTATCTGGGGAATTCCGGCCATGATTTGTATCATTGGCGTGGGATTATATCTGAGTATTCGGACCCGGTTTATACAGATTCGCAAATTTCCACTTGCGGTAAAAACGGTTCTGGGCAGGCTTTTCCGGAAGGATGAAGCCGGGGACGGCTCCATGACACCGTTCCAGGCGGTCTGCACAGCGCTGGCGGGAACAGTAGGAACCGGAAACATTGCCGGTGTTGCCGGAGCCATCGCAATCGGCGGTCCCGGCGCAGTCTTCTGGATGTGGTGTTCTGCATTCCTCGGCATGTGCACCAAATTCGCAGAAGTCACGCTCGCCGTCCATTTCCGCGAACGCAATTCAGACGGTGACTGGGTCGGCGGCCCGATGTATTACATCAAAAACGGCCTGAGCAAGCACTGGCATTGGCTCGCTGCCGCCTTTTCACTGTTTGGCGTGCTCACGGTATTCGGCACAGGCAATGCGACGCAGGTCAATACCATTATTACATCCATCGATTCTGCACTTTTTAGCTATGGTGTGTTGTCGGAATCTTTTGCAGGCACGTTTAATCTGATTGTCGGTATTGTTATTGCAGGTCTGGTTGCATTGATCCTGCTGGGTGGAATTAAACGCATCGGAACTGTCACGGAAAAGCTGGTTCCGTTTATGGCGCTGCTTTATATCATCCTCGCATGTGGTGTCGTTGCCATCAACTATCGGCGTATTCCTGAGGTGTTTTATTCTATTGTTTATGGCGCATTCTCCCCGCGCTCCATCACAGGTGGTGCGGTAGGCACGTTTTTCATGAGCATGAAAAAGGGCGTTTCCAGAGGCATTTTCTCCAATGAGGCGGGACTCGGCACGGGTTCCATTGCACACGCCTGTGCCGATACAAGTGATGCGGTCAAGCAGGGCCTTTTCGGTATTTTTGAGGTATTTACTGACACCATCGTCATCTGTACGCTGACTGCACTGGTTATCCTGTGCAGCGGTATTCCGGTGAGCTACGGTGAGGCCGCCGGTGCAGAATTGACGATTCAGGGCTTTGTTTCGATATATGGCAACTGGGTTACTATTTTTACTGCAATTGCCATGTGCAGCTTTGCATTTTCCACAATTCTCGGCTGGGGTCTGTATGGCTCGCGCTGCATCGAATTTCTGTTCCATTCCAATAAGGTAATCAAGCCGTTCATGGTTGTATATTCACTGGTTTCCATCATCGGCGCTACCATCGATCTTGGCCTTCTGTGGGATATCGCAGAAACGTTTAACGGACTGATGGCCATTCCCAACCTGATTGCGCTGTTCCTTCTGTCCGGAACAGTCGTTCAACTGGTCAGGGAATATTTTGCGAAAAAACAGAGCAAATCCTGATTTTTCGCAGTACACAAGTACATAGAACTGTGATAATCCTCTGCCGGTTTTTCCGACAGGGGATTTTTTATTGTCATGACCTGCTTTTTCTTATATGGAGTGAATCTGCTTGACAGGTAAACGATGGTTTACTATAATATAGGTAAACGAATGTTTACTTCACAGATAGGAGCATTATGAGCAATACAAAGGAGAACATCCTGCTGACAGCCCTCCGGCTGTTTGCCAGAGATGGATATGAAGCGGTTTCGGTCAGTCAGATTGCCGGTGCGCTTGGAATGACGAAAGGCGCCTTGTATAAGCATTATAAAAACAAACGGGATATTTTTGACAGTATCCTTGTGCGTATGGAGCAGATGGATGCTGAACACGCCCGCCGGTACGAAGTTCCGGAGGGAACGCTGGAACAATCGGCAGAGGATTATCAGAACACATCAATCGAACAGATCATTGTATTCAGCAAAGCACAGTTTCAGTATTGGACAGAGGAGGAGTTTTCGTCCTGCTTCCGAAAAATGCTGACATTGGAACAGTACCGGAATGAGGAAATGGGCGCATTGTATCAGCAGTATCTCGGATTAGGGCCGCTTCAATATGTGACAGATCTGTTCACAAGCCTGAACATTCCGGATGCACGCGAACAGGCCGTTGCGTTTTATGCTCCTATGTATTTGCTGTACAGCTGTTATGACGGCACAACGGACAAAACCGCAGTTGCAGCCTTGCTGGACAGTCATTTTGAAAAAATGCGAAGCAGGCTTACGAAACAATACCAATAGAAAGTGGTGAAAGATATGACCATACGAAAAGAACAGCCAAACGACTATTTTACAGTGGAAAATCTGACGCGCGAAGCCTTCTGGAATGTGTACCGTCCCGGTTGCATGGAGCATTATGTGCTACATATGCTGCGGACGGATCCCTCTTTTGTGTCAGAGCTGGATTATGTGATAGAAGAAGAAGGGAAAATCATTGCGCATATTGCATATGCTGAGGGCGTGCTCAGAACAGAAGCTGGCACACAGAGACTGCTGCTGTTCGGCCCAGTCAGTGTTTTACCGGAGCAGCAGGGCAGGGGATACGGTGCACAACTGATTTCATTCACGTTAGAAAAAGCAAAAGAGCTGGGCTATCCTGCGGTTGTCATCACGGGGAATCCGGACTACTACAGCCGATTTGGGTTTGAAAGTGCTTCAAAATATGGTATTTTTTACGAAGGTATGGATCCAACGGAAGAAGCTCCGTTTTTTATGGTGAAGTTTCTACAGGATGCTGCTGCCGGAACTATCCGGGGCGTTTATTCCGACCCGCCCTGTTATTTTACAGCGCCTGATCTTGTCGAAGCGTTTGATCGCCAATTCCCTCCCAAAAAGAAGGAAAAACATTCAGGACAGCTTGAATAAATACAGGCATACCCTCTTGCGCATGTACTGACTTTGTGGTATTATACAAATACTCTTTGCACTGCATACCTCTACAGTACAAACTGAACAGGCCGGAGCGACGCGCTCGGAGCCGGGTCACACATGTGACAGTGGAAGGATCACCCACGGGACAGTAAGTTACATTACTGGTTTCGTGGGTGTTTTTTATTGTTGGAACCTCCGCGAAGCAGATGTCATAGAGTTGTCACACATTTATTTTGGAGGTAACTGATATGAAAAATCATCCGAAAACCTGCTCTCCTGCGGAATTTGAGCGGGTTGCTACAAAAGTATCCATGGTCAGTATCGTGGGCAATCTGATCCTTTCCGTCTTCAAGGCATTGGCCGGTGTGATTGCACATTCTGGCGCCATGATCAGCGATGCGGTGCATTCCGCATCCGATGTATTCAGCAGTATCATTGTCATCATTGGCGTAAGAATCTCCGCCAAAGCGTCGGATGACGAGCATCCATATGGTCATGAACGATTTGAATGCGTGGCTGCGATTGTCCTTTCCGTGGTGCTTTTTCTCACAGGACTGATGATTGGCATTGGTGCTGTCCGCAATATTGCCGGAGGTGACTATCAAAATCTGACGGTACCCGGCGTGTTATCTTTGGCCGCCGCATTTATTTCCATTATCGTCAAAGAAGCCATGTACTGGTACACCCGCTCTTATGCCGAACGCTATGATTCCAGTGCACTGATGGCAGATGCCTGGCACCATCGCAGCGATGCACTTTCCTCTGTCGGTGCACTGATCGGTATTGCCGCGGCCAGAATGGGCTTTCCGGTGATGGATGCGGTTGCAAGTCTCGTAATTTGTTTTTTTATCGCCAAAGCCGCCTATGATATTTTTAAGGACGCGATTGACAAAATGGTCGATCACTCTTGTGAAAAAGAAACCGAAGCAGCTTTGCTCGACTGTGCGAGCAGTCAGCAGGGCGTACTCGGAGTTGATGTGCTGCACACCCGCGTGTTCGGCAATAAAATCTATGTGGATATTGAAATTTCAGCGGACAGCAGTTTGTCTCTTGCGGAAGGTCACCAGATTGCAGAGCAGGTGCATACTGCAATCGAGCAGCAATTCCCCAAGGTAAAACATATTATGGTTCATGTCAATCCCTCGGAGGTCTCCGTTGCGGCAGCCTTACCTGAGCAGTCAGAAAAAACAGCGACAAAAAACAGCTGATTTATATTTTATGCGCTGAAATTTTTAAATCATAAATATCAGATGTTGACAATCGCTGCTGCCGGATTTATAGTATAGAAAAGTTCAAATGATCCCGTTTTATCAGAGCCAGACGCTTAGACGCAGAGCCTGTCCTTCCAGATGGAAGGCGGTTCTGCGTTTTTATTGCAGAAACAGGAGGAATGAGTTATGTCAGTTATTATAGCTTTCATGATGTATGCCGTTATCATCGCGATTGTGGCAGCTGTGGCATACCTTGTCATTAAAAAAGCAGTCAAGGATGCCCTGTGTGAGTATGACCGGGAGAAGCACAATTGAAACACGCATCCCGCTTGGGCTTGCCATTCAAGCGGGATGCACCAGGGCAGACTCTGAATCTAAAGACGAAAAGCGGTTGATACCACGGAATAACCTGTGATATCAACCGCTTTATTTTATGGTGCCGGTGACCGGACTCGAACCGGTACGCTGTCGCCAGCGGTGGATTTTGAGTCCACTACGTCTACCAATTCCATCACACCGGCATGGTAATGCAACAAAAATATTATACATAACTTTATCCGTTGTTGCAAGTACTTTTTGAAAAAAATCCGCCTGAATGTTAATTCAGGCGGATTGCATGATCTCACAGTTAAAACTCACCGTTTGATTCATCCCATTCACCGAGCAGCTGGAATGCTTTGTAAACAAACAGACAGACCGAGAGGAGGAATGCAATCAGTACGAATTTACGGTGTTTTTTGAAGAAATCGGAAAAAGTTGCGCCGAGCAGGACGCCGAATGAAACCAGCATTAACTGAAGAATCTGAATCTCTGAGAGCATGTATTTGCGCAGAAGGGAAGTGATACGCTGGCTTGCGGCAGTATAGCCTGCCCGAACGAGATCACCTGCATTTTCAAGGCGTGCAGCGGCAAGGTCACGGTAATCTCCGGCTTTTTTGAAAAACGTACAACAGTTTGTCATGATGGTTTTTCTCCTTTCTCTTTCGTGTCCGCGGCAGAATGGCGGCGGGCAAAATATTTGCGGCGGCTTGCCTGTTTTTTCTTATCAGAAATCATTTTTCGGCGAACCTCTTCCGAGGTGGAACAGGACTGCCGACCCTTTGGGGAAACATGTCCGACACGCATTTCCAGTGCATCCAGCAAGTCCGCGGTATCGATACAGTGCTGGCTTTTGAGCGCTTCGGCGAAAATCAAGCCGCAGGCGCGTGCATCGGACAACGCTTCATGGTGGTTCAGGACAATATTGAGATCATTGCAAACAGTATCCAGCTTATGGTTTTCCATCTCCGGCCACAGCAGCTGAGAGATCTTAACCGTGCAGACATAATCAAAGGTGGGAATCGCAATTCCATAATACTCCAGCAGGCGGCACAGAACGACGGTATCAAACGCAGCGTTGTGACAGACGATCAACTGACCATCAATGCTGTCCCGAATCTGTTCCCAGACCTTGTCAAAGGTCGGTGCATCCTTCACCATAGTTGCCTTGATTCCGTGAATACGGACGTTGTACCAGTTGAATTTTCCATATTCCTCAGGCGGGCGGATGAGCGTATAGGTCTCACGAACGGGAACGCCGTCCTCGAATTCGACAATACCGATGGAACATGCGCTGAGCATGGATGCATTTGCTGTTTCAAAATCGATTGCAGTGAATTTCACAAGTGGTCCTCCAATGACTGACGGCGAACGCGCTCTTCTGCAATGCGAAGAAATTGGTAAAATGGTGCGATTCGCTTGAGATTTGCTATCATTATATCATAGAATGTGCCGTCAAACAAGGTGGTATAGTCCTCACAGGAAAAACTGGCGCCGATATTCTTTCGATTGAGCCAGTGCCGATCCTCTTCCGGCGCATCGGGATAGGGCGGGCGCTTATACGGATCGCCGTATAGGCTGAAATCCGGCGCCTGTTCCAGTGCGCGTCTGGCTTCCAGATAATGCTTGTCGTGATGCAGGATCATCTGGCGATATTCCTCGCGCACAGCGGATGGAATATCATAATAGCCTACACCATACCCCCAGCTTTCCTGTTCAATCTCAAAATAATAGCACAGTGAGCTGCCAAGGCGTTTTTTCGGGTGACGAAACACAATCCAGATATGATCGCGGTACAGATCCTTGTTTTTTGTGAAACGTGTATCACGGCGGACACGGGCAACCGATTTGGATGGGATGGTTACAAACTGCGGATCAATTTCCAACATATGAGGGCTCATTTCCTCAACCAGTGCATAAAACGGCTCCGTCACCAGTTTCTTATAGACATCCTTATGCTCATCATACCAGCTCTTGCTGTTGCGCAGATGGTTTTCTGCGAGGAAATCCAGCATATCCGGCGTAAATTGATTAAAAATCATACAGAGACTCCTTCTTTCTGGCATTGGTTTCTATTGTATCGCACATTGCCGTGTCTTTCAAATCCAATTTAACATGATTATTTATGTATAAATCTGGCGCACTGCGTGCAATGACTTATTTTGCTTGGCAGAGTATCATAAAAATCACAGAGTTCCTCCCGTTTTTCTGTCAATAATAACGATTCATTTAGGAATCCTGCTGTCCAGGCAGCAAGATTTATAATGTGAAGCGCAATAATTGCAATGGAAAACGGAAATTAGACCTGATATCATGAAAAAAAGGAAATTAAAGCCCTGATTTATACGAAATACGATGCAAATGTGTAATTTTTTGAAGAAATGTACACCTGAATCGCTGCTGTTCGGATTCTCCGGGCACATGAAAGAATCGCTTTTGCTTTATTCAGGAATTGCACAGGTGGATCATTGCAACGATTTTGTTATTGGTTGCAACAGAACGGAGGACGAGAAGATATGCTGTTGCCGCATGAAAAGGGGCTGGAACCGATGTCAGAGCTCTATGAAGCCACACCATCTGATCGCGCTGCAAGATTGCTGTATTTTTTACAGCGTTCAGGATATTTTTACTGCGATACAGATTATTATATAGAGCACACAGGACAGGATGGTTACCTGCTGTTCTATGTGACGAAAGGGAAGATGTGCGTATTTGCACACGGTGAAAAAGCAATCATTCATGCCGGTGAATGCGGTTTCATCAACTGTAATGAAGCGCACAGTTATCGCGCAGTTGAATCGTTGGAGTATATGTGGATCTACTTCAACGGTGCCAATACAAAGATGTTCTGGAAGGAAATTTTCAAAGAACATGGGCTTGTCATTCCGGCAGAGTATTCTGCATACATCCGCGACCAGATGCAGCAATTTCTGCATCTGCTGCGCACAGCAGGTTGTATGGAAGAAACAACGGCTTCCCGTATGCTGTATGATATCATATACAGCATGCTGGATGACGGAGCGGCCGACAAATCCGATGATCCACTGATTGCCAGCGTACAACAATATCTGGAGCTTCACTTTTCGGAGGATGTATCAACTGCTATGCTGGCAAAAAGATTCCATTTGAGTGTATCGCAGTTTAACAGAAAATTCCGAGCAGGCACAGGACAGTCGCCTCATGAATATCTGGTAAATCTGCGTATCAGTCAGGCAAAAAAGTTGCTGAAAGAAACAGAACTGTCTGTTACAGAGATTGCAGGAGCAGTCGGTTATGCATATGATACGAGCTTTGCCGCTGCATTTCGCAGCAAGGTAGGAATGTCGCCCAGACAATTTCGCAATTTTTTAGTTTAAAAAGAGCAATTTGCAACAGTTCTTGCGCGGTTTGATTCGGTTAATTATGCAATGGTTTTGTATAATAAGCACAATAAATGATGCAAAAATCAACGATCAAATCGTGAAAATTGCCCCATATCTGTACATGCAGCAAAAGAAAATGCAGGTTCAGGACAATAACATCGATCTTCTTTCCCATATCCCAAACGGTATGAGAAACAAAACCGTGCAGCATCACGGCTGTGCATTTCTACGTATCGGCTGAGATGTAGGATAAAAGATAAATACATCAGAAAGAGAGAAACACAGGAGGAAAGTACAATGAAAATGAAGAAACGACTTTTATCGATTGCGCTTGCAGGCGTAATGACGGCAGGTTGTCTGACAGGCTGCGGTTCCTCTGGCGGAGATACGGCAGCGGGCGGAGACAGCGGCTCCGGCAGCTCGTCCGGCGGAGATTACAAAATCAGTGTGATTTTGAAGACCACTTCCGCGGAATATTGGCAGTACGTCAAGGCCGGTGCTGAGGCTTATGGCGAAGAAAACGGTGTTTCGATTGAAGTAAAGGGCCCGACTTCTGAAACTGCTTATGATGAGCAGCAGAACATGATTGAAACCGACCTGAATTCCGGTGCATATGACGCACTGGTCATCGCTCCACTTCAGGGCGATCAGATAGCAACCCTGATTAAGGGAACAGAGATGCCGATCCTGGCGGTCGATACCAACATTGATGCACCGGAGGTTCTTTCCTTCATCGGTACCGGCAATGAGGAAGCAGCTGCACTGGGCGGTAAGACCGCTGTCGAAGCTGCAAAGGAAGCTGGCTGGGAGGAAATCAAGGCGATTGAAATTTGTGGTGTTCAGGGTGACTCTACCAACACTGCACGTTATGAAGGCTACAAAAAGGGCATCAATGAAGCAGGCGGCGAGTTCCTGGAGAGTGAAACTCAGTATGCAGATGCAGTAGCAGATAAGGCAGTTACCTGTATGGAAGCTATCATGCAGACTCATCCGGAAGGCGTTGCAATCATCTGTGCAAACAACGACGATATGGCAATGGCAGCTGCACGTGCAGCAAAGGGAAATAAGGCGTATGAAAATACGATCTTCCTCGGCTTCAATGGTGACCGCGCAGCGTGTGAAGCAATTCTGGCCGGCAACGAGACAATGTCCGTTGTTCAGGATGCTTACGGTATGGGCTACAAGGCAGCAGAAGCAGCAGTTGCAGCACTGAACGGCGAAGAGCTGGATGAGTTCATCGACTCCGGTACAGGCGTTGTTACCAAGGAAAATGTTCAGGAACGTCTGGACGAGCTGGATAAGTATCTGAAATAAGGGAATCCCGAAAGAGCAAAATCCATGAACAATACAATGCCCTTATCGGTAGAAAACACCGATAAGGGCATTCTTCATCTGGACAGGTGTACCGTACCGTATTTTGTGCCGAGAACAAAATATCAGAGGACTATACCGCGCACCTGTTGGAAAACTCTCTCTCGGAGAAAAGGGTGAACTGTCAATGAGTGAATATATCGTAGAGCTGCGGGATTGTACCAAAACATTCCCGGGTGTTGTGGCTCTCGACAAGATGCAGCTTGCGGTCAAGCCTGGCGGCTTGAGTCAGTGCGCACATGCGGACATTTTGGAGAGGTATCCCGATCATGATTCATGGTCGGGATTTCTGTTTGGCGCTTTAGTCCGTGAGGTTGCATCGGAATTTGATGCCGATTTCCGTTGTATACTGCCGTTGGGTGGGTGATTTGCGTTTGGTTAGGTATTGATACAGCAGGCGGAGCGGGAGCCAGGCCTGCGTTTCGGCATCCTGCCCGATGGCAAAATCCACAACGCCTTCGCGGATCATCTGAAGGTTGTCCGCAGTCAGGTCATGAACCACAACATGTACCTGTCCCTGCTTGCTGGCGCGGCGGATGGCCTGATAAACACCGCTGCGTCCGACTGAGGAGAGATAAATGCCGGAAAGATTGTCCACATCCCGCAGGGCACGGGCGGTAATGCGCTCCGCCAGATCCTGATCCAGAAAGCAATATTCCGGCGACATTACCGTTACATTGGGGAAGGACTCGCTCATTTCGGACAAAAAGCCGCTCAGACGCTGCGTATCCGCGAAGTGTCCGCTTTGCTGTCCGAGAATCGGAAGTACGCGTCCGGTGCCGCTGATGGTGAGTCCCATCAGCGCGGCGGCTGTGCGACCGCAGGCAATATTGTCCGGGCCGACATAGGCAAGCCGCCCGCAGTCCGCGATATCCGTATTCAGCGTGACAATCGGCAGTCCATGGGTTTCAGTCAGTTCGTTGATCTTATCCCGCACTTGGTTGCTTGCCAGTGGCATCAGCATCAGACCGTCAATCTGCTCGTTTTCCACCAGCTCATCAATCAGCGCGAGCTGATGTAGCACGTTCGTACCGTCCATGATGCGCACGGTGGGGGAAATCGGGAGAATTGTCTGACTTGGAAAGCTCCGGATCAGCTCCGCCAGAGACTGCACAAAGTCGGATGCACCGGTATGCAGCACCACGCCGATGCGCAGCGGACGAATATCAGTCAGAACGTTGCCGTGGCGGGGAATGTAGCCCATCTCTCGCGCCTTTTTCTTGATACCTTCCGCAACCTCCGGGCGCACTCCTTCCCGTCCTCGCAGCGCGCGGTCTACTGTGCCGCGTGAAACGCCGCATGCCTCTGCAATCTGCTGTAATGTCACAGCCATGTTGCATCCCTCTTTCTCAGTCATTTTGCTGTCCCTATCATAGCACAGTCGAAGTCGTTTTGCCAGTCCGATTTGTGATATATTTCCCGATAAATTTTTATAAAACGTGCATTGTTTTCTCGTGCAAATGATACTTGTAGAGCAATATGCCTAAAATGTATGAAGATTTTTTGGATATATTTACGATACTTTGCACGGAGAAATGTTCTTTGATTCAAACGCTTGAAACCTGCTTTTGCGTGTCATATCTTTGGTTCAACAAGCAGAGAAAGCTACGGCACCGGCTGGTCTGCTGTCTCGTAACAATGAGAGAGAAATCTACACTGAAGGGAGAAAAAATTTTGAGCTTCTTTAGTTCTACACCATGGATCATTATTACATTTTTATTCTTCACCATTATGGTTGCTGTCGTTGCAGCGCTGAAAACGAAGGATGAAAATCTGGAATCCGCTGAGGGATATTTCTTGGCGGGACGCGGACTGCCGGGAATTGTCATTGCGGGCTCGCTGCTGCTTACAAACCTATCTGCCGAACAGCTTGTCGGCACCAACGGACAGGGATGGGCTTCCAACATGAGTCCGATCGGCTGGGAGGTCGGTTCGTTGTTTACGCTGTTTGCACTGGCATACTGGTTCCTGCCGACCTACTTAAAGATGGGTACTACCACCATGCCGCAGCTGATGGAGCAGCGCTTTGGCAGAAACACCCGCACGATGTTTTCGCTGATTGTCGTTGTAATGTATTCCATCCTCAATCTGCCGGTCATCCTGTATTCCGGCGCGGTTGTGTTCGAAAATATTTTTAATGTCTCCGGAATGCTCGGTTCGAGCAAGTTTGCGGCTGTTGCAATTCTGTGTGTCATCATCGGTATCATCGGCGGTTGCTATGCAATCTTCGGCGGTTTGAAGGCGGTAGCGGTATCCGACACAATCAACGGTATCGGTTTGATTATCGGCGGTCTGATGATTCCGTTTCTGGCGCTGTCCCTGCTGGGACAGGAAACCTCCGGCGGCGGTATGCTGGCCGGCATCCAGTATATGATTGATACCGAACCGGCAAAGCTGAATGCATGGGCTGAGTGGGACGCAGGTGAGCCTGCACTTCCGTGGCCGCTGATCTTCACCGGTATGTTCTTCAATAACCTGTACTGGTGGTGCTGCAATCAGTCGTTTGTACAGCGTTCGCTGGCGGCAAAATCCCTCAAGGAGGGTCAGAAGGGCGCAATCTTCTGTGGATTCCTCAAGACTCTCGGATTCTTCTATCTGGTTCTTCCGGGCGTTATCGCACATTTCCTGCCGTCTATTCAGGATAAGATTGCTGCAGCCGGAGACAGTGCAATCGACTTTGCATATCCGGCTCTGGTGTCTGCGGTTGTTCCGAAGCCGGTGATGGGCTTCTTTGCAGCGGTTCTGTTCGGTGCAATCCTGTCGTCCTTCAATTCCGTGCTGAACTCGGCTTCCACAATGTTTACTCTGGATTTGTTCAAGCCGGTCATCTGCCCGGGACGTACGGATGCATTCTATGTCAAGGTGGCAAAGATTTACGGAACTATCGCGGGAATTATCGCAATCATCATCTCTCCGTTCGTCATGTATGCAAACGGTATCACTACATTCCTGAACTCGATGAGCCAGTTCGTATCTCTGCCGATTCTGTTCACCGTGCTCGGCGCAATTGTATTCCGCCGCGTGCCGCGCTATACGCCGTTCCTGATTACCATATTCCATGTCATCTGCTACGGAGCGTTCATGCTGATTCAGCCGACCTATGAAATTGTCGGAGGATCTTCGGAGCCGATTCATTATCTGTATGCAATGGCAGTCCTGTTTGTGATTGAGCTGCTCATCATGCTGTATCTGAATCACTTCAAGGGTGTAGAAGAATGGGAAGCACCGAATGCCGGCGTAGTGGATATGACCCCGTGGAAGTACCGTCATGTGGTCTGCATTATCGGAGCAATCATTGCAATCGGTATTTATATTCTGTTCTCGCCGATTGGCATTGCTGCTTAACTTGGATATAAATGATTGCCTGCCAATCATTTTAGTGTAAATATTTTACTGAAAAGGAGAAAATGTTATGAAAATCGGATTTAACGAGGCAAATGACCGTTTCTGTAAGGGTCATACCGTGATGATGGATCTCGAGCTGTGCGAGAAGTACGGCTTCGACTGCATCGACATTCAGTCTGAATGCCTGAACCGCGATCTGGAGGCCGGTGTCGTAACGCTGGAGGAGCTGGGTGAGTGGTTCCAGAGCCATCATCTGAAGATGCTGTCCTACAACGCCCTGTGCTTCTTCAACATGAAGCAGACCGAGGAAGAGAAGGCAGCAGTTATGGCAGAGCTGGATGAGATCATCCGCCGCTGCAACATTCTGGGCTGCAAGATGATCGTTGTCGTTCCGTCCAAGGATATGACCGAGCGCGGTCTGCAGCCGACCCGCAAGGAGATCCGAGAGGATGCGGTTGCTGTCCTGAAGGAGATGGTAAAGAAGGTTGAGCCGTATGGCATCAAGCTGTCTTTGGAGTTCTGTGGTGAGCCGGCAATGACGATCAACCGTTTCGAGGATGCTTACGCAATCGTTGAAGAGGTTAACTCTCCGCTGGTCGGTGTAACCCTCGATCAGTATCACTTTTACGCAATGGGCTCCGGCTGGGAGACCCTGGAGAAAGCAGACGGCAAGAAGATCTTTGTATGGCATCTGAATGGTACCGAGGATCTGCCGTGCGGCGCACCGTATAACAACGATGAGAAGCGCATGTGGCCGGATGCTGAGGGCGACTGCCTGCCGCATCAGCGCTATGCAGAGACTTTGCAGAAGATCGGCTTTGACGGTGACTGCTGCACGATTGAGATCTTCCGTCCGGAGTACTATGAGATGACTCAGGAGGAGAATGTCAAGAAGTCCGCTGAGATCACCAAGGCACACGTAGCAAAGTACTGCAAGTAATGTTTTCCGTCTCTGCATTCAGGAAGCAGCGTATAGGTACTATTCTCACCGGCTGTGCTATGGCCGTTACCCGCCGGGCACAGCCTCCCTTTTCAAAAATGTTATAGCAAAGGAGTGCTATTTATGGCAAATCTGAAAATTGGCGTTGTCGGCTGCGGACGCATCGGCAAGCTGCACATTAACAATCTGATCAACAGTGTTCCGGGCGTCGAGGTTGCAGCAGTTGCTGATCCGATGCTGGACAAGTCCGGCGCACGCGAGTGGCTGGCTGAGCGCGGCATTACAACGGTGTCTACCGACTTTATGGACGTCATCAACAATCCGGAGGTAGAGGTTGTATTCGTATGCTCCTCCACCGATACGCACTGCCAGGTTTCGATGGAAGCAGTCAAGGCCGGCAAGCACGTATTCTGTGAGAAGCCGATCGACTACGATATCGACAAGATCAAGGCACTGCTCGCACTGGTTGAGGAAAAGGGCGTCAAGTTCCAGGTAGGCTTTAACCGCCGCTTTGACCACAACCATAAGGCTGTCGCTGACGCTGTCAAGGACGGCACCGTGGGCGATCCGCATATCGTTATCGTTTCTTCCCGTGATCCGGAGCCGCCCCCGGCATCCTACGTTGCAGTTTCCGGCGGTATCTTCTACGATATGATGATCCATGACTTTGATATGGTTCGCTACGTTACCGGTTCTGAGGCAGTGGAGATTTCCGCTGTCGGCTCCTGCTTGGTCAATCCGAATCTGCAGGAAGAGTCCGGCATTCCGGATGTTGACACCGCAGTTGTCACCATGAAGATGGCAAACGGCGCAATTGCCGTTATCAACAACTCCCGTCAGGCGGTTTACGGCTACGATCAGCGTGTCGAGGTATTTGGCTCCAAGGGTATGGCTTCGGATGCAAACGATCTGCAGAACACCGCTACCGTTATGACCGTTGACGGTGCTGTTTCCCAGAAGCCGCTGTGGTTCTTCCTCGAGCGCTACAATCAGGCATTTATCAATCAGGTTCTGTCCTTTGTGGATGCAATCCAGAATGACAAGCCGACTGCTGTCGGTGCAGTAGACGGCCTGCGTCCGGTACTGATGGCTAAGGCTGCAACCGAGTCCTGCCAGAACGGCGGCGCTTGGGTTAAGGTTGAGGCATAAAACAACATATTAGTGCATTCCGCTGACTGAAAACACCCCGTTTATCCGAAGATAAACGGGGTCAGCCTGTCGAAAAAGTCGCCGAAAGGCGGCTTTTTCTGTTATAATAAAGATAAGAAAGACAGGTGATAAAATGATAGTAAAAGGGAAGGAAAACAGAGAGGCAGTAGAGATTGTAAGTATGGATATGTTAGTGCCCGAGGATCATCTACTGAGGAAAATAGATGCAGCAGTAGATTTCAAACAAATTTATGAATTTGTAGATGATTTGTACTGCAAGGACAACGGCAGGCCAAGTATCGATCCGGTAGTATTGTTTAAGATTGTAATGATACAGCACATATATGGGATACCATCGCTCCGGCGGACGCTGGAAGAAGTGAATATGAATGTTGCATACAGGTGGTTTATCGGTTATCCATTGAATGAACAGGTGCCGCATTTTTCAACAGTAAGCTATAATTTTAAGCATCGTTTTACAACAGCAACTGTAGAATATATATTTCGGTGGATATTGAACACAGCAGCAAAGGAAGGATTTCTGGATACGAGTGCAATTTTTATCGATGGGACACATATCAAAGCAAGTGCAAACATGAAGAAAAAAGCACGAAAAGCTGTTCCAGTTGAAGCAAAACGATATGCAAAGGAGCTGCGGGAAGAAATTAACAGAGATCGCGAAGAACACGACAAAAAGCCATTCGATGATGATGACGATTCAACACCGCCAAAGGAGAAAGAAATAACAGTTTCGACAACGGATCCGGATGCCGGCGTATTCCATAAAGGTGAACACAAGAAGTGTTTTGCCTACGAAGCGCATACAGCCTGTGACAAGCATAATTTTATTCTCGACGTAGAAGTAACAGCAGGAAATGTACATGACAGTGTAGCATTTGACCCGTTATATGACCAGCTTTGCGAACATTACCCAGAACATAAAACGATAGTAGCAGACAGCGCCTACAAAACTCCTTCGATTTGCAAACGTATTTTTGAGAGTGGAAGAGTATTATCTACAGCATATAAACGTCCAATGACAAAGAAAGGCGGTCATGAATGGTGGAAATATGTTTATGATGAGTATTATGATTGTGTAATCTGTCCGGAGTATAAAACACTTCATTATGCAACAACGAACAAAGATGGATATCGTGAATATAAGAGCAGGTCATACGTCTGCGAACATTGTCCGACCAGAGAGCTGTGTACATCGAGTGCAAAGTTTGAAAAGACTGTCACCAGACACGTATGGGCTGATTATGTAGAGTTGGCAGAAGACGCACGTCATATGACTGAATATCGTGACTTATATAAACTCCGACAACAAAAGATTGAACGTGTATTTGCAGATGCCAAAGAAAAGCATGGTATGCGCTATACACAATATCGAGGCTTGGCTCAAGTTACCAACTGGGTGAAGCTTAAATTTGCTGCCATGAATCTGAAAAAGCTGGCTATGTGGAAGTGGAAGATCCATTTCCCTATTCCAGTTTTCCGGCTTTTTCCCTATATGTGCCAAAATCTGGCTCTCGCTTAATGCGCAGCCGGGTTCTTCGACAGGCTCAGCAAGCCCACCTGTTAAATGCAGGTGGGCTTGCTTACATAGATACGATATGATGATTCGCGGATTTCAGTCATTCGGAATCCTTTTTGCTGCGCGGCTTTCTGGTCCGCGTATTTTTTTCTTTTTCAGCGACAATGTAATTCTGGCGGAATTTCTTGGGCGGCATGCCGACATGCTTGGTAAACTGCATGTTGAAATAGCTCTGTGTATCATAGCCGACCATTCCGGCGATTTCCGTAATGGAATAATCGGTTGTAATCAGCAGTGTCTGCGCCTCTCCGATTCGCCTGCGCAGCAGATACTGAATAGGGGAATAGCCACTCATTTCCTTAAAGACATGCGACATATAATAGGGGCTGGTGTGCAGCGCTTCTGCAATGGTTTGCAGGGTAATCGGCTGGGTGTAATTCTGGTCGATGAACTGCTTGACGCGGTGCCCGAGAATATTCGGCTCATCGATCTCAGAAGAAGCTGTGCCTTCCTCTGCCGTTCCGGTATTTTCACGAACCACCGTAAGCACCTTGCGCAAAAGGGCATGCATCAGGCTGTTGCAGAAGGCCGCAGCATCCGGTTCTTCCTCCGAAAGATTGCGGAACATCAGTTCCAGCAGTTGGCGGATATCCTCAAAATTGTGCCCCGTCTGGAACAGGTATCCCAGCTCATCCGGAATCAGTGCATTTTCACGCAGTCCGGGCATGCGCAGCCCGCCGACTGCAATGGTGATAAAACCGAGCAGGGAATCCGGCCCGGCCATTTCGTCGTGCACGACTCCTGAATTGTAAATCAACAGGTCACCGGCCTTGACGGTACATTTTTTATCGTGAATCAGATAATCGCTTGCACCGCTGTAAATCAGCACCAGTTCAACCAGATCATCGTGTGAATGCATGATGCGGGGATGGCGGCTGCTGATATCTGGGCGTACCTTACAGACATAGAGCAGCTGCGGATTGTTGTCATCCACAAAAATCGGATGAAATTCTCTTTTTACAAAACACTGTGCATTGAGCGGCTGATGCTGTGCCATGCAAAAACTCCCTTCCCACCAAATACCAACAATTTGTCTATACATTATACAACATTTGCCGAAAAACTCAACTTTTCTGAAAAAACAAAGCAATTATCAACAAATGATGTCTTTCGTAATCTGCCAGGAAATGCATATCATTTTCAAAAAAGTGCTCCAAAGCAAAGCTTCCCGCACGTTTTGGATGATATTTACAGACGGGATAATATTTGGTGCCAATTTCACTTTATATCTGGTTTACTTCGCAACTTTATGCTATACTAAACTGGTGCAATTCTATTTGCCCCCCGATTCATTCCCTTAGAGAAGGATGGCAGGAGCATCTGTCCGCACAATCAACGTGATTTTATCTTGCTGTTTCAGGGAACACATACCGGAACCCATTCCGGTTTCCGTTTCCGGGAGCCGCATCCATTGCAGGAGGTTTATTCTTATGCATCGAATTTTACAGCTGTTGGAGCAGGACGCCCGCATTACGCCCGCCCGCATTGCAAAAATGCTCGGCATTACAGAACAGGAAGTCAATGCCAGCATCCATAAATACGAAAAAGAAAACGTTATCCTCGGCTACAAGGCCATCATCGACTGGGATAAGGTTGAACGCGACAGTGTCACCGCACTGATCGAGGTCCGCGTCAGCCCCCAGAAGGGCATGGGCTTTGATGAGCTGGCACGCCGCATCCATTGCCACAAGCAGGTTGTCAGTGTTTACCTGATGAGCGGCAGCTTTGACTTTACCGTTATCATCAACGGACGCTCGCTTCAGGAGGTCTCGCGTTTTGTATCCGAGAACCTTGCGCCGATGGAGAACATCATTTCCACTTCCACGCACTTTGTCCTGAAAAAATACAAGGATGCCGGTATTGATTTTAATCCGGTTGACGAAAGAGAGGATTTCCACGATGATTGATTATTCCTCCCTGATTTCGGACAAGGCGCGCACCATCAAGCCATCCGGTATCCGGAAGTTTTTCGATATCGTCAATACAATGGACGATGCCATTTCTCTCGGTGTCGGAGAGCCGGATTTCCAGACGCCATGGCAGATCCGCCGTGCAGGCATTGCGTCTCTGCAGCAGGGCAAAACCTTCTACACCTCAAACTGGGGCCTTGCAGACCTGCGCAAAGAAATTGCCAAATATGCGTGGGAGAATTATCATCTGGAATATGATTACCACAAGGAAATCATTGTCACAGTCGGTGGCTCGGAGGCAATTGACAATGCACTCCGTTCGTTTGTCTCGGAAGGCGATGAGGTTCTGATTCCGGAGCCGTCCTTTGTCTGCTATACGCCGCTGACCATCATGGCAGGCGGCACGCCGGTTCCGCTCAAGACGCGCATGGAAGACGGCTTCAAGCTGACAGCAAAGACACTCAAGGAAGCGATTACGCCGCGCACCAAGGTTCTGATTATGCCGTTCCCGAACAATCCGACCGGTGCAATCATGACCCGTGAGGAGCTGGAGAAAATTGCAGCTGTCCTGCGCAGCACCAACATTATTGTTATTTCAGATGAAATTTACTGTGAGCTGACCTATGGCGGCAAGAAGCATGTCTGCTTCGCAGAGCTGCCTGGCATGCGTGAGCGCACCATCGTCATCAACGGCTTTTCCAAGTCGTATGCCATGACGGGCTGGCGTCTCGGCTGGGTTATGGCGCCGAAGGAAATGCTTGCGCCGCTGGTAAAAATCCATCAGTTCGGCATCATGTCCGCACCGACGGTCAGCCAGTTTGCCGGAATTGAAGCCATGCGCACCGGACAGGACGATATCGCGTATATGCGCGATCAGTACGATATGCGCCGCCGGTTTATGTACACACGGTTACAGGAAATCGGCATGCCGTGCTTCGAGCCGGAGGGAGCGTTCTACATTTTCCCATCCATTCAGAAATATATGGAGGATGACGAAGAGTTCTGTGACCGCCTGCTTCGGTCGAAGAAGGTCGCTGTTGTGCCGGGCAGCGCGTTCGGTGAGAGCGGCCGCGGACATATTCGCATTTCCTATTCCTACTCCATGATGCATCTGGAAACCGCTATGGAGCGCATTGAGGAATTTGTCAACGAGTTATAAAATAACGCAAAACAATGGTGGAAAAATGAAAACTGTGCTTTGAAATCCGTACGAAACTGTCCATTTTATTGGGGTAAGTTGTGCGGTATAATGCACCCGTATAGAATCCATTTAATATAAGGTGTAAGTATGAATTCAAACAAGTTTTCCGCGCGTTTTCTGTGCATGACTGCCGTTATGGCGGCATTGATCTGTGTTATGACCATGGTGGTACAGATTCCGATTCCGCTGGGTTATGCACATCTGGGCGATGCGTTTATCCTGCTGACCGTCCTGTTTGTCGGCAAACGCTCCGGCATCTGGGCAGGCGGCATTGGCTCTGCGCTCGCTGACCTGCTGACCGGCTTTACCGGCTGGGTTATCCCGACCTTTATCATCAAGTCGCTGATGGCACTGTTCGTCGGCAAAATTGCGTACAACAAAGATGGCACCTGCACGCTGTTTTCTGCACGCGCACTGATTGCCTGTGTTGTCGGCATGGTATGGATGGTTGTCGGCTACACCGTTGCCGGCGCAATCCTGTATGGCGGCATCGCGCAGGGTCTGGCATCCACGCCGGGTCTGGCTGTCAAGGGTGTACTCAATCTGGCAGTCTGCTATGGCGTCGGCGCACTGTTTGAAAAGGCAAAGGTCCGCCCGCTGCTCACATCGGAAAGAAAGGGTCAGGCATGATTGACCACAACAGACAAAAGAAAATTGCCGTCATCAACGACATGTCCGGCTTCGGACGCTGCTCCATTGCAGTGTCCATGCCGATTATTTCCGCGATGAAGGTGCAGTGTTGTCCGGTACCGACCTCGATTTTTTCCAACCACACTGGGTTCCCGGAATTTTTCTTCGAGGATTATACGGCGAAAATGCAGCCGTATATCGACAACTGGAAGAAGCTCGGGCTGGAGTTCGATGGAATTCAGACCGGATTTCTCGGCTCCGAACAGCAGATTGAAATTGTAAAGCGGTTCATTTCGGACTTCCGAACAGAACGTACGACGGTCATCATTGATCCTGTCATGGGCGACCATGGCAAGCCATATCCGACTTATACGGATGAGCTGTGCCAGGCGATGAAGCAGCTGGTCGGCTATGCTGATATTCTGACACCAAACCTGACCGAAGCGTGTATTCTGACCGATACTCCGTTCCACGAGGGACACTGGGAGACAAAGGAACTTGTGCGCCTTGCATATGCACTGGCAGAGCAGGGTCCGGAAAAGATTGTCATTACCGGCGTTCCGCAGAAGACATATGTCTCCAATCTGGTCTATGAAAAGGGCGGGGAAGCAAAGCTGCTGCGCACACTGCGCATCGGAGATGAGCGCTCCGGCACAGGCGATGTCTTCTCATCCATTGTAGCCACGGATGCCGTCAATCAGGTTCCGTTTGAAACATCTGTGCGCAAGGCATCTGCGTTCGTCAAAAAATGCATTCTGCGCTCGATTGAGCTGGGGATTCCGAAAACCGATGGCGTGTGCTTCGAGGAATTCCTCACCACACTGCATTAAGGAGATTCCCGATGAAAAAAGAAATGACGATTGTGTACGATGTACACAACGGTCTGTATATCAACCTGACCAACCGCTGCCCGTGTGCCTGCACGTTCTGCCTGCGGCAGACCATGGATCATGTGGGCAATTCCGGCGGACTCTGGCTCGAGCATGAACCGTCCTATGAGGAAATCACGGCGGCAATTGATGGCTGTGATCTGGACAAATACAGCGAAGCCGTGTTCTGTGGCTTCGGCGAGCCGACAGAACGCCTGGATATGCTGCTCCGCACGGCGCAGTACATCAAATCCAAGTGCCCGGAACTGGAAATCCGCATCAATACCAATGGCCTCGGCGATCTGGTCAACGGTGAGCCGATTGCCGATCGATTGTCCGGTCTGATTGATGTTGTTTCCATCAGTCTGAACACACCGAATGCAGAGGAATACCTCCGACTGACCCGCAGCAAATTCGGTGAACAGTCGTTTGACGCGATGATCCGTTTTGCGAAGGACTGCGTCAAGACAGTCCCTGAGGTTGTGATGACGACGGTTGACACAACGATTTCCCATGAGGAAGAAGCACAGTGTCGCGCAATCTGCGAAAGCATTGGCGCACGCTATCGCATTCGCCCGTGGGAAGATTGACAAAGACAGAGAAAAGCCCAATCCGTTTGGATTGGGCTTTCGTGTTGTCAGTCCTGCGCCTGCTGTGCGGCAAATTGCTCGAGATATTTTGAAAGATAAATTTTGTGCGCAATGGCAGACACATCGGCGCGCATGAGTTTGGTCTGCTGTGTCTGCGTACTGGCAGTGTCTGCTGGCGGCTCCGCGCCGTTGAAAACAGCATGCAGTGCATTCTCCAACTCCGTGCAGAAATAATCATATGCGGCTTCAAGCGGATAGCTGTCCAACTGGATCTGAATCAGCTTGCGGATGCCGTCAATCGACAGCACCTGCTTGGATGCAGCAATAAAGATCAGGTAGGCGATATGATCGCGGGTATATTTCTTTTTGACCGGGCGGCTGATGACACCCTGCTTGGCATAATTGTTAATCATTGACGCTGTCATACACTGCTGCGCATCCGCGTCAAACAGCGGGCTGAGAATCTGTTGGAGCACAGTAATCAACTGATCCAGATAGATCTGGATTTTCGGCAGTTCATGGAATCTGGGCAGTGTGTATTCCCGCATCTCCTGTGCCTTGTCTGATTGAATAAATGAATCCATTTTCCTTCCCCCTGTGATACGGTTTGTTTTCTTTATTATAGCATAACAGAGAAGAGGTTACAAGGAACTCAACAATCTGTCATCTTGTATTTAAAACCGCATGGCGGTTTGAAAGAGGCTGGCCGCTGCATCCTTGTTCCTCCACTAAAATTGTGCTATACTGAAAGTCCAGTCTGCTGTTTTGAAGGAGATCATCATGGAGCAAACAAGATTTGACATACAGTATGCTGCACTGCGCAGCGCGATTATTGAACGGGAATTTGAATCGCTCAATGACCGCCAGCGTGAGGCAGTTTTTCATACCGAAGGCCCTCTGCTTGTGCTCGCAGGCGCAGGCAGCGGCAAGACCACTGTCTTAATTCACCGCATCATCAATATCCTGCGGTTTGGGCGCGGTTATTCCTGTGAATTTGCACCGGAGGACGCAACCGAAGACGATTTGTTATTCCTGCGCGATTACCTGCGCCATCCCACGGAAGAAAATCGCATGCGCGCCGAGCTGCTATGTGCTGTCCAGCCCGCACGCCCGTGGCAGATTCTCGCCATTACATTTACCAACAAGGCGGCAAAGGAAATCCAGCAGCGCCTGGAGCGCGCAGTTGGCGAAGATTTTGCACGCGATATCTGGGCATCGACATTTCATTCCGCCTGTGTACGCATCCTGCGGCGCAACTGCGAAGCCATCGGCTACGACCGTTCGTTCACGATTTACGACGCGGATGACCAAAAACGTGTGTTGACCGCAATTATCAAGGGGAAAAAGTTAGACGACAAGATCTTTGATGTCCGAACGATTGCCAGCACCATTGGACGTGCAAAGGACAATCTCCAGACGCCGCGCATGTTTGAGCTGGAAGCAGGAGACAACTATTATCAGATGACTGTCGCAGAAATTTATAAGGAATATGCCCGGCAGCTCAAGGAATCCAATGCAATGGATTTCGACGATATTATTATGAAAACCGTCCAACTGTTGCAGGGAAATCCGGACATTCTGGAGCATTATCAGCGCCAGTTCCGCTATGTTCTCGCAGACGAATATCAGGATACCAACCACGCACAGTATGTGCTCATCAGCCTGCTCGCAGGCGGCTATGAAAATATCTGTGTGGTCGGTGACGACGACCAGAGTATTTATAAATTCCGGGGCGCGACAATCACCAATATTCTGGAATTTGAGCAGCAGTACAAAAACGCAAAGACCATCCGTCTGGAACAGAATTATCGTTCGACACAGAATATCTTGAATGCAGCCAATGAGCTGATCCGCAACAACGCGCGCCGAAAGGGGAAAGAGCTGTGGACAGACAATGGAGATGGCGCAAAAATCCGCTTTCATCGTTCCGAGACACAGGAGGGGGAAGCGGAATACATTGCAGAAACCATCCTCGACGGCTTCTCTGAGGGAAACCGCTGGGGGGATTACGCGATTTTGTATCGCAATCACGTGCTGTCCAATAACATTGAATCTGCATTCAAACGCAACAGCATCCCGTACCGCATTGTCAGCGGCCTGCGCTTCTTTGACCGCGCCGAAGTCAAGGATATGCTTGCGTATCTGTGGGTTATCCTGAACCCGGCAGATGACCTGCGCCTGAAACGCATTATCAATGTACCTGCGCGCAAAATCGGCAATAAAACCGTAGAAACAGCCGCAACTCTCGCGGAACAGCACAATACGACATTGTTTGATATTGTATCCCATGCAGGCGAATATCCGGAATTAGGCCGTGCGAGCGCCGCACTGACTAAATTTGCAAATCTGATTCTCGATCTGCAAAAAATGTTGGAATATATGCCGCTGGATGAGTTCTATGAACAGGTCATGGAGCACACCGGATACCTTGCAGCACTCGAAGCCAAGGGGGATTCCGAGTCACAAGGGCGTATTGAAAACACGATGGAACTCAAGTCAAATATTGCGGAATATGCGCAACGCGAAGAAAATCCAACGCTGGGTGGATTTATGGAAGAAGTTTCACTGTTCACGGATATTGACCGCATGGACGCGGAAGCCGATGCAGTTGTCATGATGACAATGCACTCTGCAAAGGGATTGGAATTCCCGAATGTGTTCCTTGTTGGCATGGAAGAGGGAATTTTCCCGGGCTTCCGTGCAGTGGAAAAGGAGGAAGATCTGGAAGAGGAACGCCGTTTGTGTTATGTTGCTGTGACACGCGCAAAAAAACAGCTGTATTTGACCTGTGCGGAGCGCCGTATGATGTATGGCAGAACCCAATATTCCAGACCGTCCCGGTTTTTAGAAGAAATCCCGAAGGATTTTGTCGATTCCAACATTATGGAAACCAAGCGAGAAATTCTTGAAAAGCAGGAGTTTCAGCCGAATCCGAAATTTTACTCCAAGCGGGCACATGATATTTCAGGTAACATTCATACGAATACAGCAACCAGAAAGAAGCCGTCCAGTGTGGCGGCAGTTGATCTGAAGCCCGGAGATCAGGTTGACCACAAAGCATTCGGCCATGGCATGATTACGTCGTGCAGGCCGATGGGCGGAGATATTTTGCTCGAGGTGTCATTTGACAAGGTCGGCACAAAACGCCTGATGGCAAAGTCCGCTATGAATTTTATGACCAAACAGGATTGATTTATATTCTCACGGCAAGAGCGCCTGCATCTGCAGGCGCTCTTCATATGTAATTTCCGGCATTCTTCCAGCCAACAGAACTCCCTGAACGCACGGTTTTGGCTCTCTCATTCGCTGTCCGGACAGCAATAATTATAAGACCAAACGCAATAATTGCAATGGAAAACAGCCGATACACCTGATATGATAAGGAAAAGAGAAGTTAAACTTTGATTTATATAAAATATGCAGAACTGTTATTTATTACAACTACACAGAAGACGGAATGCTTCGCTGTTGACAAATGTCAGGCAGAAAAATGGGAGAAAAGAGGGCAGTGGGCTTCCACAACCTCATTTATAGAAAAGGAGAATTATCATGAAGGAAGTAAAAGTTGGTATTGTCGGTCTGGGACGTCTCGGCTCTGTCCATGCCGAGAATTTAGCATTCAAAATTCCCGGATGCAAGTTAGTCGCCGCGTGTTCGCTTGATGAGAAGGAACTGGAATGGGCGAAGGATTACCTCAATGTTGATTTCGCCACGACCGACTACAAGAAAATGATTGATGAAGCCGACATCGAAGCTGTCGCTATCGTTTCGTCTTCGCCTGAGCACTGCTGGATGATCGAGTATGCTTTGGACGCCGGCAAGCATGTATTCTGTGACAAGCCGCTCGGCTGCTCGCTCGAGGAATGCAAACGTGCCGAAGCCGCCGTCGAGCGTCATCCGGACAAAGTGTTCTTCCTTGGCTTTATGCGCCGCTATGATCCGTCTTATGCCCATGCGAAGGCGCAGATTGATGCAAACAAGATTGGTAAGCCTTATCTGGTCAAAGCAACCGGTCTTGATCCGGAAGCACTGGTCGAGAGCTGCATTAAGTTCTCAAAGACTTCAGGCGGTATCTTTATCGACGCGGCTTCGCATGACATCGACCTTATGCGTTGGTTCCTGGGCGGCGAGATTACCGAGGTTTATGCGGCTGGTACGACGTTTAAGCATCCGGAATTCACCGAAAACGGCGACACAGAGACCGGCATGGCGATGCTCAAGCTGGATAACGGTACGGTTGCTTTCCTGCATGTTGGCCGCACCGCGCCGCATGGTTATCACACTGAGACCGAGATCGTCGGAACCGAAGGCCACATTCGTGTTGCAGGTGTACCTTGGAAAGATCGTACCATGGTATACGATCAGTACGGCGCACGGCAGGAGATCATTGAGAACTTCCCGCAGCGTTTTGCGGAAGCCTACCTGCTTGAGATGGTTGATTTCATCGATTGCATCCAAAAGGATCGCAAACCAGAGTTAACAGTATATGATGGTACGAAGGCGACTATTGTTACGTATGCGATCACGGATTCGTTCCACAGCGGCAAGGCCGTCAAGGTTGAATATTGATTCAAAAACATACAGACGAGCCGTGGTATCCGGTTTTGGATACCACGGCTTTTTTTCAGGAACCTGATTGTAACACTGACGGAAGAATTATGCAAAAAAGCTGTTATAAACCCTATAAAATACAATGAAAACAAATACAATATGGTTAAAAAGGAGACGTTTGAATCCACCTGACAAAAGGCATCGGAACGCGGGACAATTGTGGCAAACAAATCGATGACGGCAAAAGCGTGACAAAGCCGCACAAAATGCCTGATAGCAAAGTCAGCATAGTAAAAAGTTTTTGATGCAACTATAAAATTAATACTCGGAATCCAAATAAAAATTATAAATCCACAGCTCACGGCAATCCATTTAGAATTGACAGATGGCCGGACTGCGGATTTTTTTGATTTTATTTTAGGAATAACAGATTCGTAAACAAAACGGCAGACGGATTGTGACGAAAAAATAATGTGCAGACTGCAAACAAAAAACACGAAAAATTTCAAAATCCAATTCGTGGAAAATTTGGCTGATTTGGCCGGTTTTCCGGAAGACCCCTATCTCCAGTTGAACAAAATTTTTATTTTGTTCAACTCATAATATTGCTCCTCTGGGCGATCTCAAGCTTGAACTTGCCATGTCGATTCCATACGTTCTGAACTGTCTTGTTGCAAACTTATTGCAATCCGTTTCAAACCATCTTTCTGAGCAGTTCGGCACATACCTTTGGCTCAAACTGCTCAGAAAGCTTCTGCGTTTCCAATAGGTTCGAGTTGGAATTCAATAAAAAATCCAGACCCGCTGCTTGTCAGCAAGCCAGACGATTGATCCAGGACTCATGCGCATATTCGCTCTGCATATTTTCCGGCAGCAATTCCCCCGGTGAAATCGCAGCAACCATGCTGTCCAGCGAAATATTATATAGGCCGCTCAAAACACAGCAATCATAAATACTCGGCTCTCTCGTTCCATTTTCCCATTCGGAAATCATGGTAATGTTTCCATCGAAAAACTGAGCCAGACGCTCAATGGAATAGCCTGCTTCTTCCCGCAGGCTTTTTAATGTCTGTGCAATGCTGTTGTTTTTTTTCATATAAAACACCCTTTGATAGTATTATTTTGTCCTGCACAGTCCTTCGTGCAGTAAATTTTAGCTTGTTCTTATATAATTGCTAACGGAATTAGCAATTATGGAAAAAGAGTCGCCTACAGCCTGTAGCTGTAGGCAGCAATTCTTTCATGCTGTGCGAAAAACCTGTAGCAGCTTTTTTTGAAGCCGAACATATTCTTTGGCATCCTCTGGCCCGAGCAGTTCGAGCATCTTAACCAAATAGTCCAACATTTGCGCGCGATGTTCCTGCGCAGCCTGCATGCCGGCTTTTGTCAGGGTTACAATGATCTGACGGTTATCCTGTGCATCTGTTGTGCGGGTAATGAACTGTTGCTCCTCCAAATGATTGAGAATGGTAGCGATTCTTGCGGTACTCACCTTCATTCCTTTGCTGAGTTCCTTTGGATAGGCTTGATTGTTGTGAGATGACAGATAACCCAGAAGAAAAATTTCCCCTTTCATCATTTTTGACATCTGGCGCTCAACGGTCATCTGCGACATACTCGTTCGCGTCTGAAGCAGATCCTCTGCCAAAGCTGTATAATCCATATCATATTCTCCTAACGGAATTAGCTTTCTATGTTAGCAATTATAGTCGTCTTCCTCTCACTTGTCAATGTTACGTTTGTAAACAAATTTTGAATCTGTAAATCGTAACTATTGTCTCATTCCGTAGCCGATAAACCTTGCAATATTTTGATTGCGTGCTATAATAGTTCTAAATAGAACTTTTTTTGGAGGTGATGGTGTGCTTTTCTGGGAAAATCAAAAAGTCATACACACGTTTTATATCCAGTGTACAAAACCTGTCTGTGCTGCATATGGCCTGACACAGATGGAATTTGATATTCTCATGTTTCTCCACAATAACCCGCAGCATGACACTGCTTCAGACATCGTAAAATTGCGAATGCTGACAAAATCTCACGTTTCTTCTGCGCTGAAATCGTTGGAAAACAAGCGGTATATCACAAAATCCTATCAAAACGGCAATCGAAAGACTGTTCATCTGGCCATAACAGACGCGGCAGCAGACATCTTAAACGACGGTAAAACAGCACAAATGAAATTTGCACAACAATTGTTCCGAGGATTTTCCAACGAAGAATTTGAATTCTGTAAAGCGCTGTTTTCCCGTATGTACACCAATGCCCGTGATAACATCCACCCGGAGGTTTAAAAATGGAACTCTTTATTAAAATTTTTGTTTGTTTTCTGGCTGGTGCCGGTGCCGGTATTGGCACTGGCTTTGCCGGAATGAGTGCAGCTGCTGTTATCAGCCCGATGCTGATTACTTTTCTGGGTATTCCTGCGTATACGGCGGTTGGCATTGCACTGGCAAGCGATGTTCTTGCAAGCGCAGTCAGCGCTTATACCTACAAGAAAAATAAAAATCTCGACATAAAAAACGGACTCATCATGATGGTGTTTGTATTGCTCTTTACGTTGGTCGGCAGCTTTGTCGCAAGCCTTGTGCCGAATGCAACGATGAGCAATTTTTCCGTCTTTATGACCATGCTGCTCGGCATTAAATTTATTGTAAAGCCAGTTATGACCACCAAAGAGGCCATGGAATCAATTCCGCAAAGAACCAGGATGGTGAAATCTGTCATTGGCGGCATCGTCATCGGTTTTATCTGTGGTTTTGTCGGTGCCGGCGGCGGCATGATGATGCTGCTTGTATTGACCACAATGCTTGGATATGAATTAAAATGTGCAGTCGGAACCAGTGTATTTGTGATGACCTTCACAGCGCTTACGGGATGTGTCAGCCATTTTGCAATCGGCGGAATGCCCGATGCTCTGACACTGATTTTGTGTGTTGCCTTTACTTTTGTTTGGGCAAGAATTGCAGCAACCATAGCCAACCAAGCGCAGCCAAAGGTGTTGAACCGTGTAACCGGTGTTGTATTGCTTTTGCTCGGTGTAGTCATCCTCGGCGTCAATTTCTTCTGACTGTTTGAAAGCAACATTGCCGATTGACTTCCCCGTACCGTTTTCGCCTGTACTTTCTGAAAAAGTACCAGAGCGCTTCCCTACTGTATTGCATTGGAGCGACTGTACGATCTGGCTCATCAGACTGCATCCTGCATTCATATGATAGTCATGGGCGCACAGCAATTTATCAGCACATCCCTTCTTTTTTCACTATTCTTGTAGCATTTTCGCTCACTTGAATAGGTAATGAGGACATTTTTTCGAAGAAAATAGTCGATTCTTTGTTTCTTTTGCCCAAATAAAACAGAGCATGAATTCCAAAGTGAACAGCAGGTATCATCATTTTTTTCCGAATACCGCTCGTTTATAATGAGATTCAGAAAGTAACAGGATATCACAAAACATTCTGGAACGAGACAAGGAGGATCCCTATGACTTCGAGAGAAAGAGTAATTGCTGCGATCAACCACCAGCAGCCGGACCGTGTTCCGATTGACTTCGGCGCAACCGGTCAGACCGGTATCAATGTATGTGCAGAATGCTCAAGGAGAAATATGGCGATAAGCTCGTATTCTGGGGCGGCGGTGTAGATACGCAGCAGATGCTGCCGTACGGTACGCCGGAAGAAGTTGCTGCGCAGGTAAAGGAGCGCATTGATATCCTGTCCAAGGGCGGCGGCTATGTCTTCAACACCATCCACAACATTGTCGGTGATACGCCGGCTGAAAACATCTGGGCAGCTTTCAAGGCAGCGCATGAATATAACGCCGAGCATTTCGGTTGAGTTCTTCTGCCTCTGGCTCCCTATATCAGAAATATGATGAATTGCCCCCCGGTAACTCCGGGGGGGGTTGCTATATTTCCACAGCGATGCATACCGCAATATCTTTCCGCAAAAACTGTTCCAGAGGTGATTGTGATGAAACTGGAACTTCCCCTGGGTTTCGGGATGGCACTGGCGCAGAATGAAGCTGCTATGAAAAAATTTGAATCACTGACGGAATCAGAGAAGCTGGCGGTTCTTCAGAAAACACACAGCGTCCGTTCCAAACAGGAAATGCAACAGCTGGTGTCCAGTTTGGATGCACAGAGTGCGGTCGAATAAGATGCCCTCCCCGCGGCATACTATTTCCGGGGGTGATGATATGGCAAAGCAAACCGACAGGCCGGATCGGACAGATGATCTGCGCCTGAATCCAGAGCAGCGCCTGTGTGCCAAATTTGATGCAGTCAGTATTGCGAACTTCCCTGTCGCTTTGAGAGAAGAGATGGGTGTGCGTGTGCTGGATAACTGTGCAGAGGAGCATATCATGTAGCTCCCGCCGCCTTCTGGCGGCTACATAACTCCTCTGTAACATTGCGGCTTGCTGCGACATAATCTGATGTATAGGGGGTCGATGGTATGACGACCATGATCGCAACTGTGCGGGAGGTTCGTCCGAACAATTTACTGGTTCGTGACCGCCGCACATCGCAGGAAGTCCTTGTTCACACATCTTTTGCACGCAGGTTCCGCCCCGGTGATGTAGTGCACGTTCTGTTCAGCGGTGCAATGACTATGAGCATTCCGCCGCAGATCACTGCAATGCACATTTTCAAAGTTGGCACCTGCCGATGCTGACCACAGATAAATAGCAGCCCGGCAGCCGGATTGGTCGCCGGGCTTTGCTTATGGGCTTTTGCCATCGCTGTTTGCCAAATTGATTTGCCAAATCAGCTCTGATATGATAAAATTATTCTGTTATGTTGAGGCTCTTCCATCAGAGAAGAGCCTTATCATATCTGTAAACTGATTTTTGCTTTGGGATTGCCTGAGACATATCTGAAACATACAGATAATGTCTGGCAAAACATGAGATTTATTTGTGCAGGGAGGAATTTCTATGCAGGACAATCGAATGCATCTGACACCGCGCCTGCGCATGATTATGGAGCAGGTGCCGCAGGGTGCGCGGCTTGCCGATATTGGCACGGATCATGCACTTATCCCGGCAGCACTGCTGCGCAGAAAGCGCATTGTATCTGCCATTGCGTCAGATATCCGAACAGGTCCGTTGGAAAGCGCCGCCCGCACAGCTGAACAATTTGGCTTTGAAAACGAAATTTCACTGCGGCTCGGTGCAGGATTATGTACAGTCACACCAAAGGAAGCCGATACCATTGTCATCGCCGGCATGGGCGGCGAAACCATTGCGCAGATTCTTGAAGAGGATCCGTGGGCGCTGGACGGTGAGCATTTGTTGCTCTTGCAGGCCATGACCGCACAGGCGCAGCTGCGACAGTATCTGGCGGCGCACGGAGGTATCATACAAAAGGAATCGCTGTGCCGGGAAGGAAAACGCATGTATACTGTAATGACCGTGCGCGGCGGCGGAGAATGCATGGAAAAAACACTGTCCGATTGTTGTATTTCGGATGCACTGTTGTGCGATCCCCTTGCGGCAGATTATCTGGCGCGTCTGCTCAGCCGGGAGGAAAAAATCTGTGCCTCGCTCGAAGCGGCACAACATCAAAAACCGGATGAGCTGGCACTACACCGCGGCAATGTCCGTGTATTGTCCGGCGAATTGGAGCAACTGGAAAAGGAGTGACAGATATGATTCAGGTAAAACAGGTATTGCAGTGTCTGGAACAGGCGGCACCGTATGAACTGGCGGAGAGCTGGGACAACGTCGGCCTGCTGGTCGGTGACCCGGAGGCACAGGTGGAAGGTGTGTTGTGTGCACTGGATATCACGGAAGCGGTTGTTGAAGAAGCTGCGGAGCGCGGCTGCAATCTGATTGTGGCACATCATCCGGTGATTTTCACTTCCGTCAGTCGTGTTACATCGGATACCGTGACCGGAAAAATTCTGATCTCGATGATTCGGAAAGGTATTTCCGGCATCTGCATGCATACCAATATGGACTGTGCGTCAGCAGGTGTCAATGATCTGCTCGCCGCGTCGCTCGGCCTGACCGATGTAGAAAATATGGAGGCGGGCGAAGGCGGAAATCTCGGCAGGGTCGGAAATTTGCCGCGCGACATGACGTTGGAGGAATTTGCAAAGCATGTGAAGCTTTCACTCGGTGCGGGCGGCGTGCGTGTTGCAGATGGCGGCAAACCGGTACGCCGTGTGGCAGTCGGCGGCGGCGCCTGCGGCAAGCTGATGGACTTCGCCGTGCGAAAAGGTGCAGATACCTTTGTCATTGGCGATTGCAGCTATGATATCATGATGAAAGCGCATGATATCGGGCTGAACTTGCTGGATGCAGGACATTTTCCGACGGAAAATCCGGTTGCCCGTGGCTTCCGTGATCTGATCGCGGAACAGTTTCCCAACCTTACGGTTGAGGTCTCTGATGTCCACTGCGACTGTATTTCATTTTATTAAATAAAAAAATAAGGAGTACTTCCCTATGCCATTAGATGCTGTGTGTCTGCTGGCCACTGTACGCGAAATCAGCACGCGCATGGCCGGTGGTCGAATTGATAAAATCTATCAGCCGGAGCGCGATGAGCTTGTGCTGTCTGTCCGACTGATGCGGGGCGGTGTCAAACTGCTGCTGTCTGTAGGTGCCGGAGCACCCCGGATGCATTTCATTGAAACCGGACGCGAAAACCCCGCTGCTCCCCCGATGTTCTGCATGCTGCTGCGCAAGCACCTGCAAGGCGCAAAAATTGTTTCTGTTACCTCTCCTGATATGGAACGCATGGCAATCATTGAGTGCGATACCGTAGACGAAATGGGTATACCGAGCAAAAAATATCTCGCCGTCGAGATGATGGGCAAATATTCCAACATTATCCTCTACGGTGAAGACGGACGCATTCTGGATGCCATTAAGCGTGTCGATGGCGATACTTCCGGCAAACGGCAGGTTCTGCCCGGATTATTTTACCGCATGCCGCCCCCGCAGGACAAAGTGAACCTGCTCGAGGTGTCTCAGGCAGGCATTGCCGCAGCAATCAAAAACGCGGATGATGATACGGCGGCAGACCGCTGGCTGCTCAGCCATTTCAAAGGACTGTCTCCCCTGCTCTGTCGTGAGTTGGCCTGCCGTGCCTGCGGCGAAACAGCCAAACCAATGTGTGACCTCACGGACGGCGAACGCAGCAGTCTTGCCGATGTGCTCGCAGATTTTGTCCAGATGATCGAGGACAACCGCATGAAACCATATCTGCTCACCCATGCGGAAGACGACAGTGTCTTTGATTTCACTGTCATGCCAGTCACGCAATACGGCGATCTGATGCACAATCAACAGACGGATAGCTTTTCCCAGCTCCTCGCAGAATTCTACGAGAAAAAGAGCAGTATGGAACATATCCGTCGCCGTGCGCAGAATATGACCCACACGATACAAAATGCACGTGATCGCATGCGCCGCAAGCTGGCGGCGCAGCGGCAGGAGCTGAGCCGTTCGCAGAACCGCGACAAATACAAGCGCCGTGGCGATCTGATTACGGCGAATTTGTATCAGATTGAACCGGGTGCGCGCAAGGTACGCGTCATTGATTATTATGATCCGGCGTGCCCAGAGGTGGAACTGGATCTGGATATCCGCCTCTCTCCCCAGCAGAACGCACAAAAGCAGTTCAAGCTGTATACCAAGGCGAAAAATGCCGAAGAAAAACTGACGGAGCAGATTGCGCAGGGCGAACAGGAGCTGGCTTATCTGGACAGCGTTCTGGAGTCCATTTCAGAAGCGGAAAATCTCACCGATTTGGCACAGATCAATGAGGAGCTCGTGAACACCGGCTATCTTTCCGCCAAGCAGGACAAGAAAAAACGCCGTCGTGCCAAGCCGGTACAGGGCAAGCCGTTTCATTACAGGACGAGTGATGGTTTCGATGTATTTGCCGGAAAGAATAACACACAAAACGATCTTCTGACATTAAAAACGGCATTTAAGAGCGACATGTGGTTCCATACACAGAAAATCCATGGTTCCCATGTCATCCTTGTCTGTGACGGGCGTGATCCCACCAATGAAGCGATGACAGAAGCAGCTGAAATTGCCGCCTGGCATTCGCAGGCGCGCGGTTCGGCACAGATCCCTGTAGATTATTCCCAGGTGCGCAACATCAAAAAGCCAAATGGTGCCAAGCCCGGCATGGTCATTTATCATGTCTATCAGACCGCTTTTGTCACACCAGATGAAAAGAAAATCGAAAAAATGCGTATCGAATGAGAAAATATCTTGTCGTTTGTGCTATTCTATGGCATAATTAAAAGAATAAATCTTATTGAGCGCAATGTGCATGCACATGCCAGTTCACGAAAGGAAAAAGGAGTATATTCGGATGAAGAATCATCAGTATGTTCTGATTATTGACTTCGGCGGACAGTATAATCAGTTGATTGCCCGCCGTGTGCGCGAAAACAATGTATATTGTGAGGTCAAGCCATATACAACCCCGTTGGAGGAATTAAAGGCGCTGAACCCAATTGGCATTATCTTTACCGGTGGACCGAACAGCGTATATCTGGAGGAATCTCCCCACATTTCCAAGGAAATTTTTGAATGGGGTGTCCCGGTTCTTGGTATCTGCTATGGCTGTCAGCTGATGGCCTATACACTGGGCGGCGAAGTCACACCGGCACAGGATGATTCCGCCCGTGAATACGGCAAAACCAAGACCTATTACAACACGGACTGCAAACTGTTCCAGGGTCTGCCGGAAGAGGGCATCTCCTGGATGAGTCACAGCGATTATATGGCACGTGTACCGGAAGGCTTTGCACTGGTTGCACATTCCGATGCCTGTCCGAACGTCGCAATTGCTGATGAATCGCGTGGTTTCTATGGCGTACAGTATCATCCGGAGGTCAACCATACCGAGCACGGTCAGGATATGCTGCACAACTTCCTGTATAATGTCTGCGGCGCAGTCGGTGACTGGACGATGGAGGACTACTGCAAAACTGCAATTGCCGCTGTCCGCGAGCAGGTTGGCGATGGCAAGGTACTGCTTGGTCTGTCCGGTGGTGTCGATTCTTCTGTTGCAGCTGCTCTGCTGGCAGAAGCGGTCGGCAACCAGCTGACCTGTGTCTTTGTTGACCACGGCCTGATGCGCAAAAATGAAGGCGACGAGGTCGAAGCCGCTTTCAAAAAGTGGGATATCAATTTTGTCCGCGCAGATGCGGAACAGCGCTTCCTCGACAAGCTGGCGGGTGTCACGGAACCGGAGAAAAAGCGCAAGATCATCGGCGCAGAATTTATCCGTGTCTTTGAGGAAGAATCCAGCAAGGTCGGTCAGGTTGATTTTCTGGTACAGGGCACTATTTACCCGGATGTCATTGAATCCGGCAAGGGCGATGCGGCTGTAATCAAGAGCCATCACAACGTCGGCGGCCTGCCGGACGATGTTCAGTTCCAGATTATTGAACCGCTCCGCATGCTGTTTAAGGATGAAGTTCGCCAGCTCGGCCGTGAGCTTGGTCTGCCGGAATATCTTGTCATGCGCCAGCCGTTCCCGGGCCCGGGTCTTGCAATCCGTATTATCGGTGAAATTACCAAGGAAAAGGCAGACATTCTGCGCGATGCAGATGCCATCTTCCGCGAAGAAATTGCCAATGCCGGTCTTCAGTATTCCATCAATCAGTATTTTGCGGTTCTGACCAACATGCGTTCTGTCGGCGTTATGGGTGATGCAAGAACCTATGACTATACGCTCGCACTGCGCGGTGTCACGACAACCGATTTCATGACCGCAGACTGGGCAAGAATCCCATATGAGGTACTGGACAAGGCATCGAGCCGCATTGTCAACGAGGTTGCCGGTATCAACCGCATTGTGTACGATATCACGTCCAAGCCGCCGGCAACCATTGAGTGGGAATAATTGCATAACTGAATTTATCGACCAATAAGTTCTAAAACAACCCTATTTCGCTTGAAACAATTGCTTTCTAACGAAATAGGGTTGTTTTTTTTTTGCTACACAAAATTGACTCATCCAAGTGTTGGCTAAAAAGAATGATAAGAGCACATACTGTTCCTGAGGTGATTTTATGGCAAAGCAAGGGATGAAACGTCCGGAGCGGACGCACACGCAACGCAGAAATGATGCGACACCGGTACCGGAGCTTCAGGGAAAAGCCAAGACTGGAAAAAGCAAAGCAAACCCCATCATTTCAGGGACTGTTCCCCCGTCACAAAAGGTATTCCACGCGCATCCGCACACAGCGGAAAAGCCAATCTCTGACATTTATTCTGTCATAGACAACGATCTTGCACGGGATAATCTGGAAAATGATATTCCGGAACCGGATCTTCCGTGACGTTCTGCTGAAAAGATGAGCCCTGAGATACAAATGCATCTCAGGGCCTTTTATGCATGATATTTGATATCAGAAATTAAAAGCTTGCGATATATTGTTAAAAGCAGCCTGACAGATAGTCTAATCAGTAATTTTCCTTGCGGACCTCAAAATAGCTCTGCGCATGTGCACAGACCGGACAGACTTCCGGTGCTTCCATGCCGACGACCAGATGGCCGCAGACGCGGCATTCCCACATTGTCTGTCCGCTCTTCGCAAAGACCTGCTTCATTTCTACGTTGTTCAACAGCTTGCGATAGCGCTCTTCATGTGCTTTTTCAATCGCACCGACACGGCGGAACTTTTCAGCCATTTCCGGGAAACCTTCTTCGTCAGCTTCCTTCGCCATACGGTCATACATATCCGTCCACTCGTAATTTTCGCCTTCTGCGGCAGCCAGAAGATTTGCAGACGTGCCACCGATACCGCCCAGAGCCTCGAACCACATCCGTGCATGCTCCTGCTCATTGCGGGCTGTCTTCAGGAACAGCTCTGCCAGCTGCTCATATCCTTCGTGCTGTGCGACTGCGGCAAAGAATGTATATTTATTGCGCGCCTGACTCTCGCCGGAAAACGCTTCTTCGAGATTTTTTTCCGTTTTGGTTCCGGCATACTTACTGCGGCTGTCTGACTTCTCGTCTTCTACCGGAACGAAAGCAGATGCCGGCTGTTTACAGCGCGGGCAGGTAAAGTCCTGCGTCATCGGGCCCTCATGAATATATCCACAAACAGTACATCTCCATTTTTCCATTGTCTGATTCCTCCAAATCTGTAAAAATAAAAACAGCGAGTAGCAATTCAACTGGATTTACGCAGTTACGCTACACGCTGTTTTTATTATATTACCAAATTTGCGTAGTTTTGTCAAACTTTTTTGTGTAAAACTTACATAAAAAGAAGGGCGACCCAATACTGCGCCGCCCTTCCGGTTTCGATTTGAAAATTAAGCCTTGCTTGCAAGGTAGTTGTTGATCTCCGTTACCAGCTCGTCCGCATTGGTGCCATGAACCATGCAGGCTTCCTCAATACTTTCACCCTGAGAATGCGGGCAGCCGAGGCAGTGCATGCCGATGTTGATAAAGAACTGGGCGGTATTGATATCAATTGCGAGAACCTCGCCGATCGTGGTCTGTTTGGAAATTGCAGCCATGGAAAATGACCTCCTGTGTTTTAGAAATAGATTACTTTAGTATTATACTGTCTCTCCGGATGTTTTTCAATACGCTGCAACTGAAAAACCAGAAAATCAGTCGGAAATTTTTATAAATTTCCAGCTGATTTTCTCACATATTTTTTTGATATTACTAATTTCATAAAAAAGCGTCCATCGATCAACGATAGACGCTTTTCGTTCTTATCTGTCTAATCAGCCCTCTGCCTTCATCTTGGCAAAGCACTCGCTGCAATAAACTGGGCGGTCGTTCTTCGGCTGAAACGGGATTTTTGCCTCTCCGCCGCATGCCGCACAGGTTGCGGTGAAATATTCACGCGGTGCCTTGGCTGCGTTCTTTCTCTTGTCGCGGCAAGCCTTGCAGCGCTGCGGCTCGTTCTGGAAACCACGCTCTGCGTAAAAAGCCTGTTCTCCGGCAGAAAAAACGAATTCCTGACCGCATTCCTTGCATACCAATGTCTTATCCTGATACATCATGATACCTCTCTGTGACTTGTCCTCCGCGTTCGCGGAAAGACTGAATTTTATTGCGCACAGGACGTTACCTGTGTTCGCCCAAAAATGTTGCGGCCTTCCGCCGGATGCGCTGGATTGCGTTGTCCACCGACTTTACGGGTTTGCCGACTTCTGCAGCCATTTCTTCATAGGAACAGCCGTCCAAATACAATGCGAGAACCCTGGCTTCGAACGCAGACAACAGAGACATCAGTTTCTGCTGTCTTTCCCGGTGCTCCTCCGCGCCGATGACCAGATAAGCCGGATCAGCAGCCGCGTGCGCCGTTTCAGTATTTTCGTCAAAAAGAGGGGTTTTTGCAATGCTCTCCGAATGATTGAGCGGTTCATGCTTGGCAGCGGAAGCCGCACTGACGGCGGAATAGATACGGCGCATAATACACATGCGCGCAAACGCCTCAAACGGCACGCCGCGTTCGGATGAAAATGCGCGCACCGCCTTGAGCAGACCGAGCATGCCCTCCTGAATCAGGTCTTCCCCGTCGCCTCCTGCCAGAAAATATGGACGGGAACAGGCCTTGACCACGCTGAAATAGCGTTCAACCAGCAGTTCTTCCGCAGTGCGGTCTCCCTGCTGTGCCAGCGCGCACAACTGTTCATCCGAGTAGTCTTCCATTGTGAGAGTTTCATTGCTATACATCATATTGCTTCGATTATACCCCATCGTTAACAATTTGTCAATAATATTTGTTCACTTTATCGACACAAAGCGAAATATACTCATATTTTTTGTGCGTTTCCGCCAAATGCCGTGTCTTATTTTATGCAGATACAAAAGAGAGGATACATTTCTGCATCCTCTCTGCACAAAATTGTGATCAAACAATAGACTCTATTACCTTTGCAACTGCTTCAGCGGCATTGTGTACCCGGGTTTTGTCCATGCCCTCGACCATGACGCGAACCAGAGGTTCGGTACCGGACGGACGAACCAGAATGCGGCCTTCGCCAAGACCCTGCTTCTCCTTCTCAATGGCCTCCTGAACCTCTGGGCGGTCAGAGATCGAATATTTGAGCGCCGTTGGAACCTGTACGTTAATCATGATCTGCGGCCACGGAACAACCTCAGATGCGATCTCAGACGCACGCTTACCGCTGTCCTTGAGCATTTTGAGGAACTGGATGGCGGTCAGTTCACCGTCACCAGTGGTGGCATATTCGAGGAAGATGATATGACCCGACTGTTCACCGCCCAGGATGTAACCGTTTTCCAGCATCTTCTCAAGCACATAGCGGTCACCGACATCTGAGCAGACGATTTCCATGCCGCGTTCCCGGGCATACGCATGCAGGCCCATATTGGACAGGATGGTTGCAACGAAAGCATTGCCGCGCAGTTTGTGCTGCTTTTTGAGTTCTGCTGCACAAACCGCCATAATACGGTCACCATCCAGCTTCTCACCCTTGTCGTCGACAATCAGGCAGCGGTCTGCGTCGCCGTCGAAAGCAATACCAACGTCATAGCCGCCCTGACGGACAAGCTCCTGCAACGCTTCCAGATGCGTTGAACCGCAGCGATCGTTGATATTGCAGCCATCCGGCTCATAATAGCGGATGGAAGCATCGAGATTCAGCTTGCGGAACAGACGGGATGCCGTTGCGGACGAAGCGCCGTTTGCACAGTCGACAACGACACGCAGACCCGACAGATCTCCATTGATGGTCTCGGCGAGATAGTCGGTGTATTCTTCTACCGGATCAATCTCCGATTTGATGACATGACCGATCTGTTCATGCGTCGCACGCGGCAGGTTTTCCACGTGATCGATGTACTCTTCAATGCGGGCCTCCAGTTCGTCGGAGAGCTTGTAGCCACTGCCTGCGAAGATTTTAATGCCGTTGTGTTCATACGGATTGTGCGAGGCGGAAATGACAATGCCTGCATCTGCCTTATGCTTGATGGTCAGATACGCAACAGCAGGCGTCGGAATGACACCAAGCGACTCGACATCGGTGCCGGACGAGCAAATGCCGGCAATCAGCGCGGCTTCCAGCATATCGGAGGAAATGCGGGTATCCTTGCCGATCAGAATTTTGGTGCGGTGGTTGGTCTGCTGTGCCAATGCATATGCAACGGCGCGCCCGACCTTAAATGCCAGATGTGCGTCCAATTCGACATTGACGACACCGCGAATGCCATCTGTTCCAAAATACTTGCCCATGTTCATAACTCCTTCTATCTGATAAAATACTGTGCCGAATATAAAAACATATCGCACAATGTGAATTTTCTGTTTAATCGGTAAACCGCAGCTGATCCGGTGTCAGCGGCGTGTTCGGCCGGATGTCGAGATGATCGTAAGCCAACGCTGTGACACAGCGCCCGCGCGGGGTGCGGTTCAGAAAACCGATCTGCATCAGATATGGCTCGTATACATCCTCCAACGTGACAGCTTCCTCGCCAATCGTTGCTGCAAGCGTTTCCAGCCCAACGGGGCCGCCGCCGAATGTGGTCATGATACTGCGCAGCATGCGGCGGTCAATCGAATCCAGTCCAAGCTCGTCGATTTCCAGCGCACGCAGCGCGGTATCTGCCGCCTTCTGTGTGATTACACCGTCAAATTGTACCTGTGCAAAGTCACGCACACGACGGAGCAGACGGTTTGCAATACGCGGCGTGCCGCGCGAACGGCGCGCAATTTCATACGTACCTGCCGGATCGGCTTCGACCTGTAAAATATCTGCTGAGCGCGAAACAATCATTTGCAGCTCTTCCGGCGAATACAGCTCCAGCCGAAGCATGACGCCAAAGCGGTCACGCAGCGGTGAGGTCATTTGACCTGCACGCGTGGTCGCACCGATCAGCGTAAATTTCGGCAGGTCAAGACGAATGGAACGTGCGGACGGCCCTTTGCCAATGATAATATCCAGCGCATAATCCTCCATCGCAGGATATAAAATCTCCTCCACGCTTCGATTAAGACGGTGGATTTCATCGATAAACAAAATATCATTTTCGCTGAGATTGGTCAGCAGCGCTGCCAGATCCCCTGCCTTTTCAATTGCCGGGCCGCTGGTGACACGGATGTTGACATCCATCTCGTTTGCAATAATGCCTGCCAGCGTGGTTTTGCCAAGACCCGGCGGGCCGTACAGCAGCACATGGTCGAGAGGTTCACCGCGGCGGCGGGCCGCTTCGATAAACACCGACAGGTTATCCTTTGCCTTGGTCTGTCCGATGTATTCCGCCATCGTTTTTGGACGGAGGGACGGTTCACTTTCATCCTCCGGCGTCTGTGATGACGTCACGATACGGTCAGAAAAATTATCGTCAAATTCAATACTCATAGGGTTGTTTCCTCAGTTACTGCGCCGCCAGCTTTTTCAGGCAGGCGCGAATGAGATCCTCTGCGGACAAATCGTCAGAAACCGGCAGCCCTTCCATCGCCTGCATGGCTTCTGCCTGGGAATAGCCGAGCACCATAAGCGCGGAAACCGCCTCGCTCACAGCATTTGCCGTGCCTTCCGGCGCCGCAGCAGCCGTCATGACGAGACCGGAGCCTGCACCAATGTTCTCCTGTTCCTTGGCAAGCTTGTCCTTGAGTTCCAGACAGATGCGCTGTGCGATTTTCTTGCCGATGCCGGGTGCGCGTGTCAGAAATTTGGTATCTCCTGTAATAATAGACAGCGCAAGCTGGCTCGGGGGCGCACTGCTCAGAATGGCAAGTGCAGCCTTCGGGCCTACGCCGGAAACACCAAGCAGCATTTTAAAACAATTGAGCTCTTCCATTTCGGCAAAACCGTACAGGTCACAGGCGCTCTCCCGCACGCTCAGATAGGTATATAAGCGCGCTTTTTTGCCGCATTGCAATGCGGCGCACGTATTCTGCGATGTCCTGCACGCATAGCCGACGCCGCCGCAATCGATGACGGCAAGCTCCTGCTCAATCAGCGCAACTGTGCCTTCCACATAATAAAACAAAGATGACTCCTTTTCCGTTCCGAGGGGTAGGGCTGTTACAGCCCCAGTTTCTGCCTGGTCAGCTGAGAACCGGCGGCATGTGCATGACAAATGGCCAGCGCAAGCGCGTCAGCAGCATCATCCGGGCGCGGCATGCGCGGCAGCTTCAGCATGACGCGCGTCATCTCCATCACCTGGCGCTTTTCGGCACGCCCATAGCCGACGACGGACTGCTTGACCTCCGAGGGCGTATATTCTGCCGGCGCAATGCCTCTCTGTGCACAGGCAAGCAGAATCACCCCTCGGGCATGACCGACCTGAATGCCGGTCGTGATATTGGTATTAAAAAACAGCTCCTCCACTGCAACCGCATCCGGATGGAATGTGTCCAGAAGAGTCAGCATATCGTCATAAATTTCTTTCAGCCGCAGATGCAGCGGGATGCCGGCGGGTGTGGTAATCGCACCGTGGCGGATATGCGTGAACTGTGCGCGTTCATACTGCACGACGCCATAACCGACAGTGGCATAGCCCGGGTCAATCCCCAGAATAATCATATATCCCTCCTGCTTCCGCATGCTGTACCATTAGTGTACCACAACTTGCCCGATATCACAAGAAATTCCCGCTTCTGCCGCCGGAAAAAGTGCAGATTGCACATTACACACCGTACCCGGCGCGGCGGATGCGCTCAGCAGCGAGCAGGATGCCTGCCTTGCCGGAAGGATATGTCAGACCGCCCTGCATATAGCAGACATATGGCTCGCGCATCGGCGCATCCGCAGACAGTTCAATGGACGCGCCCTGTACAAATGCGCCGGCTGCCATAATAACCGGATCATCGTAACCCGGCATATCCCACGGAACCGGCGTCACGTAGGAATCAACCGGTGCGCCGGCCTGAATGCCCTCGCAGAATTTGCACAGCGGCTCAGGTGCGCCGAACGCAATTGTCTGGATAATATCATGTCTGGTCTCTTCCGGCAGCGGATGCACCTCAAAGCCCATCATCTGCATGACTTTAGCACAGAAAATTGCGGTCTTGAGCGCCTGTGCAGTTGTATGCGGTGCAAGGAACAGGCCCTGATACAACAGACGATTCTGCCCCATTGTGCAGCCGCACTCGCCGCCGATACCCGGTGCAGTCAAACGGTAGGACGCGTTTTCAATGAGATCCTTTCTGCCTGCGATATAGCCGCCCGTCGGCGCAAGTCCGCCGCCCGGATTCTTAATCAAGGAACCGGCAATGATGTCTGCACCGACCTGAGTTGGCTCAATTTCTTCGACAAATTCGCCATAGCAGTTGTCGACCATGATGACAGCGTTCGGATTTGCCGCACGGACTGCCGAGCAGACCTCTCCGATCTGCTCACAGGACAATGTCTCACGCACGGCATATCCCTTACTGCGCTGGATAAAGACCAGTTTGACGTCGGGGGCTGTGGCTGCTTCCACAATGGCCGGGATGTCCGGCAGACCATACTTCATCTCCACTTGGCGATAGCCGATGCCGTACTGCTTCATGCTGCCTGCCATGTCACCGGTAATGGTATTCATCAACGTGTCATATGCCGGTCCGGTCGCGGACAGCACGACATCTCCGGTTTTGACAGCGGAAAACATCGCGCAGCACAGCGCATGCGTGCCGTTGACAAAGCCAATGCGCACCAGAGCCGCCTCTGTTCCGAAAATATCGGCATAAATTTTGTCGAGCGTATCGCGGCCTTGATCGTCATAGCCATAACCGGTCGTACCTGCAAACATACTCTCGCCGACACGATTTTTGGAAAATGCTGCGAGAACCTTTTCCGTATTGCGCTCACTGATCTCATCAATGCGGTCAAACAGAGGGCGAATGGCTTTTTCTGCGTCGCATCCAAGCTGACGCACTTCGGGTGAAATATCCAAATAATTCATAATTTCTTCTCCATCATCTGATGCGGGCATCCTTCGTCGTCATAGCATTCGCCAAACGGCTGGAACCCGTTTTTTTCATAAAATTTCATTGCACGGCACTGTGCACCGAGCACCAAACGCTGCGCGCCCAGTGCGCGTGCCTTTTCGCAGCACGCCGTCAAAAGCGCCGATCCGCTTCCGCCTCCGCGCTCCTCACGGAGTACTGCCACACGCCCGATATGCATGTTGTGATTGCTTCCATCGGAAAACAGACGCGCCGTGCCAATTGCCTTGCCATTCCGACGGAGCAGCAGATGGTAGCTCTGCCCGTCCAGCTCGTCGAATTCACTGCAAAAGCCCTGTTCCTGCATAAATACCGCTTCGCGGATATGCGCCGCCTCCGGCGGAAGCTCACCATACCTGCTCCAGATACAATCCATAAAAATCCTCCCGGTTCCGTCAAAAAGGACGGCGCATTGCTGCAATCCGTCCTTTTTTGTTATTCAGTATCCTCTGGCAACAGGGATGTACCGTCCGGCATGACAAACAGCGATGCAGACGGCTGTTCCTGCTCCATCTCATCGACGACTACACTGCGCACAAGCTCACTGCCGCGCGTATAATCCGCCTGAATCAGCAAGCCACTGACCGCTGAAATCCAATAGGTCAGACTGTAGCCGGTTTCCGCATCCGTGACCGTTGCATAAATACATGACACACCGCCAACTGTACGCAGACCTGCCTCCGTGATTTCCTGCGGGTCTTCCGCAACCAATGTTTCATAGGTCGGAATCATGCTGAGATCATCGGATGTGACCGTGCCGGTTGCACCGGTGTATTGCGCAGAACCAGTACGCTGCCATGCAAAATAGCTGCCGCCTTTGACCGCTTCAAAGCGCTCAGCAGTGCCGTCTGCGTCATCATATTCCGTCAGACACACGCCGTCCCGCACATACTGCATCGCATGGATTTCCTTCCATGCACCGTTCCAGTACAGCGTATTGGTGACCGATGCAGAATACGACTCCGGCCGGGCGAGGCTTGCAACCACCTGCTGCACGTTTTCCTTTGTGATATCTGCACTTGTCAGTTGATACTGTGTCTGCTCGGTAATCACATCATGCATATCCGCGCCGCTTCCCTCCGGGAGTACAATGCCGGCGGAGCTGCTGCCCGGCAATGCCGCAGCGCAGAACACTGCGAGCGCGATTGCTGCAAGAAAAACCACCCACGCCGCACGGCGTGGCGTTATTTTTTTTACGGATTTATTAGGTGCAGCCTGTGTTTCCGGTTGTTCCGTTGGTTTTTCTGTCATTTTCTGACGCTCCCGTTACGGACGGAATTCATCCGGCAGCTCGGAAATCTGTCCGAAATAATGCCGGATCATCTGCACAATGCGGCGCGAAGTCTGACCGTCACCGTACGGATTGACCGCATGTGCCATTTTCTGGTATTCCATGTTGTCATCCAGCAGCGTGCATGCCATCGAATAGATGGTCTCTTCTTCCACACCGGCGAGACGAACGGTACCTGCCTCAATGGCCTCCGGCCGTTCGGTTTCACGGCGCAGGACGAGTACTGGCTTGCCCAGACTGGGCGCCTCTTCCTGCAATCCGCCGGAATCGGTCATCACCATATAGCTGCGTCCCATCAGATTGTGCATCTCATCGACCGAAAGCGGCTCGATCAGATGGATGCGTGCGTGACCGGACAGATAGTTTGCCGCAGTTTCGCGCACATATGGGCTGAGATGCACTGGATAGACGATATCAATATCCTCATAGGCGTCTGCAAGGCGGCGCAGCGCGCGCATGATATTTTCCATCGGCTCGCCGTAATTTTCGCGGCGGTGCGCCGTGACCAGAATCACGCGGCGGTTTTGATAATCCAAATGCTCCAGTGTTTCATCGCGAAAACGGAAGGACGGATTGACCGTCGAATGGATGGCATCGACGACGGTGTTGCCGCATACAATAACGCCGTCCGTAATGCCCTCTGCCGCCAGATTTCTGCGATTGCGTTCGGTCGGGGCAAAATGCAGGGTGGCAATCTGTCCGGTCAGCTTACGGTTCATCTCCTCCGGGAATGGGGAGTATTTATCAAACGTGCGCAGACCGGCCTCGACATGTCCGACCGGGATTTTGTGGTAAAATGCCGCAAGTGCACCCGCGAACGTCGTAGACGTATCGCCGTGGACCAGAACGATGTCCGGCTTTGCCTGCTCCAAAACTTCGTCCAGACCGGTGAGCGATTTCGTGGTGATCGTTGCAAGGGTCTGACGCGGCTGCATGATATCCAGATCATAGTCCGCCTTGAGGTGGAAAATATCCATGACCTGGTCGAGCATCTGCCGGTGCTGCGCCGTGACGCAGACAATCGACTCGACACCTTCTGTGCGCTCCAGCTCATGCACGAGCGGCGCCATCTTAATCGCCTCCGGCCGCGTGCCGAAAACGGTCATAACTTTGATTGTTTTCATTCTGTTTTCCTCCGCAGTCACGATTTCTGTTCCGGGAAATCCGTGTGTTGCTCTCGCTTCTGGAGTTCTTCCTGAAGCTGCTGCTCATGGCGGCGCATTTTCTGGCGTGAAGAGGACAGATATACGCCGCCGCCAATGACAATCGTGAGAATGACAACGGCAACCAGCACGATGGCGCGCAGCTCACCGGATGTTGTCAGGACCACTGCCAGCAAGCCAAGCACAGTTGCAATCGCATACAGGATTGCAACTGCCTGCTTCTGATTGAAACCCATGTCCATCAGGCGATGGTGTACATGTCCGCGATCCGGGGACAGCGGGCTGCGTCCGGACAGAACGCGGCGCAGGATGGCAAATGCCGTGTCGAAAATCGGCAGGCCGAGAATCAGGAACGGAACGGCAAATGAAATAATCGCATAGACCTTGAACATGCCCTGAATGGACAGCGTTGCCAGCATAAAGCCCAAAAAGGTGGAACCCGTATCGCCCATAAAGATGCTCGCCGGGTTGAGATTATACGGCATAAAGCCGACGCACGAGCCGGCAAGTGCGGCGAGAAGAATTGCAATTTCGATTTCGCCGATGAGCAGCGATACTGCCAGCATGGTCATGCAGGCAATCGCAGACACGCCAACCGCCAGACCGTCCAGACCATCAATCAGATTGACCGCATTGGTGATTGCAACAATCCAGATGATCGTAATCGGGATGGACAGCACGCCGAATTCAAGATATAAATTATCGCTCAACAGATTGGGGTTGGTAATCAACTCGATACGCAGATTGCCGAATACGACTGGAATGGCCGCTGCAACCAGCTGAATGCAAAACTTGAATTTTGCACCGAGTGCATTTCGGTCATCAAAAATACCGAGGACGACAATCACTGCCGATCCAAGGAAGATCGTCAGATTTTGCACACTTTTTTCGGCAAAAAGGATGCATACGACGACAAATGCGAGATAAATCGCAAGACCGCCCAGCCGCGGGATCGGCTTTTTGTGCATGCGGCGCGCATCCTTCGGGACGTCAATCGCACCGATGCGGTGCGCCAGGCGCTTGACCGGCGGTGTGAGGGCAAACGAAAGAATGCCCGCAGCAAAAAATGCGATCAGCACCCGGACGACAACCAGATATACTTCATCCATAACATACCTCTGAACCGATCAACTCGGTTACTTCAGAAACTCCTGCATGGCCTCGCCGATGCGTGCGCATGCGGTTTCGATCTGTTCCAGACTCGGCTTCGAGAAATTCATGCGGAAGCCATTGCATACGGCGCTCTCGTCGACAGAGAACGCATTGCCCGGAACACAGGCAACCTTTTTCTCCGTGATGAGCTGGCACAGCTTGAAGCTGTCATAGCCCTCCGGCAGTTCGCACCAAATGAACAGGCCGCCGTTCGGATGGGTATATGTCACGCGCTTGTCGAAATATTTCTCGCAGGCATTCAGCATCGCGTCACGCTTCTCCTTGTGCAGCTTGCACATATCGGCAATGTGCGCGTCGAGGTCAAAGCGCTCCAGATATCCGGCAACGAGCATCTGGAAGTACAGGTTGGTATGTACATCGCTGACCTGCTTGCAGACGACCATGCGGTTAATAATCTCCTTGTTCGCAATGCAGTAACCGATACGCATGCCGGGAGACAGCACCTTGGAATAGGAACCCGCATAAACGACGCGGCCCTCGGTATCCATCGACTTGATGGTGGGAACCGGCTCACCCTCATAGCGCAGCTCGAAATACGGATTGTCCTCCAGAATCAGGACGTCATACTTTTTCGCAAGCTCCAGCAGCTGACGGCGGCGCTCCAGCGACATGGTGCGTCCGGTCGGGTTCTGGAAGGTCGGGATGACATAGATGAACTTGACACGCTCGGTGGTGGCAAGAACTTCCTCCAGCTTGTCCATGCGCATGCCTTCGTCATCCATCGGAACACTCTTGAGGTTCGCGCCGAAGCTGCGGAATGCGTTGAGCGCACCGATGAAGCTCGGACCCTCGCAGATAATGGTATCGCCCTTGTTGATCATCGTCTGCGTAAACAGGCTGATGGTCTGCTGGCCGCCGGTCGTGATGATCAGCTCATCGTCGTCCGTGCCGATGTTGTATTTTTCGCGCATGCGCTTCTTGGTCAGGTCGCGCAGCGGCTGGTAGCCTTCCGTCATACCATACTGCAGTGCTGCCGCAGCCTGGTTTGCAAAGATTTCTGCGCCGATCTCTGCCATTTCCTTCTGGGGCAGAGATACCGCATCCGGCTCACCTGCGGACAGTGCAATAACGTCCGGATCTGCGAGAACCTTGAAAATTTCACGGATTGCAGAGGGCTTCATTTCCGCAATGTGGCTGGCAATTTTGTATTCCATAATCGATCTCTCCTATCATATATATGCGTTTTATTCTCTTTCACCGAAAATAAAACGTTCCTGGTTGATTTTATCACAATACAGCGTTTCTTGCAACTGCATGGACACTGCTCCTGTGAATTTTTCGGGAAGGTTTTGTGGTTTTCTGCACGCGTCACTGGTGAAATCAACCGTTTTTCCTTCCAAATGTATGCAGGGTGTAACAACAACGGCATATATTCTCCTGTCTGCGCAGCCTTCCTGTCCGTTTTATCCCTCATAAATACACAGCAGACACAGTTTTTTCAAAAAATTAACGATTTGGTACTTCTGCCCAATGGTATTTGTGGTATACTATCGTGGTAATGATTCTGTCTTATTCTTATGAAAGGAACTCTAACGCATGATAGACACGATTTTTCGCTTTTTTACCGAGCATATCAGCGCCTATGGCGCTGTACTTATTGTATCGATGATTCCGCTCATTGAACTGCGCGGTTCGGTCATCGTGGGCACAGCCTTCGGCTTGCCATGGCTCAACGTACTCGCGCTGAGCATTGTCGGAAATCTAATTCCCATCCCGTTCATCCTGATATTCGGCGAAAAGCTGATCGCATGGCTCAAGACACTGCCGATGCTGTCACGCCTCACAAACTGGTACGAGGCGCGGCTGATGTCCAAGTCGACAACCATCCAGAAATATGCCTTTTACGGTCTGTGGGCATTTGTGGGCATTCCACTGCCGGGTACCGGCGCATGGTCAGGCTCACTGATTGCTGCCCTGCTCGATGTCCCGCCGAAAAAGGCCTTCGCTGCTGTTATCTGCGGCGTGCTGACTGCCGGTATTATCATGACCATCGGCTCGCGCGGCGTGGTCGGACTGTTCCAGCTGTTTGCATGAGGGAGACGCCATGACAGCAGCCATTACTTCCCTCGACTTTTCACTGTTATACTGGATTCAGGCGCACATGCGCAACGATTTTTTCGATGGCTTTTTCAAGCTGGTGACCCATCTGGGCGATGCAGGCATATTTTGGATTGCACTTGGCATTATCCTGCTTTGTTTCCCCAAAACGCGGCGCTGTGGAATCTGCATGCTCGTCTGTCTCGCCGTCACTGCGCTTCTTGGAGAAGGCCTTCTCAAGCATCTGTTCACAAGGGAACGCCCCTGTGTACAGCAGCCGATTGCAGATATACTTCTGGCACTGCCGACCACATACTCCTTCCCGTCCGGACACTCCGCATCCTCGTTCACAGCTGCAACCGCGCTGTTCTTCCATGATCGAAGGGCGGGCATCGCCGCATACATCCTTGCGGCACTGATTGCATTTTCCCGTCTGTACTGTTATGTACACTTCCCCACCGATGTGCTCACAGGGATTGCACTTGGCTTGTGCGTCGGCATTGTCCTGACGCCGCGCCTCAGCAGCCGCCTGTTGACGTGCATACATCCCGATCCATCCGCGTGAGAGCGTTTCAGCGGCACGCAGATGATAAAACTCAAATGATACGCAAAACGGCTTATCTGTACGTGCAGATAAGCCGTTTTTATCTGGCGGGGAAATTTTATCGCCAGATTCCTCTGTTTTTGCGGATTGCATAATACAGATCGTTTTCCATCGCCATAACCTCTGGCAGCGGAATGCTCTTAAATACCGGGCGTTTCATCTTGTATTTAATCCAGAAGAATGCATAGATCGCCAGGATGAGGAAGGTGACACCGGTTAATACCCAGATCTGCATGCGTTCGGTCGGGTCAGTAGAGATATTGAGGATCATATAGACGGTTCCTACGATGCCAATAATCTGGAGAGCGATACCCATGGGCGATTTAAACGACCGCGGTGCTTTCGGCAGACGCTTTCTCAGGATCAGGACATCAATGTGTGCGAGGATGTAGGAGACCATCCAGAACACGGAACCGACCAGAATCAGGAACGAAATCATATCGGACGAGCTGTCACTGAGTACGGCAAAGATCGCAATCGAAACGCTGATGAAAATAACGCCGACATACGGAACGTTGTGCTTGTTGGTCTTCGCAAAGACCTGCGGCATCATGTTCATCTTCGCCATGCCCTGACAGATGCTGGCGAGACCATTGACCGTGGAATTTTGCGTGCTGATGACTGCAAGTGCTGCAACCAGCGTCATCCAGGTCTTGCCTACACTGCCGAGCAGGTTTTCACCGTACAGCAGGTGCGGCGCGGCAGAATTGGCCAGGTCATCCCATGCCGTGTAATTGTGGAAGCCAAACACCATGATGGACTGCATCGCGCAAATTAAAATCAGACCGATAATCATGCCGAGCGGCACATTGCGCTTTGCGTTTTTTACATCCTTGGAGACCGGAATGACGTATTCTGCGCCGATGAACAGCCAGAACGCAACCGCCGTCATCGGGACGATTTCCGACAGATTGGACGCCATATAATATGGCTGATCGACCTGCGTACCGGTGCCCAGACCGAGCGCGCCGATGATACCCATGACAACCATGGAACCGACCAGCAGAAATGCGACGAGATTCTGAATCTTGGCGAACATATCGATGCCATACAGATTGGCAATCATGACGATAACTGACATAATCAGTGCATAGCCAACACTGGGAATCGGAAATGTAAACGTCTGTGCCATTGCATAGGAGAAAATCGATGCTTCAACGCCACAGGACAGCGTATTGCAGATCAGATAGCCGCCGACCATCGAAATCAGCGTCGGGAACGGCCCCATGCTGACCAGCGTGTACTGTGCCAGTCCACCGGTCGTGTTTGGCATCAGCGCGTTCAGCTCGGAAAGCGAGGCGACCGTCGTCATATTCAGCAGACACGCGATAATCATGGCGAAAATAAACACAACGCCGATGGTGCCTGCGCCCTGTCCGAGGGAAACCAGACAGCTGGTCGCAATGACCAGGCCGACAGAAATCGAAACGACACTGCCAAGGCCGAGTTTCTTTTCCATATTCACCGCCTCCTGTTATTTATGCAGTGCATCCGTGCCCTCATCGCCGGTTCTGACACGGATTGCATTGTCTATTTTATATACGAAAATCTTGCCGTCGCCAATGTGTCCGGTATACAGCTCCTGCTTGATTACCTCGACGATTTTCGTCACCTTTTCGGTCTCAACGACAATGCTGATGAGCTGCTTCGGGAGAAGCTCCATCTCCTCATTTTCCTCGACAGCGTATTCCAGAGAACCTTTTTCTACGCCACAGCCGAGTACCTGTGTTACTGTCATGCCGCCGACACCGCATTTGCTGAGCGCTGCCTTCAGGCCATTCATTTTTGCGATTTGGGTGATGACTTCAATTTTAGATAAACTCATGATGAAACCTCCTAGATTCTGCTCTCATCGACCGGAACCATAATGGACTGATACCGCTCCGGCGTGACGCCTGAAAAACTTTTGAAATCCTTTACCATGTGAGACTGGTCATAATAACCACATTCCAGCGCAGTCTGTTCCAGTGTAAGCGTCCTGCGGCGCATGAGATCGAGCGCATTTTGGAATCGCACAAAACGTTCAAACACTTTTGGAGATATTCCGTGGATACTGTTGAAGATCCGGCGGATATAGCATTCGGAATAGCCGGTTTCCTGTGCGAGCTCTTGTATCGTGACATTGCCCCGGCTCTCGTAAATCCGGCTGCGGAGATAAAATTCCAGCCGGTGTGCCGGATCCTGCTGCTCGGACTGTGCCGCAGCCTTGGATGCATACCACCGCAGGAAGCACAGCGCACGCTCCCGCGCATCCCGACAGGATGCAAGCCGTTCCACATAATCTTCGCCGAGTATTGCAGTGGTATCCAGCTCGATATCGGCGTTGACAACGTTTTTGATGGACAAGCCTGCCGGAAGCACGCACTCACCGGGCTGAAAGCGCACGCCGAAATGAAGGCGCTGCTCGTCAATCGGCCATTTTTTTACCTTGAGTACCGTACCGCCGATGACGGTACGGATATCATGTCCGCTGATGCTGAACAGGAGATCGACACTCCCGTCCGGGACGGCCTGTACATCGGGCGGCGTCCCACCATTGACGGTAAATTCGTAAAAATGCGAAATTCCCGCGTCTTCCACAACGATTTTTTTATATGTATCGGTATGCATGGCGAGAAACGGCTGTCTCGGTGTCAGCACATGGATCTGCTTCCTGCGCATAGCATCAGCTCCTTTAACAATTTATGCCATCGTCGGGGCATCCCACAGCGGGAGTGTCACGCCGATGTTCTTTTTGAGGGCATTGCGATAGACCGTAGCACCCCAGGCAATGTCCTCTACCGGCATGCCGCCAACCGAATAAATGATAATTTCATCATCATTCTTGCGACCCTCGGCCTTTCCGGTGATAATATCGGTGATATCGATGATCTCGTCGCGTGTAATCTTACCCAGATGCTTCAGATCAGTAAACTTGGTGCCGATAATCTGAAGCTGGTCATAGGTCGGATACGGATATTCCTCTTCCCAAGCCTCGTACAGCTTCCAGTTGTCCACAACCTTCTTGCAGCGGTTGACGAGAAAATCCTCCTCAAAGCGCGCCGCAGACGGCATGCTGATGAGCGCACCCTTTTTGATCCAGGATTCATCGATGTACGGGAATTCCGCTTCCTTATTGCCGACAGAGGTTGTCATGCTGATGATATCAGCATCGCGGACAGCTTCTTCAATCGTGTCGCAGATGACAATATTTTTGATCTGCGGATAGTTTTCCTTAACAAAATCAACAAAGGAATTCAGCGAACGCTGGCCGCGTCCCTTGACCTTGACCGTATCAATGCCTGGACGAACACTCATGAATGCGGCGAGCGAGGTCTTTCCCATAACGCCCGGGCCAATTGCGGCGACTGTTTTGGCATCCTTACGCGCCAGATACTTCGCGCCGACACCTGGAATGCCGCCGGTGCGGTAGCAGCTCAGCAGATTCGCGGACATCAGAGCGAGCGGTGCGCCGGTGTCCTTGTCGTTGAGCATCATCATCAGGATGGAGCGCGGCAGACCCTTCTTCTTGTTTTCTACATTGGAGCCGTACCACTTCATGCCCGCCATCTGATATTTGCCGCCGAGGTATGCCGGCATTGCCATAAAACGGCGGTCGTCACCGTTTTTCGGCATGCCCGGGAACTGCGGATCATCCGGGAATGTGACCATGCAGCCGTGCGAATTGTGATTCTGTCCGCCCATCACATAGTCGCCGCGGTTGAGTGTCAGCAGCATATCCTCCATGACCTCAACGCATTCGTCCATGTTCATAACGCCTGCTTCGATCATGTCCTGTTCGCTCAGGTACTTGAAACTGATTTTGGTGTCCATTGAAAATCCTCCTGTCCGGACGATATACCGTATCACCAAAAAAGAGGCGTCAGCAGCTTTCTGCCGACGCCATTGTCACATACAGTATACCATACATTGTATCGCGTTGTCATGCCAATTACGGCATTTTTTTACATTTTCATTCAAAAACCATCGATTTCTCGCTTTGTCTACTGCTTTTTGAGGATAAACACAGGTAGAAATACGCAAAAATGCCCATGCATGTGCACAGGCATCCTTGACTGTTCGCAGCTTTCTGAACTGTCTATACTATACCACCGGTCCGCCTGTTTGTCTTGTAAAAATCGATACTCTGCCAGTCATCCCAGGCAGCTTTCGTAAATCTTTACAACATCCTCCGGCTGGAGATGATAATAGGAGCGTGTGGCAATGCCGCTGGTGCGCACCGCTTCTGCGGCCATTTCCTCAAATTTTTCCGGGCCAATGCCGACCTCACGCAGCGTGGACGGCAGGCCAAGCGACTGGAAAAATTCTTCCGTGCGGGCAATGCCCTGTTCTGCCGCCGCGCGGTCGTCCGGTTCGGTGATGCCCCAGACATTTCTCGCATACATCGCAAAACGCGCTTCGGTTCTGTCACACAGGACATAGCGCATCCATGCAGGCGTTACAATGGCAAGACCGACGCCGTGGGTGATGTCGTAATAGGCGCTCAGTTCGTGTTCCATCGCGTGGCATGACCATGCGCCGCCCTTGCCGACTGTCAGCAGATGGTTGAGGCCGATGGTGCTCGACCACATCAGATTGGAACGCGCTTCATAATTGTCCGGCTCTGCCAACGCAATCGGTGCATAATGGATGCAGGTCTTGAGCACGCTCTCACAGAATCGGTCGGTCAGATACGCGCCGTCATATGGTTGAAAATATTGCTCAAACACATGGGACATGATATCCGCCGTGCCTGCCGCCGTCTGTCTTGCGGGAAGCGTATACAAATAAGTCGGGTCACAGACCGACAGGGCCGGATACAGGATATCACCCGCAATTTCCAGCTTTTCATGCGTTTCCTCGTTGCTGATGACTGCGCCGCAGTTCATCTCTGAGCCGGTCGCACAGATAGTGAGGACAACTGCAATCGGCAGTGCCTTTGTCATTTTGCTGCGGTCGATGACCAGATCCCACGGATCGCCGTCGTAATATGCGCCGCAGGCGATATTCTTGGACGCGTCGATACAGCTGCCGCCGCCGACTGCCAAAATGACATCAATGCTGTGTTCCCGACACAGCGCCACACCCTTGCGGACGGAGGTAATCTTCGGGTTCGGCTCAATGCCGGACAACTCAAAGAGATTGAAGTCCTTCAGCAGCTCCTGAATTGTGTCGTATAAGCCGCTGCGCTTGATGCTGCCGCCGCCGTATACCAGCAGGACATTTTTTCCGTATTTACCGAGCTCCTCCGGCAGGCAGGAAATCTGTCCCTCGCCGAACCGGATATCAGTCGGTACGCAAAATCGAAACGAATTCATTTGTATTCCTCCGTCATTTCAGATACGGCTCATCCCAGAGGTTGAGCACAGTGCCGAGTCCCTTTTCCTTTGCTGCCTGATAGCAGTCATAGCCCCAGGACAGATCTTCCAGCGGCATGCCGCCGATGCTGCACATAACAATCTCATCGTCGGATGTGCGCCCCGGTGTAATACCGTTTACCATATCCGCCAGATCGAGCACATCGCTGCGCTTTGCCTTTCCGCTGTTTACGAGATGGACAAAGTGCATGCCCATGATGCACCACTCACGCTTGTTGCCCAAGTCATCGACCGGGCCGCGTGCGATGAAATTCTTCATGTACTTTTCATACATGCCATAGTTGTCGACAACCATCGTTGTATCGAGAAATTTGTCATATTCCTTTGCAAAAAAGCTGCCCATAGAGAATACAGATGCGCCCTTTTTGAACCAATCCAGCTTGAATTCCTCCATGTCAGTCTTGGTGACGGACATCGCTTCGCTCACGATATCCGCATCGCGGCATGCCTCCTCCAACGAGGAACAGAAGATAATATTCTTGATTTGCGGATATTCCGCACGAATCCAGTCTGCCATACGGTGTGCGGATTTGGAATGGGCCGAACTGCCGCGCAGCTTGACGGTGTCCAGTTTCGGGAGCACCTTCATATAGCACATAAACGCACACTTGTTGATGACGCCGGGGCCGATCAGGGAGATAACCTTGGAATCCTTGCGTGCCAGATAGGACGCCGCCAGCGCAGGCATGGCACCGGTGCGCATGGCGCTCAGCAGGTTTGCAGACATATATGCGACCGGCGCACCGGTATCGACATCTGCCAGCGTGACCATCAGGATGGAGCGCGGCAGGCCGATGCGCAGGTTATGGTTATTAGAACCGTAAAATTTCTGGCCGGCGATGTGGAAACGGCCGCCCAGATAGGCCGGCATCGCCATAAAGCGACGATCCGGGCCATCATCCAGCGGGAAATTCTCAATGTCGGATTTACCCGGGAAATTGACCTGAAGCCCGTGCTCGTCTGCCTTTGGGCCGCCGAGCAGATAGTCCTTTTTTCCGAACAGAGAAATCGTATCGCGCATCGTTTCAATGCATTTTTCGGCATCCAACACGCCGGCTTCGATCATATCTTTTTCATTCAGGTATAAAAAATCTACTTTCAATCTGGTTTCACTCCTGTCCGCTGGATTAAATCTTTGCCTTGAAACGGTCATACCGCAGCGGCGTCAGGTCAACATCCGTCTTTCCGGTCAGCATCAGTTTTGCAAGCTGTTCGCCGACTGCCGGAGAAATGCCAAAGCCGTGTCCGGTGAAGGCACAGGCCAGAACCAGTCCCGGAACCTCCTCGACTGCGCCGAGCACCGGGACGCCGTCAGCAGACTTATCACTCCAGCCCGCCCAGGTGCGAACAATCTTCGCATCTGCCAGATCGGGGAAATACTTCATAATGCCGCGGCAGATACAAGGTGCGGTCTTGCTGCTCGTAACCGGTGTGCCGTTATCCTTGTTAAACGGTTCCAAACCGGAGGAACCACCGAATACAAACGAACCATGCTTGGTCTGATGGCCATAAAAGTCTGCCTCTGCCGTGCCCAGCATCTGGTCAAACATATGCGGCTGCGCTTCAGTGACCAGCGCTTCCAGCAGCGAAGACGTCATGGGAATATCAATGCCGACGGTTCCGGCAAGCTCCCGGCTGTGCAGGCTCGCTGCAAGCAGAACCTGATCGCCTTCGTATACGTTATTTTCCGTGATAACCTGGCGCAGTTTGCCTCGAATTTTCTTCAGGCGAACGGCTTTTTCTCCTGTGATGAAGCGGACACCAAGGCGGCGCGCCATTTTATAAAAGCCAAGTGTCGTAGTCAGCGGGTTTGCATGGCCATCGGTCGGGCACCAGCTCGCAACCGTAACTTCATGGGAGAGATATGGGTTGATCTGACGAACCTCGTCGCCGTCAATCATGCGAACATCCAGGCCACAGGCTCTTGCCTTATCGGCCAGATTGGTCAGAATCTTTGCATGTGTTTCGTTCTTGCCAAGGCGGAGATTTCCGTCCTGATGATATTCACAGTCAACCTCCAACTCCTCAGACAGCGTCGGCCACAGGTTGCGGATGCCGTAAATCGCCAGCGGAAGCTCACGTGGATCGCGTCCGGACTGACGGACGCCGCCGCCATTGCGGCTGGAACCGCCATTGCCGATGTGGTCACTGCCCTCCAGCACAATGACGCTGCTGCCTGCCTTTGCCAGATAATATGCTGTCGCGCAGCCGATGACACCGCCGCCGACAATGATGACATCTGCACAATTACGCATTGTCTTCGACCTCCTCGGATTCATTTGCAAAAACCCGCATTTCAATCGGGCGCATGGGCGCGCGGCTGGTTGCCGGTTCCAGCTCTGCCGGAGAAACCTTCAACTCACGTGCGACAATGCTCTTGACCAGCTTCGCACAGGTCTGACCCTGACACAAACCCATACCGGTACGCAGATAGCGCCGGATCTCAGTCAGTGTCCACATACCATCGTGTACAGCACGGCGAATTTCACCCTGCGTGATCTCCTCACAGCGGCAGATGATGCGGTCATCATCCGGCTTCGGGACAAATGGCCCGATATCACGCGATCTATCATTGATACTGTTCATTTTGCCACCTCATCTGCGCGATAAAAACGCGCCTTCATTGCCATTTCGACCGGAACCTTAATTGTCAGCAGGTTGGTATGGTCAAACGCCGGAGCAGACTTGACGGATACCACCTCTGCTTCACAGCATGCCTTGCCGCTGCGGCTGAGCGCCATGCCCTTGTCCCCTGCCTTCGGCAGCGGAAGGAATTCATACGGCAGTGTAACGGTCGCATAGCCCGGCTCATAGGTTTCATCTACAAGGAAGATCGCCTGACCGGAGCAGGAAGCCACACACATGCCGCAACCAATACAGGTTGCCGTTTCATCTACTGCGGGCAGAGAGGTGATCTTCTCACCGATTTTAATACATTTCTTCGGGCACGCATCCTGACACGGGTTGCACGGGATATTCTGCGAGCACTCCATAACCGGATGGATGCCAACGCGATGCGTGACGCCCGGATACTGCTCGACTTCTTCATCGGTCAGATAACCATGGCGCAGCAGGTTGGTAGAAATCGCAATGCCCTCTTCGGTCTCGGTCAGCACCTTGCCCTTGTTCTTCGGGGCAAACATGCCCTGACGCAGGCCATCCAGCGCATGCATTAAGTTCTGATGCTCGGCATCGCGCTCCGATTCATCCATGTATCCCAGATAGCAGGAGGCGGAAATGCCAGCCATACGACCTTCAATCATCGCGGAGCTGGCTTCCTCAATGCCGGAGACATCGCCTGCAACAAAGACACCCGGCAGCGAGGTCTCGCCGAGATCATTGCACAGCGGAACCTGTCCGCCCCGCTTCGGGTTATCTTCCATCGCACAGCCTGCCATTTTGAGCAGCTGAGACATCGGCGACAAACCGACTGCCAGACAAATGGTATCGACATCGAAATGCTTTTCAGTGCCCGGAATAAACTGGAATGAGCTGTCAACCTCTGCGATGGTGACGCCGGTGACATGGTCTTCGCCCTCCGCCTTGACAATCGTATGCGACAGATAGAACGGCACACCGGTGCGTGCTACCTTTGCCGCATGTACGCCATATCCGCCAATGCGCGGCGCTGCATCAACCAGCGCAACCACATCACAGCCGCACTGCATCAGCTGGAAGCTGACGACCAGGCCGACATTGCCAGAGCCGAGCATCAAGACTTTCTCGCCCGGCTTGACGCCATGCAGATTCATCATGGTCTGTGCGGCGCCTGCGCCGATGACGCCCGGCAATGTCCAGCCGTCGAAGGTGACCATATTTTCCGAAGCGCCGGTTGCGATGATAATCGCATCTGCTTTGTAATGAACAACCTGCTCGCCGATGCGCACGACGATCTCTTTATCCTGATACAGTCCGATGACCGTCGCATTCAGGACAACCCGTACACCAGCCTTCTCTGCTTCCTCCAGCAGTTCCTCGCCAATGCGATAGCCCCGGATCTTTGCGTGATGCTCCTTGGAGCCAAAGAACTTGTGAATCTGCTTGAACAGTTGTCCGCCCGGCTTTGCGTTCTCGTCGAACACGACGACATCCGCGCCGCGCTTTGCCGCTTCAATTGCCGCAGACAAACCAGAAGGGCCTGCACCTACAATGATTAAATCATATCGTTTCATTTGTTTATCCCTCCTGTCCATCCGGCTGAGCGGATACGCCGTACTGTGTCTGAACAGTCATGCCCTCTTCCAGAGGTGTTACGCATGTCCGGATATTCGGCTTCCCATTTACCACCATGACGCAGTCAGTACACCGTCCGATGGCACAAAAAATGCCTCGCGGCTTGTGCTGTTTCTTGGTATATCGGTGAATCATCACGCCGGCAGCCTTCAGTGCGGCTGCAATCGGCTCGCCTTCATATCCCTGCATGGGTTTGCCGTTGTATGTAAATGTTACGATGCGGCCCTTTTCCTGTTTCCCCAGAATTGGGTGCTCTGCAATACGTCCGGCCATAGTAAAACCTCCTAAAATACGCAAAAAAAGCCTGCGCAGTTTGTGCACAGACTTCTTTGGCTGTTCTCTATTTTTTTGAACTGCCTGTATTATACCAGCAGGTCATACGGAATGTCTTGTAAAAAACGATACAACGCGTTCAGGGCCAAAAATCAGCCAACCATCTCGCTCCTTCCACTTCAGACACCAGTCCCATCGCATACAATGTTTCCACTGCGCCCTCATACCTATGGAAGTAGGCTTTCGCGTCCGTCAGATTCTCTTCCTCCACACATCTCGCAGCAATCTGCATATAGAGATGCAGCTGGTCTTCCATTGCGTCCCGCATTTCTTTTGTCAGCATCATTGTTCCCCCTGTCTCTCGCTTTTCATCCACCCTGTTGTAAACTTCATGAAAATTATAACACAGGAAAGATGAAATGGAAAGCGCAGAAGCGACAGGACACAGCGCAGGAGATACGCAGCTCTCCAATGACCCACTTTTGACCCCTGTTTTTGAAATATGTGTGCATGATGTGGCAAACCCGAACGAGAATGAACAAAAATGAACATGCCGATTTTGCAACGCAATTTCCATCCAAACACAAAACAACGCGCAAAAAAGCCTTGAATCTAAATGATTCAAGGCTTTTTAACTGGTGGACACTAACGGTCTCGAACCGCTGACCTTCCGCACGTCAAGCGGATGCTCTACCAACTGAGCTAAGTGTCCATCTCTTTGCTGCGAGAATTATTATATCAGGACTTCCCTGTAATGTCAATAATAAAAATAAAAATTTTTTAAAATTTGTAAAAATAAAATCAAGCCGCCTGAGCAACTCACCCCGGCGGCTTAATATCATCATCCCAGCGATCAACCATACAGCCATTTATTTGTACGTTGTTCCATTGTTCCATAGTTCCTTCATATTGATATCTGCTCCAGTAAAAATTGTTTGCAGCTGCATATATGACTGCCAAGATGTTGTTTTTTTGTTCCGGCGCACCACAGAACAGGATGCGCCGGAGTATAGAATAGATAAAATAGATAGAGTGGGCTAAAACTTGGAAATTACAGATTTGCCTTCATGAATGCTTCGAGTGCAGCAGCAGCTTCTGCTTCCTGCTCACCCTCGGTGGTAATGGTGATGGTCTCTCCGCCCTTGATGCCAAGACCCATCAGGCCAAACATCTTGCGTGCATCTGCGCGCTTGTCGCCCTTAATGACCGTCGTGGTGCACGGGAACTTCTTTGCTTCCTTGACAAACAGGCCAGCCGGACGTGCGTGGAAACCTTCCGGATCGGTTAACGTGTAGGTAAAGCTAGTCATAATCTTTTCTCCTTTTCCGTCGATAAATAAATATATCAGTTAGATCTGTGATGCGACCGTATCATACGCATTGACAATGCGGCCAACCAATTCAGCATCTGTGATGCCGGTGATCTCTTGAATAGCAGCAATCAGTCCGTGCTCCTTGAGCTTGTTCTGCATTTCTGCACTCTGAGCATCGTCCGGGTTGTTGTACTTCAAAGCTGCGCCCATGCCGAGGATCAGATGATCTACTGGCAGGCCATAGCCATACGCGGTCATCATCGGCTTGGTGAGTCGATCTGTCGGGCTCAGCTTGCGCAGCGGCTCACGGCCGACACGGGTCACATCGTCCTTCAGATATGGATTCTTAAAGCGTCCGATGATCTTGTCGATGTAGTGGTAATGTGCCTCTGCATCAAACCCGTGTTTGCGGATCAGGCCGTCGCCGCTCTCCGTCATTGCCGCATGAACGATTTCATAAATCTTCTCGTCAGCAATGGCTTCGTCAATGGTGCTGTAGCCCTTGAGCGTACCCAAGTATGCCGTAATCGCATGACCGGTATTCAGTGTAAACAGCTTGCGTTCAATATAAGCCATCAGATTTTCGGCCAGATTCATACCCGCGATTTCCGGGATTTCACCCTTGAACGATGCCTTTTCCACGTTCCACTCATAGTAGTTTTCTACTACAACGTCGATGAAGTTTTCGCTCTTAACCGGTGGGACAATGCGGTCTACCGAGCAGTCCGGGAAACCGACATATTCGTCCGCATATGCGCGATCCTCTTCGCTCAGTGCGCCGTAAACGGCTTCCTTGAGCTGAGAGCTTGCACGGATTGCATTCTCGCAGGCGATGATGTTCAGCGCCTGCGTGCAGCCCTGTGCCTTACGCTTGGCGATACCCTGTGCGATCGTCGGGGCAATGCGCGGCAGAATAACCAGACCAACTGCGGTAGTTACGAGATCAGCCTCTGCCAGTGCATCAACCATCTCCGGGGTCGTCGAATTGATGCCGCTGATGTCAGTAATCGGGATATCCTGACACGCAACGTCCATGACATGTACGGTGTACTTGCCGTCTGCATTGATCTTATCGATAACCGCCTGGTTTACGTCCGCATAGATGACATGGTAGCCTGCCTGCGAGAGCAGTGCACCGATAAAACCGCGGCCGATATTTCCGGCGCCAAATTGAATGGCTGTTTTCATGATATATTCGCTCCTTTTATCTTAGCTGAAAGTCTTCAAAATCAGATCAACATCGTTCGTCGTCTTAAGCTTCTCCAGCAGATCCTCATCTTCCAGAGCGTTGGAGATGTTTGCGAGCAGATCCAGATGTTCATCGCCGACACCTGCAATACCAAATACGAGCTGTGCCTTTTCGTCGCCGAACGGGACACCTTCCGGATACTGTAGCATAACGATGCCGGACTTCTTTACTTCGCCCTTGGCCTGTGTGGTACCGTGCGGGATGGCAACACCGAGACCCATATATGTGGTAACCAGCTTTTCACGCTCAAGCATTGCATCTACATATGCGTCGCCGACGCAGCCGATTTCCTTCAGCAGTTCACCTGCTGCACGAATTGCTTCTTCCTTGGATACACTCTTCAGGCCGAGCTTTACGCCTTCGCGCAGCATAACGGTCTTGTTGCCGGAAGATTCTTCCTTCTGTTCCGGCTCTGCTACAGCAGTCGCCGTGCCGCCGCTGCCCATATTGGCAATCGAATTGTACAGGCTGTCAAGATTCGGATCAGCCAGGAAGTTGCCGATGGTTACAAGCTGTGCCTGCGGTGCGCTCTTCTTTGCGCGCTCCTGAAGCGTTACCTGGCAAACAACGATGTCGCAGTCAGCCGGTACATTGTCTACGGAAGTGTTGGTGACAGTGATGCCGGTGTTGAGCGGCTTGATGCGGTTGCGGAACTTGGTTGCGCCCATTGCGGACGAGCCCATGCCTGCGTCACATGCAAAGACAATCTTCTTGACAGCGCCGGTGGAAATGGAAGCCGGAGCTGCGGTTCCCTTTGCCTCTGCCTTCATGGAAGCCATCTGATTCTGGGATTCCTCCAGGTTCTTTGCCCCCGCCATCTTGACGATCGGAGATGCAACCAGGAAGGAAACGACAGCTGCAATGCACACGCCGATGATGCTGATAATCATGCCGCCCTTCGGCGTCATAGCCAGGAAGGAAATGATGGAGCCCGGTGCCGGAGGTCCAACCAGGCCTGCGCCGGTGATGCTGAAGAACAGAATCGCACAGACGTTGCCGAGGATCGGAGCGACGATGACAAACGGGTTCATCAGGATATACGGGAAGTAAATCTCATGAATACCGCCGAACAGGTGAATGATGATTGCGCCGGGAGCGGAGTCCTTGGTTGCCTTATCCTTGGAGAACATCCAGTAAGCAAGAAGAACGCCGAGGCCAGGACCAGGGTTGGTCTCCAGCATATACATGATCGACTTGCCAGCGGTAGCTGCCTGCTCCAGGCCGATCGGGGTAAAGATACCATGGTTGATTGCGTTGTTCAGGAACAGCACCTTTGCCGGCTCGATGAAGATTGCAACCAGCGGCAGCAGGCCGTGATTGACAAGGATTTCAACGCCCTTGGACAGGATAACCAGAATGATGCTCATAAACGGGCCGATTGCATAGTAGCCCAGAATTGCCAGAAGCATGCCAAGGATACCGATCGAGAAATTGTTAATCAACATCTCGAAGCCTGCCGGCATATGGCCGTCCATTGCCTGATCAAACTTCTTGATAACCCAGCCTGCGAACGGGCCCATAACCATAGCGCCCATCAGCATCGGGTAATCCGGTGCACCTACGATAACGCCGATGACAGCGATACCGCCCATAACACCGCCGCGGTCGCCGCCGACCATCTTGCCGCCCGTGTAGGCGATCAGAACCGGCAGCAGGTAGTTCAGCATCGGGGTTACAAACTGTGCCAGCTTTTCGTTCGGAATCCAGCCGGCTTCGATGAACAATGCCGTAATGAAGCCCCAGGCAATAAATGCGCCGATATTCGGCATGACCATTCCGCTGAGGAACTTACCAAACCTCTGTACTGCTTGTTTCATTTTCCTCCAACTCCTATTCTCTTCCTCAAATATTGTTTATAATACACGCCCAGGCCTGCTTCGATGGAAGCCCGGCTCCCGTCCCAGTCTCCCGAACGGAGCTGACCTAAGAGTGTCTTATTCTCAACCAAAAGCGAACTGATCGCACCGATCAGATGATGCGCTACCTCATCCTCACTCGCGGTCTCCGGTGCCAGCATGACCAGCGCGCCGAAGATGACGCGCGCCTGCTCATACAGCGGAGGATCCAGTCTGATATAGCCAAACCGTGCATGGTCTATCATATTTGTCTGGCAATGCAGCATCAGGACATGAAACTGCTTGACATAAGTATCTGCAACCTGATCGCGCTCATACAGACCTGCCTCGATATCAGCCGCAGAGCGATCATTGTCCGCAAACAGTGCGCCTGCCTTTGCAATAACCTCTGTGCGCGAATGTGCTTCAGACAGCGTATCAAACCGGAGATTTTCCACCATATTCAGCAATTCTGAGCCGGTGTAGGCGATATGGCGAATATCTTCGCATGTCATCTGCCGGTGTGCCAGTGAGATTGGCTTCCCTCGTTTTTTATCCTGAAGGGCTGCCATGACGCTCTCAATCTGGCGGCGATCCTGTGCCTGCAAAATCGGGCTGACACAAATCCACGGATAATCGGTGGTCAAATTGACTGTAGAAATAATCAGGTCAATTCCCTGCTCACGCAGCTTTTTTGTGTCAATTCGGAACGCTGAGATCGTGCCATGTACATCAATATTGGGAAAGGCCTTTTTGAGCCCGGCCTCGAGGATACGGGATGTGCCGATACCGGTCGGACAGACGACGACAGCTGAAATGGTTTGCAGCTGCTGTAGTTTTTTCTCAAGTGCTGCACCAAAGTGCATCGCCAGAAAAGAAACCTCCGAATCCGGAACCTCGTCCACGCCGACCTCCCGACATAAAATATCGTTGCAGGCGTCGCGGGTTGCCTCCATAATCTCAGGATATTCCTCCTGAATGGAGTCAATCTGTGTGTTTTCAATCTGAATTCCCATAGAGAGCCGACTGATGGTCGGCGCCATATGGTTGCACAGGTCTTCCAGCAGACTGTCACTGTCATGCAGGACCATGCCGATTTGCTGTTCCACCTGTTCCATCAGTTCGGTTGCAAGCTGGCGCAAATTGATGCTGTCAATGTTTCGCCTTACCTGCCGTCCGGTCGGCCAGATTCTTGCCGATGACAGATGCATGGTGATAAATCCGACCTCTCCGCGCGGAATTCTCACATGGAAGGTTTCCTGTAATTGATCGGAAATTTCCTCCGCAACGGAAAATTCGGGGAGCATCATCAGCTTTTGCAGCCGTTCCGGCTCCATCTCGATTTTCTCGTTGTTCTGGATGCGTTTAATCGCCAGTCCGATATGGACAATCAAGCCGACATAGGCGCTGTCAGTATACTGAATATGGAGGCGGCGTGCCGACTCCATCAGGATTTTTTCAACCTTGGACGTCGTGTCATGATCAAGCAGTCCAAACACACGGTTATGTACCGTTACGGACATTCCATCTTCTGTCGGGTCGCCGCACAGCAACTGCATGATCTGACTCTCGTCGATGCTTTCATACACCACATTTGCAATCGCCTGACGATAACTGCGCTCGTCCCCTTCCAGCAGGATACCCAGCCCCGGACGACGGATGAGACGGATCTCATAGCTTTCCAGCCAGTGCCCTACCTCATCGAGATCGCTCGAGAGTGTCCCCTCTGAAATATGGAATTTTGAAGTAAAGTAATAGGATTTTAACGGCTCCTCTGCATATAGCAGCTCGCCGAGAATGCGCCTGCGCCGTTCCTCCTTGGTGTATTCCTTCGGGATGGATTCTACTTCCAGCAGCTCGAGGATCAGCTTCTGATTCTCAACGCTCTCGTCCAGAATCAGGCCAACGCCCGGCTTGCGGATAAAATGAAAATCATTCTGTGTCATCCATTGTTCGATGTGCGGGATCTCGCGCAGAATTGTGCGGGAACTGACGCCCATCATTTCGGAAATCATGGCAACTGTCACCGGGCGGGAGGCAGTGAACTTTGTCAGGATCTGAATGATCGCCTTCTGGCGCGATGTCAGCTGTACATGCTTGTCCTGATCTCCGCAATTTCGTGGGGATGATGACATTTTTGCTGCCCCCTTTCCTCTTACAATTGAAATTTTACCATTAACTTCCTGACAAGTCAACCAATATCTGTGGCATCTTTGTCCGCAAGTATTCATGACACAGCTGTCACTTTGCCTAATTTTGATGGATTATTGCGCGATTTATTGGCAATGTTTCTCTGTATTTTTCCGTTTCTTTTCTTAATTCTTACCAATTACTGACAAAAATGTTTTATTTTTGTCCACAGATAACACACCATCTGCCATGCAAAAACAGTCGTCAAGATTGGTGACAAAATTGCAGAAGTTACGGAATTCCTCCAATTCCTGCCAAAACCGCTGTCTAGACGTCATTTTTTTGTAAAATTATGCAACCTATACGAGGCCCGAAAACATACAGCATATTTTTCTGTATAATATGTAAAACAGTGATACCATCTGAGGTGACCCCTTAAAGTTAGACTTTTTTCGAGACGGCTTTGGCCGTCTCGTCAGCCTGTCGAAGAACCCGGCTGCGCATTAAGTATAATGGTATCATAAATTAAGACACTTTTTCGGACAGATTTTAATGAATCTGATATACTTAAACCAGTATGTAAGAAAGGAGCCATTATCATGTCCAGACAAAGAAGTGTTGTGGTCAAGCTTTTTTGTAACACTTTGACCTGATTTTTACTGCATAGGTTTTACGCCCCGTAGCGTGCCTCGAAAGGCGTTTTGTAATTATTATAAGAATGCGGTCGTTCATGGTTATAATGGACATACGCAAATTCTTCGATGGATGTATATAATTCTTTCTCAGAATGATAGTAATGATGATTTATCAATTCATTCTTGAGAGTGTTGTAATATCGCTCCATAGGGGCATTATCGTATGGATATCCAGCCTTGCTCATACTTTGCGTTATACCAACTGATTCGCAGTATTCTGTGAATTCCTTTGAGGTATACTGGCTTCCCTGATCCGAGTGAAGAATCAGGCAGCTGGGATCTAAGCCCGGCTGGAAATCAATTGCTTTCTGCAGGGTCCTTTTTGCAAGCTCTGCGGTTATGTGTTTGTCGGTAATGCTGGCAATAACGCTTCTGTCATATAGATCAATAATCGTGCAATTATAACGTTTGCTGCCATTCGTTAAAAATAAACAGGTAAAATCAGTGCACCATTTCTGGTTAATGGATTCTGCCTTAAAATCCTGATGGAGCTTATTCTCAAACACTTTATGAGGTGCACCGTATTCATAGTCCGGCTTGCGTTTCCTTACAATTGAGAATAACTGAAGCTCTGTATTCATGTATTTATGGACAGTTATTCGACTGATGTTATATCCTCTGCGAAGGAGATAAGCATGCATGGTTCTGTAACCATCTGTGCCGTTGTGAGAGTGGTATATATTCACAATTTCACGCTTGATTTTGTCCTTATGCTTATGATAATCACATTTTCTGTTTTTCAGAAAATTATAATAAGCATTTGGTAAGATATTCAGTCTTTTCAACAACCAACGGACACCATATTTGTGCCCATACTGCTGAATAAATCGATAAGCCGCTAATCGATTTCCTTCGCAAAGAATGCCGCCGCTTTTTTAGGAAGTCATTTTCCTTCTGAAGTTCTGCCAACTGCTTTTTCAATTGCAGATTCTCCTTCATGTAATCATAATCAGCTTTGGCTTCTTCATTTGTTTGGCATTCTTTGCGGAACTGCTTGATCCAGATAGATATACTTGCCTTGGATACACCATATTCGGCAGCAAGCCCTTTGAGGGTTCTTCCCTCCTCAAGATGAAGACGAACTATCTTCTTCTTGAATTCTGGTTCATAGTGTTTACTCATTTGTGACATACCTCGTTTCCTCCTAAGATTATATCCTATTAGGTCGAGGTGTTACAACTATATTATATCACAACACTCCGCCTTCACCATTTAAATATGCCATAACAACTTTTTTCTTAAATTCGAAGCTATATTTAGCCATAAAAATACCGACCTCCCAATCGTTAGATTTTTAGGTCTAACTTTTGGGGGTCGGTACAATCGGGTGGTATCGCTGTTTTGCGCCCAGTCAGGTTCCCGCCAAAACAGGCGGATCATTCAAATTTGATGCCAGTTTCTCAGCGGTATGCCTTTTCAAAGATTGCCGCACACTCCTCATCAGACAGCGGCACACGATCCGCATGGAACAGTCCGCCCATGGTCGCGCGCGCATTCTGTGCCAGCGTCATGAACTCATCCGGCTGAATGCCGTAGTCTGACATTTTCAGATTGTCTACGCCGCATGCCTTCTGGAGATCGGCCAGAACGGTGAGGAAATCTTCCGGCTTGTCGGCATCCGGCTTGCCGAGCGCCTGTGCCATGCGGATAAACCGGTCATCACAGGCATGCTTGAAGATAAAATGCTCGTAATACGGCAGGGAAATCATAATCAGGCCTGCGCCGTGGGGCAGATCATGGTGATAGGCGCTCATTGCGTGCTCCATGGAATGCTCACTCGTGCAGGCACTCAACGTCATAACGGCACCGGACAAGGTGTTCGCAAACGCAACATGCTCACGTGCTTCCATGTCCGAGCCATCCTGTACCGCGCGCGCCAGATAAGTACCGATATTTTCAATCGCAGTTAGTGCATACATATCACTCATAAGGTTCGCTGTACCGGCAATATAGCACTCCGTGCTGTGGAACAGCGCGTCAAAGCCCTGATAAGCCGTGAACTTCGGCGGAACAGACTTCATCAACTCCGGATCCACGATCGCGGTGCACGGGAACAGGCGGTCATCACCGCCAAAGCCAATCTTTTCGTTGGTTTCCTCGTTGGAAATGACACCGTACTGGTCAACTTCACTGCCAGTGCCTGCCGTGGTCGTGATTGCAACAATCGGCAGCGGATCATTCGGAATACGCTGCCCTTTGCCGGTGCCGCCATATACATAATCCCACAGATCGCCGTCATTGGTCGCCATTGTTGCAATTGCCTTGGAAGCATCCATGACACTGCCGCCGCCAAGTGCAACAATAAAATCGCAGCCATTTTCCTTCGCAAACGCGCCGCCTTCCATAACAGTAGACTTGAGCGGGTTCGCCATAATCTTATCAAATACCACCGATTCAACACCTGCTTTGTCCAGCTCTGCAATGGTGCGGTCAAGTGAACCGTTTGCCCGGGTCGATTTGCCATTTGAAATTACGATCATCGCTTTTTTCCCCGGCATCTTCTGACGGGACAGCTTGTTCAGCATACCGGCGCCGAACACAATTCTGGTTGGTACATACATACGAAAGCTCATCCGGTTTTCCTCCTCGTTGACAGTAAAAATAGAACGTGGTACACTTTTTCTGTAAGCTCAAGTAAATTATACGACTTAAAGTTAACTTTAAGTCAAGCCCTCTTTTTGAACTTCTTCCAAAAAGGAGAGAACAGCATGTTTTATACAGTCGGAGAGATGGCAAAACGCATGCATGTCGCCCCCTCCACTCTGCGGTACTATGACAAAGAAGGTCTCCTGCCCTTTGTCGAGCGCTCGGACAGTGGTATTCGTATGTTCAAGGATTCGGATTTTGAATGGCTGAACATCATTGAATGTCTCAAAAACACCGGCATGTCGATCAAAGATATCAAAATTTTTATCGACTGGTGCATGGAGGGCGACCAAACCATTCCGCAGCGGCTGGAGCTGATTCAGGCACAACAGGCAGTGGTCGAGCAGAATATACAGAAAATGCAGGATCATCTGCAAATGCTCCGATACAAACGCTGGTATTATGAAACGGCCAAGGCCGCCGGCACCTGTGAAGCTCTGCGCACCATCAAGCCGGAGGATGTCCCGGAGGAATTCCGCAGATTCCATCATCCCAAAGCAGAATAACTGAAAACAGATGGCTTCCCAGCGCAGGAAGACCATCTGTTTTTATTTTCAACTATTATTTACCGCATTTCCTGCTTGCGGAATGCCGCATACAGGATAGAAAGAATGCAGCGCCCACTTAGATTTATATATCGTCGTAAAAAGCGCAGAATCAGAGTTTTTTCAGTAAAATCGGCAGTTTTTGCAATGCAGTAAAGATATATACCTTTACATCTATTTTGTCTGTAATATCATCGCTGAATGCAATGAATTCCCCAGAGATACGGCATATGCTCTGCCGTACCGACTTTTGCAGGGATTTCCCGAAATGATATACAGATAATTCTTCGCCTTTCCGTAATGCCGGTATTGCGCAGATGGCAGAAGAAGCGTGAAAAGATTTCCTGTGCCGCGTCCTACGCCTCCTCGCTGTCATACATAGGTCATATAAAGCCATGCATGACTTTACTTCTTCGTACTGAATGCTGCGCCGATTGCCTGCGCAATATTCTGCGTCTGGATGATGTGGAATCCATCGGGCACTTGTATGCGGCCAATGTCCTGCTTCGGCATGATGCAGGTCGAAAAGCCGAGCCGGATGGCCTCGTGAATGCGCTGTGTTGCGGCAGTCACAGCGCGCAGTTCGCCGGTCAGGCCGACCTCTCCAAACGCCATCACGCCCTCCGGCAGCGGTTGATCGCGATAGCTGGATGCAACAGCCAGGGCAATCGGCAGGTCAATTGCAGGTTCGTCCAGCCGCATGCCACCGATGACGTTGATATACGTATCACTTGCAGACAAGTACAGTCCGACGCGCTTTTCCAGAATGGCCAGCAGCAGCACCATGCGGTTGTAATCGACACCTGCCGACATGCGGCGCGGTGTGCCATAGGCAGTTTTGGTAACGAGTGCCTGAATTTCTGCAAGAATCGGACGGCTGCCTTCTATGGTGCATGCGATGCAGTTGCCCGATGCATCGGTCGGATGCCCGGACAGCATTGCTGCGGACGGATTCGGAACTTCGATCAGGCCGCAGTCGCTCATTTCAAACACACCGATTTCATTCGTCGAACCAAAGCGGTTCTTCGCCGCACGCAGACAGCGGAAAGAAATCTGCTTTTCTCCCTCAAAATACAACACACAGTCGACCATATGCTCCAGAATTTTTGGACCCGCAAGTGTGCCCTCCTTGTTGACATGTCCGACAATAAAAATAGTGACACCGCGCCGCTTGGCATATTGCATCAATGTCATCGCGCATTCCTTGATCTGCGTCGTGTTACCCGGCGCGCTGCTCAGATCAGATTTATACACCGTCTGAATAGAGTCGACAATGAGGACATCCGGCTGCAAAATATCAGTTTCTTCAATGATTTCCTCCAGATCGGTCTCTGCCAGCACAAACAGGTCAGAAGAGGAGATATGAAGACGATCGGCACGCAGGCGGATCTGCCGCAGCGATTCCTCACCTGAAACATAGAGTACCTTTGCCTGTCGGCACATTTCCTGACACATTTGCAGCAACAATGTGGATTTGCCGATGCCCGGCTCACCGCCGACCAGCACAAAGCTCCCCTTTACTGCGCCGCCGCCCAGCACACGGTCGAGCTCGGAAATACCGGTGTGGAAGCGTAATTCCTCCTGGGTTTCAATCGCACTGATTTCCAGCGGCTTATTGCGGCGCCGGTCGGTTTTTGCCAACGTACCGCGCGGCGCCGCCTGTTTTGCCTCACGGAATTCCTCCATGGTATTCCATGCGCCGCAGGACGGGCATTTTCCGTACCATTTCGCGCTTTCATAACCGCATTCTGAGCATAAAAATGATGATTTCTGTTTCATAAGCTTCCTTTCAGCAGGTGTCTGTGTGATTTCCGGAAGGGAAAATCCCCCGAAAGCCGTCCGGCGTGCGCACGGCGGAAATCCGCGGTACCAACCGCTCCGCATAAGCCTGCAAATATTCTTTCGCCGGAACAGACTGCATGTCCAGCTGCTCTGACAGCACATGCGCCGCCCGGCATAGCATCTGTTTGATTTCATCCGTCGGCTTGCCGGAAAAACACGCCTGCAATGCCGCATCACTCTCCGGTGGAATTTTGAGTCCCAGCACTTCCCGGCCCAGCAGCACACACCCCAGTGCATTCGCTGCAACCGGCTCATACAGGTTAACCAGCAGTTCGTTATAATCCGGGCAAAATCTGTTCAGAACCGGAAGCAATGCCTGTTTGGAAAACAAACACAAAAATCCGTTTTCTATTGCAAGATGCTCCAGATAACAGTTGACATAATCGATGCCGCACAGCTGCTCCGATACCGGTATGCTGAGCTGATAATCAATGTCACCCGGAATCTGATGGGAGAACAGACGCGGATTATATCGCTTCCAGAACGTACCGATACCGCCGAGCGTATCCATCATGGAACGATTTTTGATCGGCGGCAGATGGTCGCATATCTCCTGCCACAGAGCTTTGCCATATGCCTGCTTGCGCCTGATACGCCGGATACCTTCCATCAGCGCTTCCGTGCCGTCACAATGCAGCAGCACACGTACGCCATCTTCCAGCTGTTCCAGACAGAAGCACACCGAATTGAGCAGCTCACCTGCCAGTTCTGCAGGGACAGAACTGCTCTCTCCAGCGGTATATCGTTCTGCCTGCATTGCAACAAGTGCATACAATTGCCGCTGAACAATCACTACCTGTTCTGCGGTCAGCTCCCCAGCGGCAAAAATCATGGCGTCATTCATTGTTCCACCCCGTACTTTCCTGCTCCCACAGCGTGCTACACAGGCTGCCGGTTCGGACAATCCGATAGATGGTGTCCCGATCTGCATCCATCAAGCCAGTCAGATCTCCATGTACAGCTTCATTATATATCAGCTGCATCGCTTCGACAAGTTCATCATCGGAAACCCGTTCCATACAATCTGTTTTCAGATGATAAAACAGCTCCTGCAATTCCGTCAGTGTGTCAGCATAGTTTTCCTGCACCAGATAGGGGGAATCGCAAAAGGCGTGCACCAGCTTTTCCAGCACACCTGTTCCGAACTCCACACGCCCGGAGGCTCGCAAGGCTTCGATATGCCGCACTGCCAACTGCTCCATCTGTGCTTCCGAAAGGGAAAGACCGTATTGCTCTGAAAATCGGTTGCAGCACACCAGTTCTGTCCTGTACTGTTCAAGCTGTACCGACTGAAAAAATATCTGTAATTCCTGCATCATCATGTACCTCCCTATCCTTCATACCGCATTGGGAGATGGATTACAAGACTTGAAAAATTTACAATTTTGTGGTAATATAAATGCAGTAAGAGGGAAGAAAAAATTTTTTCTTCCCTCTTTTTTACGAATTTTCAGGATTGTTCTGCATATTGCAGGCAGCCGTCAATAATACACAGAGCAAGGCGCTTCTGATAGTCGTCCTGCGCCAACAGACGTGCCTCCTCTGCATTGGACAGAAATCCGCATTCTACGATTACAGCCGGACAGGTTAATGTCTTCATCAGATAAATGCTGTCCGCTGCCTGCTTCGCTTGCCGCTCCCGGACAGGCGATAAGCCGCGTGTCAGAGTACTCTGAATCTGCTGTGCCAGCAACTGTCCCTCCGGATTATTCTTCGACCAGAAGACCTGTGCGCCGGAATAAGAGGAATCCGTAAACTTGTTGAGATGGACGGACAAAAAAATCGGATTGCGCACGCTGTTTGTAATACGTACGCGTGCATGGATATCAGCCACTTTGTTGGCACGGATACTCTGTTCCGGGTCGTAATCGATGGAGTTTCCGTCTTCACGTGTCAGCATGGTGTGCAGGCCGAACAGTCCGGCAAAGGCTTCACATTTTCGTACAATCGCAAGATTGATGTCCTGCTCCATCGTGCCGTCCTCCGCCACCGCACCGCCGTCCATTCCGCCATGCCCGGCATCTAAAACCAGAATATTTTGATACGTGTGCGGTGCAAACGCACTGATTGCCTGAAAAACATCCCGATATGTCAGTGTCGCTGCGAGCACTGCAATTATTGCAATTGCTGCCAGAATGATGCGCTTCTGCTTCCATATACTCATATCCACAGCAACTCCCTCCCGCAAAAGATATGATGCGTTTTTCTACAATATGTGTTATACTGTAAATGCTATTTTGCCATTTCCGGAAAGGAGTGATACTGACTGATGCGGCAAAGACAACAGCTATTTCTCAGTATCAATCGCATTTTTTTGCTTTTGTATGCTCCGCTGAGCGTTGCACTCGGCGTCTATTATCTGTTTACAGGAAATCTTATCCATGCCATGCTCTCTGTATGCACGGTGCTCTGGCTTGTGCTTCCCCATGTAATCCATCATACCCTTCATCTAAAGCCCGGACAACTGCTGCTCTTCTTTTATTATGTGTTTATTCTGTTCGGTTATTCCGGTGGAATCGTTCTGTCATTTTCACAAAAAATTCCACTATATGATGAACTGATCTATCTGACAGGCGGCTTTCTGCTCTGCATCTTTGCTGCGGTTTTCTTCTGCTGTTTTATGAAGCAACGGCCTAAAAAACAAAATATGAAGTTTTCCAATCTCTTTTGTTTTTGTTTTGCCATGGCCGTCAGTACGGTCTGGAAACTGTTGCAAATCACGGCTATGCTTCTGGTTCTCAAGATTTCGCCTGGTGCATATGATGTCGTCTGTGATCTCACCTCCTGTCTGATTGGCGCAGCAGTTTACTGTTGCCTCACAGCACTTTATCTCTACCGTGATATTCATACTTATCCGCTATATGCGATTGAAGATTTTTCTGCATTAAATATTGAATCTACTGTTAAAATACTAAAAAAGTAAAAAACAACCGCCGATACATTTGATTTGTATCAGCGGTTGTTTTGCTTTGGGATGAATCTGCTGCGTCACCAGCAGATTCAGGGACACCCTGCTGCCGCACATCAGCGGCTTCCTCTATACACAGAATCTGTTTTTTTATTTTATCAGAGCACAGTAAAACTGTCAACATCCTGACGGAATCACAGTCACTTCGTAAAAAGTCGTAGATAGATGATTTATTCTATTGTGTTTCCATGATATAATAATAGCAATCAACAGTTTCTTTCATCGGAGGAAAGTATGGAAAAGAATAAAATTTATCGGGCAGAAATCATTGGTTATTCCGGTGATGGTTCTTCTATTGCCCGAATTCATGATATGGTTGTTTTTGTTCCCGGTGGTGCAGTCGGAGACCAATGTGATATCCGTATTGTCAAAGTTGCCAAAAACTATGCATTTGGACGAATTGAAAACATCATTGTATCATCTAAAAATCGCATTGAACCAGAATGTCCACATGCATCCAAATGTGGTGGCTGTTGTTATTGGCATTTGACCTATCTGGAGGAACTGCGTGCAAAAAAAAGAAAGGTACAAGATGCCATGCAGCGCATTGGTGGTGTAAAATTAGAACCAGAGGATGTCTGTGGTTCTGATCGAATCTATCATTACCGCAACAAAGCGCAGTATCCTGTTGGGCGCAATGATGCCGGTGTTATTACCGGATTTTACCGTGCGCGCAGTCATGACATTATTCCGATGGAAGCGTGTCTCATTCAAACCGAAGCAGCGGATATGCTTGCCCGCTGTGTACGCCAATGGATGACAGATAATCATATTGCACCATACAATGAAACGACACATAATGGGCTGATCCGACATATCTATGTGCGCACTGGCTTTGCAACCGGTCAGGTTCTGCTTTGTATCGTTACAAAAAGTCCAAAACTTCCTGCGATCGATGCGCTCGTTTCCGCAGCGAGAACTGCTGTCCCAGGGTTAGTCGGCATTGTACTGAACATCAACAAAAAAACCGGCAATGCAATTCTTGGAGATTCTTATGTCACTATCTGGGGCAGCGATACACTGGAAGATGTTTTGTGTGGAAATCATTTCCGTCTCTCCCCTGCCTCCTTCTATCAGGTAAACCGTGCACAGGCAGAGCGATTGTATGAAACAGCACTTGCGTATGCCGAACTGGACAATACGCAGACCGCGCTTGATCTCTACTGTGGTGCTGGCACCATTACCCTTGCACTTGCACGGGAAGCCAAGTCGGTAATCGGCGCGGAAATTGTCCCGCAAGCTGTAAAAAATGCAAAAGAAAATGCAAAGCTGAACAATATTACAAATGTAAAGTTTATCTGCGCCGATTCCGGCCAGGCCGCTTCTATGCTTGCCCACGAGGGTACACATCCTGATGTGATTGTAGTCGATCCTCCACGAAAAGGTTTGGATGCGGCAACCATAGATGCTGTTGGACAGATGCAGCCGAAACGATTGGTATATGTTTCCTGCGATCCGGCAACGCTTGCAAGAGATGTCAAGCTGTTGGGTGAAAAGGGATATAAGATAAAGAAATATAAGGTTTTTGACCTTTTCCCAAGGACAGCGCATGTTGAGACGGTAGCGTTGATGTCTCGCATTGAGGAATAAAGTGCGGAAAACTGTCTATTTCCGGCATTTTCACATACTTTTGAGGACTGACAGCAATACCACTCACCAATCGGTCGCAGTATATGGAAACATATCTATGCGCCCTCTAACATAACGAAAAAAATTGAGTGTTCGGAATAGATGTCGGGTTTGACAACAATTCCGCAGTCACAACTGTTTTGTAGATTGAGTATGTGGAATGGATAACGTCAAACCCAACAACGGCTCATGCTCCGCTTCCCTTGACATCGGAACGGTATTGCCGTTATAGTGTGAGCAAGGGAACGACAGATATGCCGTCCCCCGACTATAAAATTCTGCGCTGCAATACTGTGTTTACACAGATTTGAGGATTCTCGGGCTGTATTTTACGTATGCCGCCTTGTTATTTGTCGGTTACAAATTGTTAGTAAAAAACCGCTTAATAATTTAGATGGAGGGCGTGTTCAGCTATGTATATATCAAATATTACTATACAAAACTATCGTGGTTTTAGTAATCTTTCTGTAGATTTCAGGGAAGGTATTAACATCCTTGTAGGTCAAAATAATTCAGGGAAATCAAATTTGCTGAGAGCATTAGCATTATTTTTTGATAGTAAAGCTCGGAAGCAACTTTCGACAAATGATTTTTATAACGGAATTCCTCTGAACGAGTTAAAACAACATTCTCCTAAAATTACTGTAACTGTAACACTATCTCAGTCCGCCGAAGAAGATTTGATGGGGGATGAGTTAGTTACTGTTAGTAGTTGGCTTGTAAAATTGGAAGAGCCATATGCTGCTCAAATACAATACGACTTCTTTTTACCAGAAGAACATGAACAAGATTATTTGAACTCAATCAAAAATGCTGAAAGCCCAATGAAAGTATGGGAGCAAGTTGAAAATCTATTTATACGACTATATGTCTATAAAATTTGGATTGGCAATCCAGATAATCAAGTACAGGTAGACGGAGAAAATCTTTCAAAGTTTGACTTTCAATTTCTGGATGCCATTCGAGATGTAGAAAGAGATATGTATTCTGGGAAAAATACACTTTTAAAAAATGTGATTGATTTCTTTCTGGATTATGATATCAAATCAGACGAAACTATTTCTCAGGAGGAACGAACTAAAAGAATTGATACTCGTAAGAGCGATTTCAAAACCACATCGGATACTCTAATTGATAAATTAAAAGAAAGATTACATAAGGGCAATGATGAGATTTTGTCGTATGCAGATCATATTGGAGCCTCATTTGATAAATCGACACCGACCTTTGAGGGAGCAATGAGTGAAAACGAGGTGTACTCAATTCTTCAATTGATTATAAAGCAGCACACGGGAATGACGATTCCAGTAGCAAATAATGGTTTGGGGTATAATAACCTGATTTTTATGTCATTGCTGCTTGCAAAAATGCAAGTGGATTCGGATGGTAGCTATTTGGGCAGTAACGCTAAAGTGTTTCCTATCTTGGTGATAGAAGAGCCTGAGGCACATCTGCACCCTACAATGCAATTCCAATTTATTAAATTCTTGAAAGACAACCTAAAAACGAACAAAGTTCGACAAGTTTTTATTACCTCGCATTCCACGCATATTACTTCTTCTGCGCAACTTGATGACCTTATTTGTTTGTATCGGACTGATGATAGGATTCATGTGTCCTATCCGGGAAAGGTATTTGTTGATGCTCAACCCGGCGGAAGTCCAAGGGAGAACAGCGATAGTAAAAAGTATGTTCAACGTTTCCTTGATGCAACCAAATCAAATATGCTGTTCGCCGAAAGGATAATTTTTGTGGAAGGCATGGCTGAGCAGCTACTCCTTCCTATTTTTGCTGAATATTTAGGAAAAAGCCTTGAAGAGAACCATGTTTCTGTTATCAACATCGGAGGTAGATATTTTCAGCATTTCTTATATCTGTTTGACAGTACTAGAAAAAATACCATTAACCGCAGGATCGCCTGTATCACTGATTTAGATCCGATGAGGCGAAAAAAGGATGAAAAAAATGGAAAATCTAAAAAATGTTATCCTTATGAATTTGGTATAGAAGAAGATATATACAGCTATACAAAAAACATTGCTCTGCAAACGTATGAAGATAAGCGTCATCCTAATATTCGTTCGTTCACTCAGGATTCCACTTATGGAAAAACTCTTGAATATCAAATAGCCTTTGAAAACTCTGGGTGCAAACTGCTAATAACGCCGTCGTTGGCGAATGCTAAAGAACTGTCTGATCTTATGGACGCTTTTTCTTCAGGTGAATCATTGGAATATTTATTTGCACTTCTTCGGTCAAGTGAAGAAGACAAAAGAATAACATCTGCGTTGCGCAAAGAACTATCGCCCGAAGTTTGGCCTGAATCTTCAAAAAAAGCCGCTGTCATTGCTTCTCGCTACTTGAATTCTGTAGGAAAAGGTGAAAACGCTTTGGAGCTTTCATCGATTTTACAGGAAAATTATTCGAAAAAGGGAACGCCGGAATTTCAAGAATTTCATGTTCCTGAATACATTAAGAACGCAATTGAATGGGTGTGTGACGACAAATGACAATTACATCCACAGATAAAATTCCGATCGAAGAGGGTTTCAAGGTAGAGGCAGGTCCAGGTGCTGGGAAGACAGATTTCTTGGTGAATCATATTAAAAACGTTATACAGAATTCAGACAGACTCTCTTGCACTCGAAAAGTAGCATGCATTACTTATACCAATACCGGCGTGGAAACGATTCTTCAAAGATTAGGAAAAAGTGTTTCAGGAAAAGTTGAAGTTTCGACGATTCATAGCTTTTTGTATAGAAATGTTGTTAAGCCCTATGCTACATTTATACCACAGGAGTATGAAGCTGATTGCAGTTTATTAAATGGACACGATGACTTTTTCGTTAATAGAAGGTATTTAGATGAATGGTTGGCTGATCCTGTTTTTGATTCTTTGAAACATCCAAACACCAGAAATCAATTATTAAAGATTCCAAAGCAATTTGCCGCATTAGAAAAGTGGCTCCAATCTATGCAATGCTATTATGAAAAAGGTGCAGTAAGCTTTGGCTGTGATGATAGCAAAGCGGTTTATAGTACGGATGGCGAGGAAGTTCGTTTAAAAGGCTCGAATTTGAAAATACTATCAGCACATCTGGAAGATCTGAAGAAAATATACTGGCGAAAAGGGAAAATAGACCACAATGATGTTCTGTTTTTTTCAGTGGTCCTAATCAATCATTATCCGTTTATCCTTGATATCCTTCGGGCTAAATTTCCGTATATTTTTTTGGATGAATACCAAGATACTTCGCCTGTACAAGCATATATAGTAGATCGAATAAAGGAAAGAGAGACCATCATAGGTGTTATTGGTGATAAGTCTCAGTCCATCTATTCATTTCAAGGTGCAAATCCATCTCTTTTTAAGTCTTTTAAAGTACCTAAAGGCAACCAGTTCACGATTGTCCAGAATCACAGAAGCAGTGAAGATATTGTAAGATTTTTGAACGTTCTTCGTGATGATATTAAGCAAGAACCATGCAATGGTAAAAGCGGAAATAGTGTTTGTGTTATAGTTGGAGATAGAATATCTGCATACCAGAAAGCTTTGGATATGTGCGGAAATACTCCTGAAGAAACAATCACATCTCTTTCAAGAAACAACATAACTTCAAATGCAATGAAAAAGGACATTGATGACACTGTTCTAAATGCTAAGCTTCTTGAGAAGTATCGAAAATTGGATACCTCTGTAGTTAGAAGGTCCTATATTGAGAATACAGTCCGCGCTGTGGAATTGGCCAAAAACGGGAAATTCAAAGAGGCTATTAAAAATTTAGAACATACATTTCGCAACAATGATAATCCTAAAAAGCAGGCATTATATGTTTTGTCAATATTACTGCGCGAGTATTTTTCGTACTCAAATGATAATTTGATGAAATTTTATGAAGTGGCCGCATCGCTTTCAATGAAACGCCTCCCGGGCTTCAGCAAAGGAAACGCAAAATCGTTTTATGAAGACACCTCTTATCAGAGCATAGCAGTCTGTATGAACATTCCCGAGGACACAAGTGCGCATATTACAATACATAAGTCAAAGGGGGCTCAATTCAGAAACGTTTTTGTAGTGGGGAACGATAAAGTAAAAAAAGCTCTTTTAGAACCAAAACTAGGCACTGATGAAGAGCATAGAATCGCATATGTGGCATTCAGCAGAGCTCAAAACAGACTATTTATACAGTTCGATGCGGAGGTTATTTCTCCTGAGGATGAAAAAAAGCTTAGCGAAAAGTTCAATATGCTTCAGATAATCAGACTTTAACTGCCTAGAAAACAGGTTCGATAAACGTTAAATAACCACCCGTCAGACACACAAAAGTCGGATGCAAAACTGCATTCAACAAATTTGGTGGATGCATCCCAAACGAACGTCCTCCCGGCCATCAATCATGGTGGTCAGGAGGGCTTCCTGCTTTATTGGATTATGCTTCAATATCCACTTTGAGGCCAGACTTTAATTCCACCGTATACTTATCAGACCAGACAGTAATTTTCTGCACCCAGCGCCGTACCAGTGCCTCATCGAATTTCGTGAGTTCAGCAGGCTGACTGCGAATGAAATCCTGAAGCGCAGTGATGCGCTTAATTTGTTCGTCTCTGGACACCGTATCAACGGAGGTCTGCTGTTTCAGTTCCCGGAGCCGGAAGATTTCATCGGCAATCTCATCGTAGGCTTCCTTGCTGTTGGCCTTCTTGAGAAGCTCCTGCTGAAGCTCCAACAGCTTCTCATCAATGGCATCCGCTGATGCGGTAGCCGAGGCCCGGATGACGGTGGCAATGTTCTGCTGGAGCTGGCGCTGGTATCCTTCTCTGTCACCAAGCAGCTCATTCAGGGCAGCAACTACCACCCGTTCCAGTTCCTGCTCATTGACTGTCCGCGCATGGCATTCCAAACCGGTTGCTTCCAGCCTGCTGATGCAGCGCCATACGATGGATTTGCAGCCACGATTGTTCCAGTGAATTCTGCGGAACATTTCACCGCATTCTCCACAGATGACGATCTGTGAAAAGCAGTGGTTACTGCTATAGGTGCGTTTTTTCCCATTGGCGCTCACTTTGACCACTCGCCTGCGCACCAGCTCTTCCTGCACCCGCATGAAGATGTCCTTTGGAATAATCGCCTCGTGGTCAGCCTCCACGTAGTACTGCGGAACGATGCCTGTGTTCTTCACTCTGGTCTTGTTCAGAAAATCTGTAGTGTAGGTTTTCTGAAGCAGCGCATCACCGATATACTTTTCATTGCGGAGAATCTTATTGATGGTGCTTGTCCACCATTTTGTTTTCCCAGCGCCAGTCAAAATTCCGTCACGCTCCAGACCGGCGGCAATCTTGTCCATGCTATACCCTTCCAGATATTCCCGGTAGATGCGTTTGACCACTTCGGCCTGCACAGGATCAATGATCAGATGTCCTTCTGCATCCTTTGTGTAGCCGAGAAATCGATTGTGATTGACCTGCACCTGCCCATTCTGGTAGCGGAACTGCAAGCCTAACTTCACATTCTGGCTCAGTGACTGGCTTTCCTGCTGGGCAAGCGATGCCATGATCGTAATCAGAACCTCGCCCTTAGCGTCCATCGTGTTGATGGACTCCTTTTCAAAATAGACCGGAATGTTCTTTTCCTTGAGCTGGCGGATGTATTTCAGGCAGTCCAGCGTATTTCGGGCAAATCGGCTGATGGACTTGGTGATAATCATATCAATTTGTCCGGCCATGCACTCACCTATCATGCGGTTGAATTCCTCGCGTTTTTTGGTGTTAGTGCCGGAGATACCATCATCTGCAAATATGCCGGCAAATTCCCACTCCGGATTTTTCTGAATGTAATCTGTGTAGTGCTCTACCTGTGCCTCATAGCTTGTCGCCTGCTCATCACTGTCGGTACTGACGCGGCAGTATGCTGCGACTCGGAGCTTTGGCTTTATATCCTGCTGTCGGGCTGTGTTTCCGACTTGTCGTTTTGCCGGAATAACCATTACATTTCCCATTATGTTGCCTCGCTTTCTATCAAGCTGTACAGGTACTCAGCCTGCTTTGCTGGATCATCGTAAAATTCCTTAATCTTCCCCAGTGTAAATGTGGTCGGTGCTGTTTTCTTGACCGGTGGCTTGATGCGATCCGTGCGTCCCAGCTTCTTTGCTCTGCGCTGGCGCTCCAGCATGGCCTCCGTGAAGGTGTTCACATCGATGATTGCTGGGTAAAAATCATCTCCCATATAATGACGATTCTCCATCATGCGCTTGACAGTTCCATGATAAGTATCGATGTCGGCTGCTTTGGCAGCTGCCACCATGGACATTCCGCTCAGGTAGTTCTGGTAGAGCTGTCGGATTTTTTCTGCGGCAGGCTCGTCAATTACCGCTTTGCCATTCTTGATCCGATATCCAAACGGTGTATGCCCCATTTATTCACCAATCCTTTCACTGAGCGTCAACCCACATTTCATGACAAAACCGATTTTCTGTCGGGAGTACACATCAATGTGGTCAACAAATCTTGTAAACAGAATATCATCAAAGGCTGTCAGCATATGTTCCTTTTCTGCAAAGTGCAGCAGGCGTTCTGCTTCCCTAACCCGTGACATGTCTCCGGTCATGTTTGTTCTTAATGCCTCGATATCTGCCCGGAAACCGTCAGCCTGTGACAGCAGTGCATTGTTCTCCCGATTAAAGAGCACCTGATCGATATACCCTTGCGCCATGAGCTTGGTCAGGGTTTCACGCTGCTCGGTGTTCTGCTCCAACAGATGCTCCAGATGCTGAATACGGTGCAGGTTTTCGTCACTGGAATTCTCCTGAATGGCCTTCAGGTACGGTCTCAAGACCAGCTTGTGGCTGTAGATAAGTTTGTTGAGCATGGTAACAAAGGCCAGCTTCAGGTCATCATCCCGGATGAAAAGCATGGAGCATTTATCCTTGTCCTCGATATGCGTCTGACAGCACCATGCTACATATTTTCCACCGATACTGCTGTGAACTCTGCGCTTGAAGGTACTGCCGCATTCGCCGCAGAAGATTTTGCCGGAAAAAGCGTATCGATTCTGGTATTTTCGGGAACCTTTGACTACACCCTTTTCAGCTCTGCGCTGGGCGATGAGTTTGGCAGCAGCTTCGAAGTCTTCTTTGCTGATGATAGCTTCATGATGATTGGCTGCCATATACTGATCCTTCTGCCCTACATTCCGATGGCGATTAAATCCGGAATCCGTGTAGGTTTTCTGGAAGATCGCATCACCGGTATATTTCTCATTCGTCAGCATTCCCAGAATGGTAGTTGACGTCCAGTGACTCCCCTTCTTTGCCGGAATACCTTCCGCGTTCAATCCGGCAGCGATCACATCAGTACCCTTGCCGGAGAGTGTTTCCGCAAAGATACGTTTTACAATCTCAGCCTGCTCCGCATTGATAACCAGATTCGTTCCGTCCCAATCATAGCCATAGGGCGGGTAGCTGAGCTTAAATGTGCCATTCTGGAAACGGCGCTCCACAGACCATTTGCTGTTCTCGGAAATGGATACCGATTCACATTCCGCCATACTGCTGAGGATAGCAAGAAACAGCTCGCTTTCCATCGATCCGGTGTTAAGGTTTTCCTTCTCGAAAAAGATGGAGATGTTCAGAGTTTGCAGCTTTCGCACCAGTTCCAAGCAGTCCGTTGTGTTTCGGGAAAATCGGCTGATGGACTTGGTGATAACGAAATCTATCTTCTTCGCCTCACAGTCGGCAATCAGACGCATCAGCTCTGGACGCTTCTCCTTCTTGGTTCCGGTGATGCCCTCGTCGTAATAAAGCCCAGCAAATTCCCAGTCATCACGGACGGTGATATAGCTTTCATAGTGCTTTTTCTGCGCTTCCAGACTCTCCAGCTGCGCATCGCTATCAGTGGAAACGCGGCAGTAAGCGGCCACACGGAGCTTATGCTTTGGTGGCCGCGCTCCCTGCACACCTTCGATTTTGCTAATCCTTTTCATGGTCGTTCACCTCCTTGATCAGTGTCACATTTTAGCTCTGAAACCGTGTATTATCAACCAATTTCGGGCAGAATTTCCACCAAAAACGGCAAAAATGTTTCCCGATTGATGCGGGTCAAATTGTTGAATTCCGACAAGGAAATCAGCCCAAGCTCCAGCATGGTTTCCGCCGTCTTCTGAGCTCTGTAATAGTTATAATCTCGCTGCAATTCCTCCTGTGTGATCGGCTTGGGAGCGAGATTTAAATGATCTGTAATATTAGCTTCGTGTAATATGGATTTTGTTTCCATAGTATTCATGATTTCCTCCGTTCTAAGGTCTTTCCTCACTACATTCTGGACATTAGAAGTGTCTATGGACGAAAAAGAGCAAGGAAAAGGGCCTGCAAGGAAAAAAATCCCCTCACAGGCCATCAATCCTATACTCAGAAGAACAATCATATTCTTCTGGTTATTTTTGTAAAGTTTTGTTTATGGCTATACTCTGGTGCAGTAATCCAGTGAAATCCAGCCTGCGCCGGATTTCAGCTTGCCCCATCCGGCTTTTGATCCTGTGCCGGACTTTGTTTCGGTGATCGTGAACACGCCCTTGCCCGTCTTTTTTCCGGTCCTGGCATAGTTCGTACCCGGCCCCTTGCGGATGTTCAGATTCGAAACAGAGACCTGAACCTTGAACGATGTCGCTGATATAGGAGCGCTGGTCGATGCATTCGGCTTGCCGTTCAGAATGGATTTCACTTCCGCCTTGAATGCCGTCCACTCCACATTGCCGTTTCCTGCCATCTGTGCCGGGCAGTTTTTGCCGGTGACATCCCAGTGTCGGAGCACATACGTGTCCACCTGCCCTGCCGTAATGCCGAGCATTCGGCACAGATACGCACAGAGATGCGCCGCATTCTGTTTCGTCTTCGCGCTGACCTTATAGCCGCCGCTGGTGCACATTTCGATGCCGATGGAATTCGTGTTGCGGCAGGTCTTGTGCTTATAGGAATTTGCGCCGACATGCCATGCACGATCCTTCAGCCGCACTGACTGCACGATATGGGAATCATCCACAAACAGATGCGCTGATGCACCCACACTGTTGTTTTTGAAATAATTGCCGTTGCCCGTGGCAGTATCCTTTGCATTGCCGGTATAATGCACCGCCAGAAAGGAAACGGTACGGCTGGAGCAGGGCGCATAATTTTTAGAAGAACACGCAATCCTGCTCACAGCAATGCCGTTGATTTTATCTGTAATCCATCCAGTTGTAATCGTTTTACTCATTGTCAATACCCTCCTGTTCCGCATCCTCATGAAGCTGTTCCAGTACATCCAGCAGTTTCGCCGGAACCGGCAGGCCTAAATGACCGGCATTCTCGAGCACAGACACGCCTTCATTCGAGATATAGAAAAACAGCACCGCCGTGCGAACAACACAGCCGGTGCCAATCACATGCATATCCAGAATATTTGCCATGCCTACCAGAACAAAGATCAGCACCTTCCGGCAGATTCCTTTGAATCCGACTTCGCTGGACAGCTGTTTGTCCGAAACGGCACACATCACACCAGTAACATAATCCGCGATGACAAATGCAATCAGCGCATACATCAGTCCATCGCATTCGCCCAGGAACCAGCCCAGCCAGCCGCCAATGACGGCGAATACCAGCTGGATTCCATTCCAAAATTCCTTCATAAACAATTCCTCCATTATTTGATTTCCTCTATCTGAAAAGCGGCTGTCCGAAGACAGCCGCCTGTGTTGTTATGCCGTGCGTTTCCAGACATAGACCGCGAGATACGGTGGCATGTTGTTGTGCGCAGAAGACCCTCCGGTTTTGTCCAGCGCAACCGTAGCGCCCCATGTTTTGACCGGAGACGAATTATTGACAGAACCTACCGTGAGCGCATAGGTTCCATAGGTCGGTGTCCAGCTCGTTGTGCCGGAGCTGTTGTACACGTAAGACCGATGGGAATGTGACGGCATTTCAGAGGTGGTCAGCTTGTGTGTCGCTTCGCCGCCCGTAGTGCCTGCTGCATACGTATCGCCGGCAGAAAGCAGAAATTTATCCTTGATGCGCTCCCATGTGCCGCCCCATGCCGTTGCCGGATCGAAATTTTCATCCACCGTTTCATAGATCGTGCCAACCGGATGGCAGTAATCCAGCATGGAAACCGCCGCATCGGAATGAAACGACAGCTTCCCGCGAAAAATGGCAGGCAGATTGATGTCAAATCCTTCCGTATCCGCAACCTTGCCGAATGCAATTCCCATACCGCCCTTCAGGAAAGAAAACAGTGTCATCGCAGCCGGACCTTTGCCGGTACAGGGGAAAGACCGAAAAGCATCGGTTGCAGTCAAAATAATGTCATATGCCGCAGCTTTATCCGCTGAAAACTTGTATGTGCCATTTGAAACGGAAAATTTTCCGGAATAGCTGGTCAAAGCAACGGCCGTATAGCTTGCTGCCGTTGTTTTCTTATATTGCAGCTTATACGCCGCCGTATTCGCTGTACTTGCAGCAGTACCAAAGTCTGTGATGGATGCCGAAAATGTGACCTTAAGATATGTGCCTGTTGCAGACAAATTTCCAGACGAATCGCACCGCTTTGCGGTAAATGCCGTAATAGACGGCGGCGAATATGCAAGAACCGTAATGGATTGTGTTGTATTCGCCGTACGCCCACGGGAATCTGTCACAGATGCTGTAATCGTCAGACTGCCCGTACTCGTCAGTGCATCAGAAACCACCGACGCTGATGTTCCAGCTGTATATTTCTTCCCGTCAATTGTCACATCATAGCCGGATGCTGTCGCGCTGTACTGCAACGTAACCGTTGCTGTAACCTTCACACAGGACAATCCCTGAATATAGGCGCCATATGTCGATGCATAGCCGTTATTGTCCGAAACCGCAATGGAAATAGACGGTTTTACGCTCGCCGGAATGGCGCAGGTGATGGTTTTCGATGCGTTTCCCAGCGCGGTGCTGCCGGAATAGGTCTGGATTTTGAGCGCTACGGAAACCGCTGTACCGGAAGGTGCCTGCGATGCCAATGAGAGCGGCGGCGTCCATGAAACAGAAGCCGCGCTTGACTTCGTGCAAATCGTACCGGATGCGGAACCACACGTATATGTGATCGTGTGTGTAAAACTGGAATCTGCCTTGGTCACAGTTAATGTCTGCGCTGTTCCCAATGTGCCGTTGCTGGCAGATAACGTGTTGGATCGTGCAATTTTTGTCAGAGTTGCCGAGCCAGAGGTTGACACATTCGATACATAGCTGCCGGACAGCGTTACCTGTATATCAAGAGAACATGAGATGGAAATTGTTTTGCTGCCATCTGTGCCGTGTGTGATATCCGCTACCGTCTTGGTCATCAGCGTCTTTGTTTCGCCGCCACTGATGCCCACTGTGCAGGTGCTTGAATATTTTGTTCCGTTGATTGTCAGGCTTATTGTTTTGGATGCAGAGGAAGAAATATGATATGATCCTGTGGCTTTCAGCTTCGCGGTCACAGTAATATCACTCTGATTGTTCGGTGCATCCACATTACTTTCCGTCCACTCCACAAGCAGCGTATAGCCTGTACTGAACACCTTAGAAAAACTTCCTGATGCTGCCATATCAATTATACTCCTACATATTCGCAGTTCAGATTGCCGGAACTGTCCAGCATAAGCTGATAGCCGAACAGCTTGAGCCGGTCTGTGACCGTCAGCTCCGGCGTATGCACTTCGCCTCCCGCAATCCATAACACTTCCACATCATTGACTGTCATGCTGTAGCGGTCGTTGTCGATAATGACCTTATATGGGTTATCTACCTGTCCAATCGTCAGACCATTGACGCTGAATGTGAAATATTTCGTGATTGTATTGAATTTCTCCTGTAAATCACCATTGATTTTGGTCAGCTCCGAAGTGACATCAGAGAAATTCAATGAAATCTGATCTGACAGAATCTTCAGCTGTGCTTCGGTGGATTCCCGGAACTGTGTGAAATCACCTGTTTCGGTGTAATCCATCAGGGCAGAAAAAAGTATTTCCTGACAGGTGTTGACCAGAGAGGTGCTCTGCTCCACGATGCTTTCGCGGAGTTCATCTGCGGTTGCATCAATGGCCTGCCTGGTATCCTCCGGGGCGGGCGTCCAGTCAGTCGGCACATTGCCGATTTCCACTTTAATATTCTTGGCGTATACCGTCGCAGTGGTGCTGTACCCTGTTCCGCTGGCGGAATTACTGCGGACAGCTGCCTGTACAATATAATCGCTTACCGCGACTTCGACGACAGCGAAAAATCTCTGATACTCCGTTCCAACATTTTTGATGCTTGCTTTCGCATTGCAGCTGCTGCCGGTGCCATCCACGATCTTTCGCACATATACATCAATCGTTATGCCGGCAGTATCAGAACAGGCATCCAGTGAAATCGTTACGGTCTTGCCCGAAACAGCTTTTCTGCCGTATTCAGAGAGCTCATAGGTTTTATACGTATTCTTAAAGGAAGACTCCACATCCGAATTTAACACAAGGTTTCTGCCACCGATTTCAATATCTGTCATGTCTGTAAAGGTCGACTGGCAGGAGGTTAAAATTGCCATGCCAATCACCTACTTCGACACATCGCATTGCAGCGTCGCAAGGCTGTCAATTTCATCCGCGGACAGATAGATGACCTTCCCGGTTTTATCGAAAGCCGCCGCATTGCCGTCCTTGTCCTGCTTGTACCAGGTGTAGGTCAGCTCCTGCGTTTCGGTTGCCGCTGCCCACGCGGAGCCGCTGTATTTCATCAGCGTGACAGTCTTTGCCGTATGGTCAATTTTGTACCAGAACGCGCCAGATGCCGGGCTGGACGGAGCAGTTTCTGAAATCGCACCCTTCAAGGCATCAACTTCCTGCTGGTTTGTGCGCACAATCACATACGGCACGACACCGCCGAGATTGTTTTTAACCGTAAAGCCGCCAATCGAGAGCATTTCGGACACATATGGGTCGGATTTGTCCTCCACGGTGATGACATCGACGTAGGATTTACCGTTATAAGTCATCGTACAGCGGTATGACTGGATATTCACGATATCCGCGCCGCTGACCGTGTATGTGGCAGAGGTTGCGCCGGAGATATCCTGCCAGCTGCCGGATACATATTTTGCCCACTGATATGTGGCACCGCTGGTGATTTCCGTACTGCCATTATAAGCCGCAGTTGCCAGCGTCAGCGTGCCGGACTGGTTCTGGACGACTGTACCGTTCGGCGCATAGACGGAAAACACAATGGCATTCGCGCCGGTGTTGCCCTTCACTGATTTTGACCAGCCGAATTTTTTGACCACCGATTTGCCGGAGATGGTAAAGGTCAGGTCAATCGTGCCGTTCATCACGCTCGCGCCGCCCAGCGTGCCGTTCGCCGAAAAAGTGAGGACAACAGAGCCTGCGGCACTCGTCGTTGCCGCTGTGTTGGATTTGGTCGTCACACCGGACGGCAGGGTGCCCACGGCACAGGTGCACGCGGTCTGCGTGATGCCGATATAGCCCACAAAGGGAATGGTCACATCAACCGCTGACTGCACCAGACCACCATTCGTGCAGGCGATTGTCTGCGATTCGTTGCCCAGGATGACGGAAAGCCCGCCTGTTCCGGTGTCCCCCTTGTCTCCCGTTGCACCCGTATCACCCTTTGCGCCGTCATATATTTTCGTGATCGTGACCGTATCGTACACATCCGCATCATCCGTCACCAGCCGGATCTGTGCGACATTGTCCACAAATACCGCGTGGGACGGCTTGACAACCAGCGTGCCGCCGGTGATGCTGGTGTTGTCCGTGGTGGTCGGATAATCTGCCCACACATCCGAGCTGTTTTTGTACTGCCACTTGCTGATGGAAACGCCCTGCACCTGTGCAGTCAGAGTTGCCTGCGATGCACCGACCAGCGTGGAACTGGTATTGTACTTGAACACATAGGTGTCTGCTGTGACATAGGCGAGCCGCGCATTTTCCGCATTTTTCACCAGCGTAAACGTGATATCCGAGGTGATATTGACGGTGTTTTTCGTCTCTGCATCGTAATAGCTGATGTAACAGAGATAGGTCAGCATACCGGACACTGCCGCGGACAGTTTGTTTTCACTGACCGTCAAAATGCCGCCGGACACCGATTCCCCGGACGCAAGCGCCGATTCTGCCCCCGCGCCGTCCTTGCGCTTCCATGTGATGGTCAGCCCGGTCGAGCCGAGCGCGACACTGGTCTGGTCAAGAAAAATGACTGGTGTCAGCTTTAGATTTCCGGAGTCCCAGCTGGGCGCATAGGTGTGCGGCAGGACATTTGGGTCTTCCACCTGCGTTTTCGGAAGGTTGGACGTGATATATGCGGACAGCTTCCGCTGATCGGTGATGTCCACAAAGGTCTGCTGAGATGAGGTTAAAACTGCCATACTTTCACTCCTGAATATTGACTTCACAGCGGAAGGAGGCATTGTCCTGTACATCCTCCGTTGTGACTGTGATGGATTTCATGCCGGCATGATAGCTGTCCCATTCCGCATCGGCGGCTTCATCTGATGAACTGCGATGCCAGGCAAAGCAGGACGCATCCAGCTTCGCGGTGATCTCTGTATTCCACGCATACACATGGGCGGACAGTACCGACGCCATGCCCTTGTCTGTGAAAATACACGAGCCTTTGGTGGTGATTTCGACCCGGTACAGCTGTTTGCGCTCTATCGAGGAAAGCTGTTCTTCCAGCTCGATTTTCACGTTTTGCACGAGCTTTTCCGGGTTCTGCTTCGCTGTGATGGACGCAATTCCGGCGCGCTCCGCTCCGATGGTAATGGTGTTTCCCGAAGCGTTCAGATAATCCCGTGTCCTGCCGGTACACAGGAATGTGTCGTCCAGCCCATGGGGCGCGGATTTGCAGACCACATACTGTCTGGCGTGAATATCATCAATATCCGCACCCGTAATGGATTCGTCTATGATGGTCAGCTCAATACTGCTGATGCCTTTTGACAGGATTTTTACCCGCGCCTTCGCTTTGGCTAGAAGATTCTGCGGAAGCGTGACATCTTCCCAGATTTCTGTTGTCCAGATCCAGCCGATTTCGTCCACTGCTGTTTCGTCGCAGACATAATTCTTGCCATCGTTAACAGAACCGATTGTCACGCGCTGATCCGTTTCGGTTTCGTTGCCATCTTCATCGGTTTCCGTGAGCTTTGCGCCGAACGGGATGAGCGCCGTCACACGATCTTCGTGGGATTCTTCTATTTTCACATCCAGCAGGTTTTTCCCAAACTCCACTGTCTGCGCGGAACGCACATCTAAATCCGCCAGCCAGTCGAGATAATTGCCGTCGTTTTCATACCGCACCCGCAGATATCCACCGTGCGTGTCCAGCAGTTTGGATTTGATCGCGCTCATAGTGTCCATATATTCCGATGCGCTTCGATTGATATAATCATTGGAATCCGTAACGGTGACCTCGCCCAGAACAAATTGTTTTCGTGCTTCGACGGAAGAATTGTGGTTGTTGAGGAACAGCTCCAGCAGACCGCACAGACTTCCGGTATATGCAAACGGCGGCTGTTGGCTGTCGCGCAGATACGCCAGCGCCGCCTCGCACTGCCACGAATGTGTGTTGTAAAAGTCCATGCCGATGTCCAGCGCCCTGCCTTTAAACACCGTCGCGTCGCCATCTTTACATACAATCTCAGACGCCATCGGCTGAATCCGGGACAGATAAGGATGGTCGTGCGGCGCAGAAAGCATGAAGCTGTCCACGCCCTCCGCGTCCTCCGCCAGCTTTGCTTCTGTGATGGACAGTTTCGACAGGTGCGGATGGTAGAACAATGCGCCGTCTACATAGACACGGAACAGCTTCATAACCGTCCCTCCCGATAGCGGAAGGTGGTCGTGCCTGCGCCGGAAACCGTAACGGTGTTGCTTCCGGCCTGAAGTTCCAGCTCCGGAATCGTCCATGCGCCCGCACTCAGCGTCTTGGTAAACGAATCCCCCAAAACCGACCACGACAGTGTTGTCTGGGCAGTTGTCGTAACCGTCGGAACAACCGGCATGAAATCATTGTCCAGGACAATTGCGGCGTTTCCGGTCACGGACTGCACAGTCTCGGTGATATGGTACAGATAGGCGTCGGCATCCGTGCAGGAGATGGTCAGAATTCCTTTTCCGGTGAGTGCGTCATAGGACGGCTGAATCAGCAGCGTGCCAACCGCATAGACCTCCGGGTCTTCACTTTTAGTCACGTTCACCAGCCGGCCATTGAACCGATTTATAATATCAGCGCTCTGCCAGATGAAGCGAGCGTGTGTTCCGAGCATCGCCAGAACCACGGTAAATTCCCGCGGCTGGTATGAAATTCTGCCAAGTGCTTCGGCATAACGGATAGGGGAATTCCGTCCCGGTACTGTGAGAATGTCATTCTGTGGCTGTGGCGCAGGAAAGTCGACCGATTCCCGGAGCCAGCCGTACGACAGCATGGAAACATCATCAAAATAAATATCAGGAATCATATCGTTGCCCTCCTTTTCTGCTTTTGCATTCTGCCCAGTCCGGCATCAATTCCGGGCAACAGCCTGCCGATGAGCGTGCCGTCATCCAGATAAATCCCTTTCCCGCTGTTGTCCGCGATAATGGCAAGGTACTGCTCCATGCGCGTCATATCCAGTTTGGATGCAAGGATGGACTCCAGATGCTTATAGAATGCTGACAGCGGCAAAATTGCCTCCGCCCCGGCTTCTCCCCCTGCCATCAGCGAACTGCCGTTCATGCCGAATATCGTCGGCTTTGCCAGAATGCCGCCCTCCTTGTACCAGTCGATGGACAGGTGCGGGACACTTGGCGGGTCGATAGACAGCTTGCCCGAAACATGGAAATGCGGCAGTTTGATGTGCGGCAGGGACAGCTTCATACCGGAGAAAAAGCCCTTGATCGCGTCAACGCAGGCTTTTACCTTGGCCTTTGCTTCCTCCACCGGCTTAGTGATCGCTGTTTTGATGCTGTTCCAGACAGACGAGGCAGTGGACTTGATGGAATTAAACGCCGCTGATACCGAGGATTTGATCCCATCAAAGACAGAAGAAACCTTGCTCCGAATGGCATCCACAACAGAGGCAATCACGGATTTGATCCCATTCCAGACGGTATACGCAACACCCTTGATCGCATTGAACACTGTCACGACCACGCTTTTGACCGCATTCAAAACCGTGCTGATCTTCGTGAGAATCGCAGACCAGATACTGCTGATGACAGCCAGAATCGCGGACATGACGGAGGAAATCACACCGGATACCGCATTGATTGCCGCAGAAACCTTTTCCTGAATCGAATCCCAGACCTCAATGATGGTATCCTGACAGTTCTGCCAGATAAACTGAAACGGCAGTGTAATAACATCAAATGCCGCTTGCAGGATCGAGCCCAACAGCATGACCGCCGTCTGGACCACATTACAGATGGTTGTCCAGACCGTGGATAGAAATGTGGCCATGCCGTTCCAGATACCTTCAAAAAAGGTCTTGATCCCCGTCCACACGGCCTGCCAGTTCGTGCCGAACCAGCCGAGCATGGCATCCGCAATGCCCTGAATGGTTTGCAGAACCGTGCTGACAATGGATGACATGCCATTCCAGATGGACGAAAATATGGTTTTGACACCCTGCCATGCGCCGCTCCAGTTGCCCTGAAAGACTGCGGTAAATGTCTGGACAATACCGGTAATCACGCCGAGTACGGTTGTGAGAATCGCTGCGATCGCACGGAACGCGCCTTCAAATACGGGAGCCAGCAGTGAACAGAAGCCGTTCCAGACGGAACGCAGCATATCTGTGACACTGGTGAAATCAAAGCCCAGACTGTTCAGCATCCCGACAATTGCTGTACAGCAGGTCTGAAACGCCGACTTTATCTGATTCCATGTGTTGATGATCGAACCCCGAAAGCCTTCATTTGTGTTCCACAGATGCACAAAAGCGGCAACCAACACCCCAATTACCGCGATAATTGCAGCAATCGGAGCTGTGATGCCGCCGAGTGCAGATGCCAGTTTTCCAATCAGGCCTGTCCCGTTTTGAATCGCCAGCTGGAGCTTTCCGAAGCCCTTTGCCAGTTTGACAAAGCCCTGCATTGCCACGCCGATTTTGGATATCGCCGTTCCCAGAATCACCAGAAACGGCCCAATGGCGGCGACAATCATCAGGACAGCGAGCACAGCCTTTCGCGTGCTTTCATCCATATGATTCAGCCTGTCCACAAAGCCCTGAACCGCAGTGACAGCAGCACGAATTGCAGGCATCAGCATTTCGCCAAAAGAAATTGCCAGCTCTTGTAGCTGGCTTTTCAGGATTGTGATCTGTCCGGACAGATTGTCCTGCATGGTATTTGCCATTTTCTCTGCGACACCGTCACAGTTTGAAATCGCAGTATTCAGCTTTTTGATGTCAGCCGGAGCCGCCTGCATGATGGCGAGAAAGCCAGACATGGCTTCCCGTCCCACAAGCGTTTCAGCGGTCGCTGCTGCTTCGGATTCTGTCATCTGTGCGAAATAGCCGCGTAAATCTCCGAGAATATCGCCCAGCGAACGCATGCTGCCGTCTGCATTGGTGGTTGCCACAGTGACCTCTCCGAAATTTGCTCCGGTCAGCTTGATATCACCCTGCAGCTTGGTCAGAATGGAGCGCAGTGCCGTACCTGCCTGCGTAGATTTGATGCCTGCGTTCGCCATCAGGCCGATTGCTTCCGCCGTATCCTCCGCGCTGTAGCCCAGCGCACCGGCAACCGGAGCACAGTATTTGAAGGTCTCGCCCATCATGCTGACATTGGTGTTCGCATTGGATGATGCTGCGGCGAGAATATCCGCAAAATGGCCGGAATCTTTTGCGGATAATCCAAATGCAGTCAGCGCATCTGTGACGATATCTGAGGTTGCCGCCAAATCCTCACCGGAAGCCGCCGCCAGATTCATGATGCCGTCAATGCCGTTCAGCATATCCTTGGTTTTCCAGCCTGCCATTGCCATGTAATTCATAGCTTCTGCGGCTTCGGATGCGGAGAACTTCGTCTTTTCTCCCATTTCGCGTGCTTTGTCCCGAAGCGCCTGCAGGTCATCCCCAGTTGCGCCGGACACAGCGGCAACCTGACTCATAGCAGAATCAAAGTCTGCTGTGGTTTTGACTGCCGCCACTCCCAGACCGGCAACCGCGGTCGACGCAATCGACATCTTCTTTCCGACGCCCGCAATGGCATCGCCTGCGCTTTCCATCTTGCCGCCCACCACATCGATCTTTTCCAGCGTGGCATTGGTGGTGACTGCCTGCTGCTGCAATCGCTGCAATTCCTGCTCGGTCTCGATGATTTCACGTTCCAGCGCGTCATATTTGTCTTTACCGAGCGTGCCGCTTTCCAACTGCTGCTTCGCCTGAATCTGCGCCTCTTTCAGAGAATCCAGCTTCTCTTTCGTGGCAGTGATAGCATCCTTCAGCAGCTTCTGCTTCTGGGTAAGCAGCTGTGTGTTGGATGGGTCGAGCTTCAGGAGGCGGTTGACATCCTTTAAGGCTGACTGTGTTGTGCGAATCGAGGAATTGACTGACTTCAGTGCCTTGTCCAGTCCGGTTGTGTCGCCGCCGATTTCGATTGTGATGCCCTTGATTCTGCTCGCCATGTGTCCATCACCTCCCAAAATGGGCAAAAGAATAGCCCGGATTGCTCCGGGCGTGAAAAAAGCACCAACCGTCACCGGTTGATGCTTCCTGTATCAAAATAAATTGTATTGAAACCAATCGCCGGTCAATGCGGCGACTTTTCTTATACTACATCAGCTTTTCCAGTTCTGCAATGGTTTCCACCGGACGTTCGCAGGTTTTTCCCCGGCACAGATAGTACCGGACTCCTGCCGCCGGGATGGGATATTCCGAAGTGAATGGTGCCAGTGCGGCAAGCCGGGTTTCATCCGTCGGCGTTTTCACCAGCACTGTAAGCCCGCAGGCATGTTCCCTGAGGAAGTCTGTCAGGTCTTTCGGAATTTTGTCTGCCGCGCATACCAGCTCCGCTGTCGGCCAGAGCTCCTCCAGCAATGCCAGAAGCGCAAAGCTATATCCCGCCGGATATCCCTGAATTGCTCCCGCCAGATAAGCAAACTGACGTTCTGACGCTTGCATCCAGTGAGTTTCTCCGGTTAACCGTGCCAATCGGGAAAGCACCAACGCCGCTACGGAATTGCCCGAGGGCATCGCGCCGTCATAGACCTCTTTGGTGCGGGTAATCAGTTGTTCCCCGTCCTTTGCATACGGATAAAATCCGCCCTGTTCATGATCGAAAAAGAGCTTTAGCAACTGCTCCGCCAGCGCGCAGGCTTCCTCCAGATAATCCACGTGGAAGGTCGCTTCGTAAAGCTCCAGCAGTCCCCATGTGTAAAACGCGTAGTCCTCCAGCTTGCCCGGATGGGCCGCTTCCCCATCGCGCCAGCGGACAAGCAAGCGTCCGTTGCTGTCTTTCAAATTCTTTCTGATAAAGGCAACTGCCCGCTCTGCCGCATCCAGATAACACACTTTATCCAGAATCAATCCCGCACGGGCAAGTGCCGCGATCATCAGGCCGTTCCATGAAGTGAGCACCTTATCGTCCCGATGCAGGCTTGTCCGTTCTTTGCGATATGCATACAGCTGTTTCCGCAGCGCTTTGATTTCCTCCGGTTCCTGTTCCCAGTCCGGCGCACCGATTAGATTGGGGATACTCTTTCCTTCAAAATTTCCGGCAGAAGAAATGTCAAATCGCCGGCAAAAGGCTTCGCCCTGTTTCTCGCCAACAATTGCGGCGATTTCCTCCGGTGAAAAGACATAGTATTTGCCTTCCACGCCGTCACTGTCCGCATCCTGCCCACAGTAAAAGCCGCCCTGTGGGTCTGTCAGCTCCGCGAGGACATAGTCCAGTGTGCGGCAGGCCACCTCCCGGCAGTAATCCTGATGGGTCTGGTTCCAGGCCTCCGTATAGGCAAGTGCCAGCAATGCATTGTCATAGAGCATCTTTTCAAAATGGGGCACCAGCCACTTCCGGTCGGTGGAATAACGGGAAAATCCGCCGCCCACATGGTCAAACAGTCCGCCACGGTACATGTGCTCCAGCGTCAGCTCTGCCATTTCCTGTACCCGATGATTTCCCGTCAGGCGTGCATATCGCAGGAGAAACAGCAGATTGTGCGCTGTCGGGAATTTGGGAGCCTGTCCGAAGCCGCCCCATTGCCGGTCAAAGCTCTGCACAAACAGAGCAACTCCCTTCTCAACAAGCGCACGGCTGGGTGCATCGGGCCGTACTGCTTCTTCCTGACGCAAATGCTCCGTCAGCATATCTCCCGCAGAAATCAACTGCCCGCGGTTTTCCCGCCAGCGCCGGTCTGCCTGCTCCAGCAGAGACATCAATTGCGGTTTCGGCAGATATGTGCCCGCCCAGAACGGCTTCTGGTCAGGTGTCAGAAGCACAGTGAGCGGCCAGCCGCCGGAACCGTTCATGGCAATGCATGCCGCCATATAAACCGCATCCACATCGGGACGCTCCTCCCGGTCAACTTTGATTGGAATAAAGGTACGGTTGAGCATCTCCGCTACCTCTTCCGTTTCAAATGACTCATGCGCCATGACATGACACCAGTGACAGGTGGAGTAACCGATGCTCAGAAAAATGGGCTTGTCCTCCCGTTTGGCTTCTTCCAGAGCCACGATTCCCCATGGACGCCAGTCCACAGGATTTTCCGCATGCTGAAGCAGATAGGGTGATTTTTCATATTGCAGTTGATTGGCCATGATGATTCCTTTCGTCCGCGTATTCAAAGCTGGCGCGGCAGTCTGTGTGTTCAAACAGGAGCGTTTCTCCGCACCAGAAGCGGTATCGCACTTTCGCGCAGAGGCTTTCGTGGATGGTGCGTCCCATGCTTCCTTCCACAGGCGCATGCAGGGGACATTTATACTCTTCCAGCAGTTCTGTCTCTAATCTGTACTTACCCTGTCGAATCTCTGCGCCGCTTTCTGACCATTGTTCTACCCGCGCGCCGCGGTAGGTGGCAAGGCGGTATTCCCGTCCATCGTAAACAATTGCACAGATACACCCGGTAAAGCTCCCCACTGCCATGGGGATGGCGGCAATCGAGAGCATCAGACTGACGCTCTGCGGCTCCTGCCAGGTGCATTGTGTCCAGAGATAGGCGCTGGGAAACGATCTGCCTCGGTCGGTTTCAATGTATCCCGTCCCGCCGGAAAAATCCAGCTTTTTCCCGTTCAGCGCCAGTGTTCCCTCCAGTGAATGCCCCATACTGATGACACCATGCGAGCATTCCATGCCGGGAAGAAAGCGAAACGGGCCCATAATATCCGATTTGAGTGGTGTAAACTGCCCGTAGCGCAGAGTGCCGCACAGAGAAAGCCCCTCTCGTTCCACATTCAGCCACATTCTCTGGCTGGTGAAAAGGTTTTTCCCCAGTTGAATCCGGAATGCCTGCTCCGAAGCACAGAATTCCGTGTCCGGATATTCCAGCCACCACGCCTGATTGTCTGAAATGACCTGAAGCGACGCACTGCGCCGTCCCGAACGGTCAATATGAACCGCCGGAATCAGAGCAAGTGCGCCGCCCTCTTTGGTCTGGTGCTTCAGATACCATCCTTCAAAATACAGGCCGCGCTTTCCTGTTCCATGATAGTATTTTATCATAGTCTCACCCGCATGAACACTGCGCCCTGCGCGAACTGGGCTGTATCATACATCGTTATTCCGAATGGACTTCTTTTTGGCGTTCCTGTTGTGATTCTGATTTTCACGGGTCAGGGGTGTCTGTCCATTCGCTTTTGCTTTTCTGACTTCCTTCGGATCGGGCTGGCTGTCCTTCGGCATGGCATGTCCTCCTTATCGTCTGGTATTGGGACCGAGTGCTTCTTTTTTGACATTGTGCTGTTCATTCGGATTGTGGTTTTTCAGCGGTTTGTTGCCCTCTGCTTTTTTGCTTTCCTGTGTCTCTGGCATCTGTCTGTCTCCTACATCACATGGTTTTCCGTTTTGGTATCACGAATCTGATACCCCATTTTTTCAAGCCGTTTTCCGATGCGGTCAGTCTGCACGCCTGTGGTATCAAAGTCCACAGCGACTCGTTTGGAGTCATCACTGACGCTGACGGAAAGCACCCCCGGAAGAGTGTCCAGTTCCCGCTTGATTGCTTTTACATCGTGCTTATCGCTTAAGCCGTCCAGCGTAAAATAGGCGCTTGCTTTTGACATTCACGTTCACCTCAACGTCAGTATGCGTGTTGCCCAATGGTTTTATACAAAAGATGAGTGCCCGTTTCAAAACGCCTTTTCTGACAGATAGCTAAAACTTATCAAAATCTTCCTGCGTCGCAATGCGATTATATTTCACACCGTCATTGGCTTTTTCCGTCCACATATCCAGCACTAACCCGATGGTCAGCAAATCCAGATCGCGGACGGAAATGCTGAGCTCCACACAGCGCAGAAGGAACAGCGGCGTGGTCATTTCCCGTTCACTTCTGCCAATTCTTTTTTTGCCGTCACATCTGTCAGCATGTTATCGCCCCAGAGTTCCAGAATCTGCGGCAATACCTCATAAATCGAAAACATGTCGAACTGGTCAAGCCAGTCGTTGATGTCCTGCGGAATCGAATTGTCCGCGTGATATGCCATGATATATGCGACATTCTCGAAGATCTCCAAATCTTCAATCTGAAATACATCTCCGTTTTCGGTATTCCCTTTATACGAGCTTTCCAGCTTGCTGAGGTCCTTAAAAATATCGCGCTTGAACTTGGCGCGATACAGGCGCGGCACCGTAGCGGAAGATCGAAACGGCACCATTCTGCCGCAGATTTCGATTTCTCGTTTTATCATCCTGCATCCTCCTCTGTCGGCAAATAGACTGACTGATACCAGCCGTCATACACCGTCTGATCGGTTGTATCCCCTGTTCGCGCTTTGACCAGACCATCCGAACGCGGGTCTGCCGTAATGGACAGCTTTTCTGTTCCCGGTTCAATGGTATCTTCCTTTGTTTCCGATTCAATTGACGGGCGCGATGCACTGCAATTGTACAGCACATGCCGGATGGCATTGATGTCCCCTTCGAACTCGAACAGCAGGGCAAATTTTACGCTCTCTGCGACTGTGCTGTTTTCCACCAGTACGCCATTTTTGTCCAGCTTTTCCTGTAAAATGTCCGTGCGGAACCACTCCGGAATCAAGGCAATTTCCAGATCACCAGAATAACCGTTATTGGTTGCCGAACGGAAATATACAATGCCGTCCGCATAAAACGGACTGGATTCGCCCTCTGCGTCCAGACTGATGCTGACCGCGCCGGGAATGGCCTGCGGCTTGGCATACGCAAACGATGTCACACCTTCCGTGACCGTTTCTGTCAGCTTGGCGGCATGGACGTTTTTCAGGTTGTATTTTACTTTGTTTCCCATGCTCTACACCTCCATCTCATACAGCACTTCGTATAATTGTTCCGACTGGATAAAACGCTCTGTTTTGTCGTAAAACATCCCGGCTTCATCCAGTACAGCTTCCAGCTTTGCTTCCTGCTCCGGCTGTTTTTTGTCTGTGTACAGTTCGATATCCAACTGATCGACCCGATAATAGACCATACCGTCCGCCGAAAAGTTGTGACTGCCGGGTGTCAGATACACAAGGAACGGCGGATCGGGCGATTCCCCTTCCGAAAAATGATGATAGGCAAACGGCAGACCGGTCTGATCCAGCAGGTCTGTAATCTGTTCATAGGAAAGCACGTCAGCTCAGTCCCCTTTTGATTTTGTTTTCCAGCTCGCCGACGGCGTATTCCTCCGCCGGAGCGATGTGCGGCTGTCCCGCGACACGCCCGCCGCCGCGTTTGGCGTGTCCCTTTTCCAGCAGGTGGGTAAGCCCAGGCTTCTTTCGGTTGTAGACGGTGATGCTGACCTGTCCGGCTTTTGCAGAGGTTTTCTTTACCGCCCAGCCCTTTTGGTATCCGCCGGTTTGTACAGGCGAGCCTGCCTGTACAATCTTTTTCGTCTCTTTGGAAACGGTATCGACAGCTGTCTGCACCACCTCATCCGTCATCTCCCTGTATTCCTCCAGCGCGTCCATGATTTCATCAGACAACCGGTCAACTGTTATTTTCTTTGCCATAGCGTCATTGCCGCTCCGCCATCAGTCGGAGCATTTTATTTTTATACTGTGAATGGTCTATAAACGTAATATTGTAAATCTGTCCGCGGAATTTCACACGATAATGCGTGGTATCAAGATCGTGCACCGGACTGAAATACCGAATGGTAAAATACAGGGAATCCTGCGCATTGTGCTGTGCCGCTTCCCAGAATTCCTTGCCGGACACATTGTCCACACGCGCCCAGCAGTAGTAATAATCAAACCATTTCAGCGTATGGTTGCCGATGTGGTCAGCCACCATACTGCTCTTTTGAATCGTAATGCGTTCGTTCATGTTTGCAATTTCCATATCAGACAATCCCCTCCCGGACAGAAAATAACAGGTTTCGCAGGGTCAGTGTGAGTGCATGATGATCTGCCTGTTCGCGGTGCTCATACAAATATCCGAGCGTGTACAAAATTGCCACGCGCAGTACAGCCCGCAGGGAAGTGAGCTGTTCACTGTCATCTGTTCCGTTCACTGCGCTCCATTGCTCCTCCGAAAGACGCGCCACATCTGCACACAGCTTTTCCGCAGAGGATAAGAGGACGCCTATCAAAGCGTCCTCGTCACCCGCATCCACCCGGAGATAGGTTTTTGCTTCCTCCAGTGAAATCAGCGCCATGTCAGCGTCCTCCTTTCTCAGGTGTTATGCCCCTGCCTTCATCTGGAGCACCTGCACCGCTTCCGGCAGGATCAGCTTGCCGTCTACACGCTGGGTGGTCAGGAAGCCCACCTGATCCGTGCGGGCATACAGCTCATTCAGGCGGCGGAACGTGCGGTTCTGGCGGTCAGCAATCCAGTAATAGCTGTAATCGCCAAATGCCATGACCTTATTGCCCGCCGTCACCTCCGGCATAAATGCAGAGGTCTTCAGCGGACGGTTGAGCAGTGTATCCGGTTTGCCGATATCCAGACCGGGCTTCCAGATATAATTCCCGTTGTTGTCCTTGATCGTCATGAGCTGGAGCACCAGCGCCTCATTGCACAGAAATTCCGCTTTCTTGCGGTACGGCGCTTTGAGTGCATAATACAGCTGGAAAACCTCATCGAAGGAAATTGCGGTTGTCTTTGCGGCGGTGACACCGACCTTTGCGCCGGCATCGTCCAGCAGACCCAGCGGCTTTCCCACGCCGTCGCCCGTAATAAACGCGCGTTCCTCCGCATTGCCCATGCGCACACCAAAACGGCGCGCAATATACGACGCGAGGTCGAATGCCGAGTCATTCAGCAGTTCATTCGAAATCTTAATCATTGTGCCCAGCTTGTACGCAGACAGCATGGTCTGTCCAAAGGTGGTATCACTCTCCGGGATTTCCTCGCCCTCATCAATCCAGCTGGCTTCTCCGGTGTCCTCGGCAATCGGGATTTTGCGCGTGCCCGAGCTGGTGCGGATGACCGTTGCCATGCCGCGGAAGATGTTGTTGCCCTCCAGTGCCTCCACCAGCTTGCGTTCAAACTCGTCCGGCACAGTAAAGCCGCCCTCGGAATCTTCTCCGACAGACAGGGCATTGTGTACCTCGCCGTAATTGCCGCGGTTGCGGATCATATTCCAGAATGCTTCGGTATATTCCTTCGTGCCGGTACAAGTGACCGGCTTTTCCTTTGTCGTAATCATCGGCTTGCCGGATACAGGCCTGGAAGTGGGTGCCGCCAGCTGTGCATCTATCTGTGCCTGCTGTTCCAGACGTTCAATTTCTGCACCCAGGTCTTTGACCTCCTGTGCCATCCTGTCGTACTGCTCCACAGCATCCGATGCAACCAGCCCGTTCTCGCCGCGATGCTCCTCCAAAAATGCCTTCGTCTGTTCCCAGAGCGTATTGCGTTTGCTGCGCAGCTCTAAAATCTTGTTCATTGCCTTTCCTCCATACATTATCGTAAAAATACAGACAGCCGGAACACTGAGCTTATCTCAGGCATTCCAGCTGCTTTTGTAAAATCAAATATGGTACGCTTCCGTCCTCGGTTGTGCCATCCATGCCAATGGTGGGCTGAGGCGGAACTCCTCCGTCAGGTTTTTCAAGAGTTGTGTCCGCAGGCTTCTGCTGTACTTGATCGCTCACACCGAGCCGGTTCAGAATCGCCTGTCCCATCCGGCGCGTGGAATACAGCTGTGCTTCCATCCGCAAAGGTTTTTCATCATCGTCCTCATCGGTGTCTTCTTCCTCGTCCGGATCGTCATCCGAATCAGCATCCTCAAACAGGATTCCATCGGCAAATCCAAGCTCGACCGCTTTTTTCGCGTTCATCCACGTCTCATTGCTCATAAGATTGGCAATTCTGGCGTGGGAAAGCTTGGTTTTCGCCATATATGCGTTAATAATGGACTCTTTCACTTCATTGAGCACATCAATTGCCTTTCGCATATCCTCGCTGTTGCCCATGGCAATGGTGCTGGGATCGTGAATCATAAGCATTCCGGTCGGACTCATGAGCACGCGGTCTCCTGCCATCGCAACCACGCTGGCGGCGGATGCCGCGATGGAATCAATCTTGACCGTCACAGTGCCCGGATACTCCCGAAGCATTGTGTAAATCTCCGCCGCGGCAAAGACATTCCCGCCGGGACTGCAAATCCAAACCGTGATATCGCCTGTGTCCTCCTCCAGCTCCGCGCGGAACGCCTTCGGCGTGATTTCATCGCCCCAGACAGAGTCCTCGTCAATCGGGCCTTCCAGACGGAGCGTGCGTTCCCCCTCACTGTTGCGAAGCCAGTTCCAAAATTTTTTCATTTCAGCTGTTCCTTTCCTCTGTCTTTGCCTGTCCGTTTTTCGCGTAAATTCCCGCATCCTTCAACTGTACATAGCTTCCATTCACCATATAGAAATTCCCGCCCATTTCGTCCGGAATCGGATCCATATTTTCCAGCCGCCGGATGTCATTCGGAGACAGAAAGCCGTTGGAAAAGCCGGTGGCATAGCCGTTCATGCGGCTCTGGTAATCGCCGCGGAGCAGTCCATCCAGATTGAATTTCGGGAAATAACTGTCCTGTTCTGTTTCCAACAGCAGGTCTTTGATGATTGCCTGTTCAAACCGAACCGCCCACGGCGTGATGCTGTGCTGTACAAAGTCAATCGCCTGATGCTCGATGTTGCTGAACGTCGCGTGCTTCAGACTCTGCACCAGATGCGGCGGCACACGGAACATACGGCAGATTTCCTCCACGCCAAATTCCCTCGTGGACAGAAACTGTGAATCCTCCGGTGGGAGAGAAATCGGCTTGTATTGAAGCCCCTCCTCTAGCACGGCAACCCGGTGCGCATTGTTTGCGCCGCCATAGACAGCAGACCAGTTCTCCCGAATTTTTGCCGGGTCTTTTAACACGCCGGGATGCTCCAGCACACCGGACGGCTGTGCGCCATTCTTGAAAAAGGACGCCCCATATTTCTCTACCGCAAGCGTTGTGCCGAGGCTGTTTTTCATCATGGCAATCGGGCTGAAGCCAACCAGACCGTTGAAGCCAAGGCCCGGAATGTGAAAGATTTCATCCCGCCGGAAATAGATATCTTTGTCGCGCTCACCCGGCACATCGTCCGTATAGGCGTGATAGATATAGTACAGCTCGCCGTTTTCATTCCGGTCGACCTCTACATTCTCCGGCAGTAACGGATACAGTCCGAGAATGTTGTTCCGCCCGTCCCGGATAATCTGTGCATACGCATTGCCCCATAGCAGTAAGTGCGTCATCATGGTTTCCCGAAAGACGAAGCTGGTCATTTCCGGGTTGCTTTGCCGGTACAACAGCTTATACAGCGGATGGTCGGTTGCTTTTTCCTTTCCGTCATCGATATAGCAGTACAGATGTAATGGCAGGCTGGCAATGGTCTCTGCCAGCAGGCGGACACAGGCGTACACCGTGGAAATTTGCAGGGCAGATTTTTCGTCCACGCGCTCTCCGCTGTTTGCCGTGCCGAACAGGAATGTGCCGGAAGAATCCCGCACATTGTCCTGTACCGGCGGCGCATCCCGCGGCCTGCCCAATCCGAGCCATTTCAAAAATCCCATTTCAGTCCTCCTCTGTCAAAACACCAGCAGTCCCCGCTCCGGGGCATCATAAACACTTCCCTGCTGTCCCGCATTCCGGATACAGCGGTCGAGCGCCATAATCGCCGCAACAATGCCGTCAATTTTCTCCGCCGATTTTGCTTTCGTCGGCTTGATGTTGCCTGCCGGGTCGGTTTCCACTACCACATTTCCCGCCATCCAGCGCATCACCGGATTGCCGCCGTGGATGATTTCCCCCTTCATCAGCAGTTCATAAAAGGCTTTTGTCGGCGGACTCATATCCCTGTATCCCTGTCCGATGGGGACAACGGTAAACCCGGCACCTTCCAGATTCTGTACCATCTGCACCGCGCCCCAGCGGTCAAACGCGATTTCCCGAATGTGGTACAGCTCGCCGAGCTGTTCAATCACCTTTTCAATGAATCCATAGTGAATCACATTGCCCTCGGTTGACATCAGATACCCCTGCCTGACCCAGACATCATATGGAACAGATGCCCGTTTTACCCGCAGTGGGATCGTATCCTCCGGCACCCAGAAAAAAGGAAGCATATAATACGGTTCGGTTTCGGTGCACGGCGGGAACATCAGGACAAACGCGGTGATATCACCGGAGCTGGAGAGGTCAAGCCCGCCATAACAGTCGCGCCCTTTCAGGCTCTCCAAATCAATCGGACGGTTGCCCTTCTCATAAATGTGTTCCGGTATCCAGCGCACTGTACTGGTCACCCACTGGCACAGCCGGAGCTGTCGGAACACATTCTCCTCTGCCGGATTCTGCGACGCTTCCCGATAAGCGTCCCTGACGCGTTCAATCGGAATCGTGTATCCCAACGACGGATTTGCCTTTCTCCAATTTTCTTCATCCGACCAGTCATCATCATCCTCAATGCCATAAATCACAGGATAAAACGATGCATCCACCCTGCGGTTTTCCAGAATGTCCTTTGCCTTGGTATGTATCGCATAGCAAATGCTGTTTCGATCCGTACCGGCAGTGGTAATCAGGAAAAACAACGGCTGTTCTCGCGCATCACCGGAACCTTTGGTCAGGACATTGTAGAGGTGCGGCGTGGGCTGTGCGTGCAGCTCGTCAAAGACCAGTCCGGACACATTTAACCCATGTTTCGTTCCGACTTCTGCGGAAAGCACCTGATAAAAACCCGCATTGCTGTAATTGACAATGCGCTTGGTTGCGCCCATAATCTTGCTTCGCTTCATGAGCGCAGGCGTCATCTGCACCATCTGGTTTGCCACATCAAAGACAATGGATGCCTGCTGCCGGTCTGCCGCCGCACCGTATACCTCTGCGCTCGGTTCGTTATCCGCATACAGCAGATACAACGCAACCGCGGCGGCAAGCTCACTCTTGCCGTTTTTCTTCGGGATCTCGACAAAAGCGGTGCGGAACTGGCGCTTCCCGTCCGGTTTTACCACGCCGAAAATGTCCCGGATCAGCTGTTCCTGCCACGGCAGAAGCCAGAAGCGTGTACCCGCCCATTTTCCTTTGGTGTGCCGGAGGTTTTCGATAAACTTCACGGCGCGATCCGCTTTTGCTCTGTCGTAGTGTGAGGTCGGCAGCATGAACCGGGTCGGTGTGTACTGTTTGAGCTTTGGATAATCCTTTGGTCTTGCTTCCGCCATTTCAGCTGCTTCCCTCCAACAATGCTTCCATTTCGTCCTGTGTATCCGTGTTGCTGTCCGCCGCAATGATCCGGCTTCTGGATGCCGGTGTCAGTCCAAACTGCTCGGCAAACCGGTTCATTAGTTTTAGATACGTCTGTGCAATGGACACCTGCGGCACCTGCTGCCAGTAACCAGACGGCGTTCTGACAATCGTGCCATGCTGGGTGATAAATTCCTCCGCTTCCTTCCACCGCGCATACGCCTGACAGTAGCCGGCAAATGCCGCCATATCTACCTGCGTCAGGATGCCGATCTGTTCCATCTGCTTCGCCAAACGGCGCCATTCCTTCTTGGCTTCCGGCTCCAGCCATTTGGGACAGGAGGGCGCTTTTTTCGCCGGTTTTGGCTCGTTGGCATTCAACGGACGCTTCCCCGGATTCCCCTCCAGCAGCTTGATTGCAGTGGGTGTCGGTTTTCTTCCTCTGGTTGCCATGCTCAGCGCCCTCCTTTCTAAGAAAAGTTCAAAAATGTGCGCGTTTACTCCAAATACTGCAATTCCATTGCAATATCCGTCGGAACATTGCCGTTCCAGACAAAGCTGTTTTTCAGGATATACTCGTTATAATTTGCCGCGGTGCGGTTTGCCCGTAGCTTTGCCTGCTCTGCCCAGCCCTGCTTTTCTTCATCCGGGTTGAACCGGTATTGCTCATAGGACACTTTGTCCGCTTCATAGCTCGCCTGCATTGCACGGCAGGTATCCTCGACCTTTTTGACGGTCTGATAGCTGGTCGCATCATCGGTTTTCTGCATGGCAAAGCCATAGCTGTTCAGCAGTGCCAGACCGGTGGGCGTTGCGGCGAAGATGCCAAAGCCGGCCAGCAGGACAACCAGCACGCTGAGCAGCACTTTTCCTGTTTTACTCATCAGCTGTACCCTCCACATGAATGACCGGGTCATCTACTTCCACCGGCACGTCGGTATACAGGTATGCGCCGGTCCATTCATAGTAATTGCCGTCCGGCGTGAAGAAAAAGATGCCGCTGTCATTCTCTCCGAAGCTGCCGTCTACATCCGCCAGCCAGTCATTTTCGCAATAATACTCGCCCGTAATTTCATAATACTCGCTGTCCGGCGACAGGAAGCTGTTGAGTGATGTGACCTTGCCGTCCACCACATAGCGCCCAAACACGGCGCCGTTGTCTGAGAGCAGCACGATATATCCCAGCGGCTTTTCCACCGCACACGGCAGCGCCAGTGCCTTTTCGCGCTGGCCGTTGACCCAATACGCACGCTTAATCAGGTTATACCGTTCCAGTGAATAGTCAATATCCGTGGGCGTTGCCTGATTCCGTGACAGTGTGTCCTGTACAGACTGCTGCTTTGCCACGTCAGACGAGCTTTCGGCCTGCGTGCATCCGGTCAGCGCCGTGACAATAACAAGTGCCGCGGCAACTGCGACGGTAAGTCTTGCAATGGCAGAGATGTGTTTGCTGTGTTGTTTCATCCGAATGTCCTTTCTCCTTCAAAATGAATGCTGATCTATGTAAAACGCCGGACAAACGCTGGTTCATCCTGCGTGAATGGGTAAAAAGAAAGACCTGCCCAGCGGCAAGCCTGAACTCTGTGCAAACGGCAAACAGCCCCAGAGGGCTGCCTGCGCATATATTTTGCGACTTTTTCTTAACTTTGCTCCAGAAATCGCTTCGCGGTTTTCCGATCGACACTGTCCGTCAGCGCCCGTCCGAGGCAGCGCGGGTCAAAGCCAAACCGCTGGTATCCTTCCAGACACGCATCGAAGTAACGCCCTGTCGGGCATCCCAGCTCACGGTCTTCGTGCATGATGTAAATAAGTGCATCAACTGCACCTATTGGCTTGCCGTCCAGCAGCGAGTGAACGGTGACCTCCATCGTGGTTTTATAGTAGAAACGCGGGCAGCCTTCATAGATATCCAGACACCGCTCATCGCTGTCGCTGATTTTCCACACCACAACCGGAACCCGGTACCCTGGTTTAGGTTCAATTGTCAGGTAATTTCCGGTCTTGCTGCCTTTGAACAGCAGCTGATAGTCCGGAATTTCCGCTGTGCCCACATAAACCGCGTCGGGGCATCGGTGCAGCATCTGCCTGACCGACAGGTTGCTGCCATACGCTAAGTAATACTTCATGAAAATGTCTCTCCTTTCTTGCGGCAGGCTTAACGCCATGCCGCATTGCCTTCCATGTTCCGCAGCAGGATTTCTCTTGCTGTTGCAAATTCCTTGCCGATGAAGCCCAGCCGGAGCATCCAGCAGCGGAATGCGTACTTTTCGTTCTCAGTCTGCTGCGGCTTGGGGCTTGCGTACCGAAGTTCCTTGGCAAGCTCGCTCATTGCAAGGCAAAGCTGGATGTATGCTTTCAGTTCACCGGCGTGAATGCCGCCCTTTCTGCCGTTGCCCGCCTCTGCAAACTGGAAAAGACGGAATTCAATCGTTCCCTTGCTCCATGTCGCGTGAAGGTTGAGCATGTGGTACCGGCTGTAATTGTAATGCTGGCGGCTGCCATCCATGCCGTTGTACCAGAGCCGCTGCATCGCTTCAAAGGTTTTCGGCTTGCTGGTGTTGAGCCGGTTCAGAAAATCCCGGTCGACAATCTGACAGTATCTTCTCTGGCGGTAGGAATCCAGCCGGATTGCCCGGGCAATCTGCTGTTCATGCGCCGCCATGATGTTCACCAGATTGCGCAGGCTCTGCGGCGTGTGGTCGCCCTTGCCGATGTGGATGTGCACGCCGCATCCGCGGGAGGGACAGCTCTTTGCGCCTGCGTGCCGAAGCTCTCTGGCAATCTGCTGGAGGGGCTCTATGTCGTCATATGTAAGAATCGGTGTGACCAGCTCGCACTTTTCGCTGTCCGGCCCTTCAATGCTTACGTCCCGCTGAATTTTCCACACTCTGCCGAGGTTGTCGTGGCAGGCCCAGGTCATGTAGCCGTATTCCGCCGCCGCGTAGTAGGGTTCGGTGCCGAAGTGCTTTGCAACTACTCCGGCGGCCTTTTCCCGTGTCATGCCGTTGAATTCGATCTCAACGCCAATGGTCTGCTTCTTCATGTTCTCAATCTGTACTCTGGTCTTTTCATTCATGATGTATGTCTCCTTTATGTCTTTTTGCGTTTTCCTTTCGGCATGTGTATATTCGCTCTTATCGCGGATAATAGCAAGGAAAATACCATCATAAATGCACCAAATATGTGTAGATTACGCTGTGTATGTTGTACACGATTGCTGCTGTTTTGCCCGGTTATCCTTCTTAAATGCTGAATTTCCAAAAAGATTTTGGAGTAGGATTCTGCGCTCGTTCCTGTACTCGCTCCCGACAAAGCCCAACCGGATGAGAAAGCAGCGGAACGCATACTTCTCATTTTCCGGCTCACCGGATCCTGCGTTCACACGCTTCTGTTTCTTCGCCATGTCAGCGAGCGCTGTGACAAAATGGATATATGCCTGAACAGAAGCATCGTCCAGCTCGCCGTGGAACCATGGAAACGAAATGCACGTGTCCGTGACTTCAACCGGCAGCGCATCAACACCCAGTGCTTTGCGGATCAGCGTTCCTTTGGACGCAAGTAAGCGATAAAGATTGTTCATCGCGGTATCGGTAAAACCATCTCTCGGCAGCCGGATTACCAGACCATTCGCCGGTTCTGCTGCGGCTGAATGTTGCTGCTCCGGTCTTTCGGCGATAAAGCCCTGTTTTTCCAGCGCATCAAGCAGACTGTCGAGTTCTGTGCCGTCATCGCAATGCAGATTTCCTTCCCTGTCCAGCACAAAGCCGCCGATTTGATACGCGCAGGTCGGCATGAACTGGTAAATCGGCTTTTCTCCGATCAACTCGCCAATCGCGTGCGCCAGCCGCTTGCGCTCTGCTCCCGTCGCATGAAAATGCAATGTCATATTCAAAACCTCCTGTTTTTTGGTACGTGTAGTATCGCTCTGAAAAAACATAATATCCAGCTGTTTCTGTCCGAATTTCCGCCAAATATGTGCGTTTTTTGTTGTGTAACCTACACAGTTATGCCAGACCGGACAGATTTTCTCACTCTGTTTCGGCTTCCACGGTTGCAAGCTCATCAAACCGCAGCTTCTGCCCCTCACGCAGGACAAACACATCGTCATACCTGCCATCCTGATGCCCGATATATCGTTTGACGATGACATCCATAAATTTCGGGTCAAGCTCCATGCCCCTACACACGCGGTCGGTTTCCTCACAGGCGATCAGTGTAGAGCCGGAGCCAAGGAACGGGTCTATCAAGACGTTATCTTTGATACAAAGAAAAAGGCCCTTCCCGGTGTACAAGTACCGAAAAGGGCAAAAATAAGGACTTCCAGCAGATTTTTGGTCTGTTAGAAGTCCTTTTTCGTTATGTGATTGTCTGGAAAGCCATAACCGGTTTGACCGGAACAAGCTGCCTATTAGGAATAATTAAAAGGTATGGCAAAATTAAAAGGTTTAGAAATCCTCGGTCGCCGCCAGATACTCTTCAATGTTATTTATCCATTTTAGTTTGTCGACAGAATTCCATTCATTAAGGTCATCAACAAACCAACGGTCTGGATACCGCTCCATCAGTTTGGCTTTAATCTGTCTCTGTTCTTTCTTGGACGCAGGTACTAATTTGGTTTTTCCAAAGAAGCCTTTGACCGGTTTCTTCCTGATGTCTATTGCAGGAAGGTCGTCTCTCAACTTTTTCTTTTTACCTAATCCGAACATAGATTTATTACCTTCTTCTTTTGACGCTTTGCTTTTTCTACAAATTGACCTGCGCCGCCTCCAAAGAAACGAACATAGGCCACGACAGTATCTGATTCTCGCAGCATCCAGTCGTTCCGGCGAGCGATTGCAAACCGGCGAGGCACACTTTCCAGCCCTTCCGGGTAGAAAGTCTCACCATCCTTGTAGGGCCAGTATTCCTCTTTCTGTCCCGGCATGTAGGCCAAAACAACATGATAGTTCAGAGCCGGATAGTCTTCTCTGCATTTACGAAGTGTCGAGAGTACAAGCCCATCAAAATGGCCCTGATTACCGACCATGAATTCAACATCGGGATTTTCTGCAATAAGCTGCCGGATGGTTTCCTCCTGCTCTACCCGGATACTATCTGGTGTATCCCTATGTCCGAAAAAGCACATATCAAACTAATCGCCTTCCTTATTACGCGGTCAGGGTTTGTTTTCCAAAGAACTGCTCAGCTATAGCGTCCAGCTGTGCAGCTATCAAACGGAAATCTTTATTCAAATCCAGTGTCTTTGCACCGATTTGATTTCCACCCATATTGAACAAACAATCAGGTGTGATATCTTCTTCTGTTTTTGCATACAGAAGCATACCTGCCACATTTCCAGTGTTAGCCTTATCCTGATTCTTCACATAGGTAAAAATCTGGTACACGTTGCCGGAGTGCAGGGTATATTTATCGAACTGCTTCTGAAGCGTTCTTCCATAATACTTTGCGTCCAGAATCAATACCTTTTCTTTTAGGCGCAGGAAAATATCGGTCTGCATGACTGGCAAAAAACGAATCATAGCTTCATCGTTCTCACCAACCAAATCCCATTTGACCTGAGCTGCTCTTGCCTCTGAAAGGTATTTATGATGCTGTCTGTAGTATTCCAGAATAAACTTCTCATATAGTCTGTCCATATGCTCGTCAGAGAAATCAGCCATTTTGTATTCGCCTTGTTCTGTGGTCTGAAGCATACCGTCAATAACAAAATAACAGATATTCAGAAGCATCTCATAGTTCTTGTTGTTTCGCTGGTAATGCAGGCGGCTCCATTCAATAGACGATGGTTCCAGCACGGAAATACTATCAAAGAACACCAGCACCTTATTCAACTCTATTTTATGCTCCTTGGATACACCACTGTCCCTGACGAGGTAGAGCATCGTCGTTTTCAAAATCTGATTAAACAGGTTATTTTCCGACAGCTCATCGAACTCGCAGGCCAGCTTCTGTTTCCGCTGGATGCGATTGCGGATAGTTTCCGGCATATCCAATTTGCCACGCATAACAGATAACGTCTCATGTTGCGTCACATATTCACGGTACAAGCCCTGCTTCAGCTGCTTTGCCACCCCCTTAGCGAGAATGGCAGCAAACAAGTCCTGAACCAACTCGAACTCTTCTGCAGCAACGTTCTCGTAATTGGAGTACTTCAAAACCTGAAATGCGTAGGAAAGCATATAGTAGATATTTTTTATATAGATTCCCTTATCATTCGTCATCGAACACACCACGCAGATTCTTTTCCCAGCGCTGGAGCTTTGCAGGCTCATCAAACCAGTATTCCGCCAGCATAGGAAGAATATCAAATTCCACAACGGAGCGCATCCAATCTGTCGTGCAGCCGCCTTCTTCACGTCCGCAGAAATAACTATGACCAATTCTGAAGCCACGGCCCAATGACGGGTCTTCTGCAATTTCTTTATTCAGCATCTTAATCTGGTCAATCAGGGCATTAAAGGTTTCATTTGCAAATGCCTGCTGATAGTTCTGGAAACCCTCTGAATTGAATCCCGGCTCCATTTCAAAGAAGCTGAATCGTCTACGAAGGGCGTAATCAATCATTGCCAAACTGCGGTCTGCAGTATTCATCATGCCGATAATATACAGATTCTCCGGCACAGCAAACGGCATGCCACTATAAGCCAGTGTTGCCTTGGTACCACGATATCCCTTTTCAATTAGCATCATAAGCTCACCGAAAATTTTACTCATGTTACCACGGTTAATCTCATCAATAATAAAGAAGTATTCCTTGTCTGGGTGGTTGGCTGCCGTCTGGCAGAAACGATAAAAGATACCATCGGTCAGCTTGAACTCAGCTCCGTCAGGACGATAGCCCATGATAAAATCTTCATAAGAGTAGTTTTGGTGGAACTGAACCAGTTCAATGCGTGAGTCATCCACTTCACCCATCATTGCATACGCCAGTTTCTTCGCTGCAAAGGTCTTACCAACACCGGGAGCACCTTGAAGGATGATGTTCATCTTATTACGAAGCAATGCCTCAAGAACATCGTATCGTTCCTCAGTCATGAATACCTTGCTCAAGAAATCAGCCTTTGTATATTTAGTTGTGGACGCAGCAGCTGGTTTTACAGGATTTTCTTCGCGGACAATGTCCATGATAAAATCAAACTCGCCCTTGGTCAGCTTGAACAGGCTGCCGTTTGGTTGCACAAAGAACTCCATTTTTGCAAGCTCTGGGCACTCCTTCAGAACAGCATATTCAATTGGTACAGTCAGGCCTTCCGTCTTCGCAAAATAGATATTATTGCCGTCGTTGGCCTGTGTAATTTCACATAGCGCTACAATCTTCTTTACCGGGTTTGCCTCATATCCAATAACGATATCTCCAACCTTCGCATCGAGAAAGTTCTGGAATACACGGCGCTTGTTTCCATTTTCATTGTAAAGAGTATAACTCTGCTCCTCACCAATCTTAATGTCTGAAAAGCTCCAAATTTTCGGGTTTGCGGTCAGCCACCAATAGCGGCGAGGCTCGTTTGCACCACTGAACAGTTCCTCTACAGTCATGCCGAAATAAGGCTGCAGAATTAACTCTTCAAACTGTGCATGCTCGCTCTCGTCAACCTTGATGCAGGTGGAATTGTCATTCGGTGTCCACCATTTTTTAGTTCCTTCATAAGCAGAGGTATCGGTCGATTTTGCAATCACGCGATAAGAGCGCTCATACCAGCCGTCTTTCATCTCAGGATTTTCTACCGGCTTATCGCCAGTGAACTGGCCGAGAAGCTGGATGCTGTTTCCATAGCAAAGGTAGAAATAATCGCCCTTCTTAATGGCATCCATAAAAGCCTGCCCCTGAGATACTTTTGAGGTAGCCTTTGCACTGGTGGTGCTGTGAACGACAGCAACCTGACGTTCAAGAAAAATCTGTTTATTGGCTGTCGAAATGCCCGTGCTATCAGTACCTTCACTGATTTTCCAAATTGCCGGTGCTGCGTCAACATACAACGGGACGTCGGAAAGGTCTACCATTTCCAGCGCTTTTGCCAGTTCACTGCGTAAACGCCAGATATAGGCACCGGCCTCATTCGCACTCGCATCCTTACCCATATAGAGGATAGGCCACCACTTAGCGTTTTCGTTGTCGCCGGTCATAACCTCACAACCGGTTTTCTCAGCCACACGACGGGCCAACGCAGAAGAACCTGCATTATAAAAATTCTTTGTTTCACCATATTTGATGGAGAGCTGGACGCAAGTGGCCTGTCCACCGTAGTCCTTCATGCGCTTCATAATCTGTAGTGCATTCTGAGTAAAGACAGAGCTATCCTTTAGCATTTCGACCCATTCGCTGACAGTAATATCCGGATTATAATCCTTCGGAAACCACCCTTCTTCCTCCTGTGCGGCCTTTCGCTCTTCGAGAAAGAAACGACTCAGATAAAATCCGACATCTACAGTCAACGTTCTCATCTGCGGGTCAGGGTAACAAGTATCTGTAACTGCAGAGCGGAACATATCTACGACTTCTGCATCCTCACTGACAACCTTGCAGACTTCATCATACATTTTGAATCCGCCAATAAGGCTGTCCACAGAGCCATTCCTCTTCGGACGGTATTCCGAATTCAGCTCTGCAGCAACATCGCGGTAAATCTCATATTTGTAAATATAGTATTTTTCAGGATAACGCAGCCACAGGTAAACACTGATGGCATTAGTATTCTGATAATGGTTACGCCACGTTCCATCGTCGTACTTGGCACGGATTGCCTCGGATGCCGTCTGGAATGCATCAACACGTTCAGCAAGGTCACGAGACTCATCAAAAAGGTCACGGAACATCTGACGGGCTGCTACGTCATCAGCCTTGGCAAAGTTAATCATCATGCCTCTCGGATAGGCATAACCAGAAGCCAGCAGATTGAAAGTCTTATCTGTGGCCTCCTTGAACATCTCACCGAAGTTTTCAGCATCGATGTTCCAGTGGTCTTGGAAGTGCTTTATAGCCTCCCATTTATATATCTCATCGTCCCAATGGCTCGGAAAGTACGCCTTATACCCAGCGAGTATTGGTCTCAATTTTACAATATCAATCATATGAACCTCCTGCGGCAGCTATACTTTCCGTCGCCATCGTTGTTTCTGGTTTATCGTAGCCTTTAGCGATTACTCGAATCTCAGGAAACCGCGCACAAAAGCATTGAACGAATTGCCCTTTTCGATGATAAACGATTTCTGTCCAGCAGCAAACTTGACATCAATCTTACTCATCTTCTTATCAATAGACACAATAGTGCCTTCTCCAAAAGCCTTATGGATTACCTTTGCACCGATAACAACACGAGAGTAATCAACCTGAACCTCATCAGCCTTTTCCTCCGGTTTCGACGCAGGCTTAGCAACAGGTTTCTGAATGCCTGCTCCGTAAGGTGCCGGTTTCTCCGCAACCATAGAGGCGGTAGGCTTAACGCCGTACTGACCAGTAACGTATGTGGTCTTAGGCTTCGGAGCGACAGGTTCCGGTTTCTTAATCGGAATGATAACATCCTCGATTTCATCAGGCTGTTCCACGGCAGGAGCCTCCATTGTAGCCTGCTGGTTATAGAAGAGCTGGTCATACTCAGCCTTTTTAAGCACAGTATCCCAACCACCGACATCCATGCCTTCGTGTCTGTCGATACCAGTATAGGAAAGGCTGCTGTCCTCATATCTCTTGAACTTGAAGATAGCATCGTTCATCAGGCTGGCATTGAACACGCCAAGCGTACAAAGCATCTCGAAATCAGGCACATCCAGACCCGTTACCTTTTTGAAGAGGCCCGGTTCCAGCTGCGTGATAACGTCTTTCAGAGTACGCTCACGGTAGTCGGTCAGATACATAAATACAGGGATTCTGGTAGCGAACTTAATCAGCTTCTCCTGAATCTGCTTACGCATTGACTTGTATTCCTTCTCCTCATCGGAGATTTCCTTCTTCTCCTTCGGAGTGAGCTTATCCTGTTCCTTCTTGGCCTTCTTGACCTTTTCGGACTTGTTGATGATGGTCTCGATATCCTGATTCAGGGAACGGAAGCCCTCAATCTTCATCAGGGCATCCAGCGCTTCCTTGTTTGCAAGCAAACGAGACAGAGTGTCATTGTCAACATTAACGAGCAATGCAGACTCCCAGCGTCTTGCAAGCAGGGTCGCAGAGGTACCGGCCAAAGCGATATCCAGAACATCCTGTGCGGAAATCTGCTTCATGGTAGAACCATCATAAGCGAGAACCGGCAGGAAGTTGATGAACTCAGCGACCTTCTTCTCCGGATTATCCTCATTAACATTCAGTCGGCAAGAGTAATCGGAAATCTGACGCAGCGCTCTATCCAACGCAAAGTCAAAGACATAGCACTCCTGCTTCATAATCTGCTGGTGGCCGGAATCATCGGTAATCGTCCAAGGGGACTGCACACGGAAAGCGGTCTGGAAATAGGTCTCCGGACTCTTCAGATTACGCAGCATAAATACACCTGTCCAAGGCTTAACGGTAACACCGGTGGTCAGCTTACCACAAGACAGAGTGATAGTCTTGGTTGCCAGAGGATTGCCCATCGCTGCCTGAACAGGAGCAAGTGCAGCAACACCAATACCAGCCTTAGTACCAGCACAAACAATAATCTTGTAATCGCGGAAGAAATTATCCTGCATCAACAGGTTATACATAGCCCAGCAGGATGCAACGTTCGGCAGGAACCACAGTGTATGGTTCAGAACGTTCAGCAAGCGGGTGTCGGAGAAAGGCATCGGAGGACGCTTGTCCTGACCCAGCTTGAGGTCATCAACATTAGAAGGCAGATAGCTACCGCGAATCAGCTGCAGCCATTTTCCGACCTCATTCTCATAAGTAAATCTGGAGTCTTCGACTCTTGCACCTTTCTGTGCTTTTGCAGCAGAGAAAAAGACGTTCAGGTCGAACTCATTAAACTCGCCATCCATAGCAATCTGACGGATGCTCTCTGGAATCTGATAGGTCAGCATGACCATTCTCGGCAACGACAAATAGGGATTGCCGGAGCCAATCCAGCTCTCCTTTGCACGTTGCTCATCAGAATATGTCCAGTTATAAATCTGGTCTTCGATGAACTCACCGGAGTTAATGGCACGGAACGGCGTACCGGACAGGAACAGATAGTGGCCGGTCGTAATAGGCAGGAATGTTTCGTTATAGGCATTGTCCGCCTCATCAATCTTATACTTCTCTTGGTCGAAATCGGCCTCGGCTTCTTCATCCGGATTATCGAACAGCTTCTTAGCGTTTTCACGCCAAGCACCGAAGTGGTACTCATCGAAAGCGACCAAGTCCCAATTCACGGTATGGATGAACTCATTCTTGGCTTTAATACCACCGTTATCATTGGTGCCCAGCAGGTCTTGGAAGGAACCGAATACAACAATCGGTCTCTTCTTATCTGCCATAGCATACGCTTGGTCAATATTGATACCATTGCCGTGTGCGTCTTTGTTGGAAATAAACTGCCAGCCTTCAAAATCCACATGACTTGCAAGGTCTTCTGACCAAGCAGACTCGACTGCCGGTTTGAAGGTCAGAACAAGCACACGAGTAAAGCCCATCTTCTTTGCCAGTTCATAGGTGGCAAAGGTCTTACCAAAACGCATCTTAGCATTCCAGAGGAACTTCGGTGCGCGGTCGGGCTCGTCCTTCTTTGCCTGACGGAAATAGTCCATCGTCATCTGAACAGCACGTGTCTGCTCAGGGCGCATTTTAAATGTCTGGGTTCGATTTTCGATATTAGCTGTACCATCACGGACAGCGATAATAGCTGCCTTGACTGCATTCAGGTCGCACTTAAACCATTCATTTCTGTCGTCGCCAGCGTTCAACTGCATATAGCCCTTTTTCTTCAGGACAGCATGAACGTCATAGTCAGTGAAACAAGAGCCGTCCGGGCGCATAGCAGAGGCCCGGAGGACAATTTTATAAGGAACTGCGGAGGTATGCATCTGCTCCGCAACACGCGTATCCACGTCACGCTCGGTATATCCAACTTTAAGATAGCCTTTATGGGAGGCAACATCTACCAACTCATAGGCATAGATTGTCGGAGTAATTTCTGGGCGTGGTGCAAATGTAACTTGATTCGCCATTAGTTATCTCCTTCCAAATCCATAGGTCTAATCATAGAGTCAATAAAAGCAATTTCCTCTTCAGTAATGCCGTATTTTGCATACAATTCTTCATCAGTCCAAGGTTTAGAAAAATCCTGCTGCGGAACTAACTGATAAACGCCCTTTGCGGCATTTTGAGAATTTTTCTTCTGCAGTACAAGGAATCTAAAGAACTTTGTTGCAATGTAGCTCATTACATTTTCGCACTCCGTCTTATCCTTAAACGGGCCAATGACCAAATAGCTTTCATTGCAGACGGTTCCCGGCTCACCATAAAACGGCTTTGGAAGAATAGGATGTGGAAAGGCATCGCTACCACTACCAGCCTTTGCGATATAAACTTTATGCCAAGGAATCATCTCATGTCCTTTGGTAACCTTGCTCTTCGGACAGTATGCTGTTGTGCCTCTGACTTCTCGGTCATTGCCACTAACATATATCTTAAGGTCTGTACTGCTGCTCTGGGTTTTGCTTCCCTTATATGTATTCGGCAATCCGAACGGTAATCTTGTGCTAACGAGGTCTTCCATCGAAGGTGCATTGTCTTTCATTACCTTATGCAAAACGTCAACAGCCTCATTATAACGAATAAAAGTGTCGCAGCCTTTTTCCAACAAAGGTCTGTTAGCAGGGCCATAAACCTCGTTACCTTTATGGGAGTACACTGAGCACTCGCCCTTGTTGTCTCTATCCCACAAGAAATAGGAAACGCCACCCTTAATCTGAACACCACTAAAGCAATCTGAAGCCTCCGGGAAATCGTGGATAACACGAAGTCTGCTATCGTGAAGCATCTCATCACGGAATTCATCCAGACCTTTACCACCAGTAAACCAGCGGGATGGTGTAATCATTGTCATATACTTGGGATTAAGCTTTTTAGCCTTCTGTACAAAGAGCTGATAAATAGGTTTTGCACTTGCGCCATTACCACCGCCATCGCTCAACTGGTACGGTGGGTTACTAATAATCACATCGAACTTCATTTTGAATATATCCTCCGGCTTCACCATATGAATCCATTCATATGCGTGTGTTTCTAATTCGTCATCTCGGTCATATTGTGCCTGTGCTGCACCACAGTATGCACATTTTCCTCCGCTCCAGCGATGCTGAATCCTTTTGAAGCGGATGTTTCCCTGAGCGTCATCGAATTTAGAAACCGAGTATTCGCCATTCGGGTATTTCGAGCAGTAGACGCTTCTTCGCGCCAAAAGGCTTGTCAACTCAGTGATTGCAATTCCAAAAACCTGTTTGTGCAGAATATGGTCGATTCGTTCCTGCAAATCGGGAATCTGCGGCTCTAATCCTTTGAGCAGCCTTTTTGCAATTTCTCGAAGGAACACACCGCTCTTGCAGGCCGGGTCTAAAAATGTTGTATCTGGATTGCTAAACAATTCCTGTGGTAACATATCCAGCATTTGGTTAGCAATTTCAGGTGGTGTGAAAACCTCATCGTTGGACAGATTTGCGAGGCAAGTTAACACATCCGGGTTATAGATTGTTCCGAATAATCCTGTATCAGCCATATTCTTTTATCCTCCAATACTGTATTGGCGGGTAAACCCGAATTAGGGTTCCTTCGCCATCATCATCATCTTCTTCTTGTGGTGCTAATAAGTCCAATGTCATCTGGGTAGCTTCAGGCGGCTTTGGAACAGGTTCGTTTCGAGTAAGAAGCTCCTCGAATGTATAGTCTTCTCTCTTCATCATTGGGCCAGTAACAAACGCCCACTGAGAAAAGATAATCGGTTCCGGAGTATCTTGACCTGCTTCATCCACTTGATGAAGACTCAGCGCATTACCGCAGATGATGTTTTTCTCCAGAATGTACTGTGCTGATTCGCGCACTGCATCTTTTCGGTCAATCTTCTTTACAGCTTTCGTATACGCCTTATCCCACAGCTTAAACAAACGCTCTCTGCAAGCCAACACATTATCGAACAACAACTCCACACCATAGATACTACCTAATGCAAGGAGTGCGTTCTTTTCGTAATCGACCGGGTTACGTTTATATTTTTTGATTACCACGTCGAGCTTGCGAGAAAGAATCTCCGCGAGGAAATTTCCATCTCCACAGGCTGGCTCCAAAAATCGCGAGTCGATTCTCAGGCACTCATCGGCAACCAAATCGCACATGGCTTTGACCTCTCGTTCGGCGGTGAATACCTCGCCGTGGTCGGCCACGCGCTGTTTTGATTTCACTTGTTTTGCCATATAGTCCTCCTAATGTACAGCCTACAGGAATTGGCGTCCCATAATCTGTACTTAATCGGTCTCGTTCATCATTCTGTCGTAGTGCTGGGACTGGTCGAGCACCTCAAAGATGGTTTTGAACACATCTCTATACTGGTCGCAGTCCATGCTCTCATCAACAAAGTTCAGACCGTCGTTGAAGGTGTCACTGCTGTGCATATAAGCCAACATGGATTTTGCCAGATGGAATCTGGTCATATCCGGCGCAGCGCCTTCAATCGGTGTAATAAATCTATCTTTCTTATCTTCCAGCACCTTCTTGGTTAGGTCGTGGCCTTCGTATCCGCAAAGCTGCAGGAAGTAATACTCTAAAATACGACGCATAACATTCATCAACGGGATGGTGGTCGTCAGAGTGCTGTATTCTGTCCAGAGTGCAGAGTAGGAATTCTGCACCGGATTGTAGTTCTTATCCTTATCGGATACCTTCTTGGCTTCTTCAACGCAAAGTTCAATGGTGGATACGTTGTTCTTTTTATTGATTTTATAGAAGGACGCATACCTGTAATGGCGTACCATATTATAGGTAATTTCTCTGTGGAAGAAGGCGTTATGCGTCAGGATGAAGAGCTGCTGAATGTAGGTGCCTTCGTAATCGGACTTAACCAATCCGGCATTGTTGCTGCAGACGCCAATCATCTCTCTTACCAGAGAACTTACAATGAACAGAGCGCTGCTATCCATACTGGAAACAGGGTCGTCGATTACGACGATTTTGTCTTTGCCGGAATCAGCCTCACTCTGGCTTCCTCTTACCACATGGTAGAAATAAAGGAATGCGATGAAGTTTCGCTCACCTTCACTAAGGTTGACTGCGATGGTTCCGTCCTCACGGATGACTTCATACACGCCCTTGACGCCCTCTTTCTCACGAAGGTGGAAGCCTTCAAAACCGGAGTCGGACAGATGGGCATTGATGCTATCGACCGTGGCCTTGGTATTGATAACCTTGGTGTTCAGGTCATTGATTTCACGGGAGAGGGTCTTATACTGACCCTGAAGGTCTTTGACCTTCTTATCCAGTGCCGCAGCCTCGTCCTCAACAGCCTTCTTACTCGCGGTGTAGGTAGCAACATCGGACTGCATTCTATATGCAATCAGCTCCCACACCATGCGGAAGCACTCCTGCTGCTTGTCCTGCTTGGTAGCAACGATGTCATTGTTGGCCTGAATCTGCTTGTTGAACTCCGCCACCATTGCATCCAGTTTAGCAACAAGAGCATCGGTATCCTCCAGCGTTACAATGTTCGCCGGTGTTCTGAGCTTTTCACCGATACGCTGCAAATTGATAGTGATTGCATTTTCAAGCAACGACAGCTTGTCCTGATAATCTTCAAGGTTGAGCTTTGCGTACTCAATCGTGAGGTTTGCCTGATACAAAGCCAAGAGCTGCTTCATTTTGCTCTCATAGGCACTCTGTAATGCCTCCAGCGCCAGCAAATCATTCTGGTACTGTTCGTCGAAGCACTCCGCAATATCCTTTTCATAGGAAGCAGGGAGTTTTTGCTGGCAGAACGGACACTTGCCATCAGCCTGTCCAACGTAGTGTGCATGACCAGCTTTGACCCAGTCGGTCGCATTCAGAGCCTTCATGAAATTAGCAAAAGGCGTGTCGCTACTACTGGTGATTGCCTTCGCCAAAAGCGCCATGCCTGAAAGGTCGTATCGGCCACTTGCCGCTTTAGATCCTTTGAACAGGCCATAGCTCTGGGCGTTCGGGTCATATGCAATCTCGAAAAGCTGTCGAATACTGTCGACCGAATGGTCAACCGGAGCATAACGTCCAGCCAGAATCTCATCGGCAAGCAGGTTCTTTCTCTGTTTGCCTTTGAACATTGCCCTGTAATCACCACGAAGGTCGGTTGTTTTATCCCAGCATGTATCTTCAAAACCGGAACGCAAAGGTACCAGTTCTTCTCTCTTTTTATCTCTTGCCGTAGCAGTGTTTTGACCTTCGGTCGTTACACGGCTTCTTTCGGCGGTCTTTTCTTCAATCGCTCTCTGGATTTCGATATTGGTTTCGCTCAGGGTAAATACACCCTTCAGGTCACCGTAGGTGGCGAAGTTGCGATTCACAAAATCCTGATTATATACCATCAGAACATAGTCAGCAGGATTTCTGCCTGCGGCCCACGTCAAACCAGTGCCATCAACAAAAGCCTTAGCAATCGTCGATTTACCTGCGCCATTCTTACCAAAGAAGAAGTTTACGAAGGTCGGCTCGAAAGATTCCTCACGGAATGTAGCAGAGTTCAGAACGACTTTTTCAATTAACGATTTCTGCTTTTCTTTCATATAATAAACGTTCACCCCTATTACTCTGTTATTCTTCCACTTCTGAGCCACTCGTCGACTTCAGAGATTTTAAATTTGTATCTCTTACCGGCACGGTAAAATGGTAGTTTTCCATTTTTAATCCAAGTACGAACGGTATCAGTGCTGACGCTGAGATGCTCAGCGATGTCTTCGAGGTTTACCCATTTCTCCGGCATCTGTTCAGCTACCTGATTTTCTAATTCATTACTCATGTCTATCCTCCATCGCTTAGGTGGTACTTTGCATATTGAAAACCGGAACTTGTACCTGTGCTTCGTAAAGCTCCTGAATCAGGTCGGCCCTTTTAATAGACCAATGAGTCCGGTTTAGTTCACTGTAACTTCTGTTGCCGATGATGCCCAGCTCATCCTGCAACTCATTGATAATGCTCTGCAAGATATCATTCTTGTATCCGCAGTAATAAATCTTCACGTCGTTGTCGTAAATTTTAATGTCAGAAACGAATCCGTATATAACTTTCTGGTCATCGTCCGGGTGTCCATACTGACGGTTCTCGGCCATGAACAACGAAGGCATCGTCTTAATACGAGCTATCATTTCGGGTGTCAGTGCATCAAATGCCGCCATTGTTTCCTTGGTCATGTATTGATTCAAGGCCCGGTCTCTCGGAACCTTGATATACGGCTTGTCGAATTCCTCAATACCAAGGACGAACAGATTATAGTATTCTCTGTTGATGGAAAGAGGAACATAAAAGCATCCGGGCATCGTAGGCATTTGATACGGCATCATCTGCGGCATCTGCTGCACAGTGATGTTAACGGTTCCGTAGTTCGGAACCATCATATTGTCATTTCCAGTCTGAGTGAACTGGCCCTGCTGCGGAACTGCCTGAACGCCAGTCTGTACAGCTTGGAGTTTGTCGTCCATTCAGCAGCCTCCTTATTTCTTCCCGAATGTAATATTGATTGTTCCATAGTTCGGCATGACTACATTGCCATCACCGTTCTGCTGAATAAAGAGCGGATTGTTGTTATACACAGATGCAGGCGAAGGTGGCGGAGTCTGTGCGGTATCTTCCTGCGCATGAACTTCTGGTTCATCGTCTTGTGGCTCCTCCTCTTGGCTGTCCGAAATATCAACGGTATAAACGCTGATGTCACGAGTGATTGCCTTGCCTATGTTACTTTTATATTCACGCGGGCCGCCCCCGGCTGGAGGACACCATTTGTTGTAGGTATCCTGACCCACTTTATTGTCTTTTCTATTTACAACCACATAGTGCCATACACCAAGCAGAAATGCTGGTAGGCAGATATCTGTAAGGTCGCCGAATGCGGCCTTTTTTATTTTGTCTCCATTCTCAGAAATATAAAATTCCTCATCAGCACCGATGCTGTCGTCAGATTGAATCAACTCCATCAATGCTTTTACCAAACGCACATCCTTCTTAGCGGCTGTACCGGTTTCTAAGAACTGCTCCACAAAGCCAACCATCGCGCTTAATGCGGAACCGTAGTCATTCTGGATTCTATTGTCAAATTCCTCAATCTCCGCTGTTTTGCCGAAGGGTAAGTATTCACCTTTCGACAGCTTGCAGGATTTGAAATCGTTTGTCTTTGTCTTGAGCGCATCTCCGGCGGGAGCAACGTAATCGGGATTGATAACCTTTATGAGGCCAATCAGAACATTCGGGTCTTTCAGTCCGTCGCTTTCTCCCTTGTAGTGTTCACGCGCTTTTATTCTCTGACGGAGAGCTTGCAAGACCAGTATAAAGAATGTTCCTCCGCTCAGACGCGGGTAATTACTATTTGTCATAGATTGCCTCCGATTTACACATTTTGTCTCAGTTGTCCGTGGTCAGTGATTCGTGGCAACACCCAACAAACCCCACTAAACCCCATTATATCAGAAAACTATTTAATTATCAATGTCGCAAATGTGAACATTAGCGTAGTCAGGTTCTTTTTTTCTTGCAATCCCGAACCTTAAGAACCTTACGAACCATAGCACCCGACCTTGCGAACGATTGGATAGACCCTGTGAGTTAGTCGCAGGGTCTCTTTTTTACTCCTGCGCTGGCTCGCAAATAAGCCAACCAAAGGAGTAAAGAATTATGGCAATCAAAGAAAATGGTCAGAAGACCTACCGTATCTACCTCAAGTCCACCAAGGAATGGGTGGAGGTTCCTGAAGAATTCTATCGTGAGCAGACCAGCTACTACGACACCTTCCGCAAGAAGGCTCAGTATCACGGTCAGTGCATCTGCCCGAAGAGCAAGTTCTGGCTCTGCGACGGCGACTGCTTCAACTGCGAGTTCCGTCGTGCCGGAGATATGCTGTCCCTCGACTACGAAAACGAGAACGAGGACGGCGACACCTGCTCTCCGCTGGACAGTGTCCCTGACCCGGCTCCGCTTATGGCAGATGTCGTAGCGGACAAGCTCCTGCTGGAGCAGCTGATTCAGCGTCTGCGTGAACTCGACCCGGAAGCCGACCTCATCCTCCAGATGCTCGGTGAGGAGAAATCCGACCGTTCCATCGCCGAGGAGCTTGGCAGACCGCAGCGTACCTTTGCCCGCCAGATGCAGCGCTATCGTAATGAGCTGCGTAAGGTGCGTGGCTATTAAATAGGAAGGTACACCGTCTGGCTGCTGCATTTCCGGCAGCCAGATATTTTTTCTAAAAAATGTGGCTCAACCCGGTGGCTCATCTCCATTGGGAAGTGTAAGGCACAGAACAAACCGCCTTACAGAATGGAGGTGAACACCGTGAAGCAGTCCTATTACAACGACCGCCGCAACGATGCAGAAGTGATTCAGGTCTTGACCGCAATCAGCGTCGTATCCGGCAGACTGGCAAGGAACATGAGTATCCTCGCCGCACAGAGACAAACCGAGGAAGGAGGAAAACACTATGAGCAGAATGAGCGATATGGCCGCGACCATCGAAGAGCTGCGCAGTGCCGCTGCTGCTATTAACGAGGCCGCTAACTGGCTTGCTCAGCAGTTCAGTGGTTCCGAAGAAGCTCCCGTCGAGGAGGCCAAGCCTGAAAAGAAGCCTGCCCTCACTTTGGAACAGGTACGCGCTGTCTTAGCAGAAAAGTCCCGCGCTGGGCACACCGCTGCTATCCGTACCCTGCTTCAGAAGTATGGTGCCAGCAAGCTCTCCGGCATCGACCCTCAGCACTATGAGGCCCTGCTTCAGGAAGTGGAGGTGCTGTGATGCCGCCTAAAGGACATGCAATCCTCTCCGCATCGTCTTCGGAACGTTGGCTCCATTGCCCGCCTTCCGCAAGACTGTGTGAGACCTATGAGGATAAAGGTAGCGACTACGCTGCCGAAGGAACCGACGCTCACAGCCTTTGCGAGTACAAGCTCCGCAAGGCGCTGGGCATGGCAGTCAAAGACCCGACCGAACACCTCACTTGGTACAACGTCGAGATGGAGGACTGCGCCAACGGCTATGCAGCCTTCATCATGGAACAGGTGGAAGCAGCCAAGGAGACCTGTTCCGACCCGGTCGTCCTTATCGAACAGCGTGTGGACTTCTCCCGCTGGGTAGAACAGGGCTTCGGAACCGCCGACTGCATCATCATCGCTGACGGCACACTCCGCATCGTCGATTACAAGCACGGCCTTGGTGTTCTGGTCTCCTCGGAGGACAATCCCCAGATGAAGTGCTACGCCCTCGGTGCGCTGGAGCTGTTCGATGACATCTACGACATCGACAACGTCAGCATGACCATCTACCAGCCTCGCCGCCAGAACGTCAGCACCTTCGAGCTGGAAAAGGAAGCCCTGTACGCTTGGGCCGATGAAATCCTGAAGCCTACCGCTGAGCTGGCCTTCGCCGGTGATGGCAACTTCCTCTGCGGAGAATGGTGTGGTTTCTGTAAGGCCAAACATGAATGCAGGGCCAGAGCGGAAGCAAACCTTCTTCTGGCACAGCACGACTTCAAGCTGCCGCCTCTGTTGGAGGATTCGGAAATCGAAGTCATCCTCTCCCGTGTGGACGAGCTTGTGGCGTGGGCCTCCGATATCAAGGAGTACGCTCTGCAGCAGGCAGTCAGCGGAAAGGAATGGCACGGCTTCAAGCTGGTCGAAGGCCGCTCGAACCGTAAGTACACAAATGAGACTGCTGTCATTCAGGCAGTCGAAGATGCAGGCTTTGACCCGTATGAGAAGAAGCTGCTCGGCATCACCGCGATGCAGAAGCTCCTCGGCAAGGCCCGCTTTGAAGAACTCCTTGCAGGCTTCATCGAAAAGCCGCAGGGCAAACCGACTCTCGTGCCGGAATCCGATAAGCGTCCGGCAATGAACACCGCACAATCAGATTTTATGGAGGACAACTAATATGAGTAAGAATGTAAAAATGAGCAATCCCATGAAGGTTATCACTGGCCCGGACACTCGTTGGAGCTACGCCAACGTCTGGGAGCCTAAGAGCATCAACGGCGGCGCACCTAAGTACAGCGTCAGCCTCATCATCCCTAAGTCCGATACCAAGACCGTCGCTAAGGTCAAGGCTGCTATCGAGGCCGCTTACCACGAGGGCGAATCCAAGCTGAAGGGCAACGGAAAGTCCGTGCCTGCTCTCTCTGTCATCAAGACTCCGCTCCGCGACGGCGACCTTGAGAGACCTGACGACGCAGCCTATGCGAACGCCTACTTCATCAACGCCAATGCGACCTCTGCTCCCGGTATCGTGGATGCTGACCTGAATCCTATCATGACCCGTTCCGAGGTCTACTCCGGTGTGTATGGTCGTGCCAGCATCACCTTCTATGCCTTCAACAGCTCCGGCAACAAGGGTATCGCCTGCGGCCTGAACAACCTGCAGAAGGTGCGCGACGGTCAGCCTCTCGGCGGCAAGGCATCTGCTGAGTCCGACTTCGCAACGGACGAGGATGAGGATTTCCTCGACTAATCCCTGACCCAATCCACCATGCTGGCGGTGGGAACACTGCCGCCAGCACCATTTTATGAAAATATGAGGTAACCCATATGAACGATATGATTTCTATTGCAAACCAGATTGTCATCTATTCCGTGTGCTACTGCTTCTTCTTTATCATCTACGGCTACGCCCTCTACAACATCGGTAAGTTCATCGTGAGGATTCTCACCGCCGCTTACCGCAGGGTGAAGGCTGACTGGAAGGCATGGCATCCGGATAAGAAGGACGACCAGTAAACCAAAGCAGGCGGCAGGGATTCGTTCTCTGCCGCTTGTGTCATTGAAAGGACTGATTCTATGAAAACACTCAGTATCGATATCGAGACCTACTGTGACGTCCCGCTCCAAAAGACCGGTGTCTATCGTTACTGCGAGTCTCCCAATTTTGAAATATTGCTCTTTGCCTACAGTGTCGATAACGCTCCGGTGGAAGTAGTCGACCTTGCCTGCGGTGAGAAGATTCCCGAAGAGGTACTGGTGGCCTTGGAGGATGAGAACGTTATCAAATGGGCCTTCAATGCTTCCTTTGAACGCATCTGTCTTTCCCGTTTCCTCGGTTATCCGACTGGTGAATATCTCGGCCCGGAGAGCTGGCGCTGCTCCATGATATGGTCTGCCACGATGGGCCTGCCGCTTTCCTTGGAAGGTGTCGGTGCAGTCCTTGGTCTGGAAAAGCAGAAGCTCACAGAGGGCAAAGACCTCATCAAATACTTCTGCCAGCCCTGCACTCCGACGAAGACCAACGGGCAGCGCACCAGAAACCGGCCCTTCCATGCACCTGACAAGTGGGCCGCCTTCAAGCGTTATAACGTCCGTGATGTCGAGACCGAGATGGGCATCCAGCAGAAGCTACGCAAGTTTCCGGTGCCGGACTCGGTCTGGGAGGAATACCACATCGACCAAGAAATAAACGACCGTGGCGTCCGACTGGATATGGAGCTGGTACATCAGGCCATCGAAATGGATACCCGCTCCCGTGAGGAGCTGACCGAGGCCATGAAGCATCTGACCGCTCTCGAAAATCCGAACTCCGTGCAGCAGATGAAGCAGTGGCTCTCCGACAAAGGTTTGGAGACCGAAAGTCTGGATAAAAAGTCTGTGGCCGAGCTTTTGAAGACTGCGCCACCGGAACTCTGCGATGTATTGACCCTTCGGCAGCAGCTCGCCAAGTCCAGCGTCCGTAAATATCAGGCGATGGAAAAGACCGTCTGTGATGATGGTCGTGCCCGTGGTATGTTCCAGTTCTACGGTGCCAATCGTACTGGCCGCTTCTCAGGTCGTAACATCCAGCTGCAAAATCTCCCTCAGAATCATCTCCCGGATTTAGCTGAGGCCCGTGCCCTTGTCCGCATCGGTGACTTTTCTGGTGTGGAACTTCTATATGAAGATGTGCCGGATACCTTGTCCCAGCTCATCCGCACCGCGTTTATCCCGCGTGAGGGCACACAGTTCTTGGTGGCGGACTTTTCTGCCATCGAGGCCCGTGTCATCGCATGGTTCGCGGATGAGCGCTGGCGACAGGAGGTCTTCGCTAATGGCGGCGACATCTACTGCGCCAGTGCATCCCAGATGTTCAAGGTTCCGGTCGAGAAGCATGGTATCAACGGCCACCTCCGCCAGAAAGGCAAAATCGCTGAATTGGCCCTCGGCTACGGCGGGTCCACCGGTGCGCTCAAGGCGATGGGCGCTATCGAGATGGGCCTCACCGAAGAGGAACTTCCTCCGCTGGTGGATGCTTGGCGACAGGCCAATCCGAACATCGTCAAGTTCTGGTGGGATGTTGACCGAGCGGTCATGGAGGCTGTGAAGTATAAGCACACCACCACCGATTACGGTCTGACCTTCGCCTGCAGGAGCGGGATGCTGTTCATCACGCTGCCCTCCGGAAGGAAGCTGGCCTATGTGAAACCGAAGGTCGGCACTAACAAATTCGGCGGCGAATGTATTACCTATGAAGGTGTCGGTTGCACCAAGAAGTGGGAACGTCTCGATTCCTATGGGCCGAAGTTCGTCGAGAACATCGTTCAGGCCACTGCCCGTGATATCCTCTGCTACGCCATGCGCACCCTGCGCTGCTGCTCCATCGTGATGCACATCCACGACGAACTGGTCATCGAGGCTGACCCGAAGGTCTCTCTGGATGCGGTCTGTGAGCAAATGGGCCGTACTCCTCCTTGGGCAAAGGGCCTGCTGCTCCGTGCCGATGGCTATGCCACACCGTTCTATAAAAAAGATTAAAGATATCTGGCTCAAACCGGGCGTTCATCTCCATTGGAAAGTAGAGGTGGACGCCCTTTTTAGTCTGCCCGGAAAGGAGGAATCGTGCAATGAGTGTCAGCAAGTACAACAGCGAGGGCTATTACGACCCAACAGCCTACGGCGCTATGCAGACCATCGAACAGGAGCAGCGCTCCCTTCGTGCTTTCAGGCCCATCGTTTACATCTGCTCTCCCTATGCAGGAGACATCGAAGAGAATGTGGCCGCTGCCAGACGATATTGCCGCCATGCTGTGGATACCGGATATATCCCCATCGCACCACATTTGCTGTTCCCGCAGTTCTTGAACGATGCCGACCCGAACGAGCGCCAGCTTGGATTGTTCTTCGGTAACGCCCTGATGAGCAAGTGCTCTGAGGTCTGGGTGTTCGGCAAGCGTATCTCTGCCGGGATGCAAGCTGAAATCAACCGAGCCAAGTGGAAGAACTACCGCTTGCGCTACTTCACCGAAGAATGTCAGGAGGTCTAAGACTATGTATGGAATCAAGGAAAATCGCCGTCGCCTGAAGGACGGCACTGAAATCACTACCTACTCCCGTGATGTGGTGAGCTGCAACATCCTCGAAGTGGAAGCTGGTACCACCGGCTATATGGGTGGCGACACCGGCCACGGCGGACGCACCTACTTCAGTATCAAGGACGCAGCCTGCACAGATATGGATGTCCGTGTCCTGAGAGACCGCTTTGGTGATTGCACCGGTTTTGAAGTCTCCCTCGGCGGCGACTGTGAGCTGGAGACCACCATCCGTGCCCTCAAGTTCATCACCAAGGTACTGGAGGAAGAATCCAAGGAGGTATTCGACTGATGTTTACTCTCTACAGCGCGGAGGTCACCGGTAATCCCGGTAACTGCTCCTATCCGCATAAACGTGTCATCTTGGACGAGGCCAGTTTGAAGGCAGCTATCTGCCACGACTACGTCTGCGCCGAATACAAGAACAGCTACCGCAACGGCGACAATTTCATTGGCAGCGATTGCCTTCCCGTAGACTGCGACAATGACCACTCCGAGAAGCCGGAGGATTGGGTCACTCCCGATGATGTCATGCAGGCATTTCCCGGCGTGACCTTCGCCATCCATTACAGCCGCTTCCACAATCGCGAGAAGAACGGCAAACCTGCAAGACCGAAGTTCCATGTCCTGTTCCCAATCGAGCAGGTCACCGATGCTACGCTCTACAGCGATATGAAGAAGCTGGTCAATTCCATCTTTCCTTATTTCGATACCAAGGCGCTGGATGCTGCTCGTTTCTTCTTTGGAACTGCTGCAGCCGAGGTCGCTCTGTATCCGGGTCGCATGAATCTGACGGAATATCTCGATGAGGACATCTTTGATGCGGATATGGCTCAGGGTCAATACGGCAGCTCCGTCATCCCGGAAGGAAGCCGTAACGCTACCATGTCCCGCTTCGCCGGTAAGGTCATCAAGAAATACGGTGACAGCGATCAGGCGTACCAGGCATTTTTAGAAGAAGCGGCAAAATGTCAGCCGCCACTGGATCATAGCGAGCTTGCCACCATCTGGCACAGCGCCCAGCGTTTTTATGCAAGGCTCTCCAAGCAGGAGGGCTATGTGGCACCGGAGGTCTATAACGATCCGTCCAGCTATAAACCCGGCGACTACTCCGATGTCGGACAGGCCGAGGTGCTGGCGAAGTATTTCTCCAAGGAGCTGCGCTACTCTCCGGCCACCCACTTTATCCGCTACTCTGATCACTACTGGCAGGAAAGCGAACCGGGCGCACAGGCTGTTGCCCATGAGCTGACCCGCCGCCAGATGAAGGAAGCAAGCAATGACTTGATGGCGGCGCTGGAGAAGATGAAAAACTGTGGTGCGCAGACTATCCTTGACGGCACCTCCAAGTCCAAGGCTGAGCAGCTGATGAACGACGACCAGCTTGCCGCCTATCAGGATTTTCTGGCGGCAAAGGCATATCAGGCATTTGCGATTAAGCGCCGCGACTCCAAGTACATCACTTCCACGCTGAAGGAATCCCACCCAATGCTGGAGATTTCGCCGCGTGATCTGGATGCTGACTGCTTTGCCCTGTGTACGCCGGAGGCAACCTATGATCTGCGCAAGGGTATGGCCGGTGCCAGAGAGCATTCGCCAGAGGACTTCATCACCAAAATCACCAGTGTTTCTCCGGGCCAGAAGGGTCAGAAGATTTGGCTGGACAGCTTAAATCTCATTTTCCAGAACAATCAGGAGCTGATCGACTATGTTCAGATGATCTGCGGACTGGCTGCTATCGGCAAGGTATATGTGGAGGCTCTGATAATCGCTTACGGCGATGGCCGCAACGGTAAGTCCACCTTCTGGAATGCGATCTCCCGTGTGCTGGGGCTCTACTCCGGCAACATCTCCGCAGATACGCTGACGGTTGGGTGCCGCCGAAACATTAAACCGGAAATGGCTGAGGTCAAGGGCAAGCGTCTGCTCATTGCAGCGGAGATGCAGGAAGGCGCTCGTCTGAACGATTCCACCGTCAAGCAGCTCTGCTCCACCGACGATGTTTTTGCGGAAAAGAAGTACAAAGACCCGTTCTCCTTCAAGCCTTGCCACACGCTGGTGCTGTATACCAACCATCTGCCTCGCGTCAGCGCATCCGATGATGGGATCTGGCGTCGTCTGATCGTGATCCCGTTCAATGCCAAAATCACCGGAAAGAGCGACATCAAAAATTACAGTGAGTTCCTGTATGACAATGCCGGTGAAAGCATTCTGGCGTGGGTCATTGAGGGTGCCAAAAAGGTCATTGAGCTGGACTACCATATCCCGGTGCCGGAGTGCGTGCAGAAGGCCATTGATGAATACCGCAGCCAGAACGATTGGTTCGGTCACTTCATGGAGGACAAGTGCGAGACCGACAGCAGCTACAGAGAAAGCTCCTCTGCGCTGTATCAGGCATATCGCAATTACTGCACCGACACCAATGAGTATATCCGCAGCACGGCAGATTTCTATTTCGCGCTGGAGAATGCCGGGTTCGAGCGTGTCAAGGTGAAGAACAAGCGGTTCTTTAAGGGCCTGCGCCTGAAGGCTGACGATGGAGATTTCGAGGATTTCCTGAGCTGATACAGCTGAGGGTTAACCTCGATTAAGGTCATATACAAAAAGTCTCTTAGGACTAAAAAATAAAGCCTAAGAAAAGTTTTAGATATGACGTGTCACGAGGTTAACCCTCCGGCTATTACGACCTGATGCAGGAGGCAATTATGCGAGAAAAGATCATAGAAAAACACCTTGCTGATGCAGTCAGGCAGTCCGGCGGTCTGGCACCGAAATTCACGAGCCCGGGCTTTGATGGCATGCCGGATCGGATCGTACTTCTGCCGGGTGGACATATGGGATTCGTGGAGGTCAAGGCTCCCGGGAAGGTGCCACGCCCTCTGCAGGAAGCCAGACACCGACTGCTGCGGCAGCTTGGCTTCGCCGTGTATGTCCTGGACGACATCAGCCAGATTGGAGGCATCCTTGATGAAATACGAGCCACATGATTATCAGCGATATGCAATCGAGTATATCAAGACCCATCCGGTAGCGGCGGTGCTGCTGGATATGGGTCTCGGCAAAACAAGCATCACTCTCACCGCCATGATGGACCTGCTGTTTGACAGCTTTGAGGCCCGCCGCGTTCTGGTCATCGCGCCGCTGCGTGTGGCCCGCGATACCTGGCCTGCGGAAATTGAGAAATGGCAGCATCTGCAGCTGCTGACCTATTCCGTTGTAGTCGGAACCGAGGCAGAGCGAAAGGCTGCCCTCTCCCGGAGCGCCGACCTCTACATCATCAACCGCGAAAATGTACAGTGGCTGGTGGAACAGAGCGGCTTCCGGTTTGACTTCGATACCGTGGTGATCGACGAGCTCTCGTCCTTTAAGAACCACCAGTCCAAGCGCTTCAAGTCTCTGATGAAGGTACGGCCCGGCATCCGTCGGATCATCGGCCTGACCGGTACACCGTCCTCCAACGGACTGATGGACCTGTGGGCCGAGTTCAAGCTACTATAGCAATCCAAATAAATAGTGCACTCTCTTGACAAAGGTATTATGATTAAATCAAGAGGTGATTATTATGTTGCACAACGAAGCCAGAAAATTGTTGATTGAAGCATGGAATAGAACGCATAATGCAAAAGAAGTAGCAGAATGTTTTGGTGTAAATACAAGCACAGTCTACCGTTTGGTAAAGCGGATGAGAGAGACCGGTTCTGTTGAAACGAGGACTTCCCTGCGTGGACGCAAACCTTCTCTGAGCCGGAAAGATATTCAGAATATTGACTGTTTGATCCAGCAACAGCCGGATATTACAATTAATGAGATTATTGATACACTCCAACTCCATGTAAGTGATGAAACGGTACGTAAAACAATTTTGAAGCTTGGATATGTCTATAAAAAGAAGTCTCTGCATGCTTCGGAACAGGAGCGTCCCCATGTACAGCAAAAACGGAAAAATTGGGAGCAGCTTATACCGGAGAACGCCGCAAACAGCCTGGTATTTCTTGATGAAAGCGGAGTCAACACAAATATGACAAGGCATTATGCCCGTGCCCGGAAAGAAAGACGAGCAATTGACAGCACTCCTGTCAATACGCCGGCCAATACTACTATTTTGTCTTCTGTCCGCATTACCGGAGAGACTGCATATACAATCTATCAAGGTGGAACGACAGCAGAACGTTTTGCGGAATATCTGAGCTCTACTCTTCTGCCAACGCTGTCTGAAACAGATATCATTGTAATGGATAATATGCGTTCTCATCATGCAAAGATTGTAAAAGAGCTATTGGATAGGGCCGGCGTCCGGTATCTGTATCTGCCGCCATACAGTCCCGATCTGAATCCAATTGAGAAGATGTGGTCAAAACTCAAGGCCAATCTCAGAAAGCAGAAGATACGTATTGCAGCACAACTTCCTGAGGCAATTAAGCGGGCATTTTCTACTATTCGCCAATCCGATTGCTTTGGTTGGTTTCGTTCATGTGGCTATGTGCAGTAATTCGTTGGATTGCTATAGACATGGGCAAGCGCCTGGGACGCTTCATCGGTGTGTATCGGAACACCTACTTTATGCCGGACAAGCGAAACGGCCAGATCATCTACTCCTACCGTCTTCTGCCCGGTGCCGATGAGCAGATATACAGGCAGATCTCGGACATTACGATTTCCATGAAGGCCGGTGATCACCTGAAGATGCCGGAACTGGTGATGAACAATTACACCGTGGAGCTCTCTGATTCCGAGCGGGAGCGATATGTGGAGCTGAAGCAAACGCTGGTGCTACAGCTACCGGAGACCGATATTTCTGTCGCCAATGCCGCGGCTCTGTCCGGGAAGCTCCTGCAGATGGCAAACGGCGCCATTTACGATGAGGACAAAAATCAAATCCACATTCACGACCGAAAGCTGGATGCCCTTGAGGATTTGATTGAAGGAGCTAATGGCAAACCGGTTCTGGTGGCGTACTGGTTCAAGCATGACCTTGAGCGGATAAAGCAGCGGTTCACCGTCCGGGAAATCAAGACCGTTGCAGATATCCGCGACTGGAACGCGGGCAAGATCCCGGTGGCCGTGATTCATCCTGCGTCTGCTGGCCACGGCCTCAATCTGCAGGCAGGCGGCTCCACTCTCATCTGGTTCGGGCTGACCTGGTCGCTGGAGCTTTACCAGCAGACCAACGCTCGCCTCTGGAGACAGGGCCAGAAGGACACGGTGGTCATTCACCACATCATCGCGGACGGCACCATCGACAACCGGGTGTTGAAGGCGCTGCAGAGCAAGGAAAAGATACAGTCCGGACTGATTGATGCAGTCAAGGCAGAATTGGAGGTGCAGAGATGACGGCAAAGGACTATTTGAGCCAGGCCTACCGGCTGGACCAGCGGATCGACAGCAAGATTGAACAGGTCGCCTCATTGAACGACCTTGCTACCAAGTGTACAGCGACCATTTCCGGGATGCCCCATAATCCCAGCCGCTCCACTTCACCGATGGCGGATACCATTGATAAGATTGTTGACCTGCAGGCTGAAATCAACCGGGACATCGACCGGCTGGTGGACCTGAAGCGGGAAATCATGACGGTCGTCAAGGCTGTGGATAATCCCGAATATCAGACTCTTCTGGAGAAGCGCTACCTCTGCTTCCTGCACTGGGCGCAGATTGCGGTAGACATGAACTACGGCATCGACAACATCTTCAAGCTCCACAAAAAGGCGCTGGCCTGTGTGGTTGTACCGGAAGGTGTACAGTAACGTCCATAGTAATACAGCCGCTTCTTATGATATTATTACAATAGCGAAAAGCGAAAATGATACATGGGCCGGGCCTCATGGGAGCAATCCCGTGGGGCTTTTCTCATGCCCGGATGGAGGTGAACAGATGCCAAGAAAACCAAAGCGCCCCTGCTCCTACCCAGGCTGTCCCAAGTTGACAGACGGCAGATTTTGTGAGGAACACGCCAAGCTGGAAGCCAAACGGTATGAAAGATATGGTCGCGACCCGGAAACCAAGCGCCGGTATGGTCGAGCCTGGAAGCGCATCCGCGACAGCTATGCCGCCGCCCATCCGCTGTGCGAACTGTGTCTGAAGGAAGGCCGCTATGTCAAGACGGAGGAGATTCACCACATCAAACCGCTGTCCGAAGGCGGTACACACGCACGGGAGAATCTGATTGCCCTCTGCAAGCCGTGCCATGCCAGAATCCATGCGGAGCGCGGTGACAGATGGCACAATCACTGACCCCAGGGGCGGGTCAAATCTCTACGGCCTTCCCACCGGGGAACGGGCGTGGGGTCTCGCGCACAAAATCGCGGTTTCAAACGGGGTATATAAGGCCCCAGACAAGGAGGTGTTTGAAATGGCTAAGGACGGTACTAATCGTGGCGGCGCTCGCATCGGTGCCGGAGCCAAAAAGAAGCCCTTAGCTGACAAGATTGCTGAGGGAAATCCGGGCAAGAGAACGTTGACTGTCATCGACTTTGAAAACAAAGCAGCCGATTTAGAAGGTCAGCCGATGCCCAAACCATCCAAAATGCTATCCGCTACTCAGAAGGACGGAAAGACACTGGTCGCTGCCGATGTCTACCAAGCGACATGGGAGTGGCTGGCGGAGCGCAAATGCGCCTCGCTGGTATCACCGCAGCTGCTGGAACGCTACTCCATGAGCGTTGCCCGATGGATTCAGTGCGAAGAAGCTATCACCGAGTTCGGTTTCCTCGCCAAGCATCCGACCACCGGAAATGCGATACAGTCGCCCTATGTGGCTATGAGCCAGAACTTCATGAGCCAAACCAACAGGCTCTGGATGGAAATCTATCAAATCGTAAAAGAAAATTGTGCCTCGGAATACAGCGGCGCTACTCCAATGGACGATGCAATGGAGCGACTGCTACGGGCACGGAAAGGAAATTGATATGAATATTACTTTCAAGACCGCAGAATCTGTCTGCGAAGGGCATCCTGACAAGCTGTGCGATAAAATCGCTGATGCTATCCTCGATGCCTATCTGTATAAGGACAAGGGCGCTCATGTTGCTGTGGAGGTCATGGCCGTGGGACACCGCATCATCGTCGCCGGTGAGATTAGCTCCACTGCGAAGGTGAACATCCAGTCCGTTGTCTGGCGTGTGCTGGACAAGGTCGGCATGACCTCCTTCTGGCGCTTCGTTCAGGTCTATGTGCGAAAGCAGAGTCCTGACATCGCTGGCGGAGTGAACTACTCCTTGGAGAGCCGCAACGGTGATGATAGCTGGTACTCCTCTCTGGGTGCCGGTGACCAAGGCACGGTCTATGGCTATGCCATCGACGAAGGCGGCTATCTATACATGCCTCTGCCTGTCGTTTATGCCCATGCCATCTGCAAGAAGCTGGATGAATGCCGCAAGTCCGGTCTCGTCCACGGCATCCTCCCGGATGGAAAAGCACAGGTCACCATCGAATACCACGACGGAAAGCCTGCTCGTGTAAAGACCATCGTGGTCTCCATCCAGCACAAGGAAAGTGTAGAACTCGAACAGCTGCGCAGCGAGATTGTATCAAACATCCTCTGGCCCGTATTCGAGAAGTTCCCATTCGATAAGGAGACCGAAATCCTCGTCAATCCTTCCGGTCGCTTCGTGAAGGGTGGCCCGGATGCTGACACCGGCCTGACTGGCAGAAAGCTCATGGTCGATACCTACGGCGGTCTCGCACATCACGGTGGTGGCGCTCTTTCCGGTAAAGACCCGACTAAGGTCGACCGCTCTGGTGCCTACATGGCCAGATATATCGCAAGGAACATCGTCTCCAGCCGCTTGGCGAAGGAATGCGAGGTCAGCATCTCTTATGCAATCGGCAAGGCTGACCCTGTTTCTTTTACCATCGACACCTTTGGAACCGGCAAGTATCCGGATGAAGCTATCCGCAAGGCCTGTCTGGACATCTTCAATATGCGTCCTGCCGCCATCATCGAAAAGCTGTGCCTGCGCAATCCCGGCTATGAGGACACCGCCACCTACGGACATTTCAATGGCCTGCGCACTTGGGAGAGCAGCCTGCGCATCCGTGAGGACATCTCTTTTGAGGAGGCTGTGAAGAAATATGCAGATTGAGAAAAAGAACATCGCCGAGCTTCTGCCTGCGGACTACAATCCCCGTAAGGACTTGAAGCCCGGTGACCCGGAATATGAAAAGCTGAAACGCTCTATCGAGCAGTTCGGATATGTGGAACCTGTCATCTGGAATGCCACGACCGGTCGCGTCGTTGGTGGCCACCAGCGTCTGAAGGTACTGACCGATATGGGCATGACCGAGGTCGATTGCGTAGTCGTCACTCTGGACGAGGAGCATGAAAAGGCCCTGAACATCGCCCTCAACAAAATCAGCGGTGAATGGGACAACGACAAGCTGGCTCTGCTCATCGCAGACCTGCAGGGTGCGGACTTCGATGTCTCCCTGACCGGCTTCGAGCCTGCTGAGCTGGATGACCTGTTCAAGGAATCCACCAAGGATAAGGTCAAGGATGATGATTTCGATGTGGATGCCGAGCTGCAGAAGCCGACCTTCTCCAAGGCCGGTGACCTGTGGTGCCTCGGTTCTCACCGCCTTTTCTGTGGCGACAGCACCAAGGCCGAAAGCTATGTACTCCTGATGGCTGGCAAGAAGGCAAATCTGGTCGTGACCGACCCGCCTTATAACGTGAACTATCAGGGCAGCGCCGGAAAGATTAAGAACGATAACATGGCGAACGATGCTTTTTACCAGTTCCTTCTGGATGCCTTCACTGCAATGGAAGCTGCTATGGCAGATGACGCCAGCATCTACGTCTTCCATGCAGACACCGAGGGTCTCAATTTCCGTAAGGCCTTCTCTGATGCCGGTTTCTATCTCTCCGGCACCTGCATCTGGAAAAAGCAGTCGCTGGTGCTGGGCCGCAGCCCGTATCAGTGGCAGCACGAGCCTTGCCTGTTTGGCTGGAAGAAATCCGGCAAGCACCAGTGGTACGCTGGCCGCAAGGAAACGACCATCTGGGAATTTGATAAGCCCAAGAAGAATGGCGACCATCCGACGATGAAGCCTATCCCTCTCATCGCTTATCCCATCATGAATTCCAGCATGAGCAACTGCATCGTCCTCGACCCGTTCGGCGGTTCCGGCAGCACTCTTATCGCCTGTGAACAGACGGGCCGCATCTGCCACACTATCGAACTGGATGAAAAATTCTGTGATGTCATCGTGAAGCGCTACCTTGAGCAGGTCGGCTCTGACGATGGCATTTCTGTTATCCGCGATGGCCTGACCTACTCTTACGCAGAGATTATGGCCCAGATGGAAAGCGACTCCTGATTGTCCAAACTACACACTCCTGCGGGCACATATTTGGTAGGTTTATTCCGAGAATCAACTTGCTATTATGTGCCTTTAGAGTGATATATGTAGTACCCCAAGGGGAACACATTTAGGAGGACTACACTATGGAAATCAGATTTAATGTAACCGGAAACCGCCGCAAAGAAATGGTCGGCATCATCTCGGAGGTCATCGGCATGAAGGCCGTTTACAAGTTCATGCCTACCTGCGCATTCGTCATCGACAATCTGACCATCGACAAGGAAGGCACACTCCACGCAGACGAGCGTACCGACGTCGATACCATCCGCAAGGTGCTGGAAGCAGTCGAGACTGCAGGCTTCAAGGCTGAGAGCATCCCGGAGGAACTGTTGAACGAGGAACCCGCTGAGGAGGCAACACCGGAGGAAGAACTGGACGGCTTGGTAGTTTCCATGCCGCTGGATGGTTTCACTGAGAGCGCCCTCGACAATCTCCGCAAGCTGGTGGACAGCAAGCAGAGCCTCATTAAGAAGGCCCTCGGTACGGACGAGCTTCCGATTGAAGTGACCGATGACCGCGTTTCTTTCCCTTGGTTCCACGGAACACTTGATCCGGATAGTACGCAGGCCTACATCCACTTCATCACCAGCCTTTGCGCGATGGCCAAGGAAGCCAAGCGCGTGACCGCCACCGAGAAGCCTACCGACAATGAGAAGTACGCCTTCCGCTGCTTCCTCCTTCGCCTCGGCTTTATTGGCAACGAATACAAGACCTACCGCAAAATCCTGCTGAAGAACCTGACCGGCAGCGCCGCCTTCAAGTCCGGTGCGAAGAAAGTGACCAAGGAGGTGGCTGACGATGCGATTTCCGAATAAGGCGATTATCGAATATCTGCGCCAGACCTACCCGGCTGGAACACGAGTGGAGCTTCTCCAGATGGAGGATGTTCAGGCTCCTCCGGTCGGTACCAAAGGAACCGTCTACGGCGTGGATGATACCGGCAGCCTCATGGTGAGCTGGGATAACGGCTCCGGCCTGAACGTCATCTACGGTGTCGACCGGGTGAAAAAGCTGTAAGGTACACAATTCTCAAGCACTATATTTGGCGGTTATATGACACGCATTACACTTGATATAGTGTCCGTTTAGAGCGAATATGTGTACACCGAAAGGAACACTACACTTTTTCAGGAGGACAACACCATGATGAACATTTTTGAAAAGACCTACGCACAGGTTCAGGAAGCCAACCGAGTTTACGAAACAGCTACCACTGAGGCGGACAAGGAACGCGCAAGAGCCATCTACCATGAAGCTACCGACGCAATCGAAGCCCTCGGCGGCATCGCCTGCCGCATCTGGAGAGAATACGAGATCTCCAGAGACAGCGGCAACACCTACCTTGACATCAACGATGTGGTTTGGGACAAGGATGTGGAAGGCCTGATTTCCTGCATGAGGGACACCGGCATCGACCACTTCACCTTCTCCTCCGGCTGGAGCAGCGCAGTAGAGACTGCTTGGCTCTTCCAGAAGAACGGATGCCGCTTGGAAGGCCTCATCGAAATCAACAGCCACCACAAGGACATCTTCACCGGTGAACAGGAAAAGGCCCACGCCTACCTTTTCAGCATCCAGTAAACTTGCAGACCCGCCCACAAAACCAACTGAGCCGCTTGGCTCTTTTGGTCGTATATGCACAGTATTCCGGGCAGATATTTGTCAGATATATTCCTCCAGATTGACTTGCTATTATGTGCTTTTAGAGCGAATATATGTACACCGAAAGGGAAAACACAACAAACGGAGGAACCTACCATGATGAACATTTACCAGCTGAGAAACGCATTCGACCTCAAGGTGTACAACACCGCGATTACCTGAGCCGACTTCGAGGCCCACTTCACCAAGACCCGCGAGAGCATCCGCTTCACCTTCAACGGCTGGGACGGTAAGAGCTACGACGGCGAGAGCCGCAAGGCAACGGTCTACCGCACTGACATCGAGGGCTACGAAAACGCCCGCTTCGTGAAGGTCGGCAAGCACCTGCACTACATCGACGAGGACAGCAGCATCCTTGAAAAGGCAACCGGCGAGTACCACAAGGAAGCCGAATGGCTGGTGGACGTCCTCAAGGCTGAGGCATAAGGAGGGACGAGACCATGTGGCACGAAGGAACGATTGGCATCCCGATGAAGGACGGCGGCTACAAGATTGCCCACTACTGGGTAAAGTCCTATGAGGAAGGCAGCATGTACGGCATCAACGAAGGCTGCATCTCCAAGCTGACCATCAAGATTGACGGCAAGATTACCGCCAACTACGACAGAGGCTGGGACATCGAGCCTGCAGACGACCTGCCGACGCAGATGGCCTACTGCATCCTGCTCGAAAACTACAACTAAGAAGACCCGGAATCAGATATTCCCGAATGCAGAGCCGCAAGGCCCTGTATCTCGTTACAGAAGTCGCACCATCAGGTGGCGGCTATTTTTTATGCCCTTTTGGAGGTGAGAATGTGCGAAAAATGAAGAAATACAAGCCGACCAAGTTCAAGGCTAAGGATTCCCATTATGACGAGGCCGCTGCAGATTACGCCGTAAACTTCATCGAATGCCTCTGTCACACCAAGGGAACATGGGCCGGAAAGCCCTTTGAACTCATCGACTGGCAGGAACAGATTATCCGTGACCTGTTCGGAACCTTAAAACCAAATGGCTACAGACAATTCAATACTGCCTATGTGGAGATTCCCAAGAAGATGGGAAAATCCGAACTCGCTGCTGCCGTGGCCCTGCTCCTTACCTGCGGTGATGGGGAGGAACGAGCTGAAGTATATGGCTGCGCAGCTGACCGCCAGCAGGCGACCATCGTTTTCGATGTTGCCGCTGATATGGTGCGTATGTGTCCTGCGCTGAACCGGCGCGTGAAGATACTCGCTTCCCAGAAGCGTATCGTCTACACACCGACCAACAGCTTCTATCAGGTGCTGTCCGCTGAGGCCTATTCCAAGCACGGCTTCAATATTCACGGTGTCGTTTTTGATGAGCTGCACACCCAGCCGAACCGAAAGCTCTTTGATGTTATGACCAAAGGCTCCGGTGATGCCCGTATGCAGCCGCTCTACTTCCTTATCACAACAGCCGGTACGGACACGAACAGCATCTGCTATGAGACCCACCAGAAAGCAAAAGATATTCTGGAGGGCCGCAAGATTGACCCGACCTTCTATCCGGTCATCTACGGTGCCGATGAAACGGACGACTGGACTGACCCGAAGGTCTGGAAGAAAGCGAATCCTTCTCTTGGCATCACGGTCGGCATCGACAAGGTCAAAGCTGCCTGTGAGTCAGCGAAACAAAATCCTGGTGAGGAAAATTCCTTCCGGCAGCTCCGTCTGAACCAATGGGTCAAGCAGGCCGTGCGCTGGATGCCGATGGAGAAATGGGATGCCTGCTCCTTCCGTGTAAATGAGGATGACCTCGAAGGCCGTGTCTGCTACGGTGGCCTCGACCTTTCCTCCACTACGGATATCACAGCCTTTGTGCTGGTGTTCCCGCCACGGGATGAGGATGACAAATATGTCCTCCTTCCTTATTTCTGGGTGCCGGAGGATACGCTCGACCTGCGAGTCCGGCGAGACCATGTACCGTATGACGTCTGGGAACGACAAGGCTTCCTGCAGACGACCGAAGGAAACGTCGTCCACTACGGCTATATCGAGAAATTCATCGAGCGGCTGGGCGAACGCTTCAATATCCGAGAGATTGCTTTCGACCGCTGGGGAGCTGTCCAGATGGTTCAGAACTTGGAGGGCATGGGCTTTACAGTCGTGCCTTTCGGTCAGGGCTTCAAGGATATGTCTCCTCCGACCAAGGAACTCATGAAGCTGACCTTGGAACAGAAACTGGCTCACGGTGGACATCCGGTACTGCGCTGGATGATGGATAACATCTTCATCCGTACTGACCCGGCTGGCAACATCAAAGCTGACAAAGAAAAATCCACAGAGAAAATCGACGGTGCCATCGCCACCATCATGGGGCTGGACAGAGCGATTCGCTGTGGCAATGATGCTGGTGCTTCTGTGTATGACAACAGAGGCATCTTGTTTTTATAAGGAAAGGACGGTGATTTTATGAGTCTCATTTCTGGTCTGTTCCGTTCGAGGGACAAGCCTACCAACAGTACCAACGGCAGCGGCTATCGCTTCCTGTTCGGCGGCAGTAATTCCGGCAAGAACGTGAATGAGCGCTCCGCTATGCAGATGACCGCCGTATATGCCTGCGTCCGAATCCTGTCCGAATCCATCGCTGGCCTTCCGGTGCATCTGTATCAATATGTGGATTCCGGCAGTAAGCAGAAGGCCTTGGAGCATCCGCTCTACCGACTCCTGCACGATGAGCCGAATCCGGAGATGACCTCCTTCGTGTTCCGTGAGACACTGATGACGCATCTGCTCCTGTGGGGCAATGCCTACGCCCAGATAATCCGTAATGGAAAAGGTCAGGTCGTAGCGCTCTACCCGCTGATGCCAAATCGTATGTCCGTTGACCGCGATGATAAGGGACATCTGTTCTATCAGTATCAGATGCAGGATTCCGATGCTCCGACTGCCAAGAGCGGCACGGTCATCCTAAAGCCTGCCGATGTCCTTCATGTTCCGGGCCTCGGCTTTGATGGTCTCGTCGGTTACTCGCCGATTGCGATGGCCAAGAATGCGATAGGCCTGTCCATAGCGACAGAGGAATATGGTGCTAAGTTCTTTGCGAACGGTGCTACACCGAGCGGTATCCTCGAATATCCCGGAACCGTAAAAAATCCAGAAGCGATACGTGAGAGCTGGAACGCAGGCTTCGGCGGCAGCTCCAATGCCCACAAGGTCGCTGTGCTGGAGGAAGGCATGAAGTACACACCGATTGCCATCTCTCCGAATGAAGCACAGTTTCTGGAGACCCGAAAATTTCAGATTGATGAAATAGCTCGAATCTTCCGAGTGCCTCCTCACATGGTCGGTGACTTGGAAAAGTCGAGCTTTTCTAATATCGAGCAGCAATCGCTGGAATTCGTGAAGTACACGCTGGAACCGTGGATTGTCCGTTGGGAACAGTCCCTGAACCGCGCACTTCTCACGGAGACCGAGAAGGCTGCTTATTTTATCAAGTTCAATGTCGACGGCCTGCTCCGTGGTGACTACCAGAGCCGCATGAACGGCTACGCCACTGCGAGACAGAACGGCTGGATGTCTGCAAACGATATCCGCGAGCTTGAAAATCTCGACCTGATTCCTGACGAGCTTGGAGGAAACCTGTACCTCATCAACGGCAACATGACCAAGCTGCAGGACGCTGGTATATTCGCAGCCTCATCCGCTGCAGGAAAGGAGGAAAAAACCGATGAAGAAGTTCTGGAAGTGGAAGAATCAGACGGTGACGAATCAGGAGACACAGGAACCGATGGTGGAAAGAACACTGTTTCTGAACGGCACCATCGCCGAAGAGAGCTGGTTTGACGATGATGTCACTCCGAAGCTCTTTAAGGACGAGCTGCTTTCCGGCAGCGGCGACATCACCGTATGGATTAACAGTCCCGGTGGCGACTGCGTAGCCGCAGCACAGATTTACAACATGCTGATGGATTACAAGGGCAACGTCACCGTGAAAATCGATGGCATCGCAGCTTCGGCAGCCTCTGTCATCGCTATGGCCGGTACCAAGGTCATGGTCTCTCCGGTGTCCATGCTGATGATTCATAATCCCGCCACTGTTGCGATGGGCGACGCTACTGAGATGCAGAAGGCCATCGCCATGCTGGACGAGGTCAAGGAATCCATCATCAACGCCTATGAGATTAAGACCGGTATGAGCCGTGCCAAGCTGTCCCACATGATGGACGCTGAGACTTGGATGGATGCACACACCGCAGTCGATTTAGGCTTTGCCGATGAAATCCTGATGCGTCCGGGCGAGACACCTGTGGAGAACAAGGCCGATGGCCCGATGCTGTTCTCCCGCGCTGCCGTCACCAATTCCCTCATGGACAAGCTGGCTGCCAAATGCCGCATCCAGCAGAAACCTGCTGTAAACGAACGCTCCGTAGACACTCTGATGGAGCGACTGAACCTTATCCGAAATCACATTTAATGGAGGTATTTCATTATGACTATTCTTGAACTGCGCGAAAAGCGTAACACTGCATGGAATGCTGCTAAGGCATTTCTCGATTCCCATCGTACCGAGAACGGTACTCTCACTGCTGAGGATGACGCCGCCTACTCCAAGATGGAGCAGCACATCGCTGACCTTGGCAAGGAAATCTCTCGTCTGGAGCGTCAGGAGGCAATGGAAGCTGAACTTTCTAAGCCTGTAAACACTCCTCTCACTTCCAAGCCTGCCACTGGCAAGCAGAAGGAAGAAAAGTCCGGTCGTGCTTCCGACGCTTACAAGTCCGGCATGCTCACTGCGCTCCGCACCAATTTCCGCAAGGTCAGCGATGTCCTTCAGGAAGGTGTCGATGCCGATGGTGGCTATCTCGTTCCTGAAGAGTACGACCATCGTCTCATCAAGACACTGAAGGATGGTAACATCATGCGTCATCTCGGTCACATCATCACTACTTCCGGCGAGCATAAAATCAACATCGCTGCTACTGAGCCTGCAGCAGCATGGATTGAAGAAGGCGGTGCTCTCCAGTTCTCTGATGCATCCTTCGCTCAGATTCTGCTCGACGCCCACAAGCTCCATGTTGCTATCAAGGTAACTGAAGAGCTTCTCTACGACAATGCCTTCAATCTGGAAAACTACATCATCGAGGAATTCGGCAAGGCACTCTCCAATGCTGAGGAAGATGCTTTCCTGAATGGTACTGGCGTCGGCCAGCCTCTCGGTCTCTTCGCTGCGACTGGTGGTGGTCAGGTGGCTGGAACTCTCACTGCAGCACTGAAGGCAGATGACCTGTTTGACTTGGTATATGCACTGAAGCGTCCTTACCGTAAGAACGCTGCCTTCATCATGAATGACCGTACCATTGCTTTGGTTCGTAAGTTCAAAGACAGCAATGGCGCATACATCTGGCAGCCTTCTTATCAGGCAGGTGAACCTGACAAGATTCTGGGCTATAACGTTTACACTTCCGAGTATGCTCCGGAAGATGCTATCGCCTTCGGTGATTATAGCTATTACAACATTGGCGACCGTGGTACCCGTTCCTTCAAGCAGCTCACTGAGCTCTTCGCAGGCAACGGTATGATTGGTTTTGTTGCTAAGGAGCGTGTCGACGGTAAGCTCATCCTTCCTGAAGCTGTTCAGATTTTGAAACTGAGGTCTGAGTAATTTTGAGGGCAGCACTGTTATTTTAATGGTGCTGCCCACCATTTTGTGGAGGTATCGCTATGTTGATAACACTGGATGAAATCAAGAACTACCTCCGTGTGGACTTCGATGACGATGATGAATTGCTCACAGCATTCCTCGCTTCCGGCCAGCAGCTGTGCATGGATGTAGCTCGCATCACAGACGTCGCAGTCTTTGAGGCTGAGCCAAATGCCCGAATCGCGGTCATGTACGCCGTGGCCTATATGTATGAACATCGTGAGGAAGCTGACCATAAAACGCTGACACTCACACTCCGAGCTTTACTGTTCGGATGCAGACAGGAGGGATTCTGATGAACATCGAATTACTGAACGTCCGCATCTTCATCTCCAAGAACGATGTTGTCACAGATGCCATCGGCAACCACAAAAATCTCTGGACAGAATACTACACCTGCTATGCGACCGTAAGTGCCGAAGCTGGTAAGGAAGAAACAGATGCCGGACTGGTCGTCGATGACAGCAAGGTCGATTTCACTATTCGCTGGTGCAAAAAGGCCGCGGCCATCACCTCCACCGGCTTCCGCGTCCAGTTCGGTGGTGAGCTTTATGACATCATCGCTGTCGACCACATGAACTACAAGCGCAAGAGCATCAAGCTCTGCTGCCAGAAAGCGAGGCGATGACCATGTCACAGAAGGTTTCTATCGATGGTCTCGCTGCTGCCGTGATGGAGCAGCTGGATGAATATGCTGCACTGACCAATGAGGGCGTAAAGGCCGCAGTCAAAAAGACCGGTAACACTGTCCGGGATGAGATTAAGGCCTCCGCTCCTCAACGGACTGGCGCCTATGCCAAGAGCTGGGCTGTGAAGAATACAAAGGAATCCTCCAATGGACTGGAGGTCACAGTATATTCCCGGAACCGCTATCAACTGGCGCACCTTCTTGAATTTGGTCATGCCAAACGTGGAGGTGGCCGCGTCGCCGGTCGTGCGCATATCGCTCCCGCCGAACAGCATGGCATCGAGATGCTGGAACAAGAGATTGAGAGGTGCCTGAAGGATGGATAAGCTACTGGAAATCATACAGGCGACCGGTATTCCTTTTGCATATGACCACTTTGCAGAGGGTGAATCACCGGAACCGCCTTTTATCTGTTATCTGCTCCCAGCCAGTGACAACTTCGCTGCAGATGGAGCGGTCTACTTCAAAGTCAATGAAGTGCATATCGAACTGTACACCGATTTCAAGGACTTGTCGGTGGAACAGAAGGTAGAGGCCGTGCTGGATGAGTACGGCATTTTTTATGAGAAGTCCGAAACATGGATTCCGAGCGAAAAGCTCTATGAAGTCCTATTCACATTTGAAATGGAGGCATAAATCATGGCTAATAACAAAAGCAATAAGGTCAAATACAACCTGAAAAATGTCCATGCTGCCAAGCTGACTGTCGGTGAAGATGGTTCCTTTACCTACGACACTCCGAAGGCCATCCCCGGCGCAGTCAGCATCAGCTTGGATGCAGAGGGCGACAGCTCTCCTTTCTATGCGGACGGCATCGTCTACTTCCGCTCCACTTCCAACAACGGCTACAGCGGTGATTTAGAAATCGCACTCATCCCTGAGTGGTTCCGCACTGAAATCCTGAAGGAAGTCCTCGATACCAACGGCGTCCTTGTGGAGCATTCTGACATCGCCGAGACGGAGAAGTTCGCACTCCTCTTCGAGTTCGATGGTGATATCAGGGCCATCCGTCACGTTCTGTACAACTGCTCTGCATCTCGTCCTTCCATCGAGTCCGAAACAAAGGAAGATACCATCGAGCCAGGCACGGAAACACTTTCCCTCACTGCCGACCCTCGCAGTGATGGTCTGGTCAAGAGCCGCACCGGTGATAACACCGAGGCCGAGACCTATCAGAACTGGTACAAGACCGTTTACACTCCTGTGGAACAGGCCGCAGGCTAAGGAGGGCTGACCTATGTTGGAAAAGACTCTCACTATCAGCGGCAAGGAGGTCAGGTTCCGTTCCTCTGCAACGGTGCCTCGCCTCTACCGCATCAAGTTCAAACGCGACATCTTCAAAGACCTCGCCAAGCTGGAAAAATCCTATAAGGACAAGGCCAGCGAGGACGGCTCCGCTCTGGAGATTGAGGATTTGGAGATTTTCGAGAACGTCGCCTACATCATGGCGTTCCATGCAGACCACAGCATCCCCGGCACCATCGATGAGTGGCTCGACCAGTTCGAGATGTTCTCCATCTATGAAGTCCTCCCTGAGATTCTGGAACTGTGGGGAACCAATCTCATGACGGAGGTCGAGTCTAAAAAAAACTTAGCCGCAGTAGCCGGGAAATGACAACGCCGTTATTCCTCCTGCGCTGCACTGAGATAGGCATCTCCATCTCTGACCTCGACCTGCTCACTATCGGCCTCGTGCTGGATATGTGGACGGAAAAAGGCAATGATGGCGCTACTTATCAGAAGGTCGCTACGCAGGAGGATTTCGACAAATTCTAAAGGAGGTGTCGCCTTATGGCTAACAGAATCAAGGGTATCACTGTTGAAATCGGCGGCGATACCACAGGACTGGAAAAGGCCCTCAAGTCGGTCAATACGACCATCAAGTCTACACAGTCCGCTCTGAAGGATGTCAACAAGCTACTGAAGCTCGACCCTTCCAACACCGAATTGCTCTCTCAGAAGCAGAAACTCCTGAAGGATGCAATCGGTGCCACCAAGGAAAAGCTGGACTCTCTGAAGCAGGCACAGGAACAGGCCAAGCAGCAGCTGGAGAACGGCACCCTTGGACAAGATAAATATGACGCCCTGCAGCGTGAGATAATCGAGACCGAACAGGAACTCCGACGCCTGCAAGAACAGGCAGCTACGACAAACGCGGCACTGGAAAAGATGGATGTCATCGGCTCCAAGATGGAGTCCGTTGGTAATTCTATCAGCAGCGCAGGCCAAAAGATGATGCCGCTCACTGCCGTTATCGGTGGGCTTGGTATCGCAGCAGTCAAGACGGCAGCAGACTTCGATTCAGCGATGAGTCAGGTCGCTGCCGTTTCTGGTGCTACTGGTGACGACCTGCAGGCCCTTCGGGACAAGGCTCGTGAGATGGGTGAAAAGACCAAGTTCTCTGCATCAGAAGCAGCCGAAGCGATGAACTACATGGCGATGGCCGGTTGGAAGACTGAGGATATGCTGGGCGGCCTTGACGGTATCATGAATCTGGCCGCTGCCTCCGGCGAGGACTTGGCGACCACCTCGGACATCGTAACCGATGCCCTGACTGCTTTTGGCCTTTCCGCATCTGACTCTAGCCATTTCGCTGACATCCTCGCTGCCGCATCCAGCAACGCAAACACCAATGTCAGCATGATGGGCGAAACCTTCAGTTATTGTGCGCCTATTGCTGGTGCGCTTGGATTTACCGCCGAAGACACTGCTGAGGCTATCGGCTTGATGGCCAACGCGGGTATCAAGTCCTCTCAGGCTGGTACCGCACTCCGTACCATCATGAATAACCTGACCGGTGAGGTCAAAATCAGTGGTGCCGCCATCGGTGACGTCACTGTCGCTACGACAAATGCGGATGGAAGTATGAGGAGCCTTTCGGATATCCTCGCTGACTGCCGTACTGCTTTTGCTGGCCTGTCCGAATCTGAAAAGGCCAATGCAGCGGAATCTCTGGTCGGTAAGAATGCCATGTCCGGCTTCCTTGCTCTGATGAATGCAGCGCCTGCGGACATCGACAAGCTGAGTAGTGCCATCGACAACTGCGATGGTGCCGCTGAGAACATGGCGAATGTCATGCAGGATAACCTTTCCGGTCAGCTCACCATCCTGATGAGCCAGCTTCAGGAACTTGCCATTTCCTTCGGTGAGATACTGATGCCCGCTGTCCGCAGCATCGTTACAAAGATTCAGGCCTTCGTGGATAAGTTGAACAGCATGGATGAAGGCACCAAGGAAGCCATCGTAAAGATTGGACTTCTGGTCGCTGCCATCGGCCCGTTCCTTATCGCTCTGGGTACGGTCATCTCCAAGACTGGTACAGCGCTCCACACCTTTTCTTCTCTGGGCAAGGGTGTGCTGAAGCTGTCGTATAACTTCCAGAACGGCATCGGCCTTGCCGGTAAGCTCGGCACCGCACTTGGTGGTATGTCCGCTCCGATACTCGCTATCGTTGCAGTCATCGCTGTCCTCGTCGCTGCCTTCGTACATCTTTGGAATACCAATGACGGCTTCCGGGAAGCGATACTCGGCACATGGAGCAAGATAAAGGATACCATCTCCGGCTTCTGTCAGGGCATCGTTGACCGTCTGAATGCGCTCGGCTTTGAATTCGGCAGCATCATAGACGTGATAAAAGCGATATGGGATGGATTCTGCGCTATCCTCGCACCAGTATTCGAGGGTGCCTTCCAGCAGATTTCAAACATCCTCTCTGTGGTGTTGAATGTCATAACCGGCCTGCTCGATGTCTTTATCGGCATCTTCACCGGGAACTGGTCGCAGGCATGGACAGGCGTGAAGGAAATCTTCGGTTCCATCTGGGACTTCATCAAAAACTCCTTCACCAATATCCTGAACACCCTGCGCGGTATCGCTGATGTATTCCTCGGCTGGTTCGGCACCAACTGGAGCGAGCTGTGGACTTCTGTTTCCACCTTCTTCTCGAACATCTGGAACGGTATCACCAGCTTCCTCTCCGGTGTATGGGAGACCATCAAGAATGTGGTACAGACCGGCATCATGTTCCTCGGTTCCATACTTGAAGCGGCCTTTGACATCATCACGCTGCCGTTCCGCTTCATCTGGGAGAACTGCAAGGAGACCATCACTTCTGTTTGGAATGCGATAAAGAACACGGTCTCCACCGTCATCAATGCGATTGCCAGCGTTATCTCCACGGTGCTTACCGATATCCAGAATGTGTTCTCCACAATATGGACGGCCATCAGCACTAAGGTTTCTACGGTAATCAACTCGATAAAGACCACCGTCACGACCGTGTTCAATGCCATCAAATCCACAGCCACTACAGTATGGAACGGAATCAAGAGTGCCATCTCCACCGTGGTGGATGGAATCAAGACCAAGGTCAGCACCGTGTTCAACAGCGTGAAATCGACCGTTTCCTCCGTGTTCAATGGTATCAAGTCCACCGCGACCTCTGTGTGGAACGGTATCAAATCCGCTATCACGACTCCGATAGAGGCCGCCAAGAATACGGTCAAGGGAGCGCTCGATAAGATAAGCGGCTTCTTCTCCGGATGCAAGCTGCAGCTGCCGCATATCAAATTGCCGCACTTCAGCATTTCTGGCAGTCTGTCTATCAGCCCTCCGAGCGTACCGCACCTTTCCATCTCGTGGTACAAGAACGGTGGTATCATGACAAATCCGACCATCTTCGGCATGAACGGAAGCTCGCTCATGGCTGGTGGTGAGGCCGGTGCAGAAGCAATCCTTCCTTTGAAGGGCTTCTACGATAATCTCGAAAATATCCTGACCAACAGACTGGATATGTCCGGTATGGAGAAGTATCTCGCAGTCATCGCTGCCAACAGCAGCAAGGGCATCTATCTGGAGGATGGCACTCTGGTGGGACACCTACTCCCGGCCATCGATAGCAAGCTCGGTCAGGCACAGAAACTGAACAGGAGGTTGAGCCTATGAAGCCAGACGTAACAATCGAATCTGTTTCTATGAGCAGCATGGGCTGGCTGCGTGAGACAGTCAATCTACCAACACCGCAGTCCCAGACCGAGACCGTCGTGGTTCCCGGTCGCAATACTCCTATCCGTTTTTCCGAGGCCCTTGGGCGCGTGTCCTACCAGCCTCGCACCTTTGAAATCACGCTGTCCATGCTGGGCAGCCGAGAACACTTTAATCAGATGGTCAGTGAGGTGGTCAACCGCTTTGCTGGCCATCTCGTTTCTGTCGTTTACAGCGAGGAGCCAGATTTTTATATGGTAGGAACGCTGCAAGCTACACCCACCTATGACCCTATGACCCACAAAGGCCAGCTGGTGCTCTCCAGCTCGGACGGTGACTCCTACCGCTACCATGTTGTGGAGACGGAGGTCACAAAATCCGGAAGCGGCACGATAACGCTGACAAACGACTATATGCCTGTGGTTCCCAACGTGACGACCACTGCAGAGACTGCGCTCTCTTGGAAGGTAGGTACCGACACGTTCCGCAAATCTGTCGGCGCTGGTACATGGGTATTCCCTGAGCTGGAACTCCAACAGGGCGCGAACAGCATCACTATCAGCGGCTCCGGTAGCACTTCCTTCCGCTATAGGGAGGGCCGCTTATGAGCATCTTTCGTATCTACGTGGATGATGCGATTTTCTATCATCCGAACCTATCTAAACTCGCAATTACGCAGGCGCAGGTATCCGAGGATGCAGAGAATATCGACAGCCTGACGCTGTCCGCTCCGCACAATCATCCCTATATCGCATCCATTCGACCGATGGCCTCGACTATCGTCTGTAAAAAGGATGAGGAGGTCGTATTCGAGGGCCGTGCGCTGGATGACGGCAGTGATTTTTACAACACCCACACTTGGACTTGTGAATCCTGCTTAGCCTATCTGAAGGATACCATCCAGCCGCCATACTCCTACAAAGGAACCTTGAAGGGCCTTCTGGAACAGTTCATCACTGTCCATAATGCTGCGGTCGAAGCAAAGAAGCAGTTCCACCTCGGCAACATCACCGTAAAGGACGACAACGACTACATCTCCTACAGCAACAGTGAGTATTCCGTCACGATGGACGCCATCCGCGAAAAGCTCATCAATACGCATGGCGGTTACCTGCAGGTGCGCTATTCCGGTGGCATGAAATACCTGGACTACCTTGCTGATTTCAATATGACCTCTTTGCAGACAGTGGAGTTCGGCAAAAACCTGCTGGATGTGAAGATTACCCGCGACCATACGGAACGGGCCACCGCACTCATCCCGCTCGGTGCTGTCATCACGGAGACTGACGAGGACGGCAATGAGGTCGAGACCGACAAGCGTGTGGATATCACATCTGTGAATGCCGGTAAGAACTATGTCTGCGATGATGATGCCGTGGCAGAAATCGGCTGGATTTGGACGAGTGAGATTTGGGAGGATGTTACACTTCCCGGAAATCTTCTGCGAAAGGCCAGCACCCGAATGATGGAGCTGTCCAAGGGAATCACCAGTATGGAACTGACCATCATTGACGAATCGGATACCGGAGCCGATATCGGAGATATCCGCGCAAGGATGTATGTAAAATGTCTGTCCAAACCACACGGCATCGACGGCACCTATCTCTGCGTCAGTCGCACGAGGGATTACCTGAATCCTTCTGGTAACACCATCACCATCGGTGCATCCGGTGTGACCCTCACTTCTGCTACAGCAAAGCAGGGTCAGAACATTTCCGCGCTGGAAGATGACCTGTTGGGAAAGACCGCACAGATTGAAATAATCTCCGGAAAGGTGGATGACATCAATGCTTCCAAGATGTACCGCACAGAGCTGGTCGTCGAAGGTGTCAGCATCTTCCGCAACAAAGGCCAGCAGAGCCTGATGCGCTGCAAGGTCTACTCTTGGGATAAGGACATCACCGACACCTTGGCTGCGGCCTGCTTCATCTGGCACCGGCGCTCCAACGACGATGCTGCGGATGCAGAATGGGATGCGTCCCACAGCGGCATGAAAACTATCACAATCTCAACGGAAGATGTGCAGGACAACGCCTCCTTCTTCTGTGAAGTCATCATATAAGGAGGGATTTTCTAATGCCTACGGTATTAACATCCAGTCAACAGACCTTCGTTGACATTACCGACCAGCGAAAACTGTCTGCTTATATCACTTCTAATCTGCCTAAGACCCAGAGCGAAGACCCGAATGTCCTGCCTCATACCTACGCACCGAGTTGGGCATCAACCAATCTGGTGCTGACTCCCGTCGTATTCCTCGACCAGACCAGTCTGGCCCTGAACGCTACTGGCTTGACTATCACATGGAAACGTAAGGACGGAACCAGCGCTGAAGCAAACCTGACTACCGGCGAGACGGTCACCGGCGGCGTTCTGAAGGTCACACAAGACAAGCTGGCTGCTTCGACCTCTGGCATGATTACCTACATTTGCTATATCAACTACTTCGATTCCGAGACCAAGAACACGGTCAATATTTCCTCTGATATCACCTATACCTTGGTGAAGAATGCAGAAAATGCAAAGCTGGCCTATGTAACTGCGGATACCTATGTGTTCAAGTACAACACTTCCAGCACCTTAGTCGGAGCCACTCAGGCGACTTTGACCGGTCAGGTTCAGGGCGTGGCCATCAGTAAATGGCAGTATAAGAACAGCTCTGGTAATTGGGCCGATTATCCGACTACCTCGGACAACACTAACATCACCAGCGGCACTCTGGTGGTCAAACCGACCCACGCTGTTTTTAATAACAATGTGGCACAAATCAAGCTGGCGACCAGCGATTCTAACGTTTATGACACCATCACAATCACAAAGATGTATGACGGTGCCAAGGGCGATACCGGTGGTAAGGGTGATACGGGTGCTACGGGAAGTGGCGGTCTTTCTGTCATCCTCGGCAATGAAAATCAGTCCCTTGCCTGCACCAGTGCTGGTAAGACTTCTGTTGCTGCGACCATCACCATTCCGTTCACCGGTTATGTAGGGATTACACAGACAGCCTGCTCCTGCACCGTTGGAACTCTGCCTACAGGTATCACAGTAAAATCCAATACTGCCGCAACAGCCTCCGCTGCCGGAAAGCTGGAGCTATCTGTTGCTACGTCCTCTAACCTCGGTGCAGATGCAACTTTGACGGGCGATATCACTTTGACCTTTACGATTTCCAGTCAGACTGTCACTAAAGTGTTCACTTGGACAAAATCCAAAGCTGGCAGTAATGGTACTTCCGCTGTCGTGTTCTCTGTCTATGCGCCGAACGGTACTGTGGTTCAGAATCAGTCCGGCTCCCTTACCTTGGCGACCTCTGCTTACAGCGGCACAACTGCAATCACCAGCGCAACTTATCAGTGGGCCAAGTATGTGAATGGTACATGGACAAACATCAGTGGTGCGACTTCCTCTACGCTGACGGTCTCCGGTTCAGATATCGTGAACATCCAGTCCTACCGCTGTACCATGACCTACTCCAGCAAGAACTATGTGGATGTCATCACAGTCGAAGATAAATCAGACCCGTATGTTTCTGAAATGCTCTCCATCGGTGGCTTCACGGTAAAGAACAATCTTGGAGGTGTGGTTCCCTATATCATCGTTCGTACCAATCAGCATGAAGTCGATGCCCTGATGGGTAACATTAGCGAGACAGCTCCTTCCAGTCCAAAATCCGGTGATTTCTGGTATCAGGTCGACCACACAGCAAAAACGGTAACTCTGAAGAAATACAATGGCACTGCTTGGGCTACTGCCACGGAAACCCAAAGCCTGACCTACACTTGGTACGCACAGGACAAGGATGGCAATGCGGTCACGTTCGGTAAGACGGGCAAGGTTATCTATCTGTCTGCCGCAGATATCGACAGCATCATGACACTGCAATGTGATGTTTCAAAGTGAGGAGGTATTCACATGGCACTTCTGACCTGCTGTCAGCAGACATTCCAGAATGTGACTGGCTATGAGCAAGCAATAGATGATGTCGCAGAGCTTCAAGTACAGGTACATGAATGCTATTCCGAAATCACCAAAACATCTGACCAGATTATCAGTGCCGTTCGTGAGGAATACATCACAAAGGCCGCTCTGGAGACACTCCAGCAGGATTTTGAGGCAAGCATTACGCACAGCAGTACGGAAATTCGTATGGATTTTCAAAGCTCACTGGACGTTATTTCTAACCAAGTTTCCGTCAATCAGAATCTGTTAGAGGAGTATATCCGATTTAAGGGTGCACTCATTGAACTCGGTCGTGTGGGCAATGCTTTCACGGCAGAGCTGTCCAATGAACAGCTTGCGTTCAAGGAGAATGGACAAACCATCGCATTTATTTCAAACCAGTCACTGGTCATCACAAATGCAGAGATTCGCTACAGGCTGTCTCTCGGTGATGAATCCCGTGGCTGGTTTGATTTTATTCCAAGAACATCCGGCAATCTGTCCATTGTATGGAGAGATGCGACAAAGTAAAGGAGGGACGATTTTATGGCATCAAGCGGCTCGTTTTCCGGCTCGATTAAGGACGGACATTATACCGTGCGTGTTGACTGGTCACAGACGCAAAATGTGTCTGCTAATACCAGCACGATTACTTGCAAGATTTATCTCATTAACACATGGAATTTGAGTATCAGCAGCCGAACGACAAACAGCATCACGATTGACGGGACGAAGCAGAGCTTTTCATCCTCTGCGATTTCATCGCAAGGCACACACTTGTTAAATACCGTCACGCAGACGGTCAGTCATGCGAGTGACGGCTCAAAGTCGCTGACCATCAGCTGTGTGTTCAATATTGCGGCTACGCTTTCCGGCACATATTATGCCAACATCAATGCAAGTGCAGCGATTACCTTGGATTCCATTCCGAGAGCATCGAGTATCAGCATGAGTGCGGGAACGATGGGAAGTGCATCGACAATTTCCATTTCCAGAGCGGCAAGCTCATTTACGCATACCATCACGTATGCTTTCGGCAGTGCTTCGGGTACGATTGTAGCTAAAACAACAGATACCTCGGTTTCATGGACACCTGCACTGACACTGGCAAACCAAGTGCCGAATGCAACATCCGGCACGGCAACACTGAACTGCACGACCTACAGCGGAAGTACGGCAATTGGAAGTAAAAGCATTACGGTGACACTCAATGTTCCATCATCTGTTAAGCCTACAATTTCGAGTTTAACAGCAACACGGGTGGACGGAGATGTACCGGGTGCATGGGGCATCTATGTACAGACCAAATCCAAAGCGACTTTGACGATTAGCGGTGCGGCAGGAAGCTACGGCTCGACTATCAAATCCTACAGCATCACAGGAGGCGGTTTCTCCGGCACAAGTTCCAGTCTGACAACGGGATTTCTGAATACGTCCGGTACGATTTCATTTTCTGCAACCGTGACAGATTCCAGAGGTCGGACTTCATCAGCCGCAACGGTCAGCATTACTGTGACGGCATACAGCCCGCCTTCGTTCTCTTCGTATCTGACACAGCGATGCAGCAGCTCCGGTACGGTGTCGGATGCGGGAACATATGCAAAAGGCACGGTCAGCTACAGCTATTCTTCCTGTTCGAGTAAGAACAGCGTCACCCGTGCCACCTATTACAAGCGGACGAATACTTCGACTTGGACGAATGCAAGCAAGAGCTTTTCGTCCGGTACAGCGTTCACGTTTGGCGGTGGCAATCTGTCCGCAGAGTACACCTATGACATCAAATATACGCTGACCGATGCATTCACGACCATTGCGATTCAAGATACGGTTTCAACGGCATCTGTTGTGATGGACTTCAAATCCGGCGGTAAGGGTGTCGCAATCGGCAAGGTCGCAGAAACCAACAACTGCTTTGAGGTAGCAAGCGGATGGTCGGCAAAGTTCAATGGCACGACCTATCTCGGCACATCCAATCTCGGAGGAACAGCAAAGCCAATCTATCTGAGCGGCGGTGTACCGACAGCCTGTTCTGGTTCGGTCGGCGGTACGGCAAAGCCCGTGTATATGAGTTCCGGTACGATTTCAGCCTGCTCCGCTACGGTCGGCAGTGCATCCACACCTGTCTACATGAGCGGCGGCACGATTACAGCCTGCACACCGTCCTCGATTGTGGGCGGCGTTTGTGCGGATTATGTTGTAGCGCAGGGCACATCCGGTATCTGGACATATCGCAAGTGGAACAGCGGTGTTGCTGAGTGCTGGGGTATTTATTCTGCAAGCGGTGTCAATCTTACTGCGAATCACTACAGCGGCTTTTATTACAGCAGTGGCATCTCGGTCAATCTGCCGTTTACATTTGCCGCAGCTCCGGTGGGCACGTACTCGGGCGGCTGTACAAGCTATATTACGTTCGTCACACCAACAGGACAGCCGACAACAACACAGGCAAAATTCTGGATTGCCTGTCTGGAGTCAGGCGCAAAAAGCTGTAGCGTATCAGTCGGAATGATGATTCGTGGAAGATGGAAATAAGTATAAAATTTATTTGGAGGTTCTACGCATGAAAGAATTTTGGAACACGATTCAAATGGTATTCACCGCACTCGGTGGATGGCTTGGATGGTTTCTCGGAGGATGTGATGGTTTGCTGTACACGCTGATTGCTTTTGTGGTCATCGACTACATCACTGGTATCATGTGTGCCATCAATGACCACACACTGTCCAGTGAGGTTGGCTTTCGGGGGATTTTCAGGAAGGTATTGATTTTCCTGTTGGTCGGCATCGCCAACATTCTGGATATCAATGTCATCGGTACAGGCTGCGTTCTGCGGACAGCCGTCATATTTTTCTACATTTCCAATGAAGGTGTATCCCTTTTAGAGAATGCAGCACATCTCGGCTTGCCTGTGCCGGAAAAAATCAAAATTGTCTTAGAGCAGTTACATGACCGCTCGGAAAGTGAGGAATAACATGAAACTCGTACAATCTATTCTGACAAAAAATCCCTGCTACAAAGCAGGGAAGAAGATTGCTGTTAAGGGACTGATGCTTCATTCGGTTGGCTGTTCTCAGCCGAAAGCATCGGTCTTTATCAATTCGTGGAACAGGGCATCGTACAGCAGAGCATGTGTCCACGCATTTATTGACGGCAATGACGGCACTGTATATCAGACTCTTCCGTGGAATCATCGAGGCTGGCACGCAGGAGGCTCTGCCAACAATACGCATATCGGTGTGGAAATGTGTGAGCCTGCCTGTATCCACTATACATCCGGTTCCGGTTTCACGGTATCCAATAAGGCAGAGGCACAGGCTTGTGTGAAGCGTACCTATGAGGCGGCTGTGGAACTGTTTGCGATGCTGTGCAAGCAGTACGGTCTGAATCCGATGACCAATATTATTTCCCATAAGGAAGGTCATGCCAAGGGCATCGCATCCAATCATGGCGACCCAGAGCATCTCTGGAAGGGAGTTGGTCTGAATTATACGATGAACACGTTCCGTCAGGCGGTGAAGGCTAAGATGGCTGGTGCGGTAACTCCTGCACCTTCCGGTCTTCAGGCGACTGCCTTTAAGGATATGTCCGAAGCTGATATCATCGCCAAAGTCGGCCCACTCTTCACTGCCGACCAGAAGTCCAGCGGCATCCTCGCATCTGTCTCTCTGGCGCAGTTCATTCTGGAGTCCGGCTATGGCAAGTCCGAGCTGGCCCAGAACGCCAACAACTGCTTCGGCATGAAGAAGTCCCTCTCTGGCAATACTTGGTCTGGCTCCACTTGGGATGGCAGTTCCGTCTACACCAAGAAGACGCAGGAATATGAGAACGGCCAGTATGTGACCATCACTGCCGACTTCCGCAAGTATCCGTCCGTGGAAAAGTCCATCGCAGACCATTCCGCATATCTGCTCGGTGCTAAGAACGGCAGCAAGCTCCGCTATGATTGCCTGAAGGGCTGCACGGATTACAAGAAGGCAGTCCAGCTCATCAAGGACGGCGGCTATGCAACATCTCCGACCTATGTGGAGAGCATCTGCAATATCATCGAGCGCTGGAAGCTCACTCAGTATGATGCATCGGCAGCTGCTGCGGACAAGCCTGCCGCGACTCCGTTCCTCGTCCGTGTGTCCATCTCCAATCTGAATATCCGCAAGGGTGCTGGTACGAACTATGCCACTATCGGCAAGTACACCGGCAAGGGTGTGTTCACCATCATGGAAGTGAAAGCCGGTAAAGGCTCCACTGCTGGATGGGGCCGCTTAAAGTCCGGTGCCGGATGGATTTCCCTCGACTACGCGACCAGAATCTGATACTCAACATTCATTCCTGACCTGTGGGTTCCTTCGGGAGCCTGCAGGTCTTTTTTTATTTTGTGGCTCAAAATCCCAGCTCATCTCCATTGGGTAGTGGAGGTGTTTTGATATGACGAATGAACAAAAACTTAAAATCAAACAGCTCCGCCAGTCCGGCTACGGATACGCGACCATTGCAGAGGCGCTGGGCCTCACCAAGAATCAGGTATCCGCTTTCTGCCGAAGGAATGCACTGTCCGGTACCAAGGCGGAGACCAACACAAAAGAAAGGCTGGATGCCAACTGCTGCCGTTGCTGCGGCAAGTCGCTGATGCAGACTCCCGGACGAAAGCCGGTCAAGTTCTGCTCCGATAGCTGCCGTGTCCGCTGGTGGAACGCGCATCCTGAAATGGTGAACAAAAAGGCCATCTACCATTTTACCTGCGCTTGCTGCAGAAAGGAGTTCACGGCTTATGGAAATGCGCACAGAAAATACTGCTCCCACGTCTGCTACATCGCAGACCGCTTCAGAGGCGGTGATGGTCATGAATGAAGACCAGTTCGAGCGTGAAAAGCTCTACCAAGCGACCATGAATATGTTCCGTTCCATGCTGAAAAAGGGCCTCATCACCGAGGAGCAATACACTATAATTGATACAAAGATGCTGCAAAAATACCAGCCATTATTGGGTACATTATTTGCCGCACAGCCGTTGACTTAATGGCCTTTTAGAGTGATGTATAGTAGCGGAAAGGAGCTGATTTTATGCGAAAAATCAACAAAATCGAGCCGACATTGCCAGTCCTGCCGACCCGGAAGAAGGTCGCAGCCTACGCCAGAGTCTCCGTTGAGACCGAGCGCCTGCACCATTCTTTATCAGCTCAGGTCAGCTATTATAGCGAGCTGATTCAGTGTAATCCGGAATGGGAATACGCTGGCGTGTACGCTGATGATGGTATCACCGGCACCAAATCAAATCGAGAAGAATTCCAGCGTCTTCTCAACGACTGCGAAGCGGGAAAAATCGACATCATTCTTACCAAATCCATCTCCCGCTTTGCCAGAAACACCGTAGACCTGCTGGAGACCGTCCGCCACCTAAAGGAGCTGGGCATTGAAGTCCGGTTTGAAAAGGAGAACATCAACTCCTTGTCCGGTGACGGTGAAGTGATGCTGACCCTGCTGGCTTCCTTTGCACAGGAAGAAATCACCAGCTTGAGCAATAATGTAAAATGGGGTACTCGTAAACGCTTCGAACAGGGGATTCCCAACGGACGCTTCCGAGTATACGGTTATCGTTGGGAGGACGACCAGCTGGTCATTGTTCCAGAAGAAGCCGCCATTGTCCGCCGCATTTTTCAGAACTTCCTTGACGGTAAATCCAGACTGGAGACTGAGCGTGAATTTGAAGCCGAGGGCATCACTACCAGAAACGGCTGCCGTTGGGTGGATTCCAATATTAAAAGTGTACTCACCAATATCACCTACACCGGCAATCTTCTGCTGCAAAAGGAATTCATCGAAGACCCGATTACCAAAAAGCGTCGGAAGAATCGTGGCCAGCTTCCTCAATACTACGTCGAGGAGACCCACGAAGCCATCATCGACATGGAGACCTTTGAATATGTGCAGAGTGAGATTGCCCGCAGAAAAGAGCTGGGGCCTTTTGCCAACAAGAGCTTGAACATCACCTGCTTTACCAGCAAGCTGAAATGCTGTGATTGCAATTGCAGCTACGTAAGGAACACCCGCACCAATCGCAGTAAGTACACTTCCACCTACGGCGATACCGTCATCACTTGGGTCTGCGGAGCCACCAAAAAGAAAGGTGGCCGCTGCGACAGTAAGGATATTCCTGAGAACGCCCTACGAAAGACCTGCGCTTCCGTCCTTGGGCTGGATGAATTTAATGAGGATGTGTTCCTCGATAGAGTGGATTACATCACGGTCATGAAAGACCAAACCTTAGAGTTTCACTTCTATGACGGCTCCGTTGCCTGTGAAAAATGGGAATCTACCGCTGGAAAGGACTGCTGGACGGATGAGTTCAAAGACCGCCAGCGTACATGGATGCGAAAGCACATGGCAACGAGCAGTCAGTATTCACCCTTCACTACAAGAATCGTATGTGGCTGCTGCGGCAATTCCTGTAGGCGACAGACCCAGAACAGCAAAACAAGTGAGACCGGCAAAATGTCCTACTGGCGCTGTTCCGGTGGCAGCAAGACCAACTGCGGCATCAAGGGAATCCGAGAGCCTGAGCTGATGGAGATTACTGCTCAGGTCATGGGCACACCGGAATTTGACGGCGATGCCTTCAAGGAGCAAATCGACCATATCACACTGGTGAAAACTGGCCTGCTAGAGTTCACCTTCCTTGACGGGCATACCCAGACCGCTGAGTATTCCACCAAACGAAAAGGCTGCAAGTGGTCAGATGAGCAACGTGCCAAGTTCATGGAATCCATTAAGGACGGCTATACACCAGAGCGCCGCAAGGCCATGAGCGAAAATATGAAACGGATAAGGAGTGAGAAATCTTGGGCGTCAAAAAGAAAGTAAAGACCATACCGGCCACACTGACACAATTTACAGCAGCACCGATAGCAGAACAGAAAAAGCGTCGGGTCGCTGGATACGCTCGTGTTTCCACTGACCACGACGACCAGTTCACCAGCTATGAAGCACAGATTGATTATTACACCAACTACATCAAGGGCCGTGACGATTGGGAGTTCGTAGAAGTCTACACCGATGAAGGAATCTCCGGCACCAGCACCAAGCGTCGTGAGGGCTTTCGCCGTATGATTGACGATGCGCTTTCCGGCAGGATTGACCTTATCGTCACCAAGTCGGTCAGCCGATTCGCCAGAAACACGGTAGACAGCTTGACTACCATCCGCCAGCTCAAGGAAGCCGGTGTTGAGGTCTATTTCGAGAAGGAAAACATCTGGACATTCGATGGCAAGGGCGAGCTGCTGCTGACCATCATGTCCTCATTGGCACAGGAAGAAAGCCGCAGCATTTCCGAGAACTGCACTTGGGGCCAGAGAAAACGCTTTGCAGACGGCAAGGTGTCCGTTCCATTCCATCGCTTCCTCGGCTACGACCGTGGCCCGGATGGAAATCTGGTCGTCAATCCAGAACAGGCAGTCACCGTAAAGCGCATCTACAGCATGTTCCTGCAAGGTGTGACCTACCACGGAATCGCTGACCGCCTGACTGCCGATGGCATCCCAACACCGGGTGGCAAAAAGAAATGGAGCCAGTCCACCGTCAAAAGCATCCTCAGCAACGAGAAATACAAGGGCGATGCACTGCTCCAAAAATCCTACACCCTTGATTACCTGACCAAAAAGACCAAGGTCAATGAGGGTGAAATCCCACAGTATTATGTAGAAGATAACCACGAGGCCATCATAGAGCCGGACGTGTTCGAGATGGTACAGCGTGAAATCCAAAAGCGTGGCAGGGGCAAAAAGTACCATAGTGGTGCCCATACCTTTTCCACCAAAATCAAATGCGGCTGCTGCGGAAGCTGGTACGGTTCCAAGGTCTGGCACTCCACCAGCAAATACCGCAAGGTCATCTGGCAATGCAATCACAAGTTCCAGAACGATGAGCATTGCAACACACCCCACCTGACCGATGAAGAAATCCAGCAAGCCTTCCTTGCAGCGGCAAACAGTATGCTAGCGACTAAGGCAACGGTCATCGCCGATGCAAAGGAAATGATGGAGCTGCTCTTTGACACCACTGCACTGGAACAGGAACAGGACGAGCTCCTGCAAGAGACGCAGCTGGTTTCCGATATGGTGCAACAGTGCATTCAGGAAAATGCCCGCATCGCACTTGACCAGACCGATTACCTGAAACGCTACTCCACGCTCACCGCCCGATTTGAAAAGGCCAAGACCCGACTAGAAACCGTCATGGATAAGCTGCAACAACTCCAGACCAAGCGAGCTGAAATCGATGCCTTCCTCAAAGCCTTTGAACAGCTACCAGATGCACTGACGGAGTTTTCCCCAGAGAGCTGGCACAGCTTGGTGGATTTCGCCACCGTCTACGGTGTTGACGACATCCGCTTTACCTTTAAGAACGGTCAGGAAATCCGGGCCTAAGATACACGAACGCCTCACTACTGGTTTTGCATGCCAGCGGTGAGGCGCTTTGTTCTTAATCTTTATAGTTGTATTTTTCTGCTTCAGACTCTGGAACGTACTTGGCACGACCTTCATCTCTATCGTAAACAATCACAGTTCTTTCTCTTCCACCATCATAATCTGGATGACAATGCGGGCATCTGGAATATTCCGATTCATCATACACTCTGTCGCAGTTAGGGCACATCTGCATACTTTCACCTCCTGACTTATTACGCTGCAATCCGATTCTTGGTGTAGCTGTCTACCCAAGTCTGTCCCGGAAGAAGTGAATATCCATTCTCAGCTGCCGTAGCAATCTTTTCTGCAGAGGCATTCCATCCATCAGGTAAATTGCGTAAATGAGACTTGATTTCCTGCGGGATATCGGAAATGATATGTGGAGTTACTTCTGGAACATTTATACTCGGTTCAACTTTTGTTGTACCAACTACCGGAGTAGATAAAGGTAAAGCATCAGGCTGTGGCAGGGTATTCGCCTTCCTATCTAGCTTACTCCAAATAGAAATCAGTTCTTCTCTATTCTTGTAACCTAATATGATGGCTGCAATCGCTGCGGCACTTACCCCTGCGATAATGAGTTCTTTTTTATGAGCTTTCACCCAGCGAATAAAACTATTTTTTTCTTGCATGACTACTACCTCCGATTTCTGGTTTAACTAAAGTATACCAGAGAATTTAGAGGCCGGTGTTCGCATTTTGAGAACTATCAATCTTCGGACATACACGTCTTGCAAAATCTAAAGGCATAGCCATTCCCCAAAGTCATAAACGATAGCATCATTTGCATCCCAACTGCAGCATTCATTTCGTTTGATAACTCTGTATCAACTAGTCCATGCACATATCGAAGCGCAAGATAGTAGTCTGCCAAATCTGCCCATTCCTGTTCAGACTTTAGCGCTCTTAGTGCTTCATTGATTATGTCGTCGAAATCTGCTACAAATCTGAGCCGTTTCTCTTTGATTTCTTTGCTAGTCGTATCTTTGAGCTGCATATAATCTTTGATGCTTAACTTCTTCGAAAGCAGCTTATTTTGCATAGATAGAAGTTCCTTTGTATCATACAATTGACTCCACCAAACAAAAATACTCCACATAAGATTAGCTAGGGCTTCAGGCAACTCTGTGTTATCTACAGCTCTCGCATAAGCTTCAAAAATTCTAACGATTATGTTCCCTGATAAATTTTCCGCTTTGGCAAAGCTGTTTAATAAACTTTGCGATAGCTCATACCCCTTTTTGAAATCTTCATTTTTCATGGCTGCTTCAGATGTAAATAGCGGTATTATGACATTGAACAATTCAATCATGTGTTCCTGTGAATTCAAATCCATCTCCATACTACCTAGTTCTGTTAAGTCTGTATAAAGCAGCTCATCGACAGATTTATTATAATGAGATGCTAGTAATTGAATCGTTCCTAAGTCCGGTTTTCGGCTTCCATTCTCATATCCTTTTACGGTCGATTTCGCACATATTATTACGTTTCCTAATTTCTCTAAAGTTTCACCGTGTATTTTTCGTAAATGCTGAATATTTCTTCCTAACTGATTATCATCCATTAAATTTTCCTTCTTTCAAACCAATCCTAGCCAGTACCTCAAGCATGTGCTTTCCGATGGCCTCTGGGTCATATCCGTTTGCTTCACAGATGAAACGTAATCCATCTGGTGTTAGTATTCTTCCATGCTCTCTATCGTAGCACATTTTTCTGTAATCCTCGAGTTCCTTCTTCGTTATCGTCGGCACAAAATCACCTCCCACATAATAAAAAAGCCGGTCTGCAAAACCGACACCCCAAACGATACCCCGACACCCCAAGCTCAGGCAGCGTTAAATTGTATTAAATAGCGAGTCTTTATTTCAAGCACAATGCCATTGGTCATGGTGCTGTTGCGGATGGGATAGCTCATCAGGCCTACAGGCTTCATGGTGGGATGATCTTTGTTGGACTTCGGGCGGTCATACTCCCAGATGGTTGTCTGCTTCCGGTCGGAATACCATTGATGCTTTCCGCCCTGCTTCCAGCCATAGAGACAGGGTTCATGCTGCCACTGGTACGGCGACCGCCCGAGCACCAGCGCGTTTTTCTTCCAGATACAGCACCCGGACAGATAAAACCCGGCATCTTTGAACGCCCTGCGGAAGTTCAACCCCTCAGTATCTGCATGGAACAGATAAATCGAACCGTCATTGGCAAGGTGTTCATTCATTTGCCGAAAGGCGGCAAACAGGAATTCATAAAACTCCGTATCTCCCATGTTGTCATTCAGAATCTTTCCGGCGGTTTCTTCCACATCCACGTTGTACGGCGGGTCGGAAAGGACGAGATTTGCCTTCACCCCATCCATCAGGACTGCATAGCTCTCCGGAAGCGTAGCATCGCCGCAGAGCACACGATGCCGTCCGAGTGTCCACAGATCGCCCGGTTTGGAAAACACAGGCTGTTTCAGCTCGGATTCCACATCGAAGTTGTCCTCTTCGACCTCCCGGCTGTGCACCTTATTGAACAGCGTTTCAATCTCAGGCGGGTCAAAGCCTGTCTTGCCGACATCGAAGTCACTGTTTTCGATGTCCTGCAACAGCTCTGCCAGCAGATTGTCATCCCATGCGCCGGTTATTTTGTTGAGCGCGATGTTCAGCGCCTTTTCCCTCACCTTGTCTACGTCCACCACCGCACAAGGCACTTCGGTATAGCCCAGATCAACGGCAACCGTCAGCCGCTGGTGTCCGCCGATTATCGTCATATCCGCATTGACCACAAGCGGATCAGCAAACCCGAATTCTTCGATGGACTGCCGGATTTTTTCGTATTCCTTGTCCCCCGGCTTCAGCTTTTTTCGAGGATTGTATGCCGCCGGTTTGAGTACATGAACCGGCAGGATTTTCAATTCAGCTGTTTTGCGCATGATCTTCTCCTTTTTTGTTTTTCGGCGGACGGCGTGCAGACCGGCCGCGGTTCGCGCAGGCGTGACTGCAATAGATTCTCAATTTGCCGTATTCCCGGCTGGCGAGAAATTCCTTCCCGCAGACCGGGCATACTGCCTTGCGCGCAGATTTCCAATGCTCCGGCATCGGGTGGTGATTCCACCATTGCCTGCGGCATGCGTCGGAGCAGAATTTCCTGTGCCTGCCCGTCCGGTTCTGCACAATGGCTCTGCCGCACTGCGGGCAGAACTGATGCACCACGCCATCCAGAAATTTCTGTTCGTTTTGTTCCATCGTGTTTCCCCTCGGATGCTTCATTTTGCAGCAAAACCCCTGTGCTTTTTGCGAAAAGCAGGAAAAAACGCCCTGAAAATGACCAGATTTTCACATATCATCTTCATCGAGCGTTCCTACATAGAAAATAAGTTTTAAATTGCTGTTTTCTTTTTTCAGAGCAAACAAAATTACACAGATTGCCCGCAAATTTCAGGAAAAATATCTGATTTTGTCTCCTTTTTTATCTATTTTCAGCCGCAGTGCAGGTGCTTCCAGCATTCCCTCAGTTTGCCGCTTTCCTTCCGCGCCGGAATCGTCTGACCCCCTGGCTATCAAATTCGCGGTTTTGCACGTTTGAGGGGGCGCCGGTCTTGCTGTTTGCATGCCACAGAGATTCCGACCGCCCCCGGGGGGGCAAAAATTTAATAGTGGTAGACCGGATATCGTTCCTCTGTCATCGTTTTTCTGTCGTGGCATTGCTTGCAAAGACTTTGCCAGTTCGTCTGATCCCAGAACAGCTTTGGATCACCGCGGTGCGGCACGATGTGGTCAACCACAGTGGCTCTGGTGTATCTCCCCTGTTTCATGCAGATGACACACAACGGATACGTCTGCAGGTATGCCCTGCTGGCCTTCTGCCATCGGCTGTTGTAGCCGCGCCTGGACGCTGACCGAACCTCTTCCGGATGCAGTGCCCGGTGTTTTGCACAGTATTTCTGTCCGTATGGAACCAAAGCCGGACACCCGGGATGTTTGCAAGGTGTGTTTGGTCTGTATGGCATCTGTTTCCTCCTCTCCGGTATGCGTAGCAACACGTAGCAGGTTTTTTCTATTCTTGCTCACGTGAGAAGAACATAAGAAAATTACGGTTTGCACCGGCAACCAGTCGCTACAACAGGCAGTTTTCCCCTATGCCCTGTCAGTCCTCCGGAATGATACCGTCCTCTTCCGCTGTGTGTAGCAACACGTAGCAGGTTTTTTCTGTCTTTGCTCACGTGAGAAGAAAATAAGAAAATTACGGTTTGCACCGGCAACCAGCCGCTACAACAGGCAGTTTTCCTCTATTCCCTGTCACTCCTCCGGAATGATACCGTCCTCTTCCGCTAAGTGTAGCAATACGTAGCAGGTTTTTTCTATTCTTTCTCACGTAAGAAGAATATAAGAAAATTACGGTTTGCACCGGCAACCAGCCGCTACAACGGGCAGTTTCTCCCCTATGCTCTGTCAGTCCTCCGGAATGATGCCGTCCTCTTCCGCGCGGAGCCTGCATCCGACAAGCATTGTGGTAGCGCTACCGCCATCCTTCGGACGCTTCTTCACCAGTTCGAAATGTGTTGCCATAGCGCGGTTGAAGTTCTTTGCATTCTCCGGGTTGAAGCCATTTTCCGCACACCAGCGGCAATACATCCGGTATGCCGCAGCGGAACGAACTTCATAGCTTTCGCCCGGTTCCAGCCACGCTTCGATGAACTGCCCAATACGGTCGGATTCCCTGCGGTAAGCGCCTGTCGCTTCCAGCACGGCAGGCGGGGCTTCCAGACCGTGTTTTTTGAATTTCCGATACCCTTCCAGACACCAGTTGAGGATGCCGGACAGCGATTCCGGCTCAGCAAACAGTTGCTTTAAGCCCTTGTCCTGTTCCGCTTCGGAAAAATGCCGTTTGAACGGGATGATTTTTAAGCGCCCGGAATCAAACAGCGTCATATCGCTCACATTCGGCAGATAATTGGTGTTGATGAAAATCTTGAACATCGGGCTGAAATCAAAGCTGTTTTCATGCAGATACCGCGCATTGATCGTGTCGTTGCCCGTGAGCCGCTTGACCAGCGCGGCATGGAAGGAAATCCGCTTCTCCGGCTCGGAAATGTTGACAAAGCGTGCGCCTGCCAGACGCGCCACCTCTTCCGACGGCCCGCCATTGTTGCTGGAGCCAAACTTTGCGGACAGCATTTCCGGGTTCGAGGTCTTGCCATAATCGCCCATGATCTTCAAAAAGGTCTCCATGGTTGTGCCCTTTCCGTTTCTGGAGGTCGCGCCATACAAGATAAACATGCATTCCAGACTGGTATCTCCGGTCAGGGTATAGCCGAGCGCACGCTGGAGAAAGTCTGCCAGTTCCGCATCTCCGACCATGACCTCCGTGATGAAGGTATTCCACCGCTCACAGACCGTATCCGGCGAATAGATAACACCCGCCAGCATGGTCAGCATGTCCTCCGGCCGGTGTGCATGAAATTCCATTGTGTTGAGGTTCAACGTCCCATTCTGGCAGTTAAACAGATAGCGACTGCGGTCAAACATCTGCATGGAAGCAAAATTCTCATCCTGTGCATCGTCCACCATGATCTGCCGCTTCCGTCGGGTCTGCATCTTGCTGATGAACGCAATATAATCCGCGCGCTCCACATCGCGCTCAATTGTGAGCGAATACCGGAGCAGCTCATCGACCAGATGCTTGGCGAGCTGCATGACCAACAGGCCGCCCTGATCGTGCTTCCAGACCTTTCCGTTGAATACATACCAGTGCCTGCGTTCCGGGACAAACCGTGTCACTCTGCGGTAGTAATCCGCGAACAGCCTGCCCATGCCCATTTCGCTCCACGAATATCTGGGATTGGAATGCGGCTTCATCTGCTGCAAATCCATATCCACAAGATGGATCGTCTGTGCCAATGAGCGCTTTTCTTCCTCCGTCAGGGGAATATCCTCTCTGGATGTTGAATGCCCGTCATCCAACGGCTTCTGAAATTCATCCTCCGGCGGCACCAGATGCCCGACCGGATTGTAGCAGTCATGGCAATGCCGGATGACCTTTTGAATCGTCAGTGCGCCATATGTTAAGCCGGACTGCGGTCTGTCCCACTTTTCCCGGTACAAACCGGAGGATCGAAACAAGCGATCCATCTGTTCCTCATCGCATCCGCACCAGAATGCAAGGTAGGCACAGAGCGCCATGTCGGCATTGCTGGGCGAATCATAGCCCGTCAAATCTCCGGCGTATAACGCGCGGAACTTTGCGCCGCTGGCGCATGCCGATGCTTTCGCAATCACCTCGTCATCCTGCAAATAGGAATGCGGTTCGATCGGTTCGTGTTCGGTTTCCACCGTGGGACGCTTCATATATTGATCCAGAATCGTTTGCAGTTCGCGGCATTTGTCCGACAGACCGCCTTCCCGGAACACATCTCCGGTCAGCGTCACAAACCGTTTGGTCGCACCTGGAACATAGACCTCCAGTCCGAGCCTGCGATTGTTGATATAATACCGTTCCTTATCAAAGGAAAATCCGGGTACCGACAGCAGAATACGAAGCCCAGTACCCGACGGGGATCTCTCCATATAACAGCCATCCATTGTCCGGACAATATCCGCCGCCCAAGGCCTAAGCCCGGCTACCTGCCGGCACGCATCAAAAAGCACATCATCGCCGAACAGCTCCCGAAATTCCATATCCATGCCGCTCTGTTCGGTTTCTGCAAAGCAGTGATCCAGATCGAGCGCACCGACCGAACCGGACACGCGAAAGCCCAGACCGTTATACATGGGAGCGCCGTCCGTTTCAGTTTTCAGCGCCTGCACTGCCTGCTCATAGGAAGAAAAGGTGCTCGGACGGTTGACCATCGCATATTTTCCGTTTTTCGGATTGTACGGGACTTTTGTCATTTTCCCGTCACGCTGCTCGTATTTCCATACGCAAAACTGCCCGGATTCCCGCAGTTCTGAAGGGATATGCTCCAATGCAGTAAGATTGACGTACTTCACGCTGCACCGCCTCCCCTCGGAGAATCCGATGGAAGCAGGCTCAATTGAACACGAATGGCGCAGTCCACCCGTCGCATAGTACCGCCATCCAACTGTCCAATTTTTTCGCGGAGCATGGATTTATCAATGATCGTGATCTGTTCAACCAAAGCCATCGAATCGTGCTCCAGTGGGCACGCTTCCACTGTTTCTATCAAAACATGCGTTGCGAGCGACAATTTTTTCAGTCTCGCGGTGAGCGGGACGACCGTCAGTGTGCGCGCATTGCTGTTGTTGGCGTTGTTGCTGACGACCAGCACCGGGCGGCAGCCCTCCTGAATGCTGGTATCCGGATGCGCGCCCAAATCTGCATACCACACTTCGCCGCGAAAAACAATCTGTTCCTCTTCATAGCTGTTTGCTTTGTGCTGTCTCCGGTCGAGCCAGCGCTGGCACGCCACACCTTCCAGATATGGAATGTGATGTATCCGCTTATATCTTTTTCCATTGGGCTTTCTCCTTGCCCTGTTCTTTCTGCCCACGAGCTGTTTCCTCCCTTCGGATGATTTTTTGCATCAAAAAACGGAGTCAGGATTGCTCCTGCTCCGTTTCGCACAGCTGTTCTTGTCTGTTTCTCGCATGATAATCATAGCACGCGCTTCCGTACACTTCCACCACAGTTTTAGTACAGTAAAATGCCTTACAGTACAGTTGTTTTTACCCGTATATGGCATACAGCCTGCGTTCCGTCCAGTCGGCAATCGCAGCGGCGATGGTCTCCAGCGCGCGGTTGCGTTCGAACTGCACAGAGGAACGTCCCAGCGGATAACCTTCCTCATTTGTAATATCATCCCAGCGTTTTCGCTCCACAAAAAGCTGTCGGGCGACACACAGCGTCCGCCCGTTCAGCCGGTTCATGCCCATCTCGAACATCTCAATTTCATCTGACACCCGCTGATATGGTGCCAGATACGCCTGAACAATATCCCGGTTCTCCCGTTCCATGACCGAATCAATGTTCAGGGCAATACGTGCCGTATGGTCGGATGTGCCGCTGGTCTGAACCCGTCCGTCATTATTGTTTCCGGCACTGGTCAGGAGAGTAAAGGCATCCTCCCATGTACACACGGGCCTGTCCAGAAATGCCTGCCGGTATTCCTCCCGCTGTTGCAGTAAATCAGGATAAACGTCAGCCAGATGGCGGGCTTTTTGCATATAACCCTCATAAATTTCAACTTTTTGTTTCTTTGGTCTGCCCATTTGTTATTCCTCCTCCGGCTGACGTTTTTCCTCAGCTGACCCGTGCCCGGACGGCAGCCATCAGCCTTTCCTGTGTCATGTTCTTTTGCCTGAGCGCTTCCATCACATCTTCATCCATGGTATCCGCCGTGACAATGTGGTGAATGGATACCCGTTCCGTCTGTCCCTGCCGCCAGAGCCTGCCGTTGGTCTGCTGATACAGCTCCAGATTCCAGATCATGCTGTACCAGACCAGAATGTGCCCACCCTCCTGCAAATTTAATCCGTGTCCAGCCGCGGCGGGATGGATCAGCGCCACCGGTATTTTCCCGTCATTCCAGTCGCTGATATCTGTTTCCGATCGCAGATCACGCACCCCGGCTTTCGCAAACCGGGCATGGATACGGTCATGTTCGTGCTGATACCAGTACGCCACCAGCACCGGCTGTCCGTTTGCCGCTTCAATCAAATCCTCCAGCGCGTCCAGCTTCCGGCTGTGGAATTCCCTCACATGGTGGCATTCATCATACACCGCGCCGCCCGCCAGCTGCAGGAGCTTGCCGGAAAGAGCCGCGGCATTGGCGGCATCCACATCCCCACCTTCTGCCATCGGGAGAATACATTCCTTTTTCAGCTGTTCATACACCCGGCGCTCGCTGTCATCCAGATATACCGGCACGGTGTTCCTGATGCACGCGGGCATGTCCAAATAGTCAAGGGCTTTCATGGAAATGCTGATATCGGAAATCCGGTCATAGATTTCCTGCTCCGCATCTGGCTTTGGTTCGTAGCGATAGACGATTCCGGTCTGCGGATTATAGGAAGACGCCCTGAAATATCGCTCCCGGTACGGGCCAATAAACCTGCCGAGCCGTTCGCCCCGATCCAGCAGCCCGATTTCCGCCCACAAATCCATCAGACCATTGGGTGCAGGCGTTCCGGTTAGCCCCACAATCCGGTGCACCTTTGCCCGCAGCTGGCGCATGAGTTTGAATCGCTGGCTTTTATACGATTTGAAGCCGGACATCTCGTCAATCACAAGCATGTCATATCGAAATGGCATGCGATTTTGATGCAGAAATTCCGTCAGCCATTTCAGATTTTCGCGGTTGATGACAGTAATCATCGCATCCTGCCGGACTGCGGCTTCCCGCTGTTTGGGTGTTCCTACTGCCACTGCCATAGTCATGTGCCGCAGGTGATCCCACTTTTCCAGCTCCTTTGGCCAGGTGTCCTTTGCCACCCGGACCGGTGCCACAACCAGCACCCGGCTCACCTCGAAGGAATCCAGCATCAGGTCATGGATTGCAGTCAGCGTGATACTCGTCTTGCCCAGTCCCATGTCCAGAAACAGGGCGGCAATTTCATGCTCTTTGAGATATTCAATGCAGAACTGCTGATACGCATGCGGCTTAAATATCACGGGACATCCCCTCTCTTTCTCCCATGGGCAATGGCGTGTATGGTCTCCTCGATCTGTTCCGGCCTGTCCACCACAAACACAGGGAAACCGAGCGCTTCCAGCTGTGCTTTGCGCTTTTTCTGCAAAAGCCGCAGCTGTTTTCCCGGCGCTTTCAGCTCCACAAAGCCGATCTGTCCGCCGGGCAGCAGAACCAGCCTGTCCGGTACGCCGTTCATGGTCTGGCTGGTAAATTTGAATGCAATGCCGCCCTGTTTTCTCACGGCATCCACAAGGGCTCGCTCAATCTTACTTTCCCGCATATCTGCCACCTCGAAGCTCCGGCGCACGCCAGACACCGACTCTGGGATATCGGTGCTTTGCCGACCTCTGCTTTCTCTGTTTTTCTTCCCGGATAACATGTGCAATTGCCATGCACGCGGTTGGGTCACTGCGCCCGCGGCAGGGCGTATACTGTACGGCATCGGTTTTCATCCGGATATACCATCTGTCCTTCTCTGCCATTGTCATCTCACTCAGTCCTTTCTGTAAAACCAGCATTCATAGCCGTCCGCCCGCAGCGGCAGGTCTGCACACCATTCCGGCGGGATGGACATGATGCCGCAGATTTCTTCCACACTGCTCACGCCGTCGGGCACCTCTACGATCATTTCATCGTGCACATGAGCGACAATATCAAAGCCTGCCTGTTCCACGCGCCGCATGGCTTCGACCAGAATATCCCGGCACATGCCCTGTGTGATGTTTTCCACCAGCTTCGCTCCATAGGTTTCCAATCGCTCCCACTTGTTTCCAACACCGATGCCCTCATAGGTAATTGACATGTGCCCAAACCGGTTGGGCTTCAGCCTCGGACGGATGTACACCAGTCTTCTGCCGGACGGCAGGCGGATCAGCATCATGCCGCCCTGATACGTGATACAGATTTTGCCGACGGTCTGCGGCTGTCCGGTGCGAATTGCCTTGTGTGCCGCGCGGTCAATATCGTACCAGAACTGTACAATCTTGGGATTTGCCTGCCGCCATGCGTCGATAATATCTTGCAGTTCGGATTCCTTCAGCCCGTTTTCCAGTGCGCCCATGCTGATCAGAGCGCCGACCGAACCGCCATACCCGCACCCCAGCTCCGCCTGCTTGCCTTTCTGCCGCTCCGGGCTGGTTTTGTTGATGGATTCCATGGGAATGTGGAACATATTGGCGGCGGTCGCTTCGTAAATCTTGCCATGCGTCCGAAAAACCTCCATGCGCCATTCCTCTCCCGCCAGCCAGCTTAGTCCGCGCGCTTCAATCGCAGAGAAGTCCGCGACGATAAAGCGGCAACCCTCCTTCGGCACAAACGCCGTGCGGATGAGCTCGGAAAGCACCTGCGGCGTATTGCCAAAAAAATACTCCAGCGCGCCAAACTGTCCTGTTTTCACCAAATTACGCGCAATTTCCAGCGGTTCCAGATGGTTTTGCGGCAGATTCTGCACCTGAATCAGGCGGGAGGTAAAACGTCCCGTGTGATTGGCACCGTAGAACAGGAACAGCCCTCTTGCCCTGCCGTCTTTGCAGACTGCCCGCTCACAGGCTTCGTATTTCTTTACGGACGATTTCGCCAGCTTCTGCCGGAGCTTGAGCATTTCCAGTACCTCCGCATCGCACCCGCCGCTGTCCAGTTCCTTTACCGCCTGCGCAACCGCTTTTTTGGACAGGCTGTCCAGCCGGATACCCCGCGCTTCCAGCCAGCCCTTGAGCTGAGATACCGAGTTTGGATTTTCCAATCCGGTCAGTTCATATGCCCGCGCGGTCATCTGCTCGCTGTGCAGCATGTCGCAGGCAATCGCCTGCCGGACAAACGGAAGGTCTATTTTCCAGCCGCGGTCATTGATGCGCTGATCCATGTGATAAAACGCCAATTCCGTTTCTGACAGCGGAAAATGCTGCATCCTCCGGTGAATGTCCCGCTCAGTCGCAACATCCTGCACGCAGTAGGCTTTAAACTCTGACCACTTCTGCGGGGCATGCTCCGGCAGGTTTCTGGTTCTGCCGCCATTGGCTTTTGTCGGCCTGCACGGAACACAAAAGTACCGGATCAGGTCTTTGCCCCGTTTGTCCTTCTGTTCCCCGGTTTTCAGCACGGTTGCCACACCGTCCAGCGAAAACGGCAAGCCCAGCTCAGCCGCCTGGATCATGGTGCAGTACCAACCGTCCGGGTTCAAAAATTCGCCCTCCTGCAAATACGTTCCGGGATACTGCCGTTTCAGATAACTGGAAAAGCAGACGCGCTCAAACTGTGCATTGTGCGCCATACAGGTGGTACCGGAATCGAAAAAGGTGTCCAGCAATTCCTGTGGGAATGGATCGCCGCTGGCAAGGTCTGCAATCTGAACCGGGCCGTTATCGAAGGCATAGGCAACGAGCAAAATCTGAAAGCAGTCCGACTCGGCGTAGCGGTACACGCCGCATTTTCCGAGGTTCACATCAGAAAAGGTTTCGATATCAATATGGACAATGCGTTGTCTCACAGCGAGCTTCCTCCCTTCCAAATTGGAGAGCGGCCGGCGAATGCCAGCCGTCCTCCTGCACCGCCGTCTTACCGGAGATAATCCGGCAGTTCTTCCTTCATAAGCTCTTCCTCATCCTCCAGCGCCTCGAATTCCGCCATGGCGCTCACACGGCCGGACAGCGGTTCACCGTCGCTCACCTTCTGGATATTGCCCAGCGAAGCCGCAACGCCGCGGTTGCCATTGGCATTGAACGGATAAAAGTTCACCGACACGATACAGTAACAGCCGGAGTATACCTCAGACGGGTCTGTAATCGGCTGGACACGGCGGTCTACGATGCCCGGCTTCTCTTTGTTGTTGGCGTTGATGAAATACGCATTTGCATATGCCTCGTCATCCGGGCGGTCAATATCGCCGTCGCGCAGCGGCAGTTTGAGGTTTGCGGGAATCTTGCCGTTCCACTTTCCCTTGCCGTTTTCCTTGGCGGTCTGAACCGCTTCGTGAATGGCGCGCAATGTCTGCTTGTCCTCCTTGGAGATAATCAGGGATACGGAATACTTCTCATCCGAGCCGTTGATTGACTTCGGTTCCCAGATATTTGCAAACGAAATGCGGCAGGGAATGTGTACGCGGGTTGCGTTGTTGTTCTGATTGTTTGCCATAATAAACTCCTTTTCGTGATTTAATCCAGTGCCGTAAATTCATCCGGCGCCGCAGTTACGTTGACCTCCGGACGCTTGTCTGTCTCCGGCACGAGTGTCAGCTTTCCCGGCGGACGGCAGACCAGACCGCCCAGAATCTCCTGAAATTTCTTCTTTCCCATAAGTTTTTCAAACTCCGTGAGTGAGATCAGGCTTTTTTTATAAATATCAAGATAGCCTGCGGCGACAGCTACCTGTTCCACTTGCTTCTCGTCTGTAAATCGTCTGACCGAGCGCCCTTCCACGACTTTATAGCCCTTCCAGATGACGCCGTGCTGAATCGCTTCCTCCGACACATAAGCAAAAACCTCGTCAATCCACTTGGAAATGCGGCTGAGCATCGGCAGAAGCGCTTCTATCTCGCTGTGATCCAGCGTGGCGGGATTCTTAAATCGCACATTGGGGACAGCATCGGTTTTGTCTGTGCCGTCCAGCTCGCAGAATTCCTTCTGTGCCAGATGCAGTGCTTCCTTCGCACGGGCAACGCAGTGCGCCTGATGGCGGCAGAATCTACAGTGTTCGCCGGAGACCAGCTTGCCTTTTCCCTGATATGCCAGCGCGGCTCTGGGCTTGACATACGTATCGCCCCACCGGATTAACTCCTCTACGGAACAGGTATAAGTCGCCACATTCTCCACCCGCGGCTGTACGATGGAAAGCGCCACCTGCTGAATGTCATACATCCATGAACAGGCATTCAGTGCGCCGAGCCCGTACAGCATCAGCTGTGGATTTTCCCGAACCTCCACATACTGGAATCCGGTCTTGAAGTCGATGACATGCATCGTTCCGTCTGCGGCAATGATGCAGTCGGCTGTGCCGAAGCCGTCGGGGGCATAGTTGGAATAATCCAGCTGTTTCTCGACCATCACCATCGGCACCGGGCAGGTCTTTTTGACTTCCTCCAGCGTGTCCGCAAAGAAATGGAGGTACACATCGGTGTAGTGTTCGATCTCCTCCGTGTAGAACTCCGACTGCGGGCGCGGCATCCGCCCATGCAGATAGTGCTTCACCTTGTACTCGCACAGTTCATGTGCGGCGGTGCCCTCCTCCGCATAGCGCGTGGATGTGTCCGGATAGTGCTCCTCCAGCCGTGCGGATGGCGTACAGTTCAGCCATCTGTGGCTGGAGGATGCGGATAACAGTGCATGTTTTCCCATTTTGCCCTCTGTCACAGCCGGTTGAAGTCATAGAGAAACGCTTCGTATTTCTCCGGCGGGAGCGCTGAAAGCGAGCTCGCCCCGTGCTTGTTCAGCAGTGCCTTTACCTTGTCTGCGGGAATTCGGGCTGTCGGGTCGGTGACCTTCGACTGAATGGTGTAAAGGAATTCCTGCTTGGTCATCTGCTTTTTCGGTTCGGCTTGCTCCACGGCAGTTTCCGGAGCATCCTCCCAGGGCGGTGTGTTACTGTCCGGCTGTTCCGCCGGGACAATCGGGGCAGGGCCCTGCGCCGCCGTTTCCAGCAGTTTCGCCTGTTCTGCCATCGCGTCAAAGATCATTGCATAGCCCTTAAACACCATGTTCAGACCGCCCGCCAGTTTTGCCGAATCAAAGGTTCCTGTTTTATCAGACATTTTTGTTTTCCTCCGTTGCTTCGCAGGATATCCTGCGTCCGAAAATGGTTGGTTTATCCGTCAGATGTGCTGTCATCCGGCATTTCCTTCACGCTGAAGCTGTCCACCATCCTGCCCGGCAGAATGATAACAAACTGCTGTTTTTTCCCGAATAAAGCGTTCAGAAACCGATTGCGGAGCGTGATGCGTCTGGCTGTCAGCACCGGCTCACCCGAATTGCCGGGCGTGTTGATGTCCACATGGAATTTCCTGTTCATATCGCTGACCTCCTTCCCGTTGGATTTGAGGGAGTTGTCCCCATTCACCTGCTGTCGTGGGAAATCGGAAATAACAGGCAGTCACAGAAAAATTTTTTAAAAAAGTTTCCGCATTCGCTTCAGCGCCGCACGCAGGGCATCGGTCACCGACTGCTGGCGGATGCCCAATGCGTCCGCAATCTGTTGCTGTGTCAGCTGTTCAAAGAAATACAGCTTCACAATCTGGCGCTGTCGGTCAGTCAAACAGCCCAGCAATTCCGCAATGCTGTCCTGCCGAACCATGCGCTCCAGCACATCATCTTCTGTCTGATTTTCGAGCTGTTCCCACGGGTCAGTGCCATCTTCATATGCATACTGCCGGTTTCCCGTGCGGTCACCTTTCCGGTTCATATTGTTTTCCGCGGCCCGCTCTTCGCCCCGGAGCGCCACGACCACGCTCCATTCCATTTGCTCCAGCGTTTCCGCAGAAATGGTATGCTTCTCCCGCAGACCGTCTTTTCCGCCATCAAAGGTATATGTATACGAACCGCATTCCGCCAGATTGACCACCGTAGAACCGGTCACGCTTTTGTAGGTGACAAACCCGCTGGGATATACCGCCATGCTTCCGTCTGCACTGACTGCCACAGGTTCTTCGTTTTCCCGGAGATATTTCGGCGTAGGCTTGTTTTTCCCAATAGTACTCCTGACCATGGAGCGCAGTGTTTTAAAGGTGATGTGCTCGTTTTTGCTGTTTCTGTTCATGATTCTCTGTCCTTTCCGCTCTGCATGCGGTTAGGGCAAAGAATCCTCCTGCCAATAAAAAACGGCCCTATGTGAAGTACACACAGAGCCACCGGGTCGATATCTGTCTTAAAAATGAGCGCAACAGGCTGAGGGTACTTCCTGCGGTCTGTACACGGTTGATTGTCAAATCATTCCGTGTTCCAGAACCGTATGAGATATCCTTTGCCCTATTGCAACTCAGGCACGATATTTTGTTTTATTCTGTTGATTGGTTTGCTTGTCTTATTGAAAACAAAAAAAGAGCCGCATGATTGCCCACCTGTTCCGTAAACAACAGCCTGAAAAGACTGTCTGGTTAGTTTTACGGCTTAGGAAGTCATCGCAATCATGCGGCCCCTTATAGCACAGCTACATCAGCTCGCTCTATTCTTTTTTCGTTTCCGGTTACGAAATCCTGCGAAAGGATACTCTGCGCATGGAAAGAACATCGAAAACGGTCTCCTTCCCGCACACCTTGCACTTTGTCTGTACATGCCCGCGGGTATCCTCGAATACCCGGATGGATTTGCTGTTGCAGTACGGACACTTGATAAATCTGGATTTCTGTTCTGCGACTTCGTCGCTGGAGCATCGGATTTTCTGCATCATCTCCGGCGTAAGCGGCTTAAACGTCCTCCTCATCGTTCCACACCTCCAATGTTCCCTGATATTCCGTATATGGTTTGTCCAGTAAATATCCCAGCTGACGCAGCCGGATTTCCAGCGCACTGCGGGATACTTCCAGAATTTCACAAATGTTCTTCATCACCCAGTAATCATGGTAAGAAAATGCGTGTTCATAGCAGATCAGCTTCCTGCCACAGGCATATTTCCGCATACAGCCTGCAATGACTGCTTTTGGCATCAGCAGTGCCGCACCCAGTGCATTTGCCTGCCATTCATTCCAGTCCTCCTGTGATTTGAGATCACGGAGGGAGTATGTACGCTTTTGTACCTCCGGTGTCGGATTGTCGGCATTCTCATACCGATGGAGAATCTGATGGGCACATTCATGTGCCAGTGTAAACCGCCGGCGGCCCAACTGCTGTTTTTTATCCAACAACAGTCGTTCCTCCAACAGGACAGTATCCGCAGGCAGTGAAATGACCTGTGTTTTTCCATGACAGAGCAATTCCAGCTCCACCGGCGAAAAGGTGGTTGCTCCCAGAATGCTGAAATCGTCAGACAATCGTTCATATCGAATCGTCAAGCCCAAAAAGCTCCGCGCAAGACGTTCCACATCAATGGCATCCAGTGTGATCCGTCCCGGTTTAAATTCCCTGAGGATGGAATCAGCAATCACATCCAAATCCTGATACGATAAAATCATAAGCACACATCCCTTCTCTGAGTCAATAAAAGCAACTGAGTTACATACTCTTGAAAAAATTTCTTCGTATTCATCTCTGTCTCTTGACAAAACATGAAATTTAACGTATAATATATGTAAATCAATCGCTTGTTATAGCCTGATTATAGGCAGTTTAATTTCATTTGTCAATAGTGTTTTTGGAAATAATATGCAATTTAATTGTACAAAGAGGTGACCAACATGAAATTCGGGGAAAAGCTGAAGTACCTTCGCACCGAAAAAAAACTGACGCAGGCAGACCTTGCCAAAGCCGTCGGAGTCAGCCTCCGAACCTATGCCAGCTATGAACAGGAGGGTCGCTACCCGCGCAAGCGTGAGCTGTATGGCAAGCTGGCGGAACAGCTCGGCTGTGATACCAATTATCTGCTGACCGAAGACGAGGAATTTGTATCCCAGGCCGGTGCGCAATATGGAAGCCGCGGCAGACAGCAGGCAGAACAACTGGTTGCCGAATTGTCCGGCATGTTTGCAGGCGGTGAGCTTTCCGATGCAGATAGGGATGCGGTCATGATTGCCCTGCAGAAGGCCTACTTCGACTGTAAAGAGGACAACAAAAAATACACCCCCAAGAAATATCGCAAAGACAGCATTTTCGACTGAATCAGTCACAAACAACTGCAATACGTTCAGGAGGTGTAGATTTTGGATTCCTATTCAGTTTTCAAACAGGCGAACAGCCTTGTCCGGCAATGTGGGACAAGAGACCCGCTTAGAATTGCCAAAGAGATCGGAATTAAAATTTATTATGAGGATGCGTTTACCGATCTCTTGGGGATGTATACGTTCCGCTGGAATCATCGCATGATGTTTCTCAATCCCAAAATGGATACACGGCTTCGCCAGATGGTCGCGGCACATGAAATCGGGCATGATTGCAGGCATCGTGATCTGGCAAAAGGCGGTGCCCTGCAGGAATTTGTCCTGTTCAACATGAAGGACACAACAGAATATGAGGCAAATGCCTTTGCCTCCCATATTCTTCTGGACAGCGATCAGGTGTATTCACTGGCACGGGAAGGCTATGACGTCGTACAGCTTTCTCAGATGCTGGGATCAAATGTCAATCTCATGCTGATTAAGCTACAAGAATTAAACCATCTCGACTATCATTTCAAAATTCCCTATACACCAGACAGCCGCTTTTTCCGCAATATCAAGGGCAGTGAATTGCCGGAAGAATTTATTGAGTGACAATACGTCGGATTTGGTTCTGCAGATCGGCATATTGTCTCTGCTGTCGCTTTATCTGTTTTCGCCGGGAGGAGGCGTTTTCTTTTCCGCTATGAATCGAACATTTGTTTGTATTGATCTCAAAAGTTTCTATGCTTCTGTGGAATGCGTGGAACGGAGGCTTGATCCATTGACCACAAACCTCGTCGTAGCTGACCCGGAACGAGGGGAAAAGACAATCTGCCTTGCGGTCTCCCCTTCCATGAAAAAGCTCGGTGTGCATAACCGTTGCCGTGTATTTGAGATACCGAAACATATCGAATATATCATGGCACCGCCGCGAATGCAGCTCTATATCGATTATTCTGCCAACATCTACACGGTTTATCTGAAATACGTTTCAAAAGAGGATATTCATGTCTACAGTATCGATGAGGTTTTCATGGATGTAACCCATTATCTTGTCTTTCACCGTATGACTGCAAAGCAGCTGGCAGTTGCCATCATGGATGATGTGCTGCAAACCACAGGTATTACAGCCACAGCAGGCATCGGAACAAATTTATATCTGGCAAAAATCGCAATGGATATCATGGCAAAGCATTCAGATGACCACATCGGAATCCTGACAGAGCAAACCTATCGGGAACAGCTCTGGAATCACAGACCACTGACTGATTTCTGGCGCATCGGCAAAGGAATTTCTGCCAAACTGGAACGCAATGGGATGTGGACGATGGGCGACATCGCACAGATGTCCGAGTTCAACGAAGACCTGCTGTATCGCCTGTTCGGTGTGGACGCCGAGCTGCTGATTGACCATGCATGGGGCCGGGAACCCACCACCATCGCAGATATCAAAGCGTACAAGCCGCAGTCTCACTCCATATCCAGCGGGCAGGTTCTTCCCCGAAACTACAGCTTCGACGAAGGTCGGCTGATTGTCCATGAAATGACAGACTTGCTCGTTCTCGATCTAGTTGATAAAGGTCTGGCTACGGAATCCGTCACACTCCAGCTGGGATACGACAACCATCTGGAACTGAAGTCAGGACACGGCAGCATTCACCTCGGTACGCCGACCAGTTCTACAACTAAAATTATGTACGCAGTAGACAACCTGTACAGCAGAATTATGAGCCGAACCGCTCCCCTTCGACGGATCAATCTTACCTTCAACAATATATCCGAAGAAACTTTCCAGCAGTGTGACCTGTTTTCCGATCCCATTAAGCTGGAACGGGAGCGAAACATGCAACTGGCTGTGTTGAACATCAAAAAACGGTATGGAAAAAACGCCATCCTGAAAGGGATGAATCTGCAGGCCGCTGCCACAACAATGGATCGGAACCGCCAGATCGGTGGGCACAAGGCATAACGCGATTGACATGGAGGAAATTATGAAATCACATGCAAAAATGAGCCGTTTAGACCGTGCAAAACAGTTCTCCCCCTTCGCCGCACTCAAAGGATATGAAACTGCGCTCCGGGTTAAAGAGAAAGTGCTTGTTCCACGCATCGAACTATCCGAGGAAGCACAGGCCGAATTAGACCGAAAACTTCACATGATTGCAAAAGGCGATTTGGTCACAGTCAATTATTTCCATCGCTTTGCCAGCTCTGATGTCGGAGAATATTTGCAGATCACCGGAAGGGTTTCAAGGCTGGAGCCTGAAAGGAGGATTCTTCAAATTGCGAATACCACCATATCTATTAACGATATTCGTAGTCTCAAAAGTGAACTCTTCTTTCCGCTGGAATGTCGACACGCATAAAAATATGCCTGTATTTTCCTGATGCTAACCACAGTAGAGTAATATCAGTATATGTAAAATCCTGTACTGACTGCAGTTACCACTCAATCTCCTCCGGATATTCCAGTCTGGAATCATGGAGAGAATAAATATCTGTGTTATACTCTTTCGCTGCAGCATGCAAATCTCTTAATAACGTATAATATGCCTGTGGTGCTTTCACCAATCGTTTCGCAATATTACGTAGTTTATCTTTGCGTTTTTCCAACGGTGCTTTCAATAATTCTATGTTGCATTTATCAATATACTGTGTCGCATAGCAGGCATAACTATCATAAGAATTCTCCCATGAACGAATGATCTTTTCTAATTCAAGGCCACCGATTACTTCACCTAACGCCTGCCAGACTCCCGCAGCAAACTGATTCAGATATGCCTTATCATGAACATAATCAGAGTACGGCGGCAAATGTTCTCCCTCTTTCATATTCTTCGATTCATAAAACTTCCTTGCACTTGGGAACGCCTGTTGCATAGAGACAGCAGCAAAAATTGCCAGTGGAAACAGCACATTTACACTGTAATAAACATTATTGGTTGGAGTAATCATTTTATGCCATCGCATTATTTCCTGATTCATTCCATTTTCAACCGTAAAAATATCGCGATCGCCCATATAAGCATGACGAATACCATAGCAAATCGCCAGCAGAGTATTCCTCACTCCATAATATGCAGAAGTCGGATCATCTACTATCCCTGTTATACGGTAGATAGATTCCGTAAGCTCATAGAAATCCTGTAAGTCTCCTTGAATGGTAACACCGGTCAGGTGCTCTGTTGGCTTGAATCGCAACATAATATTTTCTCCTCATATTTATATCAATAAATTCAGACTGAATCATTCTGGTATCCATTTACCCAAGGACAATCCAAAATGTAAGTTTGACATTAATCGTTCAAGTCAGCCTGTGGAATTGTCAAGAAAAGTGCAGTCTAAAAACTCACAAATTTTAAGCAGCAGATGAATGATACATATTGTGGTAATGTGTCTTATAAACAGCGGGTGGAAGTCCTAAGGGATTCGACGTATATACTCGCTTCCGATTATAGTAGATAAACACATATCGAAAGATAATAGATTTAACCTCCGCCATTGGCATTCGGTAAGTAGGAATTCTATAGAGCAGTTCCTTCTTCAAAGTTGCGAAAAAGCTTTCCATTCGGGCGTTATCGTAGCAGTGTGCCACACCGCTTAAGCTCTGCAGCATACCATATTCAGAGAGTTTTTTCTTGAACGCCTCGCTGGTATACTGGCTTCCGCGATCGCTATGAAGTATCGCGCCTCGAATCGGATACCAGCAGGCAACTGCCTTGAGTGTATTGATACAGAGTTCTTTTCGCATATTGTCATCCATCTGAAGAGAAAGAATCTCACCGTTAAAGCAATCCATAATCGGGGAAATATAGAGTTTTCCGTCCAGGCAGCCGATCTGCGTGATATCCGCCAGTAGTTTTTGATACGGAGCATCAGCCTGAAAATCCTGCTTGATCAGATTTTCCTTCTCTTGAATTTCGGTGGCAGCGTGTGTTAAACCATGTGGACGTCTGGGTCTGCCGTGAATCAGACCTTTTTCGTGCACAATTCGCCTGATTCTACGTTTTCCTGTGTGGAATCTGTTCTGCGCCAAAGCAAGCTGCATTCGTTTCACTCCATAATTGTCATTATAATCGGATTCATTCATAATCCTGTCTATTGCCGCCGAAAGAAGCGCGTGCTTAGACGGCTTACTGAGATTCTTCAGATATCGATAATATCCGGATTCGCTTACATGAAGAATTCTGCATAATAGTTCCACACTCCACTCTTTATGTGAATCTGTCTGTATAGAGTGGATAAAGCGGTATCGCTCATGCGCTTTGACTTCTTTCGGCGCGCTGCGAAAAAAACAAGAGCCTCCTGAAGTATATCGTTAGCTCGTTGGAGCTCTTTGACTTCCTTCTCCAGTTCAAGCATTCTTCGTTCCTGCTCGCTTGCCGTCAGCTGTTTATGTCCACTTCCTACAAATGCCTGATCTCCGTATTTCTTTCGCTTACCTCGCCAGGTTGTGACTGTATTGTAGGGGATTCCAAGCTGGTCCGCCGCCTTCTTTGCTCCGATTTCATCTGAGAGCTTCAATGCTTCTTCTTTAAAATGTTTGTCGTAGCTTCTTGCCATGATTTCTCACCGTTCCTTTGTTCAAATTCGACTTTTCCTAACTGATTTTGTTTAGAATTTATTCTCTGCCGAGTATGTAAATCCTTTGATTATTTGATATATCCATATTATCCTGCCTATATAAGCTAATGTTATCATTTTGTTATCGGTATTGATAACACTTGCTCAGTAGCTGTGGATAATAGTTATATGCTATGGCTTAAATTATAAGCGAGTTTTTTTTGTTTTTTAAATTCTATACCGACCAGTACAACAGATAGCACAAACGCTGAAAAATCAGCAACAGGCCCCGCTAGCAATACTCCCATAATTCCGAAACGAAGCGGGAGCAGCAGGGTAAGCGGAATCAAGAAAAAGGTCTGCCTTGTTAATGCCAACAGAGCACCTTTTAACGCTTTTCCTATTGCGGTAAAAAAGTCGGAAGAAAGCAACTGCACACCATTTACCAACACCATGAAAATATAGGTACGCATGAACAAAACAGCAAATTCAAAATACAGCTCGTCCCCGTCTCCGAATAGTGAAATGATAGATCGCGGGAAAAATTGAAATGCGATAAAAGCAATAGTGGAAACAACAAGATTCCACTTTATTGCAAGCATGTAAGCCTCCCGTACCCGATGATATTGCCTTGCTCCATAGTTGAAACCGATAATCGGCTGCATCCCTTGCGAGATTCCTGTAACAATCGCAAGGATTATGGCATTTGTTTTCATAACAATTCCGCAAGCTGCCAAGGGAATATCCGTTCCATATTTTGTTAATGCGCCGTAATAAGTCAACGAATTGTACTGAATGATTTGAATCACGGTAATTGCAATCTGATTTGAGCAGCTGCTTATCCCCATGCTGCAAATTTTCAGGCTTTCTTTAATGTCAAATAAAAACGACTTTTTTTCAAAATGGATTGTTTGGAAACGCCATAGATAACGGAGTGCGAGTGTGAAAGAAAAAATTTGCCCAATAACCGTTGCCCAAGCTCCGCCGGCAATTCCCCAATCGCAAACAAAAATAAAAATGGGGTCAAGAATGGTATTGATAATAGCTCCCACAACCATGCAGGCCATTGAATACTTTGGTTTTCCATCTGCTCGAATCAAATTGCTCATACCATTCGTTACAATGAGAAACGGCATTCCAATCAATGTTATGCTGGCATACTGCTTTGCATATGGAAATACAGCTGTCGTTGCCCCAAATGCCTTTAGGAGCAAAGGCAGAAAAGTTTCTCCAACCAGCAAATAAATAATTCCGAAAATTCCCATCAGAACAATACCATTTCCCGCTGCTTTGGCGGCAGCTTTCGGCTCTTTGCATCCAAGACAGAGGGAAACACGGGAAGAACTGCCAATTCCGACCAGTAGTGCAATGGCAAGGCAGATGGTAGAAAACGGGTAGGCAACATTGGTTGCTGCATTTCCCAAATAACCGACCCCTTGACCAATAAAAATCTGATCCACAATATTGTAGATTGAACCGACAAGAGACGCCACAATACTGGGAACAGCAAAATTTTTCAACAGCTTTGGAATTTTTTCATAGCCCAGAGGATTTTCAGTCATTGAACTCCTCCCCCTTTCTCTCTATATGGAGTTCCGATGTGATATTTCTGCCCGCCTGTATTAAGAAATCCATAAAAAGGTTCTGCTCGGATTCGCTCATACCCTGCAATAAAAGAGCTTCTGTCTTTTCGCATATCATCTGTATCTCGTCAATAATAGACAATGCTCTTTCTGTAGGATACAATTTACATGTCCGCTTATCATTATCATTGGGAGAACGTGTAATCATTCCCTGCTTTTCCAATGTCGCAACCGTCCGTACAATATTGCTTGGATGAACATAGAACATATTCAACAAAGAATCTTGTAGAATACCGGGCGAACGACAGATTTTGATTAAGAACATATATTGACTGTTGTTGATTCCATAGGGGGCAAGTTGCTTGTCCAAATAGATTTTGTAAAATCGGTCTGTTACTGAAAGCCATTTTAATAGTTTCATAGATATATTCCTCCTAACCACCAGTATTATAACACAATATGCGTGCGCACGCAACCACCTTTTAACATTATATCTGCCGCTTTGTCCTCCTAAACACAAATCAATTCTACATCTATAATCTCTACTGCTCTGCTACGAATATTATTCATTTTCCCGACCCATTCAAGCTGATTTTCTGCCTTTAGCTGTTCTGTCACGCCCTCACATTCTGCCATCTGTTTTACCAGCCGAGAAAACATTTCCTCTGCCTGTCGATCAATATCAGCAAGGTAACTGTTCAGTTTTCCGCTTGTCAACAAATTAGAATAAAACAGCCGTTTATGCTCTTTCAAGTAGCGTTTATGCCGCTGTCCCCATATGTAAAAACCGGCGTCGGTTTGCCACCTGCACGGAAAAAACTTGCCACCCTGCCGGACTTTTCTTTCCACCTCGCCGGAGGTTCGGCCACACCCAACCGTATTTGAGCCCTACTTTTCTGGAGTGGAGCTACGCTTCATCGCAATCTGCCGAGACCAGCAAAACCAGTCTCAGCAGATCGGATGGACTTCGTTAAGTCATACACTTGTAAGATTCACCCCGCAGCATCGTCGTATATGTCAACAATGCAACTCTGTTCTGGAGGGATCATCTCATCATGATTTATTATTCAGCACAGTCCTGTGTGGTACTGTTCAGCCCGTGACGTTCGCGCATGGAAATTCGCCCAGCGACCGTCACATCGTAGGCATTATGGATAATACGGTCCATGATTGCTTCAGAAATAGGGCTATCGCTTTCCGGGTCAGGATTGATTCGTCGATACCAACCTTCCGGTTCGTACTGGGTGCAGAGGATCATAGATCTGCTGGGAGTTTGCCCACATCTGGTTTCCATGATTTCCAGTAAATCGTAGCTTTCCTGAGGAGTTAAACAACGGATTAGCCATTCATCGATGATAAGCAGATCACATTTTTTGTAAGATTTCAGTATTTTCTGTAGATCACCGCAGCCTCTGGCAATGCTCAGTTCATCCAGCAATTCTGGCATTCGGATGTACTGCACCGACTTAAATCGGCGGCAGGCAGCATTTCCAAGCGCACAGGCAATGTAAGTTTTTCCGTTTCCAGAGGCCCCTTTTAAAATAATATGGTGACCTTCCTCAATGTACTTACAGGTGGAGAAACGTAATATCTGAGATTTGTCCAATTGGCGGTCTTCATAGTATTCAATCGATTCCACAGCAGCAGAAGGTGCAGAGAAATGAGCATTTCGAATGAATCGATTCACTTTGTTTGTCTGGCGACGATTCCATTCGGCTGTCACAAGCAGCCCCAGGCGGTCTTCAAATCCGAGTTCCCGGTAGGACGCATCAGTCAACTGACGCTCCAATTCAGCGGCCATAGCGCTCATTTTCATACCTTTCAGCATATCAACAGTTGCCTGAGAGATCACTTTTGCTCACCTGCCTTGCGGAAGTAAGCGGCGCCACGGGTTATTCCATAGCTATTGAGTGAGGTTGGTTTGGGTTCTGCTTTTCTTAGTTCCAGTTTGTCCTGTCCGTTTTTCAAAATGCTGCTAATATTGCGTACAGAGGGCGTGGAACTGTAAGATAGAATCCGTCTGCAGGCATTCTCCAGCCGGGAATCGCCGTAGCGATTCGCTAGTTTAGTCAGACTTGCACAGGCCTTGTAGCCCTGTTCAGGAACCTTTCCTGAAGTCAGAAAATGCTGGATAACTTTGGTGGTCATAGGCCCTACGGCAGTTGCCCATTTGGTAAAGGTTTCTGCGTTGTAGTTCAGGTATTTCCGATGTTCCGGAGGCATATGCTCTGGCTTCACAATTGGATCATGTTGTCTTGTCTGAAAACGGCGGTGAGCTGCTACACGACTGCCGTGGTAGAATACTTCAATCATTGTGCTGGTTGTGCGAATATCCACCTGTTCTCCAATCAAATTGGATGGAACAGAATATTTATTACGGCCATCCGAGATGAGATAGTCCACACCGACCTTTGATACAGACCAGACTGCCGGTTCAAAATCACTGGCAGGAAGGGGCAGCATATATGCTTTTTCTTCTTCCTGATAGGCACTGCGCCGAGTACCGACTCTCTGCTTAAACTTGCGGTCATTCAATTCATCAAGTTTCTGTGCAACCGCATCCTTAACCTCAATGATAGAGAAGAATTTCTGATCACGCAGTGCAGCAATGATCCACGTTTCGGCAAATCGAACAGAACCTTCTGCATGACTCTTATCTTTAGGCTTGCGAACCCGAGCAGGAACAATCGCTGTGCCATAGTGCTCTGCCAGCTCTTGATAGCTGCGGTTCAGAATCGTATCATATCGAGTATTGGAAATCGTTGCAGTTTTGCAATTGTCCGAAATTAACAGCCGAGTAACACCGCCAAAATAGTTGTAGGCATGTACATGACACAGTAACCAGTTTTCCATCTTCATATCTGAGCAGGCTTCCGCATATATCATGCAACTGCAGGGCAGCACAGCAACAAACAGATAGGCTGCTGTTTCTTCGCCCGTTACCGGATCAAATACTGGAATTGTATCACCAGCCCAATCAACCTCCATAGCATCACCTGGCTTATGTTGGATACGCATAGTTGCCTTGGTCACCTTGGCCCATTTGCGGTATTTCTCACTGAATTGCGTACTCATATAGGGCGTTTGACCATTTTCATAGCACTTCTGACAGTATTCTTCCCAGAGCAGCGTCATGGTAACACCAGTTTTTGCTAACTCTTTATGGATGTATACATAATCTGGCTCAACGTACATGTTGACAGTTCTGTACTTGTCCGGAAAAAGTAACAATTCAAGCTCCTGATTTGTTATCTCTGGGTCGATAGGCCAGTGTATACCAACACGATCTGCCGCCGCAAAGATAGCTTTCGATTTCTCTCTTGAAACGAGCTTATCGCGTTCCATTTGCCTTTGACTGCACCCCATACTACGACGCCTGAGGATTTCTCTGTAATCCATATTTTGGACCTCCTATGATGAAGTCACATGACAATATCATGCGCTGACTTCATTATAGAATATCATCCCACAAGTGGAAAACAACTGCGGTAAGGTGGCTGGATTTCTCCGGAGAGGTGGCAGAAAAAGTCCGTGCAGATGGCAAGGTGCAGCCGGTATTTACAAGCCAGATCGGAGAATTTCGCAGATCGGGGATATCAGGATAAATATTGAGGATATTTATGATGTAAAAAAGTAAGTAATTTATTCAATTTAGCAGCTTATAATGGGATATTCCCCGAAATTCCCGACGCTGACAATCTTGGTAAATATCGTTTATTTCGTTTTCCTTTTGACGTAGTTAAATACCCCACTTGTTAAATAGTATATGATACTATCTAACAAATAGGGTACAGTTCAAATTAGCGATTAGTGGCTCTCTGCAATCTATTTTTCACTAAAATAGATATGCTTATAATCCCAACAATTGTTTTTTCTTCGCATCAAATTCTTCTTCTGTGATAATACCTTGATCCAGCAGCTGTTTGAACTTTTCGATTTCATCTGCGGCTGAGAAACTTTCCTTGATCACAACAGTATCTGCTTGCTTGTAGGCCTGTACATTACCCATTGCTTCAATGAGAACTTTCTTAAAAGGTTTAAGAAATGCATTTGTATTGTAAATAGCTAATGAAGTTGAGGAAGTGGATATTAACATTTTTGTTTCAAGAAGATTAAGGCCAGCGTGAAGACTAAACCCAGTATTATTTGTATCGGTTATAGAATTGATATCAGAAAGATTCATAGATATAGACGATGATAAACCAGCTTCTCTGGAAGCAAAGAGAACACGTTTATCAGTAATAACTACAACTCCAGTATCTCTGCCTTTATGCGTAAAAGATTTTCCTTTGAATCTTCCGGATGGTTCTCCGATAGATGCAAATGTATCGAGTGCTCCAATAATTGTTTCATCGTTTCTAACCATTGAAGCAACTGCTTTTATGCTTCCACCAGAAAGCGGGCCCACTTTCATTCCAGAAAATGGACCCATATCGACTCCTGTTGATTTAAGTTTTCTTTTAATTTCAGCAGCAGCATTTGAAGCAACAATTCGATCCGATGCATTTTCTGTAATTTGTGCGTGTATCTCATCAGAGGATTTATTATCATTTTTACAGGTAGAAATCATGCCTTTGACGCCAAGCGATTGAAAGCATTTTTGACAATAGACTTTATCCTTGATAGTCATTGGAAATATGGTTCTTTTTCCACAAGCAGAACAAACGGGCATTGAAACTCTCTCCTTTATCTATATAAAATACTGATTATATGATAATACAAAATGATGGTATAAGCAATAGTTGTTGTTGAATAATCCGGCACCCGTGTCGCTGCTGTCCGGCGACAGGAAACCGCAAATCCGTTTTTAAGGAAACCGCCATTCCGGTGGTGGAAACCCCTACCATAAATCCCTTAGAATGTAATCATGCACTGTTTAGTGTAAATACATTCTAAGGAGGTCATGACTATGACCAAATATCGAGAGATCCTTAGACTTAAAAGTTTAGGTCTCAGCCAACAGAACATTGCTGACAGCTGCAATGTATCCAAGAAAACTGTCAATCGTGTTCTAAAGCGCGCCGAAGAGTTAGATATTTCCTGGCCGCTTGACGAAAACGATACTGATGCTGTCCTCGCAGAAAAGCTATTTCCCTCTGCGAAGCAAGTCACCTCTCACAAAAGAGAACCTGACTACGCTTACATCCGCAAGGAGCTGCTCCGTAATGGAGTCACTAAGAAGCTCCTGTGGACCGAATACATGGAGGACTGCCGAGCTAACGGTGAAGAACCACTTATGTATTCCCAGTTCTGCTATCACATCCAGCAGGATGAGCAGAAACATCGTGCAACCATGCATATCAACCGGAAGCCCGGAGAGCAGGTTGAGGTTGACTGGGCAGGAGATCCTGCAATAATGATTGACCCGGATACCGGGGAAACCATGAAAGCGTACATTTTTGTAGGTGTAATGACATACAGTCAGTACACCTATGTTGAAGCCTTTCTGGATATGAAGCAAAAATCATGGATCACTGCTCATGTCCACATGTACGAATTCTTTGGCGGAGTTGCCAGGATTCTCGTATCGGACAACTGCAAAACAGCTGTTGTTCACAATGGTGGTTTTAAAGGCCAGCAGATCAATGAAACTTATCAGGAAATGGCTGAACACTACGGTACTGCTATTATTCCGGCACGTATCAGAGCACCCAAGGATAAGCCGAATGCTGAAGGAACGGTAGGAAATATATCTACCTGGATTACAGCAGCACTTCGGGATGAACAGTTCTTCTCCCTTGCCGAATTAAACCGCGCAATCAGAGATAAGCTGGAACTGTTTAACCAAAGGCTCTTTCAAAAGAAAGAGGGTAGTCGGCGAAGCTTATTTCTTGGGGAAGAAAAACCATTGTTGGCACCATTACCTGCTACCCGTTTTGAACTGAGCGACTGGAAAACAGCCACTGTTCAGTTCCATTATCACATATCTGTGGACAGAATGCTATACTCCGTTCCATATGAATACATCAAAAAGAAAGTTGATGTAAAGATAACAGATACCACTATTGAGATTTTTTATAACCATAACCGCATTGCTTCCCATCGCCGCCTGAAAGGGCGTCCCGGGCAGTACAGCACCATTACAGAGCATATGCCGGAAGATCACCAGAAATATCTGGAATGGAACGGCGACCGATTCCGTAAATGGGCTGAGCGGATTGGTATAAATACATACACTGCAGTCAACGCGATATTAACCTTCAAAGGTGTGGAACAGCAGACCTATCGGAGTTGTTTGGGACTTCTAAAGCTTGCTGAGAAGTATTCAGATTCATTGCTTGAAGCTGCCTGTAAAAAGGCATTATCCTATACAGCATCGCCAAGTTATAAGAGTATCAAAAACATCCTTGTAACCAGTTCTGAAAAACTGATATCGGAAACACCCGATACCAGGACTTGTAGTGGTATATTAAATTTGTAACGCTTCCGTCTAATAGGTTATAATGACTATTAGGAAAGGAAGAAAGACATGCAACAGATTACCACAGAAACACGGAAAAAAGTTGTCCGGCAGCATATTCAGGATGGCAGAACACTTGCCAGCCTGGCTGCTGAATATGGCGTATCTAAAGCTACTATTTCTAATTGGGTACGTGCATACCGCGAAGAATGCCAAACAAATGACGAAGCCATGAATCAATATGAACTGATGCAGGAGATTCGTCGTCTCCGTCAGGAAAAAGCTGAACTTGAAAAGGAAAATCAGTTCCTAAAAAAAGCAGCGGCATTCTTTGCGAAGGAAATCGATTAGTGGCTTATCGATTTATTGAAGAAAATCAGAATGAATTTGGACTCAGGTGGTTATTGTCTCATATGAAAATCTGTCCGAATGCTTATTATAACTATCTAAAGCATTCTAAGGCTGCATATTTGGAAAAGAAACAGTTTATCTGTAACGAGATAAGAAATATCTATCATGAACTGGGTGGCATAATCGGTCATCGTCCTATGAGAGTATTTCTTTCCAGAAAAGATATCCGTCTCAGCAAAACTACAGTTTATAAGTATATGAACAAAGAGCTCAAGCTGCAGTGTGTCTGTCGGCGAAAGAAACCTGGATATAAAAAGGGGCATGCTCATAAAATATTTCCAAATCTTCTTGAGCAAAACTTCAGAGTTGAAAAGATCAATCAGGTCTGGTGTACAGACTTTACATATTTATTTCTTACCAATGGTACTACGCGCTTTAATTGTACAATCATTGATTTATACGACAGGAGTGTCGTCGCCAGTGAAAATGGAAAATGGATGACCAGCGAGCTTGCAATTCGCACCCTTAAAAAGGCTTTAAAAGCAACCGGTTGTATCGCTCAGAATTTAATATTGCATTCTGATCAGGGGAGTCAGTTTACATCTCTGGAATTTATTTTATTCTGTCAGGATCATGGCATCACTCAGAGTATGAGTCATGCCGGTTGTCCGTATGATAATGCACCGATGGAGCGTTATTATAATACATTGAAGCAGGAGCTAATCAGAGCCTGTGAAAAAATCTCTGTAAAAGTCGCCAAAGATAGTCTTTTATGATATGATCAATTCACAGGAGGTCGATTTTATGCCTAGAGGAAAGAAGAAACCAGCACATCGTGTCCAGATGACCGATGGTAAGCGTGCTATCATCCAGGGATTACTTGAGGAATACGATATTCAGACCGCTGAAGATATTCAGGACGCACTCAAGGATCTGCTTGGTGGCACAATCAAAGAAATGATGGAATCAGAAATGGATGCGCATCTCGGCTACTCGAAATCTGAACGCACGCATGATGAAGAGAGTGATCGAAACTATCGCAACGGATACAAATCCAAAGAAGTGAATTCCAGCTATGGCAGCTTGGATATCAATGTGCCGCAGGATCGTAAATCAACTTTCCAGCCTAAGGTAGTCAAAAAACGTCAGAAGGATATTTCTTCTATTGATCAGAAAATTATCTCCATGTATGCAAAGGGAATGACTACGCGCCAGATATCTGAAACTTTGGAGGAAATCTACGGATTTGAAGCCTCTGAAGGATTTATTTCAGACGTTACAGATAAGATTCTGCCGCAGATTGAAGAATGGCAGAATCGCCCTCTCGACGAGGTTTATCCGGTACTGTTTATTGATGCAATCCATTACTCCGTTCGTGACAATGGTATCATCCGGAAGCTTGCGGCATATGTCATTCTTGGCATCAACACTGAAGGTAAGAAAGAAGTGTTGATGATTGAAGTCGGTGACAACGAAAGCGCAAAGTATTGGCTTTCTGTTATGAATGGCCTTAAAAACCGAGGTGTGAAGGACGTGCTTATCATCTGCGCTGATGGTCTGACCGGCATCGGAGAAGCCATTGGAACCGCCTTTCCTAAGACAGAATACCAGCGCTGCATCGTTCATCAGGTCCGCAATACGCTCAAGTATGTAGCGGACAAGGATAGAAAACTGTTCTCGGCTGATCTGAAGAAGATTTATTCAGCGCCGACCGAGGCCAAAGCTCAGGAAATCCGCGATAATGTTGCAGAAAAATGGGACGAAAAATACCCCCGTGCTATGAAATCCTGGTTCACAAACTGGGATGCTCTGACGCCAATTTTCAAGTTCTCTGCGGACGTCAGAACCGTCATTTACACAACGAATGCTATTGAGAGCCTGAATTCTACTTACCGCAAGCTGAATCGCCAGAGAAGTGTATTTCCGAGCGATCAGGCGCTGCTGAAAGCCCTTTATCTGGCAACATTCGAAGCCACTAAAAAGTGGAAGATGCCGATTCGAAACTGGGGAAAAGTCTATGGAGAACTGGCCATCATGTACGAAGGTCGTCTGCCCGAATAACAAAAGCCTTTATGCCAACGGAAATATTTTCCTGCTATCGCAGGCACCGAGATCTACGTACACCCTTTTGTTAATCATTAAGCATGAGCTGACAGCAGTTTCTGCTGTCAGCCACAACCAATCTTTAGCATAGAAGGCTATTTACAGAAAAGTTTTCACACTCCCGCTAATTCAATCAGTATTATTTCCATACAGATCAGGAATTGGATCATGCTGTTCAGGAGTTTGCATATCTATGGTACAACCAGATTCGGCCTCACTCATATCATGATTACATGACACCATTTGAGAAGCGATATGGATTGATATAATTAGGTGGTGGCGTTACAAAAATGCTTGACCACAACACTCATCGTTTAATCTTTTCTTTTAATTTATTGACCACTCGTTGTGAAAATTCTCTAATAATTAAGAATTCTTTTTTTCGATAAAAACACAACAAGAAAACCACATTAGGTATTATACAGCAAATCAAAAACTTTACCACAACAGTTGCAAGCAGCGAAAGTCGAACAAACGAGCAACTCCAGTAACATATTCCTCCGGTTAGTACAAGGATTATGGCATAATACAAATATCGAAAGAAATATAGCGATGCTTTTTCGCCAAATCCATATTTAAAGACAGCATACGGATCATACCAAGTGTTTGTAAAAGCTCTAGATATTGCTGTAGCGAATAGAATACCAAAAAGCCCCCATACTTTTCCAAGCCATATTGAACAAACAAGATTAATTATAGCGGTTAAAATTAATAGATATCTCCCTGGCCTAAACAAGCCCATTGTATTTTTATAAGTCCATACTGCATTTTGCATACCTACCATATAAAAGTTCAATGCAATTACGAAAGGGATAGTAATTGGTAAAATATAGTTTTGGCCAAACATAAGATGCACCATATCTGTAGAACAAACAAAGATTCCAATTGCAGACCAGCCAAAAAGCCAAAAATTTGCTAAATTGATTGCGTAGAACATATCCATTTTCTTTTCTTTACTCTCAATTGCATTCATATTTCCTACGCTAGCCGTAATTCCACTAAACAATTGATTAAGTAAGGAGTTGATTGTAGTTGAAAGCAACGTATAGTTCGATGATAATCCAACCGCCGTCAGTCCACTAAAGTATGTAATGATAATATTATCTGTACTATTGACGAGCAAACCCGAAAGTTTCCAAATAATCAACGCTTGGATATTCTTTATCAGTCCAAACTTTTCTTCTTTTTCCAAAGGTTTAATGTTTTTTTTAGCGATATATGGGAATTTTTTTGCTGCAATATGCGAAATTACAATATTATAGATCAAAGTCCCTATTGTTTGAATAATTAAATATCCTAGGTAATTATGAGTTGCTATCAACCAAATCATTTGTATAACACTTTCTAGAATAGTTATTGCATAATTAAGCCCAATCACTAAATAATTCTGCTGTGCTGCCGTTAACAGAGAGCTTCTATAACTAAAAAAATAGCTACTTGCTGTGTTGAAAAGAAAAATTACATAAATCAGATAGATATTCTCATGAATTGAGGGCACGTCATGAATCAACAGGCGAAGAAATGGCATTAATAAAACACCCAGTATTCCAATTAATACTCCAACTGCCTGATAGCATTTTCCGTAAAATTTAACCAGAGATGCTATTTTTTCATGATTCTGCTTTGCTAATGGCTTATACAAAGCATAAACAATTGCACTGCCAATTCCTAATTCGGCTAGGCTAAGCATAGATAAGATGTTTGTAAACAGTCCACTAACCCCTAGATACTCGCTCACAAGTGTATGGGTAAAAACTATTCGACAGATTAAACCTAGGAGGGTATTCACCGCATAGCCTCCTAGGCCTGTCACAATATTTATAATCGAATATTCTGTTCTTGTTTTCTTTCCCATGTCAATTCTAGTTTTCCTCAATTGTAATCTTATTTAAAGGCCCTAATTGCCAATCCTTGTGCAAAAGGCATAACATCATAAGTCTGTGCAAAAATTCCAATTCCTTTAGTATCTCCCTGGCACCAATCAATGCTTCCTGTAATACGTGTCACTCGTTTCAAACATTCTAAACATAAATCGGCATACAGTTGGTACTCATCATTTTTTAACACATGCGCACAGCTTCGGAAAAAATACGCCATACCTGCAGTCGCAGAACTGTCATATGTACTTATTCGATGTAAGCTACTTCCAAATCCACCATCTTCTTTTTGAAATCTAAGGTAAGAATTAGCTGCTTCTGAAATCCACTGTTTCAAAGTCTTTTTATCCTTCCCATCTGGCAATTCTTGATAAGTGTCTATTAGTCCAAGTGCATACCATACCGTCCCACGCCCCCAACCATAAACGCCCAAGGGCAACTTGCTTTCACAGTCAATTGCATGATTTGGAAGTGCTGTATCTTTGTACAGTCCAAAATCATGATAGAATTCGAGTTGTCGAAAAGCTAATTTAGCATATTCCGGGCAATCATATACTCTTGCATAGAGGGCCAAAAAAGGACAAGTCAACCCCAATGTATCTACATATCGTTCCGGATTTTGGATACCACCACAATAAGAGATTAGGCCATTTTTATCTGTATTCCTCTTAATAATATTGGTAATCTCATCCATTGCAGGCTTCACATATTCATATTCTGGTTCATCTGCTACTTTTAGCACCGCATATGCAAGCATCCCAGCATCTACAGCAACAGGTTTTTTTCTCCAGTTCCCCTCAGCATTAAGATATTTCTTCGCACTTTCTCTGGCTTCGTGGGGAGCCAGAGTCATCAGCCCCAAAATCAGAGACGCATTCTGCCATGATTGAATAGTTTGACTCCTATATTTTCCCTGAATCATGTCCAATAACAAATACCGTGAATTATCTGTAATTTTTACTGTTGGCGTTTTTTTTGTCCATTTAATGGCCCGTTTGATAACAGCACGTTGCCACTCTTGCGTCGATTCCCATCGTCCAATATGAAATCGGCAATAGCGGTTAATTATAAAATAATAAAAATCTACCCCCCATAATACTAATGCACAAAATGAAATAATGCTAACGAGAATAAAAAATATAAAAGTCATCTCCGCTCCATTTCCCGAACGAGTTTTCCTGCTTCCCAACAGCGCTCAACATAAGCAGGAATAAATGTTTGTAGATGATTTCGAATTTTAGTTTCATGTGCATAAATCCAGTCAAACTCATTTGACAAATCGTCAGGAGTCTTCATCGATTGAACAGGCAACACATAGTGTTCTTCTTCACCAAAGAGTTCTCTGGCAATCCCTCTAGCTTTTATAGAATATCCCACAGCCAGCGTAGGAACACAAGTAGAATAAGCCGCAATCGTTGCATGAGTTCGCGCCCCAATAAAGATACGACACCTAGAAATATATCCTTTCAATTCTGGTGCGCGACAATCACCAATCATTACAACACGCCCTGTTCTTGCAAAGCGCCGAAACAAAACATTTAAAAGTTCTCTATCATCATTATCAGGTTCAACTACATGAGGAATCAACGCTATTTGGCAGTCTGTAATATCTACGATGTGTTGTATTAAGTGAATATAGTTTTCTTCTGTAATTCCCTGAAATGCCTCTTCTTTCATAATCAATGGACTAACATTAATTCCAATTGTATTTCCATCAGCAAAACCATCCGGCAGCGGCAATTTTACTTGATCCAACTGAAAGGCAGGATCAGGAAAAAGTACTGTATTGGGATTAACTTTCTTTAGGCACTCATAACTCAGTTGCTCCCGGGCAACAATTAGATCATAGCATGCAATGTCCCTTTCTACAGCAGAAGTCAGATACTTCGGATCGAAAGAGCACCCCCAGAGAACGGTTTTTCCTCCCTTTTGATGGATAATTTCATTGTAATATCCCAGAATATCCTGGCCAGTGTAACAGTAGTTATCGCCACCAATTGACAGATTTACGCTTCCGCACTTTACCTGAGAGAAAAATGTATCTCGAGCATACCGAATAAAGCGTTTATCATTCTTGTACAATTTAAAGTCAACTGCCGCTCTCAACCATTTGAATCCTTTAGGAGGAATATGAGCATCTTCTTTTATTGTGACAATATTGTCCAAACCATAGTAACGGTCAGATTCAATTCTAGTTGTGAACAAAGTCAGATCTGTATTCAGAATCTTTGCAGTCGAACGAACAATGGCCTCGCAGCCGTGGTTAGTACTACCGCCGTGATAATACAATAGAAACATCATTTATACCCCCTATAAATAGAGAATTCCCTTTTTAATTTTGGGGATAATATTTTTTTATTTAAAGGGTTTATTCTTTTAACTAAAATTCCCGGATGAAAATTAATACCTGTTAGCTTCGAAAAACTCCCATCTAATTTCTGTTCTCTAGGATCAATATCTGAAATATTTTCTCCCGCACCCAACACATATATAGTAGAGGCAAAGGGGAACATAGTAAAAGGCCGACCTAATTGTCTAAATTTTTCTGCAACTTCATGATCATCCCAACATATTTTATAATTTTTTATCAAGTATTCTCCTGTTTCTTTCAGGAAAAACTTTGATTCTTCAGGAAGTGCATCTGGCAATTCATCGTAATACAATTTCATTACATTGCAACTTCCACCAAAATAAGGTGACTTGATTACTATTTTTCTATTTTTACTTCTGTTCCAAACCAGCCCTTTTTTTGATCTAAATCCATTGGCATTAAGATGTGTATTCACAAATTCCGATACCCTATTACTAATTAAATCATCCGCATCAACAGGAAACACAAAAGCTCCCCCATCCTCTTCACTATAATCGGAATAATGCTTTTTTATTTCCATAGTGCATGCCATAAGTTTCATTGCTCTGTCTCTGCAATATTGAACCCACTCGTTTGGAACAGGAAAATCAACCGTGATGAATTTAAGTCGGTCATCATATTCTCTTTCCAAAGGAGGGATTTCATGACACGCAACTAAAACTCTAAAATTGGAATTTTTTTGATTGAATATGGAATTTAAAGTAGAATTAAAGTCCTTCACCACTTGCTTCCAGTTTCTAGTTGTCCTTTTACTTCTAAGCGCAATAGCAAAACACAACATACTAAATCCTTCCTAATATCCGCTTAAACTTATTTGGCACACGCTTTTTAATAAAATACAAAAATGAATACCATTTTTCTTTCAATATATACGGATTTTCTTCGTCTAGGTTCTTGCGACATGAAGACAAACTGCTATAGTAATAATAATTTTGTTCCCAGTCCAATTTGCCAAAACCAGGACGGTTTTTTAGAAGCATCTTTTCTAAGATACGATTAAACGTATCCTTCTTCATGGTGCTAGTCAATGCTCCACTATGCCAACGATACTTGTAAAGAATCTCTTCAATAGTAGTAATTGGGAACTTCATAGCAATTCGTTGCCAATAATCAAAATCTTCAACAAGAGTATAATCTGGATCATATTTTCCAATCTCTTGATAAACCTTTCGGGTATACATGAAACATGCACCAACCGGATTGTTTCCAACAATTCTTTTTAAACTAGATTCATTCACCATGTTATACTCAACTTCTCTACCATCACTATCGATAATACGGCAAGAAGCGAATACAAATTCAGCATGAGATACTTCCAACTGCTTGACCATTTTCTCTATAGCGATTGGCAAATACATATTATCATCTGAAGTCCATGTTAAATATTCTCCTTTTGCCAAGGAAAATCCACGATTCAAGTTTTTAGGAAGGCGGAGATTTTGTTCATTTTTATAATAGAAAATGCGCTGATCTTTTGCTGCATACTCTTTTGCGATTTCAGCTGTTTTGTCTGTTGATCCATCATCTACAATGATGAGCTCCCAATTTCTCCATGTTTGCGCACAAATGCTGTCAATACTTTCTCTCAAATATTTTTCACCATTATAAACTGGCAACACGATACTTACCAATGATTCCATGTGATACTCCTATTTTTTGATTATAAACCAATTTTTAAAGCATTTCTTAATCTACATGTAGCAACAAAACAAATTTTTTCTAACCTCAGCCAAATCCTATGCTTTATTTTACATTTTTTAAGCAAATCCTTGTCTATGGAACACTCTTTTACCACTCTTCGTAGGCTTATAACTGCTTCATCACGTTCCTGACCTTTCATCTCCAACAAAGAATGCTGTCCACTATAAAGACACGAAAAAAGAAGGTCCTTTTTCCCTAATTCCGCAAACTCTTTATGGTTGTTCTCCAAGTACTCCTGACGTTGGCGCTTGGCTTCAATGGCATCTAAGCGTTTAAGTGAAAAGTTTTCTCCCATAATACTGTTATCCCGTTGCATATAACAATAACCCACATAGTCTATTTTAACTATGCGCGTCACCTCACCAATAACCTGATAACTCCAGAATTCATCTTCGTGATATTTTCCTACAGCAAACGGAATATTTTTAACCATATCACGAATATACAACTTATTCCAAACAACTTGTCGAATCTCCTCTTGTATTAGTGCTCTCAAGCCATCGTCAGCTTCGTATATATGAAAATCTTGGTCACCAAATAATTCTGTTTTTCCATCTGACCATTCTTTACGAATGGAACATATAGCAATCTGGGCATTATTGTTCTGAATTGCCTGCAAAAGTCGTTGATATAACTCAACTTCGATATAATCATCACCATCAACAAAGGCGATATACTTGCCCGATGAAGCAGCCATGCCTGCATTTCGTGCATCAGACAGCCCTCCATTTTCTTTATGGATAACCGTAATCCGGTTATCCTTAACTGCCCATGCGTCACAAATCATCGGGCAGTTATCAGGAGAGCCATCATCAACTAATATCACTTCAAGATTCCTATATGTTTGATTAAGAATGCTTGAAATACATTTATCAATGTATTGTTCTATATTATAAACAGGTACTACAACACTTATTAAATCATTCATACGGTTTCACCTGAATGTAATTAGAATAACCTCTATATAGAATTTTGTACAATACTCTGCTGTGAAGCAATGTCCATAAGAGCAGCTTTCTCTTTCTATTTAGCAGGTTTCCCCATTCCTTATGAACCTGGATTTCATTCCAAACAGCATTCAAATCTTCGCGATTCTCCTTTGTTCCTGACATTAGAATCAAGTTATATACATCCAAGCAGGTGCTAATATAGGTGCGTTTGGCTTGATCTATTAATAATTCATCTGCTATTTGCACAATTTGCTTTCTCACAATAATCGGATCATAGATCATGTTTTTATTTAATGCCGTTCGCGTTGCAGATCCTTCTCTAACAACATAATGATACTTGCAAACATCTAAAAAAACAATACATCTAGCTTCTTTAAATATAAGAAAATTCATCAGGAAATCTTCATTTTGTTTCAGTGAGCAATCCATTTGCTCGCTGTCAAGTGCCGATATAATAAGTTGTTTACGATATATTTTATTCCAGAGACCGGGTTCAACTAACGTACCCTCTAACAGTGTTGCAAGGGCTTCATGTGAATTCTGAATCAGTAGAACACCTGTATTATAAAAATAGTGTGTACGACCATCCGAAAAATTCATTTGATAACCACAGTGTGAGATATCCGCATCATATTCTTCTGCATTTTTGATAAGAATTTCATACATATCGGGTTCAAGAAAGTCATCTGCATCAACAAAACCAATCCATTCGCCCATTGCATTATCGATTCCTTTTAATCGAGCATGAGTAACACCTTGATTTACCGAATGAATAACTCTAATTTGATTGGGATACTTTTCTTGATATTTATCTGCAATCTTTGGCGTCATATCTGTTGACCCATCATCAACAATAATAATTTCAAAATCTCGATATGATTGCAATAAAATACTGTCTATTGTTTTTGGGAGTGTCAGCTCTACATTGTACGCAGGTACAATTATACTTATCATTCTCAAGACTCACTTCTTTCTTGCGTATTGTTGCTGATTCTATTTGTAAATCTTATTTTTCAATCTAAAAAATAGATTTATCAAATTAAGCCTTCGAGTTTTCACATCTATAACTTCGAACTTATCTGTTGCTGTATATGTATGCATTCCTTGGAGAAAAATATGGCGATCAAATTTCAAATCTTGTGGAGAAATATGTATATTTTTCAATTCATGGTGACAGTGGTTGTCATATTTGCGAAAAAACAAAGCTGCTCCATAGTCATCAACACAATCTTGACATACCCGAATCATTCCATCTGGTAGTTCAAAAAACCGTCCACCATTTCTATATGTTTCTATTTTTTCTGTAGGCAACTTCTGAATATCGTAAATATCAAAATTCTGATCAAGTTCAAACCTTAAATTTCCTCTTTCTCCATCCAACGACTGTGTGAATCCTATAAAAATATCTCTCTGTTTAAACAAAGTCGTATCAACCCAATGAACGCCATCTTTTATAACCTTATACAATTCCCACTTATATGGAAATTGAACAGCTTTATATAATCTTAGTTGACCAACTTCACTAGTTTCTGGTAGCATATAAATACAATTTTCTCTTTCAAATACCAACGGATATGACAGATGAAACGGTTCAACAATGATTTGTTTCCAAGCGCCAAACTGTATGCCATCAAAAAGTGCAACACCTAATGTTCCTCTACAAAGTTTATAGTCATACAACTCTGCAAAAAGGTATGTCTCTCCATTGTATTCGTATACCATCGTATCTGCAGCCCAAAATCGCGATGAGTTTTTGATAATGTGAAATGGTGTGTCATGATCCTCTAAAATTGTGCCTATTGATTTTTTCCTATAGGCAGCATTCCAACTTTCTGCAAAGAGTGGGGTATTTTGAATTTTCATTTTTATTTTCCTCATATATTAATCTCAGTTATCCCACAAATCACATGGAAATGCCTGAAGAATGCTATGCTGCATTAATTTCATTATCTTGTCATCCGGTTTCTCAATATGTAAGCTTAACGCCTCTTTGAGTGTGGAAACTGTCAAAAAACTATTTCGTTGTGTAGATTCATAGTAATCTTGATACTTGAACATATTTTCAGTGATAGAAGGTTTTAACAGTACCGCTGGCCGTCCATATGCTTCGGCCAGTATAATTCCATGTAAGCTTGAACTAACTACAACTTCTGCTGATACTATCATATCAATAAAATTCTCATAACTATTGCTGAATGTAGACAAAACATTATCTTGATCTTTGTATTTATAAAACTCATTAAAATGTGGTATGATAACATATTCTCTATTCGGGTATGATATCCTTGGCTGATAAAATAACGGCATTAAAATTGCGGGATCTCCATATATGGCAGGACATTTAATTCCGATTGTATCAAAAATCTTCTTGGTTGCAGGTCCTCGCACTGCCCGAACATCTGTAGAATGCCACACTCTATGAATTGTTTTGTATATTCCAAAAGATTTAGATTTAGTAGGATCATTAAGAAATCCAGATCCCCAAATAGTTGCATCCTGATAGCCTAATAAAATTGATCCTATTGCATACAGATGCTTGGTTTTTGTCAAATATTTGTCATAATTAATTCCATAATAGTCAGCTGTATCTCTAACGACAACCTCAGACAAGCAATCTCCAACATTTTGAATGGATCTTCCTGGCTCAGTCCATGTATTCAAATTTACCTTGTTCCTTTCAGCGCGTATAATCTTATTATCAACATCACGTTTTACAGCTGAATTTCTAAGGAACATATATCGTACTCTTTCAAATCTCATAACACGCTCCTCATTCCTAAAATTTAAGAATATTGCAGTCACGCCAACTTTGGGGAGCTCAAACAGAATTTTAGTCTCCACCAAAAGGAAGTAACAATTATATATACATGAAAGAACATGAGACTAAAATCTTGATAAATGACAAATCGATTTTGCAAGCACTGTAATACATCAATTGGAATACCCAATTTCTTACACACTCTACCGCTGATATGAGTTCAAAAGTTAGTTTTGTTTACAATAACTAGCTACCGTCAACTCTTCAATATTAAAGCACTCGATTCAGTTCAATCCAAATTTTTCTGCTGCAACAATTTTATTATCAACACCATGCTTGACAAAACCATTTTCTCATATCATATCTTGTATACGCTTAAATCGCACTATATTTCTTCCCGCTAATAGAGATTCAAAGAATTCCTGTGTTGATTTCACCGTGTTTTCAGTACGGAAAACATTTCCTCGAATGCGTGATTGTTCTCGATAGTAAGCAAGCATTTCAGGTCTCTCAATTAGTTCTTTAATCCCGTTATATAGTGCTTCCTCATTATTTTCTACAATGATTCCATATTCGTTATTTTCACCTAACATCTCTGCCATTCCAGACACATCTGTGGTCAAAACAGGAATCCCAAGTAATAATGCCTCTGTTGCGGCCGTCGAAAAGCCCTCTGTATGACTCGCGCAAACATATAAATCACATCTCGAAATATATTGATACGGATTTGTCTGATACCCCAAAAATGTAACACTATCTTGTATCCCGTTTTTCTTACACCAAAGGCTTAGTGCTTCTTGTTGATGTCCACTTCCAAGTGCATAAAACCGAACCTTGTATCCATTATCAATCAGCCGTTTTTGAATTCGAATCATTCGATCAAACCCTTTATTGGGAACAATTTTTCCAACACCGCACCAATAAAATACCCCGTCTTCCCGAGCAATTAAATTAGGATTTTGCATTGCCTTGTTTCGAATTTTAGCACTTTCATTTGTATTATATAATACCTCAGTCCGACAAGAAACAGGACATATATTAAGAAACGAAGTTTTCACTTCATTTGATACAAATACCACAGCATCTGACCGTTGATAGCACTTCTTGGCTTCTGCAAAACTTCGAAAAGAAGCTGCCAGTTCATTCTCTGAATGCATAGTGCAGTGAATCCATGAAACAACTCTTGTCTCACTTTTCGGGCATCCGCTCACAATTCGCGCAGAAGGGCCTTCTAAAAAAGACACAATAATATCATAATTGTCTCTTATAAGTAAAGCATAAAGTTTCTTCGGAGAAAACAACTTCATAACATAGCTATTACCCGGAAATGACTTCTGGAACACTGTTTTAAAACGAATATGAGGCTTCAGAAATTGCTCATTCACACCTCCGCCAAAGAGTGCCATTACCGTAATATCAAATCGCCGCGGCTCCATATTGTTAACTAGATTCACTAAAACTTTTTCCGCTCCTCCATGTCCCAAGTCATGGATTAAAAATAAAATTTTTATCATTCGACTTACCTTTTACTTATCAGATGGTAACACCAGCAATGGGTATTTCTTTTGCATTCTTAAGCTATTAATTAGGGGGATTTTTAGAATCAGTCTAAATGCATATTCAGCCATTCCAATTATATTGTACTTTAACTTGAATATCTGAGGATGTTTCAATAATAAATAATGATTTTTATACTGCTTAGCAGAAACATCCTCAGGCTTCATCTGTTCAAACAAATAATAGTACGGATGTTCTTGAAATACTGTCATAATATCTTCGTGTTTTCCATATGTTTTATAGTGGTCTGCTGCCATATCCATAAAATAGATACCTGCTAAAATGTGCCCTGCGCGAAGATGCTTGTGTGAGATGCCTTCCCAACTATTTATAAACTCATCAGACTTAATCCATCCGTCAATAATCGGAATATAGTATGTTATGCGCGAAATTGAACGTGCTTTATCCATGGCAGAATCAAGGCTATTGCGGTAAATATGCAACAATTGCGGCATAAACTGTACCTTTTCTGATAGAAAAACGCATTGCATCTGAAATATTTTATCCTCGCTATATTTAAGCCCATTAAAAAAGCGAATATCCCATTTCAAAAAAAGTCGAATTGAATAGAAATTCGCACAAAAGTGGCACTCCATTTGCCAAATCACCTGTGAATCTCCATTACATTGTCTTTTGGTATATGTTTTCGGTACCGAAAAGCGATTGACATATTGATCGCATCCCACACCCCCAAACGCATATACATCAATCTTATTATCACTCAGAAGCATTTTCTTAATATTTGTCGTTATCGTATTCGGAATCCACAAATCATCTGCATCTAAGAATGCAATATATCCTTCGGGATTATCAGCATTGTGTGCCAGAACATATTCAATTCCAGCATTTCTGGCAGCAGATACACCTCTGTTTTCTTGATGGATTACAGCTACACAGCTCTCGTGCATAGCGATTTGATCACACAATGTACTTGGAATCATCCGTGGAACCATCATCCACCAGTATGATATCAATTCCCTTATACGGCTGATCCAAAACAGAATTTACGGCATCGTACAAATACTTCTGTGCGTTATACACTGGAATAATTACGTTAATTAATGCCATACTCCGTTTCTCCTTCTAACATCATCTTCAAAATATATTATCAAATTTCCAGTTTCCGCTTTTTAGTCTGTATTTCAAACTCTTCCACTTTACCTTGAAATACTGAATATTCACAATTCCTTTATATCGGCTGTTTCTAATAAGTTGTTTAACATCCGCTTTTCCATCCACAAGTCGATTTGGCACAATATAAAAGCAATCCGCATTTTTATCAGTACGACAGTCTTTCATCTGCCGCTTTTGCAAATGAACATATGGAAATTCCCGTTGCTGAAGGACGTTGTTCTCCATATAAATCTGCGTTAACTGCCCATTATTCCAAAGAAAAACAGAATTTTTTATTGTGCTCTGAATATAACATCTATTCTGCACATCCAAATCAAACAGTTGGAAAGTTGTCCGATAGGCATTAACATCCGCACCTATACTGTCCAACATCACCGGGCGACCACTTTCCAAGTATATCTCGTTGATATTATCTGGCAACCACTCATCAAAAGCGCATCCTCTCTCAGTGGTAAAAACCTCTCTATAGCGCGGGCGTCCATTTAAATCCGACAAAAACATTAGATTATTTCCTGATGTATTACGATATAAAGTCAAGTGGCCTAGAGAACCGATTTTGTCGTATTTCTTCAGCATTTCTTCGGTAATAAAAGCTCCCAGATTGCCAAAAATCTGATCTAAATCACAATATCCCCACCAGTCAAAACCAGCTAGATACGCTTGAAATATATAACCGTACGCACACTTGTAATCACACAATTTCTGCGGTGATGATAAGGACACCACGAAATCAAAATGATCCTGCACAATAGCCCTACACTCCTCAAATGTCATCGTAATAGGATGCACATTCGTAGGATACTTATAATTTGTACTATCGTTAGTAAAAATAATCCAGTCAAATCCAGAATTATAGCTACACGAATCTAAGAATACCTGAAAATAATTCGGCAGCTTACCGAAATATGGAACGATAATTGCTACTTTCATCTTTTTGTTTTCTTCCTTATCCATGTATAGAGTAAAGCCCCAGCAGGAGTCGCAGCAAGTGTCACAACTTTATTTGTGGATTCCGAAATGAATCTTTTATTACCCGCAATCATACTTTCTGCTACATAATGAATTGCTGCCTCGACACGCAACTTTAAAGTTGGAGCGTACTTCATAACAAACTTTCGTTCGTCACAAAATCCCTTAGGATTCTTAATATATTGAAAATACATATTTTTTGAACTTCCGTCATCCATGTATTCTACAACACAAACAGGCTTATTCATAATAAGTATAGTATAATCTCTTTCAATCAAATGCTGCTTATAATATAAACTATAGTACTTTTCTCCTTCAAAAACCGGAATAGGTGGGTATTTTTTAATTATATTTGTAACCCCTATAAATTTTTTATCGCCTTGATTAGCATGACATTTTTTTACACCATTTCTATCATAAAAAATTGTCTTATATCCCCAACCATGAAATTCTGTCAAGTCTTTTGGGAAAGCGCAACCAACAATCGTACCATCTTTATACTGGTCAAGTGCATATATACCGCCAACACCTACTCTTTTGTTTGAGTCCCAAAACTCCAAAATATCTTCAATAGCCGTGTCTGTTAGATAATCATCTGAATCAATATTCATTGCCAATTCTGTTTCAATTATATCATAAGCTGTGTTGTAAGCAGTATGCATACCACCATTTTCCTTATATATATATCGAATTGTAAAACCATGATCTTCACTCATCCACTGTCGTACTAATTTCTCAGTTTCGTCAATGGAGCCATCATCAACAATTAACCAATCAAAGTCTTGGCACGACTGTCTTTTCATGCTTTCATAACACTGATGAAGGCAGTATGCGCGATTATATGTTGGTGTAAACACTGTAATGCGGTTCATCTCTATCACCTCCAGCTCTATTAATGCTGTATCCGCCCCTTTGCTCTTAATAGTTCTACAGTACTATTGATTCCAATCAACGAAGAGGTAAAGCGTAATGCCGTAACTTTTTTGTTGTTTGAATACTGAATATAAGTTAGTAATGGATTGACCAACTCAGTCATTTTGCGTCGTTGAACTCTATTGTCTAACTGCGCCAAGGTAAATAAGAGCGTTCCAACTTGATAACCAATATAAGGCCACAGTAAAGTATTTTTATTAGATTTGCTCTTACTTTGATTTAGAATATCAATTGACTTTTTTATATTTGCAATCAGGCACTCAACCTTACTCACTGTAACAGTTTTAGATACTGATGAACTTTGTTGTAAATAAGCAACAACATCAAGTGGGATGTAATCAAAGTTATTAGCCAAGAGCGCAAGTCTAACACACCAGTCAATATCTTCTGAAGTTACGCCCTCAGAAAAATTTAATTGATTGTCAAAAAAGAATTGACGCTTAATCACCTTATTCCAGGAGCACGAAACCCATAGATCATGAGAAACTATATATTTCAATGAATCGATTCCTAATAATCCTTTAGGCATTGGAACACATTCCGAAAAATATGGTTTGCTCATATTAGTTCCGTAGTTTTTTCGGTAATTGAAACTTAAAACATCTGGCGTTGTCTTAGATAATCTTTTCCATATTATGTCAAGAGCATCTAAATGCAACCAATAATCATCGGAATCCAAGAAAATAATATACTCTCCTTCTGCAGCTGTAATTCCATTATTTCTTGCAGCAGAAGCTCCTTGGTTTTCTTGCCGTAAGATCTTTACACGCTTGTCATTCTTTGCTATAGCATTGCAGAGAGAACAACTATCATCTTTTGAACCATCATCTACAAGAATTAACTCTAAATCTGTGAACGTTTGATAAAGAATACTATTTATGCATTTGTCTACATATTGCTCCGCATTATATACAGGCACTACTATACTGAAAATTGGCATATATATCTCCTGATTTATTAAATACTGCTCTATTATCAACCCAAAATGAGGAATCAAATTCAAAGTGATTTTCACAAGCAACCAGTACATATTACGAATATGTCAACGCTTCATACTTAATCTGTTTGCTCAAAATGTACCCCATGTTATAACAGTCTGATAATAGAAGAAAATAATATAACATATAATTGTTGCTACATAGATCATTTCTGCTGTATGCTTTCTAAAAAGATGCCGAATTTCCCATGGAAGAAGAATATAGGAATACAGACTACAATAAATCGGTAGTCTGCCAATAAAAATGCCTGATGTTACAATCGAAAGCGCACCAATTACAGTCGAGATAATGCTGGCGTTAACACACATATTAATAACCGCATTATTATCTTGCTTAATCTTCCTGTAACCAATCAAAGACAATAACATCGGAATCGAGTATACCAGTATACGAAGAGGATTTGTACCATCATCTCCCCACGTCTCCCAGTCACTTACCACATTTTTATATTGTGTATCAGAAAGTAATATATCTAAAATATTAGTAAATTGATCTACAAATATTAGTGCCCCAATACCAATAAGAACACATAAAACAGTCTTCTTATTCCATGCCTTTCCTTGTATAATAAAAACCACTGGAAGCATTAATAAAGCAGAACCGTGTATTGTTGAAGCAAGCAAAATGACAACAATCAATAGCAAATACTTTCTCTTGAGTATCAATCCAGTAGCCGCAAATATAATAGTAACAGCAGTAAACTGCCGAATCCCATTAAATACCCAAGAAAGGTAATCTGTAGATGCAATAAACAAAAAAATACTCAACCAATAATCAGAAGAATATTTACGAAAAATAACTGAAATACATAAAATTTGAACAGCTGCAAGAACCAAGAAAAACAGCACATCCGAATTTCCTAAAGTAGCTTTTATCAATACAACAAGAGCAGAAAAGCCCTTGTCCTTTGTTATTTCATCTAAATAAATAGGTAACTGTTCTAATGTTGCAGGAGCGTTCTTAAAAACCTCGCGGTACGCATAAGTATCTCCAATATCATTACGATAGCCAGCCCAAATGATATATGGCACAACCATAATAATGGCTGGCAACATCCGCCACCGGGTTTCAACCTGTCCGCCGACCAATTCCCTCTTTCTTGAAGAAAAGACCTTCAGAAAAAGGCCGCCGGTAAACATCCATATTAACAACCACCAATAATTTGTCAGTGTCACAAACATCCCACTTCCTCGATCAGCAGTTTCCAAGAATAAACTGCTAAAATTTATATACTAATGTGAATTATCATCACATTTTACCTTTAACTCTGTCAGTTCTTCTATTGATTATAGCACTTAATATCCTCTTTGCCAAACCTTTTCTAGCAATAATGTCGATTTTTTCAATATATTTCTGCAATTTATACTCTTTTTAACAACTTTTATGCAAATACCCGAATGTTTTGACATTATTCCCGAAAAATATTTGCAAAAAAAGACAACCGACTAATGTCCGCTGTCTTCGAGTATTCTCATCATCTGTTCCTTCAGTTCCTCCGGTAATTCAGACAGCTTTTTATTCTCAAGCGCGTTTTTAACATCTTCTGTTACCTCCGGCTCCAGATAAAAGCGGTGATAAATGTAACACTTATGACTACAATACTTTCGATTTCTGTTTCCATACGAAGTAAACTTTTTCCCACATTGCCTGCAAGTGATTATGTAGGTTGCTTCTGGTGAGTGGTATAATTCTTCCGGATGTTCCCGCCACCATGCTCTCCGGCATGGATCACAGCAAAAGTATCGTCTTCGTCCTGTCCTGTTCTGCACCAATGGTTTTCCGCACTGGCGGCAGACCATTTCTCTCGGCATCTGTTTCTTTTCCATACATATCGACCTCATTTCGGGTTGTTTTGACACCCCTATATAAACTCTGGTCAGGATCAATGTCAAGTTAATTTGTTCTGGATTGTTGTATGGAAACGCTATATAATTTTACTCACAAAATCGTCCCTGTTTTTTCATACAGTTGCCCGCTTGTCGATAATTTTGAATCACTCCGTTTCCCCCTGTGTTGCGCAATTCAGTATAGCCATTTTATGTATGGGCACGTCGAGACGGTAGCGTTGATGTCTCGCATCGAGGAATAAAGTGCGGAAAACTGCCTATTTCCGGTATTTTCACATACTTTTGAGGACTGATAGCAATACCACTCACCAATCGGTCGCAGTATATGGAAACATATCTATGCGCCCTCTAACATAACGAAAGAATTGAGTGTTCGGAATAGATGTCGGGTTTGACAACAATTCCGCAGTCACAACTGTTTTGTAGATTGAGTATGTGGAATGGATAACACAAAACATTGATATTCTATACGGTGTTTACACAAACTGGGGGGATTCTCCCCTTGCACTTGAAACGCTGGCGCGGAATTGCCACTCGATACGCCAAAAATACGGCTTCATTCCTTGCTGCTGTTCAAATTCGGTGCATCGCTATTTGGTGCACCATTTTGGCATGATCTCGTGTAGACACTATTTAATGTATATTGGTAATACGTTGCATACATCGCAAACAGCGTCACGATGACATATATGATCGTACTCTTTAACAGCGTACTCTTCATGGTGATTCCCTCCAGCTTTCCGTTCTCTTCTATGTACATTAGACAACAGCGGCAACCGTTTGTCATCCCGTTTTTCGGCCTATCTTTGTTAAATGGACAAATTTATGCGATATTAGGGAATGATTCGCAGGTGCGTAGCACGCAGTCCCACACCTACAAAAAAAGACGTGAGAGGACAAGTCTCACGTCTCTTATAGGGTAGTACGATTATTGCCTCCGCGGGGGAGGTTCTGAGGTGTTTTTCCGGTACACGCCGAACAACGTGCACCGGAAATGGAATAGGGGAAGTTTAAGAATTTGTCCAATTCATTCTGCCGTAACGCTTGGTGACTGTCAGTATGTGCTCCTTTAACTCGTCCGAAAGGGCATCCGCTGTGACGCGCCAACGCCAATTCTTGCCCAGTGTAGACGGCTGATTCATGCGGCTTCGATTGTTTAAGCCGAGATAATCCTGCAGCGGGATCATGCATGTCTTTGCATTGCTGCGCATGACCAGTGCGATCAGCGAATGATGCAGCTGCTTTTTCGGGGTGCGGTAATCACACAGATAGTCGCGCACCATGTCGCGCTCCTCCGGCAGGATGCTGTCCAGCCAGCCGTTGATCGTTTCATTGTCATGTGTGCCGGTATACGCAATGCTATTCTCCGGATAGTTATGCGGCAGATAATCGTTCGCCGATCCGGTATCGCGGGAGTCAAATGCAAATTCCAGTACCTTCATGCCCGGGAAACCGCTCTCGCGCACGAGCTGACGCACCGAATCTGTGACATAGCCCAGATCCTCTGCAATGACCTCGTGCCATCCCAGCTTCCGCTCCACGGTGCGGAACAGATCTATGCCCGGACCTTTGCTCCACCAACCGTTAATGGCATTGTCTGAGCCGTATGGGATCGAATAATATTCGTCAAAGCCGCGGAAATGGTCGATGCGCACCACATCGTACAGACGGAAACAATGCCACAGGCGAGTGACCCACCATTCATAGCCCGTCTGCGCATGGTACTCCCAACGATACAACGGATTGCCCCAAAGCTGTCCCGTCGCCGAAAAACCGTCCGGCGGACAGCCTGCAACTGCGGTCGGAACATTGTTCTCGTCCAACTGGAACAGCTCCGGATGTGCCCAGGTATCCGCACTGTCCATCGCCACATAGATCGGAATGTCGCCGATCAACTGAATTCCGTTTTGATTCGCATAGGCACGCAATGCCTCATACTGACGGAAAAATTTATACTGCAAATACTGATGAAATTCAATGTCAAAATACAGCTCTCTGCGGTAATAATCCATCGCAGGCGGGTAACGCAGACGAATATCCTGCGCCCATTCCGTCCATGGCTTGCCCTCAAAGCGATCCTTTACTGCCATGAACAGTGCATAGTCCGAAAGCCACCATTCGTTCTCACGCACAAAGTTCTGATAATCCTCGTTCCTGCTGATGTCACTGCGCTCATATGCCTTGCGCAGCAACGGATAACGGTTTTCATACAGCTTTTTATAATCAATGTCATGCGGCTTTTTGCCAAAATCTGCTGCATCACATTCCTCGCGCGTCAGGACACCCTCGTCAATCAATGCGTCCAGACTGATGAAATACGGGTTGCCTGCAAAGGTCGAGAACGACTGGTACGGGGAATCTCCATAGCTCGTCGGTCCAACCGGAAGGATCTGCCAATAGGTCTGTCCCGCCTCCTTCAGCCAGTCGACAAAATGATAGGCTGCCTCATCAAAACAGCCGATGCCATATTTCGACGGCAGACTGCTCACTGCTAACAATATTCCTGCTGCTCTGTTCATGCTGCGTTACACTCCTTTTCTTATCTCTGCGGTTTTCCAGTCCTTAGCTGCGTTTTCCCAGCACTTACTTTTTTAACGTGATCATTACACCAAAATGATCCGAGATCTTATCCTCTCCGCTGAATACAACCTCCGATTTTGCAATCGGTACCTTGCGGCTGCTCCATATCTGGTCGATCCGCATTCCGTTGCCGCACAATGCCGGATTCTCTAACTGATTGCGCCAGCCGTCGATTGCCTCCTGTACCGTGATCCCGCTGTCCTTTTCCTCCGCTAACAAATACGTATCATACCAGCCCGATTGCTGCACCAGCTCATAGCCCTGGCGCGGCAGCTCTGCCGGATTATTGAAGTCGCCCATCAGCCACACCGTCTCCGCGTGACGCAGCGTCTGCTGCGCTGCCTCCCACTGCTGCTGAAATGGATCGTCCTCATCGTTCCACCAGCCCATGTGCACCGTATAATACCATTCGTTCGCAATCTTTGCACCTAATATCGTTCGAGATTTCCAATTCTCATAGTCCGTGATCCGGCTGATATATCGGTAATGCGGATGCTCTAACTCATGACTCAGACTGACAATTGCCACGCCTTCATCATATTTCCCATATCCGATTTTTGCGGATACCCACGTCCAACTGCACGAGATTCCTACGTTCTGCAGTCGCAGCGCAACCTGTAATGCATGATTATCCGCACGAACCGGCACTGCAGCATTCGGACACGGACAATATCCCGCAAGCTCTTCTGCAATCGGTGCGTCTATCGACTGGTTTACCTCCTGCATCGCGATGATGTCCGGCTGCTCCTTGAGGATGAATGCAACAAATTGAATCAGTTTGTGCTCATAATCCTGCTCGACAAGGCTATGTGTGTTGATCGTCAGTATTTTCATACGCACCTCTCCTTAAATGCTCTGCAAGCCGGAAGGTGTTCACTCCCTCCGGCATTGCAGGTTACATTACAGTTTCTTTTTTTTCAGTCTGCACAATGGTCTTACAGAATATCGTTGATGTCTGATTTGAGAACGTCTGCCTTCGGGCCGTAGATCGCCTGAATACCGGTATCCTTCTTGACCAGTCCCAGTGCACCCTCTGCCTTCCATGCCGCTGTGTCGGCTACTAGGCTCGCATCCTTTACCGTCACGCGCAGTCTGGTCATACAAGCATCGACCAGTATGATGTTTTCGCGTCCGCCAAGCAGAGCGATGATGCGCTCCGGCTGACCGCTGCCGCCCTTGCCTGCAGAGGCGCCTGCGGATGTGCTTTCCTCATTCTCGTCGCTGTCATCCGTATAGTTGCCCAGTCTGCCCGGTGTTGCATACTTGAACTTGCCGATCATAAAATATGCGACAAAATAGCCGATGACAAAGAATGCGATACAACAGAGGATGAAATTGATGATGTCTCCGCCAAGTCCTGCCTTGAGCGACATCGGAACACGCGTGATGAATTCCAGATTGCCGAACGAATGCAGTCGCAGAGGGATGACACCTGCCATCGCAAAAGCACAGCCCTGCAGAACTGCATAGACCACATACAGCGGCAATGCACAGAACATGAACATGAATTCCAACGGCTCGGTAACACCCGTCAGAAATACTGCCAGTGCTGTCGAGAAGAACATGGAACGGTAATTCTTACGCTTATCGGCATCGACACGGCGATACATCGCCAGTGCAAAGCCCAGAAGCATTCCGGTTGCGCCGATCATCTGACCGACCTTGAAGCGCGCCGGTGTGACTGTGGTCAGCAGATTCTGATATGCTGCCATGTCGCCTGCATCCTTGAAGTTGATCAGGTCAGTGACCCATGCGAGCCACAGCGGATCCTGTCCGAATACCTGTGAACCGGCATTGACGCCTGTCATGATGGTATACGTTCCGCCAAAGGATGTATAGTTCATCGGAATGGTCAGCATATGATGCAGACCAAACGGCAGGAGCAATCGCTCCAAGGTACCATAGATGAACGGTGCCAGAATCGGTGAGGTATCCGACGAGTTTGCAATCCATACGCCAAAGGCATTGATGCCCGACTGGACGACCGGCCATACAACTGCCATAATCATCGAAATGACTACCGAGTATGCAATGACTGCCAACGGTACAAAACGCTTGCCGTTGAAGAACGATAGCGCATCCGGCAGCTTGCGGAAGTTATAAAACTTATTATATACAACACCGCCTACAAAGCCTGCGATGATGCCGATGAATACGCCCATATTCAGTGCCGGTGCACCCAGGATTGAGGTGAAGTAGTTCGATACCAGCATTTCCTGTCCGAACAGGGAATGTACCACCGCGTCGCTCGATGCGAGCATATCATTCGTTACGCCGAATACAGCACCGGTGATTCGGTTAATCAGAATAAATGCGATGACTGCCGCAAATGCGCCGCCTGCACGTTCCTTTGCCCACGAGCCGCCAATCGCTGCCGCAAACAGTATGTGCAGATTCGTGATGATCGCCCAGCCGATCTGCTCCATGGTACTGCCTATCGTCATAATCAGAGGCAGATCTGCTCCCACGATCTCCAACAGCTTGCCGAGTGACAGCATCAGTCCTGCCGCCGGCATAACTGCGATAACCGTCATCAACACTTTGCCCAGCTTTTGCAGAAAATCAAAGTTGATTCCCTTTTTCTTCGGCTCCTCCGTCTGCTGCGGTGCGGCAGGAGTGGAGGATGCTGCCTTTACCGGTGCTGCTGCCGATGCACACTCCTCCAGTGTCAGAACCGTGCTCTTGCCTGCCTTGACCGTGCCCGTTCCGCACGTGAGCTTGGTATTCTCCAGGTCGCTGCAGATCAAAACCGGCGTCGTCGTGCAGATGCCCTTTTCCTTGAGCAGCTTCATGTCAGCCTCTGCAATCAGCTGACCTTTCTTTACCTTCGTGCCTTCCGTGACATGGACCTTGAAGCCTTCACCCTTTAAGCTGACTGTCTCCAGTCCGAAATGAACCAGTACCTCTACGTCATCGTCCGTGCAAAAGCCGAATGCGTGCTGGGTTGCCGCCACTGACGTAAGCTCGCCATCCACCGGACTGTAGATCTTTCCGTCTGTCGGCTCGATCGCAATTCCGTCGCCCAGAACCTTTCCGGCAAATACCGGATCCGGAACCTTCTCGAGCGGAATGATTCGTCCGTTCAGCGGCGATAGAATCTCCTTCTTGTTGCCTTTCATTCCTTCTCAACTCCTTTTGCTTGATTGGCGCAATTGTTTGCACTTTGTTTGCGCTGTGATTGCGCTTAGTTGTGCTCCTGTTGCGTTTACTATAGCTCTTTTTTTCTCTATTTTCAAGCAAAATTCACAGATATTTCATATTTCTACGTTATTTACAAATTTAATTCGACTTTTTGTGCATTACTTATAGTAACATTTTCGATCATGTGCACAACGTCCAAAATTTATTGCGTAAATTTTGCGCAACTTATTTGCGCTTCTGTTTGACATTCCGACTATGACTTCGTATAATTATATCAAACTATTGTGATTTGTCATAACTAGGGAACCTCTGAATAAATAGCCTTTATTCTGTTCCCACTCGATACATTGCCGTTTTTGCGCTTGGTTAAGGCGATTTCATAGCGAAATAGCCGTTATTCTTCTGCTTTTCTGCTCCTTTTTCCGAAAAAGGGCAGACTACCCCTATATCAGGTTGTGGAAAGTTTTCGCCCGGCGATGGCGAGTGCGTACAAATTGGCACAGGCGAACATGGCGTACAGCCGATTCTCGTTTTTCATCATTCCATGATACATCGTTTTCTTGTAGCCGAACTGACACTTGATGATCCGAAACACATGCTCTACTTTGCACCGCACCGAGGATTTGCGGTTTTCGATAACCCGGTTGATTGCGTCAAAAAACAGCTTATTCAGCCCATTTTCTTCCAGAAGATGGCGGAATTTACACAGCATCGTTTCATCCGGCACCGCTTCCGTCATGAAGTCAATGCCTGTAAATTTCCGCATGGCATAGCTGTCGTAAATGGCATCCTCGGTTGCCGGGTCAGACAGGTTGAACCAGATCTGAAGCAGATACATCCGCAGCATTTTCTCAATTCCCATAGGAGGACGGCCTCGTTTTCCCTTGGGGTAGTAGGGTGCAATGACACCTACCCACTCATTCCAGGGGATGATCTCGTCCATGATTTCCAGAAATTCCTCCCGCTTGGTTTTCTTCTTGCGGAAGCTGTATTCCATGTCTGTAAATGTTTCCTGTTTTATTGTCATGCACCACCTTTGTTTTGATAGTCTTATTTTATCATATCCCCAACCTATATGGTGGTGAGAATTAAATCAGAGGTTCCCTAGCATGTTTATTACCTCACACTATATACTGTTTTTTCCAAATGGAGTGCAAATACTTATGTCTGTTACCATCAAAGATGTCGCCGCTTATGCCGGCGTTTCACCCTCTACGGTATCGCGCACCTGCAATGACCATCCCTCGATCAGTGCCGAAACAAAAAAACGCGTCCGCCAAGCCATGCTTGAGCTTGGATATGAAGCAGCTCCTCCGACAGGAAATCATTCTCGTCAGGAGCTAAAAAACATCGGCATCATTCTGCCGCCTTCCGCACGCGAGGTCTATGAGAATTCCTTCTACCTCGAGACCATCCGCGGCATCACGCAGTTCTGCAACGCGAGACAATACTCTGCCTCTGTCATCACCGGTCAAAACGATGATGAGACACTGGCTGCCATCCATTTCGCCGCGCAAAATGACAAGGTCGATGGTTTTATCCTCCTCTATTCCAGACAGGACGACAAAATCGTCGATGCGCTCTATGATGAGGGCTTGCTTTATGTCCTCATCGGCAAGCCGCAAAAATATGCCAATCAGACTATTTGCGTCGACAATGACAACGTTCTCGCCGGTCAGGAGGCAACAGAATATCTCTATCAATTAGGTCATCGCCGCATTGCATATCTCGGCAGTGACACCTCACTCGCTTTTTCTGCTGACCGCAAAGCCGGCTATCAGACCGCTTTGCTCCGCCATGATATTATGCCGGATCCTACTCTCTGCATCGAAATGAGCTGCTTATCACAGGAAACAGAACAAAATATCGCTGCAATGCTCTCTCATCCCGACAGACCGACTGCCATCGTCGCAAGTGATGATATTCTCGCTACCACCTTTCTCTGCTTATGCAGCAAGCTCGGGTATTCCATTCCGCAGGATATATCGGTTGTAGCATTTAACAATTCGCTGTTCTCGCGGCTGACGCTCCCGCCGCTCACTACCATGGACATCAACTCCCTGCAGCTCGGCATCGAAGCCGCGTCTCAGCTCATCAATCATATCGAAAATCCCAATCTAGCCGCAACCAAAATTATCGTTCCCCATTATTTGCTCAAACGGAACAGTTGTATGCAATGGCATACCACACAGCGCGCATCCGACAACGAAAACTGATAGGACACAAAAATCACAGGAGGTCTGAACAACATGAAAACATATGCATTTGGTGTCGATTTGGGTGGCACTACCGTAAAGCTCGGTCTGTTTCGCACCGACAGCACTCTCATCGAAAAGTGGGAGATCGTCACCCGTACCGAAAATCATGGCGAGCATTTACTGCCTGATATTGCACAGTCGATTCATGAGAAAATGCTCGAAAAGTCCATTTCTTTGGATGAGGTCGCCGGTGTCGGCATGGGCGTTCCCGGTGCGGTGCTCCATGACAGCTATGTCAAGCCTTGCGTCAATCTCGACCAGTGGGGAGGAGAGATTGCGGCACAGTTATCCGCTCTTTGTCATGATCTGCCCGTCAAGATTGTTAACGATGCCAATGCCGCGGCTCTCGGTGAAATGGCAAACGGCAGCGGTAAGGGATACAAGAACCTCGTTATGATCACGCTTGGCACCGGTGTCGGCGGTGCCGTCATCGTCGATGGCAAGCTGATCGCCGGTGTACATGGTGCGGGCGGTGAGATCGGGCACATCAAGGTCGCTGAGCCGGGTGACGATGTTTGCGGCTGCGGCAAGTCCGGCTGCTTAGAACGTTTTTCCTCGGCTACCGGTGTCGTTCTGCGCGCGAAAAAGCTGCTTGAAGATGACAGCATTTCCTCCAAAATGAACAGCTTTGATCCGCTTACCTGCAAGGATGTCATCGACTGTGCAAAGGAAGGCGATGAGGCGGCGATGCAGGTCGTTGATTTGATGACCCGTATGCTCGGTAAGGCTTTGGCTATGGTTTCCTGTGTTGCCGATCCCGAAGTCGTTGTCATCGGCGGCGGTGTCTCCCGCGCCGGCAGCATCATTACAGACGGGATTCGCAAGTATTTCCTGCAATATGCGTTCCCTGCTACAGAGGATACGAGATTCGTTCTTGCTGAGCTGGGAAATGATGCCGGTATCTATGGCGCGGTACAGATGGTACTCGCATGAGAAGATTTATTTGGAAACTCCCTCGATGAGAGGGAGTTTCAGCCTGTAGAAAAACCCTAATATCTCACGCAGGGATTAGGGTTTCATGATATTTAGGGCAATACCGCATAATGATAATGATACGTATGGACGGTTCCGTATGTATCAGCTATTACAGCTTAAACAGCCTGAAGGGATATCTATTCCGAGCGAACGGACAGTCTACCGCATAATGGATAAAATTGGCTTTACTCACTGCTCGAAGAGAAAGCCTAATGGTATTACCAAAGCAGATCGGGAAGCGAGAAAATCTGATGATCTCCTCAAGAGAGATTTCCGTTCTGACGAACCTCTCAAAAAATGTGTTACCGACATAACTGAGATCAAGACTAAGGATGGAAAACTCTATGTTTCGGCCATCTTCGACTGCTTTGATTCCGGTGTCCTTGCCTTGCCATGGAAAAGAATATGAAAGCAACTCTCTGCGAACACACCCTGGATAATGCTATGCTGGCATATCCGAATCTCAGAGGAGCGATTATCCACAGTGATCGCGGAACACAGTACACCAGTAAACAATACAGAAAAACTATCGCTAAATATGGCATACAACAGAGTATGAACAGCGCCGGAGGACGGTGCCACGATAATGCCCGCTGTGAAAGCATGTGGGCACGCATGAAGAGTGAATTGCTCTACGACCGCGATGATACAGAAAGCATGACCATCGCTGAACTAAAGGTTTTGATATGGAGGCATTTCATCAGTTACTGGAACAATAGGAGAATATTCACCACCAATGATGGTCTTCCTCCAATGGTTAAGCGGCAGAGATACTATGAATCACTGATGCAGGCAGCGTATGTATTGACATCTTTGAGATAAATGTGTCAACCAATATTGACAATATCAGTATGACGCAGCAATACGCTGCAACTAAACGCTTCGGCTTTGCATCCTCCAGTCCAGCTGTATTATCTGTTGACAGCACCGCTTGCAAATAATTGCAATATATTTTTACATTCTAACATCTCTTTTTAAATTTGGCTTATAATATTTATTGTATTATATATTATTTCCATTGCATTATTATTTATTCTCTAACAATTGAGGAATAAAGTGCGGAAATCCGCTTATTTCCGGCATTTTCGGCAATATTGGCTGACATCCAAATCACCAACTCACCTGTTCGGAAATGTGCGAGAGAACATATCTGCCGAAGTGGAAAATTGGCAGAAAAATTGAGTTAGTGGATTAGATGTCACAGATTGACAGCAGTTCAGCACACCCGACTGTTTGGGAAACTGAGTGTTCGGATCTAGTGACAGACATAGGAAAGGAAGAAAAATGGATAACAAAATTACTATTAGGAACACAAACATTGATTTTTCTGATTATTATACAAGCAAGGGCATTCCATGTGATGTTCAGTCAAAATTGGGAAGCGTCGATATCTTGGCGGTTCCTACCGCTTATGAAAATCATGAATTTTACTTCGCGCAGGAAACTATCGACTTCTTAAAGTACTGCAGAAAAACTTCTTCTGAGCACACTTTCGATATATTGGCAAAAGACGATATTCAAATTCGTTCTCTTCATTCGTTTGACATATGGATGCCAGTTGTATGGGTCGCTTCCAGCGTATTGCTACCATTTGCTATCAATATGGTAAGTAACTATATTGGGGAAAAATTAAAAGGCCGTGAAAATGAACCTGCTCAAGTGGATGTGACTTTCCTGACAAAGAAAGGTGACGAAGAAAAATACATCCATTATTCTGGAGATGCAAAAACCTTCAAGGAGAGTTTTGAAAAGATAGACCTAAATAAACTGTGAGGAAACGATGCTTAATTATTTTCATGAACGTCAGACGATCCCTGAAGTGTCTGCCATTTGCTCTCAATTGGATACGTTAAAACATCGCATCATGTCTGGAAACTATGAGAATCCACGCAAAGAATACGATGAATGCAAGGACCTATTTGATGCTGTAAAACAACAAGCTATCGGGAACGATGATGAACAGCTGGCTAACGCGCAACTTATTTACAAACACTATTTTCAGCTGTTTTGTGATCTTTCTGCTTATTTTAGACTATTAGAAGAACATAAATATAAATCGTCTTGGAATATATTGCAAGATTGTTTTGATGAAATAAAGTTTGTTGGAAAGTTTTTAGCAATCGATGCCCGTAAAGAACTCCCTGACTTATATGAATTGTTAGAAAACTACGAAACACTTTATCCATATAAAGTGTTTGTTAGTAGTGAGTACATAATTAGCAAATCACACTGCAGCATTTGTGGGAATTCTATGCAGAGCTTAGCATGTCCACATATCAAAGGAAACCTATATTATGGGGATATTGCGATAGAGATTATTGATGAAATTCAGGAATTTCAGGCTGCCTGTTTAGTCAGTCATCCAGAAGACAAGCGCTGCATAATTGAATTAGCAGACGATAATAGGAGTGAAGCTGAGAAATTTGAAAAGCTCGACCAGTTTCTTACGCTGAGTCTTCCGCATCTTCAAAAATTTTCTATAGAAACGGTAATGGAAACGCGTGAGAGAAACGATATTATTAAGGTCGGCAGAAATCACCTGTGTTCATGTGGTAGCGGGATCAAATTTAAAAAGTGCTGTGGGAAGAATCTTTTCTACCAGCATGAGAGAAATATTATTACGCCAAAGGGAATAGTCATTTTTGAATAAAATAGTAGCCCTCCCGGCCATCAATCATGGTGGTCAGGAGGGCTTTGTTGTTCCCACATCACTATTCCGCATCTATGTCCACTTTAAGGTCAGATTTCAACTCGACCGTGTAATGGTCCTCATAAACCGTGATCTGCTTGAACCAGCGCCGTACCAGTGCCTCATCGAATTCCGTCAGTTCAGCAGGCTGGCTACAGATAAAATCCTGAAGCGCTGTGATGCGGGCAATCTGCTCGTCTCTTGTGACAGTGTCCACCGCCGTCTGTTGTTTCAGCTCCCGGAGCCGGAAGATTTCATCGGCAATCTCATCGTAGGCTTCCTTGCTGTTGGCCTTCTTCAACAATTCCTGTTGGAGTTCTATCAGCTTCTCGTCAATGGAATCGTTCGGAGCAATAGCATCGGCGCGGATGACTGCGGCGATGTTCTTCTGGAGCTGGCGCTGGTATCCTTCTCTGTCACCAAGCAGCTCATTCAGAGCAGCAACTACCACCCGTTCCAGTTCCTGCTCATTGACTGTCCGCGCATGGCATTCCAAACCGGTTGCTTCCAGCCTGCTGATGCAGCGCCATACGATGGATTTGCAGCCACGATTGTTCCAGTGGATTCTGCGGAACATTTCACCGCATTCTCCACAGATGACAATCTGTGAAAAGCAGTGGTTACTGCTGTAGGTGCGTTTTTTCCCATTGGCGCTCACTTTGACTACTCGCCTGCGCACCAGCTCTTCCTGCACCCGCATGAAGATGTCCTTTGGAATAATCGCCTCGTGGTCAGCTTCCACATAGTACTGCGGAACAATGCCTGTGTTCTTCACTCTGGTCTTGTTCAGAAAATCTGTAGTGTAGGTTTTCTGAAGCAGCGCATCACCGATATACTTCTCATTGCGGAGAATCTTGTTGATGGTGCTTGTCCACCATTTTGTTTTCCCTGCGCCAGTCAAAATACCATCACGCTCCAGACCGGCGGCAATCTTGTCCATGCTGTACCCTTCCAGATATTCTCGGTAAATGCGTTTGACCACTTCAGCCTGCGCAGGGTCAATGATCAGATGGCCTTCTGCATCCTTCGTGTAGCCGAGAAATCGATTGTGATTGACCTGCACCTGCCCATTCTGGTAGCGGAACTGCAGTCCCAGCTTCACATTCTGGCTCAATGACTGACTTTCCTGCTGGGCAAGCGATGCCATGATGGTAATCAGGACCTCGCCCTTGGCGTCCATCGTGTTGATGGACTCCTTTTCAAAATAGACCGGAATGTTCTTTTCCTTGAGCTGACGAATGTATTTCAGGCAGTCCAGTGTATTGCGTGCGAAGCGGCTGATGGATTTGGTGATAATCATATCAATTTGCCCCGACATGCACTCCCCTATCATGCGGTTGAATTCCTCTCGCTTTTTGGTGTTGGTACCGGAGATTCCATCATCTGCAAATATCCCGGCAAATTCCCACTCCGGATTTTTCTGAATGTAATCTGTGTAGTGCTCTACCTGTGCCTCATAGCTTGTCGCCTGCTCATCGCTGTCGGTACTGACACGGCAGTATGCTGCGACTCGGAGTTTTGGCTTTATATCCTGCTGTCGGGCGGTGTTTCCGACTTGTCGTTTTGCAGGAATCACCATTACATTTCCCATTATGTTGCCTCGCTTTCTATCAAGCTGTACAGGTACTCAGCCTGTTTTGCTGGATCATCGTAAAATTCCTTGATTGTCCCAAGTGTGAAGGTTGTCGGTGAGGTTTTCTTGACCGGTGGCTTGATGCGATCCGTGCGTCCCAGCTTCTTTGCTCTGCGCTGGCGCTCCAGCATGGCCTCCGTGAAGGTGTTCACATCGATGATTGCTGGGTAAAAATCATCTCCCATATAATGACGATTCTCCATCATGCGCTTGACGGTTCCGTGATAAGTATCGATGCCGGCTTCTTTGGCGGCTGCCACCATGGACATTCCGCTCAGGTAGTTCTTATAGAGCTGTCGGATTTTTTCTGCGGCAGGCTCGTCAATTATCGCTTTTCCCTTCCGAATCCGGTAGCCAAACGGTGTATGTGCTATTTAATCACCAAGCCTTTCTTGAAAAGTAAGACCGCATTTCATGACAAAACCGATTTTCTGTCGGGAGTACACATCAATGTGGTCAACAAATCTTGCAAACAAAATATCGTCAAAGGCTGTCAGCATATGTTCCTTTTCTGTAAAGTGCAGCAGGCGCTCTGCTTCCCTAACCCGTGACATGTCTCCGGTCATGTTCGTTCTCAATGCTTCGATATCTGCCCGGAAACCGTCAGCTTGTGACAGCAGTGCATTGTTTTCTCTGTTGTAGAGAATCTGGTCAATATAGTCTTGCGCTATGAGCTTTGTCAACGTTTCACGCTGCTCGGTGTTCTGCTCCAACAGGTGCTCCAGATGCTGAATACGGTGCAGGTTTTCGTCACTGGAATTCTCCTGAATGGCCTTCAGGTACGGTCTCAAGACCAGCTTGTGGCTGTAGATAAGTTTGTTGAGCATGGTAACAAAGGCCAGCTTCAGGTCATCATCCCGGATGAAAAGCATGGAGCATTTATCCTTGTCTTGGATGTGGGTTGCGCAGCACCATGCTACATATTTTCCACCGATACTGCTGTGAACTCTGCGCTTAAAACTGCCACCGCATTCGCCGCAGAAGATTTTGCCGGAAAAAGCGTATCGATTCTGGTATTTTCGGGAACCTTTGACTACACCCTTTTCTGCTCTGCGCTGGGCTATAATGGCAGCAGTCGCTTCAAAGTCCTCTTTGCTGATGATGGCTTCATGATGATTTGCTACCATATACTGATCCTTTTGCCCCATGTTCCGATGGCGATTAAATCCGGAATCCGTGTAGGTTTTCTGGAAGATCGCATCACCGGTATATTTCTCATTGGCCAGCATTCCCAGAATGGTAGTTGACGTCCAGTGGCTCCCCTTCTTTGCCAGAATACCTTCCGCGTTCAATCCGGCAGCAATCGCATCAGCGCCCTTTCCGGAGAGTGCTTCCGCAAAGATACGCTTTACAATCTCAGCCTGTTCCGCATTGATAACCAGATTTGTTCCGTCCCAATCATAGCCATAGGGCGGGTAGCTGAGCTTAAATGTGCCATTCTGGAAACGGCGCTCCACAGACCATTTGCTGTTCTCGGAAATGGATACCGATTCACATTCCGCCATACTGCTGAGGATAGCAAGAAACAGCTCGCTTTCCATCGATCCGGTGTTAAGGTTTTCCTTCTCGAAAAAGATGGAGATGTTCAGAGTTTGCAGCTTTCGCACCAGTTCCAAGCAGTCCGTTGTGTTTCGGGAAAATCGGCTGATGGACTTGGTGATAACGAAATCTATTTTCTTCGCCTCACAGTCCGCAATCAGACGCATCAGCTCAGGACGCTTCTCCTTCTTGGTTCCGGTGATGCCCTCGTCGTAATAAAGCCCAGCAAATTCCCAGTCATCACGAACAGTGATATAATTTTCATAGTGTTTTTTCTGTGCTTCCAGACTTTCCAGCTGTGCGTCGCTGTCGGTGGAAACGCGGCAGTAAGCGGCCACACGGAGCTTACGCTTTTTGATCCGCGTTCCCTGCACACCTTCGATTTTACTAATCCTTTTCATGGTCGTTCACCTCCTTGATCAGTGTCACATTTTAGCTCTAAAATCGTGTATTATCAACGAATTTCCGGCATGATTTCGGCCAAAAATGGTGAGAAAGTATCCCGATTTATCTGAGTTAATTTGTTGAATTCCGACAAGGAAATAAGTCCACGCTCCAGCATGGTTTCTGCCGTCTTCTGGGCTCTGTAGTAGTTATAGTCTCGCTGCAATTCCTCCTGCGTGATAGATCTTGAAGCGAGGTTTAAATGATCTGTAATATTAGCTTCGTGTAATATGGATTTTGTTTCCGTAGTATTCATGATTTCCTCCGTTCTAAGGTCTTTCCTCACTACATTCTGGACATTAGAAGTGTCTATGGACGAAAAAGAGCAAGGAAAAGGGCCTGCAAGGAAAAAAATCCCCTCACAGGCCATCAATCCTATAATCAGAAGAACAATCATATTCTTCTGGTTATTTTTGTAAAGTTTTGTTTATGGCTATACTCTGGTGCAATAGTCCAGCGAGATCCAGCCTGCGCCGGATTTCAGCTTGCCCCATCCGGCTTTTGATCCTGTGCCGGACTTTGTTTCGGTGATCGTGAACACGCCCTTGCCCGTCTTTTTTCCGGTCCTGGCATAGTTCGTGCCCGGTCCCTTGCGGATGTTCAAATTCGAAATAGAGACCTGAACCTTGAACGACGACGCTGAGACGGGAGCGCTGTTGGATGCATTCGGCTTACCGTTCAGAATCGATTTCACTTCCGCCTTGAATGCCGTCCACTCCATATTGCCGTTTCCTGCCATCTGTGCCGGGCAGTTTTTGCCGGTGACATCCCAGTGGCGGAGCACATAGGTATCTACCTGCCCTGCCGTAATGCTCAGCAGCTTGCAAAGATAAGCACAGAGATATGCCGCGTTCTGTTTTGTTTTCGCGCTCACTTTATAACTGCCGCTGGTGCACATCTCAATACCAATGGAATTCGTGTTGCGGCAGGTCTTGTGCTTATAAGAATTTGCGCCGACATGCCATGCACGATCCTTCAGCTTGACGGACTGCATAATATGCGTATCATCCGCAAAGAAATGTGCTGATGCGCCGCGTCTGCCTGTTTTGAAATAATTACAGTTCGCGGCTGCGGTATCACTGGAATTTCCCGTGTAATGAATCACGATATAGGAAACCACGCGGCTCGCGCAAGCCGCATAATTCTGAGACGAGCAGGCAGACTGTGTCACCGCGATTCCATTGATTTTATCCGAAATCCATCCAGTTGTAATTGTTTTACTCATTGTCAATATCCTCCTGTTCCGCGTCCTCATGCAGCTGTTCCAGTACATTCAGCAGCCTTGCCGGAACCGGCAGGCCTAAGTGACCGGCGTTCTCGAGCACAGACACGCCTTCATTCGAGATATAGAAAAACAGCACCGCCGTGCGAAGAACGCAGCCGGTGCCAATCACATGCATATCCAGAATATTTGCCATGCCCACCAGAACAAAAATCAGTACCTTCCGGCAGATTCCTTTGAATCCGACCTCGCTGGACAGCCGTTTGTCTGAAACGGCGCACATCACGCCGGTGACGTGGTCCGCAATGACAAATGCAATCAGCGCATACATCAGCCCATCGCATTCGCCCAGAAACCAGCCCAGCCAGCCGCCAATGACGGCGAATACCAGCTGGATTCCATTCCAAAATTCCTTCATTATTTGATTTCTTCTATCTGAAAAGCGGCTATCCGAAGACAGCCGCCTGTGTTGTTATGCCGTGCGCTTCCAGACGTAGACCGCGAGATACGGTGGCATGTTGTTGTGCGCAGAAGACCCTCCGGTTTTGTCCAGCGCAACCGTCGCACCCCATGTTTTGACCGGAGACGAATTATTGACAGAACCTACCGTGAGCGCATAGCTTCCATAGGTCGGTGTCCAGCTCGTTGTGCCGGAGCTGTTGTACACGTAAGACCGATGGGAATGTGACGGCATTTCAGAGGTGGTCAGCTTGTGTGTCGCTTCGCCGCCTGTGCTTCCGGCTGTGTACGTGTCACCGGCAGAAAGCAGAAATTTATCCTTGATGCGCTCCCATTTACCGCCCCAAGTGTCTGCCGGATCGAAATTTTCATCCACCGTTTCATAGATCGTGCCGACCGGATGGCAGTAATCCAGCATGGAGGTTGCCGCATCGGAATCAAACGCCAGTTTTCCGCGAAAGATGGCAGGCAGATTGACGTCAAAGCCCTCTGTATCCGCAACCTTGCCGAATGCAATTCCCATGCCGCCCTTCAGGAAGGAAAACAACGTCATCGCCGCCGGGCCTTTGCCAGCATAGGTGAAAGACCGAAACGCATCGGTTGCAGTCAGCACAATGTCATATGCAGATGCTTTATCGGCAGAGAACCGGTACGAGCCGCTCGTGACAGCGAATTTACCGGAATAGCTCGACAGAGTGGTGGATGTGAAAGCGGACGCGGAGGTCTTTTTATATTTCAGCACATAAGAGGCTGTATTTGCCTTGCCTGCAGCAGCACCAAAGTCTGTGATGGATGCCGAAAATGTGACCTTAAGATATGTGCCTGTAGCAGACAAATTTCCAGACGAATCACACCGCTTTGCGGTAAATGCCGTAATAGACGGCGGCGAATATGCAAGAACCGTAATTGATTGTGTTGTATTCGCCGTGCGCCCACGGGAATCCGTGACAGAGGCTGTAATCGTCAGACTGCCCGTACTCGTCAGTGCATCAGAAACCACTGACGCAGACGTTCCTGCTGTATACTTCTTCCCGTCAATTGTCACGTCATAGCCGGATGCTGTCGCGCTGTACTGCATCGTAACCGTTGCTGTGACCTTCACACAGGACAATCCCTGAATATAGGCGCCATATGTCGATGCATAGCCGTTATTGTCTGAAACTGCGATGGAAATCGACGGCTTCACACTCGCCGGAATAGCACAGGTAATTGTTTTCGATGAGCTTCCCAGTGCTGTGCTGCCGGAATAGGTCTGGATGGTAAACGTCACAGACACTGATGTACCGGACGGTGCCTGAGAAGCCAGTGTGAGCGGAGGTGTCCATGAGATACTCGTACTGCCGGATTGTGTACAGACGGTACCGGATGCGGAACCACACGTATATGTGATCGTGTGTGTAAAGCTGGAATCCGCCTTGGTCACAGTCAATGTCTGCGCTGTTCCCAATGTGCCGTTGCTGGCAGATAACGTGTTGGATCGTGCAATTTTTGTCAGAGTTGCCGAGCCGGAGGTTGACACATTCGATACATAGCTGCCGGACAGCGTTACCTGAATATCAAGAGAACATGAGATGGAAATTGTTTTGCTGCCATCTGTGCCGTGTGTGATATCTGCTACTGTCCTGGTCATCAGCGTCTTTGTTTCGCCGCCACTGATGCCCACTGTGCAGGTGCCTGAATATTTTGTTCCGTTAATTGTCAGGCTGATGCTTTTGGATGCAGAGGAAGAAATATGATATGATCCTGTGGCTTTCAGCTTTGCCGTAACCGTGATATCACTCTGATTGTTCGGTGCGTCCACATTACTTTCCGTCCACTCCACAAGCAGCGTATAGCCTGTGCTGAACACCTTAGAAAAACTTCCTGATGCTGCCATATCAATCACACTCCTACATATTCGCAGTTCAGATTGCCGGAGCTGTCCAGCATAAGCTGATAGCCGAACAGCTTGAGCCGGTCTGTGACCGTCAGCTCCGGCGTATGCACTTCGCCGCCTGCAATCCATAGCACTTCCATATCATTGACTGTCATGCTGTAGCGGTCATTGTCGATAATGACCTTATATGGGTTATCTACCTGTCCTATCGTCAGACCATTGACGCTGAATGTGAAATATTTCGTGATTGTATTGAACTTCTCCTGTAAATCACCGTTGATTCTGGTCAGCTCCGAAGTGACATCAGAGAAATTCAATGAAATCTGATCTGACAGAATCTTCAGCTGTGCTTCGGTGGATTCCCGGAACTGTGTAAAATCACCTGTTTCGGTGTAATCCGTCAGAGCAGAAAAAAGTATTTCCTGACAGGTGTTAACCAGAGAGGTGCTCTGTTCCACAATACTTTCGCGGAGTTCTTCTGCGGTTGTATCAATGACCTGCCTGGTATCCTCCGGAGCGGGCGTCCAGTCAGACGGTACATTGCCGATTTCCACTTTAATATTCTTAGCGTATACCGTCGCAGTGGTGCTGTATCCTGTTCCGCTGGCGGAATTACTGCGGACAGCAACCTGTTCAATAAAATCACTCGTTTGTACATCAATCACGACGGAAAAACGCTGATATTCCATCCCGACATTCCGAATGCTTGCTTTTTTGTTACAGCTGCTTCCGGTGCCGTCTATGACCTTCCGAATATATACGTCAATCGTCACTCCATCGATATCAGAGCAGGTATCCAGTGAAACAGTCACTGTCCTGCCGGAAACAGCTTTTTTGCCATACTCTGAAAGTGCATAGGTTCGGTACATATTTTTCACTGAAAGCTCAGTGTCAGAGTTCAGAACCAAATTTCTGCCACCGATTTCAATATCTGTCATGTCTGTAAAGGTCGACTGGCAGGAGGTTAAAATTGCCACGCCAATCACCTACTTCGACACATCGCATTGCAGCGTCGCAAGGCTGTCGATCTCATCCGCGGACAGATAGATGACCTTCCCGGTTTTATCGAAAGCGGCGGCATTGCCGTCCTTGTCCTGCTTGTACCAGGTGTAGGTCAGCTCCTGTGTTTCGGTTGCCGCCGCCCACGCGGAGCCGTTGTATTTCATCAGGGTGACGGTCTTTGCTGTATGGTCAATTTTGTACCAGAACGCGCCAGATGCCGGGCTGGACGGGGCAGTTTCTGAAATCGCACCCTTCAAAGCATCAACCTCCTGCTGGTTAGTGCGCACAATCACGTATGGCACGACACCACCGAGATTATTTTTGACCGTAAAGCCGCCAATGGAGAGCATTTCGGACACATACGGGTCGGATTTGTCCTCCACGGTAATGACATCGACATAGGCCTTGCTGTTGTATGTCATCGTACAGCGGTATGACTGGATATTCACAATATCCGCGCCGCTGACCGTGTATGTGGAAGAGGTAGCGCCGGAGATATCCTGCCAATTGCCGGATACATATTTCGCCCATTGATAAGCCGCACCGCTGGTGATTTCCGTACTGCCGTTGTATGCCGCAGTTGCCAGCGTCAGCGTGCCGGACTGGTTCTGTACGACTGTGCCGTTCGGCGCATAGACGGAAAACACAATGGCATTCGCACCGGTGTTGCCCTTGACGGACTTTGACCAGCCGAATTTCTTCACTACCGATTTGCCGGAGATAGTAAAGGTCAGGTCAATCGTGCCGTTCATCACGCTCGCGCCGCCCAGCGTACCATTTGCGGCAAAGGTCAGCACAACAGAGCCTGCGGCACTCGCCGTTGCCGCTGTGTTGGATTTGGTGGTTACGCCGGACGGCAGGGTGCCCACGGCACAGGTGCACGCGGTCTGCGTGATGCCGATATACCCGACAAACGGGATGGTCACATCAACAGCTGACTGCACCAGACCTCCATTCGTGCAGGCAATGGTCTGTGATTCGTTGCCGAGGATGACGGAAAGGCCGCCTGTTCCGGTATCTCCCTTGTCCCCTGTCGCACCGGTATCTCCCTTCGCGCCGTCATAAATTTTCGTGATCGTGACGGTATCATACACATCCGCATCATCAGTTACTAATCGGATCTGTGCGACATTATCCACAAATACCGCGTGGGACGGCTTGACTACCAGCGTGCCGCCGGTAATGCTGGTGTTATCCGTGGTAGTCGGATAATCCGCCCAAGCATCCGCGCTGTTTTTGTACTGCCACTTGCTGATGGAAACGCCCTGCACCTGTGCGGTCAGAGTTGCCTGCGTTGCGCCGACGAGGGTGGAGCTGGTGTTGTATTTGAATACATAAGTGTCCGCTGTAACATAGGCAAGCCGTGCATTTTCCGCATTTTTAACCAGCGTAAACGTGATATCCGAGGTAATATTGACGGTATTTTTCGTCTCTGCATCGTAATAGCTGATGTAACAGAGATAGGTCAGCATGCCGGAAGCCGCCGCAGACAGCTTGTTTTCACTGACGGTTAAAATACCGCCGGATGCCGATTCCCCGGACGCAAGCGCCGATTCCGCGCCCGCACCGTCTTTGCGCTTCCATGTGATGGTCAATCCGGTCGATCCGAGCGCAACGCTGGTCTGATCGAGAAATATAACCGGTGTCAGCTTGAGATTGCCGGAGTCCCAGCTCGGCGCATAGGTGTGCGGCAAAACATTCGGGTCTTCCACCTGTGTTTTCGGAAGGTTGGACGTGATATACGCGGACAGCTTCCGCTGATCGGTGATGTCCACGAATGTCTGCTGAGATGAGGTTAAAACTGCCATATTTTCACTCCTGAATATTGACTTCACACCGGAAAGACGCATTGTCCTGTACATCCTCCGTTGTGACTGTGATGGATTTCATGCCGACATGATAGCTGTCCCATTCCGCGTCGGCGGCTTCATCCGAAGAACTGCGATGCCAGGCAAAACAGGACGCATCCAGCTTTGCAGTGACATCTGTATTCCACGCATACACATGGGCAGACAGTACCGCTGCCATGCCTTTATCCGTGAAGATATACGAGCCTTTGGTGGTGATTTCGACCCGGTACAGATGTTTGCGCTCTATCGAGGAAATCTGTTCTTCCAGCTCGATTTTTACGTTTTGCACGAGCTTTTCCGGATTCTGCTTCGCTGTAACGGACGCAATTCCGGCGCGCTCCGCGCCAATGGTGATGGTGTTTCCCGAAGCGTTCAGGTAATCCCGTGTCCTTCCGGTGCACAAGAAAGTATCATCCAGCCCATGGGGCGGGGACTTGCAGACCACGTACTGTCTGGCGTGAATGTCGTCGATATCCGCGCCCGTGAGCGACTCGTCCACAATGGACAGCTCAATACTGCTGATACCTTTTGACAGGATTTTCACCCTCGCCTTCGCCTTGGCCAGCAGATTCTGCGGAAGTGTGACATCCTCCCAGATTTCCGTTGTCCAGATCCAGCCGATCTTCTCCACTGCCGCTTCATCACAGACGTAATGTTTGCCATCGTTGACAGAGTCTATGGTCACACGCTGATCCGTTTCGGTTTTGTTGCCGTCTTCGTCGGTTTCCGTGATCTTTGCGCCGAACGGGATGAGCGCCGTCACACGGTCTTCGTGGGATTCTTCTATTTTCACATCCAGCAGGTTCTTTCCGAACTCCACTGTCTGCGCGGAACGCACATCAAAATCCGCCAGCCAGTCGAGATAATTCCCGTCGTTTTCATACCGTACCCGCAGATAGCCGCCATGCGTATCCAGCAGTTTGGACTTGACCGCGCTCATGGTGTCCAGATACTCCGACGAACTGCGGTTGATATAATCATTGGAATCCGTGACGGTGACATCACCCAGAATAAATTGTTTCCGGCTTTCGACTGAGGAATTGTGGTTGTTGAGGAACAGCTCCAGCAGTCCGCGCAGGCTTCCGGTATATGAAAACGGCGGCTGTTGACTGTCGCGCAGATACGCCAGCGCCGCTTCACACTGCCATGAATGCGTGTTGTAAAAGTCCGTGCCGATGTCCAACGCCCTGCCCTTAAATACAATGGCATCGCCATATTTGCACATAATTTCGGACGCCATCGGCTGAATCCGCGACAAATAGGGATGGTCGTGCGGCGCAGAAAGTGTGAAGCTGTCCACGCCCTCCGCGTCCTCTGTCAGCTTTGCTTCTGTGATTGACAGTTTCGACAGGTGCGGATGATAAAACAACGCGCCGTCCACATAGACACGGAACAGCTTCATAACCGTCCCTCCCGATAGCGGAAGGTGGTCGTGCCTGCGCCGGAAACAGTAATCGTGTTGCTTCCGGCCTGAAGCTCCAGTTCCGGAATCGTCCATGTGCCCGCACTCAGTGTCTTTGTGAATGAATCCCCTGAAACCGACCACGACAGCGTTGTCTGGGCTGTGGTCGTGACTGTCGGAACAACCGGCATGAAATCATTGTCCAGGACAATTGCGGCGCTTCCGGTCACGGACTGCACGGTCTCATTAACATGATACAGATAGGCGTCCGCATCCGTACAGGAGATGGTCACAATCCCTTTTCCGGTGAGTGCGTCATAGGACGGCTGTATCAGGAGCGTGCCAACCGCATAGACCTCCGGGGCTTCACTTTTCGTCACGTTCACCAGCCGCCCATTGAACCGGTTTATCATGTCAGAACTTCGTTCGATAAAACCAGCGTGTGTTCCGAGCATCGACAGAACCACGGTAAATTCCCGCGGCTGGTATGAAATTCTGCCAAGTGCTTCGGCATAGCGGATAGGGGAATTCCGTCCCGGCACTGTGAGAATGTCGTTTTGTGGCTGCGGCGCAGGAAAGTCGACCGATTCCCGCAGCCAGCCGCACAACAGCATGGAACTGTCATTGAGATAAATGTCAGGAATCATATCGTTGCCCTCCTTTTCTGCTTTTGCAGTTTGCCCAGTCCGGCATCAATGCCGGGCAACAGCCTGCCGATGAGTGTGCCGTCATCCAGATAAATCCCCTTTCCGCTGTTGTCTGCGATAATAGCAAGATACTGTTCCATGCGCGTCATGTCCAGCTTGGATGCGAGGATGGATTCCAGATGCTTATAGAATGCCGACAGCGGCAGAATCGCCTCCGCTCCGGCTTCCCCGCCTGCCATCAGGGAACTGCCGTTCATGCCGAATATGGTAGGCTTTGCCAGAATGCCGCCTTCTTTGTACCAGTCGATGGACAGGTGCGGGACACTCGGCGGATCGATGGACAGCTTGCCGGAAACATGGAAATGCGGCAGTTTGATATGCGGCAGGGACAGCTTCATGCCGGAGAAAAAGCCCTTGATCGCGTCAACGCAGGCCTTTACCTTGGACTTTGCTTCCTCCACCGGCTTGGTGATCGCTGTTTTGATGCTGTTCCAGACCGACGTTGCCGTGGATTTGATGGAGTTGAACACCGCTGATACCGAGGATTTCATCCCATCAAATACGACGGAAACCTTACCCCGAATGGCGTCCACGACAGAAGCAATCACGGATTTAATCCCATTCCAGACGGTAGACGCAACACTTTTGATCGCGTTGAACACTGTAGTGACCACGCCTTTGACCGCATTCAAAACCGTGCTGATCTTCGCCAGAATTGCGGACCAGATACTGCTGATGACAGCCAGAATCGCGGACATAACGGAGGAAATGACACCTGCTACCGCGTTAAGAGCCGAGGAAACCCTGCTTTTGATGGCATCCCATACGGAAACAATCGTATCCTGGCAGTTCTGCCAGATGAGCTGAAATGGGAGCGTGATGACATCAAATGCCGCTTGCAGGATCGAGCCCAACAGCATGACCGCCGTCTGCACGACATTGCAGATGGTTGTCCAGACCGTGGATAGAAATGTGGCCATGCCGTTCCAGATACCTTCAAAAAAGGTCTTGATCCCCGTCCACACGGCCTGCCAGTTCGTACCGAACCAGCCGAGCATGGCATCCGCAATGCCCTGAATGGTTTGCAGTACCGTGCTGACAATGGATGACATGCCATTCCAGATGGACGAAAATATGGTTTTGACACCCTGCCATGCGCCGCTCCAGTTGCCCTGAAAGACTGCGGTAAATGTCTGGACAATACCGGTAATCACGCCGAGTACGGTTGTGAGAACCGCCGCAATTGCTTGAAATGCACCTTCAAACACGGGAGCCAATAGCGAGCAGAATCCGTTCCAGACGGAACGCAGCATGTCCGTAATGTCGGTGAAGTTGAAACCCAGGCTGTTCAGCATCCCGACAATTGCCGTGCAGCAGGTCTGAAACGCCGACTTTATCTGATTCCATGTGTTGATGATCGAACTGCGAAAGCCTTCATTTGTGTTCCACAGATGCACGAAAGCGGCAACCAACACCCCAATCACCGCGATAATTGCAGCAATCGGAGCTGTGATACCGCCGAGTGCAGATGCCAGTTTTCCAATCAGGCCTGTCCCGTTTTGAATCGCAAGCTGGAGCTTGCTAAAGCCCTTTTCCAGTTTGACAAAGCCCTGCATTGCCACGCCGATTTTGGATATCGCCGTTCCCAGAATCACCAGAAACGGCCCAATGGCGGCGACAATCATCAGGACAGCGAGCACAGCCTTTCGCGTGCCTTCATCCATATTATTCAGCCTGTCCACAAAGCCCTGAACCGCTGTGACAGCGGCGCGAATTGCAGGCATCAGCATTTCGCCAAAAGAAATTGCCAGCTCCTGCAGCTGGCTTTTCAGGATTGTGATCTGCCCGGACAGATTGTCCTGCATGGTATTTGCCATTTTCTCCGCGACACCGTCACAGTTTGAAATGGCAGAGTTCAGCTTCTTGATATCAGCCGGGGCTGCCTGCATGATGGCGAGAAAACCAGACATGGCTTCCCGTCCAACAAGCGTTTCCGCGGTCGCTGCCGCTTCGGATTCCGTCATTTGAGCGAAATAACCGCGCAAATCTCCGAGGATATCGCCCAGCGAGCGCATGCTGCCGTCTGCGTTGGTGGTCGCCACGGTGACCTCTCCGAAATTTGCTCCCGTCAGTTTGATATCGCCCTGCAGCTTGGTCAGAATGGAGCGCAGTGCCGTACCTGCCTGCGTAGATTTGATGCCTGCATTCGCCATCAGGCCGATTGCTTCCGCCGTATCCTCTGCGCTGTAGCCCAGCGCACCGGCAACCGGAGCACAGTATTTAAAGGTCTCGCCCATCATGCTGACATTCGTATTCGCATTGGATGACGCCGCGGCGAGAATATCCGCAAAATGGCCGGAATCTTTGGCGGACAATCCAAACGCAGTCAGCGCATCTGTGACGATATCCGAGGTTGTCGCCAAATCCTCGCCGGAAGCCGCCGCCAGATTCATAATGCCGTCAATGCCGTTCAGCATATCCCTGGTTTTCCAGCCTGCCATTGCCATGTAATTCATAGCTTCTGCGGCTTCGGATGCGGAGAACTTCGTTTTTTCTCCCATTTCGCGTGCTTTGTCCCGAAGCGCCTGCAGGTCATCCCCAGTTGCGCCGGACACAGCGGCAACCTGACTCATAGCAGAATCAAAGTCCGCTGTTGTCTTAACTGCCGCCACGCCCAGACCGGCAACCGCAGTCGATGCAACTGACAGCTTCTTTCCGACACCCGCAATGGCATTGCCGGCGCTTTCCATTTTTCCGCCCACCACATCGATCTTTTCCAGCGTCGCATTGGTCGTAACTGCCTGCTGCTGCAATCGCTGCAGCTCCTGCTCGGTCTCGATGATTTCACGTTCCAGCGCGTCATACTTGTCCTGACCGAGCGTGCCGTTTTCCAGCTGCTGCTTCGCCTGAATCTGTGCTTCCTTCAGAGAATCCAGCTTCTCTTTCGTGGCGCTGATGGCATCCTTCAACAGCTTCTGCTTCTGCGTGAGCAGCTGTGTGTTGGATGGGTCGAGCTTCAGGAGGCGATTGACATCCTTTAAGGCTGACTGTGTTGTGCGAATCGAGGAGTTGACTGACCGCAGTGCCTTGTCCAGCCCGGTGGTGTCGCCGCCGATTTCGATTGTGATACCCTTGATTCTGCTCGCCATGTGTCAATCACCTCCCCAAATGGGCAAAAGAATAGCCCGGATTGCTCCGGGCATAGAGAAAGCACCAACCATTGCTGGTCGATGCCAAAGATAGAACATCAGAACTTATCAAAATCTTCCTGCGTCGCAATGCGATTATATTTCACGCCGTCATTGGTTTTTTCCGTCCACATATCCAGCACCAACCCGATGGTCAACAAATCCAGATCGCGGACGGAAATACCGAGCTCCACACAGCGCAGAAGGAACAGCGGCGTGGTCATTTCCCGTTCACTTCTGCCAATTCTTTTTTTGCCGTCACATCTGTCAGCATGTTATCGCCCCAGAGTTCCAGAATCTGCGGTAATACCTCGTAAATCGAAAACATGTCGAACTGGTCAAGCCAGTCGTTGATGTCCTGCGGAATCGAATTGTCCGCGTGATATGCCATGATATACGCGACGTTCTCGAAGATTTCCAAATCTTCAATCTGAAATACATCTCCGTTTTCGGTATTCCCTTTATACGAGCTTTCCAGCTTGCTGAGGTCCTTAAAAATATCGCGCTTGAATTTGGCGCGATACAGGCGCGGCACCGTAGCAGACGAACGAAACGGCACCAGCTTGCCGCAGATTTCGATTTCTCTCTTGATCATCCATCTTCCTCCTCTGTCGGCAGATAGACCGACTGGTACCAGCCGTCATACACCGTCTGGTCGGTTGTGTCTCCTGTGCGGGCTTTGACCAGGCCATCCGAGCGCGGGTCTGCCGTAATGGACAGCTTTTCTGTACCCGGTTCAATGGTATCCTCCTTCGTTTCCGATTCAATCGACGGGCGCGATGCACTGCAATTGTACAGCACATGCCGGATAGCGTTGATGTCGCCGTCGAACTCGAACAGCAGGGCAAATTTCACGCTCTCCGCGACTGTACTGTTTTCCACCAGCACGCCATTTTTGTCCAGTTTTTCCTGTAAAATGTCCGTGCGGAACCACTCCGGAATCAAGGCGATTTCCAGATCGCCGGAATATCCGTTGTTGGTTGCCGAACGGAAATACACAATGCCATCCGCGTAAAACGGGCTGGATTCGCCCTCTGCGTCCAGACTGATGCTGACCGCGCCGGGGATGGCCTGCGGTTTTGCATACGCAAACGATGGCACACCTTCCGTGACGGTTTCCGTCAGCTTGGCGGCATGGACGTTTTTCAGGTTATATTTTACTTTGTTTCCCATACTCAATCAGCCTCCTCATCAAAAACATACAGAACTTCATAGAGCTTTTCGCTCTCAATCCAAACTTCAGACTTTTCATAAAAAATACCGTGCTGATCCAGCGCATCCTCTAATGTCCGTTCCACTGACAAGTCTTTGCAATCAGTGTATAATTCCACATGAACCTCGTTGATTTTATAATATACATGTCCGTCAGCAGCAAAGTTATTGCTTCCGAAAAACAAGTAGCATACGAATGGAGGTTCGGGAGCTTCGCCCTCGCTAAAGTGGTCATAAGCATACGGAATGCCAGTCTCTTGCAGGACGGTCAGTAATTTATCCATCTGTCATGCACCTCATAATCTTGTGTTCCAGTATTTCAATTCCATGAGCTTCTGCATTTGCAAGATGTGGCTGAGCAGCAACACGCCCACCTCCACGCTTTGCATGACCAAATTCCAAAAGATGCGCCAATTGATAGCGATTGCGGGAATACACTGTAACCTCCAAAGCATTGGCGGTCTCTTTGGTCTTTTTCACAGACCAGCTTTTGGCATAAGCCCCTGTATCTTTTGGCGCGGTTGCCTTGATCTGATCCCTGACCATTGTGCTGGCGCTGTTCACTGCTTCCTTCATATCGTCACAGACCACATCGGCATACTGGTTCAGCTCTTTCATAACGGTTTCGGAGAGTGCGTCAATGGAAATCCTCGCGTTTGCCATCTTACCGTCTCACTTTCCGGCAGTGCAGTTTGATGCTTTTGCGCTTGAAATTCATGTGATCTACTGAAAGAATATCGTACAGCTCGTCCTGAAACTGGACCCGGTAGCCCGTGGAAGTAATCACAGCGGACTGCCTGCACCATCGGATAGTGAAATCAATGGTGGAATCGTCCACCACCATCCCGGCATCGGTCATTTCCTTGCCGCCCTCGGCACTAACTGTGGCATAACATGTGTAGTAGGGTTGCCATTCACTTCTATGGTTGCCGATAGCATCTACTGTCACCGTGTTTTTGCTGATGTGAATGCGTACATTCATCAATTCAATCTTCATCAGAATCCCTCCCGTCGGATTCCAAACAGCAATGCCCGAAGTGTAAGAGTTAACTGATGATGGTCGGCCTCTTCCCGGTGTTCGTACAGATATGCCACAGCATACATGACTGCAATCCGAGCATCCGGTTCCGCTTCAAAGGCATCGATATCTGTTATCCGGGCCACATCCATGCAAAGCTTTTCACACGAGGAAATCAGATGTTCCAGAAGTATATCATCATCAGGAAAATCAACACGCAGATAGCTTTTTATTTCATCCAGCGTTACAAGCATTGCTTATCACCTCAATTCTACAAAGCAGACATTGCTACTCATAATTACAGAGTAACACCAGAGCTGTTCTGGATTATTCAGATTTCAGTTTGAGAATCTGAACAGCTTCCGGCAGGATCAGCTTTCCATCCACACGTTCCTTGGCAACATAGCCAATCATGCCGTTACCGGCAAAGAGTTCGGTCAGCTGCTTGAAGGAGCGGGTGCCACGGTCACCAATGTTGTAATAACTGTAGTCGCCGAAAGCAATGGCATTTTCCGGCACATATTCGGAGGTATGGACGCTGTAGCCCAGAATGCGGTCAGGTTCACCCGCCTGGTAGGAAGGCTGCCAGAGGTAGGCTCCGTTGTTGTCCTTGAACTTGCGGATCTGAGACACGGTCTTGTCGTTCATGATGAAAGAAGCGTTCTTGCGGTAGGGGCGCTTCAGAGCGTAGACCAGTGACAGCACATCGTCGCACTTGAGCGCGGCAGAAAGTGTACCGGCCACCTGACCGCCGCCGACCTCCGCAAACAGGCCCAAGGGCTGGCCAACACCGCTTCCGTTGAGGAAGGCATCCTCCTCGGCATTGGCCAGCGCCTTGCCGAACTGCTCGATGATGTAGCTTTCCAGATTGAAGGCATTGTCATAGAGAAGTTCCTCGGTCACCTTAATGGCAACGTGCAGTTTGTGGGCATCCAGCAGAATCTGAGCGAAAGTAGCATCAGTGAACTGGAGCGCACCGCCTTCCTCGATCCACGCGGCGGCGGGCTTGGTTGCTGCGATGTTGATCTTGTGCTCACCGGAAGTGGTGATCACATGGCCAAGGCGGCGCATGATGTTCTCCTCGGACAGGGTCTGAATCAGTCTGCGGTCATACTCTTCGGGAACGAGGTAGCCGCCGTCCGCGTCCACACCTTCCTGCAGGACATTGCTGACCTGACGAAAGTTGGTGCGCAGGGCAGTCAGCATTCCCTTGCGGTATTCATCGGATGCACGCCCAGTCTTTGCTTCCGGTTGCTTGCTGCATGCAGGCTTGGAAATAAGCGGTGTGTTTACGGGCTTGTTGAGCTCAGCCTCCATCGCCTCCTGACGTTCCAATCGTGCGATCTCCTTGCCTAGGTCAACGATGTCCTGCTCCATGCGTGTGTAGGTCGCATCATCCTCGGCGGTCAGGGTACCCTTTTCAGTGCGGTGGGATTCCAGAAACGCCTTGGCGGCATTCCATGTGGTGTTGCGCTTCTCGCGCAGTTCCTGAATCGTCATAGTAAAATCCTCCTTAAGGTTTCATTAGGTTGAGCCGCTCCATGAGGTCATCCACGAAGCGTTCCGGTTTGATGAGTTTCTTTTCGATGCGGCACTTTGCCGCCAGCTTGTCCATCAGGTGATTGGTAACCGCCGCCCGTGAGAACAGCATCGGTCCGGTAGCGTAATTCTCTGTGCCAGTGTCTGCCGGACGGGTCATAATCTCATCGGCAAAACCAAGATCCACAGCGGTGTGGGCATCCATCCAGGTTTCCGAATCCATGAGGTGCGACAGCTTGGTGCGGCTCATCCCTGTCTTGATTTCATAGGCATTGATGATGGATTCCTTGACCTCGTCCAGCATGGCGATGGCTTTCTGCATTTCTGTCGAATCACCAAACGCTGCCGTGGAAGGGTAAGGTAGGAAAGTGCCGCCTTGCTACATTTCTGTAGTAGGTTTGCACAGTCCCCCTTCCAAACCGGACGTACCCGTCTCCGAGTATCCGGCTTTCCATTCTAATTACTGACGATTAACAAAAAGTCTTATTGTGTATCTTGTTATGGCAAGTTTCGCACACGATTAAAGTTTTCCTGCGGATAGAACGCATTTTCCGCTCCCACGCAGATTTCCCCTTGAGTGCCTTAAGGCTTTGAACGTGATGCACTACAACTGGTTCGCTGTCGCATCCGCATAACTCGCAAATTCCAGCATTCAGCCTGTTCTTTATCTCGTTTTGCTTCGATACACTCTTAGGAACGGCATCGACATTATCCAGCTTGGCTTTACGGCTCTTTCGGATATCCGTCATGTTGAGAAAGATAAGCGTTTTTGTGCCTGTCTTAGTCTCATACGGGACACCCCATCGTTTGCCCGTCCGCCTGTCGCCTCTTGCTTTTGCCATAGTTGTTTGGTGCTTGCTTGCCAAGGTTTTCAGACAACTGTATTCCATGATATAAACGAAATAATCCAGCTTCGGGAAGTTGCTTGCCATCCGATAGTAGTTGCAGATTCCCCGCATCTGTGAATTGTAGGTTGAGACAATTTCAAAGTCGCTTCTGTTTCGCAATCCTTTCGTGGCTATCGGAACAATCCTGCCATCGGCAGTCCTGACCCCGTACCCGTTGCTAATCAGAAATTCTTCAATTTTATCCTTCAACGGAGCATTCAGCATGACCGTCCCATTTAACGTCCTCTGCTTGACCCCGTCACTCCTGCGCTTCAGTTCCTGCGACCTTCGGACACTTACGTCATATCCCAGAAATCTTGCTGACTCTGAACTGTGTGTTATCTTGGTTTTTTCATCCGAAAGTTCCAGCTTCAGTTCAGCTGCCAAAAAATCCTTCAGTTCAGCCTTGATTTCCACACAATCCTCTTTTGAGCCTACCACCCCTATCAGAAAATCATCCGCATACCTGACGTAGCAGATACGCTTGTTATTGTCCTGATATACTGGTATCTTGACGCGCTGACGTTTCAGTTCCACCTCTTCGGCTATCCACTTTTCACGGTCTGGGGAATCAGGGTTATTCTTACTCTTCCTATGCAGCGTGCTGATTCTGTGGCATATTCCGCCGTATTCCTCGGTATATTTCTTGGGTTCATTGCTGTCGAACCGTTGCTTTATCTCCGCAACTTTCTTATCCAATTCGTGCAAGTATATATTTGCAAGAATTGGGGAAAGTATGCCGCCCTGTGGCGTGCCGCTGTAGGTCTGGAAATACTTCCATTCCTCCATATAGCCAGCTTTCAGGAAAGCACCTATCAGGTTAATCAGCTTTGAGTCCTTGACTTTTTTCGAGAGAATATTCAGCAACACCTTATGGTCGATATTGTCAAAACACCCTTTGATATCGCCTTCTATGAACCATTTTGTTCCGTTAAATCCGTACTTTATCCTGTCAAATGCTGTGTGACAGCTCCTGCCAGGTCTGAATCCGTGCGAATCGTCACTGAATATAGGCTCATAAATCGCTTCCAGTATCTGCCTTATGGCATCCTGTATAAGCTTGTCTCGAAATGATGGTATTCCCAGAGGACGCAGTTTTCCGTTGTGCTTCGGAATGTAGATTCTCCGCACTGGTTTCGGGCTATATTCCAGATTTCTCAATGACTCGATAATATCTGAAACATATTTAGCACCGAATCCGTCCGCTGTATCGTCATCTGTACCTTTTGTTGACGCTCCTGCGTTAGCGTATAAGTTTTTATAGGCAGTGAAATAAATATCCTCTCTGAGAAGATATCTGTACAACCTCGTAAACACGCCGTCAGTATGCGACTTAGAACTTTCTGCTATTCGTTCCAAAATATCCGATGTTGGATTCATTGAGGCTTCTCCTCCCTTTCATCTTCTTATTTTGAATCGTTAGAACTGTCCCCCTTCGCCGTGTAGTGGGTGTTCCCACCTCAGACTACTATGGGGACTCCGTTGCCATATCAGATATTCAGTACCTGTGTACATAGCTTTATAAGCATTCTGACTTAGGCAATCTCCAGTTAACGTTTCTGCTTGGTATAAGGATTGTCGGATGTGCTTTAGACCTTTCGGCTGGTTCTCCAGCTTGTGGGACAGCATTACAGTTACCCACGCCGACCACAACCCTATCGGCTGGCGCTGTCCACGGGATATTAGATTCCGTTTCCCGTTCCAATGATAATGGACACTGTATCTCGCATTCACTATTACAAGTTCATCCTCATATCCTCTTGTCATTGCAGTTCAGTAGTGCCTTGGAATCTTTGGCAACTTACCGCTTTCCCACCGTGCTATGTTCCCGTGTCAGCTTTCGCCTTTCGGTTAGGTGGGTTGACTTCCCCGTAACTGTGGGGAACAGGTACCATTAACCTGCTATCAGAAACGCCCTATCTGGACGCACATTATGAACCATCATCATAGAGACCGGAGATACCAGAACCTTGCTACCTGCCATTGCGATAACCGAAGCTGCTGAAGCTGCGATGCCGTCAATCTTTACGGTCACGCTGCCTCTGTAATCCATGAGCATATTGTAGATTTGGGCCGCAGCCACACAGTCGCCGCCGGGGCTGTTGATCCAGACCGTGATGTCACCGCTCCCGGCATTCAGTTCCTCCCGGAACAGTTGGGGCGTGATATCATCGTCAAACCAGCTTTCCTCGGCGATGGTGCCGTTCAGCGTGAGAACCCGCTGCTCCGGTTCCGTTTCCGTCTGAGCCTGATTCATCCAGTTCCAAAACTTCTTCATTTACGTTTTCCTCCTTTCCCGCAAAGATTCCCGCATCCTGCAGCTTGGTCATGTTCCCGTTGATGAGATATAGGTCTCCACCAAGTTCGGCAGGAATGCGGTCCAGGTTTTCCAGTTCCCGGATGTCGTTGGCGGACATCCAGCCATTCTGCCTGGCGGTGGCGTAGCCGTTCATCCGGCTCTGGTAGTCTCCGCGCAGCAGTCCATCCACGTTAAATTTCACAAAATAATCAGCCTTTTCTGTATCCGAAAGCAATGCCCGGTTGATGGACTGTTCCCAGCGGACGATCCACGGTTCCAGCGTGTACTTCACGAATTCCAGCGATTGCTGCTCAATATTAGAAAAGCTCGACTTCTCCAAGTCGCCGACCATGTGGGGCGGTACTCGGAAGATTCGAGCAATTTCATCAATCTGAAATTTTCGGGTCTCCAAAAACTGCGCCTGTTCCGGTGAAATGGAGATGGGTGTGTACTTCATGTAGAGTAGGCAAGTGCCGCCTTGCACTGTTTCCAGTGTAGGTTTGCACAAGCCTCTCTCCAAACCGTGCTTACACCTCTCGATGTACACGGCTTTCCATTTATGCTATGACGAATGATGGATTTTCTTATGGCATTCTTTACATACGACCAATGTTTTCCGCTTTCTTGCAATCATCGCCATTTCCCATTGCTCTTTTCCTTTGAGATTTTTCATCTTATTGACATGATGAATCTCAAAGTTAATTCCATCGCCTTCCGCACCGCATAATTCACATTTGCAAGCCTTCAACCGTGCTTCAAGAGAATTTCTCGTGTTGAAATGTATATGGTTTTTAACAGTATCAACACTGGGCTTGTCATATACAGCACCCTTTTTGAAATCAGAGAATTTCACAATCATCATGCGCTTTTTCTCTTTCTTCGTTTCATAAGGTATGCCCCATGATTTGCCGCACTTGAACATTTTCTTTACAGCAGATATACGGGTTTTGTGTTTCTTGGCAAGTGTTTTCAGGCAACTATATTCCATCAGATAGACAAAATACGTCAGCTTTGAAAAATTGCTGGCAATACTGTAATAATTACAGATTCCACGGGTCTGCGAGTTATAGGTATCTACAATTTCAAGGTCTGTAAGACCTGCCATCGAGTTTCGTTGCCACGGAATGAGACTGCTGTCCTTGCTCTGAATTACAATCTCACGGTCGTACATAAACTTCTCAATCCTCTCCATAGGAATAAGCAATTCCACTGAATTATTGAGTGTCCTCTGCACAACTCCATTGGCTTTTCTTTTGGATTCCTGACACCTGCGCACATTGATGTCATATCCCAGAAAATGAGCATTCTCGGAACTGTGTGTGATTTTTGTTTTCTCATCAGACAGTTCCAGTTTCAATTTTGTTGCTACAAATTGCGTAAGTGCCTGCTTTATACGCTCCGCATCTTCACGGCTTCCGCTGACACCGATAATAAAGTCATCGGCATAGCGTACATAGGCAATTTTCTTGTCAGAAGCGTCCTTGTAAGGCAATCTGCGCTTTTCTACTTCAAGTTTATGAATCTGCTTCAGCAGTTCCTTCTTTTCCGTTTCATCAGCACATTCGCCGTAACGCTTTCTCAATTTGACAATCTCCCTGACCTTTTTGCCGTATGCTGGCGTATAGGCATATCTGGCAGGAGTGTTGAACTCGTTCTGCATGGCTTCAATTTTTTTATCCAATTCATGCAGATAAATGTTGGCAAGAATGGGGGAAAGTATGCCACCCTGCGGAGTTCCGCTGTATGTCTTGTGATACTCCCAATTTTCCATGTAGCCTGCTTTCAGAAACTTTCCTATCAGATTTATGAACTTGCTGTCCTTAATCTTTTCGGAAATTAGACTCAACAGAACTGTATGGTTGATATTGTCAAAGCACCCCTTAATATCGCCTTCAACAAACCATTTTGTACTACGGAATGACCGGCTTATTTCTTTCAGCGCTGTATGACAGCTTCTATTCGGTCTGAATCCGTGCGAATGGGCACTGAAAACAGGCTCATAGATTGCTTCCAAAATCTGCCTTACTGCATCCTGTACCAGTTTGTCTCTGAATGACGGAATGCCCAACGGACGCATTTTACCGTTGCGCTTGGGAATGTAAATACGTTTTACTGCTTTAGGCTCGTAGGTCAGGTTTTTCAATTCCTCAATAATCTGATTCACATATTCCTTCCCAAAACCGTCGGCTGTATCGTTATCTACGCCCTCAGTACCTGCGCCCTTGTTTGCATAAAGGTTCTTGTATGCGGTCATATAGATATCCTCTCGCAAAAGATACCTGTAGAGCCGCGTGTAGATACCATCTGAATGCTCTTCAGAATTTCTGTACATTCGTTCCAAAATTTCAGATTGATGTTGTATAATTTTAGTTGACAACTGATTCTCAAGGATTAAAAATATAATCAAGAGAAAAAGGAGACAACAACGATGCCACAAAACAGAACCTATGATATGGAATATAAAGTACAAGCAGTTAAACTGGCGTTGGAAATTGGTACAACGAAGGCAGCCAAAGAACTTGGTATTCCAGCGAACACCCTGCATACATGGATGCGTCAGTACCGTCTGGGCAACTTGAGCCTGGGAGCCGGCACACAGACACCGCAAAGAGCCATGACTCTGAGTGAAGAAATTCAGCTGCTTCGCAAACAGGTGAAAGAGCAGAACAAGGAAATCAAACGCCTCAGAGAAGAAAATGAATTTCTGGAGGAAGCCAGCGCTTTTTTGCCGCGAGCCGTCGGAGGTCTGCAAGAACGAAAGAATGAAATTCATTGCCTTGAAAACCAACGATGGCCAGAACACGGGGAAAATCGCATTCTACTGTAAGTCGCTCCATGTCAGCAGGCAGGGGTTCTACAAATATCTGAAGGCCCAGACTCGCCCATGGAAGTATCAGGATTTGGCTGATGCCATGCTGGAGATCCTTGCAGAAGACGAATGCAACGATACTTACGGTCGAATCCGCATGTATCAGGCTTTACGTCTGAAACAGCCACAGGGCGTGCAAATTCCAAGTGAACGGACGGTATACCGGATCATGGAGGAACTGGGTATCAGCCACACACCAAGGCGCAAGCCCAATGGCATTACCAGAGCAGATAAGGAAACTCGTAAATCCGATGATCTGCTAAGACGCAATTTTGACGCAGACAAACCACTAACGAAGTGCGTTACGGATATTACTGAAGTCAAAGGAAAAGATGGAAAGCTATATGTATCCGCTGTCTTTGACTGCTACGATTCCTGTGTTCTGGGGCTTGCAATGGATACCAACATGAGAGCATCCCTGTGTGTTCAGACGCTGAAGAATGCCCATGATGCCTGCCACGATCTGCGTGGCGTTATCATTCACAGTGACAGAGGAGCACAATATACCAGTCAGGAGTATCGGGCAGCCATCGGCCGATATGGAATCCTTCAGAGTATGAACAGTGCTGGTGGAAGATGCCATGATAATGCACGCTGCGAAAGCATGTGGGCCAGAATGAAGGTTGAACTACTTTATGGACGTTACAACACCGAAAAGATGACCATTGATGAACTCAAGACGATGATTTGGAGATTCTTTATCGGGTATTGGAATAACCGCCGTATCTGTTCCAGAAATGGCGGGCTGCCTCCGATGGTAAAGCGCCAGAGATACTATCATTCCCTAAAGAAAGCTGCTTAGCAAATCCTTGAGCAAAATGTGTCAACTGATCTTGACAACTTCAGATGTTGGTTTCATTGAGGCTTCTCCTCCCTTTCATCTTTCCTTTTGAAGTTGCATAAACTGCGTTCCTTCGCCATGTAAGAGCCATTAACTCTCTCGGACTACTACGAACGCTCCGTACCCATGGGCGGTATTCAAGTCCTGTAGACTATAGCCTTGCGGCATCCGCCTTTAGGGTATCCCCAGTTAGCGTCATTGCTTGGTATATTCGGATTGTCGGTTCCGCTTTAGACCCTTTAACACAGGTTCTCCTGCTCGTGCCGTGACATTTGCAATCATGCTGCCTTTGAAGGACGTAAAGACAGCCAGTCACGGAATGGGTAACAGGCTAATTTCCCAATCCCCCTCGGAAATGGACACTCAAGTCTCGCGTTCAGTAGATAACTTAAACCTCATATCCGATTGTTGTGGCGGTTCAGTCGTACCCTTTAGCCTTTGGGTAACTTACCGCTTTCCTGTCGTGCTATGTTCCCGTATTGGCTTTCACCTTGCGGTAAGACAGGTCAACTCACCCATGATTGTGGGTGGTAGTACCAAACTCTACTATCAATGACGCCCCTCTGGGCGCACTCCGTCTTCCAGCACAGCAATCTTGTGAGAGTTATTGCCGGAAAATCCTTTGTTCCAGCTCTCACGGATAGCATCCGGGTTTTTGACTGTGCCGGGATATTCCAACAGGCCGCCGGGAGTCGCGCCGTTAGCGAAGAACTTCGCTCCGTATTCCTCACAAGCGATTGCCATACCGATGGCATTCTTGGCCATGGCGATTGGCGAATAACCAACCAATCCGTCAAAGCCCAGCCCTGGAATATGCAGCACATCGGACGGCTTCAAAATCACCATTCCATCCTTCATGGTCTGCGCGTCAGAATCCTGTACCTGGTACTGGTAGTAGAGATGGCCCATATCGTCCCGGTCAACGGTCATGCGGTTTGGCATCAACGGATATAGAGCGACGACTTCTCCTTTTCCATTGCGAATGATCTGTGCGTAAGCATTTCCCCACAGAAGAAGATGTGTCATTAAAGTTTCCCGGAACACAAAGCTGGTCATTTCTGGGTTCGGCTCATCATGGAGAATGCGGTACAGTGGATGCTTCAGCGCCTTTTCTTTGCTGCCATCATCCCGGTACTGATACAGATGCACAGGCAGACCGGCAATGGCTTCAGACAGGATACGCACGCAGGCGTAGACAGCGGTCATCTGCATGGCAGATCGTTCATTTACTGGTTTGCCTGAGGTCGACTGACCGAGAAAGAAGCGGTAGGAACTGCCGTTGGTGCTGTTAGTGGGCTTATCCCGTGAGCGGAACAGGCCAGAAAAGATTCCCATATAAAAATTACTCCCTCCCAAATGGCATAAGAAAAGCGCCTACCTTTCGATAGACGCTTTTGTGTTGGTGTATCAATTTTAATCCTGTAGCATTTGTAAATAGGTGTCCAGTCGTTCGTTCACATATCCTGCAAAGAGCTTCTCCATTGCGGAGAGGTCATGCTTCACATGGTATTCATCAAACGCATTGTAGTAGGCGATGCGGTCGGTGAACTTGATGTCAATCGGCGGATATCCGGCCTTCATCAGTTCCAGGTTGACCAGCAATCGCCCGGTTCTGCCGTTACCGTCGATAAAAGGATGGATGCCCTCAAATTCAATATGGAATCGAGCCAGCTTAGTAATGATATGCTCCGTGCTGCTTCCGTAGTCAATCATTAACTGCTCCATCTTTGGCTGTATCAGATAGGGCTGAACTGGCTCATGTTGAGCGCCCATGATATGAACTGGAACGCGGCGATAAACGCCACGGTCATCCTTTTTGTCCGCAAGCACCAGATAATGAATCTGTTTAATGATGCTCTCGCTCATGGGTACTTGTTCTTTTACCAGCTCGCGAACATAGTCAAAGGCCTCTTTATGGCCGACCGCCTCCATATGATCTTTCAACGGTTTCTGGTCAATGGTCAGGCCGCGCAAAACCAAGTCGGTTTCACGAAGCGTCAGCGTGTTCCCCTCGATAGCATTGGAGTTGTAGGTAAATTCTACCGTAAACTCCTCATTGAGCCGTGCAACTTCGCCTTCTGTCAGAGGGCGTCTGGAATCCAGTTCGATTTTCTTGCGGTCAATCATTTCCAGCAGGCTTTCGCTGGATTTATACCTGCCATCGGCTGGCTTCACTGCATCCACCGGGATCTTCCATGCGCGGCCTTGCCGATAGGCTCCGGAGATTTTTCCCTCAGAGCACAGAATCCTAACACGTCTGTCTGAAATGCCCCATTTTTTTGCAGCTTCATTTACGGACATGAACATAAATAACCCTCCAATCTACCGATATTATACCCTGTTGTCGGAATAATATCAAGCGAATCGGAACGATGCTAACCAGATTATCGGAACAATACAAGTGTGAATGACTTCAAAGAAATAGGATGCCTCTCTCATCATAAACAGAGGCCCCCGCATCGTTGCCACAGCGAATCGCTCTGTCCAGCCCCATGATGGTGGCAATGGCACCGTCAATCTTTTCCGTGGATTTTTCTTTATCTGCTTTGATATTCCCGGCCGGGTCGGTGCGGATAAAAATATTATCCATCATCCAGCGCAGCACCGGATGTCCACCATGAGCCAATTTTTGCTCTAGTGTCAGCTTCATCAGTTCTTTGGTCGGAGGCGACATATCCTTGAAGCCCTGGCCGAAGGGCACGACCGTAAAGCCCATGCCCTCCAGATTTTGCACCATCTGGACAGCACCCCAGCGGTCAAAGGCAATTTCACGAATATTAAACCGTTCCCCCAGTTGCTCGATGAATTTTTCGATATAGCCGTAATGTACGACATTGCCCTCAGTGGTTTGAAGAAATCCTTGTCTTTCCCATACATCGTATGGAACATGATCGCGCCGGACACGCAGGTCGAGAGTTTCCTCCGGTATCCAGAAATATGGGAGAATGACATACTTGTCGTCCTCATCCTGCGGTGGAAATACCAACACAAAAGCCGTAATGTCTGTAGTGGAAGATAGGTCGAGACCGCCATAGCAGACGCGGCCCTCCAAGTCATCCTCATTGACTTTGAAGGAGCAGGCATCCCATTTCTCCATCGGCATCCAGCGGACAGCCTGCTTCACCCATTGGTTCAAACGGAGCTGACGGAAAGAGTTCTCTTCACCGGGATTCTGCTTCGCCGATTCACAGGCAGCCTTTACCTTGTCAATTCCCACTGTAATGTCGAGGGATGGATTTGCTTTCTTCCAAACCTTCGGATCCGTCCAGTCATCCGATTCCTCCGCACCGTAAATTACGGGATAAAAAGTTGGGTCAATCTTCCTGCCCTCCAGAATATCCTTGGCCTTCTGATGTGTTTCATAACAGATGGAGTTGGTATCCGTCCCCGCTGTAGTAATCAGAAAGTAAAGCGGCTGCATCCGGGCATCGCCGGAGCCTTTGGTCATAACATCAAACAGCTTCCGATTCGGCTGGGTATGCAGTTCATCAAACACCACGCCGTGAATGTTGAATCCGTGCTTGGAATACGCCTCCGCAGATAACACCTGATAGAAGGAGTTGGTCGGCGTGTAAATGATCCGCTTCTGAGATGCCAATATTTTGACCCTCTTATTCAGCGCTGGACACATCCGCACCATATCTGCCGCTACGTCAAAAACGATGGTGGCCTGCTGGCGGTCAGCTGCGCAGCCATATACCTCGGCACGTTCCTCGCCGTCCCCGCAGCATAAAAGCAGGGCAACCGCAGCTGCAAGCTCCGATTTTCCCTGCTTCTTTGGAATTTCAATATAGGCGGTATTAAACTGGCGGTATCCATTCGGCTTGAGTATACCGAAAATGTCGCGGATAATCTGTTCCTGCCAGTCAATCAGTTCGAAGGGCTTTCCTGCCCAGGTTCCTTTTGTGTGACAGAGACATTCAATGAAGGAAACAGCATAATCCGCCGTCTCCTTGCTATACACGGAGTCCTTTGCTTTGAACTTCGTCGGCTTGTATTTTTTCAGTTTTCGCACATTTCTCACCTCCGAATGGCACAAAAAGCAGCCGCTTTTCAGCGACTTCTGTGACGAGATACAGAGCCAATCGGCTCCGTATCCGGGAAAATTCATTTTTGGTAGTTATAAGCGATTTTCTATGTCTTGGAGTCATGGAACAGAAAAGTCTGTTTCGTCATCCAGAAGGGCGAGAGCGAGTCGAAATCCCGTTTTCAGGCCATCGATATAATAGCCCTCGGAGGTAAGCGCAGTAACCGTAATCTGTGCAGAAATAAGTCTTTCGAGAGAATCCATCCCCTTCTGGCTGAGCATAGCACGAAGCTGTGCTTCTTCGTTAACCAAGCATTCCGCTGCTTTTCCATACTCTGCGCTGCGTTGAAAGCTTTCCTCGTTTGGATGTATATTGCCGTAGAAGAAGTCCTCCAGAATCTTATGCTTCATCCAAATCACCGACCTTCCGACAGCGGTCAACACCATAGATGACATTCAATCCAGAGCCGTTATCCCAGTGCACCATAAGGCTGCCACTATCATCTACACCGTATACGGTGCCCATCGTACCAACTGGAGGAGCCTGAGCATCCTCCAGCCGGATCAGCTCCACCCGTGTGCCAGACGGATAGATCTGACGCAGGTACTCAACAATAGCCTTATTGGGAAATTGCATGTTCAGATGCCTCCTTTGCAGCAGGAGCACCGCTCCGAAATGCGGAACTGCCGGTCAGGTTCTTGAGCAGAATTTTACGGTAGACCTTATACTCGTTACCAATAAAGCCCAATCGCAGAAGAAAGCAGCGGAAAGCATACTTTTCATTATCGGCAGGCTTCTCCGTAGCGGTGACACGTTTGGCGTTCTTTGCCATCGCGCACAGGTTGACAATAAAGTGCATATATGCCTGCGTGGTGTCTTCATCAAAGGTTCCCTGAAACCAAGGGAAGGAAACACGGGTATCGGTCACTTCGATCGCTAAGTTGTCGGTTCCCAGAGCTTTCTTAATAAGGCCCTGCTTGCTGTCGATTAGCTTCCTCAGGTTTGCAAGGCTGTTTTCTGTGAAGCCGTCCAACGGCATGGAAACCACAAGGCTGTCGCTCTTCTCAGCAGCAGTGTCGGTCTCCTGAGCAACTTCTTCGGTGTCTGCGGTCAGTTCTTCGGGAAGGGCCTCGGCAGTAAAGCCGGCGCTCTCCAGAGCCTCCAGAACCCTACGAATGGTTTCGATGTCAGTACGTTCATCGGCAATCAAAGTTCCATCCTTACTTACAGTCAGATTATCGATGACATATGCGCAGGTGGGCATGAATTTGTACACTGCTTTCATACCAATGATGTTGGAAATGATTCCGACCATATTCTTGCGATCGCTGCCAGTAACGTTAAATCTGATTTCCATAGTGAAATCCTCCTTTGTGTTTTCCCCTTTGGGGTAGTCACATATTCGCTCTAAAGGCACACGATAGCAAGGAGATCGTCCGAAAACGAAGAAAAATGGCGTAGAAAATACCGCCAGGGTATTGTCTACAACTGACAAACCGGCGGCGACAGCGATTATTTGCTTATTTGGCCTGTAGGTGGGCCAATTTCAAAAGGAAAAGGCCTCTATCAGGCCATAACCATATCCATGACCCCGTTTACACCGAGGAGATTTACCACCCTTCGGAAATTATAGGCAAGGAAAGAAAGCGCGGTTTCAGCAGCCACCTTCACTTTCCCCTTTGTAAGAAGGTAACCGGCACCGTGCCATCTCTTCACAGTTCCATATGGATGTTCAACTATGGTGTTTCGCTTTCGTAAGTGCTGCTGGTTAGGATAGAATCGTAGAATCACCCATTCGTCCCACGAGCTTTCTTCCTCGGATAACGTGATCGCTTTGAACCGATGATTTGTTTTTCGAACGATCTTGTTTTCTCTGGCTTTGGCATAAAAGTTTTCGTCTTTCCGTGTTTCGCCCTCTTTGAACGAGATGATTCGCCTTTTACCCAGTGTGCATTTGTTGGGGCATTTGGAGCAGGCCGAGAGCCTGTGATACCTACGGATGGTTGGATCCTTTTTACCGTTTGGTTGTCCGGGGCCGGCATAAAACAGGGTCTGCCCCATCGGGCAGATTACGATATCCTTTTCAATATCGCGTTTAAAATACGCCTGTAACGGCGAATCCCGTTTTACTTCTACAGGCACCGTTTCTAATCCGCCCATTGCTTTCATTTCTGCGTATGAAACCAATTCTCCGGTTTCTTTATCAAGATACAAACTGCTTCCTTTTTCCCTGCGTTTCACGACTTCCAGTTCTACATCATCCCGATGCAGAACCTCAGGCAACACACCGTCAGATATGCACTGAAGAAGTGTGTCCTTGTCTTTTGAAGAAAGTATTTCTTCGGTTACTTCTGCGTCGGTTTTCTTGAATCGGAACAGCCTGCTTTTCTCGCCCTTGTTGGGATGCGTTGTAGGCGTATCTCCATTCAACAGGCATTGCAGGATTTCTTTATCATTGCTATATCCCCTATCTGCGATACCTTCAAGGTTTTCTACCCCAAGCGCGGCTTTGGATCCATTGATGCCATCTTCAAGAAGATTCCAATCTGTGCATTCGCTTGTTACATCATAATGGACAATCAGATGATTATCCGATTCTACTGCGGTCTGCACATTGAAGCTGGGACGAATACCATCTCTCGTTTTCATCAGGCGGCTTTCCGGATCGGTGGTACAGATGTGATTTTCTCCGCTGTTTTCCATTTGCACCAGTGCTTCGGTGAGCTGGATTTTCCGTCGTTCCAAATAATCCAGAACCCTTGTGATATCTTCTTTTTTCAATGCACCCGGCTTGGATTCGGCAGCGTCTATTTCATCCAGCTCTTTCATGTACCGGCTGATCTTTTCTTCAACATCCAGAAGAACCTTCTTCGCATTGCTGCTGACATAACTTTTATTATCAGCATTTACGGCACGGAATTTTGACCCATCAATTACTACAGATTCATGCGAAAGCAGCCCTGCTTTGTTGCACAGCTTCACGAAAGCTTTGAATACTTCCCTAATTGCTTTCGCGTTGTCTTTTCTAAAATCCGCTATACAGCGAAAATCCGGAACAATCTTCTTCAACAGCCACATAAGTTCCACATTTCTTCCGGCTTCCTTCTGCAGCCGACGGGATGAACGAATGTGATTCAGATAGCCATACATATACAGCTTCAGCATATCGCGGGGATCATATCCAGGCCGACCTTCCTTGGCCGGTTCTGCCTTGAATCCCATAGTTCCTATATCAAGAGAATCAATAAATACGTCTATTGCACGCACTTCATTATCCGCGCTGACATAGTCATCGAGGGTGTCAGGCAGAAGCACTATCTGATTGCGATCAGCTCCCTGAATATATCCCATAACCGCGCCCTCCGTTGTGGTTTTATTGCAATTATTATACCATATCTTGTAGTTCTATACCATTCTTTCCTCTAGTTTTCGGACAGTCTGCCAGCTGTTTCTGTCCGAATTTCCGCCAAATATGTGCGTTTTGTGTTGTGTACTCTACACAGTTGTGCCATACCGGACAGCTTTTCTCACTCTGTTCCGGCTTCCACGGTTGCAAGCTCATCAAACCGCAGCTTCTGCCCATCTCGAATGACAAAAATATTCTCATCTGGTGTTTCGTTTTTTCGGTATTCTTGAAAATACTGATAATATCGTTTGACGATGACATCCATAAATTTCGGGTCAAGCTCCATGCCCCTGCACACACGGTCGGTTTCCTCACAGGCGATCAGTGTAGAGCCGGAGCCAAGGAACGGGTCAAGCACAATGCCATTGGTCATGGTGCTGTTGCGGATGGGATAGCTCATCAGTCCCACAGGCTTCATGGTGGGATGATCTTTATTGGACTTCGGCCGGTCGTACTCCCAGATGGTTGTCTGCTTCCGGTCGGAATACCACTGATGTTTTCCGCCCTGCTTCCAGCCATAGAGACAGGGCTCATGCTGCCACTGATACGGTGACCGCCCGAGCACCAGCGAGTTTTTCTTCCAGATACAACACCCGGACAGATAAAAGCCCGCATCTTTGAACGCCCTGCGGAAGTTCAGCCCCTCAGTATCTGCATGGAACAGATAAATCGAGCCGTCATTGGCGAGGTATTCATGCATTTGCCGAAAGGCGGCAAACAGGAATTCATAAAACTCCGTGTCTCCCATGTTGTCATTCAGAATCTTCCCGGCAGTTTCCTCCACATCCACGTTGTACGGCGGGTCGGAAAGTACGAGATTTGCCTTCACTCCATCCATCAGGACAGCATAGCTCTCCGGAAGCATGGCATCGCCGCAGAGCACGCGATGCCGCCCGAGTGTCCACAGGTCGCCCGGTTTGGAGAACACCGGCTGTTTCAGCTCGGATTCCACATCGAAGTTGTCCTCTTCAACCTCCCGGCTGTGCACCCTGTTGAACAGCGTCTCAATCTCCGGTGGGTCAAAGCCTGTCTTGCCGACATCAAAGTCACTGTTTTCAATGTCCTGCAACAACTCTGCCAGCAGATTGTCATCCCATGCGCCGGTGATTTTGTTGAGCGCGATGTTCAGCGCCTTTTCCCTCACCTTGTCAACATCCACTACCGCGCAGGGCACTTCGGTATAGCCCAGGTCAACGGCAACCGTCAGCCGCTGATGCCCGCCGATAATTGTCATATCCGCATTGACCACAAGCGGGTCGGCAAACCCAAATTCTTCGATGGACTGCCTGATTTTTTCGTACTCTTTATCCCCCGGCTTCAGCTTTTTCCGGGGATTGTATGCCGCCGGTTTGAGTACATGAACCGGCAGGATTTTCAGTTCAGCTGTTTTGCGCATTGATGTTCTCCTTCTTGTTTTCTGTTGGGCGGCGTGCAGACCGGCCACAGTTTGCGCAGGCATGGCTGCAATAGATTCGCAATTTGCCGTATTCCCGGCTGGCGAGAAATTCCTTCCCGCAGACCGGGCACACGGCTTTTCGCACGGACTTCCAATGCTCCGGCATCGGGTGGTGATTCCACCACAGCCTCCGGCATGTGTCGGAGCAGAATTTTCTGTGCCTGCCTGTCCGGTTCTGCACAATGGCTCTGCCACACTGCGGGCAGAACTGATGCACCACGCCATCCAGAAATTTCTGTTTGTTTTGTTCCATCGTGTTTCCCCTTGATGCTTCATCTTGCAGCGAAACCCCTGTGCTTTTTGCGAAAATCTGGAAAAAACGTCCTGAAAATGACGGGATTTTCACGCATCACTTTCATCGGGCGTATCTGTTGGGAAAAGAATCCTCCGTTTGTTGTTTTCTTCTTTCATTCCAAACAAAATCACATGGAATGTCTGCAATTTCAGAAGGAATGCCTGATTTTATTTCCTGTTTCGTCCTGTTTCAGTCGAAATACAAATGCTTCCCGCATGCTCCCGATTTGCTGCTTTCCTTCTGCGCTGGGATTGTCAGACCCCCGGGCTGTCAAATTCGCGGTTTTGCACGTTTGAGGGGGCGCCGGTCTTGCTGTTTGCATGCCACAGAGATTCAGACCTCCCCCGGGATACAAAAATTCAATAGTGGTAAACCGGATATCTGTCCTCTGTCATCGTTTTTCTGTCGTGACATTGCTTGCAGAGGCTTTGCCAGTTCGTCCGATCCCAAAACAGCTTTGGATCACCGCGGTGTGGCACGATGTGGTCAACCACAGTGGCTCTGGTGTATCTCCCCTGTTTCATGCAGATAACACACAGTGGATGCGCCTGCAAATATGCCCTGCTCGCCTTCTGCCACCGGCTGCCATAGCCGCGTTTGGATGCTGACCGCACCTCTTCCGGATGCAGTGCCCGGTGTTTTGCACAGTATTTCTGTCCGTACGGAACCAAGGCCGGACAGCCGGGATGTTTGCAGGGTATATCTGGTCTGTATGGCATCTGTTTTCTCCTCTTCCACTAAGTGTAGCAATACGTAGCAGGTTTTTTCTATTCTTTCTCACGTGAGAAGAATATAAGAAAATTACGGTTTGCACCGGCAACCAGCCGCTACAACGGCGGTTTCTCCCCCTATGCCCTGTCAATCCTCCGGAATGATGCCGTCTTCTTCCGCCATGCGTAGCAACACGTAGCAGGTTTTTTCTATTCTTGCTCACGTGAGAAGAACATAAGAAAATTACGGTTTGCACCGGCAACCAGCCGCTACAACGGCAGTTCTCCCCTATGCTCTGTCAGTCCTCCGGAATGATACCGTCCTCTTCCGCTAAGTGTAGCAATACGTAGCAGGTTTTTTCTATTCTTGCTCACGTGAGAAGAACATAAGAAAATTACGGTTTGCACCGGCAACCAGCCGCTACAACGGCAGTTCTCCCCTATGCTCTGTCAGTCCTCCGGAATGATACCGTCCTCTTCCGCTAAGTGTAGCAATACGTAGCAGGTTTTTTCTATTCTTTCTCACGTAAGAAGAATATAAGAAAATTACGGTTTGCACCGGCAACCAGCCGCTACAACAGGCAGTTCTCCCCATACTCTGTCAGTCCTCGAGAATGATGCCGTCCTCTTCCGCGCGGAGCCTGCATCCGACAAGCATTGTGGTAGCGCCGCCGCCATCCTTCGGGCGCTTCTTCATCAGTTCGAAATGTGTTGCCATAGCGCGGTTGAAGTTCTTTGCATTCTCCGGGTTGAAGCCATTTTCCGCACACCAGCGGCAGTACACCCGGTATGCCGCAGCAGAACGCACTTCATAGCCTTCACCCGGTTCCAGCCATGCTTCTATGAACTGCCCAATGCGGTCGGATTCCCTGCGGTAAGCGCCTGTCGCTTCCAGCACGGCAGGCGGGGCTTCCAGACCCTGTTTTTTGAATTTCCCATAGCCTTCCAAACACCAGTTCAGGATGCCGGACAGTGATTCCGGCTCAGCAAACAGTTGCTTTAAGCCCTTGTCCTGTTCTTCTTCGGAGAAATGCCGTTTGAACGGGATAATTTTTAAGCGCCCGGAATCAAACAGCGTCATGTCGCTCACATTCGGCAGATAATTGGTATTGATGAAAATCTTGAACATCGGGCTGAAATCAAAGCTGTTTTCATGCAGATACCGCGCATTGATCGTGTCATTGCCCGTAAGCCGCTTGACCAGCGCGGCATGAAAGGAAATCCGCTTCTCCGGCTCGGAAATGTTGACAAAGCGTGCGCCTGCCAGCCGTGCCACCTCCTCCGATGGCCCACCATTGTTGCTGGAACCGAACTTTGTGGACAGCATTTCCGGGTTCGAGGTCTTTCCGTAATCGCCCATGATCTTCAAAAAGGTCTCCATCGTCGTGCCCTTCCCGTTTCTGGAGGTCGCGCCGTACAGGATAAACAGACATTCCAGACTGGTATCTCCGGTCAGGGTATAGCCGAGCGCGCGCTGGAGAAAGTCTGCCAGCTCGGCATCTCCTACCATGACTTCTGTGATGAAGGTGTTCCACCGCTCACAGACCGCATCCGGCGAATAGGTAACACCCGCCAGCATGGTCAGCATGTCCTCCGGTCTGTGCGCATGAAATTCCATCGTGCCGAGATCCAGTGTCCCATTCTGGCAGTTGAACAGATAGCGATTCCGGTCAAACACCTGCATCGAAGCAAAATTCTCATCCTGCGCATCATCCACCATGATTTGCCGCTTCCGGCGGGTCTGCATCTTGCTGATGAACGCGATATAATCCGCGCGCTCCACATCGCGCTCAATTGTGAGCGAATACCGGAGCAGTTCATCGACCAGATGCTTGGCGAGCTGCATGACCAACAGGCCGCCCTGATCGTGCTTCCAGACCTTTCCGTTGAATACATACCAGTGCCTGCGTTCCGGGACAAACCGTATCACTCTGCGGTAGTAATCCGCGAACAGCCTGCCCATGCCCATCTCACTCCACGAATATCTGGGATTGGAATGCGGCTTCATCTGCTGCAAATCCATGTCAACAAGGCGGATCATCTGTGCCAGTGAGCGCTTTTCCTCCTCCGTCAGGGAAGCATCCTCGTCGTGCGCCGGATGACCGTCATCCAACAGTTTTTCAAATTCATCCTCCGGCGGCACCAGATGCCCGACCGGATTGTAGCAGTCATGGCAATGCCGGATGACCTTTTGAATCGTCAGTGCGCCATATGTCGAGCCGGACTGCGGCCTGTCCCACTTTTCCCGGTACAAACCGGAGGAACGAAACAGACGGTCCATCTGTTCCTCATCGCAGCCGCACCAGAATGCAAGGTAGGCACATAGCGCCATATCCGCATTGCTGGGCGAATCGTAACCCGTCAAATCTCCGGCGTATAACGCGCGGAACTTCGCGCCACTGGCGCATGCCGATGCTTTCGCAATCACCTCATCATCCTGCAAATAGGAATGCGGTTCGATTGGTTCGTGTTCGGTTTCCACCGTGGGACGCTTCATATATTGATCCAGAATTGTTTGCAGTTCGCGGCTTTTGTCCGGCAGACCGCCTTCCCGGAACACATCGCCGGTCAGCGTCACAAACCGTTTGGTCGCGCCCGGAACATAAACCTCCAGTCCGAGCCTGCGATTATTGATATAATACCGTTCCTTATCAAAGGAAAATCCGGGTACCGACAGCAGAATGCGCAGCCCTGTACCCGACGGAGATTTCTCCATATAGCAGCCATCCAGTGTTTGGACAATCTGCGCTGCCCAAGGCTTGAGCTCAGCTTCCTGCCGGCACGCATCAAAAAGCGCATCATCGCCGAACAGCTCCCGAAATTCCGTATCCATGCCGCTCTGTTCTATTTCTGCAAAACAGTGATCCAGATCGAGCGCACCGACCATGCCGGACACGCGAAAGCCCAGGCCGTTATACATGGGAGCGCCGTCCGCTTCGGTCTTCAGCGCCTGCACTGCCTGCTCATAGGAAGAAAAGGTGCGCGGACGATTGACCATCGCATAGGTTCCGGTTTTGGGATTGTACGGGACTTTCGTCATTTTCCCGTCACGCTGCTCGTATTTCCACACGCAAAACTGCCCGGTTTCCCGCAGTTCCGAAGGGATATGCTCCAATGAAGCAAGATTGGCGTACTTCACGCTGTACCGCCTCCCCTCGGAGAATCCGGCATCCTCAGAGCCAACTGCACACAGAGGGCGCGGTCAACCTGCTGCATGATCCTGCGATCCAGCCGACCGATTTTTTCGCGGAGCATGGATTTGTCAATAATCGTAATCTGTTCTGTCAGCGCCATCGAATCATACTCCAGCGGGCACGCTTTTGTCGGTTTCACCATGACATGCGTTACCAGAGACAATTTTTTCAGTCTGGCAGTGAGCGGAATCATCGTCAGCGTGCGCGCGTTGCTGTTGTTCGCGTTGTTGCTGACGACCAGTACCGGGCGGCAGCCCTCCTGAATGCTGGTATCCGGATGCGCGCCCAAATCCGCATACCATACTTCGCCGCGAAAAACAATCTGTTCCTCTTCATAGCTGTTTGCTTTGTGCTGTCTCCGGTCGAGCCAGCGCCCACACGCCGCACCTTCCAGATACGGAATGTGATGTATCCGCTTATGTCTCTTTCCATTGGGCTTTCTCCTTGCCCTGTTCTTTCTGCCCACGAGCTGTTTCCTCCCTTCGGATATTTTCTTGCATGAAAAAACGGAGTCAGGATTGCTCCTGCTCCGTTTCTCACAGCTGTTTTTATCTGTTTTTCGCATGATAATCATAGCACACATTTCCGTACACTTCCACCACAGTTTTAGTACAGTAAAATGCCTTATAGTATAGTTGTTTTTACCCGTATATGGCATACAGCCTGCGTTCCGTCCAGTCGGCAATCGCAGCGGCGATGGTCTCCAGCGCCCGATTTCGTTCGAACTGCACAGAGGAACGCCCCAGCGGATAGCCTTCCTCATCTGTAATATCATTCCAGCGTTTTCGTTCCACAAAAAGCTGACGGGCGACACACAGCGTTCGCCCGTTCAGCCGATTCATGCCCAGCTCGAACATCTCAATTTCATCTGACACCTTCTGATAGGGCGTCATATATGCCTGAACGATGTTTCGGTTCTCCCGCTCCATGACCGAATCAATGTTCAGGGCAATGCGCGCCGTATGGTCAGATATACCGCTGGTCTGAACCCGTCCGGCATCATTGTTTTCAGTACTGGTCAAAATCGTGAATGCATCGTCCCATGTACAAACTGGCCTGTCCAGAAATGCCTGCCGGTATTCTTCCCGCTGTTGCAGCAAATCAGGATAAACGTCAGCCAGATGACGGGCCTTTTGCATATAACCCTCATAAATCTCAACTTTTTGCTTCTTTGGTCTGCCCATAATGTATGACCATTGCTTTCCACTGCGCTCCAAGGCACCAAAGGGTATGAAACGCGGTGGCTCTAACGCAGCAATAAAATAATTTGATCCTATGTCAAGATTTAGAACAAATTATAGCAATCCAACAAATTACTGCACTACGTATTGCAGCACAACTTCCTGAAGCTATTAAGCGGGCATTTTCTACCATTCGCCAATCCGATTGCTTTGGTTGGTTTCGTTCATGTGGCGTATCTTTTGCTTTCTGAGATTGGCCTTGAGTTTTGACCATATATTCTCAATTGGATTCAGATCGGGACTGTATGGCGGCAGATACAGATACCGGATGCCGGCCTTATCCAATAGCTCTTTTACAATCTTTGCATGATGAGAACGCATATTATCCATTACAATGATATCTGTTTCAGACAGCGTTGGCAGAAGCGTAGAACTCAGATATTCCGCAAAACGTTCTGCTGTCGTTCCACCTTGATAGATTGTATATGCAGTCTCTCCGGTAATGCGGACAGAAGACAAAATGGTAGTATTGGACGGCGTATTGACAGGAGTGCTGTCAATTGCTCGTTTTTCTTTCCGGGCACGGGCATAATGCCTTGTCATATTTGTGTTGACTCCGCTTTCATCAAGAAATATCAGGCTGTTTGCGGCGTTCTCCGGTATAAGCTGCTCCCAAATTTCCGGTTTGCTGTACATCGGGGACGCTCCTGTTCCGAAGCATGCAGAGACTTCTTTTTATAGACATATCCAAGCTTCAAAATTGTTTTACGTACCGTTTCATCACTTACATGGAGTTGGAGTGTATCAATAATCTTATTAATTGTAATATCCGGCTGTTGCTGGATCGAACAGTCAATATTCTGAATATCTTTCTGGCTCAGAGAAGGTTTGCGTCCACGCAGGGGAAGTCCTCGTTTCAACAGAACCGGTCTCTCTCATCCGCTTTACCAAACGGTAGACCGTGCTTGTATTTACACCAAAACATTCGGCTACTTCTTTTGCATTGTGTGTTTTATTCCATGCCTCAATCAGCAATTTTCTGGCTTCGTTGTGCAACATAATAATCACCTCTTGATTTAATCATAATACCTTTGTCAAGAGAGTGCACTATTTATTTGGATTGCTATAATACAAGCTGATGAATACTAAATACCTAATACAAATTCGTAATCAAGCTGTTTTTTTCGCTCCTGCCAGTCCGGCATGTGGATCGTAATGAAATCGTAGAAATCCTTATTATGGTACGGATACAGGAAATGTGCCAGTTCATGCAAAATCACATATTCCACACAAGGAACACTTGCTTTATACAGGTAATAATTCAGATTCACTTTCTGATTCTTTCTGCTACAGCTACCCCACAAGGTACTCATCTTTTTCACGCATACCGTAGGTCTTTCAACACCATGCTTTTCGATGATTGGGTACAGCTGATCTACGATATCCTGATAATACCGTTTGGATGCCTGCTGCCACCAGTTATTTACCTGTTTATCGATTTTGTGTTGCTCTGTTTCGGTGGTAAAAATATGAAGCACACCATCTTCACGAATAATTTGTTTGCGCTTAGCCTCATGCACCTGGACTGTCAGTTGTCTACCCAAGATACGAGTGGACGCTCCAGAAACAAAGTGTTCCTCTTTTTCAACTGCTTTTGTTTGAACAAAAAGGTCCAGTTTTTCTTCAATCCAGGGTGTTTTACTTATAAGATACTCCTTAATCCAGGACTCTGGCGTTCCATCCGGTGCAGATAGTTTTATTTCTCCGGAAGGAAAAACTTTCAACCGCACCTGTTTCATTTTCTTTAAGGAAACCGCCACAGGAAGTTCTATTCCCTTTACTGTTACTGAGTACTCCATATCAATACCTGCTCATTGCTGTCTTAATAGCATTCTCAATCAGAAGGTCCATCTTATCGATTGGCAAATCAATGCCGAACTCGTCACAGAAGTCCCACAGCAAATCCTCGACAGCCTGGTTCATCTTCTTGTGGATTGGCGTACTGGTTCTCCAATCGACACGAGCCAGAGCCTGCACTGCCTGCTTCATGCCCAAAGCCAATTTGCCAACAGCATCATCGAATTCCAGTTCCTCTCTACCATGCTGCTTCAGCGTATCTGCCACAACACCATAAAAAGCCTTTGCATCACTATCATTCACAATTGCAGACGGGTAAGAATGTCCGGTAAAACCCTGCCGCAGATCATCGGCCATTTTCTTCATGCTGACCAGATACACATTTTCATCTCTGGACTTTCTGTATTCTGCAATCGTGTCCCGGATTCTTTCAGAGAATTTCTTGAACATCATAGGATCTTCGTATCTCCTGGATTCCAACTCCGAAACAATACGGGTATGGATGTATGCAGCCTTCGCTTTTTGGCCCTCCACTTCTTCCAACTGCTTGTCCATAGCAGCTTTGTCATGGATAGCGACTGGCTCCACAACAATTTCAACGGGTTCAGATGTAACAAATGTATTCAGCAGGCTTCTGATTCCATCCTCATATTTACTGAAATCCACTTTTTCTGCATATACCATCATCAGCGCAGAACGCAGCTTCTGGAAAAACAGCAAATCTGTCTTGTATTTTTGCATCTGATCAAAACCGATGCTCTGGTACAGGGAGTAGTTGCCTACAGCCATAGTCATCATCTTGGAGAATGCTGCCAGCTTCTCATAGAACTCTTTTCTGAGTGCCTCGCTATCTGCTGTTTCTTCTCTCTCAAAGAATGCCACCCAAGCTCTGGGATTATCCTGATCAAAGGATACATTACCAAAGAAGTCCCACAGCGCCTTGTGTGCTTGCTTCAGTTTTTCCTGGCTCTCTGCTGCTGTTGCAATGGACTCTGCAATGTCAGCGAGATCATATCCGGACAAACCAGACTGATCGTCACTATACATTTCCATCGCATTATTTAGATTGCCAAACAGACCCCAATAGTCAACAATCAGGCCGAAATCTTTTCCTGCCGCAATACGGTTAACGCGGGCAATGGCCTGCAACAGAGAATGCTCCTTCATCGGCTTATCTACATACAGCACGCCCAGGGACGGTGCGTCAAAGCCGGTTAGCAGCATGCTCTGAACGATCACAATGTCAACATCTTCGCCGCCGATGATGTTATTCTTTACGTATTCTTCGTAATCATCATACTTGGTTCCGAACCGGGGTTCGACTTCCTTTTTGAAGAAATCCCGGATAATCGCTTTGTCATTTTTACCGATGACACCCTCATCACCCTCGGTGGAAACTGAATCATCACAGATCAGCGCCGCCGCTTTCACTCCACCCAGACCGTTAATGGCATGCTCCAGCTGAACAGCCAGCGCACGAGTTGAAACTGCCGCCATTGCTTTGAATCCCCGGGGTTTGCAGTAGTTGAGGAAATGCTCATGGATGTCAAAGGCAATCATAGAAAGACGCTGTTCTGTCTGCGCCAAATGCATGAAGGAACTCCACTTTCTGCGCATATCTTCCTTCTGAGGTTCTGTCAGCGGTGCCAGAATGCTCTTCAGATAATCATCGATTCTATCACTGGTTACCTCCTGAGGAATAACACGTCCGTCATAAACCAGAGGAACAATAACACCATCACGAATACCGTCTTCAAACCGATAGGAATGTCCGATCTGCTTACCAAACTTCAGATATGTGTTGCTCTTATTCTTCCTGAGCAGAGGTGTACCGGTAAAACCGATCTTGAAGGCATTTGGAAGTACCTCATTCATCATGTTATGGAATTCACCGGTGTGGGAACGGTGGCTTTCGTCAATCAAAAGGAAAATATTCTCGTCTTTGATCTTGGTTCTGGATTTTGCAGCCGCTTCAAACTTGTTGATTGTTGTGGCGATCAGCGTGTTACCGCTATCTTTCAGCAGAGAAACCAGGCCACGTCCGGTGGTAGCTTCCACGGGGTCCATGCCAGTGTGGACAAAGTTATCCCGTAACTGTTTGATCAGATTCAGTCGATCACAGACCAGAACAAATCTCGGGTTTACAATGGTTCTGTCTGCAATAATACGTTTCACGAGCATGACCATTGTCAGGGACTTGCCACTACCCTGTGTATGCCAAATGACACCGCCACGGCTGTTGCATCCATCCTCACCGTGGATACGGCGCATCGTATTTTCAACACCAAAGAACTGCTGATAACGGGCAACCTTCTTAATGCCGCTATCATACAGAATGAAGAAACGAATAATATTCAGCAGCCGCTTTTTTGACAGCATGGATACGATCACCTTGTCCTGCTCAGTGATGTGGCCATCATCCACATAGCGTTTCGCTGCTTCTTCCTGCCACTGCACATCTTCTTCGTGCCACTTGCAGTAAAACTCCTGCTTCGTTCCGGCTGTACCGTATTTCACGGACTCCGGATTCATGGCGATTGCTAACTGCGTAAATTTGAACAGCTGGGGGATATAGTCAGGTTGCCAGTTGCGGACGTTTTGCTTTACGCCTTCTTCCACGTCCACACTGGATTTCTTGCATTCGATCACAACCAGAGGAATACCGTTTACCAGCAGAACAATGTCAGGTCGAGCGTATTTACCGTTGGTACGCTCCACAGAAAATTCGTCCGTAACCTGCCAGATATTATTCTCAGGGTGTTCCCAATCAATGTAGGAAATGTCGAAGGACTGGGTATTGCCGTCATACAGATGCACATCGCAGCTCTTGCCGTAAATTAGCCGGTCATAGATTGCCTTGCTGGAGAACATCAGACCGCGCTCCAGGGGAGCATCCAATTCACGGATCGCTTCACCGATAGCATCATCCGGAAACGGAGTCTGCTTACCCCGATAAACAAAGGACTGAGATGCCAAAAATTCCCGCATTACATCCGGGAACAGTACATGCGACAAATGGCCGCGCTTCTGCTCGGCCTCCGCTCTGGGAATATATTGATAGCCCATGGCTTGCAGTTCCCGCAATGCTCTGTCCTGGGATTCTGGGCGCTCGTTAAAAATATGATGACTCGGCATAGTGAATACCTCCGACCTATATGATAAAGAGGCACAGCAGGGCGCTAAGGCCCTGCCGGCCTGGTACCGATTATTTCTTGTCCCTCGGCGGACAGGGGTCATTTCCGTGGCTGTTGGGATTCTGGATGGTACCATCCTTGCGGTGAGGAATCAGTTCCGTACCTTGGTTGATACTCATCCTCCTGCCAGCTTCCATAGCCTCTTTCTTCGTGTCGTAATGACCACTGCTGCGCTTTGCGTTTTCACGCTTCACATCCCAACCTCCGTTGGAATTAGGGACAATATGATGTTCTTTTCTTGCCATTGAATGCCTTTCTCTTGACTTTCGTCAAGCCCGCGCGCTATAATAGCACATATAAGTTGATTGTCGTCTGCTTATATTCCATACTGAACACTTGGATTGTTGCCGCAATCTAAGTGTTCTTTTTTGCGCCCTCATAGGCCTCACCACCTTTCATTAGATTCGCTATATTTCATGGGTAGCGGTGCGGTTGCCGCCACACCGGCGATCCATTAAGTGTTCACACGCAGTCCAGATCAGGAAACAGGTATCTTGAGTCCATTTGAAAAGGTATTCCACTTTTCTATGACCAAGTCCTTGTTCTTCGCCATCCATTCTCGTGCCATTTTCTTTTGTGCAGGGGAAATCTTTCCACTGCAGGCCAAAATATCTCCATTGTCGATAGCCACGGACATGGATGCACTTGATGTGGAGACGTGCAGATGGGGCCTATGATGGCCGCTCTGCTCATCTGTCCGGACTTCATATTTAATACCGTTTGTCTTGGCGAGTTGTACAAATTGAGAAATATCTCTCAAAAACAACTCCCACTCTAAGAATATCTTCTTCTCTTCCTCTGTCATATTCACACCCTCACAAGTCCAGTCAGCAGAAGCTGCATCAGGGCTTTTTTCTTTTGTTGCCATGCTTCTATCTCGGAATTTAGCAGACTTATTTGTCGGTCTGCAGCCTCCAAAGCATTAGCTACAGCCTCTTGCTTTTCGTAGTTTGCAGGGATACACACCATCAAGTTCTCGACATCACTGGTGTTTAGTGCTGGATAATTGCTGCCTACTAATACAGAACTATACTGTTTGTCCATTTCGTTGGTAAAGAGGAGCTGATAAACCAAACGCGATGAAAAGCCATTCTTTGCCCGCAGAATTGAAAAACCAGTAGAAGCAATGTAATTATCTGCATCGAAATTGACGAACGCAAATGCGTGAAGATATGGACGAACTGTGCTCATTAAAATATCGCCGCGTTTAAACGTACGTCTTGCCCGAACCGGCGCATCCTGTAGCTTAACTGTAAATTCGGGAAACAGAACCTTTCCATTATCTACAGATGCGATATCAATGTAGAAAATCTCGCTATCGTCCGAGATCCCGTCTATACCGCAATCGTTAATAGAACACACATCGCCTAAACGTTTCTCAACAACAGCTGTGCTATCGGGATCTAGCAAGGTCTGCATCAGCCATTTTTTCTGTCGGCGTTTTTCCTCCAGCAACTGCTGCTTCAATTCAATCACTCGGTCGCAGGTTGCCAGAATCTCAGCAATCTTCTGCTGCTCGACAAGAGAGGGAACAGGAAGTACTGTGCTGTAAAAATCATCGTCCGTCAAATTCAGTAGACCGTCATCCCGAACACCGTGGTTGATCTTCCTTGTTAGTTGCTTATTCATAAAACCATTGATGAAAAGCTGCTCATAATATTCAGGGCGTCCCTGAGTAATTCTGAAGCATTCAAAGACATTTGGAACTGCCGCTTCCTCTCGTTCTCTGAGCATATATGTGCAGCCTTGCGGATATCGCTTCGAATTGCCCTTATTATAGGCAAAATCTCCTCTACGAAGCACTGTGTATTTTGTATATTGCTTGCCAGACAGTTCCTTGCCAAACTTTTCAGCTTGGTTTACAAATCCAACACCTGCCGAGATGCTCAGCGTTTCAAATTCTCGATCCCCCGCTTGTTCAGACAAGACATCCGAAATTGCCGATAAGAATGCGCTGCTCCAATCGGAGGGAAGCGTTCCTGCCTCGGTTTTGACATATCCCTTCGGCACCTCGCCACGGCGAACCGCCTCTATTCGTTTTTTGATTGATTCTTCCATAACTCAATCCTCTATCTGTAAATTGTGTAGCGCGGTAGCGAAGCTTGCATCGCCGGTGGTAAATAGCGCGACAGAGTATGCGGCAAATGATGCCGCCTTGGTAATTGCGGGGATAAGATGGGTATTCATAAACTGTGCCATTGGCATCATCTCCTTTGCTCTAATATAAGTTAATGCGAGTGGGATGCAAGCCCCTACCGTCTCCACAAATAAGTAGTAGTTTTGTGAATGCTTATAAACCGAGTTCCTTCAGGTATTGCGCCATCTGGGCTTCTACCACAGCGATCTCAGCCTTGATACGCTCGATGTTACCCTGTACTTCTTCGATGTCGATCAGTTCTTCTTCCTCGAAGGTGTCCACATAGCGGGGGATGTTCAGGTTGAACTCATTGGCCTTGATTTCTTCAAAAGAAGCCACATGGGCGAATCGCTCCACATCCACACGGTCGGTATATGCACGGAAGATTTCATCAATATGACACTGATCCAACTTGTTCTGGTTCTTATCCTTGCGGTATCTCAGCTTGCCTTCTGCATCCTTGCCTGAAGCATCGATGAACAGCACGTCGCTTGTGGCACGATTTTTCTTAAATACCAGGATGCAGGCAGGAATTGAAGTACCATAGAACAGATTGGCAGGCAGGCCAATAACAGCATCCAGCAGATTCTTCTCAATGACAGTCTGGCGGATACGGCCTTCGGCAGATCCTCTGAACAGAACGCCGTGAGGTACAACCGCAGCCATGCGGCCATTGCTCCGCAGAGAATGGAGCATGTGCAGCAAGAATGCCCAGTCGCCCTTACTTGCAGGAGGCACACCCCAGTCAAAACGGTGGAAGCGATCCAGGTTGGCAGTCATCTTGAACTTCTTTTCCTTATTGCTGCCGCCATCCTCCTGACCACCGGGATTGAAGCCTTCTGCCCACTTATTCAGCGAGAATGGCATGTTTGCCACGATCACATCAAACTGCTTCAGATTGCCATCGGAATCCAGATGCTGAGGGTTTGCCAGAGTGTCACCCCAGGCAATATCGTTGGGGTTGACATGGATACCGTGGATAAACAGGTTCATTCTGGCCATAGACCAGGAAGAACCATTCATTTCCTGACCGTAGATCGCTACCTGATCCAGATTGCCAGCCTGACGGGCGGTACGGATCAGCAGAGAAGCAGAACCACAAGTGGGGTCGTAAATAGAGTCACCGGCCCGGGGAGCAGTAATCATGCCCATAAGTTCAGAGACCATGCTCGGAGTAAAGAAGCTGCCCGCTTTCTTGCCTGCTTCAGCAGCGAATTCGCCGACCATATATTCATAGGCATCGCCGATCACATACGCAGGGTCTTCGCCAGGGCCAACTTCAATTTGAGAAGGCTCCAGGCACAGAGGCTTGAAATCTTCCAGAAGGGTGCGAAGCTTGGTAACCTTCTGCTGCGGATTGCCCAGCATGGATTCGCTGTTGAAATTGATGCTGCGGAACACACCGCGCAGTTCAGTATTGCTGTCCTGGATGCCCTGCAGTGCGGTGTTGATCATCTCGCCAATCTTGGGATCAAAGCGATTCTCATAGAGGTAATCAAACCGTTCCTTCTCGCCTAGGACGAAGGGCAGATTCTTTTTGGCACGCTCAATGCGGATCTGGTTGCCCTTGTACCGCTCTTCCAGATCTCTGAGGAATTCCTTATAGGTGTCATCCAGATATTTCAGAAACAACATGGACAGGACAAAATCCTTATAGTTTGCGGCATCAATCGTGCCACGGAAGGTTCCCGCCGCTTTCCACAGCGTCGCCTTAATATCCTGAGAAGTAGTCTTGCTCATCTTCCATTTCCTCCACCATTAATAATTTGGGAAGCCAGCAACGACACCAGTCTGTCGTTTTCGGTCATATATTCATTCAGAAGCTGCTTACGCTTTCGGCTGAGTTTCCAGATAGCACCAACCTTGCGCTGCTCCGGCAAAGGGATAACCGGGATTGTGATACCTGCCAACTTTTTGACGGACACCGCTTTGATCGCCGCCGCACTACCGGTCACGTGTTCTACCTGGCCAAGGATGTCTTTCTGTTCCAGCAGGCAACCCAGATAGTCGGGATCGATCTCGTAACTGGGTCGAACAACAAGAATGTTCTGCGATGCAACCATGCCCACGGATTCCAGCGTAACCACATGCACAAACGAGGGATTCAGACGCTTGACCAGAATATCGCCTACGGACAGCAACTGTTTGTCCGCAATTTCATCGCTTCGCCTCTGCATGTCCACTTCATTCATCAGCCCTGTATCCGTGAAGCTGTTAGGCTGAACTACGCGGTACCTGTACTTACCCTTATCCGCAAAGCCGGTCAAGCCAGCCATAATCTCCGCCACATCGCCAAGGCGCTTTTCGGTAGAATTCACCACGATCCCCCTCCTTTCGATAATACTATATCACCGCCCACTTCGCTTGTCAATATATTTTTTAGTTAAAGAGTAACTTTTGCTTCAGAATAGGTAATTAACATATATTCGGCACTTAAACTCTGTTTTTCAATAGTAATCGGTTCACAATTTTCGATAACAGAGTGACTAACCGCTCCGTACAAATAACCACATAATTTTTGGCGGTTAACACACAGGCGATGCCCTTCTGCAAAAGACATACACGGTCAGTGTTCTGGACAAGAAGCGCAGTATCAACAATGGACAGCGACCGAAGTACTATGTGGAAGGCAGCCATGAAGCCATCATCGATAAGGATGTGTTCATGAGGGTGCAGTCGGAGATTGCCCGCCGCGCCAATCTCAATCCTGACGGCAAACGGAGAGTTTACAGCAGCAAGTACGCACTTTCCGGCATGGTGTTCTGCGGACACTGCGGAGACATCTACCGCCGGGTGAAATGGAACAACCGAGGCTGCAAATTTACGGTCTGGCGATGCGTCAGCAGAGTTCTCAAGAAAGATGTGGACTTTGACTGCCCCGCAAGAACAATAAAAGAGGACGTTCTGCAAGGTGCAATCGTCACGGCGGTCAATGATGCCTACGCAAGAAGGAACATTGTAACGGCACTTCTGAAGCAGAACATTGAGTCCACGGTGTTCGGAGACCTGGAAGATCGATTGACAATGACAGATAAGGAACTTGCCGAGCTGCAGGCACAGATGATTGCGGTGTCCGGTGATGAGGCGGCAATAGAAGCACTGGGAGACCAGATTGATGGATTAAGGGCAGAACGCCAGAACATCCTTACCGAGGCAGCAGAACGCAGCGACCTGCAGGAGCGAATGAACGACATGATCTCCTTTCTGGATGAGATGCCGACAATGTTAACAGAGTACAGCGACACCATTACAAGGAGACTGGTTGAGAAGATTACGATTTTCGATGAAAAGATCGTGGTGGAGATGAAATCCGGTCTTCAGATAGAAGTTGAAGCGTAAACAGAATACACAGACAAAACGTAAGTGCAAAATAATCGTACGCCTATTCCCAGACTCTAAATCGTGGGATAATACTTTAAAAAGTCGAAAAACTCCAGGTGAGTTTTTCGAGTAATTAAAGTATGGAGGGATCAACATGTCAGAAGTGATACAGGTACGCAGTCAGTATCGAATGCGGGAATGGGCAAAGATTATTCAGGAATGTGAAGCGAGCGGTTTAAGCAATAAGGAATTTTGTGAGCAAAACGGAGTATCGATAAAGAGTTATTATTACTGGTTGAGAAAGCTTCGCGAGGCGGCAATGCATCAGAATCAACCTTCGTTGGTACAGCTTATGGCAGCAATAATTTGTAGTATGTCAGCACCATCTGCATCATTTCTTTTGCGTTCTCATCATGACAGATATCCGGATGATACTTCTTCGTTAATTTTCGTTTTTCTCGATTTAATTGCTCTCTGGTAAACACATCTTGCAATCCATATAGATTTCTTGCGTTTCGTAATACATCCGGTTTTCCAGAGCCAGTCTGATTATGTCTTGATCTGTCTGAATGTGAATTCGATCTGCTTTGATTCTTGTGATGATGATATGAATATTCTCTTTTGCTGCATTTATGAATGACTGCTGAAAAATCATTTTGTTTTGTTTCAATCGCCTTCCGGATATCCATTATTATGATTTCAAGCATCAATGGCAGCGAATATGTAATCGTATGTCCGCTGATATGATATTCAGCCCTGATCTCATGATCATATAACGGCTCCTCCAGTACAAAATAGGGCTGTCTTGTTTCTATCACAATACCAACAACTCCATAGCATATATTTCCTTTTTCCTCCGCCCTGATCGGATGAAAATGCCATGAGATATTCCTGATATCCTCTATTCTGATTGCTCTGCCGTGCAGCCACAATGATGACATGCCAAGGTACATAAAACCGATCTGCAATTTTGCTGGTTCAGAAGGTTCATGAACAATCCTAAGCAATTTCTTGAGTTGTTTCGTTGTAACATTCTTTGCATTCGCCTTTACACTGTCTGGTAGTTTATCAAAACAGCTCTGACAAAGATATCCTCTTCGAATTTGTATTCTTTTCTCTGCGTTTTTTCCACAAATTTTGCATTTCATATGTACGCCTCCTGTTTTTTTATTCTGCAGGAGTATTGTATCACAGACTTTATAATTCAAGTATTTTAGAGAGAAAAAAACATGTCTGTAACGCATTTTCCAAAGAATTGTCAGCTTTAAAATCGTATTTAAGAAAATCATCAGATATCAGTTGCCGGATTTTCAAGAACAAGGGCTATTCTGGAAAGAATACCGACAGGCCCGAGTTGCAAAAGCTCCTTAGTGAGATCAGAAAAGATAAGGTGCGCCGTGGAGAAGGTCATATTGCTAATTTTTGCGGTAATCGTTGCTATGTCTGTTTCTACCGCGGTTATCTTGCCGTTGGAAACAGTCGTTGCACTTGTATCTGACTTCAAGTGATATTATGCTGTTAAAGTCTAGTCTTTCATTCATCTCTCCCACTGTACAGACATTCTGGGTTTGCTGTCTGGCAATTCATAATCACCTGTATATGTGATTTCATTTGCAATATACTGAAAATCTTTATTTCCATCAGTACGGATCGTTACTTCATGCGTAAATAATGGATCTGCTTTCATATCCAAGCACATGACATTTACAACCAATGTAAATGTGCCATCTTCATTTTCTCTGCATTCTGTTACTTCTGGCGTAAGAGTTGGAAAATATGAGACATTGTCAACATTTACTTCCTGCCATGGATAAGTTTCACTTTCATCATCATATAACGTCTTTGCTCTAAATTCATTAAGTGAAATATTAAAATAGGATAAAATGGTATCTTCAAACAAATCTGCTGAAATCCAGTAAGCATCCTCATGAAATTCAAATCCTTCAGGATAAAAATAGTCGCCTGTCTTTTTCTTATATAGATATTCAAACAAGTCATTGAAGCAAAGATTACTAAAATCTGTATCACTCCAATTAACCAAAAACAAATTTTTGTTGATATACCCAATAGGGATTATATATTCGGCATTGAGATCATATAACGTATGATCAACCGGTTTCAGCCGTATTAAATTATATGCATCCCAATGTCTGTCCAGTTCTATAATCTGATAATAGAAATCTCCTTCATTTGTAATTCCCCAATCCAGAACAGATTGTTTTGTAATTTCATCTATAACAAGCTCATCGTTCTCATTCCATGATATTGTTGCACTAATATACTTCTTTTCTCCATTTATGTATTGAAAAATATAGTAGTAAAGACGCCCATAGGATGATACTGTAATAATTTCCTGCTGTGCATTTTCATCATGATTGACAAAATTCCAAAATTCTGATAAGCCCTCTGCATTTTCCAGATAACTTGGATATTTACTATCAGAGTTCATAATTGGATAACCCGCATTTGCAAGCTTATCTTCAATGCTGTCAACAGCAGCTTGCGTAAGCAATGTACTATTTGAAAAATTATCTGCTTCTTCTGTCTCTGCATCAAAAAATAATCCCTGACAGGTTAAAGCAATCTCCTGACATCTTCCCTTCAATTGTTCAATGTCTGCATCTTCCTTTTCCACAATCTGTTGCTCTGCAGCAGCATTTACATCCGAACTCCCTGTCTCTGTTTCTGTCTCTAATTCAGAAACTGTGCCGCACCCTGCAAGCATCAACAACAACAGCGTTCCATTCATGAAACATTTTATTATTGTTCCTCTTTTATTTGTATAACTGCGAAATCTCATAAACTTCTCCCTTTCGAGGTAAATTCTTTTAAATCGTTTTGCGTGACCGGTATTGGCATCCCGGTTTCCCTCTATTTTTCTATTTCTCTGTGAATCTGCGCTTGTATTATTTTAAAATCAGTTTCAGAAAACCCATCAAGACGAACAATACAGTTTACCCGTTTAGGAAAAACGATAATAAAAAGATGTTCTGACAAAGAGATTTTTTTGATGAGTGCATAGGAAAGTCTCGTAAGCGTTTCCGCTCCTGCCCTAAGCTCCAGATGATCTTCATAAAAGAAAACCTCTCGATGACTGCTGCTGTCTTGATTCGCTAAACAGGATTGGCTATAGCGCCATTGCCCGAATGCTTTCGGTATAAGAAATCGAAAGCACAAGGCAATAATCAAACAAACAGACACTTCGGCAATATAAAAAAATGATACGATCCTCATACCCAGAACCAATGACACCAAAACGATTGCATAAAATAAGATCGAAAAGCTTATCACAATAATAAATGGGATTTTTATCCGTGTATAAAAAATTTCGTTTGCCCATTCAACAAAATCTTCTCTCTGTAAACTTTTATTATTTATGATCGGAAAGATGACATCATTGTTATTCATGTTTATCTCCTTGTATATCATTTCTTACAAATGTAAGATTTCTTTTTTAAAGGTAAGCTGTCAGCAGCCGGGTGTCAGCTTCTAACAGCTTATCTTGTTTTTTTAACCCATCCTGATTCCCATCGCATGAAAAATGGAATATGTTATTTGCGTTGCTTCCTTTCCATTTGTGCCGGAAGCATTTTGTAGATTAACAGCAAAGAAATAAGTATTATCAGAGGTTTCAACAAAACCTATAAACCAGCCTATCACCTCCACCTCATTTACTTTTCCAGTTCCTGTTTTCCCATATAATTTATTATCAGAATTTTCAGAACAAAGCATTGCTTGTTTTACCGTTTTAATATTGGCTTCATCAAAATCAAAAGAGTTGTTATAAAATTTTTGTAACAGCTCAACCTGTTCCAACGGCGAAATCTTTAACGATGAACCATTCCAGTATTGTTCTGTATCTCTTCCAATACAGCCATTCCCATAACCAATTTTCTTATAAAATGCGGACAGTTCTCTTGCTCCTACAGTCGTATCCAAATATTGAAAATACCAGTTTACGGAATTCTGCATTGCGGAATTAAGATTATGATCTTGATTCCATGCCTGGAATTCATAATCACTGCCATTCCAAGAGAGCACGCTGTCCTCTGGGGTTATAATGCCCTGTTCCAAAGCATTCAACGCACTGAATATTTTAAAAGTAGAACAGGGTGCAATTTGTTCTTCTGCTTTATTCAGATGATAAACCATGTAAGAATCTGCTTTTTGATCATAAATTACAACGCTTCCGTTATTATCACCGAATATATCACTGTAATCCACTGCATCTATATTTATAGATGCATCAGGCATATAAATATTTGTGTTATTTGCAAAAAAAGCTAACACTGGTAACTGCAAGACAGATAAAAGAGAAATCATAAGAATGATACATGCACCACGCAGTACAGTTTTTCGATTTTCTCGACTGAAGTCAGAAATTTTTTCAATCCGATATCGAATTTGTATTTTATTGCCACATAGATTATTTGCCATACAGCTATTTTGTTTCTGATTTTGTTTGGCAAAATGAAGTTGTCAAGATCAGTTGACACATTTTGCTCAAGGATTTGCTAAGCAGCTTTCTTTAGGGAATGATAGTATCTCTGGCGTTTTACCATCGGAGGCAGCCCGCCATTTCTGGAACAGATACGGCGGTTATTCCAATACCCGATAAAGAATCTCCAAATCAGCGTCTTGAGTTCATCAATGGTCATCTTTTCGGTGTTGTAACGTCCATAAAGTAGTTCAACCTTCATTCTGGCCCACATGCTTTCGCAGCGTGCATTATCATGGCATCTTCCACCAGCACTGTTCATACTCTGAAGGATTCCATATCGGCCGATGGCTGCCCGATACTCCTGACTGGTATATTGTGCTCCTCTGTCACTGTGAATGATAACGCCACGCAGATCGTGGCAGGCATCATGGGCATTCTTCAGCGTCTGAACACACAGGGATGCTCTCATGTTGGTATCCATTGCAAGCCCCAGAACACAGGAATCGTAGCAGTCAAAGACAGCGGATACATATAGCTTTCCATCTTTTCCTTTGACTTCAGTAATATCCGTAACGCACTTCGTTAGTGGTTTGTCTGCGTCAAAATTGCGTCTTAGCAGATCATCGGATTTACGAGTTTCCTTATCTGCTCTGGTAATGCCATTGGGCTTGCGCCTTGGTGTGTGGCTGATACCCAGTTCCTCCATGATCCGGTATACCGTCCGTTCACTTGGAATTTGCACGCCCTGTGGCTGTTTCAGACGTAAAGCCTGATACATGCGGATTCGACCGTAAGTATCGTTGCATTCGTCTTCTGCAAGGATCTCCAGCATGGCATCAGCCAAATCCTGATACTTCCATGGGCGAGTCTGGGCCTTCAGATATTTGTAGAACCCCTGCCTGCTGACATGGAGCAACTTACAGTAGAATGCGATTTTCCTCGTGTTCTGGCCATCGTTGGTTTTCAAGGCAATGAATTTCATTCTTTCGTTCTTGCAGACCTCCGACGGCTCGCGGCGAAAAAAGCGCTGGCTTCCTCCAGAAATTCATTTTCTTCTCTGAGCCGTTTGATTTCCTTGTTCTGCTCTTTAACCTGTTTGCGAAGCAGCTGAATTTCTTCACTCAGAGTCATGGCTCTTTGCGGTGTCTGTGTGCCGGCTCCCAGGCTCAAGTTGCCCAGACGGTACTGACGCATCCATGTATGCAGGGTGTTCGCTGGAATACCAAGTTCTTTGGCTGCCTTCGTTGTACCAATTTCCAACGCCAGTTTAACTGCTTGTACTTTATATTCCATATCATAGGTTCTGTTTTGTGGCATCGTTGTTGTCTCCTTTTTCTCTTGATTATATTTTTAATCCTTGAGAATCAGTTGTCAACTAAAATTATACAACATCACTTTGTTCTTATTCTATCATAGTTTGGTGAGTTTTCCGACTCTACTTAAATGATACCACTCCACCATTGGAACGGCCTTTCCCGAGACAGATTACCAGTGTTGCATCGTCCACCAGGTCCGAAATACACTTAAGTATGTGGCAGACAAGGATAGAAAAGCCGTTCGCGGCTGATCTGAAGAAGATTTATTCTGCACAGACTGAGGCCAAAGCTCAGGAAATTCGCGATCATGTCGCAGAAAATGGGATAAGAATATCCTCGTGCTATGAAATCCTGGTTCACGAATCCGGATGCCCTGACGCCAATTTTCAAGTTCTCTGCGGACGTCAGAACCATCATTTACACAACGAATGCTATTGAGAGCCTGAATTCTACTTACCGCAAGCTGAATCGCCAGAGAAGTGTATTTCCGAGCGATCAGGCGCTGCTGAAAGCCCTTTATCTGGCAACATTCGAAGCCACTAAAAAGTGGAAGATGCCGATTCGAAACTGGGGAAAAGTCTATGGAGAACTGGCCATCATGTACGAAGGTCGTCTGCCCGAATAACAAAAGCCTTTATGCCAACGGAAATATTTTCCTGCTATCGCAGGCACCGAGATCTACGTACACCCTTTTGTTAATCATTAAGTATGAGCTGACAGCAGTTTCTGCTGTCAGCCACAACCAATCTTTAGCATAGAAGGCTATTTACAGAAAAGTTTTCACACTCCCTTGACAAGCATCTTTTGAGGATAGAATGCCCGACTAACAGCAAACCGCCCCGGCGTCAAAGATAAATAAACAGCGGCTTTCGCCGCTGCCCTTAACACCAGAACGGTATTGCCGTTATAGTGTGAGCAAGGGAACGGCGGATATGCCGTTCCCTCTATAATGGCCTCATAAATTAAGACACTTTGTGGGACAGATTTTAATGAATCTGATATACTAAAATAGAACGAAAGAGAGGATCCATTATTATGTCCAGACAAAGAAGAAATTTTAGCGCCAAATTTAAATCAGAGCTTGTAATAGAACTGCTGAAGGGAGAGAAGGATCTCAATGCCCTGGCAGCTGAGAATAGCATCCAACCAAATTTGCTGCGTAATTGGAAAAAGGAATTCCTGAATAATGCGTCTGTTGTATTCGACGATAAGCGTGATGAAAATCTCAAAGCAAAGCTTGCCGAAGAACGCAAAGAAAAAGCGGAGTATGCCAAAAAGGTTGGTCAGTTAACTATGCAGGTTGACTGGCTCAAAAAAAAATCTGAAGAAATTTGCGGATCTGACTACGAGAGTAAGTTTAGTCCAAAGCCTTTTGACGACTAAGGAATTATCAGTTTCTGTAGGGGCACGACTTCTTGATATCAACCGTACAAGCATTTATTACAAGAGCAATCCGGCATCGGAGGAAGAACTGGCTTGCAAGGAGATCATTGACCATCTTCATACAGATAATCCAAGCTGGGGAGCCAGACAGATGTCTGCACAGTTGAAATCTCGTGGTTATCGTATTGGCAGACGCAAAGCACGCCGTTACATGAATGAAATGGATATTTATCCGATTTATCCCAAGATGAATCTTTCTAAGCGGATGCAGCAGGCTAAGGTATGTCCGTATCTTCTGCGTAATGCAGTGATAGATGCTCCAAATCAGGCTTGGTCTATTGATATTACCTACATTCCAATCAAGCACGGATTTCTGTATCTGACCGCTGTGATCGACTGGTATAGTCGCTGTATTGTCGGCTGGGAAGTCGATGATACACTTGATACAAGAATGGTGATCAACGCTTTGAAAAGGGCTTTCAAAATAGCGAAACCGCAAATTCTGAATTCTGATCAGGGCTGTCAGTTTACAAGTCAGCAGTATATTGACTTTGTAAAGAAAAACGGCATCCGCCAAAGTATGGATGGAAAAAGCCGATGGGCTGATAATATCATGATTGAGCGCTGGTTCCGCAGCTTCAAATATGAAGAAGCCTATCTGACGCAATACAACAACATCAAGGAAGCACGAGCTGCGATCGGAAAATATATTCACACTTACAACTTTCAGCGGCTCCATTCTGCACTTGGTTATCAAACACCGGCTGAATGCTACTATCCGGCATTGTTGTTGCCATATGTAGCTTAAGGCATATATTGCGCTCTGGGGAAGATTCCATTATCTTCCTCATGCTCCCTGGCATTTATTAACCATATCAGTTCATTATAAAAATCTTAGATTTTTGTCTTGACAACTGAGCCACTATACTCATCATAAAATATCATTCTTTTCTACACTGCTATACAGCGTTTTCACAGATTTGGGATTCTCCCATCCTTTATTTTCTGTCGACTTCTCTCCCATTCAAATAGTTCGTCATGCAATCGCTTTGCCTTAAGTAATGTTTTTTTTGCCGTAACTATCCTACTCTGTGCTCGTGAATCATCTGACGTACTTATTGTTTTTAAACTGTTAATCAAGCCCTCTGCTAATTGTACACAAACAGGGACTACACCAAAGGCGTTAATATACTCTTCCGCCGCCCTAATAGATTTGTTGTGTGCTATGTTGAATATTTTTTTCTCTTTTATCTGTAATTCAATTAAATAATTAACACAGTGTTCGATATCATTTCCATCATCGTCAAAATAATCCCACTCTTCATCTAACCAAATATCATCTATATATAATTGAAATAAAGCGCTTGATTTCCCCAATTCTTCCCACAGTTTAACTGCTGCGCCAGAAACATACACATGTTCAATCTTGTCTACGTCTCTCAAAGATAAGCCAGGAACTTCATCCTGTGGTTGGTCTGCGCTTCTCAAAAGAAGACGATGTTGAATTAAGAAATGGATAGATCGTCCAAACAAATTCGTTAACTCATTTTCAGAATAACCAAAAATATCTTTTAATTCATCATAGAAGTTAGGAATAGAAATTGGGTTATCCCAAGCAGGTTCCGAATATCCACATTGAATTAAAAAATAATTTAGTGTAAGCAATGTGTAAAGTTCAAAACCCTCCCTGTGATCATTAACCAACAAATTAGGAATTACACTATTTGAGTCCGAATAATATTTCCAGTTTCCCAACCCAATCGTTCTAATTAGATTAACTCTCGTCAAGTCAAATTGATCAACAGAGTCTATTTGAAATGCACCTGCTGCAATCTCTTCATCAGTCTTCTTCTGTAGTCTTTTATTCAAAATTATTTCTTGCATTCTCGACATGCTTTTCCGGAGATCCTTTAACTCCAGTTGCATGACAAAATCACCAATGCTGTTTTCCATCGTTTGGAGAACAGTATTGACAACCCCAACAGCTTCATTCCATTTATTTAAATCGCGATTCTTCCGAGCAAAAATCTCTTCCCGCTTTTGGATTATAGCGTTTACCCTGACTGGATCACTTAAATCATATGGCTTTTCCGTTGTTACATAGCTTTGTAATAGTACATTTTCTTGACTGTTATCTGTGAATTCACCCTTCATAATGCGCCAAATATGATGTCTGCAAGCGATAACCATATTAAAACACCATTTTGTAGAACCACCTCTTTGATCAATACATTCAGCCAATTTAAAGGCTTCTATAACAGGGTCTAAATACTTTTTCTTAGCGTTTTTAGCATTTGGATCTCTAAATGCTTCTATATTGTCAACCACAAAAACAACCAACTCAAGACTGCACGACTCATGATCCATTACATATTGTAATTGACAAGATGCATACGCCGTCGGCAGATCCTCAAGTAATTGAATCATTTTCTCTCTATGAGGAGTTGACGGACTATGTTTTGAATTTAACAATAAAAAATCGTTTCTCCGACTAAATATATATTGATAAAACTCTTCATTATCAATATCAGGGTAAGTAATATCATACGTATCAACTATAGTTTGAACAGCAGCTCTTAAACTGCTAAGAATTGCATCTTGTGCTGATTTTTGAGATCGATTAAAATCAACCGAAATAATTACAGTATCTTCACTAATGTAGGTTTTATTTGCATTTAATTCAAGTCCAAATACATGACGTAAAATTGTAGATTTTCCTGAGCCTGTCAATCCAGTAAATACGAGAGATTTGTCCATCAAACCATCCCCTTGTAGACAGTCGCTTAAAGTCTCCTCTGCTTCTTGATGAGATACATATGGTATCTCACAATTTTGCAAACTACGATTACTCGGCATTAATATTCTTCCGATATCTACACCAAAATATTTTTTAATATACCCGTCTGTTTCAACTGGTTTATTTTTCTTGTTTCTTTTTCTTCGCACAACCCGTCACTCCTCATCTTTTGTTAAATATAGTAACCGTCAAGGTATAGATAAAAGAAAGATATGGTAAGATATTTCTAGCAGAATTAGCAAATAAGACTATCGCACACTTCCAAGCAACTCCTTTAATAATTCGATTTTCTGCTTCGGCATCTGTCATTTTTAAGGATTTTCCCCGACAACCTGTGCAACTGTTTTGATTCATTTTAAATGTCTTTCTGTGCGACAGATGATCACAGTCTTGTCCATTGCTTCCTGTAATGAGGTACTCACATGTTTGATATGGAGATCTATATTTCTTTTCCTGACTTATAAAAATTCTTTTAATTACATTGGAAATAATAGTAATAACGATAAAAATCAAAAAAAACGTACTCAAAGGATGCCCCGCAAGATGTTCAAGAACAGTTGTGATGATAATTTGCATTTGAGCCAATAAATCACCCATATATTTAACCATAATTTTTCTCCTTATTGCATTGCGAATGTGAAAATATAAAATGCCAAGATTCCTGATAATTACGCTTTAGGAAAAGCAAAAGCAATAGCCCGTTAAAACACGAATTGCGTGATACGCAGAATGCCCTTGACGTGCTAAATCAGTAATCAATCATTTGGAAGATAACGCAAGCTATATTCAACTTTTTCTTAATGGGGGATTCACAAAAAAAGTATTTTTTTTGTAACCATTATATTCAACAAATAAATAGTTTTTAATCATTCCACATTGAAAATTTCGATATATTTCTACAATATTTTACCATATTCGTGCTATCCGTTTTATTCGATGTATTGAATTCGCATTTCAATCCAGTGAAGTATTTTCGAACTTTCTATACTGTAGAAGCATGTCTACATACATCCTTAATAGCCCTTTCTTTTTCTTAGAAAAATATCGATAATGAGCCAATAGCTCAAGTTCATCATAAGACAATTCTACTTTTGGTAGTACTTCTATCAAGGCTTCAGATACATGACTATCGGATCTCTTCGTAATCACGACTCCTTGTGTTACTTCAAATGTATTGCTCTTTGTTTCTCTAAACAATTCTTCAATTGTTATTTCAAGCGCATTACAGAGTTGAAGCAATGTATAAACTTGTGGCTGGGTTTTGCCATTCAGTATATAACTGAGAGTAGAACTGGCGATTCCAGCCTTTTTCGCTAATGCATTAGGCTTAATCCCTTTGATCTCGCAGATTCCTTTCAGTCGGTCGATCATTGCTTTGCATTCTTCATCCACTTTGTACATTTCTATTCCCCTATTTCAAGCATCCCATTAGATTTGTTTATTGATGTTGTTCGTGACAATCCGAACTACATCCTCTTCTATAATATATGCATCGTCCCCCTTTTTTGGACATAAAACAACAAATTTTTATTTCTTTTTAAATTATACCATACTGTTTTTGGATAGGGTACAATAAATTGCGCAAAAAGAAAAAGAGATAAAAAGAGACACGGTTTGCAGAACTCTGGTAGAATGAAGTTACCACGCACCATTCTGAAAAGAGACAGCAAACCATGTCCGAGAAAATTGCACAACTGAATGAGGAAGTAATCAAGAGACAAATCAAAGAATTGGTTCGAGGCATCGTTGAAGAAACGCTCAACGAGCTGCTGGAGGCCGAGGCAGAAAGGCTGGCTTAAGCTGCCCTCTACGAACGCAGCGAGACCCGACAGGGGAATACCGGGGAGTGTGAAAATTTGGATCTGTTGACAAAGTGGATTTCTTAATATATATCCTCTTGAAATGTTCAGAAAATACTTGAATATGCTTTTCTGCCAATGATATTCTACAAGTAATAGTTAGCTGATTTTTCAAAATATGCATTTGTCAACAGGTCCAAAATTTTCTGTAAATAACCTTCTATGCTAAATATTAGTTGTGGTTGACAGCAGAAACTGCTGTCAGCTCATGCTTAATTATTAACAAAAGGGTGTACGCAGGTCTCGGTGACTGCGATAGCAGGCATATATTTCCGTTGATATAAAGGCTTTTGTCATTCGGGCAAACGACCTTCGCACATGATGGCCGATTCGCCATAGACTTTGCTCCAGTTTCGGATCGGCATCGTCCACTTTTTAGTGGCTTTGAATGTCGCCAGATAAAGAGCTTTTAACAGCGCCTGATCACTCGGAAATGCGCTCCGCTGACGATTCAACTTGCGGTAAGTAGCATTCAGGCCCTCAATGGTATTCATTGTGTAAATGACGGTTCAGACATCCGCAAAGAACTTAAAAATCAGCGTCAGGGCATCCGGATTCGTGAACCAGGATTTCATAGCACGAGGATATTCTTATCCCATTTTCTGCGACATGATCGCGAATTTCCTGAGCTTTGGCCTCAGTCTGTGCAGAATAAATCTTCTTCAGATCAGCCGCGAACGGCTTTTCTATCCTTGTCTGCCACATACTTAAGTGTATTTCGGACCTGGTGGACGATGCAACACTGGTAATCTGTCTCGGGAAAGGCCGTTCCAATGGCTTCCTTGATGCCGGTCAGACCGTCACGACAGATAATAAGGACGTCCTTCACACCGCGGCTTTTAAAGCCATTCATGACAGAAAGGCAGTACTTGGCGCTTTCGTTGTCACCGACTTCAATCGTCAACACTTCTTTCTTACCTTCAGAGTTGATACCAAGAATGACATATGCGGCAAGTTTCCTGATGATACCATTGTCACGGACGGAGTAATAGATTGCATCAATGAACAGTATCGGATAAACCTCGTCGAGAGGGCGATTCTGCCAATCTTCAATCTGCGGCAGGATCTTATCCGTAACGTCTGAAATAAATCCCTCAGAGGCTCCAAAGCCGTAGATTTCTTCCAAAGTTTCAGATATCTGGCGCGTAGTCATTTCCTTTGCATACATGGAGATAATCTTCTGATCAATCGAAGAAATATCCTTCTGACGTTTTTGACTACCTTAGGCTGGAAAGTTGATTTACGATCCTGCGGCACATCAATATCAAAGCTGCCGTACCTGGAATTTACTTCTTTGGACTTGTATCCGTTGTGATAGTTTCGATCACTCTCTTCATCATGCGTGCGTTCAGATTTCGAGTAGCCGAGATGCGCATCCATTTCTGATTCCATCATTTCTTTGATTGTGCCACCAAGCAGATCCTTGAGTGCGTCCTGAATATCTTCAGCGGTCTGAATATCGTATTCCCGAAGTAGTCCCTGGATGATAGCACGCTTACCATCGGTCATCTCGACACGATGTGCTGGTTTCTTCTTTCCTCTAGGCATAAAATCGACCTCCTGTGAATTGATCTTATCATAAAAGACTATCTTTGGCGACTTTTACAGAGATTTTTTCACAGGCTCGCTTTAAAAGCAACCGGTTGTATCGCTCAGAATTTAATATTGCATTTTGACCAGGGGAGTCAGTTTACATCTCTGGAATTTATTTTATTCTGTCAGGATCATGGCATCACTCAGAGTATGAGTCATGCCGGTTGTCCGTATGATAATGCACCGATGGAGCGTTTATAGTGGCTCAGTTGTCAAGACAAAAATCTAAGATTTTTATAATGAACTGATATGGTTAATAAATGCCAGGGAGCATGAGGAAGATAATGGAATCTTCCCCAGAGCGCAATATATGCCTTAAGCTACATATGGCAACAACAATGCCGGATAGTAGCATTCAGCCGGTGTTTGATAACCAAGTGCAGAATGGAGCCGCTGAAAGTTGTAAGTGTGAATATATTTTCCGATCGCAGCTCGTGCTTCCTTGATGTTGTTGTATTGCGTCAGATAGGCTTCTTCATATTTGAAGCTGCGGAACCAGCGCTCAATCATGATATTATCAGCCCATCGGCTTTTTCCATCCATACTTTGGCGGATGCCGTTTTTCTTTACAAAGTCAATATACTGCTGACTTGTAAACTGACAGCCCTGATCAGAATTCAGAATTTGCGGTTTCGCTATTTTGAAAGCCCTTTTCAAAGCGTTGATCACCATTCTTGTATCAAGTGTATCATCGACTTCCCAGCCGACAATACAGCGACTATACCAGTCGATCACAGCGGTCAGATACAGAAATCCGTGCTTGATTGGAATGTAGGTAATATCAATAGACCAAGCCTGATTTGGAGCATCTATCACTGCATTACGCAGAAGATACGGACATACCTTAGCCTGCTGCATCCGCTTAGAAAGATTCATCTTGGGATAAATCGGATAAATATCCATTTCATTCATGTAACGGCGTGCTTTGCGTCTGCCAATACGATAACCACGAGATTTCAACTGTGCAGACATCTGTCTGGCTCCCCAGCTTGGATTATCTGTATGAAGATGGTCAATGATCTCCTTGCAAGCCAGTTCTTCCTCCGATGCCGGATTGCTCTTGTAATAAATGCTTGTACGGTTGATATCAAGAAGTCGTGCCCCTACAGAAACTGATAATTCCTTAGTCGTCAAAAGGCTTTGGACTAAACTTACTCTCGTAGTCAGATCCGCAAATTTCTTCAGATTTTTTTTTGAGCCAGTCAACCTGCATAGTTAACTGACCAACCTTTTTGGCATACTCCGCTTTTTCTTTGCGTTCTTCGGCAAGCTTTGCTTTGAGATTTTCATCACGCTTATCGTCGAATACAACAGACGCATTATTCAGGAATTCCTTTTTCCAATTACGCAGCAAATTTGGTTGGATGCTATTCTCAGCTGCCAGGGCATTGAGATCCTTCTCTCCCTTCAGCAGTTCTATTACAAGCTCTGATTTAAATTTGGCGCTAAAATTTCTTCTTTGTCTGGACATAATAATGGATCCTCTCTTTCGTTCTATTTTAGTATATCAGATTCATTAAAATCTGTCCCACAAAGTGTCTTAATTTATGAGGCCATTATAAACTGACCAACCTTTTTGGCATACTCCGCTTTTTCTTTGCGTTCTTCGGCAAGCTTTGCTTTGAGATTTTCATCACGCTTATCGTCGAATACAACAGACGCATTATTCAGGAATTCCTTTTTCCAATTACGCAGCAAATTTGGTTGGATGCTATTCTCAGCTGCCAGGGCATTGAGATCCTTCTCTCCCTTCAGCAGTTCTATTACAAGCTCTGATTTAAATTTGGCGCTAAAATTTCTTCTTTGTCTGGACATAATAATGGATCCTCTCTTTCGTTCTATTTTAGTATATCAGATTCATTAAAATCTGTCCCACAAAGTGTCTTAATTTATGAGGCCATTATATAGTGGAAATAAATCAACTCCAGAAGTGTATCCACGTCTCCGTAAAAATTATCCGGGTGTTCCTGCATATGCTGCTTCAACTTATTGAGGATTTCTGCTGCCCGTCCGGTTCGGATTCCCCATACTCTTTCCATTGCCACCACTCCTTCTTGCTTTTTCTATGTATCCACTGCTGTGGGTACATTATATTCTGGATTACATCTTTTCTCGTACTCACACTCCACCACTGTGGGTGCATAATACTTTTGAGGTTTGTAGTGATGATATTAACTCTGAATTTCGTACATAGCAAGAGAAGTATTGCATTTTGTGGGATACTTTTTTCTCACAATGATGATAAACTACATCATCCATCGCCTTGTGTGTTATGATAGATTTTTACATCATATATTAAAAAAAGCACAAAAAATCGGCATAAGTTGACCTTGACGGATTGACAAGTAAGCTGACATTCTGTAAAATTAACAAGAATTATGTTGTAATATAGGAAAAACACATTAGTGGAGTAAGATACTTCAATAAAACAATATGCCAAGAAAGGGGACCGAGTATATGGAGGAACCCACTTTGAAATGGAGCAATATTTCCGATACAGAAAAGAAAGAGTTGATTGCTCACTTAACATCCAATCTAAAAACTTTACGAGCAAAAGGAAACTTAACGCAAGAAGACATTGCAAATGCTATCGGTATTTCCCGGCAAACCTATAGCATGATAGAGTGCCAAAAAACGCCTATGGCTTGGAGCTTATATCTGTCGATTGTTTTTCTGTTTTCGTCCAGAGCGGATACAAAAGAGTTGCTAAAAGTTTTAGGTATTTTCCCTAATTCCTATATGGAACATGAAAGTAGGCCTGAAAAATGACCATTGACCTACAAAATAATTATATATGGGGAATTCCACCCTATGCTTTTTGGATTGGCATCGGTCTGTCATGTTCAGTAATTTTGTTTTTCTATTTGCTATATGACAATGAAATCAAAATTGACAAACAGCCTTTGATCTATGTTTGCGGTATTGTCGGTGTTATAGTGGGTGCCAAACTATTTGGAGTCATTAAAAATTTTCTGCTTACGCTTTATAATCAAGAGCCACTTACTGTAGAAATATTAGGTAGTGCAGGCCTTGTATTCTATGGTGGTTTATTGGGATTTTTACTGTGCACCTCCATTGCAATATTTGGGATGTATCGAAGATTCGACATGGCGCTTATAAATCTCATAGTCATTACGATACCTTTATTTCACGGCTTTGGAAGAATCGGTTGCCTATTCGCTGGATGTTGCTTCGGAGCAGAATACACTGATTTTTTATCAGTTACTTACATACACAGTACCCAGGAAATTAGATCATGCTTTCCAACACAACTAGTAGAATCTATTTTCGAGTTTGCTATTTTTATTACATTATTTATAGTGCACAAAAAGAATAAGGAAAAAAATCTTCTAAAGATATATCTAGCAACTTACGCAGTTTTTCGTTTCGCCTTAGAATTCATGAGGGGCGATACCATAAGAGGTCTTTTCGGACAACTTTCTTTTAGCCAATATATATCGCTCTTAATACTAACCATATTATTGTTGTTAACAATAATTCACAATACAAGGAATGTGAGGAGGTTCAAAAATGAAAATTGTTAAATACACAGCGTATGGAGCTTTAATCGGACTATGTATCGGCTTAGTTCTGAGTTTTTTTGTCGGATACGAAGCTGCTTGTAGCTGTACCGGAGAATGGATCGAAGCATTCTTTGGTTGCGGTAACGCCACCTGTGCAAGTGGATGTCAAGAATTTACGAGTGACCCAATTGTACGAAACTGCATTTTATACTCAACATTGATTTGCGCAGCAATTGGTGGGGCTTATGGAGCGTTCCAGACGTTACAGGAAAAAAATGCAGCCCAAAAAGCTGCTGAATTAGAACAAAGTGATTCTGCAAAAAGACAACGAGTAACTTGGGCAAGCGAAATAAAGCAGAAAGCCTTAAATGTGAACAACACTTGCTCCAGAAACAAAACATCTGACAAACCGCTGGTTTCTACAACTTACAAAGCCAATGCTCAGATGACCGAAATTATGAATGAACTGACCAAGGTTGCAGAAAAACAAGGTAAAGTGGATTCCTTGGCAGAAGAATTGTCAAAGAAAGGTGGTGCTTCCGTATGAAAATTGTAAAATGCACAAAATGTAAGAAGTATGTACATAAAACTGGTAAGTGCTTTCATTGCGGTAACACCGTGGGATTTGATGAGGTAGAAATGCCTGATATCCACGAGAATGCAGCTGCTGAATACTCCAAAGTTGAGTCCTTGGTAGAAAGCAAAAAATTTGCTGAAGCACTCACCCTCTCTCACACCGTTATTGAATGGATGCCGAATCTGGCAGGTATTTTCTGGCTGCGCCTTTTGGCAAAAAGCAAATGTTCAAACGCTGTAGAGCTGATCCAGAAAGGATTTAATTGCGAAGAAGATGCTGATTTTTGCAATGCTCTGACTTTCTCAGCAGGTGCGGAGCGCAGCGCATATCAGGATGTGCGAAGCATGGTACTGACTGCTCAAAAAGCTCTGAAAGCAGAAGTCCTGAATTATGAATATCAATGCAAAATGAAAACTAACATTTTGCAAATCAAAAAAACTATGAAGGGCGAAGTGGATGCCCGCAAAAAGAAGTTGTTCTCACTGTGGGCTGAGCTTGAAGAAACTGAGCATTCCATGTATACGCTGGAGAAGGACTGCATCCTGCTTTCTAAAGAACACAGCGATGCCCTTGACAAGGCTGCACAAGCCGCTTCTTCAATTAAAACGGAAACCTATCAGCTAGAGGAATGTACTGCAGAGAACCTCCATAAGTATCAGGTCAGAATCGGTAATATCCTTCAGCAGTCTGAACAAGCTAAGGATGCCTTGGAAAGCATGAAAAAACAGCATCCATGGGTTAAATCCTTTAATGATCTGGTTAAAAAGCGTGATGAACAGGTGAGACAGATTACTAACGAAATTTCTTCTTTGAAAATATATGAAGCAACAGTTCAGCAGACCCTTGATGAAATTGACCAAATTGAACAGCGACATCGTACCGCGATTCATGCCGTGGAAACTTTCGATTTCCTGGATGCCGCAAATCTGTTGGGAAAGGACACTTATAATACTGTCCTTCGTGGCATTGGTCTTGATGTTGATGTTCAAATATCTGTTTCTTCTCAAGGTTGGCAGCCTAATACCACCTATACTACCCCTATCGACGTCGATGGCGACGATAGTGATGACTACTATAGTGCGTGGGGTCTGCCCAATGACAACTACTAATAGGAGGTGTGAAAAATGGAATATACATCAAAATTATTTGTTGATTTCTTAAAGAAGTTGATTGTCTTTGATAAAGATAGTCAATCTGCAATCCTGGTCGCATCTCGTGTGAAAAACGATCGTGATGCCGGAGAAAAGAATGAATGGGGTCGAGTTCGCACTACTGCTGAACAGCAGGCGAAAAATTTCTCTAGCAAAGTACAGTCTATTATCACAGATTTCCAGAAGCAGATGGATAACGTTCTTTCTCGTGATATAGGCGATAAAACTGCTACTTTTAACAGATTGCAGAAATGTAAAGAAGCTCTTGCGTTGATTTCAAGCGCCGAAAAAAGCATCACTCACAAGGACGTATATGAATCTAACAAAAATGGATCTTCTCCGCAGATTTCTATTTCTATCGAGGATATTATCAATGAAAAAATTGACTTTGTTTCCATGGCTTATGATCTGAATGAAGCCCTCAAGGGTTCCAGAAAAAGAAAAATAGCCAGTTCTTGCGCTTCTTTTTACAACACTTGTCGTGCAGCAGAAGCTATGTTGAATCAGGAAATTATTGCCCTCCGTGGTTCCATCGTACAGAATAGGGATTCGCTGCATCAAAACTATACCAATGTAGCAAGCAGTTCTCATCAGAAAGTTTCTTCCGAGTGGGATTCTGCTATGAATGCATTGACCACCACTGCTGGCAAATTCGTTCAGCAGAGAACGGCAAGTTTTGCTGAGACAGAAAAGGTTTTCGTAGGAAGCGATGATGTCTTGAGACAGCGCTTGGAAAAACTTGTTGATACATTCCACACGCAATTCCCTCCGCAGGAATTTGCTAATGAATATGCCAGACTTTATTCTCTGGAACCTTCCTTCGAACACTATGATTGCTATAAGGAAATGCCCCGCAATGTTCATATCAGCACCTTAGAGTATGACATTTCTGCATTGGGACTGAGCGACTATACAAAGGCTTTCTTGGATAGATACTATTTCTTCCTTTACCGAGACAATAAGCTTTGCATTCCCTACTGTGCTTCCTTCGGTCCTGAATTTAACTATCTGTTCAAGTTCAACGGCGAAGGTCGCCAAAATGTCGTTAAAAATGCCTGCGATCTTGGTATGCGTTTATTTATGATGCTTCCTCCTGGCAAACTCAACTTTACCTTTATCGACCCGGTTACTCTTGGCGAAAGCTTCGCAATGTTCACTCGACTGGTTGATGTTGACGATCGTACAAGCGAAGTAATTAACGGAAAGATCTGGTCTGCTCCTGCTGATATTGAGCAGAAGTTAAAAATCATGACCGACCATATTTCCAATGTTACTCAGCGTTGCTTACAGGGCAAGTATGACAACATCTATGAGTATAATCGTGTTGCCGAACAAAACGCCGAAGCCTATCAGGTTTTGATGCTCATGGATTTTCCTGCCGGTCTTACTGACCAGTCTCTAAAATTGCTTGAGCAGATTGTAACTTCTGGACCGAAGTGCGGAGTCTTTACGGTTATTTATAGAAACGAAAGCCAGTACAAAAAGATTTCTGAGCGTTCCTACCCTTTGATTACGAACATCGAAACCAGTTTCCAAGTGTTTAATTTCAATGATAATTGCACTCAGATCTCCTGCTCTGGCGAAAAGGTAAAAGATAAAGCCTTACTTTGGAGTAACCTCCAGCTACCTAGCAATAATCAAATGGATCAGATTATTGCCACGCTCAAAAAAGGCATCAAAAATGCAAACAAAGTCGTTATCGGCATTGATAAAGTCAGCAATGCCGAAACCACTGAAACAACCAAGGATGGCATCCGAATTCCTATTGGTATCCATGGTGCTAATGAAGTTCAGTACCTTACTTTAGGTGTTGGTGGTAGCCACCATGCACTGATTGCGGGTGTGGCGGGTTCCGGTAAATCCAGCTTGTTACATACAATTATCCTCAGAACACTTACTCAGTATTCGCCTGACGAGCTTTCTATTTACTTAGTTGACTTCAAACGTGGTGTTGAGTTCAAGATTTACGCTGATTTTGAACTTCCTTCGTTCAAGGTTGTGGCTATCGAAAGTGAGCGTGAGTTCGGATATAACATCTTGCTTGCACTGGAACGTGAGCAAAAAATCCGTGCAGATCTCTTTAAGAAAAGCCATGTCGATAAAATCGAGGAGTACCGTGCGTTGGGCAAAAAGATGCCTCGTGTCCTAGTTATTATGGACGAGTTCCACGAGTTGTTCTCCAATGCAAATGATGAATTGGCAAAGAAGTCTGCAACTATCATGGAGCGTATTGTGCGCCAAGGTCGTGCTTTCGGAGTTCATCTGATTCTTGCATCTCAGAGCTACTCCAATATTACCGGCATTGACCGTGCTGTATTCGATCAGATGGCTGTACGAATTGTGCTTAAGTGTTCCAAGGCTGATGCAAATCTGCTTCTTGATAACGGTAGCACAGAAATTGACCAGATTTCTATTGATGATCCTGGTCGTGCTGTCTATAACTCTGAAGCAGGTAATAAAGAATATAACAGCCACTTCAGAGTTGCTTACATTGAACCAGAGCAACACAGAGGTATGCTACAGGAAATTAGCGATAAAACAATTTCCTATGCAAAACAGCCTACTCGTATTCTGCTGTCCAATATCGAAGATAACAAGTACAGTATCTTCAATCAGTTCCAGAATTATGAGCCGAACCGTTGTCCTGTTCCTGGTCGTCTGTACATTGGCGAACCGCTTAGTGTTACAAACAACATGAATATGGATCTCACTCGCAATGATAATTCTAACTTGTTGATGCTGGGTAATGATACCGAGAAAGCAAGAAGTATGTTTGCCTTTGCAATCCTTAGTCTCTGCATTAACTACAAGGTTAAACATGGTAAGGCACCGGATCAGCCGTTCATTTATCTACTTAATTGCAAACCTTTGGATGATAGCTATTTCAAGGACACTCCTCAGATTATTGCAAGTGAGTTGCTTCCTGAATATGTCAGATATATTCATTGCGGCGACGAAAACGCTACACAAGATGTACTGTCCGAACTGCTTGACAATCTGAAGGGTACTACTCCTATCGGAGATACCGATAAGTATTTCTTTGTATTTGGTTATCAGCGTGCTGAAGAACTAAAATCTGAGACAAAACTTTCTCAGGGCGATGATATTGACAGCCTGTTCAATCTGATGCCGAGTAGCTCCAATAAGCCTCAGATCTCGCCTAAGGAGATCTTCCACCTCATAGTGAAAGATGGTGCAAAACGTGGCGTACACGCAATCCTCTGGCAGGATAGCTACAGCGCTCTTGAACAAGATGATAATAACATCATGTCCTACTTTAACCTGAAGGTAGCGTTTGATATGTCTCCTGAAGAATTCTCTCGTTCTGTTGGCGCAAATGACATCAGCTTGATGAGTGAAAACAACGCAATTTATTACAACAAAGCAAGAGATAATCAGAAGTTCCGTCCTTACCAGGCACCTGACGAGGATTGGCTGAACGATATTAGCGCTAAACTGCACTAATTACGATGCGCAGAGTCGGGTTATACAATCTGGCTCTGCGCATTATGCTTTATATTCTGATAAAAATACAAAATTGATTACTTAGGAGGATTATCATGGGTTCTTTGAAACTGGAACAAAGACAAAAAGTTGAAAGTGATCAGGAAAAAGGTCATGAAATAAAAGAAGCTGGCGAGCAGAAGTTAGAAGAAGCCGAAGCTTCCCAGGGCGCAATGGAGCAGATCGAAGCCATTGATGATGATGACAAGGCTGCACTTGATGCGGCCAGAAGTGAATCGGATGGCATTGCCAAAGCGATTGCCGAAAGTGAAGTTAAGGAGCCGGGACGTGAAGTTGGTGAATCCTTAAAGGAAACCTCTGAGCAGTCTACCGAGTATAGCGAAACCGAAATGGCTGATGTAGAAAAAGCATCTGAAATGGTCGGAGACTATTCTGAGGTTGGAGGTGAATTATCTAGCGAACTTCAGGAAAGCGGACAGGAATTCCAGGAAATTGCAGAGGAAAGCGATCAGGTAAATGATGAGTTGCAGTCTGAATATGACCAGCTTGCAGCCGCATTGGAAGGAGTCTTCTAAATGGATCAATTATATTACCTCTGTTTTTCAGTAAACAAACTACCGGATTTAACATTAACAAAGTACAGCGTTTTTGATGGTTCCAGTGTTGAGAACATCATGGATAAGCACGGTGTATTCCTTCGCCAATTACATAGACTTGGATACACTTCTGGTGTATATTTCCATTTGCTGTACTACTACAACCCGGATAAGAGCATTCCGAAAGGACACCACTTATCCATCATTTTCTATGCGACTTCTCAAAGCAAGACAAAACTGGAGGGAATTCGTGAATTTCTGACGACCTCTGTTTTGAGTACCTACTACGAGTTTTTCTGCTATGAAGTTGCCCAGAATTTTGCCATTGAGGAAGAAAAGCTATCCGACGGTTCCATCCTTCCTTTGCTCAAGTTGACGAATATTTCTGGGGCTGTAAAAAAATACAGCCTTGGTAAAACCAAGCCTGAAGAAGTTATTACTGCGGCAAAGGAAATTGCTGGCGGCACACGCTCTCATATCGTTTGTGAGATTGCATCTGACGCAGATGCAATGTTGAGCTTCAATAAAATGCCTGTTGATAAAACGGGTCGAATTGTGTTGGAGAAAAAATTCGCCTACGGAGCATTTTTGACAAAAAAAGATTATTCCCTTCCAGCACAAAATAGATTGAATACGGACGGAGCTGGTGAAATTAACCTCTACTCTATTATGGAGTGGGAACCTTGCGAAACTGGCAGACTTTATAACGTTCTGAAACTGATGGAAGGATATGATCGAAGCGCTGTTCTTCGTATTGATATTTTCCCAGTAGAACACACACAAGCCATCCGTCAAAGATTGCCTTACACAGAAACACGACGCAGAATTTCGGATCGAGTACAGGGTAAAGATGACAACAGCGAAAGCATCGTGAAATCTTGGGATAAGTATCTCAATAATTTGATGAAATTCCCTCAGTTCCTTGCAAATGTCGTTGCTTTTGCTGATTCACAGGACATTGCCGTAATGCTTGCAGATAGCGTTGCTGCAGAAGCGGTGGAATCCGGAACTTATCTGATTGAGACAATGAGTTCCGAAAACGGCTTTAGTATGTATGAGAGTGATGCTAAAATCCTTCACAAGGAAAAAGAGGCAGGTAATTACGTCGCTCCATTCCTATCGCTATACACCTTGGAGGAGATTCGCCCGATGTTCTCCTTCCCGATTTTGTATCCTGGCGAAGCTATCGAGTGTCAGAAAGAAACTGATCCTACTCCTTTCTCTAAGGAGCTTAGCATCGACAAAGATACCGGAGAAGTCCATGAGGTTATTTCCTTGGGTGTTAGTTCCATGGGATATGATGTTACCTTCCCTGTAAAACTGTTCAAGAAACACGCATTTATCGCTGGTGTTCCGGGTGCCGGTAAAACCAACACCATGTTGTATTTAGTCACGACTCTCTGGCGTGATACACAGCAGCACGTTCCTTTCCTTGTGCTGGAACCTGCTAAACAGGAATATCGAGCATTAGCAATGATTGAAGGGATGGAAGATCTCTGTGTCTTCTCTCCTGGTGCTGATACGTATTTTCCGCTGCATATCAATCCGTTCCAGTTTCCGGTGGGTTTAACACTTGCCGAGCATATTGCCAACTTGAACGCTGTTTTTGCAGGCGCATTTGAACTGATTCCTCCGTCTCCGTTCTTGATTGATAGCTGTATTGAGAAAGTCTATCTCGATAAGGGCTGGAATATTAACGAACGAAATAACGGAACAAAAGAATACCCGACAATGCAGGAATTGTACGACTCACTGAAAGTAGCTGTAGAAGAATCTGGCTACGAAGGTGAATCTAAGGCAAATATCCGCTCTGTTATGGAAGTACGAATTGGTAGCCTTTTACGACGTGAAATCGGTAATGTTTATAATGTCCGCAAATCAAGCATTGAACCTGAAGATTGGCTTAGTCGTCCGGTTATCATCGAACTGGAAGCACTTGGTGAGGGTCCCGCAAACTTTATGTCCCTCTTGATTTCCACATTGATTCGAGAGGTACTTAAGGTTCGCAAAACAAGTGACGTCGCCAAAGCAAATGAAAGCGCACTTAAGCGTGAAATTGAACACATCATTTTCTATGAAGAAGCGCATAACCTTATCGGACCTACGACAGATGACCCTGTAGGCGGTTCCGTTGACCCTAAAATCTCTGCAACTAAGTACCTTGTCAAGATGCTTGCCGAGGTCCGAGCTTTGGGTGAAGGTATCGTAATTGCCGATCAGCTTCCTACTGCGATGGCTCCAGAAGTTCTGAAAAATACTGGTCTCAAACTTGGCCATCGAATTACAGCACAGGACGACCGTAATTTGCTTGGTAGCACTATGTCTGCTTCTGCTGACCAGTTAGAAGAACAAGGCACGTTTGGCACAGGTCAAGCACTTATTTTCTATGAAAACCTGCTCAAACCTTTCAAGATGAGAGTCTGCGAATGGGAAAAAGGTGTTTCTCAGAAAAAATACGATTCTCCTACTAATACTCAGTTGTTTGAATGCTTAAAGACCAATAAAACTTACAATGCACTGTTGGCTCGAAGCGCAGTTATTATGCAGGAGAAAATGCGTGTAGAGTTTGACCTGCTCAGAAATCAAGCCCAGACCCTAAAAGCAAGCATCAGCAAAAAATATGCTGAGTTAAATTATGTATCCAATAATCTTAGCGGCCTGCAGAGCAAGCTCGAACGACTCTGCGATGAGGATGATATTGCTGAAACCAAGAAGCATATTGCTGAAACTAGATTGGCTTACGAAAAGAAACAAAGAGAGTTTACCGGAGCACTGACCCGTGATTTGAAGAAGCTGTGTTGGGGCTTTGCGAACCAGTATTATGCGTACATGACCTTATCTAAGAATTACTATGTATATTCGGATGATATGTATATGTGTACCATCAACAACTACCTCTCCTTGTTCGGAATAATGAGATCTTTGCATGATGTTCCTCAGTTAAAGGCCATTCTCATGGAAGAAACAAAGAATATTACAGCTGACATTGAACGTTATGTGGATTTCAGAACTCTTTCTTCCGATGCACTGTTGGCAAATCATCCCGGATACAATGCTGCAATTTATGCAGCCGGTGATTTTATCAGCAATCAGATCGATGCCGAAACAGATGCGTACCACCAAAAGGCTACCGCTATATTAGGACATGAAGATAGTATAGAAGAAGCTCTTGCAGATTACTGTGACCAGTTTGTTTCTACTTTCCAACATTATTATCAAATCGCAGAAATCTACTACTCCACTACCGTCAACCTTGCCAATAGCGTGCAATATGAGTTGGATAATACGTTGAAATTAGAAACACCTGAATGGGAGGAAGCCAATAAAAAAGCTATTGAATACCGCACGAGAGCCACATTGCTTCATAAGGCATTGGCAGCATACGTTGTTCGAGTTTTCAAGCGTTTCGATGGATTGCAAGGGGTGAATAGAACTATCCTTCTGACTTACACACAAGAACTGCTTTCTACATTTAGGAATGTCGTTGATTATCGCAATAAAAACGCAACAACTAGACTTTCTATGTGGAATGGCTATGACGAAATGTGGCGGGGTTCTAATTCCATAGCCTTCTTGGAGTTGGGTGCTAAATTTGATTATTTCCACCAACTCAGAATGCAGAAGCTCAGTAGGATGAATGAAGAAAATATTGATATGAAGTTCTTCACTGATCTTTGCAAAAACTACAATGCCCTATTCAAAATGTATTACACCATGGGCATAGACACTCACGAATTTCAGTACGTGCTGGTTCAACATTACAGGCGCTTCTTGGAAGATGTAATCGACATTGGAACAATCGTATACCCAGTCCTATTCAAATACTCAACCAACAACTGGAATGATTGCAGGAATCTAATGATTAAAATGACTGCGTCCGATCAGGTTTCGCAATCTACGAAAGAAGATTGGAACAAACTTTCTGCAAAAATGACTCGAGCATTAAAGATTTTTACCAAATAAATGTGATTAGCATTCCGATATCAGCAAGAAATTATCACGTAGAAAGGGGTTACTATGGCTGTTAGATCAAGAGATTTCGTTGGTATAGCCGAAGGTATTCGCAGCCATGAATTATCTACCAAGAGCCAGATTGAAAATCTAAAAGGACGTATGTCTGAATTGTCTGGCAGAAGGGGTTCATTAAACAGCACAATTTCATACTTAGAAGCTGCGATTGCTGCCGCTTACGAAGATACCGACGAAGACGGTGATCCCGACTACGGGCTTATTGCTTCCTTAGAAGCAGAAAAAAGCTCTGCTGAAAATGAATTGTCGGGAGTGGAACAAGATTTAGACTCTACCGGTAGCGAATTGGAAAGCAAACAAAATGAACTCGAAGCTGTTGAAGAAGAAAAAGCCCAGACATTATTTGAAATTCAGGAACGTACAAGAAAAACTTCACAGAATATCAGCCTAGCTGGCGGAATGTACGGTGCTTATGCTGGTGTTGGTGGTACTCTGCAAAATTCCTTGCAAACAAGTCTTTCTTCTTTGACACAAGCAGCTGGCATCCTCGGAGGCTCCGTTGATGGAGCCTCCGGAGGAGGTTCTGGCGGCACTACCTCTGGAACAGGAAGCACTGCTTCAGGAGAAGTTGGAACCAGTGCTGGGAACGGAAACACAGAAACTGGCGCTTTGGCGGCATTCACTGGAGGACATTCAGGTGAATCTTTACCTTTATCTGCAAGTCAGTTTAGTACAAGTCAAGATCAGTTGGTCACACCAGCCACAATGCCAAATTACCACTCCGGGCAAGGAACACTGAACACTAAAGCACCACAAAATTTTTCTTCAGAACAAGACACAAACGAATATGCTCTAAGTTCTTTCGGTGATGTTGCTGCACCGCAAATTGAATCTCCAAATGCTGATGGGTATAGTAGTAGCCAAACATCTCAGAGTCTGGAGAGTCAGTTTATATCTACTGAAACGCCGGCAGCAGGAACACCGTCCGCTGATACGAGTGGACGAAAGCACACTTTCGCGGATTGGCTTGATCCTGCCAACTATACTGAAGATGGTCGTTATATTGGAGATGGACAAACATGGGGATATAAACCCTATGGCGGTGATTCCGGTGAATACGGAGCCACAATAATGACTCCAGTACAACAAGCATTGAACTCTTATATGCAGGAGCATAATTACGGTGCGTGGGATTATAGTATTTACTCCCAAGATCCTACTTGGCAAAAACTACATAAGGCCGCTTATCCAACAAGTGCTGAACACAATATAATGACCCCGCAAGAGAAATTGCAGCAGTATATGTACGAACATAATTATGGTTGGGATGACTATATAACATATTCTCGTGACCCTGAGTGGCAACGTCTGTCTCATGAAATTCGTTCATCTGCTTTTGCAGGGCATAGTAGGCGTGCAACTGCCACTTTGCATTATATGAAAATTCCTGAAGATATGTCTTCGGTTGGTGAAAAAACGAGAACAGGTGCAGATACTTTCTTTGGAAGTGCGTTTTCTAAGATTAAGACTACGGCATCCTCTTTAAAGGTTGTACCGCTTGAAAAACGTTATAGTCTTTTGCGAAATACTGATACTGGAAATATATCAAAAGAAAGCCTTTATGCCTTAACGTCATTAGCCACTGATGTATTAAGAAAAAATTTTAGTAGTACGTTTTCGGACGAGCGTTTCAAAAATCTTAGTAAGGATATAATAATTCTCTCAAAGGAAGAAATAGAAAAATTCTATCCTAATGCGAGAAGCGACATTGCAGGATTTTATTGTAGTGAAACCAAAAAAATTGTTATTAAAAAAGGATCACAAATTCCTATTGGACGTTTCTTACATACATATGTGCACGAAATGCTTCATAAGCTCTCGCACGGAATTGGAAATGTTGGGTTACTTGAAACTAGTGTGTATCAAGGCGAAAAGGTCACAAAAAACACTGGATTAAATGAAGGAATAACTGATCTTTATGCGTGTAGAGCAATGGAATCTGTTGTACCAAACTATTTTGCCCCAGGCTATCCAACAGAAATTTCTATTGTTGAACGTTTAGAAAGTATTTATGGGAAAGAAGAATTGTTGGAAGTTTTTTCGCATGGAAAAATCGAGGAACTTCGCAAGGATTTTGATTCATGTTTTGGCGAAAAGGGTAAATTCGATGAATTCTCCAATCTCGTTGATGAAATTAATCTGTTAATATTTGTGGGTGGAAAAAGCCCTTCATCTCCCAAAGTTGCCAATAGAATTTCAAAGGCATTTGAGACTTTAGATGAATATGAAAGACTAAAGAGAGATTCCAACTATAGATTTCGTCGGCACCAAAAAACTGCCCCTGTTAATATTCCTTCTGATAGCGCTTCAAGTTCTCTCAAGAGCGAAGCTCCTAAAAAAGATCCTAGAGAACGGGCTATTGGGGAAGAACGAGAAAGAGAACTGTAGATGGTCGTGGAGGAGAATGATTATGGATAACACGTTAATAGACATTTTGGTGGATATATCACAATATGTGCTTACTACAGAATATTCCTCTTTAGTGGACGAGTATATGCTTCGTCTATCCTTTTTGTATTCGCTACCTCTAAAAAACTTATTAGAAATAAACTGTGATGTGAGACAGCGTATTTTCGTTGATGAGGTTAAGAGGTTTGAAAAGAAAGAAATAAAATCCACTTTATTATATTTAGATGACTTTGGACAAATAACACCGGAAATAGCACTACAAGTTTTTTCGATATTATCGAATCAACTGGCGAGAAACCGGATTCAAGGGAATCTATTTCAACATTTAGCCTATCTTACTGAAGAACTCTATATAGGGCTTATCACGGGTAGTTCAATTAGCGAAAGTGATAAACGAAAAAATGAAATGTTGATTTCCGAAACGTTGCTTGATTTTGACTTCGCTAGCGTTAAATCGGATAATACTAGTTTCCGACTTTTGCATTATATTGACACCGTATAAAAGGAGAAAAGTTTATGGACATTTTTGACCAGTATTTATTTGAAGAAATAACGACACAGTATTCAAAGTCTGGTCTTTCCTCAGATGATTATGAAGAACTTTACCAGCGATTTTGCAATTTGGACTACCTAAAAGAAGTCCGGCCTTATCTGCTAACCATTCTGAGTTTTGCAAATTTTTGTACTAAGATTCCTTGACTACCAACTTGTTTTTACGTGGCCGACCCGGCTTGCCCTTGTTGGTTTTTCGAACCACATATTCCGGAGAACAGCCTTCAGGGATATCAAACCCAAAGGCTTCGCAAATGTCGACCTGCTTGCCGATGAATGGTGTTACGAATGGTTTGGTTTCTGGATGCTCTATGTAGCGGATCGGTCTCATCTCATTTAGGACATCCTGGATAGAATGAAAGTTATCGTTTAGTTTTACTTTGCGGACATATGTAAGGTGGCAGCCAAGAATCTGTGCCACAAACAATACAAAAAGCCGGCCTTCCTTCCCAAGTTCCGTGGAGTTTCGCTGACGGTCTGCTCCGAGTATGCCCTTCATCATGGCGAAGTATTTCTCCTGCTCATCCCGGAGGGCATAGTAATGCTAAGCTGTCATGGCGCTGATATTAAGACCATGTGTCGTGTTAGCAAAAAAACAGCCTCGCGCCGCGCTTTGGTGACCTTTTTCTCGTTCAGTATAAATGAAGTAAGAATTCGGGTATCAGCATCGTAGTTAAGCGTATAAAAGCGGTATACCCTGCTGATTGTTGCGTCATCATCGGGTGGCAGCTTTCTGATTCTGATGTCCTCAAGCGCTTCAGCCTGGGCTTTGATTGCAATATCAAGATCGATGAGTTCTTGCCCACGCCGGATCGGGTCAAAATACAGGTTCAGTTTAAGTTTGTCGGCCTTTTTCACGTTGTCGCGTTTCCCCTCGATCTGGTATTCCAGATCAAACTGTTTAAAGTAACACAAAAAATGCTCAACTTGTTATTGCAATTTGGGAAGCGAAAAATTAACAATCATAAATATATTTATATTCATGTCCACAAACAAACTGAATATGAGAAGGAGATGAAATGAAAGAAAAAATTACTTACGAAGAATATTTGAACACTTTTGAAAAAGACAAAAACGGAAAGTATATGCATTTGATTATCCCAGAAAAAGAATTATCTGCTGAAATAAATCTAATCGGAAAAACGGATGCTAAATTTACTCTTGACGAAATAATTAAGATGACACAGTTTGCTTCTCGATTATTCGCCTTAGTTGACAAAAAAACTATCAAATGAAGGGACGTTGTATGGATATTTTTGATCAATACTTATTTGAAGAATTAACAGCGCTATACTCGAAATCCGGCCTATCAGCCGATGATTACGAAGAACTCTATATGCGTTTTTGCAATATGGACCATCTGGATGAAGTCCAGCCTTATTTGATGACTATGCGCTACTTCGGATTAGGCACCGCCCCCGAAAAAAAGGCTGTACTTTCCGAGCTCAAAGCAAAACTCAGTGAAGATGATTGTATGCTGAAGGGACTCTACTATGATCTCCTGTTGTCTGAAAACGGACAGAATACAGAAGCACTGGTGAACCTGCGTCGCATGGTAGATGAAGGTTACACAAATGTGTTCACCAAAGAAAAAACTCACATCGAGAAAAGCAAAAGCGCACCTAATACGACAAAGCCTGGAGAAGATTCTGCGGCATCCTCTCCCCCAAAATCCGACGACATAATTGTTGTCGATTATATGACTTTTGAGTGCAAGGAATATAGAGGTCTGTATTTTACTGCCGGTGATATAGATTATCTTTACGCTAAAGTCTATGTCAAGCCGTTTAATGGCAGAAAACATATCACTGTGCGTTCCCAGATTTATTTGGGCGATGAACCTTTCTCGAAAGTTTTTTCCGATGAATACGATATTACACCTGAAACACGATGGTTAAGGACCAACGGTTGGGGAAATACCAACTACAATTGTTATCGCAATAATACATATCGCTGGGTTATTGAAATTGACGGAAAGACAACATATAGCCAGGATTTTCGTATGTACAACGGTAAGATGAATAAATCAGGTCCTAGAGTCAATGATATTAAATTGTTCGCTTCAAAGGCATCTGGTGCACTCGAAAAGGATAGAGATACCTATAAAACGATATTCGATGGTAATTCTCTTGAATGTGTATATTTCAAATTCCTCATTAGTGAACCAGGCGAAAACATGAATGTCCAAGCTTTTATTAAAATCACTTGCCTAGAAGACGACTCTGTGTTTTGGGATGATTATTTCATTCAGCCGCTCGACAATAACACAATAGCATTCTGGACTGGTGTAGGATACAAAGAATCTGGAAGTTGGAAGAAAGGTCTGTACCACTATTCCGCATACGTCGGCAACCAGCCGAAATTTGAGGGAACTTTTACTGTATATTAAATGAAACAAACCTACAGAAAGAGGAGAAAACAAATGAAGTGTCCATATTGCAACAATGAAGTGACTACTGCACAGGATTATTGTCCTCACTGCGGATAAGCCGTAAAAAGCACATCCGAAAAAAGTGGCTCTACTTCATCCTACTGGGATTCAGTAGAAAAAGAAAAATCACGAGACGAAAAAATCCGTGTAGATGTAGAACGCCAAATTATTAACAAACAGAGCAAAAAGAAGCGTACAACTTTCGCTATCTTAGCTGTTTGATGTTGTATAATTTTAGTTGACAACTGATTCTCAAGGATTAAAAATATAATCAAGAGAAAAAGGAGACAACAACGATGCCACAAAACAGAACCTATGATATGGAATATAAAGTACAAGCAGTTAAACTGGCGTTGGAAATTGGTACAACGAAGGCAGCCAAAGAACTTGGTATTCCAGCGAACACCCTGCATACATGGATGCGTCAGTACCGTCTGGGCAACTTGAGCCTGGGAGCCGGCACACAGACACCGCAAAGAGCCATGACTCTGAGTGAAGAAATTCAGCTGCTTCGCAAACAGGTGAAAGAGCAGAACAAGGAAATCAAACGCCTCAGAGAAGAAAATGAATTTCTGGAGGAAGCCAGCGCTTTTTTCGCCGCGAGCCGTCGGAGGTCTGCAAGAACGAAAGAATGAAATTCATTGCCTTGAAAACCAACGATGGCCAGAACACGGGAAAATCGCATTCTACTGTAAGTCGCTCCATGTCAGCAGGCAGGGGTTCTACAAATATCTGAAGGCCCAGACTCGCCCATGGAAGTATCAGGATTTGGCTGATGCCATGCTGGAGATCCTTGCAGAAGACGAATGCAACGATACTTACGGTCGAATCCGCATGTATCAGGCTTTACGTCTGAAACAGCCACAGGGCGTGCAAATTCCAAGTGAACGGACGGTATACCGGATCATGGAGGAACTGGGTATCAGCCACACACCAAGGCGCAAGCCCAATGGCATTACCAGAGCAGATAAGGAAACTCGTAAATCCGATGATCTGCTAAGACGCAATTTTGACGCAGACAAACCACTAACGAAGTGCGTTACGGATATTACTGAAGTCAAAGGAAAAGATGGAAAGCTATATGTATCCGCTGTCTTTGACTGCTACGATTCCTGTGTTCTGGGGCTTGCAATGGATACCAACATGAGAGCATCCCTGTGTGTTCAGACGCTGAAGAATGCCCATGATGCCTGCCACGATCTGCGTGGCGTTATCATTCACAGTGACAGAGGAGCACAATATACCAGTCAGGAGTATCGGGCAGCCATCGGCCGATATGGAATCCTTCAGAGTATGAACAGTGCTGGTGGAAGATGCCATGATAATGCACGCTGCGAAAGCATGTGGGCCAGAATGAAGGTTGAACTACTTTATGGACGTTACAACACCGAAAAGATGACCATTGATGAACTCAAGACGATGATTTGGAGATTCTTTATCGGGTATTGGAATAACCGCCGTATCTGTTCCAGAAATGGCGGGCTGCCTCCGATGGTAAAGCGCCAGAGATACTATCATTCCCTAAAGAAAGCTGCTTAGCAAATCCTTGAGCAAAATGTGTCAACTGATCTTGACAACTTCATATGCATCCTGCGCCCCAGAAGTATGGAATACAAGGGAGTGGGTATTCAGAAACCTATGGCTGTTGCGTGATACTGCTTGCCTCAGATGTCCAAACACACAAACTTTTTCATTGAGCCCTTTTTTCTATGGAGAAAAACGTAAAATCATGATAGTATGTATATAATTCTGTTTGTCTGTCGAGCGAGACAATTCAAACAATGCACAGGAGGGCAATATGCCAGATATATATAACTTAGCTGTAAGGTTTAGACGTGCTATTGATACAGCGGTTTATAATAGAGAATTAACAATGTATCCGTTTTATAAATTCCCGGACGATTGTTGTGATATGATGTGCGATTTGTTGGCTCAGTATTTGCATGAAAATGATATTCCGACTGTGCAAATAAATGGTGAACATAAGAATAATCACCAATGGCATCATGTTTGGCTTCAAACCATGGATGGAATAGTTGTGGATATTACAGGGGATCAATTCAATGGAAAAACTAATATGCCCAATAACATACAACCAGTCCATGTTGGGAGAGAAGGAAGCATTCACGGCATATTTTGTAAAAACAGACGATTTGAGGGTTCTACAGAATTTGTAGGAGAGAGATGCTTCGCTCCTTTTGGAGTGCCGAATAGACGTCAGAAAGATCTTATAGAGGCATACAATATAATTCTACAGTATTTATAATAAGGTGGTGATTTCATGGGAACCGCAGAACTGGTAGTTTCTGCTGCAAAAGAATTTTATAACGAAATCAACAAAGATACACATGGAAGATATCGCTCATGGGAGTATTGCTATTACACGTTCTATAAGGCTCGAACTGCACAGACGGTAGATGTGGACTATCTGAGTCTTCAACTAGCTTTTTATTTAGCAAGCTGGGGTATGTATCGCGGATCATCGTTTCTTCTCCAGAAGGATTACAAGATACACATTCCTGTGGTTGAGGAAGTGCTGAAACCTAGATATGATATCTTGTTCGGATTGAAGTGCGAAGATCTTCTAGACGAGAAGGTACAGGCTCTTTTGATGGAGCTGGTGCAGGCCCTTTCCGAATACTACGATAGTGTTCGCACATCTGTTAAGGGACCTGGAATAAAGAACAGTATATCCGAAACATTGGTGACTAAAACACTGATGGGTACCATGGGATGTGCTCCTGCCTACGACCGCTATTTTATAGCAGGAATTAAGAACAGAAAGGTAGCCACAGGGAATTTTAATGTGAAATCCCTCCTCCAATTGGCACAATTTTACCAGGAGAATGTAGACGTCCTGGAAAAAGCTCGCCATGATCTGGCACTGAATGACATTTTCTATCCGCAGATGAAGCTGATCGACATGGGATTCTGGCAGATTGGCGCAGATTTGGAGGTAAAATAGACGGTAGTAAAACACTGACTACTTTACTACGTTTTTACTACTTTTGACGTCTACATTTTGACGCATTTTGCCCTATTTGGCCATTTCTGTACCAGTCAGCGGTAGTACACTGACCCTAGATAGTGTTTACACAAGTAATGTGATATAATGGAAGCACCAAGAAACAAACGAGGTGCAATTATGGCTAACGAACAACAACGTCACGATATGAGCGACGAAGTATGGAATCTGTTGAAACCGCACCTACCGGGCAACGCGGTCAGTGGGGCGGGATTGCAAAAGATAAATGCTTTCTTGCATCTGAAACGCTGGCGCGGAATTGCCACTCGAAACGCCAAAAATACGGCTTCATTCCTTGCTGCTGTTCAAATTCGGTGCATCGCTATTTGGTGCACCATTTTGACATAATCTCGTGTAGACACTGTTTAACAGAAGAATCGCTTTATCAGGCCATAGAGGAATTTGCTTATGTCCGATACAATCATGTCCGTTCCCATAGTTTCAACGGCTACCGCACACCATATCAAGCTCGAATCGCGAGGTAGATCAGGCGCAGTGGCATGTAGCTCCCTTGGTGAAATCTGGCAGCTCCAACAGACTACAAGCAGCTATCATTTTTAGCCACAAGTGTTACAAAAATCCTTGACCACAACAATACGAAGAAATGATAATTGCGAACACTGGAGATATTGCAGGTCCATTAATATATACCAATACAATTGAATGTACAATACTTCGTATTGTCAGTTGCAGTGTCCTATTGAATTGAACTATTATACATGTAAATATCTTAAGCGCAATGTTTGGATAAATGAAATTTAATGTGCCAGAGCTATATTGGAGGTACTTGATTTGGCAAAAAAGAAAGATGAAATAACCATTCGTTCCAGCGCAGCGGAATATCTGACCTATGTTGCCTCTATCGGAGACCAACAGGACAGTATCGAGATGCGCTACGAAGATGAAAATATATGGCTGACGCAGAAGATGATGGCTACGCTGTACGATGTTGATGTTCGCACTATCAATGAACATATAAAAAAGATATACAGGGATTCTGAACTTGAAGAAACCTCAACTATCCGGAAATTCCGGATAGTTCAGTCTGAGGGTTCCCGTCAGGTGAATCGCAATGTGAATCATTATAATCTTCAAATGATTATTGCAGTAGGCTTCAAGGTCAATAATGAGCGTGCTGTGCAGTTCCGCAAGTGGGCCAACAGCATCGTAAAGGACTACACCATCAAAGGCTGGGCAATGGATGTAGAGCGTATTAAGCGCGGCACTTATCTGACGGAAAAATACTTTGACGAACAGTTGGAGCGTATCCGTGAAATCAGAGCCAGCGAGAGAAAATTCTACCAAAAAATCACAGACCTATACGCCACCGCCATTGATTATGACAAGACCGCAGCGGCTACCAAACGTTTTTATGCAACTGTGCAGAATAAAATGCACTACGCCATCCACGGTCACACGGCAGCCGAGCTGATTGCGGAGCGAGCAGACCACCAAAAAGATCACATGGGACTGACTACTTGGGCCGATGCTCCTGACGGAAAAATCAAGAAAAGTGATGTAATCATCGCGAAAAACTATCTCTCTGAAGCAGAAATGGGACAGTTGGAGCGAATGGTTTCCGCTTATCTGGACTTTGCCGAAAGTATGACGCTGCGCCACATTCCCCTGACGATGGAGGATTGGGAAAACCGGCTTAATGGCTTTATCCAAATGTTTGAATATGGGCTGTTAAAGGATGCGGGAAGGGTGTCTGCCGAAATTGCAAAGCTCCATGCTGAAACGGAGTTTGAAAAATATCGTGTTATACAAGATAGACTGTTTATGTCTGACTTCGACCGCTATTTGCTGGAACTAGAGGAACAGGCCAGCAAAGACAAGAGTTGAGACGATGCTATTGTTCGCGGGAACAAGTCATCGTGGACTTATCCCCAGAACGGACAGGCAGAGTCGAGACAATGGCGCTCCTCCCCCCTTCTCCCCTGCCGATATATATTATAGTATCGGCCAGCAGTGTACAGACCTGTTTCCTCAAACTGCCGCGCTTTAGACATTGGATTTGATGCCAGCCCTATCTCGCCTATTTCGGGTGTAGAGCAGTTCCCACGAACACGCGGAAAATCAGACATCAATTCCAGCCTGTCGACCCACGTCGAGACTGTCGCTCTGCTCGTGAGAACAAGTAAATAAATTTCACGTTAAAACGCCAAAATTGCTATCAGAAGTGTAGTTTCTGAACAATTTTGGCGTTTATTCGTTTGCATCAAAATTCTTGCTTTTGTGTGTCTGCCTGTCCCCAGAAAATCGTTCGGAAATATTTTCGTGAAAAATATAGACAAATGCGTTTGAACTTTTGGGCGGAATAGAGCAAAATTTAGACTGGAAATTTTGGACGCATTTATGTATATAGAGTCATGAAATGGCTCTCGAAAAAATTTGGGCTCATTTGAAAAATTCCAACACTCCGCTAAATGATAAGATCAGCAATAGCAGAGGGATAAATGCAAATCCGACGGAGAAGATTCTCCATAACAGCGAATGCCAGTCACGACTTTAAGCAGATCCACATCGCTGTTCTGAATCAGCTGCTGCAGGTATTCCGGTCGATTAATGAGTCATCCAGGATGAACTCCATCACCTGTCCTGCGTATGGAAATCACTAATCTATTTTGTTAGAAATCGCGTTTCCCTTAAACCAGAAAATCTGTTATAGATACGATCTATCTGAACAGAGAATGTTTATTTAGAAAGTTCATTCTCACTTTTACAAACTGCTAATTATTTTTTGAACAGCATATGGTTTGGCATACTTCATATATGCATCACTTACAAATACCTTTCCAGGTGCATGTGGTTCCTTTTTCATAGCTGGATAAACGCATATTTGTTTTGTTTTCTTCTTATTTGAAACAAAAAGACCATCTGCTCGTGTTTCAATTGTGTGTCCTGACCATTTAAGAACATGCGCCAATGAATCAACGTATTTTTTTTGTTCGACAACTGAAATGTCAGAGGATAATTTACCAGATTTCCCCCAATCCAAAAGCTCCATTGCATAGAATCGATCTAATTGTCCATGGATAAACTGATTTCGATAATGCTTTAGACACTTATGACAAGCTCCCTCGCATGTACAGCCTTTAAGCAATTCTTCAACTTTTTTCAGAAGAAGTTCTATATTATCGGAAACGCTAACCGCATATCCAGCACCGCTTGACAAACTATCGTAAAGATACACATCAACAAATGAGCCTTTTGTATTTTTTCGCAAACGATAACCGGTTACAAGCTCGGTGAATTCGATATCTAGTTCCTTACTTGCAGCCAATCTCAATGCTTCTGCCAATGACTGCGCTGCTCTTCCAAGCCATGGATTGTCTACCCTTCGAGTATCAATCTTGCTGTCATCCAATGCAAATTCTAATACAAGCATATCAGTAACGAAGTCATATCCCAAATTAACATTAACCAGATTATCATGTCTGCATTTCTTTCGCGCAAAGTTAGATTTGTATGGACGCTCGACGCCGTCTAATACATGGGCATTATCACCAGGCATTGCTGCACCACAATCCTTGCAAACCATGAAACCACGATTCTCAACGCCTTTGTTAAGCATAATAATGCGCTGATTTGTTCTTGATGCAAGACGAATATTTTTGTAATGCGTAATGACTCGCATTTCTTCGGCATCAGGCAGCGTTGAGTACAATGGCTGTTGAACCGCAGAATATTCTTCTGTTAATTGAGCATCTGGTATAGATTCAGCGTTTTTGGGTGCAAAACCCCACGGTCTAAGCATCTGTCGGTCTTCCTGAAGCTGTGAATTTCCACAAAACGGACAGATATTTGCCTCTCCTCCAAGACCAAACCATCCGCAATCCGGGCAGATAATAATGTTCTTTCTGTAATTGGGATCATTAATAAAAGAACGAGCGGGGGTTAATGACTTTCCCGGCCTTCTATCACTCCCAGGATAATATAATCCGCCGATCTGATATGTCAACTTATCGACCACAATTGCACGGCCTGGAGCATATTCTCCGATTGCAACGTCAAGACCGCGTTCCACTTGATATTTAAGTTTCCCTTCGTTATCACTAATATATGTGCTGACTACATTCTTTGGAAAAGAATACGTTGGTACAATGCCTTCCTCATACAAAGCGTCCAATAAGCTCTTCCTGTTGTTTGTATTCTCGCTATCAGCCCCAAATAACTCAGGATGGTCATCACGCTTCTGCTTTAACTGTAAAACTGCATTTTTCAGACTGGATTCAAACTCATTCATAGAGAATTCATCATGTGCAGGCATAAGCAAGCTATGAGTTTCTATATCAAATGAATGTACAAACATCAAAAATTCTTCCAAATAATCGTCCAAAAATTCTGTTGCACTCATAAAATCTAAACTGGAACTCTTATCTCTAAGGAATTCTTGAAAAACCACCATACTAAGATGTCGCTGTAAAAGCTTGACACTACTTATGTCAATCCAAGGTCTTCGCGGATCACCTCGGAACATAGGAACCGGGTCATTAAAATACAGGGTATCATGCGGTCCATCCTCACAGAATGTCACAATTGTTGACAAGCTGGAGCCTCTTCGACCAGCACGACCAGCACGCTGCTGGTAGTTTTCTCTCATCGGTGGGATATTCCGCAGTCCTACTGCAACAAGGGAACCAATATCAATGCCGACCTCCATTGTTGTCGTACTGCTCAAAATATCAACTGGTGTCTCGCCAGCCTGAATTAAATCCTGAAATCGAAGTTCGTAGCTTTCTGTTTTAGACCACAGTTCATCTCTTTGGTCTTTATGTGACAGCTGTGCAGTATGTTCTTCAGTATCAATAACGCGAATTCTTTCACCATTCAAAGCATCCTCAATCGGTTTACGCCAAAATCTCAGTGAATCAAGCTCATCACCTGTTATTGTATGGATTTCTTTTGATCCGCAGCTTGGACAGCGATTTTTTAAGAGATATGGCGTGATTTCCGAACAACGATCACATCTGCACCAAATATGCTCTATATCAAATCGAGGCTTTATTCTGGATAAATCCACATACCATTTTCCATTATCTGGCTGAGCTGTATCAAGAAAAGTATCCTGTAGTATCTTACGCCAGATGTCCATCTCAGAATGATTATTATCCCAGCCCAAAACATTTTGAATATTTTTAGAAAATTTCCAATCTTTGTCTAATCCATAACCACCATAGTTTGCTCGGACATCCAGACGTATTTCATCCTTAATGGTATGACCAAGTGCTGTTGCTGTATCACAAATAGAAATCATCCATGCATTGAATATTTCCATAAACTCTTCATCAGAAATATCAATACCTTGCTCATATAAAGAATCCACTGCATCATTTAATGCAACGTCTGTAGGTTCAATCCAACTGATCGCAGAATCATATAGCGTATTATAACCACCGCAGAATAGTCTTAACAGATATTTCTGCATCTGAATCGGTGCATTCGATATTGTAAATCTGGGAGAATATTCTCTTTTTCTTCTCTGAGACCGATTATAATTGCTTAGTGCCGTTTCGCAGTCATTTGCAAATTTTGTTCTTTCTAAATCATGAAACATTTGCACATGGTTTTGAGCAGCTGCGAGACAAAAATAATCGTACAATTCATTCATGGAGCGATCAACATTTGATTTCTCCATATAGTCAATTGCCAGAGAAAATAACTGTCTGACAGCAGTAATATCAGAGGCTTCGGACATATCACGCGCAAGCTTTGCAGCACGCTGCCGACTGTCAGAGAACAACAATACTTTTCGTCCTTCATTTGGCAAACGATCCGGGTTATTATCCTTTCCGTGTACAGATGGCTGTGCCTGAAACTGAGCTTTGATCAGATTATAAAACGATAGATTGCCTCTTGTACTAAATGAAGTAAGCTGCATCTGAGATAACTGGTGTCTGCAATGTGGACAGGTTGGAAATGTAATAAATTGTGGACGTCCTTTTGCTGAATAGTTGCAGTAGTATAGTTTTCGTATACCCTCTTTGCCATCCAACGAATCATCTCTGAAATGAATAAATCCGCTTCTGACGTCCAGATAACAAGGCTTGATTGCATTTTTTCCTTGCTTGTCGGGCAGTTCATAGTCTTTGGGAGGAATGTATAAATGGATCTCCTTCATACGATGATCCATCATCTGACCTGGGTATCTCCAGAGAAAAACATTTCCGCTTAAGTCAGCATCATCCTCAAGGATATATCCCTTGTAAAACAATGCGCCACAGCGTCTGTCATTGTATAGCTCATACACAACACTGTTACACTCCGGACAAACCATATGTCCGTCAGACAAAAAAACTTTTCCTAGGGTCAGTTCTCCATCTGTCTTGGAATTAGGACAATGTTCATTTGCGCATGCGTATACACCCTTTATTCCACGGAACAGCATATGCATTCGAGCAGGAAATAGCACAGCACCTTTATCATCGTGTGCCAAAGGTCCAATTGCCAGAAGGATACTAACGGCATACAATGCTTTTTCTTCAGGCTGGCGTGGGAATATCTGTTCTGCTAATTCGCGCAGAGAAACAGCAGTACCTCTGCATGCCTGTAAAAGCTCAGAAAATGGACGATATGACGGAAGATTAGTATACATCCATCTGCATGCCAATTCTACATTATCAAACGGCGCTGCGCTGCCATCGAGGTCTTTCCAGAAATGGTTTAGAGCAGATAGTTTTTTATCATCTGTATCTTCAAAATCAGCTGCTTTACATTCCTCAAATATAGAAAAGGGAATGTCATATTTTTTCTTCTCGCTGATTTTTTCTCGCTCACCAGTTAAATAACAGAATTCCGTGTTATTATCCGATGCTGTTAAATCACGAGCAAATTTCATGACAGCAGCTCTGTCAGATTCATCATGGTCAGGCATACTTGCAGTGGTTAAAATAAACTGCACCTGCTCACGAGTAATTCCAAGCTTGTAGAATAAACGTCGGATTAGTAATGCAACCTCTCCTCCGGACGATCCACGATACATATGTGCTTCATCAATTACAAAGAGTAGTCTGTTTGCAGGATTACTATTCAGCCATTTCTTTGTATCTGCCCATATCTTGCGTTCTCTTGGTCGAAGCAACATGTATTCCAGCATGGAATAGTTTGTAATCAATATATCGGGACAAAATTGTTGCATTTCGAATCGAGTGATCAATTCAGCATCTTCGTCATCAGGAATGTGCTGACTGTTATGCAACCGCTGTAAAAAGCCATTCATATCAGCTTTTGCCGGAATTTTACCATCTTCTGTCAACTTTTTCAAGAATTCTTTCTGCTCTTTATCGTTTGCAGTAGTCATTCTGGATAGTGTTTTTTCCAACTGCTGATCGTTTTTCTTACTTGGCTTTATTCCTGGATATGGTGTTCTTCCAGTATACATACCAAACTGCGGTCTACGAGAATCATTTCCGCATATATTACGAAATATGCGCACAAACTTTCCATCCGGATCACCAATCAATCTTCTCAATCGGCTCACCTGGTCGGAAACAAGTGCATTCATCGGGTACATAATGATTGTTCTCACACCACGATGATTCCAACTAGATGGCTGGTTTCGTGCCTCTGTTGCCAACTTAGCCATTAGCGGCCACATGAAACATTCTGTTTTACCAGAACCTGTACCAGTCGAAACAAATAGATCCTTACCTGCGTGTGCAGCTTCTAATGCATCAATCTGATGGCGAAATGGTGTCGGATGAACACCTAAATTTGCATCGGAAAGCTGGATGAAAAAATCCTTCATCCATTCCGGAATATCCGATACAGCTATTCCGTTTTTAACGCTTTTATAAGCAGGTGATGATTCAATATATGGTTTTTGATAAAGCAATCCCTCATTATCCAAAACCGAGTTGACCGCAGAAAGCAATAAGGGAGATTTTCCGAAATACTGTGATCTTATGTAATCTTCTAGTTCTGTTCTAAGCTGGAGATGAACAGAATTTGCACCGTTAGACATAATATTATTCCTCTATAAATTGATATCCTATCCGTTCTAAATTTTCTTTTATTTCTAAAAATACCTTTGTATCCATGATTCGAGAAAAATCAGACGGAAGATTGTAGAAGCTTGCTGGCCAGCTATATAGCTTCAAAAAATTTAACTCAGCTGGCGGCAGCAAATATCCAAGTTTTATATATACAATTTTTCCATCTATGCTATATTGGATCGCAGGAAGAGTCGCTGATGCACATAAACATCCACTGGCAAGTGTGCGATACCGATAGTTTTTAACCATCCAATTAGGCAACTGGCTGACAGAGATTCCTTCTTCATCAACTTTGTACAAATAATATAGTTGAGATTCATATGATCCAATGCGAAGCATAGAAACCGTTCCGTTTAGATCAGGATCACGAACCCAATATGACCAATAGAATGGAGGTTCTGTCCTCAAATACTCAACATCATTTGATGCACGAAACGATGTCCACTGAGCATTTGAAACAATATCATTCCAGTTATCAATCAAACTATTTTCAGATAAAAGAAACATGGATTGAACAGAATGGTTACTTTTTATTTGTTCTTTTGATACTTGATACAATCCAAGGCCACTCATAAATACTCGTTGATTTAATGGAACTCCACGTTGAAAAATTATATTTCCCTGCTTTGCCTGTGTGAGTGCCGCAGGAGCAATCTTCTTGGGTGAATGATAGATATATCCAGTGTTAAGATAACTCTCATAAATTTCATCGTACAATTTTTCTATTTCCGGCAAAAAATGTGCTTTCACCTCTGGATACATCGAAAAATATGCTTTTGTAAGCTGCTCTATTCGGTGTTTGAAATGTGTAACAGAAATCGGTTCATGTTCATCCTGAATATCCCACAGTGATGCAAGAGCCAGATTTCCCAATACACTATAAACAATCCGGCATTTCCATGAGATATCATCCTCAGCAGTTCCTCTTGCAATACTTAAGGATTGTGCTATAGAACTTAACAAACCATTATATTGTGTCATACATCTTCTCCTACGAAAGATAACAGCATCATACGCAGCTCCTTTGATACAGGCATGTCCTTTTGATCTTCAGCCTGCAGCTTTTCTCTGAAGATTTCAATATTACCAGAAATAAATGCATACGGAAATAGTCCAAATAAGCAATCATTATCCGCTGTTTCTGTTGAAGCGATAATATGCATATCTGTCAATAACTGCTGAAGTCTCGCTTTAGTCAGAGTGCCCATGCACATAGATTGTAGCAACCGGTTATGAAATGGCTTCGCCTTCTTTTTCTGATAGTATACAAAACTGTCACTCATTCGTCCACCGATATACTTTTGTTCGGGCATCGTATCAATAAACGGCTCAGTCATTACAGGCAGACAATAATTGAATAGGCTGCGTGGTTCAATCAGCAAGTCTTCTGTAAAAGGATGCGTTAAAATAAAATACTTTCCCTTGGTCATCAATATATTGGGAATTCGAGCGATCCAATCGCTTCCAAAGGGACTGTTCAACACAATGATAGGTTCGTCATTCGCCAATATTGCTGACATATATTCCGTGTTGTATCCGTCTATGCAATTGATATATGCAGCTGTTTTGCCAAATAATGATGCTGAAAATGCGTCGGCAATTTCTTGTCCACACGGTCCAGCAAACAATAACGGAGTTTCATTTACATATGCAGAATACATATATGCTGCCAGTCCGTGATTATATTTCGCAGAAACTCCGGCTGCTGTCAATTCCTCTGCAATAATATTGATCATATCCTGCCATGTGCTGCATTCTTCTAACGTATCAAAATCCAAGTTCATACCTTCATGATATGAACTTGGTCCGCCATGAGAAATAGCTTTTACCGAAGAAGGTTCTGCAACCATCGTTGGAAATTGGAATGCCATTTCGCTAATAAAATCAGCGGCATTTTTCCGTGCTTCTGAAATTTTTGTTGCGACCTTATCCTCCACACTCTGAGCAAATTTTTCTCTTTCGGAAATAGCCGCATTTATAGTAGTTAACTTCTTTTGAACATCTGACAGTTCGCTTTTGCACTGTGCTAACTCAGCCTTTTTCCGTTCCACAGCTTTTTGTGCCAAATGTAATTCTTTTTCCACTTTTTCTATTCTTTCAAAATTCTCAGTTTTCCACGTTTCTTCTACGATCTTGTTGCAGCGTTCTAAGAGCCAGACATGGTTTTCAATAGCAGCTGCAAGAACATTGTCTTCAACATCTGTCGAATCAAGATACGCTGCTGCCCGCTGGATAAACAAATCGATATATTCTTTTGCTGTATCTTCATCGCAGCCACATTTTTCTGCTATCTCCTGATATACAGGTGTTGAGCACATCTCTGTCAAGAATTCCCGGAAAGTTCTCCAAGTACTTTTTGCGGTTCCACGTTGCTTGAATTCATTCCAAGTGGCTCTGTGCAGAATAATGTCTTTAACAGCCTCTAAAGGATCTTTTACTTGCATCGTGCACTTTGGTTCTCCAATATCTAACTTCCTGTAAAAGGCCTTTCCATTTACACGGAATATATCTTGAGATAAAAAGTTATATTGTTTTAATACAAAAACGTTATTTCGAAGATACGTTCTATTATTATCAATATTTAATTGTTTATCTGAACATAGCAGACCAGTGTTCCTTCCCTTCGGCAGGGAAGCAGTGAATAATACTTGTTTGCAACTTGGAATTACATCAACACCATGTTGCAAAGCCTCTAAAATCTCCTCGACAGTTGAGCACATTTTCAATTCAATAATCTCAGCTGGTTCAATCGAGGCATCATAAGCCGTTGTAACATAATCTCGGGTTGGATCACTAAGATTAGGAATTGCATTCCAGTTCCAGACGCCAATATATCCTATTTTAGACGGTCCATCATTCCAAAACAAGCGGTCACGATTTCCAAAAGAACGCGGCAAAGCTTCATTTACAAAAAATGATTCCATCTTTCCCTTGGATATATCCGCTAATCGAATAAGCCAAATCTGGTTATTATTGGTGTAATCAGGCTCTGAAACCATACAAAGAGAGGTATATTCATAATTTTCTTCTATATAATCAGCAGAATCTCGCTTGGGTTCTGTCTGCTTTTTTAATTGTGTGTTCTGTTCTTTTATAGTGATATTTGCTGCCGCCAATTTATCCGATGTTCTTTTTAACTCTGCATTTGTCTCATCCAATGCAGCCGACAATGATGCAATTTTATTGGTCAGCTCAGTTTGCTTTTGCGTATAGCTTTCTCTTTCTGCTTCATGTTCCATCTGGCAATCCTGAAGCTGATTGGTCAGCTTTACAATTTCTTCTTTCGCTGCTTGAACTTCGAGCTCAGATTCCTCATCTTCATTAGAAACACTTTGCATTCCTTTTTGTATCAGAGCGATCAGTTCTTCCGGAATAGAATAATTATGTTCGTTGCAGTATACCAGTTTAAAATATAAATCTATATTATTAGAAAAACAGCTGTCTGAAATAGCTGAAGTCAATGCCGTCGCAACATCTTTTCCTTCTTTTATTAATTCTGCTTTCTTCTTTTGTATTACTTGAATAGTTGCGAAAATAAACTGATTAATATAACTAGAAATAATAGGTTCGGATATATTTTTTATAATGAGCTGGATAGCTTGTTCATCAGATAGTTTCACTGCTCGAAATCCAGGTTTAATTCTATTAAACAATTTAGAATTCCCCTGAAAAAACCACTTGATACCTTTTGGGCCTATTATTTCGCAAACGATTTGTATTTCCTTTTCATTAAGTTTTGAGATATAATCCATCATTATCCCCTGATTCCACTCGATTTAAGCTCTCTGATAAAATTTTTAAATATTCGGTATGATCTGTCTGACATAGATTGTTCTCGTATTTTCTGATATAGCCATTGCTTTATAAATGGATAATCATTTAGGATAGCTGCATTGGCTCCAAGTGTATGTGATATAGGAATAATCTTTCCTTTACTATTTTTTAACTGTGTAAGAATTAAATCTTCATTATTTGCCTTTTTTTCTTTCTTTTTTCGTTGGAAAAAAGCTGTCCAAACACAATCTAATCCTTGAAATACTCTAATCTGATACTCAAATTGAATTCCGGAAATTTCTGTTTTTTCTCCAGCTTTTAACTCTCTGCGATCTAGTAACTTATGTTCTTTTTCAACTGTTACAAAACCATCAAACGTAGATTCTATTGCCATATACGATTTTTGTGGCAATATTGTTGAAACCCCACCGGTTAATTTGTTCCCAGAGAAATCTACAACCGACACGGAAGGTGGTTCAGAATAATTATCCAATTTATCTTTCCAAAGATATGTATATCGCAATACTTTAGTACGTCCAGCTGACAGAAGTTGCTGTCTCCCATTGCAGTCGAGTTTCAAAACCTGACCGTCCAAACAATTATATGTTTTTAAATATGCGTTGGGAAATACCTGTGCTTTTGCCTGTCCCTGTAAATACAGCACAATATCATTACGACAAAAATAAATAAAATACGGTGTTTGCATAGTAGCTGGCCATATCGGAAAGAGTAATACCGGATTCTCCGATAACCGACAATGAAAATCCAAAAAAAATCGTGCAGCACTTTCGTCAAATCTAGTGGCTTTGACTCTGTAAATGTTCCAATTATTCCAGCCTACTCTCTTTCTGCAAATGTTTTCTATTACAATTCCACTATATATAGAATGAATTACTCTTTTTGTCAAAATTAAATAAGTATGATTAACTTCCGTATCTGCATCCACTGGAAGCTTCTTTCGAGTGACTCCGTCAAACAGTGTTCCATTTTCATTGATTCCTGTGATGACATTCGGCCAAACACTTATAGGGGTTGATGTTGTGATCCGATACGTAGGCGCAGGCACATTTCCTACAGAAAAATATGTAACCGTGTCCCTACTCAATCTGGAAAAAGAATAAGCAAACGGCAGAACATCTGTCTGGCAAGGAGTAATCTGTAGCTGATTTTTTCGATTAAATTGGCTGCTATCTGGTATCGGCAATAATCCAACTTCTAATTCAAAGTTATCTGGCGAGTGAAGAACTAATCGAATCGGCATTTCATGCTGTCCTGCTATGAAAGATGTAATGGATGTAGATGAAAAGGATCGATCAGGACAATCCTTGCTCAGTTCTTCCTTGCTGTGTCTAAAATGTCTGTCACAGGCACCTTGTTTAGTAAATGTAACATACTGCCCACAAAGGCTGCACATAAATAATCCGCTTTTCGCAGATGTTGTTCCTCCTGGATGAATGTTCTTGGCTTCTTCTAATGTTACAGGTGTCCATCCATGCTTTGACCACATACATACATGTGTTAATGGCATCAATTATCACCTCCAATTCATACGAAAAGTTCCTTATTATTTCTAAATGTAGATGGTAAGATAAAGTATACCAATTTCGGCCATGAGAAGTATACCACCCTTCGCCATAAAAACTGGGCCGCCCTCGCCACAAAAGGGACCACTTTCGCCACAAAGTATACCGCTTAAATTCAGGCTTTCACTCTGGTACAATGGCTATATTCCAGAGGAAAGGCCGTGACGAAATGAAGGGATATAATGTGTATAGCAAGGTTCATCAAATGCGCGAGGCAGGCTTTTCCCAGCGTGCCACTGCAAAGGCTTTGGGTATCAACCGCAAAACCGTAAAACGGTATTGGAATATGGATGTGGACGAATACGAGTATAATGCCCGGAAAATCGTTCGCATCCGAAACCTGGATGCTCACCAGGAGCAGATCGTTTCCTGGCTGCGGGAGTATCCTTCTCTGACAGCAGCCCAGGTTTGCGACTGGCTGAAAGAGCATTACCAAGAAGATCATGCCGGATAACGTATAATATTTTTCGCACAATTGAAAGGGAACCCCAAATCGTGTAAGATAGTTCTACCACAAACACACACACGAAGGAAGGAGTTCCCTATGGCAGACATTATACAGTTAAATCAGGCAGAAATCAAATCCCAATTGAGCGATATGGTAAAAAATACGGTTGAGGAAACACTCAATGCTATGCTGGATGCTGAGGCAGATCAGATTACCCAGGCACACAAGTACGAACGCACAGATACAAGACAGGATACCCGTGCAGGGCACTACAGCAGAAAACTGCTCACGAAGGCTGGAGAAGTCACTCTGAAGGTTCCGAAGTTGCGAAAACTGCCGTTTGAAACAGCAATCATAGAACGCTATAAGCGCCGGGAGGAATCTGTTGAAGAGGCCCTCATAGAGATGTATCTGGCAGGCGTATCCGTACGCCGCGTTGAGGATATTACCGAAGCTCTATGGGGTGCGAAGGTATCTCCCGGAACGATTAGTAATCTGAACCAGAAGGTCTATGTTCAGATTGAAGAATGGCGCAACCGAAAGCTTGAGGTGGAATATCCCTATGTTTATCTGGATGGTATTTACCTTAAGAAAAACTGGGGAGGAACAATTGAAAACATCGCAATTCTGGTCGCTATTGGAGTGAATGCTGCCGGGAACCGTGAGATCATTGGCGCTGCAGAGGGTGCAAAGGAAGATAAGGAAAGTTGGCTTAGATTCCTGAGATCGTTGAAAGAGCGAAATCTGAAGGGCGTGCGTCTGATGGTTGGAGATAAATGTATTGGTCTTGTCGAGGCGATCAAGGAAGTATATCCTGACGCAAAATATCAACGGTGCATGGTTCACTTCATGCGAAATGTACTGAGCGATGTGCCAAGAAAGCGCAGTGCTGAGGTCGCTGCCAAACTGAAGGCGATCTTTGCGCAGGAGGACCGTGAGGCGTGCCTGCGAAAGTCTGATGAGGTCAGCAAATTTCTGAGAGAGGCAAAACTGAAAGCTGCTGCCAATACGCTGGATAGCGGAATGCAGGAAACACTTACTTACACATACTTCCCTCGGACTCACTGGCTGAAGATCCGCAGCAATAACCTAATCGAGCGGATCAACCGGGAAATACGGCGCAGAACGGATGCCGTTGGCTGTTTTCCGGATGGGAACAGTGCTCTGATGCTGGTCTGCGCAAGACTGAGATATATCTCAGCTTCGGATTGGGGCGTGAAAACCTATGTGAATATGGATCGTCTATATGAACTGGAACGTGAGCAGCGAGCGGAACAGGCTGAGAGTTCTGCAAGTTAAGCCGCCAGCCTTGACAGCCGGCTCACGGCGCAGTTCGTCAGACACGGCGACGGGAACTCGGGAATATCCAGTAAATGGAGTCCGCCGCCGGGTTCAGTTTACTGCGCCTTCGCCGTCCGTAAAGGCCATGCCGCCTGCCGGCGGTGTCGGCAGGCTAGACAATGGCTCCGGAAATCTGAGAATATCCAGTATCGTTTACGCTGATTTGGAGTCCTCAAAAATGTGCGAAAATATATTGACATGACCTTCTTTTCTGCACTGCTATACAGTGTTTACACAGAATTTGGGATTCTCGGGGGTGCGGACAAAATCTTGGACTGATTATGCAGCAAAACCAAGATGATGTCTATACTCAATCGGGCTCAGCCCGCCTAAAGATAACTTGATGCGTTTATGGTTATACCAATTGATATAGCGGTCAATCTCCCGGCTAAAATCGTCAAGCGAGACTCCTGTCCAAGAGCGGCCATAGAACATTTCGTTTTTGAGCCTTCCAAAGAAACCTTCGCAGGCTGCGTTATCGGGGGAGCAGCCCTTCTTAGACATAGAGCGAATGAGACCAGCCCCATTCATCCGTTCAATCCATCCGGGCCATCGATAATGGCAGCCCCTGTCAGAATGGACAATCGGATGACAGCCCTCTGGCAGATCGGCAATCACTTGATCCAACATGGTGTTGACCAGATCGGCATTGGGGCGGGTTCCGATCGTCCAGCCCACAACCATTCCATCAAAACAATCGATCATGGCGGAGAGATATAGCTTGCCGTTCGAAAGGGCAAATTCTGTGATATCCGTCAGCAACTTCTCATACGGCTGATTTGCATGGAAATCGCGTAAAATGATGTTCTCTACTTCGGGTGTGATTTCCCCAAATACGAACTATATTTTCGTTTCTTCGAGCGCAAAACCACCAGTTTTTCTTCTTCATGATCCGGCGGATGATCTTCTCGGAGAGCATAATCCCTTTGCGCTTCAGCGCCAGATAAATGCGACGGTAACCATATATGCCCCTGTTTTCGTGAAAAATCGAGGTGATTTGTGCCCGTTGGGATAGATATTTGTCGGGTTTGTTCATAACAGCTTGCTGGTAATAGTAACTGCTTTTGGCCATCTTAAAACGGGACAGCAGCGCTGGCAGTGCATATTTCCCCTTCAAGGCATCGATGATCACTGCCTTTTCACGGTTTCTGAGTACCGTTAGATCGATGCCGGGGTCTTTTTTTAAAACTGAGATGGTCTCCTTCAGCACATCTACTTCAAACTGCAGTTCCTGGAGTTGCGTTCGAAGATTCTCCAGTTCCTCAGATTCAGGCAATGCATGATCCTGAGGCAACGGCTCCCTTGGTATGCTTTTTCTCTTCGCCATCAGACCCACCATCCCATACTTCAGATATTTCCTGCGCCAGACGTATATGCTCATACGGCTGTATCCGATTTCCCTTGATACATATTCTACATCTTCGCCTAATTCAAAGCAACGGTGAATTACCTCATATTTGAATTCTGCTGAGGGATGCCTTGGATGCCCCGATGTGTTGCAGTGATGATCCATCTCTGTGGGAGACTCTTCTGTGTGGCCATGTCTGTTCTCTAACCCGGCTTTTTTGCGCTCATACCAGCGGTAAAGCGTAGACTCGCTCGGGTATCCTAACCGACGGATTACAGCAGCTATTGATCCCAGCCGCTCGTATTCTCTTAGTGCGATTTCTTCCTGCTCTTTTGTATACATTCAGTTCCCTCCTTTTGGAGTCCAACTTTTTGTCCGCAGGCCCCTCCCTCGAAAGCGTTTTGTAATTATTATAAGAATGCGGTCGTTCATGGTTATAATGGACATACGCAAATTCTTCGATGGATGTATATAATTCTTTCTCAGAATGATAGTAATGATGATTTATCAATTCATTCTTGAGAGTGTTGTAATATCGCTCCATAGGGGCATTATCGTATGGATATCCAGCCTTGCTCATACTTTGCGTTATACCAACTGATTCGCAGTATTCTGTGAATTCCTTTGAGGTATACTGGCTTCCCTGATCCGAGTGAAGAATCAGGCAGCTGGGATCTAAGCCCGGCTGGGAATCAATTGCTTTCTGCAGGGTCCTTTTTGCAAGCTCTGCGGTTATGTGTTTGTCGGTAATGCTGGCAATAACGCTTCTGTCATATAGATCAATAATCGTGCAATTATAACGTTTGCTGCCATTCGTTAAAAATAAACAGGTAAAATCAGTGCACCATTTCTGGTTAATGGATTCTGCCTTAAAATCCTGATGGAGCTTATTCTCAAACACTTTATGAGGTGCACCGTATTCATAGTCCGGCTTGCGTTTCCTTACAATTGAGAATAACTGAAGCTCTGTATTCATGTATTTATGGACAGTTATTCGACTGATGTTATATCCTCTGCGAAGGAGATAAGCATGCATGGTTCTGTAACCATCTGTGCCGTTGTGAGAGTGGTATATATTCACAATTTCACGCTTGATTTTGTCCTTATGCTTATGATAATCACATTTTCTGTTTTTCAGAAAATTATAATAAGCATTTGGTAAGATATTCAGTCTTTTCAACAACCAACGGACACCATATTTGTGCCCATACTGCTGAATAAATCGATAAGCCGCTAATCGATTTCCTTCGCAAAGAATGCCGCCGCTTTTTTTAGGAAGTCATTTTCCTTCTGAAGTTCTGCCAACTGCTTTTTCAATTGCAGATTCTCCTTCATGTAATCATAATCAGCTTTGGCTTCTTCATTTGTTTGGCATTCTTTGCGGAACTGCTTGATCCAGATAGATATACTTGCCTTGGATACACCATATTCGGCAGCAAGCCCTTTGAGGGTTCTTCCCTCCTCAAGATGAAGACGAACTATCTTCTTCTTGAATTCTGGTTCATAGTGTTTACTCATTTGTGACATACCTCGTTTCCTCCTAAGATTATATCCTATTAGGTCGAGGTGTTACAACTATATTATATCACAACAACGAACATTGTCCGACCAGAGAACTGTGTACATCGAGTGCAAAGTTTGAAAAGACTGTCACCAGACACGTATGGGCTGATTATGTAGAGTTGGCAGAAGACGCACGTCATATGACTGAATATCGTGACTTATATAAACTCCGACAACAAAAGATTGAACGTGTATTTGCAGATGCCAAAGAAAAGCATGGTATGCGCTATACACAATATCGAGGCTTGGCTCAAGTTACCAACTGGGTGAAGCTTAAATTTGCTGCCATGAATCTGAAAAAGCTGGCTATGTGGAAGTGGAAGATCCATTTCCCTATTCCAGTTTTCCGGCTTTTTCCCTATATGTGCCAAAACCCGGCTCTCGCTTAATGCGCAGCCGGGTTCTTCGACAGACTGAGCGCCTATCCGTAGATAGGCGCTTTTGGGTATCAGCTTGTATTATTCCAGAAAATCAGGCTGTCAACCAGTCAATCAGATGCCGAAACGCCTGCATGTTGCTTTATTCCTCCATCTGCAGGATGCCACTATACATGTGCTTTGTTCTCGTTCCCGGCTTAATCTCTCCATTGATGGAATAAATACGATCGCCGTCGAGAAGCAGTGCCTCTCCACACGGAGCATCAAACGGGACTTCTCCGATCGATGTCCATGTATCCGCATCTGCATCATAAACCAGCACCTTGCGGTTCCATTGCAGCTCCGATGGATCTGCGCCAAAGTAATTGAGCTTAAACTGCTGCAATGCTTCATCTTTCAGTTCCGCCATCTGAGCCACTGCGTTATCATATACCTCTTTGTTAAAGCCACCTACTACCAGCATGGAATGTTCATTGAGCTTTACAGAGTTTGCTCCCAAAAGGGAAATTTTTTCATTTCCAATCTGCACGTCGGAAACCTGTTCCCACTTGTTTTCTTCGATGCTATAGCGATAGCCGTCCGTATACGCAACCTGGTCGCCGCCGCTGAACACATAGATGGAATCGCCTAACAGCTGCGAAACACACTGTGTTCTCGTGGCTTCATTCGGCATTGCTGCCAGTTCTGTTGTCTTCTTTGTTTTTAAATCCAGAGAGACGACACGATTTGTTGCCTGTCCGTCCATTTTTCCGGCTCCCACATAGAGCACCTGATCCTTCAGAGCCGCAAAGCCATCGGAAAATGTAAATGGCAGTTCGCCGACGGTATCGACGGTAATCTCTCCGGCATCATCCGCCTTTACAAGCAGCACCTGGTTGCCCTTTCCTTCTGCCGTACTTCCGCCAACATAATAAATGCCATCGTCCGTCGTGATCGAAACACCATACGAAATCTCATGATCCAGCGTTGTATGATTCACCTCAACCAGCTGACCATCTTCCTGCTTCAATACATAAATATCCGGGTAGGACTTTTTTGCGCCGCCGAGTGCCGGGCCATCTTCCGGGAAATTCGCGCCGCCACCGACGACAACATATCCGTTGGAAATACCCGACAGCATGCCTGCCGTTCCCTTATTTGTCTTCATGCCCTCCTGAGGTGCGAGATCACCCGCAAACTCCCATAAAATTTTGGATACTGTTCCGTCCCTGGTCTCTGTCTGACTTCCCTGCGCAGCGGCCGCATCATCTGCCGCTGTATTTTTCTCTCCGGCACATCCTGCCATCGAAACCATCAAAATTCCAGCCAGTACCATCGCTGTCAAACGATTCTTTTTCATGTGTCTCAACCTCCTGTTATCGTTCTTACCAAGGTGCATCTGAGAAGTCGAAGCTCTTGCGAAAGATTTGTGATCTTCTTTGTTTCCAGATAGCGTCTCATTCCGGGGAATGGATTTCCCATTTCATCTGTACCATACTGCATAAACACAGTTACAGCACTTTGCCGTCCTTGATGACGGCCTGAAGATTCAATTTTTCATCCAACAGCACAACATTTGCCTTTTTGCCAATTTGAATCGAGCCGTACTTATCATATACGCTCAGACATTTCGCCGGATTCATTGTCGCGCAGGCAACTGCTGTTTCCAGCGGGATATGCATTTGTTTCACTGCAATGCGCATACAATCCATGAGATTGGTGACTGAACCAGCCAGTGCTCCATCTGAAACCAATGTCGCACGGTTGCCCGTTACGTTGACGTCCAATCCGCCCAATGTATAGCGCCCGTCCGGCATACCAGCAGCGCGCATGCTGTCACTAATCAAAACAATACGATCAGCTCCCAGCATACCAAAGGTCGCACGCACGACAGCTGGATGAATGTGCACGCCATCACAAATCAGCTCTGCCGTTACATGTGCACAATCACATACCGCACCAACCACGCCCGGCTCCCGATGAGTGAAGGGCGGCATGGCATTGTATAAATGTACAACATGACTTGCTCCCGCAGAAAATGCCGCCATTGCAGTGTCATAATCTGCATTGGTATGTGCGAGCGAAATGGTTACCTTGTCTTTCATCTGCTGTATGAATGCACGGAAATCAAGGTTTTCCTCCGGTGCAATACCGATCAGCTTCACCAGCCCTTCCGAAGCATCGAGGAAACGCTGACAGCATCCGATATTGCATGGAATGATATTGCGCGCATCTTGTGCACCCTTTTTTACCCTGCTGATAAATGGGCCTTCCATGTTCATGCCAACCAGATCAGCGCCCTCCGCTGCCGGTTCTCTGCGATATGCAGCGGCAACGGAAAGAATATGCTCCAGCTCATCGGCTGGAAGTGTCATGGTCGCCGGCGCAATAGCAGTAACGCCGATCGATGCCTCATACCCGGCAATCTGTGAGATCGCTTCCTGCGTTCCGTCACAGATATCATACCCCATACAGCCGTGAAAGTGCATGTCAATCAAACCAGGAATCGCATAACAACCCCCTGCATCGATTGCCGTAGGATCGTCTGTTTCGGATGCAAACACATCGTTTTGTATCCGGATTTCTCTGCATGCAAAGGTCTTTTGCTCTGTATAAACCTTTGCGTTTTGAATAATCATTGCCTGCCTCCTCTCCGATTTACAATATGGTATGATGCTTGGATTTTCCATCCGTGAGTGCACGGAGCGTATCATCATGCAGGAGCTCTTTTTTTCCCTTATCCAATTCTGCGTAATACGAATAAATGACATCCAGCATCAGGAGAATCGGAAACTGCGGAGAAATTACATTGCCATGATTCAGATATTGTAGCGATGGCATAACCATAACCTCTGTACAGAATTCATGGAAACCCTCTGCATTCTTCGCAGTAATCAGCACGGTTCGCGCCCCTCGTTTGCGTGCTTCCTGTAACAGATACAGTACTTCTTCTGTCTCTCCGCTGATGCTGATACCGAAAACCAGACTATTCTTGTCCTGGAACACTGCCTGCATGCGTATCAGATCGCTGTCCTGCAATGAATCGATGTCCACACCAATCCGCATAAAGCGCAGTTCCATTTCTGCGGCAGCATGACCAGAGCTTCCGCGCCCACAAACCAATACGCGGCGCGCGCTGCTCAGGTATTGTCCGATGCGGGCAATCTGTTCCTCATTGATGAGACTATATGCCTTATTCAGCAGTTCCTGATACGAATTCAGAATCATCCGCGTATTCCCGGTCATAGATTCCTGCTTTTCCACAAAAGTCACTTCGTATTGATATACAAACTCCCGATATCCACGATAGCCGCATTTCTGCGCAAAACGGGACAGGGATGCTTCCGATACATACAGCCTGTCAGCCATTGCCTTGGAAGACAAATCAACCTTTTCCTGATTGTGAATAAAGAAATCAGCGATGCTTTTTTCGACAGTGGTAAACTTATCGTAATTTTTTTCGATAATTGGAACGACGGACTTTACATAATATTCCATTGGAAATCCTTTCTTTTATTCCTCGCGGCGATTTCTAAAATGATAAAAAGCGCCGAGCATTCCCGCATTATTTTTATGTTTTGCAAAAGTTATTTTTATGCGAGATGCAATGCTGTCAATCAAATACTGATTGACGGAAGCCTGTATTTTATCTCTCAGATATGCCTCCTGCGCCATAATGCCGCCACCAAGGACAACAGTTTCCGGATCGATCACATAGCAGATATTGGCAATGCCCTGTCCGAGCACGTCAACCATTTCATCTATGGCATTGCAGCAGAGGAGATCTCCCTGCTCTGCCTGCTCAAAAATGCGGTATCCGCTCCAGTTTTCCTCCGGTTCCTGCTTCCGGCTTGCAACCTTTTTTGTCAGCGCACTTGCTGACCCGAGTGTCTGAAAATCGCTGCCACGCAGATGCATGTAACCGACTTCACAGGCACTGTTTGCAGAGCCGTGAAATACTTCTCCATTCATAACGATACATCCGCCGATCCCTGTGCCAATTGTCAGCATAAGCATCAGCCTGCTTCCCTGAGCGGCTCCGGATGTGTACTCTGCCAGTCCCGCACAGTTCACATCATTTTCCACTTCACAGGGAATGCCAAATTGTCGTTCCAGCGTTTCTTTGAATTTTGTTCCGGTATATTGCGGAATGAGCGGCGCAGAATAAAAAATTTCCCCTTTTTGCGTGTCAACCATTCCCGCAGTCGAAATGCAAATGCCACAGATGTCATCTGTCTGACAGGCTTGACGGACAATATCTGTCACCTTTTCCAGAATAGCAGGGCCGCCCTTCCAGGCTTCTGTCGGCATTTCACTGCGCGTTACAATCACTGCATTTTCGGTAACGACACCATATTTCATTGCTGTTCCCCCGATGTCAATACTGATATACTTTTTCATCTCTGCACCTCTACACAATTTTGTGTATTATATTATAGTGTACAATAATCGCTGTCGTAATTCCATACGCAATATGTTATGATTCATAACATAGGAGAGCGAACCAGATGGATTATTCTCGTTCGCCCTCCCCGTGCGTATGTAATTTAGATGCGAATCTTAAAGATTGCCTTCTTTAAGGAGCCCGGCTCACCTGCCGCTACTGCGGTGCGATGTCCGTCACTCGGATAGCAGATCAGAAAATCGCCGTCGCAGAGAACCACGGAGCTGTTTTTTTCACCGTCCATCGGTACAAAATCGTCCTTCTCCACGTAGTCCTTCATCTGCATATTCTGAATGAAATTGAGGTCAATCTGTTCTGTTCCATGCAGCATCAGATGCAGATCCAGATACTGCTGATGCGCTTCCCAGAAACGATTCTCCGGTGCTGTTGTGGTGTAAGCAACGATATTGACAAACAACTGCTGTCCATCGATTTCATAACTGCCCGTTTCATAGTCCGACAGATCATGCGACTGTGCATAGGCAAAACACGCTTTGATTTGCTGATCCAGGAACGGATACTCGTCCAGATTTTTTATATTTCCAAAAATCATGCTGCATGCTCCTTCGTCTGATAAATCGTCGTATTCGGTGCCGGTTCAGAGTAGTCGCCCTTGATCTTTCTCCAGATCATGCTTGCCGGAATACCGACAACGAGAGATACCGCAATGGAAATGATGGAATAAGACCAAATGGATACTGCTCCTGCGGGAGCGAAGTACTTAATACCAACCATGACGGCAGACGATGCGATAAAGGCCAGCGTTGCACCAAAGGTATTGGCAACCTTCGTAAATGCGCCGAGGATAAAGGTACCGATCAGGATGCCAAGTACCAGACCCATAAATCCATTGAACCACTCATATGCCGACTTGATTCCGCCATTTGCCAGTACAATGGATACAACGATAGCAAAAATACCGACAATCAGAGAGACATACTGACCAATTTTGGTCTGCTTTTCAAAGCTGAGTTCCTTCTTCGTCAGGCGTGCCTGAATATCCAGTGTCCAGCTTGCCGCAACAGAGTTCAGTCCAGTGGACAGAGTAGACTGCGATGCTGCGTAAATCGCTGCCAACAGCAGACCGGTTACGCCGACCGGAAGCTCAAATGCGATATACGATGCAAAGATCTGATCCTGTGCAGCTGCCGGCGGCAGTGCATTCTGCTGATAGAAGACATAGAGACCGGTGCCGATCAGATAGAATACGGTTGCGATAAAGATAGACAGTGCACCGTTGGTCAGCATCATCTTGTTCAGCTTCTTCGTATCTGTCGTGGTTGTAAAACGCTGTACAATATCCTGGCTGGATACATAAGAACCCATGGTATTAAAGCCTGCACCAATAATCATCAGGAATACGCTGTCCTTGAGCAGATTGATGTCAAAAATCGGCTGATCTGCCGCAAGGAATTTGCCGCCTGTGGTGAGCGCTTCTGTAATCGCGCCAAAACCGCCGTTGATATGCGCAATCAGGAACACCAGCGAAGCTGTAACGCCAATCAGCAGAACAGAGCCCTGGATAAAGTCTGTCCAAAGTACCGATTTCAGACCGCCGGTATACGAATAGATAATGGCAATCACACCCATGATGACAATGAGCAGATTGACGCTGATGCCAGTCAGATTGCCGAGCACCATGCACGGCAGATACATGATAATTGACATGCGTCCAACCTGATAGATGATAAACATGATTGCGCCGAGCACACGAAGTCCTTTGCTGCCAAAGCGAAGCTCCAGATAATGATATGCGGTATCAATATCCAGCTTACTGTAAATCGGTAAGAAGAACTTGATGGTGAGCGGGATAGCGAGCAGCATGCCCAGCTGGGCAAACCACATGATCCATGTTCCCGCATAGGAATTTCCTGCCAGCGACAAAAATGAAATTGGGCTCAACAGGGTTGCGAATATCGATACGGATGTAACCCACCACGGTACGGTGCCGTCACCCTTGAAGTATTCTTTTCCCTTCATATCCTTTTTTGCGAAATGAAGGCCGGCGAGCAGTACTGCGCCAAGATATACAATCAAGATGACGAGGTCAACGATAGTAAATCCTTGCATGCCTTTCCTCCTGATTCTCTCTCAAAAAACTGTAATCTCGATGTTTTATGCCAGAAATGCCGCTTTTGCATCGCGGATCATCTGTGCAGCTTCCGTGACAATTGCCATATCACTGTCAATCAGAGCCGGAAGCGGTTCCCTGACTCCGCCGAGCTCCAGTCCCTCGTTGATTTTGAGGATTTCCTTGATTACAGCATACATACTGCCGTGTCCCGCACACATCTTATAAATAATGGCATTTACTGCATACTGGATTTCACGAGCCCGTTCCATGTCTCCGGCTCTGACAGCCTGATCCATCTCAAGAATGAGCTCCGGCATGACACCATAGGTTCCGCCGATGGCGCCTTCCGCACCGATGACACGTCCGCTGATGAACTGCTCATCGGGGCCATTGAAAATAATGTAATCTTCGCCAGCTTCCTGCTTGAACATCTGAATGTCCTGAACAGGCATAGACGAATTCTTAACACCGATCACGCGCGGATTTTTGCGCATTTCTGCGAACAGATCCATCGTCAGTGCAACACCTGCGAGCTGCGGGATGTTGTAAATCACAAAATCGGTATTGGGTGCCGCCGCACTGATGTCATTCCAGTACTTCGCAATGGCATATGTCGGCAGATGGAAATAGATCGGCGGGATGGCTGCGATTGCATCGACACCAACGCTTTCCGCATGCTTTGCCAGCTCCATGCTGTCCTTCGTGTTGTTGCACGCAACATGCGCGATAACCGTGAGCTTGCCCTCTGCCGCCTGCATCACATTCTCCAGAATGATCTTTCTGTCCTCCACACTCTGGTAAATGCACTCGCCGGATGAGCCGTTGACATACACGCCCTTCACGCCCTTGTCGACAAAATACTTTGTCAGTGCCTGCACACCCGCCGGGCTGACATTCCCTTCGCTGTCATAGCATGCATAAAATGCGGGGATAACACCCTTGTACTTGTCCAGATTTTTCATATCTACTGCTCCTTTACTGTTTTTACATAAAAATAGAATGACTCTACTTTAATGCCTCTGTAAATGTTTTTGTGATAAGCTGCGGCCGGGTGATAATCGAACCGACCACGACGCTGAATGCGCCCAGCTCAATGACACGTCTTGCTTTTTCCGGTGTATTGATGTTGCCTTCCGCGATAACCGGATGCTTTGCGTTTGCAAGAATCCGGCGCAGAATCGCAAAATCATCCGCTTCAATTTTTGCCCCTTTGCTCTGTTCGGTATAGCCAACCATTGTTGTGCCGATAAAGTCAAAGCCCAGTGCATCCGCATGCAGCGCTTCTTCTACCGTCGAACAGTCTGCCATCCAGAGCTGATCCGGATACTTTTCCCTGACTGCATGGAAGAAGTCATCCAGTGTCACACCGTTCGGGCGCAGGCGTCCGGTTGCATCGACAGCGATAATCTCCGGTTTTACTTCCATCAGCTCATCGACTTCCTTCATTGTCGGCGTGATGTACACACGACTGTCCGCGTAATCCCGCTTGACAATACCGATGATCGGAAGATCTACCTGTGACTGAATCTCCAGAATGTCTTCTTTTGTATTTGCCCGAATGCCACATGCGCCACCCTCTCTGGCCGCCAGTGCCATTCGTCCCATAATATAAGAAGAATGCAACGGTTCATGCGGAAGAGCCTGACAGGATACGATCAGCTTCCCTCTCAGTGTTTCTACTCTCTCATTCATTGTCATCGCCTCCTTGATCGATGGTTTCAGTATATCTTTTGCAAAAGAAATTTCAATATTTTCAAACTGTTCAGAAAGTACTTTCACACTTTTCTTAAATTCTCCTTTGAAACGACCGATTTTCGCGCGCGCTTTTTAGGAGATTTGCACAATTTTTTGAGACTTCTTTCTGCCTTTTACGTGGATATTGCATTTAATTTGCGGATGATTATACTAAAAGACAGGAATATTCCGCAAGTAAATACCAACTTTACATGCCAATCAAAGGAGACCAACTTATGATTATTTACAAGGCAAAGGACTATCAGGACATGAGCCGTAAGGCTGCCAATATTATCTCCGCACAGGTCATCATGAAGCCAAACTGTGTACTCGGACTGGCGACCGGCTCTTCCCCGATCGGCACATATGAGCAGCTGGTCGAATGGTACAACAAGGGAGATCTTGATTTTTCTAAAGTCACAAGCATCAACCTGGACGAATATAAGGGACTTGGGCCGGACAACGAACAGAGCTATCGCTACTTTATGGATACCCATCTGTTCAACCATGTCAATATCAACAAATCCCGCACCTTCGTCCCGGATGGTCTGGCGCAGGACACAGAAAAAGCCTGCGCTGAATATAATCAGATTATCGCGCAGGCAGGTGGTATCGATTTGCAGCTGCTCGGACTCGGCAGCAACGGACACATCGGTTTCAATGAGCCGGGTGCCGTGTTTGAGCAGGAAACACATTGCGTCGACCTGACGGAGAGCACCATTGAAGCAAACAAGCGCTTCTTCTCCCGCATTGAGGATGTACCGCGTCAGGCGTACTCCATGGGTATTAAGAGCATCATGCAGGCAAAAAAAATCCTTGTGATTGTCAGCGGCGAGAGCAAGGCCAATGCGCTGAAGCAGGCGCTGCATGGCCCCATCACGCCGGCGTTGCCTGCCTCCATTTTACAGCTGCATAACGATGTAACATTTGTTGCAGACGAAGCTGCCATGTCTCTGCTGGATGTATAACCGCAAAACAGAATTCATTTCTGTTTCCCCACTTTTGCGGATGCCGAAAGCCAGAACCACATTCTTCCTTTCCTATTCCTTCTATCTGTAATCGGCTTTCGGTTCTGATTTTGTTCTGTTTTTCCTCCTATCCTGTATGGTGTAATTCTCTCCATACATCTCTCCGATAAACAATCCAACACGAATCGGGAAAACCTGCCCCCGATTCCATTGCAGATGTGGACGGAATTTTATTCCATTGAGCAGAACAGCGCAGCGGATCGTATAGCCTCAACCGTCAGGTCTGGCGACGCAAAACAGCCCGCCGAGGGAAGTTTCTTCCTTCGGCGGGCTGTCTTTTGATTTACGTAATCTCTGCGCCGGGTTTTGGTATCACAGCATGAAATCACGCACATGGTTATCCCGCAATGCAACACAGGGCAGGGAAACCCTGTCCTGTGTGCGATTCATTTTAGTTTTTGTCAAATGTTCCGTTGCGAATATCTTCTCTCAGTCCAATGCGATTGGTCTTGTAATGGAAGAACGGGCGTTCCGGTAAAACAATGATATCTACCGGCTGCATGTAGTCCTCCAGACATGCAGCGACCGCATCTTTGATATCATCGACGGTGTAACCATCGTTTAATACAACAAAGAGGTATGGAACAAAGCAATGATGATGCTCCGGATCCTCCGTGATGACGAAGAATTCATCATCGATTCCTTCGATTTCCGCATCTGCCAGACGATTTTCCATCGGCAGCGTCGCGAGCTCGCCGCCTCCATAGCGGGTTGCACAGCCTCTGGTCAATGTATAAATGGTTCCATCCTCTGTCATATACCCGATGTCACCGGTATGCAGCCAACGTCTGCCGTCCGAATGCAGCTTAATTACCTTTGCAGTTGCTACCGGATCATCATATCCGAGCATCGTGCCCGGGCCGCACTGACAGATTTCTCCCACCGTGTTGTAAGTCAATTCCTTATCTGTGCCCGGCTTGAAAACCGAAATATCCGTCAGCGGCAGCGGTACGCCAACATTGCCGTTTCCGATCGGCTGTGCCGTCATCGGCAGCGTCATATTCGAACCGGCTTCACTACAGCCATAACCAGTCGTATACCGAACATGACAGTTGTGGTCATCCAGGAATTTCTGTGCGCGCTTGAGCTGAATATTATTGTATGCCTCACAGCCGGCTCCTGCCGAAATCAGATGCGAAAGGTCATAATCATCCGGTACACGGCCATTGCGCATGACCAGCTCAATAAACATCGGAATATGCGGCCAGCAGTTCGGACGATACCGCATGAGTTCGAGGTCAACATCGTTTACATCGACAAACGGTGACAGAATCAGCAGCTTATTGGATGCGAGCGGCATCAGCAGCATGGAAACGACAACTGCGACGAGCGCCGGTGTCAGATGGGTCATCAGCCACGTCGGACGGAACTGACTGGATGCACCATAAAAATTCATCTGCTGAACGATTGCAAGCATGGTGTAGGCGGAATGGATCACCTGCTTAGAGGGGCCGGTCGAGCCGCTGGTATAGGCGCGGAACAGCGGACGGTTGATGTCGCGCGGTGCCGCAACGACACCTTCAAAATCTTCTCCGAGCTTCAAGAATTCATCCCAGGATATTGTACACGGACCATAGGCGGGATGACTTGTATACAGAGAATCCAGGTAGTTCCAACAATAATCCGGTATTTTCATTCGGTTTGCACTGTGCAGAGGACTCGACAGAACGGCTCCGCGGATTCCGGCACCAGTGCGGTACGCATTGAAGTTTTTATGGGATAAAAAATCATGGGCAAAAATCATTTTAGCGCCCGATTTTTTGACAGCTGCGACATTTTCTTCAATGGTATTGTCGCGGCAAAGCAGCGAGGCACCGATCTGCTCCGCTGCCAGCAGAAGGTACATAAATTCCGGTACAGCGCGCAGGAATACCGGAATCTCATCCCCCTCGCCGAATCCGATTGCTCTGAGCGCACGCGCTGTTTTGTCAACCTGTTCATATACCTCATGCCATGTGATATCTGTCCCATAATAATGCATCGCTACGACAGATTCCCCTGGACACTGTTCTTTTAAATATTCACATACGGTGCTTTCCGGAACTCTGAGTCCCTCAACCATCTCCGTCGGATAATACTGCATCCACGGACGGTCTACGCTCGGCTTTCCTGTTAATGTTCTGTTCATCAAATGTTCCCCTTTCTTTTCAGAGAGACTTCCCGCTCTCTTGTTGCCAGAAAATTTCTATTTTTCTGCCATAAACAGTTTATCACAAAAACGCAGGAATAAAATTGAATAAAATGGACAAATTCCCAATCGCAGCTTTTTCACAAGAAAAAGCTGCCTGTTGTTGTCCAAATGACAACATCAAGGCAGCGCTGGTTTGTGTTATTTTACACTATATTTTTCCAGTTCATTAACAGTATTCCAGCAAATCCGGGGTGTTTTCTGTATTTATACTGGCAATTATTTCAGTTCTATGTATCATCTGTCGAATAAAGGACGCAATTTCCTCGTGGTCGGAAAGGCTCATATCATCTTGATCTGACCAGATGATTTCAAAGAACCGTTCAAAGATCATTTTCATCTCCGGATGATTCAGAACAGCAAGGTTGTTCTTGCCATTTTCCGTATTCAATCTCATATAACAAAAGGTATCCGACAGAAAAATACTCTGTGTGACGGCATACTGAAAATCGGGCACCGGGCTTTCATGGATCAGCCGGAAATGCATTGTGTCCTGCTCTGTACACAGCTCCAGTAAATACTTCAGATACCGTATTCTCTGTTGTAAAGTCAGGGAAATTTTGTGGTCAAAAAAATCAATCTCACTTTCGACCGCCAGATTGGAAAAGGCAATGCGATGGAAGATGACTTTAATGCGGGTTTCCTCCATGGCTTTTTTTGTAAGCCGGTGGAGATTCCGCAGCATTTCCTTGTCAAGCCCCTCTTCTGCTTCGATTTCTGTCTGTTCCAGCAGTTCCTCGAACAGATCATCCGGCAGGAAATGCTCTGTCATCTGGCCGATCATCCAGCGTTGATGCAGTGCAAGTATGGAACGGATGTAACCGTTTCCGTTGACCATGTCCGCCATGGTTGTATCACGATACAGCAGCATTTCTCTGGTGCACAGATTACGAATGCTGTCATACAATGGATTGCAGTTATCTGCTTCGCTGCTGACAGTTACCGACATGCAGCGGTTGGGAGCCGTCAGTATGCCGCTTATCATGAAATCATCTTTTACTGTAAAAAGCATCCGCCCGGCAGCCTGCTTTCCTTTGTATAAATGAAAGTCAAGACCCGCCTCTTCCTTCATCATGTTAATCAGGAAAATCGGATCATAAATAGGATCTATTTTATCCGGCGACAGATCAATCATCAGTGAAAAATGAACATCGGGATAGGAATGATACGGCCCGCGCGGGATATTTCCCTGAATAATCTGGATTCTGTATTCATGTGCCAGTGCAAGCAAATCCATCTGCGCCATAATATACAGCCTGCTCACCCGTCGGAGAACCGGATGATGCATTTTGGAAATATACTGTGCCGGGTTCAGATCGACAAAGAAAATGGTTTTTGGTGCGACAGAGGAGCCATATAGCCTTTGCATGTCCTGTACATAGTCATATTCCGCCTCCAGATTGTCGAAAATGACTTGTTCCAAATCTCTTTTATTTGCAACCTGATAAGTTTCATACAGCGTTTCAATCCCCACTGCGGAACTCAGCCGGACAATCTCACTGCTGATCCGCTGCAGCACATTCCGCTTTGTTTTTTCGGCCGGAAGCATCCGCCCACTGATCCACTTACTGATATAGCTGACATCATATTGCAGTGCCTTGGCCAGCGCTGCATTCTTGATCTCGGCCAGATTCATCAGCTGTTCTAATATCTGGCTAAAACGATTTTTTTCTTTTTCTGGCACGGTCCCCACCCCCTGGTATGATATAAATCAGCAGATATCGATCCGTTCTTTTTACGAGTATGCATTCCATCACAATTGCTCTGTACCGGTCTGCTGATATATTCTTCTATCTTTCTTTTAATCGCCTGTTTTTCCAGCCTGTGATGGATCCTCCTGCTCCCCAGGCTGTATCAGGTCATTTTTGCGATATACGTTTTTTATTATACCATAATCCGGGAAAAAAGAAAGATAAAATTATGCTCACTTTTGTAAAATGATACGTGATAAAAAATGAATCCAACAAAATCCCCCCTGATGCAGGATAACAAACACCACATCAAGAGGGGGATATCATTCTATCAGCAACCGGAAAGGAAAGACAGCCAGAGATTATGCATCCGCAAAAGAAATGGGCATATCCTCCGAGCCGCAATCAATCCGCCAGCTCTCCCGTTTTCTCTGACTGCAAGGTCTTGACACCAAAAAGAAAGTAAATGAGATGAAATACCCATACGCAGGCCAGTACAATGCATCCCACAGGAACCTGATGCATCAGGATAAAGCCGATGCTCATCAGGATAGTCACCGTGACCATAATACGGATTTTGGTTTTTCTGGTCATTCCCTTCCCCTGTACATAGCTTTCCAGATTGTCCTTATAAAGTCTGGTTCCAATAAACCAGGTATGGAGCCGGTCAGAGCTTTTTCCAAAGCAGAAGGCCGCCAGCAACAAAAAGGGAAATGCCGGAAGCAGAGGCAGCACTGCCCCCAGAGCACCCAGTCCCACACCCAGACAACCCAATATACGATACACAATCTTTTTGATGTTCATTTTTTATTCTCCAATCGTCTCTTTTCTTTTTGTGTTTCCACGACATGCCGCACCACTGTGATCGGGTGACGAAACATCATTCGCGGTCCGGAAAACCGCATGACTTCACGGATTTTTTCGCGCATTTCCGGCTGATAGCAATGCACTTTGCAGTTGGAACAGAAGGTTTTGTTCTCCATAAAGGGGCATGTATCGCTGCATTTCCGTGCATAAGCATCCAACGCAGCACAGTCGGAACACAACTTCCGGCCGCCGTGATTCTTTTTGCAGTACAGGGCAATCATCTGAAAGACAAGTGCCTTCTCCCGCTCCCGCCTGGTCTGGATATCCATCAGCTCATCCTCCCATGCTCAACGGAATAAACCTTGTCCGCAATCCGCATAGTAGAAGCCCGATGCGATACCAGCACAACGGTTTTGTCCTGTCCCTCCTCCCGCTGGGAGCGAAGGATTCCCGCCTCATTCAGGCTATCCAGATTGCTGGTCGGCTCATCCAGCAGCAAAAACGGAGCATCGTGCAGAAAAGCTCTTGCGAGCCCCAGCCGCTGGCGCTCACCACCGGACAAGGTATCACCCAACTCACCCACCGGAGTGTCATATCCCTTTGGCAATGTCATGATGAAATCGTGAACAGAGGCCTTTTTGCAGGCTGTGACAATTTCCTCATCGGTGGCATTCAGTCTGGCAATCCGCAGATTATTTTTAATGCTGTCATGAAACAGATGAGTTTCCTGCGTGACAAAGCTCTCCATGTTGCGTAAATTCGCAGTGTTGATATCGTTTACTGTGTGCCCGGACAAACTGACCTGTCCCTTCTGCACTTCCCAGAAACGCATGAACAGCTTTAACAGGGTGGATTTGCCGCTGCCGCTGCGTCCCACAATGCCAACAATCTGATTGCGTGGAATCGTTACAGAAACATCATGCAAAATGGTCTCTTCTCCATAGGCAAAGTATACATTTTGGGCATCTGCACCGGTAAATGCAATGTCAGCGTGCCCCGTAACTTCCTTTGCCACTGGCGTTTCCTCCAGAATATCCAGTACCCGATTGCCTGCTGCGAAGGTATTTTGCAGTGTGCTGCCCAGATTTGCCAGGGCAACCACGGGACCAAACGAACTCATCAACGCCACAGTAGGAATCAAAATGCCGTCAAAACCAACCAAGTGCTGTTGACAGAGTCCGGCGGAAGCAAAAAGCATTGCCAGATCAAATGCCAGAATAATGGTATTGGTACAAGCAGTATTGCGGCCTGCAGTTCGCTTCATGCGTTCCTCGTCTCCGGCAAGTGCATTGGTGCGACGGTTCATTTCTGCCAACCGCTTTTCTCCCTGACCGTACTGCTGGGTCTCTGCCAATCCCCGAAGGCTGTCCAGCACAAAACTGCTCAGATCGCCCGACCGGGTGCGGAATCTCATGCCATCGTTTCCGCTGTATTTGGATGTGATAAGCGGCACCACCACGCCCACCATCAGATAAGCAGCCAGAGCCAGCAACCCCAGGCTCCAATGATACTGCCCGATAAACAGGCACAAAATCATAGAAAACAGGGTTGCAATGGCGGCCGGAGAGATGGTGTGGGCATAGAACACCTCCAGCAGCTCGATGTCCGAAGTAATAACAGAAACCAAATTGCCTTTATCTTTGCCTTCCAGTTTGGCAGGGCACAGACGGCGCAGCGCCTGAAATACCCGATCCCGGATCAGCGCCAACAGTTTGAACGCAATAAAATGGTTGCAAGCCTGCTCTCCATAGCGCAGCGCTGCCCGCAACAACGCAAATACCGCCATACTCGCAAACAAAACTGTCAGATTCAGAGACGTTTCAAATCCCAAAACATTCAGCACGGCATATCCGCCAAAAACAGTGAGAAATGCAGCACATAAATGACCGATCAGTCCCATGGCAATGGCGAGAATCATATATGCCGTCAGGGGCTTTACCAACCCGATGAGCTTTCGCATCACGGTAAATCCACTTCTTTTCATGCCAGTGCCTCCCTTCCGTAATTCTCCAGAGCCTGCTGAGCGTTCCATAATCTGGCATAGTAGCTGCCTGCGGAAAGAAGCTGCTCATGCGTGCCGTTTTCCACCACCCTGCCGCTATCCATTACATAGATACGGTCCGCATCGGCGACATTGGCAAGACGGTGGGAAATCAGAATAACGGTCTTGGTTTTCGCTAACGTATGAATCTGAGTCATAATATCATTTTCACTTTCCACATCAATATTAGAAGTGGCTTCATCGAAGAAATATACCGGACTGTCGTGGAGTAATGCTCTTGCCAGAGCAAGTCGCTGACACTGTCCTCCCGAAAGATTGGATGCCTTTTCCGCAAGCTGGGTATCAAGCCCTTGCTCCCCTCGCAGAAAATCCGCCAGGTTCACCTGTTCCAGCACATTCCACATGGAATCTTCTCCGGCATCAGGACATCCCATCCGCAGATTTTCCCGGACAGTCCCTTTGAACAGGTAGCTCTGATGGCTGACATAAGTAAAGTTTTTCAGAAGACTCTCTTCTGAAATTTCCGAGAGCGGCACGCCACCTACAGCAATGGAGCCGACATAACTTCTGTTTCTTCCCATAAGGATAGATGCAGCCGTGGACTTGCCACAGCCGCTTTCCCCCACGATAGCGGTAAAACTGCCCTTGGGGAAAGACAGGTCAATACCCTTTAAAATCTCCCGCTCCGGCTCATAAGAAAAATGCAGGTTTTGACAGCATATCGAACAGTTGTCAGGGACTGATCCGGTTTTCTGCTCTGGTTCCGGCAGATCCAGCAGCCGGAAAATCTTATCCGATGCCGCCATACCGTTCATGGCAATGTGGAAAAAGCTGCCCAGCTGACGCATGGGAATAAAGAAATCGGCGGCAAGCAGGATAATCGCAAGGCAGCCGCCCAATCCCACATGGCCAGCCTGGAACTGCGTCACCGCCATGACAATCCCCGCTGCTGCACCGCCATAGGCGATCAGATCCATAATGGTGATGGAATTGAGCTGCATCGTCAGCACCTTCATGGTGATGCGGCGGAATTTTTCCGACTCCTCGTTCATCTCCCGGTTTTTAAACGCATCCGCCTGATAAATTTTCAGCGTGGTTAAACCCTGCAAATTTTCCAGAAATGTGTCACCGAGGGCCGTATACTGGTTCCAATATTTACTCAACAGCTTTTTCGCCCAGGTTTGCACTGCAGCAATGGCAATGGGAATCAGAGGCACGCACACCAGCAATACAATTGCGGGGGGAACATTTACGAAGCACAGCACGAGGAACAGCGTCAGCGGCGCCAGCATAGCATAAAAAAACCGGGGCAGATATGCACCGAAATATGTCTCCAACTGATCCACACCTTCTACCGCCACCTGTACCACTTCAGAGGTCTGAACCTGTTCCTTATAAGCGCTGCCCAGCTGCAAAAGCTTTTGATAGATTTTCTCCCGCAGGATCTTTTTCACCGCCCGGCTGGACAGATATCCCATCCGCGCACACCCTATATTACATACAAACTGGATCACCACTGCGCTGATGGCAATCACAACCGCAGTAAAAAGATCCTTGCTTCCGGCACTGCCCCGGTACATCTGTTCCAGCAGTTGACAGATCACCCCAATCATAGCGATATTGGCCGCCAGCGAACACCATTGCAGGGCTACATTTCCGGCGATATACTTTTTGCTTTCGCTGACCGCACCGATCAGCCGTTTGTTCATCATCATTATGTTATCTCCGTTTCAGATAAGTAAGCGGGACTGCGTTATTGACAAACAGGCAACTCAATGCTATGATTATTTTAATTAGCACTTACTAATCAAGATTTCGTCTTCATGAATTGTCTTTTCGGGGACGCTGATTGCTTTCATACAGATATTGATAGGAAAGGCAGGGAAATCCATGACATTACAGCTTTTACAGGGGATATTTCTCCCCTTTTTGGGGACCGTTTCCGGTTCGGCCTGTGTATTCTTTTTAAAAAATGCCATGAGTGACCGTTTACAAAGAGCCCTGTCCGGCTTCGCGGCAGGCGTTATGGTGGCAGCCTCCATCTGGAGCCTGCTGATTCCGGCGTTGGATCAGGCGGAACATATGGGGAAATGGTCGTTTTTCCCAGCTGCTGCAGGATTTTGGCTCGGTATTTTATTTTTGCTTCTGCTGGATCATGTGATTCCCCATCTGCATCGGAATGCAGATCAGGCGGAAGGTCCGAAAAGCAATTTGCAGCGCACAACAATGCTGGTGCTCGCGGTAACGCTGCACAATATTCCGGAAGGAATGGCAGTAGGTGTAGTTTACGCCGGTTATCTGACCGGGAATACCGGTATCTCGGTCATGGGTGCCCTGGCACTGTCACTCGGCATTGCGATCCAGAACTTTCCGGAGGGTGCAATCATCTCCATGCCGCTGTGGGCGGAGGGTGTCAGGAAACGAAAAGCCTTTTCCTATGGTGCCCTGTCCGGCATTGTAGAGCCAATCGGTTCCCTTCTGACCATTGCAGCAGCCAGTCTGTTGGTTCCGTCAATGCCATATCTGCTCAGTTTTGCAGCCGGAGCCATGCTCTATGTCGTTGTAGAAGAGCTGATCCCGGAAATGTCCGCAGGACAGCATTCCAATGTAGGGACTGTGTGTTTTGCCGCAGGTTTCAGCATCATGATGATACTGGATGTGGCGTTAGGCTGATTGTGCGGGGATCTTCCGTATACCGTATAGGAACATCGTCATCGCTTCCATCGTCCTTTCCAACTCATTATATTTTGTCAGAAAAAATGTGGCTGCTTTCTCAAAGAAAGCAGCCACATTTGCATATTTATCGGCATCCACGCAGTGAAATGGATATATTGTCTTATTTTCTCCCGGACACCTGTGTAAACGTGCTGGATACCCGTTTAATCTCAGGACGGATTTACCTTCTCTTTCAGCTGTTTCGCAGGCTTAAATACGGGAACCTGTGCCGCAGGTATTTCAATCTGTTCGCCGGTAGACGGCACACGCCCGGTACGCGCAGCGCGCTCCCGGGTCTCAAATACACCGAAACCACTCACAGAAACCCGTTCTCCCTGTGCCAGCGCATCACTCAGGCAGCGGAATGTCAGATCGACGATATACTCCGCATCTTTTTTGCGGATGCCGGCGCGTTCGGCAACCATTGCGGCAAATTCAGACTTTTTCATTCCCTGCTCTTTCCCTCGTCCCAGAGAGCATCCATTTCGCGCAGCGTCATGTCTTCCAGTTTCTTTCCCTGCGCCGCTGCTACGCGTTCAACATAGGAAAAACGGCGGATGAATTTTTCCGTCGTCGCATTCAAGGCACCCTCCGGATCGGTATCCGCAAAACGTGCGACATTGACAGCGGCAAACAGCAGATCGCCGATCTCTTCAGGCAGATCGCCGTCACCATTTACTGCACGCTTTACTTCATCCAGCTCCTCCTGTACCTTGTCCAGCGCGCCGCGGATGTCATCCCAGTCAAAGCCAACCTTCGCTGCCTTGTACTGCACTTTCTCCGCACGAATCAGGGCGGGCAGACTGCGCGCAACACTGTTGAGCGTGTCCGTCGTGCTCTTCTGCCCTTTTTCTACCTTTTTGAGCGCATCCCAATTGTTGAGGATTTCCTCAGTGGACGCGACATCTACGCTGCCAAAAATATGTGGATGACGATAAATCAGCTTTTTACAGATGCCGTCCGCGACATCGTCGATGTTGAATGTCCCCTTTTCCTCCTCGATACGGGTGTGAAAAACGACCTGAAGCAGCACATCGCCCAACTCCTCCCGGAGCAGATCGACATCCTCGTTATCAATCGCCTCACAGACCTCATAGGTCTCCTCAATGAAGTTGCGGCGGATGCTGTGATGATCCTGCGCCCGATCCCACATACAGCCATTTTCACTCCGCAGAATTTCCATGATCTTCAGCAGATCCTCAAACTGATAGCGTTCCTTTATTGTAAAATCCATAATGATTGATAAAAGTCCTTTCTGAAATTGATTACGACGTCACAGCCGCAGCAGCTGTGCCAGCCGTTCCCCGCCCGGCAGCGGCAGAACATCCTCCGCCGTCAGTGCACGCAGTCCAACCAGCAGAATCACATACAATGGGATTGCCGCGCAGATGGAAAGCACGACGGCAGGGCACAGCCCAATATACGGCAGCAGCGCCAGATACATCCGATATACAATTACTGCCATGCCACAGGACGCCAGCAGCGGGCGAAACACTGCCTTTCCAAGCGGCGGCAGCCAACCTGTCAGCCGAACAATCGACATAAGATTGAGCAGCAGGATGATCGTATAGCATACCAGCGTGCCAATGGGCGCTGCTGAAATGTTGTACTCCGGCATGCCAGCCAGCCGAAAACTGACCGCAAATTTGACCGCACATCCGATGGCAGACGAATACACCGTCAGATCGGGGCGTCCAAATGACTGCAAAACCGCAGTGGTCACAGCAGACAGCCCCACCAACGGTTCTGCAATTCCGAGCAGGCGCAGCAATGGTTCCGCTGTCAGGACGCCGCGCGGCTGTGAGGCAAACAATACGCGGAGCAATGGGCCGGACAGCACAAACAGTCCTGCGCCGCACGGCAGACAGACGAGCAGTGTCAGCCGCAGCGAGGACGTCGTCAGGCGGCGCATCTGAATCGTATTCCGCCGGGCATGTGCTGCGGACAGCGCGGGAAGCACGCTGACAGATACCGAGTTGGACAGCGCCTGCGGCAAATTGAACAGTGTCATGGCCATACCGGTGTATGCGCCATATGCCGCCACGACCTCCTCAGGGGAAAATCCGGCGGCGGGCAGGCGACGATAAATCACTGCCATATCAAGAAAGCCCGACGCCGTCATGACAGCCGCTCCCAGCGTGACAGGCACCATCAGGCGGAACAGTTGCGGCAGGACGGATGGCCCATTTTGCCGGATATGCAATGCCGGTCGAACCCCGCGCCGCGCACTCCAGAGCAGGTAACACGTAGCGGCCAGTTCACCGCAGCTCACGCCGATGACCGCACCGACTGCGGCGCCGGTTATGCCAAACCCTCTGTCCAGAAATGTCCAGGCAAGCGTCAGACCCACCATGAGCTTTCCTATTGCCTCCGCAACCTGAGAAATTGCCGTTGGAACCATGTTGCCTGTTCCCTGATACCAGCCGCGCAGTGCCGCTTCCAGCGTGACAAAGAAAACGGCAGGTGCGATGGCAGCAAGGCAGTATGCCGTGTTAATGGATTCTCCAAACAGGCGGCAGATCATCGGCGCAAAGGTAGCGAGCAGCACCGACATCGCCAGCGCAAGCGCGCCAAACACGGCTGCGGCATGTACGACAACCGCCTGTGCCCGCCTGCGGTCGCCCAGCGCAAGCGCCTCGGATACCAGATGCGACTCCGCAACGGGAAGGCCGGCCGCACATACGACGAACAGCAGTGAAAAAAACTGCATCGCAAACGAAAACAGCCCCATGCCGCTGTCGCCAATGAGATTGGTCAGCGGCACCTTGAACAGCGCGCCGAGCAGCTTGACGACAATGCCGGACACAAGCAGTGCCATCGCACCGCCGACAAAGCTTTCCCTTTGTTTCATCCCCACGCCTCCCTTGTCTTCCTATGATAGACAAGGTATGACGCAAGTGCAGACATTAGAAGCCGAAGCGGATGGTTTTCCTGTGTACCAGTGGGTTACAGCTGTGCACCGCAGCTGCTGCAAAACGTGTCGTCCGGCCCGCATTCTCTGCCGCAATTCGGACAGGTGACCGTCGACTTGACCTGGCTCAACTTTTCGCGGATTGCAGCAATTTTATCCAGCTTTTCATCAATGAGCTCCAGCTTGATCTGCATTTCATCCTGATTTCCCGTCGTGCCGCTGTGCACGGCATAAACCATTTTGCCGATTTCCTTATACAGGATTTCAATTTCTGTGTTCAGATCGAAAATCCGGAGATTCAGCCGGGTCGCCTCCACCACATTGCTTGCGGTCTTTCCGGCTGTGCTGGCGGCCTGCGTCGCAACCCGCCCGGTACGGTTGGCAAACAACTCTGCGGATACTCTGGCTTTTTCGAGAAAACTATTCACTTTCTTATCCATGATAAAGCTCCTTTCGCGAAAGCGGACTGACAGCCGGCTTTCGTATTTCTTTGTTGCGTCAGTGTCAGCCGATGAATTCATGCATGATAGACTGCGGCGGGATCAGCTCTAAGTTTTCCAGCGGCTCAAATCGGTCGAGTGCCCGGACAAGCGGTTCCAGTCCCGCGTCAATCATGTCCTGATGGTACGGCTCCGCTTCCTGGCGAAGCTGATTCATCAGAATACAGTCCTCATAGGGCAGATACGTGTTGAGAATATAGGAAGCTGATGGGATATATGGCCGAATATACAGCCGTTCACCGCGCCGGACAGAGCGCCACATCCGAATGGTATCCGAAATCGGTGCATCGCGGAAATTCCGGTCGCGGATGGCACGCCGCACAAACCGCAGCTCATGGGGTGCGAGCCGCCAGTCGTTGGACAGGACGACCTCTGTGCCGACCGCCATATAGACCCCGATGGCGTGTTCCTTTATCTTGCCGGTAATGACATCGTTGAGCGCATGGATGCCTTCGATGACGGCAATTTCTCCCTTGCCCAAACGGACCTCTTCCCGCTCTTCTGTCCGCCGGTGCGTCATGAAGTCATACTTGGGAACTTCTATGGTTTTCCCCTCGCACAGTGCAGCCAGATGCTCGCTGAGCAGCGGCAGATCCATACACAACGGGGATTCCAGATCATCCGCACCGTCCTCGTCCTTCGGGACAGAATAGGTATTCCGGCTCAGATAATAGTCATCCATGGAAATCGAATGCGTCCGGATCCCCTTTCGCTGTGCGGCATCGCGAATGCGATGCGCTGTCGTGGTCTTTCCGCTGGAGGACGGGCCATTGAGCAGCAGGATCATGCGTTCCTCACATCCCGCACAGATGCGTTCCGCGACATTCTCGATGACATTGGTATAGCTCTGTTCACAGGAAGCAACGAACTCCGCCGGATCCCGGCGGCAGCGTTCATTGATATCCTCAAGATTGAGATACTGCAAGCAAATCCCTCACAATTCGGAAGCCCAGGCAAGCAATGCCTGCTTCCCCGCGTTGATTTTTTCCAATGAAGTATTGTATTCATATGGATATTTCGGGTTGTTGATGCGCCGGATTTTTCTTCCATCCGCGCTCAGCAACTTGGTCATGCCGCCCGCGCCGAGCGATACAATGGTCTGAAGCTCCTCCATCATATAGACATTATACCAGCATTCATATCCCATTTTGCACCAGCCGACATTCTCAAAGCCACCCGCCATGAATTTCTGGCGGTACAGATAATACGGCGCATAGCCGGCAGCGGTCAGATTTTGGGACGCGATATCCAGCATCTGTCGCACAGTCTCGTGCTTTTCCGCGTTGCGCACACGGTCGTGCTGGTCTGCGCCGCGCTTGGCGGCGAGCGTATGGACGGTAATATTTTCCGGGTTCAGCCCGATGAGTGTATCCATGGTATGCGCAAAGCTCTCCGGTGTGTCGCCGTCCAACCCTGCGATGGTGTCCATATTGATGGCACGGAAGCCGATGCCACGCGCCATTTCGTAGGTGTCCAGCACAGCCTGTGCGCTGTGGTGCCGCCCGATTGCAGCAAGCACCTCGTCATTCATCGACTGCGGATTGATGGAAATGCGGTCGACGTCATGCTGTGCCAGCACATGCAGCTTTTCCTCAGTGATGGTGTCCGGACGCCCTGCCTCGACAGTAAATTCCGTCATATACTGTAAATCAAAGGCGTTTTGTACGGTATCCAGCAGGCGTTCCAGCTGTTCTGCCGACAGCGTGGTCGGCGTGCCGCCGCCGATATACATCGAGATAATATGCAGATCCGCCTGCTTTATGATTTTACCCGTATGCACGATTTCCGCGCACAGCGTATCCAGATATTCCGCCATGAGTCTGCCTGCCTTCTCGATGGAATGGCTGACAAAGGAGCAGTAGCTGCACCGCGACGGACAGAACGGAATGCCGATATAAATGGAGATATCGCGCGGATGCAGCCGTTTTTTACAATCGAGCGCAATGCCCGCTGAACGAATGGCGAGTGCACGCCGTGCCGGTGAAACATGGTATTGCTCGGTCATCAGTTGTGCGACCTGTACCGGGGTATACCCCTTTTCGAGAAAGCCGCGCGCAAATTTCGCCGGACGGACGCCGGTCAGGGATCCCCACTCGGGAACGGCATCCAAAAACGGGGTTACCGCTTCAAAAATGGCCGATTTCACCGCATGTGTCTGCGCGCGCTTGGTATCCTCTTCGCTGTCTGTAACCGGCGCGCGCTGTTCCACGCAGACCTGTCTGCCCCCGCGCGTACAACAGACGCGAATCACAGTCTCTGTCCCAGTGTGGTCGATGGCTACGCCAAGCGCATCCGTGCCCTCCGGCGCAAACTCTACGCGTTCCGGGGTCTCAGCAGGCAGCAGGCACAGCAGCATTTCACGGACATGATGGTCATTTTCCAGACCGTGTACAGTATAGATCATTGTTTCACAGCCTGCTGCATATACGGATTGGATGCGCGCTCCCGCTCCAATGTGGACAGCGATTCATGTCCCGGCAGCACCTGATAATCTCCCGGCAGCTCATACAGCCGTTTGAGCGACTTCAGCATCGCATGCCAGTCGCCTCCCGGCAGGTCAGTGCGGCCACAGGACTGGCAGAACAGCGTGTCACCCGTAAACAGAATGCTGTTGTCCAACAGAATCGTACATGAGCCGGGCGTATGTCCCGGTGTGCTGAGATACTTTGCCGTCATGCCGCCGAACGTGACCTCTGTTCCCTCTTCTGCCCAGATATCCGCGCCCGGGAAATCAAAGCGGTTCATCAGCTGACGGCCATATGCGCCAAAGGGGGACAGCGATGCATTTGCGTCAAACAGGTATTCGTCCGCTTTGCTGACGACAACCTGCGCGCCTGTGGCTTTTTTGAGTGCGCCGACCGCAAGAATATGGTCGAAATGCGCATGTGTCAGCAGGATATATTTCAGCGTTATTTTTTTATCCTCGATCTCCGCCAGAAGCATGTCTGCACGGTCGCCGGGATCGACAATGGCACCCTCGAGGGTATTCTCATCATATACCAGATAGCAGTTGGTGGCGACATCACCCACACAAAATTGCTTGATTTTCATACAGTCTCCTTTATTTCTTTCGCATCAGCTCATCGGTATCCATAAGAATGGTCACCGGGCCGTCGTTCAACAGCTCAACCTGCATGTCTGCACCAAATTCGCCGGTCTGTGTCTCAATCCCGAGACCCCGGCAGCAGGATACAAAATATTCATACAGTTCGTTTGCCTGTTCGCCCTTCGCCGCGCCGATGAAATTGGGGCGCTTGCCTTTGCGACAATCGGCATACAGTGTAAACTGGCTGACAGCGAGAATTTTCCCGCCGACATCGTCGAGCGACAGGTTCATTTTATCGTTTTCATCGGTGAAAACACGCAGACCGACACATTTGCGCGCCAGATAGAGCGCTTCCTCCGCGGTATCCTCCGGCGCAACGCCGAGCAGGATCAGAAAGCCCTTTCCAATCTCGCCCGACACAGTGCCGTCAATTGTCACCTTTGCATGTGACACGCGCTGTAATACTGCTCTCATTGCGCCCTCCTCACGTCGACTGGCGGACGACGTTGATGACGCCCTTGATGCTGCGCAGCTTTTTGGTCAGCGCATCCAGCTGGGACAGGCCGGTCACGTCAATCACAATGTTGATGATGCCAAAGCCCTCCGACAGCGTTTTGCCGTTGAAGTCGCGCACATTGATATGGTTATTTGCGAGAATCTGGAGCACCTCACTCATGACGCCCATGCGGTCGGTCGTGGAGACCTGAAGGGCTGTACTGAAGCGTTCCTTGACCTCGATGTGGTTTTCATCCCATGAGACCTTGATCCAGCGATCGCGATCCTCCGGACTGCTGTTTTTAACATTGACGCAGTCCTTGCGGTGGACAGATACGCCATAGCCGCGCGTGATATAGCCTATGATATCATCGCCCGGGATCGGCGTACAGCAGCGCGCAAATTTGACCTTACAGTTGCCGATATCCTCGACAATAACGCCCGAATCCGACTTGGTATGCTTGTGAGTGGTCAGCGGATGATGTGCCTCCTCCGCCTTTTTCGCGCGGATAACCTCATCCTTCACCTTGTTGAGCACCTTGGTGACCGTGATGCCGCCATAGCCGATGGCCGCATACAGTTCTTCCAGCGACGGATACCCGAACTTGGTCAGCACGGCCTGTTGAATTTCCGGTTTCTCCATAAAATGGCTGTACAGCAGGCTGGAACGCAGCTCGCGGTCGAGATCCTCCCGGCCCTGTTCGATATTCTCCTCGCGGCATTCTTTTTTAAACCACTGTTTGATTTTGTTGCGCGCCTCAGAGGTCTTAATCATCTTGAGCCAGTCACGCTTCGGGCCATGAGTTTCCTTGGACGTGAGCACCTCCACGATATCGCCATTTTGCAGCGCATAATCAATCGGCGCAATGCGGCCGTTGATCTTGCACCCGATCATACGGTTGCCGACAGCGGAATGAATGCCATAGGCAAAGTCAATCGGCGTAGACCCCGCCGGAAGATTGACAACATCGCCCTTCGGCGTGAAGACAAAGACCTCATCGGAGAACAGGTCGACCTTGATCGCCTTGATAAAGTCCTCCGCTTCGGTATCCTGCTGCGATTCCAGCAGCTGGCGAATCCACGCATATGTTTCCTCATTGCCGGTCTTGTCGACGCCCTGCTTGTATTTCCAGTGTGCCGCGACACCGTATTCCGCCATCTTGTGCATTTCCTCCGTGCGGATCTGCACTTCAAACGGCACGCCCGAACGTCCGATAACGGTCGTATGCAGCGAGCGGTAGCCGTTCGGCTTTGGCGTGGAGATATAGTCCTTGAATCTGCCCGGAATGGGCTTATACAAGTCGTGCACATAGCCAAGGACATTGTAGCAGTCCGCAACCGAATCGACGATGACGCGCACGGCGCAAATGTCATAAATTTCGTCAATGCTTTTATTCTGTGCATACATCTTGCGATAAATGCTATAGATGTGCTTGACGCGCGCGGAAATCGAGTTGCGGATGCCGCTCTCATCCAGCTTTTTGCCGATGGTCTTTTTGATGCGCTCCAACATTTCCTCATGCTCGTTTTGCTGGCGCGCGAGACCGTCTACAATTTCCTGATAACCGACCGGGTCGAGCCGCTGGAGCGAAAGATCCTCCAGCTCCCACTTGATCTTCTGCATGCCAAGGCGGTGTGCAATCGGCGCATAAATCTCCATGGTCTCCAGCGATTTAGAGCGCTGTTTTTCCTCCGGCATAAACTCAATCGTCCGCATGTTGTGCAGGCGGTCAGCGAGCTTAATCAGAATGACACGGATATCCTTCGCCATGGCGATGAGCATCTTGCGCAGATCCTCCATCTGTTCCTGCTCCTTGGAGTAATGCAGGCGGCCCAGGCGGGTGACGCCATCGACAAGGTTTGCAACCGATGTGCCGAATTTTTCCTCAATCTGTGCATACTGGAAATCAGTGTCCTCCATGCAGTCGTGCAGCAGACCGGCACAGATCGAGTCGGTATCCAACCCCATCTCAACGATAATTTCAGCGACAGATACCGGATGAATGATATACGGATCGCCGTTTTTACGCTTCTGCCCTTCATGCGCCGCAGCGGCACATTCATATGCGGCGCGGATTTTCTCGACATTTGCGGAAGAATTCTGCTTCTGCACACGTTCGATCAAAAAATCAATTTTTGTTTTCATATCCATACGCTTACTCCCCGGCTGTGATCGAATGATCGGCGGTACTCTGTTGTTTTCTCTGCCGCAGGGTTGCGAGAACCACGGATTTCGTGATATCCGCTTTTCCCTTGAAGGGCCGCAGCCTGATATGTAGCAGGTTGTTTTTGAAATGATAGCTCAGCAGGCAGCTCTCGGAAAAGACATCCAGACAGACAAACAGCTCTCCGATGTTGATACAGCGGCGCGATTCATAGGAAATGCGCCGGGAAAGGGTGTTGTACGGTGCTGTCAGCTTGCCTGCTTCCGCACGCGAAATAATATGACGCCAGACAGCAACCAGATCTGCTCTGTCCGGATACATGTCATTCACCTGCCGGTCTGTCAGCTCCTTCCCATTGATAAAGGCAGAATATACAGACAAGTAATAGTGATCCTTTTCCAGCTCGCAATCACTCAGGCGGATATCCTTCAGCATCAGTTGAATGTCCTGCCGCCCGCGGAAGGTGTTGATTTCCAGACTGAACGCAGCATCCACGACATCACCCTGTACAACCGGGCATCCACCGGAGCCTGTGCCGAACAGCATGGCAGTAAACCGCCTGCCGCCCTTGATAAGCGACATTTTCAGATGTCGGTCACTGGAAATCGGGGTGATTTCCTCCACTGTAAGCTCCCGGACGGCAAACACCGGCTCGCGGTTTCCCATGCCATACGGTTCGAGAATGCCAAGATCACGAATAGCTTCGAGAGAAATATCATCCGGCGTAATCAGACAGTCGATGTCGACAACCGGCATCAAATCTTCGTCATGAATGTTTTCGCGCGCATATGCGCAGATGCTTTGCTTGAACGCAGGCAATTGATCTCGGCTGATGGTAAGACCGGCTGCCAGCGCGTGCCCGCCGAATTTTTCGAGGTATTGTGCGCTGTTTTCCAGCGCTTCGAACAGGTTGAACCCGCCCACGGAACGGCCGGAGCCCTTGCCCTGATCGCCATCAAGCGAAATGAGGACAGTCGGACAGCCATACCGATCGGAAATGCGGGACGAGACAATGCCGATGACACCGTGATGCCAATTTTCCCCCCACAGCACAATCATACGGTCGACCTGCGGGTCATATTCTTTTTGAAGCACATCAAACGCCTGCTTTAAAATGGCATTTTCCGCATTTTGCCGCTCTTTATTCTGACAGCACAGCATAGCGGCAATCTCCTGTGCACGCAGCGGGTTGTCTGTCAGAAACAGCTCTGCCGCCTGATCGGCGCAGCCCATACGCCCGGCGGCATTGATACGCGGTGCGAGGGTAAAGCTGACAATTGTCGAGGTCATGCGGCGCGTTTCCACACCGGATTCGCGCATCAGCATGCGCAGGCCGGGATTGTGTGTCTGCTGGAGAACCCGCAGACCGTTGGCAACAATCACGCGGTTCTCGCCCTGTAACGTCATAACATCGGCAATGGTGCCGACGGCAACCAGATCCAGATAGGATGCCAGAATGCTCCCCAGCTGCGCCGACCCGGCGAGTGCACAGATCAGCTTGAACACCACACCGACACCCGCAAGATCCTTAAACGGGTAGGTGCTGTCAGCACGCTTCGGGTTGACCACGGCGATGGCATCCGGCAGGCTGTCCTTGCATTCATGGTGGTCGGTGACAACTACCTTCAGGCCGATCTGGCGCGCATAGGCGATTTCCTCCGCCGCAGTAATGCCGGAATCGACGGTCACGACCAGAGAAACTCCTCTGTTCCGCAGCTCCAGCAACGCCTTCTTATTCAGGCCATAGCCCTCCGTGAGCCGATCCGGGATGTAGTAGCTGCATGTTGCGCCCTGGCTTTTCAGATACCGGATAAGCACACAGGTTGATGTAATGCCGTCGACATCGTAATCACCGAATACCGTAATGTGTTCCCCGCGCAGGATTGCAGTGCGAATGGTGTCCACAGCCGCCTGCATATCGGGCAACAGCAACGGATCATGCAGCCCGGACAGGTCGCAAGAGAGAAATTCAGCTGCCTGTTCCGGTGTATCCAGCCCGCGTGCGCACAAAACAGCGGCAGTCAATGGCGCATATCCGCACTGACGCGAGAGATTTCGGATCTTCTCGCGATTCGGTGCAGCAATATTCCATTTTTTCGATTTCATTGCAACTCCTCTTTTTATTTTAATTCAAAGATATTATAACAAAAAAACCAGACACTCTCAAGATTATAGACAAAATTACTAAAATCTCCGACCAGATATCCGCTTTTTCCGATTTTTGTCATGCATATGGCATGTCATATCCCTGTCTGTCTTTCAGAGCAGCATCTTTTCCTGCCATCAAAAAGGCAAACGCGAAAAAACTTTGCAAAACCAGAAAATAATTGTTGACATTCCAACAGATGCCTGATATAATAATTTTCGTTGCAGCGAGAAAGGTTGCGAAACAGAATAACGAGGTGTGGCTCAGTTTGGTAGAGCGCTGCGTTCGGGACGCAGAGGCCGTGGGTTCAAGTCCCGCCACCTCGACCATCTTCAGACGAACGATTGATTCTCATCGTTCGTCTTTTTTCATGTCATGGCACCGGATACAATCCAGCGGATATGCATACGCCCGTTTTTGGCATCCCCCGCTTTTTGTCCTGTTTTACTCTCTTTCTGTCTTTTCTGTTTACTTTCGTACTGTATGTGTGCCATTCTATCTACATTTCGTTATGAAAAAGTACAAATTATTTATACTTTTATATATTTACAAACGGTGTTCAAATCCAATATAATGATTTATGTTTATTCAGGATATTTCGCACTGCGCGTTATCCCATCATAAAAGACACAGGTGAACAATATGGTTGAAAAAAAAGCATACAGAGTCGTATTCGATTATTTTAAAGGCAAAATACTCAGCGGAGAAATCGGTATCGGCTACAAACTGCCTGCCGAACGGGATATCGCAGAACAGCTGGGCGTGAGCCGCAATTCCGTCCGCGAAGCAATCCGTATGCTGGAAATGATGGGGTTTGTCAAAAGTCTTCAGGGCTCCGGCAATTATATCTGCTGCGATCCGCACGGTTATTTTACGCAGTCTTTTAATATGCTGATGGTTCTGCGCGACATCAGCTATAATGAAATCTTTGATACCCGCCGCGCCATGGAATTTGAAGCGCTCACGCTCGCGGTACAGAATATCACCCAGGAGGAACTGGAGCGACTGCACGATGTCCTGCAGCAGATGGACGAACCGATGAGCCTCAAAAGCAACGCAAAGCTGGATGTGGAATTCCATCGCATTCTGATCCAAGCATCGCATAATACACTGATGATCTATCTTACACAGCTGATGAGTGACCTATTGGATATCTTTATCAAAAACCTGCGCACCTCGATTCTCGCTGACCGCCGTCGTTCCAAGGCGCTGCGCGCCGCACACTGGGACATTTACAACGGTCTGCTGACGCACGACGCGCCGCGCGCATACGAAGCGATGGAACAGCACTTTGAAATTGTCAAGGAGCATGTCATCAAATTCGAGCAAAAACGTCCGGATTTTTCCGATCACGAACCGGATCGCACGCTCCAGATTCAGTCCGTATAAACTGATTTGCCTCCCTTTCCCGCAGCTCTGCCCGCAGATCTGCGGTTTTTTATTGGCCTGCCACCGTTTGTGCAATTGTGCCGAAATTTTCTTTTCCCCCTTCCGCTTTTTGTTCATTTTTGGAAATAAAAAATCTGTTATTTGCAAAGCAATCGACAGAAAGTGCTGTTTTGTCGCTTTTTCCGTGTGCCAACCCGTTTTTTTCCGGCATTGGAAAACTTCGCCGATTGCTCTTGATTTTCAAAAAATCCAGTTGTAGAATAAAACATGTAGAAGGTAGTACCAATTTAACGGTGCGCAGCTGCAATCCTCAGATTCTTCCCGTTATTTTTGGACACAAAGCGAATATTGTCCAATATAATCCGGCAGAATTTGCGAAATTCGGCAATTGAATTTGCATAATCTTGAGAGTGGCAGGATTATCGCAGAATTTAATTCGAAAATTGGTAATGCCAATTTGCCCGAAAGAGATGCAGTAAAGGAGAGTAGTAATATGCTGTTTCTGAAGTTTATCCTTGCGATGCTGCCTATCATTTGGCTGATCATCGCATTGGCCGTACTGAAGATGCCCGGCTATCGCGCCTGTCCCATCGCACTGATTGTTGGCATCATCGCTTCTATGATGATCTGGAAGTTCAGTGCCATCAATATGGCTACCGCTTGTGTCGAAGGCATTCTGAATGCTCTTTGGCCGATCTGCCTGGTTATCGTGGCAGCGATGTTCACGTATAACCTGACACTCGAAACCAAGGCGATGGATAAAATCAAGCAGATGCTTACGATGGTGTCCAACGATAAGCGTGTTCTTGTTTTGATTATCGCCTGGGGTTTCGGTGGCTTTATGGAAGGCATGGCAGGTTTTGGCACCGCCGTTGCCATTCCCGCAAGCATGCTGGTCGCATTGGGCTTTGAGCCGATCTTTTCCGCCGTCGTTTGTCTGGTCGCGAATGCTGCTCCGACAGCATTCGGTTCGGTAGGCGTTCCGACAACGACACTCGGCTCTGTCACCGGTGTGGATGTCCCGACACTGGCCAGTGCCACCGGCCTCCAGCTGTCGCTGTTTATGTTCATCACCCCGTTTGTCATGGTCGCCATGTGCGGCAAGGGGTTCAAGGGTCTCAAAGGCATGATCCCGACAACGCTGATCTCCAGCCTTTGCTTTGTGGTTCCGTTCTATCTGGCATCCCATTTCCTCGGCGCAGAACTGCCGGATATTCTGGGCTCCATCTGCTGCATGGTTGGCACCGTCATCGCTTCCCGCATTTTCAACCGCAATCCTCCGGCAGAATTTTGTATCTCCGCTGAAAAGAGCGAATCGAACAAATCGATTGCATTGGGCGAGGCCATCCGCGCATGGATGCCGTTCCTGCTGATCTTTGTTCTGCTGATGGTAACATCCAGCCTGATTCCGCCGATTCACGATTTCCTGGCACAGTTCAAATCCACGGTACATGTTTATGCCGGCGATGATACCTCAACGCTGAGCTTCAGCTGGGTCAACACACCCGGTATCCTGATCTTTATCGCTGCGATTATCGGCGGCCTTGTCCAGGGCGCATCCTTTTCCACGATGTGGAAGGTCTTTAAAAAGACAATGGTGAGCATGGCCAAGACCATTCTGACCATCTGCTCGGTTCTCGCACTCGCCAAGGTCATGAGCCACAGCGGCATGATCTCCGACATCGCGAAGTTCTTCGTCGCGGCAACCGGCCACTATTATCCGTTCGTTGCCCCGCTGATCGGTGCACTGGGTGCATTCGTCACTGGTTCCGGTACATCTACAACGGTTCTGTTCGGCGGTCTGCAGGCAGAAACCGCATCCGCCCTCGGCATCAATGCAGCCTGGCTCGCATCCGCAAATACGGTCGGTGCCTGCATCGGCAAGATGATCTGTCCGCAGTCGATTGCAATCGGCGTCGGCGCAATCAACCAGCCCAATTCAGACAGCCAGATTCTGAAAATATCCATTAAATACTGTGTTGCATACGTCATTCTTGCAGGCATTGTCTGCTTTGCAGGCTCGCTGATCCTGTGATTGTTTTAAATAATAACTCAATTTTGAGTAGGAGGGAATTTATATGAGTACTTACAACACATTGACAGCTGAAATCATTGAACAGCTGCAGGCAGCTGCTCCCGGAAATGTGATTACCGGCGAGGACATCAATCCGGACTACAGCAAGGACGAAATGCCGATTTATGGCACCCATGCTCCTGACTGCGTCGTTGTGCCGCGCAGCACCGAAGAGGTTGCCGCAGTCATGAAGATTTGCAATGAAAACAAGATTCCGGTTACCCCGCGCGGCGCCGGTACCGGTCTGGCAGGCGGTGCAGTTCCGCTGTACGGCGGCGTGCTCATCGACACCACCAAGATGAATCAGATTCTGGAATACGATCTGGAAAACTTTGTCGTCCGCATTCAGCCGGGCGTGCTGCTCAACGACCTCGCGGAAGACTGCAGCAGCAAGGGTCTCCTGTATCCGCCTGATCCGGGTGAAAAGTTTGCCTGTGTCGGCGGCAACGTCGCAACAAACGCAGGCGGCATGCGTGCTGTCAAGTACGGTGCAACGCGCGATTATGTCCGCGCCATGACCGTTGTTCTGCCGACCGGCGAGATCACCCACCTCGGCGCAACTGTTTCCAAGACCTCTTCCGGCTACTCCCTGCTGAACCTCATGATCGGTTCGGAAGGCACGCTGGGCATCATCACCGAACTCACCCTCAAAATTATCCCGGCGCCGAAGAAGGTTGCCAGCCTGATTATCCCGTTCGAGGATCTCGACACCTGTATTTCCACCGTTCCGAAGTTTAAGATGGCACATATGGACCCGCAGGCGCTTGAATTTATGGAGCGCGAGATCGTCCTGTCGTCCGAGCGCTATATCGGCCGCAGCGTATTCCCGCAGGTCATTGACGGCATTACCGCCGGCGCTTATCTGCTTGTCACGCTGGACGCCAACAATGAAGACGAGCTGGATGTCCTGATTGAGCAGGCAGCCGAACTGGTTATGGAAGCCGGTGCCATCGACGTCCTGGTTGCCGACACGCCGAACAAGATGAAGGACGCATGGGCAGCCCGCTCCAGCTTCCTCGAAGCAATCATGGAGGAAACCAAGCTGCTGGACGAGTGCGACGTTGTCGTTCCGGTCAACAAGATTGCATCCTATCTGGCTTATGTCAACAAGACCGGCGAAGAGTGCGGCCTGACCATCAAGAGCTTCGGCCATGCAGGCGATGGCAATCTGCACATCTATCAGTGCTCCAACGACCTGACTGAGGACGAATTCAAGGCCCGCGTTGACAAGTTCTTCGAACTGATCTACGCAGAAGCTACCGCACTGGGCGGACTGGTTTCCGGCGAACACGGCATCGGCTCCGGCAAGATCAAGTATCTGGTCGAATCGGTCGGCGAAACCAACATGCGCCTGATGGAAGGCATCAAGCATGTATTTGACCCGAATATGATCCTCAATCCGGGCAAGGTCTGCTACCGTCTGTAAGCAGAATTTTAAATGAACAAACAGGAGGCTGTCCTATGAATATCTTAGTCTGTGTAAAGCAGGTACCGGATACCAACGAAATCAAGATTGATCCGGAAACTCATACTCTGGTCCGCGCTGGCGTACCGAGCATCGTAAACCCGTTTGATACCTATGCGCTGGAAGCCGGCGTCCAGATCAAGGAAGCAGTCGGCGGCAAAGTTGTCGTTGTATCCATGGGCCCGGAGCAGGCGGCTGATGCACTCAAAACCTGCCTGTCTGTCGGCGCAGATGCTGCCTATCTTGTCAGCGGCAGGGAGTTCGGCGGTTCGGATACCCTCGCCACCAGCTTTATCCTCTCCCATGTCGTCAAGGCAGTGGAAGAAAAGGAAAGAGCACCGTTCGATCTGATTCTCTGCGGCAAGCAGGCTGTCGACGGTGATACAGCACAGGTTGGCCCTGAGCTGGCAGAGCATCTGGGTCTGCCGCAGATCACCTATGCGATGGATCTGACCGTCGAAGACGGTGCAATCCAGGTCAAGCGTGAATGCGATGAGGGCTATGACCTGATGACCACTTCCCTTCCGGCTGTTGTCACAGTTGTCAAGCTCCCGACAGAACCGCGTTACCCGACCATCCGCAGCAAGATGGCTGCAAAGAAAAAGCCGATTCCGGTGCTGACCGCGGAAGACCTCAAGATTGATGTTGCCCGCTGCGGTCTGAAGGGCTCCCCCACCAAGGTCAAGAGCACATATACGCCGAGCCGCGAAAAGAACGGCATGAAGATTGCCGGTCTGCCGGCTGACGAAGCTGCGGCACAGTTGGCAACCCTGCTGACTGATGCGAAGATCCTGTGATTGAGAGGTAACCATTATGAGTGAAGCATATCAGAACATTTGGGTGTTCGTTGAAACAGAATGCGGCAAGGCCAAGAATGTTGGCTTCGAGCTGCTCAACCCGGCCAGAGAACTGGCTGATAAAAAGGGCTGCAAGCTGGTTGCTGTCGTCATCGGCAAGGATGTCGAGCACGTGGCAAAGGATGCCATCTGCTATGGCGCCGACAGCGCAATCCTGGTAGAAGGCGACGAGTACGAATATTATTCCACCGATGCTTTTGCAACGGCACTGTTCGAGCTGATCCAGAAGCACAAGCCGGAAACCGTCATCATTGGCGCAACCAACAACGGCCGTGACATGGGTCCGCGTGTATCCTGCCGTCTGAAAACCGGCCTGACTGCTGACTGCACCGCACTGGATATCGACGAAGAGACCGGCTGCATTGCATGGACCCGTCCGACATTCGGCGGCAACCTCATGGCTACCATCGAGTGCCCGGAATGCCGTCCGCAGATGGGTACCGTCCGTCCGGCAGTCTTCAAGAAGGCTCCCTATCAGGCAGATAAGACCGGTGAAATCATCCGCGAGGACATCCATGTTGCCGCAGATGCCATCCGCACCAAGCTGGTCGAGCGTGTCAAGGAAGTTGCCGAAGCAGTCAATCTGGAAGAGGCTGACATTATCGTATCCGGCGGCCGCGGTGTCGGCAGTGCAGAAGGCTTTGCCACCATCCGTGAGCTGGCTGATCTTCTCGGCGCAACCGTTGGCTGTTCCCGTGCTGTTGTCGATGCAGGCTGGATGCCGCATGCACATCAGGTCGGCCAGTCCGGCAAGACCGTTGCTCCGAAGGTATACATCGCCTGCGGCATTTCCGGTGCAATTCAGCACGTTGCCGGCATGAGCGGTTCTGATACCATCATTGCAATCAACAAGGACGAGGAGGCACCGATCTTTGAAGTAGCAGATTACGGCATTGTCGGCAATCTGTTCGATGTCATCCCGGCCTTTATCGAAGCATACAAGAAGATCAAGGCATAAATTCTTCTTCCAGCCCATAGGGGGAGAAATTGCCCACCGGTTTCTCCCCCATCTTTCCTAATCAACGACAGTAAAAAGTGAGGTATATCTATGGATTTTCGAATTGATGAAGAACATCAGGAACTGATTGACCTGTATCGCGAATTTGCACAGAATGAAGTTAAGCCGATCGCGGCTGAAATCGATGAAACCGAGCGTTTCCCGATGGAAAATGTAAAGAAAATGGCTGAAATGGGTCTTCTGGGCATCCCGTTCCCGGAAGAGTACGGCGGAGCCGGCATGGATACGCTGAGCTATGTCCAGTGTATCGAAGAGCTCAGCAAGGTCTGCGCATCCACCGGTGTTATTGTATCCGCACACACCTCGCTGTGCGCAACGCCGATCTACATGTTCGGTACGGAGGAGCAGAAGCAGAAATATCTCGTTCCGCTGGCAACCGGTGAAAAGCTGGGCGCTTTCGGCCTGACCGAGCCGTCCGCGGGCACCGATTCCTCGCAGCAGAAGACCACCGCTGTTCTGGTTGATGACGACCACTGGGTCCTGAACGGCTCCAAAATCTTCATCACCAACGCAGGTGCTGCTGACATCTTCTTCATCCTCGCCATGACGGACAAGTCTCTGGGCAACAAGGGCATTTCCGCATTCATCGTGGAAAAGGGCATGCCGGGCTTCTCCATCGGCAAGCATGAAAACAAAATGGGCATCCGCGCTTCCTCTACCTGTGAGCTGATCTTCGAGGACTGCATCGTTCCGAAGGAAAACCTGGTCGGTGAAATCGGCAAGGGCTTCAAGTATGCGATGATGACGCTGGACGGCGGTCGTATCGGTATCGCTGCACAGGCACTCGGCATCGCAGAGGGCGCAATCGAGGAAACTGTCAAGTATGTTCAGGAGCGCACGCAGTTTGGCCGCCGCATTTCCCAGTTCCAGAACACGCAGTTCGAGCTGGCTAAAATGCAGGCAAACACCGAAGCTGCCAAGCTGCTGGTTTATCAGGCAGCCTGCGCAAAGGACAACCATGAAAAGTATACGCATCTGGCTGCTATGGCGAAGCTGGTTGCTGCCAACAATGCGAGTGATGTTACCCGTCGCTGCCTGCAGCTGTTCGGCGGCTACGGCTACACCAAGGATTATCCGATTGAGCGCATGATGCGTGACGCAAAGATTACGGAAATCTATGAAGGCACCAGCGAAGTTCAGATGATGGTCATCTCCGGTTGGATGGGCGTCAAGTGATCGAGCTGTATATACGATAACAAGCCTGTATACCCCCTTCTACTTATTATCACACACACTGCGGGCCGGTTTCGATGTCAATCGAACCGGCTTTCGCATGAAATCCGTAAAATAGCAGCAAGCCCGCCTGCCTGAAAAGCAGAAACGGGCTTGCTGTTTTTATGCTTCAGATTTTTTGCTGTCCGGTGTACCAATCCAGCACCGGCCGGAGATTTTCCTCACTGACATAGTTTCCGCCATGCAGCATCATATCCAGCATGACATCCTCATCCGGCGTCCGGTCAGTTTTCTCTGCCAGACCCTTTCCGGCTGTCTTTGCCATGACCTGCATCATGAGCTTGTACATGCCGTGCAGCTTGTTCATGTCAAAGCCGCCCTGCAGAGTAAACAGCGGAATGGATGCATCTATTTTTGTCGCGCTTCGCACTTCTTTCAGCTGGGAGCCGGAAGCTCCCATGCACACGCCGCATGCACAGGCAATGCGGTATCGTTTTGCTGCTTTCTGATAGCCCTGCATATTGCTCGCCATAATCCAGCCCAGATAAATGATTTCGGACTGCTCCGGCAGCGCAGCTTTTGCCTGATCCAGCGAATAGACCGGAAGATTTGTTTTCTCATGCAGGAGTTCTGCATATTGAGCGGTATATCCCGAATTTGAAGTATAAACAATGGCTGTAATCATATGTGACTGTTCCTTTCCTGTACCGTATAGATGCGGCAAAATTCTGCTACCTGCATATCCAAGGCTTGCAGGGCTTCTTCCACGTTGTCGGTTCTGCCGTTGTATTTGCTCAGCAGAAAATAAATCGGCGCGTAAAAATTCATTGCGAGCACACGCGGATCTGCCTCCCGGAAAATTCCCTGACGAATCATTTCAGCAAATAACCGGGTCTGATAGGCAATACTCTGGTCAAAGAAAATGCTGCGATAAATTTCATAAATTTCCTGATTTTGATATTGCTCCATCACAGCAAGCCGCCAGAACCGGGAAATAAAATCATCCTTCAGATAAAAGAGGAAAACCTTCCGGCTCAACTGCTGGAGATCTTCTACCGTCATTCTGCCGTATATGGCAGCAGCTGTTTCATTGTCCTCCTGCGGCAGCCCTGCATCCACAGACATTTGGTCCATACATCTCCGCATCTGATCGACAATGGCATCGATAATCTCCCGTTTACTTTTGAAATGCTTGTAGATCGAGCTGTCTTTAATTCCAACTGCATCCGCAATATTCTTCACGCTGGTTCCCTTGTAGCCCTGTCTGGAAAATAGGGTCAGCGCTTCATCTACAATTCGTTCCTTGGTTGTCATGCGATTCCTCCAGCATTTTTCTGACCTCTTGTTCCTGCTCAAACAGGACACAACCACCGATATGTTCGGCTTCCAGATTCCTACTTTCCCTGAGCCGGACAAACAACGGAGATTTCATTGCTTCCCGCAGCCCGATTGCTGCCACATTTACATCAGAATACGGTGAAAATGGACAGGGTTCCGCGCCACCGAATGCATTGATATGGAAAAAACCTCTGCCTGCCGCGAGACATCCGCCGGAACTTCTCTCATCTCCGGGGAAAGCGAGCAGAACCATGTCTTCCCGATATTCCCGCAAGGTATTCAGCCGATTCATCATATCTGCCCGGGTCACATCATCCAACGCCTGCGCCTTTGTCGCCGCATCAATCGGCACATATTCCACATAGACAATACCCTTGCAGCCCTGCTCTGCCAATGCCGCGACGAAATCCTCCGACAGCGTTTCCGCCAGGTTTTCCTTTGTGACGGTGACGGATGCAGCAAAAACAATTCCTTTCTCATTCAACCGCTTCATGCTGCGGACAAGCATCTGATACACTCCGCTGCCGCGCCGCAGATCAGTTGTACTTTCGTTTCCTTCTATGCTGAGAACCGGAACGAGATTTCTGCTGCGGCTGAGCAAAGCAAGAGAATCCTCTGTCAGCATGGTTCCATTTGTAAAAACCGGAAATAAGATATTTTTATGTAACGCTGCCTGTTCCAGCACGTCCAGCCGGAGGAATGGTTCCCCACCTGCCAGCAGGATAAATGCAATGCCAAGCTCGGCTGCCTGTCGAAAGATCTCTCCCCATGCATCCGCGCGGAGCATCGGATGCTTCAAATCAATCCCATCCTGACAGCTGTGATTCGCCCGCGCATAACAGCCCCGGCAATGCAGGTTGCACTGCGTGGTAATGCTGGCAATCAGAAACGGTGGAATGTGTTCCCCGTTGTCCGCATGTGCGCGCCGGATACGGCTCGCTTTCCGGCTGTCGCGCAAATACTGTATCAGAAACAGGCTTTCCTTTGGGTTCTTTGCAGTCGCTTTCATAATCCCGGCTATCACCTGTTCAACGCCGCTGCTTAAATACCCTTCCAGATCAAATGATTTCATCTGCTCCTCCCATTCTGTCCCAACTGTATACGTTCTTTCCAATTCAAGCTAGTAAATACTAGCTCATTCACAGTATAAGCTAGTATTCACTAGCTGTCAAGGGTTTCAGATCAGTCGCTGGCTAAAAAAACTTCTCATCCCCATATCCGTGGCAATGAGAAGTTTTTCTAGGCGCTATCTGAAAACCGAGAAAATAACGGATATTTCGCAAAGGCGCGGAGGATTCGAGGCAAAAACACGTCCAAATCCTTTCGGATTTCAAGCGGCTTTAACGAACAAACAACCCACATTTGTGGAAATAGTCAAATTTTTCGACTTTTCAGATATGTCTTAATCATTTTTGTCGCTCAGGCAGAGTCTAGCGACATTTTTTCACCTTTTTCTTTATTTCCTGCTTGGGTTGGTGCTCTGAAAACCCCTCTCCAAAGACCTCATTTGTCTCCGTAACCATAACAAACGACATTTTGTCAATCTCCTGTACCGCACAGCACACCAGATACGCCTGTGATTTGGAACAGGCGCAGAGCAGCACATTCTTCTCCTGCTTTGTATAGCCGCCCCGTGCCCGCAATTCGGTAGAACCGCGCCCGATCAGCTCGCCAATGCGCTGTGCAATTTGTTCACCGCAGTCAGTGACAATGATAATCAGTGCACCCGCATCCATGCCATACATAATTTTGTCCAGCACCAATGAAGTCAATATTGTGGCGGTGAGTCCGTAGAGCACGGAATCTACATTTCCGAATACCGGCCATCCCAAAAGAATAATGACCAGATCTATCGTCATGGAAACAATTCCAATTGACAGATGTGGACGCAATATCTTGATTGACATGACAAGAAAATCGATGCCCCCGGAAGAAGAGCCGCGCATATAAAAGAATGCAAGACCGATTCCGGCAAAAATACCAGAGTACAATGCCGCCATAAACTGCGAACCGGAATAGGCCGGCAGCCGCGGAAATAGGATATCCAGAAAAACCGTGCAGAAGCACATCGTTTTCATGGTTTTCAGCAAAAAACTTCTTCCTACGATCCGATAGCTCAATAGGATAAGCGGTATATTTAACGCCATCGTGGTTATACCAATGGGAAATTGCCACAAATAATTCATAATCAGGGCAAGTCCGGTCAGGCCGCCCAACGCAAAAGTTGCTGTTTTGGCAAAGGTATAAACGCTTGCGGAATAGAAAAATGAGCCGATGATGTCGCAAAGCAAATCCAACGCTATGTTTTTGGCTTGCGCTGTTTTCATATGACTCTCTCCTTTTCTGTGCTGCTTATAGATTTCCCGGCTGACAGCAGTTTACACAGTAAAATCGAAAAGTCACAGGCATACTGTCACGCAGACATCCGGTCTTTCAGACACTCGTTGCTCTTGAAAATTGTTTTATATGTTTTCCTCTGAACAACAAAATAATGCTCCCTGTCAGGTGAAATGCATCCTCCTGACAGGGAGCTTGTCGTTTTACTTGTTTATTGCAACTGCATTACGCGTTTTTTGCAGCAATCAGTTCTTCGTTTGCCTTTTCGACCTTCAGTCTGGACAGAATCAGCATGATAACGAAATTGATAATCATCGGAATCCACAGATACATGCAGTGCAGCATATTGATGCAGGAAGCCGATTGAACTGCTGCGTCAGCAACATATCCACCCGCCGCGAGCAGCCAACCGGACATTGCCGTACCAATGCCGCCGCCCAGCTTTGTGCCGAACGAGGAGCAGGAGAACATCGTACCATCCAGGCGCTTATTCTGCGTAAGATATGTGTACTCGGATGCGGATGCAATCAGTGCAGTCAGGTCACCCTGAAGCGGGCTCATGCCGATCGAAGCAATCGCAGAAAACACCAGCATCATCGGAACGCTTCCCATATACGCACCCACAATGACCAGTCCGCGCGAGACAGTACCAAGCAGATAACCAGACAGGTTCAGCTTATACATGCCGTTCATCTTCTTTACAAGGAACGGCGTGATGAGCAGGCCCAATATCATCGGGAGATTGATTGCAACAGAGAAGGTACCCAGCAGATTGGCATCGCCAAGAACATAAGTCATGAAATAAATGCCGGAGTTAATCATCGCACTGTAAATCTGCTGTAAAATGTAAACACAGCAAATCATGAGATAGTACTTGTTGTGCAGCAGCATTTTTGCTGCATCCTTCAGGCTGTATTTTACCTTGCCATCCTCATCAATGACATTGTCTTCACCGTCCAGTTCCTCATCCGAAAGTTCTTTAACAGAGAATGCGGAAATGGTATTGCTGATAAGTCCAATGATTGCATAGACGATTGCTACCGTTCTCCAGCCAACTGCACCGCCGCCGAAGAACTCGACTGCACCGACCGTAACGGCCTGAACAACGATGCTCGTACCGTAGGAGAACATGAATCGAATCGAGCCCATCTGTACGCGCTCATTGCCGTTTTTGGTAATCAGCGCAGTCAGCGTGCCATATGCTACATTATTTGCCGTATAGAACACAGCATTCAGCAGCGTATAGGTGATGAAGAAATAGATATACTGTGCCGTCTGTCCCCAGCTTGTCGGAATGGCATAAATCAGAACCATTGTAATGGCACAGCCGATAAAGCCAAACAGCATCCACGGACGGGCGCGTCCCAGCTTGGAACGCGTTTTGTCAATCATTGCGCCGAAGAATACATCGGAAATACCATCGCACAGCTTGGACAACATCATCAGTGTGCCGATGATACCCGGATTCAGACCAATGGTATTGGTCAGATAGATCATAACAAAGGCTGCGAGGAAATTATACACGCCGCTGCCGGCAATATCGCCCGAGCCATATCCGATCTTGTTATACCATTTCAAATACTTTTTCTCTTCCACGTTCTTTTCTCCTTTCAAACAGATGCAATCGTCGGAATCATCTTCAGTTCAAATCGGAAGGTTTCTTCATCCAGCTGATACTGTTCCATCAGCTTTGGGCCACAGCTCTGCGAGCCAATGCCTGCCTGAGCATAATCCAGACAAAGAACTGTGCTGCCGCACGGAACCAGCTCATAATTGTGATTCTTAGCAGTCAATTCCTCCTGCGTATAAACCGAAGCATTGAATGCAATCGGCTTGGCTCCAACTGCGGTAAAGGTCATACTGTCGCCGGTCAGCGCGACATAATCGCAGTCACAATGGCTTCCGTTCTCCTGCGGGCGGATGTAGTCCTCATGCAGGTCAGAAACCGCAGCGGAATATACACCATAGCTTCCGGCAATGCGTTTGTCGCAATAGCTTTCCTCCGGGCCGATGCCGCAATAGCGTACCTGCTGCATCTCCTTCGGGAGGAACAGGCGAAGGCCAAAGCGCGGCAGCTCCGGGAACTGCATATCGCGCACGACATCCATGCAAACGGTAATGGCCCCCTGCTCAGAAATCGTCCATGTCGCGTCGATATCCATAAACCGCTGTACAGAAACTGCCTGTACAGACATAACACTGTGGATTTTGACTTCATTTCCGACAATTTGATACTCTGTCTGATAGCTGCGGCTGGTGCTGCGATCATACTGCGCATCCATCCACTCCAGCTTAATTTTTTTGTCATTATCCGTCGGTGCACGCCAGATATTTATTTCCATCGGCTTCGTAATGACGGCAGCTCCGCCCAGTTCCATGGATTCAAAAACACCCTTCAGCTTGTTGTATACATAAGTATATGATTCCGCTGTAATCGTCAGATAGCGGTCAGTTTCTTCGACAACCGGTGCTGCATCTGTGTGTTTCTCCTCCGCATACCACAGCCGGACATTGGTTTGATTCCTGCTATCCTCATTTTCCAAGGGAAGCTCATCAAAGCCCAGTACGTAACCGGCAGGCAAAATCTCGGTTTCCTCCTTCAGATAATAGCTCACCTTCAGGAAGCATCTGCCCCCTGCCGGAACTGTGACCGGGATGCTGACCTCCGTCTGCTGTCTCGGGTCAACCGACGGAAGGTCAATTGCACCCGAAGAAACTGTCAAGCCGTCGCAGGTAACCTCATAACCAGCAGTACAATAGTCTCTGAGATTCACAAAGTCCATATAGCTGCGGAGCACAGCGGTTCCGGTTTTCTGGTCATAGGCTGTGATTCTTGCCGGGCGGTATACATTTTTATATTCAATGACACCGGTACCGGGTGTGCGATCCGGGAAAACCAGTCCGTCCAGGCAGAAGTTACCGTCGTGCGGATATTCCCCATGGTCGCCGCCGTACCAATACATTGCCTTTCCATTTTCCGCCTGCCCCTTGTAAATGGCATGGTCGCACCATTCCCATACGAAGCCGCCGCAAACCTGATCGACTGACTGGATCATTCCGAAATAGTCTTCCAGATCACCGGGGCCATTGCCCATCGCATGGCTGTATTCGACCAACAGATACGGCTTGTCCGGTACATCCTGCATGTCCTCCATCGCTGTCTCAATGGTACGATACATCATGCTGTACATATCGATGTTGGAGAAGTCATATTTCTTGTCACGGTTGTAATAATAGGACCCCTCATAGTGGGTCAGACGGCTCGGATCGAACGCCTTTGTCCATGCCAGTGCATTTTCAAACGTGCACCCATATGCACTCTCATTGCCCATCGACCAGATGACAACACACGGACGGTTTTTATCACGCATCACGCAGCGTTGAATGCGATCCAGCGTGGGTTCCATCCAGTCCGGATTGTCTGCAAACGGCTCATTCCAGCACGCTACATGCTTGTCCCAGTCGGCATTGTTTTCGCAGTAGAGCTGCGACGCACCGTGGCTCTCAAGATCCGCTTCATCGATGACAAAAAATCCATATTGGTCACACAGCTGATAGAATTGCGGTGCATTCGGGTAATGGCTCGTGCGAATCGCATTGAAATTATGCTGTTTCATCAGAAACAGGTCGCGCTTCATCTGGTCAATTCCAATGGTAAAGCCAGTTACCGGGTCGGAATCATGTCGGTTCACGCCGCGGAATTTTATCTGTTTTCCATTGACATAGATAACGGTTCCCTGTACACAGATTTCACGAATGCCCACACGGTCGGTAATCACTTCGTTCGCTGTCTCAAGAACCATGGTATACAGATATGGGGCTTCCGGATTCCACAGTACAGGCTCCGAAATCTTGATGCACGCTGCATGCGTATATCCGCCATCGGAGTGAGATGCTTCCGCAGAGCCTTCTCCGACAAGCACCCCATTTTTGTTATAAATTATAACTTTAGTCGGAACAAATTGTCCCAGATACGAGAACTCCACCCGCACTTCCGCATGCTCCGCCTGCATCGCCGTATGGACATAATAATCAAAGATACACTGTTCCGGGCGGCGCAGCAGATAAACATCGCGGAAAATACCACTCATACGGAACTTGTCCTGATCCTCCAGATAGCTGCCGTCACACCATTTCAGCACCAGCACGGCGAGCTTGTTGTCGCCTTCGTTCAGATACTCGGTCACATCGAACTCACTGGTCGAATGGGCTACCTGGCTGTATCCGACATAGGTTCCGTTCAGCCAGACATAAAAACAGGAATCCACACCTTCAAAGTTCAGATATGCCCGCGGCGCTTCTGCGTTTTTCTGATAGGTAAAGTGATGTACATACGCACCGCACGGATTTTCCTGCGGAACATATGGCGGATCCAGTGGGAACGGATACCGGATATTCGTATACTGGTGCGCATCATAGCCATGCATCTGCCAGACACTTGGAACGGGAATTTTGTCATATCCCTCCGGCACATATTCGGTTTCATAGAACGCATCCTGCAAGTCATAAATGCTGTCATAGTACCGGAATTCCCAGTCTCCATTCAGCAGCTGCATGCGGTCGGAATGCGTCCGATGCTCCACAAGATCATCCATCCGCCGGGACGCCGGGATATAATACGACCGGTTCGGCATCGTGCGATCATGCAAAATATCCAGATTTTCATAATACCTTGGTACAATCATGTTTGCTTCCTCCTACTCTTTTCTTCTTTTATTCAGTGCACCATGCACAAAATAATCCTGTTCTGTTTTATCTGTTTGAAAAACGATATACTGTTGTGTGCGCATACTGCTCCCCGGAACGGAGAACCGGTGCGGCAAAATTCGGACAATGCACAGCATTCGGTGCATATTGTGTTTCGATGGCAAAGCCACTTCGCATGTCATAAACCGCCCCATTTTTTCCCACCGGAAGCTGTTCCAGATAATTCCCCGAATACAACTGCATGCCCGGCAGATCAGATTCTACCTCCATCATAATCCCGGTATCTTCGGCATATACCCGGGCAAACGGACGCATACCTGTCCCATCAATGAAATAATGATGGTCATAGCCTCTTGCGGATTGAATCTGTCCAAATGGATCGTCCCAGTGCTCTGCAAATCGATGCGGCGCCCTCAAATCCAGCGGTGTATCCTGCACGTGCTGGATTTCACCGGTTGGCACGCTGTGCAAATTCTTGACTGCATAGGTGTCTGCAAAGACCTGAATCTGCTGTTGCCCGATGCTTCCCGCATTGTGCCCGGACAGATTGAAATATGCGTGGTTAGACAAATTGCACAGGGTATCCTTCGTGCTTTCCGCCCGATAGGTCAGCGACAACGCACCGTCCGCCAGCTGATAGGTGACGGAAACCTGCAATTCTCCCGGATATCCTTCTTCTCCGTCCGGACTGGTGCATCGCAGCACCAGTCCCGCATCTGAAATATCCGCGTGCCATAGTTTTCTGTCAAAGCCGGATACACCGCCATGCAAATGGCACACACCGTTGTCATTCCATGCAAGGGAAAATTGATTCCCTCCAACGGAAAGCTCTCCTCTGGCAATTCTGTTCGCACACCGTCCCAGCAATGCCCCAATATAACAAGTCTGCGCTTCATAGTCCTGAACCGAATCAAAGCCCAGAGCAATGTCCGTTGCTATCCCCTCGCGGTTTGGAACCTTTACTGACTGGATGATACCGCCCAGTGTCAGCACTGCAACAGCATATGCCCCCTCCGTCAGCCAGAACCGCTCCACCGGCATCCCTTCTCCAGTGGTTCCAAAGTGTTCACATGTAATATTCATCTGCTATCCCTCTCTTTTGGCTGTCAGACCGACTGTACAAACCGTAAAAAAGCCATTTTTCCAGCTTCGTCGCGCTTGAATACACCCGCGTGTTCGAGCACCTTGGAGAAGACAACGCCAACTTCCTTCTGTACGATGTCCATCGCATTGTCTGCCGTGAAGCTATAACGTGTCTTTAACTCATCTGCCCAGTCGGCATGCTTTTCTATGCGCTGATCTGCGCGGATATCCGCGCCGGAAACCAGCGCATCTGCCAGAACCTGAAGCTCTTCTTTGAGCCGTGCCGGGAGAACTGCCAGACCCATAACCTCAATCAGGCCGATGTTCTCTTTCTTAATGTGGTGCAATTCTGCGTGCGGATGATATACACCGAGTGGATGCTCTTCTGTTGTGATGTTGTTGCGCAGCACAAGGTCCAGTTCATATTTGCCATCGCGCATACGTGCAATCGGCGTAATCGTATTGTGCGGCTCACCGTTGGTCTCCGCGAAGATAAATGCCGACTCATCGGTATATCCACGCCATACCGCGAGGATTTTGGAAGCCAGTTCGACCAGAGCATTGTCATCAGCACTTCTCAGGCGGATGACTGACATCGGCCATTTGACAATACCCGCTTCGACGGTGTCAAAGCCGTCAAACAGGAGCGGCGTCTCCACCGGTGCCTTTTCCATCGCAAATGTGTAGTGTCCGCCCTGAAAATGGTCGTGCGCGAGAATCGAACCGCCGACAATCGGCAGGTCAGCATTCGAGCCGACAAAGTAATGCGGGAACTGCTTCACAAAATCCAACAGCTTTCGGAACGTCGCCGGTTCAATTTTCATCGGTGTATGCTGCGAATTGAACACAATGCAGTGTTCGTTATAATACACATACGGCGAATACTGCATGAACCATGCGCTGTCATTGATCGTCACTGGGATAATGCGATGATTCTGGCGCGCCGGATGATTGACACGGCCTGCATAGCCCTCGTTTTCTTTGCACAGCAGGCACTTCGGATACGCAGACTGCGGCATATTTTTTGCTGCCGCAATCGCCTTCGGGTCTTTTTCCGGCTTGGACAAATTGATGGTAATATCCAGATCGCCGTATTCGGTCGGTGCAATCCATTTGACATCCTTTGCAATGCGGTCGCGGCGAATATAATTGGTATCCTGGCTGAACTTGTAATACCAGTCAGTCGCAGCCTGCGGACTTTTTTCGTACAGATCAAAGAATTTCTTACGTACCTGGCTCGGCGCGGGCGTAATGGCGCCCATCAGTTTGGTGTCAAACAGATCACGATATACCACACTGTCTTCGGTCAACGCGCCGGTTTTCAGCGCACAGTCACACAAGTCGTTCAACACTGCCGCCAGGTCAATGTGATCGTCAGTGCCGTCGGCATCCTCCGGTTCTTCATAGTCGTCCACACGGAGAACTTCCAGCAGGCGGTTGATGGCCCATGTCTTGTCGGCCGGTTCCATCAGTCCGGTCTGGATACCATAGGCGACAACCTTTTGAATGCTGTCATATAACATCGTTTCCACCTCACTTTGCAAAGCCATGCGGATGATTTTTGTGCCAGTTCCACGCGGTTGCGATGATTTCTTCCAGATCGGCATGCTGCGGGTTCCAGCCCAGGACAGTGCGTGCTTTTTCACTGGAGGCAATCAGCTGTGCCGGATCACCTGCACGGCGCGGAGTGGTCTTTGCCGGAATCGGATGACCGGTGACCTTGCGCGCAGTGTCGATCACTTCCCTGACGGTAAAGCCGACGCCATTGCCCAGATTAAAGATATTGCTCTCGCCGCCGTTTATCAGATAATCCATGGCGAGAATATGTGCCTGTGCCAGATCGGTGACATGGATGTAATCGCGGATGCAGGTGCCGTCCTTGGTGTCGTAATCGTCGCCAAAAATGGAGATAACGTCACGCTGTCCATTCGGTACCTGTAAAATCAGCGGAATTAAATGCGATTCCGGATTGTGTGCCTCGCCGATGGTGCCGGAAACATGTGCGCCGCACGCATTGAAATAGCGCAGGGAGACAAAACGCAATCCATGAGCCTTTCCAACCCACTTGAACATCTTTTCCATGCTCAGCTTGGTTTCACCATAGCAGTTGGTCGGCTCTGTGCGGTCGGTTTCCAAAATCGGTACCCGTTCCGGCTCGCCGTAGGTTGCCGCCGTGGACGAAAAGACAATCTTATCAATTCCATGTGTAACCATGGATTCCAGCAGAACCTTTGTCCCGTACAGATTATTGTCATAATACTTGAGGGGATTGGTCATGGATTCACCAACCAGTGAATTCGCTGCGAAGTGAATCACGCCGTCAATCTGTTCGTTGTCAAAAACCGAGTCAACAAACGCGCGATTCCGAATGTCGCCCTGATAAAATGTTGCTTTCGGGTGTACTGCCTCGATGTGTCCGGTTTCCAGATTGTCTGCAATGACGACGTCTTTTCCTGCGTCGATCAACTCATATACGGTATGCGAACCAATATAGCCCGCGCCACCCAGTACCAGAATTGCCATAGTAAACTTCCTCCTTTTTATGCCATCAGAACCACACCGCCTGCCGGACGAATCGTCAATACATGGCAGGCATTCTTACCCAGAACCGATTCCATTGTCGTCTTAAAATATCCCAGCATATCATTCGGAACAAACGCCTGAATGGTGCCTGCAAAGCCGCCGCCGTGGACACGGACTGCGCCGCGCGCCTCAAGAATGTTTTCTGCCAGCGCCAGTGCAATCGACATATCCTGCTTCTCCGGATTTACGCCGGCATATACATTTTGCAGGTACATCGCAGAAGAACGTCCGGAACGGCGCACCAGTTGGCGGAACCGTTCAAAGTTTCCCTTTTGCAGCGCTTCCTTTTCCGCCACTGCGCGGCGGTTTTCCGCAAAGAAATGCATCGCACGCAGTACGGCACGGTCGCCATACTGTCTGCGCAGCGATGGAATGGCGCGCAAAAACTCTGCTTCTTCCACTTCGCGCAGCACAGTCTTGCCAAATGCGCCTGCAATCTCGCCCATCTCGCGCGGAATTGCCGCATAATCGCTGGTCAGCTCCGCATGATCCCCGCCGGTGTCAATAATGCAGAGCGAATGCTCGCTCGTGCTCATATCATACGACACACGGCACACCTTCGGCTCGGATTCACTTTCAAAATCAATGGCCACTATACCGCCCACAGAGGATGCCATCTGATCCATCAGGCCACACGGCTTGCCGAAGTAAATATTCTCCGCATACTGCCCGATTTTTGCGATATCAATCGCTGTCAACGCACCTTCACAGAAAAACTGATTCATGATGACACCGATCATGGTCTCGTATGCGGCAGAAGAAGACAGTCCCGATCCGCTCAGCACATTGCTCGTCATGTAAGCATCAAAGCCCTTGATTTCATAGCCCTGCTTATGTGCTGCCGCTGCCACGCCGCGAATCAGTGCCGCAGTTTTGTTGACTTCCTCCGGATGCGGGGTCAGGTCAGTCAAATCAATCTCATCCGGCGGATAGCCCTCCGACTGAATGCGGACAAGCATGCTGTCATTCGGTGCCGCACACGACACAATGTCCAGATTCACGCTCGCCGCCAGCACATTGCCATGCTGATGGTCAGTGTGGTTGCCGCCCAGCTCAGTGCGGCCCGGCGCACTGAACAATTCTACTTCATCATTGCGTCCGAACGTAGAACTGAATCCGTCTGCCACATGAAGCAGTCTGCCGCGGTACTCACTCAGCTGTTCGCTCCCGCTGGCACAGCCATATACCTCACATATTCTTTCATCCATTTTTCCGGTTCGCAGAGCAAACTCTGCCTGATCTAACAAAATCATACGTTCACCTCATCTTTATTTCTTTCTCTATGTATGATCTGTGTTATAATAAACACAGTAAGACAACCTGTTCTGTCTGTATTGGAGGAAGGCATATGGAAAAAGGTTATACATTGACACTGGAGGGTAAGAAATCCCACTTTCATGAGCTTCATATGAGCTTCTGTGGCCATTCTGTATGTTATCCAGATAACAGTATCGGTCCCGCAGCACACCCCTGTTATGTCCTGCATTATATTCTGGATGGCAAAGGACAATATCAGGTTGATGGCCGAACCTATTCACTGGGTAAAAATCAGGGCTTTTTAATAGAACCAAATGTCATGTCTTCCTATCGGTCAGATCATGAAGATCCATGGACGTATCTTTGGATTGGTTTTGAAGGCTCAACTGCCAGGACGCTGCTGGAAGCGATGGGCTTTTCTCACCAGAGCCTCACCTATTCTGCAAACTGTGGCTCAAAACTGCTGAAAATCGTCACTGCAATACTCAAAAGCGAACTGGACGGTCTGGAGCAGGAACTGTACCTTCAGGCGCAGCTATTTCAGTTTTTTTCCTGTCTGTCACATGGTCTCTCCACAGATCGAACGATATTTCGCAGCGATAAGCAAAATTATTATGTGCGTGCTGCGGAAGAGTTCATCCGGGAACATTATGCAGATAATATCACCGTACAAGATATTGCCGATGCGGTTGAAATCAGCCGAAGTTATCTGTCCACACTGTTTCAAACGGTTCTGCACACCTCGCCCAGCGAATATCTCGCCGACTTCCGACTGACCCGCGCACACGAACAGCTCGGTATTACAGATGATCCGGTGAGCAAAATCGCCGAGAACTGCGGATATCAGAATCCGTTGGTTTTTACACGAGCTTTTAAAAAGAAGGTTCATGTAACTCCCTCCCAGTACCGAAAATCCATTCGTGAAGAGAGGAAAATAAACATTCAACAGATACGAAAACAATAAATATCTTCTCAAGTACAATCGACATATCGTCTGTTTTTTTGTATCCATTGTTCCAGTTGAATTTTTCTTTTTTATATCGAAAATACTCTCTGTCTCCTGTTTATCTTCCTTTTTTCTGTAATGATTATATCATTTTCATTTCAACGTAAAAAGTAACACGCGTTGATAATACCATACTTTTCGTTTACTCATTAAAAAACAAAAAATCTGTTTTTCGTTCAGGTTGAATAGTTTTAGTAAAATTTACTCAGTTTTTCTTTTTATTTTACTTTCCGTGATATCTTCCCCCATAAAACAGCTGGTCTCAGCTTTTATCACCGGAAACAGCTGTTTCTCCGTGCGCATCCGTTATGCCATGGCACTGAACGTCATCTGAGCAGCCTATACAGATTTACATCCGTTTTCAGCTTCACCTCTGCGGATCAGTTCATATGAACCGCCTTTCAAATCGTGCAATATATTTTCATAATAAAACGCCAAAATTGCAATCAGAAACGTAGTTCCTGAACAATTTTGGCGTTTATTTTGTCATTTGGATGTTTTGGCCTTTTCCGCAACAAATTCAGATAAAATATTCGATGGTTTTCTCTGCTGTCAATCTTGTTTCCTCATTAAACAGTAATATCGCTTCGCGTGCTTTTATAGGGCCCAGAGCATAAACTCCCTGCTTTTCTTCGGTATTCAGCCGTTCCGCTGTTACAATGCGATTCCGACGGAACGGCTCGTTTTCCAAAAGCTGAATATCTCGCTGAACAAAGGGACGCTTGCGGTAATACGGATCAAACATCGAAACTTGATTTTCCTCCTGACCAGTCAACAGGACATAGTGATCACCGCCATAGTTGAGCCGGGCAATCACAGCACCGTTGCAGTGCAGCGCCTGTGTGAGCAGGCTTTTATCTCCAAGGTAGACCGATTGACCGGATAGATACTCACATACAACAGGAAAATGACAGGCTCTGCCAAATTGAGTGAGCCAGCTGGAAAGAAACATCATAGCCACACGAGAGGTGCCATTTTTACCGATTTCACCTTTGGCATTATAGGCATCCAGACTGTACAGCATAATATGTTGTACAATTTCCGGGAGGAGCTGTTCTCGCGAAAAAAGAAAGCTCATGGCATTCATCATAGTTGTCGGGCCGCAATCATATTCGGAAATCTGATAGTGCAAGGGAGTTTTCATCGGTCACACCTCCGCGCACATCAGATCTACAGTAATAGCAGAAATCCGCCTCAGCTCCTCTATGGATGTATATTCCGTACAGGAATGAGAGTTATTCATTGCGGTGGCAAGGACAATGCCTGTGATTCCGTGCTCGGACAACGGATTATTGTCACTTCCCCCCATCGTGCTACGCAGAAAACAGGAAATCCCCTGTTTTCTGCACACGGCTTCAAACCGTTTGACCACAGGATGTGTTTCCGGCGTATGATATGCATGGACATGAATGGTATGCGTCATGTCCAGCTCAGCACCGCTCTGTGCGACGGCATCGCGGAATGCCGTTTGCGTCTCCTCCCATGCCGCCATGGCAGAAGCATGCGAAAAGCTGCGGATTTCCCCGGTCACAACGCAGAGCTCCGGCACAATGTTAGTTTGGGATCCGCCGGAAATGGTTCCAATGTTGCGCGTGGTCTGCTCATCCAGCCATCCATTTTTCAGAGTATGTACGGCTGTCGCTGCAATCGCAATTGCATGAATACCTGCCTCCGGCACAAATCCGGCATGAGAAGCGCGTCCATGCACAGTGATGCGAAAAGAAAGAATCGTCGGAGCCTGAGTGGCAGCTCCACCAACCGGACCGGATATATCCAGAATGTAAGCTTCCTTTGCCTGAATTCTGTTAAAATCAAACATTCCGATTCCGGTGCAATAGCTCTCTTCTGCGGCTGAAAATAATACTTCAATCATTCGATGCGGCAGCTGGTCTGCCTGAATCACAGATAGCGCCTCTAAAATCGCTGCCAATGCAGCGCAGTCATCTGCGCCGAGAACCGTTTCGCCATTTGATGTAATCGTGCCATCAGGATGAACAACCGTCTGCTTTCCATGCGATGGTTCTACCGTGTCCATATGTCCGGAAAAGAGCAAGGGCGGCAGTGACTCCATCCCTTGTGTTGCCGGCAGAACAGCATATATATTTCCGGCAGTTCCGCCGATTTTTTCCGCTGCATCATCCTCTGTTACCGCAAGGCCAAGCTGTTTCAAGGTTTCTTTTAAATAATCACAGATTTTACGTTCTCCACAGGATGGACTGTCAAAGGAAACCAGTGTGCAGAAAGTCTGAAGCAGTCGTTCTGTTTGTATCATGAGAAATTTTCACCCTTTTTATGATATGATTTTTTCCAAAATTTGTACTTTATTACGCAAAACAGTATAAAGGATTTAACTCCTGTTTTCAACAGATATCCGGCAAATAAATAACGACCTCACCCCTGTGAGAAACAGGCGTAAGGTCGTGTGCAATTAAAATATACTCATGAAACCGACTGTACAAACCGTAAAAAAGCCGTTTTTCCAGCTTCGTCGCGCTTGAATACACCCGCGTGTTCGAGCACCTTGGAGAAGACAACGCCAACTTCCTTCTGTACGATGTCCATCGCATTGTCTGCCGTGAAGCTATAACGTGTCTTTAACTCATCTGCCCAGTCGGCATGCTTTTCTATGCGCTGATCTGCGCGGATTATAGTGGCTCAGTTGTCAAGACAAAAATCTAAGATTTTTATAATGAACTGATATAGTGGACAAGTTACAAGGAACATGTGGAGAACAGTGGAGCACTCCCCAGATTCAATATATGCTAAGCTACATATGGCATCAACATTGCCGGATAGTAGCATTCAGCCGGTGTTTGGTAATCAAGTGCAGAATGGCGCCGCTCAAAGTTGTAGATGTGGATATACTGTCCGATAGCAGCTCTTGCTTCCCTGATGTTGTTGTACTGTGTCAGATAGGCTTCCTCATACTTGAAGCTGCGGAACCAGCGTTCAATCATGATGTTGTCTGCCCAGCGACTTTTTCCATCCATACTCTGACGGATGCCGTTTTCCTTTACAAAGTCAATGTATTGCTGACTTGTAAACTGACAACCCTGATCTGAATTCAGGATTTGAGGTTTTGCCACTTTGAAAGCTTTTTTCAGGGCACTGATAACCATTCTGGTATCAAGTGTGTCATCCACTTCCCAGCCGACAATACAACGGCTATACCAGTCGATCACGGCTGTCAGATACAGAAATCCGCGCTTGATCGGGATATATGTAATATCAATAGACCATGCTTGATTTGGCTTGTCTATGACCGCATTACGAAGAAGATATGGACATACTTTCGCCTGCTGCATTCGCTTGGAAAGATTCATCTTTGGATAGATCGGGTAAATATCCATCTCATTCATGTAGCGTCTTGCCTTGCGGCGCCCAACCTGGTAACCACGGGCTTTTAACTGTGCAGACATTTGTCTTGCGCCCCAAGTGGGATTATCTGTATGGAGATGATCAATGATCTCTTTGCAGGCCAGTTCCTCATCTGAAATAGGGGCGCCCTTGTAATAAATGCTTGTACGGTTGATGTCAAGCAACCTGGCACCAACGGAAGCCGGAATTTCCTTAGTCGTCAAAAGGTTTTGGACTAAACTTACTCTCGTAGTCAGGTCCACAAATTTCTTCAGATTTTTTTTTGAGCCAGTCAACCTGCATGGTTAACTGACCAACCTTTTTGGCATACTCCGCTTTCTCTTTTCGCTCTTCGGCAAGCTTTTCTTTGAGGTTTTCCTCGCGCTTGTCGTCGAACACAACCGAAGCATTGTTCAGGAACTCCTTTTTCCAGTTACGGAGCAGATTTGGTTGGATGCTATTTTCAGCTGCCAGGGTATTGAGATCTTTCTCACCCTTAAGCAGCTCAATTACAAGGTTTGATTTGAATTTGGCACTAAAACTTCTTCTCTGTCTGGACATGATAATGGCTCCTTTCTTACATACTGGTTTAAGTATATCAGATTCATTAAAATCTGTCCGAAAAAGTGTCTTAATTTATGATACCATTATACTATTGGCTAACGTGATTGAACTATCAAACCGAGGAGTTGGATACCAAACCCATACGGGAGGCCATTGAGCACTGATAGAAAAATAGAAAAAAGTCGCTGCGGAGTTACAGCTCGACAGCGACTAAGGGTTCCAGTATACCTCACAAGCATATTTGAATGCACTCAGATACACCATATTTTATTTCAGGCATCCTGTTTTTAAACACAGGCTTATAATTTTACTTTCACTTTTTTCAGCAAACGATCCAACATCCCCACGATCATCTGATCCTTCGCAACAATAAAATAAACCAGACAACACCCAGCGTAGATGCATACACCCAGGATAATCTGAAGCAGCAGAGTAACAACTCCGGAACTCATCACGCTGCCCACCCCATAAACCGCAGCAAACATCGCGATGCCAAACAGGAGGAAAATACCAGAGTTTCTCAAATATATTTGCAAGGGCAGCTCTTTTCTGACTGCCAGACATTGAATCAGGCACACCACGATCTCCGCAACAATCGTGCCAATGGTTGCGCCGACTGACCCCCATACAGGAATCAGCAGCGTATTGATGATGAGATTGGCGCAGGCGCCTCCCACTACAGACGATAAAAATTCCCGGTCTTTCTCAGATGGAATCAGATATTGTGTCCGAATGACATTTGCAAACGACATAAATGGTATCGTAAGCGACAGCCCCATAATCAAAATTCCCGAAAGCGCAAATTCTTCGCCCCAAAAGACCGGTGCAAATACAGTTCCAACACCAGCCAGTCCAAAGGTTAAGGCATAGGCAAGGCACATGATATATTTCATGGACAACGCCATATATTTTTGGCTTTCTTTCCGGTTTTTGGTTGCCAGCAGATTTGACATCTTTGGGAGCATTACGACGCCAAAGGATGTGATAATACCCATCGGAATATTGATTACTTTTTCCGCGTTCTCATAATATCCTAGCTGAACCTTATTGCTCAGCACGCCGATCATAATTTTATCCATATACTTGTACAGACTGACAGCAATCGAAGGAATAAACAAGATGCACAGCGGTTTGATATGGATTACCATTTTGCTCCATGTGGGTTTGACAAATGTCACATATTTTTTCAATGGAATCCACAGCACCATCTGGCTGATCAGCGTGCCGACGGACATAATCATACAGTATTTCCACAAATCATCTGCGTCCCTGACAAACACAAACACACAAATAACATTTGCTATTTTGATCAGCGTGTTTCTTGTGACAGTCAGCTTAAACTTTTCAATTCCAAAATAAAACCAGCTGATATCAAACAATCCGCTCAATACATATGCACCCATGATAATGGCATAAAGACGTTCTCCCTTCAGGATAACAATATACCCGACATAGGTAAGAATGCAGATTGTTGAAGCAATAATATGTAATGCAGCAACGTTAGAAAAGGTTTCATTCAGCCTCTCCCGATCATCTCTGGACTGTGCAATGGTTCTGTTTCCATAGTTTTTCAGACCCAGCATTGAGAACAGAACAAAATAATACGCGATGGAATTGGCATATGAATAGATCCCCAGTCCTTCCGCTCCAATCACACGCGCGATATATGGAGAGGTAATAAAAGGTAAGATGAATACGAGTACCTCATAAATCATCTGATAAAAAAAATTCTTCTTTACACTGCTTTTTTCCATCATTCATACCCTTTCAGAAGGTGAGATAAAAACGCCGGATTCCATTTGTGTCATCTCCATTGCTGTGCTTCTATTCTACACTGCAATGAATGTTTCCACAAGCCGCGTAATCGTTCATTTTTTGCTTTCATCAAAACAGATGATTATAATAATTCTTCAAATCATCTTTTGTTGCCTCATGCGAATAACCGGATGCGATAAAATCATTTGCCCTGCTTTGCCTAACCTCTGCCTCTGCATGATCTGTAATTTTCTTCATTTCCAAAGCCCATACCTTTTCAGGAAGGTTTAAATCCAAGCGGTGCATCAATTCTGTCACTTCTGTTTCCACAGGCACATGGTTGGAACCCAAGCATGGCAAACCTGTACACTGAGCCTCTAAAAAAACAATTCCCATTCCTTCAAAAACAGAGGGAAGGAAAAATAAATCCATTGCGGCATACCAATCTTCAACCTCAGCTTTTCTACCGGCAAAATAGTACCTGTCGTCTAAGCTCAACCGATGTAATTCCTGTTCGACACGCTGTTTTAATTCGCCATCACCTACCCACAACAGAAAAGCTCTGGATTCAATTTTTACATATTCAGCAAAACAATGTACTAAAAATCCCGGATTTTTCTGAGCGGCAAAGCGCCCAACAACACCAACAACCACTTTATTCGTAATGTTCAATCCGGATCGAATGCAATTTCTTGCATCACTGCGATACTGAAATCGATCTGTATCAATTACATTTCTCATTACCCGGAAGTCTTTGCTCCCGAAGCGGGATTCTCCGGCACTTTTTGAGCATGCAATCAAGTCAGTCGCTTCTTTTTGAATGAGATAATCATATAGCCATGTAGACATCTTTGTTTTTATATTCAGTATATTTTTCGGATTATGTGCATGAAAAATTCTGACTGCAATCCCCTTTTTTCGGGCGAGCCTGAGAGTGGAATATCCAATATGTCCCGGCATATTTACATGAACCAAATCATAATTTCCCTGAGAAATAACATTTTCAATCCGGTTTTGTACCGCAGGGGTGTATTTATTTGCCTGAGGCAGTTCAAAAACATTGCCATTATTCTCTCTCACTTCATTCAGCCACTGACATGCATTGCTCTTCAAATGCATAAAATCAACATGCCAGCCATCATCAATCAATGATTGATAATAGTTCATAATTGCAACGGCAGTCCCATCTCCGTTTTTTAAATATGGCAATACGATCAAAGCTTTTTTTGACTTTAGCGATGCTCTTTTTGACATTTTCGTATCATCCCCATGAGATTCAGCATCCAATACATATGATGCTTAATCATAAACAAAACAATCTTTCTCTGCCTCGATAATCCCTCAAGATTTTCTGTCTTTAATGCTTCAGCGATAATAGGCTTATTCAGATAAGCCGCGTACTTCCTTTTCTTTTCAGAATATGGTTCCGTATTGGCCGGATTAAAATAGCCACTGATTGCAGTTGTAATAATCACATATAAAAGTCTATTGTCCAGCCATGGAAGCAGCATTTGTTTATTTGAACTGCTCTCTGCAAAGGTTTTAATCTTCTCAAAACACCGGACCACAAGTTCATGGTTCTCTTCATTATGCGAAGCCGAAATCGAATTTGCATTATAAATATAATGGTAAAACGGTTTGTTGATAAACACTGCACTCTCCAATTTTTCAAAAAGGCGGAGATTAAATTCAAGTCCCTCCGCTCCCTGCTTCAGGACTTCGTCATGCAATATATGATTGTCAGCAAGCAATGATCTTCTGATTAGTTTTGAATACGCCACAGCAATATTTCCATTATAAACTAACAGCTGTTGCTGCAGCCACTTACATTCCTGATCTTTGTAAACCTTATTCTCTTCTAAATAAAATTTATATTCGGTTTGCGAATGTCCATAATCCTTCATGATGCCGCACATCACCAACTGAACCTTTGTTTGTTCGCCCAACCTGTACATGACTTCGCACATATCCGGCTCAATCCAATCATCGCCATCCACAAACATGATCCACTCGCCAGACGCCGCCTGAAAACCTGCATTGCGTGCAGCGGATAAACCGCCGTTCTTTTTGTGGATAACTTTTACTCTGCCATCCGAAGTGACATAACTGTCGCAAATTTCACCACACTGATCTGGCGAGCCATCATCAACCAGCAAAATTTCTATATTTTCAACAGTCTGAGCTATCGCACTCTCTATGCATTTCCTCAGATATTGCTCTGGCACCTTATATATTGGAACAATAATACTTACCAATGGCTTGCTCATTGCTCTATTCCTTTCATCTTTTTAAAATTCTCTTTGCAGTGCGCTTAACGACACTGTAAATTCCAGTGTGATAGCAAAATATTCTGACTGTTCTTTCCAGTTTCACCTTCAAGGTTTCAGGATAATATTTATTGAACAGCGCCTTACCTGACATTCGACTCGCGTCAGCAAAAAAGGCTGTTCTCTCGGCATTTTCCTCGACTGATTCAAACATTTCCCTGAATCCCTTTGTTAATTTGTCAGGTGAAACGACTGTATATCTCAGATTTTCACGTATCTCATTGAAAACCGTATTCCCTTTTTCTGTATGTACCAGAACTCTTGTCGTACCTTTATCATCATCCAGTGCCTTATCAAAGTCATATACCGGATAACAATCCCAAATTGTAAAATCACTTACTCTATATCTCTTCTTAAATTTGCAGTCATAACAGGATGGCCTGTCGCATATATTGGAAAAAAATGCCCGCAGCATTGGGTCTGTATCGATGCCAAATGCATATACTGACTTACCAGTCCTGTCTTTTACAGTCATGGTAGAATACTTATAGCCATAATATTTGTCACGGAACATAATATTTGAGATGTCACTTCCGAATTTCTCTTTCTGCATTTCAACATACTTACCCCAAACCAATGGAGATGGGACTGCACGACAGACCACATCAACTGTAATTAACTTCTCATACTCTTTTCGTAAGAATGCTTTCAACCCTTCTATCTGACAGGGCGTTCCGCTGTAACAAACCCATCTTCCTTCTTCCAGGCTCTGCTGCACCTGACGAAAGGTTGTTCCCGTATCGCTTTGAACATATTTACTGTTGCGAAACTTCGACATTTCCGATCTGCTTTCAGCCTTTGTATGCAGGACTTTGAAATTACGATCATATGATGCACCGAAAACGATGCCATTTCTAGACAGCACATATTCTGCAATCGCAGAAAAGCTGCCTCCCGAAGTGCTCTCTCTGCGGATCTTCTCATCTTTTATTTGCACGACATATGCGTTCTGTTCAAAAGGAATATCAGCTGAAACCTGAATAACCGGACAAACCCTTTCGCAGAGCCCGCAGTCCATACATCGCTGTTTCTCAATTTCAGGATACAGGAAGCCTTCTTTGTCAGCCCTCATAGTAATGCAGCCATTTGGACATGCATTCATACAGGCTCCGCAGCCACAGCATTGCCTTTTATCAGAAATCTGTATCATAAAAGTCCCTCCTGTTTAATCGAAATCGGTACTCTCCTTATCCTCCAAAGCCGCCACTAAATAATGATATGATTTTTCTCTCATTTTCTGCAAATTCTGATGAACCTTTTCATAGTCGATCTTCCTGTCCAGGCACTCCTGAATATCCTCCTCGCCATTCAGAATGCGCCCCTGGATACCCGCTAATTGAAACAATGTATCCAGCCTGCCGTTCGTAGAGGACTTAGTTTTTCTGGAATATCGTCTGAATGCAAAAAATGTCCTTTTATAGAGCATGGAAAAAACAGAGCAATGAAAGGAATCTGTACATACATAGGATGCATTGCGAATGAGATTTAGGAAGTCCGCAGGATCTATATCATACGGATTCTTATCAGCATACTCTTCATCGCTCTTCACAAACTCATCCAAATGTGTGAGAGCAACAATCTTACAGCCAGTTTTTTCTCTCAACCTCTTGGCGAATTCTCTGTGTGGCGGATTATTCCCCAGAAAATAACAAAAAATATATGGTTCTCTCACAATTGCCTGTTCTTTCTGTATGCACATCCATTCATCGCCGGTAAAGAGCAATGTTGGGTCACAGACAACGGGCACATCTCTTCCGGAAAGTTTTTTTACCATCTTCTGTCCGGATTCTTCGCGTACACCAATGTGTTTGATTTTCTTCAAAAACACACGCGCTTTTTCAGAAGAATCTTTTGGCAGTACGGACTGCCCAAAGCTTGTCGCATAAGCGATGGAGTTTACCGTATCCGGGACAAAATTCAATGTATAATAATCTGCTGCAATATTACCCGGAAGCCACAGCTGGTCACTGCCAACAAGGACTGTAGAATAGTTATCTTTACACTTCTCCCCCAATTCAGCCTTAGAGGAATAGACCGGAGACAATCTGAAATATTTTTTAGAAAACGCATCAAATTTCTGATTCCTCTTTTGGGACAAGACAGCGTACTCATTTTTGGAAAACTTTCGGATCAGCACACTTTTTGCCATGCCCATTTTAGAAAGCAGGATGTCTGAAGTCAGACTGGCTTTCGCAAAGTAAAGCAGCTTTGCCTTTTTCATTTCATGATTAAAACCAGAAACATCTATTGTCTCGTTCTCATATCCCAACTGATCCAGAGCCATCTGTGTAGCATATGCCTGTAACATACTCCCGTAATTATGTTGGAAATAGCATGAAACGATCGCTGTTTTTTTCATTTTCAGTTCCCCTATCTCTTTACCTTACTTTATCAACCATCTGCTATGCGCCCGCAGATATCATTCAGGAGCAGTGATCCGACATACCTGCCATTGCCGGAGCGGTTTGCTGCGCTTCCATTGGGATAAGCGAAATGTACAATGCGGCAACAACAGCCGCATAAACAAACACAAAAGAGGGAGGCAGGCGCCAGATTACGAATCGCTTTTGTCCATAGGTAAGTTCCACATGCTGCCAAGCATCAGATCCGCTTCACGTGAGGAAAACGTACGAAATCCACTTGCACTGGTAAAGGTCATTTCGCCAAAATAAATCCTGCCATGCAGGTTATATAAATCAACACGTACCTGTGAAAAACCTGCGGAGAGCTTCTCCGCTATGGCAATCATTTTCTCAAAATTGGCAGGCTTTTCTATCGTACCGGAATAATTTTCATACTCTCCGGTGTTCCAATCCTGCAAATTCCAGTCCAAATCATATACATTTCGTTTGTGCTGATGAAATCTGTCAAAATCCACATAGCAATACTTTACCACTCCATCAAAACACTGAAATTTATAATCCCTCAGGTCTCCTTCCTCTGACACAAGATATTGCTCTGCCAAGATGCGCGGTGTTATTTTGCTGTAATGCATTTCGCACAGGTATGCACCAAAATCCATTTTCAGGGCGGTTTCTATCTTCCGCCGCATATCAATTTTGTCTGTTACAGACATTCGACTCTTGCTTTGAACAACAACCACATCACCACTTCCGTGGTTTGTTTTCATTGCAAACTGTTCCGGTAATGCTGAAAAATCAATATCAGAATACCTATCCCATGTTCCAATCAACGGAATCAGATACTCTTCTCCAATTCTGTCAGCGACCCACGTTCGTACTTCAATTTTATCTGCACAGACTACCTTCCGTGGATCATCGTCATATAGCTTGGCCCACTGCATTTTTTCCGTGAACGTCTGTAAATCATCCCAATTCAGGATTTTTCCCGTCCACTCCTGATACAATGCCGCATCATATGCTTCCAATTCCTTCTTTGTCATAGCGTGAATTCGTTTTGTATTCGCCATATTTTGAGACAATTGCCTTCGGCTCTTCACACAGAGATATACTTCGTACAAAAAAGGAAATTTCTTTTTTATTCCATCATATGCCAAAACAACTCTCACCCTTATCTTAAATCTGATCCGTTCTTTACCCCGAGAATCATTCGTTGCACGAATCCCTTGACATTCCGGCTCATTGTAAAATATTTCTGCCGTACTCCACGCATTCGCACGGTATCCCGGCTCATTGCCAAAAGAATTCATACGGAACTGTCGCATGATACCCCAGGAAAACATAAGTTCTCAGCCATGTAGCAAATACAAACAGAACAATCAAAGCAGTCCATGTACCTCTGCGGCTTTTCCGATAGCACAGTGACGTATTCGCCAATCCAACCATTTGCATTGGGATAAAATAATAACTCATTCGTGAAATATATTCTGCGAACAACGGGCTAAAGCAAGTGATTGCCAGAACCATTCCGGAAACCATCAGATAAAACAATCCCTGCATGTTTTTTCGATTTAAAATACGGTAATATAGGATAAAAATTCCAATGTATGCCAATTGAATAACCAACTCCGCAATAGAAATTGATCTGCCTTGCGAGATAGTAGAGTATCTTCCTCCCTGTAAATAGTTGAGATAATTCTCCCGAAATAATCCCATATGGACTAACATCCGAACAAGCTGCGGTCCAACTGCCACTATGAGCATGACCCCGGCAATGACGAATAGCCCCCGGAAAATTTGCTTTTTCTCACTGCTTCCGTTCTGAACCTGAAGAATCAGGTATAACGGCAAGATCACAAGGCCAATCACAGCGGAAGAATGCATCAGAAAAGCAATCACCATCAAAACAGCATATTTTTTATATTCCTTGGTGGTCAGATATGTAAATGCCAAAAATACAAAGCTGGCAGCAACTGCCTGCCGCATGATATTCAACGAGGCGTTGTATACGGTAAGATAATACAGGAGCATTCCCAACCACACCGGCGTACCATATTGCTTTTCCATGCGGGACATTCCAAGATACATCACCCAAACTGTAATCAGTTCATAGGCAAACAGACTCCAGTGATAGTCTTTGGCAAGCAGAGAAACTGCATATACAATGACATTAAAGCCCCAATCCGTACTGCCCTGTAATGTCTGTCGGCCCAAAAAATCAATGATATTACTGCTCTTGAGCGCCTGCTGAAAGGATGGTATACCATATACCATAACATCGACGCCGATCGTCGACGCCCGGCATCCGGCCAAAACAGCAGGGATCAGGATGCCTGTTATCACACAAAGCTGCCTCAACTGCCTGTACCTCAATTTCCTGGAAATAAATAGAAACAGCACTGAAGCTGCAAATGTTGCTACATATATCGCCATGAATCGTTCTCCCACCCTAATCTATATCACCGTGCAGGAATCATGCCCTCTTGCCGGTTATTGTTTTTTCTTAATCCACAGTCTTCCAAACGCCTTGAGCAGAATCAGATTGCTGAGGATCGCAGTCGGTCTTGCAGAAAGGACATCCCGGTAACAGGCAACAGCACTCTTGATGTCACTGTTTTTAATGTGCAATCTCATTTCATACGCTTTTCTGACCGCCAACGCGTCTTTATGTTCTTTCAAATAGTCCGCGTGCAGCTCATTCAAATGTCGCACTGCTCGGATGCGTCGATTGGTGTCGTTGGTGATTCGGGCATCCTTGCCATTGCCATCATACGCATAGTAGTTAAATACCACTTCCGGGCAATATGCTACTTCGCCATACCGGGCAACACGAATCCAGGTTTCCCAGTCCTGGCATGCCTCCATTTCCGGATTAAAACCTCCTGCCTTGCGCAGAATATCTGTCCGCAGCATTGCCATGGATGTTGATCCAATGAAATCCGCTTTCATAATTTCATCATAAACCTGTCCGGTGCGTGGCTTCTGAAGATCGGAGTAGTTTTTGTTCTCATATTTTCCATTTTGGTACATGGCTGCATCTGCATAAACCAATACAACATTTTGATCGGAAAAATAGCCAATCATTTTTTCCATGCGAAACGGAAGAAATTCATCGTCATCATCCAAAAAGGAAATAAACTCACCTTTGCTGTGCGCAAGTCCGGTATTCCGCGCAACACAGGCTCCGGAATTTTTTTCATGCTGAATGTATGTCACCCGCTCATCTGAAATACTCTCGCAAAATGCTTTCACTTCATTGCGATGTTCATAACTCTCCGGGCTGTCATCTACAATCGTCAGTTCGAGGTTTTGGTACGTCTGATTCAAAACGCTGTCAATCGCCCGCCGAATCTCACTTACTTCCCTCTTATGTGTCGTAACTACCACGCTAATCAATGGATTATTCATTGGTCATCTCCTCATTCTATTGTACAACGATTCTTCCCATACAGCTTTGTGAATGAATATTCTGCATATATTTCCACTATTCCGTCAGGGCGGATCTGATAAAGTCAGAAATTTTGACTATTTCGGCAAGGCAGAATTTTCTTCGTTAAAATCCCCTGGAATCCACAAAGGTTTCCAAGAAATCTTGCATCGAACTCCCCGCGCCATAGCGCAATATTCTTCGTTTTCTGGTTTTCAGATGGCATTTAATCTCTTCCAAAGACATCTCGCGTGTACACCTTGTCCCGTACAGCGTCCAGACAACTGTCATAACGGTTCGCAATGATGGCATCCGACTGTGCTGCGAACAGTTCAAAATCGTTGACAACAACGCTTCCAAAAAAGGTTTCTCCATCCTTCAACGACGGCTCAAAAATGATAACGACAGCCCCCTTCGCTTTGATCCGCTTCATGACTCCCTGTATGGAGCTCTGACGAAAATTATCGGAATTTGACTTCATCGTGAGGCGATACACACCAATTGTCACTTTCTTCTCGTGCGCTCTGTCAAATTCATTGTCATCATCATAGCCATAATAGCCTGCTGTTTTCAGGACACGATCTGCAATAAAATCTTTTCTCGTCCGATTGCTTTCCACAATGGCCTGAATCAAATTCTCCGGAACATCCTTATAGTTTGCCAACAGCTGCTTGGTATCCTTGGGCAGACAATATCCACCATATCCAAAGCTCGGATTATTATAATGGCTTCCGATGCGGGGATCCAAACAGACTCCCTGAATAATCTGCTGTGTATCCAATCCTTTCATTTCAGCATATGTATCCAGCTCATTAAAATACGATACACGGAGCGCCAGATACGTATTCGCAAACAGCTTGACTGCCTCCGCTTCCGCAAAGCCCATGAACAGCACATCAATATTTTCTTTTATCGCACCCTCCTGAAGCAGACCGGCAAAGGTACGGGCAGCCTGCATCAGCCGTTCGTCTTCCAGATCGGTGCCGACAATAATCCGGCTCGGATACAGATTATCATACAGAGCTTTGCTTTCCCGCAAAAATTCCGGGCTGAAAATGATATTTTCGCTTCCGGTTTTCTCACGGATTGCTTTTGTATAGCCAACCGGTATAGTGGATTTAATCACCATAATTGCCTGCGGATTGCTTTCTATAACCGATCGGATGACCGTTTCCACTGCCGAAGTGTCAAAAAAATTCTTTTGAGAATCATAATTTGTGGGCGCTGCAATCACGACAAAATCTGCATCTGTGTATGCCGCTTTTGCATCCAACGTCGCAGTCAAATCCAGTTCTTTTGTCGCCAGATATTCTTCAATTTCTTTGTCCTGAATCGGCGATTTCCGCTGATTGATTGCGTCAACCTTCTCCTGCACTACATCAACCGCTGTAACTTCGTTCTGTTGCGCCAGCAAAACTGCCAGAGACAATCCAACATAGCCGGCACCAGCAACAGCAATCTTCAAATGACTCATATTATTCTCCTTATATGACAGAGAAATGGATAGGAAAACCGCTTCTCTGATGGCTTTGTACTGCATCGTTCCGCGCCCGAAGCGCTGAAATGTATCTTTCAGCAAGAACGCAATGCTTCCCTGTAAATGTCGCTGTAATGTCTGGCCATGGCATTTGTATTATATGTTTCAATAATATCCGCGTAGGCTTTCTCGATCAAGCCCTTTGTATCGCCGTTTTGTGCCTCCCGGATTGCCTTTACAAAATCTTCCGCTGTTCGGCAGACAAATCCGTTTTCCCCTGTATGAATGACATCCCGGTTTCCAATGACCTCACTGACGATGCAAAGCTTCCGCATATACATAGCTTCCAGCAGAGACATCGGCAGCCCTTCCCAAAGAGAGGTAAGTACAAATACATCACCCTGCATGGAATGCTGAAGCGCCGGTTCTCTTTCTACCCAGCCGGTTATTTCAATGTTAGGCGAGGAAAGCTCCGCACGCATTTCTCCATCGCCAATCCAGACGAAGTGCACATCCGGCAGTTCCAGCGCAATTTTGTTAAATAATGCAGGGTTTTTCTGATAGCATATTCTTCCAAGCGTAAACACAGTAAACGGATGTTCTTTCTCTGTTGTAACGAAATCCAGCACATTTTTCAGCTTGTCAACATTAATTCCGTTATTTACATAGGTTGCATGCCGGGTCAGTCTGCATGATTCCCTGTGCTCCCCTTCGCTACAGCTGATGGTGGTGCAGTTCCGTTGACCGCTTACTTTTTCCACCAATTTGTACAACAGCCTCTTTGCTGCATTTTGATTCTGCATCAAAAAGCTGTATCCATGCGGTGTGTAAAAAATCGGGGTATTCTTTCCATTGAATGCCCAACGCCCCAGTGCCCCAGCCTTGCTGCTGTGTAAATGAATGATATCCGGCTGAACTCTGTCCGCGATTTTTCTGATTTCAAAAAAGGCTCTGATATCCTTCAGGGGATTGATCGAACGAACAAAATTTTTTACCTCAATCATCTGTATTCTTGGATCGAACTGTTCCTTATAATTCGCCGGTGTCTGGCTGCGCACCGCATATGCAATATACATATCATATGTCTTCACAAGCTCGTTTGCAAGGTCAACAACATATGTAAACACGCCGCCGCCCATGGCCTCAACCACAAACAAAATTGTCTTTCTTTTTTCAGCCATGTCTGTCTCCTCCGGTTCCTGATTTCACTATTTTGTCCTACAGGAATATCAACACCTCTGGGCAAAGGTATATCATCCCCCTGTCAGCTGCCATGTATCAGCTACTTTTTCCGCAAAAAATCAAAAGAAAAAAGCCTGTAGCTTGCTGTCAATTGACATCGGCTTGCAGGCTAATATGCGCGGGATACTCTCTATTAGCATATTGGCATTCTGTCAGAAATATAAAATATCCTGCCTATGGCATTCGGGTTTGTACGATGTATCGAGGCTCCTGCCTGCGCTCCTGAGCAGAAATTATTCTCCTTCGCCCCTTATCACTGCTCCAACTGTCATGAAAATAATTTTCCAATCGATCCAGAAACTTCGTTCCTGTATGTACTTGATATCAAGAGCAACCCAGTCCTCAAAGGAAATTTCATTTCTTCGCGGCTGAATCTGCCAGTAACAGGTCAGCCCCGGCTGAACATACATGCGTTGAAGCTGATAATCATCATACAGTTCAACCTCTCTGGGCAGCGCCGGTCGTGGGCCGACAATGCTCATATCTCCCTTGAAAACATTCCAAAGCTGCGGCAGTTCATCCAAGCTTGTTTTCCGAATAATGCGCCCAATCTTCGTAATGCGTGGATCGTCCTTAATCTTAAATGCAGGGCCATCCATCTCATTACTCCCGAGCAATTCAACCAACTTGTCTTCCGCATCCACACACATACTGCGAAATTTATAAAACTTAAACAGTTTCCCGTCTCTTCCACACCGAATCTGCGTAAAAATCGGGCTGCCATGCGGATCATCAATGCAAATTGCCAAAGCGATAAGCAGCATAATTGGAGAAAGAATAATCAAACCAATCCCCGAAAGCAGAATATCCTGCACTCGTCTGAGTATCCAATATCTTCTCTTTCTGTGCAGTTGCTCTTTTCGGTCGATATAGATTCGTTTTTCACCGCTTAAACTGACGTTGCTGTTCATTTGTTCCATATCAACCGCCATCATCTCTGCCAATTCCATCTAACCTCTTCCTCACTCTTCCAAAGCCCAAGATGTTCCCTCACACGCATGATTTATAAAATGCACTGTTTGAGATCACCTACTCCAGCCTTTCATATGAAACGCCGCTTTCAATGGTACAGATCATCAAGCAACTGATCTATTTCTGTAAGTCGTTCCTCTACAGTTTGTGATGTAACAACCTGGTCTTCGTCGAGCAGCTCTTCCAGCCCTTTGAATGTTATTGTACTGCTGTTCAATAAGCGCTGCAACGCGGTTTCCGTATAACGTACACGCGTACGGATCGAATTATCCCAATTTACCCAAATCTCCAAGCCACAGTTGCCCGGATTGGCTAAAACGTTATTTACGGCAGCCGAATCATTATATCCATATAGCTGGACAAGATTCAGTCCCCCTATGGTCTTCTCCGTTGTCTCTTCGTGACAAAGTACAGTTTCAAATCCAAGAGACTTCAAAATCTGCGCATCGCTTTCACTGCATCCTCCCGAAGGAAAATAATATACTGTCGGTTTTGCAGAAACTCTGGCACTCAATGCATTTAAATAATTTTTGATATTGGTCTGCCATTGAGAAGCATCCGCTGTTCGTTCAATAGAAACGGCACAGTCCCAGCCATCCTCAATCAGTTCAGAAAAAGCCTGTGCGGAAATATAATCGTTATCACCTGGAAGCTTGCCATCCTCCAAGATCAGAATACCGGAATCGACCTTTTCTTTTACAACAGGATAAATTTCCGTGTAAAAACTCTCGTCCAAAGAATGAAAGCAAAGAACGGCTCCCGATATTTCCTGAGTCTCCTGCGTGGTTTCCTGCTGTGCGGTTTCCTCCAGCTTCTTTTCCAACTGTGATTTTTCATTTAATAGCTGCTGAATTTCCGCATTATCCTGTTTCAACTGTTCCGAAGTCAGTTTATTATTATGCCCCTGCCAGTAGTCCAGCGCAAACAGGCTGCCTGCAAGGACGATGCAGCCAATAAATCCAAGCACCTTCCGCATTTTAAATATCCTCTCTTAACAGTGATACGCCCAACTGATCCATCTGATTCAGGAACTGCCGTCCTATTTTCTTCTCCAGCATGGCTCGGCCTTCCATCAGATTCTGCGGCCTACCCGTAAGATTGTGACAGTCCGAGCCAAGCAGGTGAGCCTGCCCGCTCTGAAACAGCTTGATGGCGCGCCGCCGATCCTTCCAAGACAGCAGGCATTCTGCATTCACCTGGATTAGTACCGGGAAAGCGAACAAATCTTGTATCAATTCCTTATCTTTTTGAAACCGATAAAACCGTTCCAGATGTGCAATAATCGGTCTGATCCCGCGATTCAGCAATCGTTCGACTTCACGCAGATCCCCTTTGGACCATGCTCGAAATGGCATCTCCAACAGCATCAGGTCAGAGCTTCCGATGCATAACTCCTCAATATTATCTGCCCGCCCGATTCCGGCAAAAAAACATACCTCTGCACCACTGACAATTTTGGGAGCTGAAAAATCGATATTGTCTTCCAGCTGCTTCAACGCATACGTTCGTTTTTTCAGGAAATGTTCTATCGTATCGCTGTCCGCATAAAAGTGCGGCGTTGCAATCATTACATCAATCTGCTGTTCCTTTGAACGTTTCAGCATCTCCATAGACATATTGATGTCTTTGCTTCCATCATCAATATTTGGCAGAATATGGGAATGAAAATCAATGACTTTCATTTTTCTGATCACCTATTTGCATCTGTGCCTTGGCATAGTTATCTGCATATCCGTATCCATACCCATAACCCTTGCCTTTACTATAGCTTTTTGTCTTTTCATTTGCTGCGCCGGTCATAACTATGCCGAGAACTTTGGCATTCGCAACTTTCAGCTTTTCCAGCGCATTATTGACATTTTCACGTGTTGCAATTCCCTGACGCACAACCAAAATCACACCGGATGCCATTTTAGAAAGAATCGTCGCATCTGCAACGGCACAAATCGGCGGAGTATCGAGAATAATATATTCGTATCTGCTCTCCAATTCCTTCATGAGCTGCTCCATACGCGGCGAGCCAAGCAATTCCGACGGATTGGGCGGGATATCTCCTGCAGCGAGCACATCAAGACCACTGGGCAACTGCTGTATTGCTTCATCCAGCGTACACATTCCAACCAGAAGGTTCGTCAGACCAGGCGATTGTTGTGCATTCAGCTTCTTCGCATCTGTAGGCAGACGCAGGTCGCAGTCAACCAGCAATATCCGCGATTGATTCTGCGCAAATGCAATGCTCACATTAACAGCCGTGGTGCTCTTCGCCTCACCCTGCAACGCACTTGTTACTAAAATTTTCTTACATTTCTGATCGGGAATCGAAAAAATAATGTTCGTTCGAATCATTTTATATGCTTCTTGAATCGCAAAGGGAACGGTATCCGTCAGCAAATACTCTACCTGATTTGTAAAACCAGCATTTCCCGCACGCTTTTTTGATCCTATCATCATTTATCTCCCTACATTTTGATTTCCATAGCTATATCCATATGATTTATGCTTTTTTGCTTCTGCAAAATCAGGCACAACTCCCAGAGTTGGCAGATTCCATTCTTCCAGATCACTTTCCGATTTAATCGTCGTATCCATAATTTCTCTCAAAAGAATGACAAGCATGCTGATGCAGAGACCAAGCATGATTCCGATCAATGTGAATTTACGATAGTTCGGTTTCGCAATATCTGTTGGGATACTTGCATAGTCAATAACCTTTACAGAACTGCCGTCTACGATGGTAGGAATCTGGGTAGGTGCAATATCCGCAATCGCATTGGCAATACGAGCGGCAGCCTTCGGGTCTTCATTCATGACAGTTACTCTAAATGCTTCTGTATCATTCACAGACTCAATTTCCAGTTGCTTTGCAAGCTCTTCCACCTCAAGATCAATATCTGCGTCTACGATTACCTGTCCCAGAAAAGATTCAGAGGTAATGATAGCAGAATATGTATTTACGAGCTGCGAAGAGGCATACAAATCGCTCTGAGTAATCGTTGTGGTATTTTCCTTTGTGGAAGCATTGTTTACGTACAGCATTGTACTCGCCATATATTTCGGCGTTATCAGCAGATAAACAGCTCCATACGCAAGCAGACCAAAAAGCAGGCCACAAAGAAGAATGATATGCAGCTTACTTAATAATATATGAAATAATTTTAAGAAATTAATATCAATTTCGTCCGTGTCATGTTGCATTATTTCCATTACTTTCTCCTTACCCCTTCCAAAAAGCTTATTCCAGATATCACAAAGTTTCCGGAATGTTTCTAATATTCTATAGAGTCCTCACAACATTTTCAGAACTAACGGTTTCTAAAAGTCTCTCCGTAGTTGTCTGACAGAAATCGGAAGATTTCTTCTGTCAATTGGCACATCTCCACATCTGATGCAAGAGAAAACCTCAAATCGCTGTATCCAATTGTGGATTAAACCAACTTTTTATATTACTGAGTCAATATGTATACCGTTAAAATTCTATAAAATATTATTTCCTGTGTCAATACACGAAATATACAAAAAGCAATAAAGAAATAAATAATATTACACAAAAAAGTTTTTTTAACGCAATTCTCTAGATTTCCTTCCATAAAGTTACATTGCTTGGGCAGAATTTCCGCATTCGCTGCAAAATGAAGTCCCATTGTTTCCCTTTACAGCTACAATCAAACTCCACATCACTGCACTGGCTTGTGCGTTTTCTCCCTCTATTGTGCATAAAAATGCTCCTCTCCAGAGAAACTCTGCTTTTATGCATTGTTTCCCTGAAAAGGAGTATGACATGACTGCTGTAAATATAAGTTTATTTTGCCAGAGCCAGTTCCCTGTTTTCAAGCTGTCTCGTTCTACTCATGCCAGCATCATCGATTATCCAACACGTACTGCCCCGCATGCAGGATCACATTGCGCAGCGTATATTCTGCGACGGATAACGTGTCCATACCGTAGTAATTTGTAGTGGAATCCGTATAAACGCCGTCGGTATAGTTGATTGACACGGCTGCTTCTACTGTGGCGGCGAATGTCATACCGCTTTCATACCACCATTTGGACGCCGTACAAAGCGTCTTATCCTTCGACACGCTGGATGGCGCCGCGCCGGATTTATCTACCAGAAGGGAAAATCCGGTTCCGAAATACTGCGGATAGTTCTTTTTGAATGCGCACGAACAGTCCACCAACGACTGATACATCAGCCCGATCCATCGGTAATCACATACCGTTGTATAGAACTGCCATTTTTCCTTGTTGTAGTTGTGGTGGTCAATGCACATATCCGGCTGAATCAAATCCGTTATGTTCATGACGAGCTGTGTTTCAAATTCACTTCCGGCAGATGGGCCACTGTAATTGTTCGCTGCTGTGTCCTTCGTATCTTCGCTCCGCACCTTCCAGTCCTCAACAGGGAAATTTCTATTGATATTTACTCCGTTGGCATTGCCGCGCAGTCCGTGGTACATGCCATAGCCATTCAGACACGGGATGATATAGATATCAAAGGCCGCCCGCAGCTTGAAGAAATTTTCGTCTGTCAAAACGCTGTCGCACAGCTGCTTTGCAAACAGATAGGCATTGTATGGTGCGGCATATTCATTTCCATGCACACCGCAGACAATCAGCAGCTTTGCCTTTTTGCACGTGCCATCATTTCCGGCAGATGCATTGGATTCAGAAAGGGTGTACAGATATGTCTTGTATGCCGGTGTATCCGCATAGATGCTGCTGCCCGATACGCCGTTGGCATAATCGGGGTATGTCATACTGCACAGCCCCGCTGCATCTGATTTTGTCACATAGTCGGGATACGCTGTAACCAGCCCGTCAAACAGACTGTACACCTGCTCCAGCGTTTTCTCCGACAGGGTGTCGGCAGATAAATCCACGCCAGACAAATCGCCGGATACATCGCGCATAGTATAGTCGATTTCAAACCGCACAAGCGGTCGGTTGATCTTATTTTCGATTTTGACATACGCCGTGTAGGACAGATCCGTCGCAGCGCCATAATCCAAGCCGTCGCGCAGCATCGCACGGTATAAATATTGGCTGTGGTCGAAATCGGTCACCTCTGCTGACGCCTCGTAATCGATATAATCCACAAAATTTCCGTCTTTGTCATAGCGGAACAGATACAGCCATCCCAGCCGGGACGTTGTGATCTTCTGCACATCTTCCGGCAGAAAGCCTGTTCGGATACGCAGGGCAAAACTGTTTGCAGTCGGCAAACCGTCTGTACCATCCGCAGTCTTGATGTGACCCTGTTCCCACACCGGGGACAGGATATGGTCAATACTACAGATTCGTGACTGCTGGTCGCTGTCTGTTTTTTCCAGCGCCGCAATCGCCGCACCGGTTGCCGCTGCGTCTGCCGACTTTCCGGCGGCAGTCAGTTCCGTGTCCGTCAGAGTAAGCAGCTGAATATGTTCCGCATAATCTGTGTCAATCGCCGTCGTCGTTTTTACGTGTCTGGCAGTCAACCGAATTTTTGATGCCTGCGCATCTTCTGCCAGCACATCTGCAACCAAAAAATCCTGTGTAAATCCAAGATCGGACACCTTCACAAATGTACCGTCTGCGGCATACAACTGTGCCCTGACATTTGCCTGATCGTCCGCTTTGACGCGAATGACATTATCGGGTATGTAGCTGATCGTGCGGATTCGGGTGTTGTTTGTATTGTTCGTTCCATCCGAATTGATCTGTCCGCTTTCCCACAGAGAGAGTGAATTGATATTGTTTTCAAGTTCTTCTGTAAATAAACGGATGTCCTGTGTGTTCTTCTCGATCTGCTCTGCCTGTGCGGCAGTCGCACCTGTGGTAATCTTTCCATTTTCCGCCAACACGGAAAGCGAGTCCGTAATTTGTTCGTCCGTTGGGGCACCGATTTGAAGCGCCTTTGCCGCCATCCCACGCGCAATGATATCAACCATCATGTATTCACTCCAAACTCTAACCAGTTTTGTCCATCCTCATCAAAAAAATATAGCGAACCGGTATCCATTTCGATAAACGAACTTCCGTTTGCAATCATTCTCTTCCCGAAATTCGGAAAAGGCTTTGGATCTGATGAAAGACCACAAAGGTCGAATCGAACTATATTATCATGCAGATAATCATAGCAAATGGTAGAAATCATATGACCATTCCTTTCAAACAAAATATACTGTAATAATAATCGTACTGAACGAGTTGTCCACTGTAATAAATTTCAAAACTGTTAACAAAGAGCGCTGGCATAAATCAAAGTCAACACTGACCGGACATCCCGTTATCAGGCGTTCTTTTGCTATCAACACAAAAAAGCCGGTCGGAGCAGTTATGCAATCATACTGCTTCGATCGGCTTTTTATTTTCTGTTCTCGCTGATAAGGGATACTCGCTTCTTATGTTATCCTATTACAGGGATCTCGCTTATGCCTTTGTAATATTGACAACACAGTTCTGATTATCCTTGGTCAACGTAACGGTGTTGTTCTGATACGTCCATGTTGTGATGTCATCTGTGTTTTCGCCATCCTGACCCAGTTCTTCAGCAATGGCATTGATGAGTGAGTCAGCATTTGTCCCTACGAAAGTCAATTTGATCGCGCTTACAGTATCGCCTTCACTGGTCAGAACAACCGTTACGCTCTCACCGAACAGGGTCGTGGAATACGAATCGCTTTTTTCATTGGCACCGAGCATCGCCAATACATCTGTTTCCTTTGCCCCAGCCTGGCGTGCCAGTTGTTCAAAGGTAAAGGTGTCATTTTCGACATTTAACGACGGCGTTCCCGCAACGGGCTCACTGGCAATCACAGCAGAGCCATTATCGGCAGTGGCGGCATCGTTTACGGAGTCTGATAAATCTTTCGAGCCGCAGCCAGCGGCCAGCACCATGCATGCAGCCAAGATCATCACCTGAATTTTACGTTTCATAATGCAATCCTCCTAGATTTATAGCAATATAGCATAAATCCAACCTCTTCTCCCACAGAAAAACAGCTATGTCTTTCTGTGATTCATACAATTTAAATCGTCTTTATTATACCATTCTATCGACAGCATTGCAATATATTTTGATAAATTAAAGAACATCCTGCACACTATACGAATATAGCATGCAGGATGTTTATTTGCAGACAATATGCCCGCCCCGCTGTTTACTTTTCTATAAATTCAACTGTTTCACAGGTCGCCTTCCGGTCAGAGCCCGACTTATTCAACAAAAATCGATGCCTCATTGGAAGCAACTGTGTTGCCGTCCGCATCCGTGATAACGCAGCGATACTTCTGACCATCACGTGCCGCCGTAATCGGAACAGTCAGCGTTGCGGTCTGGTTGCCGCTCTGGGAAGAATTCTGCCAATAGCTGGTGCCAACATTCTGATACTGCCACTGGTAAGTCAGGTCACTGTTTCCAGTTGCCTCGACGGTGAAGGTCGCCATGTCACCAACCGCACCGGTGAAGTCTACCGGCTGGCTTGTGATCGTAATCTTCGTTACAACAGTCAGCGTCGCCGCATCAGAAGTTGCCGAATTCCCTGCTGCATCGGTGATAATGCAGCGATACTTCTGGCCATCACGTGCCGCCGTAATCGGAACGGTCAATGTTGCGGTCTGGTTGCCGCTCTGAGAAGAATTCTGCCAGTAGCTCTTGCCAGGGTTCTGGTACTGCCACTGATAGGTCAAACCCTCGCCTGCTGCCTCAACAGTAAATGCTGCCTGCTCGCCGACTGCACCGGAAACATCCTCCGGCTGACCAGTGATCTCAAGTTGCGTATCTACCGTCTTGACAAACAGCGTTGCCTCACCGGAGGTCGCAGTTGTGCCAGCTGCATCCGAGATGACGCAGCGATACTTCTGACCGTCGCGCGCCGCCGTAATCGGAACCGTCAGTGTTGCGGTCTGGTTGCCGCTCTGAGAAGAATTCTGCCATACTGTTTTGCCGGCGTTCTGATACTGCCACTGATAGGTCAGCTCTTCACCCGTAGCTTCAACCGTGAAGGTTGCCTTTTCACCAAGCGCGCCGGTGTAATCGACCGGATTAGAGGTGATCGTAATTGTAGTGGTCGGTTCAACTACCTCAATTGCTGCCGAATCGGAGGTGACAGTATTGCCGTCCACATCCGAGATGACGCAACGATACTTCTGACCATCGCGTGCCGCAGTAATCGAAACCGTCAGCGTCTTGGTCGTACTGCCGTTCTGAGAGGATTTCTGCCAGTAGGTGCTGCCAGCGTTCTGATACTGCCACTGGTAGGTCAGCTCGCTGTTGCCTTCCGCCTCAACAGTGAAGACAGCCTTTGTGCCAACCGCGCCGCTGACATTCGTCGGCTGAGAGGTGATCGTGATCTTCGGCGTTGCTGCCGTTGCATGCATTGTTGCCGCGCTGGAAGTAATGCTGTTTCCGCCTGCATCGGTGACAATGCAGCGATACTTCTGACCATCACGTGCTTCCGTAATCGGGACAGTCAGTGTATCGGTCGTGCAGCCACTCTGGGAAGAATTCTGCCATGTCGTTTTGCCACCGTTCTGATACTGCCACTGGTAGGTCAGGCCATTGCCTTCCGCAACAACCGTGAAGGTCGCCTTTGTACCGATCTCGCCGGTATAATCCCCCGGCTGAGAGGTAATCATAACTTCCTTCTCATGTTCGTCTGTATAGGTTGTGTCGTTGAATTCTACGGTTGCAACATACTTCTGCTCACCGGTGGATTCGTCCGTTTCAACCGTCAGTGTTGCATCCCGCTTCTCAACATGTGTGTCGTCATTTTTGCAGGTAAAGGTTGCAGTTGCCGTGTAGCTTCCGTCATCTGCCTTAACCCACTCCCATACCGGATCGCCATAGCTATGGCCTGTAGCCGGGATGGTCAGTGTCTTGGTGCTTACATAGTTTACATCGTCATGTGTAACTTTTGCCTTATAGGAAATAGAACCGTCTTCCTCACAGGTCGCAGCAGTATAGCCGCTCTTTGTGATAGTCTGAGCATCCTCAGTTGCAGTTTCCTCTGCTGTTGCGCCGCAGCGGTCACAGGTCAGCTTCGCGGTTGCGGTAGAGCAATCATCTGCCCAGGTCCACTCCACAGAATACGTATGCGTCCCCGGCGTAACCGATTCTTTATGCGTATAATTCTGGCCGTCAACATTTGCGGTATAGGTGTAGGTCAGTCCGTCAACACAATTGCCTGCCTGAGCCACATCTGCTACCGTGCGGGTGCTGATGGTCGTATTGTCCCATACGCAGTCGAACATATGATCCTTCAGTTCAACCGGAACTCTGTACAGAGCAGCTTCCGTATAATCCGCAGAATGAATCCAGGTTTCAGACTTCTCGCCGCTCAGTTCCAACCCGGCCGCAATGTCATTATATACCGTATCTGCATCGGTCTTGTTGTCATCCAGTTCATCTGCGTCAAAGCTCTTGCCGCAGTCGATGCATACATAGGAGGTGCCGGTATTCCGGTTGCCATCGCTATCCTTGGTATAGTAAGTTTCATCATACTTAACATATGTGTGGCCATGTCCCGTAGACTCGTCAGCCTGTGCCTCTGTGGAAGGCTCGGTATCGCCGCCCTCTGCCTGGCTCTCTTCGGACGATTCCTGAATCAGGCCGCACTCGGAACAACAGCTTACTGTATGCTCGCCTTCTGTGCAGCTTTCCGGCACGGTAACTTCGCTGTAGGAATGGTCAGTGCCAGTCAGATGCGTCATTTCAATGGTACCGACAATGTTTGCACTCCACATGAACTCATCATTGTCGTTGGTCTCATCATCGCTGGAGTAATAGGTATTGTAATCCGGATTGTAGTTGGTTTCTGCGAACTGATAGCCAAAGCTGCGGTCATCTTCAATAATGCCGTGGCTGGTGCCGTCCGCATCCGTATACGGAGCCTTGCCGGAGGCGTAGCCATAACGGGTGGCGACAGAAACATACATCTTGCCGTCATCCTTGATGGTCATATCAGCAATCGGCGGATTTTCCACAGTAATGGTATTTGCGCCGGTCTCATCATCCGTCATGGTGAATGCCATGCCGCCCAGTGCTACAGACATGTCGCGCTTGCCGCTGACCTTATTGTACTCGATCAGCTTGTCTACTTTGCCGCTCTCCAGATCATACGACAGGATGCAGTTGGACAGGCTGAAGTATACCTTGCCATCATAGTATGCGGTAGAAATCGCAATAGACGGATACTGCTCCGCTGCCTCTGTATACTCCGCATACAGCGACTGAATCAAATCGTTGTCAACCATTGCATTGGAGGACGGATTATAGGTCTGGCCGTTGTTGAAATCAACCAGTGTTACATACGAATCATCCGAATCTGCCAGTTTCGTGTCGTGATAAACAACCTTCAGCTCAGTATCACCAAAAATGTCTCCATACGGATCGTCCGCAGCCTTCGTGCTGCTTCTGGTGGTGCTGTTCGAGCCGGTATTCTTCATATAATCGCCATACTGATCCATGATCTCCAGCATATTGGTGGAATCATACAGATAGTACGCGCGATCACCAACCTGATAGGTCTGGCTCTTGATGAAAGCTACCCATGCATCCTCATAGGTCGTATCGGTTGCAATATCCTGATACAGGGTAACAATGTCGGAAAAATATCCGTCGTACAGTTTGCGTGCAGACGTATCGCTGAACATGAAATACAAATGGTTCATGTTGCCGTCTGTCTCAACGCGGTCTCGGTTCATGCATTCGATATAGATATCGGTATAGCAGGGGTCAACATAATACCATTTACCATCTGCCTTGACTGCGTTCCAGTAGTGAGGAGAATCGAAATCACCCGTCTCACCAAACATGGAGGACTCAGTCTGGTAAATGATCTTAACCTCGTCGATAATCGCAGCACTGTCCGCGCTCCAGACACAGTCGCCGTTTTCATCGGTTTCCGGCGTACCATCGGCATTCAGCTTATAGTTGAGTTCCTTGTAGGATTTCCAGTCGGAAGCCGTGTCGATGCTTCCGCCGTCCTTCACATAGACTTCCGGGAATGCACACTGAACGAGATACGCATATGCATTGGCATAGCCAAAGCATACTGCACTTCTGCCAACCAGCGCGCCAACCTGTGTGCTTTCCCACAGGCCAACGATGGTATCGGCAGTAGAAGCTGCCTGCTGAGAACCATTGCCATTCGGGTCATCCGTCTGATCCTCCATATAGCTCTGAGCCTCTGCGGTTGCAATTGCCTCTGCCTGCTCCTCGCCGTACTGATCCACCAGGGCATCATAGTATCCGTCATGTACCTGCGTCTGAATCATGTTGTACATGCACTGATACGCCGTCTTATAAAGGTCGCTCTCGGTCGGCTCCGGTGCTTCCATCTTCGCCGAATCCTCCATAATGGACGCCATAGCGAAATTGCAGTAATTTGCCAGCCAGTCATTCAGTGCCAGATACTTCTGAATATCCGTCATGCTGTCATCCAGCGATGCCAGCGCCTGATCTCTGACTTTCTTAATCTGATCGCCATATGCCTGGGCGCTGAATTCGGTAGCCAGGTAGTAGATCTGTACCAGACCTGCCATGGTATCGTAATCGGCACCGGTTTCCGGAATGCTTGCAATATCGAGAAGAGAGCCAATCGGATTTGCATTGGTATCCTTCGTGGTGTTGTACGCTACCTGAACACCGTAAATATCCGCATGTTCCTCAAGGCTCTGAATATACTGCGCATACAGCCCCAGCAGATTCTGTGCCTGCTCGTCCGTCAGATTATATACGTTGGATTTTTCCTCCAGCTCATCTGCCGCAAGAGAAATGCGGTTATCCATCTCGACGTTGACCGTGGTAACATTGTCATCCGAATCGGTTTCATAGGTAACGTCAACCAATCCGGTCATGTTATTCTCTTCCAGTACCTCCTCGGTTGCGGAGTCCATTTCCTCCGAAGAAATACTGTGGTCAGAGACATCTGTGGAGTCATTGTAATTGTTAAAGACTGCATCTTTAACTACCGACTTTGCTTCGCTGTCCTCGGTTGCTTCCTCGCTGTCATCCAACGATGCAACAATTTTCGCAGAGGTACGATTGATTTCCTCAGTCGAGCTGATCGAAGTCTCTTCTGAGTTGTCCTCTGTGTCAGTTGTTGTGGAAGGAGCGGCAAATGCAGCGGGAGTAATGGTACTTACCACCATTGCCATTGCCAGAAGTCCGATGACAAACTTCCTTAACTGATTTTTCATCTTCCCTGTCCTTTCATTAAAGTATAGTAAGATTTATATATAATAACATATGATAAAACATATGATAAAGCATATGGTGAATGGCCAGGGCTGCCCAAATCTTTCCACATTTTTCTCCCAATTATCCCAAAAATCCAACAAAAAATAAATCCGCAGCCCCAATCCTGCTCCACCGGTGATTTTTAACTATTCGTAGCCCCATATTACCATATATTGCAGGAAATGTCCACTATTTATTTTCAATGTATTCACCTGCCATTTCATATCTTTTCTTCCTTTTTTTACAAAAACATGGAATAGCGCGCTGCAATTTGTATCTCTTGTGGAATAGAAAAAAGCAGTGACCCGTCTTCGCGGCAGATCACTGCTTCACAATTTGCATACAATAATATTGCGTGCGTTATTTCATCCGTCTGAGGATCTCCACAACCAGTTTCCAGGTGCGCTGGACAGAGGCGATATGCATACGTTCACGGAACGTATGGATTTCCGTCAGATCAGGGCCAAACGAAACGCAGTCCAGCCCTGGCAGCTTGCCTGCGAACATGCCGCATTCCACACCGGCATGAATCGCTTCAATCTTAGGAGCTTCGTCGTACTGCTCCGTGTACACCTCTGCCATCAGATCGCGCAGCGCGGAATCCTTCTGGAATTCCCAGCCCGGATAGTCTCCGGACACCTCGACACTTCCGCCCAAAACGGACATCAGGCAGGACAGGCGGTCTACCAGCATCTGCTTCTGTGTTTCCACACTGCTGCGCACACAGAACGACGCGCTGATTTGCTGTTCCTCCGTTTTGAGTACACCCAGATTGAGCGATGTCTGCACCAGTCCGTCGATTTCATGGCTCATCGCCTGAATGCCATTGGGCGCGCAGGTCAGCAGGCACAGCGCATTCTGTGTGCCCGCCGCATCCATGGGAAGTGCATTTGCCTCTGTCTGCTCGACAGCCGTGAAAACACCGGCGTCGGTGGAACGATACTCATTTTTCAGTGCAGCTTCCATCTGTGCGCAGGCCGTTTTGACCGAGTCTGCATCCGCAGCAACGATCACTGCGACAGTCTCCTGTGAAATGGCATTGTCTTTCAGACCGCCGTTCACGCAAATCAGGCGCATATCTGTCGCCTTGCTGACTGCATACAGCACGCGGCCCATCAACATGTTGGAATTGCCGCGCCCCTTGTCGATTTCAACGCCGGAATGTCCACCCTGTAAACCGCCGACAGTCAGGCGGAGCACCGTGCCGTCAAACGGCGTGCGCGTCACCGGCAATATGCAGCGGGAAATATTGCCGCCGGCACAGCTGACGGTAAAAACACCTTCATTCTCGGAATCGAGATTCATCATGCGGCGTCCCTTCAGCGCGCTGACATCGATATCAACTGCACCGAGCATGCCAATTTCCTCATCTACTGTAAATACCGCCTCAAAGCGCGGATGCTGTATCTCCGGATCATCCAGAATCGCCAGCGCCATTGCTACAGCAATGCCATCGTCGCCGCCGAGCGTCGTGCCCTCTGCATAGACCGTATCGCCGTCCGTCACGAGGTCAAGCCCTTCCGTCTGCATATCCTTCGTACAGCCGGGTGCCTTTTCGCACACCATGTCCATATGACCCTGAAAAATCACGGGATCTGCCTTTTCATAGCCGGCAGATGCCTCTTTGATAATGATGACGTTGCCCATGCTGTCCTGGTGCACTTCCAGACCACGCGCATCGGCAAACGCCTTCAGCCAGTCACTGATTGCCTTTGTGTTGCCGGAACCATGCGGAATTGCACACATCTGCTCGAAAAAGCCAAACACACGTTTCGGCTCCAGATTTTCAAGAACTGCCATATCAAATGCTCCTTTTTATAGAAAATATGCCTTGCGGCAGATTTATTTTTTCAGACGGTAGCCTTTACCCTTCTCCGGCTGAATATACTGCTGGTCCAGCAGAAATTCCGCCACCTGACCTGCAAATTTTTCAGGCTCCATCACAGTCAAACGCTTGCGGGACCAGAACTGCCCGACCTTGACACCGTCAATCTGTCGGGCAATTTCCGCCAGCGTAATGATTTCATGTTTTTTCAGATAGTTGAGGACGCGCCGCCCGCACTTCGACAGCAGCATGCGGGTCAGGTCTTCCTGCTGGCTCATGGACTTTTTCAGTCCCCAGGCATACAGCACAGCGGTCACAACCGCGAACAGCAGGATTCCCAGCAAAATTCTTCCCTTGCTCATTTCGGCATCCGATCCTTCCCACGAAACAAAATAAACCGATTGTTCCGCAAAATCTGCATATATTTTACCAGCCGGTCATACAGCGGCTCTGCATCTTTTCCGAACTGTGCCTTCAGCGCATCAGCCAGCTGACCGACCGTTTTCTCCCCGTCAATCTGCTTCCACAGGAAGCTGCCATATGCATCCAGATCAATATGGCTCACGCGGGGCGTATGAAAGAACGTCTGTGCGATTTTGCTGTAAAAACCGCGGTGTACCATGTGAATGGTAACCTTTCCGTCTTTTTCCTCCCATGAATTCTGTGAATTGTGCACCGGAATATAATCCAGGTAATTCTCTTTCTGTTTTTTCGCCAATGTTTTTTTCTCCTATTGATTGAAGCCGGGCTGCATCGTCACATGGCAGCCCGGCTCTCATTTTGTCAGGATATCTTATTCGCTCTTCGAGGATTTTTCGCCCTTTTTGGCAAACAGATAAATGGTGAACAGCAGGACAGCGAATACAACCAGACCGCCGATCCGGCCGATAGAAATGCCGCGTGCAGACAGGTCGATGATTTTACCGACAGACTTGTCGCCAACCTTCCAGATAGCAAGAACTGCCAGCAGGATGCCGACCAGGCCTTCGCCTGCAATCAGACCGGAGGTATACAGAACGCCGGACTGTACGCAATCATTCTTTGCCTTTTCAGACGCATACTTGCGCTTCTCCAGATACCAGCGCAGCAGGCCGCCCGCCATAATCGGAGTGGACAGATAAATCGGCAGATACAGACCAATTGCAAACGGCAGTACCGGAATGCCGAGAACACGGACAACAATTGCAATGAAAACACCGGTCAGTACCAGCGTCCACGGCAGGTTGCCGCCCATAACGCCTTCGACAACCATCTTCATCAACATCGCCTGCGGTGCCGGCAGTTCGTTGGAGCCATAGCTCCATGCTGCGGACAGCAGATACATAATGCCGCCAATTGCAATCGCCGATACCACGCAGCCAATCAACTCACCCATCTGCTGTTTCTTCGGGGTTGAACCAACCAGGAAGCCGGTCTTCAGATCCTGCGAGGTGTCACCCGCAATTACTGCAATGACGCAGATGATGCCGCCAATGGTGATCGCTGCAATCATGCCGTCCGTGCCGCCGTTGCCTGTGGCCTTGAGCAGCAGCGTGGAGATCAGCAGCGTTGCAATCGCCATACCGGATACCGGGTTGTTGGACGAACCGATAAGGCCGACCATACGGGACGAAACGGTTGCAAAGAAGAAACCGAATATAATAACAATCAGTGCGCTGAACAGGTTGAGCGGAATGGTCGGAACCAGCCACAGAACAACAGCAATGCCGAGGACACCGACAAGCAGAACTTTCATGGAAAGATCCTGATCGGTGCGCAGCGTGCTGTTGCCTGCGCCCTTCTTGCCATAGTCGCCGATGGCATCCTTAAACGTGCGGACAATCAGCGGCAGCGAGCTGATCAGGCTCATAATACCGCCCGCAAGCACTGCGCCCGCACCGATATAGCGGACAAACTTACTCCACATCGCATCGACACCGCCGGTTGCAAGCAGTTCATTGACCGACACATCTGCCGGGAACAGCACCGCATCGCCGCCAAACAGCGCGATGAGCGGCATAATAACAAACCACGCGGTCACGCCGCCGGCGAACAGATACGACGATACCTTGACGCCGCAGATATAGCCGACACCTGCCAGTGCAGGCAGAACATCCATGCCAATTCCGGCACCCTTGTAGGCCGGAATCTCATAGGCAACCTCACTCGGGAACAGCTTCAGGCCGTCAGCCACAAACTTATAAACTGCTGCAATGCCGAGGCCTGCAAATACAGTGGACGCCTTGGAGCCGCCCTCCTCACCTGCAATCAGAACCTCCGCGCACGCCTGTCCTTCCGGATATGCCAGTACGCCATGCTCCTTGACAATCAGCGCGCTGCGCAGCGGTACCATGAACAGTACGCCGAGAACGCCGCCGCACAGGGCAATCAGGCCGATTTCCAGCAGGCTCGGCACATCACACAGGCCCTCATCTGCCCACATGAACAGGGCAGGCAGGGTGAAGATTGCACCGGCTGCCACGGACTCACCGGCCGAGCCGATGGTCTGAACCATATTATTTTCCAGAATGGAATCCCGCTTGAGTACCATGCGAATGATACCCATCGAGATGACCGCCGCAGGAATGGATGCGGAAACAGTCATGCCAACGCGCAGACCCAGATACGCGTTGGCTCCACCGAACAGAATGGCCAAAAGCGCGCCGAGAACTACAGATACCACTGTAAATTCAGGCATAACCTTATCCGCCGGAATGTAGGGTTGGAATTTCTTTTCTTCCACGTTTTCTACTCCTCTCTTTTGCGGCTGTCGCCATTTTACAACACCCGCTTGTAGATAGAAGTATGTGAAACATGCACATACTTCTATCTGCTATTGTACGTTATTCCAGTACCTCCGTCAAGTAGATCAGTGGATATCCCGTATAATTTTGTTGAAAAAATCCGTATTCCGTGGTACTCCACACCATATTTAGGGAAATTGTGCAGTTTTTTTCCGATGCAGGTATGAACTGTATTCCATGTCTCTGATATTCCGGGTACCTGCTTACCTCTGGTTCTGTCTGTGAATTGACGCTTCGATCTGCCGGTTGACCTGCTCGACCTCATCCCGGAACATACGCGCAGAAATGCGCTGTGCACCATGTGCCAGAATAATGATCTGCTCTATGCCGTCCGATGTGGCAACGCGGACAGTTTTTCGCCCACTGACCTCATACGACACCTTTTCAATAAACATATCCGCCGTTTCCGCTTCCTTCGTATACACGACATGGATGTTGTGATAGCTGTCCACGATACCGGTTTGTCCCGGTACACGGTAGGCATCAAAGACCAGAATCACCTCGCAGCGGCGGTATGCCTGATAGTTGCACAACGTATCCATCAGCGACTGACGCGCCGCGTCAATGTTATCCTTCGCCAGCGCCTTGAGATCCTCCCACGAAAAAATAATGTTATAACCATCGACGAGCAGATAATCGGTTGCAGGCTCCAGCTGCCGCAATATCTCCCGCGGATGGTCATACTGCATAGCCTGCCGCGGCCGAAACGCACCCCGTCTCTGGATTTTGCCATAGGTACGCTCAAAAATCTTTTGCAGTTCCCGGTCGAGCTCCGCCGGGCTACTATAGGCCGCCGACACGCGCTGTGTAATGGTCTGTGTCGGTGCCTCCTCTGCCTTTGGCGCCTTGAGCACGGCAGGCAGATGCATGTGCTGCTCCACCTCATGCCATTTGACCGGGTATCCCGCGCCGTGCGAGCAGAACACAGAATCCGGTGTGTTGTCCAGGTCGGCCTCTGGCTGATATTGCATGCGCGCCACAACTTCTTCTGTATTGTGGCATGGACGGTAACCGTCAACGGAAAGGGACAGCCTGCCGCGCCCTCTGGAATAAGCAGCAACCTCCCGCGGATAATCCTGCATGGTAGAGACTGGTGCGGTACCGGTCAGTACAGCGTATTCCCCATCGGATTCCGGCGGATCAAATGTACCGCCGCGCGCCGGGATGTCCGACATCGCCCGCCCCACGCAGTCCTGCGGCAGCTCCAGACGAAATGCATACCACGGCTCCAGCAGAATCGATTCCGCTTTCATGAGCCCCTGCCGGACAGCGCGATAGGTTGCCTGTCGAAAATCACCGCCCTCCGTATGCTTGGCATGCGCGCGCCCTGTGAGCAGCGTAATGCGCATATCGGTAATGGGTGAGCCGGTCAGCACACCCAGATGTTCTTTTTCCTCCAGATGTGTGAGAATCAGACGCTGCCAGTTGCGATCCAGCGTGTCCTCGCTGCATGCGGTCGCAAATTCCAACCCACTTCCCCGTGCAAGCGGTTCGAGCAGCAGATGTGTTTCCGCATAATGCCGCAGCGGTTCAAAATGCCCGATCCCCTCTACCGGTGCAGCAATCGTCTCCCGGTAAACAATATTGCCCGGACCGAATGAAACCGCCATATCAAACCGTTCCTCAATCAGGTTTTTGAGGATTTCCAGCTGAATTTCTCCCATCAGCTGCAAGTGAATCTCCTGAAGGTGTTCATTCCAGACGATATGCAGCTGCGGGTCTTCCTCTTCCAGTTGTCGGATTTTGCCCAACGCGGTATAGGCGTCACAGCCGTCCGGCAGCAGCAGCTGATAGGTCAACACAGGCTGCAAGACAGGCGCTTGCGATTCCGGCTCCAAGCCGAGCGCATCGCCCGGTCTGGTTCTGGTCAGCCCGGTGACCGCGCAGATGCTCCCCGCAGGGACAACGTCAACCATCTGGTACTTTTCGCCGGAATACAGCCGCAGCTGATCCGCCTTTTCCTCCCAAACCTCATCTCCCGAAGCAGACAATCCCGCATTGGTCAGCAGTGTTTTTACCTTCAGCTCTCCGCCGGTGATCTTCATCCAGGTCAGACGGTTGCCCTGCGGGTCGCGGGAAATTTTATATACCTTCGCGCCGAATGTCGCAGGATACTGCGGGGTGACGGTGTACGCCTGCATACCGCGCAGGAAATCTTCTACGCCGTCCAGCCGGAGTGCCGAGCCAAAAAAGCACGGAAACAGCTCCCGATGGACAATGGCGTGCTGCAATTCCTCGTAGGACAGCGTCCCGTTCTCCAGATACTGCTCCATCAGCACTTCCGAACACATGGCAGCGGCATCATTCCGTTCATCTTCCTCAGCGGAAAAATCCACACAGCCATCGCTCAGACGATGCCTGAGCTGCTCCAGCACCGTGTCATGCTCCGCACTGTCCAAATCCATCTTATTGATAAAAAGAAACGTCGGGATATGGTACTGTTCCAGCAGCTTCCACAGTGTTTCCGTGTGGCCCTGCACGCCGTCGCTGCCGCTGATGACCAGAATGGCATAATCCAGAATTTGCAGTGTACGTTCCATTTCTGCGGAAAAGTCTACATGTCCCGGCGTATCCACCAGCATAAACTCCGTCTCTTCCAGCGATAAAATCGCCTGTTTGGAGAAAATCGTAATGCCGCGTTCGCGTTCCAGACGGTAGGTATCCAAAAACGCATCCCTGTGGTCAACGCGCCCCAGCTTCTTCAGATTACCGCTGACATAAAGCATGCCTTCGGACAGCGTGGTTTTTCCTGCGTCGACATGGGCTAAAATTCCTGTAACTAATCGTTTCATAACGGGTTTCCTTGTCCAAAATTGTCGTTTTGGCTCTATTGTATCACATACCGCCGGTTTTTTCACCCTCTTCGCGGCGACAGACTTACAAGCACAGCAAAAAAAGCCCTGCGCGCAAAGCGAGGGCAAAAAAATAAACCCTTGACGCGGCGGTCAGGGTTTATTTTACATTGTTTTTGCAATCACTGGACAGGATCGGTTGCCGGAACGGCCAGAGATGTTTCAAACGAAACACCGCCGACGTTGACATTGACCGCCGACGTGCGCATACCAGTCATCGACTGAATGGACGAACGGACTGCGCTCTGCACATTCTTGCAAACCTCACAGATGTTGAAGCCATATTGCGCGAGCAGGCTGACCTCCACTTCGACCAGATCGCCGTGGAACTCGACCCTGACGCCCCTTGCCAGGCTTTTTTTGCCCAAAAACTCCGCGACATTGGTGCCGATGCCGGAATACAGGTTTCCAACGCCCTCCGTTTCGGATGCAGCGATTGCGGCGATAGATGCAATAACGTCTTCAGAAATACGGACGCTTCCCTGATCGCTTTCGGAAGTCCAATAATCCTTGCTGTCTGCCATAGGTATCACACTCCTTACGAAGTGATTATATCATACCGCGCGGCATTTGGAAATAACAAAATCAAAAAAGCGCGTTATTTCGCTTCACTGAGGCGGATCATGGACGGATCAGCACCGGTTTCTGACACGATCAAATCAGAAATTGTGGCAGCGTCGGCAGAGGTCAGGCCCTTTTTCGGTGGTGCGACAACTACACTAATCGTGTCCTCTGAGATATAAACGACCGCATCTTCATAGCCCTTTGCCTTGATCTGGCTCTCCAAACGCTCTTCCTTTACCATATCGCCCGCAATATCGGTAATTTTGGCGCTTGCCTCTTTCTTGGCGTCCTCTGTCGCAGTCTCACTCGCAACCGTTTCCTTCAGCATGGACAGTGCTTCGTCGCGCGCAGTCTGTCTGGACAGGCGTGCTTGTGCGAAATAGTCATTCGCGGTTCCACTCGCTGCCTGATCCCCGCTGTCCGTTTCTCCCGAACCGGCGGCATCCGTTGTTTCCTTATCCACAGCAGTCACCTCGCCGTAGACCGAGCCGGTTGCCTCGCTGTCCTCCTCCATCGCCTGATTGGCAATCGTCAGCTCCTCCGGCGACTGAAAATAACTCCAGTTGAGATAGACTGCCACGCACAACATCAGACCGATGACGCCGTACACGGCACCGCGTTTCCGAATGGTTCCCATATGCGTTCCTCCTATTGGCTCATTTTTGAAATGGAAATACGATCACTCGATATGCCGCACAGTGCCGAAACCGCCTGTGTGATCTCCAGCCGCACCGCGCTGCTGTCCGCGCCATCGCACAGCACAACTGCACCGCGAAAGGTCGGATAATTGCTCTTAATCAGCACCGGGGATTCGCCATAGCTACCATCGGAGAGGATGGACATCGCACTTTGATAGCTCTCGCTTGTACTGCTGCCGTCCGATGAGGTCTGGCTGGATTTGTTTACATCCGAAGCATACACCGACTCCTCCCCTGATTCCAGGGAGAGCAAAACCTCGACGCGCCCCGCACCGTCAATTTTGGACAGGCTCTCCGCGATGGCCTGCTGAAATGCAGCGAGGTCAAATTCCTGTACAGATTCACTTCCGGTCTCAGTTTGCTCCGACTCTTTTTCAGGCAGACCGGACGAGGCCAGAAGCACCACACCGATCAAAATCACTGCGATAAAATATTTATATTTCTCCCAAAGGCGAATCAGTCCTGTTTGCCAGCTTTTCATGTAACCGCCCTCTCACTCTGCCAAAATTGCGTCCTTCGGCACGCCGAGTTCTGTCGAAAGCCGGTTTCGCAGCGCATCCAGCCTGCTTTCGGAGACGCTGTCCTCTGGCTGGATGGACACGGCAGTGATCGAAACGGTTCCATCCTCCGCAACAGTTGCCGTCGCCTGTGCCGTACAGGAGATTCCGTCTTCTGCCGCCTGCTGTACGACATATTCCGCCGTCTGCGCCTCCACCTGTTCCTGTATCGCCGCGCGGTACACATCACCCGCCTCGTCCTGCTGTACCTCTGCCGCTTTGGGCAGCAGGTCAGACAGTCCGGACGGCAGCGCACCGCGCAGCGGAATGACCAGAGAGAGAATCAACACGATACCAACCCCCAGCCGGATGGCTTCCTTCAGCGCACCATCCGGCACAAGCGCCAGTGCGACCGCACCGAACAGCGATGCAGCTGTCACGCTCAGGATTACCTGCCGCAGGAGCACAATCATGTCACCATCACCACCGAATACACCAGCTCAAAGAACAGGATTGCCGAACAGCTGCCCAGCATACCCAGAATCAGCCCGATACTGCCGGTGATACCGTCGAGCAGTCCCGCCAGCTGCGGCGGGCAGATCGGCGAAAGCAATGCCGTCCCCGTGCGGAATACCAGATAGCTGATGCCGAGCCGCAGGAACGGCACCAGACAGATTGCCGCGACACACAGCATGCCAAAAATGCCGAGCGAATTTTTGAGTACGACGGCACCGGAGAGCACCGCGTCTGTCGCCCCGGACAGAATATTTCCAACCACCGGGACAGCACCGGACAACGCGAACTTCGCCGCCTTGACCGTGTTTGTGTCCATTCCATGACTTGCTGTACCAGAAATTGTGATATAGGTAAAAAACAGCGTGAGCAGCAGCTTGAGCGTGCCCACGGTCAACCATTTGAGAAATGCCGCCAGCCGCGACAGCATGTTGTTGCTGATTGCCGCGTTTACAGTAATCATCGCCACATATGCCGATACAGCGGGAATGAAAATCCCTGTAATCAGAGAAATACACAGGTCAAGAGCGAACATCGTACCGCTGTATGCGAGCGCTGCCAAAGCCGGTGAGCCGGACAGCGATACCGCGGTCATCATAACCGGCAGCATGGATTTGGAAAACACCTGTATTTCCTCTGCTGTCTGGCTGCACAGCCCCATCAGTCCGGACAGATCGCGGTATACAACCGCCGTGACCCCAAGTGCACCCGCCAGGCTGAGAATCAACGGCGACAATTGAGAGGTTTTTGCAAAACTGCCCGCACAACCGCACAAGATCAGGATAACTGCAACGCGAACCAGGGTTGCCGCCGCACGCCTGACCGCACTCTGCTGCTCCTGTTTGGTGCGCTGCAATAAGGTATATACGCTCTGTGCAAGATCGCCTTCCCCATCCAGGCCCGACAACAGAGACTGTGCTTCTCCATCCAGTGCACTGCGCATGGACGCCTGTCCCGCGCTTTTCTGGTCAGAAAGCGTATCTGCCGCACGGGCGGGCACCCACAGCAGCAGGATACACAGCACAACAGCTGCCACACGCTTCATCATTTTTCCTCCGGTATCTTTTACAGCAGCATGGACTCCAGCAGGGCAAACACTTGTCGCATCAGCGGGATACATACGGCGATGGCCGCAATTGTCCCGGCGAGCTCCAGCTTGCTCCCCAGTGCGCCTTCCCCCGCATCGCGGCAGACCTGTGCCGTAATATGCACGATAACAGCAATCCCGACCGCCTTGATGACCGGAAGATAAATTTCTCCCGAAATTCCCGCAGCAGTCAGGAAGGCCGACAGCGCCTGAAAAATCTGCCCGACTGGATCGAGCACAGCCAGAAGCAGAATACAGCCGCACGCCAATGCCGTCAGCATACCAAAAACCGGTGAAAGCGGGCGCAGAAATGCGGCAAACAATGCACCGCACAGCGCTGCTGCCGCGAGCTTGACAATCAGTTCCATGCTTAAAACCCAAATACATTCTGAATCAGCGCAAACAGCTCGCTGATTTTCTGTACAATCAACATCATTACGACAATCAGACCTGCAAGCGTCGTCATCATAGCCTGTTCTTCCCGCCCGGAGCGGACAAGCAGCTGGTTCAGCACGGCGACAAGAATGCCGACCGCCGCAATTTTAAAAATCAGGTCAACTTCCATACTACATTCAAAGCAGGACAAGCACGAGCAGGATACCTGCTGCGACACAGCAGGTGCGATATACCGTGCCTTTGCTCTTCAGCTCGTCAGAGGCGATTTCCAGCTGGCGCGACAGGCGGACTTTGGCATAATCAATGCTCTTCTGCTGTGCCTGTGCGTCATATTTTCCGATGAAATCAGATAGATCGCACAGAATTGTGATATCATCTTCGCTCAGCCCTGCATCGCGCCCGCAATCCTTAAACGCTTTCATCCATTTGAATGTGAGCGAAAGATTGTCATCCTTCGCAATGCTGTCGCGCATCGCAGTAAAAATCTGTGATACAGCTGGCCTGTTGTCCGCTGCCAGCTGTTTTACAATATCCGGGATGCTCGTCAGGTGAAACGACAGCTCGTTGGATATCGTATCCAATACGGAAAGCATATCGCCCAGCACCGTGACATGACAGCGGAACTGCCGCCGCTGTGAGATGCCGATGCCGGTAAACGAACCGATAATCAGTACAATTCCCATGATTTTCAGCATTCCTGTTCTCCTCCTTATACTATGGGGATGATCTTCCTGTCGTTCCCAATGCAAAAAATGCGCGTAAAAATCTGTGTGTCCAACAAGCGGCGGTACAGCGGGCGCAGACGAAAGTCGTCCATATCCCATGCGTGCGCGGAGGCGAGCACGGCTGTACCGCAATGCGATGCACATTCCGCTGCCCGTACATCGCGCTCCGATGTAATTTCATCCAGCACCAGCAGCTGCGGAGACATGGTTTTGATAAGAATCATCGCAGCTTCTGCCTTCGGGCAGCCATCGATCACATCGGTATGTGTCCCGATGTCAAACTGCGGCACCCCTTCATACAGTGCCGCGAGCTCAGCGCGCTCATCCGCCAGTGCCGTGCGTATGCCGCTGTCGGACAGCTGACGCGCCAGATCACGGAGCAACGTCGTCTTTCCCCTGCCCGGTGGGGCAAGAAACAGTGCACTGTGTACCTGTCCCCCCTCCCATATCTGGCCCAGAAGCGCGGCATCCGCCGCCCCTGGCACCTGCCGCGCCACACGGATATTCAGTGAGGATATGTGTCGATAGGACAGGAGCTTTCCCTCCTGCACAGCAGTCTGTCCGCATACGCCGATGCGGTGCCCGCCCTGTACCGTGACAAACCCCTGCCGCAGGCTGTCCGCAAACGTATGGACGGAATACGCTGTCGCGCGGCGCAGCGTTTCCTCCAGCTCTCCCTGTGCCAGCCTCTGGCTGCCCAGCAGGTGCTCTTGCCCGCCGATGGTCACGGCAGGCAGTTGTCCGGCGCGCAGGCGAATCTCTTCACACCGTGCCTGTTCCACAGCCGACAGATTTCTCAGCGCGGTGCGCAGCTGCGGCGGCAGGCAGCCCGCCGCCTGTTCCAGCCGCTTTTCCAGCATGTACATCACCCCCTGTCCGTTCTGTTTGTTTCAGCCTATGGCTCATCCGCGCCTGCTAGAACCAAAATACCGCGCCTATAACTGTAAAATCCGTTCCTGTCCCTGTCTGCGCCCGTTGTATGTGCGGTGAATTTTCGCAATTTTTGCAAAATAATTGCACAAAATCTATTGTGAAATGGGGACAAATACGCTATCATAGGAAGGTATAGTTGTTTTATAGCGATTTGCTTAGATTTGTTTTATCTGATAATGAGGAGGATATGCTATGTATCAAATTTTGAAAAAGCGCCGGCTCAGTGAGAACGTCGTTCTGATGGAAATCGACGCTCCGTATGTTGCCAAGAAGGCAGAGCCGGGTCAGTTTATCATTCTTCGTGTCGATGAGGAAGGCGAGCGCATCCCGCTGACCATCGCAGAATATGACCGCGAGAAGGGCTCTATCACGATTATTTTCCAGGAAATCGGTGCTACCACCATGCAGCTGGGTCTGCTGGAGGAGGGCGACTGCCTGCATGACTTCGTCGGCCCGCTTGGCCGTGCTTCCGAACTGGAAGGCCTGAAGCATGTTGCAGTTGTCGGCGGCGGTCTGGGCTGCGCCATTGCGTACCCGCAGGCAAAGAAGCTGCACGAAATGGGTGCTGAGGTAGACCTGATTGCAGGCTTCCGCAACAAGGACATCATCATCCTTGAGGATGAGATGCGCGCGGCATCCACCAACCTGTACATCTGCACCGATGACGGCTCCAACGGCAACAAGGCACTGGTCACCGACATTCTGAAGCAGCAGATCGAAAGCGGCAAGAAGTATGACGCAGTTATTGCGATCGGTCCGATGATTATGATGAAGTTCGTATCTCTGACCACCAAGCCGTACGGCATCAAGACCATTGTTTCCATGAACTCGATCATGGTTGACGGCACCGGCATGTGCGGCGGCTGCCGCCTGACGGTTGACGGTGAAACCAAGTTCGCCTGCGTCGACGGCCCGGACTTTGATGGTCATCTGGTTGACTTCGACGAAGCAATGCGTCGTTCCCGCATTTATAAGCCGCAGGAGCAGTCCGCAATTGAAGCGCACAGAGAGCACTGCAATCTGCTCAAGATGGAGGTAAAGTAAGATGGCAAACATGTCTCCCGTAAAGAATCCGATCCCGGAACAGGATCCTAACGTAAGAAATAAGAACTTTTTGGAAGTTTCCCTCGGCTATGACGAAACAACCGCAGTGGACGAAGCACAGCGCTGCCTGAACTGCAAGAACCGTCCGTGCGTATCCGGCTGCCCGGTCAACGTACAGATTCCGGATTTTATCTCCCTGATCGCAGAAGGCAAGTTCCTCGAAGCCAATGCAAAGATCAAGGAAACCAGCTCTCTGCCTGCTGTCTGTGGTCGTGTCTGCCCGCAGGAGAGCCAGTGTGAGAGCAAGTGTGTCCGCGGCATCAAGGGCGAGCCGGTTGCCATCGGCCGTCTGGAGCGCTTCGCTGCCGATTATGCCATGGCACATCCGACTGACGATGCAGTTGAAGTCCCGGCTCCCAACGGCCACAAGGTCGCAGTTGTCGGTGCCGGTCCGGCTGGCCTGACCTGCGCAGGTGACCTGGCTGCAAAGGGTTATGATGTCACCGTCTTCGAGGTTCTGCACACCGCAGGCGGCGTCCTGATGTACGGCATTCCGGAATTCCGTCTGCCGAAGGCAATCGTACAGAAGGAAATCGATACGCTGAAGGCAAAGGGCGTCAAGTTCGTCCTGAACTTTGTTGTCGGCCGTACTGAGACCATTGACGACCTGTTTGCTGACGGCTTCGAGGCAATCTTTGTCGGCTCCGGTGCAGGACTGCCGAACTTCATGCGCGTACCGGGCGAGGGCTATAACGGCGTTTACTCCGCCAACGAGTACCTGACCCGTGTCAACCTGATGAAGGCATATAAGGAAGAGTCCCCGACCCCGATTTACCACGCAAAGAAGGTCGCAGTCTTCGGCGGCGGCAACGTCGCAATGGATGCTGCGCGCTGTGCAAAGCGCATGGGCGCGGAGGACGTTTACATCGTATACCGCCGCAGTGAAGCAGAGCTTCCGGCACGTGCGGAAGAAGTCCATCATGCCAAGGAAGAGGGCATCATCTTCAAGCTGCTGGCGGCTCCGCTGGAAGTCCTCGGCGATGATGATTTCCATGTCAAGGGCGTCCGCTGCCAGAACATGGAGTTGGGTGAGCCGGATGCATCCGGCCGCCGCCGTCCGGTTCCGATTGAAGGCAGTGAGTTTATTCTCGATGTCGATGCTGTCATTGTCGCCATCGGCACTTCCCCGAACCCGCTGATCCGCACCACGACCCCGGGTCTGGACACCAACCGCAAGGGCTGCATTGTTGCCGACGAAGTCGGTGCAACCTCCAAGGAAGGCGTATTTGCAGGCGGCGACACCGTCACCGGTGCTGCTACCGTTATCCTCGCCATGGGCGCAGGCAAGAAGGCTGCTGCCGCAATGGACGAGTACATTCAGAACAAGAACAAGTAAGACTTCTGTCTGACACAGCAACGCCCGCCCGGGTTAACATCCGGGCGGGCGTTTTTTTCGTCTCAGAAGCAAAAAACGCCGCAGGAAAAAACCTGCGGCGCCTGTTCTTTTGGTTCAATATTCGTAATCCATGTTAAATTTGCGCATTCTTCTGTATTCAACCAGTTGGTCGCAGTAGATACAGCGCTCGCCCTCGCGTGTGCGGTGGGTTTCCATCGGCAGATAGGTCTCCTTGCGCGTGATGCACTTCGGGTTGGTGCAACGCAGATTCGGTCTGCCGGGAATGTTTTTTGGCATATGGATGCGCGGCTGCTTGGACAGCGTCAACAGCAGTGCCATGCGCGCATACATGCCAAAGCGCGCCTGATCGAAATAAACCGCGCGCGGATCGTCGTCGACATCCTGCGCAATTTCATCGACACGCGGCAGCGGATGCATAATGAGCAGATCCTTCTTTGCATCACGCAGCTTCGCCGCAGTCAGGCAGTAGATGCCGCGCAGGCTCTCATATACATCGATATCCGCAAAACGCTCGCGCTGAATGCGGGTCATATACAGAACATCCAGCATCGGGATAACCGGCTCAAGACCGGAAACCTCATAGAACTTCATCTTGTGCTCATTCATAAACTGGCGCAGGTATTCCGGAATGGCCAGCTCACGCGGCGCAATCAGATAAAACTGTACGTTTTCATAATTGGCAAGAAAATGAATCAGGGAATGTACTGTACGGCCATATTTCAGATCGCCGCAGATGCCGATTTTCATGTTATCCGCTGAGCCGCGCAGGCGCAGAATGGTCGTCATATCGGTCAACGTCTGGGTCGGGTGCAGATGTCCGCCGTCACCCGCATTGATGACCGGTACCTCAGAGAACAGCGATGCCGCCTTGGCAGCGCCCTCATTGGGATTGCGCATCACAATAATGTCGGCATAATTGGAGACCATCGTGATGGTATCCTTCAGCGTTTCACCCTTCGCCGTAGAAGAGGAGTTCGGATTGGAAAAACCGACTACACTGCCGCCCAGGCGCATCATTGCTGTGGAAAACGAAAGATTGGTACGGGTGCTGGGTTCATAAAACAGACTTCCCAGAACCTTGCCGCGGCAGGCCTCTGTATAGCCCTCCGGACGATCAATAATGTTGCTGGTCAGTTTATATAATTCGCGGAATTCCTCCATCGTCAGGTCGCTGAGGTCATTGATATGTCTCATGGATGCGCTTCCCCTTCCTTATATTTACTATTCATTGTAGCACAAATGCTGTCGAAAGAAAAGATAAACTGTATATCGCCGTAAAAGAAAACGGCAAACTCACCGGACAGCCAGCAACAGCATGGCTGCCAGTACTGCGGCAGTGGCCAGCAGGATGATACGATACCGGATCATATGCGTTTCGCGCCCCCTCTCCTGCTGTACAGCATGGACGGCTGCGCCACATTTTATCCGACGAAAAGCGCTGATTCAAACAACCAGCGCTTTTCTGACATACATCGTATTTTACTTATTGAACAAGCCGGTAATATCCAGCGTTGCAAAGTAGTCTGCCGGTGTTTCTGCACGGCGGATCAACTCAGTCGAACCGTCCTCCTTCAGCAGTACCTCTGCGGAGCGCAGCTTGCCGTTATAATTATAGCCCATGGAGAAGCCATGCGCACCCGAATCGTGAATTACCAGAAGGTCTCCCATATCGATCTTCGGCAGCATGCGGTCAACCGCAAACTTATCACAGTTCTCACACAGGGAACCCGTGACATCGTACTTGTGGTCGCACGGCGCGTCTTCCTTGCCGAGCACGGTGATATGATGATACGCGCCGTAAATTGCCGGACGCATCAGGTTCGCTGCACACGCATCGACACCGATATAATTCTTATAGGTATTCTTCTCATGAATGGCACGGGTGAGCAGGCAGCCATACGGGCCAAGCATATAGCGTCCCAGCTCGGTATACAGGGCAACATCGTCCATGCCTGCCGGAACCAGGATTTCCTCATATGCCTTGCGCACGCCCTCACCGATAATGGCAATATCATTGACCGGCTGTTCCGGGCGGTACGGGATACCGATGCCACCGGACAGATTGATAAACGTGATATGCGCACCGGTCTCTTCCTTCAGCTCAACCGCCATCTGGAACAGAATGCGTGCGAGCGCCGGATAGTACTCGTTGGAAATGGTGTTGGATGCAAGGAATGCATGAATGCCAAATTCCTTTGCACCCTTTGCCTTCAGTGTCTTATATGCCTCCGTCATCTGCTCGCGCGTCATGCCATACTTGGCATCACCCGGATTGTCCATGACCTGGAAGCCTTCTTCCGAGCCGCCCAGCTGGAAGACGCCGCCCGGATTGTAACGGCAGCAGATGCGCTCCGGGATATGACCAATCGCATTTTCCAAAAACGGGATATGGGTGATATCGTCCAGATTGATGGTCGCGCCCAGCCGATCCGCCAGAATGAAATCTTCCGCCGGCGTATCGTTGGAGGAGAACATGATTTCCTTGCCGGAGAAACCGCATGCCTCGCTCATCATCAGCTCGGTATACGAGGAGCAGTCAGTGCCGCAGCCCTCTTCCTTCAAAATCTGAAGAATCCGCGGGGTCGGCGTAGCCTTGACTGCAAAGTATTCCTTAAAGCCCTTATTCCACGAAAACGCCTGATACAATCTGCGCGCGTTTTCCCGGATGCCTTTTTCATCGTACAGATGAATCGGCGTGGGATACTGCTTTACAATCTTTTCGGCCTGTTCCTTCGTGACAAATGGTTTCTTTTTGTTCATGTTCTTACCTCATCCTTTTCTATATCTGTCTTGCCAGGCGCTATCTGAAAACCAAGAAAATGACGAATATTTCGCAAAGGCGGGACTGGTTCAAGGCAAAAGCACGCTGGAATCCCTTCAGATTTCAAGTGTTTTTAACGAAAAAGCAGTCCGTATTTGTAGAAATAGTCAAAATTTTCGACTTTTCAAATACGCCCCAGGATAGATGTGTTTATTCGTTGCTGATATGGTCAAGAATCAATGCGAGGACTTCATCGCGTCCAGTGCCCTTTTCCGCGGAAAATGGGATCACCGGAATCTCCTCCGGCAGATGCAGTGTCTCGCGAATGGTTTGCAGACTGCCCTCGAGCTGGCTCTTTTTGATCTTATCATGTTTATTTGCGATGATGGCAAATGGCATGCCGGTCTGTAAAAACCAGTTTGCCATCGTCACGTCATCTGCCGTTGGCTTATGCCGGATATCGACAATCTGGAACCCCAGTGTCATCGTATCCTCACTTGCAAAATATTCATCCATCAGCCGGCCCCAGCGGTCGCGCTCCTTTTTGGATACCTTTGCATAGCCATAACCCGGCAGATCGACAAAATATACCTTTTCATCGATGCGGAAAAAATTGATGTGAATGGTTTTGCCCGGCTCGTTACCGACACGGGCAAAATTTTTGCGGTTGAGCAGACGGTTGATCGTAGATGATTTGCCGACATTGGATTTTCCCGCAAATACAATCTGCGGCAGCGGATCCTGTGGGAAATCCGCCGTTTTTACCGCGGAGCGGACAAATTCCGCCTTGTGTAAATTCAGCATATATCTCCTTGTCTGGTGATCCGTGCCGGAACAGCAGCCGGAACGACCGGCAGGGTCGTGTGCGGCTCTGCCGCACGCACAGTCTCCTGTGCCGGGCGGCGCAGTGCGGTATCAAGCACGGTCTTCATCGTTTCTGCCGTGACAAATTCCACATTTTCACGGACAATTGGGTCGATATCCTGTAAATCCGGTTCATTTTCAGCTGGAACAATGACGGTTTTGATGCCAGCGCGATAAGCTGCCATGGTCTTTTCCTTCAGTCCGCCGATCGGCATGACACGACCGCGCAGCGTCACCTCACCGGTCATCGCCACATCATGGCGTACTGGAATGCCCGTGACAGCGGAGGCAATCGCGGTTGTCATCGTCACGCCCGCAGACGGGCCATCCTTCGGAATGGCAGCTTCAGGGAAATGAATGTGAATGTCGCTGTCTTTGTAGAACATCGGGTCAACACCGAGATCCTTTGCCGAGGAGCGGACACAGGTGACCGCTGCCTTTGCGGATTCCTCCATGACCTTTCCGAGATTGCCGGTAATCTCCAGCTTTCCGGTGCCCGGAATGACATTGACTTCAACCTGAAGCATTTCACCGCCGACCGATGTCCATGCAAGGCCATTGACCACACCGACTTCGTCCTTTTTGCTGACGTTGTCCTGCTTATAGCGCGGTGTGCCGAGAAATTTCTCCATGTTGGAGCGCGTCACGGTGACGCGCTTGCGCGCTTCGGTTGTCCCCTTCGCCTGCTGATCGTCGGCAATGATCTTTGCCGCCTTGCGGCAAACCTGTGCAATCTGCTGCTCCAGGCGGCGCACACCGGCTTCGCGCGTATAGGCGCCAATCAGATATACCATAGTCTCACGCGACAGGCTGAGATTGGACTTTTTCAGGCCGTGCTTTTCCAACTGCTTGGGCAGGAGGTGTCGCATGGCAATTTCCGCCTTTTCCTGTTCCGTGTAGCTGGAAATCTCGATGACCTCCATGCGGTCGAGCAGCGGGCGCGGAATGGTGTCCAATGTATTCGCAGTTGTGATGAACAGCACATCCGACAGATCGAACGGCAACTCAATAAAGTGGTCACGGAACGTGCTGTTCTGCTCGATATCGAGCACTTCCAGCAGTGCCGCTGCCGGATCTCCGCGCGAGTCCGCACCCATCTTGTCAATTTCATCCATCAGCAGCAAGCAGTTTTTGCTGCCCGCCTGCGTCAGCGCAGTCATAATGCGTCCCGGCATTGCACCGATATACGTTTTGCGATGGCCGCGGATATCCGCCTCATCGCGCACGCCGCCGAGTGACATGCGCGCATATTTGCGTCCCATTGCCTCCGCAACCGAACGCACGATTGACGTCTTACCGACGCCCGGAGGGCCAACCAGGCACAGAACCTGTCCCTTGAGCTGCGGTGCAAGCGACTTGACCGCAAGAAATTCCAGAATACGATCCTTGACCTTATCCAAACCGTAATGGTCGCGGTCGAGAATGCGGCGCGCTTCGGCGAGGTTGATGTTTTCCTTCGTGGTAGTATTCCACGGCAGCTCCAGGCAGGTATCGAGATAGGTGCGAATGACACCGCTTTCCGCAGACAACGGCTGCATCTTCTCCAACCGTCCCGCTTCCTTGAGCAGCTTTTCCTCTGACTCCTGCGGCAGCTTCAGCGCGCGAATCTTTTCACGGTATTCCTCTACCTCATTGCCAAAGTCCTGCTCTCCCAGCTCGTTCTGGATCACCTTCATCTGCTCGCGCAGATAATATTCCCTCTGGTTTTTGTCTACCTGTTCTTTGAGCTTCTCCTGAAGATCGGACTCAATGCGCAGGATTTCTATTTCATTTCCGATAATGCGGATGACCTGCTCCAGACGGCGCACATCGCGCAGTTCCTCGAGCAATCTCTGCTTGATCTCAAAACCAAGCGGCGTATTCTGTGCGACATAGTCTGCCAGATAGCCCGGTTCACCGCCGTCCAGCACAGTCAGCACAACATCGCGCGACAGGTGCGACGACAGCGTTGCATAATCCTCGAAGCGTTCCTGCAAGGTGCGCACCAGCGCCTGCTTGCGGCGCTGGGACGTGCGTCCCGGGTCAGTTTCCAGCCGGAACACCCGTGCAAACAGGCAGTCATCCTGCATGGAAAACGCTTCTACAGCCGCACGGTGCGTGCCTTCGACGAGCACACGAATGTTATCACCCGGCAGCTTTAAAATCTGCTTGATCGTGCAGACTGTACCAACGGTATACAGATCGTCCTCTTCCGGCGAATCTGTGCGGATGTCGCGCTGTGCCGTCAAAAAAAGCCGCTGGTTGTCCTTCATGGACTGTTCCAGTGCCTTCATGGAAATCAGTCGGCCGACATCAAAATGTATCAGCATGTCAGGAAATGCGACCAGCCCGCGCAGCGGCAGAACCGGAAGCGTTTCATATTCCAGCTCCAATCCAGTCTCTATTTCTTTGATTTGAGCCATATGTGTGGGTACCTCCTTTCGGCAGCACATGCAGCCGATGAGCGTCAGGCGCTGCACGCCGTTTTTTCCATCCCAATGACGCGAGCGCGCACCGGACTTGCACAAACGGCGTGATGTTATTTCATACTTCCTAAAATTATATAGTATTTGATACGTCATTTCAAGCCCATTTCCGGTTAGAAATGTGGATAAACTACCGAAATCTGACTTCACTTTGCACCGCTTCACCGTGAAAAAGACGAGTCCTGTGCAATTTATACAAATACAGTATGAAAATCCGCAAAAAAAGCGCCCGCAGACACAGTTGCTGTCCGCAGGCGCAGGCCGCTACATCCTCAGAGCTTGAGCAGGTTTTCGTAATAATTGAAATTGTCATCGCTCAACGAGATGATGTTTCCAAACTCGTCAAAGCCGACAACGAGGATCGGGCCATAAAAGGTTTCATTGTAAATCGAACGGTTTTCCTGCATGTTCAGTCGGTCGGAAAAAGCATTGTGAATGACACAAATACCTTCATCAACACCGATTGATGCAATTCTTCCGTCGACAAGATCCTCCATCTGCGCCTCCGTGCCGTTGAGGAATTCCTCCTTCGGCTGTTCGCCCGGACGGACATAGAGGGCACGGATAATATAAGGATTCAATACGTCCATGTTCCGTTCCTCCTGTTATGCAGATTTCGGAGCCTTCTGAGTGACAACCGGCTTGCCGGTTTTGTCAATGACTTCCTTTGTAATACGGACGGATGCAATCGTATCGTCGGACGGGATTTCAAACATGATTTCCGTCATGACATCCTCGATGACACCGCGCAGGCCGCGCGCACCCGTCTTGCGTTCCAGCGCAATATCCGCAACGCGCTCCAGCGCGTCGTCGTCAAAGATCAGCTCAACGCCATCCATGGCGAGCAGCTTCTGATACTGCTTGACCAGCGCATTTTTCGGCTCCTTGAGAATGCGGATGAGCGCCTCTCGGTCGAGCGAATCCAGCGTAACCAGTGCCGGCAGGCGACCGATGATTTCCGGAATCAGGCCGAACTTCATCAGGTCATGAGGCTCGAGATCGTGCAGCACCGTGCCGACATCCTTTTCTTCCTTGGACTTGATCTGTGCGCCGAAGCCCATACTGCTCGTGCCAGTGCGCGCTTCTACGATCTTTTCCAGACCATTGAATGCGCCGCCGCAGATGAACAGGATGTTGGTCGTATCGATCTGAATGAACTCCTGATGCGGATGCTTCCGTCCGCCCTGCGGCGGAACATTGGAAATCGTACCCTCCAGCATCTTCAACAGCGCCTGCTGTACGCCTTCGCCGCTGACGTCGCGCGTAATGGACGGATTTTCACTCTTGCGCGCGATCTTGTCGATCTCATCGACATAGATAATGCCGCGCTGAGCGCGCTCGACATCGAAATCTGCCGCCTGAATCAGGCGCAACAGGATGTTCTCGACGTCCTCGCCGACATAACCGGCTTCGGTCAGCGTCGTCGCATCCGCAATGGCAAACGGAACCTCCAGCGTCTTTGCGAGTGTCTGCGCAAGCAGCGTCTTGCCCGAGCCGGACGGGCCGACCAGCAGGATGTTGCTCTTTTGCAGCTCCACACCATCATCCATATCCTTGTTGAAAATACGCTTATAGTGATTATACACCGCGACGCTCAGCGCGATTTTTGCGCGGTCCTGCCCGATGACATACTGATCGAGCGTTTCCTTGAGCTGGCGCGGGGTAGGCAGCTTTTCCAGAGAAGGCGCATTCTCCTCTGCTGCCGCAGCGGCAAATTCGTCATCGGCAAGGCCAAATTCCTCGTCCAGAATGCTCTGACAAATGTTGATGCATTCGTCGCAAATATATACATTCGGGCCGGCAATCAGCTTGTGTACAGCCGACTGCGGTTTGCCGCAAAACGAGCAGCGAATCTCACGCTTATCGTCGTTTCGTGCCATAATACACCTCGAATTCCCGGGGCGTACCGGATCACGCACCAATGCGCCCCAATAGTAAATAGCCCGCCATCGCGTCCGCAGCGCGCACCCGAAGACAGGATCACATGGCGAAATCACCGGAACGGCTGTACGCCAGCCGTTCCGGTGATCGGGTAACAATTATCTGTGAACCATGACCTGATCGATCAAACCGTATTCCTTCGCCTGGTCGGCATACATGAAGTTGTCGCGCTCGGTATCGCGTGCGATTTCCTCAATCGGTCTGCCGGTATTCTTCGCCAAAATCTCATTGAGGCGGTCTCTGGTGCGCACCAGATGATCGGTGTGAATCTTGACGTCGGTCGTCTGACCGGACAGGCCATTGCCGCCGATCAGCGGCTGATGGATCATGATCTCACTGTTCGGCAGCGCAAAACGCTTGCCCTTTGCACCGGAGGACAGCAGGAATGCGCCCATCGATGCCGCCATGCCGACACAGATGGTCGATACATCACATTTGATGTACTGCATGGTGTCATAAATCATCATGCCGGACGTAATCGAACCGCCGGGCGAATTGATGTAAAACTGAATGTCCTTGTCAGGGTCCTGCGCCTCCAGATAGAGGAACTGTGCAACGATCAGCGACGCGGTGGTGTCGTTGACGTCTTCGGACAGCATGACAATGCGGTCGTTGAGCAGGCGGGAGAAAATATCATACGAACGCTCTCCACGATTGGTCTGCTCTACAACATAAGGTACCAAACTCATAAAAATACTCCTCCTTCCCCATTGGGGGTATGTATCGTCGGAGGGTTGTTTACTCAGCAGCCTTTGCGACGACAACAGCGTTTTCCTTGAGCATTTCCATCGTCTTGGACATGGTCAGGTCGGACTTGATGGAGTCCTCCGGTACGAACTGGCGAACCTTCTCGACCTCGAGACCGTACATCTCAGCCAGTCTGTCGTACTCAGCGTTCATGTCCTCTTCCGACGGCTCAATGTTCTCCAGCTCAGCAATCTTCTTCATTGCCAGCTGAACCTTGACCTGGCGCTCAGCCTGATCGCGGAAGATATTGCGGAATGCAGACATCTCCATGCCCATCTGCTTGACGTAATCCTCCAGCTTGATGCCCTGCTGCTGAACACGGTAACCGTAGTCCTGCATGATGTTATCCAGCTGGCTCTCGTACATTGCTTCCGGAATGTCAGCTTCCATGCCTTCCAGAACCTTGTCCAGAATCTTCTCCTCGAAGTCGCGGTCAGCAGCATTCTTCTTGCTTTCGGCGATCTTGGACTCGGTGTCCTTCTTCAGCTCTTCCAGCGTCTCGAACTCGGAAACGTCCTTTGCGAACTCGTCGTCCATCTCCGGCAGGATGGTCTCCATAACCGACTTAACGGTGCACTTGAAGACTGCCGGCTTGCCAGCCAGCTCCTCAGCCTGATATTCCTCCGGGAAGGTAACATTTACATCGCAGTCCTCGCCGGCAGACTTGCCAACCAGCTGATCCTCGAAGCCCGGGATGAAGGTGCCGGAGCCCAGCTTCAGGTTGAAGTCCTCGCCCTTACCGCCTTCAAATGCCTCGCCGTCAACGAAGCCCTCGAAGTCAATGACAACGGTATCGCCCAGAGCAGCTGCGCGCTCAACGGTCTCCGTGCTTGCAGCGCGCTGTGCCAGACGGTCGAGCTCTGCCTTGATGTCATCCTCGGTTACAGTAGCATCAGCCTTCTCGGCCTCAACGCCCTTGTACTGGCCCATGGTGACCTCCGGCTCAACCGGAACGGTGCAGATGAAGTCGAATCCCTCTGCGGTCATGTTGTCAACGTCAACCGTTGCAGCGCCAACCGGAGTGATGCCAGCTTCCTCAACAGCCTTCGGATAAACTTCCGGATAGACGATGTTCAGCGCGTCCTCCAGGAATACGCCCTCGCCGTACAGCTTCTCGATCACCTTGCGCGGAGCCTTGCCACGGCGGAAGCCCGGAACCTGGATCTGGTTCTTGCTCTTCTTGTATGCGGCGTCCTTTGCCTTATCTAATTCTTCAGCGGAAACAGCGATGGTCAGCTTCACCTGGCTGTGTTCCAGCTTCTCGGTATTCTTGAGTTCCATGTTAAATGACTCCTCCTAATAATATGTCCAATCTATTCTATCAGATAGTTGGCTTTTTGGCTACATTTTTTTCTATTTTTTTAGCAGGACGGGCGTAAAATCAATATAATCGCCCGATACCAGCGTAAAATCGATGCCGTCATGCAGGCCGGTCACGGCGTAGCGCAGGCTGTCGGAATGGAGATGCCCGTACACGCACCGTCCGACGCCATAGCGCTGCATCAGCTCAATGATCTCGCCGCAGCGGAAATTCGCATAGATCGGCGGATAATGCAGGAAACAGATGATTTCCTCTGCGCCCTGTGCTCTTGCGGCCTTGAGTGATGCTTCCAGCCGGATCAGTTCCCGCCGGAAAATCTTTTCGTCATGGCATTCCTTAAAGGATTCCTCGAAAAACCATCCGCGGGTTCCACAAATACCAATGTTATCATAAATGAAACAATTATTAAAGAGGAAATCGATATTTTTTATGCCGTTGTCCTCAAAAAATTGCCTCATCTTCCGGACGGTGTTCCACCACAGGTCATGATTGCCCTTCCCGATGATCTTTTTTCCGGGCAGGCTGCTGAGCAGCTGGAAGTCCGGCAGGGCTTCAGAAAGGCTGATGCCCCACGAAATATCCCCGCCGATGACAACCGTATCCTCAGGCGAAATCATCGCCCGCCAGTTCTTTTCAATCTTCTCCATATAGCCCTGCCATCTGCCACCGAAAATATCCATCGGCTTTTCCACGCCGCGTGACAGATGCAGGTCAGAGATTGTGTACAGCGCCATGCTCAGATTTTGTTCAGCAGGTCAACCGTTCCCAGAATGTCCTCGCGGTCAATGACCAGATCAAAGCGCGGCTTAAGACCGGACAGGGCTGCCAGCGGAGCCGGTACCGGTGCGCCGGTCATGTCATGCAGCTGGTCGAGCAGCTCAGTACCGTCGCTTGTGACCTCGCCGCCCAGCGCAGAAATGACGCTCTGGCAGAACTTGAACGGGCTTGCAGTAGACGCAATCACCGTCGGCGTTGTGTCGCCCGTGCGCGCACGGTAATCCTCATAAACCTTGACAGCAACGGCAGTATGCGTATCGGACAGGTACTTGTTTTCCTCAAACAGGCGCGCAATCGTCTGCTTGGTCTGTGCATCGTCACAGAAGCCCGCATCGAACTGGCTGCCGATGTTTGCAAAGACATCCTCCGGTACGGTATACGTTCCGGTTTCTGCCAGCTGTGCCATCAGATCAGCAACCATGGTGTCATTATAGCCGGAAACCAGGAACAGTAAACGCTCCAGGTTGCTGGAAATCAAAATATCCATCGACGGGGAAATTGTCGTGTGGAACGGGCGGACACGGTTATAGGTACCGCCGGAGATGAAGAAATCGGTCAGGACGTTGTTCTCATTGGAGGCGCAGATCAGCTTTGCAACCGGCACGCCCATCTGCTTTGCGAAATACGCCGCGAGGATGTTGCCGAAATTGCCGGTCGGCACGCAGACATTGATCGGATCGCCCAGCTTGATATCACCGCGGTTGAGCAGGTCGCAGTACGCCGAAACATAATAGGCGATCTGCGGTGCCAGTCTGCCCCAGTTGATGGAGTTTGCAGACGAAAGCGTCATGCCCTGCGCATCCAGCTTGTCAATCGATGCCTTATCGGTAAAAATCTTCTTGACTGCGCTCTGTGCATCGTCAAAATTTCCGCGGATGGCGCAGACCTGTACGTTGCTGCCCTTCTGGGTGACCATCTGGAGCTTCTGAATCGTGCTGACACCGTCCACCGGATAGTAGACCATAATCTTGGTGCCTTCCACATCCGCAAAGCCATCCAGCGCTGCCTTGCCGGTATCGCCGGAAGTGGCAACGAGAATGCAGGCCGTGCGCTGCTCACCGGTCTTGCGCAGCGATGCAGTCAGCAGGTGCGGCAGCATCTGAAGCGCCATATCCTTGAACGCACAGGTCGGACCGTGCCACAGCTCCAGAATATACGTGCCGTCTTCCAGCTTGACCAGCGGCGCAGTATCCGGGCCGCCAAATTTCTCATCCGCATAGGCGCGCGCTGCATAGGTCTCAAGCTCCTCCGCAGTAAAATCGGTCAGAAAGCGGCCAAGGATATCAGCGCTTCTGCCGCGGTAATCCTTCGCGCACAGGGCGGCAAAGTCATCCGCCGTCAGCTGCGGGATTTCCGTCGGGCAATACAGGCCGCCGTCCGGCGCAATGCCTGTTGCAATCGCCTTGGCGGCGCTGACGGTCAGATTTTTGTCTCTTGTGCTTACATAATCCATGATTTGAAAACCTCCCGGGTTGTTTCATTCTCAGAATAAGTATCTATCAAAAGTTCGCTGTCACGAACCGTTTTGCGTTGTCATACATCAGATTGCGAATCTGTATATCGGTATAACCGTGCCGCGCCAGCGCTTCCGCGAGGCGCTCTATGCCGGTTACGTCCGAAATGCCGTCGGGCAGTCGGTCACAGCCATCCCAGTCCGCACCAATGCACAGACTGTCCGCGCCGCCGAGCGCACAGAAATGCTCGATATGGCGCAGAATGTCTGAAGGCTCCGCATGTGCGTTCCGCGTCAGGAACGGCACATACAGATTGATACCAACCAGACCGCCGCGCTGCACAATGGCAGTAAACTGTGCGTCGGTCAGATTGCGCAGATGCGGGCACACTTCCCTGCTGTTGGAATGCGTCGCCAGAACCGGCGCTGAGGTATTTTGCATCAGATCCCAGAAGCCGCGCTCAGACAAGTGCGACACATCGGGAACAATGCCGTGCGCCGACAGCTTTTGCACGAGCCAAATGCCTGCTTTGGTCAGTCCGGCATCGTTGTCCGCCGCCGCACCGCAGCCATAGCATGAGCGATGATTCCAGGTCAGTGTGACAATGCGCACGCCCGCGTCAATGGCTGCCTGTATGTCCGCCTCGCTCTGCAAAAGCTCCGCGCCCTCGATGGACAGGAAGGCTGCCACCTTCCCCTGCCGCTCTGCGGCTGCAAAATCGTCTGCCGTTTTACAATGTACCAGCACATCCGAGCAGGAAGCAAAGGCATTCTGCGCCGTTTGCAGCAGGTGCGTAAAGCGCACATGTGCCTCTTCTTCGGTCTGTATAGGCGTCGAACCGCAGAACAGCGCAAACACCTGCGCATAGTGCGCATACCGCGCAGTACGCGCCAGATCGAGCTGTCCGCCATTTTCGCGCAGCGTGCCGCGTGACCGGCGGTACAGGCCGTACTCGCTCAACTCGTAAATTGTGTCACAGTGCAGGTCAAAATAATCCATCAGGACACCTCGAATGCATTGGGGATATGATTGATGCGGCACAGATCACCGGAAACCAACACCTCCACAACATCAAAACGGGGCTGCAACGCTGTGGGATGTTCCAACAGCCACTTCTGTGCTGCGAGTATCATCCTGTGCTGTTTGGACAGCGTGACCGCTTCGCGCGGCGCGCCGAATTTCGTGCTGCTGCGCGTCTTGACCTCGACGAATGCGATGCAGCCCGCACCCGCGCAGATCAGATCAATCTCGCCGTACCGGGTGCGGTAATTGCGGGAGAGCACGGCATAACCGTGCCGCTCCAGAAACTCTGCCGCCCGCTGTTCGCCGCGCTGCCCGGTTGTCATTTGTTCAGCACCTTTTTCAAAAAAGTCTTACGATGCAAGGGGCAGATGCCATACTGTTCAATCGCCGCATAATGCGCTTTGGTGCCGTACCCCTTGTGTTTTTCAAAGCCATATTGCGGGTACTGTTTCGCCATTTCGCGCATGTAATGGTCTCGCGTGACCTTTGCCAGAATAGACGCCGCCGCAATCGACAAAACCTTGCCGTCGCCGCCGATGACGCACTCCGACGGGATATCCAGCCCGCTGATGCGGTTGCCATCGACCAGCGCAAAATCCGCCGAAATTTGCAGCGCATCTACCGCGCGGCGCATCGCCAGAAAGGTCGCCTGCAAAATATTGATCTCATCGATTTCGGCTTCGCTCGCTTCACCGATTCCCCACGCCAGTGCATGTTCTTTGACAAAGTCAAACAGTACCTCGCGCTTTTTCTCGGTAATTTTTTTGGAATCGTTGACGCCGGGCAGTTCGATGCCATCCGGCAGGATGACTGCCGCCGCGACCACCGGCCCGGCGAGCGGACCGCGTCCGGCTTCGTCGATGCCGCACACGGCGGCAAAGCCCTGTGCCCGAATTTCCGCCTCTTTGTCCATCGTGAGCAGGACAGACGGCTTATTCTGTTTCATCGTCCTGTCCCTCCGCGCCAGCGTATTCGTCCGGTGTCTCCAGCGTAATGCGTCCGAGCTTTCCGCCGCGGAACTCGTCGAGCAGAATGCGTGCCATGCGCTCTGTATCGATCTCGCCGCCGGAAATCAGGAAGCCTCGCTTGCGTCCGGCACGCATCAGCAGCTCATAGCCGAGGAAATCAAATTCCTCATCCTCTCCCGGAAGTTCAATTTTATACCGCCCGGTGAGAGACTGCGGTGAATGGTGATAGAGAATCTCCATCAGCTTACACGCCAGTGTTTCGACGTCGAGAATATCGTCTTTGACTGCACCGGTGACGGCCAGGTAAATACCGGTGCGCTCATCGTCCAGCTTTGGCCACAGGATGCCCGGCGTATCCAGCAGCTCAAGGCCGCCTTCAACGCGGAACCACTGCGAGCCGCGCGTCACGCCTGGCTTATCCGCCGCCTTCGCAGATTTCCGGCCGAGCACCCGGTTGATAAATGTGGATTTGCCGACATTCGGAATACCGACAACCATGACACGAACCGGCTTACCGGTCTGCCCTTTCGCGTTCCACTGCGCGATTTTGTCCGCCAGCATTGCGCGCACGGCAGCGGAAAATTTCGCCACGCCGGCACCGCTTCTCGAGTCGGTGGTCAGCACGGCATACCCCTGTCTGCGGTAATACGCCGCCCACAGCTTTGTCGACTCCGGGTCTGCCAGGTCGGTGCGGTTGAGCACAAGCAGGCGCGGCTTACCGGCTGCAATGTCATCCATATCCGGATTGCGGCTGACCTGCGGAATGCGTGCATCAACGACCTCGCACACCGCGTCCACGCGTCGGATATTTTCCGCCATCTGTCGACGGGTGCGCGTCATATGGCCGGGATACCACTGTATATTCATGAATCCTCCTTATGATACCGTTCCAATTTCATTAAACGGATAAATGCGCATCAAAACCTTGCCGATGACATAGCGCGTATCCACCATACCGAGCGCAGCATAGCGGCTGTCAGTCGAATGATTGCGGTTGTCACCCATGACAAAAATGCAGCCCTCCGGCACCGTCTGCGGGAAAGTCACATCGTAAAAGGTCGTTGTCGGCTCCGCAATGTATTCCTCCTCGAGAACCTCGCCATTGACCGTGACAACACCTGTGTCAAAGTCAATATCGACTGTATCCCCCTCTGTGGCGATCACGCGCTTGACAATCGGGCTCTCCATAAAGGAATCCTTCGTCAGAATCACGATATCGCCCTTTTGGGGCGTATAGAACAGGTTGGACACGAGCAGTTGGTTGGCATCCTGAAGGGTCGGCTCCATAGACGAGCCCTGTACGCCGATGATACGGACGCCGAAGACAAAAATCAGGATCACAGTCGCCAGTGAGATCAGCAGGGCCTCGCCCCAATCGAACAGCTCGCTGTGAAACCGGGATGCTTCCTCTTCCGCGGCAGCTTTGTTTTGTTTGCGCATTGGTTCCATCATCCTTTCGTCGGATAAGCATATATATTGTTATAATATACCGCTTTATGGGTACTTGGCAAGTAGTTTTACCTATCCGGGACAAAAACAAAGAAAAAAGGAGAGGAACATAAGCTGTCCTCTCCTTTGTGGTTCTGAATTTAGGCTGAAACTTACAGCTTTTCCTGAACCTTCGCCGCCTTGCCGACTCTGCCGCGCAGGTAGTACAGCTTGGCACGACGAACCTTACCGTTGCGAACAACCTCGAACTTTGCGATGTTCGGGGAATGTACCGGGAAGGTCTTCTCAACGCCGACACCGTAGGAAATACGTCTTACGGTAACAGACTTGTTGATGCCGCTATGCTTCATAGCGATGATGGTACCCTCGAAAATCTGAATTCTTTCACGGTTGCCTTCCTTGATCTTCTGGTGTACCTTGACGGTGTCACCAACCTTGAGCTCCGGCAGGTCGGTCTTGATCTGCTGCTCTGCGAGAACCTTTACTAAGTCCATCGTATTTTCTCCTCTCAATCTTAGACAATCGTGTCTCTCTTAAAACCTCAGATCCCGCCCGCCGTGGAAGAACTCCGGGCACAATGCTGCGCCGCAGCGGACCGGTGGCCACGCCCCGTGACCGGGTGGACAGAGGATTGTCCGGTTTCGGTTAATAAGTCTACCATGAATTCTGCGAAAAAGCAAGAGAAAGATACAAAAAATACCACGACTTTTTGTACAGATTTGTTGTTGCATGTTCACAAATATGGTATAATATGGTGGCAATAGCACTTCACTTTTTCATATCGAGGAGGTCATCTTTCGTTATGTGGGCATATGAGAGCGTTTTTTATCAGATTTATCCGATGGGATTTTGTGGTGCGCCGTGGGAAAACGACGGCAAAACCGTCAACCGTGTGAGCAAAATCGCCACATGGGCGAAGCACATCGCTTCGGTCGGCTGCAATGCACTCTATCTTTCCCCTGTCTTTGAATCGGACAGCCACGGCTATGACACCCGTGACTTCCGCAAAATCGACTGCCGCCTGGGAAGCAATGCGGACTTTGCAGCGGTCTGCGACACGCTGCATGAAAACGGCATCCGTGTCGTGCTGGACGGCGTATTCAATCACGTCGGCCGCGGCTTCTGGGCTTTCCGAGATGTACAGGAAAAGAAATGGGACTCTCCGTACAAGGACTGGTTCCTCATCAACTTCGACGGGAATTCCAACTATAACGACGGCTTCTGGTATGAGGGCTGGGAGGGTCATTATGAACTGGTCAAGCTCAATCTGCGCAATGAGGCAGTCATCCAGCACATCTTCGACTGCATCCGCGGCTGGGTTGAGGAATTTGACATCGACGGCCTGCGCCTCGACGTCGCCTATTCCCTCGACCGCGACTTTATGCGCCGCCTGCGCGCGTTCTGCGACACGCTGAAGCCGGACTTCTTCCTTGTCGGCGAGGTCATGAGCAGCGACTGTTCTCCGTTCCTCGCGGACGGCATGCTGCATGCCTGCACCAACTATGACTGCTACAAGGGCCTGTATTCGTCGTTCAACAGCATGAACATGTTCGAGATCACACATTCGCTCCAGCGCCAGTTCGGCCCGGAATACTGGACACTGTACAAGGGCAAGCATCTGCTGTCCTTCGTCGACAACCACGATGTCACACGTGTCGCTTCCATCCTGCAAAATGAAAAACACCTGCCGCTGATTTACGCACTGATGGTCGGCATGCCTGGCATCCCGTGCATCTATTACGGCAGTGAGTGGGGGGAAAAAGCAGTCAAGCAGCCCGGTTCGGATGCAAATCTCCGTCCGTGCTTCGACGAGCCGCAGAGCAATGAGCTGACTGCATTCATCGCAAAGCTCGCAGAGGCGAAGAAAAACTCGAAGGCGCTGTGCTACGGCAATTTCACCACGCGCCTGCTCACGACCAAACAGGTTATTTTTGAACGTGCATTTGAAGATGAGCGCGTCATGGTTGCAATCAACGCGGATGACCAGCCGTTTACCGCACATTTCAACGCAGAGGCTGGACGCGCCCGCGACCTGATTACCGGTGAAGTTCACGACTTCGGCGGCGGCTCGGAGCTTCCGCCCTATTTCGCCGCTTACTGGCAGGTCTTTTAGGGCGTATCGGAAAAGTCGAAACGTTTGACTAGTCCTACAAATGCAGATCGCTTCATCGTTAAAAACACTTGAAATCCGAACGGATTCCTGCGTGCTTTTGTCTGGAATCGACCTCGCCTTTGCGAAATATTCGTCATTTTCTCGGTTTTCAGATAGCACCTAAACACTTCCCCATCTGAAAAAATCACCGCTCGCTCGGTTCTGTCATACAAATGGCTGTACCGAATGCGGGCGGTTTTTTTCAGGGGGGATTTTTTTGGACTTTTTTATCATCATCGCCGTCACGATGGACGTCATGTTTGCCGCCATGGCCTGCGGCACCTCAGACATCTGGATTCCATGGTACTCGCGCCTCTGCATGGCGGCTGTAAGCAGTGGATTCCTGCTCGTGTCTGCCGCGGGCAAAAATATCCTGTTCGACGACCTGCCGGAGCTGTACATCCGTCTGCTCGGCTTTTTCGCACTCATGTTGATCGGTCTGATGCAGCTCTGCGGCGATCATATCTCTCTCGCCGTTCAGCGAACCAAGAGCCGGTGGCTTGCACCGCTGCGCACCGGTGCGGCAGTCTTTCTCGACCATGCACAAGCGGACAAGGACAATTCCAAGGTTCTTTCCCCGGCAGAGGCCATTGTGCTCGCCGTCCCGGTGTCCATCGACTCACTGATCGGTGGTCTGGGCATCCTGACAGAGGGTCTTGCGTTGCTGCCGCTGTTTGGCATCGCATTTGTGTGGAATTTCTTCGCCGTCTGGTATGGCAGATGGTTCGGCACAAAGCTGCCTATTCCGGGCGAAAAAGCACGCTCGATGGCGTGCGGCTTCGCGCTCATGGCGCTCGGCATATGCAAGCTGGTGCTGTAATCAACTGTTTTGCTGCTCGATGCGTTCTGCCAGTTCCTGTAGCTCCATCCACCGTTCGGTTCGTTCCTCCAGCTTCGCGGACAGTTCTTCGATCTGTCCGGCAAGCTGCTGGAGCGCCACAAAGTCTGAGGTATTCGCCTGTTGCTCCGCCTGCAAGCCCGCAAGCTGCTGTTCCATCGCCTCAATTTCGTCCTCGATATGCTCCAGTTCATACTGATCCTTATAGCTCATGCGCAGCTTTTCGCTCGGCTTTTTACGCGGCTTCGGCGCGGCTTCTGTCTTCTTCGACACCGCTTCCGGCGCATCTCCGCGCTTTTCCAGATAATCGGCATAATTACCCAGGTACTCCCTGACATGCCCATCCGGACGAAATTCAAAAATACGCCCGGCGATTTTGTCGAGGAAGTAGCGGTCATGCGATACTGCAAGCACTGCGCCGTCGAAATGTTCCAGATAGCTTTCCAGAATGGTCAGTGTCTCAATATCGAGGTCATTAGTCGGCTCGTCCAGCAGCAGAATATTGGGCGCACTCATGATAACACTGAGCAGGTACAGGCGCCGCTTTTCTCCGCCGGACAGGCTGCCAATGCGTGTCCACTGTGATTCACCGGAAAACAGGAAGGTTTCCAGCATCTGGGAGGCCGACAATGTGCCGTCTGGTGTGCGCACGGTTTCCGCGATGTCACGAATAAACTCGATCACCTTCTGATTGTCATCCATATGTCCGCAGTCCTGCGCAAAGTATCCAATGCGAACCGTTTCACCGAATTCAATGGTACCGTTGTCCGGCTGCGCACGGCCGGTCAGCATGCGCAAAAAGGTCGATTTTCCCGTGCCATTTCGTCCGACAATGCCGATCCGGTCCTTCCGCGCCACTATCAGGTTCAAATCGCGGATATACGTCACACCATCCCAGCCCTTTGTCAGATGGGAAACCTCGATGGTCTTTTTGCCAAGGCGCGTGGAAATAGATTTCAGCTCCAGTGTATCCGCTTCCTGAATTGGATTCCGGCTGGACAGCTCCTCAAAGCGTTCGATGCGGCTGCGGCTCTTGGTGCCGCGCGCACGTGCACCGCGCCGCATCCATTCCAGCTCACGCCGCAGCAGGCTCTGCCGCTTGCGCTCGGATGCAATGGCGCTTGCCTCGCGCTCCGCCTTGCGCGCAACAAAGCCCTCATAATTCTCGTCGTAAAAATACAGCTTCGCATGATCCAGCTCACAGATGCGGTTTGTCACACGGTTGAGAAAATATCGGTCATGCGTGATGATGACAATCGCGCCGCGGTATGCCTTCAGCTGCTGTTCAAGCCATGCCGCCGTTTCGTTGTCGATGTGGTTGGTCGGCTCGTCCAGAATCAGAATTTCACTCGGATTGATGAGTGCGGATGCAATCGCCACGCGCTTTTTCTGTCCACCGGACAACCGGCGCACGGATTTGTCAAATTCCGCAACGCCCAACTGTGTGAGCAGCGTCTTCGCTTCATATGCGCGTTCCTGCGCAAATTCCGTCGATGCACCGCGGAACACCTGCTGCAATACTGTGATATCCTCCGAAAAATCCGGTGCCTGTGGCAGATAACCGATGCGCGCACCGTTCGCCAGCGTCACAGTTCCTTCATCCGCCTCCTGTAAACCCGCGAGAATGCGCAAAAATGTCGATTTTCCTGTGCCGTTGACACCGATGAATCCGACCTTGTCGTGTTCCTCCAGCGCAAATCCAACGTCGTCAAACAGCACCTTTTCTCCCCAGCTGAGTGAAATATGCTCCGCATTGAGTAGTACCATACTGCTCCCTCCCATACACAACAAACCGCCGAACTTGCGTCCGGCGGTTGTGGAATATTTTTCGTAACTTACAGCGAATTGACGATATCTTTAAACCGGTTGCCGCGCTCCATAAAGTTTTTGAAAATATCAAATGATGCGCTTGCCGGAGACATCAGAACAATGTCACCGTCCTGTGCAGCGGCTGCCGCACCGCGTACAGCTGCTTCAAAATCATTGTAGGTTTCAATGACAAGCTGTTCCGGATCAAAATTCTCTGCTGCACGTACCGATGCTTCAATTGCCGGTGCCGTGCTGTCATCCGGATTTGCGTCGATCAAAATCAGTCGTTTGACATGGTCGCATACAATTGGGCCAAAGCTGTCATACGGAATCTTTTTATCATGACCGCCCGCCAGCAGGATCACCTTCTGTTTGAAGGCACGCAGACCTGCCGCTGTTCTCGTCGGGCTGGATGCAATCGAATCGTTATAATAGCGCACGCCATTCAAGGTGCGGACAAGCTCCAGACGATGCTCAACGCCGCCGAACGAACGCGCAACCGTAATGACATCGTTAAACGAAACCTTACCGTGTGTCAGGCAGGTCGCCGCCATATAGTTTGCAATATTGTGCGCGCCCGGAATGCGAATCTCCGAGGCATCCATGATCTTACGGCGGTTACCGTCCTCTGCATACCAGATTACGCCATCCTGAAGATAAACACCATTCTGTACCGGCTCCTTCATGGAAAACTGAAGCAGTTCCACACCATCTGCCGGATGGAAGCTCTGCGAAACAGGATCATCTGCATTGAGCACCAGCTTTGCACCTGGCTTCTGATGCTTAAAGATATTGGTCTTCGCCTGAATATACTCCTCCATATCCTTGTGGACATCCAGATGGTTCGGCGTGACATTCGTGACAAGCGCCGCTGCCGGAGAGCATTCCATATCCATCAGCTGGAAGGAAGATAACTCGACAACTGCAATGTCCTGTTCTGTCATCAATGGGACATCTGCCAGCAGCGGGCGTCCGATGTTGCCGCCGAGATGGCAGGTATACCCTGCCGTCTTGAGAATTTCACAGGTCAGCGTGGTAGTAGTAGTCTTTCCGTCCGAACCAGTAATGGCGACAATCGGGCACGGGCAAACCTGCATGAAGACCTCCATCTCGCTGGTGATCTCGCTGCCCTGCTCGCGCGCCCGTACCAATGCCGGATGGTTTGGGTGCATGCCCGGGGTACGGAAAATAATATCTCCGCCAAGATTTTTCAGATATTCACTTCCGACACAGAAGCGAACGCCCAGATCAGACAGGCCCTCATAAATCTCTCCCAATTCCTCTTCTGTTTTCCGGTCATGTACGGTGACATATGCTCCTGCCTCCAACAGCAGGCTGATCAGTGGCGTATTGCTCACACCGATGCCGATCACCGTGACCTGTTTTTCATTCATCGATTGCAAAAAACGATCATATGCGCTCATTTTCACTTGCCTCCGAATATTCTGCGCACCGAAAAGCGTCCCGCTCTCCTGCCGCACGCAAATATATCATCTTCATTTCATTTTATTATGTCGGGAATGCTTCCTTGCCCGGATGCATTCCCACAGAAACCCTCGCACCAGCGGGGAGAAAATGCAAAAAGAGTGAGCAAAGAGTAAGCCGGGTTCTGTCATTGGAACAGCCATCTATCTGGGATGCATGTTACCACACACCTCTAGCCACCTTCTCGGGACGGGCCGGGCAAGCCCTGTGTGTCCCTCTGCGGTGTTGCTGCGGATAGAGTTTACAGAGTCGCATAGTTACCTATGCGACTGGTGAGCTCTTACCTCGCCTTTCCACCCTTACCCCGGCAATGCCGTGGCGGTATATCTCTGTTGCACTTTTCCTGGAGTCGCCTCCGGCGGACGTTATCCGTTATCCTGCCCTGCGCAGCCCGGACTTTCCTCATAAACGGCCTTTCGGCACTGTTTACGCGGCTGTTAACTTTACTCACTCCAATTTATTATACAGAAATCCACGATTTTGTCAATCTCCTGCACATCTGAGCTGAGGAAAAGCCTGTTTCAGATACGGGAAGACAAATGCAGCAAATTCACCGTCATGACAGCACCATGCGTCCCGTGAAATGCGGAATGGTACGCCATCCAGCGTCTTTGCCTCAATTTCACGCGCATTTTCCAGCTCCATACGGCAAAATTCCTCCGCACGCACACAAATCATGCGCGCAACCTCCTCCCCCGGTGCAAATGGTGGCGTATCCTGCCGTAACACATAAACATTGGAAGTCTCGCGGTCAAAAAAGCCGGGCAGATGCAGATCCGGCGCACGGTACTGTCCGAGCTTTGTCAGCTGTCCCGATGCAAGCCGCAAACCGGTTTCCTCCCACACCTCGCGGAGCACAGCCTTATCCGGGCATTCCCCTGCGCCAATATGCCCTCCGCACGCCAGATCATAATAATCCGGAAAATCCGCCTTCGTATGTGCACGCTGCTGGAAATACAGCACCGGTTCACTCTCACCAATCATCCAGCAGTGTACAACCTGATGCAGCAGGCCCTCTGCGTGTACACGGCTGCGCGGTGCTGTGCCGATCCAGTCCATCTGTTCGTCAAAAATATCAAGCTGTTCTTCCATGCCAATCACCGTCCTGCATCTATCATACCGCAGAACGATATCGTACGCAAGGCATTCAGCAAATCGTCACGTGATACAGTGCCATCCAATGGTGAAGCTGCAAAAAATAAGCGATGGTCTGCGGTGTCTGCATCAGCTGCCCGTACCACGGTTGTGCGCGGTGCTCAGTGAGCAGCTGCTCAAGTGCCTCTTTTTTGACGATATCGAACATCGGCGATGTCCCGTCATCCAGCACCTGGCGCAGCAGATTGGACACGGCACGCAGATAGGCCGGGTTGTGTGTTTTAGGATACGGGCTTTTTTTGCGCATGCGGATCTCCTCCGGCAGCAACCCGCGTACAGCTTCACGCAGCAATCCCTTTTCCATGCCGTCTAAATCCTTCATGTGCCATGGCACGCTGTACAGATATTCTGCAATACGGTGGTCGCAGAACGGCACGCGTACTTCCAGCCCGCTGAACATACTCATGCGATCTTTACGATCAAGCAATGTCTGCATAAACCAGTTCATATTCAGCCGTGTCATTTCCCGGATTCGGCAGTCATCGACGCCATGTACTCCAATCGGCTGCACTTCTGCAATGGTCTGCTGATATTTTGTATCAACATATGCCGCAGCATCTATTTGTTCCTGCCATTCCCCCCGCAGGAAGGACGCGCGGTATTCTGTCGACTGCGCCCAGGGGAATCCCTGTCTCCGGCGCACATCTGCATCCCGATACCACGGATATCCCCCAAAAATTTCATCCGCACATTCGCCGGACAGTGCCACCGTGCCGATCTTTCTGATCTCGCGGCAGAACAGCAGCAACGAAGCATCCACATCTGCCATGCCCGGCAGGTCGCGCGCTTCCACTGCCTCAAACAGCGCCTGTACCAGCTGCGGCGTATCAATGACAACCAAATGATTTTCCGCACTGATAGCGTCATTCATTTTGGAAATAAATGCATCGTCACTGTTGGGCTGGAAGTGCGATTTCTGAAAATATTTATCATTATCACGATAGGTGACAGAAACGGTATGCAACTTCTGCCTTGCTGCGGCATAGGTGCGCGCAGCAATCGCAGAAATAATACTCGAATCCAAACCACCGGATAAAAACGTACACAACGGAACATCTGACACCAGCTGCCGCTCCACGGCATCACACACCAGTTCCCGCACATGCGCTACAGTTTCCTCTGTGCTGTCCGTATGTTCCCGATCCTTCAGCTTCCAGTACTGCCGCAGATGCACACCCTCCCGTTGGGAATAGGTCCCGCACCAGCCTGCCGGCACTTCATGGATGCCGCAGAATACGCCATAGCCCGGCGTGCGCCCCGGGCCAACCAGCATCAGCTCTGCGACCGCATTCACATCAATCCGCGCGTCGATATCGGGATGGGCAAGCAAGGTCTTGATCTCTGATGCAAACAGAAAATTTCCGTTTTTTTCCGTAAAGAACAATGGCTTTACACCGATGCGGTCACGCGCAAAAAACAGAGATTTTTTACGTATATCCCACACAGCAAATGCATAGATTCCATTAAACAGATCCAGACAGGCCTCGCCCCATTCCAGATACGATGCCAGTACGACTTCAGTATCTGAATGAGTGGAAAAGCTGTGGCCACATGCTTCCAGTCTGCGGCGCAGCTCAGCCGTATTGTATAGCTCACCGTTATATACCATGCAATATTCCTTTTCGCCCGCCCATCGTGTCATGGGCTGCCGTCCGCCCTCGATATCAATAACCGCAAGGCGCGCATGGATCAGTGCCGCACTGTCCCTCTGCCAGATCCCTTCCTGATCCGGTCCGCGCCTCCGCATGGTCTTCTGCATTCGCTCTAATATTGTCCGGGACGGAATATCCCCCACAAGTCCTGCAATTCCACACATGCTCTCTGCCTCCGTTCCGCAGTATCATAGAATCGCTCCGATCATTGTATGCAGCAGCACATCGGGATATGTAAAATAAAACCGTTTCTGTTTATGCGTATATTTACGCACGAACTTCTTATTTTGTAGTATAACACACTGGGGTTCTCTGTCATTTCTGGTGAAATTTTGTATAATATACACGAATCATTGTAATTTTTTTGTTTATATCCGTACTTCCATATACGGCAAAAAATCTTGACAATCCCGTCGGAAACAGCGTACAATATATATAAGCAAAGGTGCTCCAAGATAATTGGAGTGCCTTTTTCTTTTTCCTGTTTTGCAATCTATAGAAAGGGAGAGGTTCCCATGAAAGATATTATCGCCCATGGCGACAACATTAACGTACTTCTCGCACGTTATGGCGTAAAATTCGGAATATATAAGAACGGGACATTTCACGAGCAGCTGTTTCCGTTTGATCCGATTCCCCGCGTCATTCCGGCAGAAGATTTCGACTATCTTGAGCGCGGTTTACGGCAGCGCGTCGATGCGTTGAACCAGTTCCTGGCGGATATTTACAGCCGGAAACGTATTATTGCTGACGGCATTATTCCGGAGGATTTCGTCTTTTCCTCCTCCGGATATCTGCCCGAATGTGAGGGCATCATGCCTCCCGCAGGTATTTACAGCCATATCTCCGGCATTGATCTCGTACAGGCCAAGGATGGCACGTGGTACGTCCTCGAAGACAATCTGCGTATTCCATCCGGTGCCTCCTATCCCTTGATTGCACGAGAACTGTCCCGAAAAGCAAGCCCGGGTGTTTTCCGCTCATATGCCGTGCGCGACAACCGCGACTACGCGAACCTGCTGCGTGAAACGATGGATAATGTCAATCTCGGCGGCATCAATGTCATTCTGACACCGGGACGCTATAACGCCGCATTTTTTGAACATTCCTATCTTGCAGAAAAGACCAACAGCGTACTCGCCATGCCGAACGACCTGTTCGTACAGGACTGCAAACTGTATTACCGCGATGACCATGGCAACAAAAAACGTGTTGGTGCCGTCTATCGCCGCCAGTCGGATGAATTTCTGGATCCATGTACCTTCCGCTCCCATTCCCTTATCGGTGTGCCCAACCTGATGGCAGCTTACCGTGCAGGTAATGTTGCTATCATCAATGCACCGGGCAACGGTGTTGCGGACGACAAGGGTATTTATTACTTCGTCCCCAAAATGATCCGCTATTATCTGGGGGAAGAACCGATTCTGAATAACGCGCCTACCTATCTTCCGATGTACGAAGAAGATCAGAAGTTTGTTCTGGAAAATCTGGAACGCCTGGTTGTCAAGGATGTCGCGGAGGCCGGCGGCTACGGTGTCGTTTTCGGAGATAAAATGTCCGAACAGGAGCTTGCTGACTGGCGCGAGCTTATCCAGCGCGAGCCGCGCCGGTTCATTGCACAGGAAGTCATTGATTTCCGCGATCTGGACATCATCGACGAGGGCAAACAGGTTCCGCGCAAGGCTGATCTCCGTGCCTTTGTGCTCAGCGGCGCGGAAACCAAGGTCTGGGCAAGCGGCCTGACCCGTTTCTCCCGCAACCCCGATTCGTTTATTGTCAACTCATCGCAAGGAGGAGGATTTAAGGATACATGGGTACTATCTCGTTAGAAAAAAGGGACAGCCTGTTCTGGCTGGGACGCTATACCGAACGTGTGTACACAACACTGAAGGCGTTTTACAATTATTACGATCAGATGATTGACCGCCAGGCAGATGCATACAAAAATCTATGCGAACGTCTGGATATCCCAAACATCTATCAAAGTGAGACGGATTTTATCCATCGTTTCCTGTTCGATAAGGATGATCCGAACTCGATCTTTACTTCGCTCAACCGTTCCTACGACAACGGTATTATTCTGCGAAATGAAATCACCAGCGATTCGCTGGCTTACATCCAGATGTCGCTGGATATCTACGCGGCATCCTCCCATTCCGATGTTCCCACAATGGCTCTGCTCCCGGTGCAGGATTACCTGCTCGCTTTCTGGGCAAGTATCGATGACAACGTGCTGGATCAGCGCTGCCGCAGCATTATCAAATGCGGCCGCTATCTGGAGCGTCTCGACCTGTTCCTGCGTCTGAGCTTCCCGACGGCAGATATTGAGCGTGCACTCTGCAAGATGACACCGCGCCTCAGACAGAGCGGCATCGCATACGACGAAGAGGTTCTCGACTTTCTGTACGCCCATGTGCGCGAATCCATGCTGCACACCCCCGGCTGGCGCCGTGAATGTGCCCGTTCGCTCATGACGCTGATTACCGAATAACAAAGGAGACGCGTATGAGAAAGCTGAATTTCACGCACTGCAAAAAGCTGGAATTTGACACACCTGTCATTTCGCACAGCTTTTCCCTGCGGCTTGTTCCCCGCACAGACAGCCGCCAGATTATCTGCGACCTGCACAAAGAAATTACACCTGCCGAGCATCTGGCCAACGTCACCGATGAATGGGGAACAACCATGTATATCGGCGACTGCTACAGTGAACATACTTCTTTTTCGTATTCTGTAGCAGGCATTGCCTGGGTGCGGGATACTCCGTATGTTGACGGCCCGCTGCATCCAATCTACCGCTATCCGTCCGAACTGACACGTCCGGGGGAAGCGATCGAATCCCTGTATGCCGGTGCTGCCATCAGCGGCAAAGAGCCGGTGGAACGTGCACAGCAGTGGATGCATCTGTTGCACAGCATCATGACCTATGAAAAGGGTGTCACCAACATCTGCACCACCGCAGAAGAGGCTGCTGCGCTGAAAAAAGGTGTCTGCCAGGATTTCACGCACATCATGCTTTCCCTGTGCCGCCGCGACGGTATTCCGGCGCGCTATGTAGTCGGTTATCTGTTCGGCGAGGGGGAAACACATGCCTGGGTCGAAGTTTTCGACGGCCGCCGCTGGTGCGGGCTTGACCCAACCAATGACTGCATGATTGACAGCGGCTATATCTGCCTGACAACCGGCCGCGACTACAACGACTGCATCCTTGACAAGGGCTTCTTCCGCACGCCGGGCTACGCCCCCTGCACGGTTTCCCAAAAGCAGAATGTAACTGTGACTGTGCGCGATGTGTAATTCTTACATATTCGCATATAATTAAAAAATATACCACATTGACCGACAAGGAGTATCCCTGCCGGTTATTGTGGCGTTATGGAGGGAATATTCATGATACAAGAAGTTGTGTCCGTCGGCCTGCCGGTCGATGAGCGATGGAAAATCATCAAGAACCGCATTGAGCCGGAATCCGGTACGCGGCCGGACATGAAGCGCATCTGCATTGTCACCGGTACACACGGCGATGAGCTGGAAGGCCAGTATGTCTGCTATGAGGTCGCGCGCCGGATCAACGAACACAAAGAACTGCTGAATGGCATTGTCGACATCTATCCGGCACTCAACCCGCTCGGCATCGACTCGATTACGCGCGGTATCCCAATGTTCGACCTGGATATGAACCGTATTTTTCCCGGCTCAAACACAAGCGCTACAGCGGAATTTGTCGCGGCGCAGATCATGAACGATATGAGCGGTGCTGATATGGCAATCGATATCCATGCATCGAATATTTTCCTGCGCGAGACGCCGCAGGTGCGCGTCAATGAAACAACTGCGGACAATCTTCTGCCGTATGCCAAGCTGCTCAACACGGATTTCGTCTGGGTGCATGCCTCTGCAACTGTTCTGGAAGCGACGCTGGCACACAGTTTAAATAAGACCGGTGTGCCGTGCCTCGTCGTGGAGATGGGCGTCGGCATGCGCATCACAAAGGAATACTGCATGCAGTTGGTAGACGGCATTTTCCGCCTGATGTGCGAACTTGGCATCTGGAAGGGCGAAGCGCCGGCAGTGCGTGAACCGATTGTCTCGCGCGATGGCCATGTCAGCTTTGTCAACGCAGAGGCATCCGGTATTTTTGTCTCCTCAGTCGAGCACTGGCAGCGCGTGAAAAAGGGCGATCATCTGGGCGATATCGTCAACCCGGCGACCGGAGAGATTCTGCACGCCGTACAGGCAGATGTTACCGGACGCGTGTTCACGCTGCGCGAATACCCGGTCGTATATTCCGGTTCACTGATTGCACGTGTACTGGAGGAATATGAGGAGGATGCCGAAAATGACTAAGGAAACACTGTTTACACTGCCCTCGCCTTACCGCGATACACTCAATGTCACCGGCTATCGGTTTGGACGCGGTGAAAAATCGGTCTGCATCATGGGTGCGATGCGCGGCAATGAAGTCCAGCAGCTGTATATCTGCGCACAGCTTGTACACACGCTCGAGCAGTTTGAAAAGCGCGGCATGTTGGTCAAGGGCAATGAAATTCTTGTCGTCCCGTCGGTCAACCACTATTCGATGAACATCGGAAAGCGGTTCTGGGCGATGGACAATTCCGATATCAACCGCATGTATCCGGGCTATGACCGCGGCGAAACCACACAGCGCATTGCTGCCGGTATTTTTGAAAAAGTACAGGGCTACCACTATGGCATTCAGTTCGCCTCGTTCTATATGCCGGGCGACTTTATCCCTCATGTGCGCATGATGGATACCGGTTTTCAGTCCACCTCACTGGCAAACCTGTTCGGTCTGCCGTATGTACTCGTGCGCAAGCCGCGTCCCTATGACACCGGCACGCTCAATTACAACTGGCAGATTTGGGACACGAACGCTTTTTCCATCTACACCAAGGAGACCGACCACATCGATCAGGAATCCGCACGCACGGCAATTGTGTCTGTCCTGCGCTTCCTTTCCCGTATGGGTATTCTGAAATATCACTGCCACAGCGGCTTTATCGCATCTATTATCCAGGATGACGAGCTTCGCCCCGTGCAGTCTCCGTGCGGCGGCATTTTCACGCGCATCAAGCATCCGGGTGATGAAGTCTCCTATGGTGACGAGCTGGCACAGATTACCCACCCACTTGAGGGTTATGTCATGCAGCACATCTATGCCCCGTGTGACGGCATTGTATTCTTCTCTCACTCCGCTCCGCTTATCAACGAGCAGACGACTGCATTCCGCATTATCCGCCGCCTGCACGGTTAACCGCCGAGCTGTGTACGGATTGTTTCCATGCGTTCTTCTCCATATTCCGTATTATAAATCGCGCGGATCGCGCAGTACATCAGCGCCGCATCCCAGTCGGGGTGCGGCGTCTGTAATGCTGCAAATAAGGCGCGTGCCGCCGCTCCCACTGCATCCTGACGGTCGAGCTTGCGGAAATTATCGGTGAAGTCATCCGGATAGTAGCCTTTGCCGAACAGGCACTGACAACCGGGATTGAGGTCATACTTTGACTGGTGCAGGTCAAACAGCAACGCATCGAGCTGCTCTGTGCTGCAATCCTCCCCCAGCGCCGCCAGCGCGCGGCGCACCAGTGCGTTTCTCTCCTCTGTCATCTCAATCGGATACAGTGAATAAGTCAGGCTGATAACAGCGCCCAGCACGCGGTTCTGTTCCTCTCTGTTCATAAATGTTTCCTCCGGTTTCCTTTTTCTATCAGTATATCACAAAAGCAGCGGACTGCATGGCAATCCGCTGCTTTCTTTTTTTCGTTCAGAATTTGCTGTCCAGATATTCTACAGCGCCCTTGAGTGCGTCGTGATTGTTGTCCGGCACGACAACATCGGCAATTTCCAGCACATAATCGCGCGCATTGGCGGGTGCAAAACCGATGCCTGCGTTTTTCAGCATCGGCAGATCATTCTGGCTGTCACCGATGGCGCAGACCATCTCCGGCCTGATACCGAGATAGTCCGCAACGCGGCGCACGCCGTCACCCTTGTGACCGCCCTTGCAGGTCATCTCATAGAAAATCGGCGTGGAGAAGGTCAGATTAAAATACTCCTTCATCGGGTCGACAAAGGCACGCACCGGCTCCATCTCGTCCGGCTGTCCGGTGAAGTTGATCTTTCCCCACTGCTCGCACGGCTCTGGGATGTCATCCAGTGCCATTTCTGTATATGGGATGTCCAGCAGTCGAAAATGGTCGCGCGTGGTATCGTTCATCCGGCAGACATACGAATGGTCGAGCAGATACACCTCGATACCAATATGCGGGAACTCTTTCATCACCTCATGTGCCAGTGCCTTTGCGCGGTCATCCAGACCCTCCATATAGACCATTTTCTCTGTGCTCTCATCACAGATGATTGCGCCGTTCAGATAAACGCCCGGCGCATTGCACGGCAGCAACGTACGATATGCCGCCGTCGCAGGACGGGTGCGGCCGGTTGCGAGCGCAAAGTGTCCACCGTTCTGTGTGAAATAATTCAGCGCTTCGACCGTCGCGCTGCCGATCTCGTGTTTGTCGTTCAGCAATGTGCCGTCCATATCGGATGCAAGTAAAATGCCGTCAAATTTCCCCATATTGATTCCTCAGTTTCTGTAAAACAGTGGTGAAATACGCCGGAAGCGGCGCTTCAAATGTCATGCGTTCTCCAGTTGCCGGATGTGTCAGCGTCAGCTGCCCGGCGTGCAGGCACTGCCCGTCCAGCTTCCATTTGTCTTTGGACGGGCCATACAGCGGATCGCCGATGATCGGATGCCCAATGTGTGCCATATGCACACGAATCTGATGCGTGCGCCCGGTTTCGAGCTGAAACGCCATATAGGTATAGCCGCGATAGCGCTCCAGCACTTCATAGTGTGTAATTGCCTGTCGTCCACCCTCTGTGACCGCCATTTTCTTTCGGTCTACACGATGGCGCGCAATCGGCGCGTTGACTGTTCCTTTGTCCTCGCGCGGTGCGCCGTAAACCACGGCATAATACCGCCGTCCGGCGGAATGTTCCTTGATCTGTTCGGCGAGCGACTGATGCGCGCGGTCATTCTTCGCCACAACCAGCAGCCCGCTCGTGTCCTTGTCAATGCGGTGGACAATGCCCGGGCGAATCTCTCCATTGATACCGGACAGACTGTCCCCACAGTGGTACATCAGTGCATTGACCAGCGTGCCGCTCCAATTGCCCGGCGCGGGATGTACCACCATGCCACGCGGTTTGTTGACCACAACAATGTCATCGTCCTCATAAATGATGTCCAGCGGGATTTCCTCCGGAACAAGTTCAGTTTCCTTCGGCTCCGGCAGCTCAATCCAGATTGTGTCGCCGACAGCGGCCTTTGCATTCTTCCTCAGCGGCGCGCCTGCCAGTGTAACACAGCCCTCCCGCATCAGATTTTGTATGGCGGATCGCGTCAGTTCCGGCAGCTGCTCCGCGAGCAGCTTATCCAGCCGCTGTCCCGCGTCCGCCTCAGTTACTGTAACAATCTGTCTCATTCGCGCTCCGTTTCGTCCGAATCCTTGTGCTGGAACAGGTAATAAATGGCGAACATAACCACACCGACCGTGACATAAATATCCGCAATGTTAAACACTGGGAAGTGGATAAACAGAACTTCAATCATATCCACAACATAGTGGTGTACAATGCGGTCAATGACATTGCCGACCGCACCTGCACAGATAATCAGCAGGCTGATCTTACCCCATGTATTCTGTATCAGGTTTTTGCGGAACGCGTAGACAATCGCGCCTACAACAGCCGCTGCGAGCAGCACAAACAGCCAGATCTGATTTTCCAGCAAGCTGAATGCCGCACCGCGGTTTTCCACATAAGTGAGCTGCAAAATGCCCGGGATCAGTGGAATGCTGCCGATCGGTGCCAGCACCGTAACAGCCCAGTATTTGACAACCTGATCGACCAGAACCATGGCGAGCACCGCCAGCAGCGTCATCAGAATCGTCATCGGGAACGCCCCCTTTCAAAAAATGAGGCAGAGGACGCACCCTCTGCCTCAGCGTGTCTGATAAAATTATCGGCTGATTACAGAAGCGCAGCGTGCGCACAGGCACGGATGCTCTGCATTTTCACCGACCGTCGGATCATAAATCCAGCAGCGGGCACACTTCTCGCCCTCCATGCGGCTGACTGCAATCTTGATGCCGCCGAGTGCTTCGTAATCGTCGCCCTCGCCTTCGCCGCTCTGGACAGAGACAGCGGAAACAATGCACAGCTTTGCCAGATCCTGACCACAGCTGTCCAGGAATTCCTTTCCTGCGTCAGACGCAGTGATGACAACCTTTGCCTCCAGCGGCTTGCCGATCAGCTTTGCACCGCGCGCCTGCTCCAATGCCTTATTGACATCGTCGCGAACTGCGATGATCTTTTCCCACTTAATCATAGCCGCTTCATCAAATGCCAGCGACTCGTCGTAGGACGGCATGTCGTTGAACAGGACATTGTCCAGATCGTCACCCTGCTGATGCGGCATTGCATGCCAAATTTCATCGGCGGTAAAGCAGAGGATCGGTGCAATCATGCGAACCAGTGCATCCAGAATGCGGTAAATCGCAGTCTGTGCGGACAGACGGCTCAGGCCTTCGTCACAGTACAGGCGATCCTTAATGACGTCCAGATAGAAGTTGGACATATCAACAACGCAGAAGTTGTGAATCGCGTGCGTAACGGTGTGGAACTCATAGCTGTCATATGCAGCACGAACGCGGCCAACCAGATCGTTGCACTTCATCAGCGCCCACTGATCCAGCTCGAGCATCTGGTCATACGGTACCATCTGATCGACAGTGAAGCCGTCCAGATTGCCCATGATGTAACGCGCGGTGTTGCGGATCTTGAGATAGTTCTGCGACAGCTGCTTGAACATCTTCTTGGAAATCTTCATATCAACGCGGTAATCCGCAGAAGAAACCCACAGACGCAGGATATCTGCACCGTATTCCTTGGTAATTTCCTGCGGGCTCATACCGTTGCCCTTGGACTTGGACATCTTCTGGCGCTCCTCATCGACAATCATGCCGTGGGTGATGACCGTCTTATACGGAGCGGTGCCCTTGGTCGCAATGGCGGTCAGCATAGACGACTGGAACCAACCGCGGTACTGGTCGTTGCCTTCCAGATAGACGTCAGCTGGATAAGTCAGATCGTCGCGCTCATCCATAACAGCCGCGTGGCTGGAACCGGAGTCGAACCAGACATCCATCGTGTCGGTTTCCTTGGTGAATTCGCCACAGCCGCACTCGCACTTGATGTCGTCGGTCAGGATCTCGCTCGCGTCCATATCGAACCATGCGCTCGTGCCGTGTTCACGGAACAGGTCGGCAACCAGCTTGATGGTCTTCTCGTTGACAATCGGCTTGCCGCACTTCTTGCAGAAGAAGATCGGGATCGGTACGCCCCAGGTGCGCTGACGGGAGATGCACCAGTCAGAGCGCTCCAGAATCATAGAGGTCATGCGATCCTCGCCCCATGCCGGAATCCACTGAATGTCATGGCAGGCCTTGACTGCATCATCCTTCATCGCGTCGACAGAGCAGAACCACTGCTCGGTCGCACGGAAGATGATCGGGTTCTTACATCTCCAGCAATGCGGATAGGAATGTTCAATGGTCTCGACAGCCAGCAGCGCGCCCTGCTCCTTGAGGTCTTCCAGAATGACCGGATTGGTCTTTTCATAGTACATGCCGGCATATTTACCTGCATCCTCAGTTGCATAGCCCTTGCTGTCCACCGGAACAATCATCGGGATCTCCGGATATTTCTGGCAGACAATAAAGTCGTCTGCACCGAAGCCCGGTGCGGTATGAACGCAGCCGGTACCGGCGTCCAGCGTGACATGCTCGCCGACGATGACGAGCGACTCGCGATCCATCAGCGGATGCTGGGTGGTGATATATTCCAGTTCAGAGCCCTGAATCGTGCCGACGATTTCATAGGATTCAATGCCGGCAGCCGCCGCAACAGACGGAATCAGGTCGGTTGCCAGAACGTAAATCTCACCATTCGGAACCTTGACAAACGAATATTCAAAGTACGGATTGACGGAAATGGCGAGGTTGCCCGGCAGCGTCCAGGTCGTCGTCGTCCAAATAACGAAATAGACGTTCTCAGTGGTGCCAAGAATCGCACTGATCTTGCCCTTGTCGTCCTTTACGGCGAACTTGACGTAAATAGACTCACAGGTTGCGTCCTTATATTCGATCTCCGCCTCTGCCAGTGCGGTCTCGTCGTGCGGGCACCAGTAAACCGGCTTCAGGCCCTTGTAGATATAGCCCTTCTTCGCCATCTCGCCGAAGACCTCGATCTGCTTTGCAACGAAGTCATTGGTCAGCGTCAGGTACGGATGTTCCCAATCGCCTACAACGCCGAGGCGCTTAAACTGCTCGCGCTGCGTATTGACATGCTCCAGTGCGAATTCCTTACACTTCTCGCAGAACTCCTTATTGCTGACCTTATGGCGATCCAGACCAAACGCGGCAATCGCCTGACGCTCAATCGGCAGGCCGTGCGTATCCCAGCCCGGAACATACGGTGCCTTGTAACCGGTCATATTCTTATAGCGGATGATAAAGTCCTTGAGGATCTTATTGAGGGCGTGACCCAGATGCAGATTACCGTTTGCATACGGAGGGCCATCATGCAGAATAAACAGGGGCTTGCCCTCGTTTTTCTTCATCAATGTATCATAAATATGATCCTCTTCCCACTTCGCCAAAAACTCCGGCTCGCGCTTGGGAAGACCCGCGCGCATCGGGAAATCAGTCTTGGGAAGATGGATTGTCTTGTTGTAGTCCTGCGGCATTGAACCGTACTCCTTTCTAACTCTGGCGTCAAATCGCCAACCGCCAACGGGCGGCATCTCTATATCGCAAACAGCTGACGCTGTTTATCGTCAAGGGTTATGTATCTGCGCCTGCCTGAGAGCCGCTCACCTCTACGGTGAACTGGGTCTCCTCCATGCCGTTTTTGCGGGAGGCATGGGATGCATCGGCAAATATCTTCAAAATATCGTCCGGAATCTCTGTTCCGGAGGTATGCTGCTCACGCGGCGGAACTGCCGGCTCCGCCGGACCCTCCACATGGCTTTCCAATGTTTCGCTCTGTACGGTCTGTCCGGAAATCGAAGTAAATTCCAGACCAACCTGTTCGGGTATGGACGCAATGCGCTCGCTCTGCTCGCGGAAGGCGCGCGTCATCTTATCGATAAACGCCGCACACTCGCGCTGTGCCAGACGCAGGCGCGCCTGCTCCTGCGAGGCCTGAATCTGATACTGTCGAATCACTGCCTCGCACTGGCTGGACGCATCCGCTTTCATCTGCTCTGCCTGTGCCCGCGCACGGCTGAGCAGCTCCTCGGATTCATCCGTTGCCTTTTTCGTCGTCTGCTCCGCCACATTCTGCGCCGTCATCAGCGCCTGACGGATGCCGCTTTCAACCCTGCGGTATTCCTCGATTTTGTCCACCAGAACCTTGAGCTTTGCCCGCAGCTCTGCATTTTCCTTTTCCAGCGCCTCCATATCGTCTGCCGCCTGATCCAGCAGCGAATCCACGCTTTTGGTATCATATCCGCCAAAGACGGCCTTTTCAATGGAGTACTCCCGCAATTCCCTGGAACTTAACATGTTGACCTCCTGAAATCCGGCAGCACACGACTGGCGGAGAATAACTGGAAAATGGCCGGGCAGAAAACCCGGCCGAATAAAATCTGTGCGAATCAGCAATCAATACAATGCGTACAGCAGACTCTGCGCCATGGCCAGAATGACAAACGCCAAGAGCGTCGAAAAGTCCAGCGGCATGGTACGAAGCGAGCGAAACCGGCTGAGAAAACTGCGGCAGGGCGCAATCATCGGCTCGGTAACTGCATACAGCAGCTCTCCGATGCGCGAGCTCTGCACCTGCGGGAACCACGAGGCAATCGCCCGGAACACAAGCAGCCATTGCAGCAGACTGAGCAGCCTAATTGTCAAGTAAACTATAATCATATCAGCACTATCCTACTCTCTGGCCGGAGAGCAGCAATCATAATTTCATGCCGCTGTTTTCCAGCTCACTGATGAGGTCATCGCCGACAATTTCAACATCCAAAGGCGTAATCAGATATGTGTTGCTCGCAACGCGCTTGATCTTGCCCTCAATGGCATAGGTAACACCGCTGAGGAAATCGAGCATACGCTTGGAAACTTCCTTGTCGGTCGACTCAAGATTCAGCACAACCGTCATCTTATTTTTGAGATGGTCGGCGATATCGGCAACATTGTTGAACTGATCGGCCTTCACCAGCACGACGGCCAGCCGGGTCGTTGCACTGATGTTGACGACTCTATTATTTCTGCGCGGCTGAACCTGCGTGTGCGCCGCCTCAACCGGCGCGGATGCAGCAGACTCCGGGCGGCTGTAATAAGACGGTTCCTCCGGCTCTGTGGACTCCATGGTCTCGTCGTCCAGATCAAAGTCGTCGTCGTCCACTTCTCCGCTCACCCAGCGCTTGAAGTCATTCACTAATCCCATTTTCTGCTTCCTCCTGAATGGAACAATTCTTCCAAATATATCAATAATGGCGGGCGCCAAAAATAGCCGTACCCAGCCGGACGATGGTTGCCCCACAGGAAATTGCCTCTGTATAGTCGGCACTCATTCCCATCGACAAGCAGTCCATGGTGATATTATCGTATTTTTTCGCCGATATGTCAATAAATAGTTTGGACATTCTGTCGAAATAAAGAGTTTTTTCTTGATTTGGCTGCGGTTTTGGTGGAATTGCCATCAAACCGCGAACACGGACATGCTCCAATTCGGCAATTTGCTCGGTAACAGAAAACAGCTCATCCGGATCAATGCCCAGCTTGCTCTCCTCCCTGCCGATGTTGACCTCCAGCAGGATATCCTGACGGATTCCTGCCTTTGCCGCCTCTTTATCGATGACGCGCGCCAGCTTGAGCGAGCTGACGGATTCGATCAGTGAGACCTTGCCGATGAGATATTTGACCTTGTTGGTCTGAAGCGTGCCGATAAAATGCAGCGGGCATCCGTCATACGCGTGCTGTTCATACTTTTCCAGCAGCTCCTGCACGCGGTTTTCGCCGCATACATCCACGCCCGCCGCAATCGCCGCGCGCACGCGGTCCGCGTCGTTCATTTTGGTCGCCGCTACCAGCGTAATATCCTCCGGACGGCGTCCGGCCGCAGCTGCGGCCTCTGCAATGCGCTCCCGTGCCTGCGCAACCTTTTCTTCAATCTGCCTGCGTTCTTCCTCTGTCATTTCATTACCTTCTTGTCATCCAAATCTTTTGCTTCCACAATGATGTCGTCGCCCGCAACCAGAGAATCATTTCCGGTTACATTCTGCTCGACAATATAAAATTCCTCGCCTTCAAACAGTGGCTCAATCTTCTTGTATCGTGCCACATCGTTGGACAGGACATAGACACCCATTTCGTCATCCTGCATGCGGACGGCGGATTTTGGAACCTTGAGGCCGGAATAAGACGCCACAACGACCGTTGCGACCTGTTTGCGCATGGAAATGAGATCCTCATTCATATCCTGAGACTGGAAGATGACCAGTGTATCCTCGCTGTCCGCATCGTCACGGATTGACGCGACGGTTGCCTGCACATCCTGACTGACCTGCGCAAAGCGCAGCTCCACCGTTTTGCCCTGCGTCAGATGCTGTGCATCTGTATCTGACACCCGTGCGGCAAAATACCACGTATAGCTGGAGACAATTTTGCCCTTGTCAGATGCTGCGGATTTCTTTTTGTCCACCAGCTTGTCCAGCCCGGACAGCGTGAGGTCATCGACCACATCCGGTGTGAGCACTTCTTCATAACCATCCACCGACTCGCAGAAATATCCCGCATACGGCGAGGTAATCTCGGAGGTCTTGCCTTCCAGCCGTTCCTCCAGAGATTCCGCCTGCGATTCCAGGCTTGCAATCTCTGCGTCAATGTCATCGCTTCCGTCCTCCAGCGAGCCGCTCTTGAGCGCGAGCTGACGCAGCTCCGAGGTGAGTGAAGCAAGCTGTCCCAGCGACGCGCCTTCCGCCTCGCTGCTGATGGCGTTCATCTGCGCAATGATTTTCTGATTGAGCTGGCTGGAATTGGTGCTCGTCGACGACATCGTGCGCAGTGTTTCCAGCTGCTCGATGTTGTCGCGTATATTTTTCAGCTCGCGGCTGACCGTCAGTGCATCCTCATCCTTATATTCCGTGACGAGCGAAGCTCCCTTTGCGACCTTATCGCCCTCGGAATAATTATATTCCACCGTGTCGCCCTCCGCAATATCAATGATGTTTTCATCGCGGATAAAATATCCTGTCGTTGAAAACGAATCATCCATCGTCAGCTGGATTGCCGATGTTGTTCTGACCGGATTGTAGTGGTTGACCACAAAGCTGACCGCACTGTAAACCAGAATCAGCGCGAAAACAATAATCGGCATGCGGAGCGTTTTATTGATTTTTATTTTTCCGATCCGCCACACGCGGTTCGGCTCTTTTGCGGAATTTCTCCGTGAAAACGGAGGCCATTTGAATGCCATAGAAAGCTACTCCTATCGGCAGTTCGGGTTATGCTGTCGCTGTTTCCCTCCGTCCGCCGGACATATCCAGCCTGCGCTGCGGTATCACTGTAGAAATCGCATGCTTGTAAATCATCTCCTGCTTGCCGTCGCAGTCAAACAGGATGATAAATGTATCGAACCCACGCACAATGCCGCGAAGCTGGAAGCCATTGGTCAGGAAGACAGTCAGCGGAACCTTTTCCTGCCGTGCCTTGTTCAAAAAGTTGTCCTGTAAATTGATTTCAGTTTTCATTATAGAGCAATCCTCCCGAGTTGTATAGATACTTTTCATATGGTACACCCCGGGCAGACAAAATTTCTGTCGCTTGTTGGAGAATTGCGGAAAATTCATCGGGAGAATTGTAATACAGCCAGTTGACACGGGTATCGCGCCGCAGCCAGGTGAGCTGCCGCTTGGCGTAATTGCGCGAGGCACGTTTGAGCGTGTCGAGACACGCCTCAAGCTCTGCTTCTCCGCGCAGGTATGGCAGCAGTTCCTTATAGCCAATCGCCTGCCCTGCTGTGCCGGTCAGCCTGCCGTCCTCCCACAGACGGCGCGCCTCTTCCACCAGTCCCAGTTCGACCATCTGGTCAACACGCCGGTCAATGCGATCGTACAGCGTCTGTCGGTCGGTCGGACACAGTCCGAACAGGATTGCGTCATATTTTGGTTCCGGTCGTTTGTTGCGCGCATTCAGCTCACCGATGGTCATGCCGGTCTGCGCATAGACCTCGAGCGCGCGCACGACGCGCTTTACATTGTTTTCGTGAATGCGTTCAGCGGACTCCGGATCGACTGCGCGCAGCATTTCATGCAGCGCATGCGCTCCCTGTTCGCGTGCAATTGCGTTGTATTTCTCCCGCGCCGCCGTGTCGGTCTCGTCGCCGGAAAAGGTGCTCCCCTCGATCAGTGCATCGAGATACAATCCAGTGCCGCCGCAGACAATCGGGATTTTCCCGCGCGACAGGATATCCTGCGCGCAGGCATCTGCCATTTGCTGGTATCGCGCCACGGAAAAATCCTCACCCGGCTCCGCGACATCGAACATATGGTGCACGACACCGTCGCGCTCCGCCATATCCGGCTTTGCCGTGCCGATGTCCATGCCGCGATACAGCTGCATGGAATCGGAGGAAATAATCTCGGTGTGCAGCTGCTTCGCCAGCGCAATCGAAAGTGCTGTCTTACCCGATGCCGTCGGGCCCGCAATACAAATTAGCTTTGGTTTCATCACTGGTTCACCCGCTTAAACATCTTGTCCAACTCGTATTTCGTCAGGCGGACGGTCACCGGTCTGCCGTGCGGACAGCATGTCACAGCCGGGTCGGACAGCACGCGGTCGCACAGCGACTGCATTTCCTGTATGCTTGTCTTGCTGCCCGCCTTGATAGCGGCCTTGCACGACACGGTATGAATGAGGTCATCCAGACGGTCAGGCACAGGCGTGCGCCGATCCATCAGCTTCTGTGCCATTTCGGATACCGTCACGGGAATATCTCCCGCATCCAGATAAGCAGGCGCTTCGCGCACCGCGACGCTGTGCTGTCCGAAGGATTCCATGACAAAGCCGAGCATCTGAATCTGTTCCATGCCATCCAAAACTGCGGCATATTCCTCACCGGACAGATCGACGACGACCGGTGCCAGCAGCATCTGCGTCGGAATGTCCGCCTTTTCACGCAGCTGGTTGAACAGCATGCGCTCATGCGCAGCGTGCTTGTCGATCAGGATCAGCCCGTCGGCGTCCTCCGCAAGGATATAGGTCTCAAAACAGCTGCCGATGACGCGCGCGGACGGCAGGTCAGGAACAAGCGGCTCGGCTTCCTCCTGCTTCGGTTCTGTCCGCTCCGGCATGCTCTGTACAGCCTTCTCTGCTTCTGCCTCAGGCACAGCAAACACCGGTTCCGTCTGTACCGGCTGCTGTGCCTTGGGCATTTCAGGCGCAAACAAATCGATTTTTGCCGGTTTCTTTGTCTCGTGCGGCATGCGCAGCGCCTGTTCGTCGCGGTCATCCACATCGACAAACGGCAAAAATCCGCTGCTGCGCGGTGCAGGCCGTTCCGTGGCACGATAGGCGGGCGGATGGTGCATCGTCCCGCCGGAAACCGCCTTCGGTGCCGCCGACACGGCAGGCGCTGCCGGCTCATGCACCTCTGTTTTGGGCACGGAAAGCACCGTCTGCTCCGCCTTTTCCTGCGGCACAGCGGCAGCCGGACGCACCGGCTTCGCCTGAATTTCCGGAACATTGTCGTCGCCCGCCAATGCATTTTTGCATGCGGCATAGACTGCGGAGAACACCTGTTTTTCCTGTGCGAATTTCACTTCTGTCTTGGCCGGATGAACATTGACGTCCACCTGCGACAGTGGGAGCTGGACGCACACACAGCCGTACGGATACTTGCCCGTAATCATGCTGTTGCGGTAGGCCTCCTCCATCGCCGCCTGAATCAGCTTGGACTTGACAAACCGCCCGTTGACAAAGAAATGCTGATACGTGCGGTTGGCACGCGGCGCATGCGGCTTGGAAATATACCCCCAAACCTTCACGCCATTCAGCTCGTGTTCCGGCATTTCGATCAGATTTTTGGACAACTCCTTGCCGAATACGCTGAATACGGCATTTTTTAGGCTGCCGCCGCCGGGCGAATGAAAGACATCCTTTCCGTCACGGATACAGCGGAACATGATTTCCGGATGGCTCTCTGCCGCATGCTCCACCACCGACAGGACATAGCCCGCCTCAGTAAAGTCTTTTTTCAGGAATTTCATGCGCGCGGGCGTATTATAAAACAGGTCACGGATGACAAAGGTCGTGCCCTCCGGGCAGCCCGCTGGCTCATTCGCTGTAATTTTCCCACCTTCGAGCGACAGATGCGTGCCTTCCACGCAACCGATCTGCTTGGTAAACAGATCGACACGGGACACGGCGCAGATGGCGGCGAGTGCTTCGCCCCGGAAGCCCAGCGTGCCGATGGCTGCCAGATCCTCGCGCGTGCGGATTTTGCTCGTCGCATGGCGGCGGAATGCAACCGGTGCGTCCTCCGGCGACATGCCGCAGCCGTTGTCACAAATGCGCAGATAGGAAATGCCACCGTGCTCCAGCTCAACCGTGATCTGTGTTGCACCGGCATCAATCGCATTTTCCACCAGCTCTTTACACACAGACGATGGGCGCTCCACCACCTCGCCCGCGGCGATCAGATCCGCCATGTGCGAATCCAGTTCATGAATGACTGCCATACGGCGCTGCCTCCTTTCGGTCATTCGACCATTTTCTGCAATTCATATACCAGATTGAGCGCCTCGATCGGCGTCATTGTGTTGACATTGACCGCGCGCAGCTTTTCCGCAACCTCATCCGACTGCATGCCCATCAGAGAAATCTGGTCGTCCTCCGGCTCATCTGCAATCTCATGCAGGTCAATCTTCGGCGCAGTCGATTCCAGTTCCTTCAGGATCTGCTTGGCACGGCGCAGCACGGGCTTCGGAACACCTGCCAGCTTTGCAACTGCGATGCCATAGCTGTCATCTGCGCCGCCCGGCACGATTTTGCGCAGGAATGTGATGTCATCACCGCGCTTTTTGACCGCGATGTTGTAGTTTTTAATGCCGTCAATCAGATCTTCGAGGGCGGTCAGCTCGTGATAATGCGTTGCAAACAGCGTGCGTGCGCCCAGCTTCTTCGGGTCTGCAATAAATTCCACCACGGCGCGCGCAATGCTCATGCCGTCAAAGGTGGAGGTCCCGCGCCCGATTTCGTCCAGAATGACGAGGCTGAACCGCGTCGCATTTTTCAGGATATCCGCGACCTCGCTCATCTCGACCATAAACGTAGACTGTCCGCTCGCCAGATCGTCCGATGCACCGACACGCGTGAACACGCGGTCGGCAATGCCGATGCGGGCAGATTTCGCCGGGACAAAGGAACCCATCTGCGCCATGACGGTAATCAGTGCGACCTGACGCATGTATGTGGATTTACCTGCCATATTCGGACCGGTGATAACCGCGACACGGTTCGCACGGTCGTCCAGCAGCGTGTCGTTTGCAATGAACATCGTATCGCGCAGCATGCGCTCGACCACCGGATGGCGTCCGTCCCGAATATCAATGACGGACGAATATTCGACCTCCGGACAGCAGTAGTTGTACAGGTCTGCCACCTCAGCCAGCGAACACAGGACATCGGTCTGTGCCAGTGTCTGCGCTGTGATCTGAACGCGGTGCACGGCGGCGGAAATCTGCTCACGCACTTCGGTAAACAACTGGTATTCCAAATCGGTGATGCGCTCCTGCGCCTGCAAAACCGTGTTTTCGTATTGCTTGAGCTCATCGGTGATGTAGCGCTCACAGTTGGCCAGCGTCTGCTTGCGGACATAATGTGCCGGAACGCTGTCCGAATACTGGCGCGACACCTCGATATAATAGCCGAATACGCGGTTATAACCGACCTTCAGCTTCTGAATACCGGTCGCCTCACGCTCGCGCTGTTCGATTTCGGCAATCGCTCCCTTGCCGCCGGAAGCAATGTCTCGCAGGCGGTCGAGCTCATCGCTGTAGCCTGCACGGATAAAGCCGCCCTCGCGCAGTGAAAACGGAGGATCGTCGACAATTGCGGACTTGATGAGTGTCTTGACGTCCTCCAGCTCGTCCATCGAGCTGCACAGCACCTGCAACATGGAAGCGCCGCACTGTGCCAGCTCCGCACGGATGGCGGGCACATGCTCCAGCGTCGCGCACATGCTGCGCAGATCACGGCAATTTGCCGTGCCGTAGACAATGCGGCTGATGAGGCGTTCCATGTCAAACACCTGCCGCAGCTCATCAGTCAGCGCACTGCGGCGGACAAAGTCCTCCTTGAGCTCTCCGACCGCCTTCTGGCGCTGAGCAATCTGATTCGGGTTGCGCAGCGGCTTGCTCATCCACTGCCGCAGCAGGCGCGCGCCCATCGCGGTGCGTGTCTTGTCCAGCACCCACAGCAGCGAGCCCTTTTTCTCCTTCGTGCGCATGGTCTCGAACAGCTCGAGATTGCGCCGCGCATTCATATCCAGCTCCAGATACTGCCCCTGATGGTACAGCTGGATGGTGTCCATATTGGACAGGTCGGATTTCTGCGTGTCTGCAAGATACAGCAGCAGCGCGCCAACCGCGCAGACAACAGCGGGATGGTTCTCCCACGCGTCGCCATCCAGATCGGCAAACCGCGCGCGAACCAGCTTCATGCAGGCATCCGGGTCATAATCCGCTTCCCGTATCTCCTCCACGCCGCATTCAATGTTGTCGTGCAGAAACCGCATGAGCTGCTCCTCGTTGGCAGCCGCCGGATTGACCAATGTCTCGCGCGGCAGAAACCGTCCAAGCTCATTCATCGCGTAGGCACTCAGATTGCTGCCGGTCATATCGGTCGCCAGCATCTCGCCCGTCGTAATATCGGCAAAGCATACGCCGACACCGACCGCACTCAGATAGACAGATGCAATATAATTGTTGCAGTCCTCGTCCAGCATGGAGGCCTCGATAACGGTTCCCGGCGTAATCGTGCGGATGATCTCACGCTTGACCAGCCCCTTCGCCTTTTTGGGGTCCTCAGTCTGCTCGCAGATGTGAACCTTGTGCCCGTTTTTGACCAGTTTGGCAATGTAGCTCTCGCACGAATGGAATGGAATGCCGCACATCGGTGCGCGCTCCTCCTGACCGCAATCGCGCCCGGTCAGCACAAGATCGAGCTCCTTCGACGCAATTTTCGCGTCATCGTAAAACATTTCATAAAAGTCGCCCAGCCGATACAGCAAAATACCGTCACAGGTTTTTTTGATGTCAAAATATTGCCGCATCATCGGCGTCAGTTCAGCCATGGTATCCCTTTCCAATTTCCCTGCCGTACAGCGCACGCAGGGAGGTTCGTTCGATTTCCACATCGACAAAATCGCCGATGTGCAGGTCTTCACCGCGCACCAGAACAAGCAGACCGCCGTCGGTGCGTCCACAGTGCGTGTATTCACTTTCCTGCTTGCCGTTGGACAGGCCGTCAATCAACACGGACAGCTTCCTGTCCTGATAGGCATCCTGCCGCTGCTGGTTGATGCTCTCCTGCGTCTGCAACAGGCGGTTGAACCGATCCTGCTTATCCTCCGCGGGCGTATTGTCCGGCATCTCTGCCGCGGGCGTGCCGCTGCGTTTGGAATACAGGAAGGTATACAGCAGATCATACTGTCCCCGGCGCACGACATCCAGCGTACCCTGAAAATCCTCCTCCGTTTCACCCGGGAAGCCGACAATGATATCAGAGGACAGCACGAGGTCAGGCATATAACGCCGCGCCTGTTCGATGAGAGCGAGATAGCCCTCCTTCGTATATCCTCGGTTCATCTTTTTCAAAACCGTATCCGAACCGGACTGGAACGGCAGGTGAAGCTGATGGCAGATATGTTTTCCCTCTGCCATCGCAGCAAACAGCTTTTCCGATGCATCTTTTGGATGGCTGGTCATAAAACGCAGGCGGTATTCACCCGGCACGGCATCCAGCCGAGTCAGCAGGTCGGCAAAGTCCATGCCGATGCCCAGATCCTTGCCGTAGGAGTTGACATTCTGCCCGAGCAGCGTGATGTCCTTATAGCCGTCAGCGACCAGCTGTCGCAGCTCGGCTTCGATGTCCTCCGGATGGCGGCTGCGCTCCCTGCCGCGCACATACGGCACGATGCAGTATGTGCAGAAGTTGTTGCAGCCGTACATGATGGATAGCCATGCATGGCAACCCGCATCGCGCTGTACCGGCAGACCCTCGGCGATTTCGCCCTTCGGGTCGCCGGAGATTTCAAAGATACGCTTACTGCCGTTCAGCCGCCGCAGCAGCAGCTCCGGGAAACGCCACAGCATGTGCGTGCCAAAGACAATATCGACGCGCGGATAGCTCTTTTTAATTTTTTCCGCAATGTGCTCCTGCTGCACCATGCAGCCGCACATGCAGATGGTCACATCCGGGCGGGTTTCCTTGATGTGCGTATACTGCCCCATGATGCCGAACACGCGCTTTTCCGCATGCTCGCGCACGGCGCAGGTATTGACTACAATGACATCCGCTTCGGCAGCGTCCTGTGTGCGCACATAGCCCATCTCCGCCAGCATGCCTGCGATGCGCTCAGTATCCGCTTCGTTCTGCTGGCAGCCGAAGGTCTGGCAGTAAAAATGCGGCGGCTCAGGGCGCAGCGCATTGCGCCGGTGTATCTGTTCGATGCAATCCAACTGATGCGCGATGTCCGCCTTCGGTATTTGTCTTGAGGTAAAATCTATCATAATATACTTCTATCCCGTATTATCGAAATTCATTCAGCTGCGCGTCGTATACCATCAGGTGATGGTAGTTCGTGCCATCCGGCGCATACTGCGGCAGCTCACGTAAAATCAGTTTGGTCAGATATTCCGGGCTGAGGTTGTTATTGCCCGCGCCCAGAATGGTATACGCACGCACGCAGTCGGTATCCGGCTCCAGCGTGATGCCGCGCATGTAATCGCGGACATTGACTTCCTTCTCACCGCGCTTGGATTTTTTGAGAATGGTCAACTCGTCGCGGGCAAACAGCGCGTTCGCCGCATCGACAAAGCCCTCCGGCACGCCATCATCAAATTCCCATGTGATCTCAAATTTAGAGTAGGCGATGTCGCGCACCTTGCGCCCGCCGTCGTCCAGCGGATAAATCTCCTGCACGGACAGGCCGGATGGCATAACCGCATTCAGACGCTCCACCGCATCCGCCGGGAGTTCCTCTGCCGTACAGTTGAAATCGAGAAATTCCCACTCACCGGAATAGCCGGTGGACAGCGGCAGCGCGACAGAAATATAAATATGCGGGTTAAATCCCTCGGTATACCACACCGGCAGGTGTGCGCGCGCAATCGCACGCTGCATGCAGTGCATCAGATCGAGGTGTGAAATATAAGCGGCTTCGTCCGTCTTGGAAAAGCGCATTCTTGCTTTAAACATGGCAGGCACATCCTTTCATCAGGCTGGCGGCACCGCAGCCCGCACATTTTTCCAGACAGGACGGTGTCGGCTCCGCGCGGCGCGAGCGCTCCCACTCACGCTTCAGGTGTTCCTTGCTTGTGCCGCAGCCGATGTGATCCCACGGGAATACCTCATCCAGCGGGCGCTGGCGGTTGGCATAGAACGCCGGGTCCAGACCACAGGCACGGAACGCATCCAGCCACTTATTGTAATCAAAGCACTGATCCCATCCGTCCATCTTACAGCCGGATTTCCATGCAGTATACAGCGCATCCGCCGTGCGGCGGTCGCCGCGCGCGAATACAGCTTCCAGATAGCTGGTGTCTGAATCGTGCCAGCGGAACGTAACATTTTTGGTCTTCATGACGACGCGCAGATACGCGGTCTTTTCGTCCAGCTCCTCCTTTGTCACCTGTGCATCCCACTGGAACGGAGTCTGTGGCTTGGGCACAAAGCAGGACGCGGACGCAGTGATGCGCACACCGCGCGCCTTGTTCGGTGTATTGCACTTCCAGCAGTATGCGATATCGCGGCACAGCTGCGCCATTTCGTCAAAATCCTCGTTGGTCTCGGTTGGCAGGCCCATCATAAAGTACAGCTTGACGTTGTTCCAACCGCCCTTGAATGCATAGGTGCAGGCATTGAGCAGATCGTCTGCCGTCAGATTTTTGTTGATGACATCGCGCAGGCGCTGACTGCCAGCCTCTGCCGCGAATGTCAGGCCGCTCTTGCGCACCTTCTGTACGCGCTCCATCAGCTCGAGGCTGAACGAATCGGCGCGCAGGGACGGCAGCGACAGGCTGACGCGGCGCGCCTCACAAAAGTCGAGCAGCTTGTCCGCCAGCTCCGGCAACTCGGAATAATCGCTTGTCGACAGCGACGAGAGCGAAATCTCCTCATAGCCGGAATGTTCCAACACGGCCTCCGCCTGTCGGAGCAACGTTTCCGCACTCTTTTTGCGCAGCGGGCGATAGGTATGTCCCGCCTGGCAGAAGCGGCAGCCGCGCGGACATCCTCGGAACAGCTCGACCATCGCACGGTCGAACACAATATCTGTCGACGGTACGACAAAAGATTCCGGATAGTACATGCTGTCCAGATCGCGCACAATACGCTTCTGTATAAATGCCGGTGCGCCGTCCTTCGGCGTCACCGCCTTCACCGTGCCGTCGCCGTTATAGCTGACATCATACAGAGACGGGACATAAACGCCTTCGATATGGCAGGCGCGGCGCAGAAATTCATCTTTGCTCCAGCCCTCCCGCTTCGCCTGACGATACAGGTCAGTAAATTCAATCATGATCTCCTCGCCGTCACCGATCTGGAAGGCATCGATAAACGGCGCAAGCGGCTCCGGGTTATAGGCACACGGGCCGCCGCAGATAACCAGATTTTTCAGTCCTTTGCGCTCACTCGCGTACACCGGAATGCCGCCGAGGTCGAGCATATTCAGAATATTCGTAAACGACAGCTCATATTGCAGCGTGAAGCCGAGGATATCCAGTTCCGCGATGCTGTCACCGCTTTCCAGACCGTACAGCGGGATGCCCGCCGCTCGCATTTCATCCTCCATATCAATCCACGGCGCAAACACACGCTCGCACCACACGCCGTCCTGTGCATTCAGAAGACCATACAAAATGCGGCTGCCCAGATGCGACATGCCGACCTCATAGGTATCGGGAAAGCACATGCCAAAGCGCAGATCGACGCTGTCCCTGTCCTTGACAACAGAGCCCCATTCGCCGCCGACATAGCGTGCCGGCTTTTGCACGCGTGGGAGTATTCGTTTGAGCTTTCGAGAGAGCTTCATATCAGTACCTCATCCATAATTCGTCATTTTCTTTCCAGATAGCGCCTGCTCCATTCCAAAAGAAAGGAGCTCTCCGACCGTTTGACCGAAGAGCCCGCTGTTTGCAGGGTTCAGGCTGATTTGCGCACAGACGCGCGCGGTTTTATTGCGCGTCATCCGGCTGCTGTTCGGGTTCGGATTCTTCCTGTCCCTCTTCCGTGCCGAACAGCTCCTGATGGCGCTCAAAGTCCGTACGCCGCTCGCAGTATGCATGCTCGAGACGCAGTGTTTCCTTGAGCAGAACCTCCAGCTCGGAGGAATATGCATCCAGTTCCTCCGCCGCGTCCAGCTTTGCGAACGAGATAATTTTCAGGTATTTTCCGACTGCCAGGTGCAGCTTGACCTGTGCACGGTTGAGCTCGCCGTATTCCATCTCATTGATGATCTGCTGTAACTCGGCGCGGATACCCAGCGTCATCAGCTGGAAGACGACACGGTCAGCCGGCACAATCAGGCGTGTCTCATAACGCGTCAGCAGCTGCTCGAGCAGCTTGTTGTTCGCCTCATGCATCTTGTGCAGATCTTCCATCTTATAGGAATGCATTTTCAGGCCGACAGATTCCTCCGTCAGGCGGATTTCTTCCATCTCCTCCGGCGTGATGTCCAGATCATCCGGGAAGCCAGTCGAGCTGTACTTGGTGATCGCTGCGCGCATTGCCTTATAGAGGTTGGCCATACAGTAGACCTGCCGCTCACAGTCCTCAAAATAGGTCTTCGCTTTTTTGAGCTTCGCTTCGATCTGCTCCAGCTCTTCCGCAGTCTCCGCCTCACGATCAGCGTACTCCGCCACAATTGCCTCGCGCTCCGCTGTCACCTGCTTGTGAATGGCAATGACAATGTCGTCCTTTCTGGCAATGGTTTCTTCGCGCGCGCGCAGCTCCTCCTGCGCTTCTGTCAGCTTTTCCTCCAGCTCCTGTAACCGGGCTTCCGCGTCTGCAATCTTTGCGTTGGTAGCATTCAGTGACTCACGGGCGCCCAACAGTTCTTTCATGCTCTCAAACATTGGTGTATCTCCTATCCGGACTCAGCCGTTATGTGAAAATCAAAATCCGATTAAAATCAAGGTTATTGTACTACTTTAACGCCATTTCCGCAATAGGTTCCGCGAATTCCGGCAAAAAAGCCGGAGAAATTTCTCCGGCTTGAGCCTGTCGAAGAACCCGGCTGCGCATTAAGCGAGAGCCAGATTTTGGCACATATAGGGAAAAAGCCGGAAAACTGGAATAGGGAAATGGATCTTCCACTTCCACATAGCCAGCTTTTTCAGATTCATGGCAGCAAATTTAAGCTTCACCCAGTTGGTAACTTGAGCCAAGCCTCGATATTGTGTATAGCGCATACCATGCTTTTCTTTGGCATCTGCAAATACACGTTCAATCTTTTGTTGTCGGAGTTTATATAAGTCACGATATTCAGTCATATGACGTGCGTCTTCTGCCAACTCTACATAATCAGCCCATACGTGTCTGGTGACAGTCTTTTCAAACTTTGCACTCGATGTACACAGCTCTCTGGTCGGACAATGTTCGCAGACGTATGACCTGCTCTTATATTCACGATATCCATCTTTGTTCGTTGTTGCATAATGAAGTGTTTTATACTCCGGACAGATTACACAATCATAATACTCATCATAAACATATTTCCACCATTCATGACCGCCTTTCTTTGTCATTGGACGTTTATATGCTGTAGATAATACTCTTCCACTCTCAAAAATACGTTTACAAATCGAAGGAGTTTTGTAGGCGCTGTCTGCTACTATCGTTTTATGTTCTGGGTAATGTTCGCAAAGCTGGTCATATAACGGGTCAAATGCTACACTGTCATGTACATTTCCTGCTGTTACTTCTACGTCGAGAATAAAATTATGCTTGTCACAGGCTGTATGCGCTTCGTAGGCAAAACACTTCTTGTGTTCACCTTTATGGAATACGCCGGCATCCGGATCCGTTGTCGAAACTGTTATTTCTTTCTCCTTTGGCGGTGTTGAATCGTCATCATCGTTGAATGGCTTTTTGTCGTGTTCTTCGCGATCTCTGTTAATTTCTTCCGCAGCTCCTTTGCATATCGTTTTGCTTCAACTGGAACAGCTTTTCGTGCTTTTTTCTTCATGTTTGCACTTGCTTTGATATGTGTCCCATCGATAAAAATTGCACTCGTATCCAGAAATCCTTCCTTTGCTGCTGTGTTCAATATCCACCGAAATATATATTCTACAGTTGCTGTTGTAAAACGATGCTTAAAATTATAGCTTACTGTTGAAAAATGCGGCACCTGCTCATTCAATGGATAACCGATAAACCACCTGTATGCAACATTCATATTCACTTCTTCCAGCGTCCGCCGGAGCGATGGTATCCCATATATGTGCTGTATCATTACAATCTTAAACAATACTACCGGATCGATACTTGGCCTGCCGTTGTCCTTGCAGTACAAATCATCTACAAATTCATAAATTTGTTTGAAATCTACTGCTGCATCTATTTTCCTCAGTAGATGATCCTCGGGCACTAACATATCCAGACTTACAATCTCTACTGCCTCTCTGTTTTCCTTCCCTTTTACTATCATTTTATCACCTGTCTCTCTTATCTTTATTATAACAGAAAAAGCCGCCTTTCGGCGACTTTTTCGACAGGCTGAAGCCGGAGAAATTTCTCCGGCTTTCCGCATCGGCTTTGGCAATATTGCGTGCTTTCGCACATCATCCGCAGTGCGGCGGGCGCTCACAGCGGCAATCATCGTATTCGGGCTGTCTTCCGTTGCGGCCGCCCGAATCCGCATTCTCCCGTCTGGGCGGGAAAAATTCCTCAACCGGGAAATCAAATCGTTCAAACATATCGCACGGGTCTTCCGCACGACCACAGCTCCCGTCATCACCGGTGCAGCTGCAATCCTTTGCAGGCATGCAGATGTCATAGGCAGGCATGAGCAGTTGAATGTCACGTTCCAGGCGGATAATCGAAAACTGTCCGAGCGTGACGTACAGCTTTTTCACATCAGTATCCAGAATAATGTCATCCCCGAACAGGCAGCCAATGCTCTCCGGCACCTTGTTCAGTTCACAGCAGCAGCCGCAGCGGCAGCCCGGATCCACCATCTTTGCCGAAAGAATCAGCGGGTCAAGTGTTTCTGTCTGTGCCGCAATAATCGGAACAATTTTCCTTCCTTTTCCAGAAAATGCGCACCGTCCGATCCTCTGCCACCTCGATGCGGGACAGCAGACGAGTCAGCTGCGCATGCGGCAGTCCATGCACGCAGGACACATCTGACTGGGTGAGATCACGCAGACAGCGTTCCAGCAGGTCAAATACAATCGCTTCCGGGATGCTCACGGCATTCGTGCAGCCGTTTTTGCCGCGGTCATGGTGCCAGCACATCCAGTACCGGCGTCCGCCGCGTGTGCGCGGGGAAAATACGCCGCCACATGTCTCACAGAACAAAAGACCACTGAGCGGCAGCTTTGGTCGGTGAGTTTGGATCCGCTGTCTGCCCGCCGCGATGGTCCGTCGCCGCGTCATCTCCTGCTGTACGGCGTCAAACTGTGCGCGGGGAACAATTGCCCAGTCGGGGCGCTCATGTGAAAACCATTCCCCTTGCGGCAGCGGCTTCACCGTGCCGTCGAGATAATCCACAACGGTACTCCGATGGTTGATCAATGTGCCGCAGTACACCGGGTTGCTCAGGCAGCGGCGCACGCCTCGCGAGTTCCACTGTTTTCCCAACTTGGTCGGCGTACCCATTCGATTGAGCTCCTGTGCAATGCGCGCTGTACCCCAGCCATCCAGATACCGCGCAAACAGAAACCGGACTGTCTCGGCCTCTGCCTCACAAATGCGCAGGGTGAACAGATCGATGCGGTCATAGCCGTACAGCATCGGCGGCACACGCCCCTTTTTCGCATTGATTTCCTTGCCGAATTTGACACGTTTGGACAGATTTGCGCTCTCTTCCTGCGCAAGCGACGCATACACCGTCAAAATAAATTCCGAATCGCCGAGGCTCTCCTGCCCTGATGACAGGAAACGCACAGCAATGCCCTGTTTTTTGAGTGTACGGATCGCCTGCAAACAATCGACAGTATTGCGTGCAAAACGTGAAATATCCTTGACGGCCACCAGATCAAATGCGCTGTGTGCGGCATCGGACAGCATGCGCACAAACTGTTCCCGCCTGCGCAGCTGTCGGCCGGATACACCTTCGTCTGCATAAATTTTGACGAGCTCCATGCCCTCCCGCGCCGCATACTGCTCAAAAAATTCCTTCTGATGTGCGAGGCTGTCCATCTGTTCTTCTTTTTTGGTCGAAACGCGGCAATAGGCCGCAAAGCGTACCGGCTTATTGCTCATCCTACCCCTCCTTCAGCTCGCCCAAAACAGTAAGAATCCATTCCCTGCACTGTATATGGTCGGACTGCACGCGGTAATCCGATGCACGCAGACGTTTGCCCATATGCATTCCTCCTCCCTGATGATATATGCAAATAACCGTTGCGTTTTGCCGCAAAACCGCCTACAATAACTACGAAAGGAAGGAATCCCGATGAGAAACACCACGCTGTGCTATATTGAACACAATGGCAGCTATCTGATGCTGCACCGCACCAAGAAAGAAAATGATCAGAGCCATGACAAATGGCTGGGCATCGGCGGTAAATTTGAGGACAGAGAGAGTCCGGAAGAATGTATCCTGCGCGAAACGCGCGAGGAAACCGGCCTGACCCTGACGAGCTACCGTTACCGCGGCATCGTCACCTTTGTCTCGGATATCTGGGAAACGGAATACATGCACCTGTTTACAGCAGACGGCTTCACCGGTACTCTGATCGATTGTGACGAGGGCGACTGCGTGTGGATTTCCCGCGAAAAGCTGCTTTCGCTGCCCATGTGGGAGGGCGACCGCATCTTCCTGAACCTGTTATTTGATCCGGAACATCCGTTCTTTTCGCTTAAGCTGGAATATCAGGGCGATACACTGGTATACGCCGCAAAGGACGGTGTGCCGCTCCCTCTGGACTGATTTATTCCGATTGCTGCGGCACAAGACTCAACCACCGCCTCCGGCTTGTTCGTGCGTTCAATCGTCTGGGCATTGGGGCATCCTGCCTGCGATGAGAAAATGCGTGCAGAGCCCTCGCTGCCGTACAGAATCGCACGTTTGTCATAATAGGCGAGACCGCACAGCTCCTGTGTACAACCGCAGCCTGTGCTGACCTCTGTGAAGACCTTGTAAAAATAGCGTACATCTATGCTGAAAAATCCCCGGTTGAAATCAACCGGCTGTACGTCGATGTCCACCCACAGCAGCTCCGCACGGCGCGGCTTGATGCTCGTCGCACGCTCCAGCAGCTCCTGTGAGCAGCGTGTCAGATACACACGCAGGTCGCGGATACATTCCTTGGATCGGCAGGCATCAAAGATTTTTTTCGTAAGATGTTTCAAGTTACACACAAAGCCTCCATCGGTTATTGCAACTGATGGAGGCTTTCCTGTTTGCGGTGTTAACTTTTCCACTTTTTGAAATACCACAATACCCACGCAAACACAATGCTTGCCGCACATACAACTCCTGCGCCTGTCGTCAGGCTGTTAGCAAACAGATTCGCACACGAACCGAGAGTAAACAGTGTATAAAAACTACAGAACCACAACATACAGGTGTTACCGGAAAATTTATAGATAAATTTATAGGCACAGTAAACGCCCAGCAACGCTCCGGCAGATGCAAAAAACAGTTGGACGGACTGTCCCGGAACCAACAACTATTTGAAACCACAGGTTGCTTACAACATTATTTAAGATGCCTGCAACAATCAACACCCAAACAACATTCCACGCGCCCGTCTTCTCTCGACTTCTTAAATCTTTCATTCGATCAACTCCTTGCATATATCGTACTACGCAGAGTGTGGACTTGCAACAGCAAGATTCTGTGAATTTTGATATTGTGGAAAAAACATGCGGAGGTAACTATATGGTATACGCAATCACATTTGCATTCATTGTGTTGGATTTTGTCACAGGTTTGATCAAGGCGATCAGTTCCGGTAAGTTCAAATCCTCGATGATGCGCGAAGGGCTGTTTCACAAAATCGGAGAAATCCTGTGCATCGCACTGGGTATTCTCATCCAATACGCGGAGGGGTATCTGGATTTGGGTATCAACCTGCCGGTTGCCGGTGCGATCTGCACCTACATTGTTCTGATGGAAATTGGCAGCGCGTTGGAAAACATTTGTGCGATCAATCCGGATTTGGCAGCGTCCAAGCTGTTGAAAATCATTGGAATTGGAAGAGAGGAGTCGGACGAATGAAAAAATTGTTTATTTCGCAGCAGATGCGTGGCAGAACCAATGACGAAATTCTGACAGAACGTCGACAGGCAGTTCAGGATGTTCAGCGGATGATCGGCGAAGAAGTTGAACCGCTGAATACATTTTTTACGGACTATGACGGTAAGCCGCTGGAGTTCCTAGGTAAGTCGATCATGATGATGGCGCAGGCTGATGTGGTGTATTTCTGCAAAGGCTGGGAAGATGCGCGCGGATGCCGTGTGGAACGCTCTGCCGCAGAAAACTATGATGTGAAGATGGTGGTGTCGGCATGAACTATACAGTCAAATTCCAGACAGAGCCGGAATACAAAAACATCCGCTATGGCGGAAACAGCATCTATAATTCCGCATGCGGGCCTGCCAGCCTGTGTAATGCTCTGAAGGCGCTGGGCATCGCGGATATCAGCATTCCGACAATGTGCAATCTCGCCGTATCGTGCGGTGCGCGTGTGGAAGGCGGCACGGATGAAGCAGTTCTTCTCCGGTCAGCAGCCTCAAAGTATGGGTTTGAATGGCGCAGCACCAGCAAAAATGCTGAACTTCTCTCCCACCTGAAAGCAGGCGGCGCAGCAATTCTGCATGCCGGATCAACGTACAAGCTGTTTTCCAACAGCGGGCACTTTGTCGCAGCTGTAGCTGCATCCGGACAGACAATTACGGTGCTCGACAGCTATTGGTACAGCGGGAAATATACCGCGTCATCCATCCGGCGCAATTATGTCAGCGTCGTGAGCAAGGGCGTAGTCAAAACCAGCCTGACACAGTGCGGTAAGGCGACCATTGACCGCAGTCCGAGTTATTATCTGATTTCCAAGCCCGCACCTGCGAAGAAAACAGAACCGAAGAAGGAGGAAACTGAATTGGTCGAAAAGACAAAGTTTGAAATCGGCGGAGAAAAATTCACGCTGGATGCCATTACAAAAAACGGGACGACCTATGTCTGCTTGAAACAGTACAACAATGTTCTCGGTCTTGACACCGGATATGATGCGGCAACTGATACCCGTGCAGTCAATTTTGACCAGCTGAATATTGCTGTTAACGGGACGGAACACACAGTTCCCGGTTTGATCGCTGGCAAGGGACATTCCTATGCATCGGTTCCCGATTTGCTGAAGCTCACCGGCTGTACAGTCGGCTGGAATGACGGCAGCATTGTTGTTACATCGTCCGAAGGTGATGTCTGATGCTGCACGGAAATCGACTCCGTCAGTGGGACAGCAACCGGAAACTGGAGCTGTACGATCCGGAGGATGTGACGGTTTCCCGCGTGGAATTCTGGCGCAACGGCATGCAGCAGCCGATTCCCATCGAGCCGGATCGCAGTACATCCCCGCCAACGGTGGCAGTGCCGAACATCCTGCTACAGTCCTGCGAACCGATTATCGCCTATGAATGCGTTTCTGAAACAGAATCGTTCCGCACGATACGGAAACAAATTCTGCATGTCGAACCTCGTTGCAGACCGGCGGATTATGTCTGCGAAGAAACGCCGGTCAAACAGTGGGACAATTTAGATGTCCGACTTGATCAGCATGATACCATACTGGAACAGCACAGCAACACGTTGAAGCAGCACAGCACGATGCTGAAAACACAGGAAACAGAAATATCTGACCTGGGCAACGAGCTGAACGACGCCAGTGCAGAATTACAGAAACTGGAACAGGCACAGACATTATCTGATGCTGAAATCGCACAACGTGTAAAAACCGTGAATGGAGTATCTCCGGACAAAAACGGCGCAGTCAGTGTACCAATTGCAAGCTCCGAAGAAATGCAGGGTTTTGTCGACACATACTGCAAGGCGAACGGCGTGCAGGCTGGTGCGACTGCCGCACAGGCGGAGCAGATCGAGAAGAACACACAGGACATCCGTTTATTTACAGAAGAACTTGAAAACAATATCAATTCACTCTCTCTGTGGGAAAGCGGACAGATCAATTCGGATGGAACGAACAATACAAACAACACCCGAATCCGCACGATCAGCTACATACCCGATAATGTCATTCGCGTCAAAGCGGACGATCAGGCAAATGTCAGGGCACAGTTGTATGCCGCAGACGGTACATTTGTGAAGGTGTCCGATCTTGGATTTACACAGGATTTTTTGGTTGCAGATGTGCTGGCAGAAGATGCGCAGGCATCAAAAATCCGGTTGACTGCCAGACACGTAAAAACGACGACGGCGATTGACACAGATTATGCGGAACATATTCAGCTGCTTACTCTGACGGACACGGAACTGACTGCCGCGGGAAAGTCGGCAGACGCAGCGGCAACCGGTGCTGCGATTGCGGCGCTGGAAAAAACAGACAGCGACCAGCAGTCACGAATCTGTAGTATTGACCATATCCTGTCCCCGGTGTGGGAACAGGGTCACATCAAGACTGCGGATGGTACAGACGGTTTGCCGACTGCAAACAGTTTTGCCCTGCGTATCCGAACAGGCTTTCTGCCGGAAGATGTACAGAAGATCACAACGTCCCGGCTGGGATGGCTGTATCTGTTCCGCTATGACAAAGACGGAAATTTTGTGGATTATATCGATTACGAGGCGTCAGCAGAGGTGACCGATTTCGACCACAGCCAATATTTATACCGTGCGATGCTGCGCGACGGCTTGGATTATGGCGCTGCGACGGATCTGTCCTACACGGCGTATGTCAAAATCGAAAATAAGATCAACCGACCGCTTGTGCGGTTTGAAATCGACTATACTATGCGCGATGTATCCGGCGATTTGTCTGGCGTGGATTTATCTGCCGACACCCTGTCGGAGAAAACGCTGGAGCAGGTGTACAGTCTGTTTGACGGGCTGGTTACAGCGTATCCCGACTATGTGACAAAATCAGATGCAGCGGGGCTGTGCAGTATGACATACCCCGATTATGCCAACGGCGTATCGGGCAGCAGCATATATGAAGATACGCCGGCGTATCAAACATATTTGTACAAATTTTCAGAATCCAACGAATGCGCCGGAAATGATGGCACATGCAGAAAGGCGAAGCTGCTGATGATCTGCGGCGTGCATGGAAATGAATATGCCGCACCATACAATGCCTATCTGTTTGCAAAGCAGCTGTGCGACAGCGTTTTGACAGACGAAAATTTCTTCAAGCTGCGGGCGGCCTTTGATATCTATATCATCCCGTGTCTGAATGGCTATGGCATGTACCACGGACTGCGCGGCAATGCCAACGGGGTAAATATCAACAGAAATTTCCCTGTTGAGGACTGGAAGGTGCGGAGCGAAGATACGAAGGACACAGCAGCGAACAATTACAGTGGCCCATCTGCCGGAAGCGAATTTGAAACACAGCTCGTCATGAACATAACGGATTTGATTCAGCCGGATATGTGCATTGACCACCACAACTACAACAAGGAAAAATGGCAGTTCTATACAACGGTATGTGATTACCGATGGCTGGGGTTGATGTATCAGTCGTTGGTGGACTGTTCGTGCGCATTCAAAAAGAACTATCCGCAGTATTTCGGAACCGGATTTTCCCTTCTGGTAGATAAATCCGGCGCGGCGCCATCCAGCGTGTCGAAGGATAAGACGCTTTGTACGGCGTCCAAATGGTGGTATGAAAGCGGTATGACATTCGCCGCCACAGTAGAAGCAGCCGTGTCAATCAACTATACCGACGGCGTTTATACGGATTCCACTACAAATTACTACGGTATGGACACGTTATCCGTCGCAGAATATACGCTGCGCAATGTGGTTTTGCACGCGGGACAATATGTGCTGGATAACAAATAACGCAAAATAGGCGCAGGGGCGAAAACCCTGCGCTTCTTTGTGCCCGTATGTATGCTTGTATGTGGCAGTTGGCACACCGTCAGATAAAATGACTATCAGTCATAAAAGCCGGAGGATGAGTATACGCTCGTCCCCCGGCTTGCTGCTTTGTGGGATATTTTATTTTTATTACCCGCGATTTTTATAATAAAGATCCCACATATAGGTAAATTGATCGTCTGAAAATCCTGCCTTTTTTGCGTCGGCACGTTTGGCGTCCTTGGTATATCCGGTGCGCCGGTCGCTGACGATACGGTACATCTGCTGGTAGTCGTCGATATTCCAGCCTGCGGATTTCGCGGCAGGCCAGCGCTTCTGGGCGCTTTCGGACATCTGCGTCGCTTGCATGGTCTCGCTGCTGCTGTAGTCCACATTTGCCTCCTTGTACACGAACTGGTATCGGCTGATGAACATTTCATCCAGCTGCTTCTTCTGCCCGGCAGACAGATCGGTAGACATAATATACTCACGCTGCATCGTCTGCATCTGTGTCCGCTTGGTACCGTCTGCCTGCGCCTGCTGCTCGATTTGCTGCAGGTTGTACCGGATCGCAATGGCAGTTGCCGGATCAATGCCGCTGGCGTTGATTTTCCAAATCCATGATGTCTTCGTGACATTTTCATTCAGGTTGCATTTTGCCAACTCCCGTACATAGTCGTAGCAATCACGTATGAGTGCCATTTTGTCCTCGTCTGCTGCGGATTTGTACGCGGCGGACGAAATCATTTTAGTCAGCAAATTGTAGCTGTTTACGCCGATTTCGCGCTTCAATTGCGTATACTGGTCAGCCGACAGCACAATTGCTGTCCCGTTTGCCAGTGACAGGCGCTTATCCGGCAGGCCGGGGAGTAATGCGGCATTGCCCGTTTTGTCGTACAGTCGCAGCAGCTCCTCGTCTGTTGATGTCTTTTGGATGCGGCTATAATATCCGGGACTGACCATGTTGGCAAACACACGATACGGCACGCTGCCGTTGCTGGTCGCGCGTCCCCAGCTGTCCAGCAGGTCTGTACCTGCCGCAATCGTGCAATGGCTGTTATACCAACGCAGCAGGGTCGCCATGCTGTCCGGTGCGACATCAATCACAGACTGCGGGATGGCTGGAATTTTATTGCGCGACTTGTACAGGATTTTTTGCGCAAAAGTCGGGATCCAGCTGTCCGGATCGATGTATGTCGTTTTCGCGTTTCTTTGTCCGATGCGCGCCAGTTGTCCGACAAACGTCGGCACTGCCTGACTGACATACTGCCCGGTTGCAGATGTCGCAATACTGGCGATTTTATTGTCCGATTGTGCAATCTGGGTCAGCGTGTTTTGCAGACCATCCATCATGGACAGCGATACCAGCGGCTCGCTGATCAGCGACAGACTATCCAGCAGGGTCGCCACGCTGATGCCATCGCCCTGCTCCAGCTGTTCCATGCGGTACAGCTCCGCGCCTACCATAAACGGCATGACGGCAGGCGCCATCCAGTCAATCGTATAGCTGTTATCCCCGATCTGAATGGCATAGTCCTGATATCCAAGCGTGTATTCGTCGTAACCATCGCGGTCATCGTCCCCGCTGCCGGATGCACGGACAATGCCGGATGCCGCAGCCCACACGCCCAGTGCGACAATCTGTGATCCTACCATGCCAGCAGACAGCCGGTCGATGTACTGGGATGCTGTGATACTGCCGCGCCGCAGATCGCGGGCACCGCGCGTCGCTGTGTCCAGCAGCCCAATCGGGCTGTATTCCACTGCACGCTTCACGATGTTTACCGGGGTCTTTTTAAACGGCACAAGACCTTCGATAATCAGATGCGCGACTTTGTGCTGCGCGCTGAGTTCGTTCAGGTTGGTCGCCAATTTGGACGCGTCACGATAGGTTGCACGCTGTGCTTCTGCCGTTGCATAGCGGCGGGCACGGGCAAGATGCGCGGTTTCATGCCCGTCAGGCGTTGTCATATCCTCCGGTGTCAGATTGTTCGCCACCATATAGCTTGCCAGCGCGTTGGTATAGTGTACCCGCTGGAACAAGCGATCCTCCGCCTCCAGCGCCTTGTCATTTCGCGTCCGCGCCCACTCCAGCGCGCGGTTACGGAAGATTTTCTGCTTTTCCCGCACCTGATCGGTCGGATTGTATTTTCCGCCTCCGGCAACCATATCTTTCTGCAATTTGTAATCGTTCCGTGCAAAGGTTCTGGCATTGCGGGTTTTCTGCGTCGGAATCGTAGCGCGCAGAGATTTCGTGCGCTCAATCCCGTCAATGCGTCCGGTCATGCGTGCGGCACGGTCTGCAACCGATTCGCTGACTGCTCCGATGATGTTTTTGTACGTGACTGCCGGGACAAATACGGCATTGCCGACCATATTGCGGATATGTGTGCGCAGGTTTCCCAGCATCGCCAGATATCTCCACGCGTTCCATTTGTCCTCCAGCGTGACGGGCATCTGATCTGCAATATTCTGCATGATGTCGTCCATTGCATCCGCGCGTTCCTGCTCGGTCTGCGCCTTCAGCAGGCGTTCCTGCAATCCGGACGGCACTTCGATCTTCGGCGCACGGCTGCCGTATTTCCGCACAAGCTGGCGCTGTACATCACGCACAGCGGTTTCTGTATACCGCAGCTGGGATGCACCTCCCAATTGCTTCAGCAGACGCATGGCCTGCACAGCTTGTCCGGCTTTCGTACCGATATATGCAACCTTCTCCACCAGATGAGTTGCCGCAGCGACATCGCCGCGCTGCATCGCGTCATGGATCAGCTGTTCACCCAGCGCGACATCTGCCGCAGACGGCATCCGGTCGCTTTCCACAATTCCGTCAAACTGCCGTGTCGCCGCGTCTATGCCGATAGAATCAATCACGGCGCGCGCCTTTTTCAGGCTTTCCGCATTGCTGACCGGCGTGTATGATGCCTGCGCATCATGGATCACAGCGCGTTCCAGACCGGATACCTGCGCTTCGTTCGCCTGCGGTGTCTCTGCCGCCGTGCGGACGAAGCGGCGCACACGGGTTTCGTCGTTTACCTGCTGCGGGAAATTCACCTCACGTGCAGGCGTTTCGCCCGGCTCGATCGCGCCGTATTTCTCCACGGCATCATCCAACAGGCTGCGGTCGCTTTTCAGGCTGGCACGCGAATTGACATTTCCATCATCAAATGATATACTACGGATGAACCCAAACTTGGTTCCGTCTAACGGCACTCTTAAGTTGCCGCAGACGTGGAACCAGTTGCGGGTTCTTTTTTTGTCCTCATTTAAATAAAGAATCGTTTCATCTGTAATTTGTTTGGCATAGTTGCTTCTGGGATGAACCGTTCTGATGTTGGAAATCATTGTACTTCCATCGATATCAACACGCATGACAACTCCCACAACGATTGGAGTTCCATTCGCGGAGAATAGATTGCCGTATACATTCACTGTATTGCGAGCACCTTCATATTCTGTAATGGCAATTGGATCGCTGAGTAGTTCTGGAATTTTCTTCAAATCGCTGATTGAAAGCTGGCTTCCGTGTTTTGTGAGCGTTTTTTTGATTTTACTCACATCAAAGAACATTCTCTCCGCAGGAATACCGACACGATTGAGCGCACTGTCCTTCTGCACAACACCAACTTTGATGCGTGTACCATCCGACAGCTCATCCCATCTGTCCACCTGCCGCTTAAAATATTTGTCCTCTGCGAATGCCTGCTCTCCGGTTCTGGTCTTTCCGGATCGACGGGAATCGTTTTCGCCCACTGTCTTCATGGAATAGCGAATATTCGGATTGTTTCGGTCAAACGTGCCAACGTTATCCGTCGCAGATTTGATCTGCGTTTGTGCAAACACAAGATACCGCTTGTCCTGCCCTGCGATCACAACACCGTCATATCCCTTTTGTTTTGCCCGGCGGATGATCTCTTTCTCCGCCTGCGGGTTGGGCTGCTGGCTGATTCTGTACGGCCTGCGCATATTCAGATAGACAGGTTCTCCCGCTTCGCTGTCGGTCAGGCGGTACAAACCGTTTCCGCTGTTTGCTGCGTCGTAATAGACAACCTTCGGCGTGCCGTCGGGGGAGACGATCTTGCTGGACTTATTCGGATTTTCCTTCCAATTGCCAAACCAACGCTTAAACTGTACGGATTCCGTGATATTTGCCAGCTTTGGCTTGACAGGGGAATCTGCATCGCGTATACTGGCAATATAGCCATCGTGTATTTGTACGGAACTCTTGGGCATTGTGACCCTTGCCTTCCGTAACAGCGCGGTGGCATTTTCTTTGTCCCAGTAAAACAACGTCGTTTCCCCATTGGCATACCTGTTCAGTGCATTCGCCAGCAGTCCGGTGACTGCGTTCTTTCTGCCATGCACGCTTGTGACCGCATTACTGTCCAGCAAAATATTATTCTGTCTGGCAAAACCGTCAATGACGACCGGAGCAATAACAGTATTTCCATTATGAGTAAATGGCAGCAGCGCAACAACACTTGTTCCGCTCTTCGTCTCCGAAGCGATGACTGCAACCGGATGCTGTAACGCCTCCGGCAACTGGCGAAGTCCGTCTTCTCCGATGGTGTGATCTTCGTTTTTCGTGCCGTTGATTGCATAATCAACGTGCGTCTGATTGATTGTCATCGGCAGGGCGTTGAAGCCAATCTTTTGCAAAACTTCCGGAGTTCCTCCGATCAGCAGACTGTCTCGCTTCGGAATTTTTCCTGCCTTCCAATCGTCAATCTGCTCCGCAAAGGACTTCTTATAATCATACAAGCTGCCATCATCGGCGGCTTTTTTTGTGCCATTTTTCTTGATAGAATAGCGGATATCCGCACTCTTGCGGTCGAAAGTGCCAACGTTATCCGTCGCAGATTTGATCTGCGTCTGTGCGAACGCAAGATACCGCTTCTCTCGTCCTGCGATCACAACACCGTCATATCCCTTTTGTTTTGCCCGGCGGATGATCTCTTCCTCCGCCTGCGGGTTGGGCTGCTGGCTGATTCTGTACGGATTGCGCATGTTCAGATAGACAGGTTCTCCCGCTTCGGTGTCGGTCAGGCGGTACAAACCGTTTCCGCTGTTTGCTGCGTCGTAATAGACAACCTTCGGCGTGCCGTCGGGGGAGACAATTTTGCTGGCATCTGTCGGTTCATTCTGCCAGTCTCCAAACCAGCGAAGGAATTGCTGCGTCTGGGTCTGATTCTGAATTTTAAGGTTGACTTTTTCCGGAATACTGTGTAAGATAATACCAGAGACTGTGGCTTTGGTAGGCTGATTAGGGAATTGGACCCTTTCCGCTACCTTAGAGGCAGCCTCATTTTTTATGTCCAGATAGAAAATTCCGGTCTGACCTGCATTCTCCTGCGCAATCGCTTCTTTTATCAATCCGTATACGTTTTTCGGATATGCAGACGATAGTACATGGACATCCAAGTCCTGACCGTCAACGGTTCGTTCGGTTGTAATTTCAACCGGTACCAGCAAACTTTCATCGTTGTGTCCAATATCAACAATAGCAACTACACTCTCCATGCTGCGAACAGGGAACCGATTACCTATATCCTTTGAAGCGATTACCATGACAGGGTTGTGCAGATAGCTGTAAAGATTCTTTACAAAATCCGTTCCCATTCCATGATAATTCGTCTTTTTTCTGAATCTTCCTTCTGCCTTTGCCTGTTCCTCTGTCTTTGCAATGCTGTAAATATGACCGGAGCCGATGACCATCGGAAGATTTGGAACGCCCAGCTTTTCCAGAATTTCGGGAGAATATCCCATCAGGACGGCGCCCTTTGTGCTCCTGTCTCCGCTTAAAATTTTCTCTACTGTTTTCTGATACTGCTTCGTGATTTCGTCCTGTGTATCCAGTCGCCCTCCGGCGGCTTTTTTCTTTACCGAATACTTTTTCCCTGTCTCCGTCGCACTGCGTTTTCCATTCGCCAGAACCGCGCGCACTTCTGCTTCGATCTGATCCTCCTGATTTGGCTTGACAGGGGAGTTGGCATCGCGTATACTCGCAATATAGCCATCGTGTATTTGTACGTCCGCCTTGGGCATTGTGACCCTTGCCAGCCGTAACAGCGCGGTGGCTTTTTCTTTGTCCCAGTAAAACAACGTCGTTTCCCCATTGGCATACCTGTTCAGTGCATTCGCCAGCAGTCCGGTGACTGCGTTCTTTCTGCCATGCACGCTTGTGACCGCATTACTGTCCAGCAAAATATTATTCTGTCTGGCAAAACCGTCAATGACGACCGGAGCAATAACAGTATTTCCATTATGAGTAAATGGCAGCAGCGCAACAACACTTGTTCCGCTCTTCGTCTCCGAAGCGATGACTGCAACCGGATGCTGTAACGCCTCCGGCAACTGGCGAAGTCCGTCTTCTCCGATGGTGTGATCTTCGTTTTTCGTGCCGTTGATTGCATAATCAACGTGCGCCTGATTGATTGTCATCGGCAGGGCGTTGAAGCCAATCTTTTGAAAAACTTCCGGAGTTCCTCCGATCAGCAGACTGTCCCGCTCTGGAATTTTTCCTGCCTTCCAATCGTCAATCTGTTCCGCAAAGGACTTCGTATAGTCGTAAATCCTGCCGTCTTTGGTGGATTCCTTGACAGAATATCGGATATCTGCATTGCTGCGGTCAAAGGTTCCAATGTTGTCTGTAGCGGATTTGATCTGTTCCGGACTATATACAAACATCTCTCCGCCTTCCCTGTCCCATACGGCATCATATCCATCTGCACGCACTTTTTTGTCAACAGCACGAATTGCTTTGTCACGCTGCCTATAATCATAAACCGCGCCGGACGGGTCTGCATTCGGATACTTCTCATACTGCTCCCGCAACATCGCATTATACTGCGCCCTTTCCATGATTTTCTTTGCGGAAACATATAAACCGAGCACACGCGGGCTGCCGCCGCGCTTGCGACTGTTCGCGCCATCCGAAGCCAGCCTCGCAGACATTTTATATTCTGTCAGATAGATTTTATTGCCGCCGGCTCCCAGTCCCAGCTTTCTCCCGGTCATGTCGTTGGACTTTCTCATATTGAATTCCCAGAAATCAGACGCTGTACCGTGATACATAACCTTCGGTGTCCCGTCTGCATTGATTACCTTGCTGCTCTCGGACGGGTTGAAATTCCGATCTCTCTGCTTGACAGCCGCAAACAAATCTGATACAGTTTTTATATCGGCAGTCTTAAGTAAGGAGCTAGGGACTTCACCTGAACTCTGGCTATAGGCTGTCGATTTTTCTATATTCTGTAACTGATATGCGCGTTTTCCCGTCTGCACCCGATTTGGATCAAACATTTCCTCAACGTATAACTTCAAGATCTCAGGACCATTTCCGATGTCTGCTACCGTGTACATACTGTGCATCAGCAAAGAATTCGGAGATTTTGCCTTTCCAATTGTATAAGTATCCAACAGGACGGCATTCCTGACAATATCATTGATATAGTCCAGATACGGAATTGCAGATCGGTTTATTGATTTTGTATGCGATTTCGTTTCTGAAAAAGTTTTACCAGAAACATTGATATCCCATCCAGTGTCAACATTATGCTGTAAGCCTCTGGCACTGCCTTCCTGCGCAGCAATCTGCACTTCTGTCTGATCGTTTACCCGCCAGTCGCCGAACCATGCCCGGAAAAACGGAGACTTCTCCCCCATCTGATGATAGTATTTCTCCGCAATCGGATACAGCTTCTGCATTTCCTCACCAGTCAGCTCGTTCAGGCTCTTTCTGTCCAGAGACTGAACCGCACGAATTTCATCCTCCGTCAACTCACTGCCATGGCTGGCAGCTTTTTTTGTTTTCGCAGAATATCGGGCAGACTGTGCCGCCATACCGGAACGTATTTTCTTTGCACTGTCGGACGCGGCGGACAGCGCTTCCAGCCACAGACGTTCGGTTTCCGACAGCTGTTCGAGAAACTTCTTTTCCTCCCGCGTCTTTCCGGTTATCTTCCGGCGCAGGTCGGAGATTACCTGCTTCAGCTTCTCCCACACGGTCTGCGCGGTCTTCGGGCGAATTGCGATAAACTGTCGGATGGTGTCCGGGTCAGTCATCAGTTCTGCGGCATAGTCCGCAGCAATTTCGTCCATCGCCTGCTGACGGGTCAGGCGAATCCCGCACCGCTCTGCGCGCTGCTGTTGGGTAAAAATCAACGCTTCGGTCAGGTCGGCTGTCTGCCGTCTTCCGCTCTTCTCCGTTGCCTTTTCAGACAGAACACGCATTGCCGCGCTGCGGAAACGCCTGTACTCCTGCGGCGCAAGCTCCTGCATCCGATGCGTCAGCTCATGTGCCGTGTGCGCACGGGCGGCAAAGGAAATATTCTCCTCTGCTCCGTCAGCATCCTTCGCAATATAAATGACACCATTCAGATACATGCCGTTTTTCGTCCCTCCGTCAATCGTCGGCACGATTTTCACTGCGGTTCCTGTCATCTTTCCCAGACTGTCCAGATGGGTCTGCGTCTCGGCGTCCAGCACTTCCGCATTGGCATCGTACACCAGTCCGCCGTCCCGGTACACGTTTACGCGTCCTTCGGTGATGGCTGCCTGCTGGATAGCTGCCGTATTGTCCGCATCCGCAAGACCGGCGCGGTATGCGGCAGACGCAACATCGGACGATACATAGTCCGCATAGCTGCTGTTGATGGTGATTCCTGATCCGGTCAGACCGGCGTTGTAATACCGCGCAAAGCCCTCGAAATAGTCATCCAGATCTTTTGCGCTTCTGATGTTCTCGCGAAATGCCTTTGCACCTTCCGCGTCGAACTGTTCCTCCGCAATATCCGCATAGGCAGAGCCGGTGAATGTGGCGGAATCCCGCACACCTGCCTGATACATGGCACTGCGCGTCTGCGCATCCAGTCCGGGAGATACCTGCTCTGCGATCTTCTCATTGCCCGCTCCAATCTCTGCGCCGATGGCATAGGCAGATGCCGCCGCACTTTTCTCCGCTGCGGATGCATTGCGCATGCCGCTGTTGACATACGCCTCTGTTCCGGCTTCTCCCATGCCGGACAGTGCGGCGTTCTGTGTTTCTCCTGCCGCATCCGTCCGTGCTCCATCCGTCACGCGTCGGGAGGCTGCCGCTGCCGCTTCGGATGCACGCTGTGCTGCGGTTTCCTTTGCTGCGCGGATTGTTTTGCTCTGCGCATCCTCCTGCGCATCTGCGGTCTCCTGCTGCGTCTGTTCCGCAGTTTCGGTCGGCTGGGCGGATGCGGGAACTACCTGTTCCGGAGCGCCGGACGCTCCAGTCGCACGGTTTGCGGCATAATTCAATGCATGGCCTGCTCCCCCCATAATTCCGCCAACGGCAGCACCTGCGGCAAAGTTCTCAGCCGCACGCACCGGGTTGACAATCGCATTATCATCTGAGGTGGAGTACAGCGGCTTACTCTGGTCATATCCCAACTGGAGCAGCTGGTCGATCATGTCCTGCTGGACTTCCTCGCCGCCTTCCTCCCATGCAGTCGACAGCGTTCGGCGGAATACATCGCGCAGAGATTGCACTGCGCCTTCTGTGTTCATCGTTTCAAGACCGCCACCCATTTCAACTGCTGACTGAGCAAAGGCAGTTGCCAGTGCGTAGGCGCTCGCATCCAGCTCGGAAGCGCCACTTTCCCGCGCACTGTAGTAAGATGGGCCCACGATCTGCGCGAACGATGCCCAGAACGACGGGTTCTTCATCGTTTCCTGTACTGTGTTCAGCATGCCGCGCACAGTAGCTTCCGTTCCTGCAGCTCCGGCGGCGGAAGACGTAAGTGCAGACGCGCTGGCAGTGGCTTCGGACAGTCCGCTGGATGCAATCGCAACCACAGCCTGCGGGATATTTTCCACAATCAGACTGGTCAGCCGCAACCCCAGCTTTCCGGCAGCGCCGGATTCCGATGCGGCAAGATTGTACTGGTTCGCAAACTGCTGTGCGGTCTCGCTGTCATTCCCGTATGTATCATTCAGCCAGCGGTCGAACACATTGTCCTCGCCGAAGATCGCCTCGGTCGGCAGGATGAAATCCACGCCCTGCATGATCGCCTGATTCGCGTTATAAAGTCCGGATTCCACGCCCGCTTTCGCCTTGTACAGCTTCTTACCGAGCCATGTCTTATCATCCCACTTCTTTCCGTAGGCATCCTCGTACATCTGTTCGTAGGTATCCTGCTCCGCTTTTTTCTTCCGCGACTCGACAGCATCCGGAAGATACTGCAGATTTTCGGTCAGGAAGTCCTGCTGTACCGCGTCCTGACTGAGCGTGTCAGGTGCCGCTCCCGGTGCCTCCATGGAAATCTGATCGTTCAGCACCGGAGACTTCGCGCCGGACACATTGACCTGAGACAGCTTCTTGCCGCCGCTATATGTCCATGTGCCGGTCGTCGAATCATACGATGCTCTGCCGGTATAGTTCAACGTATACTCGCCGGTATCCGCATGATACGAAATCGGTTCGTAGGTTGACAGATCGTATTCGTCGCCGTACTCCCGCTGCATTTTCGTTCGGATAGACTGATTCAGATCGTCCATGATACTCAGATTGATCTGATGCTGCATGGTGGCATCGTCCTGTTCGTTATCCGTGCGGGAGGACTTCGGAAGGGATGCCCACGACTGACCGTTCGCACGCATCAGTCCGAGCTTTTCGCTCACGGTTTCCGGCTTCTGCACCTGCGGCTGAATGCCGGACTGCTCCATGATCTTTTTCCCTGTATTTTCATCCCGCTTCCGGTCAATCCGTTTCCAGATTTCACTGGCTTGCTGCGACTGGCTTTTATCCTTCAGATCGCTCGTCTGAACACCGACACGCTGCGGCGTGTCCTTTTTCGCCCATGAGCCCTGATATCCGGATTTCAGCTTGTCAGACACAGAGTAATACGATTTGTTCCCGGTCGCGTTCTGGACATCCCGCAAATAGGATTTCTTCTGGCTGCGGTTGATTTCCGACTGCCGCTTCTGCCTGTCCTGATTTCTGGTTTTCGTGTTGTATGAAGAGACGCGCTGATTGCTCGCTCGCGTCTGCCTGGTCTTGGACGATACCGGCGAGGTATTCCGCTTCGGTGTCCTGTCGGAACGATTGCCCTGATTCTTTCTGGGGCTTTTTCCGCCGGACGGCTTCTTTTTCGTCGGCTGTTTCTTCTGCGCAGGTTTTACATACTCTTTGTAAACTTTTTCCGCGCCTGCGGACGCAAAGTCAAGCGGGTCTTTTTTCTTAGCCATATATCCTCCTTACTTCTGCGCTGCAAGCTGCGCTTCATACCGTGCTTCCGCGAGTTCTTCCTTCCACTTCGCATAGTCACTGTACAGCGTACCCGGCTTGAGACCGAGTATTTTCGCGGACGCCGCATCCAGCACGCCGGATGCCTGCCATTTTGCCATTGCATTGTCAAACTCACCCTGTGACTTGCTCGACAGATAGCTCCGGTCATTTGCGTACATGTTATATGCGGATTCATTCAGCGACTGGAGTGCAGACAGTTTGTTCTGCTTCGCGGCGTTATTTGCCTGCCACGACTGGAGGGCAAGATTGTACACATCTCCCATCGCATCATTCATCTGGGACATATAATTCTGTCCGGCCTGTGCCGCAGCAGATGTAGTATACGACGAGCTGAGCCCGCCTGTCTGCGCCGCAGACGATGCCATAGTATCTCGGATGGCACGGGACGCATTGCGCGTATACTGGTTCTGCGTCGACTTCCACAGATCATTGGTGCGGGGATCAAACGAAAAATCCTGAATGCCTGACACCGCGTTGGACGCATCTGTCAGCTGCTTTGCGTAGTTGGAATGATAGGTATCCAGATACGGTGCATAATCCGATGTAACTTTGTACTGCGTCAGTCCCTCTCCGATGACTTTTTCGTTGCGCTGGCTTTCATACTGCGCAGCGGATTTGTAATCCCCCTTTGCAACCGCTTTGTCAATCAATGCGGTGTAATCCGTGTTTTTGTTGTACGACATAATACCTCCTTAGTGCGTCGTCGTGCCCGAGTCTGTGATAACATATACCTTCGACGCCGTCATTGCCAGATTATTTGTGCCAGCATACACGCCAAGCGGAACACCGTTGGAAAACAGCTGGACTGCGTTGTTATTTGTGGTGTCCACCCGGAGACCGCCGACAGAATTGGAATCCTGCATCATGGTGACCTGTCCATTGTTCACCATCAGGTTCTGTGTATCTGCGGTAATGCCATTGGGCGTCAGGATCAGTGATGATGCATTTCCCTCGCCGTCTGACACATCGATTTTCACCGCATCCGCAGTTACAGTAAATGCAGCCACCTTCTGCGCAGCCTCATTCGCAGCAGACGCAGCGCTCGACGCCGTGTTCGACACCGCGGACACCTCCTGCCGCAAGGCATCGACCGACTGTATCACACTGGAATAATTGCCATTGATATCGCTCAACTTGTTGTTTACGGTCTGCTCCAGCTGATTCAGATGATCGGATGATGCTGCACCGTTGTCTTCATCAATATTCTGCATTGCAATCGTAAGCTGCTCTGCCAGCGCACGGAATGCGGTATACAGCTCGCGTACTGTTCCGGCAATGTTCTCCTCGTCATAGCGCGGCATTTTTACTTCAGTAAAACTCGACATATCATCCTCCCAGATCGGAAAGCGCGACAAACTGCCGCGTAATGGAATGAATCGTGACATCTCCCGTGCACCGGAACCGGATGCCGAGAGAGGTGCAATGGACAGGATATACGGGAATATACAGCACATCGCTGTGTGCGCCTTGCGCTGCAAATACTTCATGCCACGACCCTTTGCCTGCCCGGATATCGACGCGCAGCGTGGACTCACCGTTCATCTGACAGCGGATCGTCAGCTTCTGGTACCGCTTGCGTTCACTGGCCCCTTCGTCGATATCTGCCAGTTGTACCCACCATTCCACATTTTCGTTCCCTGCACCGGACCGCAGCAGCCTTCCGTCTGTACACAGATCATACCGTTTCCCATCGGAATACGTCGCGTCCGTCAGCCACAGCCGGTTTTCCACACTCCATACATTCTTTCGAGTGTCATAGCACAGGAGCATGTCGCCACTGCCGATATCCGCATACAGATAGTAGTTCTGTGCTGTTCCTACGCCGAAGTGTGGCACGATGGTGCGCCCGGCAAACGGAAGGGAGATACAGGTCGGGCAATCGCCGTCATAAGCGTACACGCCGCCATTTCCGACGTAATACAGAACGCCGCCCACAGTGGCGAGTGTCCGCGCCGCACCTGATGTCACGCCCGGAACAACCGCAGATACCATCTGATAGTTCGCCGGCCGGGAACCGTAGATTTTATGTATGACATTCTCTTTGAAAAACGCGACATGCGTGCCGTAATGCCCGCAGGCCGTGAATGCGCCGTCTGTGGCGACATCGACGGCATAGCTGTCATCTGACAACCCGTCGTATCGGTTCCAGTTCGTCGGGTCGCCGAGCGCGCTGGCACGGATGGTGTTCCCAACCGTCGCCCACAGACGGTTGTTGCTCTCGCAGAGCGTGTCCACATCCGGTACAACCCGCTTAAAAGTCATCGGTTTTGGCAATCCACTTTTAATAAGTTTTGGGAGCGAATTCGCATAGAATCCAATCTGTTCCTTATCCGGAGAAATGTATCGGATTGTAATTGCTTCGATTTTCAGGTTTACAATCGGGTTTCCTTCCTTGTCATGATCTTTGTAACGAAGACCTGAAATTGAAATGGTGTCGTTTATGCGCAGTCCTTCAAACAAAAACGGCGTGTTATCCTTGTAGTAACAGCGCAGCAGATCAAAATACTGCCCTTCGTCCTCGACATACTCGTTCGCGCTGACCTGATATCTCAGCATTCCCTTCAGCGTGCATTCCAGAGACTCCAGCTTCGGCGTGCTGCCAGACACATCAACTGCGAGTTTCTGCGGAAAAATCACAATCTTGGAGTTGATTCCTGCAATGAGCAGGTTTTCTGTATTCTCCAGCGTGGTCACGGTTTCTCCGTTCCACTTCAGTTCGTTTCCGTCCACAACCAGAAATCCTCCGCCGTAGGCAAAGACACGTGACGGTTCTCTGTATTCGTCCACAGTCTCAGTCGGGAGACGCGGGGACAAAGAGGGATACCGATCGGAAGAAAAGCCATCTCCGTCCCATACCGCTCCGTCCCTGCCATACCGGAAATCCAATCCGGCAAACTGAACCATCTGCTCCTGCACCGGACTTCTGGAGGTCGCAAACTGCGGAAGAATCATACTCTCAGATACCTCCCTTTCCACTCCATGCGCCGGGGTGGTCTGTGCCGCGCCTGCCATGCGCGCCATTCCGTATATCGCGCGTTGAATGCACCGGAATCGTTCGGATACAGGCTCATATCCGCATTCGCCAGATCGATCTGTGCAATGACATACAGAACATAGCAGTCATCAAACGGGAACGGAATGTACAGCTCCATCTCAGCATCCTGCGGATAAAACAGTGGGGATGCCGGGATGCCTTCCGCGTCCTTCACCGCTTCCGCATCCAGACGCGAAACCATCTCCGCCTTCTCCTCCGGTGTAAAACCATTCGGGCGTAAGCTGTCTACGCGGGTAATCACATCATTCAGCGTCATGCCGCCGCCTCCACATCCAGTCGCAGGACAAAAAGTTTCAGGTCGGAAAGAGTAGCTACATACTGATCTTTGATGGCTGGGTTATATAAAAACCGGATGCTTACGTTTACCAGATCGCCGGAAGAAAACCGCAGAATATCCGGTGTTGTCTGTATCAGGTTTCCATATTTACCTGCGGAAGCGTCCAATTTAACTACATTGCGTGTACTCCATACGGTCTCCTCGTCGTTTATCTGATCGGTTGGACTTTTTGCCCACACCGTGATATTAAAGCCAACATTTTCGGCTTCTGTTGTATTGCTGTACAGTGCCATTTCAGACCAGATGAGATATACGCCGTGTTCCTGAATGCAAAGATTGCCATCTGGATTCACTTCCGCAAATGCCTTGCATCCATACAATGTGCCGCCTGTAAGTTCTTTCTGCACCGTATCCAGCGCGATTTCGTTTCGTCCGGTACCCGTGTTGTTGCACAGATCAACGACAAGCATTCCGTCGATAATGTTCGTTTCTGGCAATTTGAAATCCGGGCTGAGTTTATCCAGCGTAACTGCTCCCGCAGCGATTTTTTCCGTGGAAACCGCTCCGTCTGCCAGCTTCGGCTCTGTTACCGCTCCGTCTGCAATTTTGGCATTTGATACTGCGATATCTGCCAGCTTCGATGTCGTTACGGCTCCATCCGCAAGATACGGCGTCGTGATGCCGTCCGTCCGCATCACATCGCCCGCGTCGATGATGTGCACAGCGTTTACACCGCTATCTTCGTATGCCGCAGACTCCGGATTCCAGATCAGCCAGTGATTGTTCTCCGGGTCAATTTTCGCCGGGGGCGCAGACAGTGCGGCAATCGTGTCGTCGAGCTTCCGGGAAAGCTGTGTGATCGCCGTCTGAAGCTGTTCCGCCATCGTCGGGGACGGATCAGCGGGATCTGGGTAATAGGTATGCGCCTCCAGTACCGTCAGTCGTATGACCGCGCGGCGCACTGCATTTCCGTCCTCATCGTATCCCCTCGCCGTCATGGTCAGCTTTCCCGGATACCGCATCGCTTCTCCGGGCAGCCTGACATGATACTCGTCCTGTGCAGGCATGTTTCCGCCGACTGCCGGATCAAACGCAAGCAGTGGAACCTTTGCGGCTTCGTCTCCGTTCGCATCGTCGAAGAACAGCGTTACTGCCTCGCATTCACGCCATTCTCCGTACAGGTTCACGATCAGTGTCTTTGCATTCGCATCGCCCTGCACCCCTGCTACGGACTGATTGGCCCACATGGACGATCCGTTCAGCTTGATTCTGATTTTGTTATTTGTGATCATGGATACCTCCAAAAAACAAAAGGGGAAGGGAATCAATCCCTTCCCCTTTTTCTCAGATCTTATTCTTCGTCCTTCTGCTGGAGCGACAGCTTGGTTCTGAGGCTCTCCTGACGCTGCAGCATAACGCTGTTTACATAATCATACTGCGCCTTGGTAAGCGGGACTTCTTCACCGCGCTTTACGGTGAATTCATGTCCGTTGATACAGAACCATTCCGTCTGACGTTCGCCGGTCGGATCAAGCGGCAGCAGAATCTTCACCTTCGATTCCTTTGCCTTAACTTTATCCACGGACATATTCTCGGACTTCTTTTCAGTATCGTCTACGGTTTTCTCTGCCATATGTCCTCCTTAGTTCGCAGATGCCGCGCCGAAGCTGGAACAGGTTTCGACACGCACCATGTACTTTTCGATGAGGCGCTTGACCGCCATCATCATCTTCCAGCCGACCGTGGAACGCTGGTCGAGCGGGTCGGCAGAACCGGCAGAGCCAAGCTGCTTAATGATGGTATGCACGCCGCCATCCAGATCGGATACTGCATAGGCGCCCTTGCCGAGGAAAATGGTGCCGTATACCGCATTGGTATCCGAAGATGCATTTTCCCAGATTTTCGCTTCGGTAGATTCTACAAAACGCACGCCGTACAGCATGCCGATCTCACCGTTGTAGATGTTCGCAGTGTCGGTATATTCATGCGGCGTCTTCCAGTTCGCGTCGTCCTGAATGTCATAGACGACATCCGGATGGATCACCGCTACATAGTAGCCGTCGATCTTCGGCGCGTTGTTGCGCTTCAGCGTGCGGACTGCCATGCGGATTGCCTTTACGCTCATGGTGTTCGTGACCTTCAGCGATGCTCTCGCCGCGACCGATCCGTCCGCATACTGCACGTTGCTGCCGCCCATCAGCTCCTCACGCACGATGGTATCTCTGGTCTCTGCCGCCTGTCTCGCGCATTCCCTCTGCGCCTCTGCGAGGTTCGGATCGATATGTACGAGGTCGAGCACATCAGTCAGCGTAACGTAAGCGCCGTACTGATACAGGGTCGCGGTCAGGGACTTCTGTACCAGCTTCTGACCATCCGGGGTCACGCCTTCGGTCAGCGGCGTAAGCGCCTTGCCGAGGCTCTCATAATAACGGAACTGAATCGTCTTGCCGTTCTTCTTCGGAATGGGGCGCTTTTCTGCGAAGCGTTCATAGACAAGGTCGGCCTCCATGAAAGTGATCAGCGTCTTGTCGTAGAACGTGACCATGCCAGCAGAAAGAGTATCGCTGGTCGATGCATTCGCGTTCAGACTTGCCGACGGCGTCTGTACGGCAAGATCAAACAGATGCAGATCGAGCGGAAGCTCGTAAAAATCAGTGTTCTTAAACACAGTGTCCTCCTTTTAGAATCGTACTTTTTCTCCGCGCTGCGCCATTGCAATGATCGCGTTGATATCCTCGCTGGTCAGCTTTGACGGATCGGATACCACACGCTGTGCCGCGCGGGCAGACGCGCCGTTTTCAGACGGGCGCGCCGCATTTTTTCTTGCATTCACCGCCGCACGCTGCGATGCGATAGAGGCGGCACTGCGGGATGCGTTGTTCATAAGGTCGTCGAAATGCGTCAGACGATAGCTGTCAATGACGGAATTTCCCCGCTGCAGGCTTTCCGCAAAGGCAGGATTGGAAGCAATCTCGCTCTGAAGATTGAATTCCGGGAAGGATTCTCGCAGCGCGCGCTCCTCTGCGAACCACTTCGCCTGCACCTGCTGTGCGCCCAGCTCCTGCTCTCTCTGCTGCTGTGCATCGAGAAGCTGCTGGTTCTGACGCTCCAACTGCGATACCCGCTTGTACTGTTCGACCGTCATTCCTGCGTTCATCGCGGCGTCTTCGTAGAACGATTCGTCAGCATCGATTGCTTCCTGCAGCCTGCTGACATCGGAAACGCCGTACTTCGCCATGAGCGCGTCGATAACCGGCTGCTGCTGCTCATATGCCTGCTGCATTTCCTTTGACTTTCCAAGACGCTTCTGGATGATGCTTGTCATCCTCTGATTGAACAGCTGTTCGTATTTTCCGCCCTTTTTGATAAGGGCATCAAATTCCGCTTCTGCGTCCGCAGGATTGACGTCCGTGCTCTGACCGGCGTCGCCAGAATTGTCCTGCTCATCCTGAATACCGTATACAACATTCTGGATGCTGGACTGTTCGCCCGTTTCTGCGGCTCCTTCGCCGCCGTCATCGAACATTCTCAGGTTCATGACATAGTTCTGCATAAAGATGCCTCCTCGGTTTACCGGATTACGGGCATTTCGGGCTGCCCGCGCCCTGATCATCTATATTTTATTTGGCTTCCTGTTTTCCCGCTGTGACAAGCACGCAAACATTTTCCGGATAGGACGCCGCAAGCGAACGGACACCCAGCTCTGTCATGCGAAAAAACGGCAGGAACGCCGGATTGTCCGTTGCAATATACCCGTCTCCGGATTTGTTCCGCACCCGTACAGATGCAGGATCATTTTGCGCGATCCAGAACTGCAACTGCTGGAATGCATAACTTGCGGCGGCACAGACGATATCGTTGCCGGGATGAAGTCCGCTGTGTCCGGACAGCGTCATGGACAGGATATCGTCGTCATACCGGAATGCAATTTCAATCATTTGGGCGATGTCCTTTCTCCTCCGCGGTTGATATCCGCAGGCGCATTCGCCCGAATGGTCTCCTGCTTTGTAGACGTCTGCTCGGAGCTGTTCGCGGTCTGCGCACGGAGTGCGCGTCCGCCTTCCGAGTTTCCGCCCTTTGCAGTCGGCTCCGCTGAATCCTGCTGCTGAGACTTCCCCATGCTTACGCCTGACATTGCCGCAAGCGCCTGCTGCATCTGCGCCATCTGCATCTGAAGCTGCTGAACAACATTCAACAGGGTCTGTCCTTCCTGAACCTTCGCAATGATGTCGTCCTTTCCCTCAAACTCCATCGCTTCCAATGCGGCAAGCGATGCCTGCGCGTTCTCCGGCGCGAAGAATCCATTGCCGTACAGTTCCATGATAAAGGTGTTCTGGCTCAGACGCTGGTACGGAGAGCGCTTCTCCGCAGAAATCTTGATATCGTAGACTGGACGTTTGAGCGCAATTCCGGATTCCTCATTCTGTCCCGGATACGCCTCCGGCAGCTGACGGTCTGCCATCATCTGATTGCTGAACGACAGGAATTCCGACTTCCCACCCTTCCCGCTGACGCGAAACGAACGCTCCTCCGTATAGAACTGCCGGATCAGCTCGACAATCTGCGTGCAGATATCCTGAAAGGCGCGATAACCGCCCTCGATGATGTCGCGCGAGTTTTTATTGCCTGCCTCCTGCAACGCGGAGATGGCAGACGCGGCGGTAACACCAGAGGCTGTCGTACCGGAATTGACATCACGGTTCGATGTCGTTTCTTTCAGCTCGTCAATTTTCTGCTGTAGAATATTCAGCACAAAAGACGGCATAGTCGGCGCTTCAATCGGCTTCAGCTTCGATTCATCGATACTTCCGCCGACATGTACAATCGTGTTTTTCGTGTCGAGAAATTCTTTCTCGTCGATGATAGACTGTTCCGATGCCCAGTATCTCGGCTTCGCGGACACCTCCGCGTTCTCCATGATGTCCTTATACAGCTGGTCGATGTACATCTGATTGTCCTTGGCAATCGAAATAATACCGAATCCGTACACGGTACCGGCTTCCGGATACATGACGTCAAATACCAGCGGATACATGCCGTGGTCATACAGTCCGTTTTCATAGCCCTGTTCATTTTCAGTTGCAAACAGCACATGATCTTCCACGAACTTGCAGTAATGCAGAACGGTTTTTCCGTTCCGGAGCTTTTTGTAATACCAATCAATCACCGGAATCATGTCTTTGTTATCGGCGTAGTCCTGCTGGATGTACTGCCGGAAATCCCGCGTGTTGGACAGCGTTTCCGTGTCGAGATCGGGATACAGCTCCTTCAACTGATCCCTATGGACAAAGTCCACAATGAACAGATTGCGCGACTGCTGGAGATCAGTGATACCTGGCTGCCAGAAAATCTTGAGCGTATCGATGTGCCGGACAACAATGTCGCCTTCCCCATCGTTAATGTCCTTGTCCCAGAAAATGCCGTATGCAGACATGCCGTGTTTCAGCTTGTCCCACCATCCGTCGGAATACGCCTGTTCATACCGGTTGCGCTCCAGCACGCATGGTATGATCTCCGACAGGACGTCCGCAGCCTGCTCATCTTCCTGTTCGCGCGGGAGGATATTACAGGTCGGGAAATTGTCCATTGCATCCGCATGTTTGGCGGCAATCGCATTGAACAGCCAGCCGGACACCGGTTCCAGCTGTCCTGCCTGCTGCCGGAGCAGCTCCCAGTGCTGCATGCGGTACCATTCCTCGTTCCGGATGTGCTGCTCATCCAGATTGACCTTTCCGGCCTTGTATTCCTCCAGTACACGCATTGCAGATCGGACTTCTTCCGGGCCAATCGGAGACCGTGCGCCCAGTGCATCCTTTACCTCGCCGTCGTTCTGCGTCTGAATCGGCGGAAGCTCCTTCTGTACATGCATTTGCTGCGCAGGCGCCATTTTCTTTACAGCATCGCGCCCGTCCGAAAGCGCCGCAAACGACTGTAGTGCGTTTTTCTCGTCCTGCACCGGCTGCTGCTGGGACTGGGCGAATGCGGACACGGAGTCTATTTCAGACTGCGGCGTGTTGTCCTGCGTTTTCTTGTGTGCAGATGGCTTTGTCTGCTCGTTTTTTCCTGACGGCTGTGTTCCGGCAGCGTTGCTCTGCGGGCCGGTTGCGCTGTCTGATCCCGGCTGCGTGCCGAGCTGCTTTTTCTTTGCCATTATGTCCTCCTTCGGTAATATTCGTAATGCGCGCCGATACTGTATTCCGTATCATCCAGCGGGTTATACGGTTTGACGACAGCTTCCTTCTGTTTTTTGGATTTGATCGGGCGTTCCATGCACATATAGCGCAGTTCGTCGTAGGCGTGATCCTCCATGTCTGAATCCACATCCTCCACATGACAATCGTCATAGCAGAGAGCCGGAAGCGTGCGGATCATATTTTTGCAGGTATTAAAGAAATACAGCCCCGGACGTCCGTTTTCATCGAACGCAAGGCGGTTATGCACCTGCATTTTTCCGGCGATCCGCTGATGGTCTCCGGGGTCGAAAAAGATTCCCTCTCTCCGCATAATCTCCGCAATGGATTCGCCCTTCGATTCCTCGAAAATCGCGGGGTCTGCAATCCCATAGATCTGTCTGCCCTTCAAATTAGGATTTTGCTGCTCATAGGCTTTGATTTCCGCCGCCTGCTTTGCCGGTTCCCAGCGCACACCTGCGTTTGGCGTCCCGTTGCAGCCATATAGCTCACCGATGCGGTACAGTGTTCCTTCGGTATCCACGGCATACCATCCGACAGAAAACGGCTTGCTGTAACCGAAATCATAGGCGCGGTATACGCGCCAGTGTGCCGGAATGTCAAACGGTGCAATCACATGCGTATATTTCTGGTCGATATAATGATTCGGATCGTCCTTGAATTCCCGGAACACCTGCCCGTCAAAGCTATTCCAGTCGCCATACAGCAGCGCACGCTTGTCTGCATCCGGCAGGGTCGCAAGGTTTGCAATATAATCCGGGTCGTTCTCCATCAGAATACGATTGTCAAACACGGTCGCCGGGATGAAAATACGTGAGCGCATGATCTTGATTCCACCCTCACTCACCAATTCCCATTTTCGCTGATATGGTTTCAGCGAATCGATAAAGCGTTCCTTTACCCACGCATGCCCTACGCCGCCGGGGTTCGCCGTCGCACGGATATAACATCGGATGCTCTTGTCCGATGTTCGGCATCTGGACTTCAGATAGGCATACTGCGTGTACGAGAAATGGGTCAGCTCGTCGAATCCGATATACTGGTACTCATGTCCCTGATATTTTGTCTTGTCCGTTTCCCTGTCCATTGGGCGAAGCAATACCTTAGCGCCGCTTGGGAATGTCCAGATCGTCTTACTCGCGTTAAATTTTGCGCCCGGAACGGCGCGCGGGATAAAGCGCAGAGATTTATCCACCAGTTCCTCCAGCTGCTGATACGTCCGCCGGAAAATGATGCCTTTATAATTCGGCTTGTCAATCTGCCGCAGCGATTCCATCAGAAGTGCGTCTGATTTTCCGCCTCCGGCAGCACCGCCATATAACGCCTCGAATCCCGGTTCAGACAGAAATAGCTTTTGCTTCGGCTGCGGAGACCAGATGATTTCAGACATTTTTCTCCGCCTCCAGCCGTTTTAGTTCTGCCTCGCGTTCCGCTTCAAACTCTGCGGCGTTAATCGCCGGGATTTCAATGATTCCGGAGCTGTCTGCATCTGGATCAATTTGGGTCTCATTTCCGTTTAGAGACCACTGATCTCTTCTTCGGTTGAGGAGCCAGCGGAAGGCTGCCTGCGGAGACGGCGGGAAATACTTCTCATAAACGGTTTCCTTGACGATATTCCCGTCCTCGTCCTTCTCGATCTTCTTTTCTTTATAGTGGAATCCGGTCGCTGTACGGTAAAATGCATATTCCACGCAATCGTCCGCAGGCTTTTTCGCCTCCTCGATCAGCTCACGCAGTCTAGGGTGATCGTTTGCATACCGGAACATGGAACGCGGCGATACACCGAGCGCCTGCGCGACATCTTTCATTCTCGCGCCATTTTCAAACATGGTTTTGATTTCATCCATGCGCGGTGCAACGTGCGTTTCATATTTCGGCAACGTCTTACCTGTCTTTTTTGCGCACAAAAAATGCCACCTCCTTTGAGATGGCATTTTACACGGACTTGTCACTCCATGCTGTGACAAGCATCTTCCTCCGGGATGTGAGACACATTCACCTGATAGGCGCCCTCGTCCAGTCGGATGATATCCGCATCGTACTGTGCGGCGGCAATCATTTCTTCTGGCGTGATGACAAGCGTAAATTTCTGTCCGCCTCGGAGGCGGAGCATTGCCGCCATCATCAGAACAGTGGAGCGCGTCGTCACACCCTTGAGCTTGTCCATTTCCTGCCGGGATTCTGCCACAGTACGATCTCTATCATCCGCCAGCTTCTTTGCGTTATGATAGCAGCGCTGCCAGTATTCGGCGCGTTCCTTCCAGTGCTTCGCATTCTCAGTCATGTGCATCCTCCTCATAGAATTCCGTCATGCGTTTTGCGTTGCTGCACTCCATCCATCCCGGATGATTACAGCAATATCGACTCAGCCAGCGCGCACGGTCGTCGGCTGATTTAAAATATAGAATCGAACCCTCACAGTGCATTTCTTTTTTATCCGAACGGTACCTGATATAGTACGGACATTCGTAAACGTATCTTGCGCTCATGATTTCACCTGCAAAAGAGAGAGCCGCTTGAGGCGGCTCTGAGAAAGAATGGAGAGATGTTTCACTCTCACGCCTCTTGCGAGGCGTGACAAAAGAAAGGAGAATGAATCCAGAGGCAGGAGTTGCACCTGCCGCGCCGGGCACGCCCGCTCGGTCTGGCATATCGCCGGATTTTATGTCCGGCGAAAAAATAGAAATAGGAGGTTCCGCCGATGGTTGCAGAGGCTGGATTTGAACCAGCGATTTCCGGGATATGAACCCGGCGAGTTGCCTGACTTCTCCACTCCGCCAGATTGCCCTCCCAAAAGGGAGGGCTGGAAGCGAAACAGGGGGTGATCTAGTCCATGCCTTTGATCTGCAATCAGTATAGCATCCCTGTTATATATACAGCAAACATGGTTTCGCTCACATCATAATATGGTCAGTTCCGGGGAAGAGAATTCTTTGCAGGCGTTTCAGCGCCGCTTTTTTGTGCTTTCTCAGCGCTGTTTGGCTCAGATCGAACTGCTCTTTTCCGTTTCGCATTGCTTCCTCTACAGATTCCGGATTGGACAGGTAAAAGATATCCAGTATCTCTCTGTCGTGTTCCGGCAGTGTATTCAGTGCAGCTTCAACGGTATCCAGTTCTTTCTGAACAATCTTTTTCTGTTCTTTCGGAAGATCCCGGCGGGAAGCCAAATACCGAATGTGTCCAAGATGCTTCAATACATTCTCCGTCACGTTCATGTAGTCTATGTACCGTTCAAACATGGTATTTTCCTCCTGTTGTAAATTTATGCAATCATTATACAATTTTCTGATTACATCCACAACAGAATTACTTGATTGTGATACTCAGTCCCGCTTCGATGGACGCACCGGGGACATCAGTTCCATTCCGGATCGCCTCCTTGATTTTCCGCTTGTCCGGCTTAACCGTTACGTCCTCCACGGTATATTCCTCCGGAAGTGCATTCACATCCTCCACTACGAGTTTTCCGGGGGATTTTCGGAATGAGACATCGCACTTCGCCGTACAGAATCCGGCACCGTTCAGTGCCTCAGACAGCCACCGAATCAGGCTGTCTGCTTTTTCGTCCGCCTTTTTGCGGCGTTCGAGAAGCGCGTCAGCTTCCGTCTTCAGCGCCGCACTCTCTGCCCGGAGGTTCTTAACCCAGCAGGCGACATTTTCCACCTTTCTGTCCCGTTCCATCTGGAGCTTCGTCAGGCGGTCGAGATCATCCACCTCTCCGGTCTCCGGGTTGATGCAGGTCAGAATTGCTTCGTCGATTTCGTATAAGTTCATGGCGTCTCCTTTCACTGTGCATCCAGCAAATCAAACAAGCTGATGGTATCGAGTTTGTCATCCTCCGCTTTCAGGTATCCGACAGCGTCCCGGAAATATCCGTCGTTCAGCTCAATCGTGTATCCCCTGCGCCCCATCTGTACCGCCTTGAGCGCAACCGTACCAAGCCCGCCGAACGGATCAAGTACCAGGTCTCCCGGATTGGAATATCTATTGATAATGCGCTCCACGATATCCAACTGGAGCGGGCAGACATGCATGGTTTTCCTACGCTGGCTCTGTGTTGTGTTTAGTGTACGCATACGGTTAATATCATCCCACACATCCGGTGACCACGAGCCATTGGAAACCACTGCAAATGTTGCTGGCAGATGGCCGTCTTCATCCAGTTTCTTTGCAATCTCTACATGTTCCGCATAATCGTACACGGTTTCTCTGCTGTACTGCCGATATACAGCCTGCAGGCGGTTGACTGGTGTTTTCAGGATTTCTTCCTTTGTCATCAGTCGGTTCCCACTGCTGCGCCAGAATCCCGCCGCATCAATTTGCCACTGTGCACGGGTATACTCATCTTTGCTCTTTTTTACCGGTTCATCAGCGTATGCCTTGCTCCGATCTGTCGGCAACTTTCGGAACAACAGGATATACTCCGGGCATCCGACACCCATCTTTGTTCCATCCTTGCACTGCTCTGTCCAACCGAGGCGATATGTCTGGTTGTTTTCCCGAACGACATCGGTGAGCACTGTAATCATACCGAAATACGCAAATCCGTGTTTCATATAATGCTGAATGCACTGTGCATGAAACGGTTCCATAGTCGGCATTCCCATGCCGGTTGCATTTCCGAAAAGTACACGGTCTTTGACATGGCAGGCAAACACACGCCCCGGCTTCAAGATGCGCAGCAGATTCGGTGTAAGATAATCCATCTGCTCGAAAAATCGTTCCGTGTCCTCGTTGTGTCCGAAATCGTTGTAACTTGGTGTGTACTCATAATGATTGGAAAATGGAATGGATGTATGAATCAGATCAATGCTATTTTCCTCCATCCGTGCCGTTTCCTCCACGCAATCGTTGTTAACGGCTGTCCAGTTATTCCCTTTGATTTCCACTCGCTTCACCCCTATGCTTCGTGCCATCCGTTCCAACTGATCTCTGCCGGACAGCCCGTATTTTTTGACGATGTCCTGCATTTTCTCTTGTAGGTAATCATGTCGGTTCCATTTCTCTTCAAGCGCCTGCCAGATCATGTCCTCCGCCTCGGTATAGATAATATCTATAATCACCTGTTCCGTCTGCAAAAATCGATAAATGCGGTGCACTGCCTGAATAAAGTCATTGAACTCATAGTCGATACCGACAAAGATCGCCCGATGACAATGCCGTTGGAAATTGCATCCAGAACCGGACAGGCTCTTTTTCGTTGCGAACAGCCGCGTGCGTCCCTCCGAGAAATCAACAACGCGTTTTTCGCGCTCGTTATAATCCATGCTGCCATAGATCTCTACGACATCCGGGAGCGCAGCTTTCAGCGCATGCCGTTCCGCTTCCAGATCATGCCACAGAATGAAATGATCTTCAGGCGCGCTGTTCACGATCTCAGCCGCAACAGCTACACGCCGGTCAATGCTCTCACGTTTCTCCTTTGCTGCGTCTGCCAGCGACCGCGCAACTTCATTCGTCATCTGTATTTGACCGGTCTTTTTATCTATGACCTTGCCATACTGATCGGAAACAACATGCTTCCTGATTTCAATAGGCGGCAGCGCATAGCCTTCATCGTCATAACCAAGATCAGACGGCTTTTGAATAAACAGCGCCCAGCTGGACACCCACAACCAGAATTCTTCCTCTTTGTGTGGATAGAGCGTCAGGTTGTTTGCCTTGGTACTATCTCGCTGGAAGAATCGCGTCAGTGCTTGACCGGTGTCCATGATCTCCAGGTATCCAGCGTAATGGATGAGTTCTTTGTACTTATTCGGCGATGGCGTAGCCGTGCTCACCAGCTTATATCGAACGCCCCGGAACAAGTCCATAAATGCCTGAAACGTCTTGCTTCCGTAGCTTCGCAGCACGGACGCTTCGTCCAGTGCTGTTGCCGTGAACTGCTTCGGGTCGATATCACCGTCTCTGACACGTTCATAATTCGTCATCAGAATCGTGCCATCTGGCGCGGCATTTGCCTGCGCAGCGCTCATTATGTACTGCGGCGGGGCAATGTGCAGCAGCTCGACCGCATCGCGTGTAAACTCCTGCCGCACGCCCAGCGGAAGTACGATCAACGCTTTGCCGCCTTCGTGTCGGATGACTTGCGTACACCACTCCAGTTCCTGCACTGTTTTCCCGAGACCGAATGATTCAAACAGGGCGCGGCGGCCGCCTTTTACCGCCCACCGCACAGCGTCGCGCTGATGTGGCTTTAATGCCGGATTGATTTCATCCGGCGAAAGATTGAAACCACTGATCGGTGCCTTTACCAGCTTGGTGCGCAAAAACGAGTTGTAATTCATATTTCATCTCCTACTTCCCTCTCAGAACGGGACTTCTCCGTCGTCTGTGATCTCGCTGAAATCGTCCGCGTCGCCGACATCCGGAATGCCGGGCTGCGCGCTGCGTGATCCTGCATATGTACTGCTCTGCTCGCGGGACTTTTTGGTTTCTCCAAACTGGACATTCTCCGCAACAACTTCGATCGAAGTGCGGTTGTTTCCGTTCTTATCCTGCCAGCGTCTGGACTGGATGTTTCCGACCACGATTGCCATCATGCCCTTGGTGAACCACTGCGAAACGAATTCCGCCTGATGTCTCCATGCAACGATGTCAATAAAGTCGGTCTGGCGTTCTTTCCCGTTTCCACAATAGCTGCGTTCCACAGCAAGCGTGAACGTGACGACCGGTACATTCCCGGTCTGTGTATATCGAAGCTCCGGATCGCGGGTTAAGCGCCCCATCAAAATTACGTTATTCAGCATGTTTATCCTCCGTGTAAATGTAGACCTCAATTCTCGGATGTTCCGTATCGACAAAGAATTCGTCAACAAATCCGCATATCTGTTTCCAGCCATCGTTTTCGAGCACTCCGGCCTGTACCAAGCCATCCTGTATCACTTTCCGACCGAAGGCAGATATGTTATCCAGATCGCGCCTCCGGGAAGGCTCATACCATCTGTACAGCATTTTCACCGGATACAGGCTCCTTTCCACCTTTGGGATTTTCTTTGCGTACAGGGCGGCTGCGGCTGTCCAGCGTGCCTTTATCTTCGCGCCGCAGTGCCGGTTCGACCGTTCGGCGGCGGAGTAGTCATTCAATCCCGGCATAATCTCCGGGATTGTGAATGCACCAATCAACTTCCATTTCATTCTACGAACTTCACTTCTTTCAGCAGATCGAGGTGGAAGTCCGCACCGAAAATCTCGGAGCATTTGCGCTCCAGCACAGCCTGCGCATAGGTCGCGCCGTCCTGCTGGGAGATGCGCGTATAATCCCGCACATCTCTCTCGAACGCCTCCTGCAGACGGTTCAGCCGCTTCGCTCCGGCGCCGAACACCTCTGCGGCGGCAGTGAACATCAGCATGACATTGATCTGCGTCATGTCATGCACAGCAATATCAATCGATTTATCCCGCACCAGCTTCATGCGGATACGCTCGTCCATCGACATCGCTTTCGTATCCTGATACCGTGCGTCCCGCTTTGCACGGTTGTGCGCACGCTTCTGCTGTCTGTTCATCCGTTCGATCCTCTTTTCCTCAGTCGGTAGTTTCTCCCATCTTTTTTCTCGATCTGTACGATGTACGATCCGCACCGCTCGCGGATTCTGCCGCCGAGTGCCTCATCCATTCGGACAATCTGATCCAGCGACAGTTCCGTCGACAGGATAGTCAGCAGATTCGGGGACTTATACCGCGCATCCAGAATGCGCAGCGTGTTGTCAAACGCCCGGTTGCCGACCTCCGCGCCGCCGCGTGTTTTGAACAGGTCGTCCAGATACAGCAGGCGGCATGTCATCAGCGGGCGAACGGCGCTGTCAAAACGGTCGCTATCGTAATACAGCGCGTCGAGTTTCTGCATCAGGTCGAGCCAGCAGACATATTGACCGGGAATACCGGAACGGACAAGCTGCGCAAATGCTGCCGTACACAGATGCGTCTTTCCACATCCGCTCTGCCCGGTGACCAGCAGCCAGTCTCTGTCCGGATCGTCTGCATACTGCCGGATACGCGTTTTCAGCTTCGCCTGCCAGCCCTCCCGCGCACGGAACGCATCAAAGGTCTTGCTCTGCCAGTCGTCGCACACGCCGGACTCTTCCATCCGGCGCATGGTATCACGCATCTGTGCGCATTCGCAGGTGCGTGTCACGCGGGTTTGCAATTTCCTGTCCCACGCAAACACGACACCTTTGTTCCCGCAGAGCGGGCAGTCGATGCCGTAGTCTCTTTTGCGCACCACATGCCGCGCGTTTTCCCGCGCGCAGACCCACTCCTGATACTCGTCCTCGCTCATCTCGGTAATCAGCTCAGATGGTATACTCGTCGAAGCTGTAAACAGCTGTTCCATTCTTCCGTACCTCCTTCTCGTTCAAATATCCCTCGAACTTCGGGCCGAATAATGTTTCCGGTCGGAGATATTTGCTCATCTTTGCATCGTCCTTCCATGCGGCGCATTTGATATCAATCACCTTGAAGAAATCCTCCGGTGTGAATCCCTCCCGCAGGCGCGCATCAATCAGACGCTGTGTTTTGCGGCTGGCAGAACGATACGCTGTGCCGCATGCTTTGTTCAAATGATCCACAATCGAACGATATATATTTTTAGTATTTAGTTTTTTAGTATTAGGTTCTTTAGTATTTGATTGTGTCGGATTTACCGACGTCGGTGTTTCCGACATCGGTTTTGCCGACGTCGGATTTTCAGTCATCGGTACATCATATAGATACCAGATTGCTTCTCCCATTTTTCCGGTCTCTGTATCTCTCGCCTGAGATCGTTGGAGATACCCACATTCCTCCAGCTTTCGGACGGATTTGCGGATTGCGTCCCTTCCATCTCCGCCGCGCACGGCACAGAGGCCTGCCACACTAAAATTCCAGTCATCCGGAAGATGCAGCATGAAACACAGCAAACCGACGTCCCGCAGGTTCAAACGGCTGTCGCAGAAGATTCCTTTCGGAATAACTGTGTACTGAGCGTGACGCTTTCTCAAAATCGCCATGTTCCTCACTCTCCCTTCCGGTAAACAAGATTGCTCTCATCCCAGTCTGGGTACTGGGACTGCAAATACCCGCGGATTTCATCACGGAGATAATTCCGCGCCGGGGACTGGTCATAATCCCGGTGGCAGCGCGAGCAGAGCGTCACGATATTCTGCTCTACGCCAAGACCGGACTGCGCGCGGCTGATAAAGTGCGCCGACGGGCTTGCGGTATACGACGCACCACAGAGAATGCAGCGCCCGTGATCTCGCTCCCACACCCTGTCTTTTGTCTCGCGGCTGATCGCAAGTGCCTTAGTTCTCCTGTGCACGCTGATCCCACCTTTCCAGCATAGCCGTGACCTCTTCTTTCGGTCTGGTTTCAATATCCGCCATCCGGCATTCCTGCACGATCAGATCGATGAACCTCGACATCTGCGCAGAATCGAACGCGGACGATCCGTAGTAGGCAACGATGCCCTCCAGCATCGCATTCCCTGCGCGCAGGCTGCTTCCAGTGCGTTCCGTAAGCCAGCCCAACCCCTTTGACGACCAGTGCGTTTCAAACGCACTGAGGTCATCTGCGGCGATGTACAGGGCTTCGCAGTTGTCGCCCAACTCCCGGATGATTTCCCGGTAAACTGCCTCGCGGGGAATACCGGTTGCCGCTGCCAGCTTGCCGAGAAGTACCCAGGCATACGCATTCGCGTCGAGCGAACGCGGCGGTCTGTACTCTTTGATCTCGCAGCAGAGCGTCTTGTTCCCTTCTGTCAACTGTCTGACCGCGCGATTTACGCGTGAAAAGTCGTTCCGATCCGGCGTCATGGACAGGAAATAGTTCCGCGTGTAAGGGTTGAACTGGAACTGGAGATCAGAAACGCGAAATGCACTCACGCCTGCTGCGCCTCCTTCTTTTCCAGCCGGGCTTTGATGCCCGGAAAATCAGCTTTTGTGATTTCATGCGGATAACGGTATCCGGTCGCTTTATAAAACGACTGCGACCATTTCTCACCGAACAGCACCTTGCACATCTCAGTAACCCATGCCGCCTGCGTTGCGGAGATAGTCTCAGGCTGGGGAGCAGCATGGGGTTCCTGCTTCTGCACCGGGCGAGACTGGCGCGGAAAAGAAAACCGGACATTTCCTTTGTTGTCAACCAGCGTGAGCGAAACAATGCGGCGCTTCTCGTCCGTACTGATCTCGCTGACATGGAAAGATACACCGGGCTTCAGACGGTATTTTCCATTTCCCCCGGGCGTGATTTCTCCATCCATCGCTTCAATCCAGATAAACGGAGAAGTATACAGTTCTCTTCCAATGCCGTGGTTTGTGCACGCGCGTTTGAAACTGTCAGAGGCATGCCCCTTCTGAGCTTCCGTGTTCGATGGCGCACCGGCATCTTCCTTCCAGACCCACTCGTCGTTGTACTTCACGCCGACGGAACAGAATAAATTGCCGTTGTGGTCTTCATGTTTGCGCTGCCAATTCTCCGGCCCGACGGTTTCATCGAGGATATTCATGTCGCAACGGGCGTCCTTATACAGCAGGACAGACAATCCGAAGCCACCTTTATTGGTCTGCTTAATCTGCTGTACCCGACAGTCAATTTCTTCGGGAACCAGCGTGCGGAATCTGTATTCCATCAGGCATCCTCCTCCTTCATACGCCGCTGCTGACGGCTCAGTTTTGCTGCCATCGTCCGACGCACCGCGCGCTCACAGTGCGCCTGTGCGCAGTACCAACGCATATATGCCAGCAGGTTGGACAGCGGGACAAGTACTTCGCTCCTGTCTACCCGATAGTACCGGGAGCAGGCGCGGGACAGCGTATAAATGACCGCTGACCCATACAGCACGACCGGATTGACGGACTGTGCCGGAAGCACCGCGCGCGATGCGCGGGAAATCAGATCTTCCAGTTCTCCGGTTGCGTCGCCCAGCAGGTAATCAACCTGCTGGGAAACGGCGAACACATCCGCAATCTCGGACACCAGGGCGTCCTCCGTTAAGGCGCCTGCGCCAAACAGCGCGTCCGCCTGCATGTACTCGCTGACCTCCTCAATGAGCTTGTTCAACTGGGCGTACAGCCCGTAGTGCTGCGCTACTGCAACCCAGCCGGTTGCCTCATTCGTCGGTGTCCGTTTCATGCGTAAGCACCTCCTTCCCTGCAACATCCGCAGAACAGAAGGCACGCATGTTGACATGCTGAATAAAGCTGCCGCCGAATGCTTTCTCTCCATTCAGGAACGCCACATCCTCCGCGTTTTCGCAAGTGAATGTGATGGGACAATATGTATCCTGCGGGTCGATCGTCACGCTCCCGCGAAAGCCGTTGGATTTCATCGCAAGCGCGAGACCTCGCGCTCCGCCAAAAATAAGCTCAAGATTACTATTCATTTTTCGTTCTCCTTTCTCATTCTGCGCTGCTGGAAACGTGCGCAGCTGTAGACAATTGTGGGCGATACGCCTGCGGCAACCTGCTGCTCACAGGCAATGAAGTCAATGGCACCGCGCGTAGCCATCTCTGCACGTGCCATATAACGGCGGTTTTTGTCATCGTATATTCGGCGCTTCAGTACATTGTTACTCGCCACTACAGCTCACCTCCACAAACGACCCAATTGTCCGAGCATAATGTCCAAACATGTAATCCTTCACACATTCCCGATGTACAAATCCATATTCGTCATCGGGCTGCCACGCTTCGTCTCCTGCATAAATCTCCCCGCCGCAGTGGAGGCAGTACGCCACCGGCGCGGCATCCTGTGGGTCGGGTCTGCCGTAGATCATTTGGCATCACCTGCCGATGTGCGAACCAGAATGACTGCATCTTTCTCCGGATGGTAAAACGCAGCCACCGGAAAATTTCGTTTTTTAGATATCGCATTGAATCGCGAGGCATTTGGCGTATATCCACCGGCATCATAATGCCGTAAAACCGAAACCGCATGTACCGATTCTCCCGATGCGATAAAGCGGGCAAGTTCACCGGTATAATCAAACGGAGCACTTCGCTTCGGAGATTGTGCTGGTACAGTCACCGATTCAGCTTCCGGTTCAACCAACTGGACAGACTGCGCAGACTTCATGCTGTCCACCAGCGCCTTCCAGCCGGAAAGCTGTTCCAGCAGGTCAGCGTTCTTCTCGCGGAGCTTGTCCGCTTCCGTCATCGCGCTGATCAGTGCGATGTTCAGGTCTTCCATGTACGAAGCGGCTTCTCGCATCGTCGTTTCTGCATTGTGGTTTCCGGTACGTCCCGCCATGTGGCGCAGTTCCGCAACCTTCTGTCGTGTGGCATCCTGTGTTGCTTTCATTTGCGTTTCTCCAATCTCTGTGATAATTCGTCCTCGTTCGTGCGTTCCTGCGCGGCGAGGGCTTTTTTCGTTTTGCGATACTCCCGCAGGTACTCTTTGCGCGCCTCCATCTTCTCCGGATGACGCTCGCGATATCTGCGGCAGCGTTCTCGATTGCGAGCGTGTTCCTCCTCCGTCCTGGGCGCACTGCTCATCTCACGCTCTATCTCGATATCATCCAGCGCGAGATGAAGCAGCTCCAGTCCGCGGATATGAGAGACACCCGCGCTCATGAGTACAAATCCTCCGACAGCTTGCGCACCAGCGCAACCTGATTCAGATAGGTCATGTCCTCGCACTGCCGCAGGTTTTCTGCAAGGCGCGCATGCTGCGCGGCATATCTGCGGCGGTTCTCTGCGGTCAGCTCGTCCAGCGTGGGCGTGCGGCGCGGTGCAAACCGCGCGCGAATCCGATCAAAAAGTTTCATGTTTTCTCCTTCTTTCTTCTCATATGGTTCTGATAAATCCTGCGCGCGGACGCATAGGCCGCTTCCTCGCGCCTGTGCATTTCCTCCTGCGAAACACCACGGAGGTATGTGTCCATCACATAGACATGTGCGCCGTTGTATTCATACTCTCGAATTACATTCCCGTCTTTCATGGGAATTCACCTCCGGTAAATGGTATGCGGTCAGAGGTTGTCAGCTTCAGTGAATACGCCATCTTTGAGTGTGTACCATGTATCCGGCTTGATTTCCACGCCATCCACTTGTGCAGTTCTCACGCACAGTAACGGATAATCTTCCCCATCAAATGCGCCGTATTCTGCGGCAACGAGCCAGCACCCAATTGACCCAAGTACCTTCGAGTTACGGCCCGTTGCGATCGCCACAGAATCGCGCCCTGTAACGCTTGCAGCAGAGCGGTAGCCGGTGTTCGTTGCAGCAGAGCAGTAGCCGGTGTTCGTTGCAGCAGAGCGGTCGCCGGTGTTCGTTGCAGCAGAGCGGTCGCCGGTGTTCGTTGCAGCAGAGCAGTTGCCGGTGTTCGTTGCAGCGCATGTATTATCTATCTTGCTGTTGATATACTCAACATGGGCCTTTACAAGTCCAGGAATACCGATTTCTGCGCCGATCTTGATTTTGCGAGACGCAATTTTAGAATCGTCTGTATCTCTGTCCATATCTCCAGATTGCTCAACCTCGAAAAATCGGCTATCTGCCGGATCGTAATGGCAGAACACATCCAACGGAACTTCGCAAGCATGAAAGCCGTTCTCACAAGCGCAGATTTCACCACTCTGGTTATATTCCTTGCCGACTTCATACTTAAACCCGCCATAACCGGTCATGTTCTGATGTAAGCCCTTATACGATTTGATAATTTTTTCTTCCATTGTTTTCCTCCAGTTTCGTCAATCAGTATGTAACGGTTGTCTCAAAATACCGCCTAAAAATGCGTTGATAAAATACTGCTGTCCCTTGCCGGTAACCTTCGGCGTCTTGTTTATGGTCTGGTGTCCGTCCGCGTGACTGACAACGGTCTCCTTGATCTCAAACAGCTTCAGCTCCATCGCGCGCTGCGTTGGCATGTTGTAATCCGTTCCCTTTCGGCGGATCAGATAGCCGTTGCTGCGCAGCCACTCGAACAGCCGGTTCTGACCCATATTCTCCACGCCGTTCTGCTTCAGAATCTTTGCCAGCTCGCCGATTAAGATACTGGTCTTGCTGGCTGCGACGGAATCTGCAAACAGCGCTTTCGGCTGCATCTCCGCAATGCGCGCATCGCGCTGATTGATCTGTCGCTGTGCAACCAGCAGCGCTTTGGCCATCAGGTCAGCATCTGACATCGTTTCCTGCCCGGATATGTAACCGCCGGTTTTGCGGATGCTGGGAAGCACCTCGCTGGTCACCCAATGTTTGAATTTCTTCGCAGTCGGCAGCTTACTCGACAGGATCAGGCTGTATAAGCCAGATTCGTTGATGATGGTCATATTCTGATTTCCGCCAAGGGTGTAACAATTCGTTACCCCCTTGTCTTCTTCATCGACATGATCTGCAATAGCTTTGCGAGGGTTGCTGTAACCCAATGCTGCCGCCATGTCCTTCCCGACGAACCACGGCTCACCGTCCTTTTGTAGCGTTCGGATACTGCCGAACTCAGGGTTTTCAAAAATTTTGATTTTGTTCATTTGGTCTCCTTCCCTAACGATGCAAGTCACATGCATTCGCTAGCTTAAAGCTAACAATCAGGGTAAAAAAATAAAGTCTATCGGATAATTGTACAGCTTCTCGATCTGCCGAACCAAAGTCCAATCCGGAGTGGTTTTACCAGATTCATAGTTTTGCAACGAAGCAACCGAAATATTGAGCGCTTTTGCCGCTTCTTTTTGGGTAAAATGTGCGTTTACACGTGCCGCTTTCAATGTAATCTTTGGAATCTGCATCTGCAATCACCTCACTTTCTCTGATCATGTATTTAGTATAGCTCGCTTTTAGCTAGCTGTCAAGCTAAAAGCGAAATATTTTTTATTTTATATTGATTTTCTTTCGCTTTTGGTGTAGTATACATATTAACAGGAGGGAGATGAATTTTATGGAGATAAATGAAACAAGAGAAATTTTTGCTCGAAATCTTCGCCGAATTGCAAGCGAAAAGCAAATTACTCAGTCGGATATCGTGTCGGCAACAAATTGTAGCTCTGCGACTGTATCTGACTGGTTCAACGGAAAAAAATATCCACGTCCGAATCGAATGCAACGCATAGCCGATACGTTAGGCGTTTGCATGTCTGATTTAATAGAAGATCAATTTTCAAAATCACCTCTTCCAAAGGATGCGCTTCCCTTTAACCCGACGCACCGCATCCCGATCTTGGGGCGCATCTCTGCCGGGTTGCCGCTGTACGCAGAGGAGCACATCGAAGGCTGGACATATACGGAGTTAAACGGCGGCGCGGAATATTTCGCGCTGCGGGTTCACGGAGACAGCATGGATGCTCTTGGCATCAAAGACGGCTATCTTGTTGATGTCAGACGGCAGGACATGGTGGAAAACGGTGAGGTTGCCATTGTGATGGTTGGAGATGACGAGGCGACCATGAAGCGATTCTATCAGGACGGCGATACCGTCACACTGATGCCTCAGAGCACAAATCCGGCGCACATGCCACAGATATACAATCTGAAGGAAACACCGATCCGAGTCATTGGAAAGGTCGTCAAAGCAGAGTTTCAGGTACTGTAAAACGCCACCACAGAAACGGAGGTATACGATGCGTCAATGCAATGAACTATATCGCCAGCTTGCCGCGCTCGGTCGGAAGTTCGGCGCAGCTCGAATCGTCCTGTTTGGCTCGCGTGCCCGGGGCGATAACCGGGAGCACAGCGACATCGACATTGCGGTTTATGGACTTCCCGAACCGGCATGGTCAGATTTTGAGGATGCAGTCGACGCACTCCCCACTCTCCTTCCTTTTGATTTGATAGATATGAATCGACCAATTTCAGAAGAATTACGCGCCAATATTGAAAGAGATGGTATTGATCTTATGACAAAATTCAATGAAAAATACGCCAAATATTGCATGGCAGTAGATCGGCTCGAAGAAGCGATTTCAGAATATGAGAGCAACCCATCTGATATTATCCGCGACGGCATCATCCAGCGCTTTGAATTTTGCACGGAACTCGCATGGAAAACGACACGAGAATATTTGCTGGAAGAAGGTGCGGAATTTCGCAATACACCAAAGGCAGTCATGCGCGAAGCGTATGCAGCCGGTCTGATCAGTGAAGATTCTTTATGGAGCAAGTTATTGACGGATCGCAACCTCACCTCTCACACATATAACGAAGATACTGCACAGGAGATATTCGGTTGCATATGCACCGATTACAGGCGCTTACTGCGTCGGTTAGCAGATAAATTAAAAGAAACGAATCCGACGGCATAAGCTGTTGAAAACAAAAAAATCCCGCCTCGGTGCGCCAACACCAAGACGGGACAAGGGGTAGATAAACTTTCCACGGTACATCTACCCCTTTATTTTACTATATATTTTTATAAAAGTAAAGAAAGGGGATCAAGTATGGACGCAATGTATCTCAGAAAATCCCGCATTGATCTCGACGCCGAAAGAAGTGGAGAGGGCAACACGCTGCTTCGACATAAAACCACTCTGCTGGAATTGGCAAAACGGCAAAACCGCACAATCGGCGAGATTTATGAGGAAGTCAAAAGCGGGGAGACCATCGCTGCACGCCCGGAAATGCAGAGACTTCTCGCAGATGTCGAAGCTGGCAGATGGGATGCTGTACTGGTCATGGAGGTGGAACGCCTTGCGCGCGGTGACAGCATCGATCAGGGCATTGTATCACAGGCATTCAAATCCAGCGGCACGCTGATCATCACGCCGGCGAAAACCTACGATCCAAACAACGAATTCGACGAGGAGTATTTCGAGTTCGGACTGTTCATGAGCCGCAGAGAATACAAATCCATCCGGCGGCGCATGGAGGCTGGAAAGCGCGCCGCAGTGCGCGAGGGAAAATACATGGGAAAAACCGCGCCGTTCGGTTACCGGCGCGTTCGGGTCGAAAACGGAAAAGGCTGGACGCTGGAAATCGTGCCGGAAGAAGCGGAAATCGTCCGGCGGCTGTATGACATGCATGTCAGGCAGGGCGTCGGATTCCAGCACATGGCACGCATGCTGAACGAGGAAGGCGCACTCACACGGCGCGGCAATCCTTGGTGTCCATACTCTGTGCGTGCAATACTAGACAACGTGACGTATGCAGGATATGTTTATTACGGGCGCGTCAAGACGGTAAAGACATCAACAGGACGGCGCGGAATCAAGCGCAGACCGCTTGCAGATGAAGTCTTGATTTGCAAAGGTATCCATCCACCCATCATCTCAAAGGAACTGTTTGATGCATCGCAGGCGCGGCGCATGAAGTATAGAAGCGCGCCGGTCAGAAACGACGAAGACCTTGTGAATCCGTTCCAAGGCATTCTCTTCTGCCGGGACTGCGGCGCGAGAATGCAACTCAATGTCCGTCCGGCGAAAACACACTCGCTTCTGTGCCGAAACATATCGTGCAGCAATATCTCTGCCCGGCTCCCTGTTGTAGAAGAGCTTCTCCTGCACATGCTGGAAGACTGGCTGGATTCATATCGGGTGGAATGTAATTCGGAGACCTCAGACCTTCTGCGGCAGAGGCTTTCCGAAGCCCAGACATCTTCGCAACGGATAGACTCCCAGATCTCGCAGGAAAATCGGAAGCTGCAAAAAGCCTATGACCTACTGGAATCCGATGTATACACAACCGACGAATTCACCGCACGCCGCGCATCAATACAGGAACGGATTGCAGAGCTTACGCAAAAAAAATCCCAAATAGAAAAAAAGATCAGCGAGTACGAGCAGGCAGTCGAACAACAGGAAGATATTGTTCCGGCGGTTGAACGGCTGGTTATGATGTACAAATACGCTGATACTGCCCGTGAAAAAAACGATATGCTCAAAGCATGTCTGGAACGTATCGAATATAAAAAGACAAAACAATACAATGATTCCAGCATAAAGTTGTGGATTTACCCTCGTTTGGGGCGAAAAAGTTAATGTGTAACATGGAGGGTCTTGTTCGTGTGGGTGCACACAGCTTCCCGAATCTGCGCATCGCTGCATACGGGGCCGGGTGTTACGCGTTCACTCATAACTTCTCCCTCCATGTCGGTATTCTGGACTATACTATGCCGCACAGGGAAAAAGGTGATTTCACAATAAAACTGCTGTCAAGGAGGATGATTTTTATTACTGCACAAGACTATCAGACCTGGACACAGCCGCTGCGCCGCAGGCCGCGCCTGCGGCGCGCCATGCTGTTGCTCAACCGCATTTTGCCGCTGCTGCTTTATGCTCTGTATCCGATTTTGCTTCTCTTTCTGCTGCTGCGGCAAGATGACCGCTTTCTGCGCGTACTGCTGACACCGGGTATCTCCTTTGTTCTGCTCTCGATTTTCCGCGACCGGTTCAACGCGCCGCGCCCCTATGAAGCACTCGATATCGATCCTCTGATCCGCAAAAATACCAAAGGACATTCCTTCCCCAGCCGCCATGTGTTTTCTGTCTCTGTCATCGCCTGTACGTTCTGGTTTGTTTGTCCGCCCGTCGGGATTCTCCTGATGCTCTGTGCCGTTCTGATTGCCATCATTCGTGTGCTCGGCGGCGTGCACTTCCCTCGTGATGTAATTGCAGGTCTGGGCATCGGCATTCTCTCCGGCATCATAGGCTTCGTTCTGTTATAAAGGAGAAATTGATTTCATGTCTGTCTATGTCATGTCTGATTTGCACGGTGATTGGGCACACTTTAAATTGATGCTGCTCAAAATCCGTTTTTCCAAATCAGATCAGCTGTATATCATCGGCGATGTCGTCGACCGTGGCCCGCACAGCATCAAGCTGCTGCAATTCATTCGCCAGCAGGAAAATATGACGCTTCTGATGGGAAATCATGACCTGATGCTGTTGCAGGGGCTCGCGCACTTCGATAACCCGGACAGCGCAGACTGGTTTGACCCGCAGACCTATGCCGAGGTGTGCCAGTTATCCGCAGAGGAACGCGCCGCACTTGCGCAGTATCTTTCCACTCTGCCGCTGTTCCTGACGGTTTCTGCCGGCGGTCAGGACTATTTCCTGGTACATGCGTGTCCCGCACCACAGGGCAGTTCCAACGCGGACGCGCTGGAATACTTCCTCTGGACACGTGTTTCCCCCGACAGCACCTTTGACATGCCTGTCATTGCCGGACACACGCCGACTGCTTATTATCAGGAGAAAATTCCACTGCGCATCTGGCGCAACGGAAACTTTACCGACATTGACTGCGGCACAGCATTCCGTTCGGTTGTCCCCGGCGGCTGTCTCGCCTGCCTGCGCCTGGACGACAACAAAGAATTTTATGTATAACATGGAAATGTTGTACAATATGTGATAGAATAACCATACTGCATCGGTGATAGGATGACCATGAAGGAGAATAGATCATGAGAGAAGTATGTGTAAGAGGCTGCTCCATCGGAACGGGCATGCCGAAAATCTGTGTTCCGATTGTTGCGCGCACCATGCGTGAAATTTTTTCCCAGGCACGTGCCACAAACAATAAAACGTTCGACATTGTCGAATGGCGTGTCGACTGGTTTGAAGAATTTACTAATCCGGATACCGTGCGCCGTGCGGCGCGCGTCCTGCGCGGTATTCTCGGCGAAACGCCAATCCTGTTTACGTTCCGCACAAAGAAAGAAGGCGGCGAGGCAGATATCGACCCTGCGTATTACATGGAACTCAACCACATCGTTGCATCTGAGCATCTGGTTGACCTGATTGACGTCGAGCTGTTTGCGGGCGATGATGTGGTACGCCAGATCATTGCAGACGCCCATGCCGTCGATGTTCCGGTTGTGGTCTCCAGCCATGACTTTGAAAAAACCCCGCCGCACGACGAGCTGGTTGCCCGCCTGCGCCGCGCGGAGGAGCTCGGCGGTGATATCCTCAAGACCGCCGTCATGCCGCACAACAGCCGCGATGTGCTCGACCTGCTCTGTGCGACCGTGGAAGTCTCCCGCACCAGCGAACGTCCGGTTGTCACGATGTCGATGGGCGAACTCGGCATGATCAGCCGCCTGAGCGGTGAGGTCTTTGGCAGTGCGATGACCTTCGGCACGGTCGGCTATGCGTCCGCGCCCGGCCAGATCGGCATCGAGCCGCTGCGCGAGGTGCTCGAGCTACTGCACCACAAGTAACCCCCCATATCCCCGGATGGAAAACGCCGCGGAGCAGTCGCTCCGCGGCGTTGAATTTTATTTGCCTTTCTTTTACAGCTTCAGGCAGCTCTTGGCACTGACATAGATCATGCCGAAATATGCCAGATACATTGCGCCGACAAAGGCTGCTGTCGCCGCAATGCTGCCCGACATATTCCCCATTCCTCCGTCTGCCATCAACGTTTCATTCGCCGCCCACAGGCCGAAGAACGAATGCACCACCGCCAACAGCAGCGGCAGCAGGAAATATACAGCGATCTGCCGGAGCAGTGCACGGCGAAGCATGGGTTTATCTGCACCCAGCTTGTCGCGCCGGAAGGCTGCGAGCTGTTTTTCCTTCATTGCCGTAATATCTGTTCCCCCGATGCAAATCTGTCCGGCCGTCGGGCGGTCAATCGTGGAGATACAGCTGAGCAATGTTGTTTTGCCGCTGCCTGATGCGCCCATAATACCGATAAATCCCCCCTGTTCGACCGAAAAGCTGATGCCGTCGACCGCTTTGGTCAGGTTTCCACTTCCACCATAATATTTTTGCAACTGTTTTACTGTTAAAATCGATGCCATTGCATAGACCCCCCTGTCTGGTTTGCATCATTATTGTACCATTACAGTAATACAATTTCCATCGATTTTCCTTGCTGAAAACGAACAGTTTTGTAAGGTTGGCGAAAAAAATCCGGTGAACCGTTCCCGATTTACCGGATCTCGATACTCTCTTGTATGTTTTGTTATTTCTTTGCAAGATAAACCGTACGGTTTGGAAAGGCTCCGTCCTCGTCCGTCCGGTCTTCTTCGTACACAGTTTCACAGTCACTGTCGGCATATACCTCATATCCATCCGGTGCCTGTACCAGAACCGAAATTCCGTCCGGCACGGCTACAGTATCCGTTGAGCCATCCGGATAGTGCAGTGTAAACGTACGGCTCCAGTCCGCTTCTATGATATCCTCCCGCATGAAATCCGGCAGGGATACAATCTTTTTGTTGTAGGTCATGCAGCGCGAGCGCGTACACTCCTTTACCGTTCCATCGGTATCGGTGAAGCGGTATGTGCGGAAGACATCCAGAATGCGCAGAGTTTCCTTCTCCACATCGTATTCCTGCGTCGTGTAGGTATAGGTTCGTCCGGTGCTGTCTGTGAAGGACATTGCGGAAATATCCGTAATAATATGGTAGGTATCTCCGCTGTCCGTGCAGGAAACCAGCTTTTCCTTGCTGCTATAATCGCCGAAGCTGTACTGATGGAACAGCTTTTCCGCATAGGTGATTTCCTTTTCGCCGCGCTGCTCCGGATCATCGGCCAGAATGGTCAGCACGGTGTCCTCATCCTCTGTAATGGCAGCGGAATAATTCACATCATCGCGTGTAAAATAATACCGAAACGACATATCTGTTTTGCGAAAGCGCGAAACCAGACCAAGGTCTTCCTCCCAGTACAGGGTAAGCAGGGCGTTGGTCTCCCGATTGTCCGGCCCTTCACGCAGGCAAGTGCTCAGGGAAGGCTGGATATTCGCCGCATGATATGCCTCCAGCGTGTTTGCCGCATAAATTTCTTCCAGTGTCGGTGTGCCCGCAGGCAGTGCGGCGCTGCCGGTATCGTTGTTCGATGCCGCACCGCAGCCTGCCAGCAGAACAGTCATGCAGGACGCAAACACAAGCGCGGCAATTCGTTTTACATTCATAATCTTATCTCCATTGTTTGCCCAGAATCCCTGTGTAGCCGGCACAGGTTCACTGCATATAGTACCATACTTCCCGCTCCGATTCAAGGAATGTATGCCATTCATGCAAACAAAAAGGCTGCCGCAGCAGCCTTTTGCCGGTATTTTCCTGTTATTCGCCGAAGAAGCGTTTGATTTCAATCGCAGCAGTCTCTTCGGAATCCGAGCCATGGATGAGGTTTTCCGTTGTTGTATTGGCAAAATCGCCGCGAATCGTTCCCGGCAACGCCTCACCGAACTTGGTTGCGCCCATCAGCATGCGCATGCCCACAATGGCGTTTTCTCCCTCAATAATCATCGCCAGCACCGGACCGGAGGTCATATACGCAACCAGCTCAGGGAAAAACGGCTTATCTGCGATGTGTGCATAATGCTCCTTCAAAATCGCTTCATCCAGCATCTTGAGCTCACAGCGCACCATATGATAGCCTTTTTTCTCAATGCGGGAAATAATTTCGCCCGCCAGACCACGCTGCAACGCATCCGGCTTGAGCATAATATACGTCTGCTGTACCATATTCCTCTTTCTCCTCTCAGGTCAGATATGTTTCAAAATGTATTATACCGTTTTTGCACAGGAATTACCAGCAATTTTACAGAAAATTTTCCAAAGCCTGCGGAACGCGAAAGATTTGACATTCTTGCATGACGGTGGTATAGTAATATAGAATGTAAATCAGACAGTTCGTTTGCACCATCCTGTCTCTAAACAAAACCAGGGCTACTGTACCATGATACGCTATCTGTTACAGCAGGCCGTTGTGCCTGCTTTTTTGTTTGCTTTGAAGGAGATTGTATGTTTTATTTGAAGGCGGAATCCAGCTTTGATGCGGCGCATTTTCTCGCCCATTACGAAGGCAAATGCCACAACATCCACGGGCACCACTGGATTGTCCAGCTGCGCGTCTGCGGCGAGGCGCTACAGGACACCGTGCAGGAGCGCGGCATGCTGGTGGATTTTTCCCAGCTCAAGGGTGACCTGAAGGCGATTGTCGAACCAATGGATCACACACTGATTTATGAAGCAGGCACGCTTCGCGCAGGTACGCGCGATGCGCTCGCGGAGGACGGCTTTTCTCTGACGGAAATCCCATTCCGCCCGACTGCCGAGCACTTTGCAAAATACTTTTTTGAGCGCGCTTCGGCGCTCGGCTACCACGTCGCAGAGGCGACTGTATACGAAACGCCGAACAACTGCGCCTCCTACACCGGGGAGGAAGACTGAAACATGGCAGAATTCAACGTAGCAGAAACCTTTGTCAGCATCAACGGCGAGGGAGTGCTCGCCGGACAGCTCTCCGTTTTTGTCCGTTTTACCGGCTGCAACCTGCGATGCTCCTTCTGTGATACGATGTGGGCAAACGATGCTGATGCACCACATACAACCATGACAACCGAGGAAATCTGTGAAGCTGTGCGCAAAACCGGTGTGCACAACGTCACCCTGACCGGCGGCGAGCCGCTGCTGCGCGCGGGCATGGCGGAGCTGCTGCACAGGCTGACAGAAAATCCGGCACAGCGTGTGGAAATCGAAACCAATGGCAGCATCGATCTCACACCGTTTACCGGCATCTCTTCCGCCATTTCATTTACCATGGACTACAAGCTGCCGGGCAGTGGTATGGAATCGCACATGCGCACGGAAAATTTTGCGCTGCTGACCGAACGCGATACGGTGAAGTTTGTCGCTGGCAGCCGCGCTGACCTCGAGCGCGCACTGGAAATCATCCAAACATATGACCTGACCCACCGCTGCCATGTCTACCTCAGTCCGGTCTTCGGGCGCATCCAGCCGGTGGAAATTGTCGAATTTATGCAGGAGCATGTGCTCAATGACATCACTATGCAGCTCCAGATGCACAAAATCATCTGGGACCCCGACCAGCGCGGCGTATAAGCACCGCAGAAAGGGAAAAAATTATGGCTATTGATACCAATGCAATCAAGGAACATATCCGCGGCATCCTCATTGCCCTCGGCGATGACCCCGACCGCGAAGGCTTAAAAGACACGCCTGACCGCGTCGCACGCATGTACAGCGAGGTGTTCGAGGGCATGAATTACACCAACGAAGAAATTGCGCAGATGTTCGACAAGACCTTTGAGGACGAAATGGATTTCGCCAGCGATTCCAAAGACCTTGTCATTGTGCGTGACATCCAGCTGTTCAGCTATTGTGAGCATCACATTGCTCTGATGTATGACATGACCGCGACCGTCGCCTATATGCCGAACGGCAAGGTCATCGGCCTGAGCAAAATCGCACGCATTGCTGATATGGTGTCCAAACGCCTGCAACTACAGGAGCGCATCGGCTCGGACATCGCCCAGATTATGCAGATCGTCACCGGTTCGGAAGACGTCGCCGTGCTCATCGAGGGCAGTCACAGCTGTATGACCGCGCGCGGCATCCGACAGGCAAATGCCCGCACCACAACCACCACCCTGCGCGGACGGTTCCGCACCGATTCCGATTTGCAGATGAGACTGTACCGATAAGGAGATATCACCATGAAGGCTCTTGTTTTATCCAGCGGCGGCGTGGACAGCACCACCTGCCTCGGACTGGCAATTGAAAAATACGGAAAAGAAAACATAGTTGCACTGTCCATCACCTACGGCCAGCTGCATACAAAAGAAGTCGAAGCAGCGAAAAAAATTGCCGACTATTACGGCGTCGAATTTCTGACGCTCGACCTCGCAAAAATCTTCCAGTACGACACCAAATGCTCCCTGCTCCAGGGTTCGCAAAATGAAATCCCGGAGGAGTCGTACGCCAATCAGCTCCAAAAGACCGACGGCAAGCCGGTTTCCACCTATGTGCCGTTCCGCAACGGCCTGTTCCTGTCCTCTGCAGCCAGCATTGCGCTGTCCAAGGACTGCTCTGTCATCTATTACGGCGCACACAGCGACGATGCGGCAGGCAACGCCTATCCGGATTGCAGCAGTGCGTTTCATAACGCCATGCGCGATGCGATTTACATCGGCAGCGGCAACCAGCTGACCATCGAGGCGCCGTTTGTCCATTCCACAAAGGCAGATGTTGTGCGCGAGGGTCTGCGCCTCGGCGTGCCATACGAGCTGACCTGGAGCTGTTATGAAGGCGGTGACAAGCCGTGCGGCAAGTGCGGCACCTGCCGCGACCGCGCAGCAGCCTTTGCCGCCAACGGTGTCGCCGATCCGGCATTGCAGGAGGGATAAGCATGGCAGGAAGAAACACGGAAGAAACGCAGGGCATCACCCTGCTCGGCAATCAGGGCACAAAATACCGCGATGATTACGCTCCGGAAGTGCTCGAAACCTTTGTCAACAAGCACCCGGAAAACGATTATTTTGTCAAGTTCAACTGTCCGGAATTCACCAGCCTGTGCCCGATCACCGGACAGCCGGATTTTGCCACCATTACGATCTCCTATGTGCCGTCCGAGCGCATGGTGGAGAGCAAGTCGCTCAAGCTGTACCTGTTCAGTTTCCGCAACCACGGTGATTTCCATGAGGACTGCGTGAACATCATCATGAAGGATCTCATTCGCCTGATGGATCCGAAATATATCGAAGTCTGGGGCAAATTCACCCCGCGCGGCGGCATCTCCATCGACCCCTACTGCAATTACGGCAAGCCCGGCACACGCTGGGAGGAAGTCGCATGGAACCGTATGGCAAACCACGACCTGTATCCGGAAAAAATCGACAACCGATAACAAACCTGTATCGATAACAAAAGCGGAAGCCGTTGGCTTCCGCTTTTGCGTTTCTCTGGTAAGATGGGATTAAATCATATAGTCATCGCTTGTACTGCTGCGGTAGACAATCCGGCGGAAGGTCTCAAAATGCAGCCAGCGGTTGAGCTTCTTCTCATCCGCCCGTGTATGCGAATCATATGCCACGAGGAACTGCTCCAAATCGTCCTGTGACGGCACGCAGATGGCTGCACCGCGCTCGTTGACAATCGGCAGACCTCTTGTGACATACTGGCTCAGCGGCAGCAGCTGGGCAAACACGCCGTCCCGGATGCGGACAACCGAACGGCTCGCCAGATCAAGGATATCAAAATCCTGTGGGTAATGGTAGCCCTCACCGCTGAGCGGAACGGCATCGCCGATCTGGAAGCGGACACCCTCCGGGTCATAGCTGCCGAGCAGACCACTTTGCAGCTGGACATAAACGGTTTCAAACAGGTGTGTCTTGACAATCTCGTCTCCCTGCTGGAACTGTACTGTGCGGCCGATGTCTGTTTCATGAACAATCGCCTGTACCACGCCGCATGCCGATGTCATATTGGTCACGCGGTCGATCAGCAGCAGCTCGCCCAGCGTCTTGTGATTTTCAAACGTATCAATCGGAATGTTTTCGTCTACTGCAATGTCGCAGTAGGCGATTTCATTTTTCTTCAGGCTGAGCGCAGGAAGCTGCTCACCGGTGTTGACATCCGTCTTGTATCGAATCGCGCGGACTACGCCGGGGATCGTGCGGGTGCCGAGCTTGATAAAGTATTCCTTTCCTTCTGTCAGCTGGCTGTCATCCATCCACAGAAGCGTCGCCTGGAATGCCTTCGCAGAGGAAATGCTGTTGCCGCGCGTCAGAACACGGCCGCGCGAAACATCGATTTCACGGTCGAGCTGGATGGTAACCGGCTGCCCCGCATAGGCGTGATCTACCTGCTTGTCGCCGACCAGAATTGCCTTTACGCCTGCCTTTTCTTCGCTCGGCTGGACGGTAATTTCGTCGCCGATGGCGATTTCACCCGACTCAATCTGACCCTGGAAGCCGCGGAACGTATGATTGGGGCGGCAGACACGCTGTACCGGGAGATAAAAGCCCTCTTCTGACTGTGCTTCGGTAATATCTACAGTTTCCAGATAATCCAGCAGTGTTGTACCCGTATACCACGGTGTGTTGTCTGATTTTGTCGTCAGGTTGTCACCCGCCGTCGCGGAGACAGGAATAATCTGCACGCTGTGCAGGTGCAGCTCTTCGGCGAGCGCATGAATCTCCGCCTCGATTTCGCGGAAGCGCGCCTCACTGTAGCCAACCAGATCCATCTTGTTGAGCGCAAAGACAAAGTAGCGAATGCCCATCAGTGCACAGATACGCGCATGTCGGCGGGTCTGCACCAGCACGCCCTGGGAAGCATCGACGAGGATGATGGCGAGGTCGGCAAACGATGCACCGACTGCCATGTTTCTCGTGTATTCCTCATGTCCCGGCGTGTCCGCAACGATAAAGCTGCGGTTGTCTGTAGTAAAATAGCGGTAAGCGACGTCAATCGTAATACCCTGCTCGCGCTCCGCCATAAGGCCGTCGAGCAGCAGAGAATAGTCAATTTCACCGCCGCGGCTGCCGACCTTGCTTTCCAGCTCGAGCGCCTGTTCCTGATCGGTGTACAGCTTCTTGGTATCGTATAAAATATGTCCGATCAGTGTGGACTTGCCGTCGTCCACACTGCCGCATGTAATAAATTTTTTAACAGATTCTTCATCAGAAATACCCTTCTCTCTTTCTGCGTTCCATGCTGCCGGCAGCTTCCTTGTCAATCACACGGCTGGTGCGTTCCGAAGTGACAGCCGACAGCGTTTCCGAAATGACCTCATCCAGTGTGGTTGCATCCGATTCGACCGCGCCGGTCAGCGGATAGCAGCCGAGTGTGCGGAAGCGAACCTTTTTGATCTGCGGCACTTCGCCCTCGTTCAGGCGCATGCGGTCATCATCGACCATAATCAGGTTGCCGTCGCGCTCAACTACCGGATGCTCCGCCGCAAAATACAACGGCACAATGTCGATGTTCTCGCGCTTGATGTACTGCCAGATGTCCTTTTCCGTCCAGTTGGACAGCGGGAATACGCGGATGCTCTCGCCCTTGTTGATGCGGGTGTTGTACAGCTTCCACATCTCCGGACGCTGGTTTTTCGGATCCCATGCCTGTGCTTCGTTTCGGAACGAGAAAATGCGTTCTTTTGCACGCGACTTTTCCTCATCGCGGCGGCCGCCGCCGAAGGCTGCGGTGAAGCCATATTTCTTCAGCGCCTGCTTGAGCGCCTGTGTTTTCATGATATCGGTATACGCAGCGCCATGGTCAAACGGATTGATGCCCTGCGCCAATCCCTCCGGGTTGGTGTAAACCAGCATCTCAATGCCGAGTTCCTTCGCCTTGCGGTCACGAAATTCGATCATTTCACGGAACTTCCATGTCGTGTCAATGTGCAGAAACGGGAACGGCGGCTTTTCGGGGTAAAACGCCTTCATCGCCAGGTGCAGCATAACCGAGCTGTCCTTGCCGATAGAATACAGCATAACCGGGCGTTCACATTCCGCCGCGACTTCACGCATAATATAGATAGCCTCTGCCTCTAACTGGTCGAGGTGGGAAAATTCACTCATTGTTATTCATCTCCAAACGTTTAATATTTGTTTGCATCACGCGTATCGACCGTGATGGTTTCCGTTGTATGATCCGGGCGGGCAACCGTCCAGTGCAGCAGGCTGTCCTCGCGTCGCACCGTCATGCGGCTGCCCATGCCGCCGATGTCGGCGCCGAGATACAGCGAAATCGCATGAACCGGGCATTCCTTGACGCAGGACACACAGCCCCAGCATTCTTCCGGATAGCGCAGAGACGCCCGTCCATCTGTCATACAGAACAGTGTGCCCGGACAGATATCGGCGCATCGCCCACAGCCGATGCATGTATTCCGGTCAATGTGAATGCTCATATCGCTCGTGCCTCCCTACCAGCTCACGGTGGAGCATGTGGATTTCACCGTTTTCATAACGGGAATTGACATATTTCAGCCAGCTGTCATCACTCTGCGGATGATCCAGATTTTCCGCGAAGCAGTGCCAGCGGGTTTCCTTTCGATCCGCCAGATGCGCGATGACCACGCGGCAGACAAGCAGGCGTTCCCGCAGCTCAAACAGTCGCGTCAGCTCCTGCATATCGGAGACATGAACACTGTCACTCAGGCGGAGCAGCCGCTGAATTTTTCGGTCAGCCAACTGCAAGCCGGATTCGGTAAAGCCGTAATCTGTGCTGATGCCGCCCGCGTAATGATCCATGATGCCCTGCATGGCTTCTTCCAGCTGTTCGGTCGTGAACAGCCCTGTATTTTCAAAATACTTCTGTATTTCTTCTTCGCGCTGCCCGATATATTCCTCAGAAACGCTGCCCATCGGTTTCTGTACATACGCCGCTGCGGCTTCCGCCGCAATCTCGCCTTCGGCCAGTGCGCCGGTGACATATTTCTGTGGGCTTCCGCCCGCTACATCGCCCGCCGCAAACAGGCCGTCAATGGTTGTCATGCGGTCAGCGTCCACCCAATAGCCGCTCGCAGTGTGTCCTCCGACGATATATGGCTCTGTACCCTCAATTTCGACGTTTTCTTCGTCCGGAGAGCTGCCATTTTCCAGCCATTTGAGTGTCTGGGACGGCGCCATGTTCAGATACGCCTTTTTCAGGCTGTCCGCCTGCTCGCGCGTAATGCCCTTTGTGCGCAGATAGCAAGGGCCGCGCCCCTCTCGGTTTTCCATCACAGTGCCATATACACGCTGGGAAGTCGTCAGACCGTATTTCTGTTCATAGACCTCGCCATGTGTATTGACCTGCTTGGCGCCGACGCCCTGTGCGAGTGTACCGGTCGGTGCAATCGTGTCCTTACAGCGCAGCGCGATAAAGCGCATTTCAAATGTCGTCATTTCCGCCCCTGCGCGGATGCCCATCGCATAGCCCGCTCCGGTGTTAAATGGCGGATACCACATCTTGTGCCGTGAAAAGCCCGGATGATTGGGGCGGTACAGTCCCGCCGCGCCGCCGGTCGCGCAGATACATGCGCGGCAACGGATAAAATACAGCTCCTGTTTGCGCACATCGTTGGCGAACACGCCCGCGATACGGCCATTTTCCACAATATAATCCACCGCATTGACGCGGTTCATGACCGTTACATTCGGACATTCCCGCACCGCCTGCGCCAGCAGCGGCTTGATGTTCTCGCCGTTGATCTTCACATTTCGATTGCCGCGCGTGACATAATTTCCCTTTTCATCCTTCAGAATGACAAGTCCGAGCTGCTCCAGACGATGTGTCACCTGGTTGAGCCGCTCGCTCATACTGAGCAATAAATCCTCACGCACAATGCCGTGTGCGTCCTTCTTTGCATAATCGACGTAAAAATCCGGCGTCTTGCCCGGCACAATATAGGCGTTGAGTGCATTGACACCCGCTGCAAGGCAGCCGCTGCGCCGGATATCCGCTTTTTCCAGAATGAGCACCCTTGCATCCGGTGCCTTTTCGCGCAGGGTAATCGCGGCATAGCATCCCGCTGCACCGCCGCCGAGGATGAGAACATCCGTGTCCAGAATTGTTGTTTTCACAGAATGTCCCCCCCTGTTAAATGACGACCGAATCCGGCGAAGTCAACGCCTCATTTTCAATGACATATGCTTTTTCGTTGTCGAAAGCATACAGACGATAGATGAAAACGCGCACGGTTTCACCGACGGAAACCGGTGTATCATCCAGTAAGCGCTTCGCCGTCAGCAGCGTATCCTTGACGCGGATGGTCAATTCGATTTCGCTGCCGCGGAAAGCAGTGCGTTCGACCACGCCGGTCTCGGTATTGACCGGGAACCGGAGCGGTTCGCCCTGTTTGGAAACGCTGATGTATTCCGGACGGACAGCGGCGCGTGTCGCGTTGCTGCCCGCGTGTGCAAAGCCTGCGAATCTGCGGAAATCCTCGACAATGGACGACTGCCCGATAAACTGTGCGACAAACGGCGTATCCGGCTGACGATAAATGTCCTTCGGTGTGCCGATCTGTTCAATGTGGCCTTGATTGGTAATGATGATCTCATCCGCAACCTCAATCGCCTCGTCCTGGTCGTGCGTGACAAAAATACTCGTGACGCCGACTGCCGAAATCATCTCGCGCAGCCAGCTGCGCAGTTCCTGCCGCACCTTTGCGTCGACCGCGGCGAACGGCTCGTCAAGCAGAAGCAGCTGCGGCTGCGGAGCAAGTGCACGAGCAAACGCAATGCGCTGCCGCTGTCCGCCGGACAACTGGTTGGGATAACGCTTTGCGGTATCTTCCAGCCCGATCAGACGGAGCATTTCCTCCACACGCGCCCGGATTTTGTCCTTCGGCCACTTCTGTACCTTCAGACCGAATGCGATATTTTCATATACAGTCAGATAGCGGAACAGTGCATAATTCTGAAAGACAAAGCCGATGCCGCGCTTACTTGCCGGTACATCGTTGACCACCTTGCCGTCGATGATAATATCGCCGCTGTCAGCGGTTTCCAGTCCCGCCAGCATGCGGAGAATGGTGGTTTTGCCGCTGCCGCTCGGCCCCAGCAGACCGATCAGCTTGCCTTTTTCTATTCCAAAACTGATATCTTTCGATGCCTGAAAGCTGCCAAAGCTCTTATTGACTCCTTTCAGCTCGACATAATAGTTCTTTTCCATGCTTACTCCTCGTTTTTCCTGCCCCGGTATTCCAATACACTGCGAAGAACCAGAATGATGATCGCCATGACAACCAGAATCGATGATACGGCAAAGGCGCCGGTGAAGTCATAGCCCTGATACAGCAGCTCAATGTACAGCGGCATGGTATTTGTCTTGCCTCTCAGATGTCCGGAGAGAACGGATACCGCACCGAATTCTCCCATAGCACGCGCCGTGCACAGCACGATGCCGTACAGCAATGCCCATTTGATATGTGGGAAGGTGACGCGCCGGAAAATCGTCCAGCCGCCTGCGCCCATCAGCGCTGCCGCTTCCTCCTCGTCCTTACCTGCTGCCGTCAGCACGGGAATAATCTCACGCGAGATAAACGGGAAGGTGACAAAGATGGTTGCGAGTACAATGCCCGGAACGGCATAAATGATCGAGATGTGTGCGCTTTTTAGATATGGATACAGGAAGCTCTGCCGTCCGAAAGTCAGGACATAAATCAGGCCTGCAATAATCGGCGAAACCGTCAGTGGCAAGTCGATCAGTGTGGAGATGATCTTTTTCCCGCGGAACTGAAACTTTGTGATAGACCATGAGGCGAAAAGCCCGAATACTGTGTTGACGATAACCGCAATCACGGTCGCCTCCAGCGTCAGCTGGATGGACTTGAGCGCATACTTATCAGTGACTGCCTCAAGGTAGGGCTGTATGCCCTCGCGGAACGCCGTAATCAGGACATACACCAGCGGCAGAACCAGCATCACCGCCAGAAAAACCGCGCTGAACGCAATGAGCAGCCATTTGACAGCGCCGGACTGTTCGTTCTGTTTCAAAGCAAATCCCTCCTTATCCGATGCCACTGACAATTTTGGAAGCCCTGCTTTGCAGGACTGCGTTGACAAACAAAATCAGGAACGCGGCTGCCAGCATGACCAGCGCAATCGAGGTTGCGCTCGCATAGTCATATTCCTGTAACTGGGACATGATGAGCAGCGGTGTGATCTCCGTTTTAAATGGGGTATTGCCCGCGATAAATACCACACTGCCGTATTCGCCGAGGCTGCGGGCAAATGCCATCGTGAAGCCCGCGACGAGTGCGGGAAAGATTTCCGGGAAGATAATTCGGAAGAAGCTGTAGGTGCGGCCCGCGCCAAGCATGCTCGCCGCCTCCTCGTACTGCGGATCGAGCTTTTCCAGCACCGGCTGGACGGAACGCACAACAAACGGAATGCCGATAAAAACCAGTGCAATCGTGATGCCAATGCGCGTATACGCAATTTCAATGCCGAATTTATGGAAGATACTGCCAACCCAGCCGCTGTCAACTGTCATATGAGTCAGTGAAATGCCGGCAACCGCCGTCGGCAGTGCAAACGGAACCTCAATCAGTCCGTCCATGATGCGCTTGCCCGGGAACTGATACCGAACCAGCACCCATGCAATGATCAGTCCGACCACTGCATTGATGAGCGAAGCAATCAGTGCTGTCTGAAAACTGACCCGATAGCTCGCCAGCACACGCGGACTGGTGATGGTCTCAATAAATTCTGAAAATGATAACTGTGAGGAGAAAACTACCAGTGAACACAGCGGAATGACAACGATCAAGCTGAGCAGCGTGACAGTAATGCCCAGCGACAAACCGAACCCCGGTATAACCCTCCTCTGTTTTCTCTTTTTTTTCAAAGTGATTCATTCCTTTCCGCTGTCTTCACCGGGGGCGGGCATTTCTGCCCGCCCCGTACAGATGAATCTCGTTATTTTTCTTCGTAAATGCTGTCAAATATGCCGCCGTCGACAAAATGCTTCTCGGTTGCTTCCGTCCAGCCGCCAAAATGGTCAATATTGGTCAGCTCAAAGCCATCGGAAACAATCCACTTGTTGTCTTCCGGAATTTCCGTTATGGTTCTGCTTTCGCTGTCCGATGTGTATTCCTTCAGGATTTCCTCATTTGACGGGCGATAGAAGTTCTCTGCCTCTAAGCGCTGTGCCTCGTCGGAGTACAGATAGTTCAGATATTCGGTCGCCACATCGCGCGTACCGCGGCTGTCCACAACCTCATCTACAACCGCTACGGTCGGCTGGCACAGAATGGATACGGATGGAATGACAATCTCATATTCGCCCGGATACTCCTCCAGCGACAGGAATGCTTCGTTCTCCCACGCCAGCAGCACATCGCCCTGCTTGTTTTCCACAAAGGATGTCGTCGAACCGCGTGCGCCGGAGTCGAGAACCAGTACATGAGAGTACAGTGTCTTCATGCTCTCCTTGATCTGCTCCTCACTCTGACCCTGCTTCTCGAAATAGTACCACGCCGCGAGGTAATTCCAGCGTGCACCGCCGGAGGTCTTGGGATTCGGCGTGATGACGCCGACATCATCGCGCAGCAGGTCATCCCAGTCCTGAATGTTCTTCGGATTGCCCTTGCGAACCAGGAAGACAATGGAGGACGTATACGGTGCGCTGTCGTTGTCAAATTCTTCGGTATAACCGTCCTCAATCAGACCGGCATCCTTGATTGCATCGACATCGCCCTCCAGCGCCAGCGTCACAACATCTGCTTCCAAACCGTTTGCAACTTCAAGCGCCTGCTTGCCCGAACCGCCATGCGACTGCGTTACTGTGACATCCTGACCCGTCTGTTCCTTCCAGTGCGCCGCAAATGCCTTGTTGTATGCCTCATACAGCTCACGAGTCGGGTCATACGATACATTGGTCAGCTCAACCGAGCCGCCGTTTTCTCCGGAACCGGAAGCCGAACTGCTGTCCGACGTGCTTCCGCAGCCCGCCAGCACGCCGACGGTCAGTGCGGATGCCAGTAAAATAGCAGATACTCTCTTTTTGTATGTCATCATAGATTCCTCTTTCTTTTATTCGATATCGTTGTGTGTGCGTCTGTCTGTCATCCACAACATCGCATTCGCAGAAGAGGGAGATTCTGTCGGTCGGTTTCGTACTGCATAAACAATCATCCCTTTCATTTTCTTATTCCTACTTATTCTGTAGGTTTAGTAGATTTAATGTGGCTATTATATCTGTCCCCTGCTCGAGATGCAACCCCTTTTCCAGAATTATGAAATTTTTCATGGATTTTGGCAGATTCGGGCCTGCGGACAAAAAGTTGGACTCCAAAAGGAGGGAACTGAATGTATACAAAAGAGCAGGAAGAAATCGCACTAAGAGAATACGAGCGGCTGGGATCAATAGCTGCTGTAATCCGTCGGTTAGGATACCCGAGCGAGTCTACGCTTTACCGCTGGTATGAGCGCAAAAAAGCCGGGTTAGAGAACAGACATGGCCACACAGAAGAGTCTCCCACAGAGATGGATCATCACTGCAACACATCGGGGCATCCAAGGCATCCCTCAGCAGAATTCAAATATGAGGTAATTCACCGTTGCTTTGAATTAGGCGAAGATGTAGAATATGTATCAAGGGAAATCGGATACAGCCGTATGAGCATATACGTCTGGCGCAGGAAATATCTGAAGTATGGGATGGTGGGTCTGATGGCGAAGAGAAAAAGCATACCAAGGGAGCCGTTGCCTCAGGATCATGCATTGCCTGAATCTGAGGAACTGGAGAATCTTCGAACGCAACTCCAGGAACTGCAGTTTGAAGTAGATGTGCTGAAGGAGACCATCTCAGTTTTAAAAAAAGACCCGGCATCGATCTAACGGTACTCAGAAACCGTGAAAAGGCAGTGATCATCGATGCCTTGAAGGGGAAATATGCACTGCCAGCGCTGCTGTCCCGTTTTAAGATGGCCAAAAGCAGTTACTATTACCAGCAAGCTGTTATGAACAAACCCGACAAATATCTATCCCAACGGGCACAAATCACCTCGATTTTTCACGAAAACAGGGGCATATATGGTTACCGTCGCATTTATCTGGCGCTGAAGCGCAAAGGGATTATGCTCTCCGAGAAGATCATCCGCCGGATCATGAAGAAGAAAAACTGGTGGTTTTGCGCTCGAAGAAACGAAAATATAGTTCGTATTTGGGGAAATCACACCCGAAGTAGAGAACATCATTTTACGCGATTTCCATGCAAATCAGCCGTATGAGAAGTTGCTGACGGATATCACAGAATTTGCCCTTTCGAACGGCAAGCTATATCTCTCCGCCATGATCGATTGTTTTGATGGAATGGTTGTGGGCTGGACGATCGGAACCCGCCCAATGCCGATCTGGTCAACACCATGTTGGATCAAGTGATTGCCGATCTGCCAGAGGGCTGTCATCCGATTGTCCATTCTGACAGGGGCTGCCATTACCGATGGCCCGGATGGATTGAACGGATGAATGGGGCCGGTCTCATTCGCTCTATGTCTAAGAAGGGCTGCTCCCCCGATAACGCAGCCTGCGAAGGTTTCTTTGGAAGGCTCAAAAACGAAATGTTCTATGGCCGCTCTTGGACAGGAGTCTCGCTTGACGATTTTAGCCGGGAGATTGACCGCTATATCAATTGGTATAACCATAAACGCATCAAGTTATCTCTAGGTGGGATGAGCCCGATTGAGTATAGACATCATCTTGGTTTTGCTGCATAATCAGTCCAAGATTTTGTCCGCACCCCCTTCCTGAAAAATTTACCGTATTTTCCTGTTTTTCCGCGTAACGCGCTGTGTCTGCACATAAAAAGCACCCCCTCGGGAAAATTCTTCCTTTGGAGGTGCCCTGATTCAAATTTGATAATCCTGTGTCTGCTGCCGGTACTGCGAGAGCGGAACGCCATAGCGCTGCCGGAAAATACGGGAAAAATAATTCACATCCCGGTAACCCAGCTGCGCGCTGATTTCATATATCTTCTGGTCGGTGTATTGGAGCAGATACTGTGCGCGCAGCATCTTGATATCCGTAACATAGCTGCGATATGACCGTCCCAACTGACTGCGGAACAGCTCACTGAGCGCCGTATTGCTGAGATAATGCGCTGCCGCCACATCCTTTTGCAGGCAGCCGCCATCCACATTGTCCAACAGATAGAGCAGGATGCTGTCCAGCTTGGCGCAGCCCGTCTTTGGATACAGGATGGCAATCCTGTCACTCAGCTCTCCCAGCCTTCTCCTGCAATAATCGCGCACCATACTCGGGCTGCCGGCGCCCATCCAGTCGATGGTATCATATGCCTCCGGCTGCTCAAAGCGCGACAGCCACGGGCGGTCTGCGAAGGTGCGCTCCACGACAGCTCGGTAAAGTGTGCGCACCATGACATCGATACGGGCATCGTTTCCCTGTTGAATCCCGGCAAGTGCCTGTACCACCTCGTCAAAACGCTGCGGGAGCTGCGGTGAACCCATCTCTTCCGCCAGCGCAACGCTCTCCTGCTGCAAAACCGAATCTGCCTGTCCCATGCGGTCGCGCACGCGCAGCAGGACAGGCAGCAGCGTTTCCTCCGTCAGCGGGCGCAGCAGATAATCAAACGCGCCATATAAAATCCCCTGCTGCGCATACCGGAAATCGGGAAATTCGCTGGTCAGTACCACAAACCCGCACAGTTCCTGCTGCCGGATGCGCCGCAGCAGTTCCAGACCATCCAGTCCGCTCAGCATCAGGTTGAGAAACACAAGGTCAAACTTCTGCTCACACAGCAGGTGGTACGCACATTCGCCGTCACGCACTGCCGTCACCTCAGCATATTCCTGAAATCGATCCCAAATGGAATCGCGCGGTTGGTCAACCGCTTCCAAAATCCGGAGTCGTGTTTCCATCGTTTCCTCTTTCCCCATTCATTTCACAGTGGAAGAGTATGGTATCATATTTCTGCCATTCTGTCAAATTGATACCTGCGCAGCGTCCTCAGCTGCGCATACGCTTTGCTACCTGCTGTCCGGTTGGGGTTGTTGCAAGCCCCTCCTGGCTTGTCTCGCGCAGGCAGGCGGGCAGCAGTCTGCCGATGCGGCGCATGGAATCGATGACCTCATCCGGCGGAATGACACTGCGGACGCCGGCAAGCGCCATCTGGGAACTTGTCACCGCATTGACCGCACCGGAAACATTTCGCTTGATGCACGGTACCTCTACCAGACCCGCAACCGGGTCACAGGTCAGACCGAGCATGTTTTTCAGCGCCAGTGCCGCCGCATGCACAATGTCTTCTTCCCCGCCGTTTTCCAGATAAGCGACCGCCCCGGCAGCCATGGCGCTTGCAGAGCCGATCTCCGCCTGACAGCCGCCCTCCGCACCCGCAATGCTCGCACTGGCGGCGATCACCTCGCCGATGCCTGCCGCGACAAACAGTGCTTCAACCATGCGATTCTCTTCTGTTCCCTTCTGTTTTTGATATGTGAGCAGTACAGCGGGGATGACACCGCAGGAGCCTGCGGTCGGTGCCGCGACAATGCGGCGCATGCAGGCATTGGACTCCGCCATTTTGACAGCCTTTTCCATAACCTCGGACAGATAGTCGCCGACCAGATGATTTCCCTGCCTGCGGAACTGCTCGAGCTTCGCACCGTCGCCGCCCGCCATGCCGCTGGCAGAACGCAGCTCTGCGTCGTAGGCTGTGTCGGCTTCCTTCATTGCGCGGTACATATGGCGCATGGTCTCAAAGGATTCCTCTTCGGACACGCTTCGCTCCGTGCAGTCATCTTCCAGAATGACTTTCCAGAACGGAATGTGCCGTTCCTGTGTGCAATCCAAAATTTCCTGTAATTTTTCAAAGCTCATTGTCATTCACCGTCCTTCAGGCTGTAATAGGTGACCTTCTGTACACCCTCGAGGTGTTCCAGCCATGCGATAGACTCCTTCGGCACCTCCTGGTCACATTCGATGACCATAACAGCATAGCCGCCGCGCGAAGCACGGTACAGCTGCATCGTGGCAATATTGACCGACTTATGTGCCAGCATGCTCGTGACCTCCGCGACATGCCCGGGCTGGTCGAGGTTGTGGACAATCAGCGTCGGATAATCGCCGGAAAAGTTTGTGGAAATGCCGTCGATCCCCGCAATATTGATGCGCGAGCCGCCGATGGATTCCCCGACAACCTCCAGCTTTCTTCCGTCAATGCCAGTCAGGATGAGCTGGACGGAATTCGGGTGCGCGTCGCGCAGCTCCGCCTCTCCGAAGGTGATTTCAATGCCGCGCTCCTCCGCAATGCGCATGCTGTCCGGAATGCGGCTGTCATCTGTCTTCATGCCGAGCAGTCCTGCGACAAGCGCGAGCGTTGTGCCATGTCCTCTGCCGGTCGCCAGAAAGGAACCGTACAGCAGGATCTCTGCCTTTTTCAGCGGTTCTGCCAGCAGCTTGCGCGAGACATATCCGATTTTTACCGCGCCCGCTGTGTGTGAGCTGGACGGGCCAACCATTACCGGCCCGATGATATCAAATACATTCATGTTTTCTCCTTCCATTTTTCTGTGCTGAGTGAAAACATTGATAAAAAAAGATAACGACAGTTTTTTCAGACGCCGTTATCCTGTTCCTATTATATCCACCCGCAGTCGTTTTTTCAATATCCCGGTATCGCTTTATACAGCAGATTTTTGTCTGGACAGAGAAACGGAGCCCGGCGAATCTGCTGTACGCCCACGCACCTTTTAACCGAGTTTGAATGTAAATGATTTTTTATGAACGATATACAAAAAATATCCTGCATTTTTGTGAATTAGTTTGATTGATTTTGACCGTCTGCTGTTATATACTATAGTCAAGAAAAACGAAAGGAGAGAGAACATGATTTACACAGTAACGTTTAATCCATCGCTGGATTATATTGTTGCGGTAGATGACTTCCAACTCGGCATGACAAACCGGACGACCTTCGAGCAGATCCTTCCCGGTGGAAAGGGCATCAATGTTTCGATTGTCCTGAATAACCTCGGTCTGGAGACCACGGCGCTCGGTTTTGTCGCAGGCTTTACGGGAGAGGAAATTCGCAGGCGTGTGGAAGGAATCGGCTGCCTGTCGAAATTCATCCCGATTGAATCCGGTATTTCCCGCATCAACATGAAGCTCCGCTCCATTGAGGGCACGGAAATCAACGGCATGGGACCCGCTATCTCCGCCGAAAAGATTGAAGAACTGATGCGGCTGCTGGATGATCTGACTGACACTGACATGCTGGTGCTTGCGGGCAGCATTCCATCCTCCATGCCGGATTCCATGTATATGGATATCATGAAACGGCTCAAAGATAAGCATGTTCTGATTGTGGTCGATGCAACACGGGAGCTTTTGGTGAATGTCCTGCGGTACCATCCGTTCCTCATCAAGCCGAACAATCATGAGCTGGGTGAAATTTTCGGCGTTGAACTGAAAACCCGCAGCGCCGTAGTACCATATGCAAAAAAGCTCCAGGAGATGGGGGCGCGTAATGTTCTCATTTCGATGGCAGGAGAAGGCGCGGTTCTCGTCGCGGAGGATGGCAGCTTTTATGAAACGCACGCGCCAAAGGGAACGCTGGTCAATGGTGTTGGCGCAGGTGATTCGATGGTAGCGGGCTTCCTCGCGGGATGGCTGGAGACAGGAGACTACAGCCATGCATTTAAAATGGGTGTCGCCGCCGGCAGCGCCAGCGCATTTTCCGAACTGCTGGCAACAAAAGCAGAAATCGAGCAGCTATATGCCACATTATAAGAGAATGGTATACTATGTAAGAAGGAGGATTTTATGAGAATCACAGATTTGCTGGACGCACGCAGCGTGGAACTCCATGCGGCTCCCTCATCCAAGAAGGAAGCACTGGATATGGCCATCGATCTGATGTGCAAAAGCGGAAAAATCGACGACCGGGAAGCGTATCGCAAGCTGGTTTACGCCAGAGAAGAGGAAAGCACAACCGGCATCGGTGAAGGCATTGCCATTCCGCACGGCAAGGGTGCTGCTGTAACCCGTCCGGGGCTCGCGGCAATGGTCATTCCGAACGGTGTGGACTTCGACTCCCTCGACGATGAACCGGTACACATTGTCTTTCTGATCGCCGCCCCCAACACAAAGGATAACATCCATCTGGATGTACTGAGCAAACTGTCCATGATGCTGATGGACGAAGAATTCATTGAAAAGCTGAAAAACGCAAAAACCGTCGAAGAATTCCTTGCAATCATCGACAAAGCGGATGAGGAACGCCCGGATCTGGACGCATCCATCGAGACAACGCAGTCCATGACAGACGCATCGTTCAAAATTCTGGCGGTTACTTCCTGTCCGACCGGCATCGCTCACACCTATATGGCAGCCGAAGCACTTGAAAAGGCCGCCAAGGCACACAACTGCTTCCTGAAGGTCGAAACCCGCGGTTCGAGCGGCGCAAAAAATGTTGTGACTGCACAGGAAATTGCAGACGCGGACTGTATTATCATCGCAGCGGACGCAAAGGTGCCGATGGATCGGTTCCACGGCAAAAAGCTGATTGAATGCCAGGTATCCGACGGCATCAGCAAGGCGGACGAGTTGGTTTCACGCGCCATGAGCGGCAATGTGCCGGTCTATGAATCCGCAAGTGGCGGCGCACATACAGACACATCCGCAAAGAGTGGCGGTTCGATTGGTCATCAGCTGTATGTCCATCTGATGAGCGGCGTCTCCCACATGCTCCCGTTCGTTATCGGCGGCGGTATTCTGATTGCACTCGCCTTTCTGATTGACGGTTTATGTGTCGATATGACCGCGCTCTCCGAAGAAGCGCGCGCCAACTTCGGTACCATCACTCCGATTGCCGCAACGCTGAAAAGCATTGGCGGAATTGCCTTCGGCTTCATGCTGCCGGTACTCGCGGGCTACATCGCAATGAGCATCGCGGATCGTCCGGGACTCGCGCTCGGCTTTGTCGGCGGTGCAATTGCCGCCAACGGCAAATCCGGCTTCCTCGGCGCGCTGGTCGCAGGCTTCCTCGCCGGTTATGTCATTCTCCTGCTCAAAAAGCTGTTTGAAAAGCTCCCACAGTCGCTTGAAAAAATCTCGTCCGTCCTGTTCTATCCTGTATTCGGCATCCTGATTGTCGGCGTCATCATGACCTTTGTCGTTGAGCCGCCGGTAGGCGCCCTGAATACACTGCTCAATACGACATTGACAAACATGAACGGTTCCGGTAAAATTTTCTTAGGCCTGATCCTCGGCGGAATGATGGCAATCGATATGGGCGGCCCGTTCAACAAGGCAGCATATGTATTCGGTACGGCCTCTATCGCCGCAGGCAATTACAACGTTATGGCAGCCGTTATGATCGGTGGCATGGTTCCGCCGTGTGCAATTGCTCTGGCATCGCTGCTGTTCAAAAAGAAATTTACAAAGGAAGAGCGTCAGTCCGGCCCAACCAACTTTATCATGGGACTTGCGTTCATCACGGAAGGTGCTATCCCGTTCGCTGCCTCCGATCCGTTACATGTCCTGCCGTCCTGCATTATCGGCTCGGCTGTTTCCGGTGCGCTGTCCATGATGTTTGACTGCACTCTGATGGCGCCGCACGGCGGTATCTTTGTCTTCCCGGTTGTCGGAAATGCCCCGATGTATGTCATCTCTCTGGTTGTCGGCACGGTAGTCAGCGCCGTCCTCCTCGGCATACTCAAGAAAAATGTAGAAGAATAATACACCGTTGTATTTTCCCTTCAACAGCACGGCTCACAGTTCGACCCTCTTCCTCACACACAGAGGGCAGCTGTGAGCCGACTTTTATTTCCCGCGGCGCACCCCGCCCATATCTGTCACGAAAGGAAGGATCTGCCATGCTCCCGGAGCAGCGCCATTCAAAAATATTGCAAATGCTGGAGGAAAAGGACAGCATTACTCTTCAGGAAATCAAGGATCGCCTCGGTATCTCTGAATCCACAATCCGTCGGGATCTGAATACGCTGCACGAACAGGGGCAGCTGGTTAAAGTTTTCGGCGGCGCCGTCGCGCCGCATATCAAAAGCAACGTACTGACCCGCGAAGACGCAGTCTCTCTGCGTGAAGAAATTCACAAGGAAGAAAAAGTGCGGATTGCCCGCTATGCCGCCGGACTTGTTTCGAAGGGTGATTTTGTCTATCTGGATGCAGGAACAACAACGGGCAGCATGATTCCATTTCTCCCGGTCAACGAGACCACCTATGTTACAAACTCTGTCTCGCACGCCCGGCTGCTGGCCCTGCGCGGCGCACAGGTACGCATCATCGGCGGCGAGATCAAAGCGGTCACAGAGGCTCTCGTCGGCAGCGAAGCCTATATGAATCTGAAAATGTACCATTTTACATTGGGATTTTTCGGCAGCAACGGCGTCGATTTTGAGGCGGGCTTTACCACGCCGGATGTCAATGAAGCTCTCATCAAGCAGTGCGCGATGGAGCACTGCCACAGATGCTATGTTCTGTGCGACGCCAGCAAGTTTGGCCAGGTTTCCTCTGTCACGTTCGGCAGCTTCGCATCCGCCTCTATCGTCACAGACGATCTGCACAACGAGGCATATCAGCAATGTGAAAACATCATCTGCGCCCCCAAAGAATAAAAAAAGACAAAAAGAAGAGAATGGCGTGTGCCGGAAAACCGACCATACCATTCTCTTTTTCAGTTACAACAAATGCAGCAGTTGGCGGATATCGTAAATTTGCAGCACCAGCACCGCAAAGGTAATCGCGGAAACAGCAAAACCCACAGAAAACAGAATCCGGTTGACCAGTCCCTTGGACGAGCACACGCCAAAGCTCAGCCCCCATTTCAGCGGGTACAGAAGGCGTTCATCCCTCCGGTTACACAAATCGAGTGCGAGGTGCGAAACAAATCCAACCGCAAAATACGGCGCCGCGAGCGGAAAAATAATCTCCACACACCCCGTCAGCAAGACCAGCGCCGGAATCGAATGCATAAACGAGCGGTGCGGCTGTTCCTTCCCAAACGCACAGAGCAGCAGGAATGCTGCCACGCCCGCCAGAATCCGCATCAGGCTGCTGTTGCGCATCAGCCTGTCATAAATGCCGAGATTCATTGTGGCTTCCGCCGCAGCAACCGCAAAGCATGCCAGCCCAGCGAGTGCAATGATCTTATCTGCCTCTTTGTGGGAATCCGAGGTGCCGATGTCAATGTCGCTGATGACCGAGCCAACGGCAAGCGTTCCTGTGCCGACAATCAGCTCCTGTATGTTCTGCGGATGCATGACCACCAGCCCGGCGGCCACGCCAACCGCCATATGTGTCTTTCCAAGCATATACTTTTTCCTTTATTCCTACATTTTTTGATAAGCATTGCCTATTTTAACGCAAATGCAGAAAAAAGTAAAGCGTTGAAATTCAGCAGATATCTTTCCTGCTGTATTTCCAGTATGCGACGGCAATGCCGATGACAGCATACAGCATGCCCGGCAGTACCATTTTCATGTCCAAACAGCCGTTTGTAACAATATCTGCGCCCTCCGTATATCCGAACGGCGTGGTATATTTCAAAAACTCCGCCCGATCGGAGAGATTGGCGATGAGATTTAAAAAGTATGCAATGGCAGCAATGCCCAGCCCAAGCCCCAGACCACCGCGGCGCAGGAATGCGGAAATACCAAAGCTATTGTATTACATCAAAAAAGGCCGCCTTCCGGCGACCTTTTGTTTTCTTCGGGCAATCCTGTTGCATCACAGCACCTTGCTGCCATTGGCTGTCAGCTTGAACTTGGCACCCAGCATTTTCGCGGCTCGTCTGCACATCACCATGCGTCCGAGGAAGATTTCAAAATATTCGTACATCGTACAAATATGCTCGTCAATCTGCAAATTGAGTGCAACAGTAGACTTTTTGGCATTTACCTTTAATTTTGCTTCGGTAACTGCATAATTGACGCGGTCATGGATATCAAATGCCGCCTGTTCCTTCTCCCGGACACGATTCCGGCGCACATCGGTTTTATCTGCGATTATCAGTGCGGCAGAAATCGGATCCATAGCACCACCGGTTGATTCATCGTGATGTCCGATTGCAGAAACAACTGTGATGCGATCCTCCAGCGGCAGGCCGATTTCCTTCAGCAGTTCATTGGCGAGGAGCGCACCGTACTCCGCATGATGCGTGCGGTTGACTGCATTGCCGATGTCGTGCATAAAGCCTGCAATTTTCACGAGTTCGATGTCATGCTCGGGATATTCAAATTTCCGAAGAATCTCTGCCCCGCGCTCCGCCACCAGACCACAGTGCGCCTGTGAGTGATCGGTAAATCCCATCACGCCGAGATTTTCATTGCCTTTGCGCAAAAATGCACAGATTTCTTTATTTTCCCGCACTGCCTGATACAGTGTCACAGGTTTCTCGTTTCTTTTAGTCGCCAAAACTGATGCCTACCGCCTTTATTTCCCGAATAATCGAACTGTCTGGATCAATCATCTTCAATTTCCCGGCGACCTTTTTCAGCGGCACCGGTTCCACCCTGCCATTGACAATTCCAACCATATTTCCATACTGCTGCTTCAGGATCAGCTCCGCAGCCGCAGAGCCCAGCCGTGTTGCCAGCACGCGGTCATACGGGCAGGGAGAACCGCCGCGCTGCATATGTCCGGGCACTGTAATACGGACTTCTTTGCCGGTTTTCTTCAGAATCTGATCCGCCAGTTCATACGAAACCGATGGATACTTGCTGTCCTTTTTCTTTTTTTCCCGGTCTTTTTTGCTGTATTCCGCGTCCTCTTTGGAAATTGCACCTTCTGCCACTGCGAGAATGGTAAACCGTTTTCCCGCCCTGTCACGCTTTTCAATCGCCTGGATGACTTTATCCACATCATAGGGGATTTCCGGCACCAGAATAATATCAGCCCCTCCGGCAATACCTGCATGCAGGGTGAGCCATCCGACCTTGTGTCCCATGACCTCAACGATGAAGACGCGGCCATGTGATGCTGCCGTCGTATGAATGCAGTCAAAGGCATGTGCTGCAATATTTGCCGCGCTCTGAAAACCGAAGGTCATATCCGTGCCCCAGATATCATTGTCAATCGTCTTAGGCAGCGTGATGATATTCAGCCCTTCCTCCCGCAGAAGATTTGCGGTTTTATGTGTCCCGTTGCCTCCCAGAATGACCAGACACTCCAGCTTCAGTCTGCGGTAATTCTTTTTCATGGCCTCGACCTTGTCCAGCCCATTTTCATCCGGCACGCGCATCAGCTTAAACGGCTGCCGGGAGGTTCCCAGAATCGTACCGCCTTCTGTAAGGATACCGGAAAATTCTGCCGGGGAAAGCCGTCTGTAATTCCCATAGATCAGGCCTTTATAGCCATCCTCAAAACCATAAATCTCTACATTCTTTGCCCGTTCATACAAAGCCTTTGCCACGCCGCGCATCGCTGCATTCAGCGCCTGACAGTCGCCTCCGCTGGTCAGCATTCCAATTCTCAACATAAACTGTCCTTTCGTCTGTATTCTTTTACACAAAATTATTTCAGCCCGCATTTCCGATACTGCCGGATGATTCTGCTGTATCGTGTTCTCTATCCTGATTCTATTGAATCATTTACCTGTATATCACAGAAGTCCAGCGGTTCGATCATTCGATTGCATATTTACTATTAGAACAGTTTTCCCACACACCTTCCACCATAGTTTGGTAAAATTATCCGGACTTGTGTAAAATATTCTTTACATTGCGAAAGCAAAGCAACAGGGATCGATGCTGTGCACCGATCCCCTCTGTTTTCTTTTGCAGAAATAGTCACACGATCCGTTTTTTTCAATACACCATTGTATAAACAGCAAAACGCCCCCACGGCAGACGGAAACCATCGCCATGGGGGCAACCTGTCAGAAGCAGCGCATCTGACAAATTCTATTTTTCATCATCCGGTCACTTACATGAGTTTGCGGAACAGCATCTTGAAGTCCTCGACACTTGCATCCTTCGGGTTTCCGGGTGCGCAGGCATCCGCCGCTGCGGATTCTGCCAAAAAGTCCAGGTCCTCTTCCTTCAGCGCTTCCAGCTTGGACGGAATGCCAACATCCGCAGACAACTGGCGGACAGCATCGATTGCCGCCTTGCGATATGCCGCCTGATCCATTCCGGTCGTGTCAACGCCCATGGCTTCCGCAATGGCCTTATACTTTTCACCGGTGCAATCCGCATTGTATTCCATGACAATCGGCAGCATCATTGCGCAGGCAACACCATGTGGCGTGTCATAGACCGCGCCCAGCGTATGTGCCATGGAGTGTGCAATGCCCAAACCGACATTGGAGAATGCCATGCCCGTAACGAACTGTCCCAGTGCCATGCCTTCCCGGCCCTCGTCCTCATTTTGAACCGCAGCGCGCAGATTTTTGGCAATCAGGCGAATCGCCTCGAGATTCAGGCAATCAGCCAGCGCCCACGCGGCCTTGGTGGTATAGCCCTCGATGGCATGTGTCAGGGCATCCATACCAGTGGAAGCGGTCAGGCCCTTCGGCATGGAGGACATCATGTCCGGATCGACAATGGCAATATCCGGGATATCATTGGTATCCACGCAGACGAACTTGCGCTTTTTCTCCACATCGGTGATGACATAGTTAATCGTGGCTTCTGCTGCCGTTCCGGCGGTTGTCGGCACAGCAATTGTGAATACTGTACGGTTCTTAGTCGGTGCTACACCCTCGAGAGAACGAACATCCGCAAACTCCGGGTTATTGATGATAATGCCGATGGCCTTGCCAGTGTCCATCGAGGAACCGCCGCCGATGGTAATCATATAATCTGCACCGGAGGCTTTGTACGCCGCAACGCCGGATTTGACGTTCTCAATCGTCGGATTCGGCTTGATGTCGGAATATACCTCATATGCCATCTGATTGGCATCCAACAGGTCAGTAACCTTTGCTGTGACACCGAAACGGATCAGATCCGGATCGGAAGCAATAAATGCCTTTTGCAGTCCCTTACTCTGAATGATACCGGGAATTTCCTGGATAGCGCCCTTGCCATGATAGGAAATGCCGTTAAGTACAAAACGATTGACCATACTAGTTTCCCTCCCGTACTCGGTGTATCCTATGGTTAAAAATGGATACTGTTTGTTGGTTATATTATAACACATACGATTGAAAATAGCACAAAAAATATGAACCGAATATGCGGAAACCCGCGTCTGAGAGATAAGCCGCGGGTTTCTCAGGAGAACTAGAGAACCTATATAACTTGGAGAGTGTAAAATAGGAGAGTGAAATCAAATGGAACCGATTACTTCAGCGTCAGCAGCTCGTTCTTGAGGAACGATTCCTTGCAGCGGAACGCGATGTTGGTGGAAGCAGTGCCGTCATATACATTCGGGCTGCCCTGACGACCCTTTGCAACACAGTCGCAGAACTCTTCCATCTCGGTGATGTAAGCATCATGCCAACGGGTAACGAAGTCCTGATAGCACTCACGGCATACGCCATGCTCGCTCATAACTTCAACCATGGAGCTTGCCGGTACGCCTGCGATGCGCAGCGTGCCACGGGTGCCGACGATTTCGGTCTCAACATGCGAGCCATGTGCTGCTGCACGGCCTGCGAAGAAGAATGCCATTGCATCGTTCTCGCACTGCATCAGGCAGGAAACATTGTCGCCGTCGTCCCAATCCTTGTACTGCTTGAACTCGAAGCAGCCGCCGATTGCCCACAGCTTCTTCGGCTCGGAGCCGGTCAGCCAGCGGATCAGGTCGATATCATGAATGGACATGTCGATGAACTGTCCACCGGAGCGCGGTGCATACTCGAGCGTGCCCTGAATGATGGAAATCGGGTCCTGAGAATAGCAGCGAACGAGGATAACATCGCCGATGTCACCATTTTCCATCTTCTGCTTGGCAACCTGATAGGAATGATCGTAGCGGCGCATGAAGCCCAGCATGAAGATCAGCTCCGGATGGGACTCGATGATCTTTTCTGCTTCCTTGCACTTTTCTACGGTATCAGACAGCGGCTTCTCACAGAAGACATGCTTGCCTGCGTCCATGGCAATCTGAATCATCTCAACATGCGAATCGGTGTTGGTGATGATAGCAACTGCCTCGACCTCCGGATTTGCGCACAGTTCCTTCGGATCGCTGTAAACAGCGGTAACGCCCAGCTCTTCCGCAACGGACTTTGCACGGTCGAAATCCTTATCACAGATCGCAACCAGCTCAGAGCCCGGTACGCGGTTTGCGATATTGCAGGCATGCTCATAACCCAGACGGCCGACGCCGATGATGCCAATTTTCAGCTTTTTCATGATAATTCGCTCCTTGTATATAAATGATTTAGAGTATTACAGACCAGTGTACTTGTTGACATAAGCGCGTGCCATGCGAGCATAGTCAAGCGGATTTGCCTTTGCCGGATCCTGCTCCGCCTCGACAACCAGCCAGCCTTCATAATTGTACTCATCCAGCAGCTTGAAGACGGTCGGGAAGTCTACGCAGCCCTCCGGGTCGCCCGGTACCGTGAATACGCCTTCCGGAATCGAGCGCAGGAAGCTCTTGTTTTCTGCATAACACTTTTCCATTGCCGGCTTGCGGACATTCTTCAGATGTACATGGCCGATGCGGTCGTGATGCTTCTTGAGTATTTCAATCGGATCCTCGCCGGAGAAGGTCAGATGACCGGTATCATAAATCAGGCTGACATACTTCGGATCAGTCATCTCCATCAGGCGGTCGATCTCCCCCGTCTTCTGTACGGTGGTCGTCATGTGGTGATGATAAACGATCTTCATGCCGCTGTCATAAGCGATCTTGCCCAGATGATCGAGGCCCTTGGTGAGAACCTCCCACTCATCATCGTTCAGAACCTTCTTGTTCGCCAGCGGGGTGTTCCACTGATGCTGAATCGAGAAGCTCTGGTCAGAGACATTGATGACCTCAGCACCGATAGCCTTCAGGAAATTCATGTGGTCGACAAACGCGCGTTCATTCCACCACATCGGCTGCTCGTTGAGATACGTGCTGATCCATGCCGTGATAGCAGAGATGCCGCGGCGGCCGAATTCCTCGTTCAGGACTGCCGGATTTCTCGGATACTGGCAGCCGATTTCTGTGCCGACATAACCGCTCAGTGCGATTTCACTGATGGTCTGGAGAAAGCTGTTCTCCGCGCCCATCTCCGGCATGTCATCCTCCGTCCATGCAATCGGAGCAATGCCGATTTTTACTTTCTTCGGGTCTAACATGATTCTCTCCTCTCATGTGCTGTGTTGATATGGATTTGCTTTTTATCCCAGGAACGGGCGGGTGGTATCCGCGCCCATCTTGATGACAGCTTCTGCGTCCATTGCCCAGTACTCCGGACGGAACAGCTCAAGGCAGGCCGGGCCATCATATCCGACAGCCTGTACTGCGTCTGCAACCTCCTGCACCGGAATAGCGCCGAGACCCGGCATCAGGCGGTGGCAGTGGTCGAGAATACCGAGCGGCAGGTCTTCGCAGTCATTGATATGGAAGACAAACAGCTTGTCCTTCGGAATCTTGCGGATATAGTCGACATCCGCACACTTGTCGTGCAGATAAACATTGATGCAGTCGACAGTCAGGCCAACGCTGTCGCGGTTAACTGCCTGTACAATTTCCAGCGCCTGACGGACGCTGTTGCAGCACCACTTTCTGTCGCCGATCGGCTCAAAGGACAGCTTGACACCATACGGCTCTGCGATATCTGCAAGCTGGTTCAGAACCTTGACGGAATCCTCAAAGACTTCCTTCTCGTTCTTCGTGCAGATTTCATCGGTAACCGTTGGAACAACGATGATGTACGGGTTGCCAATCTGCTGTGCGATTTCGCAGCCGAATGTAAACAGCTCTACGAGCTCCTTCCATTCCTCCGGCGTGCAGAAGTTGATGTTTTCAATCGAATTGAACGCAAACGGCTTGAGGTGGCTCTTTGCAAAGAATGCCTTGAGGTCATCAACCGTATGTGTCTTCAGGTATTCCTTCAGCATATCGAGACGCAGCTCGATGTAGTCATAGCCATACTTTTCGCACAGTTCGAGATCTTTTTCGACCGAGGAATTTTCCTTGCAGGTCGCTTCGTTATAACCTAATTTCAACATGGGAATGTACTCCTCCTTACATGCTTACATTTCGCCGCGTGCTTCGCGCTCCGCCAGCTCCTTGATAATGGCAGGATACTTATTGTCCAGCTTGTACAGTGCCAGTACAACGACTGCAATGACCCAAACCAGAATCGGACCCCAAATGTAAATGTTCTGAATCATAGCCAGTGCCGAATCCGGCTGTACAACCGAAGTACCAGACGAGCTGATGTAGCCAGCTGCATCCAGCAGCTTGGAGATAATCGCACTGGTGATGCCGTTGCCCAGCTTAAATCCAACTGCGCCGCCGGCAAAAATCAGAGATTCCTGACGAATATGTGTTTTCCACTGACCGAATTCTACAACGTCACCCAGCATGCCGAAGACAACTGCCGTCAGCGGTGCCTCGCCCAGTGCACGGATGATGCAGGTAACCAGTGCCCAGGTAAAGCTGCCGGGATTCAGCAGGAATGCCGCATGGGCAACGACTGCCACAATCGCACCGACCAGAGAAATCTGCCGCTTGCCGAACCGGCGCAGCAGGAACGGGCAGAGCATTGCGCCAACAACCAGCGTCAGCGTTTCGCCCAGATACAGGACACTGTACATCCAGGTATCGTTGTGGAGCAGATACTTGCAGTAATACGGCAGTGCGGTGCCGACGATGGTACCGTGTACACAGGTAACAGTCCACAGAATCAGGCATGCCCAGAAATACTGGTTGCCAAGCAGCGCCTTGAGCGACTTGCCGAGGGATACCTTGCTGTCCTTGCTTTCCTGTGCTTCAATATGTACGGTTTCCTTGCAGCGTACAAAGCAGATCATCAGCATGATGAACGCAAGGATAACCCACATGGTCATGGCCTTAACCCAGGCTGCCTGATCGTCACCGAACAGCTTGACAACCGGCTGGGTGAAGGTTACGGCAATGATGCGGCCAATCGGTGCCAGCGACATGCGGAAGATGGACAGCATATCGCGCTCGTGAGAGGAACGCGTCATCATCGTGGACAGCGTACCATACGGTACGTTAATTGCGGTATAGAATACCGTTGTTGTCAGATTGTAGGTGATAAAGATGTACCAGAACTGCAGGGAGCCCTGCGTCTGCGGTACCGTAAACAGTGCGATCGCAGAAACACAGTAGGGAATGGACATCCACAGAATCCACGGACGTGCCTTGCCCCATTTGCTCTTGGTCTTGCTGACGATGACGCCCATGATTGCGTCGCTCGTTCCGTCAAAAATACGGGAAATCAGCATAACCAGACCAACTGTTGCGACCGAAACGCCGGCATAGTCCGTATAGAACAATACCAGCAGTGCGGAAATCATGCCGTAAACAATGTTACAAGCTGTATCGCCGAATCCATAGGCAATTCGTGTGCCAACGGTCAGCTTCGGTTCATTTCCCAGAACCGGCGTGCTGTTTTCATTCATAACTCTCTCTTTCCTTTCTGCCGCCCACTTCCATTGGAACAGCATATGATTGTTTCTGAAAAATAGCAGCACTCTTCTCACATTGTTTTTCTGCTCCGGATGGTTTCCCACCCGGAGCAGCCCAATAGATAAATTACTCTACTTCGCTGATCTTAACCGGACGGCCTTCCTTCAGAGACTTCGCAGCAGCCAGTGCGATCTTGACCGGCTGGATGCCGTCGATGCCGGTTACCGGAGTCTCGGTGTCGTTCAGGACAGCCTCGGTGAATTCCTTTGCCTCGGAGATGAACGCATTGTTGTAGCGCTCCAGGAAGAACCAGGTCGGCTTTGCGATTTCAACGCCCTCTGCTGTGGAGATCATGGACATATCGTTCAGGTCGTTGGAAACCTGTACGCAACCCTTGTCGCAATGAACTTCCGTGCGCTGATCGTAGCCGTAATGTGCGGCGCGGCTGTTGTCAATGACGCCGAGTGCGCCGTTTTCAAACTTCATCATGATGATAGCCGTATCAACATCGTCGTACTGGTCATAGCCTGCGCCGGACAGAGCTGCACCGTATGCAGTTACCTCAGTAACCTCGCTGCCTGCCAGATAGCGAACCATATCGAAATCATGAATGGTCATATCCATGAAGATGCCGCCGGAAACCTTGATGTAATCCATCGACTGATGATCCGGGTCGCGGGAGGTAACCTTGACGATGTGCGGTGCACCCAGCTTGCCGGAAGCAACGGTATCACGAACCATCTTATGGTTGTGGTCAAAGCGGCGGACAAAGCCTACCTGCAGCTTGACACCTGCCTCTTCTACAGCAGCCAGTGCCTCACGGATCTTGTTCAGATCGGTGTCAATCGGCTTCTCGCAGAAGATATGCTTGCCAGACTTTGCAGCGCGCATGATGAACTCTGCATGGGTGTTGGTGGAAGAGCAGATGAAGACTGCCTCGATGGACGGATCAGAGAAAATCTTTTCCGGATCATCATAGCATTTTTCAATACCCATGGATGCTGCCCACTCACGGGTTGCGTCGTTCATAAACGGATCTGCAACCGCATACAGCTCTGCGCTCGGAACAGCGTGCGCCAGATTTTCACCGTGCAGCTTGCCAATGCGGCCTGCACCCAGAAGACCAATACGTACCTTTTTCATAATCATTCTCTCCTTTTTTGTGGCTGAGATGCCACGAATTTACGTGTTGTATCTGTCCCTGTACTGATTTACAGCAGCCAACAGATGGTTTCCCGCGAAGCGGCTGAATCGGCATTTCTACCCTGATTCCGCACCAAACAGCACGGATATTCTGTCGTCCGCAGCTCTCAACTTCATGCCTAAATTATAGCAAAACAGCGTAAAAATCCGTTAACCGATTATTGCTGAAAAAAACGCCTTTTTCGGGGCTTTTTTCGCGTTTTCACAAAATGACTTGCATATTATTGCTATTTCCGGTCAGATAGCACAATTTTTCTTTGTCTTTCACAATATCACCAAAATGTAATCATAAAGTTGTTATACGTGATAAATCGCAATAATTTGACAATTTTTCCGTACATTTAACAAGACGTTGTAAAGAAATTATCTGTAAATCATGGTAAAATTCCTTTCGAGATGAGAGGAAGGTTTTATGCGTCAGTCAAATTTTCTGAAAAGCCGCCTGCGCGGCGAGTGTATTCCCCAATGCATCAACAGTCACTTTATCAACGAGGAACACAGCAGCAAACATGTGTTTTTGCCTCACGCGCACAAGAATTATCTCGAATTGTTTTTTGTCTACCAGGGCGAAGGACAATACATGGTTGACGGACAATATTACAACATCCGCAAGGGGGATATTGTTATCATCAATGCCGGTCTGCTGCACAGCAAGAGCTGTGCCTTTGCCAAGAATCTCCGTTCCTACAGTGTAGGGATCTGTGATCTGGCCCTGTCTGGTCTCCCGGACAACTGCCTTTGCGCAAAAGGTGAACCCCCAGTGGTTTCCTGCGGTTTGATCTCCGATCAGATCGGCGAAATGTTCCGCCTCATCTATTTATTGCATTCTGATAAAAAGCATCTGAGCGATATCTGTGACTGTATAGCGCTGTCTCTGATTCTTCTGATCTATGAAATGCTCAACAGCCGCAGCCAGAACGAATCAAAAAAGCCGCGTTCTTCCGCTTCCACTATGGCAGACCGCATCCGCAATTATCTGGATGAACATTACCGCGAATCCCTCACGCTGTCCGCCATTGCGCGCGAGCTGAATGTCAATGAATACTATCTCTCCCATATTTTTAAAGATGAATTCGGTATTCCGCCGATGCAGTATGTCATGCGGCGCCGCATCGGTGAAGCACAGAGTCTGCTGATGGACACTTCTATTCCCATCGGTGACATTGCAGACATGCTTGGCTTCAGTTCGATCAGCCATCTGAACACCATGTTCAGCAAATATGTCGGGCTTCCTCCCGGCAAATACCGCCAGTCACTCCGTAATATGGAGGAATAACTCTCCACTCACATTGTATATACCGTCTCTCAGGCAAAACCCGGTTCCGATTGTGGAATCGGGTTTTTGTCTGCCTGTCCAACTGCATAAAAAACAGCGCCGGAAAACGGGAATATAGTCCTGCTCTCCGGCGCTGCGGCCGTCTGTATTCACAATAGCTTAAACTGATTTTTGTAAAAATCAATTTTTCCCTCCCTGCGCAGCCTGCCCAGTTCCGCAGACATTGCGCTGCGCTCCACGCCGAGATAATCGGCAAGTGCCTGCCTGTCATACGGAATGGAAAACATCCGGCTGTTGTGCTGCTTTGCCTGCACCAGAAGGAATGCCATCAGTTTTTCCTTTGTGGTGCGTTTGGAGATAACTTCGATTTTCTGATTCAGCATCAGATTTTTCTCCGCGACAATGTGCAGGAGATTATGAATCACGCGCGTGTGAAATGCACAGCAGTTCGCACACGCGGTTATCATCCGTTTACATGGGATCAGCATAACCTCACTGTCCTGTACGGCGGTCACACTGACCGGCAGCCGCTGTACTCCGGCACAGGCAAACGCCTCTCCGAACAGCTCCGGCGGCTCGAGCCGGGCGAGCAGCGTGCGGTTGCCATTATAGTCGTTTTTTTCCACCTGTATCCTGCCCGAAAGGACAATACCGACGGTTCCCACCGGGTCACCCTCGCGCAAGATTGTCTGATTTTTTATATAGGCAGATACATGCGCCTCTATGCAGTTCAGCATGCCGGGCAGCTCTGATTGTCCGATCCCATCAAATAACGGACAGGTCTTCAGCGATTCAAAATATTGTTCCATCTTTCGCTCCGTTCGTTGGAATTCCAACATATAGTCTTCCCTCAACCGTGTAAGATATCCTCAGTAAGTGAATCACTCACAAATTTCAGGAGGTAATAACGATGATTCGCAAGATTATCAAAATAGATGCAGAAAAATGTAACGGCTGTGGCGCATGCGCCAGTGCCTGTCATGAGGGCGCCATCGGCATGGTAAACGGCAAGGCACAGCTGCTGCGCGAGGATTACTGCGACGGTCTGGGCGACTGCCTGCCCGCATGCCCGACCAATGCAATTTCCTTTGAGGAACGCGAAGCTCCCGCTTATGACGAAGCCGCTGTGCAGGCGGCAAAGGCACAAAAGGCAAATGCACTTCCGTGCGGCTGTCCGGGCACACAGTCACGGGCAATTCATCATGGGGAGTCATCCGGCATCCGTCAGACAGCAGCGCCTGTCGTCAGCCGACTGTCCCAGTGGCCGGTACAGATCAAGCTCATTCCGGTGAACGCGCCATATTTTGACGGCGCTGACCTGCTGATTGCCGCCGACTGTACCGCTTATGCCTACGGTGATTTCCACAACACATTCATCAAAAACAGCATCACACTCATCGGCTGTCCCAAGTTGGACAGCGTCGATTATTCCGACAAACTGACACAGATCATTGCGGGCAACAACATCCAAAGCGTGACAATCGTCCGCATGGAGGTACCCTGCTGCGGCGGCATGGAGCACGCAGTCAGACACGCGCTGCAGGCGAGCGGCAAATGTATTCCCTTGCAGGTTGTGACCATCTCCACCGACGGAATGATTCTGGAATAACCCCCTCTCACATCAGCCAGCTTTGCAAGGAGACTCTCCCGCCCGTTGACAACTGCTTTTGTCACGCAATCGTGGGAATGCCCTTCCGGTGCATTCACATCCTGCGGATATACTGTGTATTCATTGCACGACGTTCTGCGGGTGTCCGTCCAGATAGCACCGAATATTTTCGTAGACAATGACCGCACGCTTTTCAAACGCTTGCTTTGTGGCAAAGGCGACATGTGGCGTTGCGATGACATTGGGCGCATGCAGCAGCGGATGTGACGGGTCAAGCGGCGGCTCATCCTCAAAGACATCAATGCATGCCCCGGCAAGACGGCCTTCCGTCAGCGCTGCGGCAAGCGCTTCGGAATCGACAACCGGGCCGCGCGCGGTGTTAATCAGAATTGCCCCCGGCTTCATCAGCGCGAGGTTGTCCGCATTGATAAGTCCCTTGGTTGCCGGAGTAGACGGAACATGCAACGATACGATATCACAGGTTGCCATCAGTTCATCGAGCGATACGTAAGTAATGCCCGGAATGTCCTTCCTGGTACGGCTGTAGGCATAGACGTTGCAGCCAAACGTCTGTGCGATGGAAGCCACACGCAGGCCGATGGCGCCCGTGCCAACAATACCAAAGGCCTTGCCTTCCAGCTCGAAACCGACCAGACCGTCCTTCGTGCCGCCCTTGCGGACAACCTCGTTACATGGGATGATATTTCTCGCCAGCGTAATCAGCATGCCGAACACAAGATCAGCGACAGCCGAGGTAGAATAGCCCGCACAGTTGCAGATCATAATGCCGCGCTCCTTACAGCATGCCGCATCAATGTGATCAACGCCTGTAAACGCGACACAGATCATTTTCAGCTTTGGGCATGCCTCGATGACCTCACGCGGGTACTTGAAATTAGACAGTACGACGATATCTGCGTCTTTGCTGCGTTCAATCAGGGTCGGAACATCAGTCACGCGGTCAGGATAAAAGACCAGCTCCGCGCGGTCACCGATCACAGTCTTGGCATCTGCGGTAAACTTTTCCATTGCCACGCCAAGCGGTTCCAGAAATACAACTTTTATCACAAAAACTCCTCCTTATTTCAAAGTACCTGCAAGACAGGCAGACCGTCTGCTGTCGACAGCAATTCCGTCGAAGCATCTGCTTGTACTTCTTTCTACCATATGGTTTATCACATTACAGCCGACTTTGCAAGCCGCTGCGGGATATTGGAGCATCCGATTTCACACACACAAATGAGGCCATCGGGAGATGGCCTCATGAGCCTGTCGAAGAACCCGGCTGCGCATTAAGCGAGAGCCAGATTTTGGCACATATAGGGAAAAAGCCGGAAAACTGGAATAGGGAAATGGATCTTCCACTTCCACATAGCCAGCTTTTTCAGATTCATGGCAGCAAATTTAAGCTTCACCCAGTTGGTAACTTGAGCCAAGCCTCGATATTGTGTATAGCGCATACCATGCTTTTCTTTGGCATCTGCAAATACACGTTCAATCTTTTGTTGTCGGAGTTTATATAAGTCACGATATTCAGTCATATGACGTGCGTCTTCTGCCAACTCTACATAATCAGCCCATACGTGTCTGGTGACAGTCTTTTCAAACTTTGCACTCGATGTACACAGCTCTCTGGTCGGACAATGTTCGCAGACGTATGACCTGCTCTTATATTCACGATATCCATCTTTGTTCGTTGTTGCATAATGAAGTGTTTTATACTCCGGACAGATTACACAATCATAATACTCATCATAAACATATTTCCACCATTCATGACCGCCTTTCTTTGTCATTGGACGTTTATATGCTGTAGATAATACTCTTCCACTCTCAAAAATACGTTTACAAATCGAAGGAGTTTTGTAGGCGCTGTCTGCTACTATCGTTTTATGTTCTGGGTAATGTTCGCAAAGCTGGTCATATAACGGGTCAAATGCTACACTGTCATGTACATTTCCTGCTGTTACTTCTACGTCGAGAATAAAATTATGCTTGTCACAGGCTGTATGCGCTTCGTAGGCAAAACACTTCTTGTGTTCACCTTTATGGAATACGCCGGCATCCGGATCCGTTGTCGAAACTGTTATTTCTTTCTCCTTTGGCGGTGTTGAATCGTCATCATCGTTGAATGGCTTTTTGTCGTGTTCTTCGCGATCTCTGTTAATTTCTTCCCGCAGCTCCTTTGCATATCGTTTTGCTTCAACTGGAACAGCTTTTCGTGCTTTTTTCTTCATGTTTGCACTTGCTTTGATATGTGTCCCATCGATAAAAATTGCACTCGTATCCAGAAATCCTTCCTTTGCTGCTGTGTTCAATATCCACCGAAATATATATTCTACAGTTGCTGTTGTAAAACGATGCTTAAAATTATAGCTTACTGTTGAAAAATGCGGCACCTGCTCATTCAATGGATAACCGATAAACCACCTGTATGCAACATTCATATTCACTTCTTCCAGCGTCCGCCGGAGCGATGGTATCCCATATATGTGCTGTATCATTACAATCTTAAACAATACTACCGGATCGATACTTGGCCTGCCGTTGTCCTTGCAGTACAAATCATCTACAAATTCATAAATTTGTTTGAAATCTACTGCTGCATCTATTTTCCTCAGTAGATGATCCTCGGGCACTAACATATCCAGACTTACAATCTCTACTGCCTCTCTGTTTTCCTTCCCTTTTACTATCATTTTATCACCTGTCTCTCTTATCTTTATTATAACAGAAAAAGCCGCCTTTCGGCGACTTTTTCGACAGGCTGATGAGGCCATCGGGAGATGGCCTCATTTTTACACAGCGCTCTTTTCACATCGCAGTTCCTCTGTTTCTGCCGATTTTCCTCACCCGCTCCATGTTTTTGCGCAGCTGAATGCCTGCGAAAATCAGCGCACAGGCTTCTGAAATCCAGAAAGCAAACCAGATTACATCGATTCGTCCCAGCTTTCCGAAGAGCAACACAACAGGAATCAGCACGATGCACTGGCGGATTGCTGTGGAAATCATATTCACTATTCCATTTCCCAGTCCGGAAACCGTATAGCCAATCATCATTGTGACCGATGCCGGAAGGAAACTGATACAGATAATCCGCAGAGCTGGAATGCCCATTTGTTTCATAACATCGCTTGCGGAAAAGGCATCCAAAAGCAGGCCTGGGATTGTCATGAAAATGACAGCGCCAATGCATGCGATAACCAATCCATATCTGATCGTAGTGCGATAGGTTTCCTCCACCCGTTTCAGTCGGTTTGCTCCGTAATTGTACCCGACAACCGGAAGCGATGCCTGTCCCATGCCATTGAGCGGCATAAACAGGAAGTTCTGTAATTTAAAGTATACGCCAAAAAATGCCACAGCAGTCGAAGAAAATACGATGAGTACCATATTCATCAGTGCAATCATCACACTGCCAAATGCCTGTGTGACGATAGTCGGAATGCCAACCTGATAAATTGTCAGCACATTGGCAGCTTTCATGCGAAAGCCTTTCCAGGCAAACCGCAATTCCTTATTCTGTATCACCTGTAGCAAAATACCACACAATGCCGAAGCCCACTGCCCGATGACAGTGGCAATTGCCGCTCCCGCGATCCCCATTGCGGGACAGCCAAAATATCCAAAAATCATAATGGGATCGAGAATCAGATTGACAACCGCACCTGCCAGTTGGGCAAACATGCTGGAAACAGTTCTTCCTGTCGCCTGCAAAATTCTCTGGAAAAATGTCGCGAGAAAAATACCGGTCGCATACGTCTGGCAAATCTGTAAATACGTGGTGCCATAGTCCAGAATTGCCGGATCATCCGAAAACAGCACGATAAACGACCTGCTTCCACAGATTCCCCACAGGACAAAAATCAAAGAACTGAGCATGGTCAGAATCAGCCCGGTAGTAGCGGCCTCATTTGCTTCCCGATACTCTTTTGCGCCCAGCCTTCTGGAGACCAATGCATTGACACCGACACCGGTTCCCACTGCCACAGCAATTTGCAGCATATGGGCGGAATATGCCAGCGAAGTCGCTGTCAGTGCCTGTTCGTTGATTCGCGCCACAAAAATGCTGTCCACGATGTTATACATGGATTGCACCACCATGGAAATCATAATCGGCACCGCCATGGATAACACCAGTCTGGGCACAGGCATGACGCCCATTTTATTTTCTTTCTGCATATCGTACCTCTTTCTTTTTGCCAAAACAAAAAGCGTGAAAATACAGAGGACTAGCAATCCTCAATACTTTCACGCAAAAATGCCGGCTAATCATTTTTAATTCATCTGCATTTTATCATAGAAAATTTCAAAAATCAATCTTTTCTTGCTCAAATTCTCCGCAATCTGCCATTTATCGGATATCGTTTCTGCGATGCTCCCGTCAGCTCTTTCTGTTCACTCTACAGTCAAGTATCCTCTTTTTTTCTACTTCATCACAACCGAAACGGTAAACTGTTCTGCGCTGATGAGCATTTCCCTCCTGCACTTTGGACAAAACAGGGGGAAATTTTTCAGCACGTTTTCCGGCAACAGCTTCAGCCGCGTTTTTCCCCGGTAAAGCGGGCAGAGTACCCACTCAGATCGTTTCACAGTATCTTTCATACCAACTGCCCCTCATCAACAGAAAATTTACCCTTACTTATCAGAGAAATACTGCGGAATTTTAAAACATAAGTTTTAAAACCATTGTTTTGAATCATTTGTTTCATTATAGAGCATTGACATCGGACTGTCAACGGGCAGAAAAAAGAGGAAACCGTAACGCATTGCACGGTCCCCTCTCTTCGTTTTCTTTGCTGCATTCATATCCCGGTTTTGTACAGCGGAATGACATTGATGACCGGTTCTTCATACGGATGTACCGCTTTGATTGCCTGCATGGTCTCTTCCAGTCTTTCCGCCTTACAACAGACCTCAACCTTCAGTTCCGGCTCTTCACTGATTTCATTTTGTACGCCGATATATGGATCGGTGCCCGCCAGCGGCCGCCAGGTACCGGTGACCCGGCTATATGAAAGGCAGCTGTCATAATTTCCGATGTGCCCGGCATCCACCTGCTGCAATATTGTTTGCAGTGCATGAAAATGTGTCTCCGGAATAAAAATTTCCAGTTTAAAATATTGAAATTGCATTCTGTCACCTGACCTTTTGGCATGCCCTGCACTATTTTTTTCAGTATAACGCGGCACAAATTCCCCGTCAAGGGTTTCTGTCCTGTATCCGCAGGATATCATCAGATGGAATAGTAATCTGCCATCATCTGGTTGCGCCCGACCAGATCTTCCAACGTGATGCGATCTACCACACTGTTGATTGCATCGTTCAACTCCTGCCAGACAGTCATAATGACACCGCTGTCGGCTTCCGAAGCCGGCTCGCCGTCCTCCACACAGGCCACCGGTGCAAGAGAGCCCTCGGTCAGGCGCAAAATGGCACCCACAGTATACTCTTTCGGTTGCTTTGCCAGCCGATAGCCACCGGAAGAGCCGCGTACACTTTTGACAAAACCCGCCTTGGTGAGCACACCAACGACCTGTTCCAGATATTTTCCGCTGAGATTCAGCCGTTTTGCAATTGTTTTAATCGAGATATTTTCTCCTGTGTCATAAATCGACAAATCCAGCATAACTGCAAGTGCATATCGCCCCTTTATCGAAATTCTCACTGCAAATCATCTCCCTCCTAGTTCAGATAACCTGTTCAGCGTCAGCGTTTCTTCCAGCAATCTGCGCCAGACAGCTGCCCCCTGTTATTGTTCCTTTTTTTCTGATTTTATCGACCTGCATACATCACCGCGATCACAGACAATGCGATACCCTGCTCCGCGCACGCGCCCTTCCTGGCACGCCCTGCACTTTGCTGCTTCCTCATCCATACAGATTTTATTGTCATACAGATCATAATACTGTCTGACCCGACGCGGCGTCAGATTTGGCATCATGACATTCGCACCTGCCTTGAGTCCCAGTTCCCGACCGATGGGACTGATTGTTCCCAATGCTGTCGTCGCCGGCAGCAGGACATATGGAAACATCAGCCGAAGAATGGCCAGCATGCGCAATGTCAGCTTCAGCGTACCAGCTTTTTCATGTAAAAATGGGGTGTTATGATGCGGGATAAACGGTCCGATACCAATCATATCCGGTTGTAGCTGCTGCAAAAAGCGCAGGTCTGCAATCAGCTCGCGTGTTGTCTGTCCGGGCGAGCCGACCATAAAACCAGCGCCGACCTGAAACCCGATTTCCTTCAGGTCATACAGGCATCGCTTCCGGTTCGTAAGGCTCAACTCCGGCGGATGCAGCTTTCTGTAATGAGCCTCACTCGCAGTTTCATGCCGAAGCAGATATCGGTCTGCTCCTGCATCAAAATAGGCCTGATAACTGCTGCGCGGCTTCTCGCCGATGGACAGGGTTACGGCACAGTCGGGGAATTGTGTCTTGATTGTATTGACCAGTGTACAGATAAAATCATCTGTACAGTGCGGGTCTTCTCCACCCTGCAACACAAACGTGCGGAAGCCCATACGATAGCCGCTTTCACAGCTCTCCAGAATCTCCTCTGGCGTCAGGCGATAGCGCATTTCTTTGGTGTTATCCCGCCGGATTCCACAGTAATAGCAATTGTTTTTGCACACATTGGTGAACTCGATCAAGCCGCGCAGATAGACATCCGTGCCGTACTGTGCACGGCGCACCGCATCCGCCGCAGCGAACAGGGCATCATCCGGCTCATTGCTCTCGATCAGATCAGCCAGCGCGCCATCACACAGGTCGTGATCTTCTTTCAATTGTTCAATCAATCTCTTCATCATTTCATAGAAAAAAGCCCCTCGGTCAGACCCCTGGAGAAGTTCCGTGAAGTCTGGCCATGGGGCTTATCTGTTTCTGTGTGGGTTATTCCGCAAACAGCGCAGTCGACAGATAGCGCTCGCCGGTATCCGGCAGCAGGGCAACAATCGTCTTGCCCGCATTTTCCGGACGCTTTGCCAGCTCAGTCGCCGCATACACTGCCGCACCGGAGGAAATGCCGACCAGAATGCCCTCTGCCTTGGCGATTGCACGGCCAGTTTCAAACGCTGCTTCGTTGTCTACCGCAATGACTTCGTCATAAACGTCCGTATCCAGCGTATCCGGCACAAAACCTGCGCCGATGCCCTGAATCTTATGCGGGCCTGCGGTGCCCTTGGACAGAACCGGAGAGGTTGCAGGCTCAACCGCGACAACCCGGACATTCGGATTCTGATCCTTCAGATATTTGCCCGTACCGGTGACTGTACCGCCGGTGCCGACACCGGCGACAAAAATATCAACCTTGCCTTCGGTATCCTTCCAGATTTCCGGGCCGGTGGTCTCATAATGCACCTTCGGGTTTGCCGGATTGACGAACTGACCGAGAATAACTGCACCGTCGATGGACTTCTCCAGCTCTTCTGCCTTTGCGATGGCACCCTTCATACCGGCAGAACCCGATGTCAGGACAACCTCTGCACCATAGGCTGCAACCAGCTTGCGGCGCTCAATGCTCATCGTTTCCGGCATGGTCAGAATGACATGATAACCCTTCGCCGAACCGACAGCCGCCAGACCGATGCCGGTGTTGCCGGAGGTCGGCTCAATGATGGTCGCGCCCGGCTTGAGCACGCCCTTTGCCTCTGCATCCGCAATCATCGCATTGGCAACGCGATCCTTGACACTGCCTGCCGGATTAAAATATTCCAGCTTGGCGACAATATGTGCGTTGAGATTGTTGGCTTTTTCATAATTGACAAGCTCGAGCAGCGGTGTCCCGCCGATCAGCTGTGTAATACTTGTTTTCACAGACATAATAACATCCTCTTTTCCGAAATAAAAACAGAAAATTATGTTGGGAAGAGATGCACGGCACCCTTCTTTTTCATGGTACTACTCTCAGAACAAAAAATCAATGCCAGCTGCCGCGAATGGGGAAAGCTGCGGCAGGTGAACGGTTTACTCGTTGACTTTCCGGAACGCCTGATCGAGATCCCAGATAATGTCTTCATAATGCTCGGTGCCGATGGACAGACGAATGGTGTTCGGGTAAATGCCCTGATCTTCAAGCTCTGCCTCGGTGCACTGGCTGTGGGTCGTAGTTGCCGGATGGATGACCAGCGACTTGACATCCGCGACATTGGCGAGAATGGAGAAAATCTGAAGCGAATCGATGAACTTCTTCGCTTCCTTCTCGCCGCCCTTGATGCGGAAGGTGAAGATAGAGCCTGCACCGTTCGGGAAATATCTGTCATACAGGTCTTTATATTTCGGGTCGAGCGACGGATGGTTGATGGACTCAACCAACGGCTGGGACTGGAGATATTCCAGAACCTTTTTGGTGTTCTCTACATGGCGTTCCACGCGCAGAGAGAGCGTTTCCAGACCCTGTAACAACAGGAATGCATTGAACGGGGACAGTGTTGCACCGGTGTCGCGCAGCAGAATCGCACGAATCTTGGTGGTGAATGCCGCCGGGCCGCACGCGTCGACAAAGCTGATGCCATGATAGCTCGGATCCGGATCGACCAGCGACGCAAACCGGCCGGATGCCTTCCAGTCGAACTTGCCGCTCTCGATGATGACGCCGCCGAGCGTCGTGCCATGGCCGCCGATGAACTTCGTCGCGGAATGGACAACGATATCCGCACCGTAATCAATCGGGCGCAGCAGGTACGGCGTTGCAAATGTAGAATCGATGACAACCGGAACACCCTGTGCATGTGCGATGTCCGCAACGGCCTGAATGTCAATCAGGTTGGAATTCGGATTGCCCAGCGTCTCAAAGAAGACTGCCTTGGTATTTTCGTCGATGGCATCGGCAAAATTCTGAATGTCATCCGGATCGACAAACTTGGTGGTCACGCCGTCCTTCGGCAGCGTGTGCGCCAGATAGTTATACGTACCGCCGTAAATCGTCTTCGCCGCGACGATGTTGTCGCCATTCTGCGCGAGCGTTTTGAATGTATAGCTCAGTGCGGCTGCACCGGATGCAACTGCCAGTGCGGACGAGCCGCCCTCCAGCGCCGCAATGCGCTTTTCAAAAACATCCTCTGTCGGATTGGTCAGTCTGCCATAAATATTGCCCGCATCGGAAAGGCCGAAACGTGCCTGTGCGTGGTCGCTGTTATGGAACACATACGATGTAGTCTGGTAAATCGGCACCGCGCGTGCATCGGTTGCCGGATCGGCCTGCTCCTGGCCTACGTGAAGCTGTAACGTCTCAAAGTGGAAAGTTCTCTCGCTCATTGTAATAAACTCCTTTTCAAACAAACATGGGATGGATTTCGGATTCAATCAACATCGGCACATTCGTCCGTAAGCAGTATACAGTCTTTGAATAAAAATTTTATGTTTCATGATATCCTCTGTTTCATATAATACATATTAGTTAAGTAGGATTTATTGACTAAATACAGAATACCATGTTTCTATCCAGCTGTCAAGCATTGATTTTTCAATTGCCGTATTTTTTATCTGAGCCCGGGCTTCACCAACGGTCAGCCGTCCACTTTTGGGCGCGGCTGCACAGTAGGATCATTCTGCTTCCCTGAGCGGATCAGCAACATCATTGCAGTAAAATCCTGACCCAGCAGGTCGTTGATTTCCTGCTCAGAGAAATGACACACATGCGCTGCGCACAGCGCGCCAATCCCGAACGTATAAATCCATACCTGCTGGAACAGCGCTCTGGCTTCCTCAGCATCCAAGTCATAGTCCTTTTGAATGACATCGACACACACCACTGCGGTTTCACCCAGATCGTCAAATACATCGTCAAAATTGCGATGACCGATGTTCTCTGCCATAAACAACAGTTGATACAGCTTCGGTTCCTCCATCGCAAACAGAATCATCTGCATCCCGAACTGTTTGAAGGCAGGCGTATAGTGAATGGCTTTTTCCGAAAACGCTTCAAACCGCTTCATCGCGGCAATGCGCACCTCCCGCTGCAATTCCTCCATATTCTGAAAAACAGTAAAAATGGGGCGGGCAGAGCTGCCCAGCCGTGCACCGAGGTCGCGGGAGGTCAGCGCCTCCATTCCCTTTTCGCTGACAATCTCCAACGCAGCGTCAATAACTTCTTCCCTTGTAAATTTCGGTTTCGGTGGCATATGGCTTCTTCCCTTCTGAATGTGGCATATTTCAAATCAAGTGTTTTGCATCATTTGATTCATTATAGCGTCTCGTACCATTGATGTCAATTGATCGGGTTGAAACATCGCATTTTACCGTCCAAACAGGTTCCCTTCCGGCAAAAATCCCGCGGCATACGCCGCGGGATTCGGGTGAACTGTATTTTTATTAAGAGATATAATCTCCCGTATCATGATGATTATACTGCTTGCGAATCTTGATAACAATCGAGCCGTCCGGCTGCGTGGTCTCCTCCGTAATCTGGTACTTCGTATTGCTGCGGTCGAGCTGTGCCTTATACTGTGCAACCTCTCCCTTTACGGCAGTCATTGCGGCATCATGCGGCATATCTTCCTTCAGCAGAAAATGTACCGTTTGCAGAAGGCACGCGGCTTTAATTCGTTTCATGGTAGAAAACCCTCCTTTTCTATATGGATATTATACCATTTTTGAATAAACGCGTGCAAACGAAATTTTCCGGCTTCAGAAAAATTCGTTCATTTCGCGCATACCATCCGGCTTTGATTTTGTGCAGTTTTCTTATCTTCCGACAACCGCAATCTGACACATCTCCATGGCACGCAGCGCATTTTCATGGCTCTCCGGTGTCACGCCCGCACAGCACGAGGCGTCCACGATGATCGGAACCTCCGGCAGAAATGCTTTCAGCAAAAGCGCATTGGAAATGACACAAATATCGGTACACAGCCCCACCAGCGTAATGCTGTCGACGGTATGATCGGAATGGCATTTCGCCAGCAGCTTTGCCAACTCTGTACTGCCGAACGTCGGCTTGTCAATTGGTCTGCGGGAAATCAGCGCCGCAACATCGGGATGCAGCTGCCAGCCATCCGTTCCCTGAATACAGTGTACAACAGGGAGCTTTTTCCCCTCTGCGGTTTGCAGATAGTTTTCCCCGTGCGTGTCGCGCGTTGCGATCACCCGCCCGTCGAAGTTTTCAATTTTTTCCACAACCCGTGGAACAATGGCCTGCGCTTCTTTTGTGCCCAGCGCGCCATCGATAAAATCCTTCTGCATATCTACAACAACCAATACATGCATGTGCAGCACCTCTTTTCCGTTTTATTATCATCAGTATACCACAATAACGGGAACTTTCTCAAAAAACAAGCTTTTATTTTTCAAAGCCCCCGCTGACTGCATGCACAATCAGTGTCGCCGCATTTCTGATATCAGAAATGCTTGCCATTTCATTTGGCGAATGGATATAACGCGTCGGGATGCTGACTGCACCAGCCTTGACACCGCCTGCCGTGCGCTGAATCACGCCGGTATCCGTACCGCCAAATTCCATGATTTCGCGCTGAACCGGAATGCCTGCCTGCTCTGCCGCATGGTACAGTGTATGCTTCACATCATGGTCGCAGATGACTGAGCGATCCATGACCTTGACAGCCGGGCCTTCACCGAGACGGACTGCCATCGGGTATTTGCGCTCCGGCATATCACCGGTATCCGTGACATCGACCGCAATTGCATATTCTGGCTGGACGGCAAACGCCGCAGTCTGCGCACCGCGCAGGCCGACCTCCTCCTGCGCCGTGAACGCGACATACAGGTCGCAGTCAGTCTGTTCGATCTGCGCCATTGCGGCGATCAGCGTCAGGCAGCCGATGCGGTTGTCAAGATACGGTCCGCACAGGATATCACCCTGGGCAAACGGTTCGCCGTCAAATACAGCAAAATCGCCGACTTGAATGCTGGCTTCCGCCTGTGCTTTGTCCTTTGCACCGATGTCGAGGAACAGATTGTCGAAGCCGAGATTTTTATATTCCGTCTTTTCTTCAAAGGAAATCACACCGCGCGTGCCGTTGGCAAAGCGCACGCGGCAGTCGATCAAATCGCCCAGCATCAGCCCACCGACCTGCGCGAAGCGTGCGAAACCGTTGTCGTTAATGTGTGTCACAACAATGCCGATGGAGTCCATATGTGCCGCGAGCAGAACCTTCTTTCCCTCGCCGGAACGGTGGTAAATCAGATTGTTCATCGCATCGGTGTGATGATCCCAGTCGCCTATGTGGGGGACGACCTCTGCAATTATCTCGGTGATTGTCTCTGCAATACCATGCTCCCGCCCGGACGGCCCAAAGGTCATGGACAGTGTGCGAAATGCTTCAAAAATATCAAATTTCATGGTGATCCTCCCCCATATATTCCAGGAACCGGCGGCTGAGTGCCAGCATGCCGTTCATATCGTCAATTGCTGCCACGCAGGACGGCGAATGAATATAGCGTACCGGTGCGGCGAGCGCGCCGGTTACCACGCCGTCACGCGTCAGATGAATGCGTCCGGCATCTGTACCGCCCGCAACACGGTGCTTGGTCTGCCATGGAATGCCGTTTTCCTCTGCCAGCTTGCGCAGTGTTTCAAACATGCCCTGATGGTAAATCGTCGCACGATCCATAAACGGAATGACAACGCCGCGGCGCAGGCCGCAGACCTGCTTTGCTCCGTCGACCTCTGCCAGATCTGCCGCTGTCGTGCCCTCCAGCACAAGGCAGATATCCGGATTCAGGTCAAACGCCGCACACCGCGCACCACGCAGCCCTACCTCTTCCTGTACAGAGAACACGAACCAGGTATCTACAGCAGGCTGTTCGAGAAGCAGTGTCAGCAAAACAGCACAGCCAACGCGATCATCAATCGCCTTTGCCTTGAGCAGTCCATCGCCGAACGGCACGCACGCAGAATCAAACACGCCGTATGTGCCGAGCGGCACGCGTTTTTCCGCTTCTTTTTTGTCCGATGCACCGATGTCGATATACAAATCTTTGGTTTTCGGCATGGTTTTGCGCTCCTCACGCGTGGTCAGGTGCACCGCCTTGATACCCACTACGCCGCGCACATCGTCAAACAGCACGCGCCGCCCGATGACAACGCGCGGGTCTACACCGCCGACAAAGCCGAATTTCACACAACCATCTTCTGTATAGCCTTTACAGATGATACCGACTTCGTCCATATGTGCGGCGAGCATGATTGTCTTTCCGCAGGATTTTTTTCCCTTTCGGAACACCATCAGATTGCCGATGCTGTCCTCCCGAATCTCGTCCGCAACCGGCTCCGCCAGTGCGCGGATGTAATCGCGCACTGCGTCCTCACAGCCGGACGGGCCGGGCAGGCTGCACAGCTTCTGTAATACTTCTATCATACCCGTGCCACCTCCCCGGTAAATTCGCGCAGAAATGCTGCAATCAGTGTGCTGACCGCCTCAACATCCGAGAGCTGGATGTTCTCAATCGGCGTGTGCATGTATTTGAGCGGGATGGAAAGCAAACCCATTGCAATGCCGCTGCGTACAACCTGCATATCCCATGCATTTGTACCTGTGTTGCCCTCCATGACCTCGATCTGGTGCGGGATTTCCTCTGCGCGCGCCGTGCGCAGCAGCATATTGGTCAGTCCGCGGTGCAGGTTTGGCCCCATGCCAACCAGCACACCGCCGCCAAACGCAAACGCCTCATCCGAACCGCTGTCCGGCGTCTTTGCATGGCTGACGTCAACGGCAATGCCATAATCCGGCCGGACGCGGTATGCCGCTGTCAGTGCGCCCAGCGAATCGGTCTCCTCATGTACCGAACCGCACACGACAACATCCACAGACAGGTCCACATGCTCCAGCCTGCGCATTGCATCCACAATGGCAGCAAAGCCCGCGCGGTCATCGAGGCATTTGCCCGTCATCTGTCCCTCTGTCAGCGCATATGGCGGCTGTGCAAATACAACCGGCGTGCCGATTGGAATAACCGCCTTCGCGTCCAGCAGGCCTGTATCGATCAGCATCTCATGCATCGGAACGGCGTTGTTCTCTTCTCCCGCCTTCAGCAGATGCGGCGGCATGCATGCAATCACGCCGTACCGCGGCGTTTCGGTCAGAATGGTCACCTCCGCACCGAGCAGCATGCGCGGATCAATGCCGCCCACCTGTGTAAAGCGCAGGAAACCTCCTTCCAGTACATCCGTGACCATAAAGCCGATCTGATCGAGATGTGCATCCAATAAGACGGTCTTTGCATTCGGTTTGCCGCAGCGTTTCCAGCCAAGTACGCTTCCGCAGCGGTCGATTTCCGTGCGGTCACAGTACGGTGCCAGCAGTTCTCGTGCGACAGCGACAGCGTTTCCCTCAAAACCGGTCACACCGTCTGCACTGCAAAGCCGTGTCAGCATATCATTCACATTTTTTCCTCCTGTCTAAAACAGATTGCCCGGTTCTATTATACGCGCCCACGCCGTTTTGTACAAGCGGATTGCGATTTCGCACAAAATATGCTACACTTTTTTGTATGATACGGACAAGAATACAATATGAAATTTCCGCACAGGAGGAAGGCCGCACGGTCGAACGCTTCCTGCGCGCGCAGGGCTTTTCCCGCCACCTGCTCATTCAAACCAAATATACGGAAAACGGTCTGCTGCTGGACGGCGCACCGGTGCACACCAATGTCAAGCTCAAAGCCGGCCAGTGCCTGTCCGCCGCCATTGTCAATGGCGCACAAAACGAACGCATGCAGCCGATCCGGCTGCCGCTGTCCATTGTCTATGAGGATGAAGATATGATCGTCATCGACAAACCCGCAGGCATGCCCGTGCACCCGTCACAGGGTCATTACGACGACACGGCGTCCAATGCGCTCGCGTATTATTTTGCACAGCAGGGCGAGCCGTTTGTTGCACGCTCCGTGGGTCGGCTCGACCGTGACACCTCCGGCCTTGTGCTGTTCGCACGACATGAGCTCTCCGCCTGCATCCTCGCGGAGCAGATGCGCCGCCGCGAAATCCACCGCGAATACCGTGCCATTTGCACCGGCACGCTGCCGGAATGCGGTATAATCGATGCGCCGATTGCCCGTGCACATGGCAGCACCATCGAACGGATCATTGACTCGGAGCGCGGTGATCGCGCCGTCACTCATTACACCCGCCTCACTGTCAAAAACGGTTTTTCCCTCGCCGCCGTCCGGCTCGAAACCGGGCGCACACACCAGATTCGTGTTCATATGAAGCACATCGGCCACCCGCTGCCGGGAGACTTTTTATACAATCCCGATTACAGCGTAATCCAGCGGCAGGCGCTGCACGCATACCGTCTTGCCTTCCACCATCCAATCACCAGGCAGCAGATGGAATTTACTGCGCCCATCCCACAGGACATGATACAGATTCTGGCATAGAAAAAGAGCAGCCCTCGCTGCTCTTTTTTGCGTGTCATTGTTTCCTTGCTCTCAAAATTCCTTTTTCGCCCGAATGCGAACCGAAGCGCTGACCGATACGGGCAGCAACGCGAACACAACGACCGCACTGCCCATGGTGATATATTTCATCGAGAGCTCCAGTGCGGCTGCCTGCTCCATCGTTGCTTCCTCTGCAATCGTTCCCACTACGCTGAGTGCCGCAAACAGCGCGACAAACAGAATCAACATCACAATGCGGCCTTTTTCCGCGCCAAAACGATACATCATCGGGATTAAAATCTCCATATATAATACGGCACACAGCAGGCTCTGAATCAGCATCAGCAGCCAGTCCATTCCGGTAATCGCCGCATGTCCCGCCACAAAGGAAATGATACCCAGCAGTGCACTCGCCACAATGCCTGCGGCAACGCAGATACTGACCGAGCCATACCGCGCCAATACCAACTGACGAACGCTCACCGGCAGCGACGCAGTATAGCGATTCCAATGGTAATTTTCCTCATAGCTGAACGAGGCAATGCCGAACATAGCGCTGACAAAGACAAAAATATAGGAAAACATGCTGCCAACGTCGTTTACAATGCCCAAAACAGCCATAAAGACGAGATATAAAGCGACAAAACCGCCCTTTACGCCGCTGCAAATTTGCAGCAAATCATACTTGATGAGACCTGTCATTTTTGTTCGCTCCCTTCCAGCAGCACAAGAACCTGTTCGATATCCGTGCGGTCACACACGAGTGCCGGATATTTTTCTGCCATCGCCGCACGGTTCTTGCACAATGCTTCAAACGAATAGGCATTCCGCCTGAAACCAAGAATTTCATCTCTGTCCAGCAAATCCAGCTGGTCGGGACTGCCACGGAGCACACAATATTCATCCAGCAGGACATCCTTGCTCTCGTCCAGTTTCAGCTGTCCGTCCGAAAGAATCAGGATGCGGTCGGCGATGCGGTCGAGATCGGTCGTGATATGTGTCGACAACAGAACCGCATGCTGTCCATCCTCGATAAATTCCCAGAGATCATCCAGAATTTCGCCGCGCGCGACCGGGTCAAGTCCGCCGGTCGGCTCGTCGAGCAGCAACAGCTTCGGACTGTGCGCCAGCGCCGCCGCAATCGACAGCTTCTGTTTCATACCGCGTGAAAACGTCTTGATTTTTTTGTTCAGCGGCAGGCCGTACCGTTCGCACTGACCCAGAAACAGGTCAGGTGACCAGTTGTGATAAACCGAACCCAACACAGAATTCATATTTTTTGCCGTCAGAATTTCGCTGAAACAGCACTCATCATACACAATACCGACATCCTGCATCACATTCGTGCCGAGTTCCTGTCCCAGAATGCGGACACTGCCGCCATCCGGATGCACCGTACCGACAATGCTCTTGAGAGTCGTTGTCTTTCCTGCGCCGTTGCGCCCGACGAGGCCGGTAATCGTACCCATCGGCAGCGAAAAACTGATGTTTTCCAGTGTAAAACCGGGATACGTTTTGCAGATTCCGTTCAATTCCAATGCGTTCATGCATCTCCACCTCCATACAGCTCATGCAGACAGCCGGTCAGCTCTTTCTCGGTGATGCCCGCCCCCTTTGCAATTTCAACAGCCTCCAGCAGCTTTGCCTCTGCCCGCCGATACTGCTCCTCCCGCAGTGCCTGCCTGTTTTGAAGCGCCACATACGTTCCGCGTCCCGGCACGGTTTCCACAAACCCATCGCGCTCCAGCTCCTCATAGGCGCGCTTGGTGGTAATTACACTCACGCGCAGATCCTTCGCCAGCGTGCGGATGGATGGCATCTGTTCTCCCGCCTGCCGCACGCCCGTCAGAATCTCCGATTTGATCTGTTCGGTGATCTGTTCATAAATCGGCTTTCCGCTGGAATTTGACAGTACAATCGCCATGCGCACTCACCTCCGTGTTCACTGTTTATATTCTATATATACAGTATATACGTAGTCCACACCGTTGTCAACCCGTCCGGGCAAAAAAATACAGCTGCACCCAAACGTACAGCTGTATGCGGATTTTTTGTTATTTTTTGCGATTTTTAAGCCAAATTCGATGCAATCCGTACAGCACCATGTCATCCATGCACCGCACCTGTTCCCGCATGCGCCCCGCGATAAGTGGTGCGTCCATACCGGTCAGATATACAGTCAGGCTGTCGCCCAGTTGTTCGCGGCATCTGCCAATCATACCATCGACCATACTTGCCGCGCCGTTGAGCACGCCGGATGCCATCGCATCGACCGTATTTTTGCCGAGCAAACGGTTTTCCGGCAACGTCAGGCTGATGGACGGCAGCTGTGCTGCCTTTTCACGCAGCGCCTCCAGTCCGGTGCGCACGCCGGGCGCAATCACCGAGCCAACCAGCACGCCGCGGCTGTCCAGCGCAGTGAATGTTGTTGCTGTGTTCATATCCACAACAAGCGCGGGCAGACGGTTCTGTGCCGCCGCTTCCACCGCCACGCACACGAGGTCGCTGCCCAGTGCACGCGGATTTTCTGTCTGAATGCTCAACCCGGTTTTGACACCGGAAGACACGCTCACCACCTCACAACCGCACAAAATCTTCACCGCATCGTGCAGCACAGCGTTGAGCGACGGTACGACCGAACAGAGCACTGCACCGTAAATCTCCGTCGACGAATAGCCGCGCAGGTGCAGCACACTGTCGATCTGGCAGGCATACTGGTCTGCCGTATGGGTTGCCTCCGCCGCAATGCGCGCCACCGCGCGCAGGTGTCCGTCCTCGTCAAAGCAGCCGAGGGCAATGGCCGAATTTTGTGCATTGATTGCAAGCAGCATGCTGTCTCATCCCTTCGTTGTTTCTGCCTGTCATTATATGCTGATTTTCTCCCGGTTGCAAGAGGAAAGCGCGCGTGTATTCGGTTTACTTCCGCGCACAACAAGCAGATCGGCCAATCCCATCAGCGGCGCACTGAGGAAAAACCAAAGTACACTGTACCGCGCACACACCTGTCCTGCAATGTTGAACAGCTCGCCGGAATAGTCCCAGACATGCATGCCCAGCCCGAGATTGAACACGCAGCCGAAGAGAAATTCGACACCCGTAATTGCCGCCGAACCCGCTGCACAGCGCACCGGCAGACTTTTCCCTCGCAGCCTGTCCGAAATTCGTCCGAGCAGACCGAAGCATACGCCGCCCGCCAGTGCCATCGACCAATGCGACCATCCCCGCCAGAGATATTCCAGCAGCGGATAACCCCAGCAGCCGAAAGAAACCAGAATCGCTGTTTTTTCCGTTTGTTTCACGCTATATCACCCGCAGACAGTGTGCGCAAAATACTTCCGGAATATTCGGCGGAATTTTGGATATGATACTATGGGTGAAAGCAATTGAAACAACAGCACAATTTGGGAGTAAAATATGGTACATTTGGCGGACTGTTTGTCCGTCCGAGATATCGTCTGCGCCGTGCAAATGCTGCGTTCAGGCTGCGTTACGGCTCTCTCGCACAGCAGCGCCTCCGATAATCCGATCTTTACGGCTCAGTCATTCCGTTGTATAATAGAGAAAACTTGAAATTACGAGGTGATTACAATGGGACTGAATGCCACTCCTTCGGCTGAACGCGTACATATCGGTATTTTTGGCAAGCGAAATGCCGGAAAATCCAGCTTAATCAACGCCCTGACCGGTCAGGATCTCGCGATTGTATCCGACATCGCGGGTACAACGACTGACCCGGTTTGGGGGTGCGGACAAAATCTTGGACTGATTATGCAGCAAAACCAAGATGATGTCTATACTCAATCGGGCTCATCCCACCTAGAGATAACTTGATGCGTTTATGGTTATACCAATTGATATAGCGGTCAATCTCCCGGCTAAAATCGTCAAGCGAGACTCCTGTCCAAGAGCGGCCATAGAACATTTCGTTTTTGAGCCTTCCAAAGAAACCTTCGCAGGCTGCGTTATCGGGGGAGCAGCCCTTCTTAGACATAGAGCGAATGAGACCGGCCCCATTCATCCGTTCAATCCATCCGGGCCATCGGTAATGGCAGCCCCTGTCAGAATGGACAATCGGATGACAGCCCTCTGGCAGATCGGCAATCACTTGATCCAACATGGTGTTGACCAGATCGGCATTGGGGCGGGTTCCGATCGTCCAGCCCACAACCATTCCATCAAAACAATCGATCATGGCGGAGAGATATAGCTTGCCGTTCGAAAGGGCAAATTCTGTGATATCCGTCAGCAACTTCTCATACGGCTGATTTGCATGGAAATCGCGTAAAATGATGTTCTCTACTTCGGGTGTGATTTCCCCAAATACGAACTATATTTTCGTTTCTTCGAGCGCAAAACCACCAGTTTTTCTTCTTCATGATCCGGCGGATGATCTTCTCGGAGAGCATAATCCCTTTGCGCTTCAGCGCCAGATAAATGCGACGGTAACCATATATGCCCCTGTTTTCGTGAAAAATCGAGGTGATTTGTGCCCGTTGGGATAGATATTTGTCGGGTTTGTTCATAACAGCTTGCTGGTAATAGTAACTGCTTTTGGCCATCTTAAAACGGGACAGCAGCGCTGGCAGTGCATATTTCCCCTTCAAGGCATCGATGATCACTGCCTTTTCACGGTTTCTGAGTACCGTTAGATCGATGCCGGGTCTTTTTTTAAAACTGAGATGGTCTCCTTCAGCACATCTACTTCAAACTGCAGTTCCTGGAGTTGCGTTCGAAGATTCTCCAGTTCCTCAGATTCAGGCAATGCATGATCCTGAGGCAACGGCTCCCTTGGTATGCTTTTTCTCTTCGCCATCAGACCCACCATCCCATACTTCAGATATTTCCTGCGCCAGACGTATATGCTCATACGGCTGTATCCGATTTCCCTTGATACATATTCTACATCTTCGCCTAATTCAAAGCAACGGTGAATTACCTCATATTTGAATTCTGCTGAGGGATGCCTTGGATGCCCCGATGTGTTGCAGTGATGATCCATCTCTGTGGGAGACTCTTCTGTGTGGCCATGTCTGTTCTCTAACCCGGCTTTTTTGCGCTCATACCAGCGGTAAAGCGTAGACTCGCTCGGGTATCCTAACCGACGGATTACAGCAGCTATTGATCCCAGCCGCTCGTATTCTCTTAGTGCGATTTCTTCCTGCTCTTTTGTATACATTCAGTTCCCTCCTTTTGGAGTCCAACTTTTTGTCCGCAGGCCCTTTCCAAGGCAATGGAGCTGCTCCCGCTCGGCCCGGTTGTCATGATCGACACGCCGGGACTGGATGACGAGGGCGAGCTGGGCGCTCAACGCGTGCGCAAGGCAATGCAGGTGATGAACAAATGTGACCTTGCTGTCGTTGTTGTCGATGCCGCCGAAGGGCAGACAAAAGCGCATGAACAGCTGCTCGCGCGCCTGACGGCAAAAAACATCCCGCATGTCGTCGCTATGAACAAATGCGACCTTCTGGCTTCTGTCCCTGCGGACACCGAGGAAGTGCGTTATGTCAGCGCGGCAGACGGCACGGGCATCTATGAGCTCAAAGAGAAAATCGCACACCTTGTTCCGTCAGGCGACAGCGGGCGGCGCATCGTCGCGGATCTGATCGCGCCGAACGATTTTGTCGTGCTCGTCGTGCCGATTGACTCCGCTGCCCCCAAGGGCCGCCTGATCCTGCCGCAGCAGCAGACCATCCGCGATATCCTGGAAGCAGGTGCAACCTCTGTTGTCTGTCGAGAAACAGAGCTCGCCGAAACACTCGCAAAGCTCGGCCAGCCGCCGCGCATGGTCATTACTGACAGCCAGGCGTTTGCGTCCGTTTCCAGAGATACGCCGGAGGAAGTCCCACTGACATCATTCTCCATCCTGTTCGCGCGCTACAAGGGCCGTCTGGAGCAGGCAGTCCGTGGTGTCAAGGCATTGGATACTCTTCAGGAAGGCGATTCCATCCTGATCTCGGAAGGCTGCACCCATCACCGCCAGTGTGACGACATCGGCACGGTCAAGCTGCCGCGCTGGATTGAGCAGTACACCGGCAAAAAATTCGATTATCATTTCACAAGCGGCGGCGCATTCCCGGATGATCTCTCACCGTACAAGCTCATCATCCACTGCGGTGCCTGCATGCTCAATGAGCGCGAGATGAAATACCGCCTCGCCTATGCAGAGGACTGCGGCATTCCGATGACCAACTATGGTATTCTGATTTCGTATATCCACGGCATTCTGGCGCGCGCGGTCGAACCGCTTGGACTGGAGCTGTAAACAGTACAGATTCTTTGCGCAGAAATGTGACATAGCAGAAAACAAAAAGAGTGAAAAGCAGCCTTGTTTTTCACTCTTTTTTGCTAACCGACAAATCAACGCTGTTTTTCCATCATAACATTGGTCAAAACAATTTCGTCGCGGATCATCTGCTGTTCTCTGACCAGACGGTATCCCCGGCTCAGAAAAAACGGCTTTGCCGTAATAGGACAGTCTGATAAAACCATTGCGCACAATCGGATGACTGATATAGTCTGATAATCATACATTTCCTCTGTCATGTCAGTCGGTTCCTCCACTGCCGCGCATATATCCGGCAGCGTACAAAAAGGGCACGCTTTCGCGCGCCCTCTGTCTGTCAGACAATGGTGTTTACGGGTTGGCGAGTACACCAATGCCGAGCAGTCCAGGACCGGTATGTACCGCCAATGAAGCTGCAATCTGGCTTTCCGCCATGAGCTTTCCCTTCGGAATTGCCTCCTGCATTTTCGGTTTCACCTGTGCCGCGGTCTCCGCAGCTGCGCCGTTCATCAGTGCCAGCCATGCCGACCCGTTTCCAGCCTTTGCAGCTGCATGCTCAATCAGCTTGCTGACGCCCGCCTTCGCGCCGCGGATTTTTTCTACTGTATAATAAATGCCCTCTTCATTGCACGAGATGATCGGTTTGATCTTGAGCAGACTGCCGACAACCGACGTCACCGCGCCGATGCGTCCGCCCTTGCGCAGGTACTCCAATGTGTCCATGTAGAAAAAGACCTTGGAATCCGCGACCTTCGCCGGGAGCTTTTGACATACCTCCTCGAACGAAACACCCTGTTCCAACTGAACTGCTGCCCACATGGCGAGCAATCCCGCGCCAATGGAAATATTTTTGGTATCCAGCACGAAGGAATTGAGCTCCGGGTGCTCGTCCAGCACCATCTTTGCCGTCTGGCAGGTGCTGCTCAGGTTGCTCGAAATGAACACGCCGAGCACATTTTCATATCCCTCTGTCTTGAGCTCTTCGACTACATTATAAAAATCCTGCATAACCGGCGTAGAGGTATGCGGGATTTCCTGCGGGAAACGCCGATAAACCTCAGAAGCAAGCTCCACGCTGTCCACAAGACTCTCTGTCTCGTAGGAGACACGCAGCGGAAGCACCCTGATCTGATATTGTTTTACAAATGACTGCGGAACATCGCAACCCGAATCCACAAGAATTGCCGTCTTTTTCTCTATCATCGTCCGTCCCTCGCACAAAATAGTTTTCATAACCATATTCAATAGTATTACATAACACACTGTATTTGTCAAGAGCAATTCCCGGCCGCACATCGATATTTCCTGCCTCTTGCCGTATGTGCCGTTTCATGGTAAAATGACAGCACCCAAAGGAGTTGATATTTTATGGATACCATCGGTTCCTCTTTTACCGCGGAAGAGCTGGAATTCTGCATCTCTGCACTCCAGCTGCAAATCGAGGACATAGAGCGGGATTTGAACGAAAACAAGTACAGTAAGGACGAGCGCATCGAGCTGACCACCTACATCAAAAAACTCGATGAAATTCAGGATCAGTTCCTGCTCGAAAACAACGCTTTCAAATCCGCAGACCTGCTCCAGGTCAGCGACCTTGTTGAAAAAGAGCGCGACTATCTCAATACCATTCTCGATCAGGACGATATCGTCGGTGAAATGCGGAAGGAAGCACAGCGCCATCTGCGCACGGCAAACAGCCTGCTTCGCAAGCTGAAAAAATACTTCCAGTCGTTCGATATCACAGTATAAGACTGTACAAGGCACAAACTCACCCATCATTTTGTCCAAAATCCATCAGAATGCCGTACAAGTCTGATCGATTTTGGACTTTCTTTTGTTATATCTTGCAGATTTTCCGCATTTGTACTAAAATAGATTTGTCTAATTTATACAACCAGGAGGAACCCATGAAAAAACACAAGCTCGGCTTGCTCTCCCGGCTTCTGCTCGGCATTGTCTGTGGCATGCTGCTCGGCTCACTGGGAGACCTGCTTCATATGCAGGACAACCCTGCCTTTGTGGGGATGGTGCGTCTGTTCGCCACCTTTACCACATTGTTCAGTACATTTTTGAATTTTATCATCCCACTGCTGATTATCTCATTCGTCTCGATTGGTCTGGCTGATCTCGGCAAAAAGGCAAATCGTCTGTTCGGCATCACGCTGCTGCTCGCCTATGGTTCGACCGTTATCTCCGGTCTTCTGGCATACTGCACAGGCAAAGCCATCCTGCCGAATCTCATCAGTGAAATTACAGACAGCGCAACCGACTCCGCTGCATTTGAAACACTGTTCACGATTGAAGCAGAACCGGTCTGCGGTGTCATGACGGCGCTGATTCTCGCGTTTCTGCTCGGCCTTGGCATTGCGAACAGCAAGAGTACAACCCTGCTCGGATGCATCCGCGATCTACAGGACATCATCACGCTGGCACTGAACAAAATCATCATCCCACTGATCCCGTTTTATATCGCCGGCCTGTTCTGCAAAATTGCCGCTGAGGGAGAACTTCTGTCCACCATTCAGGTGTTTATCAAGCTGTTCATCCTGATTCTGGTCTGCCAGTGGATTTATATTGCACTCCAGCATCTGACCGCTTCCCTGATTTGCCGCGACAACAAGTTCAAAGGCATCAAAAATCTTGCCCCGGCATATTTCACCGCACTTGGCACACAGTCCTCTGCCTCAACCATCCCGGTCAATCTGGACTGCACGAAGAAAAACGGCGTGCGCAATTATATTGCGGATTTTGTCATCCCACTATGTGCGACTATCCACCTCGCGGGTGACACCATCTGCCTTGTGCTCGGCTCGATGGGAATCCTGCTGGCAAACGGCATCACGCCGACCCTGTCCATGTTTATCCCATTCATCCTTATGCTGGGCATCACAATGGTCGCAGCCCCCGGTGTCCCGGGCGGCGGTGTCATGGCAGCACTCGGTCTGATTTCCTCCATGCTCGGCTTCACCGAACCGATGCAACAGCTGATTATCTCGCTGCATTTCTCGCAGGACAGCTTCGGTACTGCATGTAATATCTCCGGAGACCAGGCTATTGCCTATATTGTCGACCACGTTGACCGCCGTGTCGAACGGAAATAATCCCCTTAGACGCAAACAGGCGTATCCAAATTTGGATACGCCTGTTTCTTTTAGCCAATGGAGCGCGCATAACGTCCCCATCTGCCGGAGCCGCTCAGTGCCGCGAGCAGCGCGAGCAGAGAAAATGCAACCCAGACCCAGATGGCGGACGTCCAGCCAAAGCTGTCCGCAACGGCACCAATACCGAAGCTGGACAGTGCCGAGCCGACATAAGCCGCACAGTTGAGAATGCCAGTGACTGAGGACGCACGTCCAATTGCACCGAAATGAATCGGCATCAGATTGACTAGCATGATGTTCGCGCCAACCATGCAGGTGCTTGCAACGGTCAGCAGCAGCAGCGATGCGACTGCACTGCTGTCACACACAAACCCGAGCAGCGACAGCGCCACAATCGTGACGGCAAAGAATCCCGCTGAACCCTTCAGCTCATTTTTAATATGATTTTTCGCAATTGCCTTGGTGATAAAGACGCCCGAAATATTGACCAGCGGAAGAATGATATCCAGCGCGACCGAAGCCGAGGTGCCGAAGTGGAAGTTCTCCGTCATCAGCGACGGCAGCCAGGTCTGAATGCCGTCACGCAGCATGCCGTGCGTCATGGAAGAGATGGAAGCGAGCAGAATGCCCGACACAATCATCAGATGAATCAGTCCGTCCTTCTGCTTGCTGTTCGCCTGATGATGCAGCTCAATGGTTTCCATTTCACCGTGCTCTGCAATCGTGCGCTCAAACCAACTCATGCGCACAAACCAGAATGCAGCAGCAGCCACCATGACAATACCGGAAATCAAAAACACACTGCGCCAGCCCAAAAATGCAAGCATGACCGAAGCAAGCAGATAGGTCAGCACTGTCGCCAGCGGATAGGTTGCCGCCGCATTGCTGCACGCGCGTTTGCGCTGGTCTGGCGGCAGCTGTTCCGCAAAGATGCGCGCAACCGGAGACCAGATGAGCGACTGGAACACGCCATTGAGCGACCACAGTACAACCATTACACCATAGGTTCCCGTCAGCCCCATGCCCAGATTGATGACAGCCGAACCGAGCACGCCGGTAAACACCAGCTTTTTCGGGCTGATGTGGTCGCCGATCAGGCCGCTGAAAATCTGGCAGACACCGTACACAATAAACAGTGCCGTACCGACCAATCCCGCCTGCGTCTTGTCCATGCTGCCGGATGAAATCAGATCAACCATGACGGCTGAATAACTGAGGCGTCCAAACAATCCGATAATATACGTCGCAGCGCACAGCAGGAACAGTCTCTGTGACAGTGCATGCGGGCAAACGCGGCGCCTGATAACCTGTGTCATAATAAATTTCCCTCGTTTTCCCGTAATCTGTAAAACCTCACCCAGTATATTCCCTTGCAGTAAAAGAATCAATCCGCATTGATACCATGTTTCCATGTTTTGAACTGCCTTTTATAGGCAAAATGCCCACCTCTTCCCAATGGAAAAAGGTGGGCAACCCGTCCTGTTTACAGATTCTTGCGGTGCTCAATACACCAGATTGTCCGGATTCAGGCCAGACCAGCCGCAATCCGTCAGTGCACTGATCCGCGCCATGTCCTGCGGCTCCAGTTCAAAATCAAAAATCCTGCTGTTTTCCGCAATGCGTGACGGCGTGACGGATTTCGGCAGCGGGATAACGCCGCGCTGGACATGCCAGCGCAGGACAACCTGTGCGACGGTACGGTTATATTTCGCCGCCAGCTCCTGTACCTCCGGGACGGAGAAAATGCGTCCGGTTGCCATCGGGCTCCAACCCTCCACGACCATGTCGTGTTCACGGCAGTAGGCAAGCATATCGTCCTGTGCCATGCCCGGATGAATTTCAATCTGGTCAACCATCGGCTTAATCTCACAATTGTTGAACAGATTCTCCAGATGACGCGGACGGAAATTGCTGACGCCAATTGCCTTGATGCGACCATCGTGATACAGCTTCTCAAATGCGCGCCAGGTCTCGATGTTTTTCTCTTCCCAATTGTCGAAATACTTGCGGTCATGCGGCCAGTGAATCAGATACAGGTCGAGATAATCGGTCTGTAACTTTTCCAGCGAGCGTTCAAATGCGTCCAGCGTGCTCTGGTAGCCCTGATGTGGGTTCCACAGCTTACTGGTGAGGAAGATTTCCTCACGCGGAATGCCGGACTCCGCAATCGCCTTGCCCACACCTGCTTCATTTCCGTAAGCTGTCGCTGTATCGATGTGGCGATAACCCACGCGCAAGGCTTCTGCGACCGATGCAGCCGCCTCATCGTTGGGCGTCTTCCATGTACCAAAGCCGACGCACGGGATGGATGTCCCGTTGCAAATCGGAATGCGTGTCTGTAAATCCATACAATTTCCTCCCATTGTTTGCTGTTGCAGATATATTTAGTATATCATATTCCTGCATGCTTGCAAAGCAAAACAACCAGACAGTTATGACACCCGCGGCAGGTTCCATCGGTAATGTGCTGCCAGAATTCGGATGGCAATGACCGTTCCGGCTCCCAGGAGCATCCCGACAATTTCCGGGACATGCCGATAAAACAGCACAAATACCAGTGCACCTGCCAGAGAAGCTACAGCATAGATATGCTTCACAAAAATATATGGCATTGTTCCGGTCATGATATCACGCATCATGCCGCCTCCCACGCCGGTCACGACGCCTACGAAGCACAGAAGAAAATAGTTGTCGCCATAGCCTGTCTGAACGGCCGTGTTCATGCCCACAACCGTGAAAACACCGAGTCCCACCGTGTCAAAAAGGTTCATCACCTTATCGTACCAGATCAGAAAGTTCCCGGAGAAAAGCTGTCTGCGCAGGCACATCAATGTAAAAATCACGAGAGAAGTCACGATTGCCATGAGGGCATACTTGAAATCACGAAACATAGAAGGAGGAGTTATTCCGAGAATCAGATCCCGGATAACCCCTCCGCCAACTGCTGTCGTTACTCCCAGTATTGTCACACCAAAGACATCCATCCGCCGCTGGATCGCCAGCATAGCACCGGAAGACGCGAAAGATACCGTTCCCAGGATTTCCATCATCAAAATGAAATAATCTGAATAATTCATACACATCTTTTTTACCGGAAAAGCTCCGGTATCTCCACATTTTTTCTTTTCAATGCATTCTATCACAGTCAATACGGATATGCAAGTCTCAAATGATCCATTTTTCTTTTCATTCAGGCGTTACCTGAAACAAAAAATGACGGTTCGGCATACGCCGAACCGCCTGTATTATGCGAGATATTTTCCGATTTTCGGAATTTTCCGGATGAGATACGCCAGCGCACCTGACACAATCAGAAGGCCGATTGCCGCGACCGGAATGAACACGCCTGCCGGAAGGACAACGCCTGCGCGGTTGAGCATATAGCAGAGAACTGCCATCAGAATCGGATGAATCAGGTAAATGCCAAAGCTGAGCTGAGACAGCGCTGCAATCGGGCGCAACACCCTGCGCGACAGGCGCATACCGGACAGCGTATTCTTGACAACCAGGAACAGCGCCATGGCGATGAGCACCGCGTCAGGCGAAACAATCATCATTGCCGGATCGGTGGTGAACGCCGTCGAGCCAAACCAGAAGCCGCGCAACGTCAGCAGCAGACAGATGCCACCGAGCAAGTAAATGACGCGCAGCTGCCTGCGCGTGAACATCGCGCTGCGCAAATACCAGCCTGTGACAAACACAGCGATCAGGCCAAAGCCCAGCATTGCGTAATCTGCCAGATGGGTCGTGCCCAGCAGGATCTGGAAAAACGGGTACACACATCCAATCAGATAGCCAAAGATAACGACAAACTGTAATTCCTTCGGCTGTGCCGCGCGTGTAAATACGCGCAGAACCGGGGAAATGGCATACAGGATAATCATGACAAACAGGAAGTTCAAATACAGTCCCTGTCCGCTCAAAATGCCTTGGAGCACGCCGCCGGTGGCCTGATTGACGACCGCCGCGACAACAAACCAGACGATGTACGAAGCCAGCAGCCGCATGGCATATTTCCGCGCCATATCACGCGGACTGATGTACCAGCTGCCGTCGAGGAAAAACATACCGCTGAGCATAACAAACAGCGGAACCGCCCATGTCAGCAATCCACTCAGCGCCGTGCTGCCCGCCGCCATGGATACACTGAGGAAAACGACCGCGATACAGCTGAGCGCACGCAGGACATCAGGATAAACCATTCTTCGTTTCATTGTGTGCAGATCAACTCTCTTCTGAAAATTTCATCAATTGGGTTTTTTCGCTATATTCACGCACAAAACCCATGCATACATCATACCACATTGGAAAAACTATGAAAACACATATGCATCAATTTTTTATGAAGGAAGTGTGAATTTTGACAAATTCCCGAAAATGTGGCATCATCGGCTGCGGCAGCGTGGGGGCAGCGGCAGCCTATACACTCGCCACACACGGCCTGTTCTCCGAGCTTGTCCTCATTGATATGAACCAGAAGCGTGCACATGGCGAGGCGATGGATATCAGCCACGGTGTTTCATTTTCTCAACCGTGCCGCGTCATGGACGGCGATTATGATGACCTGAAGGACGCCGCCATGGTCATCATCGCTGCGGGCGTCGGACAGCGGCCCGGCGAGAGCCGTCTTGACCTGCTGACACGCAACGCCGCTGTCATGCGCTCGATCATCACAGAGATCACGCGCGTCTGTCCGGATGCGATCCTCCTGATTGTCTCCAATCCGGTTGATCTGCTGACCGGCATTGCACTGCGTATCTCCGGCTTTCCCTCTGAACGCGTCATCGGCACAGGCACCGTGCTGGATACCGCCCGCCTGAAATTTCTGCTCGGTCAAAAGCTCGGCGTAGATGGCAGAAATGTACACGCTTTCGTCATCGGTGAGCACGGCGACAGTGAGCTTGCCGTATGGTCGAGTGCGAATATTTCCGGCATTGATCTGGACGATTACTGCATCGGGCGCGGACTTTCAGATGATTTTTCCGGTCTGTTCGAGTCCGTGCGCCATGCCGCCTATGAAATTATCGAGGGCAAGGGTGCAACCTACTACGGCATTGCCATGTCCGTGCTGCGCATTGCCACCTGCATCATGCGCGGCGAGCACAGCGTACTCCCCATCTCCTGTTATGCCGAAGGGCATTACGGGCTCGGCAAGGTCTGCATCGGTCTGCCATGCGTTGTCGGACGCGGCGGCGTCGAAACCGTTCTGGATATCCCGCTCAGTCCCGACGAAATGCAGCAGCTGCACCGCTCGGCTGAAACACTGCAAAATGCCCTCGACCAGCTCCAACTGTAGCCTGCACATTGTCTTCAATCCACTGCCTGCGTGCAGTGGATTTTCTTTGCCCGCGTTGACTTCTTCTGCCGGAATCGCTATACTGAACGTATGGAAACCTGCACCACGGGAGGGATATCCTCATATGAAATCTATCACGAAAATCGTTATCACCGGCGGCCCGTGCGGCGGCAAATCCACCGCCATGACCTGGATTGAAAGCAACCTGTCCAAACGCGGCTATAAGGTGCTGTTCATTCCGGAAACCGCGTCCGAACTGATTTTGGGCGGTGTCGCGCCGTGGACGGTCAGCTCAAACTATGAATTCCAGAAGGCGCTGGTTTCGCTGCAAATCCAGAAGGAACGCGTGTTTGAAATGGCAGCGCGCAACATGGATGACGAAAAAATCCTGATTGTCGCTGACCGCGGCATTCTGGACAACAAAGCCTATATGACTGATGAGGAGTTCCAATCTCTGTGCCGTGAGCTGGGCGGCAGCGAGATCTCGTTCCGCGACAACTATGATGCAGTGTTTCATCTCGTTACGGCGGCACAGGGCGCAACCAAATTCTATACGCTCGCCAACAATCAGGCGCGCACCGAAACGCCGGAACAGGCTATTGCGATGGATCAAAAGCTGATTTCCTGCTGGACGGGGCATCCATACCTGCGTGTTATCGACAATTCCACCGATTTTAACACCAAAATGAAACGGCTGGTCAATGAAATCACACAGTTTCTGGGCGAACCCGACCCATATGAAATCGAGAGCAAATTTCTCATTCGCATGCCTGACCTCGAACATCTGGAACGCATGCCGAACTGCAAAAAGGTAGAAATCATCCAGACTTATCTCATCAGCAGTGACAGTAATGTAGAGCTACGCATCCGCCAGCGCGGACGGGATGGCAGCTATATCTACATCAAAACAGCCAAGAAGACCGTCGCAAACGGCAAGCGCATTGAAACAGAGCAGCGCATTACCAAGGATGAATATCTGAGCCTGCTCATGGATGCAGATACCTCTCTGCGGCAGATCCGCAAAAACCGCTACTGCCTGACAGAAAACAACCTATACTTTGAAATTGATGTGTACCCATTCTGGAAGCATCAGGCAATTCTCGAGGTTCAGCTGAACACCCCGGAACAGCATGTTATCTTTCCACCCTATCTGATTGTTCTTCGTGAGGTTACGAATGACAGCACCTATAAAAACCACAGCCTTGCACGCAGCATCCCGCCGGAGGAAATCGAAGCCGGGAGGAATTGACAAGCGCGCGCGAAACGGGTATACTAAAGATAGAAAAAGGGCGCGCCGCCTGTAGACGGTTATCCCCTAAACATTGTCAAAAGAATTTGACCGCATGTCTTTGGAAGGATGGCGGTCATTTTCTTTTGCATATCTGAATAATCAGATCGGCAAATGCGACAAGAAACGTCAGAAGAAGAAATAACCCTTCATAAGTAACCATTTCGCACCACCTCCCCTCTGTAAAGGTTCGGTGGGAATAACCGCCTACCGCAGGGCAGGACGACGCGCTGAAAAACAAAGTTTTCCTGTTCGACAGGATAGCATATCCCCTCACGAATTTCAACAAAAAATCCCGCCCCGGCAGACCAATACCGGGACGGGACAGGAGGGAACGATTCCCTGTCGCAGGAAAACTGTTCGCTCTTTTCTTTTGCTGTCATCTGTTATTTAGGCAGCCAGACACGGATTTCTGTTCCGACTCCCAATGTGCTGTCCAGCTCTACACGTCCGAGGTGGTATTCCACCACATGCTTGACGATGGAGAGACCGAGGCCTGTGCCGCCGATTTGCTTGGAACGGCTTTTATCCACGCGGTAAAAGCGCTCAAAAACACGCACTTGCGACTCCTCCGGAATGCCGATGCCAGTGTCTTTCACCTTCAGCTCGATCTCGCCGTCATCATCGGTGAGCGTAACCCAAACATCGCCGTCCGGGCGGTTATATTTGATGGCATTCTCGCACAGGTTATACACCATTTCACTGAGCATGGCCTCTGCGCCGGAAATTGGCGGCACAGAGCCGTCCAGATGCAGGCATACCTTCGCTTTCTTCGCGACCGGATCGAGAGATTCCAAAACGGCCGCACACAGCTCGTTCAGATCAACCGATTCCATTTCATCTGCCTGTCTGGGCGATTCCTCAATGCGCGACAGGCGGATGATATCTTCAATCAATGCAATTAACCGCAGCGCCTCCTTGTGGATGCTGCCGGAAAACGTGCGGATATCATCCATGCTGGAAACCATGCCATTTTCCATCATCTCGGCATAGCCGGAAATCGAAGTCAGCGGTGTTTTCAGCTCATGTGAGACATTTGCGGAAAATTCCCGGCGGCTGCGTTCGGCAAGACGCTGCTGGGTCTCGTCCAGTACAATGACAACAACGCCCTGCACCTCCGCCAGCCGGATCATCGGGCTGGCATAGACGTGATAAATTTTCCCGTACATCGAGAATACCGCATCGCGGCTGTTTCCTTCCAGCGCCGCAGTGACACATTCGTGCATCTCGCGTGTACGGTTGACAATCAGGTAATTGTGTCCCTGGAATTCATATACATCTGCCTTCCGGCCGGTCAGCATATGAATGGCACTCGGATTGATGGATACGACATTTTTATCCTTCGATATCAACAGCAGACCCTCGCGCATACTGTTCGTGATGATGCCGAGTGTTTCACGCTCCTGCTCCAGTGTTGCTTTCTGGTCATTGATCTGCTGATCCTGCGCCCGGATGTGCGAGACAAACGGCGTCAGTTCATCATAGGTCGCGCCGCTCTCCTCGTCGTGATCCAATGCGCGTGCCGCCCGCTCGACCGGGCGGATCATCCACTTTGTCAGCCCGCGCGACAGGAAGAGCGCCAGTCCGAACAGCACAATCAAAATCACGGCAATGCCCGGAATGGTATTCAAAACCATACTGCGGATGCTGGCATAGCTGCGCGACAGGCGCAGGACACAGCCATCCGGCAGACTGACTGCATAATAATACGTGGATGTATTCATTGTGGCGGATTGCCGGATATCCTCGCCCTTGCCATCCTGCATTGCCTGCTGAATTTCCGGGCGGCCGAGGTGATTTTCCATCTCCGATGCAGCCGCATCGGAATCATAAAGCACTGTGCCGTCCTGTGTGATGAGCGTGGCACGTGTATTATCCGGCAGATGTGCGAGCATCTTCGTATACTCATCCTGTGTCATGTAGGAATATGACTCGCTGATGGTATCCGTCAGATCGCAGATCATCTGCTCTGCCTGCCGCATGGAATACTGCATGGCAACTGTCAGTGTCAGGATGCAGGCACTGACAACGCCAACCGCACTGAGCAGCAGCAGTACCCAGTAAATACGTTTTTTCATCTGTGTATTAAATTGCTGTTTATTGTTACTCATTTTCCGATCTTATAGCCTACGCCGCGCACGGTCTGAATCATCGTGCCGTCATCGCCCAGCTTTTTCCGCAATGTATTGATATGAATGTCTACTGTGCGCGTTGCGCCGCCATAATCAAAGCCCCATACCTGTTCCATAATCTGGTCGCGCGTCAGCACACGCCCCTGATTGCGCATGAGGTCGCACAGCAGTTTGAATTCCTTGCGCGTCAGCATGACCTCCGCGCCATCCACTGTGACGATATGGCTCGCTTCATCGACACGGATATTCTGGTATTCAAAGATACCGTTTCCCTCTTCCGCAGTCTGTCTGCCGGATTCCACCGTGCGGCGCGCCACGGCGCGAATGCGCGACAGCAGCTCCAGAATGCCGAACGGCTTTGCCACATAGTCGTCTGCACCCATATCCAGCCCGCGCACCTTATCCATTTCCGTAGATTTCGCCGTCAGCATAATGGCGGGAATGCGTGCTGTCTTTGGCGTGCTGCGCAGGCGCTTCAGGATGGAAAGCCCATCCTCACCTGGCAACATGATGTCCAGCAGCACGAGATTGGGGGCTTTTTCATCTACTGCCTGAAAAAAAGCCCGGCTGTCTGAGAACCCTCTCGCCACATAACCGCTTCCGTTCAGCGCATATACTACCATCGTGCGGATGCTCTCGTCGTCCTCTACCACGTAAATCGACAGATTGTCCATAGTTTCCTCCGTCTTTGAAAAAATCTTAATCTCATTTCTTATTATAGCAGATTCCCACCGACCCCAACGTAAAATGTATGTAAAGTCTCAAAGAAAAAGCAATCCCCGGCGCTGTTTGCCGGGGATTGTCATGCTATATCCGATTTTATAAAAACAGTTCGATCTCTGCCCGGCGGGTATACCCCTCCTCCAGCTCATGCTGGTGGTACAGATAACCGGCGTCATCATAGTACCGTGCCTGCTGCGGACATTTTTTGATGCACGCGCCGCATTTAATGCAGATTCCGGTATACTTTCGCACATCTGTGCGGTCAATGGAACCCATCGGGCAAACCTCCGTGCACAGGCCGCAGGCATCACACCGGTCATTCACCTTTGGCTTTACCTTGAGAATATTGACCGGATTGCCCTGCCGGTCGCGCGGCGTGTAATACGGTCGGATCGGAGTCTGTCCGTTCACAGGAACCGGCTGCTCCGGCACACATTCCAGTGTCCGCACTTTATGCGCAAGCGCGTGTGCAAATTCCTCTGCGCGCTTCAAATCCGCCGCATCCGGGCGCCCCGCCGCCAGTATATCCGAGAACGAATGCTCTCCGACAAAGGCCGCGCCACCCACTGTACGGAAACCGGCTGCCTCCAGCAAATCGCGCAGCTCAATCAGCGCATCGTCATAATTCCGGTTGCCGAACAGTACAATCGGAACGGCGGGTGCTCCGCTGCCCGTGAGCTGTCCCTTCAGATAGGGCAGCAACACATTCGGCACGCGCCCGGCATATACCGGCGTGCCGACCAGCGCGAGTTCATCCGGCATACATGCTACCGTCTGCTCCCGCGCCGCCGGAAGCGTAAAATCGTCCTCCTGCACCGCAGCCCCCAGCTCCTGTGCCAGTGTTTCGCCCATACAGCGCAGCACCTTCTGTGTCGTGCCCGTCGCACTGAAATAAATCAGCCGAATGCGCTGAATTTTCATATCCTTCCCTCCACTGTCTGTAATAATTATAGTATATCACAAACAGTCGAATAACCCAACGACTTTCTTGCGGTCTGGCGGCAGGCATCAACAAATGCCTGAAAAATCCGACGGCTGCTCGCATCCTTTTCCCACGAAAATTCCGGGTGCCACTGAGTTGCAAGGAAAAACGGCTGCTTTCTGTCCTCTACGGCTTCTACCAGCCCATCCGGTGCCCATGCGCAGGCCGTCAGCACCGGGGACAGGTCGCGTACACCCTGATGATGATAGCTGTTAACGCGCAGGCTGGATTTGCCGAGAATCCGATACAGCATGCTGTCCTCATCGACCGTAACCGGATGCACCGCGCGGTCATACGGCGGAGTCATATGGTGCTCCACCTCGCTCGGAAGCTCGTCCGGAATATGCTGATACAGTGTGCCGCCCAGTGCGGCATTGAACAGCTGAATGCCGCGACAGATACCATAAGCAGGTTTGCGGCGCACGCGGCACAGGCGCAGCAGCTCCCATTCCATCTCGTCACGTTTGCGGCAGATTTCTCCACAACTGTCCTGCATCTGCTGTCCATAGCGCGCAGGATCCACATCCTGACCTCCGGTAAACAGCACACCGTCCACACGGTCGAGCAGCTGCTCCAGCTTCTCTCTGTCGCATGTCAGTGGAAAAATAACAGGCAGACCGCCCGCCTGCACAATTCCCTCCATATAGCCGGGAACCATCCAAAGACTTTTGCGCTGCTTGTCATAGAGCGGTACAATGCCAATAATTGCTGGTCGATTCATAGTTATTTCCTCCAAAATAGCAAAAAAATAGAACGGATACCTATCGCATCCGCTCCATTGCTGCATTTATTTCGTATTTGATTAAAATTCCATCTTCGAATGGCCCATGCTTGCCACGCTGACTGCTACAATTGCTGTTCCCAGCATAGTAATCAATGCGCCAAGGGAAAGGGTCGCAATACTCAGACCTCTGTTCATGGTTATTCACCCCGCATTATCTGAAATCTTCTCTGTTAGTATACCACAACGATCCAAAGATTTCATTCTTTTTCTGAAAAATATACAGAACAATATTTTTGAATGACACGCAGGATTGCTTTCGACTCTTTTTTTGCCCTGCCGTCTGCACCTGCAACCGCCTGCACCTCATCCTCTGTCTGCGGCAATGCGTGCACCAGTGCCTCCAGTGTCCGGTCGGAAAAGACACTGTGCGGTGGAATGCCATGCCGTGCCGCTGATTTCTGCCGGTATTTGCGCAGCTCGCGTGACAGCTCAGGCCGCTCAGACTGGCTGGATGCACGCGCCAGCCGCGCCTCCTTCTGCGAGACACGCACGCGCATCCTCACTTTTTCGCCGTGAAACAGCACATTTTTTGGCCCCGCACTCAGCCGCAGGCGAATATGGGGATTTTCCTGCCGTATCAAATATCCGCGGCTGATGAGGTGACTGATGACCGCTGCAATGTCCTCCGGCTCAGCATCGCGCAGAATGCCATAGGTAGACAGCGCATCATACCCGGCCGCGCAGATATCCACATCCGCACAACCGCGCAAAATACGGCAAAGCATGTCTGCGCCGCACTGCTCCTTTGTGCGGTAGACGCACGACAGGATTTTCTGTGCGTCTATCGTGACATCCTTTTCAATGCTGGAGGCCTCACAGTTGCCGCACTGCCCACAAAAGTCCGGTGCCTCCTGTCCAAAATACCGCAGGATATGCTGCCGCAGGCACTGATCTGTAAACACGTATCGTTTCATCTGGGACAGTCGTTCCAGTCTGCGCTTTTTGAGCCATTCGACCTCCTCGTCGGTCAATGCGGGGTTCTCCGGATCGAGCCCAATCAAATATTCATGCAATGCAATGTCCGACTCGTCGAACAGCAGCAGGCAGCGTGCCGATGCGCCATCCCGCCCGGCGCGTCCCGCCTCCTGATAATAGCTCTCGATGTCGCGCGGCATGCCATAATGCACCACAAAGCGCACATCCGGCTTATCAATGCCCATGCCAAACGCATTGGTTGCGACGATGACAGGAATGCTGCCACCGACAAAATTCTGTTGTACTGCCCGCCGTGCCATCGGCTCCATACCTGCGTGATATGCCGCCGCCCGAATGCCGTTATCACACAGATAACGTGCCATCTCCTCCGTCTTTTTGCGCGTCAGGCAGTAGACAATCCCCGATGAACCGTCCTGTTCCGCAATAAACCGTACCATTTGTGCTTCACGGTCATAAACACGCCGCACCTCATAATGCAGGTTCGGACGGTCAAAGCTGGTCACCAGCCGTTCCGGTGCATGCAGCCCCAGTGCCTGCGCAATATCCTCACGCACCTGCGCTGTCGCCGTTGCGGTAAAGGCGGAAATGACCGGCCGTCTGGGCAGGCTTCGGATAAACTCCGGTATCTTCCGATAGCTCGGACGAAAATCATGTCCCCACTGCGAAATACAGTGCGCTTCATCTACCGTAACCATGCCGATGGGCAGGTGGTTTACCAGCTGGGCAAAATCCGGCTGCATCAGCCGTTCCGGTGCGACATAAATCAGCTTGCAGCGCCCCATGGCAGCCTGCCGGATTGCCAGCCTGCGCTCCTCCGGTGTCTGTGCGCTGTTGAGCAGGCAGGCGGAAAGCCCGACCCGGCGCAGTGCCGCAACCTGATCCTGCATCAAAGAAATCAGTGGAGAAACCACCAGTGTCACGCCCGGCAAAAGCATGCCGGCAATCTGGTAACAGATGGATTTGCCCGCGCCGGTCGGCATAACACCGAGCACATCGCGTCCCGCGAGCATCGCATCAATCAGCTTCTGCTGTCCCGGACGGAACGACGCATAGCCAAATGATTCCTGTAGCAATCTGTGCTTTAAATCCATCCGTTTCCCTCCTTTTCCGGCTTCTGTGTATCAGTATGCCATATTTTCTGCCATCCTGCAAGCCACAGCCTTTACTTTTGCAAACAGATACGGTATACTGATACCAATCGTTTTTTTGAACACACAAAGGAGACAATTATGTTTATCGAACTCATCAAATCATTTGTTCTCGGTATTGTCCAGGGCATTACCGAGTGGCTGCCGGTCTCCTCGACCGGACATATGCTGCTGTTCGATGAATTCCTTCAGCTGGACTTCCCGAAGGAATTTACCGACATGTTCTTCGTCGTCATCCAGTTCGGCTCTATTCTCGCCGTACTGGTGCTGTACTTCGACAAGCTCAATCCGTTTTCCGCCAAAAAATCACCGGCGGAAAAGAAAAGTACATGGACACTGTGGAAAAAAGTCATCATCGGCTGCATCCCGGCAGGCGTCATCGGCATCCTGTTTGACGATCTGATTCACGATCTGCTGTATGGCCCGCTGGTCATCGCAATTGCACTGATTGTTTACGGTATTCTGTTTATCGTCCTCGAAAGCACACACCACACCCCGACAACGACTTCGCTCGAATCGCTGTCTTACCGCAAGGCGCTGCTCATCGGCGTCTTCCAGACGCTGTCCCTGATTCCGGGCACCTCGCGTTCTGGCTCGACCATCCTCGGTGCGGTTTTCCTCGGTTGTGCGCGTCCGGTCGCCGCTGAATTTTCATTCTTCCTCGCTATTCCGGTTATGCTGGGTGCGAGCGGACTGAAGGTTCTCAAATATGGCCTGAACTACACCGCCGCACAGGTCGGTGTCATGATTGTCGGCATGGTCACGGCCTTTGTCGTTTCCCTGTTCTGTATCCGATTCCTGATGAATTACATCCGCAAACACGATTTCAAAGTGTTCGGCTGGTACCGCATTGTGCTGGGTATCGTCGTCCTGCTGTACTTCGGACTGTTTGCATCATAAGCCAAACGAGCCAAACGCAACAGCGCTCCCCAAATATTTCTAAGGCAAATTGTTCAAGCAGCCGAAAGGGCTTGCTGTCTGTGAATTGCAGGCGGTAAGCCCTTTCGTCTTGCCTTAATCCTGCGGTTGTTGTAGTAATCCAGATATTCAATTAGTTCCTGCTTGAAGTGTTCCATAGATTGAAACTCCTGTAAATATAGAAGTTCGCTCTTGAGCAATCCAAAGAAATTCTCTATCACTGCGTTGTCCAGACAGTTGCCTTTCCGGCTCATGCTCTGGCGAACTATAATGGTCTCATAAATTAAGACACTTTTTCGGACAGATTTTAATGAATCTGATATACTTAAACCAGTATGTAAGAAAGGAGCCATTATCATGTCCAGACAGAGAAGAAGTTTTAGTGCCAAATTCAAATCAAACCTTGTAATTGAGCTGCTTAAGGGTGAGAAAGATCTCAATACCCTGGCAGCTGAAAATAGCATCCAATCAAATCTGCTCCGTAACTGGAAAAAGGAGTTCCTGAACAATGCTTCGGTTGTGTTCGACGACAAGCGAGAGGAAAACCTCAAAGAAAAGCTTGCCGAAGAGCGAAAAGAGAAAGCGGAGTATGCCAAAAAGGTTGGTCAGTTAACCATGCAGGTTGACTGGCTCAAAAAAAAATCTGAAGAAATTTGTGGACCTGACTACGAGAGTAAGTTTAGTCCAAAACCTTTTGACGACTAAGGAAATTCCGGCTTCCGTTGGTGCCAGGTTGCTTGACATCAACCGTACAAGCATTTATTACAAGGGCGCCCCTATTTCAGATGAGGAACTGGCCTGCAAAGAGATCATTGATCATCTCCATACAGATAATCCCGCTTGGGGCGCAAGACAAATGTCTGCACAGTTAAAAGCCCGTGGTTACCAGGTTGGGCGCCGCAAGGCAAGACGCTACATGAATGAGATGGATATTTACCCGATCTATCCAAAGATGAATCTTTCCAAGCGAATGCAGCAGGCGAAAGTATGTCCATATCTTCTTCGTAATGCGGTCATAGACAAGCCAAATCAAGCATGGTCTATTGATATTACATATATCCCGATCAAGCGCGGATTTCTGTATCTGACAGCCGTGATCGACTGGTATAGCCGTTGTATTGTCGGCTGGGAAGTGGATGACACACTTGATACCAGAATGGTTATCAGTGCCCTGAAAAAAGCTTTCAAAGTGGCAAAACCTCAAATCCTGAATTCAGATCAGGGTTGTCAGTTTACAAGTCAGCAATACATTGACTTTGTAAAGGAAAACGGCATCCGTCAGAGTATGGATGGAAAAAGTCGCTGGGCAGACAACATCATGATTGAACGCTGGTTCCGCAGCTTCAAGTATGAGGAAGCCTATCTGACACAGTACAACAACATCAGGGAAGCAAGAGCTGCTATCGGACAGTATATCTACATCTACAACTTTGAGCGGCGCCCATTCTGCACTTGATTACCAAACACCGGCTGAATGCTACTATCCGGCAATGTTGATGCCATATGTAGCTTAGCATATATTGAATCTGGGGAGTGCTCCACTGTTCTCCACATGTTCCTTGTAACTTGTCCACTATATCAGTTCATTATAAAAATCTTAGATTTTTGTCTTGACAACTGAGCCACTATAGACGCCCTTCTTCTTGAGCATCCGCTGATATTGTTTGTGCTGGTACTGCCAGCCCTGATCGGAATGAAGGATCAAGCCTGTGTCATCCGGAATTTTCTCAAAAGCCTTGTCCAGCATGGAAGTAACCATGCCTAATACCGGGCGATCTGAGATTGTGTAGCTGACCAGATCTCTGCTGTGCAAATCGAGAATTGGAGACAGATAGAGTTTCTCTCCGAATAAGCTGAACTCTGTTACATCGGTGACCCACTTCTGGTTCGGCTTCTCAGCGTGGAAGTCCCGATTCAGCAGATTCGGTGCAATTTTGCCGACTTCACCCTTATAAGAATGATATTTCTTCATTCTGACACGACAAACCAAGCCCAGTTCTCGCATAAGGCGCTGGACGGTCTTGTGATTCAGAGAAAAATTGCGCTTATGAAGCTCTGCTGTAATGCGGCGATAGCCATATCTTCCTTTGTTTTCGTGGTAAATTGCAGTGATTTCTTCTTTAACAGATGCATATTTGTCTGCTTTCTTCATCTGTTTCAGATGATAGTAGAAAGTTGAACGGGACAGTTGAGCGATTGAGAGAAGGATAGCAAGGGAATGTTTTTGCCTTAGTTTCTGAACTACCTGCGTTTTTTGTGCTGGCGTCGCTCGTCTTCCAAAACCAAGGCTTGCAGATTTTTTAGGTAGTCGACCTCTGCATGTAGCCGCTGGACTTCTGACAACAGATTTTCCTCCACAGCTTCAGGCAGCTTTTTTGGCCTGCCGGTGCTGTGACGACCACGACGCTCTACAGCCAGACCTTCAGGTCCTTCTGTCAGATAGATCCGTTCCCAGCTTTGAATGCGGCTATGCCCGTCAATTTCATAAATCCTGGCAGCTTCTTTATAGCTTAACCCTTCCTTGACAACCGCTTCCACTGCCCGTCGTTTGAGCTCTGGCGTATACCGCTTGTTTGGTATCCCTTTAGGCATAAAAACCTGCTAAGAAAAGTCAAGGACAAATCTTAGCAAGACGAGAAAAATATTATTGAGAAAAAAGGTATAGCAAAGCGGGCCACCGGGAATCCGCTGACCTAATGAAGCTGGGATTATTATTCCGCTGCGTACACCTCGCTCACGCGGGCGTAATAAATACGCAGGAACTTGTTGAGGGCTGCAATCTTTGCCACTTTTTAGGTTTACCCTCGGCTTCTTTTTTGAGCATATACAGATAAACAGCCGCGTCCTCGGTTGGTTTCACAGCCTTTAGGCATTTCATTACTTCATATCCGGTTTTACGAAGCAGTGAAGATCCTCGTTTAGAGATTTTACGCTGTGTCCCTGTAAAGCTGCCTGACTGAAACGGTGGCGAGTCAATCCCGGCAAAGGCAATTAGTGCGCTTCCGCTATGGAAGCGTCGAACATCGCCAATCTCGGCAATCAGCCTTGGCGCTAAAACATCACCAACGCCATTCATAGCACGAACAGTATTGTATTCGGGTAAAGTAGTTGCAAGCTCCTGCATTTGTGCTAAAATAGTTTCCAGAGTCTTGTTCACTTCTTTTAGGACTCTCACAGCCTCCAGCGTTAACATTTTGGTCGATGCGGCGCCGGAGGGCGAAGTAGGGATACCATTGCAAGCCAAGGTGTAAATTTCTTTTGCCTTGGATTCACTTGCATGGTATCCTTTCTTTTTGGCCCAGTTACAATAACACCGAACGAACTGAGCTTCACTTTTCTTTGTAATGTTGTCAAAATGCCAGTATTCCGCTACAAAATCACTGAGTTTGTCCTTTGTTGGCTCTTCCGAACGTTTTCAGCTGAGTAAGCTCTTTATTCCGGGCATAGTCCTGTCCAACAGATTAGTCAAAGCCAGTTTACTTTCAATCCGAATCGTAATATAGTGGGCGTATTGCCGCCCCAAAATTCTAAGCTGGGCGTATATTTCATCCGGCAGTATATAATCCACCAGCTTAAACCAATTGTCAATCCCGTAGTTTGCAATTCTCACGGCATCCATTTTATCGGTTTTGCCCTTGCGAATGGCCGTCGAAGCATACCGCTTCATAGACAACGGATTGACAACGCTCACAAAAAGGCCAGCTTCCTTGAAACTGGAAAGCAACGGTAGATGATAAGCTCCGGTGGCTTCCATTACGATCTGAACCTCTCCGTCAACAGCCTTGATTCGGGATATGAGCTCTTTGATCTCCGGCTCACTGTGCTGTACTTCATATGGTGAAGCAATTACTTCTCCGTATGGTCGGAGAATACAGACGGTACTTTTGACCTTCGATACATCAATGCCAACGCTTGTCATGTTGAACCCTCCTGATTGAAATCTGTAATTGTAATCCCATCTGCACTTATTGCTATTCAGTTTGGTTCGTTACGCGAAAGCCCATTCCGGTTTCAACCTGCTTAATCGAATGTTTACAATAAGGGATGGCTGGCAGTTTTTATGTCGGAGGCTTCGCTCCAAAAAGCACCACGCCAGACCAATTACTCCCTTATTGTAAAAGAATAAGCGCAAATGTGAAACACCCGTCGGTGCCTTACACTTACGCTTTTATAGTATCAAAAACACCCCATTTCTTAGTACAAGTATTATACCATACTTGTCTAACAAATGGGGGGGCAGTTCATTTTCCAGCGCTCGTTTTATTTTTTCACTTTCCAGTATCTGAGCTGTGAAAGCAACTGTCTTCTACCAATACTTTAAAAACACATCATTCGACCACCCGCCTATATCCCGAAGTACACTTCATGGTAAAACCCCCCATATTTTGATACAGTTCTCATATATCATAATACGGGGAGCCTGATAGAATGCTGACATACAAGAAAACATTCCGAAATCATATGGCAGTAAAGCTGAAACAGTATCGTCATACACACAAGCTGTCACAGGAAACCATGTCGGAATATTTGCGAATATCTCCCCGATCATATGTAGATATCGAGCATGGACGATACGGCATGTCGGCACATACGTTGGTGATGTTTATGCTCATGATGTCCGATACGGAGGTTCTGCAACTGATTGACGAGCTGGAGGAAATCGCATCAACAGAGGCCGAGGAACAATGAATCACTCGGGGGAACTTGATCGTTTAACGGCTATTCATCTGACTTTATATCATCTGGATGCCGCCGCGAAAAACCACGCGCAAATTCTGCAAACAGCTTATGCCATCTATCTGGCATGGTGCCAGCCCGCACGCCTGCTATATCCCCAGAAATGGCTGTATCCTGCCGCCGCCAGGCATTTTTTTGTGGCTGTTTCTGAAATTACACGCAGTATTGCCGGCGTTATGAATTCCATATGCCAGCGGAATCCATCCTTTGGCAAATGCTTTGAAAAACTTTCCTGTGCACAATTTATCAAGCTGGTCATCAGCCAGATACCGTCTGAAACGGCGGCATAAAAAAGGCAGGACAATCCATATTGTCCCTGTCTTTTCTTTGTGTTCATGATGTAAATCTGATATTGTTTTTCTGTTGCCCAAAACAGAATACCATCTGCATATTAAACCGATGATTTTCGGTTTTGCCTGTATTGTTTTCGATTGTATTTTTGTTTTGCTCCAGTATCCCGGATATGTGCACAGAAAAAATGCTTATCCTTTCACCATATTGGCCCGATATTCCGCATTGATTTCAGAAATCTCCTTTTCTCCGTCGATATACGGCTGGTAAATCGCTTCGATTCTACCACCGCCCAAATTGTCACATCCGTTGCAGAAATCGCATGAGCTGCCACAAACGGCAAGCGACTGATTGATAATCTGAATGCGCTCCTCACGCGTCGTGTCTTTGATTAAAATAGATTTCATTGTATCAATCCTCCTTAGATAGCATGCCTCTGAAAAATAGCAAAAACCGCCCGTTTTATACAAAACAGACGGTTTATATGGTGGAGATAAGCGGGATCGAACCGCTGACCTCTTGAATGCCATAGAAATTATAATATTCCTGCGCAACATTAAATAGGAATTTAATTTCTAATAAACATCTGATTTTGCATTGATTTTTAATTATTTTCGCACTTTTATCCTTAATTGTTTAGGGCACGCATTTAAGAAAATCTACTCAAGGTGCCTATAAAGCCGCAAAAGGTGTCGTCAAAATGTCGTCAACTAGACTTATACTTCTGTTCCATCCTCAAGCCGAAAAATGTTCTTATCCCTATACATCCCTCCGACTCTGAAGGCCATGCGTTCGAATCGCACCGGGCGTACCACTTAAAACCGCTGTTTCTCGATGAAATGGCGGTTTTTTCAACTTTTAAACCCAATAATATTATTGCCACGAACAAACTGCGAACATTTAAACCAAAAACTGCCCCGTAGCTACCCGGCCGCGGGGCTTTTCTTTCCCATCGCGCGTTTCCACTCCGACAACAAAAATAAGGCGCAGAGCTGATGCCCTGCGCCTTTTGTCATGCCTTTTCTGTCCAGCCGTACACGCCCGGTTCCCAGACATTGTTATCAACATCCGAGACCCACGTCTTGCCGTTGTGCGTCACCGTATCGCCCTTGCTATACGGGTTTGTGCTGTCCGGCTGTTCCCATTCTGGGATGACTGTTTCATCCGGAATCAACACCTTCGCCCACAGCGACGGCGCCGCATCCGGAGACCAGTCTGCCTGCGATGTGTGGGCCTGCAGGCACTTGTACAGGGTGCCGCCACGCTGTACCTTGAACCCTGCGGCATAGTCGGTGCCAACTTCCCATGCGGGGTAGTAGTCCACCATCCGCAGGGCGGTGTTATCGTCCACGTCAAGGCTGTTGATCTGCTGGTCGATCAACACACGGGTGACTTCGGATTCTGTCATGGGGATGGACTTTTCCATCTGCGCCCACCGGGCCTGCTCGACCTTCATAGCGTCGGTTTCGGATTGGGTTAATTCGACATATTGACCGTTTACAAAATTCTTCATGCCTTAACCCCCCAAACTTCAAAATATGCACCCGCCACGCACATTCCTCCCGTTTCCATAGCAATGCTGTTAATTTCCACTGCGCTTTTTTTGCCGAAGTAATCGCTTGCAACATCTACCCACAAATTGCCATCATAGGTATCTAATGTGCCGTTCTGTGGCATAGAAATTTGTTCTACTGTTGCTCTTACCCTCGCAAATACTCGGTTGTCTTTTGCTTGATAACGCCGTTTTTCGGATGCTCCAATCTCGATGAATAGCGCATAGGTAGAACTTATAGCAACATTCGCGCAAGGAATCCAATATCCCTTATTTATGGATAAATGTTTCCACCCGCTTACCCCAACGTTAGGCTGACACATAAACAAAATCTTTTTATAGGGTGTGTCAAAGTCAAAATTAACCGCCGTGACATCTTCCGATAATGTAACGCTGTCGATCAGTTCCCATGCTTCGCCAGAACCGCCCTCGGGAATCTTCACACTGACCGGGGCAGACCCGTCATAGCTGCCGGTCACGGCTCCGGTAAATGTCAGGGCGTTGGGATTGGCGAACTTCTCCGCCGCAAGCTTTGCGGCAAACTCCGCCTCCGTGCCGGTGTAGCCGCCCTCCACGGCGTAAGCATAGGCGGATTTGCCGTCTGCGCCCGGTTGGCCGTCTGCGCCGTCACTTCCCTTACTGCCGTTACGAACCTCAAATGTGCTTGTGCTTCCGTCCGTTTTTGTCACGGTAACAATGTTCGTACCGCCATCATCGGTCGATGTTGTTGTTTGAACTACGGATTCAATGCCCACGCCGTCCACGCCATCTGCTCCCGGCGATCCATTCGCGCCATCCTTACCCGGTGCGCCGTCAAACTGTCCGGAGGCCTTCGCCTCCGCCAACGCCTGCGCGATTGCATCTGCCAATGCTGCATCCGTCAGATAGCCGTTTTCTACCAGATACGCCGCCAGTTCAGCTTCATCCAGTCCCGCATCAATCGGATGTTCTTCCAGATATGCGGCAATAGCTGCTGCCAGTTTTTCGTCCGAAATTGCGCCATCTTTGATTTCCTGCGCCGCTGCCAGTACCTTATCGACCCACGACTGCTGCGGAGCAGGTGGTGTTGATACAGATGTATCAGCCAGCGCAGATGATACGCTTGTGCGGAATTTTGCCGATTTCGCCAGCGTATCGCCTACATACCAGCGAAGTTCCGCGCGACCCGCGCCAACAGTTGCAGTATCGGATGCAGATACAGTCCAGCTTACAGATGCACCGTCCTGCGTTACTGCTACAGGGTACACTGTTCCATCTTTCAGTTCATGCAACAGTTCGGCCGTACCATCGCCATACAGCTGCACCAGACCGGTACAATCAAATATAACACAGGTAGCACGATTTTCGCCCTGCCGTCCTAACGGGATGTTAATCGGTGGGCGCTGTACATTCACATTGATGTTTTTCGTATTATTACCTCCTTTTTCGGTTATAATACCAAATTTATATTTTTTGTAAACGGTAAATTTATGTTGCGCACAATGCGCACTGTAAATCAATCTGTGGACTTGTGTGCTTCCATCGTGCCGCCTTCCGCGGTAATCTCCGGCGTTTTCACCGTGACGCAATTATTCTGACCATCCCATCCGACGTCGCAGCCGGTCAGCTTCAGCAGCTCCGGAACCGACGCGAAGGAATGTCCCTTGCCTGCAATCAGGCCGTGAACCGTATGCTTTGATCCGTCAACGGAAATATTCAGCTGGTCAAAATCGACTGCACGGGTATCCGTTGCCACGTCGTATCCGGTGTCAAGACCGAGAACATTGTTGTACTGTTTCAAGCAGACATAGGTCGTGCCGTTTTTCGTGATGGCATCCAGCGTGAATTTTTCTCCACCGATTTCAAACGTTGTCTTTTCAACCATTTCATTATCCTCCTTCTTTGCCGCAACAGGCTTCTTTTCCGTCTTTTTGGAAATCAAATAATAAGACGGATCGCGTCCTACCGTAGCCCGACCGCACCAGTACAGCGGCGTGCGCACAAAGCAGCGGGACAAAATTTCAGACTTTGCATGATACTCCGGCCAGGTCTTGTACTTTTTCGTGTTCCAGTAACTGTCGATTACAGTTACACGGTCTGCGCTGTCAATCGAGGCAGCCACAACATAATGTCCACCATTCGAAAAAACCTTGTATGTATCGCCCTGATTCATAATCGCGACGCCTCCGGCGCGCAGGTGCGCCGCCAGCTCCGCGTTGCTACTGGTCGTGCGGTACGTGATGGGCCACTTCTCCGCAGCATGCTTCAGCAACGTGGACATATTGGTTCCGGCATCCCGGATGCGCGCGCCGCAGAATACCGCAAACTCGCACGCATCCTTTACCGTGATATCAGCAATGCCCAATACCATCAGCGCATTTGCCAATGATGCCGGGCCGCAGCCGGATTTGTAAATGCTGTTGCCGCCGTAGTCAACATACCGGTACGAATCAACCGTCTGTTCGTGGAACTTGGAATAGTTAATACCCATCAATCAGCCACCCCCTTGCTATACACGCCGCCGACATAGCCGCCCAGCGCACCGCCAAGCGCCAGAACCGCATCATTCTGCCCACAGACGATTGCGGCAATCAGGCCAACTCCCAGGGCACCGACTGCGCACAATTCCACGGCATTGATTTTCTCAAACATATGTATACCTCCTACATAATGTTGCCGATCACGGCACCGACTACAGCTACCCCGATAGCAGCCAGCACAGCCATGATAATGTTCAGTTTGGTTGAAATGACAGCAAAATCAACATTGCCTCTCTCAAGACGCTCATCGTGCTTGTCCAACCGGGTTTCATGCTGATTAACAAGCTCAATCAGCTGCTGTACCGCTTCGCAGGGGCAGCCATCGTGTTTGTCTCCCACGTTTACCTCCTTATTGCACGCTGTATGTTTTTATCATAGTTACCACGTTGTCCATATCGTTACCTCCCTTATCTGTTGTCCAACACGTACTGCCCCGCATGCAGGATCACATTGCGCAGCGTGTATTCCGCGACGGATAACGTATCCATTCCGTAGTAATCCACGGTGGAATCCGTATAAACGCCGTCAGTATAGTTGATTGACACGGCTGCTTCTACCGTGGCAGCAAATGTCCTTCCGCTTTCGAACCACCATTTGGACGCCGTACAAAGCGTCTTATCCTTCGACACGCTGGATGGCGCCGCGCCGGATTTATCTACCAGAAGGGAAAATCCGGTTCCGAAATACTGCGGATAGTTCTTTTTGAATGCGCACGAACAGTCCACCAACGACTGATACATCAACCCCAGCCATCGGTAATCACATACCGTTGTATAGAACTGCCATTTTTCCTTGTTGTAGTTGTGGTGGTCAATGCACATATCCGGCTGAATCAAATCCGTTATGTTCATGACTAGCTGTGTTTCAAATTCGCTTCCGGCAGATGGGCCACTGTAATTGTTCGCTGCTGTGTCCTTCGTATCTTCGCTCCGCACCTTCCAGTCCTCAACAGGGAAATTTCTGTTGATATTTACCCCGTTGGCATTGCCGCGCAGTCCGTGGTACATGCCATAGCCATTCAGACACGGGATGATATAGATATCAAAGGCCGCCCGCAGCTTGAAGAAATTTTCGTCTGTCAAAACGCTGTCGCACAGCTGCTTTGCAAACAGATAGGCATTGTATGGTGCGGCATATTCATTTCCATGCACGCCGCAGATCATCAGCAGCTTCGCCTTTCTGCATGTGCCATCATTTCCGGCGCATTCGTTGGATTCTGAAAGGGTGTACAGATATGTCTTGTATGCCGGTGTATCCGCATAGATGCTGCTGCCCGATACGCCGTTGGCATAATCGGGGTATGTCATACTGCACAGCCCCGCTGCATCTGATTTTGTCACATAGTCGGGATACGCTGTAACCAGCCCGTCAAACAGACTGTACACCTGCTCCAGCGTTTTCTCCGACAGGGTGTCGGCAGATAAATCCACGCCAGACAAATCGCCGGATACATCGCGCATAGTATAGTCGATTTCAAACCGCACAAGCGGTCGGTTGATCTTATTTTCGATTTTGACATACGCCGTGTAGGACAGATCCGTCGCAGCGCCATAATCCAAGCCGTCGCGCAGCATCGCACGGTATAAATATTGGCTGTGGTCGAAATCGGTCACCTCTGCTGACGCCTCGTAATCGATATAATCCACAAAATTTCCGTCTTTGTCATAGCGGAACAGATACAGCCATCCCAGCCGGGACGTTGTGATCTTCTGCACATCTTCCGGCAGAAAGCCTGTTCGGATACGCAGGGCAAAACTGTTTGCAGTCGGCAAACCGTCTGTACCATCCTCAGTCTTGATGTGACCCTGTTCCCACACCGGGGACAGGATATGGTCAATACTACAGATTCGTGACTGCTGGCCGCTGTCTGTTTCCTTCAGTGCCGCAATCGCCGCACCGGTTGCCGCTGCGTCTGCCGACTTTCCGGCGGCAGTCAGTTCCGTGTCCGTCAGAGTAAGCAGCTTAATATGTTCCGCATAATCTGTGTCAATCGCCGTCGTCGTTTTTACGTGTCTGGCAGTCAACCGGATTTTTGATGCCTGCGCATCTTCTGCCAGCACATCTGCAACCAAAAAATCCTGTGTAAATCCAAGATCGGACACCTTCACAAATGTACCGTCTGCGGCATACAACTGTGCCCTGACATTTGTCTGATCGTCCGCTTTGACGCGAATGACATTATCGGGTATGTAGCTGATCGTGCGGATTCGGGTGTTGTTTGTATTGTTCGTTCCATCCGAATTGATCTGTCCGCTTTCCCACAGAGAGAGTGAATTGATATTGTTTTCAAGTTCTTCTGTAAATAAACGGATGTCCTGTGTGTTCTGCTGGATCTGCTCCGCCTGTTCGGCGGTTGCGCCGGTTGTTACACCGTTGGCATCCAGCCAGGCATTGACCTGCTCATCTGTCGGGGCAACGGCATCCGGGTGCTCTTGCAAATACTGATTTGTAGCTTCCGTTACATAGCGTTCAAAGGTCTCGTCATCTCCAGCTACGCCCGCCATCTTCGCCAGACTGTCCGCCATCGCATTCCGCACATCCCGTGCATAGGTTGCATTGCGGATATTCTCGACCTCTTGCGTAATGTTAACTGCCATATTTCACTCTCCATTCGCCGGCCAGCTGCGTGATGCTGGATCGACGGCAGCCAAGCGTGTATGTGTTCTGGCTGGGGTCTGCAATATGGATTTCCTCGTCCGTGCAGTCAAACCAGCCGGACACGCCGTCCGCACTGTCGGCTACATAGATTTTGTGGCCGTATTCCAGCGGGGCATCACTGTCACCGGAATAATACAGGTCAGCTGCGCTGACGGTAATTGACTCCGGCCGGTCAAGCTGGCTGTCCACGTCGGCTTGCGCTTTTTCCTTCAGGTTCGCAGCATCCGTGACGTCCTGCCATGTTTTCACTGCCCAAATACGGCCATACTGCGCAACACCGTCAGCACATTCCACAAAGGTATGATTGTCGTTTACCGATTGGATATCCAGCGGATAATCACTCCCCTCCAGCGTCGCGCCCTGAGGAATAAGTACCGTGTAAAAATCATCCGATGATGCCGCTGTCTCGCAGGACAGCAGGTTGACACCTGCGCGCACCTCCTGCCCCTCCAGCTTCGGCAGATCCGGAATATATTCCAGACCTTTTTCTACCGTTTGCGATACTACGTTTCCATTTCCGCCTTCTTCCGTCATCACGGTATACGTGACATCGACATATCCACCCAGCCGTTCTACCAGTTTTTTCTGAATGTTTGTCAAGGTGTTCGGCAGGTCGTTGTCCTGCCGATAGACGTTGTCCGTGCTGTTGGTGACGGTACAGTCGACCGACGTAAACTGTCGCATCGGATCGTCATCTCCGATGCGCGCATTGTGCCAGTCGATCTTATCCTGCAGGTATTCCGCAGGCGATGTATCATGATAGGTCTTCCTCCACTGGATCGTGTCGTTTAGGTACGCCAGCGCGCCCTCGCAAGTGACGGATTTAATGCCGTCTGCCCGGGTGATCGGTGGAATCGGCCGACATTCAAAGATCAGCCTCCCATCCCTCCACACGCGCAAATAACACTGCCGGTCAGCAATGTACTCGTAGTATGGGTGCTCAACCGAAATATTAAATTTCAGCGTGCCTGCCCGGTTGACGCCGCGCGAAAGTATCGGGTCAATCAACATGTTCGGGCTGTGCGGATAATGCAGCACGCCGATTTTCTCGCCGTGCAGATCCAACAGCTCGATTTTGTAGATGCCAGGCGGATGTTGCGCCGTGCTGACATAAATCATGCGCATTAGTACAGCACACCTCCCCGATAATGCATCTGCACTGTGCAATTACCCTCGACTTTCACATAATGCGTCGTACCGGCACCGAACAAAAACTCCGGAAGCGTCACGCGCGGGCGAAATACACTTACATGGATCACGCCGCTGTCGTCCGTGTATTCCGGTACCGGGCCGATGTTTGTGCGATCATACCACTTGGTCGCGTCGGCAGATTCCGCATGCGACACATAAATATCGCCAAGGCTTGTAGGCCAATCCTCGCTGCCGTCGTCAATAATCTCGATTTCCAGCGCAACCGGCTTGTCCCGAGCGACAATCTCAAATATCTCCGATCCCGAAACAACGGTCGGCTCGTACTCGCGGAAAACGCCGTCGATCAGGTCAACAGTGTCCCATTCCTGCTCGTCGGTTCCGTCAGTCAGCTCGTACTTGTACGGATCACATTTCCAAGTGATTTTGATACTGCCGACATGCAACTTGGAAAATGTGGGGTCAATTTTACCTCTGGCTATGTAATAATAACCGGGGTCATTGTCAAAGATCAGTTTGCACAGCTTGCCATTGCACAGCCGAGCAATCTCACTCTGTTTATGTGGCCAAAGATCTTTAGAAAAGATACCTTCGATGATGGTAACAATCTCGCCGCGTCCATAGGTCACAAACCCGCCGTATTCTGTCGTATCAAATACGTCCGAGCTGTTCGGAATTTCTGTTTGCTGTATGTTTGGTTCGGCGGATGAAATACAGCTCTCAGGGGAGACATAAAAGCCCAGAGAGCGCACACTGGTACCGTTGATTGAGAAATTTCCAACCACTATACATACCTCCCTGCCAGATTTCTCCTGTGATCGAGATTTTCATCGACGTATGGGGTCAGAACTGCTGCCAGCTCCTTGCCGTCGATGATAAGTTTCAAAACAATCTGACCGCCGTCTGTCCGTTCCACTTTCAGGCAGGACACTACCTCTGCGAATCCAGCGGAAACCGCATCCTTGATGGCTACCAGCAGCTGCGTCAGTTCGGAGTTCGCTATGCCGTTCCCGTTGGACGAAAAACGCGCAAGGGCAGCTGCCAGACGATCATCGAGCTCCCGCCAGAGAGTTGACAACGGCAGAACAGCCTCTGCGCCAGCCTCTCCAACGCCCTTCACGCCGCTTGCAGTGTCAAACAACGTGGGTTTTGCAAATACTGCGCCGTTTTTATACCAAGTAACAGAAAATTTGGGTACGCTCGGGGGATTCAGCGAGAACGAACCAGTAATCGAGAAGTGGGGAAGCTTTATTTTCGGCAAAGACCATGTGAAATTGAATGCGTCCTTGATCTTGCTGACTGCATTTGACACTGCATCTTTTGCTGCCTGCATCTTTGTAGAAAAATAGCTTGCAACCGAAGACAACTTTGACGAAACTGTAGATGCCATGGACGACAGTGCTGTTGCAGCTGACGTTTTGATTGAATTGAATTTTGTGCTGGCGGTGGTGGCCGCAGCACTTAGTTTTGAAGACACTGCACTTTGTACCTGTCCGAACCTTGTGCTTGCTGCTGTATAGATGGAACCTGCATACTGCGACGCAGTCGACGACATTGATGACCACTTGCCAGACGCGACAGAGGTCGCTTCTGACAGCTTCCCGCTGATGGCAGCCTTCACCTCTCCCGCCTTGGTGCTGACCGTGGTGGATATCTCTGACCATTTCCCAGATGCTACCGATGCAGCTTCTGTCAACTTCCCGCTGATAGCGTCCTCAATCTCAGTCATTTTTGTTTTGACAGCTTCTGCTGCCGGAGCAAGGTATTCTGCAATCGGCGCGCCAAAATTCTGCCAGAGGAATTGCCATGGTAATGTGATGATCTGCGCTCCTGCGCTCATCACTTCGCTTATGACCATCAGACCAACCTGCACAATACCAGCAACTGTATCCAATGCACCCTGCGCAGTGTCCCCTATTGCGGATAACTTTTCAGAAATAGCATCTTTAACTCGCCCAGCGGCATCTCCCATGTCACCAAATTTTTCGGATACAACTGTTGCTAGTTCACCGATTTTACCCGCTACAGAATCCTTAATTTCCCCTGCTTTTTGCTTGATATCGTCCCAATGCGTCACGATCGCAATCGCTGCGGCCGCAACGGCTGCAACAACAATCGCAATCGGGCCAGCAAATGCAGTGAATGCTCCTCCCAGCGCCGCGAGGACGCCGGTGCCTGCACCGACCGCCGCAACGACGCCGCCAACGGCAGAAACCGTTCCGCCAATAGTACTGATCACAACACCAATGACCGCTATAACCGGGCCGACTGCTGCGGCAACGCCTGCAATAGTCACAATAGTTTTCTTGGTGCTATCATCCAGACCAGAAAATGCTGTTGCGCACGATTGCAGCTTGTCAACGATTCCAGACACAGTCGGTGTCAGAATGTCGCCAATTTGAACAGCTATTCCTTCGACTGTTGATTTCAAAATAGTCAGCTGTCCGGAAAGATTGTCCAGTTTCAGGTTTGCAATTTCTTCGGCTTTTCCGGTAGAATTTGCAATTGCATCAGCCAAACTGTTGAAATCATCGTCAGATGCAGTCACAACCGCAGACCAGCCGGAAACCGCGTCAGATCCAAATATTGCAGCCAGCGCAGCTGCACGTTCCGTTTCAGACAGGCCGCCGAGCTTGTCGCGCAACACCTGCATAGTTGCAGACAGATTTGCCGATCCGTCAGCATTCGTTTGCAGCGCAACACCATATTGCTCCATGGCTTTTGCTACAGACGAGGATGGGTTGATTAAATTTGTCAAGCCCGTCCGCAACGTAGTGCCCGCCTGGCTACCTTTGATGCCCGCGTTGGCCATAAGACCGGTCGCGAGTGCGCAGTCCTCCAGACTGATTTTCAACGCACCGCAGACCGGAGCCGTATATTTGAAAGTCTCGCCCAACAGCCCAATCGTTGTATTGGATGATGTCGCCGCCGCTGTCAGCACATCTGCCATGCGGCCAGATTCACTCGCCGCCATTCCAAACGCTGTCAGGCCATCTGTCAGGATGTCAGAAACAGTACCCAAATCCTCTCCGGATGCCGCGGCTGCATTCATGACGCCCGCCAGTCCGTCCATCATCTGCTGGGTATCCCAGCCCGCCATGGCCATGTACTTCATAGCCTCTGCGGATTCGGTAGCGCTGAATTGCGTCTTCGATCCCATTTCAAGGGCTTTGTCGCGAAGCTGGTCGAGCTCATCGCCCGTCGCTCCGGAGATTGCCGCAACTTCCGACATGGCGCTGTCAAAATCAGCGGTAACTTTGACCGCTGCCGTTCCCACACCGACCAGAGGAACCGTCAAATGGGTGGTCAATGTCTTGCCTACATCACTGACCTTTGAACCAAGCTGGCGCAGCTTGTCGCCCACGCCCTGCATGTTCGTGCCGACCTGGTACAGGCGATTGCTGTTTGTTTCGATATCGCTGTTTACCGCATCGATGCGCCCTTGCAGGGTCTGCATGTTACGCTCCAGCGTGCCGATCTGCACCGCCAGTCGTTGTGCCGTCTCGGAATCTTCTCCCTCTGCGTCGCAAGCCTCTTGATACTTCTGTTTCAGATTTTCCAAACGGGCAGACTGAAGTTTGAACTTTTCAGTCAGCAACTGTGCGTTGTTTTTCAAGGACTCCGTAACTTTTCCAAAATCTACGATTCCGGTTTTGGAATCCCTGAATTTCGTTTGCAGCTTGGACAGAGACTGAACTGTTTCGCTCAACCCTTGACTGAATTTTGAACTATCCAACGATAACTTGACGATCAGATCGCTCAGCGTTGCCATTCATCTCCGCCCCCTCCATTTAGAAAGTTTAGGTGCTGTTCAGTCAGCACAATGATTTTACGGAGCGTCGAATGCCAGAATTCGTGATCGCTCAGCCGCAGAACAACACGTCCGATATAGTACAAAACCGCCCAGTCCAACCCTCCCGGGGAAGACTGGGCGGTTGCATCAGCGTGTTCCGGCTCTGATTCATTCCACAGCTGTGCTAAAAATCCTGCGGCGCATCCTTGCTGCAAACATCCGGCGGCTGATCCGCCACTGACGCTGTCGGTACGGCAATGTTAAATGCGTCGACAATGGCATCGGAGATGATGCTCATGCCATCGACCGCAATCATCGCGCCTACATCCTTGATGGTGAGATTCGGATCTTCATGCAGCAAGCCTGCCCACAAGGTTGCACGGATCGCCCTGAACGATCCAGTCTGCACTTCCTTCAGGGCATCAGCATGTCCGCCATAGACATCCTCCAGCTCAGCGAGCGCGTTGAGATCAAACAACAGATGCCGCTGTTTGCAATCGCTCAGCATAACAGGCACTTTCTTCGGTTTGATTGCAGATAAGTCGTACATTTACGATGCCTCCGATCCACCCGGCACGGCTGTAAACCATGCGTCAATGTCTTCTTTCGTCAGCGGCACAAGTGTGCCGCCTTCGCCTTTTTTCCTGTCCTTGGTACGCTCCCATGCGCCATTATCAATGCGCGGATACGCCGTACCCTTGTAGGTCTGCTGCACGTAGGACGGCGTTTTCTCGGCGGTTTTGCGCTCCTTTTCCGGCAGCTCGAACTGGACACGGTACAGGCATTCCAGCTCATATTTGCCCGGAGAATATTCCGTGATATACATGACCGCAAAAAACGGAGCAACGTCGTTTTTGCTTTTAACCATCTCGCCGTCCTCGTAGGTGTGGCCCAGCAGTTTGGCGTGTACCTCCGGAGCATCACTGTCCTTTGTGATTTCGATGCTGATATCACCCGGCATAGTAACACGCTCCGCGAGTACATCATCCGAATAAACCTCGGCTGACTCCGTACTCGGCGAAACCTTCACCGCATTCGTCCACGGCGACGGAAACGGCGTATCATACACCGTCCCGGATTCCGATTCGCTGATAATCTCTGCAAAATACAACTTGCGCACGCTCTGACGGCGCAGCGTATGCTCAGCAGTAGATGCACTCATGATTTACTCCACTCCTTCCATCTGCTCCCAGCAGGAGCAGGATACCGTTTTTGTATACAATCCCAGCGAGACAGACCAACCATCCGCGCCGATTGTGACATTGTCAAATCCGGCGGCATCCAGACACGCCCGAACTGCACGCGAAATTTCATGCAGATTGTTTTCCAAGGAATACAGGTTGATCCGGAAACAGACTTCATCCGTAACCGGTGCGTCGTCTGAATGGAACAAAGGATCTCGCTTCGTCTCGAATACGGCCATATGCGGGTATGCTTTTTCATCCGCCGATACAATCTGATAGATCGGCAGATTGCCGTTTTTGTCCGGTTTCAGGTACCTCGTAACGCTTTCACATCCGCGCAGCGCGCGTACAACATCTGCGGATGTAATCACTTAACCACCCACTTTCTTTTTTAATTCAGATTCAAGTATATTTTCGGCATCCGATGCCTTTGCATCGGCGGCAGTTTGCAGCCAATAGCGCGGCGTTTCGTGTTCTCTGCCGTATTCACCAAACTTTCCGTAGAAAAATGGTCCATTCTGTAGGCCTCCGTTAAACGTAACGCCGACAAAGGAACTTGCCGTATCAACAACAACGTTGTCAGCAAGGTGCTGACCCGTCCGCCAGCTGTTTTTTACTGTCGCCTGCCGCGGGGAAGCTGTCCGCGGAATAGTGTTCGCCGCTTCTGCACGAATAGGCTCAGCTGCGAGTTCAAGCATAGCTTTGACCTCGTTCGGCTTCGGCTGCATCGCTTTCAGCTGTGCGACTAAATCCTCGATGCCCTCAATCTTGATATCCGCACTCATGCTCCCACATCCAAATCCGTAGTTGCAGTAATATGCAGTTCCCGGTGTCCATCGTTTGGATCAACGATGCCAACGATTGCATACGGCGTATCGTTGTAATACACACGCATATCCGGCGTAATCCCCGTGCGATAGCGGATTGTGAACAGCGTCGTGTTCTCGTAATTCACAGCATCGGCATAAAGGAACCTCCGGAAGCTGGAACAGTTCACGCCGCACCACACTGTGCATACAGGCTCCCAGCATTCGCTGGTTGCGCCGTCCGTATCGAACAACATCCGACGCTTGATCGTCACCCGCCGATTCAGCTTACTTGCAATTTCATTCATCCGCTGCCTCCGCTCCGCAGCTGGAGCAGCAGACCTCGCGCACCCGCCGGAATATCCGGGGAATCGCGGCGGTCATAAAAGTGCAGCACCAGCACATTCCGCAGCAGCTTCCACGTGGGGTCTTCAGGCTGTTCCGGCACGCCGGATTTTGCCATATACGCCTCTGCGCTGGCAATCAGCGACTGCAACAGGTCATCCTCACCTGATCCGTCGATGCGCAGATACGCTTTTACCTCCAGCAGTTCATCCATCATTCAGCTACCACATACGTCTTCTTTACGACGGCCTTTTCATCGACCTTCTTCGCATCCAGATAGCACAGGGCACGGATTTCCGGTGCGGCATTCACCCACGCATCGCCGCCAACATCGGTCGATGCGATTTCGATGCCGCTGCGTTCAAACAGCGTGCCAAATGCGGAAAACTTTCCGATATAGATCGGAGCCTTGCCGGTATCGTTCGGAAGCAGGTCATCGTCCATGTAGTAGATCGACTTGCCCTTGATTCGGTAGGTATCCGGATCTGCCGGATTCGGCACCAGCAGCGGACGGCCCTTGTCATCGGTCAGCTGATCCAGTGCATTGTATCCCGACTGATTTGTCAGCACGCTCGCACCGCGCGAATGCGCCGTATTCAAATCCTTGTTCAGCGCGGTTTTCAGTCCGGACAGTTCTGCTCCCGCAGAAAGATCTTTCGCAACCAACGAGTTCATCAGGGATTTCAGCAAGTCGTTTTTGGTCATGACATGCCGAACAGCAAACCACCGGGAAATATATGCCATCAGGACACCCGGCTCTGCGTTCAGCAGTTCCTGGGACACCGGGAGGCGATCGCCGTATTTGTTCACGCTGTATTCAATCTTACGAAATGCCGGCTGCGAATCCGTTCCAATTTCCGAAGCTTCACCGATCTTGGGAAGCGCCTTTGCGCCAGATGTCGCAACAGCACGCCATCCAGACATCGCGGTCACGCGTTCGGCGGCAAACAGTGTGGACAAGTCAAAATACTCTTTCTCGTCCTCGTGCAGCATATTGTCAAAGTCGATCGGGGCCAGGAACCCGCCATCTGAACCTGTCGGGTCGCCTCCCGAAATGGTCAGGACATTGACCAGAGGTGCCATCGACTCCATGCTCACGGCCCGTCTCGTCGAGATGCCTGTGCAAATCGCCTCTGTCCATGCAGTGACATACTCGCGTTCGTTGCGCAGGTTATCGATACGGGAACGGCGCATATTGTCCTGCCGCTGTTCCTGCTGCACATCATGCAGGTTGATCATATGGGCATTATTCTCGTCAAAATCTCCGCGCGCGGCCAGCAGGCGCTCGTAATTATCGATTTCCGAATTCAGGCGATCTGCCTCCGCCATCTGCGTGTCAAACTCGGCAGAATTTCCCGCTTCCAGCGCGGCCTGCGCCTGATCCAGCACATTTTTCAACTGCTGGCGCAGATTGATGATTTTACGTTTCATGATTTCCTCCTTATCTGCGCGCCCTTGCCAGCCTCAGCTGGGCGGCACGCATGGCATCGGTTTTTGGTTTTTCCTGCAATGCATTGCGCAGTGCAGTTGTGTCCAATTTGGACACGCAGTCTACAACTTCGGATACGCGATATGCTGACCGCATCAGGTTGCTGACATCAGGCGGCTGTGCATTGTCGGAAAACAGTTCGCCGTCGGCGAAACCCAACCGAATCGCCGTAGATGCAGACATAAACGTCGTCTCATCCATCATCCTGCCGATTTCCTCCGCAGACAGACCAGTTTTCCTCATGTACGCAGCCACGATACCGTCTTTCGATTCGCGCAGCATCTGCATAGCGCGTTGCATGTCATGGATATCACCCTCTGCACTCGTAAGTGGGTTGTGAATCATCATCATGGCTGTTGGACTGATTAACACAGTATCTCCCGCCATAGCGATGACTGACGCTGCGCTGCAAGCCTCGCTATCGATTTTGACAGTCACATTACCGTGATCGCGCAGAGCCGTGTAGATCGCCGACGCTGCAAAAACTGATCCGCCGGGCGAATTAATCCAGACAGTCAGGGGGCCTTCAACAGAACGGATTTCCTGTATGATAGCTGGTGCGGATTTGTCTGGCAGACCAAGCATCCACTCAAGTAGTCCCTGTTCGGATGTGATCTTACCCTCAATCCGCAGCTCCGCGCCTCCGTCACCGTTTTTGTTGACACTCCAAAAACTCATTTTTCACCTCCGTTGCGTCGCTGGCTAAGATCTGCAAAATCCTCCAGCGGCACATAGTTGAGCGATGCATACCGCACATCGCCGCCCGGCACGGACGGCATGTCCTCCAGATGCAGGATATCGTTTGCGGAAAACGCGCCGATCTCCCGCATGTTTTTGTACCACGTTCCCCGGGCAGCCGTGTCTCCCCTGAGCATGGCCATCATGTTCCTGCGCACCCACAGCCCTCGGCTGATATCTGCATCAGACAGCAGCTTGTAGGTGTCCTCTTGCTCTCGATTTGTCAGCATCGGCTGAACCGTTCGGGAAACAAACTCGATGGAATTCTGTTCATTGCTGTTGTAGCTCTGTTTCCCGGCGTTCAGCATATACAGCGGAACGCCAAAGAATCGTGCGATATCCTCCACGCTAATTGCCTTGTTTTCCACAAACTGTGCATCGCTGTTGCTGATGGCAATAGGCGTATATTTCAGCCCAAGATCGAGCACAGCGATCCGGAAGGCATTATCTACGCCGCTATACGTCTTCTCCCATTCCGCCCGTATTTTGTCCTTTGATTCCGGCGACAGATCGCCATCAACAGACAGAACGCCGGGAATCTGTGCATTTTTTCGGTAGAAATTGCTTTCGTACTGCTGTGCCATACGTGCGGTGTTGATGGTATCTGCCGCCCGCCGCAGGACTGCGATACCATTCACGCCATCCTCGCTGTATGCGGGATAGTTCAGCACATCCTGATCGGACAGCTTGCGCTGCTCTCCCGTGGTCGGGTTCGTAAATCCGTACCACAGAACCCCGGAAGAATCGTAGAACGGTGTGACATAATCCGGGGGCAACGGTATCAGCTCAACCGGCTCTGCGAAGCGATTACGCCCGATCAGCGCGTATGCATTTCCCTTCAATAGATAGTTGCATGTCAGCAGATGCTCATAGGTATATCGGCTCATTGCCTCATTCGGCCGGAGCTTGAGTACCCGATCAAGGGGATGTTCTACCCGTTCATACGTTCTGGAGTTGACAACATATGCTGGCAGCTTCGCGCAGGCATTTGCGATGATTTCCACGCATGCACTGACGGCGCTGAGTTTCATGGCTGTTCGCCGGGACGTTCCATCAAATGGCCCGTTGCCGGTCAGCCAACCGGCTGGGTTGTCCAGTGTGAGGACATTCGCGGATACACCCGCCGACATATTTTTCACGGTCGCGGACAAGCCGGACTTCATCAGGTCAACCAGCATTGCCGTCACCGCCGATCAGGAACGAAGCGACTACCAGTAGTACTCCCGCTGTGAAAAACGACAGCGCAGCGCACACCAACCATGCGGCATACACAATGCAGCCGCATCCGGCGACGCACATTACATCAGGTATTGCGCCGGTCAATACCTTGCGCACAGTCGGCAAATACGTTTTGATTCGTTTCATCAGTTTCATCACAGGCTCCAATTGTCAGATTTAATTTTCTCGTTGATGTCCGGCGCTGTGTTCAACATCGCCGTCGCCATGGCAATGATCAGCGCCACTATCAGGTCGATTCGATCAATACTCTTGTTTTTCATCGGCTTGATGTTTTCATTGCCATCCGTCGCACACCGAACGTTACCAAAGCACCAGCGTGCAGTCGGATTCGCCTCGTGGATCAGATTCCCTTCGCGCAGCAGGCGTTCTACCTGCTTCATAGCTGGGGACATTTCCCGCATTGTCTGCGGGATTTCCACGATATCCTGACCGGTATCCATCAGGTTCTGCGTCAGCATGCGGGACAGATACGGGTCGACACCCAGCTGTTTCAAGCGGTACATCTGCGCCGCTTCACGCACGGCCTGCTCGATGTCGCCAAAGTTGATCGTGTCTCCGTCGCTCATGGTCACAAATCCCTGTTGTGACCATCGCTCAAATGGCACATGATCGCGCCGCTCTCTTTTGCGGATTGCCTCGCTGGTAATCCACGCCCGCCAGAATACAACGCACCAGCAATCCAGCCCCTCCTGCGGAGGAAATACCAGCGCCATCGCCGACAGGTCGGTCGTGCTGGACAGATCAAGCCCGCCATAACAGACCTTTCCGGTCAGCTCCGGCAGATCAGCAACCGTTGAATCAAACAATGTCAGTGGCAACCAACCAACTGTCTTGACGGCAATCCACTGATTCAGACGCAGCCAGCGGAACAGACGCTCACGCGCTGGATTTTGCCGCGCATCGCGCGCTTCTGCCCGTAGGGTATCGATCGACAGCGAGTATCCGAGAGACGGATTGCACGCATACCACAACGCCTCGTCGTAGATGTCAAGATCCTTGATCTCGTCCGGGTCATCCGGCAGGCCATACACGATCGGCAGCCAAAGCGGATCATCATAGGTGTTCTCGGTGTCGCCCGCGCGATATCGCAGAATTGTCCGTGCCTTTTCGTGGACTTCCCAGCCGATGGAATTGCGGTCGGGGTCATCGCCCGCCGTCGTCAGGACAATCCAGACCGGTTGTTCACGGGCCGCGCCTGCGCCGAATGTCATGACGTCCCACAGATCGCGATTCGGCTGGGCGTGCAGCTCGTCGAAGATGACACAGGACGGGGAATATCCATGCTTGGAGTATGCTTCAGCAGACAGAACCTTGAGCACTGTGCCGGATGCACGGTCAACCATCTCTCGCGTGCTCTCTCGCACCTTGATGCGCTTGGACAGCAGCTTGGATGCCTGCACCATCGTCAGCGCGGCTCGATAGATGATGCTCGCATTGTCGCGGTCTGCAGCGACGATATAAACTTCGCCGTTTTTCTCGCCGTCTGCGACCAGATGGTACAGGCCCAGCCCTGCCGCAAGTTCACTCTTTCCGTTCTTCTTGGGGATTTCCAGATACAGGTACTGATATATGCGCCGCCCAGTATCATCCACGTTGCCGTAGAAATCATCAACCGCATCCACCTGCCACGGCAGCAGTTGGAACGGCTGTCCGGCCCATTTGCCGCGCGTGAATGTCAGGCATTCCAGAAACGCAACGACAAATGCCGCAGCGTCCGGGCTATACAACGCCGCGCCTGCTTTCAAGCAGCTTGCTCAGTGGGTCATCGGCAGAATCATCCGGCGGAGCTTTCGGGATTGCCCGCAGTGCCGAAGAGATTGTCATCACGCACTCCTTCTCGATGTCCAGCAGCATGCGCCGTTTGGCCTGTACCTGTTTGTCCAGGGCTACAACCTGGCCTTGCAGCTGGGCGGACAAACGGAAGTAATCCACTGGCTTGATATAGTCATCGTCGTCCGGCGACTGGTCTTCAAAAGCCTGATCGAGCGCCAAAGCGCGCTGATGGAAGACTTCGCGCTTCCGCTCGAAGTCCGCGCACTCGGCAGCAATCAGCGCATAGCGATTGATGACCTGCTCGTATAGCGCATCGGACTTGCCGATCTTCCGGAGCAACTTGCGCACCCGCAGGAAGACGGCATGCGCAGCCGGATCGGCGGCGACTGCTTTACTCTCGACCAAGTTCTCGCCGGTCAGCAATGCATTCTCATGCGCCTCGCGCCAGTCAAGCTCGGCGTTTGTTCGATGACCGGATTTTTCCATCCGGATCACGTTTGCAGGCTTCGATGGTCTGCCCACTGCAGTTCCTCCTTTCTGGCTTCATTCTTCGATTTCGGGAAATTTTTTCACGCTGAGAGGGGGCGCGGTCCTAGGGGGCCGAAATCCGAAACTTTTTGACCCCGGGGAGCATCCCGAAAGCCTTTGGCTTTCGCCCCGCGCGCCCGCCTGCCTGTGCATGCATGCCTGCGCGAGACGCCGCAAAATCACTCGCGCAAAAGCAGCCCGTTTTCCATCGTTTCACGTATGGTTTTTGCCGAATGGCAGGCATGGCAAAGCGATTGCAGGTTGTTTTTGTCTGTGAACAGCCGCCAGTCTCCACCGTGCGGCGTGATGTGATCGACATCGGTGGCACGCACGCGCTCTCCACGCTTCGCACACTCGCGGCAGAACGGTTCGGCGAGCAGGTGCTCCCGTCTGAGGCGACGCCATACGGCGGACGAATACATCGAATGTCGCGTTGCCGCCGCCACGCTTTTTCTGGGCCTGTGCTTGTCACAGTACCCAACTGACGTCAGGACGCTGCATCCCGGATGCCTGCACGGGCGCAGCGGTTTGTATGGCATGTTGTCACCTCCGGAAAAACAAAAAGAGCCATCACACCACCGGCACGCAATGTGCTGATGATGTGATGGCTCTGGCTCTCAGGCTCTGGCGCAAGAAATTATTCAACTCTGATTCCCATAATACTCGATCGGTGGCGGATTGTCAACGGCTCTCAAGCACCCGACAATAAGTTATACTATGGTTTCAAGTCAGAAAAAATATATGCTATTCTCTTTTTCTCCGGCTCGGCCTGACCTTGCGCGGCGTATAATCCGGTACAAGATACTTAATATACGCATAGCTGCCAAACTCGTTCTGCTGCGATTCGTTTGCCAGTACAATCACGCCCGGTGGCGGCGTCAACGTCTCATGATCTTTTGCCCATCCGGATTCAATCTCTGGATGTTTCAGTCCTTTCGACTGTGACCACATGCGCTCACCGACCTTTTTTTGTCCATCCTTAGGCTCTTTCGTCAGATACTGTGCAAGACCTTCATATCCATAGATGTCAAGCGCTTCCAACTCGATATCGTCGCCCCATTTCCATAGCTGGCGGATAGTTTCAATATCAGCGCCGGTACCATTGATAACCATATGATGATGCCAACGGCCGTGCTCATGTTTGCTCTCTGTGACATAGACATACTTCAAGCACTGGTCGGCCTTTGTGCGTTTCTCCCGGAGTTTCCGCACAAATCGCCGTATGCGCCGGACAGCCTCGGCTTTATCTGCCGGAAGATCCGCATCGCGATATGTAAGTGTCAATACAATATCTCTGGTATCAAAATTTGCGGCAAGCAGCAATTCCAGTTTCCGACAGGAACACTTGAAGTTCATGCGCTGGCGTGCAGCAGTCGATACTTTTGATTTTGCTGCCCGGACATGTTCTGGATCGCACGGATTTGATGCAGTGTAAATAATACCGACCACCAGTCGTCCGGCCCGGATCATTTTTTTGCGCTTTGCCATAGCAGCCTACTCCTTGTCATAATAATGCTCCATCTCAAATACATACCGCCGTGAATCAGCCAGCATTTTCTCCAGCACATTGATTCGATGACGCAAACGACGGCGCGATTCCAACGATGTGACCTGCGTCAGCTCCGTCTGAAGATCCTCCAGACGGCGCTCAATCGGAAGCTGATTTGATCTATATTCCTGCGCGAGCTCCCACAGCGTCCCCATAGCACACCTCCAAAACAAAAAGAGCCATCACCTAACACGTAATTATGTTAGGTGATGGCTCTGGCTCTCAGGCTCTGGCGCAATATCAAACAGCGATACATTATGGCATCGCTTACAATATAACGGTAAATTCCTCGCTGCTGTATCTGGCCTGCGTCGTATCAGATGCCAACCACAGCACGGACAGCATATCCATTTACCACTCATGTTCTTGCCCTCCATAATACAGCTACACCTTGCGATTTGTCAAGGATTTTTCTGCCAGCTGCTGCTCAATGCGTCGCGCTGGGCACGACGTCAAGAACCGTATGTATCGCCCGCACTGCATGCAGCGTCGCTCCTCATAGTTATACATCGGGCAGTTTACCGCACATTTTCTCATCGGCTCACCTCCTACGCCTCAAACGCAATCCACGCGATATGATACCCGCGCAGATCGCCGTCAAACGTTTGCGTCCATCTCCGTCCCGACCAAAGGTCGATAATTTCAATCGGTTGCCCGATGCGCTGCATCAGCTGCGGCCGGGTCAGTGCCCTGCGTCTATCCTCCATCAAATCCCTCCAAATGGTAAAGGCGACGCCGCAGCGCCGCCCCACTTCTTGATTTATTCTCCTCGGCGGCCTCTGCGCCGCCCCATGTAAACCGTTTCTCGGATTTTCCCGCCAAACGGGACATCACGTTCCACCGTCATATATCGCTTTTGAGGGTGAACAAAAACGACTTTGCCATAAACCCGCGTGCCGTCAGGCTTCACGCGCAGCCTGATGATCTGCCCGATCTTCACGATATACTCCCTCCTTGTCCGCACGATGCCAGTGCACCGCGCAGCAGTTCGTTTTCTGTTTCCAACGTATTGATCCGCTTTAGCATCGTGTAGCTATGCGTGCGGTCGAATGTGTTCAACTGTTCCAGTTTTTCGGCCGCTTCCATCAACACGGCACAGCCGCGTAAACTGCAATTATGTTCATGCCCACAACCCAAACAATTCAAGCTGCCGGTTTCCGTAGCCATGCGGCGCAGTGCCTGTATGATATCATCAATTTCAATATCATCGTTATTTTTGTCCATACTTATCCTCCCACAATGATTTCGCTGTTTTGTCCGCCCTACTCGCTACAACGCAGCAGGCGTATACAGACAGCGCATCGATGACGAGAACAGCAACCGTAATTGCAATGATAATTTTACCCATTGCGGTCCTCCGCATTCTCATATTCTGCCAATCGGTCGATCAGCTCGTCCTTCCTTGCTGGCGACCAATATCCAGACGTCATTCCGCTGCATCGTTCGTGCGTCAGACGGTCGCGGCCCTTCCGGACGGAAATGCCGCCGGTGCGGTTGTCGCTGAAGCCGACCAGCCAGTCCAAGGATACACCCAGCTTCTTGGCAGCCTCACACAGCCGATCAATCGATGTTGCAGCTCCATTTTCCACAGTAGAATAGGTACCCGGGTACCACCCGAGATAATCTGCCATTTGATTGCGGGTGAAGTTCTTCTCTTCCCGCAGCAGCTTAAATCTCTGGCCAATATAATCGTACGGGGACGATTCCCCGCCTGTATTCGGTACAGCTGCGATCAGCTCATCCAGTTGATCTAACGCCTGTCCGCAGCTGGACGATGTCTGCTCAGGCTCTGTTTCCCGGGCAGGAGCCGGAGCTTCGGCATCTTCCTGCTGTTCTGCCATCTTACGCCATTTATCAAGGGTTTCTTCGTGTTCCGTTTCCGGATCAGGATCAGGATCAGGTACAATGTCATGTTGCACAGTCTTTTCAGATTCATATTTCCGCGGTGGAAGTCCAACGATTTCCGGTTCACCTTCTGGTGTACACAAGGTATATCCCTGCTCAGGCAGCTCTTTCAACTCCGGTTCTATATCTGGTTCTTCGTTTACTTTCTGCATATCAGTAGCAAACTGCTGCACTTCTGCAAGGGTTACATTTACATGTCCATCATCGTCTAAAAATATACCCAGCACAGATTCCTGTGCATCCATATCCATCTTATAGCAATCCAAATAAATAGTGCACTCTCTTGACAAAGGTATTATGATTAAATCAAGAGGTGATTATTATGTTGCACAACGAAGCCAGAAAATTGTTGATTGAAGCATGGAATAGAACGCATAATGCAAAAGAAGTAGCAGAATGTTTTGGTGTAAATACAAGCACAGTCTACCGTTTGGTAAAGCGGATGAGAGAGACCGGTTCTGTTGAAACGAGGACTTCCCTGCGTGGACGCAAACCTTCTCTGAGCCGGAAAGATATTCAGAATATTGACTGTTTGATCCAGCAACAGCCGGATATTACAATTAATGAGATTATTGATACACTCCAACTCCATGTAAGTGATGAAACGGTACGTAAAACAATTTTGAAGCTTGGATATGTCTATAAAAAGAAGTCTCTGCATGCTTCGGAACAGGAGCGTCCCGATGTACAGCAAAAACGGAAAAATTGGGAGCAGCTTATACCGGAGAACGCCGCAAACAGCCTGGTATTTCTTGATGAAAGCGGAGTCAACACAAATATGACAAGGCATTATGCCCGTGCCCGGAAAGAAAGACGAGCAATTGACAGCACTCCTGTCAATACGCCGGCCAATACTACTATTTTGTCTTCTGTCCGCATTACCGGAGAGACTGCATATACAATCTATCAAGGTGGAACGACAGCAGAACGTTTTGCGGAATATCTGAGCTCTACTCTTCTGCCAACGCTGTCTGAAACAGATATCATTGTAATGGATAATATGCGTTCTCATCATGCAAAGATTGTAAAAGAGCTATTGGATAGGGCCGGCGTCCGGTATCTGTATCTGCCGCCATACAGTCCCGATCTGAATCCAATTGAGAAGATGTGGTCAAAACTCAAGGCCAATCTCAGAAAGCAGAAGATACGTATTGCAGCACAACTTCCTGAGGCAATTAAGCGGGCATTTTCTACTATTCGCCAATCCGATTGCTTTGGTTGGTTTCGTTCATGTGGCTATGTGCAGTAATTCGTTGGATTGCTATAGATATTTCATAGGCAACAGACTCAGAAACTTCACCCTGCTGAAACAAGAATTTCCAGTTTTCATTCAGATGCTTGTCAATGGCAGCATACCGTCCCACTTTTGCCGGGCCGACCTTCATCATCTTGGCAACAATGTCGCGGCGTCGCCCTTCATACTCGTACCCCTGATCTTTCGCTTTAACCAGAAGCGCATCATATCGCTTCGCCTGTTCCATCAACTCAAATGACGTCAGAACACGTGCGGTACTGTTGGCTTCGATCAGCATCATTTCTTCTTCCACGTCATCTTCCGGATGCCGGATGATGCACGGAATCATCTTGAATTTCTCGTCACCCGTTTCCTCGAACAATCGCTTGCATGCTGCGAGCCTTCGATGTCCAGAAATCACTGTATGATGATCCGTAATATTGATTGGATCCAGCACACCGCGAATACGGATGGAAGCCATCAGGTCATCGAGATCATCGACGTTGTAAAAGTTCTTCCAGTTTCCCGTTACATTGGAAACGGGAACCATAGTAACCTCCGTGTCCAATTTGGACACGGCTTCCGACTGTTCGCGCTCCCGAAGGAATGCCGCCATGAAGTCCTTCTTAGCCATCTACATCAGCTCCGATCCTAACCAGCAATTCCACAGCAAATTCCCGGTAGTCCGCCGTCGCCGCCGATCGAGGCGAATAATCGAAGACCGGTGCACGGTAGAATGTGCTTTCATCTACCTTCGGCGTAAGCCGAATCTTGGTTTCAAAAGCGCAATACTGCGGATAGCTTTGCAGGAACTGCAACATCTGCTGATTTGCGGCATTGTTTTGGTACTTGCATAAGACGCATCCTGCAAGCGCAATGTCAGGATTGAACTTCCGCGCATCGTCAATGATATCCATCATGCGGTCAATGCCGTCCGTTGCATACGCATCGCTGTTGACCGGTACGACAACAAAATCCGATGCTGCCAGCGCATTGATTGTGGTCATGTTGATGTCTGGCGCGTTGTCGATGATGCAAAAATCATAGTCATCGTGCGCCGTGTTTATCGCCTCGCGCAGCAGATGATGCTGTGGAGACGATTCATAAATCAGATGCACGTTGGCATCCAGCAAGTCCATGTTTGCCGGAATCATGTCGATATTGTCATACCCCGTATGCTCGATGACATCACTCAGGCACGTTGCCCGCCCCTCGAAGATGTCCGCAATGCTGGGTACATCATAGCTATGTACGCCATAGTGCTGGCTGGCATTGCCCTGCTTGTCGTTGTCGATCAACAGGACACGATAACCCATCTCTTCACCCAGCGCATAGGCCAGGTTGACTGCGGTCGTAGTTTTACCAACGCCGCCCTTCAGGTTAATGATTGATATCGTCTTCATCACAATATTCCTTCCTTTCCATCGGCGCTCCTGCGTCTATCCACTTGTCCAGTGCAAAACTCAACTGGATCAAACCAGCTTGCAGCGAAACAAGATATGCATCTCGCAGAGTGCGAACATGTTCAGGCTTAACCGCATGATCCGCAAGGTTTACATGTCCTCTGGCTTTTCGCACTGTTGACAATGCCTTAAATACGGTCTTCAATTCGTCCGAATAGTTATACTTCATTCAATCACCTCAAAACGGAACCTCTCCGTCGTCAGGGACTTCCGTAAAATCACCGTATTCCGGTGCCTGTGATTCAACATCTCCCGGATGTGGAGGACGTTCCTCGCGCCTGCTTTCGCAGAAATGGTGCGTATCCACAATCACTTCATACGCTGTGCGGTTGTGACCTTCATTGTCCTGCCACTTCCGGGTCTGCAACTGACCTTGCACGATGATCTGCATACCCTTGCGCAAATACGTCGATGCCCAGTTGGCGCGCTTGTCCCATGCGACGCAGGGAATGAAATCGGTCGGACTGTTACCCTGACGGTCTTTGTATCCGCGATCAACCGCCAGCGTGTAGGTTGCAACCGGGATATCGGTCTTTGTGTATCGAATTTCAGGATCGCGGACAAGCCGCCCCTGCAAAGAAATTGTATTTAACATTGCGCCTCCTAAACTACGCCACGCTGAACCGGGAACATGTTCATCTGCTCCGGCTCAGTCTTTTTGGGTCGCTCCTGCAGCTGCCCGATCGGCGGGGCTTCCTCCTGCGGTTCGCAATCAAACCGCTGGCGACCGCCGTCAAACAGAAGCCGGACACTTCCGCAGCGACCTTCCTTGTTTTTTGCAACGCGCAGGATCCTCGCGCTGTTGCGGTTGTCGGGATCGGACAGATACATCAGCATGACAATGTCGGCGTCCTGCTCGATCTGTCCGGACTCGCGCAGGTCTGACAGTGTCGGCGCGTATTCAACCGCTTTGCGCGTCTTCCGGTCCGTCACACGCTCCGCGCGGCGGAGCTGCGCCAGCGCGATTACAGCGACATGCGCCTGCTGTGCAAGATTGTGCAGCCCCATGCTGATCTGCGTGACGCGGGAATAGTTGTCCCGGTCACGACCGGAAATCAGTTGAAGGTAATCCACAAAAATCACATCATACCGACGTGCCAGCGTCATTGCTCGGATGTCATCCACAGTCATACCGGACGCGTCAATCATGTCGAGATTCACGCGCTTCATGTCTTCGTGCATCTTTGCGCTGATGCCCGGCCAATCCTCTTCATCCAGCTCGCGCCGTTTGATCCGACCGAAGTCGGTACCGGTGCTATTTGCAATATACCGGTCGAAAAACTTTTCCGCGCCGGTCTCCAGCGAAAAGAAGCCGACCTTTTGCGTCTGGCCCATGTGCCGCGCCATCTGGATCGCCAATGCTGTTTTGCCGACGGAAGGCCGAGCGCCGATGACGATGAAATCACCCTTTGCCGCAAACAGTCGACCGTCATCCAGCGGGTCAATGCCAAATTCCAGATACGCAGGTTGCGTTTCCTGCGCGTTGAGAAACATCTGGAAGCCGCCCGACACAGACACAACGCGTCGCGACTTGTCTGACAATTCGTCGTGAAGTTTGGCAATTACGCCGCGCGCATCGTCGACTGACAAGCTGGCTTCCAACTGGGCTGCCAGCCCGCGAATTCGATACAGCTGCGCCTGATCCCGCATGATGGCTGCATATGACTCCCAGACCGCCGACGTCGGGGTTACATCCATCAGCTGGGACAGGTAATCGCGGTATTCCTCGCCCAGCTGGTGCAGCACGACGACTGCATCGATACGACTGCCCGATATGTACAGATCACGGATGGCCGCAAACACATGCTTGCATGTCGCGTCTCCGAAATCTTCCTCCCGCACAGTTTGGACGACCTCTCCGGCAATGCTGGGATCAATCAGTACCGCACCGAGCACTGCATATTGGGCATCCAGCTCCGGCATTTTCCCTACCATTCGTCAACACCTCGATCTTCCAGTTCAGTTCCCACGGCTACCGGGATCTGTGATCCGCTGAACTCGCTGTCCTCCTTCAGCCAGTTGAGCAGTGTTGCATAATGGCTTTTGTACTTTTTGCCACATGACTCCATGTAGCAGGACAGACGGTCGATCGTCCTCTGAACCGCAGGAGCATTGAAGCGCTGTATCAGCCTCTTCAATTCTTCGTTTGTCAGGAAGACGTTGTGCAGCTCTCCATACGCTTGCTTGCGCGCGCTCTCTCTTGTATTATTCTCTCTTGTATTATTCTCTCCGACATTTTTGTCAGGAGGGTCTGACTGTTTTTGTCGGGAGGTGGTGACATTTTTGTCAGGAGGGTTTGATGGTTTTTGTCGGGAGGTGGTGACATTTTTGTCAGGAGGGTCAGCACCAGCAAATCCCCGCGGCAAATCATTGACATACAGCCTCCGCTCCGTGACTTCCTGCTTCGCATTCCGGATGACATCGCGGAACAAATATCCCTTTTTGATGAGTGTTTCAATCCAACGGGATACCGACCGATCGCTGACGCCATAGAGTTCCGTGAAGTACGAATTAGGTGCCCAGCAATATCCATTTCGGTTCGCCAGCGCAGCGATCTCGCCATACAGCAGCTTGGCGTTTGCGGGCAGGTCAGCATCATATCTGACCGTAGCCGGAATGACAGCGTAGTACGCCGGATCTGACATATCAACACCTCCCCAGTAATTGCGTGACCATCAAGCCGATGGTTTGTAGCTCGTCATCAGGGCACAGCCCCATGAGATTCAGGGCGCAGGCTGCGTTATAGCCCGCCCCGATCAGCATGTGAATATCGTCCGCGGCATAGCCGCAGGACGGTTCCATCATGTAGTTCACAAGTCGATCTTTCTGGAGCTCCAGAAAGCCGACTACCCCGGAATATGTTTTGCCCATGCCTTCACCTCACACGATCGCGTGCATAAGGATCTCGCAGCTGAGGATCACGCCCACAGCCGTCCAGATCACGCACCGTACAATCTGATCAATAACACTCATTTTCATTTTCATCGTCATACCCAACCTTTACCCAGCGGACAGAACATCTATGTTTCTTCGCGATTTTCTCTAATCTTTGTTTCTGCTTCTTAGAATATGTACCTGGGAGCAGCATAGCAGGGCATTTTCTGCTGATCTCGTCCATGGCAGAACCATACACTCCTCCATCGAGAAAAAAGTAATCTTTCATTGACTTTTCCTCCTTCTCCGGCTATTATAAAGATGTATTATTTGCTTTGCGCCTTGTTGGGATGGCAGTCCCGCTGGGCGCTTTTCTTTGCCATTAAACGCCGCTGGCGTTCCAGTTCAATGTGGTTCGGCGCATCGTGGCAACGACCTGACGCAGACATATTTGCCGCAGACGCGCATGCCATTGCAATCCGATGCATTTTCTCCCGGTAGCTCCAATCCATGGGTTACCTCCCCTGACATTCGTCCAGATCCATGTAATGCGATCCCGTAAGCCAGTTGACCAATTTCAGCACCGAAACCACATAGAACCGCCGCGCAGTTCTGGGTGCGCTTGCTTCAAATCCAAACGGGCATGTACCCATCTGAATTGAATTGCGAAGCGTAACTGGATTTATCCCGATAATATCGGCAGCGACATCTGTGCTAATCGTCCGCTTTCCCGAATCAATCAATTCCTGCAATGTCATGCAAATTCTCCTCTCAAAATCCATTGAGCCGCAGCTCGTAAAACGCTGCGGATATTCCTTCAAGTTCGGCCATGATTTCGTCGAACTTCGGACGTTCTGACGCATCAATTACGCCATCCTCGGCTATGTCAATCAAATCATCAGTCCGATGATGCTGCACAAAATCACGCACCAGTCGATACAAACGCATACTTACCTGTTCCAACGGACGCTGCTGCGTATCTGGTAGCAATGACCGCGCCAGATCATCCGCTTGCCGCACGTGCTGGATGATCAGATACTGCGTGTTGTACAGATCAGACATCCGGGCAACGATACAATTTGGCGGTACGCGCCGGTCTGTTTCATACAGTCGCAGGCTTTCAGTGCTGATTGCCAGCGCTTCCGCCGCACGTTCCTGCGTCAGTCCGGCAGCCATCCGGGCTGACTGATATATATTCTGCATATAGCTTCACCTCCTGCCGCCATTAGGCGGTATTTTTATTACCGGTTCGCCGCAGAAAGCGGTATCCGGCGTGCATGGTAATCACAACAAAAATCGGCTATTCTGAAATCAGGGGAACAATTCGTCAATGGTACAGCCAAAAATTTCCGCCAATTGCGGAAGTAACTTACACCTAGGGTATCTGCCCGGAGCTTCCCATTTTGCAATTGTCGATCGATCTGTACCCAACGTTTTCGCAAGCGCTTCTTGTGTGATTCCACACTTTTCGCGCTGAATTCTGATGCCGACCACATCTTCACCTCCTTTGCACATGTGAAGTTTCTTCACTTCTTCTTGTATTCTACGTGATATCTTTTCACTTGTCAAGACCATATGTGAATTTTCTTCACAGTGATTGCAATGTGAATTTATTTCACATATACTATATGCAAGGTGATACTATGAAACGATTAAGGCAATTACGCACTAGTAAAAATTTAACACAAAAGGATGTAGCCGAATTTCTGGGTGTTGATCGAACCACTTACGTGAAATACGAAACGGGCGCAAGCGAGCCAAACTTCGAAACATTGCAAAAACTCGCAGCATTCTTCGGAGTATCTACCGATTATTTGCTAAATCAAAAGCGAACGCCCGCCCTAACTGAAAAAGACGAGCGTGATATTGCACGTGAATTGGAAAAGACCTTAAACAGATTACAAGACTCTGATGGAGCTTTGATGTTTGACGGTGAGCCGCTAGATGATGACACCCGCGAGCTTTTGCGCGCGAGCTTAGAGAATCAGATCCGTATGGCAAAGATAATCGCGAAGCAAAAGTACACGCCGAAGAAATACAGAAAAACCCCCGAGCAAAACGAAGGATAGGGAAATGCAATGTACATCAAATCGACTGCCGAACGGATTGCCAAACGTTGCGGGAGGAATCCGTTTGATGTTGCAGAACAACTGGGCATCATTATCGTTTATGAACCCCTAGGTACAATCCGTGGATATTACAGCAAAAACTTCCGGCAAAAATTCATTCACATCAACTGCGATATGCCAGAATATTTGAAGAATTTTGTCTGTGCGCATGAGGTGGGGCACGCGATCCTACACGAAAACTTAAATACGCCGTTCCTGCGAAACAACACACTATTGTCCGTAAACCGTTATGAGGTCGAAGCCAATCAGTTTGCCGCCTGCCTGTTGTTATCCGATCAGATGATGATTGAATACAGCAATGAATATGGATACACCATTCCGCAGATCGCACGCTGTACTGGTCTGCCCGAAACACTGGTCGAATATCGTTTCAAAACCTTGGAAGATATTTCGGTACGAAATCAATTTGAAGAATGTTAACCTGTGTCCAAATTGGACACGGATCGGGGGAAGATATGAAAGAACTAGAAGATTACCGCATGTTTTGCACAAAAGCAGAATTACAGAAAGCGCTGAACACACTTCATGGAATTATTACCGGAATAGCTTTCGATAAAAGTATTAACATTCAGGAAATCAGCGAGCTGGCAAACTGGTGTAATTTACAACGGGATTATATCAAGCAGCCACCTTTTAATAAAATTATCCCCTATGTCGAAGAAATTCTTGCGAATGGCGAATTGTCTCGTGAAACATACGGGAACATTCTCGGATACTGTGAGCAGTATGCTGATAATTTAGATTCTCAGAATATTGAAACGCATGATATTCAGGAACTGCACGGAATAATTCATGGCATTCTGTCAGATAACGTGATTAACGACCATGAGGTGAAAAGTTTATACCACTGGCTCAAGGATCACAAAAACCTCACTGGTACATATCCATACGATGAAATATACTGCGTTGTTTGCGAGGTGCTGGAAGATTGGTCTGTAAGTGAAGAAGAAACTCTTCGCTTAAAAGCTCTGCTTGGAAACTTCGTAGATACCAGAAACTCCATGAATATTTCTCAGGTTGAAATTGAACACCTTCAGGAGAAATATGCAGTTGATGGAATCTGCGCTCGTGAACCAGAAATATCAATCAAAGGCAAGACGTTTTGTTTCACCGGCACATCATCTCGTGCAAAACGAGATGAAATCGCAGAAATGATTACAGAACGCGGTGGTCATTTCAACAATAACGTCACAAAGAAAACTGATTTTCTGATCGTCGGTAATGAAGGCAATCCATGTTGGATGTTTAATTGCTATGGCCGAAAAGTTGAAAAAGCCGTATCCCTGCGAAAAGCAGGCAACCGCATCATGATTGTAAATGAGCTTGATTTCTGGGATACCTATGATTCCGCCGATGAAGATGAAAACGAAACCGAAGCACAGCTTCTCTGCGAGAAAATTAAAAAGTTAATTCTTCAGGCAGACGAGGGATATGATGTATCAAAAATCTGCGTGAAAGGTTATAAAAACAGAGATACTGATGCAGCAATCACAATGTTTGATAAGCCGTGCTTTTCAGTGAAAGGAAAACAAACGGTCTATCTATATATTGCATCTGCAATTCAGCGACGTTTTTCTTCGCTTGATCTACAGAAAATGGCTACGACGCCGTGGAAACGAATAGAGCTGTCAAAGGTTGACATCGCACAATTCCAAGATGCACTTGTTGACGTATACGAGAAATGTTGGCTTGACAGCTCTGAACAATTCGGATGTTGCTCGCGTTATTTACAGTGTAGCGATAATCTGAAATGCATTCAGCCTGATCCGGAACTTAAGGGCGGCTGCCAATATCGCCAAAACCTCAGGAAGGGCAGAATTTTTTACGGAAAGAATAAAACTATTTAATTTGAATATTGGGGGAATCTGAAATGACGAAACGATTTTTTGTAATTGCCGCAGCCTCGCTGATGGCAATATCCATGTTGTCGGCCTGCAGCGGATCCAGTGCAAGCAAAACTGAACAGCCTGATAACAACGCCGGATCAGCAGCAACCAGCAGCTCGCAGCAGGATGCATCGGAAATGGTTTCCAAAAGGGATCTGCCGGAAGGTGATTACGCTGACACCGGTGTTGGTACAATGTATATTTCCACAGCATCCGGCACATCCGAAGACGACGCTGTTCCCGTTCTGTTTGTATCAGATGAAGATATCCTGATTCAGATCGGATTGGATACCATAGACTTCGACGGCGCACATCTCTCCTATGTCTATGTAGATGGCATGCTAAACACCAGAGAGCAGCTTAGCGAAAGCCAGATCTCTCTCGACCTCTCAGGGAATGCACTTTCCGTTGGTCAGCATGACGTTGAAGTTGTTCAGTACGATTCCGATGAACCGGACGGACAGATAGTCACCTATAAAGCAGCTACATATGAAGTGAAGGAAAACTGATTCGTTACAACTCAAGAAGTGCTCGCCGCCCTGCGGGGCGGCAACTCTTTACCCGCGAAACCGAACATTTGTTCTATTCTAATTGAAAGGAGAACCGAAATGCCCAGGAAAAAGAAACACCAGCGCGCTGACGGACGGTTTGAATACAAGTGTACCATTGGCCACAAACTAGATGGTACAGCTATCCGCAAGTCATTCTACAGCACGGTCAGTTTGACAGATGCCAAACGGCAAGCCGAAGCGTATAAGCAGGAAAAGGCCGTATCTGACGCCCTTGGAGAGCCTGTGACAACGCAATCTGTGACATTTTCTGAATGGTCACGTAAATGGTTGATTACATACAAAAAGCCGTTTATCAGTGTCTCCACCTACAAAAATACATACGAGAATTGTGTGGAAAAACACCTGATCCCCTTCTTCGGCGCAGCGATCCTGTCAGACATCCGGCCTGCTGATGTGCAAGAATTCTTTGCCAGCAAGAAGGAATGTTCACATTCCCTTTTGGAAAAACTACGCACAACGCTGTCGGCAATTTTTGAAGCTGCCATAGATAACGACCTGATATACAAAAATCCAGCCAAGTACACAAAGCTAAAATCCGAAGCTGAACCAAAGAAAAAGACCGCCCTGACGGACGATCAGATCGAGTTTGTAAAAAGTGCAGCGGAGGATAAAATGCCAGAGGTAATTTTCCTGCTGGAGACCGGTCTGCGGCGTGGCGAGCTGCTGGGCCTGATGTGGTCGGACATAGACCTGAAAAACGGCACTGCAAAAATACAGCGATCCGTATCTGTCGAAGCTGGAAAAGCTGTTGTGCGCCCGCCAAAATGGGAAAGCTACCGTACAATACCGCTCATGCCGTCAACGATCGAACTATTGCGATCCCGGCAGCGTACATCGCTGTATGTGTTTCCGGCGCAGCTGACACACGGTGCAGAAAACCCCAACAACTTCTCTCGCAGGCTGCGCAGATTTTTCAGCGGGCTTCCTGAGGAATGCCGATGCTCAGCGCACGAGCTCCGGCACAGCTACGCATCCCAGCTGATGCGGAAGGGCGTCAACATCTATACCATCAGCAAATTGTTGGGGCATCGGGATATCAAAGTGACATCCAAGACCTACGTGCACCCGGATGTTGAATCTCTCCGGACAGAACTTTCCGGGAAAATTTGTCGTCAAAATGTCGTCAAGAAAAATTGTACTTCAAAAAAGTAATGAAAAAGCCTTGTTTCTTGCGAAACAAGGCTTCTGCATGGTGGAGGTAAGCGGGATCGAACCGCTGACCTCTTGAATGCCATTCAAGCGCTCTCCCAGCTGAGCTATACCCCCATACGGATACAGATTATGTAACATTGACTTAACGATACTAATTTACCATATGCACCTATTCCTGTCAACTGTTTTTTCACAAATGCGGTGTAAAATTTGCGGTATGCATTCCTTGTACTTCTTCCCCTTGTTTTTTCTCCATGCTATGTTAAACTAGAATCAATACAATTCCTCTCGATCAGGCGAAACGCATCATAAAATGAGGTGGATGACATGAGTATTTTTACAGAATACAGAAGCAAACTGCGCACACCGGAAGAAGCTGTCCGTGTGGTCAAAAGCGGTGACTGGATTGATTACACTACATCCCTTGGCAAGCCGATTCTGCTCGATCAGGCGCTTGCAAAACGGCGGGATGAACTGTTTGATGTCAAAATCCGCGGCAACCTGATTAACGGACCCATTGAAGTTGCAGAATGTGACCCTTCACAGGAGCATTTTATTTATAATTCGTGGCACTGCTCCACATATGAGCGCAATCTGTGTGACCGCGGGCTGTGTTATTTCATCCCAATGGTATTCCACAACAACTCAGCCTATTACAAGCACTTTCTTGACGTCAACGTTGCCATGATGAGCGTCACACCGATGGATAAACATGGTTTTTTTAACTTTTCCACTTCTACCGGTGTCTGTGCACAGATTCTGCGCAAGGCAGATATTGTGATTCTTGAAATCAATCCAAACCTGCCCAAGCTGTACGGTGGCTATGATGAATGTATTCATATCTCTGATGTCGATTACATCGTTGAGGGCGAACATGAGCCATTTCCGGAGCTTCCGATTCCTGTCCCCACAGAAACAGACCGGTTGATTGCCGCCAATCTCATGCCGCATCTGAGCAACGGCATCACCTTACAGCTCGGCATTGGCAGCCTGCCCAACGCAGTCGGGCAGCTGATTGCCCAGTCTGACCTGAAGGATCTCGGTATGCACACCGAACTGTGTTCCGATGCCTATCTTGAGCTGCACAACGCAGGCAAGCTGACAAACAAATATAAAACCATCAACCGCGGAAAGAGTGTGCTTGGCGTCGCCATTGGATCGCGTTCCCTGTATGAATGGATTGATGAAAATCCCTCTGTAGCGGCCTATCCACTGGAATATGTCAACAGCCCAACCGTCATCGAACAAATCGACAATATGGTTTCCATCAACAGCTGTATTTCTATTGATCTGTTCGGTCAGGTCTCATCTGAGACCTCCGGCATGCGACACATCAGCGGCACAGGAGGACAGCTGGATTTCCTGATCGGTGCATCCGCATCGCGCGGCGGAAAGGCATTCATCTGCATGAGTTCCACATTTTCCGATAAGAACGGAAAGCGGCATTCACGCGTACTGCCGCATTTCAACGGTGAAATTATCACGTCCCCCCGCTCGCAAGTGTATTATCTCGCGACGGAATATGGCGTTGTCAATATGGAAGGGCGTTCCACCTGGGAGCGTGCCGAGCTGCTTATTTCCCTCGCACACCCGGATTTCCGCGAAGACCTCATCTGTGCCGCAGAACAACAGCACATCTGGCGGCGCTCTAACAAACGATATTGATATAAAAGACCTTCGGACGATTCATCCGAAGGTCTTAAACTGCGTGGATACAGCGACTCTGTCCGAGTTCGATCAAGTGGTTGTTTTGTCCGCTGTTCGGTCGGAAATGGAAGCAATTGCCTTGCGGAACTGGAAGAAAAACAGAATAGCAGTAAAAGTAACGGCAATTGCATCCGCAATCGGTTCCGCCATATAGACCGATCGCGTCGGATTATCCGGCAGCAGATGCGGCATGATATAGATCAGCGGCAGCAACAGGATAAACTTTCGCGTGATCGCAACAATGATGGACGAGGCTGCTTTTCCCAAAGCGGTAAATGTCATCTGGCATGCAATCTGGATGCCGAACAGGAACATCGAAGCGGCATAAATGCGCAGAGCAGATTTGGTAAACTCCAGCAGCGCCGCATCTGCGGTAAACATACCTGCAAATACCTGCGGGAACAGCATGATACATGCCCACAAAATAACAGAATAAGTCAGACTCGCCCGCAGCAGCAGCCAGAATGTCTGCTTCACGCGCGCACTGTTGTGTGCGCCGAAGTTATAGCTGGTGATCGGCTGTGCGCCCTGTCCAAGGCCCTGAAGCGGAAGCATGGCAAACTGCATGACGCTGGTGAGAATGGTCATCGCGCCGACTGCGATATCACCGCCATACTTGAGCAGCGATGAATTGAAGCACACCGAAATAACACTTTCACTCGCCTGCATGATGAATGTTGCCGAGCCGAGTGCCAGACACGGCAGAAAAACAGAGGGCTGTAACAGCGTATTGCTCAGACGGATGCGCAAAATCGTCTTCTTTCCAAACAGAAACGACAGCACCCAAATACAGGATACCATCTGCGACAGTACGGTTGCCAGTGCTGCGCCGCGCACGCCCATGCCAAAGACAAAGATAAAGATCGGATCGAGCACAATATTGCACACTGCACCGATGACCACAGACAGCATGCCGGTTTTCGCAAAGCCCTGCGCCGTAATAAATGCATTCATGCCGAGCGTCAGCTGGACAAAAATCGTACCGACCGCATAGATATTCATATAGCTGAGTGCAAAGCCAATGGTATTTTCACTCGCACCGAATGCCATCAGGAAATCTTCATTCCAGTAAAGCAATACCGCTGTCAGAACAATCGACACAATAATCTGCAAGCCGAAGCAGTTTCCCAACGTTTTTTCCGCCGCCTTTATGTCCTTCTGCCCCATAAAAATAGAAGCACGCGGCGCACCTCCACTGCTGACAAGGGCGGCAAATGCCGCGACAATCATGATAAGCGGCATACAGATGCCGACACCAGTCAGTGCAAGTGCACCGTCACCCGGAATATGTCCGATATAAATGCGGTCGACGATGTTGTACAGCATATTGATGAGCTGTGCCGTAACCGTTGGCACTGCAAGCTTTACCAACAGCTTTCCAATCGGATCTGTTCCCAGAAATTCATTTTTTTGTTCCATTTTTACCTTTACATCCTTTGCAGCTGTTCTCTCTGAACAAGCTTTTTCTTTCACAAACCCCACATTTTCTCTGTGTATTTGTGCAATTATATTAAATAGATTATACTATATCTATTGTAGGTGTCAATGCTCTGCCAATGTACTGTCAGGCAAAAAACGGGACTGCCACCGGTGTGAAATGCACCCCATTTGTTAGACAGTATGATATACTATCTAACAAGTGGGGTGTTTTATTATGCCAAAAGGAATACCAAACAAGAGGTATACGCCAGAGCTTAAACAACGGGCAGTGGAAGCGGTTGTCAAGGAAGGGTTAAGCTATAAAGAAGCTGCCAGGATTTATGAAATTGACGGGCATAGCCGCATTCAAAGCTGGGAACGGATCTATCTGACAGAAGGACCTGAAGGTCTGGCTGTAGAGCGTCGTGGTCGTCGCAGCACCGGCAGGCCAAAAAAGCTGCCTGAAGCTGTGGAGGAAGATCTGTTGTCAGAAGTCCGGCGGCTGCGTGCAGAGGTCGACTACCTAAAAAATCTACAAGCCTTGGTTTTGGAAGACGAGCGACGCCAGCACAAAAAACGCAGGTAGTTCAGAAACTAAGGCAAAAACATTCCCTTGCTATCCTTCTCTCAATCGCTCAACTGCCCCGTTCAACTTTCTACTATCATCTGAAACAGATGAAGAAAGCAGACAAATATGCATCCGCAAAACAAGAGATCACCGTCATCTTCCACGAAAACAAAGGAAGATATGGCTATCGCCGCATTACAGCAGAGCTTCATAAGCGCAATTTTTCTCTGAATCACAAGACCGTCCAGCGCCTTATGCGAGAACTGGGCTTGGTTTGTCGTGTCAGAATGAAGAAATATCATTCTTATAAGGGTGAAGTCGGCAAAATTGCACCGAATCTGCTGAATCGGGACTTCCACGCTGAGAAGCCGAACCAGAAGTGGGTCACCGATGTAACAGAGTTCAGCTTGTTCGGAGAGAAACTCTATCTGTCTCCAATTCTCGATTTGCACAGCAGAGATCTGGTCAGCTACACAATCTCAGATCGCCCGGTATTAGGCATGGTTACTTCCATGCGGGACAAGACTTTTGAGAAAATTCCGGATGACACAGGCTTGATCCTTCATTCCGATCAGGGCTGGCAGTACCAGCACAAACAATATCAGCGGATGCTCAAGAAGAAGGGCGTCTGCCAGAGCATGAGCCGGAAAGGCAACTGTCTGGACAACGCAGTGATAGAGAATTTCTTTGGATTGCTCAAGAGCGAACTTCTATACTTGCAGGAGTTTCAATCTATGGAACACTTCAAGCAGGAACTAATTGAATATCTGGATTACTACAACAACCGCAGGATTAAGGCAAGACGAAAGGGCTTACCGCCTGCAATTCACAGACAGCAAGCCCTTTCGGCTGCTTGAACAATTTTCTCTTTGAAATATTGTCTAACTTTTTGGGGTCACTTCAAAATCCGGCGCTCGTTTCGTTGTGAAAGATATCAGATGAAAAAGAAAAACCAGCAGCGGATGCTGCTGGTTTCAGCCTGTCGAAAAAGTCGCCGAAAGGCGGCTTTTTCTGTTATAATAAAGATAAGAGAGACAGGTGATAAAATGATAGTAAAAGGGAAGGAAAACAGAGAGGCAGTAGAGATTGTAAGTCTGGATATGTTAGTGCCCGAGGATCATCTACTGAGGAAAATAGATGCAGCAGTAGATTTCAAACAAATTTATGAATTTGTAGATGATTTGTACTGCAAGGACAACGGCAGGCCAAGTATCGATCCGGTAGTATTGTTTAAGATTGTAATGATACAGCACATATATGGGATACCATCGCTCCGGCGGACGCTGGAAGAAGTGAATATGAATGTTGCATACAGGTGGTTTATCGGTTATCCATTGAATGAGCAGGTGCCGCATTTTTCAACAGTAAGCTATAATTTTAAGCATCGTTTTACAACAGCAACTGTAGAATATATATTTCGGTGGATATTGAACACAGCAGCAAAGGAAGGATTTCTGGATACGAGTGCAATTTTTATCGATGGGACACATATCAAAGCAAGTGCAAACATGAAGAAAAAAGCACGAAAAGCTGTTCCAGTTGAAGCAAAACGATATGCAAAGGAGCTGCGGGAAGAAATTAACAGAGATCGCGAAGAACACGACAAAAAGCCATTCAACGATGATGACGATTCAACACCGCCAAAGGAGAAAGAAATAACAGTTTCGACAACGGATCCGGATGCCGGCGTATTCCATAAAGGTGAACACAAGAAGTGTTTTGCCTACGAAGCGCATACAGCCTGTGACAAGCATAATTTTATTCTCGACGTAGAAGTAACAGCAGGAAATGTACATGACAGTGTAGCATTTGACCCGTTATATGACCAGCTTTGCGAACATTACCCAGAACATAAAACGATAGTAGCAGACAGCGCCTACAAAACTCCTTCGATTTGTAAACGTATTTTTGAGAGTGGAAGAGTATTATCTACAGCATATAAACGTCCAATGACAAAGAAAGGCGGTCATGAATGGTGGAAATATGTTTATGATGAGTATTATGATTGTGTAATCTGTCCGGAGTATAAAACACTTCATTATGCAACAACGAACAAAGATGGATATCGTGAATATAAGAGCAGGTCATACGTCTGCGAACATTGTCCGACCAGAGAGCTGTGTACATCGAGTGCAAAGTTTGAAAAGACTGTCACCAGACACGTATGGGCTGATTATGTAGAGTTGGCAGAAGACGCACGTCATATGACTGAATATCGTGACTTATATAAACTCCGACAACAAAAGATTGAACGTGTATTTGCAGATGCCAAAGAAAAGCATGGTATGCGCTATACACAATATCGAGGCTTGGCTCAAGTTACCAACTGGGTGAAGCTTAAATTTGCTGCCATGAATCTGAAAAAGCTGGCTATGTGGAAGTGGAAGATCCATTTCCCTATTCCAGTTTTCCGGCTTTTTCCCTATATGTGCCAAAATCTGGCTCTCGCTTAATGCGCAGCCGGGTTCTTCGACAGGCTCAAACCAGCAGCGGATGCTGCTGGTTCTTAACTGGCGGAGAAGGTGGGATTCGAACCCACGGACGGTTTTACCCGTCAAACGATTTCGAGTTAGAGTCGCTATCCGGACTTTGAAGGAAAACGGCGGAAACTCACGGACAATGCGAGAGTTTGCAAACCCTTGAAAAATCAGCATTTTTCCGCCCTTGAAGGTTGAAAATCCCAAAAGCCCAGACAGAGCAAGGAGTTCGAAAGAAATCCGGTTTTGGGGAGAAAAAAGCCCGTTGGGGAGAAGATGGGGAGAACTCGGGGAGAAATCACAGTCCAATGCAGATGATACCTACCGATACCGAACATCAAAATCAAGGTGGTTATCCGCATGACTGAAAGCATGAAATATTACGAATCCATCCGTCGCAAATACCCTGAGACGGTCTCGAAAGATCAGTTCTACCAGATTGCCCATATCAGCAAAGCAACTGCTCTGCACCTTCTGCAAAACGGTTTAGTCCCGTGCAAAGATACGGGCAAGAAAACTCGCCGGTACACAATCCGCACCGACGATATAATCTTCTATTTGATTGACCGGGAGCTTCACCCGGAGGTCTACCGCGCACCGGATCGCTGGTATCAGGAACGGTCAGGTCATTACAATTCGCGTGTCACCTATCGGAATGAGCTGACGAAGCTGTCCGAAGAGGAACGAGCCAACTTCCGAAAATATATGGAAGACGAGTTTTGTCAGTACGGCGATCTGCTGACCGTCGTTGAAGTGGCTGAGGCAATCGGCTACTGCGATACTTCTCTTCATCGCTGGTGCAACGCCAAGAAGCTCAAATCGTTCAATATCTCCGGCAGGTTTCTCATACCGAAGATCAGCCTTGTAGATTTCCTTGTTTCTCAGTACAGCTTCGACATTACACGGAAAACTTGGAAGCACACACTGCTCATCAAAGGATTTCTTGATAGACTTGATACAACAGAATAATTCGTATAGCAAAGCCCCGTTATTGCACTGCGCATAGCAGAACAATAACGGGGCTTATTTTTTGTCAAATTGGAGGTCAAGGCAATGAACACAAGAGATTCTGCCAAGGCATTTTGATGTTGTATAATTTTAGTTGACAACTGATTCTCAAGGATTAAAAATATAATCAAGAGAAAAAGGAGACAACAACGATGCCACAAAACAGAACCTATGATATGGAATATAAAGTACAAGCAGTTAAACTGGCGTTGGAAATTGGTACAACGAAGGCAGCCAAAGAACTTGGTATTCCAGCGAACACCCTGCATACATGGATGCGTCAGTACCGTCTGGGCAACTTGAGCCTGGGAGCCGGCACACAGACACCGCAAAGAGCCATGACTCTGAGTGAAGAAATTCAGCTGCTTCGCAAACAGGTTAAAGAGCAGAACAAGGAAATCAAACGGCTCAGAGAAGAAAATGAATTTCTGGAGGAAGCCAGCGCTTTTTTCGCCGCGAGCCGTCGGAGGTCTGCAAGAACGAAAGAATGAAATTCATTGCCTTGAAAACCAACGATGGCCAGAACACGGGGAAAATTGCATTCTACTGTAAGTTGCTCCATGTCAGCAGGCAGGGGTTCTACAAATATCTGAAGGCCCAGACTCGCCCATGGAAGTATCAGGATTTGGCTGATGCCATGCTGGAGATCCTTGCAGAAGACGAATGCAACGATACTTACGGTCGAATCCGCATGTATCAGGCTTTACGTCTGAAACAGCCACAGGGCGTGCAAATTCCAAGTGAACGGACGGTATACCGGATCATGGAGGAACTGGGTATCAGCCACACACCAAGGCGCAAGCCCAATGGCATTACCAGAGCAGATAAGGAAACTCGTAAATCCGATGATCTGCTAAGACGCAATTTTGACGCAGACAAACCACTAACGAAGTGCGTTACGGATATTACTGAAGTCAAAGGAAAAGATGGAAAGCTATATGTATCCGCTGTCTTTGACTGCTACGATTCCTGTGTTCTGGGGCTTGCAATGGATACCAACATGAGAGCATCCCTGTGTGTTCAGACGCTGAAGAATGCCCATGATGCCTGCCACGATCTGCGTGGCGTTATCATTCACAGTGACAGAGGAGCACAATATACCAGTCAGGAGTATCGGGCAGCCATCGGCCGATATGGAATCCTTCAGAGTATGAACAGTGCTGGTGGAAGATGCCATGATAATGCACGCTGCGAAAGCATGTGGGCCAGAATGAAGGTTGAACTACTTTATGGACGTTACAACACCGAAAAGATGACCATTGATGAACTCAAGACGCTGATTTGGAGATTCTTTATCGGGTATTGGAATAACCGCCGTATCTGTTCCAGAAATGGCGGGCTGCCTCCGATGGTAAAACGCCAGAGATACTATCATTCCCTAAAGAAAGCTGCTTAGCAAATCCTTGAGCAAAATGTGTCAACTGATCTTGACAACTTCATTTGGCGATTTCTGCGTCAATCTGATCGACATAGACGCCGCCTTCATATCCGGCATACTGAACACCAGCTTGTTTTTCAAAAAAGGCATAGCCTTCCTCAAAGGCACTCATAAATTATCCCTCCACAAAGGATTTCAAGCCATCCTCATAGAAAACCTTGATGAGCGTTTTATACTGCTGCGCTTTGACTGCATTTACCGTCTTGCTACGGTCAATCAGCATCTTAGGCGCACCTACAACGACAGGCATGATCTTGTCTACGAAACCGCCGCTGAGCTTCTTTGCATATTCAGCCAGTGCATCAGGATGTGTCATGCCGCGATCCTTGCTGAACTGCCAGAACTCGGTGTAGTGCTTTTTGCTATCCTTGAGCTTCATCCAATCGCTCGTAGTATCATCTACATACAGTACAGCCCGCTTACCAAGCCAGCCATAGTGCATTCCCAGCTTATTGAACGCATCTGGAATTGTTTTGCTCTGTTCCTTGGCAACGCTTGTCTGCCCAATAAAAAGGATGTGCTGCGTGGATGGAATCTGCGGCAGATTGTCCTTGTAGTTTTTTACTGTGTAAATCGCAGCAGAAACACTGTCATCCTCAACGCCGACAATGCTGTCTCCGGCATCATCTTTTTGTCCGATAAGCTGAATCAGATAATTGGCATAGACCATATCCTTATCGTCGCAGACGATAATCAAAGGGAGTTCGTTTTTCTGCATACCGTTCCCAAACATTTTCCCACTACTCCTTTACTTGACTTTGATAAGGAAATTGATCGTTGCGCTTGTTTGCTCAATTATGTAGTCAATTTCCTCTGGATTCACCGCGTCGTTATGCTTCACATACTGATTTTGATACTTGCAAAGATAATCGACGGTTTTTATCACGAGGTTCCTAAGCTCCGTGTGATAGCCGCTGAGTTTCGTCCCTAATTCTGATGTCTGGTTTTCAAGACTTTTCCCATTGCCGAGAATCTGTTTCACCAGAAGCTCTAACGAAAGCCTCATGTCATCCAGCACATTTCTGTCGAACTTCTTTTCAGCATATTTTGTGATGCCGCTTTTATACACCGTCTGTGCTGCTGGACAGACAGAGAGCTGGGAATAGGTCAGCGGCATAATGCCAGCTTCAAAGTTATCTGTCTGCTTTATGAGTTCTCGTTTGAGCAGTGCGAGAATTGCGTTGCAGTTTCGAGACAGCAGCCCGTGAAACTGCATGATTTCTTCTCGCTGCTCTGCGATTTCAGGCACATAATCACCATATAATGCGTTCGCTCGATTGAGTATATCATACAAGCATTCCTCGTCCTGCGGAGACGCAGAAAGTGCGCTGGAAAGTTCATCAATGAAGGATTGCAGCATATCTAATTCGCTCTTGACCATGCTCAACCGCCTCACTTAATCTTCGCCAACACGTCGGCAAACAGTTCGTAGTTATGCTTTACGCCATCATCCAAGTCGATCTCGATGTTCTGGTCGGCAAGGTGGTGAACCTTTTCCTCGTACTTTTGCAGTTCGGTCGCTTGGTCTTGGAACTTCTTCTGCTGTTTGGTCAGCTTCACGCGCTCGGATGCACTGGCACGATCAATGGCGTCACCGAGCTGGGCAAGTTGGGTGCGGTAACGCTCCTGCTGCTCATGCACATAGTCGGTGCGCAGACGGGCGAGAAGATCGCGCTGATAGCGGTGCATATAGCACAGCGCCTTGAAACCGTTCTTTTTGCCGCTGTCAAAGAGCCAGTAGATCGGACGCTTCTGATAGGTTTTCAGATGGTCGGCATAGAAGTCATTCAGGAAGTAGCTGCGGATCACCTCGCGGGGCGTACCCTTGCCGCCGAGCGCGTCGGCAACAAACTTGAGGTTTTCTTCCAGCGTATCATCGCCGTAGACCTTGCGGACAAACTCCACGAAACGCCCGGTAATGTCATCGTCAAAATACTCGTCATCGCAGATGGGGATGATGTTGTCGCTGTCCGGGATGATGGTCTTGTACTTGCTGGCGTCCCATTCGCCGCCCGCGTAGGCAAGCCCGTCCACGTCCAGAGAGTAGCGTCCAAACATACATCCCACGGCATAGGAAATGAGGGAGACGATCTCGTCGCGCATGGTGCGGACATAGTTGCTGCCCTTCATAGACTCCGGCACATCGTCTTTGCTGTCAAACACGCGATGCACCGTCACATCCTTGTCCGCCACATCTGGCGTCAATTCGTCCTGCAAACCGTAAATGTCAATGAAAATGCGGTTGAGTTCTTCTTCGTTCTTTTTGAGCTGCTGGAAGCGCTCTTCGCACTCGGCTTGCCAAGCAGCATATTTCTCGGAAATCAGTCTTCCCATATCAATTATCCCTCCAACAGTTCGGTATGCCTTGCTGATCAGGTCGCAAGTTGGTCGCAAGTTAGTTTTAAGTTGGTCGCAAGTTGAACGCAAAAACGCATTTGAAATCGACGGTGAATCACTTGATGATAAACCATCTTGCAGCACTGGTTTTGCCTTTGCAGACCACTTTTTCGTCTTCCTTGAGTTCCCGCATCAGCACTTGAATCTGATTGCGATTGAGACCCGGCAAAACTTGCTGCAATTCTTTGAACGGAGTACCAACTTCGTTGTTCTGACGGATGTGCTTTAGCAGCAGCTCCTTGTTGGTATCTCGATCCAAACCGACGTGCCTTGTATGCACACCGGTTTTGCCTGTTGCCGCATAGAGACTTCTGGCAAGAACATACTTCTTGCGACCGATATGCTCGACAATGCCCATTTCGATCAGCCGGTTCAAACGAGACTGCATCTTCTCGTTCAGCGGTCTTTCGTGGTACAGAGCATCAATCACAAGGAAATCCTCGGTGGACAGCAGCTCCGCACCTCTTTCGCTGATCCGATTGAGAACGGAAAGCATCGCCTTGTCGAGGATCAGTCCGTTCAGCGTAACACTGACGAAAAAGTCATCCGTGCCTGTGAAATCAGGAAGCGGTTTTGCCTCCTGCACACTCAGCTCAAACATCAGGTTCATGCCCTGACCGGAACGCTCTACCATGCCACACAGAGAAAGAATTTCTGCAATACGGCGGTTGCGCGGGAGCTGGCGATCCAGTATGTTGTCGAGCGTAATGCCGAAGGGAAGTCCTCCGGGACTTTCAATAACCAATCTGTCGCGGAACTGGCGGACAAAGATGCTGCCGCCAAACTGATAGTTTCTGTGGCTCACCGCGTTCAGGATCGCTTCACGGACAACGCGCTCATTAAAGGTCGCAATGTCGAACACGAAAAAGCCCTCCTGATAGTGCTGCTTGTCGTTCCGCAGATTGACAAGCTCCCACACGCGGTCATAGCAAGCGAAAAAGCCGACCTTGAACTCTTCTCGCTGATTCGCCGGACCCGACGCTTCGGAGGAACGATACTCAAAAATGATCTCCGCCTGCGGCAGATACTTGATGATCGCTGCGTTCTTTCCGAACAGGATCAGGGCTGCATACGTCACGCCTTCATCCGTGATTGCGCCGCAGTCATGGAGAAGCTGCTGCTTTGACAGCGTGGCAAGCTGCTTTTTTCCGCTCTTTTCGATCCACTTGGCACGGAAGTTTTCAATGGCGGTCTCGTCCAAATCATCGACCGTTGCCCCGGCACAGATCGTCCCGGAGAAATCACCGCCGGTCTCTTCATAGATGCTGCGGCGCATATCCTCCGGCATGGGTTTGAGCGTATCGCCCTCGTAAATCCACGCTACGCCATCGTATTGTACCGGCAAGCCGATTGGACGGCTCTTCACGTCGAAGACCAGAACCCGCTTTCTCTCGTAGTTGAAAAGCTGAAAATCAACATTGACCTTCAATTTCTCAATCAAGCCCATGCGGGTACGCTCCGGCTGGTCAAAAGCTGCGCTCCCGACCACGCTGCGAGGTCTCTTGTCCGTGATGCCAAATACCAGCTTACCGCCGCCATTGTTCGCCAAAGCACAGCAGCACTTCGCCGCCTCTCCGAAGTCAAACCGATTTTTGGCTTCCTTGAATTGGACGTGTTCGCCCTCTTTGGCTTCCAGAAGCTCTTGAACAGTTTCTAAATATGGCATAGCGTTTCTCCTTCGTTTTAGTGCGCCTTGAGTTAGGGATATGTGATGTCAAGGTATGTGTTTTTACCCGTCCATCGCATTCACCTTTGGAGCTCAGAAGCGTATCGGAATACTGGATTTTTGTATGCTGATGTTATTTTCCCACAGTCCAAGCTTGTGTAACATGAGTTTTAAGCCATCAGCGTAGTATTCTTGGAATTGTCAAGAAAAGTGCAGTCTAAAAACTCACAAATTTTAAGCAGCAGATGAATGATACATATTGTGGTAATGTGTCTTATAAACAGCGGGTGGAAGCCCTAAGGGATTCGACGTATATACTCGCTTCCGATTATAGTAGATAAACACATATCGAAAGATAATAGATTTAACCTCCGCCATTGGCATTCGGTAAGTAGGAATTCTATAGAGCAGTGCCTTCTTCAAAGTTGCGAAGAAGCTCTCCATTCGGGCGTTATCGTAGCAGTGTGCCACACCGCTTAAGCTCTGCAGCATACCATATTCAGAAAGTTTTTTCTTGAACGCCTCGCTGGTATACTGGCTTCCGCGATCGCTATGAAGTGTCGCGCCTCGAACCGGATACCGGCAGGCAACTGCCTTGAGTGTATTGATACAAAGTTCTTTTCGCATATTGTCATCCATCTGAAGAGAAAGAATCTCACCGTTAAAGCAATCCATAATCGGGGAAATATAGAGTTTTCCGTCCAGGCAGCCGATCTGCGTGATATCTGTCAGCAGTTTTTGATACGGGGTATCAGCCCGAAAATCCTGCTTGATCAGATTTTCCTCCTCTTGAATTTCGGTGGCAGCGCGTGTTAAACCATGCGGACGTCTGGGTCTGCCGTGAATCAGACCTTTTTCGTGCATAATTCGCCTGATTCTACGTTTTCCTGTGTGGAATCCGTTCTGCTCCAAGGCAAGCTGCATTCGTTCCACGCCGTAATTGTCATTATAATCGGATTCATTCATAATCCTGTCTATTGCCGCCGAAAGAAGCGCGTCCTTAGACGGCTTACTGAGATTCTTCAGATATCGATAATATCCAGATTCGCTTACATGAAGAATTCTGCATAATAGTTCCACACTCCACTCCTTATCTGAATCTGTCTGTATAGAGTGGATAAAGCGGTATCGCTCATGTGCTTTTACTTCTTTCGGCGCGCTGCGAAAAAACCAAGAGCCTCCTGAAGTATATCGTTAGCTCGTTGGAGCTCTTTGACTTCCTTCTCCAGCTCAAGCATTCTTCGTTCCTGCTCGCTTGCCGGCAGTTGTTTATGACCACTTCCTACAAATGCCTGATCTCCGTATTTCTTTCGCTTACCTCGCCAGGTTGTGACTGTATTGTAGGGGATTCCAAGCTGGTCAGCCGCCTTCTTTGCTCCGATTTCATCTGAGAGCTTCAATGCTTCTTCTTTAAAATCTTTATCGTAGCTTCTTGCCATGATTTCTCACCGTTCCTTTGTTCTTATTCTATCATAGTTTGGTGAGTTTTCCGACTCTACTTAAATGATACCACTCCACTGAGAATAGCTCTCCCTCAATAGACAGCACATCATCCATCGGAATCTTCGCACCGTCCCGCATGGTGATTCGCCGCTCAAAATCATCGATCTTTTTGACTGCGCCGACTGCTGATACAAATTTTCCGCCAGCCTTCCGCTCATCGGGCTGGAAGTAGGTAATGGTGACTTCCGGTTCGTCATCGAGGGCATCCATGAGAAGCTGATACTTCATGTCCAATGCAGTTAAAGCTTCCTCGTCAAGCTCAATCCTTTCATCGGTCAGACGCCCGGTTTCCTTGATGGCGGAGTCATATCCGGTCAGTGCAGCAAAAGGGGCAAACTGCGCCGCCCGTTCGAGTTCCGACATTTGCGGTCTTGCCTTCGAGACATGATGAGGCCGATTGATGATGTCCTCGTATAAATCCTTCAATTATTTTCCCTCCGCTTCGATTTGTTATAGTGCATCTTTCGGACAACTCTTAACGCACTCCATACATAAAATACACTCTGTTCCGTTTTTCCGTCTTCTTGAGTTGTCGGTTACATCCACATCCATAGGACAAACTTTCTTGCATTTACCACACGATACGCACTTGCTTTTATCACATTTAATTCTGAATAATGCAAAGTAGCTCATCGGTTTCAAAAAGATTGTGATCGGACAGATATATTTACAAAAGGCTCGGTTATCCTGGAAGCCAATAGCAAGAGCGATCCCCACAATGTAGTAGAGTGCATTTCCAACGATGAACGCCCAGAACATGATACCTTCAATATTCGCCACATCAGCAATAAATAAAGCCGCAACGAAAACAAGGGCAACAAGGAAAACGATGTATCTGATCCATCCAATTTTTCGCCTTTTATGATCCGGTGTTTTATACGGAAGGAAGTCAAGTACCATTGCTGTCCAACACGCATAGCCACACCATCCACGTCCGAAAATCAGCGGTCCGAAAATCTTTGCTACGGCATAGTGGATTGTCGCAGCTTCAAAAACACCAGTGAAGAGATAATACCAAAAACCCTCAATCTGCATATTCTCATTACAGATAAGCCCCAAATAGATGAGCATATAGAGACCGACAAGAAGCTGTACAACACGCCTTGCGTGTTTATAATTCTGTGCAAAGAGAACAAGCCCCAATGTGATGGATATTCCAATATAGCTGAAATTGAACAGATAGAAAATATTATTCTTTGTCAACCATAGCGTAATCGCAACAATCTCAAAGACAACCAGCACGAATGCTGGAAGTATGTATCTTTTCAAGCTGTTTCGCTTCATGCCTTATGTCCCCCAATCTGCGCATTACGGTCTTTGGCAGTTGCGCCTTCTTCAAGATTCATCGCCTTGAGGATGGCGTTCTTGCCGTACTTCTTCTTGATGGCGAGAGCCGCCTTCTGGATTTTTCGTTCCCGTTCCAAGGCGGCAGCTTCGGCTTTCTGCTTTTCCTCTTCGGCGGCATAGTCCGTGAAGAGGTCAAGCTGGACAGCACCGTCATTTTTCTTCGGTGCGTCCGCTTCCGGCAGGACATGATTTGCCACAACATACATACGGCGGACAAGCAGATTCTTGTCCACTATCCGGTCAAATAGCTCTGACACAGCACACATTATTTTGCGGGTAGAGGATGTGTGACTGTCGAGATTGATAGAGCCGTGTGCCTGTTTGGGAATCTCCCGCCCATAGGGATCTTTCTCGACTGCGCCGTGATACTTTGCCCGTCGTGCTGGGTCGGTCAGGTTCTCAATATCATAGCCCACGGTGAGAACCATCTGATCAGTGACAAGCCCCTTGTCCACCAAGTCCAGCACAAGCAAGTCCGTCATTTCCCGCACAACCAGCTTTGCTTTATCCGTCTCGTATGGGCAGTGCAATACCTGACCGGAGCTGAGGCTGTTGGAGCTGGGACGGTATGCCTTGATCGCTTCAATGGTTGTAGGCTCCCAGCCCCACGCATGATCAATGAGTAGTTCCGTATTCTTTCCGAACAGCTTATAAAGCAAGTCCTCATTCCGCTCTGAACAGAGGGCAACATCGCCCATTGTGAACATCCCGTTCTGCTCAAGTTTCTTGGCAATGCCCCGACCCACGCGCCAGAAGTCCGTGAGGGGCTGATGAGACCAAAGCTCACGCCGGAACTTCATTTCATCCAGCTCCGCAATGCGGACGCCGTTCTTGTCGGCGGGGATGTGCTTCGCCACAATGTCCATTGCCACTTTGCAGAGGAAAAGGTTCGTGCCAATTCCTGCGGTTGCTGTGATGCCGGTGGTTTCAAGCACATCGAGGATGATCTTCATGGCGAGGTCATGTGCCGAGAGCTTGTAGGTATTCAGGTAGTCCGTCACGTCCATGAACACTTCGTCGATGGAGTAGACCACAATATCTTCCGGGGCAATATACTTGAGATAAACCTGATAGATGCGGGTGCTGTACTCCATGTAATACGCCATCCGGGGCGGTGCAATGATGAAGTCAATCGCCAGAGACGGGTTTGCTTGCAGTTCTGAGAAGAAGTGTGATGTGCCGTCCAGCCTGTGTCCCGGTGCGTCGTGCTGCCGTCCGGCGTTCGCTTCCTTCACCCGCTGCTTGACCTCGAATAGCCGTCCGCGTCCGGAAATACCGTAGCTCTTGAGGGAGGGCGTGACGGCAAGGCAGATGGTCTTGTCCGTCCGGCTCTCATCCGCAACAACAAGGTTTGTGTCCAGAGGATCTAAGCCGCGCTCCCGGCACTCCACGGAGGCATAGAAAGATTTCAGGTCGATTGCGATGTAAGTATGTTGTTTCATCTTCTAAGTCTCCTAATTGGCACTTTATTTTCTATCCCTTTTCACTCGTCTTCTTCGGACTTTTCCAAGCCAAATGGCAGCCAGTTTTGATGCTCGTCGAGATACTGATTGACTAACCGGCACAAAAAAGAAGAGACTTTATAATAGTCCTCAACGGCTCGATGAAGGAGATACATTGTCGGCGGTCGCAATGTATGCCCAAATGTGCTTATGCTCGAAATAGACGGAGATACCCTATGTGTCATTTGATTGCGGTAGTTAGCAAGAAACGCATGATTGCCCGGCCAAGGATTTGCGTCTATACTGGTATCTTCTTTCTCTTCAAGATAGTCATTAACCTCTTTCGCAAATTCAAACGATTTATCCCCCTTAGAAAACGCATCAAAGTAACGACCGCAGTGCAGCTTTTTAAGATCAACTTTTGTCTGATAGATTATATTGCAAAGCTGAGCCAGCATATCCCAGAGTATACTCACACGGAAAACAATGTTCTCGACATGATATATGGCAATTCGCTCATCTTCACCAATTTGGGAAAACGGATTGTATGTATCTAAAGACTCAGGAAGATCAATAGCGATGGCTTCCGCAAAAGCAAATTTAATTGCACTGTCAATGGTGCAAATCGTATCATAAATAGCTGAGATAGCAAAATAATCATTGGTTTCCTGATTTTTGGACTGAATGGAAAAAATGAAATTATCATTTCCACATCTAATTCTAAAAGCATCCGGCACACAAATCACAGATTCTACAAGTTCAGTTAAATATGCTTTTCCTTCTCGTGCCATAATTCACCTCAATTTCGCGCAATTTTCTTTTTGTCAAATTGCAAGCCTATATATCGTCAAGGGCAGATACCAGAGGGCAACTGCCAGCTTCCAGATCAGAATTACGCCGCCGATCAGACCGCCAAGGACAAGGTTGAGTGCAACAACACCTACTGTCCCGGAAATACCAAAGCCAATCGGAATCAGCGTGAACATCTTCCCAATGCCAAAAGGCACTCCGCAAGCAAGCCAGATCAGGAAATAATCGGGCACTCCGTTTTCGATGAAAATACGGCTGAACATCGAAAACAAAAACAGCGCAACCACAACTGGAATGACGGTCTTCTTTAGGAACTCTTTCATGACATCGCTTTTCGTCATACTGACCTCCTTCACTTCAAAAAGCTGCTACGGTACTCCATCCGACGAAGTTTATGCCCGGTTTCTGCCAGATGCGCGATTTTCAAAGCAACCAAGTTGATGTCTGTGTGCATTGCCCGCGCAATCTGCTCCGAGGTGTACCCGTAGTCGTAGATGTATTCGAGGATTTCATCGGAATCAAGAAGGATCTCTGCTGCAACGATGTTTGCCTCGTACTCCGGCTTCGTTGCCATATCATACAGCACAAACTCCTGCAAGCCATGTTTTTTTGCAAGCGCACGGTGCAGCCGGTCGTGACCGATCTCATGGGCGCAGACAATCCGCTTCATTTGTGGACTCAAATCCTTATTAAGAAAGATGAAGCGGTTCCTTTTGACGATGCAGTACATACCCTTGAGTGATCCGAGATTTTCGCAATCGTCCATGACATTGATACCCAGCGCGTTTGCAATCTGGAAAGGATCTCTTGTGCCGCAGCGTCGGACGAGATCGCTGCCGACTTTTGATAGTTGTTCGGCGTTCATCGCGCCACCTCCCTTCGGGGATAACCATTATATCAAACAGCCTGTACCAAAAACCGGACTTACTCTTCCGTCTGTTCTTTCCGGTACTTTTTCGGCGTGTACTTCTTGTTCTTTTCTTTTGCAATCCAGTAGGCTCTGGTGAGAGCCTGCATCGCGCCGTCCAGTGCGTCTTCACTGAGACTGCCTCCTGCAAACATACCGGAAACCTCGCTCACCAGCTCGTCAATTTCCCGTGCTGCCTTTGCGCCGCCCTGTTCCTGTGCGGCAAGGATGAGCATTCCGCTGTTGCCGAGAAGATATTCCGGCGTTGTATTCAGAGCCTCAGCGATTTGCTTCACGACTTCATATTTTGTTGGCTTTCGACTGCCCAGCTCGTAATTTTGAATTGTCCTCGCAGTAACAGAGACTTTTTCTGCAAGAGCGGCTTGTGTCAGGTTGGCTTCCACTCTCTTTTCTCTCAGTCTGTCTTTGAATCCCATAAGGCACCTCTTTCTAAAATTTTCTGCGAACACGAACAGAACTTTCGTTAATTCCATTGACGTGAACATTATGTTCGTGCTATACTGTGCCTACACGAACATTCCGTTCGTGAGCATGATACCACACGAACAGAGCGTGTGTCAACATTCTTGGCGAAATTCGTGTCGGAAACAGGCAACTTTTTTAGGAACGGAGGACGCTTATGAACAATTTACAATGCAAAAAAGCCTACGTCAGAGTCAATTTGGATGTCGATGAAGAGGGAACAATCATCCCGATGCTGATCCGATGGAAGGACGGAAGGGTTTTTCAGATCGAACAGCTCAAGTACAAATGCCGCGCCAGCTCCAACAAGGTTGGGGGTGGCGGCATCCGCTACACGGTCATAATCAGAGGAAAGGAGTCGTTCCTCTTTCATGAAGGTGATAAGTGGTTTGTCGAAGCAAAGGAGGACAACTGCTCATGATTTTATCCCAGCGCCAACTTGAAGAAATTGCAGCCTCAACAACGAAGGACTTCAACCGGTTCTTTTTCGGGGATGAGGCTGACAAGCCCGACCGATCTGCTTTGCCAACGCCCATTGATCAGTTTGCAAAGAATTATCTCGGTCTTCGCGTATCATTCGCCCGTCTCTCGCCGGACGGAAGCATCTGCGGTGTCACTGCCTATGCCGACACCGAATACAAGATCACGGAACTTGGCATTACGCGCACACTGGCTTTGAAGCGTAATCAGGTCATCTTGGACGAGAGCTTCATTCTATCCGGCAACGTGCAGCGGCTCTGCGCCAAGCGCAGATTTACCCTTGCCCACGAGTGCGCCCATCAGATACTTTTCCAACTTGAATCGGAAGAGGTAAAGACATCCTGCGAAATGAAATACTCTGCACGGACAGCCTATACGCCGCGCGAGCTGAAAACCCGTGAGGATTGGAACGAGTGGCAAGCAAATGTCTTGGGCGCGGCAATTCTTCTTCCTCAGAAGGAGGTTGACCTGGCAATGCGTCGGTTTGCAGAAACGCCGCTGATCAATTACGAGGGGAGGTATTCGTATGGTGATCACTTAACGCTGCGCCTTTTCTGCCGGTTGTTCGGTGTCTCCAAGACAACGGCGTCTATCCGCCTTCGTCAACTCGGCTACATGGTAGATCGTCCATTCAGTGAGTATGTTGACCCATTGGAGGTGTGGTAATGAAGAGAGCATCCATTCGGGTTCAGGAACCGACGCCGGAGCTGATCGAAAAAATCCACAGGGCAAGAGTTGCCATTTCCCAGCAGAAGCCCCGATACCTGAAATGTCCGTATTGTCAGCATAATGCCATTGCTGTCTACGAAGACACGAGAGGTCATGTAGAATCCAAGTGCAAGAAATGCGGGCGGATCACAGTCTTTGATGTGCTGAATATGAGAAGACTGCGACCGCGTACCAAGTAAGTACCGAGTAAGAACCAGAGGACAAGCCTCTGTTCTAAAATAAAATATATGTCATAGCTGAGCTGTGGAGCCGCCTGATAGGTGAAGTCATCCTAATGCCGCATGAGACAGAGTGTAATTACTCTGTTTTATCGGCATGGGATTCAAACCTCACCGTCATGCGGCTCTTTTTCTGTCTTCACCCTTCCCGCTGCTCCCGCGCAGCGGAAAGGATGAACAATGAAAACACCTAAGACCCCTATCGAGTTCGACTACGACCTCTGGACTACGGAGGACGGAAAGTGCATGGTGCGCGTGAAAATCACCGGTGAAGTAACAGAGGTTGACCGTAAGGTCATGCGAATCCTCCGCGCAGAGGAAAAAAGACTGCGCCGCTCAAAGCAAGGAGTTCCCATTTCCGGAACTGAAGGCAAAACAGCCGAAGAACGGGCAAGTGTGCTGTCCTTAAGCTATGTCAGCTATGAGGGTTGTGAGGATTTAGAACCATACTGGTTGATTGATTCTTCCAGCATGGAGGAAAGCGTTATGTTCTGGATGTCAGAAAAGGAGTTTCGTGCAACGCTTACGCCGAAGCAACTTGACATCTACCTGAATTGCATCATCGGTGGACAGTCAAAAATTGATTATGCTGCTGCTAACAATATGCAGCGGCAAAGTGTTTACAATGCTGCGACACTAATCATGAAGAAAGCAAAATACTTTTTCAAAAAATTTTGATGATATACCTTACATTAGCTGCTTTTTTGTCCGTGGGATGGTGAAGAGAGGCAAATCACTCTTCACTGCTCCTTGAAAACTGAATAGTTCAGTGCTGCGGATCTTTCCGCTTCTGCGAAGCAACACAGCTTCCGACGCCAGGACCTCCCGAAAGGGAACGAGCGACCCCCGGAGAGCTATAACAGCCGTGTGGTGCGGCTGCTTGCGACGATGCAGATGCCGGGTATAATGATACTTCCGTCTTTTCTTTGAAGGGGCGGCTCGGAGCGATCCTCGGAGGGGTGAGAGTCCCATGATACCGATTGACCATTGGTAGTCCGCAGCATTCCCTATTCGGCAGGGGCGCGAGCTGCAAATATGCCGGAAGGATAAACAATATGAAAACGCCCGAAAGGGCTTTATCATCAAAAACTATGGGCAGCAGTCTACTCAAAAAGGACTGCTGCCTATCCTTTTGCTGATAAGGCAAAAACAAATCTTGTGGAGGTGAGACGGGTGAATACCGCATCAACCATTTCTCAGCGCGATGCCTACAAGCTCATGCTGAAAGACTATCCCGATGTAATGAGCATTGAGCAGATGTGCGAAATACTCAGCATCAGCACAAAGACCGGCTACCGCATCCTGCGGGAAGGCAAAATCTGTTGTCTCAAAGTCGGCAGAGCCTATCGTATTCCGAAGGCTCATCTTTTCACGTTTCTCTGCATCGGTTGCGGAGAAGCAGTCACGGCGTAATGCTTGGACTCAATTTGTTTACAAAAAATGTTCGGCAGAGGTCCTCCAATTCGAACCCGGTTCTGGTATAATAGAAGCATGGTATCAGGTAGGTGTCTCTGCTACAAAGAAGGAGGATAATTATGGTAGCAGGACATCTCCGCGAAAAAAGCGGATATTACTACGCCGTGTTGAACTACACCGATTCTCTCGGAAAAAGAAAGACCAAGTGGATTTCCACCGGGCTTACTGTGAAGGGAAACAAAAAACGCGCCGAAGCAATCCTGATGGACGCACGACGCAATTTCAATCCCGAAGAGCCGAAGGTCATGAACGGAGACATTCTGTTCGCGGACTATATGGAAAAGTGGCTCGACATCATCAAAAGCTCGGTTGCAGTCCCGACATTCGCTTCATACTCGACTACGGTTAAGAAAATCGTATCGCCGTACTTCCGCGAAAGAGAAGTGACACTCAAGAATCTGACCGCAAAGGATATTCAGGAGTTTTATCTGAGTGAGCTTGAGCGTGTCAGCGCTTCCTCGGTCATCCATTATCACGCCAACATTCACAAAGCACTCAAGTATGCCGTGAAGATTGACCTGATCGATGTAAACCCGGCTGATAAGGTTGAGCGTCCGAAGAAAGACCGCTATGTTGGTAGCTTTTATGATGCCGAAGAGGTCAATGCTCTTTTTGAAGCCGCAAAGGGAACCAAGCTCGAATTGCCGATCCTGTTTGGCGCATTCTACGGTCTGCGCCGGAGTGAGGCAATCGGTTTGAAATGGGATGCCATTGACTTTGAGCAGAACACCATCACGATCCGGCACACGGTTACTTCCTGCGATCTGGACGGCAAGCGCATTCTGGTCGCTTCGGACACCACCAAGACCAAATCGAGCATGAGAACACTGCCTCTTGTTCCGTTCATGAGAGAACGCCTTCTTGCTCTGAAAGAAGAGCAGCAGGAAAACCGCCGCCTGTGCGGACGCAGCTACATCAAGGACTACCTTGAGTATGTATGTGTCAACGAGATTGGCGATCTGATCAAGCCCCACTACGTCACAGAGAGTTTTCCGAAACTGCTCAAGGCAAAGGGAATGAGACAGATCAGGTATCACGATCTCCGGCATAGCTGTGCCTCGCTTCTTCTGGCAAACGGTGTTCCCATGAAGCAGATTCAGGAATGGCTTGGTCACAGCGACTTCTCAACTACGGCGAACATTTACGCACATCTGGATTACAGCTCGAAGCTGACTTCGGCTGATGCAATGCTCAATGGCTTGGGCTTTGCACAGAACTGAAAAAGAAAAGCCAGCAGCCGGAAAAACCGACTACTGGCGTGATTTCTGGCGGAGCGGGTGGGATTCGAACCCACGGAACCTTGCGGTTCAACTGATTTCGAGTCAGTCCCGTTATGACCACTTCGATACCGCTCCGTATTTATCTCAACATCAGTACCTCGGAAAACGGGGAGAACTGATGGGGAGAACAAGCAAAAATATTAAGTTAAGAATACCCGAAAAACCCCATAAAATCAAGGGATTCCGGTCAGGGAGCTACCGAGTAGCGACCACGATTTCGAGTCGTTCTCGTTATGACCACTTCGATACTTCTCCATATGATGGATCAAAACGATCCCTCTTGCGGAACTGCTAAAATAGTATACAACAGTTTTGGCAATCCGTCAAGAGGGAATTTTTTATCTTTTTTCGCGGAGAACCTCGCGCATCCGTTCGACGGTCAGCGGACTTACGATATGTTCGATGCGGCAGGCATCGGTTTCGGCAGTCACAGCGTCGAGCGAGAGGATTGTCATCAGAAATTCTTTAATCAGAACATGGCGGCCATAAACCTCGTTGGCGCGTTTGCGTCCGGCGTCCGTCAGACGGATGGTTCCATATGATTCCTGATCGACATATCCGGCTTTTTTCAGTACACCCATGGCGCGGGTAACACTGGGCTTGGAGTATCCGAGCTCATTGGCGATATCAACTGCACGTACAGTACCGTTGCGCATCTCCAGCAAAAGGATCGTTTCCAGATAGTTTTCACCGGATTCTTGAATTTTCATGAATTCACCGCCTTGCTTGATTGTATAGAAAGTAGAAATATTATAGCATAGTTTTTGGAAGATGACAACAAAACAACCTGATTTTTGCTGCATAACATTGCGAAAATGGCAAAACTATGGTATGCTTATAATTGTTTTTGAGCAACCACATTCTATGGGGCCCAAATGAGACAAGATAAACCGCGGGGGAGCAGTCTCCTGCGTTACTGGAGAGGAAAAATGATGGATTATAATCGTTTGGCTGAACTACTGTTTCCAAATGTTACGGAAACGCCGGAACAGGTAGAAGCCCGTTATCCTGCCCGTGATTTGCCGGAGGGCGCAAAGGTTACCCGTATGGCACCCAGCCCGACCGGATTTATGCATCTGGGCAATCTGTTTGGTGCTGTTGTCGATGAGCGTCTGGCACATCAGTCCGGCGGTGTGTTTTATCTTCGCATCGAGGACACCGATAAAAAGCGCGAGGTAGAAGGCGGCGTTCAGCTGATTCTCGAAACTTTTAAGACCTTCGGTTTGCCGTTTGATGAGGGCGCAACCATTGATGGCGACAACGGCGCCTATGGCCCATATCGTCAGAGCCAGCGCGCGGCTATTTACCATGTATTCGTCAAGGATCTGGTCAAGCGCGGCTATGCCTATCCATGCTTCTGCACGGAGGAGGAGCTCGCGGAAATGCGTGCCCAGCAGGAAGCAAACAAAGAAAACTTCGGCTATTACGGAAAGTACGCAAAATATCGTGACTGCCCGCTCGAGGAAATTGAAAAGCGTCTGGCAGAGGGACAGAGCTATGTTGTCCGCTTCCGTTCGCCCGGCAGCATTGAGCATAAGGTGCGCCATACCGATCTGGTCAAGGGCAATCTGGAGCTGACCGAAAACGATCAGGACATCGTCCTGCTCAAGTCGGACGGCATTCCGACTTATCATTTCGCACATGTCGTTGACGACCATCTGATGCATACCACGCATGTTGTCCGCGGCGAGGAATGGCTGGCAACCCTGCCGGTACATCTCCAGCTGTTTGACGTCATGGGCTGGAAACGTCCGAAGTATGTGCATACAGCACAGCTGATGAAGATGGACGGCGGATCCAAGCGTAAGCTGTCCAAGCGCAAGGACCCGGAGCTTGCACTGACTTATTATTATCAACAGGGCATTCCGGTTCCGGCAGTTATGGAATATCTGATGACGCTGCTCAATTCCAACTTCGAGGAATGGCGCCGCGCCAACCAGACCGCTTCCATCAACGATTTCCCGTTCAGCCCGAAGAAAATGAGTGTTTCCGGCTCGCTGTTCGATATGGAAAAACTGCGCGATGTCAGCAAAAATGTTATTTCCCGCATGACAGCGGAAGAAGTATATGACTTTGTTTCCGCCTGGAGTGCGGATAACGACCCGGAATTCCATGACCTGTTTGTCCGTGATCCGGAAATGACCAGAAAATTCCTCGCCATCGGACGCGGCGGCAAAAAGCCGCGCAAGGATCTTGCGTTCTGGAGTGAGACAAAAGCATATATGGACTTTATGTTCCCTGAGCTGTTCCAGCCGGATTATTCCGGCATGCCGGAGAGCACAAAGGACGATGCCAAGGCGATCCTGACCGAGTATCAGGATATCTATGATCCGGCAGATGACATGTCCGCATGGTTTGACAAGGTCAAGACACTGGCAGATCAGCACGGCTTTGCACCGGAAACCAAGCTGTATAAAAAGAATCCGGATGCCTACAAGGGCCCGGTCGGTGATATTTCGATGGTTCTGCGCGTTGCGATCTGCGGCCGCACCAATGCACCGGATCTGTATTCCGTCATGCAGCTGATGGATCAGGACGAAATCAATCGCCGCCTGACTGCTGCCTGCGACGCTCTGTAATACCATATTCCAAATTTAAATCAATACAGCGACAACGGAGTCGAAACCTGTTCAAAAAGGTGCAGGCTCCGTTGTTGTACCTTTTTATTAGGTTCAAGACTCCGAAATTTTTAAAAGAAAAGGGGAACACCGATGGAATTTGCATCTAATTTTCTGCATGAAATCATCGATGAAGACATCAAAAACGGCATGACCGAGCGGATTCATACCCGTTTCCCGCCCGAACCGAACGGATATCTTCACATTGGCTCTGCCAAGGCGATTTATATCAACTGGTCGATTGCGACCAAGTACAACGGCCTGTTTAATCTGCGCTTCGACGATACCAACCCGGTGCGCGAAGATGACGAATATGTACAGTCCATTTTGCAGGATGTCGAATGGCTGACCGGCACCAAGCCGACCGGCGGCGTTTTCTATGGCTCGGATTATTTTGAAAAGTGCTATGAATGTGCGGTACATCTCATCCGTGAGGGCAAGGCATATGTCTGCGATCTGAGTGCAGATGAAATGCGCGAATACCGCGGCACGCTGACTGAGCCGGGCAAAAACAGCCCGTACCGTGACCGTTCAGTTGAGGAAAACCTGCGTCTGTTTGAAGAAATGCGCAATGACAAATATCCGGACGGATCAAAAACGCTGCGTGCAAAAATCGATATGTCCTCGCCGAATATGAACATGCGCGACCCGGCAATTTACCGCATCGTGCATGCGACTCATCACCGCATCGGCAACAAGTGGTGTATTTACCCGCTGTATGATTTCGCACATCCGATTCAGGACGCAATGGAGCATATCACGCATTCTATGTGTTCGATTGAATTTGAGAACCACCGTCCGCTGTATGAGTGGGTCGTGGACAACTGTGCGCCGTGTCTGCCGTCGCATCCGAAGCAGAGAGAATTTGCCCGCCTGAATGTGACGCACACGGTTATGTCCAAGCGCTATCTGCGCGAGCTGGTCGAGACCGGTAAGGTCGACGGTTGGGATGACCCGCGTATGCCGACGCTGTGCGGCCTGCGCCGCCGCGGTTATACGCCGTCCTCCATTTTGGAATTTGTCACCCGTGCAGGTGTCGCAAAGACTGACAGTCTGGTTGACATCAAGCTGCTGGAATACTGCATCCGCGACGAGCTGAACAACACCGCACTGCGCCGCATGGCGGTCACCGAGCCGATCAAGATGGTTATTACCAACTATCCGGAGGATAAGGAGGAGACATTCACCGTCATCAACAATCCGAAGGATGAGGCCGCAGGCACGCGTGAGGTTCCATTTACCCGCGAGTTGTGGATTGAAAAGAGCGATTTTGCCCTCATTCCGCCTCCGAAGTTCCAGCGCCTCAAGCCGGACGGTGAGGTTCGCCTCATGGGCGCATATATTGTCAAGTGCAACGAAGTCATTCAGGACGAGGACGGCAACGTTGTCGAGCTGCACTGCACAGCAGATCTGGAGTCCGGCAACGGCAAGCCGATTGATGGACGCAAGGTACGTGGCACGATCCATTGGGTATCTGCAAAGCATGCGATTGACGCAGAGCTCAATCTGTACGACAACCTGTTTACGCTGGAAAATACGGCAGCTGTACCGGAGGGCAAGACCTATCTGGACTTCCTCAATCCGGAGTCGCGCAAGGTGCTGACCGGCTGCAAGCTGGAACCGTCGATTGCCGATGTTCCGGCAGGTACGCGCATGCAGTTTGTCCGCATGGGCTATTATATTCAGGACAGCAAGCCGACAGAAGACGGCACGCTGCGCTTTAACCGCATTGTCTCGCTGAAGGACAGCTTCAAGCCGGACAAGAAGTAAATCTGTTTACCTCACACCAGCCGGATGCCATATGGACTCCGGCTGGTGCTTTTTGATACAGAAACCGGTATGTTAACGGAAGCTGGTAGCGGTACAGGCAAAAAACAGCGCTCCCAATATTTGTCTAACTTTTTGGGGTCACTTCAGTGAAGTGCAGTCCCATTTCCCCTGTTTGTTGTCAAGTGTTCGGTATAATTTGGCTTTATTTTTGTAAGCAGCGCATATGCTATGGATCGAAAATCAGCCTGCGACCGCTGCGCCAAGCGCCCGGCACGCCGCAAGGCCGTCTTCATCCGGCATTTCGTTGCAGATCACGCTGTCGCAGACAAGGTTGATGCCGACATCACCGCACTCCTCTTCCCAGCTGCGCATCCAGTCACCGGTACCCCAGCTATAAGAGCCGAACAGTGCAACGCGCTTTCCGCCCAGCTTCGACTTGCAGGAGGAAAACATCGGCTCGAATTCCGCTTCTTCCAGCACCTCTGCGCCCATCGCCGGGCAACCGAAGGCGATTGCATCGTACTGGTCAACCATATCCGCGCTGAAGGCTGAGCAGAAAAGAACCGAAGTCTCCGCTCCCTTCTCCTTTGCGCCTTCCGCAACTGCACCTGCCATTGCCTCCGTATTGCCGGAAGCACTCCAATAAACAACTGCTACCTTACTCATATCTGTGTACCAACCTTTCTTTTGGATAGTTTGTCACTCAGCCCGCATACTCTTCCAGAATGCTCCGCAAGGCGGACATTGAACTGGAATGCGACCGCGCGACGATCATGTTCTGTCCCTTGGTCTCGTTCAGCGCACACCGCACCATCTTATGCGACATGGTGCTTGTGAACAAAACGAGCAGATCAGGACATCCGATTTTGTTTTTCAAGCCATCCTTCATCTGTGTGAATACCTTTGCCTGACACTGGTATTCCTTGCATACGTCTTTATAGCGGCGAACCATGCAGTCGTTTCCGCCTACGATTACTACGCTCATCAGTTGCTCCTTTCGAATTAGCATATGCTAACTATTTATCGAAAAACATGCGCCTTCCGGCGCCTGTTTTCCTGTATGTTCTGTGGTGTATTCGCGGTTAGTTTCCGCTAACTGCATCAGTATAATACGGGATTCTCTTTCCGTTGTCAAGGGGTTTTCTGAAAAAAGTGGATAGAATTTGTATGCATTCCATTTTTCCAGTCATATCACACAGCCGTGTGCGTATACTGAAAGAAAACCATGACCCGAGGTACCGTTTATGGAGAATGAATTCTATCCGTTTATCAACCTTCCTCTGCCGTATGATTATGGCGCACTTGAGCCAAATATCGATACCCAAACCATGCATCTGCATCACGACCGACATTTACAGACTTACATCGACAACCTCAACGCGGCACTACAGGGACAGCCGAATTTACAGCGGCTTTCGCTGACCGAGCTGATTGAAAACGCCTTCCGCATGCCGGGCAGTATGCAGACCACGATACGCAACAATGCCGGCGGTGTATATAACCACCGCTTTTATTTCGATGGGATGCAACCTGCCGCAGGGCAGCAGCCCACAGGTGCGCTTGCCGAAGCCATTGACCGTGACTTCGGCAGCGTTGACCATTTCCGGGAGATATTCGACCAGGCGGCGCTTTCCGTATTCGGCTCCGGTTACGCATGGCTGGTATACGACGGCATGCGGCTCCGTATCATCACAACACCCAACCAGAACTGTCCTCTGGAAGCCGGTCTGTGTCCTGTGCTGACCGTCGATGTCTGGGAACACGCATATTATCTCAAGCATTTTAACAAACGAACTGATTATCTGACCGACTGGTTCCCCATCATCAACTGGGAGCAGGCAGATCAGCGATACCGCAAATGCGCCGGAATACAGGCAGACAATGCATAACATTGCCTTGCCATTCCAGTGCAAACGGCAAAAAACCGTGTGTCCCGTTTTTCCGGGAACACACGGTTTTGCTTTTATTCTTCGCAGGTTCGCATGGCAAGAATCGTCTTTTCGATCAGCTCATCCAGATCCCAGCCCAGCATATCCGCACCGCGCTGGATGACCTCACGCGAGCATCCTGCCGCAAATTTTTTGTTTTTGAACTTCTTCTTGACCGATTTTGTCTCCAAATCCTGTACGCTTTTGGATGGGCGCATAATCGCCACCGCGCCGATCAGGCCGGTCAGCTCATCGGTCGCATACAGCACTTTTTCCATCTGGTGCTCGGGTTCAATGTCCACAGTGATGCCATAGCCATGGCTCGCCGTCGCATGGACAATGGATTCCTCTACCCCGTGTGCGCGCAGCAGCTCCTGCTCCTTGATACAGTGTTGGTCAGGATACTGCTCAAAATCCAGGTCATGCAGAATTCCGACGATTTCCCAGAAATCCGCATCGTCCGCATAGCCCAACATTTCGGCAAAATACCGCATGACACCCCCGACTATGCGCGCATGCTGACGATGAAAATCATCCTGATTATACTGATACAGCAGCTCCAGCGCGCTTTCGCGCGTCAAACTGGTCTCCATGCAGGATTCCTCCTTTTGTCAGTCAGCAAACAGCGCAGTCGACAGATAGCGCTCGCCGGTATCCGGCAGCAGGGCAACAATCGTCTTGCCCGCATTTTCCGGACGCTTTGCCAGCTCAGTCGCCGCATACACTGCCGCACCGGAGGAAATGCCGACCAGAATGCCCTCTGCCTTGGCGATTGCACGGCCAGTTTCAAACGCTGCTTCGTTGTCTACCGCAATGACTTCGTCATAAACGTCCGTATCCAGCGTATCCGGCACAAAACCTGCGCCGATACCCTGAATCTTATGCGGGCCTGCGGTGCCCTTGGACAGAACCGGAGAGGTTGCAGGCTCAACCGCGACAACCCGGACATTCGGATTCTGATCCTTCAGATATTTGCCCGTACCGGTGACTGTACCGCCGGTGCCGACACCGGCGACAAAAATATCAACCTTGCCTTCGGTATCCTTCCAGATTTCCGGGCCGGTGGTCTCATAATGCACCTTCGGGTTTGCCGGATTGACGAACTGACCGAGAATAACTGCACCGTCGATGGACTTCTCCAGCTCTTCTGCCTTTGCGATGGCGCCCTTCATACCGGCAGAACCCGATGTCAGGACAACCTCTGCACCATAGGCTGCAACCAGCTTGCGGCGCTCAATGCTCATCGTTTCCGGCATGGTCAGAATGACATGATAACCCTTCGCCGAACCGACAGCCGCCAGACCGATGCCGGTGTTGCCGGAGGTCGGCTCAATGATGGTCGCGCCCGGCTTGAGCACGCCCTTTGCCTCTGCATCCGCAATCATCGCATTGGCAACGCGATCCTTGACACTGCCTGCCGGATTAAAATATTCCAGCTTGCCGACAATATGTGCGTTGAGATTGTTGGCTTTTTCATAATTGACAAGCTCGAGCAGCGGTGTCCCGCCGATCAGCTGTGTAATACTTGTTTTCACAGACATAATGACATCCTCTTTTCCGAAATAAAAACAGAAAATTATGTTGGGAAGAGATGCACAGCACCCTTCTTTTTCATGGTACTACTCTCAGAACAAAAAATCAATGCCAGCTGCCGCGAATGGGGAAAGCTGCGGCAGGTGAACGGTTTACTCGTTGACTTTCCGGAACGCCTGATCGAGATCCCAGATAATGTCTTCATAATGCTCGGTGCCGATGGACAGACGAATGGTGTTCGGGTAAATGCCCTGATCTTCAAGCTCTGCCTCGGTGCACTGGCTGTGGGTCGTAGTTGCCGGATGGATGACCAGCGACTTGACATCCGCGACATTGGCGAGAATGGAGAAAATCTGAAGCGAATCGATGAACTTCTTCGCTTCCTTCTCGCCGCCCTTGATGCGGAAGGTGAAGATAGAGCCTGCACCGTTCGGGAAATATCTGTCATACAGGTCTTTATATTTCGGGTCGAGCGACGGATGGTTGATGGACTCAACCAACGGCTGGGACTGGAGATATTCCAGAACCTTTTTGGTGTTCTCTACATGGCGTTCTACGCGCAGAGAGAGCGTTTCCAGACCCTGCAACAGCAGGAATGCATTGAACGGGGACAGTGTTGCACCGGTGTCGCGCAGCAGAATCGCACGAATCTTGGTGGTGAATGCCGCCGGGCCGCACGCGTCGACAAAGCTGATGCCATGATAGCTCGGATCCGGATCGACCAGCGACGCAAACCGGCCGGATGCCTTCCAGTCGAACTTGCCGCTCTCGATGATGACGCCGCCGAGCGTCGTGCCATGGCCGCCGATGAACTTCGTCGCGGAATGGACAACGATATCCGCACCGTAATCAATCGGGCGCAGCAGGTACGGCGTTGCAAATGTAGAATCGATGACAACCGGAACACCCTGTGCATGTGCGATGTCCGCAACGGCCTGAATGTCAATCAGGTTGGAATTCGGATTGCCCAGCGTCTCAAAGAAGACTGCCTTGGTATTTTCGTCGATGGCATCGGCAAAATTCTGAATGTCATCCGGATCGACAAACTTGGTGGTCACGCCGTCCTTCGGCAGCGTGTGCGCCAGATAGTTATACGTACCGCCGTAAATCGTCTTCGCCGCGACGATGTTGTCGCCATTCTGCGCGAGCGTTTTGAATGTATAGCTCAGTGCGGCTGCACCGGATGCAACTGCCAGTGCGGACGAGCCGCCCTCCAGCGCCGCAATGCGCTTTTCAAAAACATCCTCCGTCGGATTGGTCAGTCTGCCATAAATATTGCCCGCATCGGAAAGGCCGAAACGTGCCTGTGCGTGGTCGCTGTTATGGAACACATACGATGTAGTCTGGTAAATCGGCACCGCGCGTGCATCGGTTGCCGGATCGGCCTGCTCCTGGCCTACGTGAAGCTGTAACGTCTCAAAGTGGAAAGTTCTCTCGCTCATTGTAATAAACTCCTTTTCAAACAAACATGGGATGGATTTCGGATTCAATCAACATCGGCACATTCGTCCGTAGGATGTATATAATTTTTCGATAAAAATACGGTTCATTGTCTCGTACTCCAATTTCATATAACTCCTATTATTTAACTAGGATTTTTTGACTGCATATAGATTACCATATTCCCCCTGCCCTGTCAAGTGGAATTTCCACAATTCCCAGTAAATTGAAAGAATTTCTTTTTCTGCACGAAAAAGACCGGAGAACTGCCCTCTCCAGGAACAATCCTCCGATCTGCGTGATCTGTTCTGTCAATCCGCTTATGCCATGTCCGGCTTGTCCCACAGGTGCAGCGGGGTACCGATGCCCATCTCAAGTGCCTTTTGATAGCAGGTATAGCCCCACGCAATGTCTTCCGTTGGCATACCGCCAACGGCATAGACGATAACCTGATCTTCCGATTCACGCCCGGTCGCATAGCCGTTCAAAATATCGCCGATATCAGTGATATCCTCGCGCTTCATCTTGCCGGAAGCAACCAGATCATAAAAGCGCATGCCAATCAGCGAGCTGACGGTCTTCTGGGTCGGATATTCGCGGCCGACGCCCCAGCCCTCGTACATCTTATAGTTGTCGGAGATCAGCTTGCACTTGGTTTTATCTGCCATGAACGCCTCATCCATCAGCATGGCAGAGGTTGCCATAACCAGACAGCCCGGCTTGAGCCATTCGCCATTGACATACGGGTTATCCTCAAAGACTGGCGCATTGGTCGTGCCGCAGCAGATAATATCGGAATCACGGCATGCCTGCTCCATGTTTTCACAGACGATGAAGTTCTTCAGCGTCGGATGCGTCTGCTTGCAGTAATTGATAAAGGCTTCGATGCCGCTCTGGCTTCTGCCCTTGATCTTGACGGTGTCAATGGTGGGCTGTGCCGTTACAAATCCGTCGATTGCTGTACGACCCATCACACCCGGACCGACAATGGTTGCAACCTTCGGGTTCTTTGCGCTCAGATGGCGCGCGCCCAGTCCCGGTACCGCACCGGTACGCATGGCACTCAGCACATTGGCGGACATATACGCAATCGGCACGCCGGTCTCCAGATCCATCAGTGTCAGCATCAGGATTGAGCGCGGCAAACCTTTGCCGCGGTTGCGCTGATCGGAGCCATAGCATTTGATGCCGCACAGATGGTACTTGCCGCCCAGATAAGCCGGCATGGCGACAACACGGCGATCCGGGCCGTCCAGCGGCATACCTTCAACATTTGAGGTCTTGGGGAACATCATCTTGATGCCGTGCTCATTGCCGTTCGGGCCACCCATCATATAGTCACCCTTACTCATCAGAGAGAACACATCCTCCATTGCGTCGATGCAGCCCGCCATGTTCTTGACACCGGCCTGAATCATATCCGGCTCGCTCAGATATAAAAAGTCAACCTTGGGAAGTTCCATTTTCTTTTCCTCCAAATTTATAGATATTTATTCGCCCATTGCCTTTCGGTAGAGCTGTTCTACATCCGCCTGTGTCGATACGCGCGGATTGCAGTGAATATTGCCGGATTTCATGGCATCTGCGGCCATTGCCGGAATTTTGTCCGCCTGCACGCCGACCTCCGCCAGCGTCTTCGGAATACCGATACTCACGGCGAGATGACGCAGCTCATCTGCCAGCATCTCCGGAGAAAATTCCGCTTTCGGCACCGTGGCAATGCGACGGTAAATGTTCTCGTATTTTCCGTCGTGATCGGCAATTGCATTGTATTCAACGATGACCGGCAGCAAAATCGCGTTGGCAACGCCGTGCGGCACATTGAAAAAGCCGCCGAGCGGATGTGCCATCGCATGCACATTGCCGAGACGCGCCCATGAAAACGCAATGCCCGCAAACAGGCTGCCTGCCAGCATATCCGATGCCGCGTCCAGATTGGCACGGTCGGCGACAAACGCGCGCAGGCTGCGTCCGATCAGCTCCAGTGCCTTTTCTGCCATCGCATCAGAGAACGGCGATGCCGCACGGGAAACATATGCTTCCAGCGCATGCACCAGTGCATCCATGCCGCACGCCGCTGCGACACCCGCCGGTGTCGTCACCAGCAGCTCGGGGTCAAGAATCGCACCGCGCGGAATCAGATCATAACTGCCGACGCTGAGCTTGTAATTTCTCGCATGGTCAGTGATGACGGAAAATGCCGTGACTTCCGAGCCGGTGCCCGCCGTGGTCGGAATCGCAATCAACGGGACAATCGGGCCGGGCACCTTACCCATACCTTCGTAATCGGCGATGTTGCCGCCATACGTGACCAGCACACCCGCTGCTTTGGCGACATCCATCGGAGAACCGCCGCCCATGGCGACAATGGCATCGGCGCCAAAGTTTTGATATGCAGCTGCCGCCTTTTCCACGGTCTCAATCGACGGATTTGCCTCAACATCAGTGAACACTTCGCAGGCAATGCCTGCGGCTGCGATGCTGTCCCGGATGCGTCCGACGATCCCCATCTTGTTCAGATGCGGGCCGGAAACCAGCAGGACACGCGCCGCTTTCTGCTTTTTCAGCAGCTCCGGCAGCCTGTTCAGGCTGCCGGAACCGAATAGAATTTCCTGCGGTACAGAAAATGTAAAGTCTTTCATATGTGCATTAGTCCTTTTCCATCAGGCTCTCATCCAGCATGACATCGATGTGTCTGCCAAATTCCGCGCCGAACTTTTTCTTGCAATACGCGAAGAAGACGACACCGAGCGCAATCCACAGGCCTGCTACGATCCATTCCTGCCAAACCAGCGCAGTGCTTGCAAACGGCAGCGGAACGATGTACAGAACCGTGAAGAAGCCGGACATGATGACTGCGAGCACACCGACCAGCTTGCCGTGCTTGACACGGTACGGGCGGTTCATCTCCGGTTCCTTTTTGCGGAGAATCAGGAAGGACAGAGAAACCATCAGGTAAGCAACACAGACGCCGAGGGAGCCCGCATCAACGATCCAGACGAGCATCTTTCTGCCGAAGAATGGAGCGATTGCAGAAGCAATGCCAATGAACAGGATTGCATTGGTCGGTGCCTTGGTCTTCGGATTCAGCTTGGCAAATGCTTCCGGCAGCATCTTGGATTCTGCCATGGAGAACATAGCGCGGGAGCCGCCGATAATGAAGGAGTTCCAGGAGGTAATCATACCTGCAATGCCGCCGATGACCATGACCTTTGCCATTGCCGGAATGCCAAAAGCGAGTTCCATTGCAGAAGCCGTCGGCAGGTCAGAACCGGCCATATCGCCGACCGGCAGGATGTAGCCGACGCCGAAAACAACCAGTGCATAGAAGACAACTGCCATGATGATGGAAAGCAACATGATTTTGCCGAGCTTCTTGTACGGGATGTTGATCTCCTCCGCAACCTGCGGAATAACGTCAAAGCCGACAAAGTAGAACGGGGTCATGACAGCAATGGTCAGGATGCCACCGAGTTTGGAGCAATCGGTGAAATCTGCACCGGCAAACGGATACGACATCAGCGTGTTACCATTGCCATTGACAGCAGAAGCTGCAACCAGCGCAATGCCCGCTGCGGCAATCAGGACAGTGAACACGGTCTGAAGGATAGCAGCTGTCTTGACGCCTCTCAGATTGATATAAGTAATAATAATCGCTGCGATAACTGCAACGGCAACCCAGGACGCATAGACATCAAAGCCCGCAATCGTGTACATATACCCCTGAAGGAAATTCGGGAAAATATAAGTGATGACCGTCGGCATGGCGCATGCCTCAAACGCTGCAACCGATGCATAGCCGAGGACAATCGCCCATGTGCAGACAAAGGATGCATTCGATCCCATCGCACGATAACTGAATACATGCTCGCCGCCGCACTGTGGCATAGCTGAGGTCAGCTCCGCATACGTCAGGCTGACAAAGAATACCATGATGCCGCCGATGATAAATGAAAAGATTGCACCGATGGTGCCCGCCGTGCTGATCCAGTCGCCGGTGCTGACAACCCATGCCCAGCCGATCATGGCACCGAAGGCAATGACCAGTACATCTGACATGCCCAGCACCTTGTTGAATTTGGATTTTTCCATAACCAATCACTTCTTTCTTACGTTGTTGTGATTTCCGCGCAGCGCGCGATTTTTTATACAATAAAACAGCACCCAAATCTTCCTGTCCGGAAAATCTGAGCGCCGTTGCTCTTCCTGTCTGAATTTTAACTGTATATTATGCCAGCCGGTCTTTCGCCACAAAACGGTCATACCGCAGTGCGTCCATGTTGACGGAAAGCTCCTGTCCGGTCGCCATCTCCGAGAGCAGCTTGCCAACTGCCGGAGCCGTTCCGAAGCCGTGTCCGGAGAAGCCGCATGCCGCAATCAGACCCGGCACCTCGTCAATCGGGCTGATGACCGGGACACCGTCCGCACACTGGTCATGCCAGCCCGCCCAGGTGCGGACAATTTTCGCATCCTTCAGCGCCGGGAAATAGCCCAAGATCGCACGGCACAGATAGGACGGATGCAGACTGGTTGTCTGCGGAACACCAATGCCGTCCGTGCGGAACTTGTTAAACGTGTCGTAGCCCGCCGTACCGCCGAAAACGAACGAACCGTGCGGTGTCTGATGACCGTAAAAGTCAGCTGCTGCCGTACCGAGCATCTGCCAGAACATCGGCGGCTGTGCCTCCGTGACCAATGTCTCGCCGTTGCGCACAACCATGGGGATATCGACGCCGACCGTATTGAGAATCGCGCGGCTCTGATAGCCCGCCGCGACCACAATGGACTCTCCCTCAAACACTGTGCCGTCGGTCAGCACAACCTGACGCGCCTTGCCGCGGATGGTTTTGATTGCCGCAACGCGGGCATCCGTGTAAAACTGTGCGCCCAGCTGACGCGCCCTGCGGAAAAAGGCCAGTGTGGTGCGCATCGGATTCGCATGTCCATCGGTCGGACACCAGCTCGCACAGGTGACCTCTTCTGACAGGTACGGATTGATCTCTCGCGCCTCATCACCGGAAATCATGCGGACATCCAGCCCCACAGCGCTCGCCTTGTCCGCAAGCTGTTGCAGCTTTGCACGATGTGCATCGTTCTTGCCGAGCCGCAGGTTGCCCTTCTGATAATATTCAACGTCGGCACCCAGTTCCTCAGACAGCGTCGGCCAAAGCTCCCGAATGCCCCACATCGCATATGGAAGCTCACGCGGGTCACGTCCAGACTGACGGACACCACCGCCGTTGCGGGAGGAACCGCCGTTGCCGATGTAATCACTGCCTTCAAGAACGATAACGCTCACGCCCTGCTTTGCCAGATAATACGCGGTTGCACAGCCGTTGACGCCACCGCCGATGACGATGACCTCTGCATTTTTCTTCATGCTTCTCCGCCTCCTTTTTCGTTGGCGAGAATTTCCATCTCGACCGGGCGCATCGGTGCGCGTGCCGTCGCAGATTCCAGCTCCATCGGCGAAACACCAAGCTCCTTTGCAATAATTCCCTTGACCAGCCGTCCGCAGGTTTGTCCCTGACAGAGACCCATGCCGGTGCGCAGATAGCGCCGCACCTCTGTTATCGTATACATGCCGTCGTGAACTGCCTGTCGGATTTCTCCCTTGGTGACCTCTTCACAGCGGCAGATAATTCTGTCATCATCCGGTTCAGGGACATATTCCCCGATATCACGGAACCGATTGCTGAGTTCATTCATTGTTCTGCCCTCCGCTTATGCCCGAAAAAATCTTGCACGGTATGCCATATCCAACGGAACCTTTATTGTCAGCAGGTTGGTATGGTCAAACGCCGGCATACTCTTGACACCGACAACCTCGGCATCACAGACCGGCTTGCCGCTGCGATCCAATGCCGTTCCTTTTTCTCCCGTTTCCGGAAGCGGAAGGAATTCATACGGCATGGTAACCGTCGCATAATCCGGCTCATAGCCTTCATCGACGAGGAAAATCGCCTGACCGGAGCACGATGCCACACACATGCCGCAGCCGATGCAGGTCGCCTCCGGGTCTACCACCGGCAGCGAGGTGATATTTTCTCCGATCTTGATGCACTTTTTCGGGCAGGCATCCTGACACGGGTTGCACGGGATGTTCTGCGTGCATTCCATGACCGGATGGATGCGTGCGGAATGTGTGACACCCGGATAGCGTTCTATTTCATCCTCCGCTACATAACCCTTTTCGAGCAGGTTCATCGAAACCGCAATTCCCTCTTCCGTTTCTTTGACCAGCTTGCCTCGGTTTTTCGGGGCAAACATGCCCTGTCGCAGGCTTTCCAGCGCGGCCTCCTGTGCCTGAACGCCGCTGTTGCGTTCTTCCTCGGACAGATATCCGAGTGTGTATGCGGCGGAAATGCCCGCGATGCGACCCTCGATCATCGCCGAGCTCGCTTCCTCTATGCCGGAAACGTCGCCCGCAACAAAAATACCGTCCATACTGGTTTCACCGTATTCATTGCACGCGGGGACGGTGCCGCCCTTGCTCTCGATCATCTTGCAGCCCGCCATTTTCGCCAGCTGCGACATCGGAGACAAACCAACTGCCAGACAGATCGTATCGACATCAAAATGCTTTTCCGTACCGGCAATCGGCTGGAATTTGCTGTCGACCTGTGCAATGGTCACGCCGGTGACGCAATCCCCGCCGTCTGCTTTGACAATCGTATGCGACAGATAAAACGGCACGCCGCAGCGCGCAACCTTTGCCGCATGCACACCATAGCCGCCGACGCGCGGTGCGGCATCGACCAACGCGACGACCTCACAACCCGCCTGCAACAGCTGAAAGCTGACAACCAGACCGACATTGCCGGTGCCGAGCATCAAAACACGCTTGCCCGGCTGGATGCCATGCAGGTTCATCATCGTCTGTGCCGCGCCTGCACCGATGACACCGGGCAGTGTCCAACCATCAAAGGTCACCATGTTCTCCGACGCGCCGGTTGCAATAATAATCGCATCCGCTTTGTAATGGCGGACACAGTCGCCCTGCTTGACTGTCACCTCTTTGTCAGTATACAGTCCCATGACGACCGAATTCAGCTCAACGCGGACGCCAAGGCGATTTGCCTCGTCCAGCAGCTCGCGTCCGATACGGAAGCCGCGTACCTTTGCCTTGTGCTCTTTCGAGCCGAAAAATTTATGAATCTGCTTGAACAGCTGTCCGCCCGGCTTTGCATTCTCGTCAAAGACCAGAACATCCATGCCGGTTTTTGCCGCCTCAATCGCCGCAGAAAGCCCCGCCGGGCCTGCGCCGATGACAATCAAATCATGTCTTTCCATCGTTTCACCCTCTCATTCCTGCGGCTTTGCACTGACACCATACTGCGTCTGTACGGTCATGCCTTCTTCGAGCGGCGTGACACAGGTGCGCACATTCGGTTTTCCGTTGACTACCATAACGCAGTCGGTACACCGTCCGATTGCACAGAACACGCCGCGCGGCCTGTCATACTTTTTGGTATGCCGGTGAACCATCACGCCTGCCGCCTTCAATGCGACTGCAATCGGTTCCCCTTCATACCCCTGCATGGGCCTGCCGTCGTAGAAAAAGGTGACGAGCCGTCCCTTCTCGGGTTCGCCGAGGATTGGATGCTGACTGATTCTCATTGTCGGAGTTCCCTCTTTTCTTTTGTCAAACCAATAAAAAAGAGCCCTGTCGAATCTCCCATCTGAAAAGGAAGACTGACAAGACTCCGTCGTCTGAATTCACTGATCTGATTTTCTTCATTCCGGTGTTTTCCACCGCTTTACAGGTGTTATTATACACAGAAAGTTTATTTCTTTCCAGTAGAGAATGCACCAAAATCGACTGTAGTTCAGACTAATTCTTTTGCCGTTTTTTACAACACAAGCCGTTCATATACCCCTTATTTTTTATATTTTTACCCAGTATCTGCAACATTTTCTCCTTCTATATGTTTTCACACCTCTTTTATCCCCTGTGTACATTCTTTCTGTCCTGTTTATACCACTTTTCGCTTCCTGTTCTACTCCCCCTGTACGGTATCGTGTTAAAAGATCCACCGATTGCATCTGGACAACCACTCGCATTTTGCCCTATAATGAAAGAAAATCCACGCCCTGCTCCAGGGGAGGTGTCCGCAATGGTTCATTCGGAGCTTTCACAAACCGAGCGGTTGTTCTGCCAGCTGGAGACTGCATTCCAGAAGCAGGTAACCGACTTTACATTTCATGAGAAGGAAGCGATGTTCTGCAGCTTCAGCCGTGCCACACATGAGAGCAATGACAGCCTGCTGTCCTGCATCACGGGAAGCATTGTCTTTCCCGGCTTTCGCCTGTGTGTGATGTTTGAGCCGCGCCATCCCCGCCTGCTCACCGGCGTATTGCAGCTTCATATTCGCTTTGGACTGCGCGCAGATGCGCGCGCGTATCCGATTTACGCCGTCCTGCCCTATCTCGACCCGGATGATTTTTCCTGCTATACGCTGTCTGCCGTCACAACGCCGGAACAGCTGGAGGCGGGTATGCAGTATCTGTTTCGCGCATTCCTGCGGCACTATGACGCGCTGAGCCGCCTGTGCGGTGATCCGGAACGGCTTGCACAGATGGACAAAGCATTTTGCGACGATGTAACCGCCTACTTTCAGGATGATGTATTTTCCCGGTGTGCCCGGCACCCGGAACAGCTCTCCGTCTTTCTCGGCTGGTACAGTGACGCACTCACGCGGCGGCTGTGCTCGAACGCATATCTCCTGTTTTTGCTGGGCAATTTCTCCGCCGCACGGCGCGCCTATCGAAATCGTTCCCGTTACAGCCGACTTCTGGCACATGAACAGCGTCTGTATGCGTTTCTTCAGAACTTGCTCGCAGAAAACCGGACATATACCAGCCTGCCGCGCGCACTCTGGTTTTTCGTGCCGGAAACCGCGGCGGAAAAACAGCGCACAGAGCGTGCCCGGTCGCGATCGCTGGCGCTCGGTGCCGCACTGACCTATGCGCTGCTGTGCGTGCTCACGCAGGGCGCTTACACGGTATTCTGCCGCGTGTTCGCACAGCACCATCTGCTCGTGCTGTTCCCCAGCCGCGCCGGGCTGTTCGTCTTTGCCCTGCTGCCTGCCCTGCTGCTCTGCATCCTGCTGCGGCATTCGTTTTACCACTGGTTCGCTGGAACAGAAGAAGCCGCACTGCTGGAATCTGACCACATGCCCGGCTCTGCCGTGCGCACCTGGGGTTCTCGTGCCGTCATTACCGCCTGCCTCGTCTTTTCGCTATTTTATGCAAACAACAACATCGTATTCGACGCCGCCGGCGTATCAGACAACCGTGCCTTCGGTATAGACGGTTCCTATACACGCTACGAACAGGTTGTTCTGCAACAGACTGACAGCCAATATCTGTTGTGCTGCGGCAGCGCGGAACCATTCGTGCTCAATCGCATGGCGGACAGTAACGAAATCCGGTCACGCATCGTGCCGATTCTAACCCGGGGCGGCAGCACAGTGCAGCTCTCATAAATTCCATATCAGGACGGACGGTTCCCGTCCTGATTTTTTTTGCAACATCCCACATACTGTTTGACTTTCATCCTTCTGCGTGCTTTAATGATGATATTATGATTATTTCTGTATTTTTTCAGTTGTATTTCCGCAGATACCACAGATTTTCTCCCTTGTTTCACGCAAAAGAAGCATATATGCAAGCAAAAAGGAGCATCCCGGAAATCTGACTGACAAGCAAGCAAAGAAGGTATGCATATGCCCCTCAAAAAGTCTTCTCATTTCGGACCGTTTATGATGCTGTGTGCAGCACTGCTGTTTTCCACCGGCGGCCTGCTGTGCAAGTTTATCCCGTGGTCGCCGCTGACCATCAACGGTGTGCGCAGCCTGTTCAGCACGTTGGTGTTCCTCATCTATTTCCGGGCGACCCATCATAAACTAAAATTCAACCGTACCGTGTTGTTCGGTGCGCTGTGCATGACCGGCGTGACCACGCTGTTTATCATCGCAAACAAAATGACCACTGCCGCCAATGCAATTATTTTACAGTATACGGCACCGGTCTGGATTATCCTGTTCATGGCGCTGCTGTTCCATGTCCGCCCGACAAAGCTGGACATTGCGACCTGTGCCATCGTCTTCGCAGGCATCCTCTGCTTCTTTCTGGACAGCCTCGGCTCAGGCAGCATGGTCGGCAACGTCATCGCTGTCCTGTCGGGCGTGTTTTACGGCGGGCTGTTCCTGCTCAATCAGTTTCCGGAGGGCGACGCCGTTTCCTCCATGGTGCTTGGACAGATTATCTCCGCCGTGCTGATGGCACCGATGATCGTGCGCGAAACCGTGTTTACGCCGTCGGTTCTGCTCGCCGTCTTTCTGCTTGGCTTCTTCCAGGTCGGCGTAGCGTATCTCTGCTTTTCCATCGGGACAAAGTACACACGCCCGGTTTCCGCATCACTGATTGCCGGAATCGAACCGATTCTCAATCCGATTCTGGTCGCTGTATTCTGGGGTGAAACCATTGCGCCGCTGTCGATGGCAGGCGCTGCTATTGTCGTCATTGCCATTCTGTCGTACAATATACTTGGTGCATCTGCCCCGTCGGCGGAGGCGCATCCCGCCTCGGATATTTCACAATAATGCTACTTTTACCGCCCCCGCGGCAAATATTTTATCATACCCTGTTTAGGAGGACACAAAAATGGATCTCACTTATCGTCCCAGACGCCTGCGTTCCAGCATGCGCCTGCGCAAAATGGTACGTGAAACGCGCATGGACAAATCGTCCCTCATCTACCCGATGTTTGTCACCGAAGGCACAAACATCAAGGAGGAAATCCCCTCCATGATGGGACAGTATCGCTACAGCGTCGACCGCATGGAAGAAAAGCTCATCGAGCTGGCAGAAGCCGGTGTCGGCGGCGTCATGCTGTTCGGCATCCCGGATCACAAGGATGAAGTCGGCAGCCAGGCCTATGCCGAGGATGGCATTGTGCAGAAGGCATTCCGCAAGGCAAAGGAAGCCTGCCCGGAGCTGTACATGATCGGCGACGTCTGCATGTGTGAATACACCTCGCATGGTCACTGCGGCGTGCTGTGCGGCCATGATGTCGACAACGACAAGACGCTGGAACTGCTCGCAAAGACCGCACTTTCCCAGGTGCAGGCAGGTGCGGATATGGTCGCACCGTCCGACATGATGGATGGCCGTGTTGAAGCAATCCGCTCGATCCTTGATGACAACGGCTTTATCAACACGCCGATTATGGCGTATTCCGCCAAGTTTGCCTCTGCGTTTTACGGCCCGTTCCGCGACGCAGCTGACTCCGCACCGTCGTTCGGCGACCGCAAAACCTACCAGATGGACTACCACAACCGCCGGGAAGCGCTCAAGGAGGTTTTGCTCGACGTGGACGAAGGCGCAGATATCATCATGATTAAGCCTGCCATGGCTTACGGCGACCTGATCCGCGAGGCAAAGGACAATACCTGCCTGCCGATTGCGGCTTACAGCGTCAGCGGCGAATACTCGATGGTCAAGACAACCGCCGCCGCAGGCTTCCTTGACGAAGCAGCAATCGTCTGTGAAATGGCGGCCTGCGCGTACCGCGCGGGCACGGACATCTACATCACCTACTTCGCCCAGGAACTGGCGAAGTACATGGATGAAGGCCGTCTGGGATAATTTCATCTAAAATCGTCAAGAGGCTCAGATTCCCTTTAGGGGGGATCTGAGCCTCCGTTTTTTTTGACTGGCGCTATCTGAAAACCAAGAAAATGACGAAAATTTCGCAAAAGCGAGGCTGATTCAAGACAAAGACACGCAGGCATCCGTTCGGATTTCAAGTGTTTTTCACGATGAAGCAGCCCGCATTTGTAGAAATAGTCAAAGTTTTCGACTGTTCAAATACGCCCTTGTTTTACAGCAGTGTGTATTCCAGCAAAATGCGCTGCACGCGGCTGCCGTCAGAAATCCCCTCCGGCAAAAGAGCCAACGCGACCTGTGCGAGCGGCGCTTCCGGCTCGCTTTCATTTTGCAGCATTGCATAATCGCCGTCAATCGTGACGACCGTGTAATTGACCGGGTCTGCATATCCCATGGTTGCTTCCTCCTCTTTTTTTCTGTATCTTCATTCGGAACAGTTCGCTGCATCGATGGCAATAACCAGCAACAATCCCATTTTCTCATCCGCAGGGTCGGCAAAATTGAGTACATAGGTGTCTCCCCAGTGCAATGGTTCCTTCGAGATGTGGATGGCTGCGCTGCACCCGGCATACACATCATAATCCCAGCCGAGGAAATCACCCTCTACACGCCAGCCGTTACAGTCAACCTCATATTTCGGGCGCAGGAATGTGAACTTTTTCTGAATGCTGCCGCATTCCACACCATCCATTTCAATGCGGAATTCCGGCAGCAGCGTCAGAAGCTTCTGCCGGATGCAGCCGACCTCGCGGTCTTGCATGTCATACACATGAATCTGATGTCCCAGCGTTAGAAATTCCGCTTTGACAAAGTATTTCCGATTGCCGTACTCATCATAGACATCATAGGAATCCGTCCATGAAAAGACACGCTGTTTGATGAGCAGACGCATGCAGCCGCCTCCTTTTCCTGTGTTCTGCCGGTTAATCCGACAAATGCATGTATGTTCCGATGACAATTGCCGATGCATCCGCCGCATGCCCAATGTCTTCGGTCTTTGCAATCGGAAGCTGTCCGGCAAACTGCTGTACCAGCGGTTCTATCCGCTGTCCCTCGCGCTCCAACTGCGTAAATGTACCGAGCAGAATGCCGCTGATCTGTTCAAAAATGCCCATCTGCTGCATCTGGCTGAGAAAGGCAATCATCTGCGGCTGCAAGCCGCTGCGCGCCTCGAGCAACAGGAGCTTGCCGCGCAGGTCAGGAAAAAATTTCGTTCCGGCGAGCTTGAGCAGACAGCGGATGTTGCCGCCCGCTACAATACCGGACATTTCATTTCCCTGTACAAACGAATACCGGAACGAAAACAGCGTATCCGCCCGTTCCGGTGTGAAGTACCGCATCTGATACAGCACGCCCGGATTTCCGGTCTCCGCATAAACCGCATTGAGCAAAACCGTCAGGTCACTGTATCCCCACAGTTGTTTGGGCTCACCGCGACGATTTTTTGCCTTGGCTATCGCAGCAAAATCCAGATACGGCAAAATCTCATTCGCAATATCGCCACCGGACACATCAAAAATCGCATCGATTTCCGGATCGTTGTAAAAGGCCATCAGACGTTCCGCCCGCTGCACCGCGCTGCCGCTGCGCACGCCGTCCTTTGCATACAAATACGGGCTACACACGGTTTCAATCCCGCAATCCGCAAGCACGCGTTGCAGGCGCTCCAACTCCGCCGCCGCAGATGCCGGCAGCCCGTTTGAGCAGCAGACCAGGCCGGCAGTTTGGATTCCCGCAAGCGGCGCATGCTGTCCGCAACAGCTCTGACGTTCCATTTGCACCGCCTCCTTTTCCTTTCCATTATAACACAGCGATGTATAGAATTCCATTGTCCCCTCTGTTTTGCCCCGGCTTTCCTTTTTCGCCCTGCTATGGTATAATTTTATATTATACCCCTCGAAAAGCAGTACATCCCGGAAGGAGGAAGTGCATATGCTGGCAGACATCGGCGTTCTGCCCGGCTCCAGCCGTTATTACCATGAGGCGGACTCATTCACGGAAAGCTGCCTGTATTTTACCCCGCATGCAGGGGATTACCGCTGCAACCGCGAGTATGAGGTCGCACGCGACCATCTGGACGTGTGCCAGCTCATTCTGGTGGAGGAGGGACAGCTGTACGTCGAATACAACGGAGAAAGCTATGTCGCTCCCGCAGGCTCACTCGTCCTGCTCGACTGCCGCAGACCACACCGATATACCGCCGGTTCGGATGAGCTGCATATGCGCTGGTTCCACTTCGTCGGTGCGGGCAGCGAAGCATATACGAATCTTATCCTGCAAACCCGCGGCGTTGTCCTCCCTGTCGATCCGGAGGGAAAAATCCAGGCCTGTATGTCTGATATCCTGGCTGCCGCACAGCAGCAGGATATGAATGTCCACATGACATCTGTTCACATCCACACACTGCTCGCATTGCTGGTGCAGTTGCCCGGACAGCTGCACAGAAGCGACATCGAACAGGTCATCGACCGCTCTGCCGCCTATATTGAAACACATTACGGTGACGCTGACCTGTCAAATGAAAGCCTTGCACACATGTCTGCACTCAGCTCATGTTATTTTATCCGTCAGTTTAAAAATATCCGCGGCATCACGCCGCACCAGTATATCCAGGCGGTGCGGATCCGCAGTGCACGGCAAATGCTCACTACCACCTCGCGCAGCATCGAAGACATCGCGGATATCTGTGGTTTCAGCAATGCCTCGCATTTCATTATGGTATTCAAACGGATGACCGGCATCACGCCGCTCCAGTTCCGGATGATGTGGAGATAGGAACCGTCATGAGATGCACGCATCGAACGGCAGCCACGCATATATGCAGCTGCATGCAAAACAGGTATCCACTCAGTCTGTGCTGAACGGATATCTGTTTTTTTCATCGCATAAATACGCGAACCAACTTTTCGTACAGCCGTGTGTACGGCTGGTAGCGCATCGGCAGGTCAAGCCATGTTTTTTTATCCACGATGCTTTTATGGTGGGAAAATGCATCAAAGCCCGCCTTGCCGTGATACGCGCCCATGCCGCTTGCACCGACGCCGCCAAAGCCCATGTTCGTCGTCGCAAGATGAATGATTGTGTCATTGATGCAGCCGCCGCCAAACGCACAGGTTTCTGTGACATGACGTGCCGTCTTTTTGTCCTCTGTAAACAGATAGAATGCAAGTGGGTGCGGATGCGCATTGATCTCATCGAGTGCGTCCTCCAACCGGTCATAGGTCAGTACCGGCAGCACCGGACCGAAAATTTCCTCCTGCATGGCGGGATCATCCCAGTCGGCGGGACACAGGACCGTCGGCTCGACGCGCAGGGATCCGGCATCTGTCCTGCCGCCGCAGACGACCTTTTCCTGTGAAATCAGTCCGCTGATGCGGTCAAAATGCGTCCGGTTGATAATCTTTCCGTAATTGTCATTGGAAAGTGCATCCGCACCAAACTGCCGTTTGATTTCACGGCGAATGGCAGATATCAGCTCGTCCCGGATTGCAGCGTCGCAGTAGATATAATCCGGCGCAACACAGGTCTGCCCACAGTTGAGGAATTTGCCGAACACAATGCGGCGCGCGGCGAGGTTGATTTTTGCCGTTTTATCCACCACACATGGGCTTTTTCCGCCCAATTCGAGGGCAACCGGTGTCAGATGCTCTGCTGCGCGGCGCATAACCTCCCGGCCGACCGCCTGGCTGCCTGTAAAAAAGATAAAATCAAAGTGTTCATTGAGCAGGCAGGCATTCTCCTCCCGCCCGCCGGTGACCACGGCGACATATTCGGGCGAAAAGCATTCCGTGAGGATGTCCCGCAGCACTTCGCTGGTATGGGGGGAATAGGCACTCGGCTTGACGACTGCCGTATTGCCCGCCGCAAGTGCATCAACCAGCGGGTCCAGGGTCAGCATAAACGGGTAATTCCACGGGCTCATAATCAGCGTGATGCCATACGGCGACGGCTTGACATAGCTGCGCGAGACAGATTGCGCCAGCGGTGTGCGCACACGCTGCTCGCGCGCGTACTGTCTGACATGTCTCGTCATATATGTCAGTTCGCTGTACACCATGCCGATCTCACACATATAGCTCTCCATCCGGCTCTTGCCCAGATCCGCATGCAAGGCCTGTTCAATTTCGTCCTCATGCCGCACAATGGCATCCTTCAGCTGATTCAGCGCCGCAATGCGACGGTCAACCGGCAGTGTTTTTCCGCTCGCAAAGTACGCCCGCTGTGCCGATACAATTTGCTGAATTTCTTCCGGCTTCATATGCATCCTCCATAACAGAATAATAAAATGCTTCCAGCTTCGCTGCATCCATCAGCACAGGGACAGGATACAGTGGATTTGCCTCGCGCTCCGCTGTACGGGCGAGCGCCGGGATATCCTCCGCACGGATTTCCGGTATCGTTTTCGGGATATCCAGCCTGCGCTGCATATCGCGGACAGCACACAGAAATGCCCGTGCGCCTGCCTGCGGGGTATCGGATGCAGACGCCACTCCTGCGGCAACCGCAAGCCGATGCAGCTTGCCATGGATCTTTGAGCCATATGCTTCGAGCACATACGGGAGCAGTACCGCATTGGCAAGCCCATGTGGAACATTATACCGTCCGCCGAGCGAATGCGCAACTGCGTGCACATAGCCGACATATGATTTGGAAAATGCCGCTCCCGCCAGATAGGCGGCTCGAAGCATATTGCGGTGCGCTGCTATATCATTTCCGTCTGCGCAGGCACGGAAGTGACAAAGGCTTCAAATCTCTGGTTCATGGATTCCTCCCGATCATCGAAGGTGAAAAACTGCTGCTCTTGATGGTAACACGACGATGTTGATTCATCAACATCTTATGCCATAAAAGTTTGTCTCTCAAAAAACTCTGAGCAATCGCCACTGCCGTTTTTTCAAACCGCAAAAAACAGAAAGTCTCAAAACGAATTACAATTTCTTGTTTTCTTTTGTTTTTTCATATATAATTGATTTATTATATATAAAACCATTATTTATTCATATTTTACACCTAAAAACACACCAATTTTTAAAAATATTTCGCAGGATATTGTAAGACATTGCGACTGGATCGTATTACAATAATGAACAGAGGAAGGAGAGAGGATGTATGAATTCAATCAATCCGCTGTCCTCGCATCTGCGTGACAGCCGTATCCCGCAATACTGTACCAGCCACTTTATCAACGAAGAGCACAGCAATAAGCATTCCAGACTGCCCCATATTCATGACAATTTTTTGGAGCTGTTCTATGTATACAGCGGCAAGGGACGCTATATGGTGGACAGTCAGTTTTATGATATTCAGGAAGGCGATATCATCATCTGCAATGCCGGTATCCTGCACGGTGAAAATCCGGCTGATACGCGGCATGTGCGCTCGTACAGCATCGGCATTTCCAATGTCGCCCTGCTCGGTCTGCCCGACAACTGTCTGTGCGACGAGGAAACTACTCCCGTCATCTCGTGCGGCATGCTGTCGGAACACATCGGCTCGATTTTCCGGCTGATTCACCTGCTCTCCTCTGACGAGAAAAATCTCGGAGAGACCTGCAACTGTCTGTCGCAGTCGCTGCTGCTGTTGACCTATGAAATGCTGCTCAGTCGCAGCCGCAATCTGTCAATCCGCGCGCGCACAACAGCCTCTGCCACAGCAGACCGTATCCGTCGATATCTGGATGTGCATTACCGCGAACCGCTCACACTGCCTTCCATCGCCAGCGCCCTGCACATCAGCGAATACTATCTCGCGCATGTGTTCAAGGACGAGTTCGGCGTGCCGCCCATGCAGTATGTCATGAAGCGGCGCATCGGTGAGGCTCAGGGCTTGCTGATGGATACCTCTATTCCCATCGGCGATATCGCCGACCACCTCGGCTTCAGCAGTATCTGCCACTTAAATACCATGTTCAACAAGTATGTCGGTATCCCACCCGGAAAATACCGGCAGTCGATGCGTGAAATGAAGGAATAAAACAAAAGGGCCGCAGGAAATCCTGCGGTCCTTTGAGCCTGTCGAAGAACCCGGCTGCGCATTAAGCGAGAGCCAGATTTTGGCACATATAGGGAAAAAGCCGGAAAACTGGAATAGGGAAATGGATCTTCCACTTCCACATAGCCAGCTTTTTCAGATTCATGGCAGCAAATTTAAGCTTCACCCAGTTGGTAACTTGAGCCAAGCCTCGATATTGTGTATAGCGCATACCATGCTTTTCTTTGGCATCTGCAAATACACGTTCAATCTTTTGTTGTCGGAGTTTATATAAGTCACGATATTCAGTCATATGACGTGCGTCTTCTGCCAACTCTACATAATCAGCCCATACGTGTCTGGTGACAGTCTTTTCAAACTTTGCACTCGATGTACACAGCTCTCTGGTCGGACAATGTTCGCAGACGTATGACCTGCTCTTATATTCACGATATCCATCTTTGTTCGTTGTTGCATAATGAAGTGTTTTATACTCCGGACAGATTACACAATCATAATACTCATCATAAACATATTTCCACCATTCATGACCGCCTTTCTTTGTCATTGGACGTTTATATGCTGTAGATAATACTCTTCCACTCTCAAAAATACGTTTACAAATCGAAGGAGTTTTGTAGGCGCTGTCTGCTACTATCGTTTTATGTTCTGGGTAATGTTCGCAAAGCTGGTCATATAACGGGTCAAATGCTACACTGTCATGTACATTTCCTGCTGTTACTTCTACGTCGAGAATAAAATTATGCTTGTCACAGGCTGTATGCGCTTCGTAGGCAAAACACTTCTTGTGTTCACCTTTATGGAATACGCCGGCATCCGGATCCGTTGTCGAAACTGTTATTTCTTTCTCCTTTGGCGGTGTTGAATCGTCATCATCATCGAATGGCTTTTTGTCGTGTTCTTCGCGATCTCTGTTAATTTCTTCCCGCAGCTCCTTTGCATATCGTTTTGCTTCAACTGGAACAGCTTTTCGTGCTTTTTTCTTCATGTTTGCACTTGCTTTGATATGTGTCCCATCGATAAAAATTGCACTCGTATCCAGAAATCCTTCCTTTGCTGCTGTGTTCAATATCCACCGAAATATATATTCTACAGTTGCTGTTGTAAAACGATGCTTAAAATTATAGCTTACTGTTGAAAAATGCGGCACCTGTTCATTCAATGGATAACCGATAAACCACCTGTATGCAACATTCATATTCACTTCTTCCAGCGTCCGCCGGAGCGATGGTATCCCATATATGTGCTGTATCATTACAATCTTAAACAATACTACCGGATCGATACTTGGCCTGCCGTTGTCCTTGCAGTACAAATCATCTACAAATTCATAAATTTGTTTGAAATCTACTGCTGCATCTATTTTCCTCAGTAGATGATCCTCGGGCACTAACATATCCAGACTTACAATCTCTACTGCCTCTCTGTTTTCCTTCCCTTTTACTATCATTTTATCACCTGTCTTTCTTATCTTTATTATAACAGAAAAAGCCGCCTTTCGGCGACTTTTTCGACAGGCTGAAAAGGGCCGCAGGAAATCCTGCGGTCCTTTTTCATATGACAGAATTATTTATCTATATATTCATCCACATTGCTTTGATCGATCCAGATGCATTCGGTGTAATTGAACGGTTCAATTTCTTCGCCATTCAAGTACTTGACCATATTCTCAACACCAATTGCACCCTGTCCATATGCGTCCTGAGAAACCGTACCTGCCAGCCGTCCGGCCTTGATTGCCGCCAACGCGTCATCAACTGCATCCAGTCCAAAGCAGGGAATGTCCTTCCCGGCATCTTCACAGGCTTTCAGTGCACCCAGTGCCATGGAGTCGTTCTGTGCTACAACTGCATCGATCTGCGTGCCCGTCTGAATCCATGTCTCCATCTTGGACAGTGCTTCTTCGGTCGTCCAGTTTGCGGTATCTTCAAACGCAATCTTGACATCCGGATAATTTTTCAGCACTTCGTCATAGCCTGCCTTGCGGGACAGCTGTGCGTCGGAACCCATAGGGCCATACAGAACAACGATGTTGCCCTTTCCGCCAATTGCTTCCATGGCTTTTTCCATCTGCATTTTGCCTGCCTTGCTTTCATCTCCGCCGCAGTACGAAACCGCCATATCTTCCTGGTTTTTCATCTGCTGTACGATGGTCATAACCGGCATCTCTGCCTCATTTGCCGCCTTGACAGCCGGAACAATGGCATCTGCGGAAATCGGCTCTACAAGTACTGCGTCATAGCCCTGTGCAATACAGGTTTCAATCTGGGAGGCCTGCGTGTTCGGATCCTGCTTGCCGTCGAGAATATCCACGGTCACTCCCAGTTCCGTTCCCTTATCCTTTGCGCCGGAAGATACCGCAGTGGTAAACGCATTGGTCTGATGGCTCATCAATACAGCAATCTTATAATTTTTGTCGCCCTCCGCATTCGCTGCACTTCCTTCTGTGCTGGTTTCTCCGCTTCCGCCGCAAGCTGTCAGCGTAACGGCTGTCACTCCTGCCATCAGCATGGCAATCAGCTTTCTTTTCATTTTCATTGTTTTTCTCCTTTCAGCCTTTCAAACTGTTTTATATTCAAGGTATATCTGAAGCATCGGGAATTTTTTCATTTTCCCAATCCTCCGATATTACCCTGCATTCAGCGACTGCGCCGTTTGCTCCGGATATCCAGCAATACAGCCAAAATAATAATCGCACCCTTAATAACCGGCTGCCAGTTGGAATCAACTCTCATAATATCAAGACCATTGGCAATGACAGCAATCATGAGCGAACCAATCACAACGCCGTGCCATTTGCCGGAACCTCCCGACATGGATACACCGCCGATGACAACCGCTGCAATGGCATCCATCTCATAGCTCTGTCCGGCTGTCGGCGCACCGGTAATGGTTCGTGACGCTGTCAGCAGGCCGCAAAAGCCTGCCAGAAGCCCGGCAATTGTGTAAACCATCACCTGATTTTTCTTGACATTGATGCCGGAAACGCTGGCTGCCACCGGATTGCCTCCAATTGCATACACACGCCGTCCATATACTGTCTTTTGCAATACAAAGGCACAGATTGCAACGACAACGACAAGATAAATTGCCAGAATCGGAATGCCGAAGATTTTTATGGATGCGATTGCCTCGAAGCCGGAGGTAACACCAAATACCGGAGAGCCACCTGAAATAATCAGAGCCAGTCCGCGTACAATTGTCATCGATCCCAATGTAACAATAAAGGCCGGAATATCGCCATATGCAATTCCAACACCATTCAGTGTTCCAATCAATGCTCCGATCAGCAGTGCTGCAACAATCGGAACAATCAGTGGGAATTGTCCTCCCTCTCCGGACGCTGCCGGATGTGCCAGCATGCAGGCGATGACACCTGTGAGTCCCACAATTGAGCCAACCGAGAGATCAATTCCCCCGGAAATAATGACAAATGTCATACCCATCGCCAGAATCCCGTTGACCGCCGTCTGTTTGAGAACGCTGATTAAATTTCCGGGTTTAATAAATGCACCACCGGAAACAGCGGTCAGCAACGCAACGAGCACAACAAAAATAATAATTAGGCCAAAATTCTTTAAAATCCCTTTCGATTTCATCGTTTTTTCCATCGCAGTTCACTCTCCAAACTGTGCAGCATAGGTCATAATGCGTTCCTGTGAAAACTCCGAGCGTTCCAGCTCACCGGTCACACGCCCCTCGGCCATAACCAATATGCGGTCAGCCAGACCCATGACCTCAGGAATTTCAGAAGAAATCACAATAACAGCCTTTCCCTGCTGCACCAATTCACCAATCAACAAATAAATATCACGTTTTGCACCGACATCAATTCCGCGCGTCGGCTCGTCCAAAATGATAACATCCGGTTCAGAAAGTAACCATTTGGCAATTACAACTTTCTGCTGATTTCCGCCGGACAGATTGGCAATCTGCTGCTGTGCATTCGGCGTCCGAATGGACAGTTTATCAATATATATGTCTGCAATTTCTCTTTCTTTTTTCCGGTTAATCAGGCCGTTGCGGAACAGTCTGCCAAGATTGACAATCGTGATGTTCTCTGCAACAGTTCCAATCAGATTCAGCCCGGTAAACTTCCGATCCTCTGTAATCAACGCGATTTTATTGCGAATTGCATGCCGCGGATGATTGATCTGCACCGGCTTTCCATCCACAAAAATTTCACCGCCGGATTTTTTCCGCATACCAAAGATTGTTTCAACCAGTTCGGAACGCCCCGCACCGACCAGACCGGAGATTCCGAGAACCTCACCGCGCCGAAGCTGAAAGCTGACATTTTTGACCCGGTTTCCGTAGGACAAATTTTTAACCTCCAGAATAACCTGTCCCATGTCTGCTTCTGTCTTCGGAAAGACCTCTGTGATGTCACGGCCTACCATCATGTGAATCAGCTGATTTTCTGTCATATTGGCCGCTGCATCCGTTCCGATAAATTTTCCGTCTCGAAGCACGGTAATGGTGTCACAAATCTGAAAAATTTCGTCCATTTTATGCGAGATATAGATAATTGCGACGCCCGCCTTCTTCTGTCTGCGAATCTGTTCAAAAAGCGTTTCCACTTCCTTATCCGTAATCGCAGAAGTCGGCTCATCCATGACAATCACCTTGGAAGAAAGTGAAATGGCTTTGACAATTTCAATCAGCTGGCACTGTGCAACACTCAAATCACGCATATATGCAGTTGGGGAAATGTCTATATCGAGCTCATCCATCAGAGCCTGTGTTTCCCGGATCATCTGATTTTTGTCAACGCAAAGACCTCGCTTTTTCTCCCTTCCTACAAATATATTTTCATATACCTGCATGTCCAGAATCGGGTTCAGCTCCTGATGAATCATTGCAACGCCCTTTTCCATCGCGTCCTTCGGCCCGCGGGCATGATACGGCTTGCCATCCAAAAGCATTTCGCCTTCATCCATCGTATAAATTCCCATCAGAATTTTCATAAGCGTGGATTTGCCCGCACCGTTTTCTCCCATCAGCGCATGAACCTCTCCGGGCTTGATTCGAAGTGTAACATCGTCCAGAACGCGAACACCCGGAAAGCTCTTTGCAATGTGCTTCATCTCAAGAACATATTCCGACATGAGTCATCCCTCCTATCTGAAAGCACCCGGCGGAAACCAATATTTCGCCGGGTGCCCTGTTCTTTTCAAAATAAATGCCTGTGCAATTAGCCCTTGCGTGCAATTGCCTTTTCAGCAGCTGCAACGATATCCGCTGCCAGCAGGTGGTACTGCTCCATCAGGAAGTCCTGCGGGCCGACCTGTCCGAACTGGTTCTGGATGCCGATGCGCTCCTGCGGAACGAGGCATTTTTCCGTCAGCAGGTTTGCAACTGCCGAGCCGAGGCCGCACGAAACCTGGTGGTTTTCTGCGGTGACAATCGCACCAGTCTCAGAAGCTGCCTTGAGAATCAACTCCTCATCGAGCGGCTTCCATGTGTGCATGTCGATCACGCGTGCAGAAATACCCTTTGCTGCCAGCTGCTCCTCAGCCTTGAATGCTTCATCGACCAGAATGCCGGAAGCGATGATGGTGACATCCGTACCATCACGCAGCGTGACACCCTTGCCGATCTCAAATTCGGAGCCATCCGCATAGACCGTGGTAAAGCCCTTGCGGATCAGGCGCATATAGGTCAGTCCCGGCTGCTTTGCCAGCTGTTTGGTCAGCGCATTGGTCTGCGCATAGTCGCAGGAATCAATGACAACTGCATTCGGCACAGTCATGTACAGTGCACAGTCCTCAAACGGCATATGAGTTGCGCCGTTGAACGCTGCGGTCACGCCAGGGTCAGAACCGATGACATGTACCGGCAGCTGGGAATATCCTGCGGACAGGAATGCCTGGTCAAAGGCGCGGCGGGATGCAAAGCAACCGAACGAATGGATAAATGCCTTCAGTCCGGTTGCCGCCATACCTGCGGCAACGCCCATGGCGTTCTGCTCAGCAATACCTGCGTTGAAGGTCTGCTCCGGGAATGCCTTCAGCAGCTTACCCGTATTGATGCAGCCCATCAGGTCACAGTCGATATGAACAATGCTCTTGTCCTGCTCCATCAGTTCGAGCATTGCGGATACATAACCGTCGCGGTTTGCACGGCTGTCCTTTTCATGCTTTCCAATCAAAGTGTAGCTCATTGGTATTCCCCTCCTTTACTTCTGCGCACGGATGGCTGCGAGCTCTGCCTCGGATGCCGCAATGGCTTCGTCCCACTGCTCCTGCGTCGGCTGGGAGGAGTGTGCGCCGGACGGCTCCGCAAAGGTTGCGCCCTTGCCCTTGGTGGTGTTCAGAATCAGGCAGGTCGGCTGACCCTTGACCTGGTAAGCTGCCTGGATGGCATCATAAATCTGCTCGACATCGTTGCCGTCCTCAATATTGATGACATTCCAGCCAAATGCGTCAAACTTCGCGCCGATGCCCTTGCCATGACCCATGACGTCGGCAACCGCACCGTCCAGCTGACGCTTGTTGTCATCTACCAGACAAACCAGATTGTCCAGCTTATAATGTGCTGCAAACTGTGCTGCCTCCCAGATCTGGCCCTCGTCGCATTCGCCGTCGCCAACTGCAACAAAGACATGGTTATTTCTGCCCTGCGCCTTGTTGCCGAGCGCTGCGCCGACTGCCTCACTCATGCCCTGACCCAGAGAGCCGGTTGTCAGATCGACGCCGACTGTCTTCATGCGATCCGTATGGGACGGGAAGTCTGTACCCGGCTGGTTGAGCGTATATGCGCTCTCCATCGGATAATAACCCTTGAGGCCGAGGGTCGCGTACATAACCGGGCCGCCATGACCCTTGGACAGAACGAACCAGTCACGATCCTCCCAGCGCGGGTTTTTCGGGTCGATGTTCATGACCTCACCGTACAGAACTGCCATGGCATCTGCCATCGACATCGAGCCGCCGACATGTCCGAAGCCGCGCGAAGCGATAACCTTCAGCGTTTCCAGACGGATTTCCGCAGCAAAAACGCGCAGCTGCTGCATCTTCTGCTTTTTATCCATGCTTACCTCCTGTTTTGACAGAACAGAAGCCGTCCAAATGCGATATGCACAGGACGGGCTTCCATTCTTTATTCGTCCAATTGCTTTTCGTATGCTTCGAGAATCATTTCTGCCAGCCTGACAGCACCGGTGCAGTCGCCTGCGGTTGCGCTGACGGACTGCTCTCCGGCCTGTACTTCATTGACAAACTGCTGCATCTCCTGATAATACGCTTCACCCCAGCGGTCAAGGTAATGGTCGATACATTCATGTACCTCACCGCCACGGGTAAACTGTGTTACGCGGGCACGGCGCGGGGATTCACAGATGCGCAGCGTTCCCTTCGTGCCGATGATCTCGCTTTCCACATGGGAACCGTGCGGCGCTGTACGTCCGCAGTAGAAAAAGGCTGCGGCATTGTTGTCAAACTGGACAAGCGAAAAGCCGTTGTCGACATCGTGATTTTTTGCAAAATCTCCGAACACATAGGCACCTCCGCAGGCATATGCTTTCTTCGGCTCTGCGCCGAGCAGCCATCGCGCAAGATCATAATCATGTACGCCCATGTCGAGAAACCACTTGCCGTTTGCTTCCGCGCGCGCGACCTGTGCCTCACCCTGCCAGACCGGGTCAAGGCTGTATCCACGGAAGAAAACTGGTGTGCCAATCTCCCCCGCCTCGATGCGGCGCTTTGCATCGGCATAAGATGCATCGAACCGGCGCATAAATCCCACGGCAAATATCTTGCCTCCGGCAGCCGCCAGACGCTCAATTTCAGCGCATTCTGCGGCATCCATACCGGTCGGCTTCTCAATGAACACATGCAGACCTGCCTCCACCGCCAGGCGCACATGTTCCAGATGTACATTTGTCGGCGAAATGACCGCAACGGCATCCAGCTTTGCCTTCTCCAGCATTTCCGCGTAATCGGTATAGACCTCCGGGGTCTCCCATTCGCGGCGCACCTCATCCAGCTTTGCCTGTGTCCGGGTGCAGACTGCCGCCAGCTCAGCATTGGGAATGCGGAACATTAAATTCTCTGCATGTACCCTGCCGAGCGGGCCCAGACCGACCAGACCAACGCGAACCTTTTTCATACGATGTTCCTTTCTGCGGATCAGTTGATGCGGGCAATTGCCTTAGCCAGCTGCTTCTTCATCTCGAGGTTGCCCTGACGTGCAATCATGATGCGCTGTGCCTGCGGAGAGCCTGCACCGTGCATGGACTCCGGCAGATAGCCGACAGCTGCGGTACCCATGGTCATGTTCTCGATCAGGCGCAGGACGCGCATACGATCCTCCGTCGGAACAGAAGCAACACCCTTGAGGTACTTCTCGATGTAGTCATGCGTTGCCGGATTGCGGTAATCTGCCTCGGACGGCTGCGTTACCATCAGGCCGCCTGCCAGATCCTGTGCCAGGCGCGCAATGTCATACGGGAAGCGGGTGACGTTCTGCTTGCAGACGTTTGCCAGCAGCAGATCGATCAGATAGTTGCCGGACTTGGTCTGCGTGCCCTGAGAGGAACATGCAATGCCGCAGGCATACAGGGTCTCATTCAGGTGAGTCATCTCGATGATCTTGTCCTTGACATGAGATGCCTTTGCACAGCCTGCCATCTCAACAGCCAGAGCGGTAGCACCGATCAGAACGTCGCCGACGCCGACCTTGCAGCCGCCGTAGGACTGTCTGTGATAACCAGCGAAACGCTCTACCATCATGCCTGCGAACTGGGTCTCGCCGTTCAGGAAGATCATGTCATTCGGGATAAAGACGCGGTCGAAGATAACCAGAACTTCATGGCCGCCGTATACCTTGTTGCCGACATCGATATCGTTGTATTCCTCGGTCTTGCGGGTGTCACAGGACTGACGGCCGAGAATCAGGGTGATGCCCTCTGCATCGGTCGGGCATGCGAAGGAAATTGCATAGTCCTCATCGCCCTCACGCATGGAGATGGTCGGCATAACGAGTACATAATGGCTGTTCAGGTAACCGGTCTGATGTGCCTTTGCGCCGGTGACATAAACGCCGTCCGCAGTGCGCTCGACAACATGCAGGAACAGATCCGGATCTGCCTGCTTGGACGGAGACAGGCCGCGGTCGCCCTTGACGTCGGTCATTGCGCCGTCAACAGCGAGGTCTTCCTCCTGAACCATTGTCCAGAATTTCTTAAAGTTTTCAAAATAATTGGTTCCGCATGCCTCATCGGTCTCATACGTCGTGGAATAGACAGCATTGGCTGCGTCCATGCCGACACAGCGCTGGAAGCAAGCTGCGGTCTTCTGACCGAGCAGGCGCTGCATCTTTACCTTGCGGATCAGGTCATCCGTGGACTGATGCAGGTGCGTAAAGCGGTTGACCTTCTTGCCGGTCAGGTTGGAGGTCGCAGTCATCAGATCTTCATACTGCGGATCCTCTGCCAGCTCATAGGTTGCTGCAAACGAGTTGAGCGACGGGCGGACAATCGGGTCGTCCACAACATTTTCAACCTTCTGGCCGAAACGATACAGATTCAGATTCAGCTTGCGCAGGGATTCAATGTACTGTTCTTTTGTCATCATGACAATCTGCCTTCTTTCTCTTTCTATTTTCTTTTATATGTCAAGCGTTTCTCCAAAACGCTTTGCATACTCCTCCGCCAGTTCCGCACGGAACTTCGGATGCGCAATGGCAATCAGGCGCTTGGCACGCTCGCGCAGCGTCTGTCCGCGCAGCTGGGCAACACCGTATTCCGTAACGATGTAATTGACATCGCAGCGGCTGGTAGTTACCGGGCCACCGGTCGTGATGGTCGGAACGATTTTAGACTCTGACTCATTCTTGGTTGCAGAATGCAGTGCAATGATCGAACGACCGCCCTTGGACAGGTTTGCACCGCGGACAAAGTCCATCTGTCCGCCGATACCGGAAATCTGGCGCAGACCGATGGCCTCCGCACATACCTGACCCTGCAAGTCAACCTGTACGCACGAGTTGATGGAAACAACGTTGTCGTTCTGCGAAATAACTGCCGGATTGTTGCATACATCGACCGGAAGCATTTTGATGACCGGGTTGTTGTCGACAAAATCATACAGCTTGCGCGTACCCATCAGGAAGGTCACACAGATGCGTCCGATATCGCGCTGTTTGCACTGACCGTTGATGACGCCGCTTTCAATCAGCGACAGAACGCCATCGGATACCATCTCGGAGTGAATACCGAGGTTCTTTTTGTCGCCGAGGAACGAGCACACAGCGTCCGGCACCGCACCGATGCCGAGCTGGAGGCAGTCGCCATCGCGGACAAGGTCTGCGATGTATTTGCCGATTTTCTGATCTTCTTCGGTGATCTTCGGCGGCTTGGACTCCGGCAGCGGCTCCCACGACAGCAGGAAACCGTCGATGTCAGTGACATGCACGAAGCTCTCGCCGAAGGTACGCGGCATATTCGGATTGACTTCGGCGATGACTGTCTTAGCGGACTTGATTGCCTGCCAGCCGTAATCGCACGAAAGTCCGATAGAAACATAGCCGCGCTCATCCGGAGGCGAGCAGGTGAATGCAAAGACATCTACCGGCAGCTCGCCGTTGCGGAACATGTGCGGGACGTCGGAAAAGAATACCGGGGTGTAATCCGCACGGTTTTCCGCGATTGCCTTACGCGCAGGACCGCCGACAAACAATGCATTATGGCGGAAATGCTCCTCCATGCCCGGCTGTAAATACTCGCCGGAGCCGAGATATACCATATGTGCTACTTCAACGCCGTGAAACTGCTCCGCCATACGTGCCATGGTGCGCTGGAAAATAATCGGCTCGCCGACAGCGTGACCGAATACCACACGGTCACCGTCCTTGATGACCGAGACAGCCTCTTCCGGCGTCATGGTATGTTCTTTATAGTAATCTGTCCATTCCATAATCGATTCTCCTCATGTGTTTCGGTCGTGTGTCAGTACACCGGAACGTACTGTTCCGGCAGATATCCGAGCCGATAAGAAGACGAGACCCAGACCGCAATAAAAATCAGCAGTACTATGACCAGTATCCAGACTTTTCTCCGGCTCTGCATCCCGTCTTCCTCCTTATATTATGTCAAACCGCAATCAGAACGCGTTGCGGTAAATGTCCAGAATGTCTTCCTCGCTCAGCTCGACATAGTTGTTGCCGAGCAGACGCTGCTGAGTCTCCAGTACGCTCTTTGCGTAAACCGGAAGCTCATCCGCCGTTACGCCATTTTCACGCAGCGGGGTCTTCTTCAGCACGTCGTCCATCAGCTTGTACAGCTCTTCCAGTGCGAACACCGGCTCGCAGCCCAGCTCCGCGCTCAGGATTTCCTCCAGCTGATTGAGCTTGCCGACCGGCTTTTTCTCCTGATACTTGCGCATAACATCGGCAAACATCAGCTGATTGGCCTGTCCGTGCGGGATGTGGTGTACACCGCCGAGCGGATAGCTGAGTGCATGAACTGCTGCACAGCCCGCATGGCCAAATGCGATACCTGCAAAATTGGAAGCGCGCAGGAATTCCGGTGCGTTCTTCTTCCATGCATCCTTGGTGCCTTCTGCGACAGCAGCCTTCCAGCCGCGCAGAATCAGCGACAGCGCACGCTCGGAAAACAGCTCGCTCAGTGCGCAGGCATTCGGGCTGAGATAGGACTCAACCGCATGGATCATGGCATCAATCGAAGAGGTTGCAAATACACCGTACGGCAGGCTTGCCAGCATACCCGGAATCAGGGCAGCTTCATTCGCAAACATTGCCGGGGAAACGATACCCTGCTTGACGCCCTTGGTGGTGCGGTTGATGATAGAGATATTGGTCACTTCACTGCCTGTACCACAGGTAGTCGGAACAATAACCAGCGGATGAACCTTGGTCAGACCGTCCGGCATGCGGTCATACAGATCGTCTACCTTGTCCTCTGCGGTTGCGACTGCAAGAACCTTTGCGATATCGATGATCGTACCGCCGCCAACTGCAATAATGCGGTCATAGTTCTTGCCGCGCAGCTCGTCAAGGATGGCATCAACCATCACATCGGTCGGCTCGCCTGCGCCATACTTCTCCTGGAACAGCGTCTGACAGCCCAGATCCAGCTTGGAAATAGCAGGCTCATAAATATATTCATTTGTGAGAATCAGGTCGTTTGCGCCGAGATTTGCTTCCTTTGCATAATCCGCAAACTGCGCATATTCTGCGACAGCGGGAATCAGCTGAAATGCCTTCATGTCGTGTGCTCCTCTCTCAGATGTCCGGGAAATACTTTGCGTCCGGTGCGGTTACCCACTCATACTCCGGTACGACAGTTGTGACAATATTCTTATCGTCCTGAAGACGGATGCACCACAGGTAATACTCTGCATAGCCCGGTGCAGCAGCCTGAGAATGGGTGACATTTTCCGGCATACCGGTCAGATCGTTGTTCTTCACCTTGAATGCGTCATCGCCGTACTCAGCCAGACCATAACCGTTCTCCGGCAGGAATTTATAGTAATACAGCTCCGGCTCAACATGCTGATGCGGCGGATAAGAGGACCACTTGCCCGGGAAATGTACAACCTCGCCGATGAAGAAATTGGTCTCCGGGCAGTTGGAACGGTCGAAAAAGGTGCGGACAAGGCGGGTGGATGCCTCGTTCATCTGGCCTGCACCGCGCTCCTCATTTGCACACAGACAATCCTCCGGACGCATCAGCTTTGCCTCAAAGCTGCGTGCATTTTCGGTGCGTGCAACAGCGATTTCCGCGTCAGCCGTGCAGGTAATGGTGACTGCCGTGTTCTGCGGAACATGCAGCAGAATCGCGCCCTCATGGAAGCAATCGGTGCGGAAAACAGTCTCCACGCCGCCGTCCCATGCGAACGTAACGCCGCCGCTTATCAGATCGTATACGACCTCCTGCGGATAGTTGAAGCTCATCACGTCGCCCGCTGCCATGGAAACAACGCCGAACTCCATGCCCATCATTTCCGGATTCTCAACTGCGGAAACCATTTTGTTATAGCCCTTCTCAAACGGGCCCTTTGCAGTATATTTCATCGTTTTACTCCTTTTTTGGATATGACAAAGCCGCCCGCTCTGTTATCGGGCGGCTTTGCCGAATTAGGTGTGTGATAGGTGTTATGAATAAAGGAATATAACCAAAGTATTGAACCACTTTCTCTGCACTTCTGAGGGTGTCCCCCACCGCGGCTTTCGCCGCGATGGGGCAATGTGAGAAAATAAGTGCATGAGAATGAAAGTCACAATGTCATGTAAAAGAGAAATGCAGAGGAAATTGGAAGTGTTGTGATCAATACATTCTCGCTTCGCTGATGTGCTGATCCAGGCGCTTGCGTGCTTCCTGAACCGCCTCGGACTTGGAGGTGGAAGCAACACCGATGTGCCACCAGGACTCATAGCCTTCTGCCATGGTCTTCGGCAGTACCTTTGCGTCGATGATGCAGGAGCCAGTTTCCTTCTTTGCGTCCTGAACTGCCTTGCGGAATTCATCCGGGGTCTTGGCATAGAATGCCTTCATGCCGTAGCCTTCGCCAACCTTGCCGAAGTCAGTGTAGCAGTAGTTGCCGTCCAGCTTGCCGGTCTCCTCGTTGCGGTAACGCATCTCGGTTGCCAGAGAGCCAACGCCGTTGCCCATCTGGAGGTTGTTGATGCAGCCGAATGCCGTGTTATCGAATACGACAACGGTGATCTTTGCGTTCTCCTGGATTGCAGTCGGGATTTCAGAGTTCAGCATCATGAACGAACCGTCGCCGACCAGTGCATAAACTTCCTTGTCCGGCTCAGCCAGCTTGGAGCCGAGGGCACCTGCGATCTCGTAACCCATGCAGGATGCGCCGTATTCCATATTGTAGGAATCCTTTGCATCGGTAACCCACAGACGCTCGAGGTCTGCCGGCAGGGAACCAGCTGCTGCAACAACGATTGCATCGTCGTCGATCTCTTCACGGAGGATGCCAACTGCGTTGGACTCGGTGATGGTGCCGCCGATGTCACGAACGAAGTCATTCATGATCTTTTCTGTCCAGGACGGTACACACGGAACGAACTTGCCTTCGCCGAAGCCTTCACCGTGGTACTGGACGCCCAGAACGCTCAGGCGCTCCTTCTCCCATACTTCGCGGATTTCCTGAATCTCGGTGGTGTAACCGGACTTGTAGCCCTCTGCCTTCAGGCGCTTCATGATCTCTTCCAGCGTTACCTTTGCATCGCCGACACAACGGGTTGCATCCAGCTTTTCCGCATGGAATTCAGAAGTGTTGATTGCCAGAACCTTGATGTCCGGATTGCGGAACAGAACCCACTTGGAACCGGTAACAAAGTCATTGAAACGGGTGCCGACGCCGATAACCAGGTCAGCATCCTTGCACAGCGCATTCGCTGCGAGGCCGCCGGTGACGCCTACGCCGCCAACAGAAAGCTCAAAGCTGTCCGGCAGAGCGGAATGACCTGCCTGCGTCTGGGAAACCGGGATGTTGAATTCCTTACAGAATTCCATGACGGTCTCACCTGCTTCGGAGTAACGAACACCGCCGCCGGAGATGAACAGCGGCTTCTTGGAAGCCTTAATCATCTCAACTGCCTGCTGGATTTCGTACTCATCTGCACAACGGCGTGCGATGTGGTGAACGCGCTTCTGGAAGAAGTAGTCCGGGAACTCAAAGGACTCGCCCTGTACATCCTGCGGCAGGCTGATGCAGACAGCGCCACAGTTTGCAGTGTCGGTCAGAACGCGCATTGCGTTAATCATAGCCGGCATCAGCTGCTCCGGACGGGAAACACGATCCCAGTACTTGGTAACCGGCTTGAAGCAATCGGAAGCAGTGATGCTCAGATCGCTCGGAACCTCCATCTGCTGCAAAACCGGATCCGGCTGACGGGTTGCAAAGGAGTCAGACGGGAACAGCAGCAGCGGGATGTGGTTGATGGATGCCGTGAGCGCTGCGGTTACCATGTTTGCTGCGCCCGGTCCGATGGACGAAGAGCACGCGATAATCTTACGGCGATTATGCTGCTTTGCATAGGAAATCGCGACATGTGCCATGCCCTGTTCGTTGCGGCCCTGGTATACTCTCAGGTGTCCCGGATCCTCATCCAGCGCCTGACCCAGGCCAACGACCATGCCGTGACCGAAAATTGTGAAAATACCATCTACAAACGGCTCTACCTTGCCGTCCATCTCGATGTACTGCTGGTTCAGGAACTTAACGACTGCCTGACCGACTGTCATCTTAGTCTTGCTCATTGTTGCATCCTCCTTAAATATTGCATTTCATCTGGAGACTGTCTGTACTGACATCCTCTCGTCTTTTCTTGCTCACATTATAGCATTCTGTCCAAAAACCGTCTTCTATCTTCTTGCTTTTTTGTGCATATATGGTGTCTATCCCCCATTTACACATCCTTGCTGTGAATTTGCCCATTTCCGCCGGATATGGAACGTTCGTTTTCAAATTTTTGCTGTCCGCTCGGTTTCCGCCTGATTTTCCAACCTTCAGCTTTATCTAAAATCCTGCGAAACGCACCTGATTTTTCCATATTCCCACGCTGCACACAAAAAAGCGGCAGCCCTGCAAATTCCTGCAAGGCTGCCGTTTTCGTCGCAAACTGTATGTCCTGACTGGTATCTTTACCTGTTTTCACACACTGAATAGCTCTGAATCTGTACTTTTTCCACATATTCCTGCTTCAGCCCGGACAAAAGCCGATAATGTGCGGTATTTCCATGCTGCTTCTGTGCTTCCGCATCTGCCCAGATTTCCAGCAGGCAAAGGTCATTTTCCGAATCCACCGGATAATAAAACTCATATTTCAGGTTGCCTGCTTCCCCTCTCGACGCTGCGTCAATGCCCAATTCCACAGCCTTCCGATAAAATTCTTCGCGTTTTCCTTCTTTCACCGTGTAACGCACAGTCGCCAAAATCATGGTATTCATTGATCTCATCCTTTCGCCGTGCCGCCGCAGAACAGGCGGCAGCCTGTATTGAAAACAGGCAGAGTATACCACAGCTTTTGAAAAAGGTAAATGCCTCCACCGGAAATTTCCCTCTGTTTTTCCATGCAGCAAAAAAGCAGCCTTTTCCGGCTCCCTCTGCCCAAGGACTGCTTTTCTGTTTTGTTCCCTGAAAACCCGAGAGCGGATCCGCCCCTCTCAGGTGCCCCGAGTGCCTTTCACCCCTGTTGGCCTCATCCCGTTTGTATTGTAACACAATCCGGTGGATAACAGGGAGAATGTGCAAAATCAACCCTTTCAATGTAACGATTGGGTGTGTTTCCCCGTATAGCAGGCTACAGCTGTCCCTCAATATACCGGTAAAAGCCCTCCCGTGTCGCTTTCTGCCGCTGCTTGCTCACCGGGATTTCCATACCGCTGTACAGCTCGAAATGATCGCCCTCAAACCGACGCACATAATCCAAATTAACCAGAAAGCTCTGATGGCAGCGCAGGAAATTTTCCGGCAGCTGTTCTGCCAGCACATTCAGTTTCTGATACACCTCCACGACATCACCCGCTCGGATGACAATGCGCACAATGCGTTTTTGGCTCTCCAAATACTGAATATCTCTGGTCAGGATGCGCAGCATGTGTTTCTGTACCTGCACATCAAGGCAGCTTGTCCGCTCCTGCTCCACTTCCTCTGCCACGCGCTCCAACGTGCTGCGCAGGCGGTCAGCCTCGACCGGCTTGAGCAGAAATCCGGACGGCTTTCCATCAAAAATGCTCTGACAATATTCGATATAACCGGTAAAATATACAATTTTCAGATATGGACAGCTTTCTGCAATCCGTCTGGCAAGTGCGATGCCGTTGGTATCGTTCAGTTGGATATCCAGAAACAATACATCCAGCTCTCCCCGAAGGTCATCCATCAGGCAGGATTCCATCTCTTGCACATTTGACCATGTATAAACGCGATACTCGGAATCCCACACTTCATCAATCTTGCGGGTGAGGCTCTGTACCATCTGGGCATCATCGTCATAAATGCCTATTTTCAGCATGTTCTGTTCTATCTCCCATACAGTATAGAATTATTATCAGTTTACCGTATTATCCCGCTAATTTCAACAAAACCCAGCTTTTTACCGGTTGTTTTATCCGTATATACGAAAAAACAGTCCGGTCTGCACTGCGCAGCCCGGACAATATCCTGTTTTCTGTCAGAATCCAAACGCCTGATAATCCTTATCTGTAAAGCGGTGATAGATCGCATGTCCCATTTCAAGCCGGATGCAGTACCGGTAAGAATCCGGCCTGCCGTCCGCAAAATAGACCAGATAATCAAACTCTTCGTTGTCGATTTTCTGGCAGACCACGTGCGTGGAATACTGCCGGAACACTGCCAGCAGATCATCCAGCCCACAGGGATGCGTTCCAATCTGTTGGATAAATGCCCGCAGGAATGCATTGTCCCCGCAGCTGTCGTGCACATAGGCAGCACCTTCTTCTGATATTGTGATACAGAACAGCTCGCCATCGTGCGTCACAGTGATTTCACCGAGCGGATCTTTTGCATATCCACAGAATCGCCTGAGCGAATCCTCCATTTCATCTGCGCTCTGCTCCGCGCCCAGCAGATGATTCAGTGAATCCAGCGGATAATACAATCCCACTGCATTTTTTGTATATCCGACCTTGATCTGGGATTCCTGTACCAGATCGATCAGTCCCTGTTTCAGGGCTTCAAAATCAAGTGTCTGATCCATATTCCAGCTCCTAACCTCATGATTTGCTGTTTTCCTGCTGATATTTGCGATCAAGCAGATATCGTCTGCGATATTTCAGCATTGCATAGTCCGAAATGCGTTTGAGAACAGTCACATCTGTCGCGCCGCCGACTGCGCCGACAACCGGTGCGCCCTGCAAAAATTTGGCGTACAGCATATCGTTCGCAAGTGCCTTAGCCGTGCGGTGAATCTGGTCATCCAACCGCCCGGTCAGGCGTTCGGTTTCTTCCGACGTGCGCTGCTTTGCGCCGCGGATGCTCCAGCACATTGTATTCATATCGTCATCGCGCTGCTGCATCTCCGCACCGTTGTACAGCGCGGTTTCAATCAGCCGAAGCTGGAACAGGCGTTCCTCCATGGAATCGTAGTCATATCCAAAGCTGAGGGAAATCTCATAGAGATTTTTCAAAACGACACTGACAAACAGCGGGATATCCGGAAGTCCCACGCCGAGCAGACCAAGCCCGATGCCCTCGACAGAGGAAACCAGCAGATTCAACCGCGCACTGTTCCCTGCCCTGCGGCGGAACGCGCGCACATGCCTGCGATCCTCGCGCACCTTCGCCGCATATTCCGCAATTTCATAATCCTCCTGCCGCTTCTGCTTGTTATAGGTCTTCTCAATGACAACGGTTCCCTTTTCAAAAATCAACTGGAATGCCTTGACAAAGGCTGCATCCAACTTGCTTTGTAGGCCGTTCGGAACGAACCGCTGTAGTTTTTCCAGCACGCTTTCTTTTTCCGTACTGTGCTTCTGGACATATTTCTCCTGTTTTCGGGTGAGGTCGTTCCATTCCTTCTCCCAGAGATCGCGTTTCATGCTATCACTCCATCTGACGCTTATATTGCAGTAATTTCCGTCCGGCACACTGATCGGCATCGATGCGCCATCGGCAGACAGAACAGTCCAGGCACTTGCCCGTATCGCGTCCCGCGAGTGCATCTGCCGCCCATGCCGGATTGACCAGTGTGCTGCGGCCGATGTCCACCATGTCCACATCGGTTTGCGCAAGCACACCGCGCGCATCTTCCGCCACACGCATGCCATTGACCGCAAATACCGGAACAGATACCTGCCGCTTCATTTCGCCCGCCGCATAAATAACATCTTTATACGGGAAATCCGCCGGCTTTTCCGGTTCAGCCTCGCCGGTAAAGCCGTAGGAAATATCAAGGAAGTCAATACCATGCGCCTCCAGTGCCTTTGCATGACGGATGCCGTCCGCCAACGTCGGCTCAAACGCGCCGAGACGGATGCCCATAACAAAATCCTCCGGGACAATGTTGCGGATACCATCCATGATTTCCGTGATAAACAGCTCCGGATTTTTACCATACCGATCATCCCGATGGTTGACACGGCTGTTCAGGAACTGACACATCAGATAGCTGTGACAGCCATGCAGCTCCACACCGTCATAACCGGCTTCATATGCGCGCCGCGCCGCATCGATAAACGCCTGCTGGATGCGTGCAATGTCTTCCTGCTGCATTTTTACGCCAGTCTTTTCCGTCCCGCCCTGGCGCAGGGTGTAGGCATCCGGACAGAGCGCATGCTCCGCAATGCCGACGATCCCTGCATGGTGAATCTGGACAAAAATCGGGCAGCCCTCCGCATGCACGGCCTCCGTAATGCGGCGCAGGCCTGCGATCTGGCTGTCATCCCAGATACCGAGCTGGCTGTCCGCCAACCGGCCTTCCTGCGTAATGCAGGTCGCCTCCTGAATAATCAATCCCGCACCGCCGCGCGCCATCGCACGATAATGCTCCACATGGCGGTCGCTCACGATACCGCTGTCATCCGTCCAATGATAGCATACCATGGGTGGAACGCAAATGCGATTGCGAATGCGTGTGTTCCGAATAAAAAAATGATCCTGTAATACTTTCTTCATGATTTTCCTCCCTGCGGCCTGCCGCCGCTGTCGCGCCCCCGTGCAGCACATGCAAAAAAGCCCGGCGAAGCTGCTTCGCCGGGCCGGGGGATCAGTTTTCCTGCCGCAGCTGTTCGAGAATCAGCTGCTTGCAGCGTGCAAAATAATCGTCAAGTGCAAAAGCATTTTTATCTACCAGATATTGCAGCGTTGCGCCTTCCATCATGGAAACCATCAACGCGCTGAGGAAGCTGCGCTGCTGTGGCGAAACCCACGGCGCGTAGCGCGCAATCACGCGGCTGATTTCCTCGCGCCACTTGCGGAATGAAACAGCAAACTGTTCACGGATTTCCTCATCCAGATGTGCCTGTGTCCAGAAATCAATTTCCGCATAGTCGTATTTGGTTTCATGCAGGATGAACTGCTTTTTCTGTTCAAAAAAGATATCCAGCTGGGCATCCAGCCCCGCATCTGCCTGCTCGCGCAGTTCTGCGCGGATATCCAGACAGCGCCGTTGCAGCCGATGCAGCACAGCGAGCAAGAGATCTCGTTTGGACTTAAAATAATAGTGGATATTCGACTGGAAACATCCGGCATATTCCGCCACAAGGTGGATGCGCGTGCCGCTGATGGTGTGCTCCTGCACGACGTCAAGTGCAGCATCGAGAATTTTGTCCTCTGTCGACATCGCCTTGTCACTTTGTAGTTTCATATATATTGCAACTCTTTCTTACATCACATCCGTACTGAGCACCGGCGGACGCAGACCGCCGGAAATCTGTGCATTCTTGCGGGCAATACGGACGATGTTGTTGGAATGGTCACCGACGCGCTCATAATCATGCAGAGCCTCGGCAAAGATAATGCCGGGCTGGGTGCTGCACTGTTTCGCACGCAGGCGCGCAATGTGGTTGTTCTCCGACTGCTGGGTGAGTGTATCTATCTCATCCTCCAGATGATGCAGCTCCAGCGCATCCTGTTCGCTCAGATTATGACACAGGAAGCCGCTGAAGGCGCGGTCATACAGCAGCAGATCGACCTCATAGATTTTTTTCAGTTCTTTCCGCGCTTCGTCGGAATAAATCAGATTGTTCTGTACACACTGTTCGGTCTTTTCGAGCAGGTTAATGGCATGATCGCCGATGCGCTCAAGATCTCCGACCAGATGGAACATATTTGCCACAATCTGCGGCACATGAGCCGGCAGGTTGTGTCCGCTGAATTCAACCAGATAGTCTGTAATGCCATGGTTTAGGAAATTGATGACATTTTCCCGCTCACGAATTTCGTCCGCATGACTGGTATCGTTGTCCAGCATGCCCTCTGCTGCCAGAATAAAGTTCTGACGGACAAGGCCTGCCATGCGCTCCAGCTCCTTGTACAGCTGGCGCGTGGTGACGCTCGGCGCAACAATCTGCTTCGGGTCGATATAAGTAAAGCGATACGCGCTCTCGTGCACCTTCTTCGGTACAAAGAAATACGAGAGATTGACCAGTTGTTTGACAAACGGCAGCAGCACGAGCGCTGTCACCAGCTTGAAGGTGATGTGGAACATCGAAATCTGTACGACCGGATTGTCCGTCACCAGTGAATAGACATTGACAAACGGTGTCAGCATCGTCAGCGGGACAAAGAGAATGCCGCCGATGACGTTATAGGCACAGTAAATGACAGCCGCACGCTTGGTATTGTTCTTTGCGCCGATGGACGACAGGAACGGCGTGACAGACGAGCCGATATTGATACCACAGACCAGAAATGCCGCGAACCGAATCGGCATCAGACCCTGCATTGCGAGTGCCTGCAAAACACCGACCGCTGCGGACGAGCTCTGAATGACCGCACACAGCAGAATACCGACCAGAACGCCGATAATCGGATTGGTTGCGGATGCAATAAAGCTCTGGAATTCTGGGATATCCTTCAGGCTGGACATCGAACCGCTCATCGTGTGCAGTCCCTGGAACAGGATACCAAAACCAAGTATAATCTGTCCGATGTTTTTCTGCAAGTCTTTTTTGCAGAACATCTGCATAATCGAGCCGACAAAAATACATGCCGGTGCGAGACCGGATACATCGAGCGCGATCAGGATGCTCGTCATGGTTGTACCGACATTTGCGCCCAAGATGACGCCAGCCGCTTGTACCAGATCCATAATCCCGGCATTCAAAAAGCCCATACACATGATAGTGGTCGCCGAAGACGACTGAACAACGGCAGTGACCAGAACACCGAGAAGAAATCCCATGACAGGATTTCGCGTCAGTTTTTCCAGCAGGCTGTTCAACTTCGGACCTGCCGCGAGCTCCAGTCCGGCGCCCATATAGCGCATGCCGAACAGGAACAGGCCAAGTCCGCCGCACAGCGACAGAATGTTGTTAAATCCCATTGTATTCTCCTCATAACAGCAGTATTCGCCCCAAACCATTCCTTTTTCGGGTAATAAGCCGAAAATCGTCATAATCTGTAAAGCGACTTCCAGGGAATATTATAACACTTCTGTTCTGTATTTGCACCTGCTTTTTTACATTCTTTTATAGTTTCTATTACATGAATTTTACATTTGTTATGCAGAACGCACAAAGCCCGCCCCCGTATTATCCCGGGAAGCGGGCAAAGCATGTAAAAACAGATTAAAGAATCTGATCTTCCGTACACAGTTCGCCGGAATAGCGCGTGACACAGAACGGTTCGGTTCGGCTGTCGGCATGAATGCCCAGCTCACTGAGCAGCGAAACCATCTCATTGCACACATCAAAATCCTGATCCTTGTGTGCGATGGAGACACGCATGGTGCCGTTGTACGAGCTGATGAGCAGTGCATAGGTCTGCGCGGCACTCGGCAGGATCGCGCCATATTCCTCAACATACGGCAGCATGGAATCAGGAAGTGCGAACCGGCCGACATTGGTGACGAGGAAACTGTCCTGAAGGACAAAATTGCGCGCAACCTCGATGCCTTCCTTTACCTTGTCCGCCAGCGGCATTTCACGCTCATGCAGCTCCAGACAGACCTCACTCGCTGCCTTTCCGCGGTACAGCAGCTGCTCCGGCACGAGCTGGGTCATAAGGAAATCATGTGTCTTACGGCACGCCTCCTCCAGCGGGAGCGATTCATACTCCGACAGATACGGCAGGTCGAGGAAACAGATAAAATAGCGCGTAGTGCTGCTCGGAATCACCTGGCGCAGGTCGACCGGAATCTGCGAGATGACCGGCTTATCCACGCCTTCGCCGTACTTGTGGTAAAAGGCACGGCTGAACACCGGCGTGAGCACGGTCAGCGGGCTGACACCCAGCTTCTTTGTAACCGCATGCAGCTCAGAAAACGGGAACGTAATATCGGTTACGACCTCTGCCACATCGCCGAGGTTGGTCAGCCCCTCTGCATGCACAGCCTCCGGCTTCTGATAAATGCCGTCCGCCTTCGGCTCCATCTCCTGCAAAGCACGGAACGCATCTTCACTCTCCTCGCGGGTGTACATGGTATCCAGCGCGCGGATGCTGCCGTCATTCCTGACCGGCTTGCCGCATTCCTGCAAATACAGGAACAGCACGCAGCGGATAAATTCTTCAAAGCCTCTGCCGTCGCTGATGCTGTGCTGATATTCCATGTAAATATTGTTGCCGCGGTAGCCGACGAGGAACAGATAATGGTGTGTATCCGCCGAACCGATGGCATATCGGTGCTCTACCCCCGCCGGATCAAACGGCAGAACAACCGGATCCTCGCCGTTAACATAGCACTGATACGAAGTTTCGGTCTTTTCAATGCCGATGCACATATGCGGGAAACGCAGCAGCGCAATGCGTACTGCCTTGAGCAGGCATTCCGGGTCAATCGGCTCGCTCATGCGGATGGTATGGCGTGGCACGCACGCCACGGTGGATTCTGTATTATAAAGAAAAATTTTTCCATAGCTATCCGTCATTGTCAGCGGATTGATTCGTAAATCAGTCATAATTACCTCCGATGAAAAATTATCAAACGAAAAATACCTAATATGTCTCCTATTATCATATTTTCCTCTCCAAGTCTATTATATTTACTTTCCATCCGCATGAAAATAGCTGGAATAAACAAATTTTGCTCTCAGATGTATAAAATTTTGTCCGACTAACTATATTTGTGCATCAATTGGCAATATGCTGTACCGCAGGCACAAAAAATCCCCCAGTTTCGACAAAAAGCGAAACCGGGGGATTCGAGGGGATCAATTTACTTGTTTTCCTCGATGTACTTGACAATGTCACCGATGGTGTTCAGCTTCATTGCTTCCTCATCCTCGATGGTGATGTCGTAGTTTTCCTCGAGATCCATCATCAGCTCAACGATGTCCAGGGAATCCGCCTTCAGATCTTCCTTAATGCTGGTGTTCTCGCTCAGCGTGCCGACATCTACGTCAAACTTTTCTGCAAGCAGTTCGCAAATCTTTTCGTACATAACTTAATTCTCCTTCATGTTTTATAAATTTGTATCGTTGAAAACTCCGATTTTGCGGAATTTATCATACCGTTGCTGACGCAGGGCGTCGCCGGACATGCCGTCCAGCCGCTTCAGTGAATCGGTCAGAGCGGATTTGATGTTGCGGAAATACGATGCACGGCTTCTTCCTTCGCTGATAATGCCCTCAATCATGCCAAAGCGGTACAGATCGCGCGCTGTAATTTGCAGCGCCTCCGCTGCCTCGAGCTCGCGCGAAGCATCCTTCCACAGGATGCTGGCGCAGCCGCGCGGTGAAATGACCGAATAAATCGCATTCTGCATCATGTACACTTCATTTGCTACAGCAATGGCGAGTGCACCGCCGCTGCCGCCTTCACCGGTAACAATGGATACGACCGGCGTGCGCAGTCCCATGAATTCATACAGATTGCGTGCAATCGCCTCGCCCTGTCCGCGTTCCTCGGCGCCAACGCCACAAAAGGCGCCTGCCGTATCGACAAAGCAGATGACCGGACGATGGAATTTTTCCGCCTGACGCGCCAGGCGCAGCGCCTTGCGGTAACCCTCCGGATGCGCCATACCGAAATTGGCCGCAATGTTCTCCGCCGTGGTATGCCCCTTCCGCTGGCCGATTACCGTCACCGGTGTGCCATTCAGACGCGCAATGCCGCCGAGCATTGCGTGATCGTCACCGTACAGGCGGTCACCGTGCAGCTCCATAAAGTCGTGAAAGACTTCATTTACAATATCATCTATGTTCGGACGCGCGGCATCGTGGATGACGCGCAGCTGTTTTTCCATGTTCTGTTCCATGCTCATTCCCCCCGCTTTGCTTTGCAGCCATGCACGGAAAGCAGATCGGCAAGCGTCTGCTTCATGCGGCTGCGCGGTACAATGGCGTCGCAGAAGCCGTGTTCGAGCACAAATTCTGCGGACTGGAATTCGTCCGGCAGCTTTTCACCGATGGTGCCCTCAATGACACGTCGTCCGGCAAAGCCAACCGTCGCGCCCGGCTCTGCCAGAATAATGTCACCCAACATGGCAAAGCTCGCCGTCACGCCGCCCGTCGTCGGATCGGTCAGCACGGTGATATACAGGCCGCCTGCCTCAGAATGTCTGGCAGCCGCACCGCTGACCTTCGCCATCTGCAACAGGGAAAACATGCCCTCCTGCATGCGTGCGCCGCCGGAACAGGTAAACAGGATGACCGGGAGTGCGTGCTCCGTGGCATATTCAAACAGCCGCGTCAGCTTTTCGCCGACAACACTGCCCATCGATGCCATCATGAAATGGCTGTCCATTACGCCAATGCAGGTTTTCATACCGCCGATGCGGCACGTACCGGTCACAACCGCGTCGTTCATACCGGTCTTTTCGCGCAGGGCGGCAATTTTTTCCGCATAGCCTTCAAAATTGAGCGGGTCGGCGGTTTGCAGCGAGCCAAACAGCTCGTGAAATGAATCGCGGTCTGCAATCTGCCGGATGCGCGTGCGCGCCAGCAGGCGGCCATGCGCGCCGCAGGTCGGACATACATACAGATTTTTGCCATATTTCGCGGCAGAAAGCTGCGCGCCGCACTTTTTGCATACCACAGAAACGGGGCTGTCCTTCTCTCCCGCTTTGGACTTGATCTGTCTGGAATTTTCCCGTGTTTTCGGAAATAAATCAATCAGCACTGTGAGCCCTCCAAACAACGCTGTACATCAGCGTTTTGTATCAAACGTGCCGTCTTCTATCGAATTCGTATGAAACTGAGCCGTTTCAAACGCTTCCGACAGCAGGATAGACAGCTGATAATCCGTGTTGGTCACAATGCCCTCAAACAGCATTTCCGACAGTGCGCGCTTCATGCGCGCCAGCGCCTGCGCGCGGTCGCAGCCGAACGCAATCAGCTTCCCTATCATACTATCATAAAACGGCGGAATTGTATACCCCTGATAGACGGCGGTATCCACGCGCACGCCTGCGCCGCCCGCCAGATGCATCGACTGGAGGGTGCCCGGCTGCGGGCGGAACTGTGCATCCTCCGCATTGATGCGGCACTCGATGGCATGTCCGCACCGCGGCACATCCTCCTGCACGATGTCCAGCTTTTCGCCGGATGCAATGCGCAGCTGCCATGCGACAAGGTCGATACCCGTAATCGCCTCGGTAATCGGATGCTCGACCTGAATGCGCGTGTTCATCTCGCAAAAATAAAAATTCTGCTGGCTGTCTACAAGGAACTCGACTGTTCCCGCGCCGACATAGCCCGCACGCTTTGCCAGACGAACAGCACAGTCGCACATGCTGCGGCGGTGCTCCTCGTCCAGGAACGGCGACGGTGCTTCCTCAATCAGCTTCTGATGACGGCGCTGAATGGAGCATTCCCGGTCATACAGGTGGATGACATTGCCTTCGTTGTCTCCCAGCACCTGTACCTCGATGTGGCGCGGCTTGGAAATAAACTTTTCCATATACAGCCGTCCGTCGCCAAAATTGACGACAGCTTCGCTGGAAGCGGATTCAAATGCCTCCTTGAGCTGGGTTTCGTCCTCTGCGACACGGATGCCCTTGCCGCCGCCGCCGGCAGATGCCTTGAGCATGACCGGATATCCGATTTTCTCTGCCCAGTGCGCCGCATCCTCGATGGTTTCGACAATGCCGTCCGAGCCCTCCGCCAGCGGAACGCCCGCCTCGCGCGCCATGTCACGGGCGGACGTCTTGTCGCCCAGCGCACGGATGGTTTCTTCCTTCGGCCCGATGAACACCAGACCATTTTCTGCACAGGCGCGTGCGAAATCCGCATTCTCCGACAGGAAGCCGTAGCCCGGATGAATCGCCTGTGCACCCGCGCCGATCGCCGCTTCAATGATGTTGCTGATATTCAGATAGCTGTCCTTTGACGGAGCAGGGCCGATGCAGACCGCTTCATCCGCAATCTGTGCATGCAGCGCCTCTTTGTCTGCCTCCGAATACACGGCGACGCTGAGAATGCCGAGGTCACGGCAGGCACGGATGACGCGCACCGCGATTTCGCCGCGGTTGGCAATCAATACCTTTGTAAACATGGGGCTCAGTCCCCAATCGCACAGGTAAACGTACCCTGTGCCGCCTTTTCGTCGCCGACATAGGCGACGCCGTCCGCGACGACGATCTTGCCGCGGATCTTAACCAGCTGAACCTTGAGCGTCAGCGTATCGCCCGGCAGCACCTTGCGGCGGAACTTGATTTTATCCCACGACGCAAAGTAACCGGTCTTGCCGCGGAATTCCTCGCGCGACAGGATCGCGGTAGCACCGGTCTGTGCGAGCGCTTCAATGATAAATACGCCCGGCATGACCGGATTTCCCGGAAAATGCCCGGCAAAGAACATCTCGTCGCCGGTCAGATGCTTGATTCCGGTCACGGTTCCCGCTTCCAGATCCATCTCCTCTATTGAATCGACCATCAGCATCGGGTCACGATGCGGAATGATCGCCTTAATCTGTTCTGTATCGAGCAGCAATTGCCGTACCTCCTTACGCAATCACGATAAGCGGCTGGTTGTATTCCACAAGATCGCCGTTCTGCACGAGAACACGGCTGACCTTGCCGTCACACGGGCATTCAATCGTGTTCATTGTCTTCATCGCTTCGATGATGCACAGCGTTTGTCCCTTGCGGACGCTGTCGCCCACCTCGACCAGCGGCGGCTCCTCCGGCGCATTCGCCGCATAAAAGGTGCCGACCAGCGGGGCAAATACGACAGTTCCGTCGAACTTCTCCTCCGGCGTCTCCTGCTTCTGTGCAGCTACCTCCGCCACTGGTGCGGCAGGGACAGCTGCGCCGGCAGAGACAGGGGCATGTGTCTCCACAGTGATGGAAAACTCATCGGTCTTGACCGCCAGCTTTGCCAGATTTTTCTGTGCTGCCTTGTCCGCAAAGGCAAAGGCGAGCTCCTTCAGATCATTGATCTCCATGCGAAATGCCTCCTCAGTCCTGATACTTGCGGATCAGGATTGTCGCATTGTGCCCGCCGAAGCCCAGCGAATTGGAAATCGCCGCGCTCACCGGGCAGCTGACCGCCTGATTGGGGACATAATCGAGGTCACATGTCTCATCCGGCTGTTCGTAATGGATGGTTGGCGGGATTTTATCTTCCTTCACCGCCATAGCGCATGCAATTGCCTCAATTGCGCCCGCCGCGCCCAGCAGATGTCCCGTCATGGACTTGGTCGAGGAAATCTTGACGCGCTGTGCGCTTTCGCCGAATGCCATCTTGATGGCATCGGTCTCACACTTGTCGTTGACCGGCGTGGATGTGCCATGCGCATTGATGTAATCGATGTCCGCCGGGGTCAGACCCGCATCCTCGATTGCCATGGTCATTGCACGTGCCGGGCCTTCTCCCGTCGGATCGGGGCTGGTGATATGATACGCATCGCTGGTCGTACCGTAGCCCGCGACCTCTGCAAGGATTGTCGCGCCGCGCGCTTTGGCGTGCGACAGGCTCTCCAACACCAGAACGCCGGCACCCTCGCCCATGATGAAGCCGCTGCGGCGCGCATCGAACGGGCAGCAGGCTGCTTCCGGGTCGGATTCCGTGCTCAGTGCATGCATATTGGCAAAGCCCGCGACCGCAATCGGGACAATGCTCGACTCTGCGCCGCCGACCACTGCGATATCGAGATAGCCGTGACGAATGGCACGCATGCCTTCGCCGACTGCATGGGTGCCGGATGCACATGCGCTGACCACCGAAAGGCTCGAACCCTTCAGGCCATAGGTCATCGAGATATGAGCAGACGCCATATTGCCGATCATCATCGGGATGCAGAACGGTGAAACACGGCGCGCACCGCGCTCATTCAGCTTGGTCTGCTCGTCGCTGAAGGTCTGGATGCCGCCGATGCCGGAGCTGACCAGAGTGCCCGCGCGGAACGGGTCAAAGCTGCCTTCCTTCAGGCCCGACTGCTCCATCGCCTGTGCTGCCGCCGCCAGTGCATACTGGCAAAACCGGTCCATGTGCTTTGCTTCACGCTTATCGATATATGCCGTCGGGTCAAAGTCCTTTACCTCGCCCGCGACGCTCGCTTTATATCCCTCGGTATCAAACCGTGTAATCGGCGCAATGCCGTTTTTGCCCGCGAGCAGGCCGTCCCAGTATTCCTGTGCAGTGTTGCCGATCGGCGTAACGGCGCCGATGCCGGTGATGACAACGCGTTCCATGTAATTTCCTCCTTAGACCGGCGGAGCCAGCCGTCCGCGCTTACAGCGCGGTGTTGCCGTCCACCGAGAGTACCTGCCCGGTGATGTACGACGCCTTATCTGACGCCAGAAAAGCAACTGCCTCCGCAATTTCTTCCGGTTTTCCAAACCGCCCGAGCGCAATGCGCGCACGCGCGTTTTCCTTGATTTCATCCGACAGTTCGTTTGTCATATCGGTCTCCGTAAAGCCCGGCGCAACCGCATTGACGCGGATGCCGCGCGCGCCCAGTTCCTTCGCCGCCGTCTTGGTCAGGCCAATAACGCCTGCCTTTGCCGCGGTGTAGTTGACCTGTCCGAAGTTGCCGAACATGCCGGAAATGGATGTAATGTTGACAATGCTGCCCGTCTTCGCACGCACCATCTGTGCGCCGACCAGACTGGTCATATTGAATACGCTGCTCAGGTTGGACTGGATGACAGCGTTCCACTGCTCCGCCTTCATGCGGATCATCAGGCCGTCGCGCGTAATACCCGCGTTGTTGACCAGAACGGCGGGGACACCAATTTCGTCCTTGATCTCCTTAACTGCCTGCTTGCATGCCTCGTAATCGGATACGTCCCAGGCCTTTGCGTATGCCTGTACGCCCATAGCACGGCATTCCTCCGCGACAGCCTCCGCCTTTGCGACATTAGACACGCAGTTGATGACGATATCATAGCCGTCAGAAGCCAGCTTTCTGGCAATCGCCGCACCGATTCCGCGCGAAGCGCCTGTTACAATTGCAAGTTTACCCATAATCAATCGACTCCTTCATCTCCGGACAGTGCCGGTGCGCCGCGCAGCAGTGCGTCAGCGTCCTGCACCATCGTTTTGATAATATCATAACAGGTTGAGGGATGATTTACCATACCCGCAATCTGACCGGACATGAAGGTGCCTTCCTCAAAATTGCCGTCCTGTACTGCCTTGCGCAGCGAACCGGCGGTCATCGCCTCGATTTCCTCCAGCGTGCGCGTCTCGATGTGTCCTTCCATCTCCATGAGCTTGCGGGACAGCGGCGTCTTGAGCGAGCGCACCGGATGGCCGGACGCCTTGCCGGTCACAACGGTGGAAATATCGCTCGCCTTATAAATCAGGTCTTTATATTTCGGTGCAATGCTACATTCTTCTGCCGACAGGAACACGGTGCCGCACTGGACGCCCTCCGCGCCCATGATGCGTGCGGCAGCCAGTCCACGGCCGTCCGCAATGCCGCCTGCGGCAATGACCGGAATGTTTACGGCATCGACTACCTGCGGCAGCAGTGCCATCGTCGTAGTCTCGCCGATATGTCCACCGGACTCCATGCCTTCGGCAATGACGGCATCCGCGCCGACGCGCTCCATGCGCTTGGCGTACGCCACCGACGCGATGACCGGAATAACCTTGACACCGGCTTCCTTCCACTGCTTCATGTACTTCGCCGGAGACCCTGCACCCGTCGTGACAACCGGCACGCCCTCATCAATGACGAGCTGTGCAATGTCGTCCGCCGTCGGGCTGAGCAACATGATGTTGAGTGCAAACGGCTTATCCGTCAGCGATTTTGCGGTGCGCACTTCGTCGCGGATTACTTCAACCGGCGCTGCGCCGCCTGCAATAATGCCCAGACCGCCCGCATTGGACACCGCTGCTGCGAGCTTTCCATCTGCAATCCACGCCATCGCGCCCTGAAAGACCGGATAGCGGATATTCAATAACTCTGTAATTTTTGTACGCATATATTGTCCTCTTTCCTCATTACAGGCGGATGAGCACAGCGCCATAGGTCAGGCCGCCGCCGAAGCCGACAAAAATCGCGGTCTGTCCGTCCTTCAGCAATCCCTGCCGCCGCATTTCATCCAGACAGATGGGTACAGACGCGCTGGACGTATTGCCCACGCGGTCGAGATTGCTGAATACCTTCTCGGCCGGCAGTCCGTAGCGGCGAATGACCATATCCAGAATGCGCATGTTCGCCTGATGCGGCACGATCCAGTCCACCTGTGAGATATCCATGCCTGCCCGGTGCAGTACGCCGTCAATGGCATCCGGCACCGCACGCGCGGTAAAGCGGAATACGGTCTTGCCGTCCATGTGCAGGTAATGGTTTGTGTTGGCTTCGCGCGGCATGGCAAGCGGGTTCTCTGCTGCAAAAGCCGGCGCAAACAGCGCATTGCCGTTTTTGCCGTCCGAGCGCATATAGGTTCCCAGAATGCCGTCTTCCGCGTCACTCCATTCGTACACCGCAGCACCCGCACCATCGCCGAACAGGCAGCAGACCGTGCGGTCGGTGTAATCGATCAGGTGGCTGAGCACCTCCGCACACACAACGAGCACACATTTTGCCTTGCCGCAGCGCAGATAGCTGTCCGCAACGTCGGTCGCATATACGAAGCCGGAGCACGCCGCCGACAGGTCAAACGCAAACGCATGCGCTGCACCGAGCCTGTCCTGCAACGCGCAGCTGAGCGTCGGCGTGAAGCTGTCCGGGGTCACCGTACAGGCGATAATCAGGTCGATGTCCTCCGCCTTTCGTCCGGCGTCGTCCAAAGCCCGCTGTGCTGCGGGCAGCGCCACATCAATCGCCTGCATGTCCACGGCAACGCGCCGCTCGCGGATGCCGGTGCGCTGCACAATCCATTCGTCCGATGTGTCCACCATCTGTTCCAGCATCTGATTGGTCAGGCGTGTTTCCGGCAGAAAGCTGCCTGTTCCCGTAATTCTGCTGCCGATTGCGATCACTCCCATCCGATTTTATTTTGCCAGATAAATGTTTAGATTGACAAACTTATCGAAGCCTATTATAATTTATGGCAGTTAAGTTGTCAATCATTTTTTAGAAAATTATCTAATATCAGACATCTATAATTTAGCATGGAGGTTATTTCCTATGATTTGTACCGCTTTTTTCCCCGGTCAGGGTGCACAGCACCCTGACATGGGACATTCCCTGTACGACAACAGCGCGGCGGCACGTAATATTTTCGACCGCGCCAGTGAAATTGTCGGTTACTCTGTTTCCGACCTCTGTTTCCGCAGTGATAAGGAAGAGCTGTCGCGCACAGTAAACAGCCAGATTGCCATCTTTACCTGTTCGATGGCGGGTCTCGCAGCCCTGCGCGAGCGCGGTGTACAGATAGATGCCTGCGCGGGCTTCTCTCTCGGTGAATATACCGCACTGGCAGCATCCGGCGTGCTGTCGCTCGAGGATGCCATCCGTCTGGTACAGCGCCGCGGTGAGCTGATGCAGCAGGCAGCGGACAGCACCGATGGCTGCATGGCTGCCGTACTCGGACTGGACGATGCAACGGTCGAGCAGATTTGCGCACAGATCGAGGGGATTGTCCTGCCGGTCAACTACAACTGCGACGGCCAGCTGGTCATCGCAGGAGAACGTGAAGCGGTCACCGCTGCCGCTGCCGCCTGCAAGGAGGCCGGCGCGCGCCGTGCCGTGCCGCTGGCAGTTTCCGGCGCATTCCATACGCCGATGATGGCATCCGCTGCTGCACAGCTGCGCACCTTCGCCGAGGACCTGACATTCCATGCTCCGGAAATCCCGCTGTACACCAATGTCACAGGCGAGCTGCTGGATGTGCCGCAGTATCCGGAATATCTGGAGCGCCATATGGTCTCCCCGGTTCGCTGGAAACATCTCGTACAGAATATGATGGCGGATGGACATACAAACGCGCTGGAAATCGGCATCGGCAAGACGTTGACCGGCTTTGCGCGCCGCATCTCCCGCGACCTGACCTGCCGCGTCGTCGAAACAATGGACGATGTCACCGCGGTCACCGAATAACTGCAATCATACATACCTGCGCCCGGTCTGTCCACAGGCCGGGCGTTTTTTCATATCAATGGAGCAGGATTCACGGATTCTGCACCTCTGTCCTCGTGGAATCTATGAAAAACGTCATTTCTGTAACCAGATGAAACAATTTATTTGACTATTGTGCAAAAAAAGCATATACTGAAATAGGCAGGGAAGCTCTTCCTGCCTTTTCTTTTTGCTTAATTTGATTCAATTTTTCGATTGAACTGTTTATAGGAGGAATATTTTGTCTACTCACACAAATGAAGCGGCAGAAACTGCCGTTACCTTTGACCAACTGGGCCTTTCCCCGGCTGTCCTGCGTGCCATCGGTGAAATGGGCTTTGAACAGCCGACTGAAATTCAGGCGCGCGCCATCCCCGCAGTCCTGTCCGGCGGCGACATCATCGGCCGCTCACATACCGGTACAGGTAAGACGATGGCGTTCGGCGTTCCCGCAGTGGAACGCTGCCTGCGCCATGCCGACTGCCGGGAAACACAGGTTCTCGTGCTGTGCCCGACACGCGAGCTCGCCATGCAGGCATGTGATGAAATCCGCAAGCTGACACGCTATACCCAGGCCATCCGCGCGGTTGCACTGTACGGCGGCCAGCCGATTCAGAACCAGATTCCCCAGCTGCGCCGCGGTGCAGAAATTGTCATCGGCACGCCGGGACGCATCATGGACCACATCCACCGCCACACGCTGAAGCTGGACAATCTTTCCATGGTTGTCCTGGATGAGGCAGATGAAATGCTGAACATGGGCTTCCGCGAGGATATTGAGAGCATTTTGTCGTATATGCCGGACGGACACCAGACTCTGCTGTTCTCCGCGACCATGCCGCAGGCGATTCTGGACATCACCGACCAGTACCAGCACGACCCGCTGATGATCGAAACCCAATCCGGCCCGGAACGCACGATGGATACCATCGAGCAGTATTACTATGAGGTGCCGCTTGGCAGCAAGATGGACGCACTCGCGCTGCTGCTGCACACGCACGAGCCGAAGCTGTCCATCATCTTCTGCAATACCAAGAAGATGGTCGAGGAGCTCAACCGTTATCTCAGTGAGCACGGCTTCCATTGCTCCATGCTGCACGGCGATATGAAACAGGAAGCGCGTACCGCGGTTATGCAGGCATTCAAGTCCGGCCGCACGCCGATCCTGATTGCGACTGATGTCGCCGCGCGCGGCATCGATGTCGACGATGTGGACGCGGTTTACAACTTCGACATTCCGCAGGATTATGAATATTATATCCACCGCATCGGCAGAACCGGCCGTGCGGGCAAATCCGGCATGTCCTATACACTCGCCGCCGGACGCCGTCAGGTGTTCCAGGTGCGCGATATTTCCCGCTTCATCGGCGCGCCGATTGCGCACAAGCCGCTGCCCTGCACGCAGGATATCATTGACCGCAAAAAGGACGAGCTGGTTGCGGAAATCCGCGGACAGCTGCAAAAGCCCGGCTCCTCCGACTGCAATCCGCTCATCGTCGAGCTGATGGAAGAGGGCTACAGCCCGGAAAAGCTGGCAGAAAGCATGATGGAGCTGCTGCTCCAGCGCGAGATGACCGATGTTCCGGTTCTGGCAATCCCGCGTCCGGTCGGCGGAAAGCAGAGTGGCAGCCCGCTGCCGCCCCCGCCGGAAGGCTATATCCGCCTGCGCTTCAGTGTCGGACGCTATCAGCGCGTCGCACCGAATCACATCGTCGCAGCGATTGCAGAGGCGACCCGCATTCCGGGCAAGCAGATTCAGAAAATCTACTGCTATGGCGAATACAGCCTCGTCGAAGTGCCGAGCAAATACAAAAATGTCATTATCCAGAAGGTTTCCGGCACAAAAATCGGTGGACACAAGGTGGATGTGCGCCTGTATGACTCGAAGAATCCAAAGGCAGCCTCTCAGGGCAGCCGCCGAAGCAATGCGGAAAAACCGTCTTCCCGCGGCAAACGCCCCGCAGAAAACCATCGCCGTCTTCCCTCCCGCAGTCCTGCCCGCCGGAAAAAAGCAGGACATTCACACTGATTTCTTACGTTGTGTCTAAAATGCATCGTATCATGTGCAAATATGCACACAATGTGCAATATGATAGACTTTTTCGTCGTTTTTACTCCTATGCCTGCAATTCCCTCTTGTTCTTTTGTTTCTTTTCCCCTATAATAAGCGTATAATTCCGTTTTCCCCAGAAAGGAGTGTTCCGATATGTCCGATCATACCGCCCATATCCCGCAGGTCTCTGAGTACTATGATGGCCTCTATGTACTAAACGGCGCTGTTATGGATAAAGACAGCTACGAAAAGCACACGGCCGCCGCACCTGAAGTATCACCGGAAGCTGATACGGCTGCGCCTGCCGCATCGCCGGAAGCGGATACCGCTGTGGCGAGCGATCCGTTCAGCGTCCCGCAGGATCTCCGCCAAATGGCTGCACAGGCCTTTGAAGCGGATCGGCAGGCGGAATACCGCCCTGAAACTGCTGTCTTTGTGCCATATACGGTTGAAAATGGCGAATATTACGAATATATCCCGACCAATGAGACGGTCTGTGAGAATGAGTTCCGTATTCTGCTCGGCGCGCCGATGCTGGTGCGCTGCGGCTCCGGATCATACCGTACCTCCGGTTCCTACCGTCTGTCGTCCGGCTCCTACCGCCTGACCTCCGGCTCGTATCGGCTCACTTCCGGTTCCTATCGCATATCGTCCGGCTTTTATCGGCTTTCCAGCGGTTTGCACCGGCATCAACATGAATATGAGTACCGTGTATCCTCCGGCTCGTTCCGCCGTTCGTCCGGCTCGTTCCGGCTGACTTCCGGCTCCTATCGCCTGTCGTCCGGTGCGCTGCGCATGCCGATACAGGAGGAACCTGTTCCCGGCGATACCTTCTGCCCGCCGGAAGCACTGGAAGTCGCGGACAAGCCATATATGGGCAGCTTCCTCTGGGGTATCGATGCCGGCGGCTACGGCCTGAATCTGATCTGATGCGTGCGTTTGCCTCGAACTGGACGCGTCCCTATGCCATGCAGCATCCGGGACGGCCGTATGATGTTGCGGACTTTGAGCTGCTGACAACCATCCTTTCCGCACTGACCTGGCAGCAGAAAAACGGCAGCATCCGTATGATTACTGACCGCGTTGGCGCGCGGTATTACCGCTCGCTCGGCCTCGAGACCGTCTGGGATGGCGGCATTTCCTGTGAACTGGACGAAGTGCCGTATACCGTTGATCCCTCGACGTTCTGGGCAGCGGGCAAGCTGTATGCGCTCGCACAGGTTTCCGCACCGTGTGCCATGATTGATACAGATTTTATCGTCTGGTCAGATCTGCACGACAGACTGACGGATTCCGCCCTCGCGGTTATCCACCGCGAGGAACTCGCACCGGATATTTATCCCGATCCGTCCGCCTTTTCTCTGTCTCCGCGCTACTCCTTCCCGACAGGGTGGGACTGGACGGCTCCCGCCTGCAACACGGCGTTTACCTGGTTCGGCAGCGATGCCCTGCGCCAGTCCTATCTGTCCGAAGCGTTTGACTTTATCCACGCCACACGCGGACGCGACGGCTTGATTTATATGGTGTTCGCCGAGCAACGCCTGCTCGCCATGTGTGCCGGGGAACACGGTGTTCCGATCGATGCATTGTCGTCGCCGGAACATCTGTTCCATCCCGCACAGACTGAGTTTACACACATCTGGGGCTTCAAGCAGGCGATGGCACAGCATCCCGAGCTGCGGGAGGCATTCTGTCGGCGCTGTGCTGCGCGCATTGCACGCGACTTCCCCACCTATCACAGCATCTGCGCCAATATTCCCTCACTCCGCAAATACTTCTGAATGAATGGCGGCCATCCGGCCGTCTTTTTCTTTTTTCGGCGCCGGTTTTTCCGGAATTTTTGCTCGCCGCATTCGTTTTTTTCGTCGATATGCAACGAAATTGCGAATTATATTCCGATTTTTGGTTATTTTGAACAAAATTCTATCTGGCATTTTGTGCGCGAAGGTTGCCCTGTATCGATTGACATTATGTGAAATTCGTTTATCATTAAAAGAGAGCGTTTTATTCGGGGGCGAATCAAACGGTTTTCTCTCCCGTTTTTAACGGAAGAACACAACCAACATCCTAATATTGAGGTGGAAAACACATGATTTATACTGTTACTTTTAACCCGTCTTTGGACTACACCATCCGCATCAAGAATTTTGAAGTCGGCACGCTGAACCGCACCAACTACGAGGAGATCCGTGTGGGCGGCAAGGGCGTCAATGTTTCGATCGTCCTGACTTCTCTGGGTGTTGAAAATATCGCGCTTGGATTCATTGCGGGCTTTACCGGCGATCAGATCGAATCCGGCATGCAGCAGTTGGGCTGCAAGACCGAGTTCATCCGTCTGCCGCAGGGCTTCTCCCGCATCAATATCAAGCTCCAGGACGAGACGGAAACCGAAATGAACGGCATGGGGCCGGCGGTTTCCATCTCAGAATGTGAACGGTTTATGATGAATATCAAGCGCCTCAAGCCGGGCGACACGCTGGTGCTCTCCGGCAGCATCCCCAGCTCCATGCCGCAGGATATGTATGAGCAGATTCTCGACGCCGTTGACACCGACAAGATCCGCGTCGTCGTCGACACCTCCAGCAACCTACTGCGCCGCACGCTCGCATATCACCCGTTCCTCATCAAGCCGAATCTGATCGAACTCGGTGAGCTGTTCGGCCGCTCGCTGATCGACTACGATGATATTGTCGGCTGCGCCAAGCACTTGCAGGAAGAGGGCGCGCGCAACGTACTCGTTTCCATGGGCAGTGCAGGTGCCATCCTCGTCACGGATGAGGGTCAGGTTTTCTCCGCTCCGGCACCGTCCGGTGATCTCGTCGATTCCATCGGCGCAGGCGACGCCATGGTCGCAGGCTTCCTCGCCGGCTACCTCGAGCGCAACAGCATGGTCGACGGCTTTGCCAAGGGTCTCGCCGCAGGCAGTGCTACCGCGTACAAGCAGGGCCTCGCGACCAGAGAGGAAATCATCGCCATCGCACAGCGCATGTAATTCAACCAAGCTTCAAGAGGATGTGTATTTTTACACATCCTCTTTCTTTTCGTCTAAAAACTATTGTCATTCTGACGCGGGCGTGCTATACTGATGGTAGATTTTATTTAGATTGGCAAACAAATTCACAGAAAAAGGAGAACTCATCTTGAAACTTCCAGAATTGAACATCGGTGGATTGTCTGCCCGACACCCTGTCATTCAGGGCGGCATGGGAATCGGTATTTCTCTGTCCGGACTCGCGTCTGCTGTCGCAAACGCGGGCGGTATCGGCATTATTTCCGGCGTACAGATCGGCTTCCGTGACCCGGAATTCCGTAAAAACCCGGTTGCCGCCAACCTGCGTGCCATTGGCAGCGAGCTGCGCCGCGCGCGGGAGCTTGCGCCGGACGGCATCATTGGCATGAATTTCATGTCTATCGACGCGCATTACGACGAATATGTGACTGAAGCAGTCAAAAACGGCGTTGACCTCATCATTTCCGGCGCAGGACTTCCGCTGTCCCTCCCCGGGCTGGTCGAAGGAAGCAAGACACGCATTGCGCCGATTGTCTCCTCCGCGCGCGCCTGCCGCCTGATTCTGACCAAGTGGCTGAAAAAATTCAACCGCTTCCCGGATGCCATTGTCGTCGAAGGGCCGCTCGCCGGCGGACACCTCGGTTTCCATCTGGACGACCTGCTCGCCGGAACCAACCAGACGCTCGAGCAGGCGCTGTCGGATGTTGTCGCATATGTGCGCGGCTTCTGTGAAAAGCACGGCGTCGCCATCCCGGTCATCGCCGCAGGCGGTATCCGGTCGCACGACGATGTATGCCGTATGTTTGACCTCGGTGCCTCCGGTGTACAGGTCGGCACCCTGTTCGCCGCCACGGAGGAATGCGATGCAAGCGACCGCTTCAAGCAGACCTACATTGATGCGCGGCCGGAGGATGTGCGCATCATCAAAAGCCCCACCGGCTTCGCTGCACGCGCAGTCAACACGGACTTCGTCCAGCGCGCTTACGACCGCGGCGGCATTCCGGTCGAACACTGCTTCCGCTGTATGCCGGAAATCTGCAATGCTGCGGAAACACCGTTCTGTCTGTCTCAGGCTCTGTTTGATGCGGCAACCGGAGAAAAGGACGGCCTTGTGTTCTGCGGCGGCCGTGTCGGTGAAATCACCGAAATTTCAACCGTTCCCGAAGTAATGCACAAGCTGTGCGAAGCGTAAAAAAACAGTCCTGCATGCGTCTGCATGCAGGACTGTTTGCATGTTAAACCAAATACCGGTTGACAACCGGAATGTGCGAAAGAATCAGATATACCACATAACTGAGCGCAAAATTCAGGCACACCAGCAGCGGTATCGACACAATGCACGGCAGAATCGAAACTGTCAGGCCGTGGTTGTGGAATATGCAGTTAAAACACACATGCACCAGATAGATACAAAACGACGCCTTAGAAACATGCGCTGCAATCGCACAGCTTTTGGCGCCATATTTCTTTTGAATCAACAGGCCGAAAATGCCAATGGCCAGCAGGCACACGCCCGGTGTCATGCCTTCCAGAAACTGCGTATACAGCTCTCCATGTGTAATGGTAAGCAATGTTGTCATGCCGTAAGTAATCGCAAAGCCCAGACCGGCGCACAGCACACACAGCCTTTGCGGCAGTGGATACTTTTTCAGATAATAACCCGCAGCGGCATAGCCGATTGCCGCATATTGCATTGTGAGACCGAACTGGCTCATCGATGTCGGCAGCAACCGCAGCGGCCAGTAATGCCGCAGCAATGGATAGACAATCCCCAGTAAAAACCAGACCAGCAGCAGATATTGAAATTGCCGTTTGGAGGCGTGCTCTATTACCAGCCGCACGACCGGAATAAAAATATATACCAAAATCATCATTGGAATATAATACAGATGAAATTCGTGGTTGAACAGCACGACCTCCCTAAGCGCCTGGAGTACACGGCTCCAGGTGAGGGAATCCTGCTCTATCAGATGATAGAGCTTGTAAAATACCGCCCAGCAAAACAGTGCGACGACAAGTCGCCAGATATTATGTGTATACAGCCGTTTGACTGACAGTCTGCGGTGCGGGTCGAGCAGGAGCGCGCCGCTGCACATCAGAAACAACGGTACAGCGGCCCGCGTCAAACAGCCCCAAAACAGCGATGCCCACCAGTCAAAACTCCGGATCGGGCTGCCATATCCGCCCGTGCTGGCGTGAATGGTCAGCACGCAAACAATAGCGACCGCTTTGAGCACATCGATTGCATACTCTCTCCGCGGTCGCAACTCAATTTCCGCCATATTCGTATTCTTCCCCCTTATTGTCATATTTCTGTGCCTTTGGAATCAATATGCTTCATGCGCATCAGCTCTTCCATAAACGAATGCACATCCTGAAAATCGCGGTATACCGAAGCGAAGCGGATATAGGCGACTTCGTCAATATGCACCAGACGCTCCAGCACCATCTCGCCAATTGTTTCCGACGACACCTCATTTTCCAGTCTGCCATACAGTTTCTGCTCCATATCTGCGAGCAGAGAATCCATCTGTGCGGTTGTAACCGGGCGTTTTTCACACGCCTTGACAATGCCGCGCATCAGCTTATCGCGGTCAAACTGCTGACGCGAACCGTCTTTTTTGATGACCATGAGCGAGCTGGTCTCCACGGTCTCATAGGTTGTGAACCGCTTGCCGCAGTGCAGGCACACACGACGGCGGCGGATGCTCTCACCGTCGACGGTCGACCGCGAATCGATGACCTTGCTCTCGGTATGCTTACAATATGGACATTTCATTTCAAAAGCCCCCTTTGTGCTGCGGACTGCAAAAACAGCCTGCTCTGTTCCAGCTCCGCCAGACGGGTATAATCGTCGCTGTACACCTCGACCATCGCACTGCCGCAGCCAAGTGCCTCCATCCTGCCAAACAAAGCGGAAAAATCCACCTTTCCCTGTCCAGGCAGCAGGCAGTCCGACTGCGTGTCGTAGTCACTGATGTGCAGATTGACAGTGCGGTCACCGACCGCATCGGCGTAATCGCTCCAATCCAGACCGGCGCGGCGCGCCTGCTTGATATCCAGCGTAAACCGCAGCTCCGGGACATGGTCATACAGCGCGCGCAGGAACGCCAGATCGCTCGATTTACACCACGACACATTTTCCTGTGTAAAGGCAATGCCGCACGCAGACGCGCGTTCACACAGCTTATGGTAGGTTTCAAACCGCTGCTCATCCGCCCGCGCAGGCGGCAGGCCGCGGGAACGCAGCAGCTCGCCATGGAACGTAAAATACTTCGCGCCGAGATCGGCGGCGGCTTCAAAATATCGTGTATACTGGTCGAGTGCATCGCGCGTGCGCCGCGCATAGTCAGAAAATAACAGATGCCCTTCCATTGCAGACGTAAACGGGTGCACCGACACGACCGCAAGCCCCAGTTCCCGCAGCTTCTGTTTGAGCATCCTGCGGAACGGCACGCCATATTCGCTTTCCGAATTGATAAACAGCTCCACGCGCCGGTAGCCGAGCTGTGCCGCATATTCTATGCCGTGTTCCAGTTCCTTTGGATAAAAGGATGCCGTTGAAATTCCAATCTGCACCAGAGTCCCTCCTGTCTGATTTCAGCATACCATATTTTTTTCCAAAAAGAAAGACCGGGCAGTGCGAAACTGCCCGGCCGATGTTATCCGTGTTTGCGCTTTTTGCGCTTTTTCTTTGAACCGGAGGAAACCTTTTTCGGGGTAACCGTCTGCGGCTGCTTTGCCGGCTGAGCGGTTTCCGTCGAAGACTCTGCCTTCGGCTTCTCCGCGGCCTGCGGGGCAGCCTCCGGTGTGGAAGCCTTGCTCTCCTGCTTTGCGCGCTGCGCCTTGATCTGTGCCTTCTCACGCTTGTTCTTGCGGAGCAGACCGCGATACTTCGCCCAGAGCGTACCTGCCAGGAACAGCGAAGAATATGCGCCCGCGATGATGCCGATGATGATCGGCAGAGTGAACTGACGCAGGCTGGTGACACCCAGAATGAAGATCATGCCGACTGCCAGCAGCGTTGTGATCGATGTGTTGACCGTACGTCCCGCAGTCTGCCACAGGCTCTTCTCTACCGTGTCCTCGAACAGTTCGCGGCGTGCAAACTTGCGGTTTTCGCGCACGCGGTCAAAGACGATAATACTGGAGTTGATGGAATAGCCGAGGATTGTCAGCGCAACGGCAATAAACGTCGTGTTGAATGGGATGCGGAATACAAGATATGCGGACAGCACAACCAGCAGGTCATGAGCCAGACAGGTGATTGCCGCGAGACCGGAGGTCAGCTCAAAGCGGAAGGTGATGTAGATCAGCATCAGGATGACCGCAACAAGCGCTGCCATAATTGCCTTGCCCTGCATCTCCTTGCCGATGGTCGCATTGACATCGGAAATATTCTGCGTATCGTCGTCCGTAATGCTGAATTTCTCCTGCATGGCAGCGACAATCGCCTTCTGCTGGTCATTGTCCAGCTTGGTGCTCTTAATCAGTACCTGCTCGCCGTTGTCGCCCGTCTTCTGTACGGAAGATGGCGCAATGCCGGCCGCCTCTTCGACGAGATCCGGGATGACATTGCCCGAAAGGTCACTTGTGACCTCCTGATGGATGTCAAACGTCATGCTCGTGCCGCCGACAAAATCAACGTCCATATTGAACAGGTTCAGGCCAAACGGCAGCGTAATCAGTCCGATCAGGCCCGGGGCGATGAGAATCAGGGAAATAACCGCAAAAATCGGAAATTTCTTTACAATAGAAAATCTGCTCTTCATTGGTCTCACGCCTCCTTTTTCTTTCTCACGCCGTAGAATTTCGGATCAGTAAGCCGGAAATCCGCCATGCGGTTGAGCAGGAAATGCGTGACCGTAACTGCCGTGAACATTGACAGAACAACGCCGATGCCCAGCGTGAGGGCAAAGCCCTTGACCGTGCCGGTGCCCATGAAATACAGGACAAATGCCGCAATCAGTGTCGTAATATTGGAGTCCAGAATTGCGGAGAATGCACGGTGGAAACCGGAATCAATCGCCGCACGGATGGTCTTGCCGTTGCTCAGCTCGTCCTTCATGCGCTCGAAGATGACAACGTTTGCGTCGACCGCCATACCGATGGACAGGATGATACCTGCAATGCCCGGCAGCGACAGGTTGACATGTGCCACCGACAGGATGACCAGATCAAGCGCCGTGTAGAACAGCAGCGCGATGGATGCAACCAGACCCGGCAGACGATAGAACAGGATCATGAAGAGCATAACCAGCAGGATGCCGATTGCGCCCGCCTTGACGCTGGTGGACAGCGCCTTTTCACCCAACTGCGGGCCGACAGAGCTCATGCTGACCTCTTCCAGCGAGAACGGCAGCTGACCGATGTTGATCTGCTCTGCCAGTGTCTTCGCAGTCTCTGCCGTGAAGCTGCCCGAAATGACACAGGTATCGCCGGTGATGCCGGTCGCCGCATATTCCGAGCTGACCGAAGGCTCAGACAGAACCTCATCGTCCATCATAATCTTGATGGTGTTCTTGCCATCCTCTGCGTTTGCCGCAGCCTTAGTGGCCTCGGCCCACGTTTCGACCGCGTCTTCCTTAAATGTAACCTCGACATAATGCTGGCTGGAAAAGTCAGACTCAGAGAGCTGACCATAGCCGGATTTCGCGGACTTGATGCCGGAACCATCGAGAATGGTATTGCCGTCCGCATCGACGAACTTCAGCTGTGCCGTCGCACCGAGCGTGGAAACGGCTTCCGCCGGATCATTGATCGCCGGAATGTCCACCTTGACGCGTCTGTCGCCGACCAGCTCAACCGTTGCTTCGGTGTAGCCCAGCGAATCCAGACGCTTCTGCATCATGGCCTGTACGGAAGCCATGTCGGTTTCCAGATTCGCAGTATCGTAGCCGTCCTCCAGAACAGCCTCAAAGGTAATGGAAGAACCGCCGACCAGGTCAAGGCCACGCCGGATGCCGTCTTCCTCATCCAATGCACTGGGGACTGAGACCGGTCCCACGGTGAGTCCAAAGACAGCTGTGCAGCAAAGCAGTGCAATCACTGCAATCACAGCCACAAAGGACAGGATACTTTTTTTCAAATTACTCGCCTCCTATGTGACAATAAGCAAGCTAATTATATATGATTGCAGCAATAAAGTCAATTTTATCCCACGGATTTCATGAAATTTTCATCAATTTAGCCAATTTTGCTGCGCAATTTGCTCATGACACCGGTTGTGCGACCACTTTTATCCGTCATATGGCGCAAAAAAATGCCGCAGAACAAATGTCTGCGGCATTCGATTTTATATGTTCAGCATTACAGGTTGATTTCAACCTTGATGTCGTCATCATTCAGATACTTCTGAATGCGCGGCATAACATCGTTGGCGATAAAATCCTCAACCTGCTGCGGTGCACGGCCGACATATTCCTTCGGATCCATCTCCGCAAGGATTTCCTCCTTGGTCAGGCCGAACATCGGATCAGCTGCAATGCGGTCGATCAGGTCGTTGTCCAGACCTTCCTCCTTGACGCGCTTGCCAGCCGCCATGGAGTGCTCACGGATGCGCTCATGCAGCTCCTGACGGTTGCCGCCGCGCTTAACCGCGCTCATCATGATGTTCTCGGTTGCCATAAACGGCAGCTCGCCCATCACGCGCTTCTCAATGACCTTCGGATAAACGACAATGCCCTCAGAAATGTTAATCATAATATTCAGGATCGCATCAATGCCGAGGAATGCCTCCGGTACGGAAATACGCTTGTTTGCGGAGTCATCCAGCGTGCGCTCGAACCACTGCGTTGCAGTGGTGACAGCCGGATTGAGGGTATCCACAATGACATAGCGTGCCAGCGAGCAGATACGCTCGGAGCGCATCGGATTGCGCTTGTACGGCATCGCGGACGAACCGATCTGATGTGCCTCAAACGGCTCTTCCAGCTCCTTCAGGTGCTGGAGCAGGCGCATATCGGTTGCGAACTTGCTTGCGGACTGTGCAATGCCGCCGAGTGTTGCGACAACCTGTGCGTCGATCTTTCTGGAATAGGTCTGACCGGAAACCGGAACGACACCCGGGAAACCGAAGTCATCCGCAATCATCTGCTCCATCTTGCGGATCTTTTCATGGTCGCCGTCGAACAGCTCCATGAAGCTCGCCTGTGTGCCGGTCGTGCCCTTGGAGCCCAGCATGCGCAGGTTTTCAATACGGAACTCGATCTCGTCGAGATCCATCAGCAGCTCGTTGATCCACAGCGTCGCGCGCTTGCCGACGGTGGTCAGCTGTGCCGGCTGGAAATGCGTGAAGCCCAGCGTCGGCATATCCTTATACTGCTGTGCGAAGTCGGACAGGCGGCGAATCACCGCAACCAGCTTCTTGCGGACAATCTTCAGGCCCTCGCGCATCTGGATGATATCGGTGTTGTCGCCGACATAAGCACTGGTCGCGCCCAGATGGATGATGCCCGCTGCCTTCGGTGCAACCTTGCCGAAGGTGTATACATGCGCCATGACATCATGGCGGACTTCCTTTTCGCGCTTTCTGGCAACCTCGTAGTCGATGTTGTCAATGTTTGCTTCCATCTCATCGATCTGCTCCTGTGTAATCGGCAGACCGAGCTCCTTTTCCGCCTTGGCGAGCGATACCCACAGGCGGCGCCAGGTGGAGAACTTCATGTCCGGGGAGAAGACATACAGCATCTCCGGGCTGGCATATCTGGAACAAAACGGGCTTTCGTATATGTTGTTGCTCATAAACAAATTCCTTTCCCGGCGCCGCGGGGACGCCGATTCCGTCACGGTACTATTCTTCTATTGTAGTATGCGGGGGGAATTTGTGTCAAGCGTTTGCGATAAATTCTTCCAGACGGTCGATGCCCTTGTCAATCTGCTCCATCGAGGTCGCATACGACCAGCGCAGGTAGTTCGGCGCCGCGAAGCTCGTGCACGGAACGGTTGCAACCAGATTCTTTTCCAGCAGCAGCTGTGCGAAGTCGCCGTCGTTCTCGATGACCTTGCCGTACATTGTCTTGCCGACAAAGCTGGACATATCCATCATAACATAGAACGCACCCTGCGGCTTGATGCAGGAAACACCCGGCACCTTGTTCATACGCTCAACCAGATGGTCGCGGCGCTTCTCGAACTGCTGGCGCATCTCCTCAACCGATTCCTGCGGGCCCTCGAGTGCCTCGACCGCAGCCCACTGTGCCATGGTTGCCGGTGCACCGGTGGAATGGCTGGCATAGCTGGACATTGCCTTGGCAACCGTCGGATTGGCCAGCGCGTAGCCGACTCTCCAACCGGTCATTGCATAGGTCTTGGAAACGCCGTTGATGACGATGCACTGCTCCTTCATTGCCGGGGAAACCGAAGCGATGGAGGTGTATTCGATTCCATCGTATACCAGCTTATAATAGATATCATCGGCGAGGACATAGATACCGTGCTTCTCACAGACAGCAGCCAGTGCCTCCAGCTCTTCCTTTGTGTAGACCATGCCGGTCGGGTTGGACGGGGAGTTGAGCATGAACATCTTGGTCTTGTCGGTAATCGCCGCTTCCAGCTGCTCTGCGGTGATCTTGAAATGTGCAGAAGCCTCTGCGCGCACTTCAACCGGAACTGCGCCTGCCATGCGGATCATTTCCGCGTAGCTCAGCCAATACGGAGCGGCAACAACAACCTCATCGCCCGGATCGCAGCAGGTCATGATAGCAAGATAGACATTGTGCTTTGCACCGGATGCAACGACAACCTGGCTCGGCTCGTACTCCAGGCCGAGGTCCTCCTTCATGCGGTTGCAGATCGCGCGGCGCAGTTCCATGATGCCTGCTGCCGGGGTGTATCTGGTTTTATTCGCACGGATTGCGGCAATGCCTGCCTCTTTGATCGTCTCCGGGGTATTAAAATCCGGCTCGCCTGCACCGAAGCTGACGACATCAATGCCGTCTGCCTTCATCTGCTTTGCCAGCGCGCTGATAGCCAGCGTCGCGGACGGTGCGATTGCGGATGCAATTTTTGAAATCGGTTTAACCATAGTAATCGTTCATCCTTTCCGGGCGATCCTTCAACTTGGAGGAATCCGCCGACGCGGCTGCGTTCCGCCGCGTATCATCTTTCTGTTCAATGGTATTTATTATAGATATATTTCCCCTCTTTTTCAACCATAAACCGCTCTTTTTATACCATTTTTTAAATTTTCCATACTTTGAACAAAAATTTTCTGTTCTCCGCGCCTTCCGCGTCATTTTGCACAAATTGCAGCATGTTCTTTTGCAACTTGCATTTCATTTTTTCGACGGACAACAAAAAAATGAATTTTTACCCCGCAAAAATTCATTTTGTACGTGTTCCGCCCACACCTGCCCGCCGTGCACACACAAAAAGGCAGGGCTGCCAATTGACAGCCCCGCCTGTGTGTTGCGATGAATTACTGCCCTGCCTGCTCCAGTGCCCGTGCAATCTGATCCGGGCAGGAAGTGCCGCGGCCGCCGCAGTCGACGCCCTTAAACGCCTTGATGACCTGCTCCACCGGCATGCCCTTAATCAGACGGCAGATGCCTGACAGATTGCCCGCGCAGCCACCGACAACCTCAATGTTCTCAACAACGCCGTCTTTGACACTGTAGCGAATTTCTCTCGAACAGGTGCCTTTTGTCTTATATACGTTCATTTCAAAATCCTCCGTTCTGTTCTTTTATTTATCCTTGCTTTCAATTACCAGCGAGCGCCCTTCCCGAACAGATATCATATATTCCGGCGCTGCCGGCTCGTTGGATATCGTAATCATCTGTGCGCGCGAAACTGTCGCATCCGTGAGCGGATATTTCAATCCGCGCAGCGTGACGCCGATCAGCTCCGCGTCCAGCGGAATAATGCCGACATAGCGGTAAGACGCATCTGCCTGATACCACACTGCACCGCCCGGATGGAATGTCACGCGGTTGCGGCTGTCGCACAGCATGCCGTGCACGCCGCAGCTGTGCAGATATTCGAGCAGCGACAGATTACACAGGAAATGGTCAATGCGCCCGCCGGACGCACATGCATACGTAATATCATCCGCACCGCGCCGAATGGCCTCCTTTGTGCAGCACATCAGGTCACTGTCGTCCTTTTCCGGCCGGAGCGCGATGACTTCGACGCCGTCCGGACGCGCACCCGAATCGAAATCGCCGATCACCAGATCCGGCCGAATGCCGCATGCCGCCGCATGCCGCGTGCCGCCGTCCGCACAGATAATATACTCCGCCTGCTGTGCCAGCTGCCTGACATAGTCGTATTCGGTCTCAGGTGCGGAAGCCAGAATCAATGTTTTCACTTCAGCTCCCACTCCTTGAGATTTTTTACACTTTCATACAATTTACAGTAGCTTTCATGGCGCTCACGCGGAATTTTCCCGTCCTCTACCGCCGCACGGATGGCACAGCCCTTTTCCTTGACATGTGCACAGCCGGTAAAGCGGCACTGGTTGATATACGGCTCAAATTCGGGAAATGCATATTGCAAATCGTCCTTGCGGATCAGATCCATTTTTTCCGTGTCAAACGCCGAAAACCCCGGTGTATCTGCGATACAGCCGCCGCCCGGCAGCTCGACCAGCTCCACGTGGCGCGTGGTGTGGCGGCCGCGCTCAGTCTTAGGACTGATGGAGCCTGTTTTCATGTTAAATTCCGCATCAATGCAATTGAGCAGGCTGGATTTTCCGACGCCGGAATTGCCTGCAAAAGCAGAAACCTTTCCCGCCAATGCAGCGCGCAGCGCGTCAACGCCCTCACCTGTCTCCGCGCTGACGCGGAACACAGAAAAGCCCGCCTGCGTGTAAATCTGATACAGCCGGTCGCCGCGGTCGAGATCACACTTGTTGATGACAATCAATGTATCGATGCCCTTGTGTGCGGCAATTGCCGTCACCTTGTCGATGAGCAGCGTCTCCGTCTTCGGCGGAGCAGCGCTGCACACCACAACCAGCTGATCGACGTTCGCAACTGCCGGTCGCAGCAGCTGGTTTTTGCGCGGCTCAATGGACATCATATAGCCGGTGCCGTCGTCCTGCACCTCAATGGTCACGCGGTCACCGATCACCGGCTTTTCCGCTGCCTTGCGGAACCTGCCGCGCGCCTTGCATTCAATGACGCCGGACTGTGTGCGGACATAATAAAATCCACCGATTCCCTTGAGAATGATTCCTGTTTCTGTCATCATCAGCCGAAATTATAATCCTGGTCGTAGACCGTAGCGCCATCAACCGTGACAACAATGCGGTGCGTACCGCTGCCATACGACAGCTTGCAGGTTGCCGTCAGGTTACCCTCACGAACAGTGTGGTTATAGAGCTGGTTTCCGTCAACACTTATGGCAACCTGACAGTCCTTGTGATTAGACGGAAGCGTCACAACAACTGCCGAGTTGGTGACGGAGACGGAGGTTCCGGAACCTCCATCTCCACCATTGTTTCCGTCGTCGCCGTCGCCGCCGTTATCACCCTTCGCCTTGGCAATGGTAATACCGACGCTGGTGCCTTCTGCGACTTCCGTACCCGAAGCAACAGTCTGACCAATGACGGTTCCCTCCGGCTTGTCGCTTTCCTCCTGCGTGACCGCGCCGAGCTTCAGACCCATCGACTCGAGCAGCGACTTCGCCGCACTCTGCGTCATGCCGGTCAGGTTAGGTACCGTCTTGTTTGTGTTTGCCGGGCCGGAGGACACGATAACCGTGACCGTCGAACCGGTTGCAATTTCCTCGCCCGGCTCCGGGTCGGTGCTTATGACATAACCAGCCTGAACCGATTCAGAGCTCTCCTCCTTGCGGCTTGCGGTCAATCCGCGCGCGCGCAGGGCACTCTGTGCGTCTTCAAACGTCTTGCCAATGACCGACGGAACCTTGACCAGCTCCTCGCTGTCGTTCTCCTCGACAGAGATGACCGTCAGCGTAATAGTCGAACCCTCTTCGACCTGCTCACCTTCCAGTGGGTCCTGATCGACGATTTCGCCGTCCTCATAGTCGCCGGACGAATCCTTGCGCGTTTCAACATCAAAGCGGAATGCGTCGTAGTCACTGTTGTTGCGAACGTCTTCCTCATAGTTGAGGGAGATAAAGTTCGGAACCTCAATCATCTCCTTGCTGCTCTCGCCCATCAGGCCGGAAGCCATGTAGGCAATTGCCGCAAGCAGAGCGACAATGATGACACCGACGACAATCTTGCCGCCGTTGCCCTTCTTCTTTTTCGTCTTGACGCGCTTGACCTCATGAACCGGTTCTTCCTGCTCATATTCGTCATCCACATCGTTGACCGGCTGATAAACACGGCGCTGCTGCTGTGCCGGTGTTTCCTGCCGCGGACGCGGGACATACTTCGTTGCCTGCTCTTCGTCCACCGGACGAAGCAGCTGGGTCGCATCCTCATCGTCATAACGGATTGCACGGGTCGCGTCCAGATCACTGTTGTGTCCGGAATAATTGAGCACCAGATTCGGGTTGGTGCGCAAGCGCTCCATATCACGGTACATATCCAATGCGGAGCTGTAACGCTGGCTGGCATTGGCACACATCGCGTGCATGACAATTTCATCCATCGCCTTCGGGATTTCCGGTACAATGGAGCTCGGAACCGGCGGAACCGTGTTCAGATGCTGCATGACAACAGCAACCGCCGTGTCACCGCGGAACGGCAGCGTGCCGGTCAGCATCTCATACATGACCACGCCGAGGGAATACAAGTCCGTGCGGAAGTCTGCCGTGATGCCCTTTGCCTGCTCCGGCGAAATATAATGCACCGAGCCAATCGCCTCAGAGGACACCTTGCGTGTCTCCTGGCTGTTTGCAAAGCTCGCAATGCCGAAGTCCATCACCTTTGCCGTGCCGTCGCGCAGCAGCATGATATTCTGTGGCTTGATATCCTGATGAATGATGCCGCGGCTGTGCGCATGGTCGAGCGCGCGCGCCACCTGCTGCGCGAAAAACAGCGTCTCCTGCCAGGTCAGATGGTGCTTTTTACGCAGGTAATCCTTGAGCGTCACGCCCTCACACAGCTCCATGACGATGTATTCCGGGCCGTCGCCGTCCTGACATACATCGTAAATGGATACGATGTTGTTCTGCGACAGCTTGGCAACCGCCTGTGCCTCGTTGTAGAAGCGCTTGCGGAATTCGTCATCCGATGCATACTCCTCCTTGAGAACCTTAATGGCAACATATCGATTCAGAACAGTGCAGTAGGCCTTGTAGACGATCGCCATACCGCCCGTTCCGATCACCTCGCGGACCTCATAGCGGCCCCCGAGCGTCTGTCCAATGTAATTTTCCATTCTATTTTCTCCTACTTGGTATATAAAACAACCGTGATATTGTCACTTCCGCCGGCGCTGCACGCCAGCTGAATCAACCTGTCGCACGCTTCCTCCTGCGAAGCCGACTGCACAACGGCGGCCGCAATTTCCAGATCGGTCACCAGACCGCACAGTCCGTCCGAACAGAGCAGCAGCGTCTGTCCGTCATGCAGGGTAATTTCATAATAATCCGCTTCCACTTCGCTGTCTACACCGACTGCGCGCGTAATCAGATTGCGTCCTGGATAGTACTTTGCCTCCTCACTGCTCAGCCGTCCGGTGCGCACCATCTCCGCCACGAGCGAATGGTCCGCTGTCATCTGTGCGATTTTCTCTCCGTCGATGACATAGGCGCGCGAATCGCCGACATTTGCGAGCACCACGCGATCACCGGCACAAATGCAGCCGACCAGCGTTGTACCCATGCCATTGTAGGCGGGCGAGGACTGCGACAGCTCATAAACCTCGGAATTTGCCGCCGTGACAGCCCGCTGGGCAATGCGGGAAAGCGTTTCCGTATCAGCCTGCTCCGGATCCGCCGTGCAGGCCTGCTCCATAAACCGCTCCGCTGCGCGCACGCTTGCGATATTTCCGGCGCGCGCACCACCCATGCCATCGCACAGAACCAGGAACCCCAGCCCGTTTTCCCTTATATCGATGCGGAATGTGTCCTGATTGCTGGCGCGAACCAAGCCCTTATCGGTTTTGCCAAATGCGTTCATTCTATCACTCTTTCCCGAACGTTTCACCGATGTGCCTGCGGCGCAGCTGCCCGCAGGATGCGTCAATATCCGGCCCCAGCGTGCGCCGGACAGTCGCAGTGACTCCGTTCTTTTCCAAAATATTTTGAAAAGCCGCGACATGCTCCTTCGTCGAGGTATGCAGTCCGCTCTCCGTGACATGGTTCAGGGGAATCAGATTGACGTGCGCCGGACGCCCGCGCAAAAGCGCCGCGAGCTTCCTCGCCTGCCAGGGGCGGTCACTCACGCCGTCGATCATGGTATATTCATACGAGATACGTCGCCCGGTCATGTCAAAATAACGCCGGCAGGAGGCGAGCAGCCGCTCCACCGGATAGCTCCGGTTGACCGGCATGATTTCACTCCGGCTCTCGTTGTCCGGCGAATGCAGCGAAATGGACAGGGTAATTTGCAGCTTTTCCTCCGCCAGCCGGTCGATCTGGTCAGCCAGACCGGAGGTAGAAAGCGAAATATGCCGCTGTCCGATGTGCAGCCCTTCCTCCGCGCCGACCAGCCGGATGAAGCGCAGCACATTGTCATAGTTATCCAGCGGCTCGCCCGTGCCCATCAGCACGATATTGGAGATACGCTCGCCCGTGTCCTTCTGCATAAACAGGATCTGGTCGAGAATCTCGCCGGCTGACAGGCTGCGCACCAGCCCGCCGATGCCGGAAGCGCAGAACTTACAGCCCATCCGGCAGCCGACCTGCGAGGATACACACGCCGAATTGCCGTGATGATAGCGCATGAAGACACTCTCGATGCAATTGCCATCGTACAGCTCCCATAAGTATTTGATCGTACCGTCTACCTGCGAGACCTGTTTCCGCAAAATCTTCGGCGCGGTGAGCAGGTAGTGCTCATCCAGCTTCGCGCGCAGCTGCTTGGAGACATTGGTCATCTCGTCAAACGAGCTCACGCCCTGATGCAGCCATTGGAAAATCTGCGCCGCACGGAACGGCTTTTCGCCCATCTCAGACAGCTCCGCCTTCAGTTCCGGCAGGGTTCTGCATTTGATCTCAGGTTTTATCATAAACATTCTCCGATGCATGCGCGCCTGTTTTCCGTTCCGGTATTTCCGCCGGTTTCGTTCCCGCGCGCAGGATCATCTTCATAGTAAGCCATTTTACGGAATTTTGCAACAAAAAATCCATCCGTGTCATGGATATGCGGAAGCAAAGTGACACTGCCTTCCACATTCTGTTCACAAACTGGTATAGAAAATAGAGTTTTTTGGAACATTGGATGCGTTTGTGCGAACCAATCCACAATTTCTTCGTTTTCCCGCCGCAGCAGCGTACAGGTCGAATAAACCAGAATACCGCCCGGCCGGACATACCGGCACGCATTGTCCAATATCGCGCGCTGGATTTCCGGCAGCCCGCGCAGCTCCTTCTCATCCTTGTAGCGGATCTCCGGTTTCTTGCGAATAATGCCCATGCCGGAGCACGGCACATCACACAGCACACGGTCGAATTTCCCCTCCCATTCCGGGCGGAATTCTGACGCATCCTGCAATTCGGTCTGTATGTTCGTCAAACCGAGCCGCTCTGCGCCTGCCTGAATTTTTTCCAGCTTGTGGCCGTATACATCGCATGAGACCACAGTTCCGGTATTTTTCATGCGCTCGGCAATGAAAAAGCTCTTGCCCCCCGGCGCTGCACAGCAATCAAGCACCCGGTTCCCCGATTGCGGGTCGAGTGCATAAACGCTCATCTGGCTTGCGCCATCCTGCACAGTCACACGCCCTTGCGCAAAGGCAGACAGCTTTTCAATATTTCCCGTTCCGGATACCGTCAGACAGTTTGGGATGCAGGCGTGCGGCGTGACACGGATTCCCTGCGCCGCCAGTTCGTCCTGTACCTGCTGCATCTGTGCACGCAGCGTATTGACGCGCAGCACGGTCGGTGCAGGCGCATTGTCCGCCTCGAGCAGCAATCTTGTCTGCTTCAACCCGAATTGCTCCAGATACAGCTCGGTCAGCCACTGTGGGTGGCTGTACCGCAGCGAATAATATTCCGCCTTGGTCGCGCAGTCCGGCTGAGGCAGATGGTCGATGCTGCGCGCCAGCGCACGCAGCACGCCGTTGACATAACCCGCTGTACGCTTGTCCGCATGGCACAGAGAGCGCGCCAATGCCACGCTCTCATTGACCGCCGCCGCATTCGGAATGCGGTCGAGCCAAACCATCTGATACACGGCCAGCCGCAGCAGATCCAAAATCCGCGGCTGTACCTTTTTGAGCCGAATGCTGGAAAAATGCGCGAGATAAAAATCACACATCGCGCGGTTTTGCAGCACGCCGCCCGTCAGCGCCGTTGCAAGCGCCGCATCGCGCGCGGACAGCCCGGCGGCATATCTGCGCAGTGCAGGCGCACTCCAGGCACCCTCCTCGCGGACGGCAAACAGTGCGCGTGCCGCAGCTTCACGCGCCGAACGAGCTTCAGTCACGGCGGCGCCCTCCTCCGTTGGAGAGATAAATGAGCACCAGACGAAGCAGCTGTACCAGCGAGGTCGCCAGCGCCGCAACATAGGTCATCGCCGCGGCAAACAGTGTTTTGCGCGCCATCGGCAGCTCATCAGCCGTCAGCAATCCCTCCTGCTCCAGTGCCTGGAGCGCACGACGGGAAGCATTGATCTCCACCGGCAGCGTCACGACCTGAAACAGCGTCGCAAGCGCATACAGCGCGACGCCCAGCCCCATGACCGACGTTGCGCCCAGCACAAGCCCGATGAGCAGCATTGGCCACGAAAGGCTTGAGCCGAAATTGCACAGCGGAATAATTGCATTGCGCAGGCGGATTGGTGCATACCCCTTCGCATACTGTACCGCGTGCCCCGCCTCATGTGCGGCAACACCAACTGCCGCAACCGAGCTGACATCACAGACACTGCCCGACAGACTGATGACATTGGTGCGCGGGTTGAAGTTATCCGTCAGATTGCCGCTGATGCGGGCAAACTGTACGCCCGTCACGCCGTTGGCACGCAGAACCGCCTGTGCCGCCTGTGCGCCGGTCAGTCCACGCCGGGTCATAACGCGCGAATACTTTTTAAAATTGGAAGACACAGAAACCTGTGCCCACGAAGCGAAAGCAAAACAGGCCACCATGAGGATAATCCACAGAGTATACCAACCGCCTCCGCCGCCGTAGCCATAATTGTAATACATCAAAGCCCTCCCCGGAGTACTTACATTAGCCGCCGAGTACGGTTCCCGGCTGCATGGCGTGCCCGCGCAGGTAATCGCCCGCAGGCATGCGCTTTTTGCCGACCATTTGCACCTCCAGAATCTGGAGAACACCGCCGTCACCGCAGGCGACGAACAGCCCGCTCTTCGGATCGGCCTCTACAACGGTGCCCGGTGCAGCCTGTGCTGTGCGTCCGGTCAGGCGCGACTGGAACAGCTTGAGCCGTCCGCCCTCACGCGTCGTCAGTGCGACCGGCCACGGATCGAGCCCGCGGATGAGGTTGTGCACCTCCTGTGCTGATTTTGTCCAGTCAACCACCGCCATGCTCTTGTCGAGGACAGAGACATAGGTGGATGCGCTGTCATCCTGCGGCGTGCGCGCAATGCCTTCCGGCAGCCGCGCGAGCGTCTCGGAAATCAGGTCGGCGCCCATCGCAGCCAGACGGTCAAACAGCTCGCCCGCGGTCTCATTCTCCCCGACTTCGGTCTCACGCATCAGCAGAATGTCACCGGTATCCAGCCCGCGATCCATATACATCGTCGTGACGCCTGCGGTCTGTTCCCCGTTGAGCACCATCCACTGCACCGGCGCTGCGCCGCGGTATTTCGGCAGCAGTGAGCCGTGTACGTTGATGCAGCCGTATTTCGGCAGATCGAGCACATAACCCGGCAGCAGCTTGCCATACGCGACAACCACAATGACCTCCGGGTTCAGCTCCTGCAACAATGCCAGCTGGCTCTCATTTTTGAACGTATCCGGCTGATAAACCGGAATGTCGTGCTGCATGGCGAGCTGCTTGACCGGCGGGGGCGTCAGCTTCATCTTGCGCCCCTGCGGCTTGTCCGGCTGGGTAAATACGGCGGCAATGTCATGTCCATCCGCAATCAGCCGTTCGAGCGACGCGACCGCAAAGTCCGGCGTGCCCATATAAACGATTCTCATTCTTCCTCATCCTCTTCGCCCGCCGGCTCGATGAACTTCGACACTTTTTCGGTGAAGACATGGCCGTCCAGATGGTCGATCTCATGCAGGAATGCACGCGCGGTCAGCCCCTGTCCGGTGATGGTAAACCATTCGCCGTTGCGATCCTGTGCGCGGACAGTGACGACATTCGGACGAGTGACAATGCCAAATTTATCCGGAAAGCTCAGGCAGCCTTCGGAACCGGTCTGGGAACCCTCAGTCGCAATCACCTCCGGATTGACCAGTTCGATGATCCTGTCATTGTTGTTGGTATCCAGCACAACGCACACGCGGCGCACCATGCCGATCTGCGGGCCGGCAAGACCGACGCCATTTGCCGCAAGCATGGTCTGTGCCATATCCTCCAGCAGGGACGCAAGTCTCTTGTCAAATTTTGTGACCGGATGGCATTTTTTATACAGCACCGGATCGGGATCGGTAAGAATCTGACGTACAGGCATAAAAATCCTCCTTTATATTCCAAACAAACATGTAACTTTCTTTTCTGGGGCGTATTGATCGCTTACACCTGCATCGGATTGATATCCGCATACAGCGTGACCGGACGAAATTTGCTGTTCGCAGCAAATTCCCGCAGCACACCGCCGATCAGCTCACGGCGGCGCCTGCCCTCCGGGCAGCGGATGGACAGATGATAGCGATACCGGTTTTGCACGCGCACAACTGCGGCAGGTGCCGGGCCGAGCACCGGATAACAGAAATCGGCAAACTGCCCCGCCATCAGGCTCTCCAGACGCGCTTTCACGGCAACCAACGCTTCGAGCACATCACGCTCGCGCTCCGCGCTCGCCGTCAGCACAACAATCTGCGCCGCAGGCGGACACTGCAATGCGCGGCGCATCTCAATTTCTTCCTCATAAAACCGCTCGTAATCCTGCCGGGCAGCGTTCAGAATGACCGGATTTTCCGGGCTGTAGGTCTGAATGACCGCATGCCCCTGTATCCCACGCCGTCCCGCGCGTCCGACCACCTGCGTCAGAAGGGAAAACGTCCGCTCCCGCGCGCGGTAATCCTGCGCAAACAGCGCCTGATCCGCATCAATGATGCCGACCAGAGTCACATTGTCAAAATCCAGACCTTTTGTGACCATCTGCGTGCCGAGCAGGATGTCAGTTTTTCCATCGGCGACCTGCGCGAGCAGCTTCGCATGCGCACCCTTTGTCGCAGTCGTGTCGGCATCCATGCGCAGCACAGAGGCCTCCGGGAACAGCTCGTGCAGCTCCTGCTCCAGCCGCTGCGTGCCGATGCCGTCAGTTTTCAGGTGCGTGCACCCGCAGGACGGGCATACGCGCGGCAGCGGCTCGGTATGCCCACAGTAATGGCAGACCAAACGGTGGTTGACCGAATGATAGGTCATTGATACACTGCACGACGGACATTGCGGCGTCCAGCCGCAGGCGGTACACACCACCTGCCGGGCGGCACCGCGCCGATTGAGGAACAAAATACACTGGTGTCCCTGCGCGAGACAGGTGTCAATCGCCTGCCGCAGCACCGGGCCGACTGCACCGGTATAGCCCTGCCGTATCAGCCCGCGCATATCCGCAATGGTGACCTCCGGCAGCTGCGTGCCCGCATAGCGCTCGCGCAGCAAAAACATCGGGTATTTTCCGATTTCCGCACCGTAAAAGGTCTCGATGGACGGCGTCGCAGAGCCGAACACAACAAGTGCATTCTCCTGCATTGCCCGGTATTTTGCGACGTCCCGCGCATGATAGCGCGGGTTATTTTCCGATTTATAGGCATCGTCCTGCTCCTCGTCGAGGATCAGCAGGCCGAGATTTCGTGCCGGGGCGAACACTGCCGAACGTGTACCGACGATGACACGTGCCGCACCCGAACGGATGCGTTTCCAGCTGTCATAGCGCTCGCCGACCGACAGCGCCGAGTGCAGCACCGCTGTGATTTCGCCGAACTGCGCCATAAACTTGCGAATCAGCTGCGGGGTCAGGCCGATTTCCGGCACGAGCACGATGGCACTTCTGCCCTCGCGCAGCGTGCGCTCAATCAGCCGCAGGTAAACCTGCGTCTTGCCGCTGCCCGTCACGCCGAATAACAGTGCCGCCTCCGGATGACCGGAGAGCAGCAGCGGCTCCATACCATCATATGCGGCCTGCTGCTGCGGGCTGAGCACAAAATCCTGCCTCGGCGGCAGTTCCTCCTGCTCCGGCAGGCGGAAAGCCTCCTCTTCCCACTGGCACAGCATGCCCTTTTTGACCATTGCGCGCAGCACTTCGTTGCTCGCGCCGCTGAGATACTGCAAATCATGACGGCTGAGTGCGCCCTCATGCATCAGCGCGCTGACAACCTCCATGCGCACCGGGCTTCTGCCGCGCTCTGCGAGACGCATCGCCTCGTCATCCGGCATCGCCAGCCCGTACATTGTCACGGTCTTGTCGCTGACACGGCGGTCAAATTCACTCGAAAAGGTCAAAACCCCGCGCGTACACAGCGCATCCAGCTGTTCTGCGGGCAGTTCGCTGCATTTTTTTGCGATTTCCTTTGCTGTTGCCGTACGCTTGCGTCTGGTAAACACGGACAGTGCCGGATACTCCTGCGCCAGCTGTGCGCGCTGTGCTTCGGGGATCTCCTCCGCCAGCGTGTACCGCTCGACCCGGCGGAACCACAGCCCCGCCGGAAGCATGGCGCGCGCGCAATCGTAAAACGTGCAGAACAGCGTCGAACACAAATGCGCTGCCAGCCGAAGCAGATGTGCATCCATAACCGGCTCCGCATCCAGCACGCGGCAGATCGACTTGCGCGCATATTCGGCTTTCGGATCGCAGCCCATGCGCACGACAATCGCCTCACAGGTGCGGCTTCCCTTGCCAAACGGCACGATAACACGCACACCCGGCTGTACTTTTCCGCGCAGCTCTTCGGGAATATCGTAGTCATACAGCCGGTCAAACGCATAATTTGCGGCGGACACCGCAACGCGGCAAACCGACTGCATCACGACTGCTTGCTCTTCCACAGCGCGAGCAGGCGGTCAAGCAGGATATCCGCCACATCGCCCTTGCCCATCAGCTCAAGCGGCTCACGCGTGCCGTCGCGGTACAGCAGTGTCACCACGTTGGTGTCACCCGCAAAGCCCGCGCCTTTTACCTTCAGATTATTCGCAACAATGACATCGCAGTTTTTGCTCTTCAGCTTTTTGGTTGAATTTTCCACCAAATCACGAGTCTCCATCGAAAATCCACAGATTACCTGATCGTCCCGGCGTTTCTGGCCGATTTCTGCCAGAATATCCGGGTTGCGCACGAGTGCAACGCTCATATCATCGTCGTGTTTTTTGATTTTATCGTCCTGAAACTGCGCCGGGCGGTAATCACCGACCGCCGCCGCCTTGATGACGAAATCCGACTGCGGCAGCGCATCTATGACCGCCTGCCGCATGTCACAGGCAGAGGTGACCGACACCATGTTCACGCCATCCACCGGCGGCAGTGCCACCGGGCCGGAAACCAGTGTCACCTCTGCGCCGCGCATTTTCGCGCTGCGCGCGATGGCATAGCCCATCTTTCCGGTCGAATGGTTGGACAGGAAGCGCACCGGGTCGAGCGCTTCGCGCGTCGGGCCCGCCGTGACTGTCACGCGCATGCCCTTCATATCCTTTTCGGTCAGTGCGTCCAGAATTGCCTGTTCGATGACCTCGACATCTGCCAGCTTGCCGCGCCCGGTATCCCCGCACGCCAGATGTCCGCACGCCGGTTCGACAAACAGACAGCCGCGTGCGCGCAGCGCCGCAATGTTATCCTGCACCGCAGGATTTTCATACATTGCGGTGTTCATTGCGGGCGCAAACAGCACCGGAGCGCGCGTTGCAAGCAATGTCGTCGACAGCATATCATCTGCAATGCCATGCGCATATTTGCCCAGAATATTTGCGGTCGCCGGGACGACGGCAAAGACATCCGCCGCCTTTGCCAGTGAAATATGTTCGACCTCCCATGGGAAATCGCGGTTAAACTGGTCGGTCACGGCGCGCGCGCCGGACAGTACCTCGAACGTCAGCGGCTGAACAAATTCACAGGCGTGTTTTGTCAGAATAACATGAATTTTGATATCCTTTTTCCGCAGCCGGCTCACCAGATCGCATGCCTTATAAGCGGCAATGCCCCCGGTGACACCAAGTACCACGGTTTTGCCGGAAAAATCCATCTCTTACAGATCCTCCAGCACCGGCGCTTCGTCTGCCTCATCATCCAGAGAAACAACTTCATCCTCTGCGCTCATCAGCATATCGTCCGCCGCGCTGATGTCCTGTGCGCTCGCTGCTGCCAGCAGATCCTCTGCCTGCGGCTTCGGGCCCGGACGGTACTCAATCTTGTCGTCGCAGATTTCATCCAGTGCAATCTTGATCGGTTTCTCTTCCAGCTTGACGCCGGAATTTTCTTCCTCTGCGGACAGATCACGCGCGCGCTGTGCGGCGAGGTTGACCAACAGATAACGATTGTTGACTCTCTTCATCAGATCCTGCATAGACGGCTTTAACATACTATTTTCGCTCCTTCTATTGTCATCGGCGGCACAAACCGCCTGCTTGTTTTACTTAATTTCTACTTGTGCCGCGCGGCAGTTCTCCGCGCGCAGAATCGCCAGCACATCGGCTGTCGCCTGTTCCACAGTGTTGTTGACAACGATGTAATCAAACTCCTTTGCCAGCGTCAGCTCATGCTTCGCGGTCTCCAGACGGCGGCGCACCGCGTCGGCATCCTCTGTCCCGCGTCCGGTCAGACGACGTTCCAACTCGGCAAAGCTCGGCGGTGCGATAAAAATGCGCACAGCATCCGGGCGCATCTGGTGTACCTGCATCGCACCCTGTACTTCGATTTCCAGCATGACGTCGTGCCCCGCGTCCAGCTGCGCATCCACCGGTTCCGCCGGTGTTCCATAGCAATTCCCGCTGAACTCCGCATGCTCAAGAAAGCCGTTTTCCGCGACCTTCTGCTCGAACTGCTCACGCGTCAGGAAATAATACTGCACACCGTCCTGTTCACCCGGGCGCGGTTCGCGCGTCGTAGCAGAGGTGGACAGATACAGCTCCTTCTGCTTGCACACCTCCGCGAGGACCGTTCCCTTGCCTACACCGGACGGGCCGGTCAGGACAAAAAGAATTCCCTGCTTACTCATCGTCATTCACCTCGTTTTCGTTCTCGCGGTTTCCCGCTCTGCCGGAAATGGTCTCCGGCAGGATTGCGGACAGCACCACATGATCACTGTCCATCACAATGACGGCGCGTGTGCGCCTGCCATAGGAGGCATCAATCAGCATATTGCGCTCACGCGCCTCCTGTACAATGCGTTTGATCGGCGCAGAATCCGGCGAAACAATCGCAATCAGCCGGTCTGCGGAAATCATGTTGCCAAACCCAATGTTGATGAGCTTCATCGGAATATGCCTCCGGTTATTCGATATTCTGGATCTGTTCGCGAATCTTTTCGATCTCCGACTTGATGTCCACAACGATTTTTGCCAGCTCGATGTCATTTGCCTTCGAGCCGATGGTATTCGCTTCGCGGTTCATCTCCTGGACGAGGAAATCCAGCTTGCGTCCGATGGGCTTTTCCTCTGCCGCCATAACCTCCATCTGGTGCATATGGCTGCGCAGGCGGACGGTTTCTTCGGCAACCGCCGTTCGATCAGCATAAATAGCTGCCTCCGCCAGAATGCGCTGCGGATCAATCGTCGTATCCGCGAGCACCTCATTCATGCGCGCGGTCAGCTTGGCGCGGTATTCCTCCACCGCCTGCGGCGAGCGCTGTTCCACCTCGGCGACCAGCTTCAGGATGGTCTGTCCGCGGGACAGGATATCCTCCTTCATCTTGGCGCCCTCGCGCGCGCGCATCGCGCAGAAGTCCGCGCCAGCGGCAGCCAGTACCGCCAGTACATCCTTTGTCAGCTCGTCGGCATCCGCCTCCTGTTTTTCGGAAGAAAAGACATCCGGCAGGCGTGCCAGGCTCATTACACTGATGTCATCTGCCAGCCCATACTGGTCGCGCATCTCGTGCAGGGCGTCCAGATAGCCCTCCAAAATCTTGTGGTTGAGCGAAATGCGCACATCGCCCGACGCACCGGAATCGATGGAAATAAATACATCTACCTTTCCGCGCGCAATCAGCGCAGCGACAGCAGTTTTCGCCGCCTCTTCCAGAAAGCCATAAATGCGCGGTGCCTTCACATTGACGTCGAGATATCGATAGTTGACGGAACGGAGCTCCACCGTAATGTCGCGCTCATGCAGCGTCTGGCGGGCTCTGCCGTATCCGGTCATGCTTCTCAAGGAAATTCCTCCCATATTCACAAATTCAAAAATCCCTTTTGCTCTCTTTGCTCGCTCTCAAAAGGGGTTTCCATGTTATTTTAACAGCCCGCATCACTTGTGTTCAAGCGAAACGGGCCATTTTCTTACATTGTATACAAATTTTTCTTTCTTTTTCTCGTTTTCATTGTGATCTATGCTAGTTTTATATATAGGACGTATCTGAAAAGTCGAAAATTTTGACTATTTCTACAAATACGGGTCGCTTCCTCGTTAACAACACTTGAAATCCGGAAGGATTCCCGCATGTTGTTGTCTCGAATCGACCTCGTCTTTGCGAAATATTCGTCATTTTCTTGGTTTTCAGATAGCGCCTAGATATGCAACCGTTGAAATAGATAAACAATCAGTTTTGAGAAAACAATATCATACGCGGCAAAAACGAAGAGCACAGCCGGAAGGAACAGCCAGATATGGCTGGCGAGTACAGCCGGCACCATAGCAAGCACACTGTCAGCAAACAGGAACAGCAACGCAGAGACAATCCCGCAGAACAGCAGCTTGAGCACCCATTCCAACGGAAGGTTATGCAGGCGCTCGATCAGATTCTTCACCAGCGTATACGGGCCGAAAAAAGCCGCATACAGCAGTGCAATCTCCTTTGCCGGCACGATGAGCGCTGACAACAGTGCCGTCGCAATGACGGTCAGCAGGCCGTAAGCCAAATTGCCCTGTACAACAGTCAGCGCGGCGACAACACCGGCAATCGCCGTAAATGCAACCCACATGCCCGGCATCATCGACCCCATCATCAGGAAAAGAATGCCCAGCGCGGTCATCATCGCACAGAAAGTCAGAGTTTTTGTCTTGCTTTGCATAAATGGTCACATCCTTCTGTCTTTCAAAAAAATTTGGCTGGCAGCATATCTATACCACCATGACCAGCGTCCCTGCCGTGATGAGCGCCGCACCGATCAGTGATTTCGCGGTCATTTTTTCATGCAGGAAAACAACGGCCAGCACCAGCGTGATAACTACGCTGAGCTTATCCACCGGCACAACCTTCGACGCCTCACCGATCTGTAACGCCCTATAATAGCACAACCATGATACACCGGTTGCCAAGCCGGATAAAATCAGAAAAATCCAGCTCTTTCTGCCGATTTGTGCAATTCCTCCCTGCGTATTGGTCAGAAAAACCATGCCCCATGCCATCAACAGCACAACTGCCGTGCGGATGGCGGTCGCCAGTGTGGAATTGACACCTTCAATCCCCACCTTCGCCAATATAGAGGTGAGTGCCGCAAAGATTGCGGACAGCAGTGCGAAGACAAACCACATTCCGTTATTCCTCCCGCTCATTTCATTCTCTCCCTATATCTCTGTTGATCTGTGAAAAAAGGACTGCCGTCCGGCAATCCCCTTCGCTTCTGAATCAGCAGCCTCCGCCTCCGCCGCAGCAATTGCACAGGCAGTTGAGGCACAGCATTTGCGTACAGCAGTCCATGGCATCGTTCTGCTGCATCGGACGGTACCCGCCATAGGCAGAGCTGTTGCTCAGCATGCTCTGCATACGGCGGTATTCCGTGTTATTCGGTGCCATCGTGCACGCCTGATTGATCTCCTGCATCGCCTCATCAAACCAGCCCTTTCGGTAGCAGACCGCTGCGCGCAGATAATGCCATTCGGCATCGCGCTGTGAAATGCGGGAGAGCAGTTCCTCTGCCATGCCGATATTGCCGACATTGATCGCATTGCGCACCTGATTGTAAATACCGGCGTTTGTCCCACTGTAGCCGCCATAGCTTCCGCTGTAGCCACCCTGCTGGGTGTAGCTCTGCCCGCTGGAGGAAGCTCCTCCATTCTGACGCTGTTTCATGATGGTATCATAGGCGTCATTGATCTCCTGCATTTTTTCCTTTGCAAGATCTGCAAGCGGGTTATCGACATAGTTGTCGGGGTGATATTTGCGTGCGAGGTCGCGGTATGCCCGCTTGACCTCATCATCCGAAGCCGACGGCGAAACGCCGAGTACTTTATAAGGATCCATGCCTGTTCTTTCCTCCGTGATTTGTAAACGTGCCATTCAGTACCTGCCGTGTGATTTCCGGCAGACCCTGGCACAATATATTCTCTATTATCCCCGCGTCCCGGTACGGACGCAGCAAAACATATGCGTGATACGACGCCGCCAGCGATTGCAGCAGCGTGTGATTCATGGCCTCTCTGACCGGTTCAATGGACGGCTGTGTGAGCTGCCAGCGCAGAACAACCGGGTTATAGCTGCCGGACTGGAAATCCTCCGCCACATCATCGCAGGCGTCAATTAAGTAAATCCATCTTCCGGTGTGATAAAACATCTCTTCCAAAATACGGCTGTCTGCGCTGTAATCCGCAACAGCCGCGCGCAGAATACGTGCAAATGCGTCCGCCGGGCGGTCAAGGGAGGCTGTTTTCTGCCGTTCCAGCTGCCCGAGCTCGTCGAGACATGTCCGTGTGCACACGTCAAACGCAGGCAGGTCACGCGCTGCCTTGCGATATCCACGCCGCAGCAGAAATTGCAGGGCGCGTGCGCCGAGCCGTTTGAACCCGCGCTCATCGTGCGCATTGTCCTCCAGCTTGTGCCACGACAGAATGACGCTCACCGCTGCCGCGCGGCGCATGCCATCGCTCTCTGCCGCACAGGTGCGGCGGCGCAGCGGGTGCATGATACACCGTTTTTTGCAGCTTCCGCCCTCTTCCTCCAGCGCACACAGTACCAGCGCCAGATAGGTACAGTCATAGCTGTGCATGACTGTCTGAAGCAGCCCATAATGGCTGCGGATGGTATGGCAAAGCCCGCAATAGACGCTCTGGAAGCGCTCCCATTCGCGAACCTTCAGCTCGCCGCGCAGCGGGCGGACAAATCCGAACATGCTTCACCTCACTGATACATTTTACTGTATCTTGCCAAAGAATACAAGGCTGACGCAAGTGTCAGCCCTGAAAGTTTACAATTTTGAAATAGTATACACCGGCTTTTTATCCTTCTGCCGGTCGTTCACTTTTTTCGCGGCAAAGATGCCGCCAAAGAAGCCGATGCCGCCCCACAGCCCCGGAATCGGGAGCGAAAGCACGGCAGCAACGCCGTAAAGGGCAAAGAACAACACAACCGGAACGACATAGAGCACGGCTGCCAGACCGAGTACCTGCTTCGAGCTGCCGGTAATCATGACCGCTTCACCGACCTCTGCGCCAATGGAATTGTCTGCAATCACCAGAATCGGCTTGGAAACAATCTCGCCGCAGCCGCCGCAGTTGGAGCAGTCATGCCCACAGGCTGTCTGCCGCGACACTTGCAATTCCGCCTGATTGTCCGGCAACAGGCGCTTGACAACAGCAATCTGCTGCATATTTAATCTCTCCTTTCCTCGAGAGGACAAAAATTCTGTAAAATTTCCTGTGCGCAGCCGATGCCATCCACCGCCGCACTCAGGATACCGCCTGCATAGCCCGCGCCTTCGCCGCACGGGATAAGGCCGGAAATCTGCCTGCTATGGCGGTTTTCCAACCGTGTGATGCGCACCGGCGAGCTCGTGCGCGTTTCCGGACCGGTGAGCAGCGCATCCGCCGCATCAAAACCGCGAATTTTTCTGCCGAATACACGGAGCCCGCCCTGCATCTGCCGCACAACAAAATCCGGCAGAATGCCCTCCAGCGTACCGTACTGCACGCCGAGCGGATAAGTCGGACGGACTTTGCCCGCGCGACGGGTGATCGTCCCGTCCAGAAAATCGCCGATCCGCTGGCACGGCGCCTGATAGTTCCCAGTCACCCGGAAGGCCTGCCGCTCTATCTGGCGCTGGAAGGCCACACCGCCGAGCGCATCCGCTGTTGGGAAATCCGACGGGTCAACTGACACGACAATGGCGGAATTTGCATTGCGCCCATCGCGGGCATGATAGCTCATGCCGTTGGTCACAATCGAATCCGGCTCGCTCTGTGCTGCGACGACCTGCCCGCCGGGACACATGCAGAAGGAATAACACGCGCGCCCGTTCTCGCGGTGCGACAGCGTGTATTCTGCCGGTGGCAGAGCCGGATGCCCCGCGAGCTTACCGAACAGGCCGCGGTCGATGTCGCGCTGCAAATGCTCGATGCGCGCACCAACCGAAAACGGCTTGGGTTCAAAATACACACCCTGTGCATGCAGCTGTTCAAAGGTGTCGCGTGCACTGTGCCCGATTGCAAGAATCAGTCGTTCACATGGAAGTTCCTGCCCGTCCACAACCGCCGCTGCCAGCGCGCCGCCGCGCTGGATCATACCGGTCAGCGCACAGCCGAAACGCACTTCACCGCCCATGCGGATGATATCCTCCCGCATCCGACGCACGACCTGCTTGAGGATATCCGTGCCGATATGCGGCTTCGCACGATACAAAATCTCCTCCGGTGCGCCGTGCGCGACAAATGTGCGCAGCACAAACTCGCTCAACGGATCGTTGATGCGCGAGGTCAGCTTGCCGTCGGAATACGCACCCGCACCGCCCTCACCGAACTGGATGTTGCTGCACGGATCAAACGCACCGCCTGCGGCAAAGGCTTCTACTGCGCGGTCACGGCTGTCAATCGCCTGCCCGCGTTCGATGACAAGCGGCCGGTAGCCGTTTTTTGCCAGCACATATGCGGCAAACAGCCCGCCGGGGCCAAAGCCTACAACGACCGGGCGGTGTTCCAGCCGCTGTGTTCCCGTCGGGACTGGCTCCTGAACCGGTTTTTTCAGCCGCACATCCGGCTTTCCAATGCGCTGCACGGCGGCGGCTTCTGCGTCTGCACTGTCCAGCTCCAGCAGGACGGACAGCACGCGTGTGATGCGTCCGCGCCGTGCATCAATCGACGCACGATAGAGGTGTGCCCGCCTGACTGCACTGCCGGACAGCTCACATTTTTTCCGCGCCGCCGCAAAGGCATCCTCCTCAGATGCCTCCAGCGGAAGGCGGATATTTCCAACTAAAATACTCATGATCCTTCTGATGTTTTCCGTGTAATGCGTACCGTGACGCTGTAGGTGCCGATGACGGTAGAACCATCCGGGCTGCTGATTGTCGCGCCGATGGTGTGCTGTCCGTCGGACAGATCCTGCGATGCGATTTCCGCCACTGCGCTGATGTCATCGGCGTCGATGGAATCGAGCAGCTTCTGCGACCCGCTCAGTGTGACCTCCAGCGATTCGGTCTCCAGTGTTACCTCTGCGGTATCGTCTTTCTTGATATCGTCCAGGCTGATATCTGTGATGGTAAATTTCTTTGTCGCGGCATCGTTAATGGAAACTGTGACAGTCGCCGTCGTCGGCTGTCCGGCGTTAAGTGAAACGCCGGTCGGCACGCTGATATCAAAATCATAGGTGTCGCCGTTTTCCGCCGTGTTGACATTGATCGCGCCCAGCGTGATGGAATCGATATCCTTCACGGTCGCCGGATCGCCGATGATCTCCACTTCCTTCGGCGAAATGGTCGCTGTGACATCAGTTCCCGCATCCTCTGGCGAGAATGTCACCTGAAGCGGAACCTTTTTTACCTGCTTAACCGGAATGGTCACAGTAATGCTGGCGACGTTGCGCGAAATATTGTTGCTGTCGACTGCGTCGCCGTTTTTATCCACCAGCTTGTAGGAATAATTATCGGTCAGCGTCTGTTTCAGCTTTTTGGTGTTGATATTGATGACGGCAGAGGAAACCTTATCCAGTTCGGTCTCCGGTCCGGTGATCTCTACGGACTCCGTAGACAGCGATGCCTCTTCAAATACATAGCCATCCGGCGCGTCGTTGGAATATTTGACCGTGACTGGGACAGTCTTGGATTCTATACGGTCGACTGTGATCGTAATGGTCTCCGGTGTGCGCCCGACACAGGTCATGCCACTTTCCGGGAGAATAACATGATACGGGATCTCATACGTGCCCGGTGCCGTGATGGTGTCGGTCAGATCCGCCTTCACCTTAATCTGCGACACGGTCAGCGTCGCAAGGCGATTGCTCGAACCGGATACCTTGACATCAACGGTTGCATCCGCGCCGCTGATGAGCTTGAGGTTATAGGAATTGTACAACTCATCCACACCAGTGAGCTGTACGGAGAGATTTTTATATTCCAGCGTTCTCGTCGGGTTCTGAATGCCCATGAAGTAGCTCCACAGGATAACCGCGGCAATAATCGAGAGCAGCTTGGTAAAAATATCATGCTTTACAATCCAGTTTTTCATCGTTTCTTCCCCCCGAAGCCCTGGATTTTATCCATGATTTTCGCAAGAACAGTCATTTCCTCGTGCTGCTGCTCCAATTCCTCCTTGACCAGAAGCTCCGTGCGCAGGATCTCATCCAGCTGCTCCGGCACAAGATGGCGCTGGAGCTGTCCGTCAATTGCAATGGAAATGGAGCCGGTCTCCTCCGACACGACCAGACTGACTGAATCGGCATTCTCGCTCATGCCGACCGCGGCGCGATGGCGTGTACCCAGCTCCTTTGCGAGGTTGGGGTTGGGGGACAGCGGAAGCACACAGCCTGCGGCGTGCACCCGCCCGCCGCGGATAATCATCGCACCGTCATGCAGAGGTGCACCCTCATAGAAAATGTTGCGCACCAGCTCGTCCTTGACATCCGCATTGACAATGGTACCCGTGCGGATGACATCCTCCAGACTCTCCTTGCGCTCAAAAATAATCAGCGCGCCGGTGCGTGACCACGACATTTCCGAACAGGCATGTACAATCTCGAGAACCGCCTTTTCCTCCACCGGAATGGTATCATTGCGCAGCATCAGCGACGACAGCTTGCTTTTGCCGACACGCTCCAGCACACGCCGCAGCTCCGGCTGGAACACAATGGCAATGACCAGAATGCCCCACGTCAGCACGGTCTGGAACAGATAGTTGACCATTGTAAGCTGGAGGATGTTGGAGATCCACATGGCGACGATCAAGACAATGACGCCGCGGATAATGCGGGCGGAGCTCGTTTCCCGTACCAGTTTTACGACCTGATAGATGAGAAACGAGACCACCGCAATATCAATGATATCGGAAACCGTAATCGATGTTAAGTTTTGCCACAGCAGTAAAATGGAATCCATAAATCAGTTGATTCTCCCAGTTCCTGCATATAAATGCAGGTTTGTTTATCAAGATATGCATGAAACAATCCATGCGTATTTTTATTGTACCACAACTCCGACAAGGTGTGAATAGCCTACTCCAAATTTTGCGTCGATTCTTTTCCGCTTATCACAGCAATCCGGGCTGCAAACCGTCTCATTTGATGCTCTGTCTGGAACCAGCCGGGCGAAATCCGCACGGTTCCGGTGCGCTCTGTCCCCGCTGTTTTGTGCGCAAGCGGCGCACAATGCAGCCCTGCGCGGACACAGATATTCTGCTCCGCCAGACGCTGTGCGACGGTTTCGACGGGGAGCTGGCGGCTGTAAAATGACAGAACACCGGTCTGTCGATTCATATCGGGCGAGACAAACGACACGATACCCGGAATTTGCCGCAGTTCCTCCGCTGCAATGCGGCACAATGCGCGTTCATGTCGCAAAATTTCTTGCTCACCGAGCCGCTGTACAAATTTCATGCCTTCAAACAGTCCGGCGACACCTGCAATGTTCTGCGTGCCGCTTTCCAGCCGGTCGGGCAGGAAGTCCGGCATTTCCGTCTGTTCTGACCGGCTGCCCGTTCCGCCGGGCAGCAGTGGGTACGGCATGTCATCCGACAACCACAACAGCATACCGGTCCCCGGCGGGCCATACAGTCCCTTGTGCCCAGGCATACAGACCGCTGCCAGACTGGGCAGCTTCGACACATCAATGGGCAGCACACCTGCCGACTGCGATGCGTCGAGAATCAGCGGAATGCCCGCTTCCGCCAGCAGAAGGTCAAGCTGCTCCAGCGGCTGGATATAGCCGAATACATTGGAAACATGGCACAAAACAAAGCAGTCCGCACCGTCTTCGATGGCTTTTTTCGCTGACTCAAGCAGCAGCTCATCGTTCCAGAGCTCGCCCTTCAAAATCGTCAGCCGTTTGTTTCCCTGTCTGACAATGTCAATCACCGGGCGCAAAACAGCGTTATGTTCAAACGGTGAAATGGCAAAATGCCTGCATTCCTGCATCGAATGCAGCGCAAGGCACAATGCATGTGTTGCGTTGAACGTAAATACCACGCGGCGCGGATCCTCCATTCCGAACAGCTCTGCCGCCAGCGCACGCGTGTCATATAATATTTCTGCGCCTGTCATCGCCGGGAAATGGGCACTGCGCCCTGCGCCCGCCGCATGCCCCATCGCCCAGCGCGCTGCACTCCCGACCGCCGGCGGCTTCTTCAGCGTTGTCGCTGCGTTGTCCAGATAAATCATCCGCCATCCTCCCAGCTCCAGACATCGGGCGGCATGTCTGCCAGGCAATCTGCCGCCCAATCAGATGCCTGTGTTTCTATTTCAAGCCCCCAGGAACAGGAACGCACCTTCGGCGAACGCGGCGGGCGCGCAAGTCTTGCGTCAATGCCGCATGCGGACAGCTTCCGCGAAAGAAGCAGCGCCTCGCTCTGGGAGCGGCACAGAATCATTCGACTCTGTTTCATCCTACGCACCTCCGAAATTCTTTCTCTTTCCAGTATAGGATGCAGCGGCATATTTTGTGCCTGTCCCCCTGCGCTGCCATGCGGCTTCCGAAACGGCGACGACACCGCCATCTGCGCGGAGAATCACATAAAACGAGCTTCTTTTATACAAATCAGCGACAAATTGAGCGTGAAGCTGCCGTTTTCTATATCTCATTGCCCTTGCAAAGCATATTGCTTTGTGTTATCGTTAAATACGAACAAAATTGATGCAATATGAGGTGACAGATACCTATGTTAACCAGTTCTTCCCTCCGCCTGCGCACCGAAGCGATGACCATTCTCGGCGGCCTGCGCAGTACGGATGTTTTTTCTGTCTATGCGGATGCGCTGTCCGCGCTGGACGATTCTCCGGCTGCCTTCTGCCGGAGCTATGCGCGCCTGTGCCAGTTCCACTACACCCATGGTGACCTTGGCAAGCTGTTTGCGCGCGAGATCCACTATGATACCAATGTCCTGACCCAGAGTGTGGACAAGCCGGTTTCTGACGATGTGCGCGCCGCTGCGGATTTCGACCTGTATACAATCAACTCACTCATTTCCCTCTCGGGCTCGGATTTTCTGGACTTTGCCCGCAAGGCTTACCGCAGCTGCGCCGACCTGTTCGACGCCCTGCCGGGCTTCTCTGCCGGCACACCGCTGCCGTTCGGCAACTGCGAAGGCCTGCTCCAGATGTACCGCAAAAAGGGCTCAGGTTACTTCGCCCGCGCAAATGCCTTCACCATTATCGACGGCATGCCGCAGCCGATTGCCAATCCCGACCCCATCCGCCTGTCCGACCTCAAGGGATATGCGGTACAGAAAAAAGCCATCCGCGACAACACATTGTCGCTGCTCGCCGGCAAAAATGCCAACAACATCCTGCTCTACGGCGACAAGGGCTGCGGCAAATCGTCGACTGTCAAGGCGATCGCCAATGAATATGCCGACCGCGGCCTGAAAATCATCGAAATGCCAATGGATCAGATCAAACAGTTCCCGGCAATCTGCTCGATGATCGAACGCAGTCCGTTCACCTTCATTCTGTTCCTCGACGATCTGTCGTTTACGGCAGAGGATGAGCGGTTTGTCGCTCTGAAGGCATTTATCGAAGGCGGCGTGGCAGGCAAGCCGCACAACATGGCGATTTATGCGACGTCTAACCGCCGCCATATTATCCGTGAAAACTTCTCCGACCGCAACGGTGACGATGTCCATGTCCGCGACGCGATGCAGTCCGCTTCCTCGCTGTCCGACCGCTTCGGCATTGAAATCACCTTCTCGAATCCGGTTAAGAACGAGTATCTTTACATCGTTGACCGTCTCGCCGAGGACTACGGTCTGGATCTTCCGGAGGAGCGCCTCCACCTGCTGGCAGAGCGCTTCGCCATCCGCAAGAATGGCCGCTCCCCGCGCACCGCACGCCAGTTCATCACACACCAGCTCGCGCTGGAAAACGGCGACAAGGAAACAGAAGAAAACTGATCTTTTCTGCAATGCAATGCGCCCCTCCCGTCAGGCCGACAGGAGGGGCGCTGTTTTTTTGTGTTCGTTATAATTTCAATCCGATGATATCTTTATATCGCTTGAGGATGACCGAGGTGTCCAGCTTTACCAGGCCGGGCAGCTGATACAGCACCTCATTGATAAAGGTTTCATTTTCCTCCTGCGAGGATGTAACTGCGTGGACATGCAGGCGGGAATTTCCGCTCAGATGGTACAGCTTTGTGACCTCCTCGCAGTTCATCAGAATATCGACAGCCTGCTGGAAGCATTCCGGGCGCACCTCTACGTCAAAATAGGTCGAAATCGTCCGCCCCATAATTTTGGTGGGATCGACAATGATACAGTATTCCTCAATGACGCCACTTTCTTCCAACGCCTGAATGCGCGCCTTCACAGCGACGCGCGACAGTCCAACCTGCTCCGCGAGATCGACATAGGAGATGCGCGCATTGTGTGTCAGAATCTCAATAATTTTCCGATCGATATCATCCAAACCGCTCAGATACATGTGTTAGTTCCTCCACCTTTCAGATACTGTTATTATACCGAATTTATGCTGTAAAAGCAATTCTTTCGTCCTCAACAAAAAGAAGTACTTTTCTTACATTTCAGGAAGTATTTAGGAGTATATGTCGACAAAACGATTGTGTATAATGTCAAAATGTATCGAAATCACAAAATTTTTTCTCGTATATTCTGCGAATTGCACAGTCTGCCTGCATTTTGTATACTGGTTACAGACAAAGAGGTCTACGAAAGCGCGCATCGTAGACCTCTGTTTTTTTACACAAAAACCAACTGGCATGAAAAAGGATGAATATGATGAATTACAGACGATTGACAGCAATGCTGCTGGTGTCCGGCCTGCTGACCGGCGCTGTAGCAGGCTGCGGCAGCAGCACCCAGACAACGGACAGCGGCTCCGGTACCACTGCACAGACAGCTGCACAGGACGACACCTTTGAAATCCTTCAGACCAAGGACGACGGCACGATCATGGGCGACTACTATGTCGGCTCGAATGAAGACACCATCAACTGGGGCCGCCTGCCAAACCGCGATACGGAACCGGTTCTGACGGTGGAATCGGGCAGCACGGTCACGTTCGACACGGTATCTCACGAGGGTCTGCTGGAAGATCAGGGACGCGACGCACTGGAATATTTCACAAGTCAGGGTGTATCCGAGGATGAAATCCTGACCGACGCCATCAATATCACTGACTCTGACATCGCGCACGATTTCCTCGAAGACGGCCCGCACATCGTCACCGGCCCGGTTGAGGTCGAGGGCGCAGAGCCGGGTGACGTCCTGAAGGTCGAGGTGCTCGACCTCCAGCCGCGCGTTCCGTATGGCGTCATCTCCAACCGCCATTACAAGGGTGCACTGCCGGACGAATTCCCCGAAAACTCCCCGCGCTATGATGACGCTTCCGCAGAGGAACCGGAAAAGTACGGCGATGTCTCCAAGTTCGCTCCCATCAAGAAAGTTGATGATGTCTGGTGTTCCTATTACGAGGTAGACGGCAAAGAAGTCACCTATGAGCTCGACCCGTTCCTCGGCATCATGGGTGTTGCCACTGACACGGAGGAAATGCTCAGCTCGGTTCCGCCGACGGAGCAGGGCGGCAACCTCGATATCAACGAGCTGGGGGAAGGCTCTACGCTGTACCTGCCGATTGAGGTAGAAGGTGCAATGTTCTACACCGGCGACCCGCATTTTGCACAGGGTGACGGCGAGGTTGCGCTGACCGCACTGGAAGGCTCCCTGCGCGGCACGGTTCGTCTGACCGTCCTCAAGAATGGTTCGGAAGAAATTGTCGGCGACAGCGAGAACTTCACTCAGCCGTTCGGTGAAACCGAAGATTATTGGATTCCGATCGGTCTGGATGAGGATCTGGACGAGGCCATGAAGGAAGCCTGCCGTGAGTCCATCGACTTCCTCAACGAACAGCTTGGCGTTGACCGCGACATGGCATACGCTTACCTGAGCGCCGCAACCGACTATGAAGTTTCCCAGGTTGTCGACAAGACCAAGGGCATCCATGCACTTATCAAGAAGACGGACTTCATCAACCTGCTGGACATCAACCTGACCGCCGGAGATACAAAACAGGATGTCGCGGTCATCGACCGCACGTTCTACACTCCGCTGGAAGACACTGTGAAGGCGCTGGGCGGCTCGGTCAAATGGAATGGTGACACCGCAACCGTCACGCTCGGCTCAGTTGAAGCCACAATGACCAAAAACAGCAACATTTACTATTCCAACAGTGCAAAGGTCGTACAGGACAGTGCACTTGTCGAGCAGGACGGTACCGTTCTGATTCCGGTACAGGCTCTGAACGAAGTTCTGAATGCCTCTGTCAACTGGTCGACTGTCGGCAAGAGCCTGAACGGCGTTGTAACTGCCAAGTAAACAAGCCCCCGCAAGCCAAAAGCGTGCGTTTCCGCAGGGAAGCGCACGTTTTTATAATCCCTGCTTTTCCGCCTCGCGGAGCGACGCCAGAATGGAGGAACGCAGGATTGTTGTGATATAGGTCAGCGCCTGATCCCGATCCCACTTCTGCCCCGGGCGGAATGATTCAATCGGGACGCCCGCCAGTGCTTCCGTAAACAGCTAGCACAGAAACTGCCGGAATTCGTCCGAGGTGTGCGTGCCGTATTCGCGTTCGATGCCGTCGACCATCATATGTGCAATGCCAATGAAATCCTGATAGAAAAACCTCTTGAGTCCCGTCCGGCCAACGGAATCCACCGCACAATTCAAAATGTGCTTGTTCTTGTCTACATAATCCATGACAAAGGCAATCGCGTCGCGGTAATCAACGAGAAGGTCGAACTGTTTGAACACCTCGATGGCCTCCTGCTCCAGCATCCACTTGAGCAAGTCATACACGTCCTCAAAGTGGCAATAAAACGTCTTGCGGTTGACGCCGCAGTCCCGTGTGATTTCGCTGACTGTAATTTTGGAAAACGGCTTGCTCTGCATCAGGTTTTTGAGCGATTCGGCAAGTGCCTTCTTGGTGCGCAGCGTTGTCACATCATGTTTCATTGTGATACCTCCCGTTTTCGTTCTGTTTTATTTCTCTCCGTTCATTATACAGATGTCCGAAAAAGTTTCAACTGTCCGGCAAATGATTTTGCCCGTCAATATCACCTCATTTGTCCGTTTTTGCCACACCTGATGGTCGATTGCCCATTGCGGCACATCTGTGCGAACGGTACAATGGGAGCCGTCAAAGAAAGAAAAAGGGGGACACGATATGCCGCAATACCAATACCATGTGACGATGAAAACGCCGCTCGGGCCGCGAAACGGGCACCTTCTGCTGTCCATGCGCGGCGCACGTATCTACGGGACGCTCCGCATCCTCGGCTCAAGCAATCCCGTCCAGCGGTAAGCTCCTGCCGGATGGCTCGTGTACACTGACCGGAAAAATGCAGACACCGGTGCGCACCATTCCCCACACTGCAATCGGACACTTTGATTTAAAGTCCGTTGCTCTGACGTTGCACGGTGAGCGGAATATCATGCCGCTTCAAGGCCAGCGAATCCCCTGAACAGAAAGAAGAATACTATGCGGCGCTTTTATACTGCCATTGTGCGCCATCGAAAAGCTGTTTTGTGTCTATTCGCCGTGCTGGCTGTGATCTGTGCCCTCTGTAAGCAGATGGTCTCTGTCAATTACGATATGAATGACTATCTCCCGGAGGACACCGCTTCCACGGTGTCGCTCGATGTGATGGAGGAGGAATTTTCCGGCGGCATCCCGAACGCGCGTGTCATGATTCACAATGTCTCTGTTCCGGAGGCATTGGAATACAAACAAAAGCTGTCAGAGGTCGACGGTGTGACCGATGTCATGTGGCTGGATGACGCCGCAGATGTCGCGCAGCCGCTGGAAACACTGGACGCAGATACCGTCGACACATACTACAAGGACAACACGGCGCTGTTTACCGTCACCATGGAAGAGCACAAGCGCGTAGCAGCGGTCGATGATATCCGTGCACGGATCGGCGACGACAATGCCATGAGCGGCACGGCGGTTTCCACCGCAGTCGCCACCACCAGCACAGTCAGCGAAATCTCAAAAATTGCTGCCTTTGCTGTCCTGCTTGTCCTGCTCATCCTGTTGCTGACCACAACATCATATATAGAACCTCTGGTCGTCCTGATCGGCCTCGGCATCGCAATCATCATCAACGCCGGCTCCAATCTGCTTTTCGGTGAAATTTCCTTCGTCACCAATGCCGCAGGAAATATTTTGCAGCTTGCTGTCTCGCTGGACTATTCGGTCTTCCTGCTGCACCGCTTCACGGAATGCCGGGAAAAGGCGGAAAATGTGGAAGAAGCCATGGTCGATGCGCTGTGCAAATCCACAACGTCCATCCTGTCCAGCGGCGCGACCACAGTCATCGGCTTTCTCGCGCTGTGCCTGATGCAGTTCCGCATCGGTCCGGATCTGGGTCTCGCACTCGCAAAAGGCATTGCCATCAGCCTGATTACGGTATTCACCTTCTCTCCTGCGCTGATCCTCTCGGTTTACCGCTGGATTGACAAAACCGAGCACCGCTCGTTCATGCCGGATTTCCACGGCTTTGGCCGCTTTGTCTACCGCGTCATGCTGCCGCTCGTGTGTGCATTCGTTCTGATTGTTGTACCGGCGAACCTTGCTTCCAGCCGCAACGACTTTTACTACGGCTCTTCCCATATTTTCGGGCCGGAAACACAGCTCGGTGCTGATACAAAGGAAATGGAAGACATTTTCGGCAAACAGGATACCTATGTCGTACTGGTTCCAAAGGACAGCACCGCCACACAGGTAAAACTGTCCAACGAGTTACAGCAGCTGCCGCAGGTATCCAGCATGATCTCCTATGTCGATGCCGCGGGCGCGGAAATCCCGACGGAATATCTGGATGAAGACACACTGTCGCAGCTGATTTCTGAGCATTACAGCCGTCTGGTACTCACCATCGACGCGGATTATGAAGGCGAAGAAACTTTTGAGCTGGTTCAGCAGATCCGTGATATTACAAACTCGTATTATCCTGACAGCTATTATCTCGCAGGCGAAGGTGTCAGCACCTACGACCTGATGACCACCGTCACGCAAGACATGAACAAGGTAAATCTCGTCGCAATTGCGGCAGTCTTCCTTGTGCTGGCGCTGACGATGGGATCTGTCATTCTTCCTGTGATTCTGGTCATCTGTATCGAAACCGCGATCTGGATCAACCTCGCCATTCCATATTTTATGGGTTCCCCGCTGTTCTACATTGCATATCTGATCATCAGCTCGATTCAGCTCGGCGCTACTGTGGACTATGCCATCCTGCTGACCGACCGCTATCAGGAATGCCGCCGAAAATATGATAAGAAGACCTCGATTGTTGAAACCATTTCGGCAGTCACAGTGTCCATTCTCACCTCCGGCATCACGCTGGTCATCGTCGGCTTCCTGCTCGGCTTCATCTCGACACACGGCCTGCTGTCCCAGCTGGGCATCCTGCTCGGACGCGGTTCCCTGTGTTCCATCTTCAGCGTTCTGTTCGTCCTGCCGGGCCTGCTGTATCTGTTTGACGGCGTGATTGATCGAAAGAACAAAAGAAGCAAACTGTACCGGCGGCAGGAGCAGCCGGATGAACCCGCAACCAACTGAATGAAAGGAGTCATTTTCCAATGAAATCATCGTATAAAAGAGCTGTTTCCCTGACGATGTGCGCCGCACTGACGGCATCGGCAACACTTCTGGCATTTGCCGCGGATACAGAAAAAACCGGCAAGAATGAGGTCGTCTATGTCATGACCGACGCGGGCGGCAAGGTTTCCGGCGTGTATGTCGTCAATATCTTTGACGGCGGCAAAATGATCGACTACGGCGATTATTCCGACGTCAAGATGCTGACCACCGAGGATAAAATCTCGCAAAACGGCGATAAAATTACCTTTTCGTCCGATGCGGATCGCGTCTATTATCAGGGCACGCTCAAGAATACCACCATTCCATGGAACATCTCCATTCGGTACGATCTAGATGGCAAAGAATACCAGCCCGATGAGTTGGCCGGCAAAAGCGGTTCTCTGCGCATCCACCTGAAAATTACAGAAAACAAGTCGTATGAAGGCTATTTTTACGGCGATTACGCACTTCAGACGACATTTATGCTGGATACCCAAAAATGCTCCCGCATCAAGGCAGAGGATGCAACTATGGCGGATGTCGGCAGCGACAAACAGCTGTCCTACACCATCCTCCCCGGCAAAGGCATTGACACAGAAATCACAGCCGACGTCAAGGACTTCGAGATGGACGCTGTATCCATCAATGGCATCCGAATGAACCTCGATGTCGAGATCGATGACGAAGAGATGCTCAACCAGATCGGCGACCTGATCGACGGTATTGTTGATTTGAATACCGGTGCCATTGAGCTGAACGATGGCGCTGTCGAGCTCAAGGACGGCAGCGGATCGCTCAAAGACGGCGCAGCTGACCTGGGCAGCGGCGCGGCAGAGCTGGACAACGGTGTCAAAAAGCTGCAATCCGGCATCCGAACCGCACAGGCTGGCATGAAAAAGCTGGATGCACAGTCCGGAACACTTTCCTCCGGTTCCCCCCAGATGAAAAAAGCGCTGAATACGATCAATTCCTCGCTGTCCGACAGCGCAGTTTCCGCCGACAAAGTCAGTGAGCTGACAGCTGCGCACCGGCTCAAATGACCTGTACAGCGGCAGCAAATCGCTGTATAACGGCGTAGCTTCGCTGTGCGGCGGTGCTTCCCAGCTCGCAGACGGTACCACTGAGCTGCGCGGCCAGACCGACGGCATGGACAAAGAAGTTGAGGACAAAATCGACGAAATGCTCTCGTCTATTCAGGGCGGCGACGGTGACACGGTTTCTTTCGTTTCCAGTAAGAATACCGATGTCAATGCGGTTCAGTTCGTCATCAAGACGGATGCCATCGCACCTGCTGACGAGGAAGAGACCGAAGAGGAACCGGAGCCTGCCATGACCTTCTGGGATAAGGTGCTCAACCTGTTTGGCCTGTATGACAACTGACCAACTGACCCTTTCATTGATTATTTCACACAGAGAAATGCCGAAGCCAAAAAATCTGGCTTCGGCATTTTGCTTTTTCATCAAATTACCACTTGTTGAAGCTGCAAACCTCTTCGAGCGGCTTGCGCACCTTTGCGCGCGGCTCCTTGTCCTCTGCGCTGTAGCCGACAGCGAGAACCATGCGCACCTCATGTCCTTCCGGCACACCGAAATACTGCTCCATCTTCGCCTGATCGCACATACCCAGCACACAGGTCGACAGTCCCAGATCCATGGCCTCATAGCACATATTCATGGCGGCCATACCAATATCTCCCTGTGCAAAGCGCTGCGTATCGCCGTAGTATTCCTTTACTGCCGGCATGACCTTTGCAGGCTGCTCGACCAGCGCGATAAACGCCGGGACGCTGTCGCGCCACGGGCAGCCGGTTGCACCGCCCTCAACTACCAATGCGTCGCTCATCTTTGCCTTTGCCTCCGGCTCATCGATGATGATGAATTTCCACGGCTGCGCATTGCAGCCGCTCGGAGACAGACGACCCGCTTCGACAATCTTCAGCAGCTGCTCTCTCGAAACCGGCTTGTCCTGATAAGCGCGGCAGCTCTCACGCGCCTGTAATGCCTGCATAAAATCCATGAGATATCCCTCCTGTTTTTTGATTGCTTCTGTACGGTGAAACAGCGTGCGGCTCAATCGAGAAATTCCCGCGCCGCCGTGTCATATGCCCAATGCGTTTGGTCATCAAAACACACCATCGTCACGCGCTCCATATCCGGGTGTTCGTCCAGAAAATCCAAAATCGTGCGCACTGCGATGCGTGCCGCCTGCTCCAGCGGAAAATGATACACGCCAGTGCTGATCGATGGAAATGCCACGGTTCGGCAGCCATTCTCCCATGCGACAGTCAGGCTGTTGCGATAGCTGTTTTCCAACAGCTGCTCCTCTCCGGCGTGTCCGCCGCGCCAGATCGGCCCTGGTGTATGCACCACGTGCTTTGCTGGCAAACGATAGCCGCGCGTAATTTTCGCCTCGCCGGTCTTACAGCCATGCAGCGTGCGGCATTCTGCCAGCAGCTCCGGTCCTGCGGCGCGATGAATTGCGCCGTCTACACCGCCACCGCCCAGAAGCGTTGTATTCGCCGCGTTGACAATCGCATCGACGGCATAGGTTGTAATGTCCCCCTGTTCAATAAAAAACCGCTGTTTCATATTGTCCTCCTGTCATTGGTTGATCGATCTGAAAAGCTGTTCTATATCCTCTGTCCCTTATTTTACCACAGTCCGTGCCATCCTGCCACCGGATTCTCTCCCGAACGAAAAAACCGGCACGGAAACCTCCGCGCCGGTAGAATTTCTGTTTACTTTGCGGCAGACAGCATCAGCTTGATGCGGTTCTCCTGATTGATGCGAGATGCGCCCGGGTCATAATCGACGCTGACAATATTTGCCTGCGGGTACGCCGCGCGGATCTTACGGATCATGCCCTTGCCTGCAATATGATTCGGCAGGCAGCCGAACGGCTGGGTCAGGACGATATTCGGCACGCCCTCTTCGATCAGCTCGACCATTTCAGCCGGCAGCAGCCAGCCCTCACCCATTTTGACGCCGGGGCTGATGATCTTCTGCGACAGCTTGCGCACCCGGTCAAACTCCATCGGCGGGCGGAAATGCCCATCGCGCCGGATGACGCGGATCATATCCTTCTGCTTGTCCAGCAGGAAACGGTAAACCGCCTGCATCACGGCTGCATTGCCCGCATTGCGTCCATACAGGTTGAAGTCGATGATGCCGTTATAAATACAATACAGGCAAAAATCCAGCAGGCCGGGCAGTACCGGCTCCGTGCCCTCGCTCAGCAGGAACTTTTCCAGATTATTGTTGCCGAGCGGCGAGAACTTGACATAGATTTCACCGACGATGCCGACCTTTTTCTTCGAGCCAAAGTCCTTCAGCTCAACCTGCGCAAAGCGCTTGCAGATGAGAAAATACAGCATCTTTACCTGCTTGTAGCGAATAAACTTATCACCTGCAAAATCTTGCGAAATCTTGCGCACCAGATCATCAACTGCCTTGTCGCAGTCGCCCTTGTGCACCTCATACGGGCGGCACTGGTTGTGAATCTGCATGATGAAGTCGCCCAGCAGCACTCCATATGCGACCTGAATCAACGCCTTCGGTGTCAGCTTGAAGCCCGGATTTGCGTCCTTCTCCAGGCCGGAGAAATTGACGGAAATGACCGGAATATAACCAAAACCGCTCTTAATCAACGCCTTGCGCAGCAGATGAATATAATTGGAGGCACGGCAGCCGCCGCCTGTCTGCGTAATCATCAGCGCGACCTTATGGGTGTCGTATTTGCCCGATTCCAGCGCATCGATGAACTGTCCGATGACAAGAAGTGCCGGATAACACGTGTCATTATGTACATTCTTCAGACCACACTCCGCGATGTTCGGCCCTTCGGTCTCGAGCACCTCCATATGATAGCCATAGTTTGCCATAATTGCGGTAACCAGCTTGAACTGTACCGGCAGCATATTCGGTATCAGGATGGTGTAGTCTTTTTTCATTTCCTCCGTAAACGGAACGTGCGGAAGCTTACGATTTTCCGGCATTCTTTCTTCCCTCCTCTACTGCTGCAATCATACTGCGGATACGGATTTTCGCCGCACCGAGGTTGTTAATTTCATCAATTTTCAGCTGTGTATAAATTTTGCCGCCGTCTTCCGTGATGGCACGCATTTCGTCGGTTGTGATGGCATCAATGCCGCAGCCGAACGAAACCAACTGAATCAGCTGTGCATTCGGCCTGTGTACCGCCCAGTTTGCGGCGGCATACATGCGGGAATGATAGGTCCACTGGTTGAGGACATTGACAACCGGCATGTCTCCCAGCGGTGCAACGGCGTCCTCGGATACAATGACCATGCCATAAGACTGAATCAGACGGTCAATGCCGTGATTGATCTCCGGGTCAATATGGTACGGACGACCTGCAATAACGGCGATATCCAGCCCGTGCTCATCAGCATAGGCAATTGCCTTTTTGCCCTCCGCAGCAACATCCGCATAGTAGCGGTCCAGCTCGGCATAAGCCGCGAGTGCCGCGTCCTTGACCATGCGCTTGTTGATATGCTTGTATTTCTTCGAGAACAGCTCACCTGCGGATTTAATAAAGTCCTTCTGGCGTCCCAGCTCATAATATGGCATCATGAAGTCCACATCCTTGAGGTGGTTCATGTTGGCGATCAGCAGTTCTGGATAATACGCGACAACCGGACAGTTATAGCAGTTATCCGTGCGGTGCTCATCCAGATTATATGTCATACACGGATAAAAAATCGCATCTACGCCCTTGCTCAGCAGATTTTCGATGTGTCCGTGCATCAGCTTCGCCGGATAGCAGACAGTATCTGACGGAATGGAATTCTGTCCCTGTGCGTACAGTGCACGCGTGGAAACATCCGACAGCACGACCTCAAAGCCCAGCTTGGTGAGGAACGTATGCCAGAACGGCAGCAGTTCAAACATGTTCAGGCCGAACGGTAGGCCGATGCGCGCGACACCCGGCTTGCTCTTCTCGCGGTACTCCTGCAAACGGTTCAGCTTGTATTCATACAGGTTCGGCAGCTTGAGCTTGTCCCCGCCGCCCAGCGGGCGCTCACAGCGGTTGCCAGAGATGAACTTGCGCCCACCCGGGAACATAGATACCGTGAGCGAGCAGTGGTTGGTACACATGCCGCACTTGACTGTGTTTGTTTTGTGCGAAAAATGCTCCAGCTCGTCGCGGGAAATCAGCGTAGAGGCTTCGCCGCAGTTTACCTTTGCATGCAGCGCTGCACCATATGCACCCATCAAACCGGAAATCGCCGGACGGGTGACATTGCGCCCGATTTCCATCTCAAACGAACGCAGAATGGCGTCATTGAGGAAGGTACCGCCCTGTACGACGATATGCTTGCCCAGATCATCCGGCGAATGTGCACGGATAACCTTATACAATGCGTTTTTGACAACGCTGACTGACAGACCGGCAGAAATTGCGTCAATGCCTGCGCCATCCTTCTGTGCCTGCTTGACCGACGAGTTCATGAAGACCGTGCAGCGCGAGCCGAGATCAATCGGATGCTCCGCGAACAGACCCAGACGGCAAAATTCCTCGATGCTGTAGCCCATCGAACGCGCGAATGTCTCGATAAACGAGCCGCAGCCGGAAGAACATGCCTCATTCAGAGAAATATTGTCAATGCAATTGTTTGCAATTTTAAAGCATTTGATGTCCTGACCGCCGATATCGATGATAAAATCGACATCCGGTTCAAAATGGCGCGCCGCCTTGAAGTGTGCCATCGTCTCGACGAGTCCGAAATCTACACCGAACGCATTGAGAATCAAAGCCTCACCGTAGCCGGTAACCGCAGACCCGACAATCTGAATGCGGTCACCGCACAGGTCATACAGCTTGAGCAGCTGTTCCCGCACGACATCCACCGGATTGCCCTTGTTCGGGCTGTAATAGTTGTACAGCATCTGGCAGTCCTCACCGATGAGGACGAGCTTGGTCGTTGTCGAACCGCAGTCGATGCCAAGATATGCCTTGCCGCTGTATACCGTCACGTTCTGGCGCATGATATCGCTGGAATTGTGGCGGCGGCGGAATTCCGCATACTCCTCTTCGCTGCGGAACAACGGGTCAAGTGTTGCGGTTTTGACCGGCTCTCCCGCCGTTTTTTCCAGCGTGTCCAGCAGCTCATCATAGCTGTACGTGCGCCCATTGGTATCCTTTGCATAGCACGCCGCACCTGCCGCAATTGCATATGGTGCAATCTCCGGGAAATGCGCATGCTCGTCCGACAGCTCCAGCGTCTCCTGGAAGCGCTTTTGCAGACCCTTAAAGAAGAACAGCGGGCCGCCGAGGAACAGCACATCGCCCTCAATCTCGCGTCCCTGCGCCAGTCCGGTCAGTGTCTGATTGACGACCGCCTGGAAGATGGATGCCGCGACATCCTCCTTGCGCGCGCCCTCATTGAGCAACGGCTGGATATCACTCTTGGCGAACACGCCGCAGCGCGAAGCGATGGTATAAATGCGCTCCGCATTCAGCGACAGGCGATCCATTTCGTCCGGACGGACGTCGAGCAGCACTGCCATCTGGTCAATAAAAGCACCTGTACCGCCGGCACAGGAGCCATTCATTCGTTCTTCCAGCTGGCCAGTCAGGAACACAATTTTCGCGTCCTCACCGCCCAGCTCAATGACAACATCTGCCTTCGGCACAAAGGTACCGACGCATTTACGCGTTGCAAAGACCTCCTGCACAAAGTCGACACCGCTTGCCTTCGCCACGCCAAGGCCGGCGGAGCCGGTAATCGCCGCGCGGATATCCGCGTTTCCGATCACCTTTTTCGCATCGCGCAGCATCTCGCACGCCTTCTCCCGCACCTTGGAGAAGTGACGCTCATATTTCTGATACAAAATTTCCAAACGGCCGGTTTTTTCGTTCTCCCCGGCCGCGACAAGTTTTACTGTGGTTGATCCAATGTCAATTCCTAAATACACATTCATACAATATCCTTTTCCAACCTCCGCCTGCCTGACGGAACGGCAAATGAGATAAAATACAATACTATTATCAATATCTTAGCGATTTCGCGAGAAATAGTCAATAATTCTCGGCATCCTTCCGTTAAGATTCTGTTTTTTTTACAGAATCGAAACACGTTCCCTTACCAGCAGAACAAAAGATGCACAAAGCCGGTGACAAAACGTCACCGGCTTATCAAATGCAATTCAATTTGTTAGAATCTTTACTCCAGGCGGTCGCGGTCGAGCTTGCCGTTTTCAGTCATCGGCAGTGCATCGACGATGCGGACAATACCCGGAATCATATGACTCGGCAGATGCGGACGCGCAGCGGCACGCACCTGTCCCGGCGTCATCTCGCGGTTCAGCGTGACATATGCGACCAGATGGCCATAGCGCTCCACAACGCCGCAGCCTGTGACACCCTTGATGTGGCACATATGGTTTTCAACGTCACCCGGCTCGATACGGTAGCCGTTGACCTTAATCAGGCTGTTCTTACGATAGCTCCAGAACAGGCGGCCGTCCTCCGTGATAAAGCCGATATCACCTGTACGCAGTGCCGGCTTGCCGTCAATCGTGCAGTAACCACCGCTCTCTCCACGGCCATAGCCAGCCGTAACGCTGTCGCCGATCAGAACGATTTCACCCTCATCATTCGGTGCCAGAACGGCATCCCCCTTCATGATGCGGATCTCGGTGGCGGCAGTCTCCACAATGCCGACCGGCAGGCGGTCGTCGCACATATCATCCGTAATCTGCGCGGCGCACACGTTGCAGGTTGCCTCGGTCGGACCATAGGCGTTGAATACCATCAAATCTTCATCAAAGCGCTGTAACAGGCGGCGCACGGTGCCCGGATGCAGCGATTCACCGGACAGATAAATGACACGCAGCTTGGGCATCATCTCACGCTTAAACCGGCCGCTGCGCATGAGGAATTCTGCCATGGTTGGCGTAATGACCATCAGCACCGCATCGCTCTCCGTAATATGCGGATACAGATCGGACAGGTGCTGCTGCTGCTCAGAGGTCGTCGTCACCAGCGCACGTCCGTGGGTCAGCGCGTAATAAATATCCACCATCGACAGGTCGATGGAGAACATCGCCATATTGAGCACGTTGCCTTCCATCTCATCGGTCAGCGGAATGGCGCGGTCAATCCAGTCGATAAAGTTGTTCAGATTGCGGCGGGTTGCCTTTACGCCCTTCGGCTCACCCGTGCTGCCCGATGTATAGATGATATATGCCAGTACATCATCATCGATTTCTTCCGGCAGTGTGACAGCCTCTTCCGGCGGGTTTTCCGACAGTGCAACGATGTTCTCGGTGCGGATTTCCCCGGCGCCGGCAAAGCCGCGTCCAACCGCACACAGCACAAGTCCTGCTTCTGCCTGTGCCGCAATGGCCTTGCGGCGGGATACCGGCTGCGCCGGGCTGACCGGAATATACGCTGCGCCCGCGCGCAGGCAGGCAACATATGCAACTATCATACTGTATTCCTTATGTCCATAAACAATGACACGCGATGCACGGCATGCAACAATATGCTTTGCAAGATTTTCACTCCTGCGGTACAGCTCACCGTATGTGATGGAACCTGCGGATGATACGCACGCCACTGCATCCTCAGGATAGGAAAAAATCGACGAAATATTCATTGCACTTTCTCTCCTGTCTTATCAAAATTTGTACGGAGTATGCCCCGTTATCCAAAAGTTCCACTTGGTTACATATAAAAATATACCATGTAAACCACTTTGTTTCAACCGAATTTTGCGATTTTCTAACTATTTTTGAAGGAATTTAGAATTTACTCTTGACAGTTACCATGAAATGAATTAGGATATTACCAACAACGAAATATCCTTATCAAGAGAGGTGGAGGGATCGGCCCTATGAAGCCCGGCAACCTGCGTCCGTGCAAGGTGCCAAATCCGACGGCGTATCAGATCGAGAGATGAGGTAGTTCTTCAACGCTCTGCTTACGCAGTGCGTTTTTTATTTTCTGATTTTGTTATCAAAATATCCCAACGAAAGAGAGGATTCCAACTATGGGCAAATTTTTATTTACATCTGAATCTGTAACCGAAGGACATCCGGATAAAATCTGCGACCAGATTTCCGACGCTGTCCTTGACGCAATCCTGGAAAACGATCCGCAGGCGCGTGTTGCCTGCGAGACCACCGTTACCACCGGCCTGATCTCCATCATGGGCGAGATTTCCACCCACTGCTATGTAGACATCCCGAAAATCGCACGCGGTGTTGTGCGCGAAATCGGCTATGACCGTGCAAAATACGGTTTCGACTGTGATACCTGCGCCGTTGTTACGACGCTGGACGAGCAGTCCTCCGATATCGCAATGGGCGTCGACAAGGCGCTGGAAAGCAAGGCGGATGAGACAGCCGATCTCACCGGTGGCGCCGGCGACCAGGGCATGATGTTCGGTTATGCCTGCAATGAAACGCCTGAGCTGATGCCGCTGCCGATCTCTCTCGCTCACAAAATGGCAAAGAAGCTGACCGAGGTACGCAAGGCCGGTGTTGTGGATTACCTCCGTCCGGACGGCAAGACTCAGGTGACGGTTGAGTATGACAAGGACACCAACAAGCCGGTTCATATCGACACGGTTGTCCTGTCCACCCAGCACGGCCCGGAGGCTTCCCTCGAGCAGATTCGCAGCGATATGATCGAGTATGTCATCAAGCCGACGCTTCCGGCCGATCTGTTCGATGAGAAGACTCGCATCTTTGTCAACCCGACGGGACGCTTTGTCATCGGCGGTCCGCAAGGCGACTCCGGTCTGACCGGCAGAAAGATTATCGTCGACACCTACGGCGGTTCGGCTCCGCACGGCGGCGGTGCATTCTCCGGCAAGGACCCGACCAAGGTTGACCGTTCTGCTGCTTATGCTGCACGTTATGTCGCCAAAAACATCGTCGCAGCTGGCCTCGCAGACAAGTGCCAGATCCAGCTCGCCTATGCCATTGGCGTGGCACAGCCGGTTTCCATCCTGGTTGACACCTTCGGCACCGGCATTGTCGACGACGAAGTGCTCGAAACCGCAGTGGAGAAGGTCTTCGACCTGCGTCCGAGTGCCATCATCCGCGATCTCGACCTGCGCCGTCCGATTTACCGGAAGCTCGCGGCGTACGGTCACATAGGACGCACTGACCTCGATGTTGCATGGGAAAAGACCGACCGCATCGACGCGCTCAAGGCCGCTGTCGCTGCCCGATAAGTTCAACACAGACATCAAACTACGCCCGCAAATGCGGGCGTAGTTTTTTTGCATATAGGCATAAAAGCGGGCTGTGGATTTCTCCACAGCCCGCTGTCCTTCGTTTTGAAAAGAGAAAAGATCTTACGGCTTCTTCGCGTTCTTTCTCATATCAACAACTACGGCGCCTACGATGATGAGACCCTTGATAATCTGGGTCAGGTTATCGTTTGCACCCAGCAGAACCAGGCCGTTGTTGATAACGCCGAGAACGAGGATACCGGACAGAACGCCGGACATCCTACAAACACCACCGGTCTGGGAGGTGCCGCCTACGGTAGCTGCTGCGATTGCGTCGAACTCGTACTGCAGGCCGTTGGTGGACGGGTCAGCAGAACCGGTACGTGCTGCCAGCAGAGCGCCTGCAAGGCCTGCACAGATGCCGGACCACATATAAGTCAGAACGAGGTTCTTCTCTACGTTGATACCAGCTACGCGAGCTGCCTGATCGTTGCCGCCGATTGCGAAGATATTCTTACCGAACCGGCACTGGGTCATCATAAACCAGGAGATGATGAAGATCAGCAGGAAGATGAATACAACCATCGGGATGCCTGCAATCTTGTAGATTGCGAAGTTACGGAAGCTCTGATCCAGATTGGATACCGGAGCGGACGAATACATCTTAGCAAGTGCACGGCAGATCAGCTGAGAGCCGAGGGTTGCAATAAACGGATGAATGTGGGTGTAAGCTACCAGCCAGCCAACGATAATACCGATGACAGCACCGATAATCATACCGATAATGATACAAACAATTGCCGGCAGATGGATGCTGTGCAGTCTGTTCAGCGCGTCGGACTGCTGTGCAAAGGATGCGGAAATAACTGCTGCGAGAGCTGCTACGGAACCGGGGCCAAGGTCGATGCCCTTGGACAGGATGCACCAGCAGACACCACAGGTGATAATACCCTTAATGGATTCCGATGTAAACAATGTAGTCATGTTTGCGACCGTCAGGAATGCCGGACGCGCAATCGTCAGCAGGACTGCCAGAACGATGAGGACGAACCACATTGCGTTGTTAGACATGAATTTTTTGAAATCAAAGCCCTTTTTTGTTGCTTCCATGTTTCAGTCTCCCCTTTCTTTACTTTGCGGTAGCGAAATCGTTCTTTTCGCCGTGCGCATATTTCATGACTTCGTCAGAATCAAACGGTGTATCGCTTTCGCGGTTACGGTTGAGGATACCCATCATATGTCCTTCGTACATGACGATCATGCGGTCAGCCATACCGGATACTTCCGGAAGCTCGGAGGAAATCATGATAATTGCCTTGCCTTCACCGGCGAGCTTCGTGATGATGGAGTGAATTTCTGCCTTTGCACCGACGTCGATACCACGGGTCGGTTCATCGACAATCAGGATGTCCGGATCAAGCAGCAGCCAGCGCGCTACCAGAACCTTCTGCTGGTTACCACCGGAGAGGTTCATGATCTTCTGCTCCATGGAAGGAGTCTTGGTGCGCATTGCCTTATTCCACTTGATGGCATCTTCCTTCATCTTCTTATGATTCTGGGGGAAACCATAGTTCTTCAAGTTAGCCATAACGGTGTTCTCGGTAATGTCAAGCAGTCCGAAGATACCGTTTCCTCGACGGTCCTCGGTGAGAAGACCAATCTTGTTCTTGATCGCATCCTCCGGGCTCTTGATATGTACTTCTTCACCATTGATAAAGATCTGGCCAGCCGTTCTCTGGCGGATACCAAAGATGGTCTCTACAATTTCAGTACGGCCTGCGCCGACCAGTCCTGCAAAGCCGAGGATCTCGCCGCGGTGCAGGTCGAAGCTGACATGCTCAAACGCTCTGCCGGATGCCAGATCCTTGACCTCCAGAATAACGTCGCCGATCGGGCAGTCAACCTTCGGGAACATGTTGCCTACCTGGCGGCCTACCATCATGGTAACGAGCTTGTCTACGTCCAGATTTTCCGCACGGTCTGTACCGACGTACTCGCCATCGCGGAATACGGTAATATCATCACTAATGCGGAAAATCTCATCCATCTTATGAGAGATATAGATAATCGCAACGTTTTTCGACTTCAGATCAGCAATGATGCTGAACAGGTGCTCAACTTCCGTCTCAGTCAGAGCGGAGGTCGGTTCGTCCATAACGACGACCTTTGCGTCATAGGAAACTGCCTTTGCAATTTCTACCATCTGCTGCTTCGCAACCGTCAGATCCTTCATCATATCGTCCGGATTCAGATCGAGCTTCCACTTTTGGAACAGATCGAGTGCTTCCTGACGCGCCTTTTTGTGGTCGCACATGAGGGGATTCTTCATCGGGAAGCGACCAAGCCACAGGTTTTCACAGACGGTGCGTTCCGGGACCGGAGAAAGCTCCTGATGGATCATGGTAATACCGGAATTCATCGCCTGCAGCGGGTTTTTAAACTCTACTTCTTTGCCGTCGAAAATAATCTTGCCAGAGGTCGGCGGCTGAATGCCAATCAGACACTTCATCAATGTCGACTTACCTGCACCGTTCTCGCCCATGAGGGTATGGACAGTGCCGGGGCGAACCTTCAGCTGGACACCTTTCAGCGCCCGGACACCCGGGAATTCCTTGACAATGTCTTGCATTTCGAGGATATACTCTTCACTCACGTTTTGTTCACCCTGCCTTTCCTACTTGATAATTGGGGACGCCAGACATCGTCCGACGCCCCCAACGTCTCAACTCATTTTTCGTTGATACAGTCTCTCAAATGTACAACTTACATGTAATCAGCTACGTTATCCTTGGTTACCGGCTCGAACGGAACCCAGATAATGGAATCGCTGTAGGACTCGCCGTTGCTGTCCAGATCGTAATCCGTGCCTTCGTTGATTGCCTTACCAGCGATCAGGTTTGCGCATGCCATAACAGCACCAATGCCCTGGCCTTCCGGATTCTGGAATACGGTCATAGCCATCTTGCCGGACTCAACAGCTGCTGCGCCGTCCTTGGTGCAGTCGATACCAACGATCGGGAAATCGATGGTGATGCCTGCGTTCTCGCATGCTTCAACTGCGCCCAGAGCCATCGCGTCGTTGTTCGAAATGATGCAGTCGAATTCCTGACCAGAGGTCAGAACCGGGCTGATCTTGTCGATTGCCTTCGCGCGGTCGTACTCAGCTGCCAGCTCAACAACCGGAGTTGCCTTGATGCCGTTGTCCTCAAGAGCCTTTACAACGCCTGCGCAGCGCTTGATCTGGGAAACCTGACCAAGAATACCTTGGAGAAGGATGTACTTGATTTCGGTCTGGCCCTTGTCCTTGTAGTACTGTGCCAGATACTCGCCCTGGAAGTAACCGGAGGTGTCCTCATCGGAACCAACGAATGCTACGTTCTCTGCGTCGAGCACGTGGAGATCCGTAGGCGGACGGTTAACGAATACCAGCGGCATGTCGCCAGCTGCATCGACAATAGACTGAGCTGCATCGGAGTCAACCGGGTTGACGATTACAGCGTCTTCGCCGCCATTCTTAGCGGTTTCAACGAACTGAATCTGCTTCTGGGAGTCAGACTGTGCGTCCTGTGCGGTCAGCTTGTAGCCCTTTTCCGCTGCTGCCTTGGTAGCTGCTGCTTCGAGCGTGGACAGGAACTCATCGCGCTGTGCCATAACGAGCGTGATTTTTCCGCTCTCGCCAGAACCAGTAGATTCTGCTGAGCCATTGCCGCCGGAAGAACTGCCAGAGCTTCCGCAACCTGCCATCATGCCGACACAAGTGGCGCCGACAAGAAGCATTGCCATCATTTTCTTCAGTTTCATAGTTCTTCTCCTCTTCTTTTTTCGCCATGCGCGCTTGGGATTCACGCATGACTTTTTGGATGTATTCAGAATATCACTCAAATGTTACAATTGCAAGCGTTTCGGGAATTGTTTTGGTAAACTCACAAGATTTCATGCAACTTTTCCAAGAAAAACGCTCCGTTTTTGTATATTATTAACATCCATTTTTTTGCTCAAGCTCAATTGCATTTTTTCTTTTCTTCAATTGTCTGTGAAATATAGGATAATTTTTCCCATTTTCCACCATTCTCCCTGAATATTCTATAGAAATATTGCGTTCTGTTGTGATTTTTTGCGATTCTTTATTTGTGCAATCTGTCATTCATTTCCTTTTTATCCATGTTTTTTCTCGCTTTTTCTTCCAAATATTATCACTTAATTGCTGTTTTCTTTACTTTTTTCCTTTGGTTTTTTCCAATAATTAGTTTTTTTCCGATAGATGCACACTGCACGCGTGCGCGTGCACATTGCGTGCATTCCGTCATTTTCTTAACGAATATGGATAAATGTCTCGCTGTTGCGTGTGCGTGCACGCTGTCTGTATTTCTTCTTTCCGTTTCGATTTCTCCCGCTCTCCGGCTAGCCCGTGCCGCATTGCCGCGCTTTCGCAAAATATTTCTTTTTACCGCATTCTATTTGTAAAAGAAAAAACAGCGGTGCAGGGGCTGTTTCGCCTCTGTACGCACTGTTTTCTGTCCCGGACTCCCATTTTACCGCCCGGATGTATTCCAGTAAATTTTTTTCTGCTTTTCGTCCAGTGTTTCAACAAATCGCTTTTTCAGCAACAAAAACTCCTCGATATCCATGAGAATGTGATACAAAATGGCACGATTTTCAAATTCCTGTCTGTCCTTCGGAAGCGGCTGATACTGCATCTGCTGAAAAATCTGTGTCAGTTGCTCCATCTGTGCATCCGGCGCATTGATTTCCACAACGTATTGTCTGAGATACAAAAGATAGCCGGATACAATCTCTGCCTGTCGCGGCATACACCGTATCCTGCGCATTTCCTCATGCAGATTGTGCAGCAGGCTGCACTGCCGCGCGCGCATTTCAAAATACCGGATATAATACGCCGGATGAGAGGCCCAGGTGTTGTCCTGATATTCATAGGCGCGTGCAACTGCACGCTCCAATTTGTCCTCCAGTTCCGTGATTTCCTCCCAGACACTGCGATCCATTTCACGGCCATGCAGATAATCCGCCAGCCCTTCCATAATGTCCTGCAACATCTGTTCCGTCTCACGCATACTGCGTATAATGGTCTTCTTCTGGTCAGGAAACAGCAGATTGAGCACAATTGCGATACAGATACCGATGCATACCAGCTGAAATTCATTTATCACGGCAGCCCCGGTAAATTCCTCCGCCATCACCAGATGGGCGCCCGCCACGACATTGACTGAAATGGACTGATCCCATTTGAGCATGTAACTGATAATGACAACGACAAACACATACACACCAAAAGCGAGCCAGGTGCTTTCCATATAATAGACCACCGTGCGCGCAGCTACCACAGCAAAACCAAACGACAGCAGGCGCGCCGATGCCAGCCGGACGGTTGCCCATTTTGTCGTAACGATGGAGAGCAGCGCAATCGTGCCCGCCGAAATGGCATAGTCCAGCTGCAACAGTTCCGCAATAAAAATTGCCATACAGCTGCCGATCGCAATTTTCAGCGCACGCACGCTGTTTTTTCTCCAGATTTCCCAATCCCAGCCTGTCATCCCGCGCCCCTTTTCCATTCTTCTTTTGAGAAAGCAGGGCACACCGCCGATCTCTCAGCAATGTGCCCTGCATATCAACCGTTTAACCGTTTATTTGTCTTCCAGTGCTGCCTGTGCAGATAGGTAAAAATATGGGGGTTTTTAATGAAATGAGCATTGTCCTCATTCTCTCCCCTATGTACCGAGGAAATCTTTTCGATTTCCTCTAATTTGATAATGCAGTTTTTCTTTCTGCCTTCCGCTGTAAAGGTTGCTTTCACATCTGCTGTCCCATTCAGATTAACATACCAATCAAATGTGGTATCCGATGTCGGTGTTATCAGATATACAAACTGATTGACAACATCGTGGCTGATAGTGCTACCACTAAAATCAATAAGGCTGTTCAGAGTGGAACGGATACCCTCTATATCCAATCCTTTCGGATTGCTTTTTTCCTGTGGAATTCCATCAAGTGCTTTTTGAAGTTTCTTGATTTCTTCATCGACAGGACTTCTCATTGCTTGATACTCGTCTTTGGAAATCTCTCCATCAGCTCTCATAGCAATCAAGTTAGTCAGTCTGCTATTTGCCTTATCCAATTTTGCCTGTATCGTTACCGTATCGGATTGAGTTTCGTTAGATTTTTCTTCTTTATAATAACACTTAATAAGGTCTAACGCAATCAGTACAGACTCTTTTCTCTCCGTCCAGAGATGCTCTAACAGAGCTTTTGCCATAAAATCGAGTTTCCAATCGGTTATCATTCTGCTGTCACAATATCCCTCAGTATCTAAACCGATTTCAGCTCTTTTCCGTTTAATTCCGTTGTTAAGCTGATTGTAGCATTGATAACCGTAAGAGGTTTTTCCGTCCAATTTCGTATGCCATTTATTTTTACGGTATGATGAGCCGCAGGAGCAACGTAGCTTATTGACCCATATATCTCGTGAATCACGCTTACTATGTGTGTTTTTCCCTGCCGATACACATACAGGTTTTACTCTACTTTCCCTTATTGCCTGTGCTTTATCCCATATCTCTTGAGAAATAATAGCAGGGAAATCTCCCTCAACATATTCATAAGTGGACATATCAAGATTGTTAATTCGCTTCTGCTCTAAAAAATTATTGCTTCTGGATTTGTTGTAACACTTTGTTCCTGTGTAGGTGGCATTTTTTATCGCTCTCATAATATTTGAAACGCTCCACTTTATAAGTCCAGATGCTGTTTTCCTTTTTCGCTCCGTCAAAATCTTTGCGATTTTCATCGAGCCATAACCTTGCAGATACAAATCATATATCATTCTGACCGTTTCTGCCTGTTCCTCATTGATAACATAGGTATCTCCAACACGGTCATAACCTATAGCAATCCAAATAAATAGTGCACTCTCTTGACAAAGGTATTATGATTAAATCAAGAGGTGATTATTATGTTGCACAACGAAGCCAGAAAATTGTTGATTGAAGCATGGAATAGAACGCATAATGCAAAAGAAGTAGCAGAATGTTTTGGTGTAAATACAAGCACAGTCTACCGTTTGGTAAAGCGGATGAGAGAGACCGGTTCTGTTGAAACGAGGACTTCCCTGCGTGGACGCAAACCTTCTCTGAGCCGGAAAGATATTCAGAATATTGACTGTTTGATCCAGCAACAGCCGGATATTACAATTAATGAGATTATTGATACACTCCAACTCCATGTAAGTGATGAAACGGTACGTAAAACAATTTTGAAGCTTGGATATGTCTATAAAAAGAAGTCTCTGCATGCTTCGGAACAGGAGCGTCCCCGATGTACAGCAAAAACGGAAAAATTGGGAGCAGCTTATACCGGAGAACGCCGCAAACAGCCTGGTATTTCTTGATGAAAGCGGAGTCAACACAAATATGACAAGGCATTATGCCCGTGCCCGGAAAGAAAGACGAGCAATTGACAGCACTCCTGTCAATACGCCGGCCAATACTACTATTTTGTCTTCTGTCCGCATTACCGGAGAGACTGCATATACAATCTATCAAGGTGGAACGACAGCAGAACGTTTTGCGGAATATCTGAGCTCTACTCTTCTGCCAACGCTGTCTGAAACAGATATCATTGTAATGGATAATATGCGTTCTCATCATGCAAAGATTGTAAAAGAGCTATTGGATAGGGCCGGCGTCCGGTATCTGTATCTGCCGCCATACAGTCCCGATCTGAATCCAATTGAGAAGATGTGGTCAAAACTCAAGGCCAATCTCAGAAAGCAGAAGATACGTATTGCAGCACAACTTCCGGGAGTGTGAAAACTTTTCTGTAAATAGCCTTCTATGCTAAAGATTGGTTGTGGCTGACAGCAGAAACTGCTGTCAGCTCATGCTTAATGATTAACAAAAGGGTGTACGTAGATCTCGGTGCCTGCGATAGCAGGAAAATATTTCCGTTGGCATAAAGGCTTTTGTTATTCGGGCAGACGACCTTCGTACATGATGGCCAGTTCTCCATAGACTTTTCCCCAGTTTCGAATCGGCATCTTCCACTTTTTAGTGGCTTCGAATGTTGCCAGATAAAGGGCTTTCAGCAGCGCCTGATCGCTCGGAAATACACTTCTCTGGCGATTCAGCTTGCGGTAAGTAGAATTCAGGCTCTCAATAGCATTCGTTGTGTAAATGACGGTTCTGACGTCCGCAGAGAACTTGAAAATTGGCGTCAGAGCATCCCAGTTTGTGAACCAGGATTTCATAGCACGGGGGTATTTTTCGTCCCATTTTTCTGCAACATTATCGCGGATTTCCTGAGCTTTGGCCTCGGTCGGCGCTGAATAAATCTTCTTCAGATCAGCCGAGAACAGTTTTCTATCCTTGTCCGCTACATACTTGAGCGTATTGCGGACCTGATGAACGATGCAGCGCTGGTATTCTGTCTTAGGAAAGGCGGTTCCAATGGCTTCTCCGATGCCGGTCAGACCATCAGCGCAGATGATAAGCACGTCCTTCACACCTCGGTTTTTAAGGCCATTCATAACAGAAAGCCAATACTTTGCGCTTTCGTTGTCACCGACTTCAATCATCAACACTTCTTTCTTACCTTCAGTGTTGATGCCAAGAATGACATATGCCGCAAGCTTCCGGATGATACCATTGTCACGAACGGAGTAATGGATTGCATCAATAAACAGTACCGGATAAACCTCGTCGAGAGGGCGATTCTGCCATTCTTCAATCTGCGGCAGAATCTTATCTGTAACGTCTGAAATAAATCCTTCAGAGGCTTCAAATCCGTAGATTTCCTCCAAAGTTTCAGATATCTGGCGCGTAGTCATTCCCTTTGCATACATGGAGATAATTTTCTGATCAATAGAAGAAATATCCTTCTGACGTTTTTTGACTACCTTAGGCTGGAAAGTTGATTTACGATCCTGCGGCACATTGATATCCAAGCTGCCATAGCTGGAATTCACTTCTTTGGATTTGTATCCGTTGCGATAGTTTCGATCACTCTCTTCATCATGCGTGCGTTCAGATTTCGAGTAGCCGAGATGCGCATCCATTTCTGATTCCATCATTTCTTTGATTGTGCCACCAAGCAGATCCTTGAGTGCGTCCTGAATATCTTCAGCGGTCTGAATATCGTATTCCTCAAGTAATCCCTGGATGATAGCACGCTTACCATCGGTCATCTGGACACGATGTGCTGGTTTCTTCTTTCCTCTAGGCATAAAATCGACCTCCTGTGAATTGATCATATCATAAAAGACTATCTTTGGCGACTTTTACAGAGATTTTTTCACAGGCTCCAACTTCCTGAGGCAATTAAGCGGGCATTTTCTACTATTCGCCAATCCGATTGCTTTGGTTGGTTTCGTTCATGTGGCTATGTGCAGTAATTCGTTGGATTGCTATAAAATATTACCGTTTCCATAGAGAACACCATTATCACGGCTGATTTTCTGACCTGCTTTTACACGCTCGGAAGTCTTACGACTTTCTTCCTGTGCCAATGTTGCCATAAGAGATAGCCGCAGTTCTCCATCTCCGTCCATTGTCCAAATATTATCGTCGATAAAAAACACCTCAACGCCTATGCCTTTCAACTCTCTTGTAACAACAAGGGTATCCACAACATTTCGTGCAAAACGGCATACCTCTCTGGTAACAATTAAATCAAATTTACCTTGCTTGGCATCTTCAATCATTTTCAAAAAGGCAGGGCGTTTTTTTGCCTGTGTTCCCGTGATACCTTCATCAATATATCGTTCACAGACCGTCCAGTTCGGATGATATTTTACTTGGTCATCATACCATTGTAACTGATTTTCCAATGCAGACAACTGTGCTTCGTGTTCTGTTGATACACGACCATAAATAGCAACATTTCTGGCTCTATTTCTATCAAACTGAGCATAATCTGTGAGCTTAAATCGGTAATTATATTCATTTACTGCTGTATTCATAAAGCATACCTCCATTTCTGTGCTGATTACATTCTACCTATTATCAATCCGCTTGTGAAATGTGCGAATTGGTGTGCTTCACGATATTTGTATATGTGGCTTGATTTATTTTTCCTTTTTCAAGAAGTATCTCAATGAGTTTCAGAGCTGCGGTATATTTATCTACTTTAATATTGTCCATTTTGACCTCCTTTCAGAGAAACACTAATGGCAAGAGCCTTGTCAACCCTTGCCATTATGCTATTGGGCATCATTCCCATATACTGTTTTAACCTCTGCTTATCAATCGTCCGTATCTGCTCAAGCAGGATAACAGAGTCCTTGTCAAGTCCTTCATAATTACTTACTGCGGTATGTGTGGGCAACTTTGCTTTTGTGTGTACTCGGCTCGTAATTGCTGCAATGATTACCGTCGGGCTGTGCTTGTTTCCTATATCATTGGAAATGATAAGTACAGGTCTTGTGCCGCCTTGTTCTGAGCCGATAACGGGATTAAGCTCCGCATAGTAAATGTCGCCACGCTTAATAATTCTTTCCATTGTGTTTGACCTCCCAATATGATTTAGACAGGTGCTTCCTGCCTATGTAGGCAGCCAAACGCAAGGAAGTATTTAAGGTCGGAAGTATCTTAACAATATCTCTGTTCTTATGACCGCCTTTCGTTTGGCTGATATGATAGAAGCATTTCAACTTGTCCTCGACACCCCGAAATGCTATGGGAAGTCGCCAAACGGTCAGCAGCGAACTGACGCCACGGGAGTTCCACCCCAACTGTCGTTCTGACAGAGCCGCCCTCATTGCCTGCGACGGTTTTTTCACGCTCGGACTGTGACTGGACGGGAGTATCATTATCCTCTTTGTGGGTTATGGCGAAATCGGGAGCTGCCCGATATTTTGAGTCGGTAAAGATAGGCTCACCACCTTTCAATCGCTCGCTGCCGCTTGGCAGGTCGTGGCGTACCGCTACACACGCTTATGCTCATCACAATCACAAAGAGAAAGTATTTGGCGAATGGGTATTCGGTTGTCAAGGAGCAATCCCGTTTTCGCCACACAAAGGAAAACAGGGCAAGAGTTTTTTGTCCTCTCACCCTGTAGCCCGTGGGAATATTCAATTTTCCCCTCTACTCAAAAAACTTTTTTAATTTTTCTTTGAGCCTATCCATTCTTCTGTAAACAGCTTTTTCAGTAATATCCAGATACACCGCAATTTCACGGGTTGAATATCCTTGTATCTTCATAAAAGCAATCTGCAATGTAAGCCTGTCCACCTTAATCAAAACTTGATAGAGGTGCTGATTTTCGATGCTGTCCAGAAAATCCTCAACCGTTTTGACTTCGGGCTGTGTAGTATCTTCAGCAAGCTCGTCAAGATATGTACCTGTTTCCTGCACTCGTTGATAATACCGTCTGTCTGAATTAAAAATCGCCCAATCGTGAACACGGAGCTTTTCTATATCGTCCCCATTAACCCCCAAGCTCCGTAACTGCTTTTCCTCGGCTTCTTTCCAGAGCCGCCATTTCTTTTCTTCTCTGGCTTTGTTGTAAGCCATAATGTGTACCTCCAATCTGATTTTTTTGAGAAAATTCAGATTGAGGTGGGCTACGACAGCCAATGCCCGAAACAGACTTCTCCTGCGTTCCAATAAAAAACGACAAACAAAAAGCCGCAAAGGTACTAAGACCTCTACGGCAATACGCATAATTATCTCTATGATATGGATATGTGACTTCTATTTGAAAAGTAGAAAAGTGCCACGAGCAAGCAAGGCTTTTTTTAACAGGTTATCCTCACTTGTGCATGACACTATGTAAATAGCTGCTGCTTCTGATAAGCAGCGTGGTTGGATTTGCCCAACACATAAAAATCCCTCCAAACTCGAAAACGGGTTTAGAGGGCAGTTGGAATTTTATCTGGGCGTGACAAAGCCGCCCACCAAAGCACCGTTTTTTTTATTTGGTGGGCTGATGCCTTTCTATTAATAGTTCTTTATTGATGACAACTTAGCTTATCGCAGTAATTTTGTAACTGTTCAATAGCTTCGGATTTGCTAAATCCCAATGCAAACATCTTGCTCAAATATGAGCAACAAAGTTCTTTAATGGTATTTTGCTTTACCTGCTGTATGCAATCATAATCTTGCGTAACAGAATACTTTCCGCCCTTAGAGCAAATAATGAGGTGTTCTTGTTTTACCGCCTTATAAGATTTCAAAACGGTATTTGGATTGATATGTAGTATTTCAGCCATTTCACGAACAGACGGAATACTATCCCCAGAGGAAAGCTCATTACTCAAAATAGCATATATCAGCTTCTGGATAAGTTGTCTGGAAATAGGGGTTATGTCGTGAAACGCCCATTTTTCATAATTCATTTTTTTCCTCCAACAATCGTAAAATTTCATCCGTAGAAGTCCATAGAATAAAAATAAGCATAAGCAATATGCCAACTGGTATTAGCAGTATTCCGATTAGGATCACGCTGATACCAGTTATGGTATAAGATAGACATGTTCTGAAATACAAGCCTGTCATTCTACGGTCAATGTCAGAGTACCGCTAAAATCTTCCCCTTTAAGGACGATATAGTTATCTCCAGACGAGATAGTGTACTCCTTTGTGTCCTCTGAATTGTCATTCGCAATCGTATATTCATCATTACCTGCAATCCAATACAACTCAGCCGTACCTTCATCTATACTTAATGTATAGGTCACTTTCAGTTGATTACCGTTTTCTCGTTCCAAAGCAGTCCCGCCGAAAATAAATTCTTTTCCGTTAAAGCCATCATAGGTAGCAGTATAAGTACCTGTATATGCGTCATCACCCTCGGTCTTTTCACCTTGCAGGTCTTTTGCTTTTGTCAATGCGTGTTTACTGTATGATTGCATCCAACTATCCCAACCATCAATCAGCTTATCTGTCAAATTTCCATTATTATGATTGGAGCTACACCCTGCAACACAAAAAGTCAAACACAACACCAGTATTAAAGAGATAAATATTTTTCTCATTATAAGAATACCTCTCTATTGAATAAAGTTAAGGAATACTGCAAGTGCAAGAATACCGCATATAAGCAATATCCATAAGCTACTAATAACCATCCCAATAATGTTTACAACACTTCTGCTATCGTGATTTTTAACGCAGACAACGGATAGTGCAAACCCAACCAATACAGATACTATATTTACACCTGCCCAGACCGAACGCACTCCATCAGACAATGTAATGTTCAGCAGGGATGGGATAAAAGTTGTCAACGGCAATATACTAATGACAATTGCTGCTATACTCAGTTTTTTTATTTTTTTATTTTCCATAATCGTATTACCTCATTTCTTTTTTTCCAAAGCGTGTTACCGCCACTACAAGTACCGAAGTAAAAATCAATATCGCACATGGTAAAAACGGAAATAGCTGAAAAGCTGTACTCTCACTTCCTACGCTGAAATCATGTAAAGAACACGAAACCAAATAGCCGCTATAACAATAGGGATAAGCAATCCAAAGTGGTGTATTCGCTACTAAGACACTGGGAATAACCAACAATAGATTCAATCCGACAGAAAGTAGCATCTTGCTAAACAATACTGTAATTGCCCACATGATTGCTATACTCGGAAGCATAGTAAGAAACAGACCAACGCTCCATTTCAGCAAATACATGATAGGTAATGCTTCCGTAATTCCTGCGCTTTTCGTTGCAATCAATCCTGCAACAACAAATACACCAAGAAACACAACCATTTCCATGAACAAATAGAATAGCAACACACAAAATTTTGCGGCAGAAAGTGCATATCGGCTAACAGGCAACGCCAACATTTTTAATATTCCGTTGTTTCCCGTTTCACGTCCTGCAAGCATTACGCAAACAACAATCATACTAAATGGGAGTAAATAATAGGCATATACTAATGCACTTTGAATAAACATTGCCGCCCAGGCATTGGTGTATTCGGGTGTAAAATAGCTTTGCAGATTTGCGACACCAGAAGCTACTACCAATATCGGAGCAATGAAAATCAGAGGAACAATTTTACTTCTCTTAACTTTCATAAATTCAATTTTAAGTAATTCTAAAAAACTCATATCGGCACCTCCTATTCATAACGCAGATTTTTTGCTGTCCATAATCCTGCAAAAAGCAAGACGGCTGTCTCAATCAATGCTATTATTACAATAGTCATATCTGGCTTTGCACTCGTCGCAACGGCAGGCTTCAGCATAACTACAAACGGATGGACGCATAACCATTTTATATTTGATGTCGCTAACGCCATTCCGCTTAAAAAGCCTGCCACTCCAATGCCAAGCGGTATCCACATATTTTCAAATCGAGAGGATATGAAAAGCATAAAAGCTAATACAGGCATTGATGTCGTAAAAGAATATCCTGCAAAAGACAACAATGTTCCAAGTTCAAATGTTCCCTCTGGCAAATCTGTCATTCCAATTTTAGCAAGAGCTAAGTGCTGCAAGCCTATGGCAAATAAAAGCATGACCGTCAAAATTAAAAACTTGCAAAAATACATAGCAGGAACACTCATTGGCAGCATATACATCTTTTTCACGGCACTTCCCTTAAATTCCATGTTATATATGATACAGGAAGCAACGATAACGCCAAACATATTTAGCACCATAATCATGCCATAAACCTGCGTAAGAAGAACATCCATAGGAGCTAACGGCAAATTAAGCAGCGTATCTTTCCGTACAATAAAGTTTACAAGTGCGTATGCCGCACCCAAAATTCCAACCGCAAGCATTAACGGAATAACGCCTGTTCTTTTTTCTTTCCGAAGCTCAATAGATAACACTCTCATAATATTGCCCTCTGCTTTCTGCTTGCATTATCTTTATCTACCATACTCAGAAACATATCTTCCAGATTATCAGCGGCAAATCCAGACTGCATTGCGTTCTGCCGTAAACTATCCAGACTGCCCTCAAAAAGCAGACGCCCATGATTAAGTATTCCTATATCATCTGCCATCAGCTCGATTTCAGACAGCATATGAGAGGAAATAAGAATGGTACAATCATAAAGGGCGGGTAACGACTTAATCAGATTTCGGATTTCATGTATGCCAGACGGGTCAAGTCCGTTTGTCGGCTCATCCAAAATCAAAATAGGGGGTCTGCCAAGCAATGCACCTGCAAGTCCTAATCTCTGCTTCATACCCAACGAGTATTTTTTAGCAAGGCGGTCGCCAAACTCAGAAAGACCTACCAATTCTAATGCGTCCTCAACAGCACTTTTAGGCAATCCCAAAATACGCCTTATAATATCCAGGTTTTCTTTGCCTGTTAAGTTTGCATAAAAGGATGGCGACTCAATGAAAGAACCTGTTTCTTTCAAGATGGAAAGACGGTCATTCGGAAACTGTTTACCGTCAATTTCAAAGCTGCCTGTTGTCGGGGCGGTAAGCCCTAAGAGCATTTTCATTGTAGTAGACTTTCCTGCACCGTTCGGACCTAAAAAGCCGTAAATACTCCCTTTTCGAATATGCAGTGAAACATCATTGACAGCAACAAAAGATTTGTATTTTTTTGTCAACTGCTCTGTTTTGATAATATAGTTGTTCATAGCAACATCTCCTTTCTGTCCTTATGGTACAACACCAACCTTGTGGCAACCTTCTATCCACCTTACATTTACCTTACATTCATTCGCACATTAGGAAATTTCAAAATTCTATGCTATAATATTTAATTAGGAAGAAGGTGTCCGTATGAATTTTGAATATTTGAAAGATAAACGCCTGTTGCTTGTAGATGACGAGCAGGAGCTTTTGGATATGGTTGTGTCTATTCTGAATGAGGAAGGATTTAACAATATTGCCACCGCAAAAACCGTCAAAGAAGCACTTGTTTTAGCAGACAATTTTCAACCAGAATTTGCTATCCTTGATGTAATGCTGCCAGACGGTAACGGCTTTTCTTTAATGGAACAGTTAAAGCAGAAAGGCGAATACCCAATATTATTTTTGACAGCCCGTGGAGAGGACGAGGATAAATTCAAGGGGTTTGGTCTTGGTGCTGATGACTATGTCGTCAAACCATTTTTACCAAAGGAGCTAACATTCCGTATAATGGCTATTCTACGAAGAAGCTATAAGGACGAAAATCCTCTTGTAAAATTGCAAAACAGCGAAATTGATTTTGACCGTGCAGAGATAATCAAAGGCGGAGAGCATATCGCTCTAACGGCAAAAGAGCACGACATTTTGGCTGTTTTATACCGCAATGCAGGTCGGATTGTAACAATAGATGCTCTGTGTGAAGCGGCTTGGGGCGAAAATCCATTTGGATATGAAAACTCTTTAATGGCACACATACGCCGTATCCGAGAAAAAATAGAGGAAAATCCTTCACAACCTGTTTCACTGATAACAGTAAAAGGATTGGGATACAAGCTGATTGTGGAGGGCAGATAACATGAACAATTTACCTAAACTTATATGGCGTTTTACGGGTATTCTTTTGTTGAGCTTCGTGCTGTTGGTATTTGCTAATTTTGCTATATTAGCGTTCCTTATGGTTTGGCAATCGCCATCTGTTGCTGACTCGCCATATAATGTGGCAACACAAACAGGCAAGGCGTTTCAAATATCCGAAAGCGGATATACATTGCAGGAAGATGTTTCCACGCAGTTAAAAGAACAAAATATATGGGCCTTTGTTGTAGATAACGATACCCTGCAAATCGTGTGGAAAACAGAAAATGTTCCCGATACAATACCTGCTAGTTACTCATTGTCTGATATAGCTGATTTATCTGTCGGGTATCTCGATGGGTATCCTACTTACACGGGCGAAACAGAAAATGGCATTGTCGTTCTTGGCTATCCTAAAGACAGCTTTTGGAAACATACAAGTGCGAGTTGGAACTATAACTTTTTTGCCCACTTACCACAAATCGTTTTCATTGTTTTTGCTGTTAATATTGCGGTTATCCTGCTGATTTATGTGGTAGCAAATATGAAATTCTTAAAACCTGTAAAACCAATTACAAAAGGCATACAAGATTTGTCTATCGGAGAGCCTGTTCATATTCCAGAAAAAGGTCTGCTTTCTGATATTTCTGCCAATATCAATCGGACTTCTAATATATTGCAGGAACAGCGGCAACAGTTAAAGAAAAAGGAAACTGCAAGAGCGAATTGGATTGCAGGAGTTTCTCATGACATCAGAACTCCGTTATCTATGGTTATGGGGTATGCAGGTCAACTAAAGGACGATGCAACTTTGACTTCTGAAGAACGACAAAAGGCAGAAGTCATTGTAAGACAAAGTAAGCGTATACAGAACTTAATCAATGACCTTAATCTTGCGTCCAAATTAGAGTACAATATGCAGCCGATAAATCCTGCAAAGCAAAATCTAATTGCTATTGTTCGGCAGGTAGTTGTTGATTTTATCAACATGGATATTGAGGACAAATATCCGATTGAATGGGAAACAGACGAAGCCTTAACCATATGCCCTGTAAATGCTGATAAGGACTTACTAAAGCGAGCGATTAGCAATCTCATTCAAAACAGCATCAATCATAATGAACAGGGCTGTAAAATCTATGTCAGCGTTACGGCTGACAGCGGCAAATGCACAGTAGGTATTTCTGATGACGGCGTTGGAACTACTGACGAGCAAATAGAAAAGCTCAATAATGCTCCGCATTATATGGTCTGTGACGAAAATACAGCTGAGCAACGCCACGGTTTAGGACTTCTTATCGTAAAACAGATTATATCAGCACACGACGGAACAACCATTATCGAGCATAGCTCCTATGGCGGTTTTTCAGTAAAAGTCACATTGCCAATACAAGAATAAAAGCAGAGCCGATGCACTGTTTATAGGTGCATCGGTATTTATATATGAGCTTTTATCTCTTGTATATAGAAATTATATCTCTTATTACAAGGGATTTCAGACCGTTCAATAAGAACTCTCATTTCTGTAAAATATAATAGAAATATTATATTGATACAAGGTGGTGAGTTTATGGACGCAAGAAACAATGATTTTGACTTCGATTTTACACCGATAGGACAGGCAATCAAGAAAGCAAGAACTGCAAAAGGTATGACCAGAGATGAGCTTTCTCGTATCATTGACTATGACCCAAGGCATCTTCAAGCGATTGAAAATGAGGGGCAAAAGCCAAGTCTGGAGCTGTTCATTCAGCTTGTAACGATATTCGGTGTATCGGTTGATGAATACATATTCCCAGATAATGAGGTCAAGAAAAGTTCCGTCCGCAGACGCTTAGACGCAGAACTCGACAAACTAAACGATAAAGAGCTGTCCATAGTTGAAGCAACTGTCAGCGGACTATGTAAGGCAAAAGAGCCAGAGGAATAAACCTCTGGTTTTTCTTTTGCCCATTTTTAATAGGCAGGAACGCCGTAGCCATAGATGGAGCTGCTTCCAACCGTATATTGATTTTGCCTGCAAGCGTCGCCAGAGTTACCCTCCACGGTGTAAACGACACCGTTTTCGCATTTCTCCACAATGCCTACATGGTCGGTTTCTCCGTCGCCTTCCCAATCAAAAAAGATAATATCGCCTGCCGACGGCTCATAACTTCGGTCTTGCCATTGCCCGTTACCCTTAAACCAATTTGCACCGTCCACGCAGCCTGCGAATTTCGGGATAATCCCGCTCTCAATATATCCGCATTGGTCGGCACACCAAGACACAAAGCAGGCACACCATTCCACACGCCCTTCAAAGCCATACCAACTCCAATAAGGCTGACCGCCCTCATTTCCGAGCTGTGTCAAAGCGACCTCCACAATCGCCTGGTTACCGCCGCTTGTGAACGCCCTCCCGTATGGATAATACCGCAGCACATGGGCGGGATACTGCGTGTCGCCATAGCTGTCCCAACCTAACCGTGCCGCCTGCATGGTGGAAAACTCCACCGCATTGGCATAGGAATAGCCGCCATAGTTGGTCTTAGCCCACGAAATATAGCCGTTGCCGAAATTGTAACCCTGCAAGGCAAGTTTGATATGCTCCATATCAATCGGGTTTTCTACCTCAGCAGAGATAAGGGCTGCCTTTAATTCCTGCACACCGCACTCAATCGAATATTCTGGGTCTTTAATCCCATTCGGCTCGTGTGGATACCTTGTGTTAAAGCTGCCTTCCGCCGCCTGCATCGGGTCAAGTCCACGCCCGCCAGACTCCTGCATCATAACCGCCTTGATAAGCTCCACATATTCGGAAATGCCGTATTGTTTGGCATATTTCTGTATCAAAGGCTCATAGGCTTCCACCTCCGCACTGACAGGCGTATAGGCGTTGCTTCCGCTTCCGCCGCCAAACAGGGAAACAGCACAGCCGAGCAGGACAACAATGAGAATAATCACAACTGCAATCCAACCGCCTGCAATTATAGCAGAAATCAGAGCTTTTGTTCCTGCAATAATCGCCTTGACCGCAGCTATGGTGGCTCTGACCGTCGCTTTGGTGGCTTCGGCGGTTGCCTTTGCGGTGGCTTTTGCCGCCTGTGCTGCCTTTTGGGCAGTTTTCGCAGAAACCTTCGCCGCTGCCTGTGCCGTTTTTACCGAGGTTTCCGTCGTTTTGATTGCCGCCTTAGAAGTTGCCTGTGCGGTTTTAATTCCCTTTTCGGTAGTCTTGACTGTTCCCTTAGCAGTTGTTTTCACCGCTTTTTCTGCATTTCGAGCTGTGGTCTTAATCATTTTTTGCCCCTGCTGTCGGGTCTTTATCAACTGCGATTTTGCTGTCTGGGAAACATCGGGGGCAGAGAAACGGCTTGCAGCCCCGTGACGGATCTGCAAGCCGTGTTGTTCTGACATATTCTGTGCTGCTTTCTGTTCTGCGGCTTTGACAGCCCGACTTTGCTTGAAATCGCTTATTTTATCTTTTGCCTTACCGATATTCTCCTGCGTTGTCTTGACTGCCTTTTGCCCCTGCTTATTGAACTGGTGGATACCTTCATCCTTTACACGGTCTGCTGCATAAGAAATCCTGTCAGCAGCATACTCAGTGGCAGAGTTTTCATCAGCGTAATATCCCTGTTCTGCCCGTTCCTTTATCCCCACATAGGCAGACTTCATACGCTCACTGGCTATGGCGGCTTTATCTATGGTCTTTATCGTGCCTTTGACCGCATCTCTGGTTTTAATATCAGCCATAAAAAACCTCCTTTCCCAGAGGATTTGCGTTCAAATCAGCCGACCTTTTTTGCCACTACAACGAGTCTGCCGTTCTGTGCGGAGTATTCGCAGGTGGAAAGGGTAATGAGCCTGTCGCCGTATTCAGCGGTCACACTTGTATCATACAAAGCAAGCTCCTTGCACTTCCCGACATAGGAATTAAAATCTTCCTCATTCTCCGCATCAACAAAGTCGTAGTATCGGAAGCCCTCAGAGCTGTACGCCACAGTCTTAAATACAGCGACGATTTCATACTCTGCCTGCTCTGTGAGGGTATCAAACTGAATATTCTTGTGTTCCTCATAGAAGCTCTTGGACTTGTAATCCTCCAACGCTCCAAACATCTTACCGCCCTTGATGTGATGACCGTAGATAACCAGATTGTCACTTTCGGCAATATCACAATTCTCCTGCACATAAGGCGTACCTAAGTCACTGTACTCTTTTTCAAAATTGTGCTTCAGATAAAAATTCGGATTGTTCCTGCTCTGCATCACAGGATAATTGATTGTCGTGCCGGCTATGGAAATCCAACCGACCATATCCTCATTCTGTAAATACAATTCCTGATACTTGGCAAGCACATCTTTTCCCTCGCTGACAGGGGCATCGTCTGGCACGGTTTCCTCCGTGGGAGCCTGCTCTACCATTTCGGCAATCTCCTCAAAGGCTTCCGTCTGTTCGTCCACCTGTGCATAGTGATGGTAAATACGGAAGCCGCAAAAAGCCGCCGTACCTAACAGGCACACGGCGGCGGCAACACAGATAATAGATTTATAATTCTTCATAGGCTTTTCCTTTCTTATCTTGAAATTTCCGTCTGTTTTCTGGGAGCAGGAAGCTCCCTGCAATATTCGGGGTATCTGACCTTAATACCCTCCATAAAGTAGGGAGCAAACTCACAGCAGAACAACTCCTCTGGCGTGAAATACCGTTCCCGCCCTTCCTCTGCATACCCGTTCCAAAGGTTAAAAGCAAGATGGCAGACCTTAACTGTTCCGCTTGTCTGCCAGCCGCCGTGCATACCCTCTGGCTCGATGCAGTCCTCCTTGAAATTGAACATCTGGTTAATGTTCGCCCTCGTTTCCGAAGCGATACCCATCACATAGAAAAATGCCCTGTGATAACAGTCGTTCACTCTGCATTTCATTATATTTTCCAGAAAGAAATCACGGTGAGCCGTATCACGGAATTTAATATCAGCCATAAAAGACCTCCTTTCTTAGACCTCACCGAACTTGGTCGTCATCAACTTGTAAAGCTCGGTATTGCGTGGAAACTTGTTTACAAATGGTACAAGAGAGCTGCCAACTTTGAGTAATCCCTGTCCTGCACCGACATTCGTGATATAGCTCATCTGAAGGTCGGAGATATTAAGGAGCTTGGCAAGCTCAAGTCTGTCCGTAGATGCTTGGTTAAGCATAATGATAAATTCGCTGTTGGCAAGCATCGTCCTTGCGGTATGGCTCTGCAAAAGGTCGTCCACATTCTGCGTAATACCCGTACAGTACGCACCGTATTTACGCACACGCTTCCAGAGGGTAAAGAGGAAGTTTGCAGAGTATTCGTGCTGAAAGAGCAGATAGATTTCATCAATAAAAATAAAGGTGTTTCTGCCTTTCGCCCTGTTCTGGGTGATACGGTTTAAGATGCTGTCAAGCACGACGAGCATACCGATAGGCTGTAACTGTTTACCCAAATCCAGAATGTCATAGCAGATAAGACGGCTGTGAGTATCAACATTCGTGTGCTTTGCAAAGGTATTAAGCGACCCGTCCGTAAACAACTCAATCGCAAGGGCAATTTCCTGTGCTTCTGGCTCATTCTGTTTTAACAGTTCCTCACGGAAGTCCTGCAAGGTGGGCGGCGTTCCCATATAGTTGCCCTGCTGATAGTAGCGGTAGACGCTTGCCGTACAGCGGTCAATGATAGATTTCTGCTTTGCTCCCAAGTTCGTGCCGCCGATGAGCTGTTCGCAAAGGGATAAAATAAACTCCGATTTCAGAATGACGGGGTTTGCACCATCACCGTAATCGGAGTTCATATCCATAGCATTGATGTGATTTTCACTTGTCGCAGAGATATGAATGACCTCTCCCTGCATTGCTTTCACAAGCGGGGAATATTCACGCTCTGGGTCAATGATGATTATATCGGCATTAGGGTCGGTCAGAATGATATTCGTCATTTCTTCCTTTGCGGTAAAGGATTTTCCTGCACCCGACACACCGAGAATAAAGGAATTGCCATTAAGGAGCTGCCTGCGGTTGGCGATAATCATATTTTTGCTGATGACATTCTGACCGTAATACACACCGTTTTCGTGGTAAATTTCCTGCACACGGAACGGGATAAACACTGCAAGGCTCTCTGTTGTGAGGGTACGCAGGGCATCTATCTTCCGTACACCAAATGGCAGGGCTGTATTCAATCCGTCCATCTGCTGATATTTCAGCACCGCAAACTGGCACAAATGCTTTCTTGCGGTAGTCAAGAGAGCTTCTGTATCATTGTCGAGCTGCTCTTTGGAATCTGCCGTATGCACCATCGTTAGCACGGCAAACATCATTCTCTGGTCACGGGTTGTCAAATCGTCCAGAAATTCCTTGCTTTCTTTTCGCTGCTGTTCCAAATCATAGGGGATAACGGCAGAAAAATTGTTGTTCTGGTTCTGCTTCCTCTGCCAATTCGTGATATTGGTTTCCACACCAAGCAGACGGTTTTCCACCTCCCGCACGGCTTCATCTGTGGGAACGGGGATAATATCAACGGACAGCATCATATTCCTGTTCAGCTCACAAAGCTCCGCCACCATACTGTCCTTGATATATGCCGCATACTCTCTGAGAAAAATCACACGCCCATATCTGTCACCCATTCTGAAGCAGTCGCTCTCAAATTCAAAGGTATCAGGACAGATAAAATCCTTGAAATCGTGACCTTTCCGCATCGTCTGGGTAATATCGAAGTGGAACGCTGTTTCTTCTCCCGTACGGTAGAAGTCGTGGAAGATACGCAGCTTGTCGCCTGCGTCCAGTTCCACACACTTCGACCCCAGACGGTTAAAGTGGGCGATAAGGTCAGCACCCACACGGGCGAAGTAGTTTCGGGCTTCCTCGATATTCTTCTTGCAGACAGATACGGTTACATACTTATCCTGTACGATGGAATTAGCCCCTGTCGCCTTATCCAGAAGCATTTTGTTGTATTCCTTGCGGTACTTATCTAAACCGTCATCAGCCATTGGGATTAAAATGGTCTGTTCAAAATCAGCTTTATTCAAGCGACGGTTGTTGATAGTGATTTTCGTGGTCGCACCGCTGTCAAGGGAATTAAGAAGCTCCGAGTATTCAAGGAACATCGTTTCCTTATCCTCACGGCTTGCCACGGCATAGTTTATATCCTCAAACTTAAAGGTCTTTGCGTACTTGTTCCTGCCGACAAGGAATATGCCGTCCTCCCAGATTGTCTTAATCGGGATAACATTCTGTACCGACTTCGGCACAACAAACTTTTCCCTGTCCTGCTTGAACAGATTTTTAAGAGTTCTCAGCATTGTTTACCTCCTTGCTGTGTTTCGCTTTTTTCTTTTTCGATTTCTTTGGTTTCGGTGTCCTGCCTTTCTGCTTTTTCCGTACTGTCGCCAATCCTTTTTCATAGGCTTCAATAGTCGGCTTCATCGTTTCGTAATAGAGATTATCTGGCAGGAACATCAGCTTTTTCGGCATCAGAAATTCCGATTTAATCCACGCCCAGACAAACTGCTCTGCGGTCATACCGTTGTATTTGATAAAGCCCATAGCCGCAAAGGGGAATGCACCTAAGATACAAACCCAACTGAGCGTTTCCGTTCCAAACCGTGGACGGAGAAGAAAATACAAACCCACCGCCACGCCGCAGGCAAGGACAGAAAAAATGAACTGTCTGAGGGACAGTCCAAAAAACATACTCTCCGTATAATTACGGATTTCCTTATTTATCTTGACTTCCAATCATAGCACCTCCCTTACAAGCCCATCATTTCTCTTACAACACGGTCTGCCATTTTGACCGCACCGACAAGGACGAGCATATTGAACACAAGCTCTCCGATATAGCTCCATACCATTGTAACCGCCGCCGCATCGGGATTGACCACAGGCGGAGAAGAAGCAAATAGGGAAAAGATAATGCAGGCAAGCACGATAACCGCACCTTCAAGGCATACAGCGGCATAGCTCTTAATGAAGCTCTTGCCGACGCTTTGGCTCGGCTCTCCCGCAAAAGCGGAAAGGGGTACGGGTGCTATGGCAGTATAGATATACAGCTTGAAAAACCTGCCGTATACCGACATAATCATTATGAATGACAGCACCGTAATAAACAGTCCGCCTATCAGCGTGACCGCCCATAGCGGGATACTCTCAAAAAATCCGCAGTCTTCAACTGCTGTCACGATTTCCTGCGGCAACACCGTCTGCTGTACCGAGCCAAAGCCTGCGGCATTCATAATCGTGGAAATCATACCCTGCACAATCTTAAACAGAGCCATCATCAGTTCTAAACCGTAGGTCACCGCACCTTTGGCAATGGCAAAGCGGATAAACAGCTTCAACGCCTGCTCTGGTCGCTTGATTTCTGCAAAATTTCCGCAGGTACGCATTACACCCACGACAAAGAACAGCACGAGCAAGGCAAGTCCGATAGCCTGCACCGCACCGTGAATATCCACGATGACATTCCATATCGTGCCGCCCTTAAAGTTCTCTGGGGATTGGGTAATGAGCTGCCATATCTCGGCTAATTTCTCATTCCAAGTGTTTAGGGCGTTCTCTAAATTCTGTACCACCCAGTTATCAGACATTTGACCACCTCCTTGATGATATTAGATAACGGGAGCGAGTTCCGCACTCGGCGGATCTGCTCCCGTTATCTTTTTGTGTCAGTCTGTTATCTTAGCCTGTGATAAGAGTCAAGATTTCCTTTGCGAAGGTAATGACAACGCCGCCTGCAAGGGTCAAAAAGCCGTTAGCTCTCTGGGACGGGTCGTGGGATTTGAGGGAAAGACCAATCTGCACGATACCGAAGCCGAGCATAATCATACCGACAGCCCTCACCAGACCGAAAATGAAATCGGACAGATTGTTGACTACCTGAATAGGGTCATTGGCAGCAAAGGCGGTTACGGAAGTACCAAGCACAAAGGTCATTGCCATAACAGCCATACAGTAATAGCGGAAGCCTTTCTTAACCTTTCCAGTCATCGGCAGCTTCGTGGTTTTCTTGTTCTCGTTCTTCTTAAAAAGTTTCATAGGGTAAATCCTCCTTATAAATTGAATATTTCTTCCAAGTCCTCATCGGACAGAAGCTCATAGGAAGTGCTGACAGCTTTCACGCTCACGGCGTTATCTGGAATATCACTGTCAAACACAAGGGTTGCGACAACCTGCGTAGGCTCTCCGTGGATATACGGCGGTTGCCCTCCGTCAGCCGTCAGCTTCACATTCGGGTGCTTCAAGATGTCATACTTAAAATCCAAAACGGGGCGTTCTCCACGCACAAAAAGAAGTGCGTAACGGTTATCAAGCATACGCACTTCGTCTGGGGTCATCAGCTCACGCCCCGAAATCTGATAATTTGTTGAATAGTTACCACTCCGCCCAGAGCTTTTCCCATAGGTGTTGGTATCAATGGTTTCCTTGCCCAAAAGCTCTGACACATATTTGTGGGTGCTTTGCTCGTTGCCGCCCAGATACAGAAACTCATCGCAGTTGCCGACAATGCTTTCCCATTGCTTTTCAAAAAGGGCTTTGAGCTGTGCCAGATTTTGCAGGATAATGGATACCGATACCCCTCTGGAACGCATAACGGACAGGATTTTATCAAAGTCATCAGGCAATGAAACATTCGCAAATTCGTCCATTATGAAATGGCAATTCACGGGCAGGCTTCCGCCGTACTTGTGGTCTGCCAAATAAAAAAGCTGTTGAAAGAGCTGGGTATAAAGGATACTGACAAGGAAGTTAAAGCTCGTGTCGTTGTCTGGTATCAGAGCAAACAAAGCGACTTTCCTTTCGCCCAGACTTGGCAGGTCAAGCTCATCGGTGGCGGTCAGCCCTGCAAGGCTCTCCAGATTGAATTTTTCAAGCCTTGCGGCAAGGGTTATCTGGATACTCTTTAAGGTCTTTGCACTACCACTGTGGTAATCCCTGTAATACTTAAGGGCGATATGCTCTGGGTTTACCATTTCCAGACGGTCAAACAGCTCGTCCAGAGGGCTTACATAGCTGTCATCGTCCTCTCGGACTTCGCCTGCACGGAGCAGCTCCATAACCATCGGGAAATTCTGCTCGTCTGGCGGTGCTTCATATTTCAGATAGAACACCAGAGCCATAAGCAGCATACTCGCCGCCGTATCCCAGAACGGGTCTTGCGACTGTGAGCCTTTCGGCGTGGTCGCCTTAAACAAGTTTGTTACCAACCTCTGAACATCGTTATCGTTCCGCAGATAGACAAAGGGATTGTAACAATGGCTGCGGTGCATATTGATAAGGTCAAGTACACGCACCTCATAGCCTTTATTTTCCAACAGACCGCCGATGTCACGGACGATTTCGCCCTTTGGGTCGAGTATTACAAAAGATGTGTTGCACTGCATAGCATTTGGCTTGCAGAAAAACCTCGTTTTACCCGCACCAGAGCCTCCGCAGACTAAAATGTTCAGATTCCTGCGGTGCTTTTTCCCGTCCAACCCGATACGGACATTCTGGGTCAAGAGCTTATTGGCTGACGGGTCTTTATCTCGATACTTCTTATTCAAAACACCTGCGTTGCCCCATTTCGCAGAGCCGTGTTCCTCACGCCTGCGGTAGTTCCTGCGTGTAGAGAAATAAACGCCGATGCCCATAGCGTAGGCAAGTAAAAAAATAAGGACAGTCTTTACGCTGTCCTCACACATCGTTATTTCAAATGGATTGCCCATCGCCACAGGCAGACCTCGGATAATCTCTACAAGACCGCCGCTGACATAGGGTGCTGTCAGCAGGGCAAGCCATACGACAGGAAGTATGCCGCAGATAGAAAGGATTAGGCTCGTTTTCTTGTCATCGTTCCTCATTGCACCTGCAATGCACGACCTTAACCTTTTTTGTCGGAGCGTGTGCCACCTTGCTTATCAGCTCGTCAACAGGCTCGGTGGGGCGTTCCTCCTGTAACTGCCGTGTACGCAGGGTGTTTAAGGCGTTGATGACGATATTCTTATCGTACTTGTCAAGTGCGATATGGTATCGTTCTTCTCTCATAGTCTGCACCTCCGATTAGCGTTCCTGCTCTTTGTTCTTTGCAGGCTTGTTCTTCTCCATACTCTTATACATATCGCTCTGGATTTCGCCCAGAACATCACGCATCGTGCCAAGTTCTCCCTTGAACGCCTGCGTATCCATTTCCGCATACTCTCTGGGGAGTCTGGAAAAGTCAAAACCTCTGGTATCCACGCCGTAACGGGAGCTTACCATATAGCCAACGCAGAAGGATTTGAAATCGGAAGCATCACGGCTCTCGTTGTACTTAAAGTCATAAACCGCCGCCGACACTTCTTTTGCCATACTCACGAACAGCACTTCCTCGGAAAGCCCCTTCTTGACAAAAATGGTCTGCTGAGAGCTGTCATAATAGGCAGGCAGTTCAAGCTCATCGACAGGGACACAGGGTACAGGGCTTGCATCAATCAGAGCCGACACAAGCTCACGCATGGATTTCGGCTCCTGTTCCTGCTGCCTGTCCTTTGCCGAGGTTTCGGAAATGTCATAAACCACTTTGGCATTGTAGGAGACGCCCTTTGTCCCGTCCTCACGGGTGTATTCCTTGCTCGGCTCAAGGATAATGATTTTCTGTGCGTCCTTGTTCACATAGACACGGCTCGCTTTCCATTTGTTGTACTCTTTAAGCTGCGTTGCTTCGGGCATCTGTGCTGATACCAGAATAGCGTTAGCCACGGAGTAGCGGTCAAAGCGACCCTGCACATCAAGATACTGACGGAAGCTGTCGCCGCTCGCCATCATTTCAGAGCAGGTATTGTCAATCAGCTCATAGGCTTCTTTCCGCTGTGCCTGCTTTGCGGCAGCCCATTCCTCTTTATCAAAAGGTCTGTTGCCGCCGCTGAATACATCGTAAATACTCATAGCTGTTTACCTCGTTTCTTTGGATTTTGGTTTCTTTTTCTTTCTCTGGGGCTGTTTATGCTCAGTTTTCCCGTTAGCACTTTTCGCCCTGTCGGAAGCTCCGCTTTTGTCCAGGGCGGAAGTGCCAATCTCTGCTTCCTGCCCCTTGCGGCTCTCCTTGATTTTCCGCAGTTCCTCTCTGACAGAAGGTTTTTCCTTAGTCATAGTAGCCCCCTCTGCGGACTTCTTTGGCTGCTCTGAGGTAGGCTCGGACTGAGGGGATTTTTTTGTCTTTGCCACCGAGGGGTTTGGGGCGTTTTCCTCCTTCTGGACAGGCTTGCCCATAAGCTCGTCAAGCAGCTTGTCTTTCTCCGCCTTTTCCTGCACACCAATATCTGGTTCTGGCTGACCATCCTTTGCATCTTTGGATTTCTCGGCTTCCGTCACAATAGAGGCGGTATCCACCGAAGCAAGATTAAAGCGTTCCACAATACGGCTGATTTTCGATGCGTCCTCGGCACGGGCGATGACATCGACCTCCGCATTGGGGTCTTTGTTTTTCCTGTCCGTGAGGACGCAGTAAAGCACACCGTATTTTTTCGCTTCCTGCGTGAACTTCTTTAAGTCGCCGCTTTTGACGGTAAAGACTTTCAGTTCCTTACCAGAACGGAGCATACTCGTCAGCCTTGCTTTGCCTTTGGTTTTCTTTTCTTCTTTGAGAATGGAATACAACAGGATAGCGATGTTCTTCGCACCTGCACCTGTGATTTTGGCAGCGACCTCAAAGCCCTCCAAGCTCATTCGGACGATTTGTTCTGCCGCTTCGCCGCCTGTGTTCATTCTTCATCAGCTCCTTTCTTTGCTGTTCGTTTTCGTCTGCCCATATCGTCTGCAATTTTTCCTTGAGGGTATCACTACGGGCGGAAATGCCCTCGCACAGTCTGACATCCTTTCGGATAACTTTCAGCCGCCCCGAAATATCGGAAATCTCTGCCTTGACCGCTTCCTTTTCTTCGCCGCTTATCCTGCGGGATTTGGAGTAAAGCTCCTTTCGCTTCTGAAGCAGGGCAGACATCTCCGTTTCCAGAGAGCCTTTATATGAACAAAGCTGCTCCGCCGTATCAATGTGATTGCGGCAAAGCAGCCTTGTTTCCTGTGTGATGGCTTCCATCTTCATAAGGTCATCCTTTAAGAGATAATGAAGCCGTGCATAATTTTGTTTTCTGCCTTTCGGCAGGATACCGAGCTTGTAGCAGTAATGGAGATACAGCCCACGCAAGCCGTCGATTTTCTTGGCATTCTTCAATGAGCCTTTGACCCGATAGACCTTGACCTGTGGCTGTGGCTCTGAGAAGCTCTGGAATTTGACCGCATAGGAATTTTCGCTGATACGCTCCATAATCCTGTCATTGGTATATTCCTCTCCGAGCTTATAAAGCCGCTTGGGTCTTTGCCAGCCCTCGCCGATAATCGTCCAATACTTACGGTTGGGGTCAAAGTTTATGCGGTAGCCCATTTCTGCCAACTGGCGGTCAAAGTCTTTCAGCGTAAATGATTTGCTGATAGCTTCGTCCACCGCCTGTCTGGCAACATTATCCCTCGTGGGTCGCCCCTGCTTTTCGGCTTGGTAAAGGGCATAAGGCTTTTTCTTGCCGCTTGGGTGTTCGATGACGGACAGGGCATACTCACGGCAAAGCTCATCGGAGCGCTGACGGAGCAACCGCAGATTTGCTTTGTTGTCGTGGTAGTGCATACCGTCCGCAAAAGAAACAGAGTTCACGACAAAGTGATTATGCAGGCAGTCGGTATTCAGGTGGGTGGCAACGATGACTTGAAATCTGTCACCCCACATTCGCTCGGCAAGTTTAACGCCGACTTCGTGAGCCTGCTCTGGCGTAACCTCACCGTGCTTGAAGCTCTGAAAGCCGTGGTAACAGACAATCTCGCTCGTATCGCTCCACCCCGCTTTGGTAATCATCATTTCATCTCTGGCGGTGGTCGGGTCACAGTTTACGCCTGTGACAAAGAAACGCTGCTCGGTCTTATCCTTATTAGTAGCGTACTCCATTACATCGACCATCGCCTGCAGGTCGGCTTCGGAATATTTCGGGTTGGCGGTCTTTTCGGGATTTTCGGCATAGTCAATTGGGTGGTCGAGCCTGCCACGCACATCCCATATCTCGCAGACCGCCATTACGATGACCTGCGTGGGAGCAGATACCTTTTGCGAATGTCAATCTGAAACTCGTGCCATTTCCTTGCTTCCTCACAGAGCATCGGGGTATCCACAAAACCGAGGGCGTTTGCCTTAACCGCAAGCTGATTGATACGGTTGCCAATGGCGGACAGCTCACGCATCATTTTATAGAACTCTGGGTCGGGCTTCTCGCAGAGCTGATAGCCCCTTACCATTTCTCTTAAAAAGGCTTCTTTTGAGCGACCCGATTTCCGCACAAGCTCATTAAGGTGTTCGGCTTCCTCCTCAGTCAGACGGAAAAGTATCTGCACATTTCTTTTTCGCATTGTCCACTTCCTTTCTCTCGGAAAGTCTGTTTATCTGCAAGCAGCACATACACACAACACCGAACAGACCGCCAAGCATTGTGCCGATAATGAAAAATAAGAACTCACTCATTCTTGAACTCCTTTCTGTTCTCACGGGGTATTAGGGGCTGACCCCTAACAAGCGAATTTGGCTAACCAAATTCAGTGCTTGGTAAGACATCTCATTCTTCGCAGTCGTCCTCATACATACACTCACCGCACACGGGGCAGAAGTACGGACAGTCCGAACAATCCTCATTTTCCTGTAGTGTATTCTCGCCCGCACCGTCAAGACCGTCCTCGCTCTGCTCGGTAATATCGGCTTCTCCGCAGACAAAATCATCATCGGTAAAGTCGATAAGGTCTGTGTCGAACAGGACAATTTTTGTCTTTTCCTTTGCCTGTTCGGGGCTTTCTGCATAGACGGAAACATTCTTTTGGTAATGGGCAGTAAGGGTTACATCATACTTTTTCAATGGTTCATTCCTCGCTTTCAGCATTAAATTTTGATTTGGTTTCGGTATCTTTCTGGGAAAAAACTGCTACACAATCAACGGACATCACTCCTTTCACGGGCAGGCTTTGGTCTTGCAATTCCCAGATAGGACAACAAAAAATCGTTGAAGTCCTTGCCGACAGGCGGTGGATCATCAACGATTTTGTAGTCTTTCTGCAACAGTTCTTTCAAAGTAGCAGTACAAAGCCTGCCTACATTGTCATTATCCAGATGCAGAACAATGGTTTTAATTTGTGGATTGGCACTCAAAAAAGTTGTGAGGGCTATGGGGATTTTGCTGTCCTTCATCTCTTTCTTGGGCTGATACACACCCGAAAGAGAAAGCAGACTTTCCGATTTGTAGTCCTTGCCCTCGCATTTCAGATAAGTGGAATAGGACAGTAAATCAATGGCGGCTTCAAATAAATGCACGGTATCCGTTGGCTCTCTTGCCAGAAGTCGGAACGAATACCGCTTGTCGCTGCCCGATGCGTCCTGCTTGAAAGTGCTGCCGAGAGTGCTTCGCAGAGCGGCATATTTCGGTGTTCCGCTTTCATCTTTGCCGATAAAAACAGCATTGTGGTGGTTGGCACTCTCATAAACCGTGCCGTCTGCGATACACTCCTGTATGAGCTGATAGTCAATACCACGCCCGAAAAGATACTGTATCACTCGGTTACAATCCTTATTCTTTGGCGGCAGGAGTAGGACTTTCGGTTCATCTTTCTTGGGAGCAGGGGGTGGCTTCCAGTCCGCCATCGTCTGTCCCGTGAGAATTTCCACGGCTTCCACAAAGTCATATTCCTTGACCTTGATGAGATAATCGAGGGCAGAATAGCCGCCGAAACCTCTCGACCACCAATACCATTTGCCGTTGGAAATCTTCAAGCTGTCGTGTTCTGCGGTACAGTACACATTGCTTGCGCCTTTGACCTTAACAAGATTGCTCGGCTCAAACTCACGCAGATAGGATAACAGGTCAATCTGGCGTACCCGTTCAAGCACATCTGGGTCAATCTGCACATAGGGTCGGTTAGTTCTCAATGGATAAAATCACCTCCAGAAATAGAAAAAACCGAGGGGCTTTCGTTAAATGAAAACCACTCGGCTATGTAAAAAACATTCTATTTTGTCAACTTCATTTCATTCTCATATATCTCATTAAATACATGTATTCCGTTCCATATATATTCAGACAACTTATTTTCTTTATCCATTGCCACTAAAGATTTTATAAATTCCATTTTATCTTCCTGTGTTCTTGCTATGGTATCGCTATCTAAATTTAAGATTATAGGCAAATTTTGATTAAATGATTTCGTCACATCATATTTGTCTTTATTTAAGTGCAACTGGCTAATTATTTCAATCGTAGTAACAACGTTATTTTCTTCAAATCCCAACAGCCGAGCTACATCTATTATTCCTGCATCATACTTCTTCAACTTAGAAGAAAGTTCATCTACTTCTCTTTTCAAAGTATGTACCGACAAAACCATAGTTGACATTATCTTTTCGATACGCTTTACGAAGTTTCTCCATAAATCAATAGTAACATTTTTCGGCTTAATTGTGACAAACGCAGTCTTTCTTTTACTGTCAAGAGAATACGCACCAAATACAGTCTTTGATTTACTTTCGTCTATATGATACAGATATAGTTCAAAAATAAAAGCCTTTGTATCAATTGTTGCTCCATGAGGCAATTTGCAAATTCTTACTCTATACGCAATCGTTTTCCAAAAATCAAACACAACATATCTATACCCATCAACATCATCGTATTGAAAGAAAGCATTTGTTCCTATTTCAGATAATTGGTCAATCGCATGATAATAGTTCCCATCAATTATAATATCAACGAAATCACCATCATTATTTCCTAATATATAATCTACAATATCTTTGTACTCTGCCTTAAATTCTTCGATATTGTTAACATAGCAATACCATTCATACGCCATTTTAGCAATACTGTGAACTGCATGAAATCCCAGAAAACTGTCTGCCGTAATAGTTTTATGCAATGTTACATCGCTTATATCAACCGCAGAGGCTTTACCTTTGCTGATTTTTTCTAATTTTTCCATAGGCGCCATTAAAATTTTATTGCCACTATCATCAAATCCTGCAACAACCTCTTTAGGTGCATATAGAGACTCTCTATTACTGATTTTAACATTGTGTAGCTCTGTTCCATCAACTGATATATCTGCCTTATACTGAATTGGTTTTCCGTCACGAGTCGTAAGACCTAAATGATTTCTGAAAAAATCCAAATCAGCTACAAATTTTTTCTCATAATTATCATTTGTAAATGCATTATGTGTTTTACAAACAAAGGATTTGGTTAGCTTTGCTCCTGTAATTGCATAAGTTATAATGTCAGATGATGTTAGTTCTGCTTCTGAATTACAATAAATACATTTCATCGTTTATTTTCTCCATTCATCATTTTATCTCACATTGTCCTTATAAGGCTCAAATCAATCTTTATTTAGATAACTTTATCAAAAAATTATCCAAAGTATCATTCCATTTATCCAATCTTGAAACGCACTTTTTTAAGTTATCTCTGTAATTCACTTCATCTATACCTAATACTTCAAACATTATTCTTCGATATAATAAGCTCATTTTCAAAGCATATAAAACTGATTCCGCCCCATTAAAATACACACCCTTCTGTTCACGCTTAATATGCATTATTCGAACTCTACTATTGACCAACGCTGATAAAAACTTTTCATAGTCATTTGACAATTCCCTTTCGAAAATATCTACACCATATTTCGTAATCAATGCATCCAAACAGTTTTTAAGAGATGTCCCACGAGCCCCTGGTGTTAATGAAGCATAAAAATTAGTATGCTTTTTTACGATTTCAACAAGTGGCTCTGCTAATTCAATCAAAAATGCACACTTAATATCTACCGTCATTCCACTATTACTTAAAGAATAGAGATACATTTGATGCACCACATCTAATTCATCAAGCAAATTTTCCCATTTACAATACAAATCCGCTGTAATGATAGAGTCAAATCCAAGCATTTTCTCTATACTGTAGTTACAAAAATCAGCAGACATGAAATAAGATAAACGCCCCTTCATAAAATGTTCTTCACATGAATGTAAAATCTTTTCATTAACAGTATCAGACTTAGATAATTGAATTTCTGATAAAGAAATAAAAGCCCCATCAAACAGCATTAACAACCTTTCAATGCGTGAAAATAATGCATATAAATCAAATACAGAAACATCCACATCTGAAGTTAATGAAATTTTTCTGATTCCGCATTGTTCTACATCAATATGAAAAACCTTGTCTTTTTCTATATCAAAGCCAACCTCATGTGGGCCATCTAACATTTTTTTATCATCTCTGAAAATAGCTACTAAAGATTTACATTTTGCAACTTGCTCCATAATATTTCTCCCTCGTACTTTGATTTACTACTCTGATTATACCATTCCATTATTAAAAAAGCTATTATGGCAAACAATATCATGCCCCTATACCTTTATTTCTTTTATGTAAAAG